>NZ_CP058985.1:1595000-2457500 GCF_019278505.1 Polaribacter sp. AHE13PA | reverse complement strand
AGTGGCTTGTGGTTTAAAGATGGTAATACAAGCTATAAATCGGTTGTTCAGTTTAGAAAAGATTCTAAAACCTTTGCTAATAATTGTCGTTTAACAAACACTACAATATCTTATTATAAATCTAAAGAAAATTTAAAAGACCATTGGGTAGATCTTTGGGGTAAAAATAACCGTGTGGATCATAATAACTTTACAGGTAAAATAAGTGAAGGAACTACTTTGGTAGTTTGGCTTAAAGGAGAAGAACATGTAGAAAATAATCATAGAATAGATAATAACTTTTTTGGTACAAGACCAGACCTAGGTAAAAACGGAGGAGAAACAATTAGAATTGGTACCAGTACGAACTCTAAAAAATCATCTAAAACTCTTGTAGAAAAAAATATTTTTTCAAGTTGTGACGGTGAAATAGAAATTATTTCTAATAAATCTGGAGACAATATTTACAGAGATAATTTATTTGTAGGTAGCCAAGGAGCTTTAACGCTAAGACATGGTGATAACGCGTTGGTAGAACGAAATGTTTTTTTAGGAAATGGTGTATCTAAAACAGGTGGAGTTAGGGTAATCAACTCTAATCATATTATCAGAAATAATTTATTTGTAGGTTTGTTAGGTGATGGTTTTAGAGGACCAATTGTAGTAATGAACGGGGTTCCAAATTCACCTTTAAATAGATATGAACAAGTAAAGAATGTAGATATTCAGAATAATACCATTATCAATTCTGGGCCAATTTCCTTTGGAGAAGGTAAAGATGATGAAAAAACGCTTGCACCTATAAATACTAATTTTTCAAACAATTTAATTTTTAACGACAAACCAGGGAAAAATATTTTATTTGTTGATGACGTTTCGGGAATCTCTTTTAATAATAATTATATAGATGCGGCAACACCACAAGTTATTAACGGTTTTAATGCAACCAAAATAGATTGGAAAGAGATAGGTTCTTTTCCTGTGCCGACTGCTAAGAATAACGATTTGTTAGTAGTTACTAAAAATAGTAAAAGTCTAGAAAACGATATCAACAATAATATAAGAGAAGTTTTTAATGCAGGCGCTTTTAATTTGGATGCCAACAATTTACCAAGAGCTTTAAAGTTAAGATCTGGTCCGGGTTGGACACCTAATATTGTTGCGCCAATTATTAAAGCTGAAGAAATTACCGTAGAACCAGGTATAGAAACTTTAAGAAAAGCGATTGATAAAGCGTTTCCAGGTTCTGTTTTAAATTTAAAAACAGGAGAGTATATTTTAGAAAAATCAATTAAAGTATCTAAGAATATTACTATTGTTGGAGATAAAGGCGGTACTACCATTATAGCAGCCAAAAAAGATTTAGAAAAACCGATTAGTTATTTGTTTAGGGTAAATGAAGGGATAAACTTACACATTAGCAATGCAATTCTAGATGGTGTAAATTCTGAATTAAAATATGCTATTGTTTCTCCTGACAAAAAAGAAGGCGGACTTTATAATTTATTTGTAGATAATATTATCTTCCAAAACTTTACGAATAAAAATGGAGGAAGCGTTTTTAAAGCCTATAATGGTACAAAAGCAGATACTTTAAGTTTTGTAAACTCTAGATTCGAAAACAATTATAGAGGTTTAAATTTATCTTATGATAAAGATATTATGGAGCTATACAATGCAAATACAATTATTATAGACAACACTGTATTTAAAAATATAGAAGAAGCAGCAATTAATTATTATAGAAAAACGGTGTCGACAGAAATTCCGGGTGGTAACTTAATTATAAATAATTCAATATTTAGTAATGTTTTTAATAATGAAAAAGGTAAAATTATTAGAGCAGATGGAATTAGCAATGTTTCCATTACAAATTCTGTGATTGAAGATAGTTATAAAGTTATAACGCCTGTTTCTTTAAAAGGTTCTAGTAATAGTATTTCTAATTGTTTAATTCATAAAAGTGGTTTTGTTAAAATAAGTGATAATGCTAAAAAGGAAAATTTAATTTATAAAAATCCCCGATGGGATGATAATTATCTTTTTATTCCAAGTGATAAATCTCCATTATTAAAAGTAAATAATGATATCGATAACATAGGTTTAAAGCAATAAATATATTTTCTGATGAAGAAAAACTTTCTTTTTGGTATTGTTTTTTTGACTTTAGTCTCACAAACAATTTTTAGTCAGGTTGTTTTAAGTGCAGATGGTCCTGGAAATACCTATGAGTTGATAAATGCTGTTTTTGCTAATCCAAACAGAAGTGTGGTGGAAGCTCCAGATTGTAATCATACAGATTTTGGAAATCATATAGATGAAGTTTTTGATACAGAATTAAATAAGAATGTTTTCCGTTTTCATATTCATGTAACTCCAGATAATGATCGTTGTAAAAAGTTTGATAGGCAACGTAATGAGATAAAAACATATTCTGATTCACCTGAAAATTTAAAGGTAACTAAAGGAGAAACTGTAGCTTATAAATGGAAATTTAAGTTAAGTGATTCCTTTAAAACTTCAGCAAGTTTTACACATATTCATCAAATAAAAGCAGTTGGTGGTTCGTATGCATCTATACCAATGATTTCTTTTACTTTAAGAAAAGGAAATCCGGATAAATTTGAATTAAGGTATACAGCAACCAATGATCAAACTACTTTAGAAACGGCAAACTTAGATTTATTTAGAGGGAATTGGGTAGAAGTAACAGAGTATATTAAATTTGATGATGCAGGGAGTTATTCTTTAGAAATAAGAAAAGTTTCTAATAATGAAGAAATATTTAGTTATTCTAATAGTCCATTAGACACTTGGCAAGATGGTGCAGAATTTGCAAGACCAAAATGGGGTATTTATAGAAGTTTAAATAACAAACAAGATTTGCAAGATGAAATAGTAAAATATGCAGATTTTAGCATTGAAGAAATTACAGGATTACTTTCTGTTGATGATTTAAAAGCAAAATCAGAAAATATTTTATTATTTCCAAATCCATCATCTAATGAGATAGAGTTTAAAAATACAGATTCAGATACGTATGATGAAGTTGCGTTGTTTGATAATACTGGTAGAAATATTTCTATAGAAAATAGGTTTAATAATAAAACGGTAGATTTTAGTGGTTTTTCTAAAGGATTGTATTTTGTTGTTCTTACAAAAGATTCAGTAATAGTAAAAGTATTAAAATGCTATATTAAATAATGCTTTCAAAGCATTATAAGTTAAATTAAAGTATCTACATTTATTTTTAATTTTTGAAACATAAAATTAATTACTTCTTAATGAAACTATTAATTCTTCTTAAATAGTTTTATCATTCCAAAATTAGTAACTATATTTGGTAAACCAATTTGGTAAACCAGTTTGTGTTTTACCAAATAATTTATGTACTATTTTTTAAAACAACATACTTTTTTAGGGTTAGCAGTCTCTAAAAATTTTATAAGAGTTTACCCAAAACATATTAACTAAAAGAAAATGAAAAAAACACTTCTAATTATCAGTTTACTATTGCTAATCGTTTCTTGTGAGCAAAAAGTTGCTAAAAGTATTGTTGTAACAAATTCATCCGAACTAATAGAGGCAACAAAAAACGCGCAAGCAGGAGATAATATTGTTATTAAAGACGGAATTTATAAAGATGTAGAAATTGTTTTTGAAGGTGAAGGAACAAAAGAAAATCCTATTATTTTAAAAGCAGAAAATGCTGGTAAAGTTTTTATAGAAGGTATTTCTAGTTTACAAATGGGAGGTAGTTATTTAGAAGTAAATGGATTATTTTTTAGAAACGGATATTCACCGTTTAAAAATGTTATTGGTTTTAGAATTACAGAAGAAAATGTTGCAAACTATAGTAAAGTTACCAATTGTGTTATTTTAGATTATAACAGTTTAGAGCGTGATCAGGATAATTTATGGGTGCAACTTTATGGTACGCATAACGAATTAAGTAATAACTATATTGCTGGTAAAACAAATGGTGGACCAACTGTTAGAGTAGATCTAAAAGGGAACCAAAGCATTAGAAATTATCACCAAATTATAAATAATCATTTTGGACCAAGACCTAGAAAAGGTGGTGCAAGAGGAGAAACTATTCAATTAGGAAGTAGTTTTACATCTATGTCTCCAAGTAATACAACCATTGCAAACAATTTATTTGAAGAATGTAATGGAGAAGTTGAAATAATTTCTAGTAAGACAAATTTTAATATCATTAAAAATAACGTTTTTTATAAAAGTGAAGGTTCTGTTGTAACCCGTCATGGAAATTACGTTACTATTGATGGTAATTATTTTATTGGTGATGGTGTAAATAAACAATTTGGTGGAATTAGAATTGTAAATACCGGACACTGGATTATCAATAATTATTTTTATAAAATTATAGGAGAAAACTTTAGAAGTCCATTAGCTATTATGAATGGTATTCCTAAATCACCATTAAATAGATATAATCAAGTTACCGATGTCGTAGTTGCATATAATACATATGTAGACTCTAAATCTCCTTGGCAATTTGGTGTAGGTACAAATATTGCTCAAGCAGCTGTATTGCCTAAGTCAGAAATTCGTTCTGCAAGAGCGCTTAGAACAGTTGTTGCAAATAATATTATTTACAACAGTGTAGGAGATGAAACTCCAATTATAGAACATGATAAAGCGGATGGAGTTAAATTTAAAAACAACATCATTAATAATCAGGGTGTAGGTTTTGATAATTCAGAAAGAATACAAGCTGCCGAATTTGAATTAACAAAATTGAGTGAGCATATTTATATGCCTAAATTAACGAGTGATTTTGATGTTTATAACGGTTTTGGTTTTGAAACTATTAAACAAGATATTTTTGGAAACTCTAGAGAAAATTCGAACTCTATAGGAGCTGCAGTTCAAGGATTAATGAAAGATCCAGCAATTTTAGATAAAACTAAATATGGAGCTTCTTGGTATTCTAATGTAGTAGAAGCTGCAACACCAAATGTTTTAGCTGTTACAAATGCTAAAGGTGAATTAGAAGCGGTAATTGCTTCTGCTAAATCTGGTGACGTTATTGCTTTGAGTCCTGGTACATATAATGTTTCTGCATCTCTTGTAATTAATAAATCACTTACAATTCAATCTAAGGATGATAAAAAAGCGGAAATTATTTTTGAAGGAGCAGACAATACGCCTTTGTTTAATTTGAATCCGTACGGAATTTTAACAATCAATAACATTGTGCTTTCTGGAAACGGAAAACAAAAAGCGTTTGCAAACTTAAATAAAAACATGTCTAATCATTTTGGATTGACAGTTTCTGGATGCGATATTAATAATTTTAATTATGTGTTAAAAGCATATAAACAGACATTTGCAGAAGAAGTTACCTTTAAAAATAGCACCATTACCAATTGTGAAAATGGTATTGAATTATCTGAAGAAACAAATGATAGAGGAGACTATAATACAGAGTATTTAACGGTAGATAACTGTCAGTTTACAAATGTTAAGCAAAATGTGATAGACTATTACAGAGGTGGTTATGATGAGTCTACTATTGGTGGAAACTTATTGGTTTCTAATAGTACTTTTACAGAATGTGGGAGTAAAGAGGAAAATGGTATGTTGTTAAATCATAGAGGTATAGTAAATGTAAACATCACTAAGAATGTATTTAAAAACAATAAAGTGGAGTTTGTTTCTATTTTATGGGGAGCAAAAAACAACGTTGAATCTAATAATACATTAATCAATTCTGGTAAAATTAAAACTGAAGAAAATTTAGTGATGAAATTAATGTATTAATAAAATATATTATACCTCTAATCGTTCTTTTAATTTTTTTTCAATATCCGTTTTCGAACAATATATAGGCAAAAAAACAATTGAATTGTCTGTTTTTTTAATGAGTTTATGTTATAAATAAGTAATGACTTAGTAGGTTCTATAAAAATAATTATTGAGTAGTTTTTTGAATTATTACTTTTAAGGCCCATTTATTTAATAAATGGGCCTTTTTTTTGTTTTTTTATAACATGACTAATGTAAAAAGATGAAATTCTGCGTGTAAAATATGTTAAATTCACTATTTTATATACTATTATTTTGTTAAAATACTAATTAGCCATATATTTGGTACACCAATCTGGTTAACCAATTTTAATTTCAATTTATATATGAAAAAATTTAGCATACAATTAATAGCTCTTTTTTTTATTAGTTTTATTGCGATCTCTTGTAATAAAACAACAGAGAATGCTAATGAGGATGCAAAAAAAGAGGGTTCACATCCTAAATTGATTTTAACCAAAGAAGGTGTAGATAACATCAGAAAAAACTTAGGCAATGTGCCTATTTTCGATAAAACGTTAGCAGATACAAAAGCAGAAGTAGATGCCGAAATAGAATTAGGAATATTAGTTCCTATTCCTAAAGATTTATCTGGAGGTTATACACATGAACGTCACAAGAAAAACTTTATAATTATTCAAAAAGCTGGAGTCTTATTTCAGATTTTGAATGATGAAAAATATGCAAACTATGTTAAAGATATGTTGTTTGCGTATGCAAAATTATATCCAACATTACCTGTACACCCACAAACAAGGTCGTATGCAAGAGGTAAATTATTTTGGCAATGTTTAAATGATTCTAATTGGTTAGTGTATTCTGCACAAGCTTATGATTGCGTATATGATTGGTTGTCTAAAGAAGAGAGAGAAACATTAGAAAACGATTTATTTATTCCGTTTGCTAAATTTATATCAGAAGGGAATCCACAATTTTTTAACAGAGTACATAACCATAGTACTTGGGGTAATGTAGCTGTTGGAATGATTGCCTTGGTTATGGACAACGATGAGTTGTTAGACAATGCATTAAACGGTTTAAAAACTGATAATTTAAATACCGGAATGAGAGACAATGATGGTGGTTTTATTAAAGTTGAAGGATTAAGGTTAGGCTTTTTCGGGAACTTAGACGAGCCTTTTTCTCCAGATGGTTATTATAATGAAGGTCCTTATTACCAACGTTATGCCATGTATCCTTTTTTAATTTTTGCTGAAGCATTACACAATGTAAAACCTGAATTAAAAATATTTGAATATAAAGATGGCGTTTTATTAAAAGCAGTAGATGCTTTACTAAACTTATCGGATGCAGATGGAGATTTTTTTCCATTAAATGATGGCCAGAAAGGGATGTCTTATTATACAGCAGCGTTGGTTTCTGCAGTAGACATTGCTTATAAGTTTGGAGGAGAAAATCCTGAGTTGTTAAGTATTGCTAAAAAACAAGATAGAGTTGTTTTAGATGATACTGGTTTAGCAATTGCAATTGGAATTAAAGAGGGCTTAGAGAAACCTTTTACAAAAAAATCTGTTAATTTATCTGACGGTAAAAAAGGAGACGAAGGTGGAGTTGGTGTTTTAAGAAGTGATAATTTAGAGTTGGTGTATAAATACGCTTCACATGGTTCTAGTCATGGTCATTATGATAAATTATCTTTCTCTTTACATGAAAAGGGTAATGAAGTATTGCAAGATTATGGTTTAGCTCGTTTTGTAAATATTGAACAAAAAGGTGGAGGTAATTATTTAAAAGAAAACCAAACATGGGCAAAACAAACTATTGCACATAATACAATTACCGTAAATGAAGAAAGTCATTTTGAAGGTAAGTTTGAGATTGGAACCAAACACCATTCAGACTTGTATTTTTATGATGATAAAAATCCTAATATACAGATATTAAGTGCAACAGAGGTAAATGCTTATCCTGGTACAGAAATGCTTAGAACTCTTGCCTTAATTAAAGATGAAGATTTTGAAAGACCATTTACAATAGATCTTTTTAAAATAAAATCAGATAGTAAAAAGCAATATGATTTACCTTATTATTACTTAGGTCATATTATGAAAACTAATTTTGAGTTTGAAACGTATGATCAACTAAATCCTTTAGGAAAAAAGAATGGTTATCAGCATTTATGGAAAGAGGCTTCAGGAAAACCTGCTGATGCTAATACGGTGTTCTCTTGGAAAAATAATGATTTATTCTACACATTAACAACCGCTTCTAATGCAAATGATGAGTTGATTTTGGCAAGAATTGGAGCAAACGATCCAGAGTATAATTTACGTAAAGAACCTTCTTTTATTATCCGAAGAAAAAATACTCAAAACACCACTTTTGCTTCTGTAATAGAATCTCATGGTAGTTATAGTTCTGTTTCTGAATTAGCTTTAAACGCATATAGTAGTATTACAAACTTAAATGTTGTTTTAGATACAGAGGCTTATACTGCAGTAGAAATTACTACTAAGAAAAATACTACTAAAATTTTTATAATTTCTAATAAAGATAATTCTACAGATAAAAATCATATAATTAAAATAGGCAATAAGGAGTATAATTGGAAAGGTTCTTATTATTATAAGTAAATAAAAAAAATAAATAAAATGGGAAAAATGAATAGATTTAGTGAAAAGTACGTAATTTCTAAAGATTTAGATTGGGAAGTATTAGGTGGAGGAGTTTCTAGAAAATTTTTAGGTTATGATAATCAAATTATGATGGTAAGCGTAAAATTTGAAGAAGGAGCATTAGGTGCACCTCATCAACATTTTCATACGCAAGCTACTTATGTGGTTTCAGGTAAATTCGAATTTGAAATTGACGGTGTAAAACAAATTGTAGAAGCAGGAGATGGGGTTTATATAGAACCTAATTTATTGCATAGTGCTGTTTGTTTAGAAGAAGGACAATTAATTGACACATTTAGTCCTGTAAGAGAAGATTTTTTAACTGGAGATGGACCTTCTTATTTTGCAGACAAGAAGTAAAATAAGAATCTCTTAAGGAAGATTTAATGAGGTGATAGACGTTACTATTACATCAAAATATAGCAGTTTTAATCTTAAAGAGATATTTAAGATTAAATGTTTTTTAAAGAAAAATAATTCAAAACAATTAACAATGAACTTAAAAATTAAGTTAGTATTTATTGCAATGCTTCTTTTTAGTGCAATAGGATTTGCGCAAGAAAGTGTTACAGTAACGGGAAATGTTATGTCTAAAACGGATAGTGAGCCTATATTGGGTGCTAATGTTATCTTGGTTGGAACAACAAAAGGAACAAGTACCGATTTTGATGGTAATTATAAAATTACCGTGAAGTCTGGAGATGTTATTCAGTTTTCTTACCTAGGTTTTAAAACTAAAACAATAACTTTTACAAATCAAAAAACAATTAATGTAGCCTTAGACGAAGATTCTAATATTTTAGATGAAATTGTTGTAGTAGGTTATGGAAATCAAAAACAAAAAAACGTAACAAGTGCTTTAACAAAAGTTTCTGGAGAAGATCTTCAAAACCAAGCAGTAGCGCGTGTAGAGGATGCTCTTAAGGGTAGAGTAGCAGGTTTAAGAATTCAAGTAACTTCTTCTGAAGCGGGGGGAGATCCAAAGATTACATTAAGAGGACCTGGTTCTGTTACTGGTTCTTCTTCTCCTTTAATTGTGGTAGATGGAGTAATTCTAGGTACAGATTCAGATATTTTAGGATCTATAGACAATAATAATATTAAATCTATTAGTGTTTTAAAAGATGCATCTTCTGTGGCCATTTATGGTTCTCGTGGTGCAAATGGTGTAATTTTAGTTACTTTAAAAGAAGGAATTTCTGGTCAAACAAGATTTTCTTATAACAGCTTTACAGGGTATAAATATTCTGACAACAATAGCAACTTTAATACAACAATAGCGCAAGAAAGAGCAAGGTTAGATGGTTTACAAGGTCAAGTGAGTGCAATATCAGTAAATAGTCCTAACTATGGTAGAATTGTTGGTGATAACGCAAATGCAGATAATGGATCTTATAATAATGCTTACGCTGAGTTAGAAGCTATGGAGTTTATTGCTTCATTAGGAAGTGGTGAAACAAATTGGCAAGATGAAATTTTTGATGGTGGTTTTATACAAAGTCATTCTTTTGCTGCTAGAGGTGGTTCTGAGTTAACTAGTTATTCAGCTTCTTTAGGTTATTTAGAAGATGAAGGAATTGTTTTAAATGATGATTTTAAAAAATACAATGCTAGAGTTAAGATTGATAGTAGATCTAAGAATAAAAAAATAAAATATGGTGCAAGTATACGTGTTAATTATAATGACCAAACTAAAGTACCTGCAAGATTTACAGATCCATTAAGACAAATGGGGCATGTGCCATTATATTTAAATGAAGAACATTTAAAATATGTAACTCCATTTTCTACAGAGGTAGGTGTTTCTACAGATGCAGGAAAATTATTTGAAAACCTTGGTGTAGGAAGTTACGGTTTTTCTAGAGCTTTTGATCATACCTTTACAGCAGATCCTAGCAACCCAAGAAGTATTCTTAGAGACCCAGCTACAGGTTTACCTGTTGCTAGTGGTTTAACTTCTGGTGGTTTAACCTTATCTACCACTAAAAACGTACATCCTTTGGTACATTATATGGAAAGATCTAGAACTAAGAAGAAGTTAAGTTTAAACGCATCTTCTTATATCGATTTTAAATTAGCAAAAGGTCTTAGTTTTAGACAAACTATTTCTGGTGATTTTAGACACAATAAAAGTAACGAAGCAGATTATTTGTATGGTCAAGAAAACAGAGATCAAGAATCTTTTAGATTAGAAAGAAGAGACGAATTAAACCAATACACGTTCGAATCATTACTTAAATATGATACAAGTTATAAAAAGCATAACTTTAATTCAGTATTAGGATTTGAGTACATGCAAAGTGATAATTACAGACAAGAATCTGAAGCAGTTGGTTTTTCTAATGACTTTAACAATAATATTGCTATTGCAGATGGAGGAACAACATATACAGATAACGCAAGCGAAAAATTAGTTTCATTTTTTGGTAGGTTAGACTATAATTATGATGAAAAATACTTGTTTCAATTATCAGTACGTAATGATGCAAGTACAAGATTTGGTCCAGATTCTAAAAACGGATTTTTCCCTGCTGCATCTCTTGGTTGGGTTATGTCTAATGAAAAATTCTTATCAGACAGTAATTTAATATCATTCTTAAAAGTAAGAGCAAGTTATGGTCTTTCTGGCTCTAACCAAATTTCTAATAACATATTCGAATCTCTTTACAGGTTTGAAGAAGCATATAGTACAATTAGCTATGATGGAACAACTGGTGTAAAAGCAACAACTTTAGCAAATCAAATTTTAGGTTGGGAAAAACTAAGAGAATTTAACCCAGGTATAGATGTTACTTTTGGTAGAGGTCTTTTTAGCTTAACAGCAGATTACTATATTAGAACAAGTGAAGATTTATTACTTTTTGCTCCATCTGCTGCTGCTTATGGTACAGACAATTGGTTACAAAACCTTGGTGAAGTTAAAAATGAAGGAGTAGAATTTGAGGTAAGTTCTAGATTGATGTCTAAAGAAAACTTCCGTTGGAGTGTTTCTGGTCAGTTTTCTTTAAATAGAAACGAAGTAACAAGCTTAGGAAATAACGAACAAATTATCTCTAGAATTGATCAAGATACAAGACCAACAGAATTTATTGCAAAAGTTGGGCAGCCAATTACCTCTTTTTATGGATGGGTATATGAAAAAGAAATTCCTTTAGAATGGGTAGACAATCCTTTTAATAGATTTAACAATGATTATGCAGATGTATATGTAAAAGATTTAAACGGAGACGGAATTATTGATGATGATGATAGAACAGAATTAGGTAGTCCTTACCCAGATTTTGAATGGGGTTTTAATTCTGATTTTACTTTGTATGATTTCGATTTTTCTTTTCAATTACAAGGTTCTCATGGAGCAGAAGTTAGAGTTGCAGATTTAGATCAATTGTATTATGCAAGTGAGTCTGCTGTTAACGAAGTATCTAATTTTCCGGATAGAGACTTAACGGTTCATAGAAGATTTACTGATGACCACATTCAAGATGCATCTTTTGTAGCTTTAAGAAATGTAACTTTAGGATATACATTACCAGAGTCTTTTACATCAAAATATAATTTTGATAAATTAAGATTTTACATAGCAGGAGAAAACTTATTATTCTTTACAGCTAAAGGTTATGAAGGATTTAATCCAGAAGCAGCAGGTCAAACATCAGACAATGCGAATACGCCTTTAACAGCAGGATACCAAAGAGGAGATGGACCTATAGTTAAAACAATTTCAGCGGGAATTAACTTTCAATTTTAAATAATTATGAAAAATATATATAAAAATATAATAGTTGGTTTTTCTTTTATAGCTTTATTGACAAGTTGTGAAACAGAACTGGACTTAAGTAATCCTACAGCACTTTCGCTAGAGGAGTTACTACAAACAGACGATGGGTTTATAGCATTATCTAATGGAGTTTTAGATTCTTATCAAAAAATTCCTGCAAACGAATTCTTATTAACAGAATTAAGATCAGATAATGTTAGAGCAAATTCAGAAAACGGAAACTTTCCTGCAATTAACGCATTTAATGTAGATGCAAATAATGGAGATGTAGCAACGTATTACTCTAATAATATGCATACTATTAAGCATGCAAATACAATTATTGATAATAAATTTTTAGCACCAGAAAGTCAACAATATACTGTTGGTGAAGCTTACTTTATGAGAGCTTTATGTCACTTTAACTTGGTAAGAGCATATCAAAACATACCTTTTATAGACAAAGTATTAGATGTTACAGAAAAGGAAGCTTTAGATTATCCTCAATTACCAGAAGCTGAAGTGTATGCTAAAATTATTGAAGATTTTAAAACTTCAATTGCTTACTTAAACAATGCAGAGCAAAATAGATACCGTCCTTCTAAAGGAGCTGCAATTTCTTTAGCTGCAAAAGCATATTTAAGTCAACCGAATCCAAATTATGTAGAAGCAGAACTTTTATTAGCTTCAGTTGTAGAAAACAATGTTACCTATAAATATGATTTAATGTTTACAGAAAAAGCAGCTGGTTTATCAGACCGTGATTATTATGCAACTTTAGCTGTAGATTATGGACATATTTTTGGGAATGAATTTACGGGTGATTTTTCTGAATCAAATTTAGAATCAGATCCAGTTCTTGATGGAGATTGGGTTAATAACTCAGGTCTTGAAATTAACAACGAAATTATTTTTTCAATAGCTTATGATCTTGTTAGTAGTGATAACTATGCAACTAGTGATAGTGGTTTAGGTGACCAAGTAGAAACAGATTCAGAATCTCACAGTTTTGCAATGACATTACAAGGACCTTCTAACGGTGTAAATATTGCAACTTTAGAATTCTTAGAAGTTATGAACCCAACAGCACAACCGGTAAGATTTCCTGCCTCTATTTTGTCTTTAGGATATAGCGCTTTTTTAGCAAATAATACTGTAGATGTTTTTAATGCTAAATATCCTACGGATGGTGAAATTGGAGATAATGATTGGATTGTTTTAAGATATGCAGATGTGTTGTTATTATATGCAGAAGCTATTCTAGGAAACTCAGATAGTACTACAGACCAAAGAGCTATAGATGCTTTTAATCAAGTAAGACTAAGAGCTGGTTTAGAAGAGGTAGTAAACTTAACAAAACAAGACTTATTAGATGAAAGAAGAGTTGAGTTTGTATATGAAAACCAACGTATGTATGATTTAATAAGATTTGGAGAAGCAGATAATGTGTTGTCTAAATTTTCTACAGACAATAGTTTAAATTATACTAGTGGAAAGAAATACCTTCCATTCCCACAAAGAGAAAGAGATAATTTGCCTAATTTTTATAAACAAAATGATGGATACTAAAAAACACTCAATTATGAAAAAATATTTGTTTAACTTAAAATATATTGTGTTAGGGACAGTAGTTTCTCTAACCTCTTGTGTAAGTAACGACTTACCAGAAGTTGGCGATTTAGAAGATTTTACAAGTCCAACACCTTTTTACAATTCAACAGATATTACAACATCTGAATTTGATTGTAATGATGTAGAATTATGGGCTAATTATGAAGTTAATTTTCAAGCAGGTTCTAATTTAGCTGTAAATGGTACACAGTACGATTGGACAGTAACACCATCTGAAGGGGTAACTTTAATAAATAAAGACTTGCCAATTCTTAAGCAATCTATAGATGCGGAATTAGCAACTGTGGTAGCGTTAGAAAATGAAATTGCTAAAATTGAATTTAAATTACCATGTGAAGTAAATGAAGACAAAAAGGCTGTCTTAGAAGCTTCTATTGCAAGTTTAAAAGTTCAATTACAAGCAGCTAAAGATGAGGTTTCTGCAGAAGTTACAGAAAATGTTGCTGCTTTAAATACACAAATTTCAGAATTAGCACCAGCAACATTACAAGATCAAGAATTAATTTTTTCTTTTCCTGGTCCAGGTACATATACTATTGGTTTAACGGTAACAGACAACCTTGGTAAATCTGCTTATACAGAAAAGTTAGTAACTGTAAATCAAGCCGTACCAACCATTGCTATACCAGAAATTGGAGAGCCAGGTTTTGATGATGGAACTTTATTTGATGGAACAGGAGACGGTAGAGATTCTTGGAGATCTCCTAGTACCGCAAATTGGGGAGGAGTATTTCAAATCAATTCAAAATCTGAGTTAGGTGTATTGCCTTCTGGTTTACAAGCTGCTAAATTTCCTGCAGATGGTAGTAGAGTAGGGTATCAAGAAATTGAGGTTACTCCTGGAGCAACTTATGTGTTAACTTATTTTAGTGAGTTAGATACCAATAATGCAGGAGACGTAACAGTTTCTTTAATAAGTCCAAATGCTACAACACTTGCAGAGTCTAAATTAGAAGCTAATATTATTGCATCTAGAACAGATAGTAGTGAAGGACGTGTAGATGATGTATTTAAAAAACATGCTATTACGTTTGAGGCAGGTCTTAATGAATCAGTAATTATTTTACTTACTAATTCAGGAACAGAGTGTAGGCTAGATGCTTTTGATATAATAGTTAAACAATAATAGATTCTAAAATTTAATATTATGAATTATAAAAAAAATAAAAAATTCAATAGCAGTATTTTTGCACTGTTTTTTGTATTTCTAGGTCTAGTTTCTTGTTATGACAACGGGTATGAAGAATTTGTGCCACCAACAGGTAATGTAAATGATATACAACCATCTACACTTTTTACAACAAGTACAAGTGCAGATGATACTATGTCTATCGTGTTTAGAAGTTATTCTACAGATGCTGCTTCTTATTTGTGGGATTTTGGCGATGGTACAACTTCTTCGGAAGCAAATCCAGATTATAAATATACCAATGGTGGAGAGTATAAAGTAAAACTTACTACTACAAGTTCAGATGGTTTAGTAGCTGTAGATTCAGCAACAGTAGCTCCTGTTTTTGTTGATTTTAATTTTACTTCTATAGATTCTAAAGTAACTTTCGAAAACTTAACTTCTGGTGCAAAATCTTTAGTTTGGAATTTTGGAGACGGAGAAACTTTAACATGGAACTCTGAAGAAGATACAGAATTAGATTCAGAATTTAACCCTTCTCATATTTATAAAACAGCAGATACTTTTGAAGTAACTTTAACAGTAACTAATTTTTTAGATGCTGAGGTTACAGTTTCAAAAAATATTGAAGGATTGGTTTTATCTACAGTACCAGATTTTACTTTTGATGTAAATGGTCTTACTGTTCAGTTTACAGATGCTTCTCTTTTAGCAACTACACATAGTTGGGATTTTGGAGATGGAACTACATCAACAGAAGTTAGTCCATTACACACTTTTCCGGCAGAAGCTACTTATGATGTAACTTTAACAACAACCAACGAAGCAGGTGTTTCTAAAAGTGAAACAAAAGCGGTACCAGTAGGTGCTGTAAAACCAACTTTTAAAGCTATTGTTCAAAATGGTACAGCAGATGATTTTACTAAAAATACAGGTGATAATGCAGATGCTTGGGATATGACTCCTAACAGTAGTGTAGAAGATAATTTTGGGAATACTATAGATAGTCCTTTTAGAGCACTATGGAATAATACTGCTCTAAATGCCTATATAGATGGAGCTTTTGGTACAAATGAACAACCAGGTTCTTCTAGTGATGGTTCTTATGTGAATGGAGAAAAAACGAGAGCAGTTAAACTTTCTAATAATTCTAGACGTCTATACCAACTTGTAGAGGTAGAAGCAGGTGTTGTGTATTCTTTTACTATTGATACTCGTTCTGAAGCTGAAGGAATCAATACCGAAGTATTCATTTTAAATAATGAAATTACTACGGAAGAAGATATCAATACAGACCCTGCAAATAATAGCAATGTTGATGCTTATTTTGATATTACTAATGATTTTAATTCAAGTAAAGGATCTTCATCTGATAATACATTTACAACTACAACATTTACCTTTAAGGCTACATCAAATATTGTTGTAATTTATGCGAGAGCATTAAAAGCGGTAGATAGCAGCAATGAGGTATTTATAGATAATATTGATATTATTACTCCTGGCTTTTAATTAAGAAGTACTATATCACAATGAAATAACACTTATTTTATTTCATTCGATGGTAAAGAAGTAGACAGTTTTACAAGTCTATCATAGAATAAATAGCACACATTATAATTTTTAAATAATGTGTGTTATTTTTTTTTGTGCTAATTTTTAGCCATAAATATGCTTTATAAATTCATGATATTTAATTTTTAAACTTCTAATTATTCAAATTTTTGAGCATATTTAAGTATGATATCAGTGGTGGTTTTTTACGTATATTTTAGCTTTAAAAATCAATATATTAAGGATGATTTCTGCGTAGAGTAATAATATTTCACTTCTTTTTTTTATTGTAACAGCTATTTTAATATTTACGTATCTAAATAAATCAGGTTGAAGTTTGACTGATAAATAGCCTTTATCAGAAAATAATACCCATTCTTTCATTTTGAATCTTTTAAATGATGAATTTCTTACCAATTTATTATTAATAAATTACTGTATTTGATAAGTATAAATACTAAATAAAACAGCACTTAATTTACCTCCTAAATACTTCTAAAAAGACTCATGAAAAATACTTCGTTTAAGGTCTTTTTTGAATATTTACTTAATTTTATTTCTTCTTTTTATTGATAATTTAGAAGCTTTAAAAGTGATGTTATTGACATTAAAATAATATTGAAAATTAAGAGAATAGTTATCTCTTTTTAAGTCCGTTTTATTTTGAATATAATACGAATAGTTGCTTTTTATTGTAAACAGAATTTTCTAATTGGTATATTGTAATAGGATTTAATATGTTGATTTTCAGGTGTATTTTTTATTTTTTTTAATATTTAAGAGAGGAGCGTAGCTATTTTTATGATATTTTATTTTTGGTTTTATTGCTTTTTAAAACTAAAATTATTTGATAATAATTCACTTTAATATTGTGTTGTTTTTTGCTTTTTTATTTTAAACCTACAAGAGGAAAAATTAATAGATAACTAACGATTAACTTCTTAGTAAAATAATTATTATTAAGTCAATAATTTGTTTAGAATTTTAAGTAGAATAATCTTCAATAAAACATAATTTGTCATTTTAATTAAATTACAATAGTTTAGTGAATTAATTAATAAAGTGTTTTATAGGTAAAAAAAATAGTATATCTTTGAAAAACTGAAACTGGTAAACCAATTTGGTAAACCAGAAGTAAGCTTGTTTTAGATGTTCTTTAAAAACCAATTTATTTTAACTATAAAATAGCAGTATTTAAAGTTTAAAAGGTTAATTAAAGTTTCTAGAATTATAATAAATAATTCAAAACAATTAACAATTAGTATAACGGTTAATTTAATTTTTATGACAATGTTTCTTTTAAAAATAATGTTAGTAAGTCATAAAACTATAAAATTTGAATAAATGAAATTAGAGGTGCTTACAAAAAATGAAAATCAAAAAATCCAGGATTTAATAATTAAAGGAATTAAAGAACTTATTAATTATAAAAATTTAGAACCTGGAGATAAATTACCTTCTGAAAGGATGCTTTCAGAAAAATTTGTAGTGAGTAGAAGTAACGTAAGAGAAGCGATTCAGAAATTAGAATTTTATGGCCTTCTAAAATCCATTCCACAAAGTGGAACATTTGTAGCTAATATTGGTGTTATTGCTATGAATGGTATGATAGACGATATTTTAAGATTAGAAAAATCAGGTTTTAAATCTCTAGTAGAAACTAGAATACTATTAGAATTAAAAACTGTAAGATTAGCTGCATTAAGGAGAACGGATGATGATTTACTAAAAATAGAGGAAGCGTTAGAAGCACACAAAGAAAAGGTGCTTAATGGAGAAGACGCTGTACAAGAAGACTTGTTATTTCATTTAGCAATAGCAAAGGCTTGTCGTAACAGCACTATGAATACATTTATGTTGATTATTACTCCAGAAATTATTACAAACTTTAAGGAGCACCATGTTTGTGATGCAGACTTAGCGCATAGAGGAATCGCTGATCACCAGGCTATTTTTGAAGCTATTAAAGCTAAAGACCCTCAAATGGCAAAACTAAAAATGAAAGAGCATTTTAGAGAGCTCTATACATATTGTTATAATGTTTAATTAAATAAGTATATAAAATGAAAGTAAAAGGATTACGTTGGTGGGTCGTCGCATTGATTGCTATAGCTACTATTATTAATTACATTGACCGAACATCATTAAGTGTCCTTTGGCCAGAAATAGCCAAGGATTTATATCCCGGGCATACAGCTGATGAAACGAAAGCAATTTATGCTCTTATTTCAATTATTTTCGTATTTTCTTATGCTTTCGGACAAGCAATATTTGGGAAAATATTTGATTGGGTAGGTACACGATTCGGGTTTGTTTTGTCTATTGGTGTGTGGTCTGTTGCTACAGCATTACACGCATTTGCTCAAGGAGTTTTAAGTTTTGGTATATTCCGTGCAATCTTAGGAGTTTCTGAAGCAGGAAACTGGCCAGGTGCTACAAAGGGAAATGCAGAATGGTTTCCTACTAAAGAACGTGCACTTGCACAAGGTATCTTTAACTCAGGAGCTGCGATAGGTGGAATTATTTCCATTCCGTTAATTGCTTTTTTAACAGTGTATTTTAGTTGGAAAGGTATATTTATTTTAATTGGTTTAGCAGGTTTACTATGGTTGGTGCCTTGGTTAATTTTAGTAAAAGCGCCACCAATAAATCACCCATGGATTACAGATGAAGAGCGTGATTATATCTTAACAGGTCAAAAGAATGAAGATTTTGATGGAGATGGAGTAAATGATCAGGAATACAATCCAGATACAAAAGAGTTATTAGGTCATAAAGAAAGTTGGGGTGTAATATTAGCATCAGCATTTATTGATCCTATCTGGTGGTTGTTTGTTTTTTGGATACCAATCTATTTAAATGAAGTGTATGGTATGGATGTAAAATCTATCGGACTTTATGGTTGGGTGCCTTATGCAGGAGCTATGTTAGGAGCTTGGTTTGGTGGTCTTTTGGCACAAAACAGACTTAAAAAAGGATGGACTATTAACAAGACCAGAAAAATGATAATTACATTAGGTTGTCTAATAATGTTACCAGCATTATTGGCTATGGCTAGTCCTGGAGGACCAACAACTGCAGTAATTATTATGGCTGTTATTTTATTCGGATTTCAAACAGCGATTGGAAATGTTCAAACTTTAACAAGTGATCTTTTTAGTGGAAAAACAGTAGGTACCTTATCTGGACTTTCTGGTATGGCTGCTAAACTGACTGCTGCTGGTTTAACATATTTAGTGCCTTGGTTAACAAGTGGTGGTAATTATACACCTGCATTTGTTATTGGTGCTGGATTAGCTATCTTAACTTTAGTAAGTGTTTGGGTATTTATACCAAAAGTTAAGTCGATTACAAAAATTTAATATAACATAATTAATATTTAAAAATAATTTAAATGAGTACATTAAACAACAAGGTTGCTGTAATTACTGGAGCAACAGGAGGAATTGGTTTTGCAGTAGCAAAAAGATTAGGAAAAGATGGTTATACTGTTATATTAAACGGTATAGAAGATGAAGCAGGAGCTAAAAGAGTAGAAGAGTTAACTGCAGAAGGAATTACTGCAGAATACTATGGTTTTGATGTTACTAAAGAAGAAGAAGTAACTGCAAACATCAATAAAATTGGTGAAAAGTTTGGTAAAATTGATGTGTTAGTTAATAACGCAGGTGGTTTAGGTGGTAGATCTAGATTTGAAGAAATGACAACTGAATTTTACAGATTTGTAATGGCTTTAAACTTAGACTCAGCATTTTTTGCTTCTAGAGCAGCAATTCCTTTCCTTAAGAAAAGTGACAATGCTTCAATCGTTAACTATACTTCTAACGCTGGTTGGAATGCAGGTGGACCAGGAGCAGGAATCTATGGTACTTCTAAAGCAGGTGTTCATGCAATAACAAGAGCGTTAGCAAAAGATTTAGCAGAATATGGTATTAGAGTAAATGCAGTATCTCCTGGTACTATTGATACTCCTTTTCATGCTCAAATTAAAGCTACTAAGCCAGAAGTTTTTGCTTCTTGGGCAAATAGTATTATGTTAGGAAGATTAGGTCAGCCAGAAGATGTGGCAGGTGTAGTTGCTTTCTTAGCTAGTAAAGATGCTGCTTTTATTACTGCAGAAACTATCCAAATTGGTGGTGGTCAAGCATTAGGTATCTAATTAGATTTTTTTTTATATACAACTCCTTTACATTATATGTAAAGGAGTTTTTTTTTGTTCTAATTTTAGTATTAGAAATTATTGTAAATATTAGTTGTGTATTTAATTTTAAAGAATTCATTACAATTTTTAGTTTACCCTTCTATTGAATTTTAGATGTAAAAGTTTAAAAAATTATTACCATATTCTTTGTAATTCTAATCACGCTCCTGTTTACAAATATGTTTGTCGCACAAAATCAAATGGCTATTGTGTGTTTCTCACTCTTTAAAAAGTGTTTGTACTTAATGAACAATTTATGTTATCTACAATGTGATTATTAAGATTAGATTTTAATAAAAAAATCAAAAAATTACATAATCATATTATTTCTTAGGATAATTAAGTTCAGTCTGCGAGCTTTATTCTTTTAATTATACGTTCAACTGATCGTGAAAAGAACTCTTAAATGGTTTTTAAAACGTTGATATTGGTTAAAATTACCTCAATAATAGCTCATTTTTTTATTTGTGTAAATTAATGTCATCTCTTTGTAATAGTGGTGTTTATGTGTTTTTTTGAAAGTTGTTGAAGTTTTTAGAGGTTAATTTAGAATATTTTAGAGTTAATATATTGTTAATTCAAATATAATTGTATATTTGAAAAACCATATTGGTTAACCAGTTTGGGTGACCAAATTGGATTACCAATTAAAAATATAACTCTTTAATTAATTAAAATTAAATTTTATTATGTCGAAACACAACATTATTAAAAAATTAAGTACATGCTTCTTTTTGTTAGCATCGCTTTTTGCTTTTTCTCAGCAGAAAGTAACAGGTACTGTAACAGGAGGTGTAAGTGAAGGCTTGCTACCTGGGGTTAGTATTCAAGAGAAAGGAACAACAAATGGTACTTCAACAGATTTTGATGGAAACTATTCTTTAACAGTTTCTAATGGAGATGCTACTTTAGTTTTTAGCTATTTAGGTTTTGCAGCGCTAGAAGTAAAAGTAGACAATAGAAATAATATCAATGTAAATTTAGTAGAAGATGCTAGTGCACTTGATGAGATTATTGTGGTAGGTTATGGTACTAGTAAAAAATCTCACCTTACAGGTTCAATTTCTAAAATAGGTGGAGAAGACCTTGCATCTGTTCAAGTTGCGCGTGTAGATGAGGCCTTAACAGGTAAGTTATCTGGTGTTTTAATTCAAAACCAAAGTGGAGAGCCAGGTTCAGATCCAAAAATTCAAATTAGAACAGGATCATCTCTTTCAAGTAATTCAGATCCATTAATTGTTGTAGATGGATTTCCTATTTCTGGAAATTTAGCAACAGTTAATCCAAATGATATTGAGAGCATGGAAGTATTAAAAGATGCTGCTTCTGCTGCCATTTATGGTTCTTTGGGTGCAAATGGTGTAATTTTAATTACTACTAAAAAAGGAAAGACAGGGAAATTAAATTTCAGTTATAATGCCTATACAAGTGTTTCTAGAAAATATGTGAAAGACATTGATATGCTTAAAACTTCTGGAGAATGGGCAAAAGAATTGCAGACAGATGCTTATGATCTTACACAAACAGATGCTGGATTATTAGATTATAGATTATGGGCTTATGAGAATGCACCAGATGTTGTAAGTATAGAAGATTGGCTTTTCCAAGATGGTTCTACAACTAGTCATGATTTTAGTGTGAGTGGTGGATCAGAAAATATAAAAGCATTTGCTTCTGTAGGGTATTTAAATACTGAAGGTATTGTTAAAGGACAAGGTTATGAAAGATTTAATGGACGTATGAATATTGATGCTAATTTGAATGATAAATTTAAGGCAGGATTAAGTATGAATGGGTTTTATGGTAACCAAGATATTGTGCCTTGGGAAATGAGAGATCTTTTAAGAGCATATAGTATTAGTCCTATTTACCATACGCAATCTTCAATTGATTTTGTTCAAGAATTAGATACTAGAAGACAAGCATTAGCAGACTCTGGTTTTACAGGTAATAATATTGGTCGTTCATTTGACCAAGATTATAGAGGTATAGGTTTAGATGCTACAAGTATTTATGATTTACAACCTGGTGATGTTGCTCATGATTGGCAATATGGTAGAAATCAGAATGGTATTGGAGGAACTGGTGATGCAGGTGTAGCTGCTAAATTTGATAATTCAGAAAGAACCAAAAAAACATTTTATGGTAATGTAAGTTCTTATTTACAATATGAAATAGCTGATGGGTTAAATATCAAAACCATTTTTGGAGCAGATGTACAAGATGTACAGTTGTATTATTATAGAGGAATATTATCAGATGGTCAACAACGTTCTAATCAGACTGCTTTAGATATTTCAGATATTAAAAAATCTACCATTTTAAGTACAACTACTTTAGATTACGCAACAGTAATAGCTGATAAGCATGATCTTTCTGCTGTAGTTGGAGTTGAACTTGTAAGTACAAAATTTAAAGGTTTAGAATCTTATGGATCAAATGTGCCAATTAGTTTACCTTTAAATTATTCTTTATTTAATGCTGAAGATGTAGTATCTAACAGAATTGATGAAGTGCAAGCAAGAAGAGGTATTTTTGGTAGAGTTGCTTATGCATATGACGATAAATATTTAGTATCTGCATCTGTTAGAAGAGATGGTGATTCTCGTTTTGGAGCTAATGAAAAATATGCAGTATTTCCAGCAGTTTCTTTAGGTTGGAATGTACATAAAGAAGATTTTTTACAAGACAATGAAACATTAAGTACATTAAAACTTAGATTTAGTATGGGATCTTTAGGAACTTCATCTGATTTAGGATCTTACAGTTCATTAAGTGTTTTAGGAACTTCGTCAACTGCTTTTGGTACAGGATTTTTAATTCCTGATGAGGTTGCAAATGCTGATTTAACTTGGCAAACAAATAAAGAAACTAATTATGGTGTTGACACAGGATTTTTAGACAATCGTTTAAAATTTAGTGTAGACTATTATACATCAGATGTGAATAACATGTTGATTCAACAAAGTGTTTCTGAAGTTCTTGGTACAGATCAGGTTAGACTTAACCGTGGAGATATTACTAGTTCTGGTTTAGAGTTAGAATTAAATGCTAGAATTATCCAAAATGATGAGTTTACTTGGAGTATGGGTGCGAATTTATCTACTGTTAATTCAGAAATTACAAGTTTAGGAGCTGTAGACGAATTACCTCGTCAAATATATGGAGGTCCTAGTGGTAGAGGTGTTGAGTTTAGAAATTATGTTGGTGGAGAACTTGGTGAAATGTGGGGATATGAAAGCGCAGGTCAAGTAGAATCTATTTATATAGAAGACCCAACAAGATCTATAGGTTATACTAGTGGTGTACAATACGTAGTAGATCAAAATAATGATGGTCAAATAACGTATGAAGATGATTACGTAAAGTTAGGTTCTGCTACTCCAGATTTTTATTGGGGAGTATCAAGTAATATGAATTATAAAGAATTTGATTTATCATTCCAGTTACAAGGATCTCAAGGGGCAGAATTATATAATATCGATCCTATCTATTGGCAATCTCAATTCCGTGATGCAACAAACACTGCTTTTGATGCTAATAGTGACGGTATTGCTGATAATAATGGTAAACATTATTTACAAACTAGAGATGTACATGGTGCATTAATTCAAGATGCCTCATACATCGCACTAAGAAACCTTACTATCGGTTATACTCTTAATTCAGATTTTACAAGTAAAATGGGTATTGGCTCATTGAGATTATATCTTGCAGGTACAAATTTGTTATATATAATGGGTAATGATTATACTTCATTTAATCCTGAAGGGATAGAGACTGAAAATAGTAACTATGGAGGTCCTACAACTTACGGATACCAAGAAGGTGCAAGTCCAATTGTTAGAAGTTTTACTTTTGGATTAAATGTTAATTTTTAATTAAGAAAAAATGAGAAAAATGAAAACTATATATATAGTATTAACAGCGATGATGTTATTTACATCATGCGATAATGACTTAGAACAAACACCAGCTTTAGATTTAGAATCAAGTAATTTAGAAGTATATGGTCCTGTTTTAAATGCAGCATATTATTATCATACAGGAGTTGCAATGTCACAAGTAGTTTTAGGTGATTTTAGAGCAGATAACATGTTAATGTTAGAAGATCCATTTACATCTTTAGATACCTATAATCCAGATTTATCAGGTGGAGATATGACTGAAGCCTTTTTTAATCCAATTTATACAAACTTGTACAAGTCAATCTTAAGTGCAAACAATGTAATAGAAAACTCATCGGAGTCTACAGAGGTAGCAGAAGCAAAGTTTTTAAGAGGTTTATCTTATTTTAAACTTGTAACAATTTTTGGTGATGTTGCAGTAAATTTATCTGCTACGCCAAGTACTTCAGATTTATCTATTTTGGAGAGACAACCGACTGAAGACATTTATAATAATGTAATTATTCCAGATTTTCAAGATGCTATAGCAGGTTTAGACAATTCTGGATTAGAAGAAGGTAGAGCAACACAAATTGCTGCACGTGCATTTTTAGGAAAAGTATATATGCACAGAAATAATTTTACGAGTGCAGTAACAGAGCTTGCAGCTGTTGTAAGTGGTGCATCTGCAGCAGGTGTTAGTTTAGAAGCTAACTTTGAAGATGTTGTAACTGATTTAAGTTCAGAAAGATTATTTGCAACTCAATTATCAACCTCTGTTTCAATTGCTGATGGTTCTTCTATATCTTCTACATTTGTAGGATGGTTTGAAGGTGCTGACACAAAATCTCTTACACCGTTAGACCCACGTTTAACTGCTGCATTTGATACTAGTAGTGCAGCTGATGGAAATACAGACTTAAGAAAAGCGTTAACAGTTGATGCTGCTAATGGAGTAGCTGTAAAATATACAGGAGGTTTAGAACAAGATTTTATTGAAATGAGATTGTCTGATGTGATACTAATGTATGCAGAAGCTTTAAACGAAACGAGTTCTCCTGCAAGCACTGTACTTCCTATGTTAGATGATATAAGAAGTAGAGCAGGTTTAAGTAGTTTAACAGGTACAATCAGTTCTCAAGCAGATGTTAGAGAAGCAATTGCAAATGAAAGAAGGTTAGAGTTAGCTTTAGAAGGACATAGATGGTTCGATTTGGTAAGAACAGGTACAGTTGATGCTGAAATGGGATTATCAGTTAATCCTAACTATTATGTATTTCCAATTCCAACCTCAGAAATAACAGCAACCAATGGAGTAATTACTCAAAATGCAGGTTACTAATAATTAAGTTTTTTAAATTGGTTTTTTACTAAGGGTTGCAACTTTTAAAAGTTGCAACCCTTTTTTTGTATTCTAATAAAATTATTTTGTAATATTATTAATATAGCACATGGTTTGTTTTAGTCTTTATTTTTAAACATGTATAAAAGTTATCTTAAAAGATGTTATTGGTTTTGTTATCTGTTAAGGATCGTAAATGGTTTTACTGATAACATATAGCAGTTAACCTATGATTTTAAGTGTTAAGCACTAAAGAAATTTGAAAACTAAAGAGAATTTATTGAATTGTTTACCCTTAATAAAAGATGATTACCAAATAAGGCGGTATCTTATTTAATAGTTTGTACACGTTTTATATTCGAGAATATTAGATATTAAGATGATTATATTCTTTCCTATTAAGAATAATGTAATGATATTTATCAGAGTAGTAAGTTGTAATTGATGAAGGTTTAATTGTATTTAGACTTTATTTTTAGTCATAAAAAAAGCTCAAAATACCAATGAAGTGTATTCTGAGCTTTAAATAAATATAATAAGTTGATCCTTTTTTATAATGAAGTTATTAATTCAAAATTGATATTATTCCTCATCAGGTAAAGTACCTTCTCCTACAGTTCCCTCTCTAAACCAAACTTCTGCATAGCATCCGTTGGCATATTGTTTAGCGATATCTCCATTGTAAGTTTCAGATCCAGTGCTCCAAACAATATTATCTTCAGGGTTTTTACCGTTTGTTTGATTATATGCACCTTGTTTAAAATAATTTATTTCTCCAGCATATGCATTTTCTCGTTCTACACCATCGCGACCTATTGCTGCGTAAAGTGATAGTATTTGTTGAGGAATATCTGCTTTTGTTGAAAATTCGGATTTTAATAAATTTTTAGTAAACTTAATTGTTTCATGTCCTTCGCTTGTAAAAGTTAAATACATGATACCTTTATATACATTAATTTCATAACTAAATTCCTCACCTAATTCAATTCCATCTTTAGGTTCTTCTGGATATGTGGTAGCATCAGGTCCAACAACAGACATGTCATTTCCCCAAACGGCTGATGAATAATCCCATCTTCCAGAATTATCTCCTTTTGTATTAATTTCATAATTCCAGAAAACAGATCCTTTTGTATGACCAGGAAATTTTTTATAAAATATTTTGATTGGTTCATTTTCATGACCTTCATCACTATGAATTTGTCCTACTACAACAGAATAAGAAGCGGCTACTCTAGCGTCACCAGAAGTAGAAACATGTTGTACTTTTAAGGTACCCGTTAATTTACCACCTGTTTCTGGTATCCAATGTTTTTTCTGACCTAATTCTGTTCTTGTATTACTAGATGTTCTAGAAGTAATACCAGCGTTAGGCGTTTTATACACTACCCAATCAGTTCCTTTTTCATTTTCTACATAAAAAAAGTCTTTATGTTCTACGTCTACTAATTCTTTATATTTTGTACCATCTCCACAAAGAATACTCCATTCATTTAAAAAGGGTAATACATCACTAGGGTAAGTGACTGCTATTAATTCTTTAGACGGCTCTTTTTTTTTCTTTGGAGTAGAACAACCAATTAATAATAAACCTAAGCTTATCATTAAAAAAGACTGTAAAGATGATTTAGTGATTGTTATTTTCATTTTGTTTCTATTTTAGATATATAATTCTTATAAATGCACTCGGTATTTTGTTTTTAAAAGTTGCTTTCTTCTGCCATTTTAACAACACCAACAGTTAAAATCAAATTTGCAAAACGACGTTGTTCTCCTGTTTGGATAATTAAGGTTGTATTTTGGTCTCTAATTTTATCATAAAAAGCATAACGTTCCATTTCATCCCAAGTTACATCACCCAATAAATTTTTATATTCATGGTGAATTTCTGCATTTGCTTCTGCTGGCTTTTCCATAACGATTGCACCTTGAATAGGACAAACTTCTAGGATGCCTTCTAGAATGGTAAGTGCATCTAAAAGCCCTGGACGAAAATTAAGGTGTACTGTAGTTGAGTTTGGTCCTGTCATTGCTCCAACTGGTAAATTACCATCTGCGATAACAACTTGTGCAAAGTGACCCGATCTTGCAAGCACTTCCATTATTGTAGGGTGTATTACTGCCGTTTTTAACATAATTTAATTTTTTATTAATTGATTAAATTTAAAACACTAGAGATTAGTATAGTTCCTAGTGTTTTAAATTCTTATTAAAAGCTATAATTACATATTGTAAACACCACCATTAATATCTAAGGTTGCACCTGTAATAAATCCATCATATTCTGATGCTAAAAATAAAACAGCACGAGCTACGTCCGCAGCATTACCAGCTCTTTGAATTGGAATTCCTGCTGTAGTTTCTGCTGCAGATTCTTTTGTTGTGTGTGTGTTATGGAAAGAAGTACCCAAAATAAGTCCTGGAGCAACTGCATTTACCCTTGTTCCTTGAGGACCTAATTCGGTAGAAAGTGCTCTTGTAAATGTTAGAATAGCACCTTTACTGGTAGCGTAAACTAAAGATCCTGGGTGGCCACCTTTACGTCCTGCAAGAGACGCCAAATTAACAATACTACTATGGTTATTTTTTGCTAAATGAGGTACTGCAGCTTTTGTTACAAACATCATAGAGGTCATGTTAATGTCCATTACTTTATGCCAGAATTCAGCTTCCATTTCTCCTATTAGTTTTCTTGCAACAAGAGATCCTGCATTATTAATTAGAATATCTAAACCACCTAATGCTTCTATTGTTTTTTCTACTACTTTATTAGCATCTGCTTCTTTGGTTAAATCTCCTGCAATAGCAATTGCTTTCTGTCCTTTACTAGTTGCGTATTCTACTAATTGGTTTGCAGTATCTGCACTAGAAAAATAATGGATTGCTACGTGTGCACCATTATCAATAAAATGTTTAGTGATGGATTCTCCAATTCCTTGAGCACCAGCTGTTACTAATATGTTTTTTCCAACTAATTTGTTATCGTTCTTCATGTTATTCTTGTGTCTGTTAGATTTTTTTTGATGGACTAATAAATAAAATATTTCTTTTAGTGTTTTGTTTCTTTTTGGTACAGTAAATCATTTTTAGAGAAATAACCATCGTTAGAAACAGAATTACTGCTTATAGTGATGCTAGCTGTTTTAAACCAAACTTCTGCATAGTTGCCATCTGCATATTGTTTTTTAAGATCTCCTCCATGTGTTTCTGCACCAGAACACCAGTTTTTATTTTCTTCTGGAGATTTTCCATTTGTTTGATTGTAAGTACCAAGTTTAAAAAAACAACCTTCACCTGCGTAAGCTTCTTTACGTTCTACACCATCTTGACCAAGTGGCCCAAATAATTTTTTAGTTTGTTCTGGTATATCTGCTTTTGTTGTGTATTCAGATTCAATTAAGTTTTTTGTAAATGTTTTAGTTTCGTGTCCTTCACTTGTAAATTTTAAGTTCATGATTCCATCCTTCACTTCAATTTCATAACTAAATTCTTCTCCCAATGCAATTCCGTCTTTTGGTTCTTCTGGCGGTGTATTTGCATCTGTACCAACAACTGAAAAGTCATCACCCCAAACAGCATAAGAATAATCCCATCTTCCAGAATTATCGTCTCCTGCCGTATTTATTTCATAATGCCAAAACACAGATCCTTTTGTGTGACTAGGGTATTTTTTATAAAATATTTTAAGAGGTTCGTTTTCATGTTTGTCTGCACTATGAATTTGACCAACAACAACGGCGTGTGAAGCTGCTACACGAGCGTCTCCAGTTGCAGATACATTCATTACCTTAAGTGTAGCGGTTAATTTGTCATTCGCTGTTTTTGGATACCACTTTTTTACTTGTGCTAATTCTGTTCTTGTGTTGTTTGACGTTCCGTGTGTGTTTCCTCCGTTAGGTGATTTAAAAACAACCCAATCTTCTTTTTTATCGTTTGTAGCGTAAAAGAAATCTTTGTTTTCAAAATTATTTGCAATTCCAGCATTAGAACCGTCTCCTAATATTAATTTCCAATGATCGAAAAATGGAATAACGTCACTAGGGTAAACTGTTTTTGCAACTTCTTTTTCAGCTTCTTTTTTATCAGCCTTTTTTGGCTTGTTGTTACAACTACTTAATATTAATAGAATGCTAAATATAAAGATGGTTGATACCGATTTAATCATTTTTTTGTTCATTTTATTTTTATTTAAGTTTATTTTTTTGAATCACTACTTGTAATATGTTTAGATAATTTATTAAAATGTTGTTTCATCATGTCCGTTGCAAGTTCAAGGTCTTGAGACTCTATGGCTAAATAAATATCTTCATGTTTTTTTATTTCAGAAATCAATTTATCTCCTTCACACACCGTTTTTCTGTCGTAAGTAGCAAGGATAGGAGGCGTAATTAAAAGCATTAATGAAATCATTGTATTGTTTTTACTTGCTTTTGCGATGGCTAAATGAAATAATAAATCCTCTTCTAAATAATCATCTCCCTCAGTAATTTTAGCTTTAAAATCATTTAAGGTGTCCTTTATTCGTTTTAAGTCCGTCTCTGTTCTCCTCTGAGCAGCTAAACTAACAGTCTTTAACTCTAATGATATTCTGGTTTCTACGAGTTCATTAAAAGTTGGAGTGTTCAAAGAAATAATTTCATCTACCATTCCGTTAAAACCTGTTAATCCAATATTTAAAATAGTACCGCTTTGAGACATTGATTTTATGATTCCATAAAACTCTAACTTTCTGATTGCCTCTCTAATGTGATTTCTTTTGATATCAAACTTTTCCGACATAATTCTTTCGGAAGGTAGTTTGTCTCCTCGTTCTAAATTTTTAGAGTTAATTAAATCTCTAATCATGCAAATCACAATGTTTTCTGAGGTTTTCTTTGCGTTCGTATCTATCAGACTTATTTTCATGAAATTGATTATTCTTTTGTGTTAAAGGGATTTGTGTTTTGTATTAAAAATATTCTATAAGAGCTAATATTCCATTATAAGAAATGATGCATGCAAAAAGGAGTGAAGCAAACAATCCTATATTTACAAATAGACTTGTTTCGTAACCCTGCATTATTTTTTTGTTATTTACGATTAAAATTATTCCTAGAATAACAATTGGTAAAACAAACACATTAAAAACTTGCGATAAAATTTGAATTTCTATTGGGTTTGCTCCAAAAGCAGGACCTATTAAAGCTACTAAACATGCAATTGCAGTTATGATTCTAAATTGACGTGAATTGGTATCTAGTTCTCCAGATTGATAATCGGCAATTAATAAAGGAGCAATTAATAAGCATGGAAAAATAGAAGATAAACCAGCACTTAATGCTCCAAAAAAGAAAATTGAAACCGCCCAACTTCCTGCAACGGGCTCTAAAGTATTTGCCATATCTAAAACTTGTGTAACTTCTTTACCTTGGTAATATAATGCACCCGCAGCGACTGCCATAATAACACCACTAATAATAAAGATTAAAATTGCTGCAGTTATAGAATCCTTTTTTTGTTGATCTAAATTTTTTATAGTCCATCCTTTTCCTTTTACAAACAAAGGTCTTGATAAAAAAGTGGCTGATGCCATTGTAGTACCAACAAAGGCTGCAACTAACATTTTACCACCTGCTACGTCTGGTATTGTTGGTATTAAACCTTTAACTACATCTATAGAAAGTGGTTGTACAAAACATAAAGAAAGTATAAATGAAAGCCCCATTAAGCTTACAAAAATGACAAGTATTTTTTCGAAAAAGGTGTATCTACCTACCAGCATTAATAAGTAAAAAGTAATAATTATTACAATTGCAGTAATTAAAACGGTTTCATATTTATAGGCGATTAAACCTTCAAAATTCATGGCTAATATTTCAAAAATAATATTGGCAGAAATACCTAAAATTCCCATTAATGAGTTCCATTGACCAAAGGTGATACCAACAATAATTAAAATGGCGAATATTTTACCATATTTAAAATGTTTTTTAAAGCCATAAAGAGCTGTTTTTCCTGTTATTAAAGCGTAATTTCCATAAGTAAACATTAGTACTCCAGAGAAAAGGCAACTTATTAAAAGTACCCATAAGAGTTGCATGTTAAATTTACTACCTGCAACAATCATAGAAGTTACACTACCTGTACCAATGGTATATCCAATGGCGAAAATCCCAGGGCCAAATCCTAAAATAACTGCTATTATTTTTTGTAGGAATGACTTTTTATTTTGGGGTGTTGTCATAGTTAATTGTTTTTATTTAGTTAATTATTCCATTCAGTATGATAGAATTTATTTGAATCGTCATTAATTCTTTGGTAGGTATGTGCACCAAAATAATCGCGTTGTGCTTGTATTAAATTTGCTGATGAATTTGCTATCGCAAAACTGTTTAAGAAATTGATAGATTCACTAAAGTTAGGAATCGGTAATTCATTTAAAATACTTTCAGAAACCACTTTTTTAACACTAGGTTTTAAAGCTTTTATTTTATGAATGATGGTTTTGTCAGTTAAAATATTGTCTGTAGATTTAAAAACGGTAACTAATTCTATCATTAAATCAGATCTAATAATACAACCGTTTGTCCAAACTCTAGACAACTCACTCAAGTTTAAATCCCATTGATAGCTTTTAGATGCTTCTTGTATCAATTTAAAACCCTGATAATGATTTATGATTCTTGCAAATTGATATGCTTTTAAAATATCATCAATGGCAACGTTAAAATTAGTATTGTTTCGTGATTCTAAATTTTTACTTGCAGCAATTCTTTCCTCTTTATAAAAAGAAGTATAACGAGCAAATAGGGCAGTAGCAATCATAGAACTTGGTACTCCTAATTGAGCGGTAGTTATGGTAGTCCAGTTTCCTGTTCCTTTATTACCTGCCTTATCCATTATTTGGTTTACTAACCAATCATCATCTTCTTTTTTTCTTAAAATATCAATGGTAATTTCTAATAAGTAGCTATTTGTTGTTTCTTTCCAAGATTCTAAAATGGCTGCTATTTCATCTGGATTATGACCTAATGCTTTTAGCATTACAAACACTTCTGCTAACAATTGCATTTCTACATATTCGATTCCATTATGTACCATTTTTACAAAATGACCACTTCCTTCTGTTCCAATATATGTACAACAAGGTAAGTTGTTGGCATCTTTAGCTGCGATTGTTTCTAAAAAAGGTTGTACGCCTTTATAACTTTCTTTGCTTCCTCCGGGCATAATAGATGGTCCTTTTAAAGCACCTTCTTCACCACCAGAAACTCCAGCTCCAACAAAATGAATGTTTTTGCCTTTTAGATAATCAAAACGTTCTTTTGTTTTATTATAGTTTGAATTTCCTCCGTCTATTAAAATATCTCCATCTTCTAAAAAAGGCAATAGATCTTCAATAACATTGTCTACAATTTTACCTGCATTCACCATTAACATGATTTTTCTTGGCTTCTCTAGAGAGTTTACAAAAGATGTTATATCATCAAACGGAAGACTTGTTGATAATTCTTTGAATTCGGTTTTAAAATTTTTAGCAACATCTTCTTCTATACCTGCAACATGTCTGTTGAATAGCGATATATGAAACCCTTTATTAGCTAAATTTCGAGCAAGACTTTTCCCCATAACTCCTAATCCGAATAATCCAAATTCCGATTTTTTTAATAATTCATTACTAATCACTTTTACAATATTTTTAGGCGTTAAACTTATATCTACTTTAATGGCGTTTTTTGGTGCTTCTAAAATATCAAATTGAGATTTCAATAAATCAGAACTCATAAAATGACCTTCTCGTTGATTCATTCTTTCTTTAATTTGATCAAAAGAACCATCAAGAAAAACCCACTTTACACTATCTTTTATGTTTGTATTTAAAATAGTACGATACTTTTCTTTTAATGCAGAACAAACGATAATACAACCTTTATCTTTTAGTTGTTCTATTGCTAACTTGTTTAATGTTTGTAACCAACCGAATCTATCATCATCATTTAAGGCTTCTCCATTAGACATTTTTAAAATGTTTTTTTCAGGATGAAAGTCATCTCCATCAAAAAAAGGAACATTCAATTCTTTAGATAATAGGTGACCGATGGTGCTTTTTCCACAACCAGAAACTCCCATAATAAATGTAATGTTTGGTTTTAAATCGCTCATATATTTTTGGTTAACCAGTTTGGGCACCCAAATATATGTATTTTAAATTAAAAGCCATTACATCCACCTGTTTTTTTTGAAATTCATATAATTGCTTGATAATTAGTGTTAAAGATGTTTTAAGTTAGACCAGACTTCTGATCTGTCTAGTTTCTTAGAATATGATTTTTGTAAAATGTAATTTTAGAAGTAAGAATAATTTTGATAAAAAAATTACTAAAGTAAAATTTTATAGGTTGATTTTTTATCAATAGAAGAGGGTTGAAAACGTTTCGTTTTATAAAGATAATTTAAATATGAGTAAATGATATGCAATAAAAAAAGCCTCTAGAAAATTAATTCTAAAGGCTTTTTTATATTATATTTTTTAAGTTTTACAACTTAAAAGCTTCTTTAATTGCATCTACATAGTCTAATTTTTCCCAAGTAAAAGTTTCTACTTCTTCGCTGGTAGTCTCTCCCATAGGATTTGTAAATGTAACTGTTTTTACTTCTGGAGTTCTTCCCATGTGACCATAAGCAGCAGTTTCAGAATAAATAGGGCTTCTTAATTTTAAACGTTTTTCTATAAAATAAGGACGCATATCAAAAAGGGATTCTACTTTTTTGCTGATTTCTCCATCAGTTAAATCTACAGTAGCTGTACCATACGTTTCAACATTTATACTTGTTGGTTTTGCAACACCAATTGCATAAGAAACTTGTACCAAAACTTCTTTACAAAGACCAGCAGCAACTAAGTTTTTAGCAATATGTCTTGTTGCATATGCTCCAGATCTATCAACTTTAGAAGGATCTTTTCCAGAGAAAGCACCACCACCGTGAGCTCCTTTTCCTCCGTAGGTATCAACAATGATTTTTCTACCAGTTAAACCAGTATCACCGTGAGGTCCACCTATTACAAAAACACCTGTTGGGTTAATGTGGTAGGTAATGTTATCTGTAAATAATTTTTGAAGATGAGCAGGTAATTTTGCAACCACTCTTGGTATTAAAATTTCTACAATGTCTTTTTTAATTTTTGCTAACATCACATCATCAGACTTGTCAAAATCATCATGTTGTGTAGAAATTACAATAGCGTCAATTCTTTGCGGTACATTATCATCAGAATATTCAATAGTTACTTGAGATTTAGCGTCTGGACGTAAATAAGGAATATCTTTATTTTCTCTTCTTAAAGCAGCTAATTCAATTAACAACCTATGAGATAATTCTAATGCTAAAGGCATATAGTTCTCCGTTTCATCTGTAGCATAACCAAACATCATTCCTTGGTCTCCTGCACCTTGTTCTTCTGGGTTTGCTCTATCAACACCTTGGTTAATATCTGGAGATTGTTCGTGGATTGCAGATAAAACTCCACAAGAGTTTCCATCAAACATATAGGCACCTTTGGTGTAACCAATTTTGTTAATTACATCTCTAGCAATTTTCTGTACATCTAAATACGTTTTAGATTTTACTTCTCCTGCTAAAAATACTTGACCGGTTGTTACCATGGTCTCGCAAGCAACTTTACTAGATTTGTCGAATGCTAAAAAGTTATCTATTAAAGCATCTGAAATTTGATCGGCAATTTTGTCTGGGTGTCCTTCAGAAACACTTTCTGAGGTAAATAAATATGACATAATAAATCTTTTTTAATATTAAAAATTGATTTTTTTTAAACGTGTTCTTCCTATTGGAAATCAAGAAAAATAAAAAGAGATTGCATAAGTCGCTGAAAGTAGTAGAATATTACTGCTTTAGCATTTTTTGTTTCAGCAGATATAAATATCAGCGTCAGAGGTTGCAATCAGTTCAAATTTTTCCTCTAAAATTCTTTGCAAAGTTACAGCTTAAATTCTAATAACATAATTTTTCAGCATAATATTTTATTATGGTATCATCAATAAAACAAACTTCATTGTTTGTTATTTGTTTGATACTTATTAAACAAGGGGTTTTAATGTGATATTTATATTTCTAAAAAAATAAATCGGTTTTTTCTTGGTTATTAAATTTTTCTAAACATATATTTGCATTCAGAAAGTTCAATAACTTATCGAAATGTTATCAAGAAAGGTGGAGGGAAAGACCCGTTGAAACCTTAGCAACCCTTTTCGTGAGGAAAAGAAGGTGCTAAATTCTACTTAATTTCAGATTCATTTATCAGAAATTGGATAGATAACCCGTAAACAATTACACTTCCGTGTATTTGTAAAATTCTTAATAACATTTTTCTAGTAAGTACATCAAATTTTTGATGCATTCGACTTTTGGTTTAATTATTTATTAACTCAAAAAAAATAGAAAAATGAGTACGCACAAATTAGCAACAAACGCATTACATGCAGGGCATGATGTAACACAAAATGGAGGTACAAGAGCAGTTCCTATTTACCAAACATCATCATACGTTTTTAACAACTCAGAACATGCTGCAAACCTTTTTTCATTAAAAGAATTAGGCTTTATTTATACCCGATTAAACAACCCAACAAACCAAATTTTACAAGATCGTTTAGCAGCTGTAGAAGGCGGAATTGGAGCCGTAGTTTTTGCCTCTGGTACAGGAGCAATTGCAACTGGTTTATTAACGCTTTTAAAAGCAGGAGATCATATTGTAGCCTCAAGTAGTTTATACGGAGGAACCTACAATTTATTAAGTGTAACTTTACCAAGATTAGGTATTACAACTACGTTTGTAGATGCTGATAATCCAGATAATTTTGCAGCTGCAGTTCAAGAGAACACAAGAGCATTTTTTGTAGAATCTTTAGGAAACCCTAAATTAGATGTGTTAGATTTAGAGGTAATTTCTGAACATGCAAAAGCAGCAGAAGTTCCTTTTATAGTTGATAATACAGTGGCAACACCTGCATTATTGAATCCTATTAAACATGGAGCAAATCTTGTAATTCATTCTTTAACAAAATACATTGGCGGACAAGGAACTTCTTTAGGAGGAGCAATTATTGATGCTGGAACTTTTAACTGGGCAAACGGAAAATTTCCTGAATTTACAGAGCCTTCTGCAGGGTATCATGGTTTAAAATATCATGAAGCTTTAGGTGCAGCGGCATTTACTTTTAAATTGATTTTAGAAGGATTACGTGATTTTGGTGCAGCTTTAAGTCCTACAAATGCATTTAATATTATTCAAGGTTTAGAGACTTTACCCGTTAGAATTAAGCAACATTCAGAAAATGCATTGGCTTTGGCAACTTGGTTAGAAGCGCAAGAAGAGGTTACATGGGTAAACTATCCAGGTTTAAAAAGTAATAAATACAAAACGTTAGCAGATAAATACTTGCCTAAAGGACAAAGTGGTTTGGTAACTTTTGGAGTAAAAGGTGGTTTTGAAGCAGCAAAAACAATCGCAGATAATACCAAATTATTCTCTTTACTAGCAAATATTGGTGATACTAAATCATTAATAATTCATCCAGCAAGTACAACGCATCAACAATTAGATGAAGTGGCACAAGCAAGTGCAGGTGTAAGTCAAGATTTAATTAGATTGTCTGTTGGTATTGAAGATTTAGAAGATTTAAAAGCAGATTTAACAGCAGCTTTTTCAAAAATATAAAATGATGTCTGTTCGAGGGTAATTGAAAGGTTTTTTTACTTTTTGTAATAGAAGAGTTCTCAACTGCGCTCGAACAGACAATAATTTAAAATTCAGTAAATAATTTGGAACATCCATTACAACATATCAAAATAAAAGATTTTACTACAGAATCAGGTGCCTTAATTTCGGAAATGAATTTAAGTTACCAGGTTTTTGGTCAAGATTTAGGGACAGCTCCTATCATTTTGGTAAATCATGCACTTACTGGTAACTCTTATGTTGCAGGTAAAGAAGGTTGGTGGCGAGATATTGTTGGAGATGAAAAGGCGATTAATACAAAAACCTATACCATTTTATCCTTTAATATTCCTGGTAATGGTTTCGATGGAATTTTAATTGATAATTATAAAGACTTTATAGCTAGAGATGTTGCAAACATATTTTTAGAAGGTTTATCAATTTTGAAAATTGATAAACTATTTGCATTGATTGCAGGTTCTTTAGGAGGCGGAATTGCTTGGGAAATGATGGTGCTAAACAACAATTTAACACAACATTTTTTACCAATAGCAACCGATTGGAAATCTACAGATTGGTTAATTGCCAATTGTCAAATTCAAGAACAATTTTTGGTAAATTCTAGCAATCCTGTTCATGATGCACGTATGCACGCTATGTTGTGCTACAGAACTCCAGAAAGTTTTAAAGAGCGCTTTCATCGATCTAAAAAAGAAGATTCAGATATTTTTGATGTAGAAAGTTGGTTATTGCATCACGGAAAATCATTGCAAGAACGTTATCAATTATCTTCTTATAAGTTAATGAATCAATTATTAAAAACGATTGATGTTACTATTGGAGGACAAAAAGATATTGAGATTTTAGATAAAATTAATGCAAATATTCATATTATAGGTGTGGATTCAGATTTGTTTTTTACTGCGGAAGAAAACAGAGAAACGCATAAAAAGTTAGCATTAACAAAAGATAATGTTACCTATAATGAAATAAATTCTGTGCACGGTCATGATGCTTTTTTGATGGAATATGACCAGTTGCAAAAAATTATTGAGCCTATTTTTAATAAAGATTATAGAGAGAAGAAGATGAAAGTTTTAAAATTTGGAGGAAAATCTTTAGCCAATGGTGAAGGATTAGAAAATGCAATAGAAATTATTGCAAGTAAATATAAAGCCGGAATAAAAGTAACCGTTGTAGCCTCTGCAAGAGGAAATTCTACAAACGAACTAGAAGATATTTTAGATAAGGCAGCATCAAAAAAGGAGTATAAAACAAAGTTTGAAAAGTTTAAAGCATATCAATCAGAACCAAATAGTTCTGTAGACTTTTCTCAAGAATTTTCTAAATTAGAAACCATTTTTGAAGGTGTTTCTTTATTGGGAGATTATAGTCATAAAATTAAAGATGAGGTTTTAGCTCAAGGAGAATTGTTATCTGTAAAATTGGTAGCTAGTTTGTTAGAGAAACAGCAAATTTCTTCAAATGCTGTAGACTCTAGATCTTTAATAATTACAGATGAAAACTTTGGAAATGCACAACCTATTCCAACGGTTTCTAAAGAAAATGTGATTAATTTTTTCAAAAATAATGACACAACAGTTAATATTGTTACAGGTTTTATAGCATCCAACAAAAAAGGAGAAACCACTACTTTAGGTAGAAATGGTAGTAATTATACTGCAGCTTTATTGGCTAATTATTTAGATGCGGATGAGTTACAGAATTATACACATGTAAGCGGAATTTTTACAGCAAATCCAGATTTGGTTGCAGATGCTAAAAAGATTGAACAATTATCGTTTTCTGAAGCCAATGAAATGGCCAATTTTGGAGCAACTATTTTACATGCAAAAACCATTATTCCGTTATTAGAGAAAAATATCAATCTTAGAATTTTAAATACATTTCATAAAGAAGATAAAGGAACTTTAATTACATCAGAATCTTCATCAGCAAAAGGAATTAAATCTATTGCTACCATAGATAATGTTGCTTTACTGAATTTTGAAGGTAGAGGTTTATTAGGTAAAGTGGGTGTTGATGCTCGTATTTTTAAGGTTTTAAGTGATCGTAATATTAGTGTAAGTATAATTGCACAAGGTTCATCAGAAAGAGGAATCGGTTTTATTATTGATGCAGATAGAGCGGTTGAAGCGGTTTCTGCATTAGAAAAAGAATTCGAAAATGATTTTTATTCGCAAGATGTAAATCATATTTCTATTGTAAGTAATGTTGCGGTGATTTCTATTATTGGTCAAGATTTAAGTGAATTTCATCATCCTTATAATGCGTTAATCAAAAATCAAATAGTACCACTTTTATTCAATAATACGGTTACTGGAAAAAATGTGAGTTTGGTGGTTAAAAAAACCGAATTACATAAAGCAGTAAATGTAATTCATGGTCAAGTTTTTGGAGTTACTAAAAAAATAAACATTGCCGTTTTTGGTAAAGGTTTGGTTGGTGGAACTTTAATTGATCAAATTATAGAAAACACACAATCTGTTTTAGAGCGTAGGAAAATTCAATTGAATGTTTTTGCCGTAGCAAATTCTAAAAAAGTATTGCTGAATAAAAATGGAGTTTCTAAAGATTGGAAACAAAATTTATTAGAAAATGGGGAAGAAAATGTAACAGTTGATGATATTATCGCTTTTGCAAAAGCAAATCATTTTGAAAACTTAATAGCGGTAGATAATACAGCGAGCGTCAATTTTGTAAGTAATTACATTCCGTTTATCGAAGCTGGTTTCGATTTAGTTTCTTGTAATAAAATAGCAAATACATTGTCTTTTGACTTCTACAAAGAAGTAAGAGCAAAGTTAAAAGAGTACAAAAAACAATATTTGTATGAAACCAATGTTGGTGCAGGTTTACCTTTAATTGATACCATTCGTTTATTGCATGAATCAGGAGAAAATATTACTAAAATTAGAGGGGTGTTTTCTGGAAGTTTGAGTTATTTATTCAATACTTTTTCTGCGGAAAATGTTCCTTTTTCTAAAACATTGCAAGAAGCAATTGATAAAGGATTTACAGAGCCAGACCCTCGTGAAGATTTAGGAGGAAATGATGTAGCTAGAAAATTACTAATTTTAGCAAGAGAATTAGAGTTAGAAAATGAATTTGATGAAGTTGAAATTAAAAATTTAATTCCAGAAAATTTAAGAGAAGGTTCTGCTGCTGATTTCTTAGGGAAATTAGACTTATTGAATGACGAATATCAAAAGATAAAAGAAAACCAAGAACCGAATCATGTTTTACGTTATATTGGTGAATTAAGTGGAGATTTGTCTCAAAATAAAGGGAAATTAGAAGTGAAATTAGTTTCTACAGATAAAAGCACTCCATTAGGTTCTTTAAAAGGTTCTGATGCAATTTTTGAAATTTATACAGAATCTTACGGAGAACAACCAATTGTAATACAAGGGGCAGGAGCGGGAGCAAGCGTTACTGCAAGAGGTGTTTTTGGAGATATTCTAAGATTAGCAAAGCATAATAATTAAATAGTAGGTAGTTATGAGTTGGCGGTATTTCAGTCAACTACGATTTTAAAAAAAACAAGAGATTGAAAGAGACAAGAATAAGGCAGCGAAAGAATGGATTACCATTTTTTATCTTAACTCTTGATTCTAAAAAGCGATAGCGGTCTAACAATAATACAATACAAATCATGAGTAAACATTTCGAAACAGAAGCAATTAGAAGTCAAACAGAAAGAAGTCAGTTTTCTGAACATTCTACACCTTTATATTTAACCTCTAGTTTTGTTTTTGACGATGCAGAAGACATGCGTTCATCCTTCGCAGAAGAAAAAGAACGTAACTTGTATAGTCGTTTTACAAATCCAAATACTACAGAATTTGTAGATAAAATTGTTGCTATGGAAGGTGCGGAGGCTGGTTATGCTTTTGCAACAGGTATGGCAGCTATATTTTCGTCATTTGCAGCGCTGTTAAGTGCCGGAGATCATATTGTTTCTTGTAGGTCTGTATTTGGATCAACACATGGAATGTTTACTAAATACTTGCCCAAATGGAATATTGAAACTTCTTATTTTAAGGTTGATGAGGTAGATTTAATAGAAAGTTTGATTCAAGAAAATACAAAGGTTCTTTATATAGAAACGCCAACAAACCCTGCTGTTGATATTTTAGATTTAGATGTGATTGGTAAAATTGCCAAAAAACACAATCTTATTTTTATTGTTGACAATTGCTTTGCAACACCATACATTCAACAGCCAATTAAATTCGGAGCAGATTTGGTAATTCATTCTGCAACAAAATTGATTGATGGTCAGGGTAGAGTTTTAGGTGGAGTAACAGTTGGTAGAGCAGATTTATTAAGAGAAATCTATTTGTTTGCAAGAAATACAGGACCAGCAATGTCTCCTTTTAATGCTTGGGTTTTGTCTAAAAGTTTAGAAACCTTATCAATTAGAGTAGAAAAACATTGTGAAAATGCTTTGAAAGTTGCTTCTTTTTTAGAAGAAAATGAAAATGTAGAGCTTGTAAAATATCCATTTTTAAAGTCGCATCCTCAATATGAAGTAGCTAAAAACCAAATGAAATTAGGAGGAAATATTGTTGCCTTTGAGATAAAAGGAGGAATTGAAGCTGGAAGAAAGTTTTTAGATGCTATAAAAATGTGTTCATTGTCTGCAAATTTAGGAGATACAAGAACTATTGTTACGCATCCATCTTCTACAACTCACGGACGTTTGTCTGAAGAAGATAGATTAGAAGTTGGTATTACAAATGGTTTGGTTCGTGTTTCCGTAGGTTTAGAGCATGCAGATGATATTATTGCTGATTTAAAACAAGCTTTAGATAATAATTAATAATAGATATTTTGATTGTTTAAAGAGTTGGTTTTAATCTCTTTATTTAATTAAATAATAATTTTATTTAAAATTACAGTAAATTGGTTAACCAATTTTGTATTTTTAAAAATTCAATTATTAATGTCATTATTTTTATGAAAATTTCTTTCAGATTATTATTATTATTTATTGGTTCATTATTTTTATCTTTTTTTTCTTGTAGCTCTGCAGATTCAGAAGAAGAAATAGTAGATATTTTGTCTTTATCTACAATTGCTGAATTTTCTGCAAGTCAAGAAACACAAACCGTTGAGGTAACTGCGAATGCTTATTGGTACACGAGTAATAATAATGACTGGATTAACATTACACCTACAAACGGAACAACTAACAGAATCATAAATATTTCTGTAACAGCAAACTCTGAGTTTAATAAGCGTACAGGAATAATAACTGTTATTGGTGATAATATCACTAAAAGTTTAACAATTACACAAGCAGCAAGAGAAGAAATTTCAGGAGAATTAGATCCTAATAAAGTTCCATCACAAAATTTTGATTTATCAACATGGAATTTGAGTATTCCTACTAATAATGGAAATGGTGTAGCTAAGACAATTACTGTAAGTGAGCTTAATAGCGAATATAAAAATGATACTTATTTTTATACAGCAAATGATGGTGGAATGGTTTTTAAATGTCCAGTTGATGGATTTAAAACATCTCTAGGTACAAGTTATACAAGAGTTGAGTTTCGCGAAATGTTAAGAGGAACCAATACGAGCATAGATACCAAAGGAGTTAATAAAAATAATTGGGTTTTTGGTACTGCTCCGCAAGCGGATATAACTGCCGCTGCAAGTTATGACGGAGAAATGTCTGCAACACTTGCTGTAAATCATGTAACAACTACAGGTAATTCTGATCAGCAAGGGCGTGTTATTGTTGGTCAAATTCATGCAAATGATGATGAACCTATCCGTCTTTATTATAGAAAATTAGAAGGTAATACTTTCGGTTCTATTTATTTTGCACACGAACCTGCAGAGGGAAGTGGAGCTGAACAATGGCACGAAATGATAGGTTCTAGAAGTGATAGTGCTTCTAATCCTTCAGATGGAATTGCTCTAGACGAAAAATTTAGTTATAACATTAAAGTTGTTGGAGATGATCTAACGGTTACTATTATAAGAGAAGGTAAAGCAGATGTTGTTAAAACTGTAGTTATGGCAAATAGTGGTTATAATACTGGTGGACAATACATGTATTTTAAGGCTGGAGTTTATAATCAAAATAACACTGGAGATGCTGATGATTATGTGCAAGCTACTTTTTACGCTTTAGAAAAGTCGCACACTGCAAATTAAGTTAGCGTTAATAATACTTAGATTTTAGATTAAACTATAAACCCATTGAGATAATACTTAGTGGGTTTTTAGTTTTAAAAGATATTTGTAAAAAAGTATATCCTACTGTTTTAGTATAGTAATTAAATTGTGTAATTTTGCACTATGCTATCAAAGAAAACAAAATACGGAATTAAAGCGCTTACTTATCTTGCAAGACTAGAAGATAAAACGCCTGTTTCTATTGCTACGATTTCTAAAAATGAAAATATTTCTTTAAAATTTTTAGAAACTATTCTTTTAACCCTTCGTAAAAACGGATTGTTAGCGTCTAAAAAAGGAAAAGGTGGTGGCTACTATCTTTTAAAAGAGCCTAAAGATATTCAAATGACTACTATTATGAGAATCTTAGAAGGGCCAATTGCCATGATTCCTTGTGTTAGTTTAAATTTCTACGAAAAATGTGCAGATTGTCCTGATGAAAACCTTTGTGCTGTAAACAAGTTAATGGTTCAGGTAAGGGATAGTTCTTTGCAGATTTTTAAAAATACTACTCTTGCAGATTTGTGTAATTGCTAAATTTATAACAAAAATGTAAGTTCTATAGAGTAGGTAATCTGTTAATTAACAATTCTATAGTTAGATTAATTGTAAGCTTCTTTAGTCAATTAATATTGAGTACAATACATCTTTACAAATACACTTCATAGTCCCTTTGTATTATTTTAATTACTAAATCCTTGTAGTAGTTACATATTCATAATTTATTTGCCTTTTTTTTATTAATCTACTAAATCTATAGGGTTTAGGTAATTTTTAAGATTTAATCCCGACTTTTTGTATAATAATAATGTAGATTTGCATACCCTATTAAAGTAGTAGGGTAATTATTTGAATTAATTTTTTTTATGATTTTAGACCAAATCATTTTTAGTAAAAAAGCACAGACTAAAGGTTTTAAAGAAGATAAAACTTCTGAAAAACCTTTACGAAGTGTGCTTAAGGCATTAAGTTGGAGAGTTATAGGTACCGTAGATACTTTAATAGTGTCTTACCTCTTAACAGGGGAGTTATCAGTAGCTACTTCAATTGCATCAATAGATTTTTTAACAAAGTTAGTTTTATACTTCTTTCACGAGAGAGTATGGAATAAAATAAAATGGGGAAAGTAATGAGCTTAAACTTAACACAAGTTAACGCAGAATTAAAAGATAAAAGTCCAGCAGAGATTATAGCTTGGGCTATTTCTTTTGCTAAAAATCCAGTAATCACAACCAACTTCAGACCTTATGAAGTTGCAATTTTAAAAGCGGTTACGGATGTGCAAAAAGACATTAAAGTAATTTGGTGCGATACAGGTTACAATACGATGCAGACGTATAAACATGCAGAAGATATTATAGAAAAACTGAATTTAAATATTCATTTATATACACCAAAACAAACTGCAGCTCATAGAAATGTTGTTTTAGGGGTTCCTTCGGTAGAAGATCCGAAACATGTTTTGTTTACAGAGCAAGTTAAGTTAGAGCCATTTTCTAGAGCTATGAAAGAACATCAACCAGATGTTTGGTTTACAAACTTAAGAAAAGGTCAAACTGCATTTAGAGATAGTATAGATGTTGTTTCTCAAAGTAAAGACGGTGTGGTAAAAGTGAGTCCGTTTTATAACTGGACAGATGAACAGTTAGACGCTTATTTAGTAGCACAAAATTTGCCAAATGAGTTTACATATTTCGATCCAACAAAAGTAGAAAGTAACAGAGAATGTGGTTTACACATCTAAAAAGATAATTATGAGTAATACAACAATACAAGTAGATGCTTTAGAAAGTGAAGCAATTTATATTTTTAGAGAAGTAGTAGCGCAGTTCGAAAAACCTGTGTTGCTTTTTTCTGGAGGAAAAGACAGTATAACGTTAGTGCGTTTAGCACAAAAAGCATTTTATCCTGCAAAAATCCCTTTCCCTTTAATGCATATCGATACAGGTCATAATTTTCCTGAAACAATAGAATTTAGAGATCGTTTAGCAAAAGAATTAGGGGTTGAGTTAATTGTAAGAAATGTACAAGACAATATAGATTCTGGTAGAGTTAAAGAAGAAACTGGTAGATATGCAAGTAGAAATATGTTGCAAACAGAAACCTTATTAGACGCTATAGAAGAGTTTGGTTTTGATGCATGTATTGGAGGAGCAAGAAGAGATGAAGAAAAGGCTAGAGCTAAAGAAAGAATCTTTTCTGTAAGAGATGATTTTGGTCAATGGGATGAGAAAAACCAACGTCCAGAAGTATTCGATATGTTAAACGGACGCATAGATTTAGGACAAAATGTACGTGTTTTCCCTATTTCTAATTGGACAGAATTAGATGTTTGGTCTTATATCAAACAAGAAGATATCGAAATTCCTTCTATCTATTTTGCACACAAAAGAAAGATTTTTGTAAGAGACGGAATGATCTGGTCTGCAGATGACGACGTTGTTTTTAGAGATAAAGAAGAAGTTGTAGAAGAAAGAATGGTTCGTTTTAGAACTGTTGGAGATATGAGTTGTACAGCAGCAGTTTTATCCGACGCAGTCGATATTGCAAAAGTTGTAGAAGAAATTAGAGATTCTTCCATTTCAGAAAGAGGTGCAAGAATAGATGATAAACGTTCTGAAGCAGCAATGGAGAAACGTAAACAACAAGGGTATTTTTAGAATACTTTGGGCGTTTTAACGGGCTTTTCACTATATCTTTTTTTGAAAAGAACAAAAAAAGGATGTCGTTTCAATCCCTAACGCAACTATTTGCAAACACCTTACAAAATTTAATCGCTTTGTAAGTATTAAAAATGAATACAAATTAAGCTAAAAGCCAAAGGCCAATAGCGAACAGCTCATAAGAATGAAAGTATTAAAAATAGCAACAGCAGGAAGTGTAGATGATGGTAAGAGTACCTTAATTGGTCGTATTTTATACGATACAAAATCATTAACTGACGATAAATTAGAAGCAATAGAAGAAAAAAGTAGACAACGTGGTTTTGACTATTTAGATTTTTCTTTAGCAACCGATGGTTTAGTTGCAGAACGTGAACAAGGAATTACTATTGATGTAGCACATATCTATTTTTCTACACCAAGTAAAAGTTTCATTATAGCAGATACTCCAGGGCATATAGAATATACAAGAAACATGGTTACGGGTGCCTCAACAGCACAAGCTTCTATCGTTTTAATTGATGCAAGAAACGGAGTTATAGAACAAACGTACAGACACTTTTTTATCAATAATTTATTGAGAATTAAAGATGTTGTAATTGCTATTAATAAAATGGATTTGGTTGATTTTTCTGAAGAAAAATACAATACTATAAAAGCTGAGATTGAGTACTTAGCAAGTAAAAGTGAGTACAAAGGTCAGAATTTAACGTTTATACCAATGTCTGCTTTACAAGGAGATAATGTGGTTCATAAATCTGAAAATACCCCTTGGTATAAAGGAGAAACGTTAATGCATCACTTAGAAAGATTAGATGCAGAAGATATTAATGATGCTTCTCAAACACGTTTTCCTGTGCAAACAGTTATCAGACCTAAAACAGAAGAATACCATGATTTTAGAGGATATGCAGGAAAGCTTTATGGAGGTGATTTAGCTGTTGGAGATGACGTTGCAGTGTTACCATCGCAAACAAAATCTAAAGTGAAAACGATTAATTTTTTCGATAAAGAATTTCAAGAAGCAAAAAGAGGAAGTTCTGTTACCATTACTTTAGAAGACAATGTAAATGTAAGTAGGGGTGATATGTTGGTGAAAGTAAATGAAGAGCCAACAATTGCAAAAGAATTAACAGCAACTATTTGTTGGATGGATAAAGAGCCTTTAAAAGCTTCTCAAAAATACTATATTAAACATGGTGTAAATGATGCACAAGCAAAAATTACACAATTGTCTAGTATTATAAAAACTGATTTTTCTGGAATTGAAGAAAATCCATCAGAATTAGTCTTAAACCAAATAGGAGACATACAATTAAAATTAAGCAAGCCTTTGTTGGTAGATTCTTATAAAGATAATAAATCTAATGGATCTTTTATTTTGATTGATCCAAAAACGAACAATACAGTAGGTGTTGGTTTTATCAAGTAGTAAGAATAAAGAATAAAGGAACAGTAAAATTAAAGTAGAATTTTAAGGTATTAAGAATTGCTTGATATTTTATACGAACTACTAAATACTAGAAAAAATGCAGAGTTTTAGAACCGAAATAGAGAATCCAGTTGTAGAAAGAGATATTATTGAATTAGCAGATAAAATTGCAGCATTCAATAATCTAGAAATAGATGAGGAAAAATTTAGAAGTTTACGTTTAGCAAGAGGTGTTTACGGTCAGCGTCAAGAAGGCGTACAAATGATTCGTATTAAATTGCCTTATGGTAAAGTAATGAGTAATCAATTACGTAGAATTTCTGAAGTTTCAGACGAGTATTCTAGAGGAAGATTACATATTACAACACGTCAAGATATTCAAATTCACTATGTAGATTTACAAAGAACGCCAGAGTTATGGGCAGAGTTAGAAAGAGATGATGTTACCTTGCGTGAAGCTTGTGGAAATGTTGTTAGAAATGTAACAGCATCAGAAACTGCGGGTATCGATGTAAACGAACCTTTTGATGTTTCTCCGTATGCTGATGCTTTGTATAAATTCTTTTTACGTAACCCTATTTGTCAAGAAATGGGACGTAAATTTAAAGTTTCTTTTTCTTCTACAGATGAAGATACAGGTTTATCTTATTTACATGATTTAGGTTTTATAGCTAAAATTGAAAACGGTGTAAGAGGTTTTAAAGTGATGGTTGCAGGAGGGTTAGGTTCTCAGCCAAGACATGCAGAAACTTTATATGAGTTTTTACCATCAGATAAAATTATTCCAGTAATGGAAGGTGTTTTAAGAGTTTTTGATCGTTATGGTGAGCGTAAAAGTAGAGCCAAAGCAAGAATGAAATTCTTATTAAAAGACATCGGTTTAGAAGCTTTTAAAGAATTGGTAGCACAAGAACAAAAGGCTATCGAATTAAAATCAGTTGCTATTGATGCTGATGGTTATGTTGCATCAACTCCAGTTGCTGTTGATGCTCCACAAGTAGAGATAAAAAATAAAGAAGCATTTGATTTATGGAAATCTACCAACTTAATTCCGCAAAAACAAGCAGGTTATGTTGCTATCGGAATTAAAGTTTTATTAGGAGATTTTTACACAGATAAAGCACGTTTATTAGCAGATTTAGTTGATACTTACGCAGCAGGAGAAATCCGTTTAACCTTGCGTCAAAATATTGTAATTCCTTTTGTAAAAGAAGATTTAGTTCCTTATTTCTATCAAGAGTTAGAAAAATTAGGATTTGTAGAAGCAGGTTATAACAAAGCAGTAGATATTACCGCTTGTCCTGGTACTGATACCTGTAATTTAGGTATTGCAAGTAGTACGGGGATTGCAGCAGAACTAGAAAAAGTGATTGCGGCTGAATATCCTCAATACTTAAAAAATGAAGATTTAGTAATTAAAATTAGTGGTTGTATGAATGCTTGTGGACAACACAACATGGCAAACATTGGTTTTCAAGGAATGACTGTTAGAACTCCAGATAAATTAGTGGCTCCAGCATTACAAGTTTTATTAGGTGGAGGAAACTTAGGAAACGGAAATGCATTATTTGCAGATAAAGTAGTAAAAGTACCAAGTAAAAGAGGTCCGGAAGCATTGCGTAGAATTTTTAATGATTTTGAAGCAAATGCTGATGGAAAATCATTTGTAGAGTATTATAAAGTGACGGGAGAACGTTATTTTTATGATTTATTAAACGATTTACAAGATGTTACTAATTTAACTCAAGAAGATTTTATCGATTGGGGAGAGGCAGATAAATATGTAAAGGAAATAGGAATTGGAGAATGTGCTGGTGTTGTAATCGATTTAATTGCAACTTTATTTTTAGAAAGTGACGAGAAAATTGAAAATGCAAATGAAGCTTTTGAAAACAAAGTATATTCAGGAGCTATTTATTACGCATATCAGTCTATTGTAAACTCTGCAAAAGCGTCTTTATTAGCAGCAGATAAGAAAACAAATACACATGCAAGTATCGTTTCTCAATTTGATGAGTACTTTATTGCATCAGAAAAAATAGATTTAGGAGGTTCTTTTGCGGATTTAATTTATCAAATTAATAAGTTTGCGCCAACAGAAGAATTTGCAAAGAAGTATATTAGCGATGCGAATACGTTTTTACAGAAAGTAAGAGCTTTTAGAAATGCTGAAACTGCAATTGCAAAGTAAGTTATAAAAGAATAAAATGAGTTTAAAAACACCAAAGTTAACCGTTGTAGGTGCAGGCCCTGGAGATATAGATTTAATTACAGTAAAAGCCATTAAGGTTTTAAAAACTGCCGATGTAGTTTTATACGATGCTTTGGTGAATGAAGAGTTATTAGCATATATAAATCCGGAAGCTGAACAAATTTTCGTTGGAAAACGTAGAGGGTGTTATAAATATCAGCAAGAACAAATTAATGAGTTAATTGTTGAACGAGCAAAATCTAGCGGACATGTAGTTCGTTTAAAAGGTGGAGATCCATTTATTTTTGGTAGAGGTGCAGAAGAAATGGAATATGCCGCAAATTTAGGTTTAGAAGTTGCAGTTGTTCCAGGAATTTCATCTTCGTTAGCGGTAGCAGCTTATCAAAATATACCCTTAACAAAACGTGGTAGTGCAGAGAGTTTTTGGGTAATTACTGGAACCACAAAAGATCATAAAATTTCTAATGATATTGAGTTGGCTGCAAAGTCTAATGCAACCATTGTGGTGTTAATGGGAATGAGCAAACTGCCTCAAATTGTAAAATTATTTCAAGCAGAAGGTAAAAATGACTTACCAGTTGCAATTATTCAAAGAGGTACTACTTCTAGAGAAAAATTAGGAATAGGTACTGTAGACACCATAGAAAAAATTGTTGCTGATAATGAATTGAAAAATCCGGCAATTATTGTTTTGGGTGAAGTAGTAAAACATCGTCAGGTAATTTTAGATATTCAAGAACAGTATGCAAATGAGTTAAAAGGATAGGTTTATGGAAAGAAATAATTTATATCCTATTTTTTTAAAAACTAAAAATCTTCAGGTTTTAATCATTGGAGGTGGTTTTGTAGCAGAAGAAAAATTAACGTTTTTATTAAAATCGAGTCCAGATGCAAATGTAACCATGGTTTCACCTATGTTTAGGGAAGGCACAACTGCATTAGCAAAGAAGGGAAACGTAAAACTGATTAAAGAAAAATATAATAAACGTTACTTAAAAGGAAAACATATTGTTGTGGCAACAACAGAGTTTCCAGAAGTTAACGAAAAGGTTTATAAACATTGTAGAAAGCGAAGTATATTGGTAAATGTTGCTGATAATCCTCCTTTTTGTGATTTTTATATGGGCGGTATTGTAACCAAAGGAAATGTAAAAGTAGCCATTTCTACCAACGGAAAATCGCCAACAACAGCCAAAAGATTACGTCAGTTTTTTGAGGATGTAATTCCGGAAAATGTAGACGATTTGGTAAAGAATTTAAACGAGTTTAGAAAAACAATAAAAGGAGATTTCGAAGAAAAAGTGGAAACACTAAACGAATTCACCAAAGGATTAATAGAGAAAAAAGAGTCTTAAGATGATTACAACAGATATACTAATTATTGGAGCAGGTCCAACAGGTTTATTTACAGTTTTTGAAGCTGGTTTATTAAAATTAAAATGTCATTTAATTGATGCATTACCACAACCAGGTGGGCAATGTTCTGAGATTTATCCTAAGAAACCAATTTATGATATTCCTGCATATCCAGAAATTTTAGCAGGAGATTTAACACATAAATTAATTGAGCAAACAAAGCAGTTTGAACCTGGTTTTACATTAGGAGAAAGAGCAGAAACAATAGATAAGCAAGAGGATGGTACTTTTATTGTTACAACCAATAAAGGAACAAAACACCATGCTAAAATTGTTGCAATTGCTGGTGGTTTAGGTTCTTTTGAGCCAAGAAAACCATTGATACCTAATATTGCAGATTTTGAAGATAAAGGTGTAGAATATATTATTAAAGAACCAGAATTTTATAGAGATAAAAAAGTAGTAATTTCTGGTGGTGGAGATTCTGCTTTAGATTGGGCTGTTTTCCTATCAGACGTTGCATCTGAAGTAACTTTAATTCATAGAAGAAATGAATTTAGAGGCGCTTTAGATTCTGTAGAAAAAGTACAAGAATTAAAGAATTTAGGTAAAATTAGAATGATAACTCCTGCAGAAGTAAAAGGAATTATCGGAACAGATAAAGTAACGGGTGTTGCTGTAGAGAAAAAAGGAGAAGATGCTTTTATTGTAGATACAGATCATTTTATTCCTTTATTTGGTTTATCTCCAAAATTAGGACCTATTGCAGACTGGGGATTAGAGATTGAGAAAAATGCAATTAAAGTAAATAATGCATTAGACTATCAAACAAATATTCCTGGTATTTACGCTATTGGAGATGTAAACACATATCCTGGTAAATTAAAATTAATTCTTTGTGGTTTTCACGAAGCAACTTTAATGTGTCAGAGTGCTTACAAAAGAATTTTTCCAGATAAGAAATACGTTATGAAATATACTACTGTTGGTGGTGTAGAAGGATTTGATGGAACAAGAAAAGATGCGCCAAAAGCAGTTGTAAAAGCTATTCAGTAATTTTTTAGCAAGTTTTCAAAAACCTTATTGGTATAAATTGTTAGGTTTACTTAATTTAGTAGACAATTAATAAAAGAGAATAACATAGACCTCAAAGGTTTTTAAAACCTTTGAGGTCTAACCAAACAAATTTATTACTTTTGGCTTTGGTAAAAAATGTATAATGAGCGTAGATATAAATATAAAAATAACTGATAGAAATGGTGTACTACATGAAGTTGTAGCACCTACAGACATGGCAATGAATCTTATGGAAGTTGTTCGTTCTTACGAATTAGCAGAAGAAGGTACCATAGGTATTTGTGGCGGTATGGCCATGTGTGCTTCTTGTCAGTGTTATGTAAATTCAGATCACGAATTACCAGAAATGACAGATGATGAAGATGCTATGTTAGCAGAAGCGTTTAATGTAGAAGACAATAGTAGATTGGGCTGTCAAATACAAATGACGCCAGCAATGGACGGGTTAGAAGTAGTATTAGCTCCAGAAATGTAAAAGCTAACATGAAAGAAACAGCACAAATAATTACGTTTAAAAACTACAGCATGTGTTTAAGAGATGCAGTAGAGGTTTTTACGAAACAGTTAATCAATAACTTGTTTGATGAACGCCATTTGTCTGAAAGTGGTGCAGAAACAAGGTTAAAGTTTTTGAAAATTTTAGAAAGATTATCCATAGAAAATGGAGCAAATTTGTGGAATGATTTTGAAAGTTCTTTTGTTTCTATTCGTCAAAAATTAGATTTAGATGCTGCTGCTTCAGAAAAAAATGATCCTGCTGCTAAAAGTTTAGAAGAAATTTACTTAGCATATCCTGGTTTTTATGCCATTGCAGTGTATCGCTTAAGTCACCAATTATTAAACTTAGGAATCCCTGTTTTTCCAAGAATAATGAGTGAGTATGCGCACAGTAAAACCGGTACAGAGATTCATCCAGGAGCAGAAATAGGAGCTTCTTTTCATATAGATCACGGAACAGGAACTGTAATAGGAGAATCTGCAATTATAAAAGATAATGTACAGATTTTTCAAGGCGTAACTTTAGGAGGAATACAAGTAAAGAAAAGTTTAGCATCTACGAAAAGACATCCTACAATAGAAAGTGGTGTAGTTATTTATGCAAATGCTACTATTTTAGGAGGAGATGTTGTAATAGGAAAAAACTCTGTAATTGGAGCCAATGTTTGTATTATGAAATCCGTTCCAGAAAATTCGGTGGTAACAGTGAAATCAGAAAATAATATTTTTCAAAAAAGAAATTAGAATGAAAACCAAAAGTATCATAGATTTTGTTGGAAATACACCACTTGTAGAGGTACAAAATATCTTAAAGAAAGAAGGTGTTACTTTATTATTAAAACTAGAAGGAAATAATCCTGGAGGAAGTGTAAAGGATAGAGCAGCTTATTATATGATTTCTGAAGCAATCAAAAGAAAAAATATAAAGAAAGGTGATACTTTAGTAGAAGCAACAAGTGGAAACACGGGTATTGCATTGGCTTTAATGGCAAAAGTTTTAGGTGTAAATATGGTGCTTACAATGCCGGAAAACTCTACTATAGAACGAGTTAAAACGATGAGAGCTTACGGTGCAAAAGTAATTTTAACTCCTGCTGATAAAGGGATTGAAGGTGCTATTGATTATGCTTTAAAGTTAAAATATAAAAAAGGATACTTTCGTTTAAATCAGTTTGATAATTTTGATAACCCTAAAGCACATTTTAATACAACAGGACCAGAAATTTGGAGAGACACAGAAGGAGAAGTAACTCATTTTGTTTCTGCCATGGGAACTACTGGAACCATAACTGGAGTTTCTGATTATTTAAAATCGCAAAACGAAAGCATCACCATTATTGGAGCGCAGCCTAAAGAAGGAGCTAAAATACCTGGAATTAGAAAATGGTCTGAAGAATATATGCCCGCTATTTTTAAAGCTAAAAAAATAGATCAAATATTTGAAGTAAGTGAAGAAGAAGCAAAAGAAATGACGGTTCGTTTAGCAAAAGAAGAAGGCATTTTTGCAGGAATGAGTAGTGGAGGGTCTGTTGCTACCGCGTTAAAAGTAGCAAAATCAATAGATAAAGGTGTAATTGTTGCTATTATTTGCGATAGAGGAGATCGTTATTTATCATCAGATATCTACGAATAAATTATAAAAACAAGAAAAAAGTTCGTTACTTTGTAACGTAATTTAGTTCATTTATTAAATATTGTTATCAAGAAAGGTTGAGGGATTAGACCCGAGGAAGCCTTGGCAACCCTTTATCTTTAAAGAAGGTGCTAATTTCTACTGATTCTTTCTGAACTAGGTTCAGAACCTTTCAGAGAGATAACGGAAAAAGTATCAATTCTTCTTTTCCTGATAACACAAAAATTAATTTTCAGGAATGTCAAATATATACAAAGCTTTACAAGAAAGAATTTTGGTTTTAGATGGTGCTATGGGTACCATGCTACAAGCCTATAAATTCACGGAAGAAGATTTTAGAGGAGAACGTTTTAAAGACTATCCATCACCTTTACAGGGAAATAATGACTTGTTATCAATTACACAACCAGAAGCAATTAAAACCATTCATGGTAAATATTTTGAAGCTGGTGCAGATATTATAGAAACCAATACTTTTTCTGGAACTACCATTGCAATGGCAGATTATCAGATGGAAAATTTAGTGTACGAATTAAACTATCAATCTGCAAAAATTGCTAAAGAAGTTGCAAATGAGTTTACTGCAAAAGAACCACACAAACCTCGTTTTGTAGCAGGTTCTATTGGTCCAACAAACAGAACTGCTAGTATGTCTCCAGACGTTAATGACCCTGGTTATAGAGCAGTTACTTTTGATGAATTAAGAATTGCCTATAAACAACAAGTAGAAGCTTTATTAGATGGTGGTGCAGACTTATTGTTAGTAGAAACGGTGTTTGATACTTTAAATGCCAAAGCAGCATTATTTGCCATTGAAGAAGTAAAAGACGAACGTAGTATTGATGTTCCAATTATGTTAAGTGGTACTATTACCGATGCTTCAGGTAGAACTTTATCTGGGCAAACTGCTGAAGCTTTTTTAATTTCTGTATCTCACATTCCTTTATTATCTGTAGGGTTTAATTGTGCTTTAGGAGCCAATTTATTACAACCCCATTTACAAGCTATTGCAAACAAAACAGATTTTGCTATTTCCGCACATCCAAATGCAGGGTTGCCAAATGCTTTTGGAGAGTATGATGAAACTGCAGAAGAAATGGGTGAGCAAATAGAAGAGTATTTAAAGAAAGATTTAATTAATATTATTGGAGGTTGTTGCGGAACATCACCTGAGCATATTAGCGAGATTGCAAGGATTTCGGAAAAATATAAGCCAAGAGCATTTGTTGTAAATAAATAGGTTTTAGATATATAAAAAAGTAGTGCTGCGTAAGTAGTAATCTCAATATAAATAAAAGGAAAGTGATTCTAGAAGTAGCCATTTTAAACATAAAAGTAGGTCTTTCAAAAGATTTTGAGTTTAATTTTAAGAAGGCAGAAAAGATTATTTCTTCTATGAAAGGATATAGCTCTCATCAATTAAAGAAATGTGTTGAACAAGATGATAAATATATTTTATTGGTGAGTTGGCAAACAATAGAGGATCACGAGGTTGGATTTAGAAAATCTGATGAATATGAACAATGGAAAGAATTATTGCATCATTTTTATGAACCATTTCCAATAGTAGAACATTACATATAATGAAAGTGAAACAAACAAAATATATGCGTTTATCGGGATTAGAACCTCTAGTCTTGAATGAAAATAGCAATTTTATCAATGTAGGGGAACGTACAAATGTAGCTGGTTCTCGTAAGTTTTTACGATTGATAAAAAACGAGCAATTTGATGAAGCTTTAGATATTGCAAGACACCAAGTAGATGGTGGCGCACAAATTATAGATATTAATTTTGATGACGGTTTAATTGATGGAAAACAAGCTATGGTTCGTTTTCTAAATTTAATTGCAGCAGAACCAGATATCTGTAGAGTGCCAATTATGATTGATAGCTCTAAGTGGGAAATCATAGAAGCAGGTTTACAAGTGGTTCAAGGAAAATGCGTTGTAAATTCAATTTCACTTAAAGAAGGAAAAGAAAAATTTATTTGGGAAGCAAAACAAATAAAACGATATGGAGCTGCTGTAATTGTAATGGCTTTTGATGCCGAAGGACAAGCAGATAACTATGATCGTAGAATTGAAATTGCTAAAAAATCGTATGATATTTTAGTTGATGAAGTTGGTTTTCCTAGTGAAGATATTATTTTCGATTTAAATATATTTCCCGTTGCAACGGGAATGGATGAGCACAGAAGAAATGCCATCGATTTTATTGAAGCTACACGTTGGGTAAGAGAAAATTTACCAAATGCAAGTGTTAGTGGAGGGGTTAGTAACGTGTCGTTTTCTTTTAGAGGAAATGATGGAGTTAGAGAGGCGATGCATTCAGTATTTTTATATTATGCGATTCAAGCAGGTATGAACATAGGAATTGTAAATCCTGCACTTTTAGAAGTGTATGATAATATTCCTAAAGATTTATTAGAACGCGTAGAAGATGTAATTCTAGATAGAAGAGAAGATGCAACGGAACGTTTATTAGATTTTGCTGATACTGTAAAAGGCTCTAAAGTAGAAAAAACGGTAGATTTATCTTGGAGAGAAAACCCTTTACAAGATAGAATTACACATGCTTTGGTAAAAGGAATAGATGCTTTTATTATTGAAGATATAGAACAAGCAAGACAGGAAGCTACGGCACCAATTGAAGTGATTGAAGGTCATTTAATGATTGGAATGAATGTGGTTGGAGATTTATTTGGAGCAGGAAAAATGTTTTTGCCACAAGTAGTAAAATCTGCACGTGTAATGAAAAAAGCGGTAGGTTATTTAAATCCGTTTATTGAAGCAGAAAAAGGAGACAAGCAAGAGCCTGTTGGTAAAATATTAATGGCAACTGTAAAAGGTGATGTGCATGATATTGGGAAAAATATTGTGAGTGTTGTTTTGGCTTGTAATAACTACGAAATTGTAGATTTAGGCGTAATGGTTCCGCCAGAAAAGATTATTGAAATGGCTATTAGCGAACGTGTAGATGCTATTGGTTTGTCTGGTTTAATTACGCCATCGTTAGATGAAATGGTGTATTTAGCCAAAGAAATGCAACGCCAGAACTTTGTGTTGCCTTTATTAATTGGTGGCGCAACAACTTCTAAAGCACATACAGCTGTTAAAATAGATACACAATACACCAATGCTGTGGTGCATGTAAATGACGCTTCTAGAGCAGTAACTGTTGTAGGTGATTTATTAAATAAGAAAACATCGCATGAGTACGTTGCTAAAATGAAAAAAGATTATGATGAATTTAGAACCAAGTTTTTAAAACGAGGGAAAGAAAAATCATACATCTCTATAAAAGAAGCACGTAATAGAAAATATAAAATTGATTGGGAAACGTCTGAAATTGTAAAACCAAACGAATTAGGAATTCAGACTTTAGAGCAATTAAGTTTAAAAGAATTATTACCTTTTATAGATTGGAGTCCATTTTTTAGAAGTTGGGATTTACATGGTAAGTTTCCTGCTATTCTAAAGGATGAGGTTGTTGGTGAGCAAGCTACTATTATGTATGATGAAGCTCAGGCAATGATTAAAGAAATTATTGCGAAACAATTGTTAAAGCCAAAAGCTGTTTTTGGTTTGTTTGAGGCAAACACTATAAATGACGATGATATTGCTGTAAAGAAAAAAGGAGGAGAAGAATTTATTTTTAGAACTTTACGTCAGCAATTAAAAAAGAGAGAAGGCATACCTAACCACGCTTTGTCAGATTTTATTGCACCTAAAGAAACTGGTAGAACAGATTATATAGGATCATTTTGTGTTGGTATTTTTGGAGCACAAGAATTGGCAGAAAGCTATAAGGCAAAAGAAGATGATTACAATGCAATTATGGCGCAAGCTATTGCAGATCGTTTTGCAGAAGCAATGGCAGAATACCTGCATAAACAAGTTAGGACGAAACATTGGGGTTCTGATACGGATGAAGGATTAACAAATGATGATTTAATAAAAGAAAGTTATAAAGGTATACGTCCTGCACCAGGATATCCTGCGTGTCCGGATCATTTAGAGAAAGAAACCATTTGGGAATTGCTTAAAGTGGAAGAAAACATTGGTGTTACATTAACAGAAAGTATGGCAATGTGGCCAGCTGCAGCTGTGTCTGGATATTATTTTGCAAACAAAGAATCTAAGTATTTTGGTTTGGGTAAAATAACAGATGATCAAGTAACAGATTATTCAACAAGAAAAGGTATTACTAAGGAGAAAGCTAGAAAATGGTTGCATCCAATACTTGCAGAAGAATAATAATTAATCCTGATAGGGTTTTAAAACCTATCAGGGGTATTTTACAAAATGAGTATATATGGAGTTTATAGAATTGCATTTAGGAAGTTATGTTATTTCTCATGGTTTTGATAAAAACAATAAAGAGAAAATGACTCCTGTTGCTGCAGAGAAATTTGGAAAGAAATTAATTGCAGTTTCTAGAATTAAATCTTTAAGCGAAAAATATATTTTAACAGATTATGTAGATGGGAGATGGATTTATTGGGAATACAAAGAAGATTTCGAAGCCGTAAAAAAGCTGCTAAATAGTTTGCGTTAACGATTGAAACGGCATCCTTTTTTTTTGATAAAAAAAAGATATAGTGCAAAGCGTGACCCTTGTGGTAACGCCCAAAAAATGAATAAAACATTAAATTAACAATTTGTTACATTTAAATCAATAAATAATACAATAGGAAAGTACATTTTTGCGGAAAATTTAAGAGATGAAAAGATATAGAATAGAATTAAAATTCCTTCTACAGTTTTTATTGTTATCGCTTTCGGCATTAGTTGTTGCTTATTTCTATTAAATACTGAAATAAATTCAGCAGAAATGAAAGTTACAGATCACATTAAAAATGCAAATGGTAAAACATTATTTTCTTTTGAAGTAATACCACCTCAGAAGGGAAAAAATATTCAAGATTTATACAATAATATAGATCCTTTAATGGAATTTAATCCACCTTTTATAGATGTAACAACTTCTAGAGAAGAATATGTTTATGTGGATAAAGGAAATGGACTTTTAGACAAGAGAATTACTAGAATGCGCCCAGGAACGGTAGGTATTTGTGCTTCTATTATGCATAAATATCAGGTAGATGCAATTCCGCATTTACTGTGTGGAGGTTTTACCAAAGAAGAAACAGAATACGTCTTGGTAGATTGCCATTATTTAGGATTAGATAACGTGGTTGCCTTGAGAGGTGATGCTAGAAAAGATGAATCTTATTTTAAAGCAACTCAAGGAGGTAACGCTTTTGCGAGCGATTTGGTACAACAAATATCTGATTTAAATAAAGGGAAATATTTACATGATGATATTAAAGTAGAGCATAATTATGATTTTTGCGTGGGTGTTGCAGGATATCCAGAAAAACACATGGAATCTCCATCTTTAAATACAGATTTAAAACGTTTAAAACAAAAGGTAGATGCGGGTGCAGATTATGTGGTAACGCAAATGTTTTTTGATAATAATAAATATTTCGAGTTTGTTAAAAAAGCTAGAGAAATAGGAATTACAGTGCCAATTATACCAGGAATTAAACCACTTGCTGTAAAAAGACATTTACAGATTTTACCACAAGTTTTTAAAATTGATTTACCAGAAGATTTAATTGATGCTGTAGAAGGTTGTAAAGATAATAAAGCGGTAAGACAGGTTGGTATTGAGTTTGCTATTCAGCAATCTAAGGAGTTAAAAGAAGCAGGAGTGCCATTTTTACACTATTATTCTATGGGTAAAAGTGATAATATACATGCAATTGCATCAAAATTATTTTAAAATAAAAAGGTGTAGTTTCTTTAATTAGGAATTAAATTTATAGAGAATCATCAGAAAACTACTTTAAAAGAGTGTCTTTTTGATGATTCTCTATTTGTATGCATAACAACTATTTATAGACAAATAGGAAAAAGTAATTTTTAAGAAAACTACTAAGTGAATAAAATGATTACTTTTGTAGTTCGAAATTGAAATAATAATTTAAAAATATAAAAATGGCATTAGAAATTACAGACGCAAACTTTGACGAATTAGTATTAAAATCTGACAAACCAGTATTAGTAGATTTTTGGGCAGCTTGGTGTGGACCATGTAGAATGGTAGGACCAATTGTTGATGAAATTCATACTGAATATGAAGGAAAAGCCGTAGTTGGTAAAGTTGATGTTGATGCTAACCAAGAATTTGCAGCAAAATACGGAGTACGTAACATACCAACTGTTTTAATCTTTAAGAACGGAGAAGTTGTAGACAAACAAGTAGGTGTTGCTCCTAAAAATGTGTATACTGGAAAAATCGATGCTGCTATATAAGTAGTATTCATTTTTTATAATATTAAAAAGGTTTGGCTAACGTCAAACCTTTTTTTATTTTTAAAATCTAAATTCTTTACATGAAATTTCATCTATCAATAATAGTTTTCCTTTTCCTTTTTATTTCTTGTGATAAGCAAGAGAATCAATTAAAACTAGAAAAGGGAATTTCTTTTGAGTTAGCCAAATACAGAAAACAGCAAATTGCTGATGTTGTTTATGATGTACATTTTAAAATTCCGAAGGAAAAAGAAAAGGCTATTGCTTCTATATTGGAAGTTAAGTTTACTGCTAATGATTTAGAAAACGATGTTTATTTAGATTTTAACGAGGATGCCTCTAAGTTGAAGTCAATAAAAGTAAACGGAGAAATATCCGAGATAAATCACCAGAAAGAACACGTTATTATTGAGAAAAAACGATTGAGTTTAGGCGAAAACGTAATAGAAATATTATTTGAAGCTGGAGAAAAATCACTCAATAGAAATGAAGAGTTTTTATATACTTTATTAGTTCCGGATAGAGCAAGTACGCTGTTTCCTTGTTTTGATCAGCCAGATATAAAAGCTAAGTACAATTTAAAAATTACTGCTCCAAAAGATTGGCAAGTTCTTGCAGGAGGGTTTGAAGAAAGTAGTATAGAGCTAGATGACTTTATAGAACATACGTTTGCAACGTCTGATTTAATGAGTACGTATTTGTTTTCTTTTGTAGCAGGTAAATTTACGGAAGAAACTAAAAATCCTGGAGCGTTTGATATGCGCTTTTTATACAGAGAGAATGATACAGAAAAGATAAATGAGAGTGTAGATGAGGTGTTTCAAATTCATCAGAAATCGATTGATTTTTTAGAGGAATTTACGCAGGTTAAATTTCCTTTCCAAAAAATGGATTTTGCTGCAATTCCGCCTTTTCAATACGGAGGAATGGAACATGTTGGTGCTATACAATACAGACAATCGTCTTTGTTTTTAGATAAGAATGCTACTCAAAAGCAAAAAATTAGCAGAGCAAAGTTAATTGCACATGAAACCTCACACATGTGGTTTGGAGATTTGGTTACGATGCGATGGTTTAATGATGTTTGGATGAAAGAGGTGTTTGCTAATTTTATGGCAGATAAAATTATGAATCCTGTTTTTCTAGAAGTAAATCATAAACTTAATTTTATGATGACGCATTATCCAAGTGCCTATTCCGAAGATAGAACAAAAGGGACAAATGCAATTCGACAGCATTTAGGGAACTTAAAAGATGCAGGTTCTTTATATGGAAGAATTATTTACAACAAAGCGCCAATTATGATGCGTCAGTTAGAGTATTTGTTGGGAGAAGATGCTTTTAAATCGGGAGTTCAAGAATACATAAAAACTTATGCAAATTCTAATGCAGATTGGAATGAGTTGGTTGCTATTTTAGATAGCAAGTCACCAGGAAATATAAAAAACTGGTCTGATGTTTGGGTGAATTCATCTGGAAGACCAATTTTCTTTGAAGAAATAGAATTGAACGAAAAAGGAAACGTAAGTAAGTTTGTAATTCATCAAAAAGCAGAAGACGGTTCTGATAAAGTTTGGACGCAATCTTTTAAAATTAAATTGATTGATAAAAGAGGGTATGAGAAAATTATCAATATAAAAAATATGGGGAAATCTTTTGATATTACATCTGCAACAAAAGACTTTAAACCCGGACAGGTTCTATACAATACAAACGGATTTGGTTACGGTGTTTTTCCAATTTATAAGAAAGAAATTGATACTTATCGACACATAAATGATGAGGTTTCTAGAGGTTCTCAATACATTAATTTATATGAAAATATGTTGATTGGTGAAGTTACTCCGTTAGAAACGTTTCAGATTTATATATCAGCAATTAAAGATGAAAAAAATGAGTTGATTACCAATTATTTGTCAGGAAGAATTCAAACAATATTTTGGTCATTTTTAACAGAAGAGGAGCAAAATGAAGTGCAGCAAAAAGTAGAAAAAGAGGTTTTAGGTTTGCTAGAAAGTAATGTGTCTAAAAATATAAAAAGAACGCTGTTTGGTTTGTATAAATCAATAGCTATTTCTGAAGGAGGAAAAGAAACTTTGTATGAAATTTGGAATAAGGAGAAGAAAATTAACAACTTATTTTTAAATGAAAGCGACTTTAGTTCTTTGGCAATGACATTAGCTATTTTAGAACATGTAAAAGTAATAGAAATTTTACAAGAACAGCAAACTAGAATATCTAACAACGATAGATTAGATCGTTTTAAATGGTTGTTACCTTCGTTATCTGCAGATTTACAAGTAAGAGATGCTTTTATGACATCACTTTTAGAAAAAGAAAATAGAGAAAACGAATCTTGGGTAGAAGCAGGGTTAAAGAATATTCACCATCCGTTAAGACAAAAAGAGGCAACAATATATTTAAAATCGGTTTTAGAAACATTAGAAGAAGTGCAATTAACAGGTGATATCTTTTTTCCTAAAGGATGGTTGGCAAGTTCTATTGGTCAATATTCCTCTAAAGAAGCAAAAGTTGTTTTAGATCAGTTTTTAGAAGAGCATCCAGATTACAATGCTATTTTATTAAAGAAGTTGTTACAAACTACAGATAATTTAACGAGAGCTCAAAATATTAAAAAATAATATGGATTTATCTGAAGTTAAATCAGACATTAAAAACCTAGACTTACTTGCTAAACAAGTAGTAGAAGGTTTTATTACTGGGATTCATAAAAGTCCGTTTCACGGGTTTTCGGTAGAGTTTTCTGAGCACAAATTATACAATAAAGGAGAAAGTACACGTCATATAGATTGGAAGCTGTTTGCAAAGACAGAGAAGTTATATACTAAAAAGTATGAAGAAGAAACCAATTTAAGGTGCCATATTATAATAGATAATTCTGCTTCTATGCATTATCCTATTGTAAAAAAGCAAACGGTAGACAATTTAAACAAAGTTGGGTTTTCTGCAGTTGCCTCGGCTTCTTTAATGGAGATTTTAAAAAGACAAAGAGATGCAGTTGGTTTAAGTATTTATGGCGATAGTTATGAATATTATGCTCCAGAAAAGGGGAGTGAGCGGCACAGAAAGATGTTACTGCATCAATTAGAGCAATTATTAGTTTCAGAATCTAAGTCTTCTACAGAAACCTATAAGTATTTGCATGAAATTGCAGAGAAAATACACAGGCGTTCATTAATTTTTGTTTTTACAGACATGTTTCAACCAAATAAAGATAATGAAACACTTTTTGAAGCTTTAAAACATCTTAAATTTAATAAACATGAGGTTGTTTTATTTCATACTTATGATGGAGAAACAGAATTTAACTTCAATTTTGACAATAATCCTAAAAAGTTTGTAGATGTTGAAACTGGAGAAGAAATTAATATATACGCAGAAAATATTAGAGAAAAGTACACTGCATTAGTTGGTGATTATTTTAAAGAATTGAAAAATAAATGTTTACAATATAAAATTGATTACATCCCTGTAGATATACGTAAAGGATACAATGAAGTTTTAACGGCATATTTAATTAGTAGAAAAAAAATATAAACTTTTTTTATTTTATGCTTGTGTATCTAGAAATACATTGTATATTTGCAACCGCTTAAAGCAACGGTCTGGTAGTTCAGCTGGTTAGAATACCTGCCTGTCACGCAGGGGGTCGCGGGTTCGAGTCCCGTCCAGACCGCGAAAAGCACTTCATTTATGAGGTGCTTTTTTTGTGTTTAAATTTTAGTTGAAAAGCATCAAAATTATATAAAATGAAATTATTTTTAAATTATTTCATTTTTTTGTTGTGTATGTAAAAATACATTGTATATTTGCAACCGCTTAAAGCAACGGTCTGGTAGTTCAGCTGGTTAGAATACCTGCCTGTCACGCAGGGGGTCGCGGGTTCGAGTCCCGTCCAGACCGCGAAAAGCACTTCATTTATGAAGTGCTTTTTTTGTGTTTATAAGTTTCTTTAGCGCTATAGTTTTTTTGCAGTGTTTTTAATGGTAGTTGTGGTATCGTTAATCTAAGGCTCAATTTTTTTTATTTCATCAGCTTGCTGTAAAAAAAGAAAAAAGGCGCATTGTTGAATGCACCTTTTTAAAATATGATTATAAAATATTTTTGTTTTAGAATCCTTGAGCAATTTTGTCTAATTCAATGCTATTTAATATTGAGATATCCTTTCCTTTAAACTCAATAATATTCTTCTTTTTTAACTCAGAAAGTAAGCGAATTGCAGACTCTGTTGCTGTTCCTATAATGTTAGCAATATCTTCTCTAGAAAGGTGGATGTCTATTGTGCCTTCTCTGTTTGTGCCAAATTTTTTATGAAGCTTTAGAAGTGTTTCGGCTAAACGTTGTTTCACGGTCTTTTGAGCCATATCTACAATAACGTTATCAGCCTGTTTTAAAGTTTGTGCCATGTCTTTAAGCACATTCATGGTAAAGTTTGGGTTTTTAGATAGGTCCTTTAAAATTTCTTCTTTAGGGATAAAACAGACTTGCATATCATTTAAGGCAACTGCTTTAAGATTAGATGCTTCGTCAGATATTAAACTTCTTTCTCCTAATAAGTCACCTTTGGTAACTAAACTAATAATTTGATTTCTACCATTTTCACTCATTTTAGAAACCTTGCAAACACCATCCTTAATACAAAAAACACCTTTTAATCGCTCACCTTCCTCAAAGATAGCCTCACCTTTTTTTATAACTTTAGTTGTTTTACAGTTAGAGATCTTAACCAACTCTTCTTTAGTTAAGTGTTGTAGGGAATTAAATTGACGAATAATACATTGCTCGCATTTACTCATAATGACTAATGGTATTTGAGAGTCAAAGATATTAAAAATGTGATATATATCATGTTCTAAAGCATGATTCTTATCGTAAATTTGCAAAAGGCAAAAGAGTAAATATGAAATCTACACAATGTTATCACTGTGGTGATTCTTGTGATGATAATTTAATAAAGTTCGATGAAAAGAGTTTCTGTTGCAATGGTTGTAAAACTGTTTATGAAATTTTTTCTGAAAACGATTTAACTTGTTATTACAATTTTCAAGACAATCCAGGAGCAATCCCATCTGAAATTCAAGGAAAATATGATTTTCTAGATACGACAGAAATAGCGGAGAAATTATTAGATTTTAATGATGGTAATACACAGATTGCAACGCTGTATATACCACATATTCATTGTAGTTCTTGTATTTGGGTTTTAGAAAACTTACATAAATTAAATGATAAAATATCTTCGTCTCAAGTAGATTTTCCGAAGAAACAAGTAAGGGTTACTTTTAATTCTGATAAAACCACTTTAAAAGAAATTGTTCTTTTAATAAGCTCTATTGGTTATGAACCCTATATAAGTTTAGATGATTATGAAGGAGGCAAAAAAGCTGTAGACAGAAGTCTAATTTATAAATTAGGGATTGCAGGTTTTGCATTCGGAAACGTTATGTTTCTTTCTTTTCCTGAGTATTTTGAAGTAGATGGTTTTTGGATAGAGAAATATAAAACGCTCTTTAGGTGGTTAATGTTTGCCTTTTCTTTACCCGTTGTTTTTTATGCGGGACAAGGTTATTTTGTTTCTGCTTACAAAGGGTTGCGATCAAAAATTTTAAATATTGATGTTCCTATTGCGCTGGGTATTTTAGTGCTATTTATTAGGAGTACTGTAGAAATTATTTTCGATTTAGGAACGGGTTTTTTCGACAGTTTAACAGGGTTGGTTTTCTTTCTTTTATTAGGGAAGTTTTTTCAGCAGAAAACATACAATTTCTTGTCTTTTGAACGAGACTATAAATCTTATTTTCCTATTGCTGTTACCCGTATAACTTCTAAAGGCAAAGAAGAAAATGTGGCTATTTATGATATTGTAAAAGGAGATAGACTACTTATTAGAAACCAAGAATTAATTCCTACGGATGGTATTCTAATCAACGGAACTGCAGATATCGATTATAGTTTTGTTACCGGGGAAGCGGAACCAGTTTCTAAAAAATCTGGAGACAAATTATTTGCTGGTGGTAAGCAGCTTTCAGGAGTGATAGAGATGGAAGTTTTAGCTTCTGTTTCTCAAAGTTACTTAACGCAATTATGGAGTAATGATGTGTTTAATAAAGAAAATAAATCGCCTTTTAAAACCATTACAGATACGATTAGTAAGAATTTTACAATACTAGTTTTACTCGTTGCTTTTTTGTCCACTAGTTTTTGGCTGTTTTATGATGCCAGCAAAGCATTAAATGTGTTTACTGCAGTTTTAATTATAGCATGTCCTTGTGCAATTGCTTTAGCAGCACCATTTACTTTAGGGAATATGCTGCGTATTTTTGGTAAAGAAAAATTTTACTTAAAGAATGCAACGGTTGTAGAGCAACTGGCAGCTATAGATTCTATTATTTTTGATAAAACAGGTACGCTAACCACACATAAAGAGAATACGATTTCTTATGACGGAGTTCAATTAAGTAATTCAGAAAAAAGTGTTTTAAAAAGTTCTTTAAGAGCATCTAATCATCCGTTAAGTAGAACATTGTATAATAGTTTGGGAGAAGTAGAGGTACTTGCTATTTCTGATTTTAAAGAAATTGTAGGAAAAGGTATTGAAGTAAGTTGTAAAGATGTAAAATTAAAATTAGGCTCTTCTTCTTATGTAGAAAACAAAGATGATAAATCTGCTTTAGATACCTCTGTATATGTTAGTTTTAATGAGATTTACAAAGGGAAATTTACTTTTAAAAATTCTTACAGAGAAGGAGTAAAGCCGTTATTCGAATCCTTAAAAAAGGGATATGACTTAGCTGTTGTTTCTGGAGATAATGAAGGAGAGAGAGTTTATTTAGAAGAAAGTTTACCAAAAGGTACCAATTTGTTATTCAATCAAAAACCAGAAGATAAATTAGAAGTAGTTGCAGGTCTTCAGCTAAAACATCAAAAAGTAATGATGATTGGAGATGGTTTAAATGATGCCGGTGCTTTAGCAAAAAGTGATGTTGGTATTGCATTATCAGAAAATATTAATGTGTTTTCACCTGCTTGTGACGGAATTTTAGATGCATCAAAATTTAATAAAATTGGCACGTACATAAAAGCATCAAAAAAAGCGATTAAGGTTATAAAATACAGTTTTATACTGTCTCTATGTTATAATGTAATAGGATTGTATTTTGCTGTAACGGGGCAATTAATACCTGTAATGGCAGCAATTCTAATGCCTTTAAGTTCTATAAGTATTGTTGTTTTTACAACAATCTCTACCAATTTAATCGGAAATAAAATAAAATAATTATGAGTGTTCATATCGAAGCAAAAAACGGAGAAATAGCAGAAACAGTTTTGTTACCTGGAGATCCTATGAGAGCCAAATGGATTGCAGATACTTTTTTAAAAGATATTAAGCAATACAATGATGTGAGAGGTATGTTAGGTTTTACGGGGACTTATAATGGTAAAAAGGTATCTGTGCAAGGAACGGGGATGGGAATTCCATCAACCTTAATTTATTGTACAGAATTAATTACAGAATACGGTGTTAAAAATTTGATTAGAGTAGGTTCTGCAGGTTCTTATCAAAAAGATGTAAAAATAAGAGATATTGTTTTGGCAATGTCAGCTTCTACCAATTCGGGTTTAAATACCATTCGTTTTAACGGAGCAGATTATGCACCAACCGCAAGTTTTAAATTATTTCAGAAAGCAATAGGGGTTGCAAAAGAAAAAAATATAACTGTAAATGCTGGAGGGATTTTAAGTTCAGATGAATTTTATGCAGATGAATTTGATAGTTATAAAAAATGGGCAGATTATGGTGTTTTGTGTGTAGAAATGGAAACTGCTGGTTTATACACGGTAGCAGCAAAACACAATGTAAACGCATTGTCTATTTTAACAATATCTGATAGTTTGGTAACCAAAAAAAGAACCACTGCAGAAGAAAGAGAGAAAACGTTTAAAGAAATGATAGAAATTGCTTTAGAATTGGCTTAGTTAATTGTCAGCTAAAGTGTTTTTATGGAAGAATCAAATAAAATTGTATCGAGCATATGAAATCATTAGTACAAAAATATAACATTCCAGGGCCAAGATACACCAGTTATCCAACGGTGCCATATTGGAACAAGGCAGGAATAGACAAACAAGATTGGTTACAGTCTTTTCAAACATCTTTTAAAGAAAGTAATGCATCCGAAGGTATCAGTATTTATATTCATTTACCTTTTTGTGAGAGTTTATGTACGTTTTGTGCATGCCATAAACACATTACAAAACGTCATGAGGTAGAAGATGAGTATATAGATACTGTTTTAAAGGAATGGAAATTATATGTGGCTTTGGTAGATGAGGTTCCTGTTGTTAAAGAATTGCATTTAGGTGGCGGAACTCCAACTTTTTTCTCAAAAGAAAACCTAAAATATTTAATGGATGGTATTTTCGAAATTGCCAAAAAGCATCCAGAGGCAGAGTTTAGTTTTGAAGGGCATCCTAATAATACCACCAAAGAACAATTACAAACGTTGTTTGATGAGGGCTATACAAGAGTAAGTTTTGGTGTGCAGGATTATAATGAAAAAGTACAAAAAGCAATTCATAGAGTTCAGCCTTTTGAAGCGGTAGAACAAGTTACCAGGTGGTCTAGAGAAATTGGGTATACTTCTGTAAGTCATGATTTAATTTTCGGGTTACCACATCAAACTAAAGAAAACGTAATTTATAGTATTAATAAAACCAAAGAATTACAACCAGACAGAATTTCATTTTACAGTTATGCACATGTGCCTTGGGTAAAAGGTGTTGGGCAAAGAGGTTTTAATGAAGATGATTTACCAAAAGATGATGAAAAAAGAGCCTTGTATGAAATAGGAAAAGAACTTTTTGCAGAATTAGGCTATGTAGAAATTGGTATGGATCATTTTGCTTTAAAGACCGATAGTTTGTACAAGGCCACCATCAACAAAACATTGCATAGAAATTTTATGGGCTATACAGCCAATAAAACAAAGTTAATGATTGGTTTAGGAATGTCTGCAATTTCCGATTCTTGGTATGCATTTGCACAAAATGTAAAGACTGTAAAAGAATATCAGAAAATTGTAAATGCAGGAGAGATTCCTATTTTTAAAGGACATTTATTATCTGAAGAAGATATCGTTATTAGAAAACATATTTTAAATATTATGTGTCATTTTTCCACTTCGTGGGATGAAAAAACGATGAGAATCAATAAAATAGAAGAACATCTAGCATTATTAGAAGAAATGGAGCAAGATGGATTGGTTAAAATTGATGTAAAATCAAAATCATTATCAATACCCGAAGAAGCAAGACCTTATGTACGAAACATTTGTATGGCGTTTGATTTGCATCTTTTAAAAAATAAACCAAAAACACAGTTGTTTTCTATGACTATTTAACAAATAATTAAGATATTTGAGAAACATGATATTTGTCATGTTTTAAGAATCGGACCAATACTATTTTTGACAAATCAATTATCAGGCAAGATATGAGCGTAATATACCTACTACTAACTATTAGTATTCTAGTAGCAATCTTATTTTTTATCGCATTTATTTATTCAGTAAAAACTGGGCAATTTGACGATTCTTATACGCCATCTGTTCGTATGTTGTTTGATGATGAATTAGTAAAAGATAAAGAAAAATCAACTAAAGACTAAATATTAAATTATGGAAATGCAACAATTTTATTACGATAATAAGATCGTAAAGAAATTTATCTATGCTACATTATTCTGGGGAATAGTGGGGTTCTCTGTGGGGCTAATGCTCGCTTTTATGTTTTTATTCCCTTACTACACAGAAGGAATTTCTTGGTTAAGTTTTGGGCGTTTAAGACCATTACATACAAATGCTGTAATTTTTGCCTTTGTAGGTAACGCTATTTTTGCAGGAGTTTATTACTCGCTTCAAAGATTGTTAAAAGCAAGAATGGCAAGTAATTTTTTAAGTAATTTTAACTTCTGGGGTTGGCAAGCAATTATTGTTGCAGCAGCCATAACATTGCCTTTAGGTTATACTTCATCTAAAGAATATGCAGAGTTAGAGTGGCCAATAGATATTGCTATCGCATTGGTATGGGTTGCGTTTGGTGTAAACATGATCTGGACTATCTTACAAAGAAGACAACGTCATTTATATGTCGCTATTTGGTTTTATTTAGCAACATTTGTAACGGTTGCTGTATTACATATCTTTAATAGTTTGGCATTACCTGTTACCTTTTTAAAATCATATTCTGTGTATGCAGGAGTGCAAGATGCCTTAGTTCAATGGTGGTACGGTCATAATGCCGTAGCATTTTTCTTAACAACACCGTTTTTAGGATTGATGTATTACTTTGTGCCAAAAGCAGCAAACAGACCTGTATATTCTTATAGATTGTCTATTGTACACTTTTGGTCTTTAATATTTATTTATATCTGGGCAGGACCTCACCATTTATTATATACTTCATTACCAGAATGGGCTCAAAATTTAGGAGTTGCATTTTCTATAATGTTATTAGCACCTTCTTGGGGTGGTATGATAAACGGTTTGTTAACATTAAGAGGTGCTTGGGATAAAGTAAGAACAGATCCTGTTTTAAAGTTTATGGTTGTTGCAATTACCGGGTATGGTATGGCAACGTTTGAGGGGCCAATGTTATCTTTAAAAAATGTAAATGCTATTGCGCATTATAGTGATTGGATTATTGCTCACGTTCACGTTGGAGCATTAGCTTGGAACGGTTTCTTAACATTTGGTATGTTGTATTGGATGGTACCAAGAATGTTTAAAACAAAATTATATTCAGTTGCCTTAGCAAACGTACACTTTTGGATTGGTACTTTAGGAATCATATTGTATACGTTACCAATGTATGTAGCAGGTTTTGTACAAGCTTCTATGTGGAAACAATTTAACCCAGACGGATCTTTAACATACGGTAACTTCTTAGAAACTGTTAGTGAAATTATACCAATGTACTGGATGCGTGCAATTGGAGGAAGTATGTATATTATAGGAGCATTTGTAATGTTGTACAATGTTGTTTTAACAGTAAGATCTGGTAGCAAAGTAGAAGATGAGTTAGCAGAAGCAGCTGCTTTAACAGTAGTGCCTAAACACAGAACTAAAGGAGAAGGATGGCATACTTGGATAGAAAGAAAACCTATTAAATTAACAATTTTTGCAACGATTGCTATTTTAATTGGTGGAGCAGTTCAAATTATTCCTACCTTATTAGTAAAGTCTAATATTCCTACAATTAGTAGTGTAAAACCTTATACTCCATTAGAGTTAGAAGGACGAGATCTTTATATTAGAGAAGGATGTGTTGGTTGTCACTCTCAAATGATAAGACCTTTTAGAAGTGAGGTAGAGCGTTATGGTGAATACTCTAAAGGAGGCGAGTATGTGTATGATCATCCATTTTTATGGGGATCTAAACGTACTGGGCCAGATTTACATAGAATTGGGGCTAAATATTCAGATAGTTGGCACTTAAACCATATGTATGATCCACAAAGTACTTCTCCAGGTTCTATTATGCCGTCATACAAATGGTTAATTACAGATGAACTAGATAAATCTGATACGGAATCTAAAATGGAAGTGATGGTTACTTTAGGAGTTCCTTATTCTGAAGAAGAAATAGCAAATGCACAACAGCATATGTTAGCACAAGGAACAGAAATTGAGCAAAACTTATATGCAGATCCAGATTTTGCTAAAAATTACGAAGCGGATAAACAATACGCAGAAGAAAATGGTGAAGCTTTTATAGAAATGAAAAACAGAGAAATTGTTGCTTTAATAGCGTACATACAACGTTTGGGTACTGATATAAAAGTAAAAGACGAACAAAAAATAACTAAAAAATAAGACGATGTTAAAATTTGTAAAAGGTCACATGGAGAGTATTTTAGGGATAGAAATTTATCCTTTAATATCATTAATCATATTCTTTACTTTTTTTGTCGCATTGTTCTTGTGGGTATTTACAGCAAAAAAAGAATATATAAATAAGGTAAGTAATATACCGTTAGAGAACTAAAAAGAAAAAAAAATGAAAAAATATTTTCAATCTACAATCTATATAATCTTTGTAATTGTTACGTTTTTAGCGCTTGCAAAGTCGTTTATGGTGTACGAAAACCCATTTGATATTTATGAGAATCCTTTAGTTTGGATCGCTCTTATTGGTTTTGTTTTAGTTGTTGTACTAAAGGAAATGGTAAATGTAATTGCCATTGCTAAAGCAACAGAATTAAAAAATGAAAAATTAGGTATTGTTCCGGAAGAAAGTAATGCATGGATTAAAAAGCTATTAAAATCTTGGACAAGATCTAAAGATATTGATAGTGAACAAGAAATAATCTTAGAGCATAACTATGATGGAATTCAGGAATTAGACAATACGTTACCACCTTGGTGGGTGTATATGTTTTATGCTTCTATTGTTTTTGCAATTGTGTATTTAGTAAGGTTTGAAGTCTTAGATGGCGATAATCAAATTGTAGAATATGATAAAGCGGTTGCAGAAGCGAAAGCTGCTTTAAAAGAATATAAATCTACAGCACCAGCAACAGATTTTATAACTGCTGAAAATGTAACTTTATTAACAGATGCTAAAGATTTAGGTAGAGGTAAAGCTGTTTTTAAATTGAACTGTGCATCTTGTCATATTGCAGATGGTGGTGGAGCAATTGGACCAAACTTAACAGATGAATTCTGGATTTTAGGTGGTGGTATTAAAAATGTTTTTAGTACTATTTCTAATGGAGGTAGAGATGGTAAAGGGATGATAGCTTGGAATAAAACTTTAAAAGCAGATGATATTGCTAAAGTTGCTAGCTATGTAATTTCTTTACAAGGTACTACACCTGCAAACGCTAAAGCTCCTGAAGGAGATAAATGGGTTGCAGAAGGTGTAGAGGTAATTTCAACTGAAGAAGAAGCTCCTGTAGAAACAGAAGTAGAATAACTGATAATACAAGTTAATTAGTAGATTTATGGAAACTCCTAAAAACGAACAATTTAGAGATAGTATTGGTACAATTGATAAATCGGGTAATCGTTCTTGGGTTTTTCCTAAAAAGCCTAGTGGAAAATTTTATAAATACAGGTCTTACGTAAGTTACTTTTTATTAGCTTTTCTTTTAGCAGCTCCATTTATAAAGATTAATGGGAATCAGTTTTTACTATTTAATGTTATAGAACGTAAATTTAATATTTTTGGATTCCCTTTTTGGCCACAAGACTTTTACTTATTGGTAATTTCAATGATTGTGGGTGTTGTGTTTATCATTCTATTTACCGTTATTTTCGGTCGTATTTTCTGTGGATGGATTTGTCCGCAAACCATTTTTTTAGAGATGGTTTTTAGAAAAGTAGAATATTGGATTGATGGTGATAGAGGAAAACAAATACGCTTAGATAAACAACCTTGGAACGCAGAAAAAATTAGAAAAAGACTTTTAAAATGGTTTATTTTCTTTGTTATTTCTTTTCTTATTGCTAATGTATTTTTAGCATATTTAATTGGTGGAGATACATTAATAACATACATAACTGGCAGTCCTTTTGATAATACTAGTACGCTAATTTCATTAATTATTTTTACGTGTGTTTTCTATTTTATTTTTGCATGGTTTAGAGAGCAGGTTTGTATTATTGCTTGTCCGTATGGTAGGTTGCAAGGTGTTTTATTAGACAACAAAACCATTAACGTAGCGTATGATCATAAACGAGGTGAACGAGAGGCAGGAAGATCTAAATTTAAGAAAAACGAAGATAGAGAGGCTATAGGTAAAGGAGATTGTATAGATTGTAAACAATGTGTTGTTGTTTGCCCTACCGGGATAGATATTAGAAACGGTACACAATTAGAGTGTGTAAATTGTACTGCTTGTATTGATGAATGTGACCACATGATGGAAAGTGTTGGTTTACCAAAAGGATTAATACGATACGAAAGCGAAGAAAATATCGAGAAAAAGAAACCTTTTAAGCTGAATGCAAGAATTAAAGGTTATTCTGCTGTCTTATTTATTTTAGTAGGAGTTTTAATAGGAATGTTGTTTTTAAGAAATGATGTTGAAGCAACTATTTTAAGGTTACCAGGACAATTGTATCAGCATAAAGAAAATAACATTATTAGTAATGTGTATACTTTTAAGGTGATTAATAAAACAACCAAAGATATAAATGACGTCAGTTATAAATTAATGTCTCAAAAAGGAACTATAAAATTAGTAACCAATCAAGATTTTAATATTCCGAAGCAAGGTTTAGCAGAGGGAACTTTATTTATAGAAATAAACTCATCAGCATTAAAAAAAGATAAAATAAAGTTAGAAATAGGTGTTTATAGTGGCGACGAATTAATTGAAACTACCATAACCAACTTTTTAGGACCTAGAAGTTACAAATAAATAACATTATGAAATTTAATTGGGGAACAGGAATTACTATTGCAATAGTCGCTTTTATGAGTTTTATTTTATACATGGTTATTACTATGAGCACAGATAATTCTTATAGTTACGATTTAGTTACAGAAAATTATTACCAACAAGAAGTACATTTTCAAGGTGAAATTGATGCAGAGCAAAATGGAGCCAAGTATAAAGATAAAGTAACTATTCAAAGAACAGTAGAAGGTTTAAAAATAGAATTTCCTAAAGAGTTATCTCCAAATGAAATTACAGGAAAAGTGTTCCTATATAGACCGTCTAATAAACAATTAGATTTTGAAATACCTATTTCAATCTCTAATACATATTTGCTCGTGCCTGAGAAACGTTTATTAGATGGTCGTTGGAACATTAATTTGGCTTTCAAATATAAGGATAAAGAATACTTAATTAAAAGAGAAATACAGTATTAATGTTTTTATCGGCAATATTATTTGGGTTATTAGGTAGTTTTCACTGTGTTGGTATGTGCGGACCTATTGCCTTTATGCTGCCAATTGATAGACAAAATAAAACTAAAGGTTTTCTACAAATTTTAAGTTATCATTTTGGTCGATTATTTAGTTATAGTCTTATCGGTTTATTGTTTGGTTTTTTAGGGAAGGGATTTTATTTCTTCGGATTTCAACAGCAACTATCTATAATTGTTGGTATCAGTATGATTTTGATGGTGATTTTTCCTAGATTTTTTTCAAAAATAAATTTTTCTAAGGGCATCAATAAAGTTATTTTTAAAGTAAAGAATGCATTAGGCAAAGAGTTGAAGAAGAAGAGAAATGATACTTTTTTTACCATTGGTTTTTTAAATGGATTTTTACCTTGTGGTTTGGTTTATATGGCTGTTTTTGGAGCTTTAGCTACCACAAATGCTTTTTCAGGAAGTTTATATATGTTTTTATTTGGTTTGGGTACTATTCCTTTAATGACTTCTGTCGTTTATTTGGGCAACTTTACCAAAGGTACTCTTAGAAAAAAAATTCAAAAAGCAATACCCGTTGTGGTTGTATTTATTGGGGTTTTATTTGTTTTAAGAGGACTAGGTCTTGGAATTCCTTATGTTTCTCCGGCTCCTATTTTAGAAGTTATAAATGCGAATGAAATTTGTCATTAACGGTTTTTATTCTTTCTTTTTAAATTTTACTGTATTAATCATAATTTTAGCTTGTTAGCTGAAATATATACAACTAATTTTGTAAAATTTTTAACTTGAAAAGTGTTTTCTATAAGAAAAAGAATATATTTGATATCTTATAATACTTTTCCTTTAATGAAATTAAATTACGTAAAATATTCTTTACTGTGTGTTTTGTTTTTTTCTTTAAAAAATTATGCACAAGAAACATTACCGATTTATCAAGATTATTTATCTGACAATGTGTATTTGGTACATCCATCTGCTGCAGGTATTGGTAATTCTAGTAAATTACGTTTTACAGCAAGACAACAATGGTCTGGTATACCAGATGCACCTGCTTTACAAACTATAAGTTTCCATTCTAGATTTGGTGCTGAAACAAATGCAGCTTTTGGTGTTGTTTTGTTTAATGATAAAAACGGATATCACTCTCAAAAAGGAATTCAAGGTACGTATGCGTATCATTTACCTTTAAATGATAATGGTAATTATTTTGAGCAATTATCTTTCGGGTTATCTTTTACTTTTGTTCAAAATCAATCCGATCAAAGATCATTTGGTAATGATGATGTTGCTGCAATTATTCAGAGCTCTAGTTATTATAATTCAGATTTTAGTGCTGCTTACCATAGAGGTGGTTTTTCGTCTTATTTTACAGTGAAGAATTTATTATTAACAGCTAAAAATAATTTAAATGTTTTAGAACCTTTAAATTTAAGGAATTATGTTTTTTCTGCAGGATATTATTATGATGAAAATTACTATTTTCAATTAGAACCTTCTTTTATGCTTCAAGTGAAGGAAAATACAGGACAGAAAATTGCAGATTTTAATTTAAAAGGATATAAAACGCTTAATAACTATCAATTGTGGTTAGCATTGTCTTATAGAAGAAGTTTTGATGCCGATGCTGTAGAGAACTCTCAATTTGTTTCTCCAATAGTTGGTTTAAATTATAAAAACGTTATGTTTTCTTATACCTATACAAACCAAATAGGAGATGTAGTCTTAACAAAATCTGGTTTTCATCAATTAACTTTAGGTATTAATTTATGGACGCAAGATAAAACTTGGCGTAGTATGCCTAATATTAATAATTCATTTATCGGTTTCTAAAAATCTTTTTCAGTTACTGTTGTTGTGTGGTTTTTATCAGAGACTAAAATTTCTAATACATTTTTTTCTTTGTTGATAAAAAATTGATGTACACCTTTTTCTTTATTTGTATTTATTAGTAGATGTTTTTCTAAAATATTTTTGGTTTGTCTTGCTACAGCTTGACCAGAATCTATAATTTGAATTTTATTTCCAACCAATTTTCTTATTTGTGGAATTAAGTAAGGGTAGTGTGTGCAACCTAAAACTAGGCAATCTACGTTCTCTTCTATTAAAGGATTAACATAGGTTGATAATAATTCTGTCATCTCCTTAGAGTGCAGTTTACCATCTTCTATAAGCTCTACTAAGCCTGTTCCTATTATTTCTTTGCGTATAATTTTTTGGTTGATGGAATGGGATGTTTTTTCAAACAACTCACTATTTAAGGTTCCTTTTGTGGCAAGTATGCCAATGGTATTGGTTATTGTATGTAAAGCAGCTGTTTTAATAGCTGGCTCTATTCCTATAAATGGAATATCGTATTTTTCTCTTAAAACTTTTACGGCGTTTGTAGTTGCAGTGTTGCAGGCTACAATTATAATTTTACAATTTTGTTTTAGTAAAAACTCGGTGTTTTTAATGGATAAATCAATAATCTGTTGTTTACTTTTATCCCCATAAGGAGCGTTTTTACTATCTGATAAGTAAATAGTATTCTCTTGTGGTAAAAGTGCATTAATTTCTTTCCAAATAGAAGTACCGCCTACACCAGAGTCAAATATGCCAATAGGAAATTTATTGTGTTTTACCATGTTCTGTAAAAATAAAAAAACCTACTGAATTTCAGTAGGTTTTAATTTGTAATATTAAGTAGATTTATTAAAAACCTAATTTAGCTTTTACATCGTTAAATAAGTCTTCACCTTTTTTAACTAATAAACCTTTACCAACAGAAGCATCTAAAACATATACTACACCTTTAGAAGCAGCTACAGCATCGATAGCAGTTTGTGCTTTTTCTATGATTGGTTGTAAACCTTCATTTTGTTTTTTCTGCATATCTTGGTAAGCAAATCTTCTTGCTTGTTCAATTTTTGCAGCTTCTTGTTGTAATTCTTGAGCTCTTGTATCATTAGTTTCGTTGGTTTGTCCTTTAGACTCTGCAACATACTTTTGTCTAGTAGCTTCAATTTTCTTTTCCATTCCTGTAATCTCATCTTGGTACGTTTTACCAAGTTTCTCCATATCTAATTTTAGAGTCTTAGTTTGAGGCATTTCTGCAACTAATTTTTCAAAGTCTATATGACCTATTTTTTGTGCATTTGCAACACCTGCTAGTCCTAAAGTAAATACAGCGATTAATAGTAACGATTTTAAATTTTTCATTCTTGTTTTAATTTAATTATTATTCTTGTTCTTCTTTTTGTTCTTCTTTTTTCTTTCTTAAAGCTTCTTTCTTAGCTCTTAACAACTCTCTCTTTTCTTCTCGATCTTTTAAAAGCTTTTCTCTTTTTTCTGCGATTAGCTTCTTTTTTGCTTCAACATCTGCAATTTTCTTTGCTTGTGCTTGTTCTTTTTTGGCGATAGCTTCTTTTTGTCTATCTGTTAACTCGTTTTTAGGAGCTAGATTTCTTTCTTCCCTTTGTTTCCCTTTTTCAGCAATTAATCTACTACGATCTATAGTTGCTAAAACAAGGTCGCTAATATCGTATTTTTTATTTGAATATAGCATTACCAAGTCAGTAGATTTATCAAAAACAAAGTCATAATTTTTTCTTAAAGAAATACTTTGTATTGCATTGTAAACTTGATCTTGAATTGGCTTAACCAATTGTTTTCTTACAGAAAACATATCTCCATTTGGGCCAAAGTACAAAGATTCTAGTCTTCTTAATTCTACTTGTTTTAAACTAATTTCTTCTTCTTTTTCTTCAATTAAATCTTTTGTCAGAATTGCTTTTTCATTTGCTAAATCTGTTTTTAAGATTTCTATATGTCTAGCTTGTTCATCTAGTTTTTTTCTCCATTTAGCAACTTTAGCATCCAACGTGTTTTGCGCATCTAAATATTCTGGAACATTTTCTAGAATATACTCCATATCTATATAGGCAATTGATTGACCTCTTTGAGACCAAGAAAAAGTAACACTAAGTAAAAGAACGATTACTAAAAATATTTTTTTCATTTGTATTATGTATTTAGAAAAAACCGTGCCAAAAAAACTTTTCCCTTACAATGCTGAAGTTTTTTTAGAATTGTTTTCCAATTATAAAGTGTGTTTGCCAACCAGATTTTTCACTTTGACCAGGTAGTGGATCAAATCCATGTGCAAAATCAATTCCTAATAAACCAAATGCAGGCATAAAAATTCTTACCCCAACACCTGCTGAACGTTTTAGATCAAAGGGATTAAACTCATCAAAATCGTCATAAGAATTACCCGCTTCTAAGAACCCAAGTGTATAAATAGATGCAGAAGGAGCATCTGTAATTGAATAACGTAATTCTAATTGAAATTTATTATAAATGGTTCCACCATAGTTAGATGAAAGTCCACTGTTTTCATATCCTCTTAAACCTACTGTTTCTCTACCATCTAATTGGTAAGCAGCAATACCATCTCCACCAACAAAGTAACGCTCTACAGGTGTTGCTCCTAAATCACTATTATAAGAACCTAAGTAACCTGCCTCTGCATTGGTCATTAATACCAATTTGTCTGTAAATGCAGTATACCATTTTCCTTTAAAATTTAATTTATAGTACTCTAACCATTTGTATTTGTCTACAGCATCTAAACTGCTGTCATTATAATCTTTATTATTCAATAAAGAATAAGGAAATGTTGCTTTCGCTCCAACGGTAAACTCAGATCCGTATGTAGGAAATATTAAACTTGGTCCTGCAGAGTTTCTTGATAAAGAAATATTGTAAGAAAGGTTGTTTAATGTACCATTGTTTAAGTTTAAACCTGCCAAACCAAAGTTATAGTTGTTAGATTTTAATGCTTGGTAACTAATAGATTGTGATAATTGGAAAAAATCATCTGGCCATTTTAAACGTTGTCCTAGCCCTACAGAAGCTCCAATAATACCTAAACTTTTACTTTTATCTACATCATAAGTAGTAAAATCTAATTGATATTGATTAGAAGAATATACAGAAAAAGATAATGATTTTGGTTTTTTACCACCTAACCATGGTTCAGTAAAAGAAAAACTATATGTATTGTATGTTCTACTCGTTTGTAACCTTAATGATAGTGTTTGACCATCTCCCATTGGTAAAGGCTTATAAGCCTCTTTGTTAAAGATGTTTCTTATAGAAAAGTTGTTGAATGATAAACCTAAAGTTCCTATAAAAGAACCACCACCATAACCACCTTGTAATTCTATTTGACTCCCACCTTTTTCTACAACAGAAAAGTCTATATCTGCTGTTTTATTTTGATAATCTGGTATTACATCTGGTGAAACATTAGAATCAAAGAAACCTAATTGACCAATTTCTCTAATAGATCTAATAATAGCACTTCTACTAAATAAGTCTCCAGGTTTTACGCGTAGTTCTCTGAATAAAACATGGTCATTAGTTTTATCATTACCAGAAACAGTTACTTTTTTAATACGAGCTTTTTCATCTTCTCTAATTCTAATTTCTACTGTAATAGAATCATTTTTAACTTTAGTTTCTACAGCATTCACAGAAGAGAATAAAAAACCGTTATCTTGGTATAAAGTAGATATATCTTGAGATGTTGGGCTACCATCACCTTTAACACGCTCTTCTAAAACAGCACCATTATATACATCTCCTTTTTCAATCTTTAAATATAATTGAAGTTGTTCTGCTGTGTATTCTTTATTACCAACAAATAAAATTTCTGCAAATCTATATTGTCTTCCTTCTTCTAATTCTAAATCAATATCGATGGTGTTGTCATCATTCCAACTAATTTTATCACTAAGAATACGTGCATCTCTGTATCCTAATCTGCTATATTTATCTAAAATACTTTCTAAATCTTCCTGAAAGTCTTCTTCTATATATTTAGATCCTTTCCAAAAACGACCAAGAAGTTTTTCTTTGGTGTTTTTCATCGCTTTTTTAAGTTTCTTATCAGAAAGTGCTTTATTTCCTACAAAATTAATGTCTTTAATTTTAATTTTTTTGCCTTTATCAATAAAAATAGCCATGTTAACAATGTTAATATCAGATGTATCTTTTTTAACATCTAAATTAACTTTTGTTTTTAGGAAACCTTTATCTGTATATTTTTTTGTGAAGTAATTTTTAGTAGTAACAATAAGGTTATCAGTAACCATTGCTCCTTTTTTTAATTCAGCATCTTTTTTAAGTTCTTTTGCTTTCCCTTTTTTAATACCTGCAATTGTTATATTGTTTAATTGAGGTAATTCTAAGACATCAAATTGTAGGTAAACTGTACTACCATCTAATCTAGCTAGGTAAACATCTACGTTACTAAACTGCTTACTTTCGTATAGTTTTTTAATGGCACTTGTAAGTTTGTCTCCTGGTAATTTAATAGGTTGCCCATTTCTTAAGCCTGTAAAAACCCTAACGGTTTCTTCACTAAACTTTTTTAAACCGGTTACACTTATGCCTCCTAGGGTGTATTCTTTCCCTTTTTCAAAGGATGTATCTTTTATAGAGGTCGTGTCTATTTTTACTGTCGATAAACTATCTATTTCAGTTTGTGCCTTAGCACTAAAAGTAAAAAATAATGCTGTTAACATTATTGATGCAGAAAATAATTTCATAAAAAATTTATTCTGTAATTTGTTCGCTTGTTTTTCCAAATCTTCGTTCTCTATTCTGATAATCTATGATTGCATCGTAAAAATGCTCTTCTCTAAAGTCTGGCCAAAGTATATCTGTAAAATATAATTCGGCATATGCCATTTGCCATAATAAGAAATTACTAATGCGTTGTTCTCCACTAGTTCTAATCATTAAGTCTACGTCGGGCAAATTAAACGTATATAAATGGTTATTTATAGTATTTTCATCAATTTCTTCGATATTTATCTCATTATTAACAACTTTTTTGGATATGTTTTTAATAGTATTAACAATTTCTTCTCTAGAACCATAGCTAAGAGCAAAGGTTAATACAATATCTGTGTTGTCTTTTGTTTGAGAAATTACATCTCCTAAAACTTTTTGAGCTTTTTTAGGTAAGCTTTCTATAGCGCCAATTGCGTTTACTTTTACGCCATTTTTCATGAAGCCAGGTAATTCCTTTTTTAAAGAATTAATTAATAAACTCATTAAAGCGTCTACCTCTAATTTAGGTCGGTTCCAGTTTTCTGTAGAAAAAGCATATAAAGTAATTGCCTCTATGTTTACTTGAGAAGCTGCACTAACAGATTCTCTAACAGCAGTTAGGGCATTTCTATGGCCGAAAATTCTATTCATTCCTTTACCTTTTGCCCAACGGCCATTACCATCCATTATAATGGCAACATGTTTTGGTGTTCTTTGTAGGTCGATTAGTAATTTTTTGTCCATAGTTTTTTATAATCCGTTTGTATAACAAGCAGGTCTACCAAAGGTATAGATTAAAGAAACTCCAGTAAACATATACCAATCATTACCTGTACCGTCTAAATTCACATTTGGTGTATCGTTAGAAAGGTAATCTAAATCATCTTCAAAAGTATATCTAAATTTTGCTTCAATTGCAAAAGCTAAAGTACCATATAATTTAGACTTATAACCAAAACCGAAAGGAATAGCCAAAGACGTTTTCTTTCCTAATTTTTCTATTCCTCCTGTTGGTAAGTATGAACTTACGTTTGTATGATTAAAAACAGCCAATTCTAAGATTAGGTAAGGAGTCCAAGTTTTATCATAAGAAGATAAATCATATTCATAGAAATTATATTCGATACCAACAGCTAATTCATTAATATTGTTAGAAAACTTGTATGTTTTTCCGCTAGCGTCTAATCGATCTCTTCTATACCCTGTGTCTGCATCTGCATCATTTCCTGAAATAGGTAGAAGGCTGTAAGATGCTCTTAAAGCAATTCTTGGATTCCAATTGTACTTGTATGTAATGCCACCAGCGAGTTCATTCGGATAAAAGTAGTAGTTTTTACCAATGTCACCAACATAGTTAGTACCTCCAATAGTAAGGCCTACCTCATGAAGTTGCCCCATAAAAATGGAGGTGAAACTTACAAATACAAAAAATAATATTCTTTTTTTCATTATAAAATAGTGGGCAAATATAGAAATTTCAAATTGCTTTATAAAGTTAATATATAGTCTTTTTTGAATAACAACATTTTTAAAGAAATATTGTAAGTACTCCGTTAAACATTTGTTTTGTTTCTAATGTCTTCTCCCCATAAAAGTTTACTTCTTAACGTCTTTAAAAAAGATTGGTTTTTAGGTAGAATACTTTTTATGGTAAAATCTGTTTTTTCTATTAGAATTTTTGTGTGGTTGGCTACCGTAGTAACTCTAGAATCTAAAGATACTAAGTAGCTTTTTTCTCTAGAATCTACTTCTAACTCTACTTTAGTTTCGTCAGAGATTACTATAGGCCTTGCATTTAAGTTGTGTGGTGCAATTGGTGTAATTACAATGTTTTTAGAATCTGGTAAAATTACAGGTCCGTTACAACTTAACGAATAGCCTGTAGAACCAGTTGGTGTAGATATTATTAAGCCGTCTGCCCAGTAATTTGTAAGGTACTCTCCGTTTAAATAGGTTTTTACCCCAATCATAGAAGTAGTGTTCTTTTTGGCAATAGTTACTTCATTTAAGGCAAAATTTAATTCTTCAAAATCTTTTGTTTTAGGTTCTGTTTTAACAGATAAAAGTGTTCTTTCTTGTATGGTATATTCGCCTTTTAAAACCAAATTTATACTTTCTTCTATTACGTCTTTTGCAACGATGGCTAAAAAACCTAATCTACCTGTATTTATGCCTAAAATAGGAATGTCTAAATCTCTAATATGGGTTGCAGAACGTAAAAATGTACCGTCTCCACCAAGTGTAAGCATGATATCAAAAGTATTGTCTAAATCATTAAAATTATCAAATGATTTGTATGAATCCTCCAATACTTTATTTACTGTTAAAAGTTTGTAAAACTCATGTTCAATATAAAAATCAATCTTATTTTTTTGTAAAACGTGTATTAATGTTTTAACTTCTTTTTCTGATGTAATCGCGTATGATTGACCGTAAATTGCTGCTTTTTTCAATACGTTTTTTTATTTTTTGGTAAATGTATTCTTATAGGTTTACATGTCTAAATATTTCTGTAAATATTCAGACCTACTTTTTAAATCTTCTAAATAAATGTCATTTTCATGCATAGATATAATTTTATAATCATACCTTCTAAAAGTTTGCATAATTTCATTTATTTCTTCAGAAATTACTTTGATGGTAACTTGTACATTATCTAAATTCTTTTCGGAAATATATAAGCCTAATAATTGACCTCCACTAGCTTCTATAATTTGTACAACCTGACTCATAGAGTAGTCGTTCCTTAATTTTTCTATAATTAAAGTCTCGCTTTCTTCAACCATAAACGGACTTGTCGAAAAAACATCTAAAACATCACGTAAATCAAAATAACCAATATAATCTTTGGCTTCATTTAAAACAGGTATAAGGTTGGTGTCATTGTCTGCAAAAATCTTTAACAGTTCTAAAACAGTTGCTTTTTCATCAGCAAAAAAAGAATTTAATAAATGTGCATGCTCAACTAACTCTTCTTCGTTGTTTTCTATGGTCTGTATATCATCTTCTGCAAAAGAACCTAATAATTTGTTGTTTTCAATAATGGGAAAATGTGTTATATGATTTTTTCTTAACACTTTTTGAGCACTTTTAACAGTGTCTTTTAAGCGAAGTGGTTTTATTTGTTCTAATAAGTAGTCGTTCATATTCATGCTTTACGAATATAGGATAAAATGATTTAATAAATTATATTTGCAGCCTAATTTTAGACAATGACAAAGTTAAGTGTAAATATTAATAAAATAGCAACTTTAAGAAATTCTCGTGGAGGAAATGTCCCTAATTTATTAAAAGTAGCCAGTGATATAGAAGAGTTTGGTGCTCAGGGAATAACAATTCACCCAAGACCAGACGAAAGACATATTCGTTATCAAGATGCAAGAGATTTAAAAAATGTTGTTACTACCGAGTATAATATTGAAGGAAACCCTATAAAATCTTTTATGGATTTGGTCTTAGAAGTAAAACCAACACAAGTTACTTTGGTGCCAGATGCTCTAGATGCAATTACTTCTAATGCAGGTTGGGATACCATTACACATCAATCTTTTTTACAAGAAGTAATTAAAGAGTTTCAACAAAACGGAATTAGAACTTCAATTTTTATTGATACAGATGCAAAACTGATTGAAGCAGCGGCTAAAACAGGAGCAGATAGAATAGAATTGTACACAGAAGATTTTGCAACGCAATATGATTTAGGTAATTTTGATGCTATAAAACCCTATACAGAAGCTGCAATTTTATCTCATAAATTAGGTTTAGGTATTAATGCTGGGCACGATTTAAGCTTAGATAATATTAAATTCTTTAAAGAGAATATTCCTAATTTGGCAGAAGTTTCAATAGGACACGCACTTATTGCAGAAAGCCTTTATTTAGGTTTAGAGAATGTTGTAAATATGTATTTACATCGACTGAAATAGTAAGTAGTATTCAGTCTCAGTTTTCAGTTTCAGTCTGCAATAAAACTAAGTTTTCTATGTTTCTTTGTGGTCAGGAAATTTAAAAAATGTCTCCTCGAGCGCAGTCGAGAGGTTAATCTTTAGGTCTCGACTGCGCTCGACCAGACAAAACAATCAAAATGTCTAAAAATCAAATTTTACATTCAACGATAAAAGGGGAAGGAAAACCATTGTTAATTTTACATGGTTATTTTGGAATGTCTGATAACTGGAAGACCATTGGAAATCAGTTTGCTGAAGATTATCAAGTTCATTTAATAGATCAAAGGAATCACGGACGTAGTTTTCATGAAGATGAATTTAATTATGAGGTTTTAGTAGAAGATTTACATGCTTATATTCAGCATTATCAGTTAGAAGAAGTAAATATTATTGGGCATTCTATGGGCGGAAAAACCGCGATGTTGTTTGCCGTTACATATCCAGATTTAGTTGATAAATTAATTGTTGTTGATATTTCTCCAAGAATGTACCAACCACACCATAATGCTATTTTAGCTGGATTAAATTCTATTGATTTTTCTGTAGAAAATACTCGAACTTTGGTTGATAAAAAATTATCAGCTTTAATTCCGGATTTTGGTGTGCGTCAGTTTCTGTTGAAAAACGTCTATTGGAAAGAAAAAGGAAAATTAGCGTTTAGATTTAATTTGGAATCCTTAACCGATAATAATCCAGAAGTTGGTGAAGCTTTGCCATCATTTACTGTTTTTGAAAAAGATACCTTGTTCTTAAAAGGATCAAAATCGGACTATATTACACAAGACGAAGAACCTATTATTGAAGCACATTTTCCGAATTCTAAAATTGTAGAAATTAAAAATGCAGGGCATTGGTTACATGCAGAAAATCCGAAGGATTTTTATGCAGAGGTTTCTGAGTTTTTGAGTTAGTTTTTTGAAGGTTCGTTATCGTTGTTGTGTACACTTTGTTACGTGTTTAAGCAACTAAGTTAGTAAACAAAAACGAACGCGAGAAAAATATCGAAGGAATTTTCCAAATAGGCAAGGACCAAAGCAATTAATTATACACGGTGTTAGCAGCTTTATTTTATTTCAAATTCTTTAATTATTGAATTTATTGGGATTGCTTTCACTTTTTTACCTTGCAATAAAAAAATCACATCTTTTGTTTTTCCAATTACTATTCCATTGATATTTTCATTGTCGGAGTATTTTAAGTTTATTGGTGAATTTTCTTTTGTTTGTTTACTTGTGAATTTCCCATAAAAATCAGCAGAAAGATAAAGGTAGAAAATAAAAAGAATAAAAAATAATGAATACCTGTATGAATTGAACCAGCTTTTTTTATCCCAACCAAAGTTTATTCTCGAGTAATTTTTCGGAAATTTTCTATTAAATAGACTATCAAGTTTAAAAAAGAGAAAAACTAACGTTATTGTTATTGTAGAAAATAATAATATTTTAAAATCAGAAAAAGGAGCTACTAAAAAATCAAAAACATCCGCATAATCAAAAATATTAATTCCGAATTCCGAGTACTTTTGATAAGTAAAAAGCATTCCAATACCAACAATCAAAATATAGAAAATTGTAATTACTGTTTGTATTTCTTTAAAAATGAGTTCGTAAGTATCTTTAATTAATCCTTCTTTCATATTTTTGGTCATATTGCTGCTAATGAAATAATATAAAATCGTTTTAATATTTTATATCAGTCGATAACGAAGTTAGCGTTTTATTGGTTTAGAAACAAACCAAATAATTTATAAAATGTATCTTTGATACTTTAATTTTTTCAATCTTTTAATAAAGAAAAATGAATATAGAAAACGCACAGAAACAAGTAGACGATTGGATTAAAACTCATGGGGTTCGTTATTTTAACGAGTTAACAAACATGGCGCAACTAACAGAAGAAGTTGGTGAAGTTGCACGTATTATTGCAAGACGTTATGGGGAACAAAGTGAAAAAGAGTCTGATAAAAATAAAGATTTAGGAGAGGAGTTGGCAGATGTAATGTTTGTAGTTTTGTGTTTGGCTAACCAAACAGGCGTCGATTTACAAGACGCTTTTGAAAAGAAATTAGATATTAAAACAAAACGTGATCACGACCGTCATCACAATAATCAAAAATTAAAATAATGACATTTTTAGAAAAAATAAAACAACCGCTTTTTTGGAGTAATTTTGCTAGAGTAGCTATCCCTTTCTTTGTAATTGTAACGGTAGTTTCTTTGTTAATGGCTAGTTTTAGCGATTTATTTTCTGCGGACTTTGCGAAAGTTATAGAAACCAATTTTGCAGACGGAAAATGGAAAAACTTCTTTGGATTTAAAGTTGTTTTTAGTGCGGCTTATGGTTTGTATATGACCAATAAAAAAATGGTGTAAGCAAAAAGAAATCCCCAAGGTGCAACCTTGGGGATTTTAATTAAATTGTTATTTCTGCACTTGTTTATAGTAGGTTATAACAGAGTTTTAAAATACTTATTTTTTATAAACCTTAATTCCGGCTTTTATTTCTAAATCTAAATGATTTTTTCTAGGTGTTAATGGGCAAGAATATTTGTCGTTATAGGCACAATAAGGATTGTAAGTATTGTTGAAGTTTAATATTACCATGTTTTCTGCCGTAATATCTGTGGTCATTACATCCATATAACGCCCGCCACCATAAGATGCTTCTCCAGAAGTATCATCTGTAAAAGGTAAAAATAAATAGTCTTTATATTTTTCATCCTCTAAATCATCTTGACTTTGGTAAATGGTTAATTCGTGATTTTTTCCTTGCAAAGTAAAATGTAACTTCCCGTATTCTTTGTACAAAGGCTTTCTATCTGTGGTGGTTGCCATCTCAAATGTTGGTGCATTTTCTGTTCTAACTAATTTTGAAGTTACAATAAAAGTAGAATCAATATCAAAAAAATCTAACCCTTTAAAATGTCTCAAATCTTTCTTTTTTAAAGGTGATATAGATGCATCTTTAAAACTCGCATTTAGTTCTTGTTGATAAACAGTTTTTCCCATTAAAGGCCTTTTGCTTTGCGAATTACAAGACATCAATAGAAAAGTGATAGAGAGTAGAAGTACTATTTTTTTCATTATAATTTATTTACAAATCAAAAATACAACATTCAAATAATTTATGTAGCTTTGGCACAATAATAAACAAATAATGAAAAGAGTCTTAACATTTTATATTGCCAAGTTATCGTGGGGAAACTGCAGTAATCGGTATATTTATATGTTTTGATGAGTTCAATATAAAATCAAACAATTATAAAAGTCCGACACACCGTCGGACTTTTTTGTTTTATATACATCAACTAAACCAAAATGAAAAAACTTTACAACAATTACCTCAACACTTTTAGAGGACTCTCTACAGAGGTTTGGTGGTTATCATTAATCACTTTTATTAACAGATCTGGTACTATGGTAATTCCTTTTTTATCATTATATCTTACAAAAAGTCTTCACTTTTCATTCTCAGATGTTGGTTGGATTATGTCTTTCTTTGGTTTAGGTTCTGTTGTGGGAACTTGGATTGGAGGAAAATTAACCGATATAATTGGCTATTATAAGGTAATGTTAGTAAGTTTATTTGGTACAGGAATTCTATTTGTTTTTCTGCAATTTGCAAGTACTTTTAACGAATTCTGTTTTGGTATTTTTATGGTTATGCTTGTTGCAGATGCTTTTAGACCTGCAATGTTTGTTGCTTTAAGTGCGTACAGCAAGCCAGAAAATAAAACTCGTTCTGTAACTTTAATTCGTTTGGCAATTAACTTAGGTTTTTCTGCAGGACCTGCAATTGGAGGTTTAATAATTACTGGAATTGGGTATGTAGGTTTGTTTTGGATGGATGGAATTACTTGTGTGTTAGCAGCCTTTTTATTACTGAAAGTATTGCATCCTAAGAAAGCAAAAGTTCAGGATGAGGTAAAAGTGGAAAACCCAATTTCTGTTTATAAAGACAAAGCTTTTTGGGTCTTTTTTATAGCGATGTTTATTTTTGGATTTGTATTTATGCAATATTTTTCTACAATTCCTTTATATTATAGTGATAAGCGTTTTTTGTCAGAATTTGAAATAGGACTATTAATGGGCTTAAGTGGTCTGTTTATTTTTCTGTTAGAAATGCCTTTGATAAAATGGTTAGAAGATTTAAAAAAATCTAAAGTTAAATTAATTGCTTTAGGCCTTTTTCTGGTTGGTTTTAGTTTTATTATTTTAAATTTAACAGGTTGGGTGGGTGTTTTAATTATCGGAATTTTATTAATGTCTATTGGAGAAATGATTGCTTTTCCGTTTTCGAATGCTTTTGCCATAGATAGAGCCGAAAAAGGAAATAAAGGAGAATACATGGCTTTGTATAGTATTGCGTTTTCTTTATCACATATTTTTAGCCACAATGTTGGTATGCAGTTGGTGGCTAAATTTGGTTTTGAAACCACTTGGATACTAGTTACAGCATTCGCATTTGTAGGTGTCTTAATTCTATTTTATCTTTTAAGAGTTTTAAAGAAAGAGGTGATATAAAAAAATCCATCAAGTTTTCTTGATGGATTTTTTTTAATTAAATGTTTAATATTTTATTTCAATACAGAAAACTCAATACTAGAATCGGTAAAAACAGTGTGTGTTTGTGTTTTAAAATCTTTTTCGTCCGCTTTATAAATATTGTCTACATACGTTTGCGGATTTAAATCGATTAAAGGAAACCAGGTACTTTGTACTTGAATTTGTACTTTATGTCCTTTTTTAAACGTGTGAAAAACATCTTGTAGCTTAATATTTACATCAGTCTTTTTATTCGGAATAAAAGGTTCTGGATGCTCGAAACTATTTCTGAATCTACCTCTTAAAACTTCACTTCTAACCATTAAATGATAATTGCTCATTTTTAAATGATTTTGTAGTTTCTTGTTGTTTTCTTCTGCATCCGCAGGATGAACGTCTACCACTTTTACAATCCAATCTGCAGCAGAACCTGTAGTTGCTACTTTTAGTTTTGCTAAAATACCTCCCGCTAAAGTAAAGTCATCTGTTAATATATCCGTTTCAAAAACCAAAACATCAGGTCTTCTTGCAGCAAAACGCTGATCGTCTGTCATGTATTTACGTGGGGTAAAAACCGTTTTAATATCTTCGGAATATGGAACCGGACGTTTAATATCGCTAATGAAATTGATTTTTTCAGTAGATTTTTTTTCAGAAGTTAATTCTTGATTTTCAGACAAAAACCAATCTTCTTTAACTACATTTTTAGGAGGCCAAGCATCATAAGATTTCCATTCTTTTTTACCAGTATCAAAAACATAGGCTTCTGGCAATCCAGAGTTTTTATCACCTTTTCCTTTTAAGAAATGATTAAAGAATTTTGTTTCTACATCAGATTGATATTTTAAAGAAATAGAATCTCCAAAATAATAATTACCAACATAATTTTCTACGGTGTTTCTAGCCCATTTTCCATGATCCCAAGGGCCAAAAACTAAGGTGTTATAATTGTTTTTACCGTGTTTTTCTATGCCTTTATAGGTTTCTAAAGGTCCGTATAAATCTTCTGCATCAAACTCTCCTGCAACAACCATTGTTGCAACAGTAGAAGGTACTTTGTCTAAATGTTGAATAATACCTTTGCTTTGCCAGATAGAATCGTAATTAGGATGCTCTACAATCTCTTTCCAGAAAAAATCATCAATTTTATTTTTATCTTTTTCGGTATTTGCGACATCTAATTTATCATACTGAAAATATTCATTCAAGTTCTTTAAAGGACCTTTGTCTAAGAAAAATTGGTATTGATCTTGAGAATCCATTTTAGGAAACGAATACCAAGCCGAATCTGTTGGCGTGTCTTTATAAGTTCCAAATAAAGAAATGGCTCTAAAATAACTCAATAAAAAAGCACCATTATGATGAAAATCATCAAAGAAAAAATCTCCAATTGAAGCTTGTGGAGAAGCTGCTTTTAATGCCGGATGCGCATCTATAGTAGAAACGGTTGCATAATGCCCAGGGTATGAAATTCCCCAAGTACCAACATTTCCGTTATTGTTTTCTACGTTTTTTACCAACCAATCAATGGTGTCGTAGGTATCTGAAACTTCATCAGATTCATTTTCTTTTTTATTCGGAATATAAGCACGCATATTATCATAGACGCCTTCACTCATCCAACGACCACGAACATCTTGATATACTACAATATTCAATTCTTTCATTAAATGAATATTTGGCGCAATTTTAGTTTTCATTTTTCCTGCTCCGTAAGGTGCAGAACTATAAGGCGTTCTTTGCATTAAAATAGGATATTTTTTACTTGTATCCTTTGGAGCGTATATGGTTGTGTGGAGTTTTGTGCCATCTCGCATAACAATATCTACTTCCTTTTTGGTGTAATTATCTGCTACAAAAGTGTCCTTTTTTTGTTCTTTTTCTATGGTAGAATTACAAGAATTTAATAAAACAAGACTTAAAAATGTTAAGAGTAAAAGTTTCTTCATATAAAGGTAAATTAGTTTTTGCTAAAACTACAAAACAAAAAAGAGTTGGTAAAAAATCTTTTGTTAAAATGAAAATTGTTTTTTTTAGTAGCTATTTCCTGCTTTCCTCTATATCTTTTTTTTCGTACCTCAAAAAAAGGATGTCGTTTCAATCAGGGCTAAGAATTTTTGCCAACTTTAATTTAAGTTAGAAAGGAAAATTATTGTTTATTAATATGCTGTTAAAATGAATTTGAATACTTTTATGGCTGCTTAAAACATATAAAATGAAAAGAGTTTTTTTATCCTTATTGCTAATTACTTTCATAGGTTGTCAATCTAAAAAAGCAGAAAAAAAGACTGAAAATATAAAAGAGGTTCAGGTTAAAAAAGTATTTCCAAAATTAGAAAAAGACAGATATAATGTTGCTTTTTTAATTATGGACGGCACTTTTAATACAGAACTAACGGCTCCTTTCGATATTTTTCAGCATACCATTTTTAGAGAAAATATTAAGTCAATGAATGTATTTACCGTTGCAAATACAGACAAACCAATTACTACTTTCGAAGGAATGAGAATTCTGCCTGATTTTAATTATCTAAAAGATTCGTTACCAAAAATAGATATTTTAGTAATTCCGTCTGCAGAGCATCATTTAGATTCCGATTTAGAAGATGCTGCAATGATAGACTTTGTAAAACGAGTAGATAAAGACGCTACTTATATAACTTCTCATTGCGATGGCGCTTTTGTATTAGCAAAAGCAGGTTTGTTAAATGATAGAGTTTCTACTACTTTTCCGAGTGATATTGATAAAATGAGAGCTACGTTTCCTGATTTAGATATTAGAAAAGAAGTTTTATTTGTGCACGACGGAAAATACATTACTTCTGCCGGTGGCGCAAAATCTTTTGAAGCTGCGTTGTATTTATGTGAATTTTTATACGGAAAAGAAGTAGCAAAATCTTTAGCAGGTGGTTTGGTAATTGATTGGAATGTAGATGAGGTGCCGCATTTAATTGTGGAGTAACTGTTGTTATAATTGTCATTGCGAGTTTACGAAGCAATCTCTTAAGTTGGAACTAAAAACAAACAGATTACTTCGTCATTCTTCCTCGTAATGACGATTTACTTAAAGTTTTGGTTTCTCAATTAGTTTCCTAACAAGTCTAGCCCTGATTGAACGGTCTGTTTGAGCTCTTTTTTATGCTTTTTCTGCATAAAAAAAGCGAGTAGTGAAAGTAGGAAATAGCTTCAAATTAATCTAAAAAAAGACATTCTTAAAATAAGTGTTTTTTCTATTAAAATTCTTGTATTTTTGCAAACTATGCAAGAACCTAAGAGACATCAATTAACAGACTGGTTACCAACTACAAACAAGGAAGTGAAAATTCGTGGTTGGGAAGAATTAGACGTTATTTTATTTAGCGGAGACGCTTATGTAGATCATCCATCATTTGGACCTGCAGTAATCGGTCGTATTTTAGAAAGTTACGGTTTGCGTGTGGCTATTGTGCCGCAACCAAGTGTAAACGATAATTTACAAGATTTTGAAAAACTAGGAAAGCCTCGTTTGTTTTTTGGGGTTACTGGTGGTTGTATGGATCCGATGGTTTCTAATTATACGGCAAGTAAAAAGCGTAGAGATAAAGATGCGTATACACCAAATGGTGATAAAGGGTTTAGACCAGATTATGCTACGTCTGTGTATTCTAAGATTTTAAAAGATAAGTTTCCGGATATTCCTGTCTTAATTGGAGGTATTGAAGCTTCTTTAAGACGTGTAACGCATTATGATTATTGGTCTGATAAGTTGTTGCCAGGTATTTTAGAGACGTCTAAAGCAGATATGTTAGTGTACGGAATGGGGGAACAGCCTTTGCGAGAAATTGTAGAATTGATGCAAAAAGGGGTTCCGTTTTCTAGTTTAAAAAACATTAAACAAACGGCTATTTACGTTAATGAAAAGAAAGAGAAATTACCTGTTGTAAATGATTGGGAAGATGTTACCATTAATTCTCATGAGGCTTGTTTAAAGGATAAGAAAACGTTTGCTTCTAATTTTAAAGTGATAGAACAAGAGTCTAATAAGTTAAAAGCACGTAGAGTTTTACAACGAGTAGGAGAGAATACGTTGGTGATTAATCCGCCGTTTCCTACCATGACAGAAAAGGAAATTGATGGTTCTTTCGATTTGCCTTTTACGCGTTTACCGCACCCAAAATATGATAAACGTGGACCAATACCTGCGTTTGAAATGATAAAATTTTCTATTAACATTCACAGAGGATGTTTTGGTGGTTGTAGTTTTTGTACAATTTCTGCACATCAAGGAAAATTTATAGCAAGTAGAAGTCAGGAGTCTGTTTTACGAGAAATTGATAAAGTGGCAAATATGCCAGACTTTAAAGGGTATTTATCTGATATTGGTGGACCTTCTGCTAATATGTATCAGATGAAAGGAAAAGTGCAATCTATTTGTGACAAATGTGTGGCACCTAGTTGTATATCGCCTGTAATTTGTTCTAATTTAGATACGTCTCATAAACCTTTAACGGAATTATATCAAGCAGTTGATAAGCATCCGAAGATTAAAAAGTCTTTTATTGGAAGTGGAATTAGACATGATATGTTAGTGCCAGAATTCAATAAAAACGCAGATCCAAAAGAGTTGGATGCATATACAGAAGAGGTAATGACAAAGCACGTTTCTGGTCGTTTAAAAGTGGCGCCAGAGCATACATCTGATCCTGTTTTAAAGTTGATGCGTAAACCTTCTTTTAAATATTTTCACATGTTTAAAGAACGTTTCGATAAAATAAATATTAAGAAGAAATTGAACTTACAATTGATTCCTTATTTTATTTCTAGTCACCCAGCAAGTGAAGTAGAAGACATGGCAAATTTAGCTGCAGAAACCAAAGATATGGGCTTTCAGTTAGAACAAGTGCAAGGTTTTACCCCAACACCAATGACGGTTGCAACGGTTATTTATTATTCAGGATATCACCCGTATACTTTAAAACCGACTAAAACACCTAAGACTAAAAAAGAACGTGAAGACCAACATAAATTTTTCTTTTGGTATAAGAAAGAAAATAAAGATTGGATTAAAAACACGTTGAACAAAGTGGGAAGACAAGATTTATTACAGAAATTATTACCTGAAAATAATTCATGGAAAAAGAACAAAAATGCAAAAGAAACTAAGAATACTTTTGATGATGCAGTGCCTGTTCCTTTTAATAAGCGAAAGAAAAAAGTAAGTAGGGCTCCAAAAAGAAGGAGGTAATATTTATAAAATTATATAACAAAAAAAGGTCTGGTTTATTATAAACCAGACCTTTTTTTTACAAATAAGAATTTTTAAAATTGTTCGTTATGATTTTTTAAAATTCTTTTCTGCTTTTGTAACGTTCTTTTTTAGCTTCGCTATTTTATCTAACCATTTTTGGTCGTCATTAGGAGATAAGTCGCCTTTCTTTTTAAGCTTATTGTATTTTTTAATACCACTATCTAGTTTGTCGTTTGCTTTGCTTAATTTTTTCTGAGCTTTAATTTTACTCTTTAAAGCCTTTTCAGCTTTCTTTAGTTTCTTTTGGGTTGCTTTTTTTTCTTTTTCTGCTTTTTTTGCAGCTTCTATTATGTCTTCATTTATTTTATGAATAGCAAAAATTTCATTTACCTTTTCTGGTTTTAAGGTTTTTGTTACATCTACTTTTGCTAAATAAATTGATTTCCTTTTAACAGTATATGTTGTGTCTTTATAGACTACTTCTTGTGCGTAAGAAGTTGCTGCTAAAAAAAGAAATATTAAAACTAATAGGGATTGTGTTTTTTTCATGATTGTATTTTATGTCTGTTACTTATTAGACACGTAAAATTATAAAAAGTAACATAGAATATAAAGATAATGTAAATGTTTGGGAAGGTTTTTCTGATTTTAATGAAAACTAGTTTAAGAAACTTACCTTTTAAAATAAATGCAGTATTTTTACTGTTCAAATAGAGTGAATTACAAAAAATAGTTATAATTGATGAAGAAGAAAGTATTTGTATCAGGTTGTTTTGATATGCTACATAGTGGGCATATTGCATTTTTTAAAGAGGCTTCTACGTATGGAGATTTATATGTAGGTATTGGTTCGGATGCTACTGTGTCTGAATTAAAAGGGCGTCATACTATAAATTCTGAACAAGAAAGAATTTATATGATTAATGCCATTAAATATGTGAAAAATGCTTTTGTGAACTCTGGTTCTGGAATGCTAGATTTTAAAGAAGATCTAGAGGCATTAAAACCAGATTACTTTATTGTAAATGAAGATGGTTTTTCGCCAGCAAAAGAAGAATTATGTAATGAGTTAAATATTGAGTTAAAAAACTTGAAAAGAATTCCGGATGCTGGTCTGCCAGAAAGGTCTACAACTTCTTTAAGAACAGGTGGTATTTGTAGTTTGCCTTACAGAATAGATCTTGGTGGTACTTGGATAGATCAACCTTATGTGTCTAAATTTCACCCAGGTTGGGCAATTACACTTTCTTTAGAACCAATTATTGAGTATAATGAACGTTGTGGAATGTCTACTTCTACTAGAAATGCTGCAAAAAAAATATGGCCTCATTATTTACCATTAGAGAAACCACAAAAATTAGCAGAAATACTTTTTAAGTTTGAAAATACACCAGGTTCTACGATGGTTTCTGGAGCTCAAGATGCAATAGGTATTTGTATGCCAGGTCTTGTTAGACATTATTATAGTGATGGTTATTGGCCAACACAATTTGAATCTGTACATGATGAATCTATTTTAGGTTGGTTAGAAGATCATATTCAGATGGTATTATTATGGCCTAGAGAACAAGGTTTAGATTTATTAGGAGAAACTTATATTACGGAAGAGAATGTAAAGTCTTTAGCAAATGCTTCTGAAGAAGTTTGGGATGCGATTCAAAATAAAGATTTAGAGAAGTTCTCTGAAGCATTTTTAAAGTCATTTGATGCACAAGTAAAAATGTTTCCGGCAATGGTAAATGATAAAATTCTTAAAGAAATAGAAAAATATAAGGAAAAGTCACTTGCTTGGAAACTAGCAGGAGCTGGAGGAGCAGGATATTTAATTTTAGTTTCTGACAAACCTATTGAAGGTGCAATGAAAATTAAAGTAAGAAGAAAAGAAGCTTTATAGTTTTTCTAAAAAAGATAGATTAAAGTTTTTCATCCTTTTGTTAAAGGATGAAAAACTTTTTTTTTGCTCTAAAATAGCTGAATTAGAAACTCAACTGTTCTTTAAATAAGTAAGATTGTCTTCTAGAAATTTCTATTTCTTCGCCAGAATTCATTTCTATTTTTAACTTTCCGTTAAACCAAGAAACCACTTTTTTAACGTGGTTAATGTTGATAATCTGTTGTCTGTTAGCTCTAAAAAATACTTCTGTTGGTAGTTTTTCTTCTACTTGTGCTAATGATTTGTAAATTAATGGTTTTTTCAGATCAAAGTAAACCCGCGTGTAATTGCCTACAATTTCAAATAGCGAAATATCTTTTAATTTTACTAACCAACAATTTTCTCCGTCTTTAATAAAAATTTGTTTCTCTAAACTTAAGGCATTCTCATTTTTGTTAATAGTAGCAGTTTCATTTTTACTAATACTTTCAATTACTTTCTCAATACTTGTAGAAAAGCGTTTTTGATTAATTGGTTTTAACAGGTAATCAAAAGCATTGTATTCAAAAGATTTAATTGCATATTCATCAAACGCAGTGGTAAAAATAGTAATAGGTACTTCGCTTAACATTTCTAAGAGTTCAAAACCATCTTTTTCAGGCATGTTAATGTCTAAAAAAAGAAGATCGGGCTTTGTGTCATTAATCAACTTAAAAGCATCGTCTACATTTTCTGCTTCTCCTATTATTTCTATTTCTTTATGTGCCTTAATTAGTTCTTTTAACTCATTACGAGCCAAACGGGAATCTTCTACAATAACTGCTTTTAACTTTATCATATTAGTGGAATTTTAATAGAGGCAATTACCTGATTTTCTATTTCTGCTAATCTAAAATTAGCAGTTTCTCCATAGAGTAGTTTTAACCTCTTTTTAATATTTTTTATTCCTAATTGAGTACCTTTTTTAGTCTTTTGTAAGGTGCCTGAATTTATAACTTCGATTTGCAAGTGATTACTTTCTATAGCACTAGATAAGGTTATTTTACCTCCTTGTTTTAAATTAGAAATTCCGTGTTTTAATGCATTCTCAATTAACATTTGAATGATCATTGGTGGAATTTGTTTGCTTAAAGAATTTTTATCAATATGAGTTTCGAAGTGTAAACGATCTTCAAATTGAATTTTAGAAATTTCTATGTAATTTTCTACCATTTCTAATTCATCTTCTAGAGAAATTGAATTTAGAGCACTTTTTGTAAGAGAATAGCGTAAAGTTTCTGATAAGCTAGTAAGCATATTTCTTGCTTTATCAACATCTTCTAGCATAAGGCCTCGTATATTATTTAAGCTATTAAACATAAAATGTGGATTGATTTGTCCTTTTAAAGTGTTTAATTGAGATTCTTTTAAAGTAGCCTTTAATTCTAACTGTTTTATTTGAACCGTTTTTAATTGATGGTAAATTTTAATGGTTAAAAAAACAAAAAGCCAGATTACAAATAAGGTAGAAAAATAAAAAACATTATATATTTTACCTACAAAATTCATTATGTGAGTTGATTCGTAATTGGTGTACTCTTGAACAAAATCTAACATTGGCCAGATAAATAAAGAGTATAATGCTTGTACAATTGTAAAAACTAGAAGAATCTGCCAAGTAATAGGCTTCCAGTCGCTGTTAAAATTAATTTTTTTATCAATATAAAAAGAAATTAAAAATGTTAGCGTAAAAGCAAGCAGTGCGCACGTAATAGTTTCTAGCCAGTAATATAATATCTGTTCAGGAGCCAATATAGTGCCTGAAAGAAACAGTTTTGGTCCAGCCAATGTTGCTGTAAATAAAAGGACCCATCCAATGAGGTTGAATAGTATATAAAATCTTTTTAAAGATAAATTCATGTATTGAGTATTCTAATTGTCTAACTTACAAATTAAATCTAATTTTAATTTTTTATCAATTATTAAATGAATTTATCACAAGAATACTTGAAAAACAAGTTCAATTGTTTTTTCAACTATTTCTATTACTGCTTTTACAATTACAATCATAATTTATTATTTTTAGAATGGTTTGGTAAATGTAAGTGAGTAAACTGCTTTTTAATTTGATAATATGATAAGCGGTAATTTGAAAGTGAGCAACGGAAATTTCATCTAATCAATAAAATAAAGAATAATAAACATTTCAGGAGGTTGATTATCAGTATTTTTAAGTGGGTTGTCGCGTTTTAAAATTAAAAATTATTCTCCTTTTTTCTTTCGATGCTTGCCTCTCGGGCCATCTCCTTTATAAAGTACAATTTCTGAATGTAATAATTTTGCAGCCTCTGCGGAATCTTTTACTTTGGAAGCACTACGGGCTATCATTTCCGCTTCAAATTTAGTAAGCACACTTTTTCGTATACCAATCTGTCTCCATTTAGATAGCGGTTTGCAGTTTTTAGTAATGCTTCGTGCAAGTGATAAAGCATCTAACAAAGCTTGGTTTGCTCCTTGTCCTTTAAAGGGACTCATAGGGTGAGCTGCATCTCCAATGAGTGTTACTTTAGATTCTTTTTCTAATAATTTAGCGTTCAGTAGCGGCCTGTCGTAAACAGGATAACCTGATATTTGAGTTTCATTGGTCGCAGCAACAATTTGAGGGATTGGACTGTGCCATTGCGTTCTTTTACACGCTTCTTCTTTAAGAAATTTAGCTCCTTTAATATTAAGTTCTTTTGCTTTTTTTTCTGATAAAGGAAAACTAAGTTGCCACATGATGGTTTCCGAATCGAAAGGCATCATATAGATGCGTTCATTACCATTAGCAGTTTGAAAAACGGTAGCGGAATCTAATAATGGGCTTTCAATTCCGTCTAGATTTTTTAGAGGACAAATACCTAAAATAACAATGCAGTCTAAGTAGCGTAAAGGAGAAATATCGTCACCAATTAACAGTTTTCTTACGGTACTTCTAATTCCGTCTGCACCAACAATTAGATTTGCTTTTTCTGATCTAACTTTGTCGTTTACTTTAAAGTTGATATCAATATTTCCATCTTCAGACTCTTTATAATTTAATAATTTGTGTCCCCACTTTACGCTATCAGTATTGTCCAACTGATCAAGTAAAGCCAAACGTAAAGATTGTCTTGCAATGTGAATATTTGTCCGTTTTGGTGATGCTTTTGTTTCTGATCTTCCCCATTTTCTAATTCCCCATTCACCAATAACTTCTCCTGTAATTGTGTGAACTATGTGTCTAGTAGATGTAATTCCGTCTTTTAAATTTACAACACCTAACCCAGCCATGGCTTTGCTTGCTTGTTGGAGGGTAAGTCCGTAACCTTGAGAGCGAGTATTAAAACTAATATCTCGTTCATAAAGTGTAAAGGGAATTCCGCGATGCAAACATGCAACAGCTAGTGCAACGCCTCCAATTCCGCCACCAATAATGGCAATGTGTGGGTAGTTTTCTGTGTCTACAGTTGGCAAGGTGTTAGATTCAATAAGTCCAGTTCCTTTACATTTAGCACATGTGTCTAGTGGTCCTTTAGGTAAAACTGGAGGGGGAATTTCTCCATTTGATTTTTTAAATTGTTCTAATGAATTTTTGTAAATGAGTCGTGTTTTTTTAGGAAGACTTTTCCTTTTTTTTCCTGTTCCTTTACAGTTTTTACAAACTCCCCAATAGACCTCTTTATCTTTCACTTTAGTTATTTTATTCGTTTTCTAAAGACTATTTTTAATTAGTTATATAGCGAGTTTATTTTATATAAATTTAAAAAAGAAACGAAGTTATTTCTTTACGGAAATCATCATATGCGGACTAAAAGGTAGTAAATACTCATCATTTTGTGTGAGATTTTGCAATGCTTTTAATGTTTTCGATTTTTTCTTATCTAACATATTTGCAAAATATTCATTGTCTAACCAAATCATACCTTCTACGGCAAACAGGTTTATAAAGTTGAGGTTTTGCTCTAGAAATTCAGCTTTTAACCCAGCTGGTTTGTGATAAAAAGCATCAGCTAATAGAAAAGGAAAGTCTTTTGGTGCATCATGAATACCTGTAGTAAGTTCTTTTTTGCACATATCAAAAAATGAGTTTGCATGAATCATTCCATTCATTAAACCAACAACGGTAGAGGCAGTTGCGTTAATAGCAAAACCTAAAATAATTCCACCTTTTTTTAACACTCTTTTTGCTTCAAGAATAGCTGCAACTCTATCTTCTCTTTTTTGTAAATGATATAAAGGTCCGTGTAAAATTACCAAATCGGCAACATTGTCTTCAAAAGGTAAATTTTTAGCTTCACCTATAGCAACAGAAAAAGGGTTTTTTAATTTTTTGGCTCTTTTTTCAGCCAATTTTATATGTTTTAAAACAGGTTCTATTAAATGAACGGTATGATTATTTTTTGCCAACCATTCAGAATATTTACCGGTTCCGCCACCAACATCAATAATTCTAGATTTTGGATTAGAAATATGTAACTGTATGAGATCTTTAATACGTTCAAATTCAAAAATACCCATACCTTTTTCTAGTCTGGTTTCTTCTGATGCTTTGTTGTAGAAATTGTCTAATTCTTTACTTATAAGAGTTTTATTTTTCACCTTAAATATTTAAAAGATAAAAGTAAATAATTATAAACATTAAATTGTCATTCTAAAGAAAGAATGAGAAGGAATCTAATTAAAAAATAGATTTATCAATCGTTTCTCATTATAAATTGAGAAACGATTGTAAATAAACACAATGCTTCGTTATTGTAGCTTACATTTATTAATTTATTCTTTTAAATGCTTGTTAAAAAAATCAATGGTTCTTTTCCAAGATAAATCAGCTGCTGCTTCATCATATCTGGGGGTTGTATTGTTATGAAAGCCATGGTTTACCTCAGGATAAAAATGTGCTTCGTGTTCAATATTATTTTCTTTTAAAGTTTTTTCAAAAGCGGGCCAACCATCATTAACCCTTTTGTCTAAACCGGCGTATTGTAATAGTAAAGGAGCCTTAATCTTTTTAGCATCTTCTGTTTCTGGTTGCCTTCCGTAATATGGAACGGCAGCTGCTAATTCTGGTATTCTAACTGCCATCATATTAGAAATCCAACCTCCAAAGCAGAAACCAACAACTGCTACTTTTCCGTTACAATCTTCATGAGATTTAAGGTAGTTGTAGCCAGCAATAAAGTCTTCTAGCATTTCGCCTTGATCTCTCTTTTTTTGCATATCTCTACCATCATCATCATTACCAGGATATCCTCCCATTGGAGAAAGTGCATCTGGCGCTAAGGTTATAAAATCTTCTAAGGCAGCTCTTCTACCAACATCTTTTATGTACGGGTTTAATCCTCGGTTTTCGTGGACAACTATAATTCCGGGTAGTTTACCTTTTGGATCTTTAGGAATGGAGAGCAAACCTGTCATTTTTTTTCCACCTTTAGGAGAGGCATAATTTATGGTTTCAGATTTCAATCGAGGATCGTTAGGTTCTACCAATATAGCATCTACATAATTAGGAGAAATAAAACTTAATAAAGCTGGTAATGTAATTGCTCCAACAGCATATAATGATAGTTTTTTTAGAAATTGCTTTCTGTCTATTTTGTTATGTGCATAGTCGTCATATAAGTCAAATACTTCTTGACTAATGTCTTCTTTTTTAAGTGCTGCCATAGTTGGGATGTTTTAATTTTTGTTATAATTTCAACTAAGATAAATAATAAGGTGATGATTATTGTTAATTTATTTACAAACTTTGCAATCTTCCTTTTCCTTAATTTCTCCAACCAAATTACCATCATCATTTAAAACAAAACCGCAACAATCCATAAAGCCTTCTGCAATTAATTTTCGAGCACGTTGTATTTGAGATTTTGTAGTTGGTAAAGACTGTTTTAATTGATCTGCAACTTCTTTTTGTTTCATTCCTTTTATATCCGAAAGAAATAAAGGGTCTCTGTATTTTTTTGGTAAATGATTTAAAATACCTATTAAACAGTCTTTTTCTGTATGTTCTTCTTTTAAAATACTCGTTTCTGCTTCAAAATTGGCAATTTCAAAAGTTTTATTATTGGTTCTCCAATAGTCTAAAATAGAATTTCTAGCAACCGTAAAACACCAAGATTTTAGCTTTTTAATATCTTTTAAGGTGTGTAGTTTTGTGTGAATTTTAATAAAGGAGTCCTGCAAAATATCATCTGCAATAGTTGTATCTTTTACCTTGCTGATAATAAATCGTTTTAAATCTTTAGAATATAAAGTCCAAACTTGTTTTGTAGTCATACGGTATTTTTAAGTATAAGATATCATTCCGAAATGAGTAACGATTGAGTGTTCTCTTTATTCCTCAGTTCGAAATGATATTTATTTAACAATTACAATTATTACACGTACAGTTTGTACATGTACAATTTTTACAATCTCCGGTTTTACAACCTTCACAATTACAGTTACAATTTGTATTTTTCATGATATTCTATATTTAATGTTCACCTAATAGACGGGGTATCATTTAAAAAGATGCATTAATTTAAGAAATATTTTTTTAATTCTTTTCTAATAGGAATTATTTTTACTGGAGAAATGTTGGTACCGCCTGTATTACCTATAGGAACCCAAATTAATGTAAACAAAATAGATGCAAAAATTCTTAAGACTTGCCCAATGATTTCTTTATTATTTTTTGTTTTTAAGCCAAATATCAGCATGTAATAATGACTTAAAGTATGTCTGTACAAGTTATTTTGTCCTAAGACATGTGCGTTTTCTAAATGATAAAAAGCTGTTTTATACTGCTTTTTGCATATTGCTACTTTTGCTATATTTAATTGATTCTTGAATTCTGATTTCAATTTTTGATTGCTCATATTTTTCCTAATAGACAAAGCTAGATCTATAAAGATGCAGAAAATCTAAAAAAAAATACTGTTATCAATTTCCATTTTGTTCTAATAAAATGTTTGGTTTAACAAAAATAAAAGTATTTTTTTTATTAGAGTATTGATGATTGCTTATTTTAGCTTGTTCAAACATTTTCTATTTTAGTTTTTATGATTTTAAAAAAGAAAAGATTATGGCAATTAAGTTTTGCGATGTCTTTAATACTATTGTTTTTAGCTTGTTCCAAACAAGATGTTATTCGCCCGGACATAAAGAATAAACTAGCTAGCTTAGATAGTATTACGCAAACACAAACAGAAGATTTTTTTTTAGAATTAGATCGTTTATTACAAAATAGTAAAGATTTAACATCCTTAGAACGTGCAATGTTGCTGTTTAAAAAAGGAGAATTTTTATATATAAATTTTAAATATCAAGAAGCATTTAATACGCATTTAAAGTGTTATAAATTATTTGTTGAATTAAATGATATTTATAACCAAGGGCGTAGTTTGATAACATTAAGTGGAGCAGCACTACATATGGGAGATGTGGAAACATCGCAAATATACGCGCTTAAAGCATTGCATTTGGCGCAGTTAACAGACGATAAAAGAATAGAGGGTAAAGCTTATAACCAACTATTTAATCTTCATTTTAAATTAAAAGATTATGACAAAGCTTTGTCTTATATAAAAATAACGGATAGTTTGTTTTCAAAAGAAATGGATACTACTTCTATTGTTTCAATAAAAAATAATATAGCTAGTGTTTATTTGCAATTAAGGGAGTATAATAAAGCTTTAAATAGTTATTCTGAAGCGATGGCTTTAAGTCAGTCTATACGGAATCCTGTCTTATTAGCAAGTGTTTTAAATAATATAGGTTACACTTATATTGATGCAGTGAAATATGAAAATGCAGAAAAATTTTTAAGAGGTGCTGCTACTTTAAATAACAATATAAAAGCAGTAAATGCTGCGCCTTATAAAGGTTTGGGTAATTTGTTTTTGTTAAAATCTGAATACGACTCTGCAGCAGTTAATTATAAAAAGGCCCTAGATATTTATGTTGCTAATAAAAACGTAAAAGAAGAAATAGAGGTTAGAGGTAAGCTTATTGCTATTTCTATTTTGAAAGAAGATTTTGTTAGAGCTTTAGATAACCAAATAATTAGAGATAGTTTACAGTTGAATGTGAGTGCTTTAGAAAAAGATAGACTCTTAAATTTTGCAAATGTTAATTATGAAGTAAAGAAAAAAGAAACAGAAATAAATCATCAAAAAGAAATAAATACAAGAAATCAGTGGCTTTTAATAAGTACTATTTTGTTATTTATATTTCTAGCCATTGCAACTGCTTTTTATGTGTATAATACCAAGTTAAGAGCAGCAAATAAAGCATCAAAGTTAGAGCAAAGTTTGCTACGTGTACAAATGAATCCACATTTTATATTCAATACATTAGCTGCTATCCAGAATATAACTTTAGAAGGAAATGCTATAAAATCATCTAATTATATCGCTAAGTTTTCTAAGTTGATTCGGCAAAACTTCGATTATGTTAGAAAAGAATCAATCTCTTTAGATAAAGAAATTGCCATGATTTCTAATTATATAGAAACACAACAATTACGCTTTAATAATGTTTTTTCGTATACTATAGAAATCGATCAATTGATGGATGTTTCTAAAATACAAGTGCCGCCAATGTTGTTACAACCTTTTTTAGAAAATGCCATAGAGTATGGTTTAAAAGAGAAAAAAGAGGATGGTAAATTATTGCTTCAAATAGAAAAGAAAGGAGATGAGCTGTTATTTGTTATTTTAGATAATGGAGTAGGGAGGTCTGTAAAAGCAAAAGAAGAAGAAGTAACGGAAGACCTACATGCAACAACTATTTTTAAGGAGCGTTTAAAAATGAGGAAAAAGGGAGAAGAAAAATCATTTATACTCCAAGATTTATTTGATAAAAACAATAATCCTTCAGGAACAAAAGTATTTTTTAAATTAAAACTTTAATGATAAAAGCAGTTATAATAGAAGACGAATTTAATGCATTAAATACATTAGATAAATTGATTACCTATACTCAAAAAGACATTGAGGTTGTAGCTAAAATTGATAATGTTACAGATGCTATTTCATTTTTAAAAGAAGAAACTCCAGATTTAGTTTTCTTAGATATAGAGTTGATTGGTGGTAATGCATTCCAGATATTAGAAGCTTTAGATAGTATTGATTTCAAAATAATTTTTACGACTGCTTATGATGAATTTGCTATAAAAGCAATAAAGTTTGATACGATAGATTATTTGTTGAAACCGATAGATTCAGAAGAACTATCAGAGTGTATAGATCGATTTAGAGTTGGTTTTAAAAAAGAACAAGTTTATAAAAATGCATTAAACCAAGTTTCTGAAATTAATAAAAAAGAAATTGACAAAACCTTATTAATAAAAACAGCAGATGCACAATATTTTCTTCAAACAAAAGACATTGTTCGTTGTCAGTCTGATGGTGCGTATACCATTTTTCATACTGTAGATAAAAAAATAATGAGTGCTCGTAATCTAAAATATTATGAGAATATTCTAAGTGAACACACCTTTGTGCGCATACATCAATCACATTTAGTGAATATAAAATACATAAAAACCATTAACGCTAATAACACTGTTTACTTAACAAATGGCGAGAAAATTCCTGTTGCTACTCGTAAAAAATCGTACTTAAAACAGATTTTAGATACATTATAAAAGCAATTATAAAACGAAGAACGACAAATGTAAAACGGTTTTAAAAACATCCTAATCAAATCTTAGTTTTGAGGTAAATAAACAAATAACCTTTAAATTAAAATATCATGGGATTAAAAGAAAACAGATTTACAAAAACATTTCAAGAAGAACAATTTCCAGAATTAAAAGCACAAATAAATGAAGCTGCTGGTTTTGATGTTACTTTAAACATTGAATGGAGCACTTTATTTGAAGATCGTTTTTTACATCTTTATTCAGATTCATACCCAAAAATATATTTCTTACCAATTATAGAAGCTTTTAAATCTATTGCTAGTGACGATATGGGGAAAGAAGCATTAGCAGAAAGCTTAAAAGAAATACACATATTAAATACCAAAGATCATCACAATCCTGCTAATGGATTCACATTTTCAAATGGAGTTTTAACGATAGATCATAGTCCTATTTCAAATGCACCAGACGTTGATAGTAGAATTAAAGTGCTTGTTAACTTATTGGAAAATAATTTATAAGAAGCATTTTATATTTAGTGTAATTGGTAAAAGATATTGGTATGCATAAAATGATTTTATATAGTTTTTTAATTGGAATTTTATTCTTGTTTGTAGGTTGTGGAGTTTCTAATACGAACGCAAAAAAAGGGTTTGTAGCGTATTTAAAAGAGCACCATAATAACAAGTATGAAATTATAACTTTTGAAAGAAATTTTAATGCTGCCAATATGGATCCTAATTTATACTGGGTAGAATTAGCACTTAAAGAAAACCTTAAAGTTGTTATAAATTTTGAATGGGATGCTAAAGATAAAGCGCTTTGTGTTTCGTCTCATGATGCTGAAGATAGGAGTATTGAGGCGTTAACAGATTATCAAAAACAAGAAATTGTATTGAGAGAAGAACTGTACGAAGTGTTAGATGAAGATGTTTTAAGTGTTGATGTAAATGTCTTTAATCATTCCATTAGTATTAGTTTAAAATCTGAACCTACATTTAATAAGTTTCATTATTTTTCAAATAAAATTGGTAACATTTTAGATAAATATCCAAATATCTGGACAAGAGAAGCTCATATAGATTTTAAAATAGAAAGAGAAGAAAAGGGTTTTTATGAATTGATAGTAAAGCCCACTGCGTATAATGATAGCACAGAATTATATAGATATAAGCAAAATGCTATTGTTGCAAATAATTATGGATCTGTAAAGGCAGAAAATATAGATTACATAATAAGAAAAGAATTTTCTAAGCCAAATTCTCCTGTTTTTTTAAGCAATATTTGGGTCAATCAAAAAGATTTAAATTCATTTTATATCGCTTTTGAAAAACATGAACCAAGAAAAAGACTAGAGAAAAATCAGCCTTTAACCGAAGTAGTAGGGATGTATTTAGTTGAAATGAATTATCCGAATTTAAAAAAGAAAAATTTAACCTATTACGATTACAGAACTACAGATAAAGACGATATTTTTCTTTATTTATTTTCACAGTTGCCACAAGATTACCAATATCTCATAGCAGATTTATAACACTATTTTTTATCATGAAAAACACACATTATTATAAAGCGTTTGTAGCCCAAACGCCAGAGGAAATCTTACGATCTGTTTTTAAGAAAAAAGAAGACATTTTAATTGCTATTTCATTAAACAATGGAGGTTATGTAGAAGGCATAATTTTAGATTTAAAAGAGGACAATAACCATAATAAATCGGTTTGTATCCTTTCTCTGCAAGAAGAAGTAGCTTTTTTAAACCTACATAGTATTGCAATGATTACCATAAAACAACCTAAAAAAATGGTTGTAGAATTATCTAAAGGAGTTATAAGTAGGCCTTTATCATCAGAAAACGAAAATTTAACTGTTTTGCAACTAAAACGTTGGTTGCAAAGTGAAAAAAGTTTACTTGGAAGTCAGATAAAAGAATTTGATATCAATGATATTTCTCTAAGTGAAATAAATACCAGGTTTAATATTCAGGATGTTTTTACAGCATTAAAAAGTGCGATACATCAAATTGTAACAGACGAATTAGGTAAAGAAGCTTGGCAAGGAGTAGATACTATTATTCTACAACAAGCAGATAAATTAGATCTTGAATATCAGGGAGAAACAATAACCATATCAATACCTATTGATAAAGCTTTACCAAAAAAATTAGCTACTATTTTTGAAGAAAAACTACTTCAAATATTATAAACTAAAAACAAAATTAATAAAATTAAAATAATAGAATTATGGGACTTAAAGAAAAAAGAATTATCCAAGCATTTCAAAAAGAATTATTTCCAGCATTAGAAACAGAAATTAATACGGCAGCAGGTTTTACTGTTCCTTTAAATATTTCTTGGAACACTTTAATGGAAGATCGATTTTCTCATTTATATAATGATACGTTTCCTAAAATCTATTTTCTGCCATTAATAGAAGCTTTTAAAGCTATTTGTGTTGATGATATGGGTGTGGAGCTTTTAAAAGCCGGATTAAAAGAAGTTATTATCGTTAATGAAAATGACGAACATAATTTAGACCGTGCGATTACTTTTGAAGACGCTGTTTTAAAAATTGATCACAGTCCTATTGTTAACGCAGATAATGTAGATCGTAGAACTGCTCGTATTATTTCTTTATTAGAAGATAAACTAGAAGAATTTGCAGAAGGAACTCCAGCAGCAGCTGAAACGGCAACATCTGAAACAGAAAACAAACAAGCAGCCACAGAGGAACAAGAAAATAAAGTAAGTATTCAAGAATTGTACAATCAATCTTTTGTAATTTCTAATGAAAGACAAGTAATTTTTGCCGAAACAGTAAAAGGATTAGATTGGAATTGCGATATGTTAGAAGGTAAATTAACGTATGGTACCGATAAAGTTTTTGATATTCAGGTTATTGGTACGTATTCCGAAAATGAAAAAAGTTGGTTATGGGCTTGGGGAAATACACAAGGTGGTATTCCTGAAAAGTTTTTACAAACATCATTAGTAGTAAAAGCAATAGGTGAAGCTTATAAAATTGAAGATATGATAACCCCTAAGAAAGAATTTAGTTCAGATCCAGGAGCTTATTTTTCTACGATTGCTTCTTCTATGGGACAGGAAAGCTGTTTTGTTCCTTTAGTTTTTAAAGGATTAACTGTTTATGTTACTATTAAATCTGAAGAATTAGATAATAAGGCTATTACTGAACCTGCATTGATGTGTTCTCATTTTACAGAATCTGCTGCCAATTATAGATTTCCACATAAATACAGTTTATACTTTTATCTAAAAGGAAAAGGGTATGACGTAGAGTTGCCAGGAAACAACATCGTTGCTAAAAAAGGAGATGATCAGATTTTAGGAATTTTCGATTTAAAAGGAAAAATAATGAAAATTTCTAATTCAAAAATAACAGTTCAAGCTTAAAAAGTATGTCATATATAGCGGAAACACTTTCAGAATTAGAAAAAGAACATCAAGCGGCTTTAAATACGGCGCAAGAAAAAATGTTAACAGATTTAAATGATGCACAAGCGTCAGGAAATTTCGATAAAATACAAGAAGCTAGTATTGTTTTTCAAAATTTAACAACAGAACTAGCGGCAGAATATACCAAACGTATTGAAGAGATAAATGCTTTAAATCATAAGGCAGAAGTAGAAACCGTAGAAGGGATCTATACAAATAATAGGGCTGACATTGATTTAAACTTATTAGTTTATGATGGTGATAGAGATTATGTTATTGCTTTTCAACAAGACGATTTAATACAAAAAACGTTAGAAAAAGTAAATAAGAATAGTGGTAAATTTAAGTCTAGAAAGCATTTATTAAAATCTAGTTTAAGGTTGACAAAGACTTTAGCACCAATGCTTCATGAAATAGGAGAGCATTGTAAAAAAACGCTAAAGCTTAAGGCTGATATTGAGTTTTTTGTATATCAAGGAGATACTTTTAATGCTTCTTGTTATCCGCCAGACGATAATAAATTATACATTATTTTATCATCCGGAATTTTAGAGCGTTTCTCTAAAGAGGAATTAACTTTTGTTGTTGGTCATGAAATAGGGCATGTGCTTTTTGAGCATTTCGATTATCCTGTAAGACAAATATTAGATACAGGCGAAAATGATTTGGCGCCAATTCACGCAATGAAATTGTATGCTTGGAACAGAAATGCAGAAATAAGTGCAGATAGAGCAGGCTTGTTATGTTGTCAGAATTTTGAAGCTGTTGGTCGTACTTTCTTTAAATTATCATCAGGAGTAACAACAGATTCTTTAGATTTTCAATTAAATGCGTACATAGAACAATTTGTAGATTTAGAAGAGGTTTTAAACGATTCTAATTTAGATCCTTCAGATTGGTATAGTACTCATCCGTTTAGCCCGTTAAGAATTAAAGCCTTAGAACTTTTTAATAAAAGTGAAACCTATGCAGCTTTTAATGAGTCTATTTCTGGAGAAATTACTGAGGAAGCTATGGAGGTTGAAATTAAGCGAATTATGTCTTTAATGGAGCCTGAGAATCTAGAGGATGAAGGTGAGCATTCTGAGAAAATACAACGTTTAATGTTTTTAGGAGGCTATTTAATTTCTAATGCAGATGGTGTTGTAGACGATTCGGAAATACAAGCATTAAGCAGTATTGTAGCTCCGAAGGTTTTTGCCAATTGTATGATGACCATAAAAGGACTAACAGAAGATGAAATGATTAGTGAAGTACAACAACTTACCAAAGATTTAGATGTTGTGTTGTCTGTGATGCAGAAGCTTAACATTTTAAGAGATTTATCTATTATTTCTTATGCTGATGGAGAAATAGATGATAGCGAAGTAAATGTTTTGTACAATTTAGCAAGGCTTTTATATATCAATACAGATTTTATAGATCGTGTTATTGGTGATGCACAAGGTGTTTAAATAAATACTGTTTAAGAGTTGGGGGACTTTTATTACAGTTAATTAGAAAGGTAGTGATTTTAGATTACTGCCTTTTTTTAAAACTTTTATGCTTTTAATATATTTAATTTTGGTTGTTGTAGATCATATTATTGTTGAAGCATAATGAGATTAATACATAATTAATAAACACTGTTTAAGGATTGGGGGATTCTTATTACAGTTAGTTAGAAAGGTGGTAATTTTATATTACTGCCTTTTTTTAAACCCTAAAGCTACTGAAACTTCTTGTTCTAGTAATTTTCTATTGAACATACTATCAATAAAAAAAAACAGAATTATAGGTGCAATATCTAAAGTAGATGATGTCAAATCTACTCCAAATTCTATTTTTAACTTCATCATCACAGGTTTTTATAAAACTAAAACCAAGGCTTTTAAGACAATGTCATTCCATTAGGTCTTGTGTTTTTCTAGTTGATAAAAATGTAACTGTTATTTTTTAATTGATATTGAATTCCATACCCCGATAGTTGTTTTTTTTCATAAACTAGGATGCCAAGTTTTGGTGTATTTGCTTTTTGGGTTGTTTATTCTAATTTTATTGCACAATAAAATATTCCTTTTTTGAAATTTAATTTATGCTGTTTTTATGTAGAAAAAGGAAATAGATAAATGGGAAATAAGGTGGTCTAAGAAGTTTGTAAAAGCTAAAATCCGCTCATTAAGAACGGATTTTGTAAATAGTTTAAGTATAAAATTGTTTTTAATAAACCTTTTATTTAGTTGTAACAATTATAACACCGTTAGCACCTCTTACACCATATCTAGTAGTTTCTGGTCCTTTTAAAACCGTTACAGATTTAATATCTAAAGGTCTAATGTTACCAAAAATTTCTTTTGATACAGTTGTTTCATTTAATATAAATAAGGGAGTCATATCTCCATTTATAGAATTGTATCCTCTAATTGTTATTTCCTCGTCAGATGATACATTAACTCCGGCTATTTGTCCTCTTAAATAATCATAAATAGAATTAAATTGACTTGAGTCTGAACTTTTTTGTGTTTTAGTATTTTTAGAAACGGGTAGGTCATTTCCCTTTTCAATTTTTATAATGATGTTTTCTTTTCCGTTGTATGCTATTTTTTTAATCCCAATTTTTGGATGAAAAGCACTAATCTCTTTTGGTGTCGATTTTAGTTTTGTCTTAAAAACCCCGCTAGAGTTTGTCCATACATTTTGTTTTACATCGTCTAAAAGGATAATAGCCCCAGAAACAGGTTTGTTATTAACATCTTTAACCCTAATTGTAATGTTTTTGTTCTGAGAATTCATCCCAAGGCTAAAGAATAAGGAAGTTAATAGAATAATAAAATGTCTTTTTGTTACCATAATTTTTTATATTTAATGCTAAATATAGCTTTTTATTACATATTCCTTCTATATTGTCCTCCAACTTTAAATAAAGCCTCTGTAATTTGTCCTAAAGAGCACACTTTGGTTGCTTCCATTAATATATCAAATAAGTTTTCATTTTGTATGGCTGCTTCTTGTAAAATTGCAATTTGTTTTGCAACTTTCTTCGGATTTGCTTTGTTGAGGTTTTCTTTCGTTTTAATTTGATGTTGCTTTTCTGTTTCCGTTGCTCTAATAATTTCTGCAGGTTGAACGGTTGGAGATCCTTTAGAACTTAAAAAAGTATTTACTCCAATAATTGGGAATTCTCCATTGTGTTTCAAAGTTTCATAATACAAACTTTCTTCTTGTATTTTAGAACGTTGATACATGGTTTCCATGGCTCCTAAAACGCCTCCACGTTCTGTAATTCTATCAAATTCTTCTAAAACGGCAGCTTCTACCAAATCGGTTAATTCTTCAATAATAAATGCACCTTGAATTGGGTTTTCATTCTTCGTCAATCCTAATTCTTTGTTGATGATTAACTGAATAGCCATAGCTCTTCTTACAGATTCTTCTGTTGGCGTTGTAATGGCTTCGTCATACGCATTGGTATGTAAAGAATTACAATTATCGTTAATTGCGTACAAAGCTTGTAGTGTAGTTCTTATATCATTAAAATCGATTTCTTGCGCGTGTAAAGAGCGTCCAGAAGTCTGAATATGATATTTTAACATTTGTGCTCTTGGGTTGGCACCGTATTTATTTTTCATTGCTTTTGCCCAAATTTTACGCGCAACTCTTCCTATTACAGAATATTCAGGATCAATTCCGTTAGAGAAAAAGAAAGATAAGTTTGGCCCGAATTTATTGATGTCCATTCCACGACTTAAATAATATTCTACATAGGTAAATCCGTTAGACAATGTTAAAGCCAATTGCGTAATTGGGTTTGCACCAGCTTCTGCAATATGATATCCAGAAATAGAAACTGAATAAAAGTTTCTAACTTGTTTTTCGATGAAATACTCTTGCACATCACCCATTAAACGCAACGCAAATTCCGTAGAAAAAATACAGGTGTTTTGAGCCTGATCTTCTTTTAAAATATCTGCTTGCACAGTTCCTCTAACTTGAGCTAGTGTGTCTTTTTTTATTTGCTGATACACGTCAGAAGGTAAAACCAAATCACCAGTTAAACCTAGAAGCATTAAACCTAAACCATTGTTTCCTTCAGGTAATTCACCTTGATATTTTGGTATCTCTAAACCTTTTAAATCATAAAACTCTATAAAAGTAGCTTCAACTTGTGCTTCTAATTTGTTTTCTATAATATATTTCTCACAATTTTGATCGATAGCGGCATTCATAAAAAAACCTAACAACATAGGTGCTGGTCCATTGATGGTCATCGAAACGGAAGTCATTGGGTGGCTTAAATCAAATCCAGAATATAATTTTTTAGCATCGTCTAAGCAACAAATTGAAACTCCTGCGTTTCCGATTTTTCCATAAATATCAGGTCTTTTGCCAGGATCATTTCCATATAATGTAACAGAATCGAAAGCGGTAGAAAGTCGTTTTGCCTCCATTCCAAGACTTACATAATGAAACCTTCTGTTGGTTCTTTCGGGACCACCTTCACCCGCAAACATTCTTGTAGGGTCTTCGCCTGTTCTTTTAAACGGATATAATCCAGCAGTGTAAGGGAATTCACCTGGAACATTTTCTTGTAAATTCCAACGTAATAAATCTCCCCAAGCTTGGTACTTTGGTAAAGCTATTTTAGGTATTTGTGTGTGTGATAAAGACTCTGAATGTGTTTCTATCTTGATTTCTTTATCACGAACTTTAAACGTATAAATTGGGTTTTTATATTTCTGAACTTTCTCATTCCAGTTTAAAATGATTTCCCAGTTTAAAGGATGGAGGTTTAGTTTTGTTTTTTCAAATTGAGCAAGTAATAATTTTAAGAAGTAGGTTTCAGATTCCTCGTCATTCGTCCCTCTTTCTGTCGGAATGACATTCGACTTGTCATTCTGAACTTGTTTCAGAATCTCATTTTCATCAAGCCCTGTTTTAGTAAGAACAGATTGCTTCGTTCCTTGCAATGACTTATTATTTTCTGTAATAGAAAGTATTGTTTGGTAAATTCCGTACAATTTCTGAGCAACTACTACCTGATCATCAACATTTTGATCATACGTTCTATTACTTTCTGCAATTTCAGATAAATACCGAACTCTTGCAGGTGGAATTACAAATATCTTCTCAGACATTTCAGTGGTAATTTCCATGTTTGATTTTAAATCTGCTCCTGTTTTTTCAACTAGCTTATCCATAATACTTTTGTATAAAGTATTCATTCCTGGATCGTTAAACTGGGATGCTATCGTACCATAAACAGGCAAATTATCTTGGTGTATATGCCAAAGATTGTTGTTACGCATGTATTGTTTCTTTACATCTCTAACAGCGTCTAAAGCACCACGCTTGTCAAACTTATTAATGGCAACTAAATCTGCATAATCTAGCATGTCAATCTTTTCTAATTGCGTTGCAGCACCAAATTCTGGTGTCATTACATACAAAGAAGTATCAGAATGTTCTGTGATTTCTGTATCTGATTGTCCGATTCCTGAAGTTTCTAAAATAATTAAATCGAACTCAGCTGCTTTTAAAACATCAATAGCTTCATTTACATTTTTAGACAAAGCAAGGTTAGATTGACGTGTCGCTAAAGAACGCATGTAGACGTGAGAATTGTTTATGGAGTTCATTCTAATTCTATCTCCTAAAAGTGCTCCGCCTGTTTTCCTTTTTGATGGATCAACAGAAATAATTCCGATTGTTTTTTCTGGGAAATCAATTAAAAATCGACGTACCAATTCGTCAACTAAAGAAGATTTTCCTGCACCACCAGTTCCTGTAATTCCCAGAACTGGGGTAAATTCTATTAGTTTATCTAAAGGTGAAAATATCTTTGTAAAATCTGTATGGTTATTTTCTGCGAGTGAAATTAATCTTGCAATTGTATTTACATCTTTATTTTTTAAGTTTTCTAAAACTTTTTTACTTTCTAATTTTAGTAACCAATCGCCATATTCATTGCAAACTTTTAGGGTCACAATTTTATTTTCTTTCGTAAAGGTCTCTTCAGATTTTTGCACTAAATCGTTTATCATTCCTTGCAAACCTAATGCTCTACCATCATCTGGAGAATAAATTTTTGTAATTCCATAATCCATCAATTCCTTTATTTCTTTAGGAAGGATTACGCCACCACCACCACCAAAAATTTTGATATGTTGAGCTCCTTTTTCTTTTAATAAATCAAACATGTATTTAAAATACTCAGTATGACCTCCTTGGTAAGAAGTGATTGCAATGGCATTTACATCTTCTTGTATGGCGCAATTTACCACCTCTTCCACAGATCTATCATGACCTAAATGAATTACTTCTACGCCTGTGGCTTGAATAATTCTACGCATAATATTTATAGAAGCATCATGGCCATCAAAAAGAGCAGCAGCAGTTACAATACGTACTTTGTGTTTTGGTTTATAAGGAGTGATTTGTTTCATTCGTAAAATTTATATAAAATTAGTACTGCAATTTAATGAATTATTAAAATAGTATATGTTTTTTTAATGTATTATTAGTTTTTAAGAATTTCGGGGTTGATTCCATTTACGTACTCTTTAACAACGTTTAGTTCTTTTGCGTAAGAAAAACCTTCAAATCCGTTGATGTTTTTTAAATCAACTTTTGCGTTATAGTATTTTAAATAGAGTGCTGAGAGTGGTAAATAAGTCCAATGCCATTTTTCTTCACTATAACCTGTTCTTCCATTTTCTTTGGAAGTGTATACTTGATAAAAACCATATGTATGTGCATTTTGTAACAACCAATTGTATTCTTTTAGCCCTTTTCCTTGTGTGAAATAAGAATTAGTAAGACTATTAATATCCATATCTGTTCCCCAATGATGGCGAGAAGTGGAGGGCATAGAACTAAATTCTAAAATCTTTTTTGCTCTTTTTAGAGGAGGTAAGTTTTTATATTTATCATTCCATTTGTAATCCCAAATACGTTTTTGGTGATCAAAATTTCTAGTTCCAGATAGTATTGTAAATGAAATATCTTCTTTTAGTGCTGCGGCATTCATTTCTAGAAAGGCTTCTAAAACTTCTTTTCTTAAATATATTTTTTTTGATGAGTTCTCTTTAGGAACAACTGTAAAATCTGAGTTTTCTGTATAATTAAATTTTCCTAAAACATAATTTATGTTTAGATATTTTGGAAATAACAAAGTGGAATCTTTTTCATTAGAAACTTCAGTAGTTTGTATTGCAATTTTCTTTGGTGCTGGCTTGCAACCATTAAAACATCCGAAGAAAAAAAGAATTACAATTAGTTTTAAAAGTATTTTATAAATGCCCAAAATTTTCGATTTTTTATATAGTTAAAATTATTTTCATTTTGATATGCTTCACGTTCGAAACTTAAATTTTTATAAGCTAGATATGCATTTTCATGCCTTAAAAATTTTAAAATCCACTCTAAACTATAAAAAATGTAGAAGAATATCAGTAGTAATTCAGCTTGCTGTTTTAAATGTATTTTTTCATGGTTTACTAAAACTTTATCATCTTTTAAATCTTTCTTTTTTAGAAGAATAAAAGGAAATAAAGTTATGCCAACAAAACCTTTTGGTATTAGGTGTTTAGTAATTAAAATCATTTCTTAAAATTAATCAATATTCATTACAATATAAATATATTTGGGTAAACTTCTTCACAAAAGATGATGAGGTAAGTAGTTTTTAAACCTGATTTTACAATTATCAATCAAATGTAGAAATAGATTTTTTTTTACAATGAATGTATTTCTATTTGTTATACGATTCATTTTGCTTGTTAATAAGAATTTTACGATTATTTTGGCATGTTTATTGCTGATTGTAAGAAGTCTAGAAGCATTTATAAACAACATTTTTTAATAGGAAGCAATGTTGTTTTAAGTACCTTTTTTGTAAATAATAAGGTAGTCTTGTAAACTATTTGAAAGTTGAACTAGGTTGTGAAAATACTTATTTGTCATGCTTTTAATTTTGCATATAGTGCTTTAATCGATTTAATAATATAAAACAAATCTCATGAAAAAAACATTTTTACTTCTGTTTAGTACTATGCTTTTAGCATCTTGTAGTGCTATAAAAGTTACAACCGATTATGATAATAAAGTAGATTTTACTCAATATAAAACGTTTGCTTTTTACAAACCAGGTATCGATAAAGCAGAAATTTCTGATTTAGATAAAAAAAGAATTTTACGTGCTATTGAGTCAGAATTATCAGCACAAGGATTTACAAAATCTGAAAATCCAGATATGTTGGTGAGTATTTTTACAAAATCTAGAGAAAAAGTAGATGTAAACCAAAATAACAATTTTGGCTATGGTTACGGTTGGGGATGGAGCCCTTGGATGATGGGAGGTAGAAATAATATTAGTGTTTCTCAATATACAGAAGGTACATTGTTTGTAGATTTTATTGATAGACAGAAAAAAGAATTGATTTGGCAAGGAATTGGAACTGGAGCTTTAAAACTTCAAAATAGAGAGAAAAAAGAAGCTAGAATTAAAGAGTTTGTAAAAGAGATTATCTCTAGATTTCCTCCAGGAAAAGATAAATAAAAATTAAAAAGCGTTCTTAGGAACGCTTTTTTTATGGATTATAAACTATTTTTGCAAAGTGTATAATAAAAGAGTAGCATTAGAGGAAGGTGATTTTTATGTAAACGAACAAGGTTATAAAGTGTTTACAGAAAAATTTCATCTTAAAAGAGGTCATTGCTGTAAAAGCGGTTGTAAACATTGTCCTTATGGATACGATAAGAAAACAGATAGTTTTAAATAAAAAAGTGACTTTTAAATCGAAAGAGTTTCTAAAGAGTAGATAAAATACAATAAAAATGATAAAAAGAATTTTAATTTTAGTCGTTGCCCTTCAGTTTGTAGGATGTGCAGAGTTACAAAATGTAGTGAATCAAGTAAGTCAAAATACAGGTTTAAGTGAAGAGCAAATAGGTAACGGACTGCGTGCAGCTTTAGACAACGGAATAAAAAATCAAGTTTCTAAATTAACTGCAACAGACGGGTTTTATAAAAATGATTTGGTAAAAATTATGTTGCCTGCAGAATTACAAGCTGTAGATAATGGTTTGCGTAAAATTGGTTTAGGTAACTTGGCAGATGAAGGTATTAAAGCCTTAAACAGAGCAGCTGAAGATGCTGTAAAAACTGCGACTCCAATTTTTGTAGATGCTGTAAAGGATATGACGTTTGCAGATGCAAAGAATATTCTTTTAGGTGACCAAAATGCTGCAACTTCTTATTTACAAGTAAAAACTACTGATAATTTAACGGCTAGTTTTAGTCCAGTAATTGAAAATTCTTTTTCTAAAGTAGGAGCAGATAAAATTTGGAGTAATTTAATTGGTAAATATAATTCTATTCCTTTTGTGAATAAGGTAGATCCAGATTTAACTAAATATGTAACAAACCAAGCCTTAAAAGGAGTATTTACAATGATTGAAGTTGAAGAAGTAGGAATTAGAGAAAAAGCAAGTTTACGTACTTCTGCTTTATTAAAGCAAGTGTTTGCTTTGCAAGACTAGCAAGTAATAATAATATCCCTTTACATTTTAAAGGTATTTAAGACTCACTATTTATAAATAGTGAGTCTTTTTTTGTTTGTTATTTATTGTGTAAGATTATCTTTTTTTCTGTAAAGAGTGAATCTGTTTTGTAACTATACTTTTTTGAATCTCATTAATTTTCAAAGTGTTAAAATGGTTTTTTTAGGTGATTTCTTTTGTTTTTTTGCGGAATAAAATGAAAAGAATTTGTTTGTGTCTTTTTTATAAATTTTAACTTTAGAAGGGTGGTGAGTGTGTAAAGTGCTTATAATTAAAGTTATAAGTGTAGGAGTGGCGTTATTAGTCTTTTTTTTAATATTTAAGAACATATTAACAAAACGAAAAAAAAACATGTTAATTTGATTGTTACTTTAATTGAGGAAAATGAAGTTAGAGGTTTTAGTTTAAGTAATACCTAATTCGTTAATTCATTAAATAATTAACTTTAAAATTATTATTTATGTGCTTTTAATGTGTAAATATTATCATATCTATTAACTTATTGTTAAATAAAAAATACTGTTTTTTATTGAGGAATGTTCAGTGTTTTGTTGATAAGGGTGAATATTATTCAATAAAATTAATGTTTGTTATTTAAAAAATAAATAAATGTTAATCTTTATTTTTTATATTAAGAAAATTTTATGATTTTTGGAACATAATTAATTCAAATAGATATTACAATGAAAAAATTTTTTAAGGTATCCCTAATACTTTTTTTGGGGTTGATTGTGCAAGTTACTTTTGCTCAAAAGAAAACTATTTCTGGGACTGTCTCAGATGAGTCAGGGAGTTTACCTGGTGTAAGTGTTTTAGTAAAAGGTACTAGTATAGGAGTAGAAACAGATTTTGATGGAAACTACAAAATTGCTAGTAAAAGTGGCGACGTATTAGTTTTTAGTTACTTGGGGTACAAATCTACACAAAAGAAAGTAGGTGCTTCTTCTGTTATTAATGTAGTTTTACAAGAAGATAGTAGTGTTTTAGAAGAGGTTATTGTTGTTGCTTATGGTACAACAACTAAAGAAGCTTTTACGGGTTCTGCAAATGTTGTTGGAGCAAAAGATTTAGCACTTAGATCTGTAACGTCTCCAATTGGAGCTATTGAAGGTAAGGCAACTGGTGTACAGTTTGTTGCAGCATCAGGTCAACCAGGTTCTTCTCCTTCAATTGTAATTCGTGGTGTTGGTACTCTTAACGGTAGTTCAACTCCTTTATACATTATAGACGGAATTCAGTTTGATGGTTCTTTAAGTTCGATCAATCAAGATGATATTGCTTCTATGACAGTTTTAAAAGATGCGGCTTCAACGTCATTATATGGTTCTAGAGCAGCAAATGGTGTAGTTATTATTACAACTAAAAAAGGAAGAAATAATAAAACAACTGTTAGTGCATCTACACAATACAGTGTTATTACAAGATCTGTACCTAATTATGATATGGTGGGAGCAGGTTCTTATTATGAGTTAATGTGGGAAGGTTACAAGAACACAATAGGTGGTGCAAATCCAGAAATTGAAGCTTCTGCAAAAATATTTAATCAATTAGGTTATAACCCATTTAATGTAGCAAATGATCAAATTGTTGGTACTGACGGTAAATTAAATCCTAATGCAGAACTTACATATGAGTCTTTAGATTGGTTCGATTTTTTAGAAAGAACTGGTAGTAGAAAAAATCACTCTGTAAATGTTGCTTCTGGTGGCGAAAATCATTCTATATTTTATTCTGCATCTTATTTAAAAGAAGAAGGGTATGTTATTGAAAGTGATTATGAAAGAGTAACTAATAGATTAAATGCAGATTTTAAATTAACCGATAATATTTCTGCTGGTGGTAGTGTGTATATTACAGCTACAGATTCTCATGGACCAACTAGTGGAGGAGGGTCTTCTACAGCAAATCCTTTTAGTTGGGCTAATAGTCTAGGTCCTATTTACCCTGTTTATCAAGTAGATAGTAATGGTAAAATTGTAAATGATGCTTCAGGCAACCCTTTATACGATTTAGGAGAAGGATATCCAGATAGTAATATTCAAACAAGACCTTACAATCCAGGAAGACATGGTATTGCTGAGTTAATTTTAAATGAAGATCAAGATAAGTTAAACTTATATGGATTTAGAAATTATCTTGAAGTTAAGCTTGCAGAAGGATTAAAAGCTAAAGTAACTTATGGTAGAGATATTCAAGATAATATTACTAAAGGTTATGAGAACGAAACAGTAGGTGATGGAGCACCAACAGGTAGATATAGTGAAGATAGATACAGAAGAGTTATAGAGAATTTTAATCAAATTTTAACTTATAATACTTCTTTAAAAGATGTTCATAATATAGATGTTACTTTGGGGCATGAAAGTTTTGATAGAAACTTTTCTACATTAGGTGGTATTGCTAATACTCAAACTGCTACAGGTATTTATGAATTTGATAATTTTGCTGCAGGAGATAATGTAAATGGAAATAGTACAGATCATAGAATAGAAGGTTATTTTGCTAGATTAAACTATGATTTTGATAGCAAATATTACTTAAGTGCTTCTGTAAGAAGAGATGGTACTTCTAGATTTTCTAAAGATGCACGTTGGGGAACTTTTTATTCATTAGGTGGTTCTTGGAGAATTGATCAAGAAAAATTTATGGATAATGTTTCTTTTATAGATCAATTAAAATTAAGAGCATCTTACGGTGAAATTGGTAATGAAAGAGTTGGTTCTTATTACGCTTCTCAAGCATTATATGAAATTATTCCTAACGCAGGTGCACCTGGTATTATTTGGAGTAATACAGGAAATGTAGAATTAGAGTGGGAAAACCAAGTTAGTTGGGATGTTGCTTTAGAATTTAGTATGTTTAATAATGTATTAGATGGTTCTGTAGAATTTTACAAAAAATCTTCTCAAGATTTATTATATGAATTAGGTATTCCTCTTTCAGAAGGATTAGATGTATTCCCTACAAACTTAGGAGATCTTTACAACCAAGGTATAGAAGTAAGTTTAACAGGTCACTTATTAAGAACAAAAGATTTTAATTGGGATTTAAGTGTGCAAGCGAGTACTTTTAAAAATGAAATTACAAAAATTGATAGTCCTGCAGATAACGGATCTAAACGTTGGGAAGAAGGAAGATCTATATATGATTACTACATTTACCATTATGCAGGAGTAGATGTAGATAATGGAGATGCTTTATACTATATGTTTGAAGATACAGATACAGGTGGAAGAACAGCTGTTTTAAATGCAGATGGAACACAGGCAACTACTAACGATTATCAAGAAGCTGGAGAAGCATTTACAGATAGTAGTAGTATTCCAGATTTATTAGGATCTATTTCTAACTCGTTTAGATATAAACAATTTTCTTTAGATTTCTTATTTACTTTTGGTATCGGAGGAGATGTTTTAGATAGTGGATATTCTTCATTAATGCACCCAGGTACTTTTGGTAGAGCTTTACATGTAGATGCAGAAAATGCTTGGAGAGCTCCAGGAGATATTACAGACGTACCTCGTTTAGAAAACGGAAACCCTAACCAAACAATTGGTGGTTCTACTCGTTTCTTAACAGATGCATCTTACCTTTCTTTAAAAAACGTAAACTTAGGATATAGTTTTGATAAGGATGTTGCAGAAAAATTAGGTTTAAGTAATTTACGTATTTCTCTTTCTGGTGAAAATATTTTTATTAGTACAGAAAGAACAGGTTTAAATCCTCAATATAGTTTATCTGGTACATCAGGCGGATATGATTATAGTCCTTCTAGAACAGTAACTTTAGGGTTAAATTTAACTTTCTAGAAATTATTAAATTATAAATTATAAATAAAATATTATATTATGTTACGAAAAATTAATCTATTAATTTTAGGATTATTAGTAGTATTTGTTACTAGTTGTGAAGAAGAATTTCTAGAAACAACACCAACAGATTCTATTGCAGAGGCAGATGCTTTTGCAAGTGTAGACAATATGTTTTTGGTATTAAACGGACTGCATAGAGTAATGTATGCTCAAAATCCTATATCAGGAGGAACTTCAAGTAGAAGTGGACAGAGTTTTTATATGCCAGCTTTAGATGCTATGGGCGCTCAAATGATTCATTCATCACCAGGAAATGGTTGGATGACAAATGAATTAAGATGGTTAACACATACCAATGCAAATTTTACAACAGTAAGTAATTTTTGGTACATGCGTTACCATATTATAGCATCATCTAACAATTTAATTAATTTAATTGAATCAAATGGTTTTCCAAAAGCAGATGAAGATGTAAGAAATATTCTTGGTCAAGCTTATGCGTATAGAGCTTGGGCGTATCATCAGTTAATTTCAACATTTGCAAAAGGGTACTTAATTGGTGATCCTGCTACAGATGCTGGTGTTCCTTTATTGTTAATTACAGGTACTCCTTATACAAGTGCTCCTAGATCTACAGTTCAAGTTGTTTACGATCAAATAAATTCAGATATCGCAAATTCTATTAGTTTCTTTGATGGTGCTTCTAGTCCAGAAAATAAATCTCATTTATCTATAAATGCAGCTCAAGGTTTAAAAGCAAGAATAGATTTAACACAAGGTAAATGGCAAGATGCAGCAGATGCGGCAGTAGCTGCACGTGAAGGTTTTCCTTTGTTAGATGAAGCTACTTGGTTATCTGGTTTTAATACAGTAGATCTTTCTGAAGTAATTTGGGGAGGAACTGTTATTGAGTCAGAAACAAACTTTTTCCAATCTTTCTTCTACTTTATTAGTCCAACTTTTAATGGAAGTCAAAATAGATCAAACCCTAAGTTAATGAATAAAGAAGTTTATGATGCAATTCCATCTACAGACTTTAGAATTAACATGGCATTACCATGGGCTCCAAATACAAATTCTTCTGCATCTAATGGCGAAGGTGGTAGTTTTGAGACTGATCCTAATTATGATACTGAAGAAGAATTTTTTGCAGCAAAAGATTCAGTTATAGATAAATATGGTATGACTTCTGCGCACAACACACACCCATATATGGCGGTTAAGTTTTTACAGAAAAATCCAGGATCTATTGATCCAGATGATGTACTTTATATGCGTTCATCAGAAATGTATTTAATAGAGGCTGAAGCTAAAGCAATGTTATCAGATGTTTCAGGTGCTCAAACAGCTCTTCAGGCTTTTGGATCAGCAAGAGATACTGATTATGATTCTTCTGTATTTACTTCTGTAGATGCTTTAATGGATCACATTAAATGGCAAAGAAGAGTAGAACTTTATGGAGAAGGATTTAGTTTTCATGATCACATCCGTTGGGATGAAGGAATTGATTTAACTAATTCTGGAGCTGATGATAATTTATATAGAGATGGTTTTATTCAAGAAAAGCCTTCTTTAAATGACGGTTGGATTTGGAAAATTCCACAAGCAGAAATTGATGCAAATCCAAACTTAACTGAAGCGGATCAAAATTAAGAAAACTTAGTTTTTTTATAAATATAAAAGCCATCTCGAAAGAGGTGGCTTTTTTACGTGTTTTATTTAATAATAAAAAAATAAAAGTGTTTTTAAGTAAATGATACTTTTTTTAAAATTAAATTTTAGTAGAATATTTTAATTTTATCAATTCGTTTTTTTTTTGTTTTATAAGTCTAAAGTGTGTAATTGATAAATTAAGGTTAAATATATTTTTATATAGTAAATTGTTGGTATTAAAATTATCAAATTAATTATTCTTTAAGAAGGTTTGAATTGTATTATCGTTACTATATTTAGGTTTTTACTGAATTTTGTTTACTGAAACTCCCTTTTTGTTAGGCAATCACTAAATAAAAGTGCTGTTATATTTTTTGTTTTAAGAAAAATTTAAGATTTTTGATATAATTAATTCAAATAAAATATAATGGATAGAAGAATTTTAAAAGCAACCCTAACACTATTTTTAGGGCTTATTGTGCAAATTACTTTTGCGCAAAAGAAAACTGTTACTGGTACTGTTTCAGATACATCAGGAAAACTACCAGGAGTTAGTGTAGCTCTAAAAGGCACTAGTGTAGGAACAGAAACCGATTTTGAAGGTAATTATACTATTTCTGTAACTGAAGGAGATATTTTGGTTTTTAGTTATTTAGGATATAAATCAAATCAAAAAAAAATAGGGAAGCTTAATACAATTAATGTATTACTAGAAGAAGATAGTAGTGAGTTAGATGAAGTGGTTATTGTTGGTTACGGTACTCAAAGTAAGAGAAAATTAACAGACAATATTGTAAAATTAAGTTCAGATGATATAGCAGATGTACCTACACCTAGTGTTATGAATTCATTAGCAGGTAAGGCTGCTGGGGTTCAAATTAGTCAAACAAACGGTAAGGTAGAAGGTGGCTTAAATTTTAGAATTAGAGGGCAGTCTAGTATTAGTGCTGGTTCAGATCCTTTATATGTATTAGACGGAATTCCATTAATAAACAACAATGAGTCTAGTAATGGAGCTCCTACAAATCCATTATTAACTTTAAGTCCAAATGAAATTGAATCTATAGATATTTTAAAAGATGCTTCATCGGCGGCAATTTATGGAGCAAGAGGTGCAAACGGAGTTGTGCTTATTACAACAAAGTCTGGTAAAGAAGGCAAAGCAAAGTTTTCTGTAAATATTTCTAGTGGAATAAGTGAAAAAGCAAACTCTAGAGATTGGTTAAATGCAGAACAATATGTTGAGTTGCTTTTAGAATCTGGTAAAAATGGTTTAGCTGTTGAGGGTTGGCCAGCAGAAGGGTATGTAGAAGAAAGGTTAGATAGGTATTCTGATAATACATGGAGAGAAGGAACGTATGATACAGATTGGGAAGACCTTGCTTTGGTTAAAGGATATACTAGAGATGCAGATTTTTCTATTTCTGGAGGAGATGCAAAAACAACTTACTTCTTTTCTGGTGCTTATAATGATACTAAAGGTATTGTAAGAGGAAATGAATTAAATAGAATAAGTTCTCGTTTAAATGTTACTCATAAATTAACAGATAAATTTTCTGCAGGAATGAATTTAAGTTTCTCTAGAACAAATATTGATAGGATTGCAGATGATAATGCATTTGTATCACCATTACAAGCAATTGCACAACCACCAATTTCTCCAGATTTTGTAGATGGAGAACCTTTTGAAGGTACGCCGTATGCAAATTTTCTATTACAAGATAAACATGCATATTACAATACAATTATTAGAAGAGTAACAGGTAAAGTTTTTGCAGCATATCAATTTACAGATAATTTAAAATTTAATTCAGATTTTGCATACGATTTGTATTCTCAGACAGAAGATAGTTTTACAGGAAGTTTAGCTCCTTTTCAATCTACAAACGGAGAGGCTTTTGCTTCTAATGTAAATACAGAAAACTATATTTTTAGTAACTATTTAAGTTATAATAAAACTTTTGGCGAAAATCATGATTTAGATGTTATTCTTGGTACAGAATTAAATAAGAGTAAAAGAAGGTTTAATAGTGTTACTGGACAGCAATTTCCAACAGACGATTTTCAAACAATAAGTTCAGCTGCAGAAATTACTGCAGGTTCTGGTAGTTTTACAGAATATGCTTTTGTTTCTTACTTTACCAGAGCAACTTATGCTTATAAAGATAGATACTTATTTAAAGCAAGTTTTAGAAGAGATGGTTCTTCAAGATTTGGTAGCGACTCTAGATTTGGTGTTTTTCCTGCTTTTTCTGCAGGTTGGATTCTTTCTGAAGAAAACTTTCTAGCAGAGAGTTCTGCAATCTCTTTCTTAAAATTAAGAGCTAGTTACGGTCAAGTAGGAAATGCAGAAATAGGAAATTTTGCTTCTAGAGGTTTATTTGGTGGAGTTTCATATAATCAAAAACCAGGTATTGCACCAATTCAAGCAGGTAATAATGAGTTAAGTTGGGAAACATCAGACCAAAGTGATGTAGCAATAGAATATGGTCTTTTTAACGGAGTACTTTCTGGGGAAGTAGCTTATTATGTAAAAGATACAAAAGAATTATTATTTGAACAACCTTTGCCTTTATCTTCTGGAGCGCCAGAGCAAGGAGGTATTAATAATAATATTGGTAGAATGAAAAGTGATGGTGTTGAATTCTCTATTACTTCTAAAAACATTCAAACAAACGATTTAAAATGGACTACAAGTTTTAATATTGGAACAAACAATAATGAAATAATTGAATTACCAGAGGGACAAGATGTTGTTAATGGTCAGAATATTTTAAGAGAAGGAGAGGCTGTAAATTCCTTATACTTAATAGAGTATGCTGGTGTAGATATTGATAATGGTGATGCATTGTATTATTTAAATACAGATGATGGAAATGGAAACTTAGATAGAGGTACTACAAACGATCCAAATGCTGCAAGTAGAGTTGTAGCAGGAAATCCTTTTCCAGAAGTTATAGCAGGTCTTACAAATACTGTTCTTTATAAAGATTTTGATTTTACAATGACTTTTCAAGGAGAATGGGGAGCAAGTATATATAATGGAGGTGGACGTTTTCAGTCTGTAAATGGAGACTGGTTTGATAATCAAACGCTAGATCAATTAGATAGATGGCAAAACCCAGGAGATATAACAAATGTACCACAAGCAAGATTAGGTGCTGGTAATGGTACAAGTCATTCTACAAGATTTTTAGAAAAAGGAGATTTTGTTAGACTTAGAAACATAACATTAGGATATTCAATTCCAAAGCCATTAATTGATAAAATGGGATTATCTAAGTTAAGACTATATTTAAGTGGTCTTAATTTGTTAACAATAACAGATTACACAGGTTATGACCCAGAATCTAGAAGTGATGCAGGTGGTGTAGGTCAAACGTTCTATTCTGCTCCTGCAGCAAAAACACTTTCAATAGGTCTTAACGTAACTTTTTAATTTAAAAACTTTATAAAAATGAAAATAATAAAATATACATTAATTTTAGTTTTATTTTTTACAATTATTAGTTGTGAAAAAGAGCTAGATATTGAGCCAGCACAAAGTATATCTACAGAAAAGGCATTGTCTACAGAAGATAATGTTCTAAATATTTTAGTAGGTACATATACAGAGGCAGGAGAAAGTTCATCATTTGGTGGAGATACACAGATTATTGCAGATTTGTTAGGGAACACAACTCAAATGAGTTGGGGAGGTACTTTTGTAGATCCAAGGCAATTTAATTCTAAAGGTGTTTTAGTAAACAATGGTTTTGTAGAAGATGTTTGGGGAAATTCTTATGAAGTAATTAACCAGGCAAATTTGGTTATAGATAATTTATCTATAATTACAAGTGGTGCAGCAGATAATGCAGAAGGAGAAGCTAAGTTTTTAAGAGCTCTAATGTATTTTGATTTAGTTCGTCATTTTGGTAAACCTTATGAAGCAGGAGTAAGTAATACTCAGTTAGGTGTACCTTTGCATTTAAATGGTATTATTGATTATGGTATAGATTTAAATATTGCTAGAAATACTGTTGAAGAGGTTTATAGTCAGATTATAGCTGACTTAAATGATGCTTTTTCTAAATTACCAGAATCTAATGATATTTTTGCAGATAAATATGCGGCAGAAGCTTTACTAGCTAAAGTATATTTTCAACAAGGTAATTATGCAGCAGCAAGAGATGCAGCAAATGATGTAATAACAAACAGTGGTCATACTTTAGCGCCAACTTATAGTGGTGCTTTTAATAATGATGTAGATAGTGTAGAAGATCTTTTTGCTTTTCAAGTAACGTCTCAAGGTGGAGATAATGATTTTATCACATTTTATGCTTCTCAAGATTTTGGAGGTAGACAAGGTGATATTGATTTACAAGCAGGTTTTTTCGAATTGTTTGATGACGCTGTAAATGATGAAAGGTATAGTTTTACATACATCAGTTCAGACACTGGTGGAACTTTAACCTCAAAATATACAAATCAGTTTGCTAACATTACTGTTTTAAGAATAGCAGATATGCATTTGGTAAGAGCAGAATCTAACTTTAGAGAAGGTACAAGTGTTGGTTTATCTCCTTTAGATGAAGTTAATGCTGTAAGAGCAAGATCTAACGCAGCTGCTTTAAGTACATTAACTTTAGATGTATTGTTTAATGAAAGACAATTAGAGTTGTCTTTTGAAGGTCAATTAATTCATGATATTAAGAGGACTCAAACAAATGTTGGTGCATTATCTTATGATGCAGATGAATTAGTTTTACCTATTCCGCAAGCGGAAATGGATACAAATACTTTAATGGTTCAGAACTCAGGATACGTTAATTAGAGTACATTTTAAAACAAAAAAGAAAGGCTATTTTTAATTAAATAGCCTTTCTTTTTTATCTATAATTGAGTGATTCTTTGTTAGATATAACTTTTTACTTTAATGAAGACTTTTAAAGTAGTCAAAAGCCTTTATAAGTCTACTTCCTGTCCAAGAAAACATTTCTCCATCTACAAGTATCGCTTTGGCTTTAGGTGTAAAATTTTCTATTTCTAAGATATGCTCTTCCTTAAAAGGAAAAGGTTCTGATGATAACAAAATAAAATCTAATTGGGTATTTAATTTCATTTCTTCCAAATCCACTTCAGGGTAGCGTTCTTTATGCTGATAGATATTATCAAACTTGTTTAATTCTAGTAAATGATTGATAAAAGTTGTATTACCAACTGCCATCCAAGGAGATTTCCAAATAAAATAAACAACTTTTTTAGACTCTTTCTGCTTAATAAATTCTTTAAAACTAGTTAACTCGATATTAATTTTATCAATAATTTCTAACGCTTTATTTTCTACAGAAAAGAGGTTTCCGTATTGTTTAATAAGTTCTAAATTATCATCAATAGTAAAAATATCAGAAACATGAGTGGGCGCAATTTTTTCGCATGCTTGTACAATCTCTTTAGTATTCTCTTCTTTATTACAAAGGATGATATCAGGCTGTAAAGCCTTTATTTTATCAATATGAATACTTTTTGTACCGCCAACAACTGTTTTGGTTTCTTTTAAGTGAGCAGGATGTATACAAAATTTTGTAATGCCAACAATAGCATCTTCTAAGCCTAAATCTATCAATAATTCTGTTAAACTGGGTACAAGACTAATAATTCGTTTTGGCGTTTTTTCTAACGCTAAAATTCTACCTATTTGATCTTGAAAGTTCATAAGATTATTGTGCTAAAATTACAGCCATTTCTTGTTGTAATTCTTCAGCTTTTAAAGCAGCATTTTGTGCAAATTTTTCATCATTAGAAGCGTAAATAATTCCTCTAGAAGAATTTATTAATAAACCAATATTTTCTGATAAACCATATTTACAAACATCTTGTAAATTTCCTCCTTGTGCACCAACACCAGGAACTAAAAGAAAAGAGTAAGGTACAATTTTTCTGATTTCTGTAAAATATTCTGCTTTAGTTGCGCCAACAACATACATTAAGTTTTCAGAATTTTTCCATCCTTTAGAGGTTTCTAAAACCTCTTTGTATAGTTCTCTTCCATTCACTTCTTTAGTCTGAAAATCGAAAGCACCCTCATTAGAAGTTAGGGCCAACATAATAGTATGCTTGTTTTTAAAAGCTAAAAATGGCTCTACAGAATCTTTCCCCATATAAGGTGCAACAGTAACAGAATCGAACGCTAAGTCTTCTAAAAAAGCTTTTGCGTACATGGTAGAGGTGTTGCCGATATCGCCACGTTTTGCATCTGCAATTGTGTAGATTTCTGGGTAGTTTTTATTTAAATACTGAATTGTTTTTTCTAAAGATTGCCAACCTTTTATACCGTAAGCTTCATAAAAAGCAGTATTAGGTTTATAGGCAACACACAAATGATGCGTAGCATCGATAATTGCTTTGTTAAATGCAAAAATAGGATCTTCTTCTTTTAAAAGATGTTGCGGAATTTTGGTCAAATCCACATCCAATCCAATGCATAAAAATGATTTTTTCTTTTTAATTTGGGCAATAAGTTCTTGTGTTGTCATTTGTTTTCTATAAGTTTTGCAAAAATAGGTATTTTTGTTTTTAAACAAAGCGTCTAATTGTAAGTATTGAGATCTTTAGGAGACAAAAAATAAAAAATAAGTAATGTTCAAAAAAATAATAGTCTTAGTTTTCGTGTCGTTTTTAGCGAGTTGTAGTTTAGAAACTCCAACCGAATTTTCAGAAAAAGCACTTCTAGAAAAAGTGTACGATTTAAACGACGAAGTAAGTACGTTTAAAGACGTAATTGATCAATATAAAGGAAAAAAGGTTTTAATTGATGTTTGGGCATCTTGGTGTAGAGATTGTTTAGTAGGAATGCCTAAAGTAAAAGAATTGCAAACAGCGTTTCCCGAAGTAGTGTATTTATTTTTATCTGTTGATGAAAAAAAGTCCTCGTGGAAAAGAGGTGTAAAACGTTATGATGTTATTGGAGAACATTACAATTTACCACAAGGAATGAAGAAAGGAGATTTGGTTGGTTTTTTAAATCTTAGTTGGATTCCTAGATATGTTGTGGTTGATGAAAATGGAAAAATAACATTATTTAATGCTACAGATGCTTCTGATGAAAATATAATTAAAGCATTAAAATAATAAATATTTTGATAGCCTTTTACTCTTGTTTTTTCGTTATAAATAGTCATTTATTAAGTCCTTTTTCTATCAGCGATAACGGTTTAAGATCTTTTTAATACATTAAAAAAAAACTATATAAAACGTTATAGTAACTATTTGCTTTTCTGGGTGTTTTTTGTCTTTCCATTTCTTAAATTTACATCCAAATTAATAAAAACATTAACAAGGGCCTTTTAGGTGATAAAATAATAATTATGAGAACAAAAATAGTAGCAGGTAACTGGAAAATGAACAATGATAAGAAAGAAAGTAAAAAACTTATCAAAGATTTAAAAAAAGCAATTAAAAAAGAGAAATTAAAAAATACTCGTGTTATTGTTGCTCCTACTTTTGTAAACTTATCGGCTTCTTTAAAAGTAGCAGACGGTTCTGCTATTGAAGTAGTTGCTCAGAATATGCACCAAGCTAAAAATGGAGCTTATACAGGAGAGATTTCTGCAGATATGTTAAAAGCAATCGGAATTAAAACGGTTATTTTAGGACACTCTGAAAGAAGAACTTATTTTAATGAAACAGATGAATCTTTAGCAGCAAAAGTAGATGCTATTTTAGAAAATGATTTAGAAACAATTTTTTGTTTTGGAGAATTATTAGAAGACAGAAAATCTGAAAACCATTTTGCAGTAGTAGAAAGCCAAATTTCTAATGCATTATTTCATTTAGGAGCAGATGCTTGGAAAAGCATTATTTTAGCCTATGAACCAGTTTGGGCAATTGGTACAGGAGAAACTGCAAGTGCAGAACAAGCGCAAGAAATGCATGCTTTTATTAGAAGTATTGTTGCTAAAAAATACAATCAAGAAGTTGCAGATGCTGTTTCTATCTTATACGGAGGAAGTGTAAAACCTGCAAATGCAGAAGAAATTTTCTCTAAACCAGACGTAGATGGTGGGTTAATTGGTGGAGCTGCTTTAAATGTAGATGATTTTACAGGAATTATTAAAGCTATTTAAGCATCGTACTTAAAAATATTTACAATAAATTTGCATTGAGATTTTAAAATCTCGATGCATTTTTTTTACAAGACATTTATGGATAATATTTATATAGAATACAATTTTACAGTAACACCAAAAGAACCAGCAACAGAAATTTTAATTGCAGAATTAGGAGAGGTTGGTTTTGAAAGTTTTGTTGAAAATGAAAACGGAGTAATAGCTTACATTCAGAAAGACGATTGGAGCGCTACTGTTTTAGAGGATATTTTTGTTTTAAACTCTGAAGAGTTTTCTATAGAATACGATCAAAAAGAGATTGAGCAAACAAACTGGAATGCAGAGTGGGAAAAGAATTTTTCACCTATTCAGGTGGAAGACGTGGTTAGTATTCGTGCGCCATTTCATGAAAACCCTCATTTAAAATATGATATTGTAATTGAGCCAAAAATGAGTTTTGGTACTGGTCATCATGAAACTACACACATGATGGTACAACATTTATTACAATTAGATTTAGAAGGGAAAAAAACATTAGATATGGGGTGTGGAACCGGAATTTTGGCAATTTTTGCTGAAATGAAAGGCGCAAATCCTATTGATGCTATCGATATTGATAATTGGTGTTATGAAAATTCTGTAGAGAACGTTGAGAGAAATAATTGTAAAAATATTTCGGTTTTTGAAGGAGAAGCAGCTCTTTTAGTAGATAAAAAATATGATGTTATTATTGCGAACATCAACAGAAATATTTTATTGATGGACATGCAAGCATACACGAATTGTTTAAATGATAATGGTGTACTTTTATTAAGTGGTTTTTATCAAGATGATATTCCTGTGATAGATGCAGAAGTTTCTAAATATAATTTAAAATTAGAAACTGTTATAGAAAGAAATAATTGGGTTGCATTAAAATACAATAAATTGTAATTTTGTAAAATGAGTACAAAAGAAAAAATACAAGAAGAGGTAGATGTCTTAGAACAAGAGGTTTTTCAGCATGAAATAGTATTGCATAATGATGATGTAAATACTTTTGATCATGTAATAGAATCTCTAGTTACTGTTTGTGAACATTCTTTTGAGCAAGCAGAGCAATGTGCAACTTTAGTTCACTACAAGGGAAAATGTACAGTTAAGTCTGGTGAACTTAAAGATTTAGAGCCAAGATGTTCTAAATTATTACAATTAGGTTTATCCGCAGAATTAGTATAATTGAAAATAAGTAGTTTATGGAAAATGTTTTTAAATATTACGAGTTTTCACCCTTTTTTTTAGATACATCAGATAGTTTTTCTGGTAATGAAATTAGTTTCACAGAATTAAATGAAACTCATTTTTTAATTTTTGAAAAGAATAAAGATGCATATAATTTATATGTATCTAGATATCTTCAAAAAAATGATATTGGAGTAAATGCCCCAGAAATATTAGAATTATTAGTAGAAAACTACGATAAGAGCATTCCTGCTCACCGAATAATGATTAAGCAATACCTTCACTAAAGTACCTTTCACCGAATATTTTTTTAGAAATACCTATTTTATTTTTTATTTGTAGTGACTTTTATAAACAATATGAGTCTTATAGATAAGAAACAATATATATGGTTAAAAAAATTACTTTTTTACTAGTGATAATTTTTATGGTTCCTGCGTTAGGATATAGTCAAGCTGTTCCTATGCCTGCAGGTCCACCACCACCTCCGGGATTGCCTATAGATAATTTAATAGGTATTTTGTTTTTAATAAGTTTAGGAATAATATACGGGTCTAGAAAGATCCTTAAAGATAGTAGTAGTTAGTTTTTATACTAAGTTTGGTTAGACGAAAAGGCCTTGGACATTTGTTCAAGGTCTTTTCTATTTACTCAATTTGGTAACTTTAATATTAATTCTTATTATCTTTTTAGGTTGATGTAGAAAATAAAATTAGTTTTCTGTTTGTGTCATATTATCAGCAACTACAATTATATAATTAGCAATGCTTTCTTTTTCCTCTGATGTTAATTTACTCCATTCAGTTGCTGTTACCGTTGTAATTGATTTAATGTTTAAACCTGGGTTAATTTGATGAATCCACCATATAATTCCTTGTCCGTAGTTAGAGTGGTAAGAACCTTCTATATGAAGTAATAAATCTCCTTTTTTAAAGTTTTTAAGAGAAAAATGCGCCATTGTTGCATCTTTTGCTGCTTGAGCAGTTTGTATGTTTAACATATTTGGAGGAACATGTCCGCCCATGTTATCTGCCATTTCTGCATACGCTTTTACGGTAGGGTCAAAATAGGTTTCTAAATCAGGGCCAATTAAAGCAAGTGCTTCCGGGCTTAGTTCTTTTAAAGCACTTATCCCCTTTTTACTGATTAAAGAAGCATATCTTCTAGGGATGTTTGTTGCAATAAAACGAAGTTTATTTTCTTTTGCAAATTCAACTAAAGGTCTATAATCTGTGTCATAATTGTTCCACATTTGTGTCATTTCAGGAATCATTTTACTTTCTGGATACAATCCAGATAAATATTCATTTAAAACCAATTGATTTCCGCTTTCTAACATTTCTGCTCCAAAGAATAATGAGTCTCCTTTTATTTCAAACAAGCTTTTACTAACTTCTAATTGCATCCAATGTGAAATTGGGTTGTAATGATACTCTCCAAAAAATACCATATCACTATCAGCAAGATCTTTAATCATTTTATTATAATTGGCAGTCTTTCCATTATTTTTAAATAATTGATAAGCAGGTTTATCTTGTGCTCTGGTAGTACTTATTAAAGATATAAATAAGAGAGTTGTAAGTATTAAATATTTCATGTTTTGTTGGTTTAGGTTTGCGAAATTAGAGGATGAAATAAAAGGTTCTAGTTAAAGGATTGTTAAATATAAATTCCTTTTTAATTATTGCTTTAACAGGCTATTTTAGGTAGTTTATGTACCGAAGTTTTCTTTTTATTATTTTAATGCAATTTAGTTGCAATAATATAAAAAATAGAATATGTTTGCAATTGCGTTAATGCAACTTGATTGCTTTAATAGCAGTAGAGTATTATTTATATTTAAAAGTAAAAAGTATTTGTTGATAAAATAATTAAATTATTATTTAATGTCTTAATGAAGTTCAGTCACTTAAAAAATAGTATCACTTATTTGTTTCTTGTTCTTTTTCTATCAATGAAAATGGCAGGTTTACATGCTTTGTCTCATACAGATGATAAAGAGCATGCATTATATTGTGCAGTATGTGATAATGCGATTGTAAACAATTTAACTCCCATAATTACTTCAGATGCACCTGATCTCGAATTTAAAAACATTGAATTTTTTATTCAGAAAGAAGTAATAACAAACTACAAAAGTATTATTTCTAAGAATACTTTTCCTAGAGAACTCTTTTCTCGACCTCCACCTTTTTTAGTATAAGTTTTTCTATGCATATTATTTATAAGTTCTATAAGTAATTAGTTCTGTGTTTATTCAATTGATTTCTTTTAAGTGGTTTATTTAATTCATTTTTATGGATGTTTTAAACAGCTTAGTTGTTACTATGTGTCAGTTTAATAAAGCAAGCTATTGGTTAGTCTTTATGTGTGTATAGATTTTGTCGTGGTTCTTTTTTAAGAACAAATGTTCAAATCTTATAGTATACAATTATGTTTAAAAATATGTTGAGTATATGGCTATATTTTAGCTTGTGCTCTAGTGCGTTTGCGCAAGATTCTTATCAAATAAAAGGGTCTGTGTTAAATGATAACAACTTGCAGCCTTTAGAAGGTGTTAATGTTGTAGGAGAACATTCATTTTCAATTTCATCTAAATCAGGGGAATTTACAATAGATATTAAGAAAGAAGGTATTTATACTTTCAAAATTTCTCATGTTGGTTACGAAGCTAAAACCGTTACAGTCACTGTAAAATCTAAAATAGTTACCATGCCGATTTTCTTAAAAGAATCATCTACAGCTTTAGATGAAATTAAGGTTTTTGGAAAATCAAAAAAAAGAGTGCTAAAAGAGAATCCGATTGTTTCTCATGTTGTTTCTAAAGAATTTTTAGACAATAATAGAGAAAATAGTTTGATGCAAACTTTAAGTAAAATACCAGGAGTTAGTACAATTAGTATTGGTTCTGGGCAATCGAAACCTACAATTAGAGGCTTAGGTTTTAATAGAGTTGCTGTGGTACAAAATGGTATAAAGCATGAAGCGCAACAATGGGGAAATGATCATGGTTTAGAAATAGACCAACAGGGAATAGATAATATTCAAATTATAAAAGGTCCCGCTTCTTTGTTGTATGGATCAGATGCTATTGCTGGTGTTATAGATATTCAGCCTAATAAAATTCCGTTACCAAACTCTTTTAGTGGAGAAGTAAATATTTTGGGAGAAAGTAATAATGATTTATTAGGAATTTCTGCAGGGATTGAATCTAGAAAAGAGAATTGGTTTTACAGAAGTAGATTAACGTATAGAGATTACGGAGATTATAAGGTGCCCACGGATAAAATTAATTATGAAAATTACATTTTTGATTTATATGATAATAATTTAAGAAATACTGCGGGTAATGAGGCGGATGCAAGTATAAGTATTGGTTATGTTTCTGATAAAATTACATCAGAAACTACATTTAGCAATGTAAATGCTAAAAACGGATTTTTTGCAAATGCACATGGTTTAGAGGTAAGAACTTCTAGTATCGATTATGATCGTTCTAATAGGGATATCGATTTACCTTTTCATAAAGTAAATCACTTTAAAATCACTAATAATACATCTTTAAATACGAGTAACCATAAAATACATTTTGATCTTGGTTATCAAAACAATCAAAGAGAAGAACACTCAGAGCCGGTTCCGGATGGTTATATGCCAAAACCTTCAGACACAAAAGAACGGGTATTTAATAAAAGCACCTATTCTTTAAATATAAAAGATGCATTTAAGCCAAATGAGCAACACGATATGGTTTTAGGTGTAAATGCGGAATATCAAGATAATAATATTGGTGGTTGGGGGTTTTTAATTCCGGAGTATAACCGTTTTACAGCAGGTGTTTTTGGTTATGATCATTTTCAAATCAAACATAACTTACACATTTTAGCAGGTGTTCGTTATGATTTAGGGTTGATAGATACTAAATCGTATAATGATTGGTTTCCGTCAACAATTAATAATGAAGACGGTTCTATTTCTTATAAGTATTTACAGAGAGCACAAGATAAAGTGTTGAATTTTGGTAGTTTAAGTGCTTCTCTTGGTTTAAGTTACATTAATAACAATACCACGTATAAAGTAAATGTGGGTAGAAGTTTTAGAATGCCTTTGGCTAATGAATTGGCATCAGACGGAGTGAACTATCACATGTATCGTTATGAAAGAGGAAATTTAGATTTAGATCCAGAAATATCATATCAATTAGATATTGATATCGATCATACTAGAAAATCGTTTAGTGTTGGGGTGAGTCCGTTTGTAAATATATTTCAAAACTATATTTATTTAAATCCGACTTCTAATTATTACGAAACTTTGCAAATTTATGAATACACACAAGCCAAGGTTTTTAGAGTAGGAGGAGAGTTTAGAGCTAATACCACAATATCTAAAAACTTGCAATTAGATGCTTCTGTAGAGTATGTGTATTCTAGACAAACTAGCGGACCAAAAGAAGGGTTTACACTACCTTTTTCTCCACCATTATCAGGTTTGCTGTCTGCCAATTATCAATTTAAAAAAATGCTCTTTTTTAAGAAACCACAATTAGTGGCAGATTATAGAATTACTGCTGCTCAATATGAAATTGTACCTCCGGAAGAAAAAACGGCAGGTTATCAGGTGTTAAATATGTCTTTTTTAGCTGAGGTAAATGTATTTAAAAATGATGATCCTGTGCATTTACGTGTAAAGTTGAATAACGTATTCGATACAAAATATTACAATCACACTAGTTTTTACAGATTGATAGATGTGCCAGAAGCAGGTAGAAATCTATCCTTATCTGTAACAGTTCCTTTTTAAAATTAATCAATAATCAATAAACAGTAATTAAATTAAAACAAATGAAAACCAAAATTATGAAAACAAATTTTAAATTTTTAGCAGTAATCGCTTTTGTCGGAATTACTTTACAATCATGTAGTAGTGATGAAACCTTGGACTTAAATGCTCCAATAATCTCAGGTTTTGAGTACGGAAAAGGGAGTGAACACACTACCGATCAAGTAGCTTATAAAGGATCGGATATTCATTTAGAAGCAGAAATTAATGCAGAGGCTATTGTAAGTAGTATTACGCTTTCTATACATGGTCATGATTTGGCTTTAGGAGAAGATGAGGTTCAATGGGATTTTGAACAAGTATTTACAGATACAGAGTACTTGGTAATTAATCCTACTTTTCATGAACATATAGATGTTCCTTCAAATATTCCTGCAGGAGAATATCATGTTGAGTTAACGGTTACAGATGAGTTAGGTAATAGTACAGAAGTAGACGGGCATATACAAATTTTAGACCCTATTACTTTAAGCGATATTTCTATTGACAGCACAGTAGCTAGAGGAAGTGATTTTCATGCAGAATTTATGATTGATGCTGTAAATGGTATTCACAGTGTTTCTGTGGATGCACATGCACATGGAATTACTGTTGCTGATGGAGAGGTAGAGTGGGATTTTGAACAAGAGTTTTTAGAAAAGTATCATGAGCAAACTTCTATTGAGTTTCATGAGCATATAGATGTTCCTGCAACTGCTCCAGTTGGTGAGTATCATATCATTTTTACAGTAGAAGATGAAGATGGAAATACGAAAGAATATGAAACACATATTGATGTTACGGCTTAATTAAAAATAAAATTACCGCATAGCATTAAATGTTGTTATGCGGTTTTAATTCTATAAAAATGAAATTTACACTAAAATATATTTGTTTTTTATCATTTATAATATGCATTGCTGCTTGTTCAGATGATAACAGCATTGATAAGGACTTAGATAAGCCAACAATTACTATTAATTATAATGAAGGATTTCCTCAGGGCTGTACTCAACTTTTAAGAGGAGAAACCTATAATTTTAAAGCTCAGGTTACAGATAATAAAGAATTAGCCTCTTATAGTATTGATATTCATCATAATTTTGATCACCATACACATGACGATCAAGGGGTGCAATGTGATTTAGAAGCAATAAAAACAGCTGTAAATCCATTAATATTTATGGAAAACTATTCGATAGTAGATGGAGTAACTAGTTATGAAATTAATATTTCAATTACAATCCCCAATGATATAGACCCCGGAGATTATCACTGTGCGTATTCTGTAACAGATGTAACTGGTTGGCAAAGTAGAACTTCTGTAGATATAAAAATTATTTAAAGAATCTTAATTATAGAAAAGTAGTCAAATTTTCTACAAATGAAAAAACCAGTAATTTCCAAGTCGTTGGAAAGTACTGGTTTTATTGGTGACCATGGCGAGATTTAAACCTGCAACCTCTTGAGCTGTATACAGGGTTAAAAAACACAGCTTGCCTAATTTTTTAACACTCGGCAGTATCTCTTAACATAATTATTCTAACAAAGTAAACTTTTTAGAGATTCTTGTTACTTTAATATAGTATGCTCCCCAGTCTACATTTTTATCAGTTACAAACCAAGCACTCATATCTGTTTTTCCTTTTGTAAAATTACCAGTAAAAGCTAAAGATTTTGCTCCTTTTGCTATTGGTGATTTTTGTTCCCAAGCTCCAATTTTAACTACTCCTGATTTAAAAGTCATCGCATTTCCTTCATTAATGGCTTCTGTAGATAATGTTCCTTCTCTACCAGCAACAGCATCATTAATAGCTAAACCAGCTTCAAATGGCCATCTACTAATTTCTATTTTATAAGAACCCGAGTGTTCAAAATTTACAGTAAAAAAGCCGCCTTTCGGATTCTTTTTTCCATCTCTTATATAATTTTGATTCCAAGGAAGATGAGATTCATGAATATGTGTATCATGGCATGTTAACTCTATTGGATTTTGATTATCAGAACCTAGAATAATTTCAGGAAATTGATTAAATTCTGTAGAAACTGAACTCCACCATTCATTATAAAAATCTCGCATTTTCTCTACCTTTTCTGGAAATTGCTTTGCAATATCATTTTCTTGACCTGGATCTTTAGCAATATCATACAATTCTGTACCATTCACCAATCTCATTTTGTCAGACATTACAGCACTTTTTCTCCATTTTATAGGACTTTGTACACGTTGAGAATCTGTAATTAAGTATTCTCTTCCAATGGTTTTTTCAGTTCCTAAAAGCAAAGAAGAAATATCTGAACCATCAATTTTCTTTTGTCTTTCAGGAAAATCCAAATCACACAAAGTTGCCAATGTTGGTAAAATATCTAAATGAGCGGTTAAATCGGTAACATCTTTTCCTCCGTTAATATTTTTACCTGGGTATGATATAAAAAACGGTACTCTATGTCCACCTTCATACTCGCTATTTTTAGTTCCTTTCATTCCACCGTTGAAACCGTATAATTTACCACCTACAGTTTTATACCCAGAAGCGGTACCGTTATCAGTCATAAAAATAACAATTGTATTATCTGCAATATTTAAATCTTCAAGTTTCTTTTGAAGTTTCGCAAAATTGTCATCTACATTGGTTATCATTCCGTAAAATACTTTTTGAAACTCCGGAATGTCTAAATCTTTGTATTTGTTATAATATTCTTCTGGAACATTATAGGGTAGGTGAGGTGCGTTTGTAGAAATATAAGCGAAAAACGGTTGGTCTTTCTTTTCTTCAATATATTTTATAGCTTCATCAAACCAAACATCTGTACAATATCCTTCATATTTGGTTGGTACTCCATTTTTAAAATACGTATCATCAAAATAATCATTATCCCAATAATCTGGAGTCTGACCAACGCCACCACCTCCATGAGAAATAGTGTATTTAAAACCTTTATCTTGTGGTCTAGAAGGGTAGGTGTCACCCAAATGCCATTTACCAAACATGGCAGTTTCGTAACCATTTTCATTAAAAACATCTGCCATAGTTACTTCGTCTTTTCTTAATATAGAAACGCCCCCAATTGTATGCCAAACACCAACTCTATCTGCATATCTACCGGTCATTAAACCAGATCTAGAAGGTGCACAAGTTGGCCCAACATGAAAATCTGTTAATCTAACAGATTCATCATGAAATTTATTTAAAGCAGGCGTTTTTACCAATGTATTACCATGCGCCCCAATATCTCCATAACCTTGATCATCTGTAATAACAATAATTACATTCGGTTTTTTGGTTACTTTAGAATCTGTAATTTTTTTAGACTGAGATGTACACGAAAATGCAATTCCTACAAGAGTAATTAGCAATACTAATTTTTTATTCATTTTAATTTATTTTAAAAAGTAGATAATAAGCTTTTGTTTTATTTAACAGTTTTAAACCTAATTAGGCAAACCTTCTTTCCAATCTTGCCACAAGCTTTTAAGCTCGTTTACAATTTCTTCATTATTTTCTGCTAAATCATTTTTTTCAAACGGATCTTTTGTGATATTATATAATTCCGTTTTATTAATTTTATCATTAAATAACATTTTCCATTCGCCTTTTCTAACGGCTCCTTCAGCCCAATGATCTGTATTCAAATTTGTAAAACGCCATTCCCAAAACAATGGTTTTGTTCTTTCAAAATTTTCATTTTCTAGAATAGATGTTATATTCTCTCCATCAATAGCATAGTCTTTTGGCAATTCTATTTGTGCTAAACTGGCAAATGTTGGCAATAAATCTACTGTAGAAAGTACACTTGTAGAATCTACTTTATTTGCCTGAACATGATTTTTCCATTTTACAATAAAAGGCACTTTAACTCCGCCATCATAAATGTCTACTTTTCTACCTTTTAAACCTGCGGTAGAACCTGCTTCTTTAGAAGGCCCCCATCCTGCTGGACCATTATCACTAGAAAAAATCACTAATGTATTTTCATCCAATCCCATTTCTGATAAAGAATTCAATAATCTTCCAACATGAAAATCGGCATCTTTTAAAACAGCATAATACGTTTCTTTGCTTGGAGATAAATCTTTGAAAGGTTTACGTTGTTCTTCTGATGGCCAAAGAGGTGTGTGTGGATCTTTCAACCAAAGATTTATAAACATTGGTTGTTTTCCTTTATTTCTTTTGATAAAATCAATGGTTTCATCAACAACAATTCTACTAGAACTTTGTACCCAAAGTGTATCATTATCCATATATCTAGTTGTTGGCCATTTTTTATCACCTTTCCAAGTTGGTCCATTTCCGTTCCAAACTCTGGTTTCATCATAACCATACACTTTTGGTTCAGGTGCATTAGGATCGCCGTTAGGCAAACCACCACCACCTAAGTGCCATTTACCAAAATGAGCTGTTTTATACCCTGCTTCTTGCATTGTTTTTGGTAAATAAACTGGTAAGGAATCGTCTAAATAATCTGGCATATTTCTTTTTACATTAAAATCATGGGCTGCTAAGTGACCATGAATACCATGTCTTGCAGGAAAATGTCCTGTTAAAACGGATGATCTACTCGGAGAACAAACACCACTAGTAACATGAAACTGCGTATACCTTGTTCCTTCTACAGCCATTTTATCTAAATTTGGCGTAACCACTTCTTTATTGCCATATACGCCTAAATCTCCATAACCCCAATCATCTGCAAAAATAAAAATGATATTAGGCCTTGTAATTTCACTTGCTTTTTCAACTTCTTTTTTACTGTTATTACAAGAAACACTTGAAAATATAACTAGTAATAATGTGATATATCTTAATGAAGAAATTTTCATAATAGTTTTAATTTTGAAATGTTTCTGTTTTCTGTTGATTGATTAAATCTGCTGCTAATTCTTTTACTTTTTCTGGAAATTGACTTGCTAAATTAGTAGATTGTCCGATATCGTCTTTAAGATTGAAAAGTTGCACGGTATCTTTATCTGCCTTAAAACGTTGTCCTTCTTTAAACCATTTAGGTATTCTAGCATGATAACCATCTTTATTATTGATATACAACCAATCTCCTTTTCTAACGGCATATTTGGATGTAAATGTATTATGAATAATATTTTCTCTTACAACCTTATTATTTTCTGTTAACCAAATATCCGAAAAATTATAACTATCATGTGCAAAACCTTTTGGTACTTTACTATTTGTAATAGTTGCTAACGTATTTAAAATATCTATTTGACTAAATAATTGCTTACTTGTAGTACCTGGTTTTATTTTTTTTGGCCATTTTACGATAAAAGGTACATGATGTCCTCCTTCGTAAACATCTCTTTTTACACCTCTAAAGGGATGTGAACTATCGTGATTGTAGTTTTTAATACGATTGTAAGCATATATTTCTGAGCCATTATCTGAAGTGAAAATAACAATGGTATTTTCATCTGCTTTTATCAATTTTAAAGCCTCTAAAATTTGTCCAACTGCATCATCTGTTTGGTACACCCAATCACCATAAGGACCTGCTTTACTTTTTCCTCTAAATTCTTCATTCGGAATTATTGGTGCATGTGGAGAAGGAAATGCCATGTACAAAAAGAAAGGTTTTTGTGCATTTTCTTGATTTTTAATAAACGTTACGGCAGAACTTGTAACAGTAGGTAAAACTTTGTAAAAATCCCAATCTTTTACGGATGGACCTGGTCTTAACTCCCAATTACCTTCTAAAGCAAAATCTTCTTTTGGATGTTGTAATGTTAATGTTGGTACTTCTGTAACCTTGTCATTTTCTATCCAAGTATATGGAGGAAAATTTATAGTTCCATCTCCAAAATAAGAATCAAACCCTATAGATAAAGGTCCACCAGGAATTTTTTTATTCCAATCATACGCTTGTGCTGGCCAAATTTCTAATTCCTTTTTTCTTCGTATTATTTTTTCTTTCTGAGTAAAATCTTTTTTTCTGATGGCTTCCCAATCCCAACCTAAATGCCATTTGCCAATAGCTGCTGTATGATAACCGTTTTCTTTAAGAATTTTAGGCAAAGTAACCTGGTTTTCTTTAAAAACAGTGGGGCCCATGGAATGTACAATGTCATTAAAATCTCGCCAATGATATCTACCCGTTAAAAGTGCATATCTACTAGGTGTACAAATACCAGAAGAACTATGTGCATCTGACATTAGCATGCCTTCTTTTGCCAATTGATCTAAATTTGGCGTAGGTATTTTAGATTCTGGGTTTTGAATTGCTAAATCTCCATATCCCATATCATCAGCATAAAAAATGATAATATTAGGTTTACTTATTTCGTTTGGTAATTTTGTTTTCTTTTGACAAGATGATAAAACTATCAATATGAATAAATAAAAATAGCTACTTAATTTCATAACTCTATTTTTTCCAGTCGATTCTTGATTTTTTCTTTTCTAAATCTACCCAAACGCTTGCATGTTCGTAATTTCTGGTTAAAATCCAACCGTTTGTTTGCATGTCATCTAAAGGTCTCCCTAAAGGTTTATCAAATTCTGGATACCATAAAAGCGATCCCATACTTAATCGATAGCCCCAATTGTAAATAATATAAGAATGTTTTTGAGCGCCAGCCAAAAAAGAAGCTAAAGCAAAATTTAAGTGTTCTTTAGAAATTTTCTCTTTTTCTTTTTCTGATTTCGCCATAAAACTCTTGTTTAACCAAGCATTTTCTGGCCAAGATTTAAAAACTACAATTTTCCCACTTTTTCCCGCTTTTTCCATTTCTTGAATATCTTTTAGCATACTTTCTTTTGTTTTGCTATTAAAATATCCAAAATGCTCAATCATAATGGCATCTGTGTTTTCAGGAAAATCATTTCCTGCATTTCTTAATGGTGTAGAACGAATTCCGTTGTAAACAATAATTTTATCACCACCAATTTTAGCTCTAGTTTCTTTAATTAAATCTTTTAATCCTTGCTGAATTGCATTGTATTTATCAATTCCCCATAAACGTTTGTTCCCAGGACTGGTTACTTGATTTAGTGCATCAAAGAAAACACCGTCTATGTTTTTATTCTCTAAATTTTCTTTGGCTACATTAGACCACCAATCTCTAAACTCAGGATTAGATAAATCATAGCGTTTCATTTTATTGTCTTTTAAATCGAACTCGCCTGTTGCTGTTTTTAGCCACAAATCTTTTTTTGTTTGATATTCATCATGTGCTTTATACATAGAATAATCTAAAAAAGCATTCCAATAAAAAACCACTTTTACATCTTTATTCAGCTTTTTTAAAACTTTAGCATCTGCAGCAATTGATTCTTCAGAATATTTATATTTTGGAAAACCATGTGCTTTTTCTAATACCACAAAATTGGAATGGCTAGCAATAAATTTTGCCTCTTTTTTTGTTAAAAGATCTCCTTTTTTTCCAAAGTGAAAAGCTACAGGAACTTTATCCCAACTAAAATCTGGATAATATGAGTCGTTTTGAGAAAATGCTGTTTGCACTAAAAATAAACAAATTAGGAACAAAGATGTATGTGAAAAAGGGGTTTTCATTATTCTTATATTTATTTGATTGGTCTTAATTTTAGAGATTTTAAACTTGATGTTTTTTTATCTCCTTCAACTAAAGATGTTGTAATTGTATGTAACCCTGGAGTTTTAAATTCTAAGATACCCATGCTATAAAAAACATATTTTTCTGTAGCTGCTTGTTGGTTTTGTACTGTTACACCTTCATCTGTAACAGTTTTCCATACCAACCTTTCCTTACCTGCATACGATAAATCTAAGTAATAGTAACCTGCTTCTTTAACATCAATATTCCATGTTATTGTTCCGTTTTCTTTCCAATCACTAACTTGATCAGCATGTTTCCATTCACCAAACTTTTCCATCCAACGTTTGTTAGATTGAGTTGCATTTTTAGCTTCTCCAAATTCTGTAATTAAAACAGTATCGGTATTTGGATACACACCTAAAGAATTATCTTCTACTAAAATTGTATCATCTTCATTAAACTTTACTTCAATAACAGAAATTAAATCATCTGGTGCTTTATAAGGCACATCAAAAGAAACCCAATCAGTATCATCACTTTGATTAAACTTCACTTTTTTGTTTTTCCCTTTAGGATTAACAATATATGCTGATTTAATTTTGGTTTTTAATCCTGGTAAGTATAATTTACCATCTGTAGGCCATTCCGAAACCGCTAAAAACATAGAGTTGTCTTTAGTTGTAACATCTCCCCAAGGTAATTTGTAACTCCAAGGTGATGGATTAGCGTTATAAACAACTTGAGAATATTTCTTTAACCAATCTCCAGATTCTCTTAAGAATTTTGCTCCAATTTCTGGAATAACCCCCATTTGATTTGGACCTACATTAAATAAATAAGTACCACCTCTTGCAACAGTTTCTATAACTCTTCCTAAAATTACTTTAGGACTCTTAAAGTTGTTATCATACCAAGCATAAGACCATGAATCATTGTTTGTATCTGCAGTTTCCCATAATCCTTTAATTTTTTTTGTAGGCACCTCCATGTCTCCAACACTAGCGTAGTCTCCCAAGCCATAACCAACTCTACTACACATCATTGCTTTTGGTTGTAATTCTCTTACCATATCTGCTAATTCTACCACATATTTTTCCTCCATATCTCCTGGAGTATCAAACCAAACAAAATCAATTTGTCCGTAGTTAGAACATATTTCTTTTACTTGTGGCTTACATTTATTGTAGAAATAATCTTCAAATGTAGCTTCTTTTCCATTTTCATCAACTTTAGGGCCTCTTGTTCCACCTGGAGCAGTCCAGTCTTGATTATGCGAATAATAGAAGCCAAAACCTAACCCTAATTCATGACAAGCATCTGATAATTCATGCATAGGATCTCTACCAAATGGAGTGGCATCTACAATATTAAAATCACTTATTTTACTATCAAACATGGCAAATCCTTCGTGATGTTTACTTGTAATAATAATGTATTTCATACCAGCATCTTTTGCTAGTTGAGCAATTGCTTTAGCATCAAATCCTGTTGGATTAAAATTATTAGCAACTTTCTTATAATCCTCCACAGGAATACCTGCCATTCTAGGATTCATAATCCATTCTCCAATACCATAATAGGTCTTATCTTCCCAAACACCTGCTAGGTTTGAAAACAATCCCCAATGAATAAACATTCCGTAATTACCTTCATCAAACAATTTTGCTTTTCCACTTTTTAAAGCATCTCCAGAAACTTTCGTTTCTCCCCACATTTCTTCCATTCCTTTTTCTTTAGGTTCTTGAGAATTTATATCTAAGACACCGATAAAGAGTACTAAAACGGAAAAAATTAAATATCCTTTTTTAAACATATGTGTATATTCTAATTAAATTTATTTTGAATCAACTATTTTTTCTATTAAAATTTATATCTCATCGTTAATTTCCAAATAGGGTTTCTAGCATAGTAAGCTGAAAAATTTCGAGTATCACCTCCTTGAAACCTACGAATATCCTCACCTGTAAGGTTAGATACTCCTGCACTAAGTTGTAATTTTTTATTTAATAAATTCTTTCTAACGGTAATTCCAAGAGTAGTATTTCCTTCAGTGTAGTGTGGTTCATCTGCACGTGTATTTCCTCCGATAGCTCCTAAATTACTCAGGTAATCACCTCTGTAAGCTGCTGTAAATCTTACAGAAAAACCAGATCGCTCATAATACAAAGTTCCATTAGCATTATGCTTAGCTGTACCAGGAAAACCATCGGCTTGCTCCCCTAAATCTCCATCAAATTCACTTTCAACGTAAGAATAATTAGCTTTTACACCAAAATCTTTTGCAAAACCAGGTAAAAAAGAAAGGTGTTGATTCAATCCTACTTCAAAACCATAAATTTGTCCATCTGTAATGTTTATTGGCTTGGTTATATCAAATAACAAACCAGTTAAATCATCAGTACCACCTGTTCCATTAGGTAATGCTATCCCTAATAATTCTTCTCCTGGATATGTTTGATCTGGTGTTACTGCTTTTACGATGTAATTTTTGAGATCTTTATAAAAAGCACTAAAAATAAAAGCACCTCCGTTGTTAGTATAAAATTCTAAAGTAGTATCATACATCCATGCTGTATAAGGTTTTAAATCAGGGTTCCCAGATACAATAGTTCCTCTTAGTCCCGAATTAGCTAAGTCTGCTGCATCTTCAGGGGCAATATTGGATAGAAAAGTAATCTCATTGTTTGGAATTAGATCTACAAACTTTGGTCTTGAAACTCCTCTATAAGCACTAAATCTTAATTTTGTTCTTTTTTGTAACGTAAAATTGGCATTAAAGCTAGGTAATACATCCCATCTTGAAGTTTCTACTTCATAATAAAAATTCTCTATTGAAAACTCATCCAAATCATCGCCAGTATCTGCATCTTCAAATGCTACCCCACTAAATCCTCTTGATTTATTTTGTGTTCTTACAGCTCTAACTCCAAAATTTAAACTTACAGGAAGCTTAAGAAGCGCTGTTTTTATATCCATTTGTGTATAAAAATCGGTACTCGCTTCATTTGCACCGTAGGATCTTCTAGCATCAAAACCTAGATTATTTTCTTCTGCCTTTACGTCTTTTAAATCTACATCAAAATCAAAAATACTTCCTCCATCTACATCAGAATAACCTGGCATTAAATCTAGTACAGCTTGCCCTGGAACTTTAACCCATCCGTTTTCTAAACCAGCAACATTACCTTCATTAAAACCTACGCCCGTAATCTCTCCTAAAAGATCAGTATAAGCACCACTAGAATTTAGGTCAGCCACAATACCTCCATATAAACCACTTAATTGATCACTATCAGTATGCGAAGAAGTTGTTTGTCTAGCTTCAAAATCAGTTACCGAATATCTAGATCCAAAAGATATTTTTGATTTTTTCTTTAACTCATATTCAAAATCAACTTTTGCTGCATAATTATACCCTTTAGTTCTAATAAGTCTACGTGAAACTCTATTAAGGTCGAAAGAAGCTGGATCAAAAGCCTCTACGGGTAATCCATAATCAGGAGTATCCCCTCTCAAATCAACATCCAAACTTGTTTGATCATATCCTCCGTTACGTCCTTGAACTCTGTGAGTTATTTGCGTTAAATTTTGAAAATAATTTAAATCTGAATACGATACATCTGAAATGATTTTTAATTTATTTATTGGTTTATATGTTGTATTTAAACCAACTATATTATTGGTTGAGTGATTGTCATAAAATTGATTTGCATTTGTAATGGTAGTCCTAACATTGTCTTCTGAAGAAGGACTAATATAAGTTAATATATTTCCATTAAAATCAAGATCTCCTTCATTAAAAATATGGCTTCCCCCTAATAATTGAGTACCTCCTGTACTTCCCAAACCTATCTGAAATTGCTGTCTATCCGAATTAGCTTCTACAGTTGTTCTAGTATAGTCTAATACCATATCTATTTCTTTTATTGGTCTCCATTGTATAGCTGCAGATGTTGCAAAACGCACTTCATTTTTTCTTAACAATGAATTATTAATGGTTCTACCAACAATTACATCAGAATACTCTGTCCCATTTTCATCCGTAAGATTTATACCCTGTGTAATTCCTCTTAAAGAAGCTTCATCTTTTATATTGTCTTCATCAGCATAAATAATTGAAAGTGCAACACCTAGTTTCTCATTTATTTTCGTTCCATAAACTCCTGAAAATCTCTGACCAAAATCAAGATCTTCAATTGTTGAATTAGACGCACCTCTTACATTTACACTGGCAAAATAATTCTTCTTTCTATATTTTGCTTCTAGCGGTCTTATCGTTTGAAAATCTACAGTACCACCAAGGTTTGTTGAAACTTCTTTAGCCTGCGTTGTCTTATGAATTCTTGCTCCCGAAATAATTTCGGTAGGAATCACATTCAAGTTAAACTTTCTAAAATCTGATTTCCCTTCATTACCTGCAGAGATTGGTGTACGTCCATTCATTGTTACACCAACAAATTGCGGCCCTATTCCTCTAATAGAAACTCTATCTCCAGAAACTCCATCTACATCTCTTTCTATTTGTACACCTGCAACTCTTTGCAAAGCATCTGCTGCGTTGGTGTCAGAAAAATTTCCAATATCTTCTGGAGTAATTGCTTCTATAACTATAGCTGCTTCTCTTTTAGCTCTCACTTCAGATATATTAGAAGCACGAATTCCTGTAATCACAATCTCTGTTAAAGATTGCGCATCAACTTCCATTTGAACATTAATTTGTTTTTTATCTGCTATTGCAATTTCTTTAGTCTTATAGCCTAAATAAGAGAATGTCATTACTGCATTAACTTTCTTTACCTCTATTATATACTCCCCTTCCATATCAGAGACTGTACCATTAGTAGTTCCGTTAACAATAATACTTACCCCAGGTAAGGGTGTATTACTCTCGTCTGTAACTTTACCTTTAATTACATTTTCTTGTGAAAAAGTAAAAGAAGACATCAAAACAACAATAATAATAGTTAATATATTTTTCATGTGTATTTGGTTTAGTTTATTGATGCTAATTTCTAACTTATTTAAACAAAGGGTCTTCTTATTTCAATCATTTCTTTGCTCATTTTAAAAAACAACTAGAAATATACCTTGGTTTTCGTGCTATATATAAGGTGTTTAAAGAAAATATTGCTTTTAATAGTGCCTCTTTTTTTTGTTTTCTATAAAACCTTTTTCTCTTTATTGTTATTGATCTTTATTTTTTACAGCAAAAAAATGATGGAATAGAGAATCGTTTGTTAATAGGTAAATAGTTACTTTGTTTACCTGATAAATGAATTAAGTAATGAAGAAATTTACAACAATCTTTTTTTTAACATTAAGTGCAACTTTTGTTTTCTGTCAGAATAATCAGTTTCAAAAAACAATTGCTCCTAATTGGGAATCCATGGCAAAAAACTATCAGGTACCAGAATGGTTTCAAGATGGTAAAATTGGCGTTTGGATGCATTGGGGAATTCCTTCTTCTATTGATGAAAATAGAATAGAAGATGGATCGCATTATGGAAGAAGAATGTATGGTGATACAGATTACGATGCCAGAAACGAACCAGACAGAATGAGAACTGTAAAATTAACCAAATGGCATACAGAAAGATATGGGAAACCATCTGAATTTGGTTATGAAAAATTTATAAAAGACTTTAAAGCAGAAAACTTTAATGCCAATGAAATTGTAAAGTTTGTGAAAGAATGTGGCGCTCGTTTTATTATGCCAGTGGCAACGCATCATGATAATTTTGATATGTATGATTCTTTTTTTCCTTGGAACTCTGTTAAAATGGGCCCCAAAAAGGACATTCTTAGAGAATGGAAAAATGCTGCAACAAAATATGATTTAAAATTCGGAGTTTCAACTCATTTATATTGGTCTCCTCGTTTTTTTAGAACTGCAAGAAAATTTCAGAAAGAAGGTACTCCTGAATGGGAATTCTTTAACATGGATTATGATTCTTTCGAATTTGCTAGCCAAGATAGTTGGAACCAACATTGGTACAAACGTTCTTGGGATTTGATAGAGAAATATGATCCAGATATGTTTAATAACGATTCTCCTTATCCAACAATAAAAACCGGAAAAGGATTGGGTGTTAAATTATTTTCTGATTACTTAAATAGAGATTTAAAAGAGAATAACGGAAAACAAACAACCGTTTTATCTTTTAAAGATATAAAAAAGAATAAAGCGGCATTTACTTACAACTTAGAAAGAGGTATGTTTGGTGAACAACAAAAATATCCATGGATTTGGGCAACCGATTTATCTGGAAGTTGGTTTTATAGAAAGAATTCTTTTACCAAAATGTCTTTAGATGTATTAATAGGTAATGCTATTGATGCCATAAGTAAAAATGGTGTGGTTATGATTAACATTGCTTTAAAAGGCGATGGAACGATTCCTGATAATCAAATAAAAATGTTGTCTGATTTTGGTGCATTTGTAAAAATTAATCAAGATGGAATTTACAACACCAGACCTTGGAAAATTTATGGTGAAGGTCCTTTAAAAATAGTTACTAAAAGAGCCGGTGAGAATCTAAAAAAATTCTCTGAAAAAGACATTCGTATTACGACAAAAGATGGAAATCTTTTTGCTTTTGTTTTAGCAGCACCAACAGAAGATATTTTAATTAAAACACTACATAAAGGTGGTGTTTTACAAAAGAAAATAAAAGAAATTAAATTATTAGGAAGTGATGAAAAAGTTACTTGGCAGCAAGAAAAAGAGGGGTTAATTATTAAAAATAACTTTAAGAAATTACCGAATCAGCCAGCTATTTGTTTTAAAATATTTTTAAACTAATTTATATCAAAAATGGATTCTAAATTTTCATTTTTATTAATTGTTTTAACACTTACTTTAGGTTCGTGTAAAACACAAAATGTAGATACTTCTACTATAAATTTGGTAAAAAATAAGTTGCCAGAATTTTCTTGGGATAAAATGCCATTGTATATGCATTTACGCAAATCAACTTCTTTTTCTAATAAAGAGATTCAATATTTATCAAAATTTCCATTAATCACTTTTGAAAAAACAACAGGAAGCAAAACTTTTGGGTCTACAGAAAAAGGAACTATTAAAGCGGCAAAAGCTGTAAAAAAAATCAATCCGAATGCTAAAATATTATATTATAAAAATGTAGTTATCAATTGGGGTGGTTATTCTGAAGATGAAAATTTTTTATACGAACATCCAGAAGCTTTATTAATCAATGCTAAAGGACAAAATTCGGTAATGCCAAATGGCAAAACAGGATTCTTTGACATATCAGAAGACTATGTGCGTAAGTATTGGTTACATCATGTGAAAAAGGTTACTGAAAATCCATTTATTGATGGTATTTTTTTAGATGCTAATATAAAAGTATTAGTTCCTGGTTTTTTTAATAGTCGTGTTGGAGAAGAAAAGCAAGAAGCTATTAAATCTGGTTACTTATCAATGATGGCAGATTTAGAATCACAATTAGGAGATGATAATTTACTCATAGCAAATATTCTTCGTGTTCGACCAGAATTTGAAGATTCGGGTAGAGCATACTTAAAATTCTTTGACGGCTCTTATATAGAAGGTTTTGAGCATGAAAGTTTTGGCATGGCTTATGAAGATTACCTAGCACAGGGAATAGAAGCTGTACAAAAATCTGCAAGAGAAGGAAAAGTAATAGCCATGTCTCTTGGTATTGGCAAAGAATTAAAAAATGCCGAAGCAGGTATTGATGATGTTAGAAAAAAAGTAAGTAAACATGAAGATTTTTCAAAGCGCTTAGAGTATCTATTAGCTATTTTTTTAGTTTGTGCAGAAAAATACAGTTATGTTTATCCGCATGATGGCTATGGAACTGAAAAATCTGCTGTTTGGTTAAAAACATTTCCACAATATGAAAAGCCTTTAGGAAAACCTTTGGGTTTTGCAAAACGCGAAGGCTACATCTATACTAGAAAATTTGAACATGTAGATGTCTGGTTAGATATCAAAAATAAAACATCAAAATTAAACTATAAATAAAACTTTACGTCCTAGAATTAATATAACAAATTAAAAAAAATGAAATCAATTTTAACATCACTAGCAATTTTATTGTTCTTTTCTAATCATGTTATTAGTCAAGAAAAAAAGGATTTAATAAAACCCAATGTTATTATTTTTTATGCTGATGATTTAGGTTGGCAGGATACAGAAATAAATAATTTAGACGAACCAAGCCCATGGGAAACGCCTAATATTTCAAAATTAGCTGAAGATGCTGTAAATTTTACAAACGGATATTCTCCTGCACCTACTTGTGCGCCATCTAGATGTGCTGTTTTAAGTGGGTTACATCCTACCAAAACAGGAGTAACACACGTTGCTGGGGGGCAAATGCCTAACGCAGAGCAAAGTCCAAACTATATATCACCTTTTTTTGAAGGAGGATTGTTTCCAAAACATTTTACAATTGCGGAAGCTTTAAAAATGAATGGATATACAACAGGACATATTGGAAAATGGCATGCAGGACATGATGATTCTCAAAAATCAAAAAACCAAGGTTTTGATTTTGTTCATGAATCTAGAGGAGCACATCAAGGACCTAAAAAACCAGACAATCGTTTGAATACATTTGCAACAAAAGCAAAGAATGATCCTTACCGTTTAAGTGATGAAAAATATCCTCCTTTTACCAAAGATTCTCCGGAAGGAATTTCATACCCATATGATGAAATTACTGAAAATGCTCTTAAATTTATTGGTGAAAGTAAAGACGAACCTTTCTTTTTATATTTAGCACATTGGATGGTACATTCTCCAATTCACACTAAAAACCGTGAGTTATTACAATATTACTGTGATAAGTTAGGAATTGATTTTCCAACAAAAGATGTCCCTGTAACAACAGAAGGTCAAACAAATCCTTATTTTGGATCTATGGTAACAACTTTAGACTGGAGTTTAGGACGTGTGGTAGACTTACTAAAGAAAACAGACGACCCTAGAAATCCTGGTAAAAAATTATACGAAACTACATACATCTTTTTCTCTTCGGATAATGGGGCTGTTGAACACGTAGGTAAAGAAATAGTTACAGATAATTTTCCATTAGATGAAGGAAAAAAATATGCTCAAGAAGGAGGTATTAGAGTACCAATGCTAATTTCTGGACCAAGTATACCAAAAGGAAAAGTATATGATGGGTTGGTAAATCAATTAGATTTTTACCCAACAATTTTAGACCTTACAAATAGTAAAATACCTACTAAGTACAGTTCCGATTTAGATGGATTAGATATTTCTGGAGTTTTGTTAAATAATGAAACTGTTATCAAGAATAATAATGGAGAACCAAGAAAAGATTTATGGTGGCATTTTCCTCACAATCGTGAATTTCAAATGCAATCTGCAATAAGAGCGGGAGATTATAAATTGTATAAAAACCATGTAAAAGGTAATTATGAATTATACCGTTTGTACAAAAATGGTGAAAGAGCAGATTTAGAAGAGAAATTTGATATTGCAGAACAGTCTCCAGAGATAGTTAAAGATTTATCTACAAGATTAGAAAAGTATTTAAAAGAGTACGATGCTAAATTCCCTTATAAAAATCCTTCAAAAATAAAAGGAGAACCAGAAAATGTAGCTGCTATTCCAAAAATTAAATCAGATTCTTTTGATCCTGTATCACGTAAAATTACGGTTACATTAGAAAATGGGAACTCTAAAGTTATTGAGTTTTATGGATTGATATCTTACAAAGATTTACATGCCGTTTCAAAAAATGGAAAACAAAGAAAAGTGCACGAACCTTTTACAAAATTAGAAGGAGAATTTAATAAAAAGACATCAGAATATACCTTAACGCTTCCAGTTGGAGTAACAGAAGCGGGTATCATTTTTATAGATGAAAACAGATTTATGGTTAAAAGTAAATTTCATGCTTTAAAATCACCAAAAAAATCTAAAAAAAATAAGAAAAACAGAAATAATTAAAACAAATAAAATTTAAAATACTTACGATGAAAAATAAAACAAATCTTTTAGGTTTATTATTCTTATCACTATTTGTTTCTAATACAATGAATAGTCAAAAGAATTCTAAATTAATAAAACCAAATGTCATCATTTTTTATGCGGATGATTTAGGTTGGCAAGACGTACAATTAAACGATTTAGATGCGCCTTGTGCTTGGGATACGCCAAACATTGCCAAATTAGCGGAAGATGCTATCAATTTTACCAACGCATACTCTCCGGCACCAACTTGTGCGCCTTCTCGTTCTGCACTTTTAAGCGGATTACATCCTGCTAAAACAGGCATCACCAATGTAAGTGGAGGAGGAGTTCCTAAGGCTCAGAGAGCTGAAAAATATATTAGTCCTTATTTTCCATCAGGATTAATGCCAGAAAACTTTACCATCGCAGAAGCTTTAAAAATGAATGGTTATAAAACAGCTCATGTAGGGAAATGGCATGCAGGAGAACTTAAAATTCAAAAATCAACCAATCAAGGTTTTGATTTTGTACATGAATCTAGAGGGGCACACACAGGTCCTAAAAAACCAGACACTCGTTTGACTAATTTTGCAACAAATGATGCTAATGATCCATACCGTTTAAGTAAAGAAAAATATTTTCCTTTTACAAAGGAAAATCCTGAAGGAATTTCTTATCCAACGGATGCCGTTACAGAAAATGCACTTAAATTTATTACCGAAAGTAAAGAAGAACCTTTCTTTTTATATTTAGCACATTGGATGGTACACTATCCTATTCACACAAAAAATCGCGCATTATTAGATTATTATTGTGATAAATTAGGGGTAGAGCTTCCAGAAGTAGATGCTGAATGGACTAAAGAAGGTCAGAACAATCCTTATTTTGGTGCTATGGTAACTACCTTAGATTGGAGTTTAGGGCGTGTGGTAGATTTGTTAAAGAAAACAGATGACCCTAGAAATCCTGGTAAAAAATTATACGAAACTACGTATATCTTCTTTTCATCGGATAATGGTGGAGCGGAAACTCGTAAGGCAGAAGTAATGTCTGACAATGCGCCTTTAGATAAAGGTAAAAAATACTCTGAAGAAGGTGGTATTAGAGTTCCAATGCTTATTTCTGGACCAAGTATTCCAAAGGAAAAAACAAAAGATGTTTTAATCAATCAGTTAGACTTTTATCCAACTATTTTAAACCTGACAAATAGTGAAATACCTTCTAAATATAGAGATGATTTAGACGGATTAGATATTTCTAAGGTCTTGTTAAATAACGAAAAGGATGTAAAAGATAGCAAAGGAAACCCTAGAGAAGATTTATGGTGGCACTATCCTTATGGAGACGATGTTAAAAACCAATCGGCTATTAGATCTGGAGACTATAAATTGTATAAAAACTTTAATTCTGGTAAATATGTATTGCATCGGTTGTATAAAGATGGAAAGCGATATGATTTAGAAGAACAACATGATATTGCAGCAGAATCTCCTGAAATTGTTAAGAAGTTAGCTGCTAAACTAGAAAAGTATCTAAAAGATTACGATGCTAAGCTGCCATATAAAGACCCTTCTAAATTTAAAAATGAAGAAGATGCAGCCGCTATTCCGGTTATTGTGAATGATGTTTTTGATGCGAATTCTCGTACAGTGACTATTCAATTAGAAAAAGGAAAATCGAATGTGATTGAAAGTTATGCGCTTATTAAAATTTCTGATAAACCAAGTGCTACAGGAAAGAAAAAATTACACACAACATACATAAAAGTACCTTTAGAAGCTAGTAAAAACAAATTAGAATACACTTTTAATGTACCAAAAGATGTACATGAATGTGGAGTTATTTTTATTGATGAAAATAGATTTATGGTAAAAAGTAAATTTCATGAGTTAATAAAGGCTCCTAAAAAAGGAAAGAAAAAAAATAAAAAGAAGAAAAAGAAAAAAAATTAAACCCTTAAAAGAAGTTAAAAATAGATAATAGGTCTTTCATAGAGTTATAATTTTTTATGGAAAAAAGAATTCCATAAAGCCAAATAATAAAAAACAGGAAACATGAAAAATATCGTTACTACTTGTTTTTTGTGTTTCCTATTTTTATCAAAAATAGCGTATTCACAAAAAAACATAAAAAAGCTAAAAAACAGTAGACCAAACATCATCTTTGTAATGACAGATGATCAAGGTATGGGAGATTTCTCTTGTATGGGGAATCAAGTTGTAAAAACGCCAAATATTGATGCTTTTTATCAAAAATCAACACGTTTTACAGAATATCATGTAAGCCCTACTTGCGCACCAACTAGAGCTGCATTAATGAGTGGTAACCATGAATTTAGAGCAGGTGTAACGCATACAATATTAGAACGTGAAAGAATGGCTTTGGACGTTTACACACTTCCACAAGCGTTGCAATCGGCAGGTTATAAAACAGGTCTTTTTGGCAAATGGCATTTAGGAGATGGAGATGAATATCTCCCTCAAAACAGAGGTTTTGATGAAGTATTGATGCATGGTGCTGGAGGTATTGGTCAAGTCAATTTAGGCGATTTCCCTGCGAATAAAGAAAACTTATATTTTGACAATGTCTTACTTCACAATAAAACGATTGTAAAAACGAAAGGCTTTTGTACGGATGTGTTTTTTGATGCAGGATTGGCTTGGACAAAACAACAAATCGATGCTAATAAACCATATTTTACGTATTTATCATTAAATGCGCCTCATGCTCCATTAATTGCTCCAGAATCTTATAAAAAACGTTTCTTAGAACTGGGTTATGATGAAGGTACTGCTGGAAGATATGGAATGATTGAAAACATTGATGATAATTTTGGAAGGTTGATAAAAAAACTGAAAGAATGGGATGTTTTAGATAATACGTTAATAATTTTTACAACAGATAATGGTGCAACACATTTAGGAGGAACTTTAAATGGGAAAAAAGTAAAACATTTTAATGCCAATCTTAAAGGTGGAAAAAATTCGCCTAATGAAGGTGGAAATCACGTACCTCTTTTCTTTTACTGGAAAGGCGTTTTATCCGAAGGAAAAGATATCAACCAACTTACAGCTCATATAGATTTATACAAAACCTTTACAGAATTGGCTGGCGCTAAATTGTCAGAAACAATGCAATCTTTAAAAGGATTATCGTTAATTCCATTATTAGAAAACACAGCAACAACCTGGGAAGACCGTTTGATGTTTACGCATTGTGGAAGATGGAAAACAGGAAAAGTAGAAGAAGCTAAATATACTAAAATGGCTATTAGAAGTCAGCAATGGCGTTTTGTAAACAATAAAGAACTGTATGATGTTATGAACGACCCTGGAGAACGTAAAAATGTGGCTTCAGAAAATCCTGATGTGATAGAGAATTTTAAACAACCTTATGATGAATGGTGGAGTAATTCTATTCCTCTAATGGTTAACGAAAATAGAAAAAGAATAAGGGAGCAACCGCTTCATGCAAAGTATTATAAGCAATTAAAGGAAAAAGGGATTTTAGAATGGAAACCTACAGTTGATTAAAAAATTACGAAAATGAATGTTATAATGCGTCCGTCTAAAACCAAACTAAGAATCTATAGTATTGTATTTTCTATGTTTTTAGTTACTATATCCTGTAAAAAAAAGGAAGATATTACTGTGTCGATTGAAAAACCATTCGACCAAACTAATAATTGGATTGTATTGGAAAAAACAAATGCGGAAAAAAAAGAAACTATATATTCTTGGTACTTTAATGTAAAACATCCTTCTGAATATGTACTTCAAATGGTTTCAAGTGGAGCAATATCCGAAGATAAAAAATCTGTAAAAGTAAAGATTGATAAACAAGAGTTTGAAGAATCACTCTCAGAAAACTACCTAATTAACTCGAATGAGATCGTTTCAGAATTCAAAAGCAAAATTCAATTTAAAAATACAGGAAAACAGAAGATTTCAATAACAACTGATGCAAATTTTAAAACGGTAAGAATTATTCCTCATTATAAAAAACCAATTGGTTCTGGCAACTATCATCAAGAATGGTTATCAATGCATAATTCTGATGAAAAACAAAAAGCACTAAAACGTTTTAAAGAAGCAAAGTTAGGAATGTTTATTCATTGGGGTTTATATTCTGAAATTGGTGGAATCTGGAAAGGAACTAAAATTAATAACTCTCCTTATCCAGGTCCAAAAGTTGCAGAATGGTTAATGTATGCGTTTCAAATTCCAAGAGAAGAATATAAAGAGCTCGCAAAAACGTTTAACCCTGATAAATCATTTGCACAAAATGTAGCGAAACTAGCCAAAGATGTTGGCATGAAATACATCGTCATCACTTCAAAACACCACGATGGATTTGCTTTGTTCGACTCTAAAAGTTCAGAATTTGACATAGTTGATGCAACTCCATATAAAGCAGATATTGTTAAAGAATTGTATGACGCCTGTTTAAAAGAAGGTATCGATTTTGGGGTATATTATTCTCATGGAAATGATTGGATGGATGGTGCTGATGGTAATTATGCCAACGTTAAAAAGGTAAATGATTCTTTAGGAATATATACACATCCAACAGGTAAAAACTTATGGGATCCAAGTAAAAACACACATAAAGAATACCTACAAAACAAAGCATATCCTCAAGTAAAAGAACTTTTAAATGTATTGCCCGAATTGCGTTTAATTTGGTTTGATGGAACTGGTTTTATCACCGAAGAACAAGCATTTCAGTTTTATAAATTGGTTTATGATATCAATCCAAATGTAGTAGTAAACAGAAGAGTTGGTTATGCGTTTGGAGATTATTTAGATGCTGGAGATAATAAGATTCCTTCTGCATCAGAAAAGTTAGAAAAATATTGGGAAACTTGTGGAACAACAAACAATTCTTGGGGTTACAAATCTTATGATAAAGACTGGAAAAGCCCAAAAGAACTGTTATATTACTTTGTTGATATTTTATCTAAAGGCGGAAATTATTTATTAAATATTGGTCCTGATGGAAAAGGAAATGTACCAGAAACAAGCGCAAAAAACTTGCGTGAAATGGGTAAATGGATTCATCTAAATGCTGATGCTGTTTATGGAACATCTCGTTGGAAAACACCAAATGAAGGTCAAGAAGAAACACTTTTAGATGGTACAGGTCATAGAGCTGCTAAAGGTTTTGAAAGAAAATTCACTTCCAAAGATTTTTGGTTTACAACAAAAGAAAATAAAGTATATGTTATTTCATTAACCAATACAGAAGGAGATATTCTTATAAAATCGCTGAGAAAAGGTGAGGGAGATATTGAACAAGTAAAGTTATTAGGAAGTGGCAAAACCCTTAAATGGAATCAAAATAAAAACGGATTAAAAACTACTGTAATCGGATTACCAAAAAATGCGCTTGGTTATGTTATAGAAGTTACTTTAAAAAATAATTAAACTAAATTACATCATGAAAAGTATATTGACTCAAATTTTTCAAATACGATTTCTACTTTTAACAGTATTACTAATTACTACAAATTGTGCTAGTAGCCAGACATCAAAAAAGGAAGATCAAAAAAAACCAAACATTATCTACATTTTAGCTGATGATTTAGGTATTGGTGATGTTAGCCTTTATAATGAAAAAAGTAAAATACAAACGCCCAATTTAGATAAAATGGGTAAAGAAGGTATGCAATTTACAGATGCACATACCTCTTCTGCTGTGTGTACACCAACCAGATATGGTATTTTAACAGGACGATACAATTGGCGAACACCTTTAAAAGAATTTGTTACTTGGGGGAATTCACCGAGTTTAATTCAGAAAAACAGATTAACCGTTGCACAATTACTAAAAGATAATGGCTATAAAACAGCAAGTATAGGAAAATGGCATTTAGGTTTAAACTGGACTATGAAAAATGACAGTCCAGAGTTTGATCATTTTTCAGACAAATCTGAGCGTTTAAATTTCAAAAATATAGATTATAGTAAACCCTTAAAATTTGGACCTAATGATATGGGATTTGATTATTCTTATATGATTTCAGCCTCTTTAAATATGCCTCCTTTTGTGTATATAGAAAACAATAAGGCAACTATGATTCCTACAAAAATAACAGAGAGAAGCAGAAAAAAATATCCTTTTAGCAGTTGGATAAAAGGAGATGTTGCTGATGATTTTAAACATGAAGAAGTACTTCCCAACGTTGTAAATAAATCAATTTCATTTATTAAAGAGAATGCCAATAAAGAAAAACCTTTTTTTATGTACATTCCATTGCCTTCTCCACATAATCCTGTGTTACCAATTGCTCCTTGGAAAGGACAAAGTGAAATTGGCAGTCCTTATGCAGATTTTGTAATTATGATTGATGATTTAATGGGTACTATCTTTAAAACATTAAAAGAACAAGGAATAGACGAAAATACAATAGTCATTTTTACAAGTGATAATGGGTATGCTACCACCAATGATTTAAAAACTTTAAAACAGCAAAAACACAGTCCTAGTTATATTTACAGCGGTTACAAAGGAAGCTTTTTAGAAGGTGGTCATAGAGTTCCGTTTTTAGTAAAATGGCCAGGAAAAATTAAACCCAACTCGGTTTCTGATGCAACCATTTGTACTACAGATTTTATGGCAACTTGTGCAGATATTATTAACTATGATTTTAAAGATAATGAAGCAGAAGATAGCTACAGTATGTTGCCTTTATTAACCAATGAAGGAGATTACCTAAGAGATGCAACCATACATCATGATAAATATGGCGTTTTTGCCATCAGAAAAGGGGATTGGAAATTAATTGTATCGCCAAATTCTGGAATTTCGGCTTCAGGTGAAACTAAAAAACATAAAGATATTTTAGCAGATGAGATTCTGTATAATTTAAAAACAGATATCAAAGAAAGAAATAACGTTGCAGGTCAATTCCCTGAAAAGGTAAAAGAATTAAAAGAGCTATTAAGCCAACAAATTAGAAACGGAAGAAGTACTCCCGGAAAAAAACAAGATAACGATGCTATTACAGGGGAGTGGCCTCAAGCAAATTTTGCATTTAAAAAATAAATTCACTTCTAAATACTAAAATAAAAACACAAATGAAAACATTAAAATTTCTTTTCATATTAGTTTTAGCAATCTCTTGTAAGTCTCATGCTACAATCAAAAAACAAGATACTATTGTTAAAAACACCGCTCCTAATATTGTTTATATTTTAGCAGATGATATGGGGTATGGAGACCTTTCCTCTTTAAATTCAGAGTCAGGAATTCAAACACCTCATATGGATAAAATATTAAAAGAGGGCGTTCATTTTACAGATGCGCATACAAACTCTTCTGTCTGTACACCAACTAGATATGGAATAATTACAGGACGTTATGCTTGGAGAAGCTCCTTAAAAAAAGGGGTTTTAAATGGTTATAAACCAGCTTTAATTGAAGAAAGCAGACCAACAGTAGCTACCTATCTTAAAAGCAATGGTTATACAACCGCTTGTATTGGAAAATGGCATATCGGTTTAGATATGCAACCGAAAGAAGGAGACAAATCTATAAAAGCTAAAGATGGATTGAGTAATGTAGATTTTTCGAAAAGAATAAAAGATCCAAGTTATTTAGGGTTTGATTATTCATACATTATTCCTGCTTCTTTAGACATCCCTCCTTATCTTTATATCGAAAATGGAAAAGCTGTAGAATTACCTACAGAATATACAACAGAGAAAAGAAAAGGTAGAGGTCTTAGTTGGAGACCAGGAGAAAAAGCACCTAGTTTTGTTTTTGATCAAGTATTAGATAATTTTACAAAAAAATCGGTTTCTTTTATTGATGATCAAAAAAAAACAGATTCACCTTTCTTTCTTTATTTTGCGTTAACAGCACCTCATACTCCTTGGTTGCCGGTAGGTGATGCTGTTGGTAAATCTAAAGCAGGAGATTATGGTGATTATGTTACTATGGTAGATGATGCTGTAGGTGCAGTTGTTACTGCGTTAGAAAAATCTGGTCAATTAGAAAATACATTAATTATTGTTACTTCTGATAACGGATCTAATTGGACAGAAAGAGATAAAGAAAAATTTACTCATCGTGCAAATTATATTTACAAAGGTCAAAAAGCAGATATTTATGAAGGAGGTCATAGAGTGCCTTATATTGCAAAATGGCCAGGTGTAATTCCTGCAGGATTGGAATCTAATCAATTGATGTGTACAACCGATTTATTTGCAACTTTATCAGGTATTTTAAATCAACCAAAAGTAGAAAAAGGCGCTGATGATAGTTACAACATGTGGCCTGCTTATACTTCTAATGTAAAAACACCCATTAGAGAGGCTGTAGTACATCATTCTATGTACGGTATGTTTTCTATCAGAAAAGGAAAATGGAAATATACTCCAGAATTAGGTTCAGGTGGTTTTACAAAACCAAAAAATGTAGAAGCAAAACCCAATGAAGCTACAGGAACTTTATATGATATAATTAATGATCCAGAAGAAAAAAACAATTTGTATAAAGAAAATACAAAAGTAGTTGCAGAATTAAGTAGTCTTTTAGAAAAGTATCAAAAACAAGGGTATAGTAATAAATAGGAAGACAGCAGAGTTATGACACAATCTAGAAAATTTAATTTTTCATTAGTAATTCTATGTATCACATTTCCTTTTTTAAAAGGAATTGCGCAAACAGAAGATCAATCTAACGGAGCGTATCGCGAAGTTTACATTAACAAAACTTGGGAAAGGTTAGATGAAAACAAAGACGGTAAATTTACGGAGGAGGATAACAAACGCATCTGGAAACATTTAAATAAATTATTAGACAGTAACGAAGATGCCCTAATTAGCTTTGAAGAATTTTCGGCTAAAAAGCAAGTTCCGTATTTGAAGACAGAGGGAAAAAGAAAGTTAAATGTTCTGTACAAAGTTACCAAAGAAGAGGATTTATATTTAGATATTTATTATCCTAAAACGTTAAAAGAAGGAGAGAAATTACCCGTAGTGATATACACACATGGAGGTGGATGGGCAGCAGGCAGCAGACATGGAGCAGCGAATGCTTCTTTTAAAACCGTACATACAGCACTTTTAGAAAAAGGATTTTGTGTGGTTTCTGTAAGTTATAGACTTTGGAAAAATGGCGGAAATACTACCATGAGAGATTGTGTAATAGATAGTAAAGATGCTATGCGCTATTTGTCTAAACATAACAAAGAACTAGGAATTGATGCCAATCGTTTTTTCTCATTTGGAGATTCTGCAGGTGGTCAAATAGCACAAATGTTATTACTAAGTGCTCCTGAAAGTTTAAAAGGAGCAAAATCATTAGAAAAATATACTTATAAAATGGTTGCAGGAGTTTCTTGGTATGGGCCTTGCGATTTTGAAGATATTAGTTTATTCAATCATGATGATAGCCCAAATTTTAAAGATAGATTTGGTGCAAGAATAACAAAACCAGATACCAAACCGAAAGACAAATTATTGCTCTATAAAGAAATGAGTCCGATTAATTATTTACATAAAAACAGTGCTCCGTTATTAATGATTCAAGGAGACAAAGACACTACCATTCCAGTAAAACACGCTTATTATATGGCAGAAAAAGCGAATGAGTTTGGAGCACCTGTAACCACATTAATTGTAAAAAATGCAGGACATAATTGGCGAAAAGTTGGTGCGGATATTAATCCTAATAGAGGAAATATTGAACAAAGTACTATTGATTATTTTGTTTCTCATTTATAATTAATTAAAGCAAATAAACGATTGATTAGAGAAACTATTGTTTTTAGTTTAGCTTTAAATTTGTTTATAGACTTGTAAACATTATGATAAATGACACGATTGTGTATGCATTCTTAAAATACTATTAACGTTAGTAGTTTAGTCTGTTCATAAGTATAACTATTTAAAAAGTATAACATAAAGTAAAATAATCATGAATAAATTTAGTTTTTTTAATGTAAAATTAGTTTTTTTAGTAACGTTGGTATCTGTTTTGTCCTCATGTGCACAAAATAAATCAGCAATTGCACAAAACAAATCAAATAAACCAAACATCGTATTTATATTATGTGATGATTTAGGTTATGGAGAAATACAAAGTTTAGCTCCAGAAACAAGTAAAATTAAAACACCTCATGTTGATAAACTAACCCAAGAAGGGATGGTTTTTACGGATGCTCACTCAGGGTCTTCTGTTTGTACACCTACACGTTATGGAATTATGACAGGGCGTTATAGCTGGCGTACAAAATTGCAGAGTGGAGTGGTATCTGGTTTTGCTCCAGATTTAATTAAAGAAGATCGCCCAACGGTTGCAAATTTTCTTGGTAATCAAGGTTATAACACTGCAATCATAGGTAAATGGCATTTAAACTTTCAATATGTAGATTCTATTTCGAAAGAAATAATAAGAAAAAAAGGAAGAAACTTACCACCTGTGGGTGCTACAATACCAGATGGACCTATTAATAGAGGATTTGATTATTATCATGGTTTTCATCATGCAGGTAGTATGAAAGCAGTTCTAGAAAACAACAAAGTAATTCTTCATGAAGATGAAATTAATATGCTGCCTCGTTTAACAGCAAAATCTGTAGAATACATTAATAATCAAGCAAAAAATAAAGATGGAAAACCATTTTTTCTATATGTACCTTTAGGTTCGCCACACACGCCAATTGTACCTTCAATAGAATGGCAAGGTAAAAGTGGACTTGGGAATTATGCAGATTTTGTAATGCAAACAGATGCAACAGTAGGCGCTATTACAAAAGCACTAAAAGATAATGGATTGTCTGAAAATACATTGGTAATTTTTAGTAGTGATAATGGTACTTCTAAAGCAGCAAATATAAAAGGACTTGCTAAAAAAGGACATATAGTAAGTGCGGGATATCGTGGTTCAAAATCTGATTTATGGGATGGTGGACATCGTGTGCCTTTTATTGTAAGATGGCCTGGACAAGTAGAAGCCGGTTCTGTAAATAATGATTTAATCTGTTTAACAGATATGTTTGCTACATTTTCGGAGATAACAGATGTTGCTATGCCGAGCAAAAGTGGAGAAGATAGTGTAAGTTTTTTACCAGCACTAAATGGAGAAGCTATTAATAGCACGAGAGATGGTGTAATCCATCATTCAATTTCTGGACATTTTGGGTATAGACAAGGAAAATGGAAATTGTTATTATCTAGAGGGTCAGGGGGTTGGAGTTCACCACAAGAAGATGATACTACATTAGATAATATGCCTATTGCTCAGTTATATGATATGGAAAACGATGCAGCCGAAACAACTAACTTATATTTAGAGCGTCCAGAAATTGCTGAAAAGCTATTACAGCTTTTAGAAAATGATATTAAAAATGGAAGAAGTACAACGGGGGAGTTTTCTCAAAATGATATTGATAATATAATTTTATGGAAAAAAAGAACTGTTAGTAGGAGTAAGAAAGCAAAAAATAAAAAGAAGAAGGCTAAAAAATAATTTTATCTAAAAAAATTAAATGTCAAAACTAAAGATTTTATTACTGTCACCATTTTTCCTTTTGTTAGGAAACAAAACTCATGCGCAACATCTTTGGTTTGAAAATGAAACAGAAACGGAAAATATAACATTTTCTAGAACAGTAGATGGTACTTTTACTACAGCTGAAACAAATCCAGATGTTAGTGGAGTAAATACAAATACAAAAAGTTCTAAGTTTGTTAGAGATGCAAATGTTACTAGAGGATTTACCTATTTTCAGTTGTTTACCCCGCTAACAACTGCTTCAAAATATACAGTAACTTTAAAAGCTTACATAGATGTTGCCACTTCAGATTTATCGACTGAACCCAATCGTTTACGTATCTATTTACGAAATACCACTACTGGAGATTTTAAACAGATAACAAAAAAATTTACAGTAGGTAAAGCATGGGAAAAGTTTTCTTTTGTTTTTGATAAAGCTGATTTCACAACAGAAGGTTTAGGAAGCGGAGGGTATAATCAATTAGATATTGGTTTTGGAAACGGACAAGAATCAACATCTACAATAAATTATTATATAGATCAAATTCACGGATCCATACCACAAGTACCCCTTGAAGAAGTGCTTAAAGGTTCTTGGGGAGGTCGTTTTTACGTAAGAGCAGGTGAAGATTTAGATGACTATGTTGATAATAGAGGTTATGATTATATTGCAGGAGCGCAAGAAATTGCAGACAGTTATCCTACAATGGGGCATGTACTAACCAATGCTACCAATAATGCAAATGCACAATTATGGACTTTAAGAACAAATCCTAATGTAGATGAGGTTATGGGAGCCGAAAATTCTATTGTAGATGAAGAATTTGTGCCTAGTCTAGCCAAAGAGCAAATTATTATTGATGTTATTGATATCTTTAAAAATTCAGGTAAAAAAGTTATTTTATATGTAAATACGCAAAGTCCAGCAAATAGAGCGACAGCAGCAGGAGCAGTAGCTTGGAATAATTATGTAGATACATATTTTGCTGGTGATGGTCATGCAGCATGGATGAACTATTGTGAAGGTTATATAAAACGTTTTACAGAAATAGGAGTTGATGGATATTGGTTTGATTCATTTGGAAGTTATAATATTAATAATAGTCTTGGAGGTGCTGATATTGCGAGTACTACTGAACAAAAAGCTGAATTTGTAGCAATGATTCGTAATGCAGCTCCTAATGCTATTATCACAACGAACATTGATAAAGATTCTTTTGTTGATGAAAACGGAGATTTAATATTGGTAGATACTGATGGAATTGATGAAACGGTAGGTGTTGATGGTACTGGTGATGATCCTAATAGAGACTACACTATTATAAAGATGACAGCAACTAATTCTTGGTCAGATTTTACAGCAGGACATATTACGCCGTTAGGGCAAGGAGCTCCTCCTAATTCTTGGGCTTATGAGGAGTTTACAGTACCAGATATTGAACAATCATCAATATCTATATATGAAAATGAAAAACAAACATTAAAACATTTGTTTTTACCAATAAGAGCCACTTGGTCTAGCGAAAGGTCTGATCTAATGTTTGATAATGAACAAGCGTATCGTTTTGCGAAAAGAATTACAGATGCAGGAGGATCCGTTACATTCTCAAACACAACTGCTAAAGATGGTACTACCTCAGAAGATGAAGTAGAAATATTAACATTTATGGATCAACAATTTGCTATTAATGCAGATGCAACTGTTTATGAGCGTCCAGAAGGGGCATTTCTTGTTGGAGAAGATCAAAGCCTTTCTATAGCGTCTAATTTGAGTGATGATGTCTCTCTTAAAGTATTTCCGAATCCAGTAAAAGATGTTTTTAAATTATCTAAAGAATTCAATTCTCTTACTATCTATGCAATTACAGGTGAAAAAATATTACAATTTTCAGGAAATAAAGAAAGTTTTGACGTTTCAAACTTAAATTCTGGATTCTACATAATCAAAGCATATGTAAATAATAATTTTGAAGTAATTAGATTCCTTAAAAGATAATCGTTTCAGGAAGAGTTTTCTTTCCTTTGACATAAATAAGTATATTACAAAAAACTAAACCTCAATTAGAATTATCTAATTGAGGTTTAGTTTTTATTCATGAAATAGAATTTACTCCAAACAAACTTAAGGAATGGTTACCTCAAATATTTTAGAACCATAATCTCTTACGGCAGTAATCTTTACGGTTTGTCCTGAATATTCTTTTAGGAACTTTTGTAAATGTGCAATATTTGAAATTTTATGTTTGTTTAATTTTTGAATCACCCAATCTTTGTTCAATCCGGCATCTAACCACATTTGTCCTTTTTTAGGATTCAAAGACTCAATATAACAACCAAAATTATATCCACCAGTAGCATCTATTAAATCTGGATCATCAGCAATGTTAATTAACAAAGCGCCATGCACTTCTTTTTGAAGTGCTTTTTTAATTTTGGTAGTCTTTCCCTCGACAACACTTTCTCCATTATATTTACCAGCTAATAGCGTTGCTAACCAACTTGGGTAGGTAACTTTTTTAACTTTTGTAAATTCAACTTCGTTTGTAAAACCAACTGGAATTCCATTAGAATCAAAGGTTCTAGCGCTCAACAACATTGATTGGTTAATTTTAAATGGCTCTGAATATTTTATAGAACCCATTGTCGGTTCTGAACCATCCGTAGTATAATAAATATTAGATTTTTTTCCTGCTCTAATATCGGCCTTTAAGCTTACAATAGTTTCGTTTTCAAAATCACCTCCAAAAGGTAATATACGAGTCATTGTATGACCGAACTGATCCATTGGGAAGTTTTTAAACCCTGCCTTTAATGCTGGAGAATTCTCTTTAACTTGATAATTTCCATTAATCGGATCTACAAAATTTGGATTTGCTGAAACAGCATTTAGATCATAACCTTCCTTATTCCAAGCTTCCATGTTCTGATTTGGTGACATCTCAAAATTATCAGGATAATTAACGTTCCAATACGTGTTATTGTCATAGTTTTCACTCCATTTAACTTTTTTAGACAATCCTACGCCTCGAATAAAGTTTTTAGTAGGTACATTTTTTCCAGGTAGTGTTCCTGCAATCACAAAAATGTTTTTATAAATCTCGTCTTCTGAATATTCTGGCCATACATGCCATCCAGAAGGAACTGCACTTACGGTAATATTATTGTACACCTTACGGCCCATACCATCTCTAAGTTTAATGGTAGAACCTAAGTTTAGATTATTATAGATTTCGTAATAACTAGAGCCATCATCTAAATCAATCGTCCAGTTTCCTGCACTAATAGATTTTCTATAATTGGCTATTCTGTTATTTCGTAAAATAGTGTTATCAATAGCATCCAATCTTGTTAATTCCTTTATAAAATGCTCATTCGTTCCTCTACCTCCTTTCCATTGTCTTTCACGTCCCCAAGAATTAAAAGGTCCATGCTCTCCTGTTTCTCTAACCGTTTCCCAAATATCATTAAATTCAATAAGGTGTCCTCCCCAAGTACCATCGTTAATACATATTCCTGCACGCGGACAGTTATAAATGGTATTGTGAGACGCTGTAATTTTATGACTCATAGAAATATAAACACCTGCAACTTGCTTACCAACATCTCCAAAATCGTGCATGATACTATTTTCAACAACGCAATTCTTTGGATAATCTGGAGTTTTAGGACCAGCTTCTAAGTCCATATTTTCACGCATGTGATTCCAATTTTTTCCGTCCATTAATCTATCGTCCCAAGTTTGATAAAAACGAACAGCTTCCGGCGAACCGACAAAACAAACCGCACTTTCTCCAGTATGCACAAACCGGCAACCGGTTACTTTATTATTACGATTGTAGGCACTCATAAAAACGCCATTTCCTCCTACATACTCAAAATTACAGTCTTCAATTAACAGGTTTTCTGTCCCTTCCATAAAAATGGTTCCACCTCTGTGAACAGCCCAATCTCCGCGAGCAACAGGCTCATAAGCCTCCATAAATGTATAATTGGTTTGTGTAAAATTGAATCCTTTAAACTGAATGTTTTTTACAGGTGATTCTTTAGTGCCCTTCAACTGAATAATATCTTTTATAACCGGAACTTCAATTTTAACGTCACTTAATTTTACGTCTTGCATCGGATAATAGTAAAGCGTGCTAGTTTTGGTGTCTAAAAACCATTCACCAGGAACATCCAATTCCTCAAAAATATTTTCTACGAAATAGTAAGACGCATGACTTTTTTTTCCTCCAATACCATGTGTTCTCTGTAATTGCCAACCACCTTCGTTAAGGTATATTCTACTTTCTTCTTTATTGATTGATTTAAGTCTGTACTGCATATTTCCCCAGTTGTGACTTTGGAAACCATGCACAATTCCTGTTTCTGGATTGCTCCATGTTTTATCCGAAAAAGTTTCAGGATCGTATGAAAACCATTTGTCGTATCGTTTGTCTGTACCACCTGTTACCTGAAGGTATCCTTTTCCGTCACGAAGTGGGTTTTCGTAATCATAATTAGGAAAACGTGCTCTTACCTGGCGAACATCATCAACAAATAATTGATCCATAGACAATCCACTTGGAACTTGAGTTTTATAAATATCTCCTTTGTGTTTTTTCCATTTTAAAGATGCTAATTGACGAGAACCTTTTACAACAACCTTTTCTCCTGGAATTGCAGAGAATATAACTGGTTTTTCTGTTGTTCCTGAATATTCGCTACCCAAGGTTAGCGTTTCATCAATATAATATTCTCCAGCAGAAAACCATACGGTTACAGTTTCTTTACTCGCATATTTTTTTACTTCTAGTAAGGCTTTTTTAAAGCTTAAATAAGGACTGTTTTTTGTACCTGAATTCGCATCATTTCCTTTGGGAGATACATAAATATCTTTCGCAAAAGAATTGCTAAGCATTAACAGAACTAGAAGGATTGTTAATAAATTTCTGTTTATTATCATCTTATAAAATTTAATTTTCGTTTTAAATACGAGTGGTGATTTTTAAATCTTATTCCTCAAATGAAACAACAACCTTATCTAAAATTGGTTTTGATTCATTTTCTGTAGTATCTGTCATTTTAACCTCAAATTGAAAACCATATCCTTTAGGTAAGTCTGAAAAATTCATTTGCGCAGGAGTTTTTTCAATTTGCTTAGAGAAACCTTTGATATAATCATATTGTTCTTTCACAACTTGCCAATCACTCCACTCATTAACGAGTCCATCATTAGTGGTATCTACACCCATTCTTACTTCTACAGTTTCCACCCAAGGACCAGTACTTACATAATCATTTCTTGTTTGGGTAAGCAAGTAATATTTACCTTCTGCAAACATGATATCTGGATCTGGATGTCCTTGACCTATATTTCCACAAAATTCAAATTGTTTATTAATATCATCAGACGTAAACCAAGCAACACTCATGTGTTTACCACCTGTCTTACCTGCTGGATCATAATCAGCAAATAAATAATATTGACCACCAATAGAAATAGAAGCCCAATCTCCAAAAGAATTTTGTTCTGGCTCATGGATTTCGTATTTACCAAAAGCAACGACGTCTCCTTTTTTGATTCTTTGTCTCGGAATATCAACAGGTGACGCTTTTCCAGGATAGTTATCAGGGTCTTCCTTAAACCAATGTGGATGTGCATATTCAGCAAATTTACCAGTTGGTTTGGTGCGTTCATCTACAGGAGGGTTTAAAATTTTAAAATCATTAAAACCATCTTTACTAACCGCATGCGTTGCTAAGGGCGAATCCCAAGCATGCGTAGAAGCATCAATAGGCGACCAATCTTCAGCTATAATATGAAAATTACCATCTAAATCTCTAATGACTGCACAATCAGAACCATCTGAAGGATCCTTAAAAGCCATGCCCATCTTTTTCCCAACAAGACCATCAGTTAAGTTTTCATCAATAAGTAAATGCGGATCTTGATCGTTTGGAAAATCGTAATAAAAATAAAATTTTCCATCAATATATTCTGCAGAAGTTACCCAACGTGAAGACATGTCTGATATAGGTCCATAATGCACCCAGTTTTTCATATCGATACTATGCCAAGCATGATATCCCTTTAGCGATTTTTTTAATCCTGATGGAGCATCAAATTGATTTTTAAGATGTGTGGTTTTTAGTACCACATCATAACCTTTTAAGATGGTATCCTTACTTTTAAAATCATTCGGTCGTTTATTATTCTTTCGAGTATCATATTTACCAAACATCCAGTAATTTCCATCTCCTAACTGTAATGCGACAGGAGCATCACCTAAGTTTGCTGGTGCTGCAGTAGGGATTTGTTCCCAATTTAACCATTCTGTTGATTGAGAAAACGTAATGGATTTTGCAGCTCTTTTTTTTGTGAACTTTTTCATGGCGCTTTGGAATACGGCTTCCTTTTCAGTAGGAATTACTTTTCCATTGGTGATTTCCAAATTTGATTTTGTAGCTATATTCGCTTGCCAGTCTTCTTGAGACTCAAGGGTCCAAGTATCTTGTGCGTGTAGCATTCCGCTTGCTGTCAATAATAAAAATGTAAGTGACAGAAATAAGCCTTTATTTACTTGTGTTCTATGGTTTGTTTTCATGATATTTTTAGATGAATTATATGATTTATTTTTCAAAAGAAAATGTTTTTGATTCTTGATGTCTCCATACTTTCACGGTATGTTCATGGTTCGCTAATTGCTTCATGTTTTTAATAAAATCTTGTTCATTTGCTATTTTTTCCGAATTTAATTCAAATACGACATCATCCACTTTAAATCCCATTTTAGCCAATTTACTATCCTTAGGAACAGAAACCAATAAAACGCCATAGTTGTCAAACATTCCCGTTGCTGTAAGTTCGGCTTCTGTTTCTAGCGTTTTAAACTTAGCTCCAAATAATCCTTTCATCTTTTTCTCCACATACACATTGGACGCTACCTCTTTTGGTGCATGTATTTGTGGTTTCATCGCTAAGCGCTTCAATTTATCTGAAGTAACACCAAAACCCGTCATCGGAAAGTTTTTAAATCCAAGTTGTAATGCTTCTGATTGATTTGAAACTGTAAAATCGCCATGTTGAGGCGCTTCAAAAAGAACATTTCCATAGAGACTTTCTGCATCATCTAATGTTTGCTGCTGTACTCCATAAGCAGGAACAACGTCTTTAGCATCTGGATTGTGAATGAAATTCTTATTGCGTATACCTCCCCAAAGCGTTGGGTTACTAGATTTATACACTGTTCCTCCCCATAAAATGTTACTTTCAAAAATATCATGCGTTGGTTTAGGGTATGGTACATTACAGGTGTATCCTCTACCTAATATTACATTATTAGTAACATTACGATGATAGCCTTCACGTGTTTTAATACCACCTGAAAGACTGATATTATTATAGATTTCATAATTAGTGGAACCATCATCTAAATCGATATCCCAACCATGATCGCATTGCATTCTGTTATTTCTAATTGTAGTTGTTTGATACGCATCCCATAAAGGTATATTTGGATACTTTTCTATATAATTACTAATCATAGGCTTTCCATTTTCATCCATTAAATCTGGTCCCGATGGGCCAGCTCTAAACCAAAAACGATCTCTTCCCCAAGAATTAAAAGCGCCATGATCGTGCGTTTCTAGTACAGTTTCAAAACAATCATTCCATTCTATAATATGACCTCCCCAAGTTCCATCACAAATGTTAATGGCGGCTCTTGGTGTATGACTAATAGTATTGTGAGCAATTGTAATTCTTGATGACATAGAAATATTAATTCCTGAGGCTTGTTTTTCAAAACGACCACAACGCATCATCAGATTATTTTCAACTATACAATCTGCTGGATATTCTTCAGATTTTGGACCAATTGTAGTGTCTATTTCATCTATTGGTGGTGGAAGATGTTGAAAACTAAATGAAGGATCACGAACCGCAGCAAAGGAACCAACCAAGTTCACATCCGTTGAACCATTATTCTGAAAAAAGTTGCTTTTAATTTCTATATGACGATTATAACTATCAATAAATACAGCGTTTCCTCCTAATTCTTCGAAAGAACAATTTTCAACAATAATATTCTCCGTACCACGTATATGAATAGCACCTCCACGATATACACACCAATCGCTTCTGAGTAAAGGCTCAATGGTTTCTTTTAAGGTTCTTTTTGTTCCCGTAAAGTGAATACCAGAAATCTGAATATGTTTTACCGGCTTAGTCGTTTCGTAGTTTTTAACAACGGTTTCTTTTTGTGCATTACCACTTTTGTGAATAACCATTTCTGCAACAGGTAGTTTATGCTCTCCATAAATCTCAATAAGGTGTTTAATTTGAAGAACGGCTTCAATTTTTGTGTCGTCAAGATTTACATGGGCTTCTGGCATATAATATAACCAACCGTCCTTGGTATTATGATACCATTCTCCCGGAACATCTAATTCTTCAAAAACGTTTTCTATCATTCGATACCCTTTGTGAGGTGGAGCAGATCGGTTGTTTTGCCAACCACCTTCGTAAACCAATTCACCTTTATTGTTTTTACCAGTTACAAAATAATGTTGACTTCCCCATAAACCTCTGTGCATACCGTTTAAAATTGCTCCGGTAGGATCTTTCCATTCAGCTGCTTTTTTAGCATCCCAAGCATCTGGAGCTGCTCCTGAAAAAGGAACTGTTCCTGCTTTTTTTCCACGTACAGAAGGGTCTCCATCTGTAGGTATAAAACCAGCATTAAAATTAGGATATCGTGCCATGTGTTGTCTTTTCTGATCTACAAAAAGTTGATCAATTGCATTTAAATCTCCCACATTGGTACGATAAATACCATCTTTAAATTCTTCCCATTTAGAGGTAATTAATTGTGCTCCTGTAATAACTACGTTTTCATTTTTAGCTGCCGAATAAACAACAGGAAATTGTTCACTACCACTATCTGCTGTGGTAATTTGTAAAGGCGTTGTTAATCTATAAACTCCCTCATGTATAATAATGTTACATGCTTCTTTTCCTAAAAGTCCACTAGCTCTTAATTTAGCTTGTGCTGCTTTTATAGTTAACAAAGGTTTAGACTCTGTTCCATCGTTGGCATCCGATCCATTGGTTGCTACATGAATGTCTAGTGCATATAATGGTACAATGCACAGTACTAATAATAAGGTAAATAATTTTTTCATTTTTATATATTAATTTTTCATTCTTATTTTAAGCAGTAATTTATTTTGCTACATCTTCTGCATATATATTTACTTCTCTATCATTTTGTTGAAGTTTTCCAGGAGTACTTCTTCCTTTATCTACATAAGATTGAAGTAATTTTGTTAATTCTTCTACTTTTTCAGGGTATTTATCATATAGATTGGTAGTCTCTGCGATGTCATTAGACAAATCAAATAACTGTAAACTAGGAGATCCTTCTGGGGTTTTACCAGCTCTTGGCGTACTCCAACCACCAGATCCAGGACAAAGCGCTAATTTCCAATTTCCTTTTCTGATTGAAAAAGAACCATTAATACTATGACTAATGATGTCTTCTCTATTTGTTATAGTTGGCTTTTTTAATGTTGATAAAAAGGAAATAGCATCTACACCTGATGTTTCATCTAATTCTATCCCTGTAATATCAGAACAAGTAGCTATAAAGTCAGTCATACATGTTAATCTATCTGTTTGCGTTCCTGCTTCTATAACTTCTGGCCAACGAATGATAAAAGGAACTCTATGTCCTCCTTCATAAATATCTGCTTTATTTCCTCTTAAATTTCCGCTAGGTGAGTGTCCTTTCTTTTTTAAAGCAGGAATTTTTGCAGCAGGAGAACATCCATTATCCGTAGAAAATAAAACAATCGTGTTTTCGGTTAAATGATGTTTGTCAAGTGCTTTTAAAACTTCGCCTACCACCCAATCTGTTTCCATTAAAAAATCACCATAAGGACCTAATTCAGATTTTCCTCTCCATTTTTCACTAGGAACAATAGGCGTATGTGGAGACGTTAATGGAAGGTATAAAAAGAATGGTTCTTTTTCTCCAGCTCTCTCGTTTATATAATCAACAGATTTTTCTGCAAAAACTTGCAAACATTCACCTGATTTAAAACTTGGAGCAGAAGGCCCTTTTCTAGAACGTATCTTTGGATCATTCATAACAGAAGGAAGTTCTGTCACCTTTTCATTTTCAATATAAACATACGGAGGCATATCTAAAGAAGCTGCTATTCCATAAAAGTAATCAAAACCATTACTTGTTGGCGTTATTGCTGGTTTTGTATAATCGATATCCCATCCGCCACCTATTTGCCATTTCTCTTTTTTGTAATTAGGTAACAATTCCCAACCAATACCTAAGTGCCATTTACCAACCATAGCTGTATGATAATCTGCTTGCTTTAACAAATTTGCAACCGTTGTTTCTCCTTTTTTAAGCAACGGTTTCGCAGTCGGTTTATGGATAACCCCTTTAGATAAAGTTGTACGCCAATTGTAACGTCCTGTTAAAAGTGAATAACGAGATGGTGTACAAACAGAAGATGACGTATGTGCATCCGTAAAACGAATGCCTTCTGCAGCCATACGATCTATGTTTGGTGTTGCAGCTTTCCCTGTAGTATGAGAAACATCACCTATTCCCATATCATCGGCATAAATAAAAATGATATTAGGACGACTTGTGTCAGCCTTTTTTTGTGCCAGTAAATTTTGACTCAAAATTAAAAAAACAACTGCAATTATAGATTTGTACATTTTTAATAAGATTATAATGTTAAGGTAAAATTATTATTTATCATTAATATAGGCTTACTCTAATCCTTCTTTTTGTTGCTCTTATTGAATAAAGATAAATATCCATACTTGATGATAAGAATTCTTATTATATATGCTTATTGATTTATAGTGAGTTGTTTAACTTTTAGGCTTATCAACTAAATGTTAGCGAAATGTTGCATTAGAGAAAAGTATTTGAATGATTAGAGTAAAGGTTTCTTTAGTGTATAGGATATATTTGTATTACATTTAATCAAGCTAATAAATTTAAGACTGATTAAAAACCTTAATTTACAATGTTTCCTATGAAGTTAAAAGTTTTATTTCTTTGTGTTTTTATTTTATTTTCAATTCCGTTTTCTTCTCAAGAAAAACAAGTTGATTTTAAAGTTGATTTCGAATCATTTTTATCTAAGCATGACATGCTTTGGGATATTGTGCCAGATAAATGGCAAACCGCTCCTTATTCAGGAAATGGTAATATTGGATTTTTACTATATCAAAGCCAAGAAGAAAAAAACAATGTAATCTCTTTACATATTGGACGCCATGATTATTACGATCATAGAGAAGCTAAAACGAAGGCAGATGAAATGCTTTGGATAAAAAGAAGCAGATTACCTCTTGGTCATTTTCAGTTAAAATCTAAAGGAAAAATAACAGGAGTTGATATGCGTTTGGATTTATGGAATGCTGAATTAACAGGTTCTGTTACGACTACTAAAGGAACTTATAAAATTAAGGGTTTTACGCACAGTACAAAAGATGTTATCTTTTTTGAAACAGACACAACTGATGAAAATGTAGAAATTACTTGGCATGCAGAAGATCCTATTCCTCCTGTTTATGAAGTCTTAAAAAGTGGAGGAGGTCCAAAAGGAGGTACTTGGGATAAAATGAGAGCGGTAACTTTAGAGATGGCTCCAAAACCAACATTTAGCGAGAAAAACGGCTACAATTTTTGTTATCAACCTTTATTTAATCATAGAGGAGAAACCACTACAGGTTATAAAATTACAGGAAATCCTTCTGGAAAACAACAATTAATAACAAGTGTACATCATTCTTATCCAGAACGTAATTCACTAGAAATAGTTACTAAAAATTTAGAAGTAGGAGAGAAGCTTATTAAAGAAAATAGCTTTATTTCATCACATAAAAAATGGTGGCATAACTATTATCCGTTGAGTTTTTTAACCATTAATGATGCAGAAAAAGAATCTTTCTATTGGATACAAATGTATAAGTTAGGTTCTGCTTCTAGAGGAAATGGACCCATTTTAGATTTAATGGGACCTTGGTACAACCGAACGTTTTGGCCAATGGTTTGGGGAGATTTAAATGTGCAACTCATCTATTGGACGCACTTAACTGCCAATAGAATGTCTATTGGAGAATCTTTACCCAATAACATTGATAAATATGCAAAAAACCTAGAAAACAATGTGCCTGCAAGTTGGAAAAACAGTGCTGCCGTTGCTGCTTTAATGCCGCAAGATCTTATTGCTTTTAACGGAGCAAAAGTACCAGATATGTTAGCATGGATGTTAAACGATTATTGGTTGCATTGCCAATTTGCTGGTGATGATATTCGTATGCGAGATAAATTGTTTCCTATCTTAAAAAAGACTGTAAATAGTTATTTAAATTATATAAAGGATAATCCTGTTGATGCCGAAGATGGAAAAATTCATATAAAATATAGCTGGTCTCCAGAGTACAAACCCGGTCGTGGGCAAGACATTAATTTTACGTTGGCATTAATTCGTTGGAGTTGTCAAACATTAATCGATATTGATGAAAAGCATCAAATAAATGATCCTCTTAAAAAAGAATGGGAGTATTTACTAACTAATTTGGTTGATTTTCAAATTGATGAAAATGGATTGATGGTAGGAAAAGACAGACCTTTTGCAAATCCGCACAGGCATTATTCACATTTATTAGCCTTTTATCCTTTAATGGTAATTACACCAGAAAAAGAAGCCGATAAAAAATTATTACGCACTTCATTAGACCATTGGTTAGATGTTACTTTTAATAGTGGTAAAAAAATTAAAGCCATGCCTGTAACTGGTTATACAGCTACTGGAGCTTCATCTATGTACGCTAATTTAGGAGACGCAGAAAAAGCTTATTATTATCTTGATTTTTTAATCAAACATAAAAACATTTCATCTACAACCATGTATTCCGAAGGAAAAATTAACCCTGTTATTGAAAGTCCGCTATCTTTTGCAACAAGTTTACATGATATGATGCTTCAAAGTTGGGGTGGAAAAATAAATGTATTTCCTGCAAGTCCTAAAAAATGGAAAGATGTTGCTTTTCACAACTTAAGAACACAAGGCGCATTTTTGGTGAGTGCTAAAAAAATAGAAGGAACTACCGAATTTGTATCTATAAAAAGTTTAAAAGGAAACGAATGTAACGTTCAGGTTGATTTTAAAAACCCGAATTTTTATATCAATGGCAAATGTGTTTCCATAAAACAAAATGCAAATGGTTCGTATCCTATAAATTTAAAGAAAAATGAATCGGTAATAATTACTGCCAAAACTTTAAATAAAACCGATTTAAGTATTAAAGAGTTACCAAAATCTAAAGAAGAGCAGAATCTTTTTGGGTATGGTAACAAAACAAAAAGATTACCTGGTCATACATATTACAGTTCTTATTAAAATTAATTATGAAAACAATTTTATATCATCTACTTATTATTTCTTCTTTTTTATCATGCACTGCAGTTACTCAAACTGTACAAGCGCAAGAGAAGAAACCGAATGTTATTTTTATCTTTTCTGATGATCAAAGATTCAATTCTTTGAGTATGACTGGAGATCCTATTATTCAAACTCCAAATATTGATGAATTAGCTAAAGAAGGAGCCTTTTTTAACAATGCCTATATTACGAGCCCTATTTGTGGTCCAAGTAGAGCAAATATATTTACAGGACAATGGGAACGAAGAAATAAAATTGGCTTTACTAATGTTTCTAAAAATCTTATTTCTGAAACGACCTATAAAAATAGCTGGCAAGCACAATTAAAAAAAGCAGGGTACTCAACCGCTTTTATTGGAAAACATCACACAAAAATAGGAGATAAAAATAATACGCCTTTAAGAAAGGATGTAGATTTTTGTTACTATGGAAATGGTCATTTAGGGTTTTATCCAGCCATAAAGCACAAACAGTTTGCAAACCTTAAACACGAAACACAAGTTGAAGGAATGTTAGAGGCAACTAAGGCTTTTTTAACACAAGGAGATGCTTATGATTACTTTTATAAAAATGCTGATGCCTCTATTAAAAATCAAATTAAGAAAAGAGACCCTAACAAACCTTTTTCTGCTTGGATTAATTTAAATCTACCTCATGCTTCTAGTATTGGCGGAATGGGTTCACATGAAACAGACCCAGAATATTACAAAACAGGATATGATGATGTAAAAGATAAAATTGAATTACCAGAAGGATATCCTCAAAACATTAGTTTGCCTGAAGATGTTTATGCCACCAAAGATTTAATGAAATACTACATTACATCTAAAAAGGGTAAATTACTAAATGAGAAACTAAAAATGACCAGAGCAATTCATGCTATAGATATCATGATAGGAAATTTACGTTCATTTTTAAAGGAAATTGGCGAAGCGGATAATACCATTATTGTATTTTGTTCAGACAATGGTTTGTTTTTAGGTGAACACGGATTAGGTGGTAAAACTATTTTGTACGATGAATCTGTACACGTTCCTATGATTGTGTATTCTCCTTTTTTTACTGATAAGACACAAGGAAAAGTAATAGATGATTTGGTGGTTGGTCAAGATATTCCTGCTACACTTTTAGAAATGTGTGGTGTAAATATCCCTACATCTTATCAAGGAGCAAGTGTGCTTCCTTTGATAGAAAACAAGAATGTAAAATGGAGAGATGACATTTTTTTAGAAAACTTATTTACAGACCAAGGATATCCAAGACAAGAAGGCGTACGAAGTAAACAATACAAATACATTCGTTCTTTTAGTAAATTAAATGACCGTAATAAATATGTTCCAAACCAATCTTCAAACACAAATGAAGAACCTATTTACGAGGAATTATTCGATATTATAAAAGACCCAAAAGAAGAAAACAATTTAGTAGGAAATAAAGATTACATCAAAGTTTTAAATGAATACAGAGCACGGTGTAAAACCCTTGTGTCTGAACTAAATTAGTTTTATAATTAAGTAATTATCATCATGAAAAAAGTAATTCTATTAGTAATGGTCTGTTTAGTTACATCAAGTTGTTTTGCACAAGAAAGACCAAAAAGGCCAAATGTAGTATTAATTTTAACCGATGATTTAGGTTGGCAAGATGTAAAGTGTTACGATATTGACGAACCTTCGCCATTTGAAACACCAAATATTGATAAATTAGCTACAGAAGGCGTTCTTTTTTGGCAAGCTTATTCTGCTGCAACTGTTTGTTCTCCTTCCAGAGGAGCTATTTTATCAGGTAAACATCCTGTTCGTCTAGAAAGAACTAGTGTTAGAGGAGGTCATCCACCATTGCCTTTTAATTATGGATCTTTATTAATAAGTCCTTGGATGAGAGGTGCTTTAGACACATCAGAAGTTACCATTGCAGAGTCTCTTAAAACCAATGGTTACAAAACAGGTCATTCTGGTAAATGGCATGTAGGTATTGCAGTAACAGACTATCCAGAACCGAAAGATCAAGGTTTTGATTTCTCAAAGCATGGTTTTGGATCTCATAAAAGAATGAAAGACCGCACAAAAGGGTTCTCAACTGCCGACAAATCTGATCCATTTTATTTAGATGAAGCAGGTTTTCCGTTTGATGACATTACTCAAGACGGAATTGATTTTATGGATGGAAACAAAAAAGATCCATTTTTTCTTTTTTATGCTTCTCGTTTAGTGCATACACCAATTCATACAAGAAGTGAAGCTTTATTAAAAAAATACTACCAGAAATTAGGAATAGATTATCCTAAAGAAAAGGATCTTTGGGAAGAAAAAGGACAAAGAAATGCCTATTATGCTGCCATGGTAGAAACGATTGACCATTATACAGGTTTATTGATTAAGTACCTTGAACAAACTGAAGACCCAAGATGGCCTGGACATATGTTAATTGAAAATACGTATGTGGTTTTTACTTCTGATAATGGAGGTATGGAGCAACATACTGGTGAAATTATTACAGACAACTATCCATTAGATAAAGGGAAAATTAATGCTAAAGAAGGAGGCACCAGAGTTCCTTTTATTGTAAAAGGCCCAACAATTTCTTCAAATATAGAATCTAACGTAATGGTAAATGGTCTTGATTTGTATCCTACAATATTAAGTTGGACAGGTACTAAAAAACAAGAAAATCAAATATTAGATGGTGCAGATTTATCAACATTATTAGATAAAGACCCAACGGATTCAAAATTAGTTTTAGATCCAGAAACTGGTAAAGCTAGAAATACTATGATGTGGCATTTTCCAAACAGTTCTATGCAATCTACTTTGCGTATTGATGGTTATAAATTGGTACGAGAATATGTTGCTACTGAAGAAAAAACGGAGTTAGCTTTGTATGAATTGTATAAAAATGAATCTGAACGTGTAGATATTGAAGAGGCTAAAAATCTTGCAAAAAAAATGCCAGAGAAAGCCAAAGAAATGAATCGTCTTTTAGAAGAACGATTAGAAAAACTAAATGCTAGATATCCTTATTTAAACCCAACCAGTAAAGCAGATTTACCAAACAAAGTAAAAGTACCTACGGTTGTTACACATGGTATAGACGGACAAAATGTTTGGTTAGAATACAAAACCAATGGAGCCAAAGTTGTAAAAGCAGAGTTAATATACACAAAAAACGGAGGTATACCAGGAGAAATTTGGTTTCCTGTTACTATGAATCTTACCAATAATAAAGTTTCTGTAACCTTACCAAAAGGAACAACCCATTATGTATTTAATTTAGTGGATGAAAACAATTATTTGATTAGTTATCCAGATGCCGGTTACCAAAAAACCACAAAAATATTTGCAACGAAAGCAATACAAGTTAAATAATAAATTTCAATCAAAGAAAAAGGAATTTTTACTATGTCATAAATATTGAAAATTACGTTTCTAATTTAAGTAATTAACCAACCTTAACACTAAACATTATGATCAAAAAAATCACGTTTTTAATAGTATTCCTTTTTTCTGTACAAATTTCTAACGCACAATTTTTGTGGTTGGAAGATGAAACAAATACGCGTAAAATTGAGTTTACAGCCGAAGAAGATGTACCCACAAATTTAACAGGAAACTTTCCAAACCCTCATACTTTAGGTATTAATACACATACTATTGTCTCTAAATACAATAGACCTGAAGGGACCAATGATTTTTTATCTTTTAACTTGTTCAATTATGTAACAGATTTAACCGATTATACAGTTACACTAAAAGCATATCTTGACATCCCTACTGATGAGCTAACTACAAACAACTCAAAACTTAGAGTGTTTTTTCAAAGTTCTGATGCAGGAGGACGTGTTTATGAGCAATTGAAATTCACAGTTGGGCAAGAATGGGAAACTTTTACCTTTCATTTTCAAGATGTTGCTATTCCACAGAATGTACTAGATGTTGGAGGGTATGACCTTATGATAATTGGTTTAGCCAATGGTAGTATAGAAGAACCAGCTATGAGTTATTATTTTGATGAAATATATGGCTCAACAGATCAAACTGCAACAACAGTAGATCATCCAGCGGCGTGGTTAGCAGGTTCATGGGGAGGTACATTTCCTGTTTTTGGTGGAGAAAGATTAGATACAGAAATAGCAACAGGACATGACCCAATAGGAGGTGTAAATGAGCTAGTAACAGAACTTCCTGCTCTAGGACATGTGATTACAAATCTTTCTTATTTTGCACATTCACATTATTTTAACGTAAGAGATAATACCAATGTAGATGTTGCTTCTGAAATACACGAAAGTTTAGTTCCTAGTGCTGAGAATCAAGAAATAATGCTTGAAGTTTTACAAACACTAAAAAATTCTGGGAAGAAGATTATTTTGTACATTTCTACAAATTATTTAGACAGAGCAAGTGATGAAACACAAGCTGCTTGGGTAAATTATTACACAACAAAGTTTGATGGGAATGAATATTTAGCTTACAAAAATTTAGTCCAAGGGTTTATTCCTGCAGTAGCAGAATATGCCGATGGATATTGGTTCGATACTACAACTTCGCTTCGAGACGATGGACATTTAGAAGATTTTGTTCAAATGTTTAAAGATGCTGATCCTGGAGCGGCTATGTCTGTTTCTGAGTTTGGGCATTTACATTATATAGAAGGAGAACCAGTTATGGTTGATTCTGATGGAATTGATGATGAAGACGATAGAGACTATAATGTATCAAACTTTAGAGGAAATAACTCTTATTCAGATTTTACAAGAGGACATGTATCTGCACTAGGTGGTGGTGCTCCTCCAAATTCATGGGGATATGAAGAGTATACTTTACCCGCTATGGTTGGTAATCCTTGGTCAGTCTATGAAAAAAAACAAGTACTAAAACATGTATGGTTTCCTATTAGAGACAAATGGCATGTTTCTAGTGCAAATTTAATATTCGGGACAGAAGATGCGTACAGGTTTTCTAAAATTCTTATCGATGCTAAAGCTGGTGTTACTTTTGCTAATACGATATCTAATAATAATGGTGTTGATGCTGGACATATTAAGGACGACGAAATGGTAATTATGAAAACAATTAATGACAGACTTTTATCTAATCCTGTGCCGGATTATGAACCTTATGTAAGACCTGAAGGGGCTTATCTTGTTGGAGAAATCGACAATACTCTTTCATCAACTGATGATTTTATAAATCCAACATCCAATCCATTTCAAATTAACTTGTATCCCAATCCTGTGGTTGATGCGTTAACCATTACAAAGACTGCAACAGGTATCTCAAGCATAATTGTTGTGTCTGTTACAGGAACAAAAGTATTAGAAAAGTTATGGGATGATGGAGCTTTATCAACACAATTAGATTTGTCTACATTAAAATCAGGAATGTATTTTGTTAAACTTACTAACAGTAATAATCAAAGTTTAACACGAAAAATAATAATAACAAAATAAGCTGCTCAAACAGTATCGAATAATTATTTTACACATTAAAAGGTAATCATAGCGTAAATAATTGATTGTTTAGAGCAAATTGAATATCGTAGAGCCCTTTATTTTTGTATCAACTATAAAAAAACTAAATAATGAAAAACTCAATTTTATATTTCTTTTTGTTGATCTCATTTTTTTCTCTTAAAGGGCAAGAATTAGTGAAGCCTAATATTGTTTTTATTTACGCAGATGACCTTGGTTGGCAAGATACTCAGTTAAATGATGTTGGTGCTGTTGTACCTTGGGAAACCCCTAATATGTTGTCATTGGCAGAAAGTGGTGCTAATTTTTCACAAGCTTATGCTTCAGCACCAACTTGTGCACCATCAAGAGGGGGTACAATGAGTGGTAGAATGCCTCTTAAAACTAAAATGACCCATGTAGCTGGAGGGCAAATACCTAATGTTAAATCTTCAAATAAAACGATAGAGTCGTATTATCCTGGTAGATTACAGCTAGATGAAGTTACCATGGCTGAAGCATTAAGTCCTTTAGGGTATGTATCTGGTCATGTTGGTAAATGGCATATGGCAGCTAATCACAATATTTATCCAGAAGCTGTAGACCAAGGGTTTGATTACCAAGACACTGATAGAGGAATTACGAGAAGTATGGGAGACCGATCAGTGGACTTTGCCACAGATGCAGAAGATGATCCTTATCGATTAGACGCAGATGGAAGACCTTATGATGCTGTAACAGAACTAGCATTGGATTTTATGGATGATAACAAAGAGGAACCCTTTTTTCTATACATGGCTCATTGGTTAGTTCACTCACCTATACAAACAAGAGATTTAGCATTACTAGAATATTATTGTAATAAATTAGGAATTCCTGTGCCTACAACCGATGCAAACATTACGACTCCAGGCCAAACAAATCCATATTATGGAGCGATGATTGCTAGTTTAGATTGGAGTTTAGGGAGAGTAGTAGATTATTTAAAAGAAACAGATGATCCAAGAAATCCTGGGAAAAAATTATTTGAAACTACCTATATTATATTTGCGTCAGATAATGGAGGGGCAGAAAATCATGGGTCAGAAATTATTACAGATAACTTTCCTTTAGATTTAGGGAAAACACACACCAAAGAAGGCGGTTTGCGTACTCCATTTGTTATAACAGGACCTGGTATTGTAGAAAATAAAGTATATGATAACATAGTTTCTCATTTAGATTTTTATCCTACAATTATGGAGGTTACTGGAGCAGATGCCGTTCTTGATGCAAATGTTCTGAACAATTTAGATGGTGTAAGTTTATTTCCTTTTTTAAGTGGAACTGAAACAGAAATAAAAAATAGCGACGATACTGAAAGAACAGATCTTTTTTGGCATTACCCACATGGACAAGATGAAAGAGCATCTTCAGCTATTAGAAGTGGAAATTATAAATTGTATAAAATCTATGATAAAGGAGGTTATTATAAAGCCTTCAAATTATATAATGACGATGGGTCTGATAATGATATAGAGGAGATATATGATGTGATAGATACGATGTATGCATCTCTTAAAAATGAAATTATTTTAAAGCTAGAGACTCTTTTATCTGAAAATGACGTAAGAATTCCTCAGTTTAATCCAGACTATAATGGTGATCCATTAGATAATCAAGATATTGTTCCATCTGTTGTTTCAACAGTTTTTGATCAGGATACAGGTGTAGCCACAGCAACACTAACTGCTAATGCAGGAGATGCTATTATTGAAACCGCTTATTTACTTTATAGAATAGAAGAAGCAGATTCAAAAGAAATAGAGTGGTTTGAAATTTCAGCAACTATAAATGGCAATGTGATTACTGCTGAAGTACCAGAAGTAGCTACAGGAGTTATATTTACCCTAACTGATGAAAATAATTTTATGGTTTTGTCGGAAGAACTATCAATATTTAATCCTCATAAGATAACACTTGCTAATTCTATTGGAGAACAACCTTTTAAAGTAGTAGATGAATATGCAGAGTTAATTGGGAATACAACTATAGGCGGTACAGCTTATTTACAAGCAAGGACTGTAGAAGGAGGAGATGGAGCTAAATTTTATGTAAAAGCTCCTGCTGATGTTGCATCTATAACTTGTGATAAAATTACATTAGGAATCATATCTCAAGCAGGAGATACTGTAAATGTTGATCTCATTATTGATGGAGAAACACAAAGTTTTACCTATACAAGTACAAACAATAATACTCCAGAATTATTCGAATTTGATACTCCTGTTACTTTTACACAGTCAGCTAAAGAAATTCAGGTGATAACAACCTCACTTTCTAATTCAGAAGGATTAGCACCAAGAGTGAGATTTGTAGATCTCTTCTTTAATGTTTTAGGAGTTACAGAACCACTTCATGAAATAACTCTGAATAGTTCAGATTTGGAACAAACGTTTACGGCTGTAGATAATTATTCAGAATTGATTGGTGGTACAGCTGCTGGAAGTGGAATTTATTTACAAATGAGAACAGAAATTGACCCAGCAGATAATCTTGAAGGAGATGGAGCTAAATTTCTTGTGAAATCTACAGAAGGTTATCAAAGTATATTAAATAAAGTAACGTTTGCCGCGAAATCACAAAAAAATGATATTGTAGACGTTGCAATTACCATTAATGGCGAGACGCAACAGCAAGCTACTTATACTAGTGGTGGGAATAATGAAGGTAATAATTTCGAGTTTGTATTTAATACTCCACTTACGTTAGCTGACGATGAGACTACAGAAATAAAATTTGTAACAACAGGTCTTTCTAATTCAGGCGCGGAAGTTGTTGGGAGATTAAGACTTCAAGATATTATATTTCATGTCTCAGATTTTGTTTTAGGGGTTGATGATATTGGTAAGGAAACTAATAACGTATTAAATCTATATCCTAATCCAGTAAAGAATACTTTTAGCCTTACAAAGGAAGTAGCATCAGGTATTTTGTATAATGTGTATGGAGCAATAGCCTACAAATTCGAAAATGCAAATAAAGGTATTGATATATCTAATTTAAAATCAGGTGTATATCTACTGAAAGTTATATGTAAAGATGGTAACAGAAAACATATAAAATTATTAAAAGAATAAGTTTATTATAACCCAATTAAAGAACCCCCTCTATAAATTAGTGGGGGTTCTTTTTATATTGGAAAATAATAACTACTATAACCCAATGATATTTAGACGAAAGGTAAGTTGTCTAAGTAGAATTTATCTCTAAGTACCGTATAAATATATTCTAAGAAACCTTTTTATGATCTAATGGGATATTGAAATAGAACGTCCATCACACGTAGATGTAAATGTTAAATCTATTACTGAATTGTAAATGTGATACCAAGTTTGTGCAACAACGGTTACGGATGCTGTTAAAGCTAAAACAATTGTAAGTAATTGTTTTTATGATATGAATATATTTTTAATTAATAATTTATTCATATTTAGACTAAGAGGCTTGGTCTTATTTACGTTGTCCAATCTAAATCATACTCCTATCTATCAAACCCCTCCTCAAACCTTATGAAAACTATAGTAAATACAATTTACTTTTAAAAAATTAGCAGTTAACCAATTCCAGAATAAGTAGGAGGGAAAATTAAACGAATGGTAAAGACCTTCAAATGAGTACAATTCATCTTTAAAATAAAAAGACAGGATTACCCGTCTTTTTGTTTTAAACCCAAATTAAATTAAGTACTACTTATTTACTAGATAATGCATAGTTAGAATATTGTTTTTTCTCTGTCTTAAGAGATTTTATAGTAGGCATTTCTGGGTAGCTTACTAAAAAATTGTACTCATCAATTAAATTAATTAAATAATGCGTTGTTCCTTTTGGTAAAATGGCTGTTATAGTAGAATCTCCTTCAATATTTGCTTCTGCCTTAAACCACTCTTCATATTCATGTCCACCATTTGTAGTATAAATAAGATTGGCTTTTACAACTTTTGCTCCATTTTCTTTGTACTTAAAAGTAACCTTACCTTTCTTTATAGATTCAGAAATTATTGTTGGAACAGTTTCTTTATGCTCCATATCTTTTAAGTAAAAAGGATTGTAAGATGGGTAACTCGCATTCATTTCTGTTAAGATTGATGTAAGCTTATCATTCATCTCTTTTGTTCTTTTAACTTCTACTTTTGCTAAGTTATTTGCTTCTTCTATATCAACACGTTCAGCAGTTCCGTTAGAGGTGTCATACAATCTGTAAAGTTCAAATTCTGGAGTTTTAGGATTGTTTTTGTAATCATAATTCCTAATAATTTTATAATCACCTACACGTAAGGTACTTTGATATGAGGAATGTGGAAAGTGCCACATCATCGTATTTCTCTCATTTCCTTCTTTGTCTAAAACTAATTTAGAATCTGTAGGATCTTTTAATAATAAAGTAGATAAATCATCACCGTCTAAATGTTTATTTTTTGGTTTTTCAACATTTAATAATGATAGAATTGTAGGGTAAAAATCAAGTCCGTTTACAACAACATCAGATTGTATTCCTTTTTTTATTCCTGGTCCTGCAATAATTAAAGGAACTCTTGTACCACCTTCTTTAGCGTTTATTTTTCCTTTATCTAAAGGATAATTATCCGTAAAAACTTCACCAGGATGCCCTTCCATTCCTCCATTATCAGAAGTAAAAATAATATACGTATTTTCACTTAATTTATGACCAGGCCAACGAGGATCATCTGTAGTTTGTAAATAATCAAAAACTTGGCCTACATAATAATCTAACATTTCAACCATTGCAGCATAATACGGATTGTTTTGTCCTTTTACGTCCCAACCATGTGGATCAGTTGGATAATCTAGACCTAATTTGTTACAGTATTTTTCTAATAGCGCTTTACTTCTGGTATGTATTGGTGCATGCACTAAAAAAGTGGCGTAATACAAGAAAAATGGATCTTGTTTGTTCTCTTTTAAGAACTTTAATGCATTTTCGTTATTTTGATGAAAAGGGAATCCTTCTTTATCTAATCGATAAGGATCTGATGCTTTATTAGTTGCAAAATCTGTAAGTCTATGTGGTTTTTGAGGAACTGTAGCTCCACGATCATGGGTAGTAACATCAAAACCTTGGTCTTCTGGTTGCGGATAAGCAAAGTGGTTTATAGCCATGTGCCATTTACCTGCATGCCCTGTTGTGTATCCCTTTTGTTGTAAGACTCTAGCTAATGTCGTTTCGTTTTCTGGCATACGTCCACTATACCAAGGATCCATAATACGTTGTGTTTCTTTACTAGCGTAAACTGTAGGGGGCGCACCACCCACAACATGTGTTTTTTGTGCTCTAGCAGGATGAGTTCCACTCATTATTGCACATCTACTAGGTGCACAAGTAGGAGCGGGAGAATAGGCTTGCCAAAACTGAACCCCTTCTTTTGCGAAAGCATCAATATTTGGTGTTTCGTATGGAGATGGATTATCTATGTCATACACTTTTAAATCTTGCCAACCTAAATCATCAGTAAGTAAGAGCACCACATTAGGCTCTGGCCTATCATTACTCTGTGTTTTGTTGTTGGGTGCTTTTTGTGTATTACAACTATATAGTAATACACTTGTTAAAACTAAAGGGAGGAAATTTTTGTACTGTGTTTTCATTATATAAATAATTTTATTTATTGATGATAATACTTATAAATAAAGTAAAAAAGTTATTTGTCTTAACAGAAAAAGGCAGTAATATAAATTACTACCTTTTTTTTATAAATTTTATAGAATTTTGATTAAAAAAATAAATCTTATCTCAAGAGGGGTTTAATACTATTGAGTTATTTTAAAATAAATATTTACTCTTTTACAATTTTTAAAGTTTTTAAACCTTTAAGAGTCTTAATATCTACAATGTAAATTCCTTTTGCTAAGTTACTAACATCATAATTAGTGTTCGCTTTAAACGTTTTTACTAAACGTCCATTAATATTATATAATTTTACATTTTCAATATCTAAACTAGAATCTATTTGAAAACTGTTTGTTACAGGATTAGGATACGCAACAATAGAAGCGTTATTCAATTCAAAATTATCTACAGATAATATAGCTGCAGCTGGTCCTTGAAAAGCATCAAAATAATATACATTTCCTGTAGCAAGAAGATCAGCATCTGGTTGATCAATTAATAAATTTGCAGTACTATAAGATACTCCTTCTGTAAGGTTTTTTTCTGTAAAATCAAAGGTGTATTCTTGCCATGCATCAAAAATAGTAACATCAATTGTTACGTTTTTTTGCCCTGCTGTTTCAATTCCATCTCGCAAATACAATCTCAATCTTCTACCAGAAGTTCCATTTACATTTGTTGACGGTACATAGGCTCTTATTTTAAAAATAGCAGATGATTGATAGTCGGTTGTAATAACACCTGGTAATTGAAACTTTATTTGTGAGTGTGGATCTTCTCCTTTTGTAAACTTAGCAACTAATGGACTGCTGTTTCCAGTAGTTGTTGGTGTAGTTACTGCATTTCCTTGTTCTAAAAACACACCACCTTGTACTTCATTAACTGTTACGCCAAATGTATCTGGGCTATAGTTATGGTACCACGCATTTCCAGCATCTAAAACTGCTTCTGCATCTAAAACTGCTCCTTGGTCTAAAGATAATGCTACTGAACTTGTAAACGTATCAAAGTGAAAGTCAATATCGTTATTTAAATTTGTAAATCTGTTAGATTGACCAAGGATTCTAATATAACCCGAAGTTACGTTTTCTGTATACGTTTTTCCACTAAAATCAAAGGTTAAAGTGTACCAACCATTTACATCTGTACCTTCTAAATCTGAAAGTTTTACTTGTACTTGTTGAGTCCCTAAATAAAACCTAATACGAGTTAATGAATCAAAGTTAGAGTAATTAGTTATATCTGGCATATATAAACGTACGTTTACACTCAAACTAGCGAAATCAGCTGGCGTAAGTACATAACCGTTAGGAAAACTAAAACTAAGATCCTTGTTTCCTATTTTTAATGCTGCTATTTCATCATCAGTTAATCCTGCTGTATCTAATGTTGTGTCTGCTGCAATTTTCCATAATAGTACATTTGTAGCTTCTGTATCGGTGGCATCAGGATTGGCAACTGTTGAAACAGAACATCCATCACAAGTAGATGTAAATGTTAAATCCGTAACTCCATTATCAACGTCATACCAAGTTTGTGCAACCGTAGTTATTGATGCTAATAAAAATAAAAGGCTAGTAAGTAATTGTTTTTTCATAATTTTAAATTTATTCGATTAATAATTTATTGTAAAAATAGTTGAAATTAAGTGTTTAGTTTTGCTTAAATCAATCATTGCCTTGCTCTCTTTATATTTTAAAGTAATTATAAGTTTATGATTGGTAGTGGTTTATGTTTTTTTTTTGATTAGGTGTCGTTAATAATTTTATTTACTTTTTAACAAAACGAATAATCTTTGATTCACTATTTTCTAAAAAGACTTTAATAATAAAAAAACCGCTTTTAAGACTGGAAATATCATATTGATTTCTGTTGTTAGAAAATTTCATCATTTCTTGTCCTAACATATTATAAACAAATGCAGATGTAATTTTTTTGATAAACGAAAGGTGTTATTTACAGGGTAAGGATATAGATCTAATGTATCCTTAAAGCTTTGTATATCTGTAGATAATACTGTTTTATCCTTCCAATTAAAAACAGTCTCTTTGGTTTCAATATTTACCCTAAGATCTAAATTTTCAAAAGATCGCTCATAAATATACCCATTTTTTATAGGAGCATCTAAAGGTTCTCCTAAAAAATAATGAAACTCAGCTATAAAACTAGTGTCCCATACATCTGAACTAGAGCTTAAAGCATATACACTTGTTGTATAACTAAAATAGACGTTCTCTTCTGTAATTATTAAAAAAAAAACAGCCAAAGGATAGTATATATTTTCTTTTGCATACGCGATTAACTCATCATCATCTGTAGGCTCTTATTTAGCTGTATTGTAACTTGGGTTTGTTTGTAAATTAATCATTTTACCTTTTGGCAAAGCTTCTCTCATTAATTGAATAGATACAGCAATTGCATCTGCGTTAGCTTGTTCGCTACTTGCTATATCCCATCGTTCTAAATAAGAACCATCCATAAATTTGAAGATTGTAAATAGGAAATAATAGAAAAGTGCTTATAAGCTCTCATTTTTAGATTTTACGGACTATATCAAATTATTCTAAAATTATTTTCTTGTTCAGTACTCCTGAGGCCGTTTTTAATTGAATAATATAGATTCCTGGAGCTAAATTTGGTAAAGAAATAGCATCACTTCCACTTGACGCAAATGAAGTTTCCATCATTTGTTTACCAAGAATATAAAATAATTTAACTATAGATTTTCCTTGAGATAAACCTGTTATTTTCAACTTAGAATTATTCGTTTTATAAATACCTATACTTTCTAAAATAGCACTATCAATACTTAATACACTATTTGTAGAGGTATGAATATAGAATCTACCAGAACCATTTAAACTTTCAGATAAGGTTACTTTATATCTAGCATTTGCCTCATCTAAACGTGAATATGTTTTTTCTTGTCTGTCTTCTAAATAAACATTCAAACCAGAAGGTAAGTTTAAAGCCTCTGCAGTAAACGTAATTTCTTTACTTACTGCTGCTTTTATTCCTAAAGGAATTATAGTAGTTTCTAAATCTGAATTAGGTACTGCTTGTTTTGCAAATGCAGTTCCTTCATTGTTTTCTACTAATTGAGTATACAAACTTAATTCTGAAGAAACTCCGTTAAACATTCCAATATCAAAACCTGGATCTAACCCTAGTGTTTTTTCATCTAAATAATTAATTGTTGTAGTTTTATTATTTGTACCATCAGTTATATTTATCTCAATGGAAGTTTCTGTATTAGAACTTTTAAGAAAAGTAATATCATTTTGATGACTTTGCATTGCTGTAGTAAAAGAAGCTGTTGTACCTGTAGCACTAGCACTTACAAAAAAAGCTTGACCTGGATACACATAACCAGTAGTTTTTGCTAGATAAGAACTATCATCCCAAACATAAATTGCTTGAAAAGCACCTCCAAAATTAGTGTCATTTTCGTCAATAAAAGCAGCAACATCTAAATAAGAAGTATATGAGTTTCCTATTAAGTTCCAGAAATTAGTACCATTTTGACTAATAGCTGGGGCCATACTTGAAGAATTTGCTGTACCCGTAAAAGTAAAGTTTCCAGTTCCAGTATTACTTAATAATGAATAACCAACACCATCACCAAAAGTTGCGCTAGTACCACCTTGCATATAAACCCAGTTTCCTGTTGTATTATCTGCTGTTCCGTTTTGGTAGGTTGCAATTCCTCTATTTCCTATATTTGTAGTACCTGAAGCAATTGAATTATCAGTAACCCAATCATCATTATAATTTTCTCCTGAAACAGGTGAAGTTACTAAATGCCAGTTTGTATCTGTTACAGCAATACTGTAATTTATACCTTTTGTTGTTGTTAAAGAACCACCATTGTACAATAAAGAAGCACTATTTTCAATAGAAACGCTGTTTACGGAAACTGCAGTAGTTATTGTAGGGTAATTTGTTACCCCAGTTGGTATTACGATATTGTCTGTAAGCACTGGTACTGTAGCTTTACTCCAATTTGAAGCAGTAAGCCAAGTTGAATCTGAAAACCCACTCCAAGTATTTAATGTATGATCTTCTCCAACAAGAAAGGCACCTGCAGGACGTTGATAAACGGTTGCATCTGCATTGATGGCAAATTGTTGATCCATATATGTTAATATTTCTACCTCATCATCTGAGGTAGTACCATCTGTAGATGTTGTATTAGAAAAAGTAACTGACCCTCCTGCATCTGTAATTCTTTTAGCAAAACGATACGCTTGTTCTTTATCAAACATTAAGTCAGACCTTTCGCTAGACCAAGTAGATCTTATCGGTAAAAATAAATGTTTTAATGTTTGTTTAGAGTTTTCTTCATATATCGTTATATGATTTTCTTCAATATCTGGTACTGTGAATTCTTCATACGCCCAAGAATTAGGAGGAGCTCCTTGTCCTAAAGGTGTAATGTGTCCTGCTGTAAAGTCTGACCAAGGGTTTGTTGCTTGCATTTTTATTATAGCATAATCTCTTTCATCTTCCTCAAAAGGTATATCATCATCATCTTCACCTTCAGCTAGATCATTATAATCAATACCTACCGTTTCATTAACCCCATCAGTATCAACAAGAATTAGCTCGCCGTCTTCATCTAGAAACTGATGTTTATCTTTATTATTTGCTATAATAGCATTAGGAGCTGTATTACGAATCATTTCTACAAACTCATTTTTTTCTTCATCAGTCGTATCAACACCTGCACTTCCAAGACTATTATTTCTAGCATATTGTCCAAATGTATCAAACCAATAACCATCAACTCCTAATTCTGTAAAACGTTTAATATAACCTTCACAATAATTCATCCATGCTTCATGATTATTACCATCAAAATATGTATCTACATAGTTATTCCAGGATGCTGCCCCTTCATCTGATGCTCTATCTCCTGGGCTTAAAGAGTTTATATATAAGATTACTTTTTTACCTGATTTTTTAAAGATATCAATAACATCAATAATAATTTGTTCATTAGCTAAACTCGGTACAAATTCTTCATCTACAACAGAACCTGTAGCTCCCATTACAGCATCTACATTAGGATTTGTTCTTAAAGTCCACAAATGTGAATTTGCATTATTGGTACCATTGGTAATTACATGCCCCATTGTAGGGTAACTATCAGCAATTTCTTGAGCACCTGCTATATAATCATAGCCTCTGTTGTCAACATATTCATCTAAGTCTTCACCTCCTCTTACATAAAAACGTCCACCCCATGATCCTTTTAGTACATCTACAAGTGGATCTTCTTCAAGTGGATCTGGCACAACTATTTCCTGTAAAACTGAACCATATATTTGATCTATATAATAAGTAACTTCTGATGTTGATCCTTGCCCATTTCCATAACCTATATATACTTGATTGTAACCATCCTCTAAAAATCCTTCAGAAGGTAAATCACCTTCGTTAAAAACAAACGAAAACTCTTCCCATTCTTGGCCTTTTGAAAATTTTAATTGAACTGCCTTAAGATCTCCTGTAGTTGTATTTTTTATATAGAAACGTATACGATTTATACTTGTCAAATCTTCAGTTGGTATATCTACATATGCTTTAAGGCTTATTGTATATGTTACATCTTCTAAAAGGTTTTTTGATAATTCAAAATAAGAAAAACCTTTGGTAACATCTGCTTCTCTAACAAACTTAGAAGTTACTTCGTTTGTGTTTATACCATTGGTATCTGGATTGGTTTCGTTAATAGAAAAAGTACCGTTTCCAGTGTTTGAAAATATAATATTCTCTGTGTCTGTTTCATTTTCATACCAGAGAAATTGAGCTTGTATAGAGTATGTATAGATACAAGAAAATATAACTATTAAATAAACCTTTTTAATCATTTTTTTTGATGTTTTTTTTTTGCAAATATTACTGAAATAGGAATGCTGTACTTTCTATAATTAAACAATTTCTTACTAAAATCTGTCTAAAATTTGATGATAGTCAATATTTTGATAACACTTTATTTTTTTATTTTGACCGGAGCATATTAAGATGTTATTATTGTTCCAATTTATAAATACCCTACTTATAATTGTTATTTTAATAAGCTCTTAAATATAACTATGAGATGAATATTAAATGAACATATTACTAATAATACAAGATTAAATAGGCTTTACCTATATCTTAAAACAAAACATCCTTTTGGTTGATTTCTAAAAAATATTTGGGGGAATATTTTAAAAATATCAGAAACACAAAAGGATGTTCTATATGTATAAGAAATACTAAAAGCTAGTTTTACTCTTTCTTCTTTTTATTTTTTCTAGATGCTTTTTTAATTTCTAGAGCTCTCTCTTTTCCAAAAGCTTTTATAAGGTCTTTAGAAAACTTTTTATTGCTAGCTTTTCTTTGTTCTTTTAATTCTGGCGTACCTTTATATTTAGCCGTAATTTCAGAAGAAGATATTGTTTGTTCAGTTTTAATAACAATTAATTTTTCTTTTTCTTCTTTAGACAATGTTATTTTACTTGCAACAGTTTCTACGTAAGAATCTACTTTTTTCTGTATTTTTTTATCCATCTTTTCTTGAGCAAAGATTGAACTACTCATTGCTACACTAAATACTAAAAATAATATTACTTTTTTCATAATTTCTATTTATTATTAAAGAACAAGCATTTAAAACATTTTTTTCTTTAAATGCTTGTAATATGTTATACTAATTAATTTTATTTAAAATCCGGTACCTGCTGCATCAGGTGGTACAGATTGTGCTTGGGACTTTTGTGGACTTAATATCATAAAGGTACCTAATGCTGTAAGTGCAGCATATTTTCCCATTTTTTTAACAGCTTCTTTTCTTGTGATATTTTCTTGATTTTTATTCATTTTATATGTTTTAAATATTATTATTAAAGGTTTAAAGAATTTAAAGTGTTCAGTTATCTTTAATTAAGGATAACTTTTTGAGTTCTTCCCTGTAACTGTATCATGTAAATTCCTGTATTTAATGTGTTTGCATTAACAATATTTGTTATGTTAGAACTGTCTAATTTTTGTTCTAATACCATTCTACCTTGTACATCGTAAACTTTTACAGTAGCAGCTGTTTTTAATATTCCTTTAATAATAATTGATTTTGATTCTTGGTTTGTATAGATTAACATTTCATTTACAGCAAACTCATCTGTAGCTAATACTGCTTTAGCAGAGAATTCTATAAAGAAACGTCCTGATCCGCTTAATTTAGAGTCTGCTGTAAATACATAATCTGTATCATTTAACAATGTTGTAGTATTTAATACATTGTCTTTAAGATATACATACGTATTAGCAGGTAAAGTTAAAGATGTTTCATCTAAACTAATTGTTAGTTCTGTGTTTGCTTCAGCGTTAATAGCAACTGGAACAACTACACTATTATAATCATTATAAGGTAAAGCTTGAATTAAAAGATCTTCGCCTGTGTTAGCTTCTACCAAATTTGTATAAATACCATCTGTACTTCCTGCAAAAGCACCAGCATCGTAACCATTATCTAAACCTCTAGTTTGGTTTTCTACGAAATAGATATCTGTAGCAAATGTTTTTGTAGCACTACTTAAATTTATTTTTGCTAATGCTTTATTTGTATTGTTAGCAGATTTACCTGCAACAAAATCATCACTATTACCAGTAACTTTCATCGCTGGTGTAAAGGTTACGGTACCAGTTATTCCGTCTTTAGTCTTTACAAAGAATCCTTGACCTGGGGCTATTTTTGCACCAGATAAAGCGTTCCATGCTGTATAAGAAGTACCATTCCAACCATAAATTGCATTATTTAAACCAACTTCAAATTGACCAGTGTTATCGGTAAAGAAAGTATCAAAATCTAAATAAGAAGGATAAGGGTTTCCTATTAAATTCCATTGACCATACGTTGCGTCACCACCATCTGTAATACTAACAGGAACAGAACCAACTTCAATATTTCCTACAAACCTTACGGTATTTGCTGCACCTGCTATAGTTGCTGCTCTATACCCTTGACCTGTACCAATTACAACTGCATCATCATCAGGAGTAGTGTAAGTTTCAAACGAGCCAGTAGCATTATTGAAAGGTCCAAAAAAGTAGTTACCAGCTACTGAAGGATTAATAAAAAATCTATCTTCATTATTAGAAGCTTCAGCTACAGAACTAAATGGTACTCCACTTACAGGGGAAGAAATTAAATCATTATTAGGTGAATCATTTAGCCATCTATTATAAATAAGGGTACCTGTTCCACTTAATGTAGTTGCTATTACACTAGCAAAAGCACTAGATGAAGACTGTACAATAAGTTGACTGTTTTGTTGTAAGTCATTAGCAGTTATAGAATATCCTTCTTTAACAGTAACTCTACCTTCAATAACAATATTATTAACATCTACATCTGAATTAATTACTATTCCTGTATTAATGGTTACATCGTCTGAAGTAGCGCTAGGTTTAACGCCAGCTATCCAAGAAGAGGCATCTTCCCAATTAAGACCAGCACCGTTAGAGCCAGAAGTTGAAGTATACATATTATTTGTAGTTGCACTTATGGTAACTCCTGCACTCCAAGTAGTCCCTTTACGTGTAAATACTTCAAAATGATAAGTTGTACCTCCTTTAGTTAATCCAGTAACATCTACTGTATTAGATGCTCCTTTAAAAACTGCATATTCACTAGTTCCTAAATCTGTTCCAGAACCAAAATCTGCATCTGCTGTATATGCTGAACCATCTCCTGTTGGTGTAACTGTAACAGCAGAACCTTCTTTGGCTACTACTAAAACCTCATCAAAACAAGTAGGTGCATCCCAACTTAAACTTACATACTCTGCACCAGCAGTTGCTGCTAAAGTTGTAACATCGTCTGGAGTTGAACAACTACCAAAAACTATAGCACCTGTTGCATCTTGAGTTATCGTTGCAGCTGCACCATCAAGAGTCCATGTACTTAAAGCTGCTGCTGGAACACTAGTAGCTGTAGTTCCTATTTTTAAAGAACCAGATACATAATTTTGTAAATCTACAACACCTTCTGTACCAGACGTAGTATATCCTGTAAACCTTACATCTGTTGCAGCAGCATCAAAATCTATTGCTAAATTTTGGGTATCTACTGTAAGGTTAGCTAAACCACTTTGATTAGTATTAAATTCTATCTTAGAATTTCCATCTGATGCAGCTAATACTCCAATTGAACCTTCAATAGTATTTGCACCATTTACGGTTAACAAACCATTAGTACCTCCAAAAGTTATACTACCAGTAAAACCTGTAAAATCAGCTGAGGCACCTGTAGATATATTTTGATCCTCTATATTAATAGTTCCAGAACCAGTTACAGCTCCGTTAAACTGTACTGGAAGAGCAGGACTAGCAGTACTATTATTATCTACATGTACTGTATTAGTACCTATTGCAAATCCACCATTAAAAACAAGCTCTGAAGACGCATTATTTCTAATATTAATATCTAGGCCATCAACATTCACAACTACGTCACAAGTAACAGTAATCGCTTTATTAGATCGAATTCTTATAATCTGATCAGTATTTGACACTGTAGTACCATTAAGAGTTAATGTACCATTAGAATATGTCTTTGTATTAGTATTGTTTGCACCAAGAAGTTGCCCTATTTCACGGTTAACGCCTCCTAAATCTACACTTTCTGTAAGATTTGCTATATCACCATCACCAGCAGTTGGTAAGCCATTACTCCAGTTACCTGGAGTAACCCATAACCCATCTGTAGTTGTATTTAAATAATTAGTAGTTTTTTGCGCATTTACTTGAAAACTACATATGCCTATAAAGGCCAGTAGCACAAGTGTTGTTTTTTTCTTGTTAAAAATTTTTTGTAACTGTTTTTTCATGATTAATTTTTTAGTTATAATTAATTGTTTTCATTAGTTACAAAGCTAGGAGAGAATTAGGTAACTGCTTTTCTAGTATTCATCATTCTTTTGCTCTAAGTCATCATTTTTACCTCTTAAGTAGTTATAATTCAATGGTTTTGTGGTTTTTAAGTAAGGTGAGGAAAATAATAATTTCTAATAAACAGGTATTTACCCTAAAGGCTATGAGGTGTTAAAAACAGTTTTAAACAACCATTATGTAGTAGTTATGCAGCACTAAAAAACACTTAAATATTAGGTTGGTACTTGCACTAAACTTTATGTTTTTTTTATGAAATGCTGCGCAGATTGTTAGAAAAAACGAAATAAAATCTATCTTTTATTGGTCTATTAATTTTTTTAATGACTATGATTTTGCTCTTTTTGAGTATTCAGAGGGAGACACTCCATGTAATTTCTTAAAAGATGTAGAAAAATAAGAATTAGACTCTATACCAATTTGATACATTACTTCTGCAACATTAAAACCACTATTACTAGCTAATAATTCTGCAGCTCTTTGCAATCTAAAGTTACGCAAATATACATTTGGTACTTGCCCAGTAAGTTGTTTTAGTTTTCTATAGAAATGAGCAGAACTTAAACCTGCTTCTATAGAGAGTTCTTCTACGCCAAAAGTTGAATTAGATAAATTTTTCTCTATTACTTCTGTAATTTTATCTAAAAATTCTAAATCTCTTTTAGATAAGCCTAATTCTTTTTTATTCTTAGGAGGTAAACTGTTTTTTGAAAAATAATCTTTTATCTTAAGGTTATTTTCAATTAATTTTTTTAAACGAAGTTCTAAGTGTTTTAAAGAGAATGGTTTGCTAATATATTCTTCTGCTCCAAACTCTAATCCTTTAATTAAATCGGCATTATCTCCTAACGCAGTTAATAATAAAACAGGTAATTGACACGTTTCTGGATTGGCTTTTATTATTTTACATAATTCAAATCCATCCATCTCTGGCATCATAACATCACTTATAACAGTACTAAATTCTGTTTTTTTAATTTCTTCTAAGGCTTCTAAACCATTGTTAGCTATTGTTACATTATATGAATTTGAAAGTGCACTTTTTAAGAAATTTTGTATATCTATCTCATTTTCTACAACTAAAATACTATGTTTCTTTTTACTTTTTACTTTACCATTATTCTCTTCTAAGTTTTTAATTTGTACAGGCACCCAATTTTTTATAAATGACTTTTTTACACTGTCCTCATCTATCTCAACCTCTTCTATTTTTGAAGATGGAATAACAACCCTAAAACGAGTTTCTTTATTTGGTTTACTTTTTACTGAAATACTACCACTAAATAAATCTACCAAAGATTTACAAAAAGACAAACCAATACCACCTCCACTTACGTTTCCATCCTGATTTCCTAGTTGATAAAACCTTTCAAAAATATTCTTTAAGTTTTCTTTTGGAATTCCTTTACCAGTATCAATAACATCAATTTTAATACTTTTAATATTTTCTTTAAATATAATGGAAGCATCAATACTTATAGTTCCCTGTACCGGTGTGTTTTTAAATGAATTTGAGAGTAGGTTAAAAAGTATTCTTTCTACTTTTTCTACATCTATTACAATTTCTTCATTTGGCGAACTAATTTTATAATAAAAATTAATATTCTTTTCTAATGCATAGTTTTCAAAAGCTTCTGTTGTTGGATATAAAAATTCACCTAAAGTAGACTTTGTATAGTTTAAATTTAGAAAACCTTGTTCTGCCTGTCTAAATGTTATTAATTGGTCTATTAAACTTAAAAGTCTGTGGGTATTTCTTTTAATAATTGCTAAAAAACGTTCACTTTCTGCGTTGTTATTATTTTCTATAACTCTATCTAAAGGCCCAGAAATAAGTGTAAGTGGTGTTCTAAATTCGTGAGATAAGTTTGTGAAATATTTAAATTTACCTTGGTTAATAACTTCAATTCTATCCTTATCAATTTGTTCATATATCAGTTTTTGTTTTAGTTTTTCATTACTTACAAAGTAAAAAACAATCCAAACACCAATAGCTAAAAACAAAATGACCATTAAAGTATAACTCCACCAAGTTTGATACCAGAAAGGCAATACAATTAGGGTTAATGTTTTTGTTGATGTGCTCCAAATACCATCTCCATTAGCAGATTTTATTCTTAATTTATAGGTGCCGGCATCTAGATTAGTATACGATATTGGCGATTTACCTTTCTTTATTTCTACCCAATCTTTATTAAATCCATCTAATTTATAGGCTATTTTATTTTTAGAAGGTGCAGACGTATGTTCTGCTACTAAGTTAAAAGATATTATTCTTTGACTTTTACAAACTGTAATAGTGTCTGTTTCTGAAATTGACTTTTTAAGTATAACAATGTCATTCAGTTTATCACCTATTTCTATAGGTTTGTTATTAATTAATAAGGATGTTATTAGAACTTTAGGAGGCTGTGTATTTAAAAATATTTTATTCGGATTAAAAATAGTTAAACCATTTAAACCTCCAAAATACATAAAACCAGATTTACCTTGGGCATATGCAGATTGTCTAAAGTTATTTTGAATTAGACCATCGTTTACATCAAAAACATTTATTTTATTGGTTTGTTTATTGAATAGCATCAATCCCATGTCTGTACTAATCCATAAATTATCACTATTTTTCTGAGCTAAAATTCCATAAATAGCATCATCTAGCAAGACATCATCTTTTCTAAAATAATCCATTTTAATTGGATTTTGATCACTATCTAAAGTTAATTTATTTAAACCACCACCAAAAGTACCAATCCAAATATTCTTTTTATGATCTTCATGCAACGTAAAGATACTATTGTAACTAACTTTACTACTTCCTGTTTTATTTTCTTGATATTGTCTTATTACTTTAATTTTTCCTTCTTTATACGTACACTGTAATAAACCATAATCTGTACCAAACCAGAGTTGATTATTACTATCTTGTAAGAAACATTGCACTCTACTTGCAGCTATTCTTAAACTAGATTTTGTATAAATTTTAGGATTCTTTTTTTGGGCTATTTCTTTCCAAGGATTCTCTATTACTATAATTTTATTACCAGATAATACAAAATCTGTTTCATTTATTTGAGCAATTTCTCGAACCAAAAGCAATGGTAATTTATCGTTTTCGGATAAAAATTGCACTTCTTTATATTCTTTTTTTACAGGATTGTAAACAAACACTTTTTTGTCTGTACCAAACCAAATGTAATTTCTTGAATCTTGATAAATAGACCTAATAACATCATTTTTTTCTATAGGTAATTTTGCTTGTAAATCTTCAAATTTAATGTTGTTAACTGTATTTTCATCGACTACCTCAAGACTCCTAAATAACTTTTTATGATACCCCGAGACCCAAACTCTACCTTTATTATCTTCTAGTATGGAGGTGATTAGGTTGTCTCCAATAGATAGTTTAGTAGTTGGGTTATTTGTGTAAGAGTAAAATGGCTTTTGAAAAAGGTCTAATTTATTTATACCACCTTGAGCAGTACCAACCCAAATAACATTAAAGTTATCTTGGTAAACAGCGTTAATTTGACTGCTACTAATGCCATTTTTATTTGTTGAATCATAATTATAATGGCTAAAAGAATTTAGAATAGGATTGTATTTAAATAGTCCGTTTGCTACTGTACCAACCCATATTGTATTTTCATTATCTTTAAAAAGACTGTTCACAAAGAAATTAGTATCCTGATTTTTAATTTTGATTTTTTTAACAAGATATTTTGAATTTGAGTCTAAATTAGAACTGTATAACCCCTCTTTTGTGCCAATCCAAAATATATTATCTTCTTTAATAATTTTAGTAATTTCTTTATCATTAAAAAAACTAAATTCGTCTAAATTAAAAGAGTCTTTATTTACAGATGTGAATTCTGATTGATAACTAATTTTTTTTAATCCTTTACTTGTTCCTAAAATGATTGAAGAATTCAGACCAAAAGAAAAGGTGTTAATTTTTATATTTTCTGTTTCCTTATCAAGAATATTACCTGAAATAGAAAAGATACCTTCTTCCATACTTATTAATTCGCATCTTAATAGTTTTTTAGGAGATGAGACCCAAACAAAATCATCATTTTCAGAATCAATTTTATTTACATTAATATTATATTTAAGCGGAACAGTAAAAAATTTTTCTAACCAAGGTACATAAATGTTAATACCTACATTTGTGCCTATCCAAAGTATTCCGTTTTTATCATTAAATAAGTAGGTAATATTATTACTAGAAATTGCGCCATGAGTTTTAGATTGCGTGGTAAATGTTTTAAATTCATAGCCATCATAACGTATCAATCCATTAGGGGTTGCAAACCATAAAAAACCATACTTATCTTGTTCAATTGCATTTACGGTATTTTGATTAAAGCCCTCTTTATTAGAAATTCTTTCAAAATTTTGAGCATAAATTTGCTGAGAAAATAGTGTAAATACAATACCAATAATGAATAAAATTCTATGCATCCTACATTTTTAATTTGCAATAAAAGTATACATATTTTTAATTATTCTTCAATAAATTAACAAAATTTTTTACCATAAATTACTTACATACTTAATAAATATCACATTCTTATCCATTTTTATTGTTTACATAGTACTCTTAAGTATGTTCTACAATTTTAATTTCATCATCTGTTAAACCATACAGCTCATGCATCATAGTGTCTATTTTTTTGTCTGTTTGGTGTATTTGGGTTTGTAGGGCTTGTGTTTTTTGCTTATTTTTTGTAAATAAATCGAACCATTCAAACTTATTTTTTTTGCTTAAGGTTGGTACTTCTTCTAAACCATTTTTTACAAGTTATTTGCTTTTATGGTTTTGTTTACTTCTTTTATAAAAAAGTGAATAGTCTTTGTAAAATTCTTTTACTAAAAGTGTTTCTTTAAGTTTTAAAGGAATATTGTTTATAATACTATCTTTTTGCAGACGTAAGTTCTTTTGTTAATTCAAGTAAGTTGAATTCTTCAAATTCTGTGGCATCATTTATATAAAAACGTAACTTTTCGAAATTAGAAATAATTATATACACGCATCCTTTTTGATTTGCTTTAAAATCAAAGGCTTGTTTTCATATGCTTTCTAAATCTTTAGTATTTCTGCTTTTTAATTCTATAACACCAACTGCAATTTAAAATAAAAACTACTTTATAAAAGGGTTTAAAAGTACGTTTTACTTTTTGTAGGATACCTTAATTCTTGTTTTGTGGGCAAATAAAAAAACCAGCCTTTACAAAAACGTTGTAAAGTGCTGGTTTTTAAGTGACCATGGCAGGATTCAAACCTGCAACCTCTTGAGCCGTAATCAAGTGCGCTATTCAGTTGCGCCACATGGCCGTTAAGCGGGTGCAAATATAGTATCCTTTTTTTAAATTAGAAAGATAATTCTTGTTTTTTTATGAATTTATTTCAGTTTTAAATAAATCGACAATAGATTGCGCTTTTTCTAGGTTGTTATTTAGTACAAATAATTCTACAGAATTTGTAGGTACTCCAAAACCTGCCAATCTTCCAGACTCCACACGATCAATGATTTTAGATTCGATGTTTGCTTCGTCTAATAAGTATTTTAATCTGTTTACTAATATAGAGTTATCAGTAAATACTTTTGTATAATCTTCTGACATAATATTGTTTTTTTTAGGTTAATGAATTTTTAGTTATAAAAGCTCTCCATCCAATAATAGCTAATTGAAGTTTAGATGCTTTAGAGATATCCAACCCTTTTTTTGTAAAGGAAGGTAAAATTAATTTATTAATCTTTGCAAGTGTTTTAAAAACTTGTTTTTTCATGAGTTGTAAATTAGCTTTCAAATTTACTAAAATAAACAACTCAGCGTTTAAAGATTGAGTTGTTTAAAGATAAGCTACTTTTTTCTCTCTTCATTTATAGTTCTGTTATTTTTTTGTTATAATAAAATTAGAAATATAATATCAGACAGGTCTTTAATAAATTTAGTTATAATAAGAATCATAATAGTTTGGGTTTTAAGGTTAGTAATTTAGGTCAATTTCGAAATTGTTTTATCAATATATAACCACTGTAGGCTTGTTTCCAAGAGAACTATTACTTATTAATCAAATTGATTTTTTATTTATAACTAAAATCGCGTTATGTGTATTAATGTGTAATTAGGTTTACTTTATTTTTGTTGTTTATTGTAATTATAATATATTGTTTTTATAAAAATATGTTAGGTTTTAAAGGGGGCGATTTGTGCTTTTTTTTAAAGTAAAGGGAAATATATTTTTAAAATGAATACTTTTTGGCTTTTCATTTTTTATTCTCTTCTTAAAGTGATAAAAATGTATCTTCGCAAAAAATAAAATTGATGAGTATTTTTTATGTTATTATTGGATTAATCTTATTAGTTGTTGGTGGTGAGTTCTTGGTAAGATCGTCTATCGGTTTATCTTTTAAGTTAAGTATATCTAAAATGGTAATTGGTATGACGGTGGTTTCTTTTGCCACTTCTGCGCCAGAATTATTAGTTAGTTTACAAGCTGCTTTAGATGGTTCACCAGCTATTGCTTTAAACAATGTTATAGGTTCTAATATTGCTAATATTGGGTTGGTTTTAGGTATTACAGCTTTAATTGGACCTATTGCGGTTAGTAAAGACTTTTACAAGCTTAATTGGCCTGTAATGATGCTTTTCTCTTTAGTTTTGTATTACTTTTTATGGAACGACAGTGTTTTAACACAGTTAGAAGGTGTTATTCTCTTAGTAGGGTTGGCTGCTTTTCTATTTGTATTGATAAGAAGTGCGAGAAAAGAAGATGTGGATGTAGAAGAGGTAGATGATGCTTTGGCTTCTATAGGTTATGGTAAAATATTTGGATGGTTATTAATAGGAGGTGTTTCTCTTTATTTTGGATCGGAATTTTTAGTGAACGGTGCAAAAGATATTGCTCAGAATATAGGAATTAGTGAAGGTGTTATTTCTATTACAATGATTGCTATTGGAACTAGTGTACCTGAGTTGGCTGCTTCTGTTATTGCTGCTATGAAGGGTGAGAAAGCAATTTCTTTGGGAAACCTAATTGGTTCTAATATTTTTAATATAGCTTCTGTATTGGGGTTAACAGCTATTATTAAAGAAATACCTGTTACGGAAGCCCAGATTTTATCTAGAGATATTTTTTGGATGTTAGGGTTTGCTGCTGTTTTATTGGTGCTAGTGTTTTTGCCTAAGAAGTTTATTTTAAACAGGTTTAAAGGTGCTTTTTTATTTTTAGGGTATGTATTGTTTATTTATTTAGTTCTTTAAATAGAAGGTGTCTAAAATTAGATATAAAAAAACGCTAACATTAATTTGTTGGCGTTTTTTTTCTGTCGATATGTCCTAAGTTCCTTTCTGGAGCGATAACATCTCTAATACGTCGTTTTAACTCTGTAATCTCCGGAAAACCATTTTCTTCTTTTCTAGACCAAACCAATTGGTTGTTTGCGGTAATGTTAAAAATACCTCCGGTACCTGGTTTTAAAGTAAGTTCTGTAATTTCTTCTGTAAAAGTGGTTAATAGTTCTTGACTCATCCAAGAGGCGCGTAATAACCAGCCACATTGTGTGCAGTATTCTATTTTTATATTGTTTTTCATATCTAAATGTAATTGTTTAAAATGGTATTTAAAAGTACTGAATTTTTTGTTTTTTTGAATTACTTCTTTTTTTCGCGTTAGGGATAGAAGTGGTATCCTTTTTTAATTTTGGCGATAGCTGAAAATTTAAAAAAGATATAACGGATAGCCCGACCTTTGGTAACGCCCAAAATAATTATATAAAAAAAGCACCTACATTGCTGTAAGTGCTTTTTAAGATTTTATACTATTCGTAATTATTTAACTGGTTTAACAGTTTTAATAATTCTAGCAGCTACTTTATATGGATCTGCGTTTGAAGATGGACGACGGTCTTCTAACCATCCTTTGTATCCTTTTTCTACAACGATAATTGGAATACGAATTGATGCACCTCTATCTGAAACTCCCCAAGAGAAATCAGTAATTGCAGCAGTTTCATGCTTACCAGTTAAACGTTGGTCGTTAAACTCACCATAAATTTCAATATGTTCTTTTACTACTGGGCGGAAAGCTTCACAAATTTCAATATACTTATCTTTAGAACCACATTCTCTTAAAATAGAGTTAGAGAAGTTAGCGTGCATTCCAGAACCATTCCAATCAGTGTCTCCTAGTGGTTTTGGGTGGTACTCAATGTACATTCCTTTTCCTTCAGTTAAACGATCTAATAAATATCTAGATATCCAGATTTCATCTCCTGCTTTCTTTGCACCTTTTGCAAATAATTGGTATTCCCATTGTCCAGAAGCAACCTCTTGGTTAATTCCTTCAAAGTTTAAGCCTGCATCTATACATAAATCTGCATGCTCTTCTACTAAATCACGACCATGTGTATATAAACCTCCTACAGAACAGTAGTATTGTCCTTGTGGAGCAGGGTAACCACCTCTTGGAAATCCTAAAGGCAATCCTGTACTTGTATTCATAATAAAGTATTCTTGTTCAAAACCGAACCAGAAATCGTTATCATCATCTTCAATAGTAGCACGTGCATTAGATTCGTGTGGAGTTCCGTCTGCATTCATTACTTCATTCATTACCAACCAACCGTTAATACGATTTGGATCTGGATAAATAGCAACAGGTTTTAAAATACAGTCAGATGCTCCTCCAGAAGCTTGTTTTGTAGAAGAACCGTCAAAAGACCAAAGTCCCAATTCTTCAACTGTTCCTTTAAAATCTTCATGCTCCTCAACTTTGGTTTTACTTCTCATGTTCTGAGTTGGATAATAACCATCTAACCAAATGTATTCTAATTTAATTTTTGCCATAATATATGTGTTTATGTGATGTTCGTCCTACAAAAATCAAATATTTTCATTAGATATCAAAAAAATTAGGGGTAAAATATTTAAAATAGCTAAAAAATAATTTTATCCCTAAATTTGAAAGGGTATATTTGTATAAAGTTAAAAATAAGTAGAAAATATTACTAATATGTCAAGGATTAGATTTAATGCATTGCAAGAAACACTACGTAGAAGTCCTATAAAAGTAGTTCAGAATGAAAAAAGATCAGCTCTTTTTGGTCGGAATGTATTTAATAAATATGCTATGCAACAGTATCTTACGCGTGCTGCATACGAAAGTGTGATGAATGCAATTGATCATGGAACTAAAATAGATAGAAAAATTGCAGATCAAGTTGCGGTAAGTATGAAAGACTGGGCAATGTCTAAAGGGGCTACTCATTATACGCATTGGTTTCAGCCACTTACAGGTGCTACAGCAGAAAAACATGATGCCTTTTTTGAGTCTATAAATGGCAGTCTTGCAATGGAAAAATTTGATGGAGAACAATTGGTTCAGCAAGAGCCAGATGCATCTAGTTTTCCTAATGGAGGAATTAGAAATATGTTTGAAGCTCGTGGTTATACGGCTTGGGACCCAACTTCTCCTGCTTTTATTTATGAAACAACACTTTGTATTCCAACTATTTTTGTAGCTTATACTGGGGAGGCTTTAGATAATAAGACGCCTTTGTTAAGAGCGCTACAAGCTATAGATACACATGCTACTGCTGTTTGTAAATATTTTGATAAGAATGCAAATAAAGTAAGTGCAACACTTGGTTGGGAACAAGAATTTTTTCTAATTGACGAGGCTTTAGTACTCGCAAGACAGGATATACAATTTACGGGTAGAACTTTATTAGGGCATTCGCCTGCTAAAGGACAACAACTTGATGATCATTATTTTGGAACCATTCCTGCAAGGGCTATGAGTTTTATGCAAGATTTAGAACAAGAATGTATGTTGTTAGGGATTCCTGTAAAAACCAGACATAATGAGGTTGCTCCAAATCAGTTTGAGATTGCACCAATTTATGAAGAAGCTAATTTAGCGGTGGATCATAATTCATTAATAATGGATGTGATGCAAAAAATATCAAGAAGACATCATTTTAAAGTGTTGTTGCACGAAAAACCATTTGCAGGTATAAACGGGTCTGGTAAGCACAACAATTGGTCTTTGTCTACCGGTAACGGAACTAATTTGCTAAGTCCGGGTAAAACTCCAATGAAGAACTTACAATTTCTTACCTTTTTTATCAATACCATTAAAGCAGTGTATCAATACGAAGAGTTACTGAGAGCTTCTATTGCGTCTGCAAGTAATGAATATAGATTAGGCGCTAATGAAGCCCCACCTGCAATTATTTCTGTGTTTATTGGTAGTCAACTATCAGCAGTTTTAGATGAATTAGAAAATGTAACTAAAGGAAAGCTTTCACCGCAAGAAAAAACCGATTTAAAACTAAATATTATTGGTAAAATTCCCGAAATTTTATTAGATAATACGGATAGGAATAGAACTTCTCCGTTTGCATTCACAGGAAATAAATTTGAGTTTAGAGCTGTTGGTTCTTTAGCAAATTGTGCAATACCAATGACTGTTTTAAATACTATTGTTGCAAAACAATTAAAAGAGTTTAAAGTTGAGGTAGATGCTCTAATAGAGGAAAAGGATCTTAAAAAAGATGAAGCTGTTTTTAATATACTAAGAGAATATATAAAAGACTCTAAGGCAATTCGTTTTGATGGAGATAGTTATGGGGAAGCTTGGGAAAAGGAAGCTAAGAAAAGAGGCTTAACTAATTATAAAACAACTCCAGAAGCTTTAAAAGTAAAAGTTTCTGAGAAAACAATTTCTTTGTTTGAGGAAATGGAGGTAATGAGTAAAGTAGAATTAGAAGCTCGTTATGAAATTGATTTAGAATCGTACGCTAAAAAGGTGCAAATAGAAGGACGTGTTTTGGCTGATATTGCAAGAAATCAAGTAGTGCCTACTGCAATAATTTATCAGAATACTTTATTGGAGAATACTAAGAACTTAAAAGAAATTTTTGGTGATGAGTATAAAAATATAGCCAAAGAGCAAATTGAGCTAGTTATGTTAATTTCTAAACATATTACTAAAATTAATGCTTTGGTAGTAAAAATGGAAGCAGAAAAAGTGAAAGCTAATAAACATTTAGGTTTTAAATTAGCGGAACAATACAGTAACAAAATAAAACCTTTTTTTGTAGATATAAGATATCATTGTGACCAACTAGAAACCTTGGTAGATGATAATTTATGGCCATTAGCTAAGTATAGGGAGTTGTTATTTACTAATTAAACGATAGGTAAATTAGTTATATCTTAAAAAGGAAGGGTTAAAAATGATAATTATTCATTTTTAACCTTTTTTTTATAGGTGTTTTCCCTTGTTTTTGTTTGTTTTTCCTACACTTAACGTGTGTAAGTGCTTGATTTTTAGGTACTTGTTGTTTTGTTTTGTTTGTGTTTTTTATTTTATTTTGGAATTAGATAAATAATTTTCTATATTTGACTTGTTTAAACACAGAATCGATCAAGCTATATAGTTTACAACAATTCTTTACTTTTAAGAGTTGACTGAAAATGAAAAGTTATCCTTAATAACTTAACATTTTATCCCTAATAATTTTAATTACCCCTAAAAATTTATTGTAGTATATCATATTCAATTTATATCGAATAGATTTTGATATGCTTAATTTTTAACTAACGTATTTTAAATTATTTATCATGAAAAAATTAGTAATAATGGCTATGTGTTTAGCTACAGGAGCATTCTATGCTCAATCTAATACAAGTTCTGTTAATCAAACAGGAAATACAAATAACTCTACAGTAACACAGATTGGACTGACAAACGACTCTAAAGTTGTGTCTTTAGGTGATTTTAATGGTTCTATTGTTAATCAAATTGGTGATTTAAATAGGTCTAATGTTATACAACATGGAGATTCAAATGCATCTGATGTAAATTCTCTTGGACGTGGAAACGGGTCTCAGGTAAATCAAGCAGGAGATGGAAATGATGCAGATGTTGATCAGAATGGAAATTGGAATACATCTAGAGTAAACCAAGGTTTGGTAAATAGTGGAGGTACTATTTCTCGTATAGGAAATAGAAATGAAGCTACAGTAAATCAAGATGGTACTGATAATGGTTCTGTTGTTAATCAAAGAAGTGCAACATCAGGTCAAGAGAGTAACGATAATGATGCTTTTGTAAACCAAGTTGGTGATGACAACGTAAGTGGTATCAGTCAAGATGGAGACTTCAATATGGCAGATACTAACCAGCAAGGTAACATGAATGATTCGTCTGTGAATCAAATAGGAGATTCTAATGATTCTGATGTAGATCAAATGGGTGATTCTAATATTGCTCGTACTTACCAGGGGGGAAATGGAAATAATAGTGATATAACTTCAGATGGAAATGGAAACTTTGCGGATACTGCACAACAAGGAACTTTAAATACTTCTGATGTAGATCAAGATGGAGATGGTAATTTTTCTGAAGTAGATCAGCAAGGGAATATTAATTACTCTTATGTAGGACAAATTGGAGATGATAACACATCTAATGTTTTTCAAATTGGAGATGGTAATTTTGCTCATGCTGAGCAAAATGGAATGAATAATTCTAGTGATGTAAACTCTACAGGTAATGGTAATCAAACTATTACTTTACAAGGTTATTTTGCTGGAGGAAACGATCATGTAAGTACGATTGATCAAGTAGGAGATAGCAACTATACTTTTGTTGGGCAAGATGGTACAGCTAACACCAGTGATGTGGACCAGACAGGAGACAATAACTATTCTTGGGGTGTTCAAATAGGTTTAACTAATATGACTACAGTTGACCAAATGGGTGATAGAAATAGTAGTACGGTTGATCAATTTGGTGATACTAATTCTTCTAGTGTTTACCAATGGGGAGATGATAATGTATCTAATGTAGATCAAGATGGAGACAATAATTCAAGTTTTGTGTGGCAATGGGGGAATTCAAATGACTCTAAAGTAACTCAAGATGGAATGGGTAATATGAGTGATGTACTTCAATTAGGAACAGGTAATATGAGTGATGTTTTACAGCAAGGAAACAGTAATTATAGCTTTGTTGGACAAGGAGGAAGTACTCATGTAAGTGATGTAGACCAAATTGGTAATGGTAATATATCTATTGTGTCACAAAATGACTAATATAAAACTGTTATAATTTGATATTATAAGGTATAAGAGCATAGCATAGCGTGTGCTCTTATACTTTTTAAAAACAAATTTACTTTGTAATTTAGGTATACTTGAAAATATAATAAAATATAAGTTATGAAAGCAATTTTTAAAATTTTAATAGTTTTTACAACGCTGTTTTTAGGCAATATAATTTTTGCTCAAACTTTTAAAGCTAAAGATGATACTTCACTTAGAATTTCTAGTTTTAACACACAAACTTCTCAAGAAAATTTTTTACTAAATCAACGTAATGTTGGAAGTGAAAACTTAACTACAGATAGTAATTCTGTTTATGTATTACAAGTAGGTGATAATAATAATTTAAGAAGTAATGTAAAAACATTAGAGAGTAATATCGTTATTGTGCAAAAAGGTGATCAAAACAACGCTTTTTTAGAATTAAATAGTGTTAAATTAACGGAAACGGTAGTACAAATAGGGAATAATAATACATTTTTAGATTATAACTTACTAAAATCAGACGTAAGGAATACAGAAATTAATCAAACAGGGGATAATCAAAACTTAACAATGCATGGATCTAATTCTTTATCAGAAAAAATGAAAGTATCAATGCAGGGTCAAAATCAAAGTATTATTATAAGAAATTTTTAAAAACAAAAATGTTATGTTTTTATTTAGAATAAAAATAATAATAGCAACAATTATTGTATTTCTTTTAACAATTATTGGAGCTTATTCTCAGACTTATAATACAGAGGTGGAAGCAAAGCTGTTAATTAAAGAAGAAAGTGGTAATCTAAAAGTAACTGGAATTGCACTTAATAAAACATCGATAACAAAAAAATTAAGTTATAAATTATCGGTATTTAAAACAGATTCTAATAAAAATAAATCTAATAATAAACAATCTGGTTTATTTACTGTAGGTCCAAATCAAGAAAAAGATTTATCCTCAACTTCATTAAACTTTAATAAATCAACAAAAGTTATTCTTCTTCTTTTAATCTATGATGCCAATCAAGATATTGTAGGAAAGGATAGGGTTGTATTAAATGATGATAACGAAAATAATATAGGGGTGATACAAGAGATTGCTAATAAGGTTAATAATACGGCAACAAAATTGTCTGCACCAATAATAAACGAAGATTTTGAAGCTAAAATTGGCACAGAGAATAAAAATGGAGTATTAATAATTAACGGTACCGTTTTTAATAAAACAGAAATAACAAGTAGTTTAAAATATAAGTTTACCATTTTTAATACAATCGAAAGTGAAAATAATATAGAAGAAGAAAAAGATACTCGGTTTATATTATCTGCAAATGAGAAAGTTATTTTATCGTCAATGATTATTAAAATAAATGAAAATGAAAAAAAAGTAGCTGTTCTTTCTATATATAATTTAGATGATATTTTAGTCGCAGAAGATAAAATAGTGTTTAATGAAGGTTTTGAAGATGAAGTTGATAGGCAGAAAGAATTAGATAAAAAGTTAAAGCAAGAGCAAGAAGGTTCAAAAGATCTCAGTGTAGAAGCTATAGATGGTGTAGAGTTAAGAGGTATTGTTGTAGAGGATACTAAAACAAAACCAGGTAGAGACTTCTATAAGTTATTTTCTTCATTATATACGAGAAACAATATTGATGGCAATGAGGTGGTAAAAATTAAAGAAGTTTTAGCTATTGGAAGAAATACCAAAATTGAAGTTATTGTAGGAGATGATGTGGTGTTTTCGTTTTTTGTAAGACCTAGTATAGATTATTTAACAAAAATAAATGATTATGCCATTATTAAAGTATATAGGCACTTTAAAAATTCAGAAAAAGAATCTAAAACAATTAAATACTACTAAAAAGATATGAAAAGAAATTTATTAATTATATTATTCTTAACCGGATATGTATGTGTAGGTCAGCAGCTTTCTTATAAGCCTATAAATCCTGCTTTTGGTGGTGAAACGTTTAATTATCAATGGTTATTAAATTCTGCAAACGCACAAAATTCTTTTAAAGACCCTAGTATTGCACTAGGAGGAGAAGAAGGTTCGTTAGCTGAGTTTTCAGAATCGTTAAATAGGCAAATACTAAGTCAGTTGTCTAGGTCTTTGTTTAATACGCAATTAGGGGAAGATTTAAAAGAAGGTAATTTCTCTTTTGGTAGCTTGGCTTTAGAAATTTATGACTCTGCAGAAGGTTTGGTTGTTAATATTTTAGACACAGACACGGGAGAGCAAACACAAATTATAGTACCTAACTAATATCTTAATCACTTATATGTTAAATTATAGATATACTATTATACTACTGTTATTCTTTACTAGTTGTGGCTCTTTTTATAATCAACCTTTTGAACAAGAACGAGCAAGATTAGGAGAAACGACAGTGCCAACTCAGAAGTTAAAAAAATTCCCTTTGCCACAGGAACCTATAGTAGCGGCCGTATATAATTTTAAAGACCAAACAGGTCAATACAAAGCTATAGAAAATGGTAGTACTTTTAGTACTGCAGTTTCACAAGGAGCTACCACAATGTTAAATAAGGCTTTAGAAGATTCTAATTGGTTTACAGTTGTAGAAAGAGAGAACCTTAGTAATCTTTTAAATGAAAGAAATATAATAAGGTCTACTAGAGCAGAGTTTACAAAGAATAATAAAGCGCAAACGAATACTCCTAATTTGCCTGCTCTTTTATTTGCTGGAGTACTGTTAGAAGGAGGTGTTATATCTTATGATACAAATATAATTACTGGTGGTGCGGGAGCTAGATATCTTGGTATTGGTGGTTCAACAGAATATAGGCAAGACAGAATTACTGTGTATTTAAGGGCGGTTTCTACATCTAATGGAAAGATCTTGAAAACAGTATATATATCTAAAACAATCTTATCTCAGGCATTAGCGCTAAATTTATTTAAGTATGTTAAGTTTCAAAGGTTATTAGAATCTGAGGTTGGCTTTACCAAAAACGAACCTGTTCAATTAGCTGTTAAGGAAGCTATAGATAAAGCGGTAGAAAATTTAATTATAGAAGGTATTATTGATGGGTTTTGGGCGCCTGCTGGTGGTGAAGAAGTAGTAGATTTTGTAAAGAAGAATTACAAGAAAGAGCAAGAGGAGGCAAAGTTAACAGAGTTGTTTAATAGAAAAAAAGAGCATAGGCGAGGTAAAATAGGTGTAGGACTTGTGGGGGGAGTATCTAAAATTGTTGGTGATTATTCTGATGCAGAGTTTGGTTTTGGGGCTGATATGTTACTCAAATTCATGTTAAATAAATCTAGGTTTGCATTTTCTATAGGACTAGGTTCTAGTAATCTTTCTAATAAAAACATATTTGAAAAAAGAATTTATGATTCTAATGTAAATTTTGAATACTATTTATTACCCTATGATAAAATTACTCCTTATGCATACATTGGTGTTGGTTCAATTTCAACTAAAAATTTAAGTGATAATTACTTTAAATATCAATATGGTATTGGTTTAGAGTATTTTGTTACAGATAAATTAGGGTTGATTTTAAGAGGTGAGCAAAATATTATATCAACAGACAACTTAGATCTTTTGGTTAGGGGAGAAAAAAACGATAAGATTTGGAATGTTAGGGCTGGAATTAATTTTTATTTTTAAAAAACAAAATATATTAGTATGAAAATTTTACGAAAAATATTAGTTCTTATAACTCTAGTTTTAATTTTTAGTTGTGGTGAAGAGACTACTTTTGGTGTTGTAGAGTTTGGCGAAATAACAGGAAGGGTTGTAAAAGCTAATAGTTTTGAGCCTATAGAGAATGCCAAAATTACTTTGTCTCCAACAAATAATACAACATTTACAGATGCTAACGGAGAGTTTTTTTATGAAGAAGTACCTGTAAATGAATATTCGATTGAAGCTTCAAAAGAAGATTTTTTAACTAGTTTTGAGCCCGTTTCTGTAGAGGTAGATGCTACAGTAAACATAGTCTTTGAAATGCAGGGAGAGTCTACACTTAATATTCCGCCAACAACTCCGGTGTTAATATTGCCAATTGATGGTGCAGTAGATATCGATAGTTCAGTAGAGTTGGTTTGGTCTTCTTTAAGTGTAGATGATGATGAATTAACGTATAGATTAGAGATTAAAAATGATTTTGATAATAATGTAATTCAAGTTCAAAATCTTAGTGATACAACTTATGTGGTTCCTAATTTAAAATTTGGAGGTAAGTATTTTTGGCAAGTAGCAGTAACAGATAATATAAATTCTGAAGTGCTAAGTGCTTCAAATTCATTTACAGTTAAGGGTGATCCAAAGAATAGGTATACTTACGTTAGGGTTGAAGGGGGGAATAATGTAATTTATTCATCAAGTTTAGATGAAGATTTTAATGAAATTAATACTATTAAATTAACAGAATCTAACTCAAATTCATGGAGACCTAGAAAAAATAATACTGTAAATTTAATAGCTTTTTTAAGATTGTATAACAATGAGGTTCATATTTTTACCATGAAACCAAATGGATCGGAGGTAAAAAGAGTAACTTCCGATATCGCTGTTAATGCTTTTGATTTGAATGAAGTGGATTTCTCTTGGTCAACAACGGGTGATCAACTTATTTATCCGAGTTTTGATAAGTTATATCTGATTAATAAAGATGGTAGTGGTCTTCAAATGATATATAAAACAACAAATGGACACTTAATTACCGAATGTGATTGGAGTAATGACGGTACTAAGATAGTGTTAAGAACAAATAATTCTGATGGTTATGATGGTGCTATTTATACTATTGATATGAGTGGGAATGTACTAAATACAGTTGTCTCTGCAAATGTTGGTGCTTTAGGTGGCTTAAATTTGTCTGTAGATGGTAACTTATTAATTTATACTAAAGATGTAAGTGATTTTCAATCATCAAATTATAGAAGATTGAATAATAAAGTTTTTAAGTATAATTTTTCTACAATGACCGAGACAAAAATGATTATTTCTAAACCGCCAGGAACAAATGATTTAGATCCAAGATTCTCACCTAATGAGGCTGAAATAATTTATGTAAATACATCTAACGATGGTATTTCGGAAAAGAAAATATTTACATCTCCAATTGATGGAGATAATCGTAGAGAAGAAATTTTTACAGAAGCAATTATGCCAGATTGGGAGTAATTAAAACTGAAATATTAATAAGAAAGAACCAAATGATCAAAAATCATTTGGTTTTTTTATGATGCCACATAAAAGAAAGTTAAATTTGCAGCAACAACAACACAACAACATGAGTCAAGAAGTTTCTAAAAGATACGCACAAAGAGGTGTTTCGGCATCAAAAGAAGATGTACACAATGCAATTAAGAATATAGACAAGGGCTTGTTTCCTAAAGCATTTTGTAAAATTGTTCCAGATTATTTAACAAACGATGATGATTATTGTCTAATAATGCATGCAGATGGAGCGGGTACAAAATCTTCTTTAGCCTACATGTATTGGAAAGAAACTGGCGATATTTCTGTATGGAAAGGCATTGCTCAAGATGCTTTAATCATGAATATTGATGATTTATTGTGTGTTGGAGCAACAGATAATATTATGTTGTCTTCTACAATCGGTAGAAATAAAAGTAAAATTCCTGGAGAAGTTTTATCTGCAATTATAAACGGAACAGAAGAATTAATCCAAGACTTAAAAGGTTTTGGGGTTACCATTCATTCTACCGGAGGAGAAACTGCAGATGTGGGCGATTTAGTTCGTACCATTATTGTAGATTCTACAGTAACTGCACGTATGAAACGTACCGATGTTGTTGATAACGCAAACATAAAAGCAGGTGATGTAATTGTTGGATTAGAATCTTTTGGACAAGCAAGTTACGAAACTGAATATAACGGAGGTATGGGGTCTAACGGATTAACATCAGCAAGACACGATGTTTTTCATAAATATTTAGCAGAAAAATACCCAGAAAGTTTTGATGCTGCTGTCCCTGAAGAGTTAGTGTATTCTGGTAATACAAAATTAACAGACAAAGTAGAAAATTCTCTTATCGATGCTGGTAAATTAGTATTGTCACCAACAAGAACGTATGCGCCAATTATTAAAAAAATATTATCTAATTTTTCTTCGGATACAGTACACGGAATGATTCATTGTTCTGGTGGAGCTCAAACCAAAATATTACACTTTGTGGATGAATTACATATTATAAAAGACAATATGTTTCCAGTTCCACCATTATTTAAGTTGATACAAGAGCAATCTAAAACAGATTGGAAAGAAATGTATCAAGTTTTTAACTGCGGACACAGAATGGAAATTTATGTTAATCCAGAAATTGCAGAAGATATTATTGCTATTTCTAAATCTTTTAATGTAGATGCAAAAATTATAGGTAGAGTAGAAGCTTTTCATCCTGATGCAGGTCAGGACCAAACTAAAAAATTAACCATTACAAGTGAGTACGGTGTATTTGAATATTAAAATACCAAGTTATTCTTAAAATATATTAAAATTAAAACTCCAACTGCTTTTAAAAGTAGTTGGAGTTTTTAGTTTTGTTTAGCGAATGTGTTTGTGGTATCTCGTTATTCTATTTCATTTTTAGATAAAAATTCTAAAATAAGTTTTGCTATCTCTCTCGTTTTTTCTTCAGCTGCAAAATGACCAGCATCCAATAAGTGTAACTCGGCATTGGGTAAGTCTTTTAAATAAGCCTTTGCTCCATTAGCATTAAATTTCAAATCCTTTTTTCCCCAAGTAATTAATGTTTTTGGTTGATTTTCTCTCAACATTTTTTGCCATTTAGGGTATCTAATCAAATTGGTGTTGTAATCTTTAAATAGCTGCACTTGGATTTCTCTGTCTTTTTTAGATTTTAGAAATGCTAAATCGTGTGTCCAAGCATCCGGACTTTGAATATTGATATTTGTAGCGTCTAAATCAAATACATATTGCTTGTTTATTATGGCATCTTCACTTGTTAAACTATATAAAAAATCATGCTTTTCCTGCGAGGTGTCTGTTTGTGCTGTTCTAAAAAAATCTTGTCGTTTAGGCGTTAAACCTTCCAAATAAGCATTGGCGTTCTGAACAATTAAAGCTTCTATTCGTTTTGGATTTTTCGTCATCATTCGATATCCAACAGGAGCACCAAAATCTTGCATGTACATCACATAGTTTTCAATTTGAAGTGTATCGATAAGCTTTTCTGTATAAGTTGCCAACAAATCAAACGTATATGTTGTAGTTTCAGGGTCTAAATGTGTGCTATAACCCGAGCCTAAATTATCTGGAGCAATAACATGGTAATGCATCGCCAACATAGGAATCAGGTTTCTATAACTATGTGATGAAGAAGGGTAACCATGTAGCAACACAATTGTCGGATTACTTTTATCTCCAGCTTCTCTATAAAATAGTTTTATACTATCAATTTCTGCATAATTATGCGTTGTAGCTGGTGGTAAAAAGAACTGCTTCTCATGTTCTTTTGATGTATTTTTACACCCAAATAAAGAGGCTATGATGACTAAAATTAACGTAAATTGTTTCATACGGTATTTCTATTTATTTAGGTTTCTCATGAAAACTCTAATGTTTTCAATAATGGCATCACCATCTTCTTCTAAAGCAAAATGACCGGTATCGTAAATGTTGTAATCTATGTTTTTTACGTCTTTTTTAAATGCTACGGCACCACTTTCAGGAAAAAAGGCATCATTTTTACCCCAAACTATTAATAGTGGTGGCTGATTATCTCTTAAATATTGTTGCCACTTTGGATATAGTTTTACATTATTCTGATAATCATAAAACAAATCTAAATTTACGGCATGTGCATTTGGTCTAGACAATCTTAAGAAATCTAAATTATAAGTATCAGGGTCTACAGTCTCAGAATCTCTAACACCGTGTGTGTATTGCCATTTTAAACCCTCTAAAGAAAAAGCAGGTAATAAAGCATCTTCGGTTTCTTTAGTTCTATTTTTCCAAAGTGCTCTTATTCCAGCCCAAGCTTCACCTAAACCTTTTTCATAAGCATTTCCGTTTTGATTTATAATTGCTGTAATTCTTTCGGGATGCGCTGTTGCTAATCTAAAACCAATAGGAGCACCATAATCTTGAATCATGATTGCATAAGAATCAATCTTTTTTTGCTCTAAAAATGAATCTACAACCACTGCAATATTATCAAACGTATATTGAAACGTTTCAGCATCTGGAAAATCACTGTTACCAAAACCAGGATAGTCAGGGGCAATTAAATGAAACTCGTTAGATAATTGCGCTAATACTTTTCTGTATTGATATGAAGATGCAGGAAAACCATGAAGTAAAACAATGGTTGGGTTATTTACATTTCCTGCTTCTCTATAGGCAATGTTAATTCCATTAACTTCTAATGTTTTATATTTTAAGGTTGATTTTTGATTTTCACCAATAGCTAATGAAGCATTATTCATTTCAGATGTTACCTCCTCTTTACAAGAGCTGAAGAGTAAAACGATACTTAAGGCTAGGACTAGGTTTTTCATAATTTAAATTTAAGTCTCAAATTAATTTTGAGAGAATTGAATAGAAGAGGTCATCTAAAAAGAAATGAATCTTGTCATGCTGAACTTGTTTCAGTGTCATAATTTGTTGATATTCAGGTTTGAAATAATCTGAAATAAATTAAGATTGACAAAAATTTACTTTTTAGATAACCTCTTTCTTATTTTTTTAGTTTCTACCAGCCATAACACCACCATCGGTATCCCAAATAGCACCTGTTACCCAGGCAGCTTTGTCTGATAATAAGAAAATGATACTATTAGCAATATCTTCCGATTCTCCAAAACGACCTATAGGATGAAAACCATTAAAGCCAACCAATGCTTCTTTAGCAGCTTCTTCACCTCCAAAAACACCATGATACACAGGCGTGTTTACTAGGGCTGGAGATACCGCATTTACACGAATATTATCCTCAGCTAATTCCATTGCTAAATGTTGAGTTAACGAATGTAAGCCAGCTTTTTGCATAGAATATGCAGAAGAAGGTGTTGCTTTTATAGCTTGTTTTGCCCACATAGACCCTACATTTACAATAGACCCTCCATTTGTAGCTTTCATTTTTTTAGCAGCGCTCTGTGTAATAAAAAAGAAGCCTCTGTTTAAATCTTGATAAGAATTATAATCTTCCATAGTATGATCTAAAAATGGTTTAGGACCAAAAATTCCTGAAGCATTTACTAAATAATCTAAGTTCTCTAAACCATCAATTTTAGCTATTAAAGCATCAACTTCAGTGGTGTTAGATATGTTTGCCGTGTGTTTAATTAAGTTGATTGCATCGGCAATTTTATCTGTATTTCTTCCTACAACATGTACTGTTGCACCACCTTCTAATAATGCATTTGTTGTTGCATTACCAATACCACTTGTTCCGCCAATTATTAAGGCTACTTTGTTTGCAAATTCTTTCATTTTATTTATTGTTTTATTATTAATTAATTCCAATTTGGTTTTTTCTCAATTAAGTATCCGTCGGAAACATTGCTTCCTTCGAATGAGTTTTCTTTGGCTTGAATTACGATAAAAGAGAAAGGTGCATCCGAATTATTTCTGATAGCCCTTTCTGTATCTGTTGCAACTCTTACAATCGTCCCTTCTTTTAGATCTACATAATTATCATTGAGAAGTAATTGACCTTTCCCTTTAACGGCGATATATATTTCTTCGTTCTCTTTGTGTTTATGAAGGAGTGGAATTGCAGTGTGTGGTTCCATTGTATTAAATGATATTTCTGAGCTGGTTAATCCTAGCTCATCTTTTACAAACTTTTTACCATCTAATTTAAAATCTGGACTTGGTTGAAATACATTTTCAGTCAGATTTGAGAATTCACCTAATTCTAGCTTTGAATACTCTCTTGATATTTTGTTTTCTTTCATTATGAATTGTGGTAAAAAGACAGACAAGTCTGTCTTTTGTGGGTTAAAAATTTTTTAAGTTATTATTTTTTCACATAAATTTTTAGCCTCTATAATAGGCCAATCCTTTTGATGTAAGTGGCTTTCTCCTACCGCACTTTCGTAAAGTAAGTAAATTTGTCTTGCTAGTGAACTTACTTGTTCACTTTTAACTTGCTCTAAATTGTTAATAATTAGTTTTGTTATAAGTGCAATAAACTCGTTTTTTTGAGATTGAATTTCATTCCTAATAATCTCATTATCTTTTGGTATTTCTGAAACCGTTTTAATACACCAACATCCATTAAAATCTTTATCTTGATAAAATAATCGAAGGAAATCGAATATCGCTAAGATTTGATCTGTTCCTTTTGGTTTTGATGTGGTGAACTTTTCAAAATCTTCAATAAAATTAATATTCTTAAATTGAAGATAGGCCAAACAAATCTCTTCTTTAGATTTAAAATGATTGTAAAGCGTGGCCTTAGCAATACCAGTTTCTGCAATAATTTGGTTTATACCTGTAGAATTATACCCATTCTTATAAAATAAAAATGAGGCTGTTTCAGTAATTCTATTTTTTACTTCACTATGTTTCATACTGCAAATATATAATAAAATACTTAAAACAGACAAGTCTGTCTATTTTTTTATTGAATAACTTAATTGATTACTACTATTTATAAATAAATAGATTGCTTTTGAAGTTAGGTTTAAGTATTCTAAAAGATAATACTTGTTTAGAATCATTATAAAAACATAGAACTTTATAGTTTTCCGTAGTTTAAAATATTGCTTACTGAAAAGTCGAAAAAGGGTGTTATTTAAGTCTTTTTTTATGATTAAAAGTCCTTTATTTTTTATACAAATGGTCTAAATAAATTTTAAAATGCTGATTTTTAGTGATGTCATTTTACGCAATAATAATTTAGTAAAAATAAATTTATTTGTTAACTTTTTTGTATTGATAAGTTTTATTTAGTTGGTTTTTAGTTGTTTAATTTTATTTCTTGTAAACTTTATGATAATTGTCACCTTTTAGGTTGTACATTTGTGGGATATTTATCCGACAAAAAATAATCTAATTGCTGTATAATACAATGAAATCTTCTACAATACTTACTCCAACAAAAACATATTCTAGAGAGGAAGCTTTAAAAGCTGCTCTTAACTATTTTAAAGGCGATGAATTAGCTGCAAGTGTGTGGTTAAATAAATATGCTTTAAAAGATTCTGCTGATAACATTTACGAAAGCACACCTGATGAAATGCATCAAAGAATTGCTTCGGAAATTGCTAGAGTAGAGCAAAAATATACCAATCCATTAACGGAGTCAGAAATTTTTGATGCTATCAAGAATTTTAAATATATAGTACCTCAAGGAAGTCCGATGGCAGGAATTGGAAATCCTTTTCAAATTGCATCTTTGTCTAACTGTTTTGTAATTGGTAACAATGGCGAATCAGATTCCTACGGAGGAATCATGAAGATAGACCAAGAACAAGTACAGTTAATGAAACGTAGAGGTGGTGTTGGACATGATTTGTCTCATATTCGTCCTAAAGGATCTCCAGTAAAAAACTCTGCATTAACATCAACAGGAATTGTCCCTTTTATGGAGCGTTATTCAAATTCTACTAGAGAGGTTGCGCAAGATGGTAGAAGAGGAGCGTTAATGTTGTCTGTTTCTATCAATCATCCAGATGCAGAAGATTTTATTGATGCAAAACTAGAGCAAGGCAAAGTTACTGGAGCAAACGTTTCAGTAAGAATTGACGATGTGTTTATGAAAGCCGTAAAAGGTGATGGAGCGTACTTGCAAAAATATCCCACGTTTAGTAAAAATCCTTTGTATACCAAAGAAATTGAAGCTACTAAAATTTGGAAGAAAATTGTACACAATGCATGGAAATCTGCAGAACCAGGAATTTTATTCTGGGATACGATTATCAATGAATCTGTGCCAGATTGTTATGCAGATTTAGGGTATAAAACGGTTTCTACAAATCCTTGTGGTGAGATTCCTTTATGTCCGTATGATTCTTGTCGTTTATTAGCGATGAACTTGTTTTCTTATGTAGAAAACCCGTTTACAAAAAAAGCTGAATTCAATTTTGAATTGTTCAAAAAACATATTGTCATTGCGCAAAGAATGATGGATGACATCATTGATTTAGAATTAGAAAAAATTGATGGAATTTTAGCAAAGATTGATGCAGATCCAGAAGAGGAAGTTGTAAAAGCAACTGAAAGAAATCTGTGGATGAATATCAAGCATAAAGCAGAGGAAGGTAGAAGAACAGGGATAGGGATTACTGCTGAAGGAGATATGTTGGCTGCTTTAAATATTCGTTATGGAAGTGAAGAAGGAAATACTTTTTCTACTGATGTGCACAAAGTATTAGGAGTTGAAACGTACAGGGCTTCTGTAAAATTAGCAAAAGAAAGAGGTGCGTTTGCTATTTTTGATGCAGACAGAGAAAAAGAGAATCCTTTTATTTTAAGATTAAAAGAAGCAGATAGTAAACTGTATTATGAAATGTTAGAACATGGTCGTAGAAATATAGCCTTGTTAACGATTGCTCCAACAGGAACTACTAGTTTAATGACACAAACATCGTCTGGAATAGAGCCTGTTTTTATGCCTGTTTACAAGCGTAGAAAGAAAGTAAATCCGAATGATAAAGGGATTAGAGTAGATTTTGTGGATGAGGTTGGCGATTCTTGGGAAGAATATGTTGTTTTTCATCATCGTTTTAAACAATGGATGGAAGTAAATAATATTGATTCTTCTAAGAATTTTACGCAAGAAGAAATTGATGAATTGGTTAAAAAATCTCCATATTACAAAGCAACTTCTAATGATATTGATTGGAATAGCAAAGTAGAAATGCAAGGAGCTATCCAAAAATGGGTAGATCATTCTATTAGTGTTACTGTTAATTTACCAAATGATGCAACAGAGGAATTGGTTGGTGAATTGTATTTAAAAGCGTGGGAAGTTGGTTGTAAAGGGGTAACCGTTTATAGAGATGGTTCTCGTTCTGGTGTTTTAATTTCGGCAGATGATAAGAAAGAAGTTACAACTACAAATTTTTCTAAGAAACGTCCTCAAATTTTAGAAGCAGATGTGGTTCGTTTTCAAAATCAGAAAGAAAAATGGATTGCTTTTGTAGGTTTAGTTGATAACAGACCTTATGAAATTTTTACAGGATTAACAGATGATGAAGACGGAATTTTAATTCCGCGTTGGGTAGACAAAGGCTTGATCATTAAAAATAAAAACGAAGAAGGACTTACTAGATACGATTTTCAATATCAAAATAAAAGAGGTTATAAAACAACGATAGAAGGGTTGTCTCATAAGTTTAATCCAGAATTTTGGAACTATGCAAAACTAATTTCGGGAACTATTCGTCACGGTATGCCAATTGATAAAATTGTAGAATTGATACAAAGTTTACAGTTCGATTCCGAATCTATCAGTACTTGGAAAAACGGAGTTCAACGTGCTTTAAAACGTTATGTAGAAGATGGTACGGAAGTAAAAGGACATACTTGTGATAATTGTGACTCTACAAATTTAATTTATCAAGAAGGGTGTTTAACCTGTAAAGATTGTGGCTCTTCTAAATGTGGATAGAAATTTAGAGCTATTCAAAAAAAACTCCAAATACATTTAATGCATTTGGAGTTTTTTTTGATTGAAATTTTAGTTTTTATGATTTCTATGCCTCATTTTAACGTTTGTCATTAAAGAGGTATCAAAATTTAAAGTGAGTTCTTTAGATTTTATAATCACTTAATTGTCTATATTTCTTACACTTCTTACATAATTATAAACATATCTTACATCTCCTTGTGGACCAAAATAATCGGGATAATTGTCTGCATTACCACTCTTAGGATCGCTTCTTTGGCATCCTGCGCCATGTACATCCATTAAAACACCTTCCATTTTTCCTTGTCCTTCTCCAAAAGCAATATATACAGCGCCAGAATATGGAGTAACACCGTCTAAGTGCGTAGTTCCTGTCCAAAAATATGGATATTGACCGCTATTATTATTGGGGTCATTAATTGCTGTTGTTTCAAATATAGGGTCTATTGCTGGTGAGTTAGTAGTTTGCGGAGATCTAGAGTAATCTACAATACTTTGTAATTCTTTAGCATTAGGCAATCTCCAATCAGAATAATTGGCCAATTCTAAATTCTCAGAATAGCTTAAAGATGTTTTCCAATCCATTCCAATACCATTGTCAGATTTTTGCCACATTAAGCCGGTAGCGGTATCGCTTATGGTACCATCTCCATTGTCAATAAAATTATTTTTACCATAGTCCATGTTTCCTCTTACCATTCTAAAATACATAGTATTTGGGGTTTCGGTACCTGCTTTATATTTAGGATATCCTTTAATACGGCCATCTACAAAATTAACCCCAAATACAGTTTCATCTCCATTCATAGTGAGACCCACATAGGTTGTAGAAGACCATGTTTGAGCATCAATTTCTCGTTCTCCGATGTTTATATTTCCAAGTGGTTGGTTAAAATAATTGGTGTTTATAAAGAATGCAACGGCTTTTTGACCTTCTACTTGACCTGTAAATAAAATTAAGGAATACAGTTCTTTTAAAGTAGGAACTCTCCAATCATTATATTCACCTAATGTAGCTTGTTCAGCTTTCGTAAAAGCAGTTTCGTAGCTAATTTTTTCTCCCATATCTTTTTCCCACATTAAACCTGTTACATTGTCTGTAATAGTACCGTCTCCGTTATTTGTGTAAGAGGGTTGGTTTCCTGTATAGTTAGCATCTTGTCCGTAGAAATCTTCGTGTATGCTTACGGATGAAATGGTGTTTACATCTGTGTAAAATGTGGTTTCTTCAGTGTCAACGATAGGGTAAGGATAAGCTAAATTAGGAGTTGTTTCTGCTGTGTCCGTTGTGTCTGTTAAATTGTCATTGTTGTTGCTACATGCCATTATAGTTAGTAAACAAAAAATAAGGAGTCTGTTTTTTTTCATGATGCCGAATAAATTTTACTTTTTAATATGACTCTTTTTATTTGGCAACGTTTAATTAGAAAGTAAGAAAAATAACAAATAAATTTAAGTTTTATTTGTACGTTTTTTTATAGTGTTGTCTCTCGGTATTTTTTTATTTTAATATGTTAGAAATCGCTTTCTGTAAATCTTCTTTAAGTTGATAATTCATAATGTTGTTTTTAGAAAATTTTTGATTGAGTTCAATCTCAATTCCGATATAGTTTTCTTTAAAACGCTTTCTTAAATGCGTTGTAAATCCATCTGCTTTTCCTAAATAAGGATAGTTAAAGCGCACATTCCATTTTGGGTTTATGTTATGCAAGCTAGCTTTAAGTTGTATGGCAATATTTTTTTCATGTAAATTTGAAGAATCATATAACAAGCCAATATCACAATTCCGAACATCGTTATTTAATATAGGGGTAAATGAATGAATAGAAAGATGTATAACCTTATTTTTCTTTGTAATAAGTGCTTTAATTTGATTTTCTACACGATTTCTATACACCTCATAATAGCTTTTTATGAGGTGTTCTTTTTCTATAAAAGATAGTTTCTTCGTGAATTCTGAAAACAAGTTTTTATGCCAAAGCGATCTGTTTAACTCGATGAACAATCTACTTGTTGTGCTGTAATTGGTGTAAATTGCTAAGTGCTTTAGCGCGTTAAAAACATCTAAAGCACCTAAATCATAGCCTCTATGGGTATTTAAAATTTCTTTATCACTAAAAAGAGTATGGAACTTTTCTGGAATTTCATTTCCGCCATGTTCACAAGTAATTACCAGTTTCATTTCTATTTATTTGGGATAAATAGCGTGTTGGTTTCTAAGCAATTTGCTAATTGTGTGTAAATGTTTATAATGTTTTTATCCGAAGTATCAGCAGCAAGTGCATTTTCTATTCTTGTTGCCAATGTTCCGTGTTTAAAGATAATTTGCAATGCTTCTTTATAGTTTTCAGAAATATTTTCTTTTACCAATTCAAAAAGATGTTTCCAAACTTCTTTAACGGTGTAATCATCAGAAAGATTAAAAAGAGCTAAGTATTCTTTATTGCTGATTTTACAATTTTCCCCTACCTTAATAATTGGGTTTAAAATATTGAATAAATCTTGCTCGTTCCTGCTTTTTTGAATTTCTAAACTCGCTAATTTTCCGTTGACCAATTGTTTTAAAACTTCAATAATGAACACGCAAATAGCAATATCTGCCTTTGGGCATTCTTGTATGTCTACCAATCTAATTTCAATTGCATTTCTATCAAAACGAGCAATGGCTCCTCTAGAATTTAGAAAATGATGATCTAAAATATTGTTGGTGTCGTGTTTTTTTATTTTTGTCTTAATAGGATCAAAAATAGCTTTATGATAATCCGATTTAGAAAAAACTTGCTCAGGAATAACCTTACCAGTCATTTCCGGAATCTCTTTTTGGTTGGTTTTGTAGTACTCTAATCGGGTGTCTTTAAAACCTGTAAGTTTGCCTTCTAAAATAGGAGAACTAGCACATAAGCCCGGAATTAAAGGTAAAATAACACGAATTGCAGCATGTAGTTTTTCAAACTCAACATCATCATAAAAAGGTAAATTAATATGCGTACTTTGTACATTAGACCAACCGTGACCTTTACAGTTGAAAATTCGGTTATATAACTCGTACACTTCACTATAACTATGTTTCCATAGTTGTGTGTCTTGCAAAGGATTCATTAAAGGATGGCAAGCCGTTGGTAATAATTTTGTGTTCAACGGTTTTAAAATAGCATTAATTTCTAGAAGGTTTTTATGAAATTCTTCCGATAAGTTGGTAAGATCTGCTGTTGGTCCGTTTGTTTTTATTTCCACAACATGTGCAACCAATTCGTTGCTCCAGGCAATGGTTCCATTATCAATATCAGAAGTAAGTGCTCCATTTTTTTTTGTCAATAAAACATCTACAATTGGTGCAACTTTAAAAGAGGTGTTATTAATTAGCATGTATTCTAATTCGATACCAAAAACCTCAAACAATTTATATTTTGTTCCCATTTTATTCTAAACGTTTTTTTAATGCTGATAAAATTTCTGTGTACACTACATCACCATAAAAGGCATCTTCTACACCAAAATCTACATTTGGATTGTCGTTAATTTCAATCACCATCGGTTTGTTGTTTACAACTTTAATGTCTATTCCGTACAAACCTTTTCCCATAATTCTTGCCGATTTTAAAGCCATATCTAAAACTTTTTTAGGCACTTTTTCTATCGGTAAACAATCTGCATCACCATCTTGCTCTTTCTTCTTTTTTGCATTCCAATTGTATATTTGCCAATGTCCTTTTGCCATGTAATATTTACAAGCAAAGAAGGGTTTATCATCAATAATACCAATTCTCCAATCATAATCAGAAGGGCAAAACTCTTGTGCAATAATGAGGTCAGATTCTTTAAGCATTTCATTGACTAAATCAGCATACTCAATTTCCGTTTTTGCTTTTTTTACACCAAATGAAAAAGTAGAATCTGGTGCTTTAAGAACACATGGTAAACCTACTTTATCAATAACAGTGTCCATATTATCTTTATGTACAATAATTGTTTTTGGGGTTGCTATGTTGGCATTGTTTAAAGCTTCTGCCATAAAAACCTTATTGCAGCACTTTAAAATAGCATCCGGATAATCGATGATAGCAATTCCTTCTTGTTGGGCTTTGCGTGCAAATGCGTAGGCTTCGTTATTTACTTCTGTACTTTGACGAATAAATAATGCATCAAAAGAAGACAATCTACTGAGGTCTTTTGGTTCAATAATTTCTGCATAGATGTTCATTTTTTCAGCAATATCCACAAACTTTTTTAAGGCTTTGGCATTGCTTGGTGGAGCAGGATCATTTGGATCTACTAAGATGGCTAAATCAAAATCTGACGTAGCTAACTTAGGTGTGTCATATCGTTTTTTAGAAAAATATTGATTTGCAAATTCATAGACACATTCTAGGTGTTCGTTTGGTATTTCAGATTCAGAAATAGCTTCGATACTTTGGATGTTCCATTTGTTATTAAAACTAAAATGAACACGTAAAAAAGGTACTTGAAAGTGTTTGTAAAACAAGCTACTGAGACCTTTGTATTTTTGTGCAACATTTTGACCAAAATAAATACTTAAAGTAAAAGACCTTGATTTGATGTTTTTTAAACTTTGCTGAATCTCATCATCAAACTCTTCTGAAACTATTTTTACGAGTTTCAATGTTTTTAAATCTACAATGTTTTTTACAGTAGGTATGGCTAAATGACCTCTCGCTTCTGCTAATAGAGAAACATAGTATCCTTTAGATTGGTAGCTGTAGTTTTTACAAAGGTTAAATATTCTAGCTTTTTTTATAGTAGAATATTTTGGGTTGGTAAGATATTCTTGTGAGGAAATTACGGTAATATTATCAATCGAAAAAAGCCATTTTTCAGGTTGATTGGCAACAATGTATTTGTTCATTTAAGAAGCATAATCGCGATATATATTTTAAGTAAAATTATACTTTTTTTTGATTGAAAATACATGAGTTAAAAAATAAATACAATTATTTTGCAATTAATTTTTTATTGTTAACTATCATGATAACAGATGTTAATTAGTTTCTTAATCGTTTGTTTTAATGTTTTCTTGTGGTTTCTGTTGATGAAAATCTTCTTTTCTTTTAGTTTTATTATTGCTAAAAAACAATCAACTATTTTGATTTATTTTTTAATGAGTGATAATTAGTTATTTCTAAGTATAAACAAGCTTACTTTACCTTGTAGGAAAAGCAATGATTTATTCCTTTTGTGTAGTAATATTTGACGGTTTTATATGAGATTCTTAAAAAATTAAGAGCTTATTTCTGTTTTTATAAGCTATTTTTAAAATCTAAATAGAATTGTTTCTTTCTTTAGCCACTATTTGTAAGCTTTTTTAATGGCAGGTTTTTAGGTAAGGGGTTAATTTAAAGGTGTTTTGGGTATGTTTCTTCTAAAAAGTATGTTAAGTTGCAGTTTTAACTTTAAAAAGTGAAGATTATGTAGGTATCAAAATAATATCTGTTATTTTTGCGGTAACAAATTCTTAACATTGAGTAATACAAACCAAACCTTTTTCGAGAGTGAATTTATCGCTCAAAACCAACAAGTTTTTCTTCCTATTTTAGAAGAAAAAAATATAGAACTTTTTATAAAAAGAGAAGATTTAATTCACCCTTTTGTTTCGGGGAATAAATTTAGAAAATTAAAATACAATTTAGAAGAAGCTAAAAAACTTAAAAAAAAGGCGGTACTTACATTTGGTGGTGCGTATTCAAATCATATTGTTGCAACTGCTGTTGCTGGTAATATGGAAGGCTTAAAAACCTTTGGTATTATTAGAGGTGAGGAATTGGGAAAGAACTTAGAACAAACTTTAGAGGAAAACCCAACATTAAAGGTTGCGCATGAGCATGGTATGAAATTTCATTTTGTATCCAGAGAATTATATAGACAAAAAACGTCTTTTGGTTTTATAGAGAAAATGAAAAATAAATGGGGCGATTTTTATTTAATTCCAGAAGGAGGAACAAATTTTTTAGCAGTGAATGGCTGTGAGGAAATTTTAACAAAAGAAGATGCTCAGTTTAATTACGTATGTGCTGCAGTTGGTACTGGAGGTACGTTAGCTGGTTTGATAAAAACGTTAAAAAGAAAACAAAAGGTATTAGGTTTCCCTGCGTTGAAAGGAAACTTTTTATCCGAAGAAATAAAAAAATATACCATTAAAAATGATAATTGGAAATTACAAAAAGGATATCATTTTGGAGGTTATGCCAAGCATAGTGAAGAATTAATTACGTTTATTAATGATTTTACAGATAAAACAGGCGTTCTATTAGACCCTATTTATACGGGGAAAATGGTGTTTGGTATTGTCGATTTAATTAAAAAAGATTTTTTTGCTGAAGGAACTAAGATTTTGGCAATTCATACAGGAGGAATTCAGGGAATTGCTGGATTTAACCAGATGTTAGAAAAGAAAAATGAGCCAATAATTAAAAGTATATGAAGTTAAGAGTTGTATTATTTTGTGTTAGTTTATTAATTTTATCAAGTTGTGGGTCTAGCAAAAAAGCTAGTAGAACTAAAAGGGATGCTGGTGTTGTTTTAAATGAACCGAAGCCTGTAAAAATACCTACATCAAGTGAAGTAGAACGAACTAAAGATTTAATAACTAAAAACTCAAATTTAAATAAACAAACTTTAGATTATATTAGAAAATATGCAGCAGTTTCTGTTAAAGAAATGCATTTGCATAGAATTCCTGCTAGTATTACGTTAGCCCAAGGTATTTTAGAATCGGGTAGAGGAAGGAGCGAATTGGCTTTAAAATCTAACAATCACTTTGGTATAAAATGTCATAGTGAATGGCAAGGACAACGCGTTTATCATGACGATGATCATAAAGGAGAATGCTTTAGAAAATACCAATATGTAGAATCTTCTTATGATGATCATTCTGCATTTTTAACACAAAGAAGAAGGTATGCTTTTTTGTTTGATTATGATAGTGATGATTATAAAGGTTGGGCTAAAGGGTTAAGAAGAGCAGGGTATGCCACGGATAAAAAATATCCAAATAAACTTATCAAAATTATTGAAGACTATAGGTTACATGAATTTGATAAAATAAAAAATAGAGGTGGCAATAAAAATATAGATGTTGTGACGGATGATGCTAGAACCAAGAAAACTATTGGTAAGTATTATGAGGTTAAAAAAGGAGATACATTGTACTCTATTGCTAGAAAATTTAATACAACTGTTGGGACAATTAAAGAAATTAACGGATTAAAAGATAATACAATATCTATTGGGCAGCACTTGCTTACTAGATAAAAACAAGTTTGTTATTTAGCTTCTATTAATTGTGTTAGTACCTTTTCTACGCCATAATTATCATTACTTTCGGTAGCGTAATTAGCAATTTTGGTAATGTCTTTATGAGCATTTTTCATAGAAAAACTAAAATCGGCTTCTCTTAACATTTCTATATCATTATGGTAATCACCAAAAACCATCGTTTCTTCTTTGGTAATATTTAAGATTTGTTGAACCTTTCTTAAAGCATTTCCTTTATTTGATTTTTTATCAGAAATATCTAACCAGTTTTTTCCTGAGATTTTAATTAATAAGTCTTCATCAAAATCTTTTATAAGTGGGTATACGTATTGTTCTGAAGATGTAAAATGATAAATTGCTACTTTTAAGAAATCCTCTTTGTCTATAACGCTATATAAATCATCTACAATTTGGTATTTGGTATAATATTCTTGAAACAAATCAATAAAATCTTCATCTTTAGAATCTATAAATGCCCCATTTTTTCCACACAAAACTACATGAGAGTTTTCTATACTATTTAAAATCGGAAGAATTTTTTTAATTTTTTCTGCAGAAAGTAAATTTATGACTAATAAGTCATCATTTTTTTTTGCAATTCCACCATTTTCTGCAATTACATAAATATCATTTTTAATGGCATCTAGTTTAGAAACGATACTATTATATTGTCTTCCGCTTGCAGCGCAAAAAGTAATGTTTTTTTCTTTCAGTTGTTTAAATAAGTCAAAGAATAAGGTACTTACTTCACCTTTTGAGTTTAGTAATGTTCCATCCATATCAGAAACTACTAATTTTACTTTAGATAAATTCATTGTGCTGTAAATAGATGTGGAATTATAATATGTTTTTAGTAGAATTTCTTTCAACTAAATCTGTCTTAACAATAACAGTTTCATGCTTTTTCTTCACCTTAGACTTGTCTTCTAGTCTGTTTATAAGCATTTCTGCAGCAGTTGCTCCCATAATTTCTCCGTGTTGGCTAACAGTAGTCATTCTTGGGCTAGAGTGTCTTGCTAAGATTCCGTTAGAAAAGGAAATAACAGAAAAGTTTTCTGGAATTTTATGTCCTTGTTTTATAGCTACTTTCATTGCTGCAATAGCAGAAGATTCGTCTGTAGCAATAACACTATCTATAGTGTTGTCTTTAAAAATAGGAGTTAAAATATTCTCGTAGTTTTTATAATTGTCATCAATATTTATGATGAGGTTTTTTTCGGCTTTAAGATTGTAATCTTCTAAACCTTTTAAATAACCTAATTGTCTTCTTCTTCCAATATCTAAATTATTCATTGTAGAAATAAAGGCAATGTTTTTATGACCAGATTTTACTAAATAAGAAACGGTACTTCTAGCACTGTCAAAATTATCTGTAACCACCTTGTCACATTTTAATTTTTCAGCAACTCTATCAAACATAACTATAGGAGTCGCATTGTCTAAAACTTCTTGAAAGTGTTTATAATCTCCTTTAGAAACGGTTTCTTCTGCAAGCGATAATATAAAACCATCGATACTTCCGTTAGAAAGCATTTCAATAGTTTCTACTTCTTTCTTAAAAGACTCATTAGAAATACATGAAATTATTTTATAACCTCTGTCGTTGGCAACTTTTTCGATACCGTTAAATACCTGCGCAAAAAAATAGTTTAACATATTCGGAATGATAATTCCGATAGTTTTGGTCTGTCTATTCTTTAAACTTAGTGCATTAAAGTTAGGTTTGTAGTTTTTCTCTTTCGCGTATTTTTGAATTTTATCTTTTGTACTTACGCTAATTTCATAACTGTCGTTAAGTGCTTTAGAAACAGTAGAAATAGAAACATTAAATTCTTTAGCAATGTCTTTTATGGTAAGTCTTTTCATATTAGATTCAAAAATTAAAGACTAAAATACAAAATTCCAATCATAGTTATGATATAAAATAATTATTTTACAATTTTATAATATTTACGGTTCTTTAGAAGTTCAAAAATAAGAAATCCATAGAGGATAACGTATTCTATACCAACGAACCACAGGTTTTCTTTCCAAGGATTGTTTGCATAGGCTTGATAACTAAAAATAATTACAATTGTCCAGATTATTGGAAAGCGATACTTCGTAAAAACGGATAAAACTAAAGGTGTTGCCAAATACCAAGGATGTACGGTTGTTGCCGTGAAATAATAAAAACACAATGCAAATAACATTGCTGTGATTAATGGAATTAAAGAGTTGTTTTTTCTAAAAAAAGTGATTATTACTAAAAATAATATCGTTAAAATGGGAGTGGTTTTCCCAATAATTGCAATCTCATTATAACCTCTAAATAGGTAACCAATTTCTCTGAAAATATAATAGAAACTTGCATTAAATTCAAAATTACGAAACCATAAACCAACAGAATTAGCATAATTATTAACGAATTCAGATGAGTAAAAAGGAAGAAATAGAATGATGATGGTTGATAATGTTATTGCATAAAAACCTATCAATTTTTTGATTCCCGAGAAGGCAGTAATCCATTTTAATTTTTTATCACTATAAGATTTTTTTATGCTTGTGGCATTGATCTTATTGTTTACAAACCATTGAAAAAACAAAGGTAAAAATAATAGCGGAATTAGCTTCACAGAAACAGAGCAGGCTAAAAGAACTGCGGCCCATATCCATTTTTGTTGATGTAATTTGTAAAAACTCCAAATTAAGAAAAATAACATAACTGGCTCAAAATGCAAGTTACCTGTCATTTCTATAACTATAAAGGGATTTAACGCATACAAAAAAATGTTTTTTACAGGCAAGTTTAATCCTTCTAGTAGTTTCTTTCCGAAGTACAGAATTCCAATATCAGCAAGAATAATAATCAGTCTTAAAACTACAATAGAACCAAATATACTTTTACTAGCAAACAACGCAGCTATTAAAAAACAGAGTTGGTTTATAGGAGGATAATTGGTGTAGTGGCTTCCGTTCATTTCTCCCATACCAGCATACAAATTTGATGTTTCTGCTATTGGGTGAAGACCTTGTTGAATGTAGGTTTTTGGTAACGATAAATACGGATTTAATCCTTCAAGAATCATACGTCCATCCCAAATAAATCTGTAGAAATCTTGAGATAAATTTGGGATAGCGAAGAGAAAAATCAACCTAAAAAGAATCACTAATCCAATTAAAGTTGAGATGTTTATAGATTTGCTTTTTATCAAAAAAAAGAAACAAGTAAAAAGTGAAAACCATAAAAATAAAAGTTTATAGAATTCTGTTCTTTCTAAATAATAGGCAAAAATTACATATAAAAGTGTGCTAATTAAAATTAGGAATACGTCTTTGTATTTGGTAAAAGACGACATTAAACTTTCGAGAATATTGATTTAACGAATACATAACTATACCCAATAAAAAGCATTAAGTGAAAAGGAAATAAACCGAAATCTCCACCTTGGTCTCCTACAACAAATGCACTGTACATACCAAAAACGAAATATAGAGCCAATAAACCTTCTAAAATAACATGAAAAGATGGCTTTTTCTTTATGTATTTGTTGCTTTTCCATTCTCCTTTTAATCCATTAATATTGAATTTTGGAGTTCTTATAAATTCACTTTTTTTACCTAAATGACCTTCTAAAACAGCAATTGTATTGTGTAAAGAAAACCCCATTGCAATGGAGAAAAAGGTAAAAAAAGATCCAATATATTTTATGAATTTTACAAATCCGCCACCATAAATTGCTTTAAACATAAACCAATAGCAAACAAAAAATATTAGTGAGCTTATTACAAAAAAGCTCATTACATAAAAGTATATTTTTAGATGCGCATATTCATTTTTAATGTACAACATAGGTACACTTAAAACTGCTACCAAGAAAATACATGTAAACATAGAACTGTTTAATAGGTGTAATAAACTATGAATTTTAGTTTTAAAAGGAACGTTTTTACTTTTAATAACACGTTTCATCATCTTCTGAAAATTCTCTGCACCACCTTTATTCCATCTAAATTGTTGAGATCTAGCAGCGCTAATAACTACCGGTAATTCTGCCGGTGTAACTACGTTTTCTAGGTATTTAAATTTCCAATTTTTTAATTGTGCTCTATAGCTTAAATCTAAATCTTCAGTAAGCGTGTCTCCTTCCCAGTTACCAGCATCATAAATACATTCTTTTCTCCAAAGACCAGCAGTACCATTAAAGTTAATAAAATGTCCTTGACTATTTCTACCTACTTGTTCTAACGTAAAGTGTGCGTCTAAAGCAAAAGCCTGAATTTTAGTAAGCGTAGAATAATCTCTGTTAATATGCCCCCAGCGTGTTTGAATAACACCAATTTCTGGGTCTTTAAAATAAGGAACAGTTTTGTATAACCAATCTGGTTCTGGTAAAAAATCTGCATCAAAAATAGCGATGAATTCTCCTTTGGCTGTTTTTAAACCTTCTTTTAACGCACCTGCTTTAAATCCTTGTCTATTGCTTCTTCTAGTATGCTGAATGTCTATACCAAGCGCTTGAATTTCTTTGATAAGTTTCGCAGTTATTTCTACAGATTCGTCGGTAGAATCATCTAAAACCTGAATTTCTAACTTTTCTCTTGGGTATTCTAATAACGCAATGTTTTTTAACAAGCGCTCCATTACATACAACTCATTATAAACGGGTAATTGTATGGTAATAAACGGAATCTCATTTGTATTTGAGAAATTAAATTTTTCTGAGTTATCTACTTTCTTTCTTGCTTTTAAATAGTTTAAAAGTAAATTTAATTGCGCTAATGCATACATAAAAATGAGCAATAACGATAACGAGTAAATAATTATGATAATGTATTCTATAACCACTATTTAAAACTGTATTTAAAAATCCAACCTAATATTTTAATTCCTGCAAAGATACTTCCTTTTACAGTACCTGATACCTTAGAAACGCCTATTCTATTTCTATATTTTACAGGAATTTCTACGTAACTTAATTTTTGTTTTAATGCTTTTAATTGCATTTCTACGGTCCAACCATAAGTCTTATCTACCATGTTTAGGGCTAGTAGTTTATCGTATTTTATAGCTCTAAAAGGACCTAGATCTGTATATTTTGCGCCAAAAAATAACTTCATTAAAAAGGTAGCTAGCCAATTTCCAAAGACTTGTTGCGGCGTCATAGAACCACTTTCTCTCGTATCTTTTACACGAGAACCAATTACAAAATCGATATTATCATGCAATATTGGGTGAATTAATTCTGTTAACTGTTCTGGGTAATCAGAATAATCTCCATCTAGAAATACAATAATAGTTGGTTTTGTTTCTTGCTTACTAATGTATTCCATCCCTTTTAAACATGCGTAACCGTAGCCTTTTCTTGCTTCTGTTAAAACAGTTGCACCTGCATTTTTTGCATTAACTTCTGTATTGTCTGTAGAGTTGTTGCTAATTACAATAACTTCGTTTACTATTTTAGGAATGTCGTTAATAACATTTGCTATAGAATCTTGCTCGTTATAAGCAGGTATAATTACTTTTATTAGTTGATCCATTAAAAATTTACATTTGGATTATCTTTCTTAAATATAAAATAAGATGTCCACTCTCCCGTTTTTTCGTTTGCACTATAATGTTCTGCTTTTTTTAGACGATTATTTTTATAAATCAATGCATAACCATCTTTAACACCATTTTTAAACTGAATTTTTTTCTTCTCTTTATTACTGTAAAAGGTCCACCAATTATTAGCAGAATCATTCGTATAAGTGCCTTCTTTTAATAATATATTATTTTCGGTGTAAAAGTACCAATATCCATTTTTTTTATCGTGATTAAAATGACCTTTTTTTGAAATGTTACCATTTAAATGATAAAAAGTCCAGAAATCTACCTTTTCATTATTTTGAATCCATCCTTTAGATTGTAAATTTCCTTGTGTATTAAAAATTTGAACAAATTCTTTTTCATTTTGAGCATAGGTTGAAATAAAAAAGAGACATAATGCATATTTAAGAATCATATTGTTTTTTTTGTTTATAGTTTCTTGTTCTTTAGTGAATTGAAATTAGTTAGTTACTATTTATAGGTTAATTAATAAAATACCTAAACATGTCAATCTCTTGTTTAGTCGGTTATTTCTTGTGTTTAATACATACGAAATTATTTAGTTTAAGGTTTTTTTAAAAATTTTAAAACCGCTACTTGTTTTTTTACGTAAGTATGGTGTCACTAACATTTAAAACAAAACAATTATGACAATTAAAAAAATGAATAACATTGGAACTCTTGCAGGATTATGCATGATGTTTACCACTATTTGTATGGCTCAGAGCCCAGTAAGTGGATTTATGAAAAAAACAGGAGAAGGCGCTTTGGTCTTATCTTATTCTCAAGAATCTTATAGTAAGGTATTTTTAGTACCTAATGAAGTAGACGGAGTACCTGTATTTAATGATGTAACTACAACAAGTATTTCTTTATACGGAGAAATTGGTGTAACCGATAATTTTAATATTGTATTAAATGTACCTTATATTAAATCTGAAGGAAATGCAAGTAGTGAAGTATTAGCAAATAATGGCTTTCAAAATGAAAGAAAAGGATTTCAAGATTTAAAAATTTATGCGAAGTATAAAATTCACACTTTTGATTTTGATAAAAACTCTTTATCCTTAATTGGAGCTGCTGGTTTAGAAACACCTTTAGGTAGTTACAGAGCAGATGAAGGTTTGCAATCTATTATTGCTATTGGAAATGAGTCGACTAAGTTTAGTGCTTTTGGTATTGCTACTTTTAAAAACGATTCAGGAATGTTTGCAACAGGTCAGGCTGGTTACAGTTTAAGAGGTAACGATGTTCCAAATGCTTTTATCACAGAATTAAAGTTAGGGTATGCATCCTCTAAATTTTACGTAGATGCATTTGTTGCTAACCAATTATCAGATAAAGATGGTGTAGATATTTTAGGCGAAGGTTTTGAAGGCTTTTTTCCTGCAACACGTGTAAACTATACAAGAATAGGTGTTAATGGTTTTGTGCCATTAGATGCATCTGTAGGTATAACAGCAGGAGTTAGTAGTTATGTTAGTGGTAGAAACGTTGGTAAATCTACAGGGGTTTACGGTGGTGTTGTTTACTCATTTTAATCAATCAATAAAAAATATATACAATTATGAAAAATTTATCTATATCAAAATATATATTAATGTCAGCGATGGCTATTAGTACATTAAGTTCATGTGAAACAACATCTAATTACGAAGAAGAATTACCTTCTGTAGCTAATATTGCTGTTACAAATCAAGATTTTAGTACGTTAGAAGCTGCAGCGGTAGCTGGAGGTGTTGCTGTTGTTTTAAGTAACCCTAATCCAGGAGATGCTTCTGGAGATTATACCGTTTTTGCACCAACTAATGATGCTTTTGCAAGATTGGGATTAAATGAAAATACTTTGGGAGCACTTCAAAAATCATTTTTGACGAATACATTATTATATCATGTTTCTAATGGAAATTTACTTAATTCAGCAATTTCTGCTGATGTTTCTTCAACATCTGCTCTTGGAATTGACAGACGTTTTATAACTCGTGATGGGGATACATATATTAATGGTTCTAAAATATTGGCAACCGATGTTATGGCAAGTAATGGTACTGTGCATGTAATTGATAAAGTTATGATTGCTTCTGGAGCAGATATTGTACAAACAGCAATAGCGCTTCAAACGGCTCAGGTTTTTACATCACCAGAATTAACTTATTTAGTGGAAGCTGTACTTTATGCAGATTTAGCAGGAGCACTTTCAGCTTCGGAAGGTAGCCCTTCATTTACAGTATTTGCACCTACAGACCAGGCATTTATTGATTTAGGTGCTGCATTAGGATTAACTTTTACAAAACCAGAAGATATTCGTCAATTACCAGTAGAGGTAGTAACATCTGTACTTTTAAATCATGTAATAGCAAACGATGGTAAATTTACTTCAGAGTTAAGTGAAGGAGCAGTATCTCCATTAGGAGGAGATGATTTAACTTTAGGTGCTTTTACTAATGGTACACTTACGGTTACTGGTTTAGGAAATGGTGGTGAAGTTGCAAATATGGTAATACCAGATGTACAAACAACAAATGGTATCGTTCACGTAATAGATAGAGTATTATTACCAAATCTATAATAAAATAGAGTGTTAGTTTAGTTTGATTTTTAAAGCCACAAATTTATTTTGTGGCTTTATTTTTTACAAAAAATTGATTTTTATATTCAGGAATATATGTTTAGTTTTTACTAACATAAAGAAATGCTTTTTAAATAGCATAAAAATAAGTCGTAAAGTTTACTTCTACTTCTTATTCATTAAAACGATTAAGTCAACATCGTTTACTAATAAAATTTATGAAGCATTAATGCTGCTACCTTCTTCTGGTTTGTTTTTCTAATTTAAAACTTCTTTTAGACAAACTGCAGAACAGATACCACAACCAACACAACTAGAACGTAAGATGTTTCCTCCTTTTTGTTGTGCATAAGCTCTAATATCAATTTCTAGCTCATAATTCGTAGAACAAGTTTCTATAAGAAATACATTGTCCTCTATTTATGATAATTACCAATGGTATTGTTCATGTAATAGATCGATTTTTATTATTAAATCTATAATAAAATTGAGTGTTAGTTTAGTTTAATTTATAAAGCCACAAAAATTATTTTGTGGCTTTATCTTTTTACATTCAGTAATATATGTTTCGTTTTCTTACGAACTTAAAGAAATGCTTTTCAGGATATTTTTGAATAGCTTTAAAATAAGTCGTAAAGTTTATTCTTACTTCTTATTCATCAAATCCATTAAGTCAACATCGTTTCCTAATAAGATTTCTGTAGGATTAATTCTACCCTCTTCTGGTCCGTTTTCTAATTTTAAAACTCCTCTTGGGCAAACTGCAGAACAGATACCACAACCTACACAACTAGAACGTATAATGTTTTCTCCTTTTTGTGCATAAGCTCTTACGTCAATTCCTTGCTCACAATATGTAGAACAGTTTCCACAAGAAATACATTGTCCACCATTTGTGGTAATTCTAAACCTAGATTTAAAACGCTGTACAAAACCTAAATATGCAGCCAACGGACAACCAAAACGACACCAAACTCTATTCCCAAAAATTGGGTAGAAACCAGTACCAATCACTCCCGCAAAAATAGCACCTATTAAAAAGCCATAAATATCTTGAATCGTTTGTGTCTTAATACCTAAAACTTGACTTTCTTGGGTAAAGAAAGTGTACAAAGCAAACCCAGTCATTACCAAAACAAAAATTAATACAGTATGAATTACAATACGTTCGACTCTCCAAGAAAGTAGGGTTTTACTAGAGTTTTGTCTATAAGGATCTCCTAATGTTTCTGCCAAACCACCACAACCACAAACCCAAGAACAATACCATCTTTTTCCGAAGAAATAAACCATTACAGGTACAACTACAATAGTTAAAACAACTCCCCAAACTAAAATAAATAAGCCAAAAGCACCACTAGCAAGCAGTTCTTCTAAATTCCATCTAAAGAAAAAGTCGTAATCTAAAGGAAAAGCATTTTTAAAATCATACCAAGGCATTTGAAAACGAACTAAAATTTCTGGAATTAAAAAAGCAAATACAATTTGAAAGAATAAAACAGAAGTAGTTCTTAATATTTGGTATTTATTATGACGGTATTTTATATACATTCTCACTGCCATAACTGTCATTACTGTACAGTATAAAAAACCATATAAAAACCATTGACCTGCAGGGTTTCCGCTAAGAGATTTACTAATTGGATCTACTAAATACACCCAGTTTACAATGAAATCTGGATAAAAGTAAAGTAAAATATAAAAAGTAACCAAGAATATAAAAGTAAACCAACCAATCCAACCACGGTTGGTAACTGCGCTTAAGAAAATACCATCGTTTTTAATTCCAGGTTTACCTAATAAAATTACATCAGGCACAATAAACATAAGTGCCCCAATAATACCTAAACCAAAGGTTAAAAACCAAGCTAAACCTGTATTGTCTGCAGCAAAACCTTTACCCGATTTTTTTGCAAGTTCAAAACTGATACTATGTGGTTTTCCTGAGATTTTATATTGAAATTGTTTTCCTTTTGCGTCCCAATTTTTCTCTGAATCATATTTAGCAATTAATGCATCGTAATGATTATTAGAGGTTTCGTAAGCATTGATTACACGGCTAGAGAATTGAAAAATATTTAAGTTTTCTTCTGTTACAATTGCCTTTGATAATTCTTCTTTTATAATTTCACTTTTATAGCCTTTTTCTTTTATAAAAGTATCTAATTCCGCTTGTTTTAAGTTAAACGAACCTGTGAAAACGGTAGCTATAAAGAAGGTTAATCCTGCTAAGAAGATGATTAAACCTGATTGTTTTATGAGTTTCAAAATAATTATGGGGTGTTATGAGTTAAAATTGGATTTCTTTAAACGTATTTCTTTAATTAAGAGAAAAAATACGTTTCCAACTTTTCTTTTTGGATTGAATATTGGTGTTGTTTTCTGTATTGAATTTTGCTAAAATTTCAGCTTCATGTAATTTAAAGAATTCAGGATCGAAATTAGCGTCGGCTAAATACTCTAAAACATGTTCAATAGATTGGTTTTCGGTTAACCATTTGTCAAAAATTTCATGGCGCATTCTAATTCCGAAGGTATTTATCCCTAAAAATAGATGTGTATTTTTATCAAAAGAAATGGTAATACATTTATGCTCTGTTGGATGTTGCCATTGAAAATAGGTTTCATTTTCTTGCTTACCTTTTTCGCTAAAGACCCAACCATAGGTTTGATACTCTATATCTAAAAACTTTGCAGAGTTAAACCAATGTCCAGGTTTGTAAGCTGTTTTATTGCCACAAATTGTTTGCGCTAAAGTTTCGCCCATCATTCTACCAGTGTACCAAACAGCTTCAATATTTCTACGTTGCCCAATAGCTTCGTGTTGTTCTGCACAATCTCCAATTGCAAAAACATCTTTTATATTTGTTTCTAAAAATCGATTTACTTTTACACCACGACCTAAGGCGATACCAGATTCTTTTAAGAAATCTATATTTGGAGTTACACCAGCAGTTAATCCAACCACATTACAAGGAATTTCTTCTCCAGTTTCTTCAATAATAATCGATTTTACACGTCCGTTTTCATCAGATTTAATCTCTTTTAAATTGGTGCTTAAACGTAAATCTATATGATGTTCTTTTATATGATTGTTAATCATTTCCGACTCTTGTGTAGGTAAAACCCCGTTCCAGAAACTATCTTCACGCACTAAAAAAGTAACAGGTATTTTTCTGCTTCTTAACATTTCTGCTAATTCAATACCGATTAACCCACCACCAACAATTACTGCGCGTTTACAAGCCTTGTTGTCTGGTGCAAACTTTTCTAATTTTTCTAAATCTTGTTTATGATACATACCCATAACTCCATCTAAATCTTGCCCTGGCCAGCCAAATTTATTGGGTTTAGATCCTGTTGCTATAATTAATTGATCGTAAGAAAGAGTAGATGCATCTTTAAACTCTAATTCTTTTTTGTCTGTATTTACATTACTAACAAATCCTTCTCGTAGTTCTATGCGGTTTTTTTTCCAAAACCAATTCTCGTAAGGTTGTGTATGTTCAAACTTCATGTGTCCCATGTAGACATACATAAGGGCAGTTCTAGAAAAGAAATATTTAGTTTCTGCAGAAACGATTGTTATTTTATGATCAGAATTTTTTCTGATATGTCTCGCAGTGGTAACTCCAGAAATTCCGTTACCGATTATTACAATATGCTTCATAGGGTGATTGATTCTTGAGGGTTAAGTCGAAGCTAAAGTTAAGAACTTAATCGCATAGATTAATTTAGAATGGATTTAAATAAAGAAATAGGTCTTTGTTGAATGTGATTAAGGAGAATGTTTTATTTTTTGAGTAATTTTTTTATGGATGAAAGTATCTATTAATTGTGGTTAGTACTACTTGTTTTTAGATACTTAACTAAATGATTAGCATAATTCTAGGAATGGATAAAAGAACTAATAATGATTTTGATAGTTTTCTAAAGAAATATTTAAGATCGATACAGATGCCGATTATTAAATAAAATTTAGAGAGTAAATAAGTAAGAGGAATATTTATACTATTAGTACAAAGTTTTAACATTGGTTTAAGAGCATTGTTTTATTAAATAGCTATTTTCGGGCGATATGAAAACCTATAAACTACTTTTTTTATTGTTGATATTCATTCAGTTATCATGCAATAGTCAACAGAAAAAAATAAACGGATTAAGTTTTGTTGCATCAAGAGATACAATAAATAAAACACATATAAATTCGGTCTTAGAAGCGCAAAGTAATTATGTTGCATTAATGCCATTTGGATTTATCAGAGACCTTTCTTTTCCTAAAGTTGGTTTTAATTCTAGCAGACAGTGGTTTGGAGAAACTAGAGGAGGTTTATTGCAGTATGCAGAAGAATTTCAGAAAAAGAATGTAAAAATTATGGTGAAACCTCAAATTTGGGTTGGTCATGGTTTTTTTACAGGTGATATAAAAATGGATTCTGAAGAGAACTGGAAAACATTAGAAGTTTCTTACTCAGATTTTATCTTAACCTATGCAAAAGCAGCACAAGAAATTAATGCAGACATATTTTGTATTGGTACAGAATTAGAAGATTTTGTAATGAATAGGCCAGAATATTGGCATCAATTAATTATAGAAATCAAAAAAGTTTACAAAGGGAAATTAACCTACGCTGCAAATTGGGATGAATATAAACGTGTTATGTTTTGGAAGGAATTAGACTTTATTGGTGTAGATGCTTACTTTCCTTTAAGCGATAAAAAAACACCTTCTGTGAAGGAGTTCGAATTAAGTTGGCAGCCTCACAAAAAAGAAATTTTACAAGTTCAACAGAAATTTAATAAACCTATTTTATTTACAGAGTTCGGTTACCGAAGTGTAGATTATACAGGTAAAGAACCTTGGGACGCAAATAGGGTAGAAGGTAGTGTAAATTTGCAAGCTCAGGTAAATGGTTTACAAGCAATCCATAATCAGTTTTGGAAAGAAGAATGGTTTGCAGGTGGTTTTATCTGGAAGTGGTTTCATAAACACGATAAAGTTGGTGGAAATAATGATAATAGATTTACACCACAAAATAAACCAGCAGAAGCAACAATTAGAAAATTATATCAAGAAAATTAGCAATCTAAAATATGACGAATATCCTATATATTTAGGTAATTAGCGCTTAAATTAGCATATTAACAAAAAACTACTACAACCATGAAAAAAATAATTGTACCCATAGACTTTTCTGTACATTCTGAGCATGCCTTAAAAACGGCTGCTTTGTTAGCAAAAAAATACAAAGCAACTGTTTACGCGTTGCACATGTTAGATTTACAAGAAATTTCTTTAACGGAAAGTGAAGATAATCAGCATGAAAAAGCAATTTTTTTCTTAAAATTAGCAGAAAAAAAGTTTAAAGATTTTCTGGTAAAAGATTTTTTAGAGGGGGTAAAACTTATTCCAGTTATAAAACAGTTTAAAGTTTTTAGTGAGATAAATGACATTGCAAAAGAGCTAGATGCCGATTTAATAATTATGGGATCTGAAGGTGCAAGTGGTTTAAAAGAATTTTTTGTAGGTTCTAATACAGAAAAAGTAGTAAGATTTGCAAATTTACCGGTTTTAGTTATAAAAAATGAAATGGTAAATGCTGATTTTTCAGACATTGTGGTAGCCACAGATTTTTCTGAAGAAAGTATTCCAGGATTTCAAAGAATGTTAAAAACATTAGACTTTTTAAATGCCCAAAAACATATTTTATATGTGAATTTACCAAATGAAGAATTTAAAACAACTTCTGAAATGGAAAAAATGGCAAATAATTTTTTATTGAAAGCAGAAGGAGATGTTCATAGAATGATTAATGTAAATTATGTTTGCGATAGAACTGTAGAAAAAGGGATCCTAAATTTTTCGAATGCATTAGGAGCAGATTTAATTTCTGTAATTACGCATGGTAGAAAAGGATTATCTCATATTTTTGCAGGAAGTATTGCCGAGGATATTGCAAATCATTCTACCTTGCCAATTATTACGATTAAAATTTAAAAAGATATGACTATTAAAAATTTTTTGAGAACAGTTTTTGTTTGCTTTTTTTTATTTTCTTGTACCGAAGATAATGATATTACTGTTCCAAGAAATTTACAGGAATATATAGATACTTCATCAAATACAGATTTAGGAGACGTTTTTGCATATGCAGCAAGTGCAAGTGGAGACACTAGTACAACATATATATATGCTGCACCAGGAGAAGGAGCTACGGATATTAGATATTATGAAGCAGATAGCCTAAATGTAGATCAATTAGATTTTTCTAATTACAGAAGACAGAACCTAACTGCAACTAATGTTTATGAAGGAGAATTGAAGCGTTTTTCAAGGTCTGGTTCCGAAGAAAATTGGTGTATCGTTACCTATATGTTAGATGGTGATTTGCATAAATCGAATCCAATTCGTTTAAAAAATGCAACAAACCCAACAAGTTGGACGGATGAAGTTACTATAGAATATCCAACAACAATAACCCCAAAATTCACTTGGTCAGATTTTGGAGTGAGTGATAATGTAATTTATTTTGAAGCTATTTCTGAAGTAGACGATGAAACTTTTGTTTCCGGAACATATACTTTAGATAAAACATTTCAATATTATGACACGTCTAATGTAGAGAGTTCTTTAAACGTTTCTGGAACGCCTGATGATTTGGTAGAAGACACAGAGTATCTTTTTACAATGATGGCAATTAGTGATGATTATTGGGTAAATACTGTAATTCTAGAATCATTTGTACCAAGAAATTTGGAAGAGTATGTGGCTTTAAATTCAACAAAAACAATTGAAAGTGCGCTAGCTTTTGCAGCAAGTAGTAGTGGTTCCCAGAGTCTTTCTTATATTTATTATGATTTCTTAATAGGTTCTTCTGCCATGAGGTATTATGAAACAGATAATACGTTGGTAGATGAAACAGATTTTTCTAATTATAGAAGAAAAATGCTGACAGATGAAGCTGTTTATGGAGGTGAACTTAGAAGGTACAATAGAACAGATGATTCAGAAAGTTGGTGTATTGTTACGTATGTTATTAATGAAACATTACATATTTCTAATCCAGTAAAAATTAAAAATCAAACAAGACCTACAGAATGGTTTACCGATCTTACCATAGATTCGAGTGAATCATTAATGCCGATATTTACTTGGACGGATGGTTCTTATTTAGAAAATGTTGAATATTTAGAAATAATTACGGATGCTGATAGTGATTTTTTATCCGGAACTTTTACAGAGGATAAATTGTTTCAATATTATGACACTTCTAACGTTACTTCAAAAATAAATTTAGATACACCAGCAGCATTAATTTTAAATGAAGATTATAAAATTACTGTAATGGGTTTAAGTGATGATTTTTGGGTAAACCTGATGATACAAGAAACTTTTACTGCAGAATAATGAGGTTTGGAGATCTTTAAAAGTATTTCTAAAAAGTAAGATTAGTAATCTAAATTTAATCTTACAATTCTTGTTCTCTTATAAAAATACTTAGTTTTGTCAAAAACAAATTTAAATGAGAACTTTTGCAATTGGAGATATTCATGGAGGATTAAAAGCATTAATTCAGGTTTTAAATAAGCTTGAATTAAGAGATGGAGATAGAATTATTTTCATGGGAGACTATGTAGATGGTTGGAGTGAATCTGCACAAGTTGTTGCGCTTTTACTAGAGTTGTCTCAAAAATTCGACTGTGTTTTTATCAAAGGAAATCATGATGTTTGGTGTCAGAATTGGTTAAAAGATGCGAATGATGTAAATCCTATTTGGTTTTTACACGGAGGTAAAGAAACCATGGAAAGTTATGCAGGCTTCTCTATTGAAGAGAAACAGCAACACCTTACTTTTTTTGAAAACTTACCATTATATCATATAGATACAGAAAATAGATTGTTTTTACATGCTGGTTTTACTTCTTTACATGGCGTAGAAAAAGAGCAATTTAAAGAGTTGTTTTATTTAGATAGATCATTGTGGGAGATGCTTTTAGCTTTAGATTCTAAAATCGAAAAAGATTCTTTATTCTATCCGAAAAGAATACAACACTATAAAGAAATTTACATTGGTCATACGCCAACAACAAACTACAATGAACCAAACCCAATAAACATTGCAAATGTTTGGAATGTTGATACAGGTGCCGCTTTTAAGGGAAAGGTTACTGGCTTAAATATTGACACCAAAGAATTTGTACAAAGTGATAGTTTACCAAGTTTGTACCCTAATGAAAAAGGTAGAAATAAGTAAAACCTTTATTTTCTTAAAGAGTTATAATTGTCATTCTGAATGAGGAACGAAGAGGAATCTCATAGTTCAAGTTATTTTTTTAGAATGTGTTAGTGTATTGAGTCATTTCAAAAAGGAATAACTTCGAAACCTACAATGTAGTATTACTATTTAGTGACAGAAATACACTGAATTTTCAACACAAAAAAAAGGTTTAAGAAACATGAAAATAAATGTTTCTTAAACCTTTTTTAATACTTAATATATACTTTAATTATTTGCCTTTCTTCGGGTGTACTATAGTCATTTCATCTATTAAATGAGTCGCTCCAGCATATTTATCAACAATAAATAATACATATCTAACATCAACCATAATGTTTCTACAGATTTCAGGGTCGTAGTTCATATCACTCATGGTTCCTTCCCAAACTCTATCAAAATTTAGACCGACTAAGTTTCCTTCAGCATCTATTGCAGGACTTCCAGAATTACCACCTGTGGTGTGATTTGTACCTAAAAAACAAACGGGAACTTTACCATTTTTATCAGCATATTGTCCGTAATCTTTTGTTTTATGAAGTTCACGCAATTTTTCTGGAACATCAAATTCATAATCTCCAGGAACATATTTTTCAATAACTCCATCTAAATAACTAACAGGATTATAGTAAACGGCATCTCTAGGCGCATAACCTCTTACTTGTCCGTAAGTAACACGTAAAGTACTGTTTGCATCCGGAAAATAACGCGCATTTGGCAATGCTTCCATCAATGCTTTCATGTAGGTTTTTTGCAAAGCTACAATCGGTTCGTTTTTTAGTTGATATTCTCTATTCAGATCCTTATAAAATGCTTCAATCATTGGTTTTGCATATTGATATGCAGCATCATTATTCAAGTTTTTAAGCACCTTTTTAGCTTTTCCATCAAACAATTGTAAAGCGGTATCTAGATTTGTAAAAGCTGTTTTTTCATAAATACTAGCATCAACTTTATCGTTATAGAAAGGCATTACATTTTCGAACACACCTTTGTCTACACCTAGATCATAATTTTTGTGAATGCCTTTTAAAGTGCTTTCTATAGTAGCTTTTGCTTTGTCAAAAGACTTTGGATCTTTATTAATAGCTTGCTCAAATTGATATGCTCTAAAAGTCATGCTCATTAGCTCATTGGTCACCAAAAAGACTTCAATAAAGTTTCTTCTTTTGATGTTGATAGGAGCAAACTCTTTATACAAACGATCAAATTCAGGAAGAATATTTCCATACTTTTCTGTTAAGTTTTTTTCTGCCAAGGCTTTTGTAAATGTAGCTTCAAAAGCTTGTCTTTTTTCTACGGCGTTACTTTTTTGGATTCCTAAATTTTCTCCAATCCATTTTTTCCAAGAATTTGCAATTCCGGCTTGTTTAGAAGCATATTTAATACGAACTTCATCACTCTCTTTCATTTTTGCATCAATAACCTTTAATGCAGCTTCTCTAATGGCAATATTTGTTGGGTTGTATTCTTCAGTAATATGTTTAATTGCAGCAGCAGGTAAGTATTCATCTGTGGTTCCTGGAAAACCAAAAACTAAGGTAAAATCTCCTTCTTCTACACCGTCTAAAGAAATTGGTAAAAAGTGTTTTGTTGTATAAGGTACGTTGTCTTTACTGTATTTTGCAGGGCGATTATTTGCATCTGCATAAATTCTGAACATAGAAAAATCTCCAGTATGTCTAGGAAAAACCCAGTTATCTGTGTCGCTACCAAATTTACCGATACTTGTTGGTGGTGCACCCACTAAACGAATATCCTCAAAACGTTCTGTCACAAATAAAAAGAATTGATTTCCTTGAAAAAAGGATTTTATTTTGGTTTGTTGCCAAGCTTCTTTAGTGATTGTTTTTTGTAAAGCATTCCCATTTTTTGTAATGATAGATTGTTTTTCTCTTTCAGTTAAAGAATCATTTACACCTGCAAGAACGCTGTCTGTAACATCTTCAATACGCACAATAAACTCGATATATAAACCTGGGTTTGGTAATTCTTGCTCTAAATTCATTGCCCAAAAACCATCTTTTAAATAATCATTTTCTAAGGTAGAATGAGATTGAATTTGACCAAAACCACAATGGTGATTGGTTAAAATTAAACCTTTTGGAGAAATAATTTCACTAGTACAGCCTCCGTTAAAATGCCCAATAGCATCTTTTAAACTAGAATTGTTTACGTCGTAAATGTCTTTTGCTGTTAATTTACTTCCTAAAGAAGTCATTTCTTGTTCGTTCATTCCTTCTAAAAGCGAAGGAATCCACATACCTCCTTGTTGCGCAGAAACCTGTACAAAAAGGAATAAAAATAGAATTTTAATATATTTCATATAGTTGATTTTAAAAAGTGATAAAGATACAAAAAGAGTTACTTTTTTACTATAGGATATAGTTCTTGTTCTATGAAGTTTTTAGGAAATTCTTCATCACCTTCAAAACCTAATTCGATATCTCTACCAGAATATGGAATGTAGTTTGTTTTAAAAATATAATCCCAAATACTTAATGTAATTCCGAAGTTTACACCATTTTTTCTGTCTTCAGGCAATACTTTAACATGATGCCAAATATGCATTTTCGGATTGTTTAAAATGTATTTTAACCAACCGTAATCCCAATTAATGTTTGCGTGGTTTAAATGCCCAATAAAAATGTTAAAAAAGTGGACTATAGCTACGTCTTGTGCAGAAAATCCACCAATAATTGCTAACGGAATGTATTTTAAAGAACTGTAAACTACAGGTTCCATCCAGTGGTAACGTAGATGTGCGGCAAAGCCCATTTCTTTTACTGAGTGATGCACTTTGTGGAAATTCCAAAGAAACTCGAATGTGTGTAGTAATCTATGTGTCCACCATTGTACAAAATCAACAACAATGAAAAAGATAAAAATACGTGCAAAATATGGTAGGTTATTAATTTCTAATAATTGAAAATTTGCAATTGACAAACCTACAATTCCTAAAATATCATTAAACAATTCTGCTGCCGAATTAGATAAGGCAATAAGGACAATTAAATTCAAAATAAAGAAATTGAAAAACATGTAAAAAGTGTCTAACCAAAAGTCTTTTCTAAATAATGATTGGTTTTTGCGCCAAGGAAAAATAGCTTCTAATCCCCAAACTACTAAAGAAATAATAATTAATCCGTAGAAATAGTTTTCCCAATTGAGGTCCATTAAAACAGATTGTTTTACGTAATTCCAATAATCGGAATAGGAGTTTTTTATAATGTCTAAGTATTTGTTCATAATCTAAAGATGGCATTTGCAACATCGTTTATAAGAAGTCTATTTTTAATTTAAAAACTTACCCGAAAAGAAATATTTAAAAAGGGTATTGGTATTGCTAAAATAAAACAATAAGGACTTAAAATATAGTAAATTCTCAAACAAAATAATTATCTTCATATCCGCAAAATTCATTGTCTGTAATCAATAAAAAACTTTTTTTAAAAAAGTAAAAGTGTATGAAGAATATAATTTTAAACATATTTAGTCTTTTATTAATTGGGTTATCTGCAAACTCTCAAACGAAAGTTTATTATGTAGCGTTAAAAAAAGATGTAAAAATACCTGCACTTCCAATAAAGGAATACAAAGGTGAAAAGGGGCAAACACTTGGAGAAAAAATAGCAGTTTACCCAGATATAGAATTTCAAGAAATTACAGGTATTGGTGGTGCGTTTAATGAAATTGGTGGACTAGCATTAATGTCATTACCAGAAGAAAGTAGAGAAAACGTTATGAGTAATCTTTTTAGTAAAGACCAAGCTCAGTTTTCATTTTGTAGAACTGCAATTGGGGCTAGTGATTTTGGCACAAATGCCTATAGTTATGCCGAAGTACCTAATGATTATGCAATGGAACATTTTTCTATCAAAAGAGAAGAAAAAAGTGTGATTCCATATATTAAACTTGCTCAAAAGTACAATCCGAATTTAAAATTATTTGCTTCTCCATGGAGTCCTCCAGGATGGATGAAATATTCGGGTCTGATGGATCAAGGAAAGGAAAATGCAGCAGAAAACAAATTAAAAGACGATCCTAAAATTTACAAAGCGTATGCTTCTTATTTTGCTAAATATGTATCCGCTTATAAAAAAGAAGGAATTGATGTACATAAAATTTTAATTCAGAACGAAACAGATATTAGTACAAAATACCCTTCTTGTGTAATGCAACCAGAACAGATGTATAAATTTATAGCTTCTTATTTGCGTCCAGAGTTTGATGATAAAAACATTAAAACTGAAATTTGGGCAGGTACTTTCCGTACTTATGGAGCCTTAGATGCCTTAGAGTTTGCAAACAAAGATGCGTACCTTAACGTTGTAGATGGTATTGGCATACAGTATACCAATACAAAATTTATAAGTGATATGAACTTGTTGGTGAATAATAAGCCAACAATGCATACTGAAGGCGTTTGTTACAATGGAAAAAATACAGTAGAGCAAGCTTTTAAAAGATTAGGAGAGGTTGCTTCTTATATAAATTACGGAATCTCTAATTACTGTTATTGGAATATGGTTTTAAACGAAACCGGAGAAAGTGGATGGAATTGGAAACAGAATAGTCTTATTAATATTGATAGAGAAAAACAAGAGGTTACCTATAATCCTGATTATGCTGTAATGGCATTGCTTAGTAAATATATGCAACCAGGAGCAAAAAGGATTGCTTCTTTTTCTAAAGGAACAATTATTTCTCTAAAGAAAGACAATACCGTGTTTTTATTTGTTCAAAACAAAACGAATACAGCAAAAAAATATCAATGTGTAGAAAAAGGAGAAACGGTTGCTATTGCTACGATTCCTGCAAATTCAGTCGCTGTAATTACTTATAATAGCAAGAAGCTATAATGGTATAAAGTGCTTGTTGGTTGAAAGTGAATCAAAAAAAACTCCTAATTCTATTTTAATTATTGAATTAGGAGTTTTTTTATAATGTCTAAGTGTTTATTTATAACACTTTAATTACTTCTTTAAACAGCGTAATCATTTTAGGTTCTGCTTTACCTGCAATGGCAATAATTTCTGAAATATCTACAGGTTGTAAGTTTTTAGGATCACATTCATCCGTTAATACAGAAATGGCTGCACAAGGTAAGTTGAGTTGTTTTGCAACAATAACTTCTGGTACGGTACTCATACCAACGGCATCAGTTTCTAAAATTTGCAACATTCTATATTCTGCCCTAGTTTCTAATTGAGGACCTAAAACACTTGTATAAACACCTTCGTGTAATAATATATCTTGCTCTTTGGCAACTGCAATAATTTTAGTATTTATTTCTTTAGAATACGGTTCTAACATATCTGCAAAAATATTTCCAAAAGTATTGGCTCCTTTAAAAGCTAAAGGAGAACTTCCTTGTAAATTAATATGATCGTTTATCAGCATTAAATCTCCTTTTTTATAAGTAAGATTAATGGCTCCTGCGGCATTAGAAACTAATAAGTTTTTAATACCTAAACCGTGCATCGTTCTAATTCCGTAAGTAACTTCCCAAGCATTATAACCTTCATATAAATGAAAACGTCCAGCCATTACAAGTACCATTTTTCCAGACAATTCTCCGTAAATTAATTTACCAGAATGAAACTCTACGGTTGCTACCGGAAAATTTGGAATATCTGAATACGAAATTTCTTTTTCTATTGAAATTTCGTCAACTAGCTTTCCTAACCCTGTTCCTAAAACAATTCCGATTTCTGGGGTTGTAATTCCGTTTGATTTTAAAAAATCGATGGTTTCTTGTAATTGTTGTTTTTTCATCTTGTTGTCTGGTCGAACGCAGTCGCGACCTAAATTATATTCCCTTTCGACTGAACTAGAGAGAAAACTTGTTATTGTAAAAAATGTTGAAATGCAGGATGATGCTCTATGTCTTCAAAAACATCAACATCATTTAATTCCTCTAACAAAAATACTGCTTTATCTTGTAAATCTGTTAATGTATCTTTTCTAACTGAAGCCGTTCCCCAGTCTTTATTTTTAAAGATGTTTTCTTGTAAAGCATTCATACCTAAAAGATAATAACCGCCGTCTTCTGCAGGCCCTAAAACCACATCGTTTGTGTCTAGTTTTTTGAATGCGTTTTCTATGTTTTTTGATGTTAAATCATACAAATCACTACCAATAATCATAACTTTTTTATAACCCGCATCAAAACTATTTTTAAAAGCGTTTAACATTCTAATGCCCAAGTCTTCTCCAACTTGTTGGTGTTTTTGATAGCTATTTGCATCCCAAATATCGTTTTCTCTAATTTTTACTGAATAATAAACGGCTTTATCGGATGTTACTTCAGAGGAAATATTACGTGTTTTTTCTAATAAAAATTTATAGATTTCTAAAGCTTTTTCATCACCAACTGTTTTAGCTAAACGTGTTTTAGCTTTGCCTAACTCCGGGTTTCTGGTAAAGATTAATAATAAATTTTTACTATTTATTTTATTTTCCATTAATGTATCAAGTTTTCACCACATGGAAGCATAGAGATTATAGACTATGTTTTAATGTGATAAGATTTTTTTTAATATATTTTTATTTTAAGCACAAGAGTGATCTCTGAAAACTAGAACTGTTTACTGAAAAAATTTTTAATAAACTTTCTCTCCTTTTGTAAGCCATTTGCTCCATTCTTTATTATAAGTGTGGACTTTTTCTGTCGTATTCCCTAAGGTATCCATTACTTGAAAACCGTTATTTTTCCACTCAAAAATTCCTCCGTACAAATTGTAAACATTTGTATAGCCTTTTTCTATAATTCGATGTGCAATAATTTCTGAACGGACACCAACAGAACAATACACCACAATTTTTGCATCTCTATTTTTAGGTAATTTATCTACTGTTTCGCTGATGTTAAAATGATCAAAACCAACAAGTATCGCATTTTTTAAATGACTGACATTGTATTCCTTTGGCTCCCTAGCGTCTAAAAGAAAAGTTTTTGTAGTTGCTAATGTATCTACAGAAATATAAGGAACATTGTTCTTGTTGAATTTGTTTAACAACTTATCTAACTTCTTTTGTGCAGATAGCGTTGATGTTATCAGTAGAAAAAGAATTAAAAATTTCTTCATTATATATTTATTCCTTTGGTAGACGTTATTTCAATTTAACTTCGATAACGATTTTTTTACAATAGAGAAAGAACTTGTTTCCAAGTTCTTTGTTGTGTTTTACGATTCTTTCAAATTATATTTAATGTGCAACATCATAATCTTTTTTGATGTTTATTTGAAAAATAAAAATACTATTTTCCGTTTAATGACCAATCATATTTTAGATAACTAATTTTAGCTTTTGGGCTAATTTTAGTTTCTGAATATTTATTTAAAAAATCGATAATTGTACCTTTTTTGATAAAATCTTCTTTAAACCAATCGAAAATAGAAGATATTTGAATGTTGTTTTCTGTAATTTTATTTCTTGAAGTATCGTTTACAAAAACTTTCATTAAATGCGTTAATTCTGCTTCTATATTTTTTTCTGTAAATGCTTTGTTTCCTAATTTAGGACAAGAACCAGAAGCACAATTTACACCAACATGTATTTTGGGGTCCGAGAATTTTTTTCTTAAAATGGTATGTTCTATATGATCTAAAGTATAGGTTTTTCCACCAACTTTAGCAAACGGTATTTTCCAAGCAATAAGTCCATTTTCTTTGATGTTTGTAATACTTTTTAAAGGATAATTGTCTAAAATAAGTTTAAGAGTATAGGCGTTATAGGCGTTTATCCAAAATGCTTTTTGTTTGTTTTTTGACCATGAATTATCTGGAGTTGTTTTTTCTAAATAAGAAATATAACTATTTAATTCTGATGGATTTTGTTTCAGTGATTTGTAATCTACAACTCCGTCTTTGGTTACGTTATTTTGTAACAAATTATGAAATATTGCTGTTTGCGCATTTGTATTTGATAATGCAAAAAGAGTGACGATTACTATAAGTATTTTTTTCATTGTTTTTTGTTTTCTAATTATATAGACGAAATTTTTTTAAGTTGATTACAATAATAGCTGATAATTTAGTTATTTGATATTATTTTTACAAGTAGTTCTTTTAGTACATTAAAAATATAAATATTTATAGATTAATAACTACAAAACTACCTAATTCATAAACCTCAAAGTTTTTAAAACCTTTGAGGTTTTGCAATATAAAATGGTTTAATTTTTTTGATATCTGTTCATTGAATGAGTTTCTTGAAAATTTTACTAAAGATAAAGCTATTTGCTATTTTAGGATTACAAATAGTTGGCAAACAAGTTTAGCCCCGATTGCAGCAATTGTTTGAGCTCTTTTTTATTCTTTTTCGGAATAAAAAAAGCGAGTGCGGAAAGCGGGATTAGCTTCCAATAAAAATGATTATTTTTGCCAATAATAAAAAGAATAAATAGTTATAAAAACACATATTTTATGAAAGCATATATTTTTCCGGGTCAAGGAGCGCAATTTACAGGAATGGGATTGGATTTATACGAAAAGTCTGCATTAGCGCAAGAATACTTTGAAAAAGCAAACAAGATTTTAGGCTTCTCGATAACAGATATTATGTTTGAAGGAACGGCGGAACAGTTGAAAGAAACGAAAGTTACGCAGCCGGCAATCTTTTTACACTCGGTAATTTTAGCGAAAGTTTTAGGTGATTCTTTTCAGCCAGAAATGGTTGCGGGACACTCTTTGGGAGAATTATCTGCCTTAGTAGCAAACGGTGTTTTAACTTTTGAAGATGGTTTAAAATTAGTTTCTAAACGTGCTTTGGCAATGCAAAAAGCATGTGAAGCTGCACCAAGTACCATGGCGGCAGTTTTAGGATTGGAAGACAATGTAGTAGAAGAAACTTGTGCAGAAATTGATGGAGTAGTGGTGGCTGCAAATTACAATTGCCCAGGACAGTTAGTGATTTCTGGAGAAGTTGCTGCAGTAGAAAAAGCTTGTGAAGTTTTAACTGAAAAAGGAGCAAGAAGAGCGTTGTTGTTACCTGTTGGTGGTGCGTTTCACTCGCCAATGATGGAGCCTGCAAGAGCAGAATTAGCAGCTGCAATTGAAGCAACTGTATTTAGCGAGCCTACTTGTGCAGTATACCAAAACGTAGTTGCCAAAGCAGTTACGAGTCCGGATGAAATTAAAGAAAACTTAATTGCTCAGTTAACGGCTCCTGTAAAATGGACGCAATGTGTGCAAGCAATGATTGCTGATGGTGGAACTGAATTTATTGAGGTTGGACCAGGTAAAGTGTTACAAGGTTTAATGCGTAAAATTGATAGATCTGTTGCTGCTTCTGGCGCTGCATTGGCTGAATAGATTTTAATGAAATATTTTATATAAAAAAAACGAACTTATGAGAGTTCGTTTTTTTTGTGGCCGAATTTTCGGTTTCGTTAACGTTGTTGTATAAGCTTTGTTGCGTTGTTTAAGCAGTGAATTTACTAAATAAAGCACGAACGGCGAAATTCCGGAGGAATTTCCCAAGTGAGCTAAAACCAGCAATAAAGTTTATACGGTGTTGTACATAGTTAATTTTTTGTTTTCAACATTTTGTCAATTTTCAATCTCCAAAATTTTATTAATTCATTTTTTTCTAAATCTGTATTATATAGAGAATCTTCCATTATATTCAATTCTGAATATATTTTGTCTCCAATTTTTTCTAAATCTGAAAAGTATTTATCTTCATCAAATTTAATTTTGTCAATTTCCTTATTAAATTTTCGGGCATAATTTTCATAAAGGTCAAACCTCAATTTTTGGAATTCAATTTCATCTTTAAAATTCAAAGTATCTTTTACCCAAGATTTATTTTTGTCAAAATATGCTTTAACTTCTGCATCTTTCAAGTTTGTTGATTTAAGATAAAGACCGAAATAAACCCAAATTTCAGATTTCGAATTTTGGTCAATTTGAGCTTTAAAATCAGAAGGTTTTAATTCAACGTTTTTTTTCCAAAAAATAGCGTGTTTTGATAATAAATAACCTCTTATCTGTACATTGAAGTTCCAATATAAAATTCCAATTAATATAACTGAAGATATTACAATTAAGAGGTTTTTCGGTTTTTTCATAATTATGTACAACTCTAATGATATGAAATCGTTTCAATGTTTTATATCAGAAGTTAACGAAGTTAGTTTTTTAGAAGGATAGAAACAAACTAAATTAGTTTTTAATGTATTTTTTTTTAAGTTAAGTATTGTAATAAAAAATATAAAAAAAGCCCCAATTTCAATTTTGAAATTGGGGCTTTTCTATAAAAATATATAAAACTAATTCTTGATTTTCTCAGCTCTTTTGTTCAATAAAATTGGTTCTCCATAACCAAGTTCTTTCATTCTTTCTAGTTGAGTTTCTGCATCACCTACAACTAGCCAAATCATTTTAGTAGGACTCACATATTTGTTAGCCAACTCTGTAATTTGTTCTTTGGTCATGTTGTTAACCGTATTTTCTTGGCCTTTTACATAATCTGCACTCCAACCATAGTCACTAATATTAGACAACATATTTAGTTTTGCTCTAGAAGTTTCAAAAGCTCGTGCGTTACTTTTAATTAAGAAGCTTTTTGTGGTTTCTAAATCTTTGTCAGAAAAAGTAGTTGGGTATTCTTCTAAAATTTGCTTTACCAATTGAGCAGATTCTAAAGTAACATTAGAACGTACACTACTAGAAATGGTAAAAGCACCTTTTGCTTTTGTACCAGAAAATCCAGAACGAACTCCGTACGTATATCCTTTTCCTTCACGTAATTCTTGTGTTAAACGAGAAGCAAAACCACCGCCACCTAAAATATAATTCATCACAGAAGCTGCGTAAAAATCTTTATCCGTTGCAGCCAAAGCTGGAGCACCAAATTGTAAAACAGATTGTTTTGCATTCGGAATATCATAAAAATAAACAGCAGGACTTGTTGGTGTGTCTGGTGTTTTATAAGTTGGGATGGTAACTTCTTTAGCTTTCCAATTAGTATTTAAAGTTTTTAAAGAAGCAATTACTTTTTCTTTAGAAATATCACCTACAACCAACATTTTAGCTACAGAAGGAGAAATGTAATTATTGTAATAAGCTTTTAAATCTTCTATAGAAATTGTTTCTACGGATGCTGTTGTTCCTAAAATATTTTTAGAACGGATGTTTTCTTTTCCGTAAATTAACTCGTTATAAGCATTTCTTGCTACAGAATTAGGGCTTGCTTCTTGCTGACGTAAATTAGCAATAGTTGCTTTTTTTAGTAAATCGAATTCATTTTCATCGAACCTTGGTTCTAGTAAAATTTCTTGTGCTAAAGCTAATGTTTTATCATAGTTTTTTGCTAAAGTTGTTCCGCTTAAAGTAATGTTTTCAACATCAGAATACACATAAATAGAAGCGCCTAATTCTTGAATAGCTTCTTCTAATTCTTTTACGCTTTTGTTTTTAGTTCCTTTATTTAATAAATCTGCAGTTAAGTTAGCAACCCCTAATTTATCCATAGATTCTAATAATTGGCCACCATCAATTGTAATATTGAATTGTACTAAAGGCACTTCGTCATTTTCGATACCAAAGATTTTTAAACCATTTTCTAAACTACTTTCATATACTTCAGGAACTGCTAAAGACGGAGTTTCGCCGTAAGGAGGTTCTACGCTTCTGTCAAAAGAAGAAGGTGTTTTTTTGTAAGTTGCTGCAATTTTAGGATCGAATTTTTCTTCTGCACCTATTACAATTTTTTCTTCAACAACATCAGCTAAAATAGCGCCTTGTAACGCTAATTCTACAGAGTTTTTAGGAACAAAACTTGTAGCAACATAATTTTTGTTTTTGATGTATTTGTTATAAACACGCATTACATCTTCTGTTGTTACTGATAAGGTGTTTTTAATATCTTTTGTTACAAATCCAGGATTTCCTGTATAGGTGTTATAAGAAGCTAAACCAGTTCCTTTACCTAAAACGCTAGACAAACTACTGTAAAAACGTGTTTCTTGTCCGGCTTTAATTCTGTTTAAATCTTTTTCTGAAATTCCTTCTGCTTCAAATTTTGCAAATGCTTTTTCAATTCCTGCTTTTACATCGCCTAGCTTTACGTTGTTAAAAGCTCTAATAGAAATTTGTGTTTCTCCGGCTAATTCAGCATTTCTGTTAAACATACCTGTTCTAGAAGTCAACTTTAAATCGTCAATTAAAACTTGATTAAAAGGAGCCGATTTTCCGTCTGTTAAATATTGAGACAAAACATCTAAAGCATAAGAATCTGGGTGGTATTGTTCTACTGTTGGCCAAACCATTGTTAATTGCGGAACTCTAGCAAAATTATCTTCGTAATATAAAGACTTAATTTGGTCTACTTTTCCTGGTCTTTTTTCAAGTGTAGGAATTTCATCTCCTCTAGGGATTTCATCAAAATATTTATGAACCCATTTTGTAGCTTGTTCAATATCAATATCACCAGACAATACTAAAGTTGCATTGTTGGGTACGTACCATTTTTTAAAAAATGTTTTTACATCATTTAAAGTTGCGTTTTGTAAATCTTCTAAAGAACCAATTACTTGCCAGTTATAAGGGTGGTCTTTTGGGTATAAGTTTTTACCAATTACATATTGGTTATGTCCGTATGGTCTATTATCGTAACTCTGTCTTTTTTCATTTTTAACAACTTGTTTTTCTTTTGCTAAAACAGGATCTGTAACCGTGTTTATAAAATAACCTAATTTATCGGCTTCTGCCCAAATCATTTTTTCTAAACCATCTTTTGGTACCGTTTGTAAGTAGTTTGTACGGTCTCTAGATGTAGATCCATTTGCACCAGAACCTCCAATTCTTGCACTCATTTTGTCTAATCCACCTTTTCCTAAATTTTCTGATTCTAAGAATAGTAAATGTTCAAATAAATGTGCAAAACCTGTTCTACCTTCCACTTCTCTTGCAGAACCAACATGCACCATTAGTTCTACAGCCACAACTGGGTCTGATTTATCTACATGAAAAACAATATCTAAGCCGTTTTCTAGTTCAATTTTTTCATAATTGATGCTCAGTTCTGGTGTTTTTTCCTCGGATGATTTTTTACAACTTAATAAGCAAGTTGTTGCTAAGAATACAAGTAATATTTTTTTCATTTTGGTTGATTTTTAAGCTTTTAAAAATACTATTATTTATTGATGGGTATGTTTTTGTGTTGTTAAATATAATGCAAAAAAAAATCCTAAACTTTAGTTTAGGATTTTGATTATTATTTTGATAAAAGACAGTCTTCACAATCTTTAATTTCACCGTAATATGTTTCTCTATATTTATGTACAGTTTCTATAGGTATAATATTAAATAGTGTTTTTTTAATGTAAGTTACATTGGTGTGTAATTTTCCCATTTTGGGCGTAAATCGTTTTTCTAAGCGTGTTTTTCTTTTAATTTTAATCAGTTTCATGTTTTCTAGTATCATTAATAAATCGGCTACAAAGTTATCGGGAATTGAAAGGGCAGTCTATTTATAACTGTTAAAATCCGACAAAAGGGTGAAGAAACATGAATATGTAAAACATTACAAGAAGGTTTTATGGATATGATATTCTAAGGGTGATATAATTATCATATAAAAACATTAAAAAGCAGAAAACTGATTGAAAAGCTTGATAATTACTTGTAATTAATGGTTTTTGTTTCTTGTTTGGGTGAATTATGAACGGTTTCTGTAAGTGTGCTAAAACTTAGCTATAAATTATTTGTCAAAAAATCAATCGGATTTAGTTAGAGGTTTTTTTCTCTACTCTTGTTTTTTTTTATGATCCTACTTCATAAAAGAGGGGATTGGTGTACCGATTAAATACTCTAAACCTATAAATTAAGCAGCAAATACTAACGTAGTTAATTGTTTACAGATAATAAGTTACGCGTTATTCATTCTCATAATCATGTACAAATGTGATGAAAGGACTGCTAGCCATTAAGTTTGGATTTGTTCCTTCAATTCCTTCAGGAATTGGCTGATTGTGTGTTTCGTAGTACTTTACCCAACTAGGCATTGGGTTTCCTGTGCTGTCGTTAAATGTCATTGGATGCGTAAGAAAAGGAATAGAGTCTTTAGGCAAGTCTTGAGAGGAAAACATTTTATAAACTAATTCGGAACAATAATAAGAATTATCATCCCATAAAAAAATCTCATCATAAGGTGTATTTATTCTTTCAATACCATAGGCTATCGCCTTAGAAATATAAGGTTGGTAATAGCTATCTAACCTTGCAACTGTGGTTTGAGATTTGTTGAGTTTATTTTTATTTCTATTCAAAAATTTTTGCAATGGAGTTTGACGAATACCTTTTTTTGGAATCGCTTCTACTACAAACCATTCTTTATTTTTTTGCATTGCTATACCAACATGCGAATAATTTTTAGAAACTGTAGTTGCCGTTACGTTTTTAATAGCATTATCTATTTCACCTGTTCCCGTATTTTGAAATAGTAGATCTCCTTGTTGCAATTCAAATTTATTCTTTTGATTACTGCAACTGAATAAAATTAATGAGAGTATAAGAAAAGGGTAAGTCTGATTTAATATTTTATTCATGATTTTTTATTGTTAAATTTAGGAATAGCAAAATTACAACGAACTAAATAGATCTAGAATTATTTGAGATTTTTATTTTAAAATTAACCAAACCAAACCAAGTATGTTTCCTCTATTTTTTAAACTAAGGTTTACAACTTGTTTGATATTCTAAACCTCCGTATAGTTCTTCCCTTGCCAAATATTTTCTATCTCCAGTTGTTTGTCAATTTGGGCAACCATTTCAAAGTTTTTAAGTCCGTTCCATTTTGGCGCAATTAGTAAATCTATTGGTGCTTGACTGATAAAACGCTCTATAACAATATCTGGTCTTAATAAAGTAACAAATTTGGTTATAAAGTCAATATAGCTTTCTGGTGTAAAAAGATTAAAATCTTTCGGGTTTCGTTTATATTGAGAGGCCATGATAGATTGCTTTACAATCTGTAAATGGTGCAGTTTTAAAGTGTCTATAGGTAGTTTAGAAACTTCAATAGCATGGTTGAGTAAATCTTCTTCTGTTTCTCCGGGTAAACCGATAATTAAATGAGCTCCCAAATGAAAACCCCTGTTTTTACATTTATTAAAAGTAGCAATACTATCATCATAAGAATGACATCTGTTTATTTTTTCTAAAGTTTTGTTCGAAGTGCTTTCTACTCCGAATTCTAGAGAAATAAAATATGTTTTTGATAAAAAGGATAAGTAATCTATCACTTCATCAGAAATACAATCGGGTCTTGTTCCGATAACTAAGCCAATTACATTGGGAACATTTAACGCGTCCTCATACATTATCTTTAAAGATTCAAAATCTGAGTAGGTGTTTGTATAAGCTTGAAAATAAGCTAAATATTTTTGCGTTTTGTATTTGGTAGAAAATCGAGAAATACCTTCTTCTAATTGTTGTTTTACACTTTTGTTAGGTTCACAATAATCTGGGTTAAAGGTATTGTTGTTGCAATAGGTACAACCTCCATAACCTTTAGAACCATCTCTATTCGGACAAGAGAAGCCAATGTCTAAAGATATTTTTTGAACCCTTTCTCCGAAGTTAAGTTTTATAAAGGAGGAGTAATCTAAATAGCGTTTCCCTGAAATTTTCATGAAAAGTAAGTTTGATTAATTATAGCATTAATCTATTGAACATTTTAGTTTCTATATGAGTTCTCTGCACGATTTTTTATAAAAATCACTCGAACTGATATTTCTAAATTTAATTACATTAGGTAAAACCTATGTATGTTTAGGTTTTTTAATTCGCTGTTAAAAAGAACAGAAGTATTCTAAAGCAAAAAAAAAACTCCAATCGGTAAAGATTGGAGTTTTTAAGAATTTTATTTTTGAGCTAATTGCCATTTCCAAGAAGACGCTAATGCTTCTTCTAAAGTTTTTTCTGTTTTCCAGTTCAACTCTTTGTTTGCAATAGTGGTGTCTGCAAAAGCAGCAGTAATATCACCTTCTCTTCTAGGAACAATTTTATAATTCAAAGGTTTTCCAGAAGCTTTTTCAAAAGCTTTAATTACTTCTAAAACAGAACTACCTGTTCCTGTACCTACGTTAAAGTACTCAAAAGCCTTTTTATTGTTCTTTTTAATCAAACGCTGTAATGCAGCAATGTGTGCTTTTGCTAAATCTACTACGTGAATATAATCACGAACAGCTGTTCCATCTACGGTATCATAATCATCACCAAAAACAGACAATTCATCACGCATACCGGCAGCGGTTTGTGTAATATAAGGTATTAAGTTTTGAGGAACACCTAAGGGTAATTCTCCAATTTTAATAGATGGATGCGCTCCAATTGGATTAAAATATCTTAAAGCAATAATATTTAAACCATGTGCTCTACTCGCATCACTTAAAATTTCTTCGCCAATTTGCTTGGTGTTTCCGTAAGTAGATTCTGCTGCTTTTACAGGTGCATTTTCTGTAATTGGCAATTCATCTGCTTGTCCGTAAACAGTACAAGAAGAAGAGAAAATAAAGTTATCTAACTTTCTGTCTCTCATTTCTTGTAATAAATATACTAAAGAACCTAAGTTGTTTTCGTAGTAATCTAAAGGTTTGTGCATGCTTTCTCCAACCGCTTTAAAAGCAGCAAAGTGAATAATACCGTCTACTTTGTTGTTTTCGAAAAAGCTTTTTACATCACTTTTAATTCTTAAATCGATTTGATGAAAATCTGGCTTAATATCTGTTATAGATGTAATGTTGTCTAATACACCAATAGATGTGTTCGATAAATCATCGATAATTACTACTTCAAAACCTTCGTTTTGTAATTCTACAACGGTGTGAGAACCAATAAATCCTAATCCTCCTGTAACTAATATTCTTTTCATTCTGTTTTATTTATGCATTATTAAGAGGAATTATAATGCAGTAATATGTTTGGTTATTATAAGATAACAATGTTGTTTTTCCTCTAAATAACAATGCTGTCCTTTTTAGTTTACAAAATCTAAAATAGTCTTTGTAATAAACTCTAATTGTTCTTTGTCTAGCTCTGTGTGCATTGGTAAAGAAATTACTGTTTTTATCAATTCATTAGTAACTGGAAAATCACTTTCGTTGTAACGAGTATCAGCATAAGCTTTTTGAGAATGTAAAGCTACTGGATAGTATATCGCATTCGGAATTCCGCTGTCTAACAAATGTTTGTGCAATGCATCTCTTTTTCCGTTTGTAATTTGTAACGTATATTGATGAAAAACGTGACAATCACAAGTATCACAGATTTCGCCACATGCACTTGTTGTTGGTGTAATAATATGTTCTGAAACTGATAATGCTTTGTTGTAAAAACGAGCAGCATTTCTTCTTGCTTCACAATAAGTATCTAAAAGTGGTAATTTTGCTTTTAAAACTCCAGCTTGTATAGAATCTAAACGAGAATTTACCCCTACTACATCATGGTAATAACGTGTGTACATTCCGTGATTTACAATACCTCTAATGGTATGAGCTAATGCATCATCATTTGTAAAAATTGCACCACCATCTCCGTAGCAACCTAAATTTTTAGATGGGAAAAAAGAAGTTGTTCCTACGTTTCCAATAGTACCTGCTTTCTTTTTTGTTCCGTCTTTAAATGTGTAATCTGCTCCAATTGCTTGTGCATTGTCTTCAATTACAAAAAGATTGTGCTCTTTTGCAATCTCCATTACAGCATCCATATTTGCTACTTGTCCGAATAAATGAACAGGTACTATGGCTTTTGTTTTTGGAGTAATCGCTCTTTTTAAAGCTTCAATATCTATGTTGTACGTTTCTGCATCTACATCCACTAAAACAGGAGTCAGTTTTAACAATGCAATTACTTCTACAGTTGCTGCAAAAGTAAAATCGGCAGTTATTACTTCATCACCTTGTTCTAAACCTAGTCCCATCATTGCTATTTGCAATGCATCTGTTCCGTTTGCGCAAGGAATTACGTGCTTTACACCTAGATATTTCTCTAAATCTGCTTGGAATTCATGAACTAAAGGTCCATTTATGTATGCTGAAGTATCTAAAACTTGTTCTATAGAAGAATTTACAGCTTCTTTTATTTGTTGATATTGACCTTGTAGGTCAACCATTTGAATTTTTTTCATATAAAAAATTTTGCTCATCAAAAATACGAACTTACTTTCATTTTCTTTGTAGTTATCCGTAAATAATAATTCTGTTATCTTTGAAAAAAATCAATTTTATGAAGTTTTTAGGACGTTTTTTTAAAATTCTGTTAATTCTTGTAGTCTTGCTAGTGGTTTCTGTTTGGTTGTACTCTAGAACGTATCATCCAAAATATTCTGGGGAGTTAGAATTGAAAAATATTTCTAAAGAAGTAACGGTTTATTTTGATGATATTGGTGTGCCTCATATCAATGCTCAAAATCAAGAAGATGCTTATGTTGCCTTAGGGTATGTGCATGCACAAGAAAGATTGTGGCAAATGGAATTAATGCGAAGAATTGCGTCGGGAAGATTGTCTGAAATTTTTGGAAAGGACTTGGTGACCGTAGATCAATTTTTTGGAGGATTAGGAATTGAAGAAGCTGCAGAGGTAACTATTGCTAGTTTAGATAAAACGACTCAATCTTATATTTTAACCCAGTCTTATTTAGATGGAATTAATCAATATATAAAAGAAGGAAAAACACCTTTAGAATTTACGTTGGTAGGAGTGGATAAAGAGAAATATACAATGAAGGATATTTATAATGTTTTTGGTTATATGTCTTTTAGTTTTGCTGTTGCTCATAAAACAGATCCTTTATTAACTGAAATTAAAGAAAAACTTGGGGATTCTTATTTAAATGAATTATTGAGTATTAATAATGAGTATTTAACAATTAACAGAACAAGTATTCCAACTAAAGTTGAAGCAACATTTTCTAAATCAGTAGCTGCTATTATGGATGATTTACCAGTTTCTCCTTTTATAGGTAGTAATTCTTGGATTTTAGGTCCAGAAAAAACGAAGAACGGAAAAGTGATTTTTGAAAACGATCCGCACATTGGATTTTCTCAACCTTCAGTTTGGTATCAAAACCATATAAAAACACCAGATTTTGAAATTTATGGATTCAATATTGCCTTAATGCCATTTCCTTTATTAGGACATAATAGAGAATATGCCTATGGTTTAACCATGTTGGCAAATGATGATTTAAACTTTTATGTAGAAGAAAATAATCCTGCAGATGCAGCACAATACAAAACCGTAGATGGTTATAAAAAATATGAGTTTAGAGACAAAACGATTCGTATAAAGAATGAAGAGGATACTACTTTTCAAGTTAAAGTAAGTAAGCACGGACCTATAATGAATAATTTAATAACGCATATTATAGATGATAGGCCTATTGCTATGAATTGGGTGTACACGCAATTGCCTAATGAAATGTTAGATGTTTCTTATAAAATGTCTCATGCAAACTCTATGACAGATTTTAAAAGTGGAGTTGCTAGAATTCACGCACCAGGATTGAATGTAATGTATGGTGATGCAAAAGATAATATTGCTTGGTTTTCTTCGGCAAGATTGTACCAGTTAAGAGATAGTTTGTCTTCTAAGACTTATTTAAATGGAGCTTCAGGAAATGATGAGATTTTAGAATTTTTACCTTTTAAAGAAAATCCGAAAGCTATAAACCCAAGTTGGAATTATGTGTATTCTGCCAATAATCAAGTAGATTCTGTAAGAGGAAAATTGTATCCTGGTTATTATCAGCCGCAGGATAGGGCTAAAAGAATTGTAGAATTATTAGATAAAAAGAATGATTTTACAAAAGAAGATGTTGCGAATATGACTTATGATGTTAAATCGTCTACAGTGTCTAATATTATTCGTGATTTGTTAAAAAGTGTAAATAAATCTGATTTGTCTGCATCGGAAAGAAAAGCATTTTCTGTTCTTGAAAATTGGGATGGCAACTATTTAAAAACAGCTGTGGGTCCAACAATTTACAATCGTTTTTTATACGAGTTTTTAAGTATGACTTATAAAGATGAATTGGGTGATAGTTTCGATTTATTTATCAATTCGCAATTGCAGGATGAAGTATTGCCAAATCAACTAAATAGAGAGCATTCTGTTTGGTGGGATAATATTTCTACGAAAGATAAAGTTGAAGTGAAAAGTGATATCATACAGGCGTCTTTTAAAAGTGCTTTTTCATTTTTAGAAAACCAGTTAGGTGAAAATGTAGAAAATTGGACTTGGAACAGAGTAATCTCTGTAGAGTATGAGCATGCTATAGGTAAAGCCGGTGGTTTGTTGCGTAAACTGTTTAACTTAGGTCCTTATGAAACTATTGGTGGGAATGAAGTGATAAATAATCAGATTTTTAAACTAGATAGTACTGGATATTATAAGGTAACTGCCGGACCATCTACAAGAAGGGTTATCGATTTTTCTGATATAGAAAATAGCTTAGCAATTATTCCTACAGGGCAATCTGGTAATGTGTTTAGTAGGTATTATAAAAATCAAACTAAAAAGTATTTACAAGGGGAGTTTGTAAAAATGAAATTGAATCAAACTGAAATTGAACAGAGTAAAAATGTATTGATTTTTAAGCCGATGGAATAGTTTTCTGTTCTTCATTATCTAAAAAAAATCGAAGAAGAAAATAAAATAATAGTTTTGTTATTTCGAACTTTTGGGAGAAATCCCTTAAAATTAGGTAGGTGTTATCATTGCTATGAGATTTCTCTTATCGTCGAAATGACAATTGGAGTTGAAAATAACATCTAGGGGTATTTTAAGAAATAAAAATTACAAACAAGCGTTCCAAATAACCTCTTTTGGAGTTGGTGCAGTAACGGTAACTTGTTCTTTGGTTACTGGGTGTATAAATTGAATTTTGCGAGCATGTAAATGAATACTTCCATCTTTGTTACTTCTATCAAATCCGTATTTTAAATCTCCTTTAATAGGGCTACCAATATTAGATAATTGCGATCTAATTTGGTGGTGTCTTCCAGTTTCTAAATCAACTTCTATTAAAGAATAGTTATCTAGTTTTTTAATCACTGTATAATGAAGAATTGCTTTTTTACTTCCGTCAATTTCTTTGGCGTAAGCTGTAGATTTATTATTCTTCGGATTCTTCTTTAAGAAATTAATTAAAGTGTCTTTTTCTTTCTTCGGACGGTTCTTTACTACTGCCCAATACGTTTTATTGATTGTTTTTTCTCGTAACATCTTATTAAGACGTTCTAGAGATTTAGATGTTTTAGCAAAAATAATAATACCAGAAGTGGGTCTGTCTAATCTATGTACAACACCTAAATATACGTTTCCGGGTTTGTTATACTTGTCTTTAATGTATTCTTTTACAACATCACTTAAAGGTTTGTCTCCTGTTTTATCACCTTGTGTAATATCGCCTGCACGTTTATTTACAATGATAATGTGGTTGTCTTCAAATAAAATTTGTAAATTTTCTTTAGTAGAATGCATTTTTGATTATTTAAAATCTTTAGCAACATCTTCATTCACTCCATCAATAAAATCTAAAAACTCTTCTCTACCAAGTCCGGTTGAAGAAGATGTAATAAAAGATTTAGGAAGCGTTTCCCAAGTGTTTAACAATTTCTTTTTATAAGAAGTAATTTGTTTGTTCAGTTTAGAGCTTCCTAATTTGTCTGCTTTCGTAAAAGCAATGCAAAACGGAATTTGGTTTTCGCCTAAAAATTTCATGAACTCTAAATCAATTTTTTGAGGATCATGTCTAGAATCGATTAAAACAAAAGTACATACTAATTGCTCTCTTTCTTTGAAGTAGTTCTCTATAAAAAACTGAAAAATAGTTCTTTTCTTTTTAGATACTTTAGCGTAACCGTAACCAGGTAAATCTACTAAAAACCACTCATCATTTATTTTAAAATGATTAATAAGTTGTGTTTTACCAGGTTTTCCAGAGATTTTTGCTAAATCTTTACGCTCCATCAACATGTTAATTAATGAAGATTTTCCAACGTTAGAACGTCCAATAAAAGCATATTCTGGCATTCTTTCCTGTGGAGCCTTCGTAACATTACTGTTGCTCATTACAAAATCTGCAGATCTAATTTTCATTATATAGTATAAGGTTCTTTAATTTTTATAATATTTCTCTGCGAGAATTATATGTTTCTAGAAGTAAGCCAAGTATGAAGAATTGTATTAAATTCTTCTGGTTTTTCCATCATTGCTGCATGTCCACATTTATCAATCCAGAATAAGTCTGAGTTCGATAAAAGTTTATGAAAGTCTTCGGCTGCTTCAGGTGGTGTAACACCGTCTTGTTTTCCCCAAATTAAACATGTTGGATGTTTCATGTCGGGTAAATCATTCGCCATATTATGTCTTATGGCACTTTTGGCAATAGATAACGTTTTTAAAGCTTTCATTCTGTCATTAACAGTACTGTAAACATCGTCTACTAATTCTTTCGTTGCAATTGCAGGGTCGTAAAAAACTTCTCTAGCTTTTTGTTCTATATATTCGTAGTTTCCTCTTTTAGGAAAACTATCTCCCATCGCTTTTTCATACATTCCAGAACTTCCTGTAAGTACAAGCGCACTTACTTTTTCTGGATAGTGTTTTGTAAAATACAACGCTATGTGTCCTCCTAAAGAATTTCCTAAAAGAATGGCGTGATCTATATTTTTATGTTCTAAAAATTCTTTTAAAAACTTCGCTAAGTTTTTAACATTCGTTTTTATAAGGGGTAATGAGTATAAAGGTAATTCAGGTATTAAAACCTTGTATCCGTTATTGGAAAAATGATCAAATGTGGAGTCAAAATTACTTAAAGCACCCATTAATCCGTGTAAAATAATGATTGCAGGTCCTTCTCCAGCTTCTGCATATGTAAATTTCCCTTCCTCTGTTAACTTATCAGTCATTAATTTTTAATTGGCTTAGAAGCAAATGTAATTCTTTTTTGCGAAATAAATATCGTTTTCGGAAACGACTATTTTTAAAATAAAATAGATTCTAACTGCAATGAATTGTTAATAAAAGCGTTATTTATTAACAAAGTGGTAAAATGTGGTAAAAAGTGGTAAAATTTACATATTTTTGACTTCAATTAATATATTTTAAGAGTGATAAACCTAATCGGTACATATGAGTGTAAATCAGATGCTAAGGGGAGATTGATGTTTTCATCAGCCTTTAAAAAGCAACTGGATTCTGTGTTACAAGATGGTTTTGTGGTGAAAAGAGCTGTTTTTCAACCGTGTTTAGAGTTGTATCCAATGAAAGAGTGGAACTTGATGATGGAAAAAATCAACAAACTTAACAGGTTTAATAAAAAGAATAATGATTTTATTAGAAGATTTACAGCAGGAGTAAAGATGGTAGAATTAGATGCTAGTGGTAGAATTTTAATTCCGAAAGACTTATTTGAGTTTGCGGGTATTAAAAAACAAGTAGTAATGTCTTCTTCAGTGAATATCATTGAAATTTGGGATAAAGAGAAGTATGAAAAAGCCATTGATGATGCAGCAGATGATTTTGCTGATTTGGCTGAAGAGGTAATGGGAAATACAGAATTAGATGAATTATCATAATCCAGTTTTATTGCAAGAGAGTGTAGATGCGTTAGCTATTAAAGAAGACGGTGTTTATGTAGATGTTACGTTTGGTGGCGGAGGTCATTCAAGAGAAATTTTGAAAAGATTGGGTGCTAACGGAAGGTTGTTTGGTTTTGATCAAGATCCAGATGCTTTGGATAATGTTATTGATGATGAGCGTTTTACTTTGATTCCTGAGAATTTTAGGTTTATCTCGAGGTTTTTAAGGTTTCATGGTGTTCGGAAAGTAGATGGTGTTTTAGCAGATTTAGGTGTTTCTTCTCATCAATTTGATGAAGCGGAAAGAGGTTTTTCTACGCGTTTTGATGGTGATTTAGATATGAGGATGAATCAAAAATCTAAAACATCGGCTAAAGAAATTGTGAACACTTATTCTGAAGAGAAATTAGCGGAAATATTGTTTTTATATGGTGAGTTGAGAAATTCTAGAAATATAGCAAAAACAATTGTAGAGAAAAGGCAAGAAGAAAAAATTGATACTAGTTTTCAGTTAAGGCAAGTGTTGCAAAAGTATTTGCCAAAAGCAAAAGAACATAAGATAATTGCACAGATTTTTCAGGCGATTCGAATAGAAGTAAATGAGGAGTTAGATGTTTTAAAAGAGTTTTTAGAGCAGATGCCAAATTTATTAAAAGAAGATGGTCGTTTAAGTGTAATCTCATATCATTCTTTAGAAGATAGGTTGGTGAAAAGGTTTGTAAGAACTGGTTTGTTTAAAGGTGAATTGGAGAAAGATGTGTTTGGAAGGAGTAACGAGCCAATGCAAAAAGTTGGTAAGTTGATTGTTCCTACGGCGGAAGAAGTGAAGCTTAATAATAGGGCTCGTAGTGCTAAGTTAAGAATAGCAACTTTAAGAAAATAGGATGTCTAAAGTTAAAAAAGGGGTCTACGATTTTCTGAGAGGAAGTTTTCTTACAGATGATGCGGCTTTTAAAAATTGGCGAATCATTATTTTTGTGGTTGCATTGTTGTTAATTATGATAACAAGTGCACACAAAGCGGAGCGAAAAGTTATTCAGATATCAAAGTTGAATAAAGAGAAAAGAGAGTTAAGAGCAGTGTATGTGGATACTGGTACTATTTTAATGAGAATGAAAATGGAGTCGAGTATCAGAGAAAAAGCAAAGGTTAGAGGTTTAGAGCCTTTAAAATCCCCACCAAAGAAAATAAAAGTAACCATAAAAGATTAATAAAATTGGCAACTCAGAAAAAAAGCATACTTACCAAATTCTACATAGTAGCTGCTTTTATGACGCTATTTTTGTTGCTTGTGGTGTTTCGTATTTTTTCTATTCAATATTCAGAGGGTGATAAGTATAGAAAGTTGTCTACGGAATTAACGATTAGGCAAGATACTATTTACGCTAATAAAGGAAATGTCTATGCGGCAGATGGTAATTTGTTGGCTACTTCTATGTCTAAATTTACAATTAGAATGGATGTGGTGGCTGTGGATAGTGAAGTTTTTGAGAAAAACTTTGTAGCATTGTCTAAAGCGCTTTCTGGAATGTTTGGTAAAACGCCTTACTATTATCAGAATAAATTAAGAACTGCAAAAAAGAGAAGAAATAGGTATTTGTTAATCGCTAGAAATGTAGGGTATACAGATTACTTAAAGGTTAAGGAGTTTCCAATTTTTAAAAAAGGTGTTTATAGTGGTGGTTTTATAGCAGAGCATAAAACGGTAAGAGCGCATCCTATTGGTAAAATTGCAGAACGTACTATTGGGTATGATGATTTTAGAGGTGAAGCAGGAATAGAAGGTGCGTTTGCAGATTATATGCAGGGGCAAAATGGATTAAGGTGGAAGCAGAAAATTGCTAAAAACCAATGGAAACCTATAAATGATGTAAATGAAAAAGAGCCTGTTGATGGGCATGATATTATAACCACAATAGATGTTAATATTCAGGATATTACGCACCATGCTTTGTTAGATAAGTTAGAGTATTTTGAGGCTGAACATGGTTGTGCGGTGGTTATGGAGACTGCTACAGGTGAGATTAAAGCAATTTCTAACTTAGGAAGAACTTCTAGAGGGACTTATTTTGAGAAAAGAAATTATGCAGTTTGGGAGAGTCATGAGCCTGGTTCTACTTTTAAGTTGGCGAGTATGATGATTGCTTTAGATGATAAGGTTGTAGATACATCTACGGTTGTAGATACAGAAAAAGGTAGAATTTATGTAAATCGAAGAAAGGTAGAAGATTCTCATCACGGTGGTTATGGTAAGATTTCTGTTGGTCGAATTTTAGAGGTTTCTTCTAATGTTGGTGTGGTAAAAGTGATTCAGAAATATTATGATAAAAATCCTCAGAGATTTTATGATAAGATAGCTGAATATGGTTTTACGGAGCCAATTGGTTTTCAGATAAAAGGAGAAGGGAAGCCTTATATACCAAATCCAAAAGATAAAGAATGGAGTAAGGTTTCATTAGAATGGATGTCTTGGGGATATGGTATTTCTATAACACCAATGCAAACGTTAATGTTTTACAATGCTATTGCAAACAATGGTGTAATGGTAAAACCAAGATTTGTAAAAGAATTAAGAAAGGAAGATAAAGTTGAAAAGGTTTTTGAAACTGAGGTTTTAAATCCAAAAATAGCTTCTGATGAAACTTTAAGTAAGTTGAAAAAAGTATTGGAAAACGTAGTGGAAAAAGGTACGGGTAGAGGTATTTATTCTCCTAATTTTTCTATGGCGGGTAAAACAGGTACTGCTAAAAAATACATTCCTAGAACTAAAAACAGTAAAGGTGAATGGGAAGGCGGTTTTTATTCAAGTAAACGTTATGTAGCTTCTTTTGCTGGTTTTTTTCCTGCGGATAACCCAAAATACTCTTGTATTGTAGTTATTCATGATCCAAAGAAAAAGAAAGGATATTATGGGGCAACAGTTGCTGGGCCTGTTTTTAAGGAAATTGCACAGAAGATTTATACAACAACTCCCATAGATAATCAGTCTGTAGATGATAAAATAGAATTTGCAGCTATAGATAAACAGTATTTAGATTTTGATAAAAAATCAAATGTAGAGTATCAAGAGATTCCGGATGTTAGAGGAATGTCTGGTATGGATGCTTTGGCTTTGTTAGAGAATATCGGATTAAAAGTACAGTTTACTGGTGTTGGTAAAGTGAAGTCTCAATCACTAAAAAAAGGAGAAAAATTAATAAAAGGACGAACCATTATTTTAAAACTTTCATAAACTGAAGAATTTAAAAGACATATTATATCAGGTTGCTATTGATCAAGTATTTGGAAGTACAGATATTGAGGTAAACGCTGTTGTTTTCGATTCTAGAAAAATTGAAAAGAATGACGTTTTTATTGCCCAAAAAGGAGTCTCAGTAGATGGGCATTTATATATTGAGAAAGCAATTAGTTTAGGTGCAGTTGCAATTATTTGTGAAGATTTTCCTGCGGATAAAAAAACGGGAATTACTTATATTGAAGTTGCAGATGCTAATGTTGCTTTGGCGATAATGGCGTCTAATTTCTATGAAAATCCGTCAAAAAAGATGCCGTTAGTAGGTGTTACCGGTACAAATGGTAAAACTACGATAGCATCACTTTTGTATCAATTGTTTAAAAAAGCAGGTTATAAAGTAGGTTTGCTTTCAACAGTGAAAATTTTAGTTGATGATGTTGAGTTTAAGGCAACACATACAACTCCAGATTCTGTTACCATCAATAGTTATTTAGATAAAATGATTGATGCAGGTGTAGATTATTGTTTTATGGAGGTGAGTTCTCATGGAATTCATCAGAAAAGAACAGAGGGATTAACATTTGCTGGTGGAATTTTTACCAACCTATCTCATGATCATTTAGACTATCATAAAACATTTTCAGAATACAGAGATGTAAAGAAAGTATTTTTTGATTCGTTGCCTAAGTCAGCATTTGCGCTTACTAATATCGATGATAAAAATGGCGACTTTATGTTGCAAAATACAAAAGCTAAGAAAGTAACTTATGCTTTAAAAACATTAGCAGATTATAGAGCTAAGATTTTAGAAAAGCAATTTTCTGGAACACTCTTAAAAATAAACGAAACAGAAGTTTGGACCAAGCTTATTGGTCAGTTTAACGCATCTAACTTGTTGGCAATTTTTGCAACAGCAGAATTATTGGGATTAGAAAAGTTAGAAATTTTAACAATTATCAGTCAGTTAGAAAATGTAAGTGGTCGTTTCGAGTATGTTATTTCAAGTGATGGAGTTACGGCAATTGTAGATTATGCACATACGCCAGATGCTTTAAAAAACGTGTTAGAAACGATTAATAATATTAGAAACGGTAATGAAAAACTGATAACAGTAGTTGGTTGTGGTGGTGATAGAGATGTTACGAAAAGACCAAAAATGGCACATATTGCTTCTCAGTTAAGTAGTCAAGCGATTTTTACATCAGACAATCCTAGAACAGAAAATGCACAGACTATTTTAGATGAAATGGAAGTTGGTGTTGCAGCTGAGAACTATAAAAAAACATTGTCAATTTTAGACAGAAGACAAGCAATTAAAACTGCTTGCAAATTCTCTGAAACAGGAGATATTATTTTAATAGCAGGAAAAGGACATGAAAATTATCAAGAAATTAATGGAGTGAGAGCTCATTTTGATGATTTAGAAGAAGTAAAGAACTGTTTCAATCAATTAAAAAATAATTAAGAATGCTATATTATTTATTTGAATATTTAGAAAATATAATGGATTTCCCTGGTGCTGGATTATTTCAGTTTATCACATTTAGAGCAGCGGGAGCTTTTATTTTATCATTATTAATTTCAACCATTTATGGTAGAAGAATTATAGATTTTTTAAGAAACCAGCAAGTAGGAGAAACAGTAAGGGATTTAGGTTTAGAGGGGCAGAAACAAAAAACAGGTACGCCAACAATGGGTGGTGTTATTATCATTTTAGCAACATTAATTCCTGTTTTGTTATTGGCTAAATTAGATAATGTCTATGTGATCTTATTGATTATCACTACCGTTTGGATGGGATTAATTGGTTTTTTAGACGATTATATAAAAGTTTTCAAAAAAGATAAAGGCGGTTTAAGTGGTAAGTTTAAGGTTTTAGGTCAGGTTGGTTTAGGTATTATTGTAGGTTCTATGTTGTATTTTAATGATGGAGTTACTATAAAAGAACAATTACCAAAAGAGCAGCAAATAGTAAATAAAGATGGACGAAAAGTTGTTTTTGGAGAAGCGCATAAATCTACAAAAACTACAGTTCCATTTTTTAAAGACAACGAATTAGAGTATTCTAAAGCCTTGAGTTTTTTAGGTGATGGCTATGAGAAATATGGATGGATTGTATTCATATTTATTACAGTTTTTATTGTAACAGGAATTTCAAATGGTGCCAATTTAACAGATGGAATAGACGGTTTAGCTACTGGTTCGTCTGCTATTATTGTACTAACCTTAGCAGTATTTGCATGGGTTTCTGGGAATATCATTTTTGCAGATTACTTAGATGTAATGTACATACCAGATTCTGGTGAAATGACTGTTTTTATATTGGCGTTTGCAGGAGCATTAATTGGTTTTCTGTGGTACAATACGTTTCCTGCTCAGGTTTTTATGGGAGATACGGGAAGTTTAACAATTGGTGGAATTATAGCGGTTATTGCAATAGCTATTCGTAAAGAGTTATTGTTGCCAATTTTAGCAGGAATATTTGTGATAGAAAACCTTTCGGTAATTATGCAGGTTTCTTGGTTTAAGTATACCAAAAAGAAATTTGGCGAAGGTAGAAGAATTTTTAAGATGGCGCCTTTACATCATCATTATCAAAAATCAAACTATCACGAAAGTAAAATTGTAGTCCGTTTTTGGATTATTGGAATCTTATTAGCTGTATTTACAATTGTTACTTTAAAATTAAGATAAATGAAAAGGCTTGTAATTCTTGGTGGAGGAGAAAGTGGTGTTGGTACAGCGCTTTTAGGAAAACAAAAAGGGTACGAAGTCTTTGTTTCGGATAAAAACGGAATATCAAAAAAGTATAAAGAAGTTCTTTTAAATAACGAGATCGATTTTGAGGAAAATCAACATACAGAAAGCAAAATTTTAAATGCTGATGTAGTGATGAAAAGTCCTGGAATTCCAGATACGGTTGCTTTAATTCTGCAGTTAAAAGAAAATTCAGTTCCTGTTGTTTCAGAAATTGAATTTGCAGCGCAGTTTATAGCCGCAACTATTGTAGGAATTACAGGTTCTAATGGAAAAACAACCACAACGTTATTACTGCATCATATTTTAAAAAAAGCAGGATTTAATGTAGGTGTTGCAGGCAATATTGGTGACAGTTTTGCACAACAAGTTGCGGAAGAATCTTATGAAAACTATGTGTTAGAGTTAAGTAGTTTTCAGTTAGATGGAATAGAGAGTTTTAATAGTCATATTGCAATTTTAACAAACATTACACCAGATCATTTAGATAGGTACGAATACGATTTTAATAAATATATAGATTCAAAGTTTAGAATTACAAAGAATCAGACAGCAGCCGATTATTTCATTTATGATGCAGATGATGAAGCCATCAATAATTGGTTAAAAGAACATAAAACAAGCGCAAAATTAGTTCCGTTTTCGCTTGAAAAAGAATTAGAGTATGGAGCGTATATCAAAGACAACAATATTATTATCAATATAAATAAAGACAAAATTAACATGCCGTTATCAACTTTATCAGTAAAAGGAAAACATAATACAAAAAATGCTATGGCAGCTACTATGGCGGCTCAATTATTAAAAGCTAGAAAGCAAGTTATAATAGAGAGTTTAGAAGATTTTGAAGGAGCAGAGCATCGTTTAGAAAATGTGGCAAAAGTTAGAGGTGTAGAATATATAAATGATTCTAAGGCTACTAACGTAAACGCAACGTATTATGCGTTAGAATGTATGGACAAAAGCACTATCTGGATAGTTGGTGGTGTAGATAAGGGGAATGATTATAATGATTTGTTGCCTTTGGTAAGAGAAAAAGTAAAAGCAATTGTTTGTTTAGGTGTTGATAACGATAAAATTAAAAACACTTTTGGAAACGTAGTAGATATTATAGTAGAAACTGCAGGAGCAGAAGAAGCTGTAAAAGTATCTCACAAATTAGCAGAAAGTGGAGAAGCTGTTTTATTGTCACCAGCATGTGCTAGTTTCGATTTGTTTGAAAACTATGAAGATAGAGGTCGTCAATTTAAGAAAGCAGTAAGAAGTTTGTAAAAATTGTTTAATCGTGTAATTGTTTATGCGTTTAATTATAAAATAAAGTTTAATATTATAAAAATCTAAGTACTATTTAATGAAAACCATTTTTCAATATATAAAAGGAGATAAAACCATTTGGGCAATTGTTGCTATTTTGGCAATATTCTCATTTATGCCAGTTTATAGCGCAAGCACAAACTTGGAGTATGTTGTTGGTTCTGGTTCTTCTTTTGGGTACTTGATAAAGCATATTGTACTGTTAATAATGGGATTTGCCATTATTTATGGGGTTCATAAAGTGCCTTATAGGTTTTTCTCTGGTGGCTCAGTTATCATGCTTCCTGTAATTGTTTTTTTATTGATTTATACGCTATCTCAGGGTACAACAATAGGAGGGGCAAATGCAAGTAGATGGATTAGTATTGGAGGAATTGGTTTTCAGACTTCTACTTTGGCAGGTTTAGTGTTAATGGTTTATGTAGCAAGGTATTTGTCTAGAAATAAAGATAACACAATTGGTTTTAAAGAGAGCTTGTGGCAATTATGGTTGCCAGTTGCAGTTGTTTTAATCTTAATTTTACCGGCAAACTTTTCTACAACGGCAATTATTTTCACGATGATTTTAATTGTAACTTTTATTGGTGGATATCCAGTTAAGTACTTAGGATTTATAATAGGAGCAGGAATTGGTTTGTTGTTAATTTTTATTTTAGCTGCCAAAGCATTTCCAGATTTAATGCCAAATAGAGTTCAAACTTGGGAAAACAGAATCGCTAGTTTTTCTGATGATGAAGGGAAAGAACAGTATCAAGTAGAGAAAGCGAAAATTGCAATTGCAATGGGTGAAACTTTTGGTGTTGGTCCTGGTAAAAGTGTGCAAAAAAACTTTTTACCTCAATCTACATCAGATTTTATTTTTGCGATAATTGTAGAAGAATATGGTTTAGTTGGTGGTTTTTTAATAGTGTCTATCTATTTTATTCTTTTGTTTAGAATTTTTGTAGTCATTAGAAAAACAACCACAATTTTTGGGACTTTGTTGGTGGTGGGAGTTGGACTTCCTATTATTTTTCAAGCGTCCATAAATATGGCGGTTGCAACCAATTTATTCCCAGTAACGGGGCAAACTTTACCGCTAATTAGTAGTGGAGGTACTTCTATTTGGATGACCTGTTTTGCATTGGGAATGATTTTAAGTGTAAGTGCGTCGACAGATGAAACAGAAGAAGATATTTTAGATGATAACCCTTTAAACATACTTCATGAAACACTCGATTAATATATTAATCTCTGGAGGAGGTACAGGTGGACATATATATCCTGCAATAGCTATAGCAAATGAATTAAAGCTGCGTTATCCGAATGCAAAATTTTTGTTTGTAGGTGCAAAGGATAAAATGGAAATGGAAAAAGTTCCGCAAGCGGGATATGAAATAAAAGGATTGTGGATTTCTGGAATACAAAGAAGGTTAACTATAGACAATTTGTCTTTTCCTTTTAAGTTGATCAGTAGTTTATGGAATGCATCTAAAATTATTAGAAAATTTAAGCCAGATGTAGCAATCGGTACAGGTGGTTTTGCCAGTGGGCCAACTTTAATAATGGCAAATAGAAAAGGAATTCCTACGTTAATACAAGAACAGAATTCGTTTCCTGGAATAACCAATAAATTATTAAGTAAAAAAGCGCATAAAATTTGTGTTGCTTATGACAATTTAGAACGTTTTTTTCCAGCAGATAAAATTGTAAAAACAGGAAACCCTGTTCGTCAAGATTTATTATCTATTCATTCTAAAACGGATGAAGGAAAAGTGTTTTTTAAATTAGAAAAAGATAAGAAAACTATTTTAGTTTTAGGAGGTAGTTTAGGAGCAAGAAAAATTAATCAATTGGTAGAAGCTAATCTAGAATTCTTTAAAAAACAAGGTGTTCAGGTTATTTGGCAATGTGGTAAATTATATTTTGAAGAATATAAAAAATACAACGAAATAGAAGGTGTTCAGGTACATCAGTTTTTAAATAGAATGGATTTTGCTTATGCAGCATCTGATATTATTATTTCTAGAGCAGGAGCAAGTTCGGTTTCCGAATTGTGTATTGTAGGTAAACCAGTACTGTTTATACCTTCACCAAATGTGTCGGAAGATCATCAAACAAAAAACGCAAAGTCAATTGCAGATAAGCATGGTGCAATTTTGTTAAAGGAAAGTGAATTGGAAACATTTCCAATCGTTTTTGAAACGTTATTAAAAGATAAAGGGAAACAAAGTAATTTGTCAGAAAATATAAAGGAATTAGCACTTCCAGGAGCAACCACAGATATTGTTAATGAAGTAGAAAAATTATTAAAAAAGTGAATTTAAATACCATACATAACGTCTATTTTGTCGGAATTGGAGGCATAGGAATGAGTGCAATTGCTCGTTACTTTGCATCTAATGGGAAAAGTGTGGCTGGTTATGATAAAATTGCAACTCAAATTACTTTAGGTTTAGAAGATTTGGGTGCTGAAATTCACTTTAAAGATGCTGTAAAAAACATTCCTATTTCATTTTTAGATACCGAAAAAACGTTGGTAGTGTATACTCCTGCAATTTCTAAAAATCATGCTGAACTAAGTTACTTCTTAAAGAATGGTTTTACGGTTTTAAAAAGAGCTGAAATTTTAGGGAAAATAACAGAGACAACTTTCTGTTTAGCGGTTGCGGGGACACATGGTAAAACTACTACTTCTGCAATTTTAGGTCATATTATGAATGAAGTAAATGCAACTTCCTTTTTAGGAGGAATTGCAGAAAACTATAATTCTAACCTAATTTTAGGAGATGATAAAGTGAGTGTTGTAGAAGCAGATGAGTTTGATAGGTCTTTCTTAAAGTTGAGTCCTAATATTGCATGTATAACCTCTATGGATGCAGATCATTTAGATATTTATGGAGACTCAGAAGCTTTAAACGAATCGTTTATTGAGTTTGCAAACAAAGTAGAAAACACTTTAATTGTAGCAAAAGGTTTGCCTTTAGAGGGGTTAAGATATGCTATTAATGAGGAGGCGGATTATGTAGCATTTAACTTAAAAATAGAAAGCGGTACATATATTTTTGATGTGAAAACACCATCATCAGAAATAAAAAATATTGAATTCCATTTACCAGGTCAGCATAATGTTATGAATGCATTAGCGGCAATAGCTATGGCAGATGTTTATGGAGTTTCTTTAGAAGTAATAAAAGAACGGTTATCAAATTTTAAAGGAGTAAAGCGAAGATTTTCGTATAAAATTAAAACAAACGATTTTGTTTTGATTGATGATTATGCACATCATCCAACAGCGATAAATGCAGTAGAAAGTTCTGTTAGAGAAATGTATCCTAACGAAAAAGTATTGGTTGTTTTTCAGCCACATTTATTTTCTAGAACAAAAGATTTTATTGAAGATTTTGCTGCTGCGCTATCAAAATTCGATGAGGTTTTATTGCTAGATGTTTATCCTGCAAGAGAAGAACCAATTGCCGGAGTAGATTCTGAATGGTTATTAAATAAAGTTGTCTGTAAGAATAAAAAATTAACTAAAAAAAATAATTTAGAAAAAGATATTAAAAATTCATCAGCAAAAGTGGTTGTAATGTTAGGTGCGGGTGATATTGGTATAATGGTTGATCAGGTAAGTAATGAACTTTTAAAAGCAATAGGAAATGAGGTTTAAGAAGTTTTTTAAATACATAGCATTCCTTTTGTTAATAGGAGGTTTGGCCTTTTTATCTAGTTTTTCTAAAAAAAGAAATTCGAATAAAAAAGTATCGGAAGTTATCATAGAATTTGAGGCTGGAGATAATCAATTTTTGACACATTCTATGGTTGATAAATTGTTAATACAAAATGATACAACTGTGAAAAACCAAGCGAAATCTGTGATAAATTTATACAGTTTGGAAAAAACGGTTTCAGAAAACCCTTATGTTGAAAATGCAGCAGTATTTTTAACCATATCGGGGACCCTAAAAACGATCATAAAACAACGTTCACCTGTTGCTAGAATTATAAATAAAAAAGATTCTTATTATGTTGATAAACAAGGTGTAAAAATACCTTTGTCTCATAATTTTTCAGCAAGAGTAATGCTCGTTTCTGGCGTTAAAAAAGATGAAGAAGTTAAAGAATTATTACCATTAATATCCTTTATTTTAGAGGATGATTTTTTGCATAAAGAAGTGGTGGGAATAGAGAAATTCGACGATGGTGAGTATCAATTTTCTGTTAGAAGTGGAAATTATAAAATTGATTTTGGAAAATTATCCGAAATTGATGTGAAATTTAAGAAGTTAAAAGCGTTTTATAACAAGACATTTGAAGATAAAACGATTGAAGAGTATAAAACGATTAATTTAAAATATCACAACCAAGTTGTGTGCGCAAAATAAATCAAAATGGAGAACAATAAAATAGCAATTGGTTTAGATATTGGTACAACCAAAATCGCAGCAATGATTGGTCGCAAGAATGAATATGGCAAGATTGAAGTTATAGGAATTGGTAAAGCCAAAAGTTTAGGTGTAAAACGTGGTGTTGTAAGTAATATTACGCAAACCATACAGTCTATTCAGCAAGCAGTAGAAGAGGCAGAAAGTGTTTCTGGTTTAAAGATTCACGAAGTTGTTGTCGGAATTGCTGGGCAACATATTCGTAGTTTACACCATAGTGATTATATTACAAGAAATAATGCTGATGAGGTAATAGATGACAACGATATTGAAGATTTAATAAATCAGGTTCATAAATTAGTAATGTTACCAGGAGAAGAGATTATTCATGTATTGCCACAAGAATATAAAGTAGATTCTCAAGCAGATATTAAAGAACCAATAGGTATGTATGGTGGTCGTTTAGAAGCGAATTTCCATGTAGTTGTAGGGCAAGTATCTTCTATTAGAAATATTGGGCGTTGTGTTAAAAGTGCAGGTTTAGGTTTAAGTGAAATTACCTTAGAACCTTTAGCATCTGCAAATGCAGTATTAAGTCAGGAAGAAAAAGAAGCAGGAGTTGCATTGATTGATATTGGTGGTGGAACAACTGATTTAGCTATTTTTAAAGACGGAATTATTAGACATACAGCAGTTATCCCTTTTGGAGGAAATGTAATTACAGAAGATATTAAAGAGGGCTGTTCTATTATAGAAAAGCAAGCAGAATTATTGAAAATAAAGTTTGGTTCTGCATGGCCTGGAGAAAATAAAGAAACAGAAATAGTTTCTATACCTGGTTTAAGAGGTAGAGAACCTAAAGAAATTACTTTAAAGAATTTATCAAGAATTATACATGCAAGAGTTCAGGAAATTATTGAGCATGTGTATTTAGAGATAAAAAATTACGGACATGAAACTGCAAAAGGGAAACTAATTGGAGGTATTGTGTTAACAGGTGGTGGTGCACAATTAAAGCACTTACGCCAGTTGGTAGAGTATATAACAGGCATGGATGCAAGAATTGGATATCCTAATGAACATTTGGCAGGAGAATCTGATGAACTTTTATCTAGTCCAGCTTTTGCTACTACCGTTGGTTTATTGATGGAAGGTTTAGAAAAACAAAAACCTGTTGTAGAAGAAGAGCAAGAAGTAATTGAGGAGGAGGTTATAGAACCAGTTGTTGATGAATATAAAGAACAACCTATAGAAGAAAGACCACCTGTAGTTGAAGTAGAAAAAGAACGAAAACCTAAAAAGAAATCGTTTTTTGAAAAGTTTACAGAAAGTTTAAAAGATTTTTTGGACAACGCAGAATAAAGATTGAGATTAAGAAAAGAGAACAAAAATCAAAAAAATAATAATAAACAATATATCGGTTATTATGAGCGCAGAATTCGATAACATTTCATTTGACATGCCTAAGACACAATCTAACACAATTAAGGTAATTGGAGTTGGTGGAGGCGGTAGCAACGCAGTAAACCACATGTTTACACAACAAATTAAAGGAGTAGACTTTGTAATCTGTAATACAGATGCACAGGCTTTAGAAAACAGTCCTGTTCCTAATAAAATTCAATTAGGAGTAAGTTTAACTTCTGGTTTAGGTGCAGGTGCAAATCCAGAAGTGGGAGCACAAGCAGCTAAAGAAAGTATGCAAGAAATTCAGCAAATGCTGAATACCCAAACCAAAATGGTATTTATTACTGCTGGTATGGGGGGTGGTACTGGTACAGGAGCAGCTCCTATTATTGCAAAAATTGCAAAAGATATGGATGTGCTTACTGTTGGTATTGTTACGATGCCTTTTGCCTTTGAAGGTAGAAGACGTGCTAAACAAGCTCAGTTAGGAATTGATCAATTGCGCCAAAATGTTGATTCTCTAATTGTCATAAATAATAATAAACTTCGTGAAGTTTATGGAAACCTTGGTTTTAAAGCTGGTTTCTCTAAAGCAGATGAGGTTTTATCTACAGCTTCTCGTGGAATTGCAGAGGTAATTACGCATCACTATAAACAAAATATAGATTTACATGATGCTAAAACTGTGCTTTCTAATAGTGGAACTGCAATTATGGGTTCTGCAAAAGAAGAAGGTCAAACTAGAGCTAAAACTGCTATTATTAAAGCATTAGATTCTCCTTTATTAAACGATAATAAAATTACAGGAGCAAAGAATGTATTGTTGTTAATTGTATCTGGTACTAATGAAGTTACCTTAGATGAAATTGGTGAAATAAACGATTACATACAAGATGAAGCGGGTTATGATGCCAATATTATTATGGGTATTGGTGAAGATGAAGAGTTGGGTGATGCTATTGCTGTAACTATTGTAGCTACAGGTTTTGCTGCAGATCAACAAAGTACAATCACAAATACGGAGGTAAAAAAAATTGTTCACACCTTAGAGGATGAACAAAAAGCGACGTATGATTTTAGCGAAAAAACAATCACTAAAGCGCCTTCTTTAAACGAGCCGTTAACGAATGCTGTAGAGGAAAAAGTTGTTCATACTTTAGAAGAGGAAGTAGTAACACCAAAATCTAACTTGGTTAAAACGACCAATGAGATTGTAAATATGGCGGTTGATTATGATGAGGTAGAAGTAGAAGTTGCCGCTGAGGATGATTTTGTTATTACAGATGTAACTCCAGTTCAGGAAGTACAAGCTATAGAAGAGCCAAAAGCAGTTCAGCCTCATTTATTGTTTGATTTACCTTTAAATCCGAAAGCAGAAGTAGAAACTCCTAAAGTAAACGAGATGGAAGCTACACAAGCAGAAGAGGTTGTATTTGAGAGAAAAGTGGTAGAAAAGCGTTATGTTTTAGAAGATTTTGATGCACAGCCAACGATTGGTAAAAGTTCTGGAATTGTTGAAAAAAAAAGTGTTGAAGAAGAAGTTAATTTCGAACTAAAAACAAGAGCACCTCAAGCAGAAGTTAACCAAATAGAAACACAAAGTGAAGAGGTTTCTCCTTTAGATTTGACAATTACCGAGTTGCAAAAAAGAGCTGAAGAGAGACGTAAAACAATGAAAGGTTTTAATTATAAGTTCAATGATCAAATGAGTAAAAATATTGATGAAATTGAGCGTCAGCCAGCTTATAAAAGACTAGGAATAAACTTAGATACAAATAGTTCTATTAGTAGTACAGAAACATCAATTAAAAAGAATACAGATGAAATTAGTTTTAAATCTAATAATTCTTTTTTACATGATAATGTAGATTAAATTTTAATAAGTTCCCCCAAAAATAACATGAAGCCATATCTTTTAGATATGGCTTCATGCTATAATAAAGTTTTGTTAAACCTTTATCTTTTCATATCTTAGTGTTGGTCTATACTTTAGCGCCATTAAACCCCCAAAGAGTATTGCTTTTGTAGAAATAAAATACCTTTGTTAAAAAAACTTACAGATGAAATCAAAACTACCTAAACACTTTAAGCTAATAACCTTTTTGTGGGTTATTATCATTAATTTTTCTTTTAATGCACAAGAAGAACCATTCAATTGTGATTACAATGCGTATTTATTTCAAAGAAATGATATCTATGCTTTAGATTTAGCTTCTGGAAGTTCTTATATTGTAAAAGAAGACATTACCCCAGGATCTATTAATGCAGTAGGATACAATCCTGCGGATGGATATATTTGGGGATCATTAAGTACACCTGCAAAAACAATTGTAAGAATTGGAAAAAACTTTAATGTAGAAACTTTTTATATAGATGAGTTACCAACTTCTAGCAGGTATATTGGAGATGTTAGTTCGGAAGGGATTTACTTTTTAAAAGGTGGTGGAACTAGTTTTTTTAAAATAGATTTAAATCCTGAATCTGCTAATTACACAAAATATGTAAGTACAAATACCTTATCAAAAAATATTTCTGTGCATGATTGGGCTTTTAATGCTGTTGATGGTCATTTATATACGGTAGAAAAAAAGACAAATATATTGTATCGAATTAATGCTACTACAGGTGAGATAACTGATTTAGGAGAAGTTCCAATTTTAGCCGGATTAAATTATACCTATGGTGCTGTTTATTTTGATGCTTCAGGACGATTTTATGTATCAGCAAACCAAACAGGAACTGTATATGTTATTCAAAGTGTACAAACATTACAAGAAGGAAGCTCTTTAGACTCTAACCTTTTTGCGTACGGACCTTCAAGTAGTTCTAATGATGGAGCGAGATGTCCTACAGCTCCAGTGCCTCAAGAGGATTGTGCTAATGGATTGGATGATGATGGAGATGGGCTTGTAGATTGTGATGATCCAGCATGTTCTGGTGTAGCCGCATGTCCTGTATTAGCTCCACAAGTTTCTAGTGGTAATGATGGAGGTTTAGAAAGTAATGATCGTCTTTCCCAGCAAATTAATAAAAGAAACTATTTAAGAAAAAAGGGAAATTATAAGTTTGATAAATCAAAAGCTAAGAAAGTTATAAAAAGTAAAAATTATAAGAAATCTGCAGCTAAAAGTACAAACTTCGATTTAAAAGATTTAATTCCTTTAGATGTAATTGCTGGTACAACAACAGTAGAATCATCACCTTTAGATTTAATAGCAATTACAAATGCTACCGAACTCTACTCTGTAGATTATGTAAAAGATGGAGAAACGATTGCAGTTGTGTTGGCTACTAAAACAGAAAATGGTGTTTATGAACACACTAAATTTATTTGTGATAGATTGCTCGGTGCCGAATTATTGTCAGTTTCTACAATAGAACTTTTTCAGCAAGAAAGTGAAGAAGGAGAAGAGGAACAAGAAGGTGAAGGTGTACATTTTATTAAGTCTATCATAAAAAACAGTAATGGAACTAAAGAATTTGTTTTAAGTTTTTCTGGAAGATTGATTAATGATGCAGAAAGTTTTGAAATAGACAGTCATTGGAATATTGATAAATACGAGGCGGGAGCTACTTATTACAACTTTCAAATCTGGTCTAACAGTGTAGACGATTTATTAACCTTAGGAGAGGAGGCTTTGGCGTTGTTCGAAATTCAGAAACCTATTTTAGATTATGAAACGTCTTCTCCACCACCTGTGTTTGTAAAGAAAGGTAAATATGTTAACGGTACTTTAGAATTAGAGTTAATAAATGTTAGAAGAAGCAAAAGTGTGGTAATAGATGCCGGTTTTAAAAGAACAGAAACGTCAGATACAGAGTATTTTAATAATACAATAGATTTAACGGGTAATTACATAGAATCTTTAGTTATTGAAACAGGAAATATTTTTGATATTGGTTTTAGAATAGAAAATGAGTATAATTTAACACCAGACGATTTATTTATGTCTGATGGTGTTTGGGGAAGTGATGATTCACCTGAAGGAACTACAATTAATGAGTTTGAGATTACTCAAAATGATAATATTTATACTGGAAATGGTTATAGAGTAGAGAGAAATATAGCTTTAAGAGCTAGTACAAGCGAGTATGTTTCTGCTTTTAGATCTTTTACTCCAAGATTTACAACTGTAGACTTATCTATGTTTTCTACATTGGAATTAGATGCGAAAGGAACTGGAGATGTAGAAATTACAATTGTGAAAGAAAGCATAGGAGCTTGGGAAAACCAATTTAGAACTACCGTAAAGTTAAACGATACAGAAAGTCATTATGCAATTCCTTTTTCACATTTTGTTTCTGCTGCAGGTGGTAATATAGATTTATCTGATGCTGTAAATATTGTTTTTACAATGTCTTCGGATGGAGTAGTGGTTTTAGATAAAGAAATGAGTTTAAAAGACATAGAGTTTACATCTAATGTACTTGGAGTAGAAACAGAAGTTATTGCAGAAAATGAGGCTTTGTTAACGCCAAACCCAATGAAAGATCGTTCAGAATTAAGTTTTTATTCAGAAACGAATGCAATCACAAACTTTGAAGTTTACAACTTAACTGGTGCATTAATTAGAAAAACAAAAGAAAATACGACTATAGGAAATAACAGTGTTTCTATTTTAAGAGAAGGTTTAAAACCCGGTGTCTATTTTATAAAAATTAGAAATGATTTTAGAAATTATAAAACCCTAAAGTTGATAATAGAGTAAGTCATTTTTCTTATTCTTTAACTCTTAAGCCTCATAATTATTTTTAATTATGAGGCTTTTATTTTTAAGTGTACTCAAGGAAGTTTTAAGTTTCTTTATTGTTATTTCATTCATTTTTGTGTTCCTGTATAGGGTTGAAAAGTGATAGAGTTTATGATATTTAATGAATAAAAAAGGGTAATAATATGTTAGATATTTGTATGTAAGTGTGTTGAGTTATAGATTAAGTGTTTTTATCTAAGGTTAAAATGATTTTTATTTTTTAAAATGTTTAATTAACGAATTAAAATTGTCGTTTATCTTTAGTTAATGTTTAATGGTCTGTAAGTGTATGTGTTAGGTTTTAATCGATTGTATATTTACAGTAATAAAAGAAAAAAGTATAAGAAATATTGTTCAAATTGTCCCCCAATTTTATTCCCCCAATATTGTCCCCCTAATTCACCTAAAACCATATTTATTTGTAGATATGGTTTTTACTTTTTATGATTCTTTACAAGGTTCAATTATTAAAAAAAATAAACTTGTCTTAATTTATATAAAGTCTTTTCTATAATTAATTATACTAAATAAATTAAATCATTTTATATTTATTTGGTATTAATATAGATCAAACAAGCTTGCGTGAAGGATAGTAGCAATTGTTTGAGCTCTCACGCTTTTTAGCGTGAAGCGAGTGCGGATAGCCTGACCTTTAGGGCACGCCCAAACAAAAAAAATCCATCTAAAAAAGATGGATTTTATATTGATAAATAACTGCCTTGTCAGTCTGAACTTGTTTCAGATTCTGAAATAAATTTAGAATGACAGTTTAAGACTAGCTTAATGCTTCTTTAATTCTCTTGATTGCTTCTCTAATTTGTAATTCTGATGCTGCATAAGAAATTCTAATACAGTTTGGTGTACCAAAAGCTTCACCAGTTACAGTTGCAACATTTGCTCTCTCTAAAATGAATAAAGAGAAATCACTTGCAGTTTCAATTTTATATCCGTTGATAGTTTTACCGAAAAAAGCAGAAACATCTGGAAAAACGTAAAAAGCACCTTCAGGAACATTTACTTTAAATCCGTCTATTTCTCTTAATAATCCAATAATGATATCTCTACGAGTTTTAAACTCATCTACCATATATTGAATTTTAGAAACTGGCGCTAAAACAGCTGTAATTGCTGCTCTTTGAGCGATACAGTTTGTACCAGAAGTAATTTGCCCTTGCATTTTTGTACATGCTTTTGCAATCCATTCTGGAGCACCAATATAACCAATTCTCCAACCTGTCATAGCAAATGCTTTTGCTAAACCGTTTACGGTAATAGTTCTATCGTACATGCTTTCAATTGCAGCAAAACTAAATGGTTTTGTTTCGTAATTGATATGTTCATAGATTTCATCTGATAAGATAAAAATCTGTGGGTGTTTTTCTAAAACTGCTGCCAACGCTCTGTATTCTGCTTCACTATAAATAGTTCCACTTGGGTTGTTTGGCGAGTTAAAGAAAATCATTTTTGTTTTAGGCGTAATAGAAGCTTCTAACTGCTCTGGAGTAATTTTAAAATCATTCTCTATAGAAGAAGGAATTTCTACATACGTTGCTTCGCATAAAATTGCAATTGCAGAGTAGCTAACCCAATAAGGTGCAGGTAATAAAACTTCATCACCTGGGTTTAATAATACCTGTGCAATGTTTGCAATAGATTGTTTTGCTCCTGTAGAAACAACAACTTGACTTGGTTTGTAAACTAAGTCGTTATCGCGCTTAAACTTGGTACAAATAGCTTCTTTTAAATCTGCATATCCATCTACTGGAGAATACGAATTATAATTTTGATTGATAGCTTCAATTGCAGCGTCTTTAATAAAATCTGGTGTATTAAAATCTGGTTCTCCCAAACTTAAACCTATAATATCTTTTCCTTCTGCTCTTAGTTCTCTTGCTTTAGCAGCCATTGCTAAAGTTTGAGATACAGGTAAACTGTTAATTCTGTCCGATAATGGATTTTTCATCTTACTGTTAGTTGTTGTTGTTTTACTTATGCTATTTCAGGGTTTTTACCCAAAACTCCCAAATGTCTAAAATGTTCTATAATTGCTTTACGCATGGTGTCGTATTCGTTATAAGGCAAATTAAATTCTTTGGCCGTTTCTTTTACAATTTTAGCTAATTTATCATAATGTACATGAGAAATATGCGGAAAAATATGATGTTCAACTTGATGATTTAATCCTCCTGTATAGAAGTTTACCAACCAGTTACTAGGGGCAAAGTTAGATGTTGTGTATAATTGGTGGACTGCCCAAGTGTGCTCTAAATTACCATCTTTATCTGGTAAAGGCATTTCTGTATTTGGTACAATATGTGCTAATTGAAAAACCAAACTTAAAATCATACCCGCGGTATAATGCATTACAAAAAATCCGATTAAAATTTTCCACCAAGCAACGTCTAAAACTAATAGCGGTAAAACAATCCAAAGAGAATAATAAGCTATTTTAGAAATGACTAATTTTGTCCATTCTGTTGTAGGATTTGGAAATTTACCATAAGATAATTTACGTTTTAAATAACGATGCATTTGCTTAATATCTGTTGTAATAGCCCAGTTTATTGTTAATAATCCGTATAAAAAGATAGAATAATATTTCTGGATTTTATGAATTGGTAACCATGACGAGTGTTGAGAAAAACGAATAATTCGTCCTGCATCGATATCTTCATCATGTCCTTCTACATTTGTAAAAGTGTGGTGTAAAACGTTGTGTTGTACTTTCCAGTTATACACGTTTCCAGCAAGAATATAAATACTGCTTCCCATTAATTTATTAACCCATTTTCTTTTAGAAAAAGAATCATGATTGGCATCGTGCATTACATTCATACCAACTCCAGCCATTCCTATTCCTGTAATCACCATTAAAAGTGCCATTACCCATTGTGGCATAGTAACCGTTAGAATTAAAATAAAAGGAACCAAGAATAGCGAAAACATGATAATTGCTTTTGTGTACAATTTCCAGTTTCCTGTTTTTTTGATTTCGTTTTCTTTAAAATATGTATTTACTCTTTTGTTTAGAGTTCTAAAGAATTTAGCTTTATCTACTCTTGAAAAGTTTATTGTTTTCATTTATATGTTTATAATCTGCAAAAATATACTTTTTGAAATGGAATTTTATGATAAACGTCAGTTTTTGTTTAGAATTGTTCCAATACAAATAACTATTTTTGCAATTCAAATTTATTTATTAATGGAAATTATACTCAAGTATTTTAAGGACTTAACCCCAACTCAAATAGAACAGTTTTCTAAACTTCAAGAATTATACCAAGATTGGAATTTAAAAATAAACGTTGTTTCTAGAAAAGACATAGACGAATTGTATTTACGCCATGTTTTACATTCTTTAGCAATAGCAAAAGTGGTGCAATTTAAACCTGGGTCTAAAGTAATGGATGTTGGTACTGGTGGAGGTTTTCCTGGAATTCCGTTAGCAATTCTGTTTCCAGAAACGCAGTTTCATTTGGTAGATTCTATTGGTAAAAAGATAAAAGTAGTAAATGAAGTTGTTGCTGGTTTAGGTTTAACAAACGTAAAAACCTCTAACTGTAGAGTAGAAGAGATAAAAGAAACTTATGATTTTATTGTAAGTAGAGCAGTAGCGCAAATGGAAACGTTTGTAGGGTGGACTAAAGGAAGAATTGCTAAAAAACAAAATCACGATTTAAAAAATGGGATTTTATATTTAAAAGGAGGCGATTTGTCAGAAGAATTGAAACTATACACTTCTGCCACAATTTATGATTTACCTGACTTTTTTGATGAAGATTTCTATGAAACCAAGAAAGTAGTTCATTTAGGAATGAAGTATAAAGTGTAAATTTCTTTAAGAAATTAACTATAATTTAGATTTTAAAGGTTGCTATTTTTAGCAGCCTTTTTTGTTGCCACAACACTAATTATTAAAATTTGAGTTGCATGAAATAGCATCAATGGCAATAAAATAATACCAATAGCCGCCATATTACCAAAGATTATTTTAGAAAAAACCGTACCATGTACTAAAGATTTTTTTGTACCACAAAACTGTGCTGTAATTTGATCTTTTGTATCTAGTTGTAGTTTTTTTGATAAAAACCCGGTGAGAAAAAAAGCAAGACTAAATAAGACAATAACACCAACTAGAATTAGCATTAAGTCTACAAAAGAAACAGCTCTAAATATGTTTCCTTCAAAAGATTCTGCAAAACTTTTGTAAATAATTAAAAGGATAATAGATTTATCAAAAAGAGTAAGTTTACTGTTATGTTTTTGTACAAAAGCACCCAAAAACCGTTGTAAAAAAAGACCTATTACTACAGGTACAATTATTTGCAAAATCAATTTAAGGTAGATATCGGTAAAATCAAAATCAGATTGAATTTCATTTACAAATAATCCCATCCATAATGGAGTGATGGCAATACCAATAATGCCAGAAATGCTTGCATTAAAAATGGCTCCTGGTATGTTTCCTTTTGCCATAGAAACCATAACTACAGAAGAGGATACGGTAGACGGTAAAGCAGCTAAGAAGAAGAAAGCTAACCAAATGGTTTCTTGTTCTTGGTTTTGAATAAATGGGTGTAGCAATAAAACAAGTATTGGAAAAATTAAAAAAGTAGATATCTGTACCAAAACATGTAATTTCCAGTTTTTGAGTCCTGCTTTTAACTTACTCGGACTTAATTTTAGTCCATAGAAAAAGAAAATAAGTGAAATACCAATAGAACTAATAGTGTTGATTGGGAATTTATTTTCTTGTGTTCCCCATTGCGGAAATAGATACGCTAGTAGTATTACGATGATGATAGAAGCTACAAACTTATCAATCTTTATGTTCATATATTTTATTTTAAATTAACAAATAATCATTAAACGAGGTTCATCTGTTTTTTCCTTCGGTGCTCTATGTAAGCAAGGAAGTACCTCGCTTTCTGGATGATCTATTGCTAGCTTCCATAAATGACCAATACCTAAATTAATAGGTTGTGCTTCTGGCTTCGCTTGATAATGTAAATCAAAGAAATAGTCGCTTAAAAACGATTCAAAACCATCTTCCGGTCCGTCGTATAACTTTTTGAGTTTACTTCTTATTTCTGGAATTAATATTTTTTGTATTCCTTGATCGTTGGGTAGAATATCACTTGATGCTCCATGATACGTGCATAGAAAAGTATCTGCAGTTATTGGAGAGCGATCTACATGAAACGAATACACGTCAGTAGGGAAAAAAGGAAATGCATCATCTCTCTCGTAATACTTAATGATATTTAAAGTTGGAATTTTACCGTGTTCTTTTAATGCTTTAAAGTCGTTTAAAAGGATTTCTCGCGCAAGTTGTCCTTGTTCAGTTAACTGAAGATCTAAAAGTTGTTGAGGGAAAATTTCACTCATATTTCCATCTAACATTATTTTATTGACAATTTCAGAAAAATCACCTTTTAAATTACGGTTCCAACAGATTGCGTTGATATCTCCTTTAAATTTAGTAGATAGTAAATCATTAAAGTTATCAACTTTATAAATTTGATTTTTGCTCATTATGATTTACATTTTTATTTTAAAGGTTCTAAAAATAACAGATTTTACTTCTTGCAAAGTTCTGTTTTTTTATGAAAGAATAAAGCCAAAATAAAACAAATATTTATTCTTTAAACAAAACCATCATAGAAATTGCAGGTACATATACATCGTTTTTAACTTCTTGTTTTCCTTCAAAATCAAATGTATCTTTTAATACAGCAATTTTATAAGTTTGGTCTAATTGGTAATTTATCGTTTTATTTTCTCTATTAAAAATTACTAATATTTTTGACCAAGAATCTTTATTGGCATTATTTTTAAGTTGATAAGAAACCAAACCATGATCTATTTTTTTAAACTCTAAGTTTTCTTGCACCTCTTTAGCGGTTGTCATTCTAAATGCAGGATGTTTTTTTCTTAATTGAATTAGATTTTTATAATACGCTAAAACGTCTCCATTTTTCACTTTTAAATTCCAATCTATTTCATTTATTTTATCTGGAGATTTATATGAGTTATGATCTCCTTTTTTGGTACTCATTATTTCTGAACCTTCATGTAAAAAAGGAGTTCCTTGAGAAGTCATTACAATAGCAGTTGCCAATTTATGCATTGCTTTTATATCTTCTAAAGAAGCGTCTGGTCTAGATATTTTTAATTTATCGAATAAAGTATAATTGTCGTGGCAAGAAACGTAATTAATAGCTTGCCAAGGTTGCAGTGCCCAAGGAAAATCTGTATGATTTATATACATGTAATTTACTTGAGGATGTGGTATAACACCTACAATTCCACATTTTAGAGATTCTTCTTTAAATTTAGCACCGCTAACAAAGCCAGTACTTCTATCATCAAATGTGCTTCCTTTTATGGCATCTCTAATTTCATCAGAAAAAGCAGCTATTTTGGGCATTTGTGGAATGTGTTTTTTTAAAGCCCTTTTCTCTTCTGGTAACGGTGAATCTCCACCTGTCCAACCTTCTCCATAAATAAGTGCACTTGGATTTATTTTGGTGATTTCATCTGCAATTAGATTCATCGTCTCTACATCATGAATCGCCATTAAATCGAAACGAAAACCATCTAAATGATATTCTTCTGTCCAATATTTAACAGATTCAAGTATGAATTTTCGTGTCATTGTCCGTTCAGACGATGTTTCATTTCCACACCCAGAAGCATTAGAATAACTACCATCGTTGTTAAAACGATAGTAATATTTTGGGGTTTCTAAATTAAAATTTGAGTTTTCAATGATTCCAGTATGGTTATACACAACATCTAAAATAACACCAATTCCGGCACTATGAAATGCTTGTATCATTTTTTTAAATTCCGGAATTCTTACTTCTGCTTTAAAAGGATCAGTAGAAAAAGAACCTTCTGGAACATTGTAATTTTGAGGGTCGTATCCCCAATTAAATTGTGGTACCTCTAAATGAGTTTCATCAATAGAATATTGATCGAATGTGGGTAATATATGAACGTGTGTAATTCCTAGCCTTTTAATGTGATCGATGGCTGTTGGAACATCAAGATTACTCTTCACTCCCTGTTCTATCAAACCTAAATATTTACCTGGATAAGAAGAATTAGCTTCTGTTTGAATGGTAATATTCCGAATATGTAGTTCGTAAATAATAGCCGAATTAGGAGCGTTTAATTGCACATATGTATCTTGCTCCCAATTTTTAGGATTTGTTTTATCAAAGTTTAAAACCATGGCTCTTTGTCCGTTTACACCAACTGCCTTAGCGTAAATTCCTGGAGTTTCTGCTAGCCAATTATCTTCAATACATATTTGATATGTATAATAAGTCCCGTTTAAATCTCCTTTTACCGTTTTTAGCCAAAGTCCATTTTCTATAGCCTTTAAATCTAAAATTGTAAATGCTTCAGAATTATTTCCAGTTTTGTACAAATTTAGTTTTACGGCAGTTGCAGTTGGAGACCAAATTTTAAAAGTAGTTTTTTCTTTAGAATATTCTAACCAAAGGCTTTTATCTGTTGTAGGGTATTCTTCAAAAGAAGAAAAATTGTGTTTATTTTGTTCCATCTCATCCTTATTGAAAGGACAAGAAAGTTCCTCTTTTTTATTCACATATCCAATGTAATTATTGAATATATTTTGAGTTTTTATTGCGCTGTTATATGTCTATTTTCTAAAAAATAGAAGAAGTAGTTTTTGAAGTGAATTTTTCTAAAAACAACATTCCTTTATAAGAATTTCCTTTGATGTTTAACTTCGGACTCCAAACAGCAATGCAGTATTTATCTGGGTGAATGGCAACAATTCCGCCTCCAACACCACTTTTACCAGGTAGTCCAACACGAAAAGCAAACTCACCAGATTCATCATAAAAACCACAAGTAAGCATAATGGCGTTAATTCTTTTTGTTTGACTTTCTGTAATTACTTTTTCTCCTTTTTGGGTTGTAAAATTATCAATCGTTAGATATAAAAATATTTTTGAAAGCTCTTTACAAGTCATTTCTAAAGAACACATGTGAAAGTAAAAGTCTAAGACTACATCTACGTCATTTTTAATGTTTCCAAAAGATTTTATAAAATTACAAAGCGCAACATTTCTATACCCAGAACTTTTTTCCGATTGTGCTACTTTCTCGTTATATTTTAAAGTAGGAATGTTAGAAATATCTTTACAGAAGTCTAAGAAATCTTCCTTTGGGTTGTTAAGGTGACTGACCAATACATCGCAAACCACAATTGCGCCAGCATTTATAAAAGGGTTTCTAGGTTTTCCTAAATCTGCTTCTAATTGTAATAAGGAGTTAAACGGATTACCAGAAGGTTCTACGTCTACTCGGTCCCATAATTTTATGCCTTCAAATTTATAGGCTAAGGTTAATGAAAGAATTTTAGTAATACTTTGTACTGAAAATTTTTTGTCAAAATCGCCAACACCAAAAGATTCTTTATCAATAGTTGTAATAGCAACGCCAAAATTAGATGGATCTATAAATGCCAATTCAGGAATATAACTAGCTACTTTACCAATGTCAGCTACATTTTTTACATCAGCATAAACGCATTCAATTACTTCTTTATAATTTTCCATTGATAATTTATAGTATTAGTATAGGCAAACCTATTCTAAAATAATTTAAGAAACAACATAAAAAACGCATCATAAAAAAAAGGAACTACATTGCTGTAATTCCTTTTGTAAATTTTATAAATAAGATTCTGAAACAAGTTCAGAATTAGAAATTGCTATGCAATTTCCACAAACAAACCTTCGTCTGTTTTAGAAACCTTTGCAACTTTATGTTTTGTTAAACCTTTAATTGTTTTATCCCATTTCTTATTAGATAAACCAGATTTTACTTTTAAATCATTTAAATCTATTTTTTCGGCTTTGGTAACAATTGCCAAAACAGCTTTTTCATCAGCATTCAATTCTACTGCAGTCGCTTTTTTCTCTGGTCTCATTTGAGGGAAGAATAAAACTTCTTGTATAGATTGGTTGTTGGTTAAAAACATAATTAAACGGTCCATTCCAATTCCCATTCCAGATGTTGGAGGCATTCCGTATTCTAACGCTCTTAAGAAATCTTCATCAATAAACTCAGTTGCTTCATCATCTCCTTTTTGAGCTAATTTTAATTGGTGCTCAAAACGCTCACGTTGGTCAATTGGGTCATTTAATTCAGAATATGCGTTGGCAATTTCTTTACCACAAACCATTAACTCAAAACGCTCTGTTAATTCTGGGTTGTCTCTGTGTTCTTTACAAAGCGGAGACATTTCTTTAGGATAATCTGTAATAAAAGTTGGCTGAATGTAGTTTCCTTCACATTTTTCACCAAAAATTTCATCAATTAACTTTCCTTTCCCCATAGTTTCATCTACAGGAATATTCATACCTTTTGCAGCAGCTCTAATTTCATCTTCTGTTTTACCAGTAATATCAAAACCAGTAAAATGTTTAATAGAATCTGCCATTGTTACTCTTGCGTATGGCGCTTTAAAGTCTATTTTGTGTTCACCAAAAGTAGCTTCAGAAGTTCCGTTTACAGCAATAGCACAATGCTCTAAAAGTTGCTCTGCAAAATCCATCATCCAATTGTAATCTTTGTAAGATACGTAGATTTCCATGGCTGTAAATTCTGGGTTATGAGTTCTGTCCATTCCTTCATTTCTAAAGTTTTTAGAGAATTCATATACACCATCAAAACCACCAACAATTAATCTTTTTAAATACAATTCATTAGCAATTCTCATGTATAATGGAATGTCTAATGAGTTGTGATGCGTTATAAAAGGTCTTGCTGCTGCACCTCCAGGAATTGGTTGTAAAACCGGAGTTTCAACTTCAAAATAACCAGCATCATTAAAGAAAGAACGCATTGCGTTAAACAATTTTGTTCTTTTTATAAACACCTCTTTTACGTGTGGGTTTACTACTAAATCTGCATAACGTTGTCTGTAACGTAATTCAGGGTCTGTAAAAGCATCATAAGTAACACCGTCTTTTACTTTTGGTAAAGGCAATGGTTTTAAAGACTTACTTAATAATGTAAAGTTCTTAACACGTACTGTTTTTTCTCCCACTTTAGTGGTAAACAATTCTCCTTCAATCCCTACAAAATCACCTAAATCTAGTAATTTTTTAAAAACATCATTGTACAAGGTTTTATCCTCACCAGTACAAATTTCATCACGGTTAAAATACACTTGTATTCTACCTTCTCCGTCTTGTAATTGTGCAAAAGAAGCTTTTCCTTGTATGTTAATAGACATTAGTCTACCAGCAATAATTACCTTTTTTCCTTCAGCATAATCTTGCTTTATCTTTGCCGAATTTGAATCTATTGGATATAAATCTGCAGGATAAGGATTGATGCCTAAAGCGCGTAATTTTACGAGCTTTTCTCTACGTACAACTTCTTGTTCTGATAATTGCATTTGCTGTTTAGTTTTCTAATGTTTATTTAAGAATGCAAAGATACAATCAAATGAATTAATAGACAATTGAGAATAAAATAAAAAACAACTTCTTTATTTGAGAATATTAAAAAACATCGTATATTTGTCGGCTGCTTTTTGTTAGGGCAGCATTAGTTGTGTTGTTTTGGCGCTTTAGTAAAAGCGTCGTGGTTTTGTTAACCAATGGAAAGCTTCCCTGAAACGGGACGCTTTTTTTTATGACTTTTCGTAAATAGAAAACACGGTTATTTTTAGGTAATGTGTTAATTTGTCTCTTAAATTTTCTTTTTTTAGTAGCTATATCTTTTATGCTGTCATTGCGAAGTTTGCTTTTTTGTAAACTATGGTAATCTCTTTTTGATTAGCAGATTGCTTCGTGCCTCGCAATGACAATTTTAAAAAAGGTATAAAAAGGATGCCACTTCAAATGCGAAGCATTCAACGACTCAAATAAATATTAAATTGGAGTTAATTTGCGTTAGACTTGTTTGCAGACTTATATCATTCTTTAAATTATATGTAATCATCGTTAAGGAATTTTCTCGTCATTGCGAAGAATGAAGCAATCTCTAAATATAGAATACGTAAATTTTAATAATCAGATTATTTCGTCGTTCATCCTCGTAATGACGCTTCTCATGATTTGTTGAGAATAAAAGATGGTATTTAAAAAAAGCTTCCTTTAAATTCCCAAAACTGAATTATAAATAGCACAAAATAGATAGCGGCTATAGAAAACTTAATAGTTGCAGAAGCTAAAAAACCAAGAAACGCTCCAAAAGAAGCCTTTAAAGCTCGGTTTGTGTCTTTGCTATCATAAAGTAATTCCCCTATAAAGGCTCCCAAAAAAGCACCAATTAACATTCCGAATGGAATAGGGGAGAACAAGCCGACAAATAAGCCAATGGTAGTGCCATAAACTCCATATTTTGTGCCGCCAAAACGTTTTGTACCCATACCAGGTATAAAGTAATCGAGAATCCAAATTAGAATGGCTACGGCTAAAGTAATTCCTAAAAAAGTCCAATCCATCGGAATTATTTTAGTGAAATGTAATAAAAGTAAACCTACCCAACTTGTTAAAGGTCCTGGTAAAATGGGCAAAAAAGCGCCAATAATGCCTAAGCAGACAAAAAGGAATCCTAATAGTAATAAAAATATATCCATAAATATTTTAATAATTATACGGGTTTAAAGTCAATAAACATCACAGTTTTCTAATTATAAGACGATTATAGTTACGTTATGTTACAAATATTTAAACTAATAAATTAGTTTAAACTATATAATTAGTTATATTTGCATTGTTGAACTAAAAACTTAGTTATAATTATGAGCAAACAATTAACAAAAGCAGAAGAGCAGATTATGCAAGTCTTATGGGATTTAAAAGAAGCTTCTGTAAAGGAAGTGATAGATAAATTACCAGAACCTAAACCTGCATATAATACAGTTTCTACCATTGTTAGAATTTTAGAAACCAAAGAATTTGTTGGGCATAAACCTGTAGGAAGGGGATTTATCTATCATCCTATTATTGAAAAAGAAGCCTACAGTAACCAGAGTTTACACAAATTAATGAACGGTTATTTTGATGGTTCTTTTAAAAGTATGGTTTCCTTTTTTGTAAAAGAAAATAAAATGGATGTTGCCGAATTAGAATCTATTTTAAAGGAAGTAAATAAAGGGAAGGAGTAAACAGTTTTCAGTTGCAGTTGGCAGTCTCAGTTTTCATTATTATTAAAGTGTAGATGTCATTCCGAATGCTACTGAAATTAAAATACTTTCTTAATTGAAAGTATCTAGCGCAGCTAAAGAAGAGGAATCTCTTTCCTATATAGAAGTAGTTTTTTCAATATGAGATTTCTCAATCGTCTAAAAAGACTCATTTCGAAATGACAGTGTGATAATAAAAAAATAAAAAAAAAACTATGATCAATTATATTCTACAAGTCATATTATTTCAAGTATTGTTTTTGGCTATTTATGATTTCTTTCTAAGTAAAGAAACCTTTTTTACTAAAAACAGATGGTATTTAATTAGTACACCAATTGTATCTTTCATTTTACCGTTTATTAAAATTCCGACGTTTCAAAAAGCGGTTCCAGAAGAGTTTATTATTTATTTACCAGAAATCGTTTTATCACCAGAAAAAGTAATTCAAGATGTTATTCAAGAAACGAGTTTGTATCAATCTATAAATTATGTAAACCTTTTATTTTGGTTTGGATTCAGTCTTTTTTTGATACTTTTTTTAATAAAACTGTTTAAAATAACAAACCTAATTAGAAAATACGAAGTTGTAAAAAAAGCGAATTACACTTTAGTTATAATACCAAATCAAACCAAGGCATTTTCTTTTTTCAACTTTATTTTTTTAGGAAAAGAAATTCCAATTTCTCAACAAGCACAAATTATAGCACACGAACTAGTGCATAGTAATCAAAAGCACTCTTTAGATTTATTATTCTTCGAATTTTTAAAAATAATGATGTGGTTTAATCCAATGATTTTTATTTATCAAAAGAGAATAACACTCATTCACGAATATATTTCTGACGAAGTAGCGGCAAAGTCAGAAACAAAAGAAATTTATATTAATAACTTATTATCCAACTTTTTTCAAGTTGAAAACATTGCCTTTGTGAACCAATTTTATAAAAAAACCTTAATCAAAAAAAGAATTATTATGATGAAAAAGAAACAATCAAAAAAAATGAATCAACTAAAGTATTTGGTATTAATTCCGGTATTGGCGAGTATGTTATTTTACACTTCTTGTTCCGAAAATAAAAATAAAAATAAAGATTTAGAATCTGAAAAGGTTTTAGCGAAAGAAATTCAGATAAAAGAATTAACACTTATTAATCAAAAGCTGGGAGATTCTATAGATAAACTAAATAGAGAGAAAGAGCTATTTGAAAGTATGACTAAATTTTTGAAGAAGAAAATGTATGGAGATGGCACCGAGAATAAAGAAGAAGTCTCATTTATGACTATAGACAAAGTACCAACATTTCCAGGTTGCGCATCGGGTGATAAAGATTGTTTTTCTAAAGAAGTTCAGAAACATTTTTCTAGAAACTTTAATGCAGATTTACCAAATCAATTGGGTTTAGAAGCAGGCAGGAAAAGGATTTTTATAGGTTTTAAAATTGACAAAGAAGGAAATGTAGTAGATGTAAATGCAAGAGCACCGCATAAAGATCTTAAGGAAGAAGTTATTTCGGTAATGAATTCGTTGCCTAAAATGATTCCTGGTGAACATGAAGGTAAAAAAGTAGGTGTAAAATATTCAATTCCGGTTTCAATAATAGTAAATTAATACATCTATGAAAAGGAAAAATTAAGTGTATAATTATTTGAAATAGTTAAAGTCGAGGTGTAAATCTCGGCTTTTTTATTTTTAAATATAAGTTGTTTTTATAACTAAAATTGGCTTTTTTTTAGGGCTTAAAAAGTTTAAAGTACAAGTCAACAAAATTTAGTAAATTCACACTCTAAATAAAAGTATGTTTTTAAGGGTTTTATCTTTTTTAATAATGTTGGTTTTTATCACTTCGTGTGATTTATTTTGCCCTCCAAAGGATAAAAATACATCAGATTTAGACACTATTGTAGATTTTTCTTCGGTAGATACTTTTCCTTCTTTTAAAACTTGTGATGCGATTATTGATAAACAAGAAAAAATGGATTGCTTTAGAACAACCATCCATCAGAAAATAGAAGCGGAGTTGCAACAACATTCATTTGCTGTTAAAGATTCTATTAATGAAATTGTCTATGTAGATGTAATTATTAATTCTGAAGGAATTTTTAGATTAGACACTATTCAGGCTTCTGAAAACCTTAAAAAGGAATTGCCCGAATTAGATAGTTTATTAAAAGCGAGTGTAGAGAAACTTCCAAAAATATACCCTGCAAACAAGCGAGGAATACCTGTTACTACAAAATACAGATTGCCAATTAGAATTCAATTAAAAGAATAAAAAAACATTTAATTTACTGCCTATTATTTAACTTTTTTAATTTTTTGTTAAAGAGTCTAGTCGCTATGTTTTTAAGCTAATATTATTTTGTCGATATGCCTTTTTTTCTGCATATAATTTATTCTTTAACTTATTCTGATATAGAAAATGTAACGGTTTCGTAATAATTACCTTGAAAAATGAGAATTATAGTAACATTAAATTAATTTATATTTAATGTTTTATATTTACCGCTAACAAAAATACGTTTAATCTTTTTTGTCCTTTATAATAAGAATACATACTTATTTTATAGGGCAAAAGTATTTTTAGAAAAAAGCTAATTATTATATTTTTTTATGAATAACCATCTTTTAATAGCGCAAATAAAAAAGAAAGATACCGTTGCTTTTAAAAAATGTTATGATTTATTTTTTCAAGATTTAGTGGTTTCTGCAAATAGATATGTATCAGATTTTTCAGTTAGTGAAGATATTGTTCAAGAAGTATTTGTTTATATCTGGGAACACTCAGAAAAGATAGAAATTAAAACATCACTAAAAGCTTACTTATTTGTGATGGTTAAAAATAGGTGTTTGAATCATTTAAAATCTATAAAAATAACCGATAACCAAGATTATATAGAGTATAGTAGGTCTTTAATTGATCGTGTAGAAATACTTAATTTTACAGAAGAAAATAATACTCTTTATTTAAAGGTTTTAGCAATTGTAGATGAAATGCCTTTAAAAATGCAAAAAATTTTTAAATTAAAATTTATAGAGGATTATAAGTATAATGAAATTGCCGAAGAGCTAAATATTTCTCTAAATACGGTGAAAACACAGTTAAAAAGAGCTCGAGTTAAGATTAATAATTCTTTAATGATTATGTTGTTTTGCTTAATAATTATCAACGATTTTCTCTTATTGTTGATTTAATTTGAGTTTTTTTTAAAAAATATTACTTTTTTTGTCACCCGTTTTTTGTTTCACCTTGTCTTTAGTGTATAGTATTTAATTACAAAATATAATTACACTTAAAAAAGACATTCTTAAAATGGAATTTTTCTTAATAATAAAAAAGATAAATAATACGCTTTCTGAAGAGGAAAAGATAGCGTTTGATAAATGGTATTCAGAATCAGAAAAACATAGAGCGTATTTTAAAAGTGTACAAGAAAACAAGAATTCTAAAAAATACCTTTTTGACAAAGAAAAGAATTGGAAAGCAATAAAAGGGAAAGCTAACATCAAAAAGAAAACAACTTGGAAATATTATGCAGCAGCAGCTTCCATTGCATTATTGTTTTCAATATCTTATTTATTTAATCCTATTAATGAAAAAGTAAATACTGCGGAAATAACTACTGATGTAGGTTATAATAATAAAGCAATATTAACTTTAGATGATGGTAAAGAAATTCTTCTTTCTAAAGATCATAAAATAGAAAACGCTCTTTTTAAAAGTGAAGATAAAAGTATTGCGTATAAGAAGGCTAATACAAAGCAATCTGAAGAAATTGCAACACAACCCGAAATTATCTATAACTACCTAACAACTAAAAAAGGGGGAGAATTCTCTTTAACCTTAGCAGATGGAACTAAAGTGTGGTTAAATTCAGAATCTAAACTTAAATATCCGGTAAGCTTTATAAAAGGACAGCCAAGAACTGTAGAACTAATTTATGGAGAAGCTTATTTTGAAGTTTCATCTAGTAAAAAGAATTCAGGAGATGGTTTTAATGTTTTAAATTCTTTACAAAGGGTATCTGTTTTAGGAACACATTTTAATGTAAAGGCATATCCAGAAGATCATTTAATAACAACAAGCTTAATAGAAGGTAAAGTTTTGGTTGAAAATAACGAAAAAATAAAAATGTATTTAGAACCTAATGAAGAGATAACTTTAAATGTTTTAACATTAGAAATGCAAAAGAATGAGGTAAATGCAAAAGAAAAAATTTCTTGGGTAAACGGTTATTTTAGTTTTGATAACACTTCTTTGTTAGAAATTACAAAAACACTTTCTAGATGTTATGATGTTGACATCTCTTTTGAAGATGAAAAAATAAAAGATTTAAGATTTAATGGAGTTTTGAGTAAAAAACAAGACATAAAATTTGTCTTAGATGCTATTATAAATACAACAGATATAACTTATGAAATAGATAATAGAAAAATTAAATTTAGAAAATAAAAAGGAATGTGGTTTGTCCATCTCTCACAATATTAAAACCACAATTCCTTAGGTTCATGCTTATTAATAATTAAACACTTAACAAATTTATGGAAATTAAATTTACTGGAGACTTTTTTCTGTTGCGAAAAAAGCTATTAACAACTATTATGAAAACGTTCATATACTTATTCTGTGCCATCTCGTTTGCATTTGTACCAAGCGAAGGAATGTCACAAAACTCAAAAATTAAAATAGATACAGATAAAACCATATCTGTAGAGCAAGTTTTTGATTTAATTAAAATGCAAACAGATTATACATTTGTTTACGAAAATAGTATTTTCAAAAAACTTCCAAAAGTTAACCTACATAAGGGTATTATCATTGTAAAAGATCTTTTAGATAAAAGCTTACAAGCAAGTAATGTTATTTATCAATTTAATAAAGATGGTTCAATTTTGCTAAAGAAAAAATCTGTTCAACAAAAGGTTTCAGGTGTTTTAGTTGATGATAAAGGCATGCCGATTATGGGGGCTTCTGTACGTGTAAAGGCTACAGGTATTGGTACTGCTACAGATTTTAATGGAGAATTTTCAGTGCCAGCTTCTAAAGGAGATGTATTGGTTTTTCAATCATTAGGTTTCGAATCTAAAGAAGTTGTGGTTGGTAGTTTGTTTGTTATAAAGGTAGTCTTGCAAGAATCATCAGAAAACTTAGCAGGAATTGTTATTACAACAGGTTACGACAAAATTAACAAGAAAAGTTTTACTGGAGCAGCAACAACCATTAAAGCAGCAGATTTAAAAATTGATGGTATTAATGATGTAAGTAGAATGTTAGAAGGTAAAGTAGCCGGAGTTATTGTACAAAACATTACCGGAACTTTTGGTGCTGCACCTCAAATTACTATTAGAGGTTCTTCTTCTGTATTTGGTAACAATAATCCATTATACGTTATAGACGGTGTGGTACAAGAAGATATTGTAGAGCAAGATTTAGATGCCTTAACTTCTGGAGATGCTTCTACTTTAATTAGTTCTTCTATAGCAGGTGTTAATGCTACAGATATAGAAAAAATAGATATTTTAAAAGATGCTTCTGCAACTTCTATTTATGGAGCAAGAGCAAGAAACGGAGTTGTAGTTATAACTACTAAAAGTGGTAAAAGAGAGAGCCCTTTAAAAGTAAGTTATACGTTAGAGCAAACGGTAAGAGATATTCCATCTTATTCTCAATATGATATTTTAGATTCTAAAGAAACCATTGGTATTTTAGAAGGTTTAAGAAGTCAAGGTTATTTAAGACTACCAGATGTTGGTAATTCTAGATTTTCTGGAGTATATGGTATTTTAGAAAAGAAAATTAATAGCTATTCTAATGGTGGTTTTGGGGTGCCAAATACAGTAGAAGGTAGAAGTGCTTTTTTAAAGGATTACGAGTTGGCAAATACCAATTGGTTTAAAAAATTGTTTAGACAATCTTTAATGCAAAATCACACGATTAACTTTACAGGAGGTGGAGAGAATAATTCTTTCTACGCATCTGTTGGTTTTTTACACGATCCGGGTTGGTCTGTTGCAGATAAAGTATCTAGAATTACAACTAACTTAAAGAATACATTTTACTTTTCAGATAAGTTTAATATTTCAATTGCTACAGTAGCATCTGTTAGAAAACAAAAAGCACCAGGTTCTTTTAATAGAGAGGCCAATGTTGTAGATGGTCAGTTTAGTAGAGATTTTGATATCAATCCGTTTAGTTACGCATTAAATACATCTAGAGCGTTAAGACCAAGAGATAATGATGGCAATTTAGAATACTACACCAATAATTGGGCTGACTTTAATATCTTAGAAGAATTAGAAAACAATACCTTAGATTTAGATGTAAAAGATATTCGCTTTCAACTAGATGCTTCTTATAAAATTTCAGACAATATTACATATGATTTAAATGCTTCTGCGAGATATGTAAATAGTGTTAGAGAACACCAAATTAGAGAAAACTCTAATGTTGTTAGAGCTTATAATGCAGACGAAACCACTGTAATAGCAAATGCAAATATCTTTTTATATACAGACCCAAACAATCCAGATGCTATTCCTATTTCTGTTTTTCCAGAAGGTGGTTTGTACCGTAAATTTGATAACAGTTTAACTTCATATTACGTAAGAAACAGTTTTCAATTAAAGAAAGATTTTAATCAAAAACATAATTTTAATGCTTTATTAGGTCAAGAATTAAGATATGTAGATAGAAATAACGAAAATTTTACGGGTTATGGCTTACAATATGAAAACGGTTATGTACCATTTACAGATGCTAGATTATTAGAAAAAGTAATTGCAGAAGGCGGAAACTATTTTGGGTTAGGTAGAGAAAGAGAAAGAACGGTTGCTTTTTTTGGTAGAACTACTTATACATATAATGATAAGTATGTTTTTTCTTTAACAGGAAGATATGATGGTTCTAATAGACAAGGTAGAAGTTCTAAATCTAGATGGTTACCTACAGGAACTGTAAGTGCTAAATGGAATGCAAGTGAAGAAGATTTTATACAAAAATCAAAAACCATTAACAACCTACAATTTAGAGCCTCTTATGGTTTAAGTGCTTCACCAGGTCCTGCTACGAACTCTTTGGCAATTTTTAGAAGTGAAATTACAGATAGATTAACACCTTCTGAAAGAGAAACATATTTAGATATTCAAGATTTAGAAAACTCTGAATTAACTTGGGAAAAACAACACGAATTAAATATTGGTGTAGACTTAGGGTTATTTAATAATAGAATTCAATTTACAGCAGACGTATATCAAAGAGATATTTTTGATAATATCGATTTTGTGAGAACTTCGGGTATTGGAGGAGAATTTTTTAAAACAGGAAATAATTCTGATACCACTCAAAAAGGAATCGAGTTTGCTTTAACATCAACCAACGTAAAAACAGATAATTTTAGTTGGACGTCTTCTTTAAACTTCTCTTTTTTCGATCAAGAAATAACAAAACTTCAAAATAAACCAAGAGTAATCGATGTTGTTGGACTTCAAGGAGGAAAATTAGAAGGATATCCAAATAACTCTTTGTTTTCTTTTCAATTCGATGGATTAAATTCAGACGGTATACCAACATTTATTTTACCAGAAGGAGATAACCCAGTTACAGATGTAGATTTTCAAGACAGTTCTAATATTACAGATTATTTAGTGTACAACGGTTCTGTGTTACCAAATATAGCGGGTGGTTTTTCAAATTCATTTAAATATAAAAATTGGGATTTAAATATGTTAATCACAGGTTCTGGTGGTAATGTAGTAAGGTTAAACCCAGCTTTAGATAACTTTTATTCTGGTACAAATGTATTTACAAAAAGTAGTATTAATAGATGGGTTTTACCTGGTGATGAAAATATTACCAATATTCCTAAAGTTATAGATGTTAGAGATAACAATATTTATGATACTAGCGATTTATCTAGAGCTTATAACGCTTATAATTTTTCTGATGCAAGAGTTGCCAATGGAGATTTTTTAAGAATGAAAAGCATTTCTTTAGGATACAGTTTTAGTAAAGATGTATTAGCTAAATTAAGTCTTTCTCATTTAAAACTTAAACTACAAGGAACCAACTTGTTTTTATTGTATTCAGATGATAGATTAAACGGACAAGATCCAGAATTTTATGGCACAGGTGGTGTTGCTTTACCTATAACCAGACAATTTACAATGTCTTTAAATATTGGACTATAAAATATATTACAATGAAAAAAATACAGAAAAATATTTTAAAAATAACCACAATTATATCTTTATTCTTACTAATTAGTTGTGATGATTATTTATCTGAATTACCAGATAATAGAGCAGAAATAGATTCTCCAGAAAAAATAAGTGCATTAGTTACTGGGGCTTATTCAATAGGAAACTATCAGTTAATGGCAGAAATAATGTCAGACAATGCTACCTCTAGATCTAATATTAGAAGTTACATAAATGTTTTAATAGGTGAGCAAATGTTTACTTGGGATACCAGTTTAGCAGAAGATCAAGATTCACCTACATTTTTTTGGTCTAATTCTTATGGAGCAATTGCACAAGCTAATCAAGCGTTGGTTTCTATAGAAGAATTAGAAGGTCAATTTAATTTAGATGCGCAAAAGGGAGAAGCTTTAATAGCAAGAGCGTATGCTCATTTTATGTTAGTTAATTTTTGGGGTAAACATTATAATCCTACTACTTCAGCATCAGATTTAGGAGTACCTTATGTAATTACACCAGAAACAACTTTAATACAAAGTTATACTAGAAATACGGTTGCAGAAGTGTATGATTTTATAGAAAAAGATCTATTAGAAGGTATCGACTTAATACAAGACAGAGAAAAAAATGCCAAATTTCATTTTTCTAAAGCAGCAGCAAATGCTTTTGCTGCTAGGTTTTATCAATATAAAGGAGAATGGGATGAGGTAATTTCTTACACCAATAAAATTATCACCAATCCGCAAGCACAGATAAGAGATTTGCTAGCGTATCAAGAATTATCGTATGCGCAAAGAGCGCTTCAATACAGTAGCTCTTTAGAAGATTCTAACATTCTTATTAGTTCTACATCATCTTGGTGGGGAAGAAATTTTTGGAGAACGAACTATGGTTTATCAAATATTAATTCTGATGCAATTTTTCAGGCAGACAATCCTTTTGGTAAAGGTTGGGCTTATGATATTTTTGGTTCTAGTGAAGGTTTTAACAACCCTAAGTTTGATGAGTATTTTAAGGTAACAAATCAATCTGCAGGAACCGGTAGAGGATATACTAGTTTGGTGTTATTTGGTAATGATGAAGCGCTTTTAAATAGGGCAGAAGCTTACGCTATGAAAGAAGATTATGCAAACTGTTTAAAAGATTTAAATGATTTTTTATCAAAGAAAACAGAAGGATATAATAGCAGTACAGATATTTTAACTGAAGAAATGGTTGTTAACTTATTTCCTGTAACTCCAGATGAATTAACGCCTTTTTACGGTTTTAAAGATGATAAACAAACCTCTTTTATCAATGCTATTTTAAAATTCAGACAAAAAGAATTTTATCACGAAGGGGTAAGATGGTTTGATGTAAGAAGATTTAACATTGCTATTAAAAGATATTATAGAAAAGATGATATCGATGTAGAATTAACTAAAGAAGATTTAAGAAAACAATTACAAGTCCCAGAATCTGCAATAAACTTTGGGCTAACACCTAATCCTAGATAATTATGAAAAAGATATATATATATGTAGCAGTTATAATTTTCGGAATTATTTCTGCCTGTACTAAAGATGATGATAAATTAACAGACAGTAACTTAAATACAGAAACGCCAAGTTTAAATACTACAGATCTGTGGTTAAGAGAAAACATTACCTATCCATATAATATTGATGTAAATTATTTATGGGACGAAGGGAGTGTAGATTTAGATAGATATTTATTTCCACCAACTTTAGATAAAGTAGTGCCTATTATGCAAGTTGTTAAAAAAGTTTGGATTGATACTTACTCGGAGTTAGGAGGTGAAGATTTTGTAAAAATAATAGCACCAAGAGAAATGGTGTTGGTTGGTGGTACAAATTTAAACCCAAGCGGAACAAGAACTTTAGGTTTTGCAGAAGGTGGAAAGAACATTGTGTTATTTGAAACGGATTTAGTAGATGTAAAGAATAAAAGCCAAGTAACAAGGTTTATTCAAACAATTCAGCATGAATATACACACATTTTAAATCAACAAGTTCGTTATGATGAAGAAGCTTTTAAACAAATAACACCTAGTGGTTATACGGCACAATGGTTTAATCCTGCAGATGAAGAAGAGCGATTTGATATTGCCAATAGTCTTGGTTATATAACGGATTATGCGAGGCTTAATGAAAATGAAGATTTTGCAGAAATGGTAGAAACTATTCTTACCAACAATGCAGAAGATTACCAGGAAATTTTAGATAATATTAAGGCTAAGATAATAAGTAATGCTGTTTCTAATGCTTTATCTAATCTAGGTTCTGGAGCTACGCAAGCAGAAATAGATGCAGCAACTCAAGGTGCTACTATTACAGCAACGCCACAAGCAGAAAATGCTGTAGCACTGATAAAAGCAAAAGAAGCAATTGTAGCAGAATACTTTAAGAAATCTTTTAATATAGATTTATATGAATTACAACAATTAGCTACAGATAATATTTTAGAAGCAATTAAATAATACTAAGAACATGAAAAATTTTAAAATAAATAGATATCAATTAATTTTAGCTTTTTGTCTTGTAGTGTTTAACAGCTGTCAAGATAATAGCGACCCAGAACTGTTGTTTGATGATGTACCAACAGTTAGAATAGAAAAGAGTATTTCAGAATTAAAAACAGCTTTACAAGACTCAGAAAATGGATGGAAAACAACTTATTTTACTGATGATTCAGAACTAGGAGGTTTTACTTTTCTTTTCGACTTTATTAGTGATTCCGAAGTAATTATGGATTCTGATTTTGGAACCCCAGACGTTACTGTTACGAGTTTGTATGATATTACATTGGGTTCTACCATTAAGCTTACGTTTACATCAAAAAATGTAATTCATGAGCTATCTGACTCCAATAATTACCCTGATGATGATCTTAGAGGGCAGGGTTATAAAGGTAGTTTTGAGTTTTTATACTTTAAAACAGTGGGAGAAGAGATTTTTTTTAAATCGAATAGAGATCGAGATATTATTATTAGTTTCTCTAAAGCATCTAAAGAAGATTGGACTAGTTTAACAACTCAAAATAGGTCAATGTTAGAAACAAATATTCCAATAGACCCATTAAAATCTGTTTTTAGAAATTTAACTTTAGAAAGCGGAGGTAACACTACTTTATATAGTTTTTCTTTTAATGAGGCTAGAAGGTATGCTACGGTTACAGCAATCAGTAAAGACGCTGCAAAAACAGACCTAAGCTTTGGTCTTGCGCCTACACCTACTGGCTTTGTTGTTAGTCCAGCGATAGAAATAGATAATGTAACTTTAGATGAGTTTATTTATAGTGTAGATAATGACGAGTTTGTTGCTGAGGTTGATGGAGTTAAAATGACTTTAAATTATGCTGATGAATTAAGTTTTTTATTGCCATTTTATGATTTTGGAAATGAATCAAGAGGAAATAATAACATGAGGCTATATAGAACTAACTTACCTAACTCGGATTTATCTAGTGAAAATTTTATAAACTTTTATAAAGAATGGGAAGCACATTTTACAGCTACTCAAAGTGGTAGAACGGTTACAAGAGTATACTTGTATAATTTAGATACTAGTGATAATTCTTTTGTTCAAGTACGTTATTTGTCTAGTGGAAATACATATAGTTTAAACTTTGGTTTTACATATACGGTAACTGAAGACGCTACTGGTAATAAAATTTATAAATTAACAGAAACGATACCAGTTAATACGACTAGAAGAGCAGGGGTATTGCCTTTATTAGAGTTTTTATTTAGAGATAGTGGTTTCTATGTACAAAAAATGGTAGATTTTAATGCAAATCAAAACACCTTAGGTTTAATTCCTGTTGATGATACTACTATGCTTGCTCAGTGGTATGACTTTTAATAATTTTGTTCCCCAATTTTAATTATTATCTAGAAATGAACCTTTTTTTGATTAAAAAGGTTCATTTTGTTTTTTAGAAGTAACAATTAAACCATGCTATTTTATAGTTTTATGATATAAAAAAAGGTTATCATTATTGCTTTCGCAGTAATGATAACCTTTAATATATTATATACTTAGACTCTAAGTTTAGATTTTTTTTTAAAATAGTAAACCTCTAATTCAACATTTTCCAAAGTTTGTCTTTCAATTCTTGCAAGCCTTTTTGAGCAACGGAAGAAATAAATATAGCTTCTACACCTTTTGGTAAATCTGCTTTTATTTCTGCTTCTAGCTCTTCATCTAACATATCTGTTTTAGAAATAGCTAATAAACGATCTTTGTCTAACAATTCTGGATTGTGTTTTTTAAGCTCGTTTAAAAGAATTTCATATTCCTTGTTAATATCATCACTATCTGCAGGAACTAAGAATAACAGCGCCGAATTACGTTCTATATGACGTAAAAAACGATGTCCTAATCCTTTTCCTTCAGCAGCACCTTCTATAATTCCAGGAATATCTGCAATTACAAACGTTTGATGATTTCTATGTTCTACAATTCCTAAATTTGGTTTTAAAGTAGTAAAAGCATAATCTGCAATTTTTGGTTTCGCAGAGGTTAATACAGATAATAAAGTAGATTTTCCTGCATTAGGGAAACCAACCAAACCAACATCTGCCAATAGTTTTAATTCCATTCTAAACCAACCATCAAAACCATCCATTCCTGGTTGTGCGTATCTTGGTGTTTGATTTGTAGAAGATTTAAAGTTCCAGTTTCCTAGACCTCCTTTTCCTCCACGTAATAAAACTACTTCTTTTTGATGTTCTGTAATTTCTATAATTACTTCGTCAGTATCAGCATCTTTAATAATGGTACCTAAAGGCACATCAATATAAATGTCATCTGCATCTGCACCAGAACTTCTACTAGCACTTCCGCCACCACCACTTTCGGCTCTAAAATGACGTTTAAATTTTAGATGAAACAACGTCCACATATTTTTATCACCACGTAAAATAATGTGTCCTCCACGTCCACCATCTCCACCGTCAGGTCCACCTTTGGTAATATACTTTTCTCTATGTAAGTGCATAGAACCTTGTCCGCCTTTACCAGAAGAAGCGTATATTTTTATGTAATCGACAAAATTTCCTTCAGTCATAATTCTTGTTTAATCGTGTAAATGTTTAAATGTTTAATTGCCCTATGTAATATACGTTTAAAGGTTACACAGTTAAACAATTACACAGTTACACATTTTATAAAGTATCAAATACTTTTGCAATTCTTTGTGTAATTTCTTCAATAGAACCCAAACCATTAACTCCATAGTATTTATTCTGAGCTTCAAAATAATCTTTTAAAACAGCTGTTTTGGTATTGTATTCATTAAAACGGTTTCTAATTTTACTTTCGTCAGTATCATCTGTTCTTCCGCTTGTTTTTCCTCTTTCTAATAAACGAGTTACTAAAGCATCTTCAGGAACTTCTAAAGCTACCATTCCGTTTATTTGTTCACCTTTTTCAGCTAAAAAAGCATCTAATGCTTCTGCTTGAGATTCTGTTCTAGGGAAACCATCAAAAATAAAGCCATTAGCATCAGCTTTTTTTTCAACTTCTGCTTTTAGCATATTTATAGTTACTTCATCCGGAACTAAATCTCCTTCATCCATATATTTTTTAGCTAACAAACCTAATTCAGTTTTATTTTTAATGTTAAAACGGAATACATCTCCTGTAGAGATATGCACCAAGTTGTACATGTCCTTTAAAAAATCTGCTTGTGTTCCTTTCCCTGCACCTGGAGGGCCAAATAATACGATGTTTTTCATTTTAGGTTGTGTTGATAATTGATAAATTGCGGGGTAGTTTCTTCCCAAACCATTATAATCTAATCCGTAACCAACAATAAATTTATCTTCAATTCCTTTTCCGATATAATCGATTGGTAGTTCTTTTCTAAATACGTCTGGTTTAAAAAATAACGTTGCAACTTTTAATTGTTTTAAATTTTTATCTCTAAAGATATTATAAATTTCTTGAAGAGTGTTCCCTGTATCTATAATATCTTCTAATATAATTACAGTTCTTCCTGTTAAATCTTCATTAATACCTACTAATTGTTTTACGTTTTCTGTAGAAGTAGTCCCGCTATAAGAAGCTAATTTTACAAAAGAAACCTCACAATCTCCATTAAATTCTCTAACAAAGTCTGCTGCAAATAAAAAGCATCCATTTAAAATTCCTACAAAAATAGGAACTTCTCCTTTAGGTAAGTCTTGTTTTACTTGTACTGCTAATTGCTTTACGATTACTGCAATTTCTTCCTTAGTAATAAAAGGTTTAAAATATAGATCTTGAAGTTTTATAATACTCATTAGATTGTTGTTTTTAATAGCTATTTGTTGAATGAAAAAACCGTTTTTAATCTGATTCACAAATTAAAAACGGTTTTAATATATCTATAAATAAATTTAATTATTTTTTTCTTCTTTTTTAGAAGTATCAAACATAATTGGTGTTGCCACAAATAATGATGAATAAGTACCTACTACTACACCAATAATTAAGGCAAACATAAATCCTTTAATAGAGTCCCCTCCAAATAAGAAGATTGCTAACATTACTAATAATGTTGTTAAAGATGTATTTATAGTTCTACCTAAAGTAGAGCTTAATGCTTTGTCTACAACTTCGCTGTATTTCCAATTAGGATGTGTTCCTGTAAACTCTCTAATTCTATCGAAAATAACCACAGTATCATTCAGAGAGTATCCAACTACGGTTAGAATTGCCGCAATAAATGATTGACCTATTTCCATATCAAAAGGCATAAAGCTGTATGTAATAGAGAATACACTTAATACAATTAAAACATCATGGAAAACGGCAGTTACAGCCCCAATAGAGAAAGATACCTTTCTAAAACGTAATAAGATGTATAAGAAAACAACTAATAATGATCCAAATACCGCATATAATGCTGATGTTTTAATATCATCTGCAATAGTTGGCTCTACTTTCATATAACTCATTACACCAGAACCTTCTTTTTCGAAACCTGGTTTAAAATCTTCATAAGTAGTTGTTCCTAAATAAGATTTTAATCCTGTAAATAATGCACTTTGAACTTGGTCATCTACATCTTGTCCATCTTCATCAATTTTATAAACAGTTGTTATTTTTAATTGACGATCAGAACCGTATGTTTTTACTTCTGGAGCTGTACCAAAAGCATCTTTTAAAGTTGAAGCAACTTCTGTAGCATTCATGCTTTGATCGAAACGAACAACGTAAGAACGTCCTCCTTTAAAATCTACACCTTGCTTTAATCCGATAGAGAAAATAGAAACAATACCTGCAATAATTATAGCACCAGAAACGATGTAAGCAATTTTACGTTTTCTTAAGAATTCTATATTTATGTTTTGGAACCATCCTTTAGATATAGAAGTGTTAAATGTTAATTTACCACCTTTATCAATAGATCTGTCAATTAATAAACGAGTAATAAATACCGCTGTAAATAATGACGTTGCAATACCAATCATTAATGTTAAAGCAAAACCTTTAATTGGTCCTGTACCAAAAACATATAAAATAACACCTGTTAAAAGCGTTGTAATATTTGCATCTATAATTGCAGATAAAGCTCCTTTAATAGAGAACCCTTCTTCTACAGATTGTTTTAATCCTTTCTTAATACCTAAACTTTCCTTAATCCTTTCAAAGATAATTACGTTTGCATCTACAGACATACCAATGGTTAAGATAATACCTGCAATACCAGGCAATGTTAACACGGCGTTGAAAGAAGCTAATATTCCGAAGATAAATAAGATGTTTACTGCTAAAGCGATGTCTGCATATAAACCAGCTTTACCGTAGTATAAAACCATCCAAACTAAAACTAATAAAATAGCTAATCCAAAAGATTGAATACTATGATCTATAGATTCTTGCCCTAAAGATGGTCCAACAACTTCTGCTTGAATAATTCTTGCAGCTGCAGGTAATTTACCAGCTTTTAAAACGGTAGCAATATCTTCTGCTTCTGTAATAGTCATACTTCCACCTGAGATAGAAGTTCTACCTCCAGGAATAACTGCATTTACAGAAGGAGCAGTGTATACATAGTCATCTAAAACAACAGCTACAAAATTACCAACATTATCTGCGGTCATTTTAGCCCATTGCTTAGTACCAGAACTATTCATAGTCATACTAACTTCTGGTTTGTTTAATTGGTCAAATACTTGAGAAGCATCTAAAATTACATCGCCTTCTATAGTTGCAACATCATTTCTGTTCGATTTTATAGCATATAAGTTAATTAGCTCAGTTCCGTCTGTACCTTTGTTTGATTTGTAATCCCATAAGAATTTAACATACTTTAATTCGTTAGGCAATAAAGCTTTTACGTCTTTTCTGCTTAATAAATCATTTACCATAGCAGTATCTAACACTCTAGCTTGTCCTACTAAAGAACTCATTTGTTGTTGAGATTGTGCTACGTTAGGAAATAAATAAGTGAAAAGGTTTTTTTGATTTACATCTGTAGAATCGATTGATTCACCTAATAAATCATCAATATCGTCTGTTTTAGTTGAATCGATTACTTTTTCTGCAGCACTGTTGTCTTTTAAGATTTCAGCGATTTTAGCATTTGCAGTAAAAAAGTAATTCTGAACTTCTGCATTGGTATAAACTTCCCAAAACTGTAATTCTGCTTTACTTGTAATTAAACGAGTAACACGCTCAATATCTTTAGCTCCTGGTAATTCAATTTGAATTCTACCAGAATTTCCAATTCTTTGAATGTTAGGTTGTGTAACACCAAATTTGTCAATTCTACTTCTTAATACTTCAAAAGCAGTACCAATAGAACTGTTAATTTCTTCTTGTAAAGTTGCTTTTACCGTAGCATTTGCTTCGTTAAAAGTAATTTTTTCGCTTAAAGCTTTTGTTCCAAAAATAGAAGGATCACTTAATTTAGTGTCTCCAGCAACTTTTTCAAACTCTTCAAAAAATAAGTCTAAATAAGTAGCATTACTACTTTTTTGAGCTTCATCAGCAGCGTCTAATGCTTGGTTAAAAGCAACGTTTTTAGAGTCGTTAGCTAAGCTTTTTAAAACTTCTTTTACAGATACTTGTAAAATAGCGTTAATACCACCTTTTAAATCTAGACCAAGATTCATTTCTTTGTCTTTTACATCATTGTAGCTGTAAGAGGCAATACCTAAGTTAATAATCTCTTGGTTTGCAACACTGTCTAAGTACTTTCTCTCAAAAGTAGCTTTTTGTCTTGCATCAATATTATCACCTTTGCTCTCAGCGTAAGCTACAGCGTCATCTTCAACCTTAGTGGCTAAAAATGTAAATGATAATTGGTATAAACTTACTATTCCAAAAAGGATAGCAAATAACTTTATAAGTCCTTTGTTTTGCATTTTATAATTATTTTATTGTCTAGGTTTTTAAAAAACGAGCAAATATATAGTTTCTCGTAAAATCTGACAATTATTTTTGTTGATTGTTTTTTGTAATTATGAGTTTGGTACTCATGATTTTAAAGAGGTTATAAAAAAGTGTAAATGATTACATTTTTTATATAAGGAAGCTTCTGGGACCTGCTCTAACTTCTGGTTCGTTGTAAGATGTTTTATCCTTTATAAAAGGATTTGTTTTATGAACTTTATAAGTAGTTTTAAAAAGTTGATTTTCTTTGTTTTGGTCTGCTTTTTTTAGGAAAGCAAATGAATTGTAATTGGTTATTTTGTCTAAATTATATTTAAGTTCTATGACAAAATGAAAATCAGAATTAGAAATGTCAGATTTGTTTGTAATTTCATGAATATCAATATTGTATTTGTAAGAGTTTTCATCTCTTTCTTTTTGATCATGATCTCCATTTAAAACTAACGTATGTTTCTTAGTAAGTTTTTTCTTGATTTTATCAATATGAAAATTACTGTAATAAGAAATTTTTAAAGTTCCGCTGTCTGTTTCATTAATTTTAATATTTGAAACACCAATTTTTAGTAGCTTTTCTTTTACGTCAGCAATGGTACTTTCAATATCTTTTTTGTCAATTTTAACATCAACAAACTTAAGCACTATTTCTTGATTGGGTAAAGTAACCTCTTCATGAAATGCTCCGAAACAAATAAATAGTAAGAATAAAGTACCGATGTACCATTTTGTTCTCATGTGTCAAATATATAAAAAAGATTGCTTTATCGTTCTGTAATAAAGAATCTAATTTAATTTTATTGATAGGAACTTCAACTGATTATAATGTAAATTTCAATACAAGGTAATTGTCATATTTTTATGTGTTTTGTTTAGTTGTTTATTACTTTGTTTTCTAGTTTTTTATAATGTATTAGACTTAATATTGTGCTTTTGTTTTATTTCTTAGAATAGCATCATTATATTGTTCTGTTCTTATAATGTTTTGAGTTTATTAATTGTGTTTTATGTGTGATAATTGTGTTTTGTTTGCGAATTTCTTAATAATTTTAATATAATTGTAATTATTTGATTGTTTTAATAATTTAAAAGGTTTTATTTATTGATTTGATTGTTGTATAATTTAAGTATGTTTGTTATTATATGGTAACCCCCAAAAATATTATATCAATTGAGTGCTCTTTCCCCTTTAAAGCCTTACTTATTTTTTCGTTTTCTTAAAAAAAAATAAGTATAAAGACGCAAGTTATTTTTATAGGTCTTTTTTTAGTATTAAAAATATTAACTATTATTTATTGTTGTTTGAAGAACTTAAACGAAAGAAGGTAGTTACTACTGAAAATGAAATTTTTTTTACTTCTAAGTTTAAATTTGGTAGTACAATTAGAAGTGTTAAAAGTGGTCTTAAAGATGATTTTCATACTGTTAAAACGCTTTGTGGTACAGTAATTTTATATTCTAAAACTATAATTGGAAGTGACAAAGTGATCTTGGAACTTCATTTTTATAAAAAAAAGTTAGTTCTTTTTAGGTATACTTTTTCTAATATGAATAATAAAAGAAAAATTGAAAGTATCTTAAGGGAAAAATATTTGAATATTGATTCTAATATTTGTTTTTCAGAGTCTGCTATTAATGATTCTCATGGTAATTCTATCTTTGTAGATGATAAGGTTAATTTTTCTGTATTATACTTTTCTTTCAATTTTGAGTTTCATGATTATATTATGAATCTTAAAAAAATAAATGAAGAAAAGATTCTTGCTGAAAAATTAAACTGGAAGGCAGAAATTATGAAAAGGCTTTAATGCTATTCTTTTTTATTGAATAGAAAAACTGGGTGTCTATTTATAGTTTATGGTTGTTATTCATTTTTTAAAATGAGTGTAATACTCAATCTTATTTCCCCATAAGAAACCTCTTCGTTTAGTTTTTCGAAAATGGGTTTCAATGCTACTTTACGGTCTAATTCATTAAAAGCAATTCGTACTTTATCTACAACTTTTGTATCTACAAGTTTTTCTAATTCCACCTCTTTTCCCTCTATATACAATTGAGAAAGATGTGAAAAAATAGTAGTGATAGATAAGTTTCTTTTTTCTGCAATTTCTGAAACATTTAAACCTTCTTGGTATAAATTAAAGGTGTGTTGTATTGTACTAACTTTTCTAGCTTTTGCCACGCTTTTGAATTTACGAATTACGCTCATAAATTCTTCTCCATATTTTTCCATTTTGTTCATCCCAACTCCAGAAATAGCTAAAAATTCATTTTCGGTTGTTGGTAGTTCACTTGCCATTAATTTTAATGTTTTGTCATTAAAAATGATGTATGCAGGCATGTTTTCTTCTTTAGCAATGGTGTATCTTATCTTTTTAAGTTCTGTAAATAAGTCTTTATTTGCTTCACTTCCAATAGTTGCTTTTACAGTTTTTGTTTTCTTCTTTTTATCATCTGAAGTTAGAGGTGTTGTTAGTCGTATTGTTTTTTCTCCTTTTAAAACTTTCCACCCGATGGGTGATATTTTTAAAGCAGAATTTTCGCTATACATGATTTCTATCAAACCTTGGTTTGCCATTTGAATTACATAATCTCGCCAATCAAAAAAACTAACATCTTTTCCTATTCCGTATGTTTTTAGATTATAATACTGTTTGGAATGGATATCTGCATTGTTACTTCCTCTTAAGACATTAATTAACATGGTTATTCCGTCTTTTTCTTTCATTCTTGCAATTCCAGAAAGTGCTTTTTGTGTTATAACAGTGCCTTCAAAATCTTTAGGAGGATTTTCGCAAACATCACAATTGCCACAATTTTCTGTGAGATGCTCTCCAAAATAGGATAATAATATTTTTCTTCTACACGATTTAGCTTCTGCAAATTGAAGCATTCTGTTTAATTTTTCTTTTTGCATATCGCTATTTGCGCCACCATCAGCAAATTGGCTGTATAGCACAAAATCTCTCATGTTGTAGTACAAAATAGTTTCTGATGGCAATCCGTCTCTTCCTGCTCTTCCTATTTCTTGATAATAGCCTTCTAAGTTTTTTGGTAAATTATAATGAATTACAAAACGAACATTCGATTTGTCAATCCCCATTCCAAAGGCAATCGTAGCTACAATTATTTTAGTATCGTCATTTATAAAATCAGTTTGTGTTTTTTCTCTTTCTTCATTATTCATTCCCGCATGATAAAATGCTACAGAATGACCTCTTTGCTTAAGATGACTCGCTACTTCTTCGGTGTTTTTTCTACTTAAACAGTAAATAATACCACTTTGTTCTTTTCGTCGTTCTATAAAACTGCCGATTTCTTGTAGCTTTCTCTGTTTTGGAACCTGACCTCTAACTTCTATACTTAAGTTTTTTCGATCAAAAGAAGAGATAAATAATTTAGAGTTTGTTAAGCCCAATTGTTCTTCAATGTCTTTTCTTGCAGATTTATCCGCAGTAGCGGTTAAAGCCATAAAAGGTACTTGCGGTAAAGAGTTTCTAAAGACTTTTAGTTGTGTATACTCAGGTCTAAAATCGTGTCCCCACATACTAACACAATGTGCTTCATCAATAGCAACTAATTTTATGTTTAATTCTTTTAGCCAAGTATTGCTTACGGATATTAGTTTTTCTGGAGATAAATACAATAATTGTAACTCTCCATTTATTGCTCTACCAATTACATCGTTTTCTTCTTGCGGAGAAATGGAACTATTAAAAAAATCTGCTTTTATTCCGTTAGATTTTAGTGCTTGTACTTGGTCTTTCATTAATGAAATCAATGGTGAAACTACGATGGTAATTCCATTGAAAACCAATGCAGGGATTTGGAAACAAATTGATTTTCCTCCACCTGTAGGCATTAATACAAAACTGTCTTTTCCGTCTATGGTTCTGTTAATAATTTCTTCCTGTAAAGGACGAAAGTTGTCGTAACCGTATACGTTTTTTAAAAGGGTATGAGTTTGATTTTTCACTTTTTCAACAATTGGGGCTCAAATATACGGGTTTAGATATTTGTAAAGTAATATCTATTTGGTTTCCTAGTAAAGATGGGGTAGAAGTAGAAGGATGAAAAAAAAGCCCCAAAGAATTTCTTTGAGGCTTTAAGTACTATTGTTTTTTGTAAAAAGTCTACAAAACGACTTTTTATAATTCTAATAATCCGTTAGTTGCTTTAACACCTTTTGCAGATTCTGCTAATTTTGCTTTTTCAGCATCTGTTAAGCTAATTTCAACAATTTTTTCAATTCCGTTAGCACCTAATACGCAGGGTACACCAATTGATAAATCGCTTAAACCAAATTCACCTTCTAATAAAGCAGAACAAGGGAATATTTTTTTAGTATCACAGGCAATTGCTTGTACCATTGCAGAAACTGCTGCACCAGGAGCATACCAAGCAGAAGTACCTAATAAACCAGTTAAGGTTGCGCCACCAACTTTAGTGTCTTGTACAATTTTATCCATACGTTCTTCAGATAAAAATTCTGAAACAACAACACTATTTCTTGCTGCTTTTCCTATTAATGGCACCATACCAGTATCTGAGTGACCACCAATTACCATACCGTCAACATCAGAGATAGGAGCACCTAGAGCTTCTGCTAATCTGTATTTAAAACGAGCAGAATCTAAAGCACCACCCATTCCAATAATTTTATTCTTTGGTAACCCAGTAGTTTTGTGAACTAAATAGGTCATAGTATCCATAGGATTAGAAACTACAATAATAATTGTGTTTGGAGAATGTTCAATTAAATTAGCTGAAACTGTTTTTACAATTCCTGCATTGATACCAATTAATTCTTCACGAGTCATTCCTGGTTTACGTGGAATACCAGAGGTAATTACACAAACATCAGAATTAGCTGTTTTAGAATAGTCGTTTGTACTTCCTGTAATTTTTGTGTCAAAACTGTTTAAAGAAGCGGTTTGCATTAAATCCATTGCTTTACCTTCTGCAAAACCTTCTTTAATGTCTAAAATAACAACTTCGGATGCAAAATCCTTAATTGCGATGTATTCTGCACAACTTGCGCCTACTGCACCTGCTCCTACTACTGAAACTTTCATATATATAATTTTTAAGATTTATAATGTATTTGATCTCTAACAAAAGTACGAAAATTACTTAAGGTTTTAGTTCTAAAAAAGTAAAAAGACACCCTATAGAAGTGTCTTTTTACGAAAAGGATTTCGACTCTTTTTATCTAAAACTAAATGCAATACCTGCATTTACTGTGTTGTATTCTTGTAGTGTGTAACTTCCAAAAATCTTAAAGAATCCTAAGCTTAATCTTGTACCAATAGTCGTTCTAAAACCACTTGCATCGAATTTAGAGTTTATCGGGTCTGTAACTTCTCTTGTCTGATTTAGATTATAGTTTAAGGTATAATCTCCAAGCATATTAAGAGTAGAACTTCCTGAGCCATAACCTACGCCTCCATAAAAGTTGATGATTGGGAAGTTTACAGATGCTATTGCTTGCACGGTGTAAGAATCTAATTTAAATTGAGCTATTCCATTATTAACAGTTATTTCTGGGCTAGATTCTATGTTATAATCTACCTTCATTGTTGTGTAAGCTGCTAGTAGAGATATGTGTAAAGGTGTTTTTCCTATTGGTCCAAACCAATCAGTGATTTCTTTTTTTAAACCAACACCTAAAAGGCTTCCTTTTACGTCGTCATCACCTACTTTAGGTACTAATCGTAAACTTACTTCAAATTTTGCAGGCAAACCTAAACTTAATTGAACGGCAGGAGCAGGAACGGCACTTAATGGCAAGCTTTCTTTTATTCCTCCTGGAGCATTAAAGGTTGTGATGTAGTTGATGCCTCCTTCTTGTATTTCTACTGAAGTAAGTGGTGTTGTATCTTCTGAGCCAGCAACGGTAGCTGCTGTAATGTTTCCTCCATTTAATTTATTAATAGAAGTTAATCCAGATAAAGTGAACATTTCATCTTTTTCTGGAACTAATGACGCGTTTAAGCCAATTGAAATATCGAACCCAAATTTCTTGTGTACTTTTGCGGTATGGTACCAACCATTGTTCATGCCGTAAATTAATCCTTTCATTGCTGGGCTAATGTAAGCTTCAATCAATTGTCCTCGATCATTGTTATCGGCTAAAAGATAACCTTCAAAACCATCTTGTGCTTTTGCGTTAAATGTAAATGCAAATACGCAGGTAAAAATTAAAATGCTTTTTTTCATTGGTTGTGGCTTTGTTTGTAAATGGTTAAAGTTCTGTTAAAGTCATTGCTAAAATAAATAAAATTATCAATAAACAAAGGTTACTGATATTTTAATACTTCAAAAAGGGGAAAAATACTTATAGATGAGTATGTGTAAAACATATGAAGTATGAGTGTTTTACGGTCAAAAAAAATACACATTCCTAATTGTTAGAAATGTGTATTTTATAAATTTATTTAGATGGAAGCTTTATACGTCTATGTTTGCGTATTTAGCATTTCTTTCTATAAAATCTCTACGTGGTGGTACTTCGTCTCCCATTAACATAGAGAAAACTCTGTCTGCCTCAGTTGCGTTATCTATAACAACTTTACGTAACGTTCTAAATTCAGGATTCATTGTAGTGTCCCAAAGTTGGTCTGCGTTCATTTCCCCAAGACCTTTATAACGTTGTATACTTACAGAACCGCCCATGTTTTGTGCAATGATATCACGTTGATTGTCATCCCAAGCATATTCTCTTTTCTGACCTTTTTTAACTAAATATAAAGGAGGAGTAGCAATGTAAATATAACCTTGCTCTACCATTGCTCTCATGTATCTAAAAAAGAACGTTAATATTAAGGTAGCAATATGCGAACCATCTACATCGGCATCACACATAATAACTACTTTATGGTAACGAACTTTAGATAAGTTTAAAGCTCTTGGGTCTTCTTCTGTACCAATAGAAACACCTAAAGCGGTAAACATGTTTTTGATTTCTTCGTTTTCAAAAACTTTATGTTGCATTGCTTTTTCCACGTTCAAAATCTTTCCACGTAGTGGCAAAATTGCTTGAAAGTTTCTATCTCTACCTTGTTTTGCTGTTCCACCCGCCGAATCTCCCTCAACTAAGAAAATTTCACATTGTGCTGGGTCGGTTTCTGAACAGTCAGATAATTTACCAGGTAAACCACCAATAGACATTACCGTTTTACGTTGTACCATTTCTCTGGCTTTACGTGCTGCGTGTCTAGCGGTTGCTGCTAAAATTACTTTTTGAACAATTGTTTTTGCGTCGTTAGGATTTTCCTCTAAATAATCAGTTAACATTTCTGAAACTGCTTGAGATACAGCAGAAGTAACTTCTCTGTTTCCTAATTTTGTTTTTGTTTGTCCTTCAAATTGTGGTTCTGCAACTTTTACAGAAACGATTGCTGTTAGTCCTTCACGGAAATCATCTCCAGCAATTTCGAATTTTACATTTTTAAGTAGTCCAGATTCATCTGCATACTTTTTTAACGTACTTGTTAAACCACGTCTAAAACCAGATAAATGTGTTCCTCCTTCGTGTGTATTAATGTTATTTACATAAGAGTGTAAATTTTCTGCATAAGAGGTGTTGTAAACCATGGCAACTTCAACAGGTATTCCGTTTTTTTCACCTTCCATTGCAATAACATTGGCAGTTAATTGCTCTCTGGTAGAATCTAAATATCTAATAAATTCTGGTAAACCTTCATCAGAATGAAAAACTTCAGAAATAAAGTTTCCTTCATCATCTGTACTACGTTTATCTGTTAAGGTAATTGTAATTCCTTTATTCAAGAAAGCCAATTCACGCATACGAGTTGCTAACGTATCGTAATTATATTCTGTAGTTTGTTTAAAGATAGATTTGTCTGGTAAAAAGGTAACAATTGTACCTGTAAAATCTGTTTCTCCAATCGTTTTAACTGGATATAATGCTTTACCTTGAGAATATTCTTGTCTCCAAACTTTTCCTTCTTTATGAACCGTGGCTACTAAAAGGTCAGAAAGTGCGTTCACACAAGAAACACCAACACCGTGTAAACCACCAGAAACTTTATAAGAATCTTTGTCGAATTTACCACCAGCACCAATCTTTGTCATTACTACTTGTAGTGCAGAAACGCCTTCTTTTTGGTGAATTCCAACAGGAATTCCACGTCCATTATCTTTAGTGGTAATAGAATTGTCTTCATTTATTGTAACATCAATTGTATCACAATAACCACCCATTGCTTCATCAATAGAATTATCTACAACTTCATATACTAAATGGTGTAAACCACGTATACCTACGTCTCCAATATACATGGAAGGACGCATTCTAACATGCTCCATTCCTTCCAGTGCCTGAATACTGGAAGCATCATATTCTTTTTTAATTTCTTCGCTCATTATATAAAAGTAAATTAATGTTTTTTAGATTGATGAAATTCAGCTTCGAAAAGTGAAATTCATAATCTCAAATTTACAATTTATAAAGTATTTTTAAAAGCTTTTTAGTGATTTTAGCTTAAAATTATCAACATTTATTAATTTCATAAAAGTGCTTTAAATCGCTTAAAAATGATGTTAAATTAAAATTTGATGTTTTTTGTTTTAATATCAAGTTTAGAAAATTTTAAAATCGCTTAAAACTTTTGTTTTAAAACTACAAAATAGCAGACATTCTTCGTTTGAAGGAATGTTAGTGTGATATTAAGGTGTTATGGATGTGTGTAAGTTAAGTTTATGATTCTTGGTTTAAAGTAGCTTATTTTACTGTTAAATTGATTAATAATTTATAAATCAGTAATTAATCTAAAAGTTTTTTTTCTGATAAAGGTAAACAATATTAATATTCTGAAACCTTGGTGTTATTGTTTTGTAAATTATCTGTATAGAATAGGTTCTAATGATTAAAAAAGTAACGTTTGTATGATTTTAAGTTAATAAGAGTCTCGGTTTACGATGATAAATTTGTGATTCAAATTAATTATAAACTCATAAAACAATGTTTTCAAAAATTGTACTTACATTTTTAACACTTTTTAGTTTAATTAGTATAAATGCCCAAGATATAGGTGTCCTAAAAGGAACTATTACTACAGAACAAGGAGAGCCTATAATGGGAGCAAATGTGCATATTAAAAAAATAGCTAAAGGAACAACTTCAGATGAAAATGGAGAATTTATATTAGAAAAAATTGCAAATGCTTCTTACGTTGTTGAGGTTTCATATTTAGGGTACAATACAATTATTAAAAATGTAGTTATTAATAAGGTAGAAACTATTCAAAACTTTGTTTTAAAAGAAAGTGCTTATCAGTTAGAAGGTGTTGTGGTAACATCTCAAAAAAGAGAACAAAAAAATAAAGATGTGCCTATTGCAATTACCTCTTACGGAACAGATTTTTTAGAAAATCAAGGAACGTTTGAGTATGATGCTTTATCGGAATATGTACCAGGTTTTCAAGTGCAAATTCAGAGTGTTAACAACCCAGGGATTGTGGTTAGAGGAATTACAAGTGATAGTGGGGATTCTAGGGTAGAACCAAGGGTTTCTATTTTTCAAGATGGAGTTTCAATTAGTAAATCTAGAGGTTCTGTGGTTGAATTATACGATATAGAACGTGTAGAAGTTTTAAAAGGACCTCAAGGAACATTGTTTGGTAGAGGTGCTCAAATTGGCGCAATGCATATCATTCAAAATAAAGCAAAAAATGAAACGTCTGGTGCTGTAAAATTAGGGTATGGCAACTTTAATCAGTTTTTGGCAACAGGACATTATAATGCTCCTTTAGTAGACGATAAATTATTTTTTAGAGCTGCTGCAATTTATAATAAAAGAGATGGTTATATCGAAAACCTTTCTGGTGGAGATTTAAACGGAAAAGAAACTGTTGCTTTTAGAACCTCATTTAGATATTTATTAAATGATGATACTACTTTAGATGTAATTGCAAACTGGCAACAAGATACACCTCCGGGAACTTCTTTTAAAAGTGGGACTTATGCACCATTAGGTGGAGATACAAACCCAAATACTTTTGCAGATTTAGAAAGAGGAGAAGAGTTAGGTTTGGATAGAACTGTTTGGGGTGTTACTGCAATTTTAAAACATGATTTAAATGATGTTTGGGATGTTACTGCTACTTCTGCGTATAGAAAATTTAATTCTGATGAAGCTTTTGATGCAGACGGAACTGCAGCTCCTGCTTTATTTTTTCATGAGATATCAGAAGGGGAGCAATTTAGTCAAGAGGTTAGGTTTAACTTTGATACTGATGATAAATTTAGAGGTTTTTTTGGAGGAAATTTCTTTTACGAAAAAGGATCACAAAGAGTGCCTTGGGAATATAATGAGCAAAGTGTAGCAATGTTATTTTTAAATCCGGAAGCTTTATTAATTAGTGGTGTACCAACATTATTACCAAATATACCAAACGATCCAGCTACTTTTGGACCACTTGCAGGTGCTCCGTTAAATTCTTTTAATACTGAATCAAATACTAATTTTGGAGAAAATTATTCTGGAGATGTTTTTGCTGATGCTTCTTATGATTTCACTGATAAATTATCTGTTACTTTAGGATTAAGAGCTACTTGGGAAAACATTAATGCAGGGTATCAAGTAACAGATTCAGAAACCCCTTCTGTTTTAGGACACTTATTAGGTAGTTATCCAAATGTGTTGTTTGCATCAACAAACGGAGAAAAAATAGAAGCTAGTGAAAACTTTTTGTCAGCTGTTGGACGTTTTGCCTTAAATTATGATGTAAATGATAATATTACATTATTTGGTACGGCAGCTCGAGGGAGAAGGCCAAATGTTATTAATGTAACGGCAACAGAAACAAATGTATTATCAGATGAGACAGTTTGGTCTTATGAGGTAGGTGCAAAATCATTGTTTTTAAATAATAAATTACAATTTGATGTAAATGCGTATGTGTATGAGTATTCAAATTTTCAAACAACTATTTCTAAATTTGAAGATGGAGTCTTAACAGCAACGCCAGAAGATAGTGGAAGTGCAAGTTCTTTTGGTTTTGAAACGGCTATGCAATATGCGTTTTCAAAGACATCAAGCTTTTTTGCAAATTATAGTTATATAGATGCTTCTTTTGATGACGAAGACTCTAATGGAAATGCTCAAGCTTTAGCAGGAAATACATTTAGATTAACACCTAAGAATTCCTTTTCTGCAGGATTTAATATCAACATAGATGCAACTAAAAACTTAAGCTACTTTTTTAGACCTACTTATACATATAAGTCTAAAGTATTTTTTGAAGAAACAAATTTGCCAGATATTTCTCAAGATGGGTACGGGATCTTAAATTTTAAAACAGGTCTTGTAATTAACAAAGATTACGAACTTACTTTTTTTATGAACAATGCTTTAGATAAAGAGTTTATTGTTGATGCAGGTAATACAGGTGGTGCTTTTGGTATACCAACTTTTATTGCTGGGGCACCAAGATTTTTTGGAGTACAAGTAAAAGCGAACTTTTAAGAACGCTTATAATTCATTAGAAAAGCTATCTAAATGTATTTTAACAAACATTTTAGATAGCTTTTTTTTAAACACAATTTATTATGCAAAAAACATTTTTAACTTCGCTTTTATTAATAGCCTTTAATTTTACAGTTTTAGGTCAAGAAGTAAAAACGATTATGACAATTGAAAGTATTGTAAAAAAGAAAGAGGATAGTAATAAAAACATCAAACCCAATAATGATGCTAGAATTATTTGGGCTGATAATTATAAAAATAAACAATCTGATATTGCATTTGTCTATTTGCATGGTTTTGGAGCAAGTGGTAGGGAAGGAGAGCCTATATTAAGTATGCTTTCTAAAAAATACAACGCAAATGTTTATGTGTCTCGTTTAAAAGAACATGGTATACAGAGAGATGATAGTTTTAAGAAGTTAACTCCAGAAAACTATATAGAAACAGCAAAAGAAGCTTTGTCCATTGGTAAAATAATTGGTAAGAAAGTAATTTTGGTAAGTACATCTACTGGCGGAACTTTAAGTTTAAAACTAGCTTCGGAAGATACTTCTATTTTAGGTTTGGTAATGTATTCTCCGTTTGTCGGACTTAAAAATTCTGCATTTGCAGCCATTACCACTCCAGAAGGAAAAGCCGGATTTATAAAAATGAACGGTAGTGAAATTACAAAGCAGAAAAGACCTGAAGAAGAAGCTAAATATTGGTCTACTACGTATCATGTTAACGGTTACGAGGCTTTAATAAAAATGTTATTAGATAATATGAAGCCAGCAACTTTTGCTAAAGTTAAAGTTCCTGTATTTGTTGGTTATTATTATAAGAATGAAGAAGAACAAGATCAAGTGGTTTCTGTTGCTGCAATTTTAAAAATGTATGATGGTTTAGGGACTCCTGCGGATAAAAAAACAAAAGTTGCTTTTCCAGAAGCAGGAAACCATGTAATTGCATGCGATTTAAGATCTAACGATTGGCAAGGTGTTTATAACGAAACAGTAACTTTTATTGATGAGGTAATTTTAGAGAAAGAACAAAAGTTTGAGTTTGATTTACAAGGTCATCGTGGAGCGAGAGGTTTGTCACCAGAAAACACAATTCAGGCTTTTCAAAAAGCATTAGAATTGGGTGTAAATACGTTGGAATTAGATGTTGTAATTAGTAAAGATAACAAAGTGGTTGTTTCTCATGAACCTTGGTTAAATGAAGAAGTTACTTTAGATGCTAAAGGAAATAAGATTTCTAAAGAAAGCGCATTGGTTTTTAATATGTATAAAAATAAATACAAGAAAATTAAAAGTTATGATGTTGGTTCTATTGGAAATCCTAAGTTTTTAGAGCAGAAAAAAGAGAAAGCTTACAAACCATTGTTGTCTGAGGTAATTGATTTTGCCGAAGCTAAAAATGAGGAGATTCGTTATAATATTGAAATAAAAAGTACGCCTGATGGCGAAAAAAGAGAATTTCAACCTGCTGTTGCTAAATTTTCTGACCTTGTTATAGCGGAATTGATAAAAGCCAAAATTCCTAAAAATAAAATAACGGTTCAAAGTTTTGATCCTCGTATTTTAGAATACATTCATAAGAAATACCCTGAGTTTATATTGGCGTTTTTAACGTATCAAAATGATTTTGAAACGAATATGAAGATGTTAAGTTTTGTGCCAGAAATTTACAGTCCGTATTTTGCTTTATTGAATAAAGATGAGGTAAAAACGATTCAAAATAAAAATATGAAAGTAATTCCTTGGACGGTCAATAAAAAAGAGGACATGGTAAACCTACTAAAAATGGGTGTAGATGGAATTATTACCGATTATCCAAATATTGCAATTCCTTTAAGAAAGTAAGTTTTTTTATTAAAAATAGTAAAATCCCCCAATTTTATCGTTGAATTTATAGGGAACCTGCTATTTAATTAGTAGGTTTCTTGTAAATAAACTTTGATATTTTGTTATATCAATAAATAAACAACGATATTTTAGAAATTCTGCAACAGCTATATAAAATCTTAAAAAAGAAGATTATAAACGACATTTTCTCTATATATTTGACATCAATATCGTTACAATGATAAATAATAATAACAATCGTAATTTCAATAATCCTAATTGTTAGGGTAGGGAGGTTGTTGTTTATAGATATATACATAAAGCCTTCCTAATCGGAAGGCTTTTTTCATGTTCTGAACTGGTTTCAGAATCTTAATTAAAAAATAAAGAAATGAGCAAAATAATGACGGTAGACATTTTGTCTAGTATTAAAGGAGCAGAGCCATCGGAATCGGTGAATCAATTATTTGAGGTAATTAAAAATGCCAATACATCAGATAATAACGTTAATACCAATCATAACAATGCTGTAACTTTAGATGATTTAAGAGAAGATGTTGTTATTGATAGTCCGCAGGCAGAAAAACAAATAATTATAGAAAACTTTCCGAAAGAAAAGAATGGTTTTTTAGTAGTTTCTAAAGTGATAGAAGAATAATTATGGAATCGCAAATACATAAAATTCATCAGCAATTGGTGAACAAAGAAATTTCGTGTACAAAACTGGTACAAGAAAGATTAGATTTATTAAAATCGAACACACACAATACTGTCAATTCACTTTTAGATACATTGGCGCTAGAATTAGCTGCTAAAGTAGATGCTAAAATTGCAAACGGACAAGAAATTGGTTTGTTAGAAGGAATTCCGTTCGGAATTAAAGACGTGTACATGGTGCAAGGAACTTTAACAACGGCGAGTTCAGATTTACTTAAAAAATATAAATCGCCTTACACGGCAACTGCCATTCAGAAATTATTTGATGCAGGCGCAATACCATTAGTAAAAGAAAATTGTGATTCTTTTGGGCACGGTTCATCATCTGAAAACACCATTTTCGGAGCCGTTAAAAACGCAATCAATACAGATTTAGTTTCTGGTGGTTCTAGTGGAGGTTCTGCAGTAAATGTTGCCAAAGATTTTACGGTATTTTCAATTGGTGGAGATACAGGAGGTTCTGTTCGTCAACCGGCAGGTTATAATAATGTCTACGGATTAAAACCAACCTACGGAAGAATTTCTAGATTCGGATTAATGGCGTACGCATCTTCTACAGATTGTGTTGGACCCATTGCAAAATCGATAGAAGATATTAGAATTGTTTTAAATGTGATGAGTGGTAAGGATATTAAAGATCAAACCACGTATCAATCGGAAGCTATATCAGAAGAAAATATTTTAAATGCTGATGAAATAAAAACTGTTGGATACTTTAAAAATTTCATCGAAAACAATGCAATTGATGCAAAAGTAAAAGCGGACTTTTTAGCAACCATAGAAAAAATAAAAGCCAAAGGAATTGAAGTAAAAGAATTAGATTTCTTTGAGTCTGATACTTTAGTTTCTACCTACTATACTTTAGCAATGGCAGAAACGGCATCGAATCTATCTAGATTAGATGGTACAAATTACGGAAATAGAATAGAGGGCGATACTTTAAAAGACACGTATTCTATTACAAGATCAGAAAATTTCTCTGAAGAATCTAAACGTAGAATTGTTGGTGGAAATCAAGTATTATCTCAAGGTTTTTCTGATGAAATCTATTTAAAAGGGTTAAATGTAAGAGATCAGATTATAGCTAATTTTGAAAAAGATTTTAAAGAAGTTGCTATTATTTTATCACCAGTAACACCAAATTCGCCACCAAAAATTGGCGATAGTTTAAAAGATCCTTTAGCCATGTATTTGTCTGATGCGTATACGGTTGGTTTTAGTTTAGGACAATTGCCAACATTAACAGTGCCACAAGGAACAGAAACAGGATTACAAATTACGGCAGCAAAAAATAATGACGAACTTGTTTTGAAGTTTGCTAACTTCTTAAAAGATACGATATAATGGAACTGGAACAATTAAATGAGCTTATAAAAAAGCACGACTTAGAGTTAGTAATCGGTATTGAAACTCACGTTCGATTAAATACAAAAACAAAGTTATTCTGTTCTTGTGCAAATCAAGAAATAGAACAACCAAATCAAAATATATGTTCGGTTTGTACTGGGCAAATGGGAGTTTTACCTTCTATAAATAAAGAAGCAATAACTAAAGCTATTTATTTTGGAAAAGCAGTAAAATCTACTTTTTCTAATGAAGTTATTTCTTGGGATCGTAAACATTATGAATACCCAGATAACCCAAAGAATATTCAAATTACACAGTTTCATAATCCTGTAATTCCAGATGGACAAGTTTCTTGTTATAGAAATGATGGTTCGCAATTTACAGTGAGTTTAACACAAACTCATATAGAGGAAGATGCTGCAAAATTAATGCACGAAAAGAAAGTTTCTTTAGTCGATTTTAACAAAGCAGGTGTTCCGTTAATAGAAATTGTAACCGATCCTTGTATTCGTCACATAGAAGATGCATCTACGTATGCACAATACATTCAGCGTATTGTTCAGAATTTAAAAATATCTGAAGCTAACTTAGAAAAAGGTGAGTTTAAGTCGGATGTTTCTGTATCACTTCGTAAAAAACACACGTATGATTTAAACCCGAGAACAGAAATCAAAAACTTAAATTCTTTTAAGTTTATGGTAGATGCTTTAAAGGAAGAAATTGAAAAGCAATTAAGCTATTATGTAGAAAATAAAGCATTTAGACCAGACCAAACAACTGTTTTATGGGATGCAGATTTAAAGCAAACCAAAACAATGCGTAAAAAGGAATTTGAAGCAGATTATCGTTTTATTTCTGAACCAGATTTACCTTTTGTAAACATCAAAAAAGTTGTAGATAGTATACATGTTGATATTAGTTCTTTGCCTTTTGCAGTAGAATCTATTTTGATAAAAGGTGGCGTTTTACCACAAGATGCTAAGTTTTTTACAGCAGATTCTTTACGTTCAGAAGTTTTTGTTGCGATCAATAATAAAATAAATGACGCTTCTTTTGTTGCCAAAACATTGGTAAATAATATTGGAGCAGATGAGTATAAGAATATTCATAGTGTGGATCAGTTAATTGAAATTTTTCAATTATTTAAAGAAGATAAAATAACGTCTGTATTAGTACAAAACGGAATTACATCGTATTTAAAAGATAGAACTTTCGATTATAAAAAGTACTTTGAAGACAATACCATTTCTGAAGATAAAATTAAAGCTGCTGTTGCAAAAGTAGTTTCAGAAAACGAAGCAACTGCAAATGATATTAAAGCAGGAAACCAAGGGAAAGCAGGTATTCTTGTTGGTAAAGTAATTGGTATTATTGGTAAAGGCGCTTCAGGGAAAGTAATTCGTCAAGAAATATTAAATGCTTGTTCTGCGGATGCTAAAACGACAAAGAGTACAGCTGTAGCTGATGAGTTAAAAGTAACTAGCGATCAACCAAAAGCAAAAATAGAAGAAGAAACTTTACCTCAAGTTCCTATTATTATAAAAGAGGAATATAGAACACATAAAATTTCTCAAATATCAGAAGATTCAATTAATGATGAGGTTACTTTATCTGGTTGGGTTTCTAGTGTTAGAGATCATGGTGAATTAATTTTTATTGATTTACGCGATTCTAGCAATCAAGTTTTTCAGGTACGTTTAAGTAGAGAAACATTTCCTAATTTAGATGAGCTTGTAAAGTTAAAATCAGAATCTGTTATTTCTGTAACCGGAGTTGTGGTTCAGCGTAATGAAGATGATTATAATGCAGGTTTAAGAACTGGTAAATTAGAATTAGAAACAGCTGCTTTGGATATTTTAAACTTATCTAAAACGCTTCCTTTTGAAATAAAAAGAGCAATGAAATCGAATGAGAATGTTCGTTTTCAATATAAGTTTTTAGATCATAGAAATGATGAGGTTCGTAAAGCTATTGTAAACCGTCATAAAGTAATCAAGCTAATGCGTGATATCTTAGATGAAGAAGAGTTTTTAGAAATTGAAACGCCTATTTTAACTGCAGGTACAGACGAAGGAGCAAGAGAGTTTATTGTACCTACAAGAAAACAAGCAGGTTCTTTTTACACGTTACCACAAGCGCCACAACAATTTAAGCAAATGTTAATGGTGGGTGGTTTTGAAAAATATTTTCAAATAGCACGTTGTTTTAGAGATGAGGATTCTCGTGGAGATAGACAACCAGAATTCACACAATTAGATATAGAAATGGCGTACGCAAGTATGCAGCAAATTATCGATTTAAACACCAAAATGTTTAATGAAATTGTCAAAAAAATATATGGTAAAAAATGGGTTTTACGTCCGTTTGAAGTAATTACGTATAAAGAAGCAATGGATAAATATGGTTGTGATAGACCAGATTTACGTTATGGATTGCAAATGCAAGATATTACAGATATTGTAAAAGATACCACATTCCAAGTTTTTAGCAAACCAATTGAAGACGGCGGAATTGTAAAATGTATTAAAGTTTCTGCAGCAGAGCAAGGAAACAAACGTATGTCTAAAGGACAAATAGAAAATTTAACAGCTATTGCACAACAAAATGGTTTAGGTGGTTTGGCTTATATTATTGTAAATGAAAATGATTTACAATCGCCAATTATTAAGTTTTTAGGAGAAGAAATTGCAGCCAATATTATTAAAGCTACAGATGCACAAGTTGGTGATATTGTATTTTTCTCAGCAGCAGATTATGCAACTGCTAACAAAGCGTTAGATGCTGTTCGTCAAGAAATGGGACGTATTTTAAAGTTGATAAACCCGAAAGAATTAAGACCAGCGTGGGTTGTAGATTTTCCAATGTTTGAAAAAACAGATGAAGGAAGATGGACATTTACACACAATCCTTTTTCTATGCCAGCAATCTATGACTTAGAAAAGCACATGACTGGAGAAGGAGAAGAAATAGGAACTATTATAGCGCAACAATACGATTTAATCTTAAACGGTTATGAGATTGGTGGAGGTTCTGTTCGTGCACATAAATCAGAAATTTTAGAAGCAACCTATAAAAATATGGGTTACAATAAAGAAGAAATGATGAAAAGTGTAGGTACAATGTACAAAGCGTTTCAATATGGAGCGCCGCCTCACGGAGGAATTGCTTGGGGAGTAGACAGATTAATGATGATTTTAGAAAAGAAAGCTTCTATTAGAGAGGTAATGGCTTTTCCTAAAACAGGTTCATCCGAAGATTTATTGTTTAATGCACCTTCAATTTTATCGGATAAAAAGGTAGAAGAGATGAATGTTAGGATTATTAGGAAATAAATTTTCAGTAATTCTTTAAAAGATAAAAATCTCGCGAAAGCGAGATTTTTTTTTGTTATAATTGAAATCGGGTTTACAATAGATGTTTTAGTCTAAATTAGTAATTGAACATTGGTTAAATAGGATGTTACAAAAATAAAGTAATTTATTTTAAATGGAATAGTGTTTTTGTTTCTTAGTTTTTTATGGGAATTTGTGTTTTATATTTTTAATAAATTTTCACTTTCTTTGCAATAAAAAAAAATCTATGATAAAATTTTTTACACAAACAATTCCAGGAATAAAATACTTTTCGTTTTGGGTTTTACTATTAGGAATAGGTCTTTATTTCTTTGGGTATTTTAAAATTTTGGATTATTCCGAAGGTTGGAAGTATGATTGGAACTATGATTGGTTTTATGATTTTTTAACAACATTAGGGTCTGTTTTTATGTCTAGTGCAGTTTTTATGGGGATTGTAAAGTCTTATCAGTTTACAGGTATTTTTAAAGAAGAATTAAGAAAAGTTGTTTATGCTGAAGACCATTTAGAAAAAAGAAATGATTTAGAAATTATATGGGAAAAAATAACTCTTCAGCTTTGTAAGCAAAAGTTTCAAAAAATTAGTACACCATTACAAAAAATTATTAAAGAGTATTATTTACCAATAGATCATGATTATTACTATAAAGACTACAAAATAGAGACAATAATTGAATATGATACAGCAAATGAAGGTTACATTAAAATTACAGAAGAAACAGTTTATAAATTAATTACTGACGATGTAGATTGTGTAGATTTAAAGTTTAGCAGTGTGATCCCTTTCCCTTCAGACGATTTAGGTAAAACAACTTATCAGTTGGAACAACTTACTGTAAATGATGTAGATGTTAAGTATTCAATTGAGAATGAGTTAAAAGTTAAAAGAACTAAAACTAACTTAAATATTTCTTTTAACGCTAAAATAGACTGTAAATCAACTAAAAAAGATTATATTGTTACTAGAAAAGATACTAAAATTTATAATTTAGCTGAAAATCCTTACAGATCTCACTCTGCAGTTTGGTTATATGAAAATTTAGAGTTAAATTTAACGTATCCTAAAGAAATGGAGTTTGAATGGTTAAACGTTGGAGCTTTAGGTAAATGGAAAGTAGAACCGTCGGTTAATGGATACGGTAAGAAATTAAAAGCAAGATACACTGGTTTATTGTTTAAAAATCAAGGATTTCTTTTAATTTATAAATAAATTAACATTAATTTTAACTTTTATTTCGCAATATTTGCACGAAATTTGAGATATACATATTAATAAGAACCTTTAAATAAAATAAGTCACATGAAAAAAGATATTATAATCGGTTAATTAAAAGTAAAAAAATCAATACTGTTGTTTTTTAATAGTATTTAACCTCACAAAAAAACAAGCTCTACTATAAAAAATAGTGGAGCTTGTTTTTTTTAGAAATAACTAACTTGTTAACTAAGGTATAATAGATAAAAATAATTTTAAATCATGTGGAGTACATTCAAGTCATAAATGCTAATCTATCTTAGATGTTGTTATTTACTAGCTAATAATACATTTACTTTAAAGAAGCTATTCCTGTATAATCTAAATAAAATACTCGTTAGTGCATGTTTCTAGCAAGTACCACAACCATTATTTTAAACACTCGATAAGAAAGCTGTAAGAGACTGAATTCCATATTTATTTTAAAATTCCATATATTTGTAGTACTTAAACCTTTACGTTATGGATTTAGCTGCAAGAAAAAATATATTTAAAGAACGTTTCGATCAAATAAAAGACATCGATTTAATTCAGCGTTTTGAAGAATTTTTAGAGTTGCAACTATCTAATAAAAAAATTGTGGCTTATACTGTTCAAGGAGAGGAATTAACTTAAGAAATGTATGTAGAAAAGGTGCAGAGTACTTTAAAATCTGTAAAAAATGGAAACTTTACCAAAGTAGAAGATTTAGAAAAAGAATCAGAAAGCTGGTAGAAGTATTCGATTTTTATAGAAATCCTATTGAAATAAGAAGGTAAGCTAGAAAGAATTTTTTACAAAAGAAATCCGCTCTTTGTGGTTAAATCCAAAATAAATCAAACTAAAGGTTGCTTGTTTAAAAAATCTATCTTACTTTTGTTAAACAATGAAAAATAATACAATAAATACAGGTTGGTGGAACTCTCTTATATAATAAGTGAGAAAAAACCTATATGTATACAACATAAAATTTAAAAAGGCTTATCTCACGATAAGCCTTTTTTTTATGATGATTTTTTAAATCATCCAAAGTTAAAAAGAATAGACAAATGTCCCCTCGAGTGCAGTCGAGAGGTTCCAAAATAAGTCTCGACTGCGCTCGACCAGATAAAAAGTAAAATGAAAAAATTACAGTTTAAAACAATTCACAAAACAAAGATTGCAGATACCGTTACGCCGGTAGGTTTGTACCTGCGTTTTAGAGACAAATACGCTAACACTTTGTTGTTAGAAAGTTCAGATTATCATAGTAAAGAAGAAAGTTTCTCTTTTATTGCCGTGGAGCCAATTGTTTCTATGAAAGTAGATAATTATCAGTTTTCTGTTTCTCACAAAGGAACACAACTAGATGAACAACCTATCAATAAAAACTTTTATGAGTTATTCGATAAATTCACCAATTCTATAGAATTAGAGTGTCCTGACGAATTAAAATCATTCAACGGATTGTACGGGTATACTACTTTTGATTCTGTTCAGTATTTTGAGAATATTCAATTTACTAACAAGAAAGCACCTTCTGCAATTCCAGAAATGCAGTACAGTTTTTACCGTTTTATTATTGCCATTAATCATTTTAATGATGAAATGACATTGATAGAAAATATAGAAGAAGGCACAGAATCTCGTATTAAAGAAGTTCAAACTATTATTGATGCACAAGCATTTAATACGCAGAAATTCGAAATTGTAGGCGAAGAAACTTCCAATGTTACAGGCGAAGAATTTAAAGACTATGTAAGAAAAGCAAAATCGCACTGTAAAAGAGGAGATGTTTTTCAACTGGTATTATCACGCCAATTTCAACAAAAATTTAAAGGAGACGAATTCAATGTCTATAGAGCATTGCGTTCTATCAATCCGTCGCCATATTTATTTTATTTCGATTACGGGTCTTTCAAATTAATGGGCTCTTCACCAGAAGCACAAATTAAAATTTCTGCAGGTAAAGCTACTATCAATCCTATTGCAGGTACGTTTAGAAGAACGGGCGATATGGCAGAAGACATAAAGCTGGGTAAAAAATTATCCGAAGATAAAAAGGAAACGGCAGAACACGTAATGTTGGTAGATTTAGCTCGTAACGATTTAAGCAAACATGCCGATAAAGTTACCGTTGAGGTTTTTAAAGAAATACAGTATTTTAGCCACGTAATTCACTTGGTTTCTACGGTTAGAGGAAAGATTAAAGGAAACCCAATAGAAATTGTTGGAGACACTTTTCCTGCCGGAACCTTAAGTGGCGCGCCAAAGTACAAAGCAATGGAGTTGATAGACAAATATGAAAATCAAACTCGTGGTTTTTATGGTGGAGCAGTCGGAATTATCGGTTTAGATGGTTCTGTAAATTTAGCGATTGCTATTCGTTCGTTTGTGAGTAAAAATAATGTTTTGTACTCGCAAGCCGGAGCAGGAATCGTTATTCATTCCGACGAAGAAAAAGAATTACAAGAAGTAAATAATAAATTAGCAGCGTTAAATAAAGCGTTAATTTTAGCAGAAAATATTTAGGGCGTTTTAACAGGCTTTCCACTATATCTTTTTTCCGAAAAAGAAAAAAGGTTAAGAATATCAGCAGATATTCGAACGGTGTAAATCCCTAACGCGAAAGTGAGTATTAAGTCATTACGAGGAGTTTTTCCGACAAAGTAATCTCTTAATTAATAAAACAGATTGCCACAGCAAATGAAAAATTTGCTTCGCAATGACAATTAGAAAAAACATGAAAATATTAATTTTAGATAATTACGATTCGTTTACCTATAACTTAGTTCATATGGTAGAGAAAATTACAGGAAACTTTCCTGCAGTTTTTAGAAACGACGAAATAAGTATTGCAGATGTAGGTACGTATGATATCATTATGTTGTCTCCAGGTCCAGGAATTCCAGATGAAGCAGGCATCTTAAAAGAGGTCATTAAAACATACGCAGGCATAAAACCAATATTCGGAGTTTGTTTAGGTTTACAGGCAATAACAGAAGTTTTTGGTGGCAAAATCATTAATTTAGACGATGTTTTTCACGGAGTTGCCACAGAAATGAAAGTAACAGATACAAATGCGACTATCTTTAAAGATGTTCCAGAAACATTTATGGCGGCTCGTTACCATTCTTGGGCAGCAACAGACGAAGGTTTTCCTGAAGAAATACAAGTAACAGCAAGAGATGAAGATGGATTAATTCAGGCAATTGAGCACAAAATATTTCCAATTTCTGCGGTTCAGTTTCACCCAGAATCTATTTTAACAGATGTTGGTGAGCAGTTGGTTACTAATTTTATCAATAGTGTAAAAAAGTAATGTCATTACGAGAGAAACGAAGTAATCTCATTTTTAATTAAAAGATTGCCACATCAAATTATCATTTGATTCGCAATGACAAGTAAGAATTATGAAAGCAATTTTAAACAAATTATATAATCACGAAAGATTGTCTAAATCTGAAGCAAAACAAATCTTAAAAGATATTGCTGCAGAGAAATACAATGATGCGCATTTAGCATCATTTATGACTGTTTTTATGATGCGCCCAATTACCGCAAATGAACTTGCAGGTTTTAGAGATGCATTAATGGAGTTAGCTATAAAAGTAGATTTATCAGATTATAATGCCATAGATATCGTAGGAACTGGTGGCGATGGAAAAGACACCTTCAATATATCAACCTTAACATCATTTATCGTTGCAGGTACCGGACAAAAAGTAGCAAAACACGGTAATTATTCAGTGTCTTCTCAGTCGGGTTCTTCAGATATGTTAGAAAGTTTTGGTTACAATTTTACAAATGACCAAAACGTTTTAAAAGAGCAGCTAGAAAAAGCAAATATTTGTTTTTTACATGCTCCAAAATTTCATCCGGCAATGAAAGCGGTTGGGCCAACAAGAAAAGCGTTGGCATTAAAAACGTTCTTTAATATGCTAGGTCCTTTGGTAAACCCAAGTTCGCCTAAGAACCATATGTTAGGTACTTTTAATATGGAAGTTGCACGTTTGTATAATTACATTTTACAAGAAGAAGATATCAATTACGGAATTATTCATGCCTTAGATGGTTACGATGAGATCTCTTTAACAAGCGGATTCAAGTTCTTTACTAAAAACGGAGAACAAATTATAAATCCGGAAGATTTAGGACAGAAAAGAATTCAACAATCAGAAATTTTTGGAGGAAACTCTGTAGCAGATGCAGCAAAAATTTTCAAATCTATTTTAGAAGGAAAAGGAACAGAAGCACAAAATAATGTGGTTTTAACAAATGCTGCTTTTGCATTAACTATTGTTGATGAAACAAAACCTTTTGATGCTGCTTTTAATGAAGCAAAAGATTCGCTTTTCGGGTTGAAAGCAAAACAAACATTAGAGAAGTTAGTGAGTTTATAATTAGAATGTCATTACGAACGAGGTTATGAGTGAAGTACTCTGTTTATAAAAAGAGATTGCTTCGTACCTCGCAATGACAGAAGTAAAATAAATAGTAATAAATAAAACGTCATTCCGAATGAAGTATGACTGAAGGAATCTTGTAATTTGAATTAACAGATTGCTTCGTACCTCGCAATGACAGAATATATAAGAAATGACAATTTTAGATAAAATAATAGCATTTAAAAAGAAGGAAATTGCTAAGATAAAAGCAGAAGTTCCTGTTCAGAATTTAGTGAAAAGTCCTAGTTTTGGAAGAACAACTTTTTCATTAAAAAAATCTTTGTTAGAAGTTGGTTCTACCGGAATTATTGCAGAGTTTAAACGTCAATCTCCATCAAAAGGAATCATTAACGACCAAGCAACTATTGCAGAGGTTACCAATGGGTATTTAGATGCCAATGTAGCGGCACAATCTATTTTAACAGACACTTCTTTCTTTGGTGGAACGATGGCAGATTTAATGGAGGCGAGAATTATCAATCAACAAAAACCTATTCTTAGAAAAGATTTTATTGTTGATGGATTTCAAATTGTAGAAGCAAAAGCAATTGGAGCAGATGTAATTTTATTGATAGCATCTTGTTTAACAGCAACCGAATTAAAAAACTACGGAAACTTAGCAACAGATTTAGGTTTAGAAGTTTTATATGAAATTCATACCCAAGAAGATTTAGATAAGATCAACGATTTAGACAATAAAATCATCGGAATCAACAATAGAAATCTTAATACTTTTGAAGTTGATTTAGAACATTCTATTAAATTGGCAGGTCAAATTCCTGATACTTGTTTAAAGGTTTCAGAAAGCGGAATTTCTGACCCAAAGATAATTACAGGATTGAAAGAATTTGGTTTTCAAGGTTTTTTAATAGGAGAAAACTTTATGAAAACAGACAACCCGGGAGAAGCTTGTTTAGAATTTATCAATCAAATTAGATAAATATGAAACTGAAAGTTTGCGGAATGAAATTCACAGAAAATATCCAACAAGTTGCAGCGTTGCAACCTGATTATTTGGGCTTTATTTTCTATGAAAAATCAAAAAGAAATTTTGAAGGAATTATTCCAGAATTTTCTAATTCGATAAAAAAAACGGGTGTTTTTGTAAATGAATATGTTGAGATTGTTATTTCTTTAGTTGAAGAATATAGATTAGAAGCTATTCAGTTACACGGAGATGAATCTGTTGAATATGTTATCAATTTAAAAAAGCAATTAGCAGAAAATAGAGTTTTGTTTATTGAAGAAAACAAGACGATAAAAAAGCAAAAAAACAAACACTACATTTCTAAAAATGAAGTTGAGGTTATTAAAGTATTCGGAATTAAAGACGAATTTAATTTTGATGTTTTGAAGCCTTATTTAGAAGTTGTAGATTTCTTTCTGTTTGATACTAAAGGTAAAGAAAGAGGCGGAAACGGAACAAAATTTGATTGGTCTGTTTTAGAAAAATATCCTTTTGAAAAGCCTTTCTTTTTAAGTGGAGGAATCGGTTTAGAAGATGTAAAAGAAGTACAAAAAATATTAAAATCTAATTTACCAATTTACGCTTTAGATGTAAATAGTAAATTTGAAAGTAAACCAGGAGTTAAGAAAATAGAAGAGTTAGAAAAATTTAAAAATAAAATATCTGTGTAATTGTGTAAAAGTTGAATTGTCTAAAAAAGCACATCAACAATTACACGATTAAACAAATAAACAATTACACAATTTAAGATATGAAATCAAAATTTCACCCAGACAAAAATGGTTATTACGGACAATTTGGAGGTGCTTTTATCCCAGAATTGTTATATCCGAATGTAAAGGAGTTAGAAGATAATTACCTTCAAATTTTAGAATCGGAAGAGTTTCAAGAGGAATATAAATCCTTATTAAAAGATTACGTGGGACGCCCAAGTCCGTTGTATTTGGCAAAACGTTTGTCAGAAAAATACGGTGCTTTTATTTATTTAAAACGAGAAGATTTAAACCATACAGGAGCACATAAAGTAAACAATACGATTGGTCAGATTTTGGTTGCTAAGAAATTAGGAAAAACTAAGATTATAGCAGAAACAGGCGCAGGGCAACACGGAGTTGCTACTGCTACTGTTTGTGCTTTAATGGGCTTAGAATGTACTGTTTTTATGGGTGAAAAAGACATTGAGCGTCAAGCACCAAATGTTGCTCGTATGAAAATGTTGGGTGCAAAAGTAATTCCTGCTTTAAGCGGAAGTAGAACTTTAAAAGACGCAACAAATGAAGCGATTCGTTATTGGATTCAGCATCCAGAAACGTTTTACTTAATTGGTTCTGTAGTTGGTCCGCATCCGTACCCAGATATGGTTGCACGTTTACAAGCAGTAATTTCAGAAGAAATGAAATGGCAGCTAAAAGAGAAAACAGGAAAAGAAAACCCGGATACAATAATTGCATGTGTTGGAGGAGGTTCTAATGCTGCTGGGGCTTTTTATCACTATATGGATGATGAAGAGGTAGAACTAATAGCAGTAGAAGCTTCTGGTTTAGGAGTGAATTCTGGAGAAAGTGCTGCCACTTCTCAATTAGGACAAGTAGGAATTATTCATGGTTCTAAAACCATTTTAATGCAAGATGAATACGGACAAATTGTTGAACCTTATTCTATTTCAGCAGGTTTAGATTATCCGGGAGTTGGCCCTTTACATGCGTTTTTATACGAAAGTAAAAGAGCTAAGTTTATGGATGCTACAGATAAAGAAGCATTGGCAGCAGCATATGAATTAACTAGAATTGAGGGAATTATTCCTGCCTTAGAAAGTGCGCATGCTTTGGCTGTTTTATCAAAAATTAAATTTAAAAAGGACCAAGTTGTGGTGGTTAATTTATCGGGTAGAGGAGATAAAGATTTAGAAACGTTTATCAATCATTTAGAAGACTAATGAATTCTAAAATAACACATATAGAAAGTGAGTTGGTGTCTTTAAGAGACGATTTAAAAAATCACGAATTGTATAAAAAACTAAACTCTGTAGATGATATTAAAACATTTATGGAAGCACATGTTTTTGCTGTTTGGGATTTTATGTCGCTTTTAAAAGCATTGCAAATCAACTTAACAACGGTTTCAATTCCTTGGATTCCGAAGAAGAACACCAACTTAGTTCGTTTTATCAACGAAATTACGTTGGCAGAAGAAAGTGACGTTAATAAAGATGGCGTTTTAAAAAGTCATTATGAAATGTATTTAGATGCAATGCAAGAAATGAATGCAGATTGCTCTAAAATAGCAGGTTTTATTGATGAAATTTCTAAAGGTGAAGACGTTTTTAAATCTATTGATAATTTAGAAGTGCATAACGCTATAAAGGACTTTGTTACGTATACTTTTAAAATAATTGATACTAAAGAAGATCATAAAATTGCAGCAGCTTTTACATTTGGTAGAGAGGATATTATACCAGATATGTTTATAAAAATTGTAGGAGAAACAACTTTAAAAAGTAATAAAAAGTTTGATAATTTTATCTATTATTTAGAAAGACATATTGAGTTAGATGGAGATGAACATGGACCTTTATCATTACAAATGATTGAGGAATTATGTGGTAATGATGAAAAGAAATGGCAAGAAGTTTTAGAGGTTGCTAAAGAATCTTTGCAAGTAAGAATTAATTTGTGGAGTGCTGTAGAAGAAGAATTAAAAAGTAAAAACGAACCAATTTTAGCATGAAAAAATTAGAAACAATCTTTCAGGAAAAGAAAAATTTATTATCGATTTATTTTACTTGTGGTTATCCTAAATTAGATGATACTACTAAGGTAATTACTGCATTAGAAAAAAGTGGTGTAGATTTTATAGAAGTTGGTTTACCATATTCAGATCCTTTAGCAGATGGTCCTACGATACAAGAAAGTAGCCAAAAAGCATTAGAAAACGGAATTAATTTAGACATTATATTCGATCAATTAATGACGATTAAAGACACTAATAAAACACCTTTAGTTTTAATGGGGTATTTAAATCAGATGATTAAATATGGTGAGGATAAGTTTTGTCAGAAAGTAGTAGATTGTGGTATAGAAACAGTTATTATTCCAGATTTACCAATGGTAGAGTTTGAAAATCATTATAAAACATTGTTTGAAAAATACGGAATTACAAGTGTATTTTTAATTACTCCGCATACATCCGAAGAAAGAATTAGAAAAATAGATGCGTATTCTAAAGCGTTTATTTATGTAGTTGCTTCTGCTTCTATTACCGGTGCAAAAGGCGATATATCTAATCAACAAATTGCATATTTCGAAAGAATTAAAAACATGAACTTGCAAAGTAATTTAATTGTTGGTTTTGGTATTTCTGATAAGCAAACCTTTACAACTGCTTGTAAATATGCAAACGGAACCATTATTGGTTCTGCATTTATAAAGAACTTAGGAGAAAATGGTATTGATAAAATTGATGATTTTATTAAACCTATAATAAGTTAAGAAACTCTTAAATATTTCTTAAAGAGTATTTAAAAAAACGTTATAAACTTAATAAAGTTTAATTTGGTCATTAAAACCTCAGTAATAATGATTAAAAAGACTTTATTTTTTTATGCAGTTCTATTTAGTACAACTGTTTTAATTGCTCAAAGCACCTTAATAAGAATGCCATCTATAAGCCCAGACGCTTCTAAGATGGCATTTAGTTTTGATGGTGATATTTGGGTTCTCGATTTAAAAACAAATCAGCCTAAAAGGCTAACAATTCATCAAGCTTATGAGACCAGTCCTACATGGAATTCAGAAAGTAATCAGTTAGTTTTTACTTCTAATAGAAGAGGAAATACAAACATTTTTAAAACAGGTTTAAACGGAGGAATCCCTAAACAATTAACATACTATCCTACAACAGATACACCGAGTCAGTGGAATGCTGATGGAGAAATTATATTTTCAAGTAATAGAATTTATAAAGGAACAGAAAGAGAAACATCAATTTATAAAATTAACGAAAACGGAGAAACTCCTAATCGTTTTATGACTGCTTTAGGTAGTCAGGCTTCTATATCGCCTAACGGTAATTTAGTTGCTTTTGTAAAAGGAACTTGTAGAATTTCTAGAGAAGATTATAACGGTCCTGCACAAAGAGATATTTGGATTTATAATATAAAGACCCAAAAATATCATCAAATTACTACAAGTAACAAAAACGATCATTCTCCGTTTTGGGATGCGCAAAGCAATTTGTTTTATATAGGTGCAGAAAGCGGTAGATATAATATTTATAAAACTTTATTAAATACAAACGGTAGCAAAAATGGTACAGAAAATAAGTTAACAGATTTAAAAGTTAATGGTGTTTTATCTTACTCTGTAAGTAACAATGGTACTATTATTTACAACAGCGGATTAGATGTTTTTAAAATAGAAAATGGATCAACATCAAAAATAAACCTAAACTTAGCAACAGATAATAGATTTGAGTTAGAAGAAACAGAAACGGTTTCTAGCGGAATTAAAGATTTAAATGTTTCGCCAAACGGAAAATTAATAGCGTTAAGTATTAACGGAGAAATTTTTGTGAAAGAAAATAATAAGGATAAAAAGAAAACAAATAATGTTAGTAATAATCCTTTTAAAGATGATAATCCTTTTTGGATAGACGATAATACATTAGGTTTTTTATCAGATAGAAACGGTCAAAATGAGCTATATAAAGTTTTTTCTACAGATGATAAAGTAAACTTAAGTAGAAGCCTAAAAACGAAAGTTACAAAACTAACAAAAAGTAAAATTGATGTTTTTGAACCATTAGTTTCGCCAAATGGAAAGAAAATTTCTTATAGAATTGGTAGAGGACAATTGGTAATTGCAGATTTAAAAGAGGGTAAAATAGTTAACGTTAAAAGTTATTCTGATACTTGGGCAGCTGCAGAGGGTGTAGCTTGGAGTCCGGATAGCAAGTACATTGCATATTCTCAGGATGATTTAAATTTTGATAGTGAAATCTATATTCAATCTATAGAAAATCCATCTAAAAAGATAAATGTTTCTATGCATCCTAGGTCAGATTCTTCTCCGGCTTGGAGTCCAGACGGAAAAAAACTTTCTTTTGTTTCTAATAGAGCAGGAGATAGAGGAGGTATTAATTATGATACTTGGATGATTTGGTTACAAAAATCTGATTGGGAAAAAACCAAAACAGATTTTGAAGAAGGAGATTATTACAGTTCTAAAGAAGATGTTAAAAGCAAGGATGAAAAGAAAGTTGTTGATGTAAAAATTGATGAAGATAAAATTTACGACAGACTTGTACAGTTAACAAATTGGGCAGGTAATGAAAGCGGAAGATTTTTTAGTGCAGATAGTAAGAGTATTTATATTGCAGCTTTAGATGCAACAACAGGTGAAAGTGGTTTGTATAAATTAGACTTAAAAGGAGGCAAACCAAAATTAGTTAAAGGTGTTGGTGGTTTACGCGGTTATAGTTTACATAAGGATAACTTGTATTATGCTGCAGAAGGAAAGTTAAAATCTTTAAACTTAAAATCTGATAAAGTTTTATCATTCTCTCATTCAGCTACCTATACAACTAACTTTAGTAAACTAAATGAACAAGTTTTTGAAGAAGGTGTTAGGGCAATTACTGCAGGTTTTTATGATCCTAAGTTTCATGGATATAATTGGGATAAAATTGTAGAAAGATACCGACCAATGGTTTTAGCTGCCGAAAGTAAACATGACTATTCTTTTATGTTTAACAACATGTTAGGGCAGTTAAATGCAAGTCATATGGGATATAGAGGTAAAACGCCAGAAAAAGTTTCTAATGATAATATTGGTTTATTAGGTTTGGATGTTTCTAATGTAAAAAAAGGAGTGAAAATAAACTTTATCTTACCAAACTCTACAGCAACAAAAAACAATGTTTCTTTGCAAAAAGGAGATGTTATTACCGCTGTAAATGGAGTAGAAATTAAAGAAAATACTAACTTTTATAGTTTGTTAAAAAATACTTCTGAAAATGAAATCTTATTAAATCTAGCTGATAAAAGAGAAATTGTGGTAAGAACAGAATCTACGAGAACGATTAGTAATTTGCGTTATGAAGAATGGATAAACTCTAGAAAAAAGTTAGTAGATGAATATTCTAACGGGCAATTAGGATATATTCATATACAAGGAATGAATTTACCAAGTTTTGAGCGTTTTGAAAGAGAGTTAAAAGCAAGTGGTTATGGTAAAAAAGGAATTGTAATAGATGTTAGAAATAATGGTGGAGGTTGGACTACAGACCGTTTAATGGCTGTTTTAACAGTGCAACAACATTCTTACACTGTACCAAGAGGCGCAACTGATAATTTACAAAGAGATAACAAAAATTTCTCTGGCAATTATCCTTTTAACGAAAGAGCTTTATTGGCTGTAAATACAAAGCCTTTAGTTGCTTTAACAAATGAAAGCAGTTATTCTAATGCAGAAATTTTTGCACACGCATTTAAAAGTTTTAAGTTAGGTAAAGTAGTAGGGCAACCAACCTTTGGAGCTGTAATTTCTACAGGTTCTCAAAGATTGCAAGATGGTTCTATTAGAATGCCTTATAGAGCTTGGTATGTTAAAGAATCTGGTATGAATATGGAAAACGGACCTGCAGTACCAGATATTTTAGTACAAAATAAACCGGGATGGAAAGCAAGGGGAGAAGATGATCAGTTAAAGAAAGCTGTAGAGGTTTTATTGCAAGATTTAAATTAGTGAATAAATAATAAGCATAAAAAAAGCGAAACTTAATAAGTTTCGCTTTTTTTTGTAGTTTAATAACTAGTCTAGTTATTAACGCTAATTAATTTTACATCAAAGGCTAAAGGAGTATAACCAGGAATAGCGCCACTTCCGTACTGTCCATAACCCAAAGTATAAGGGACTAAAAGAATACCTTCTCCACCTTCTTTAAAGTATGTAATGCCTTCTGTCCAACCAGCAATTACTTGACTTAAATTAAAGTCTATTCCAGACACAGTGCTTTCATCAAAAGTCTCTCCGTTTAAAAAAGTTCCTTTGTAAGAAACAGTTACGTTAGAAGCACTTGTTGGTTGTGCTCCTGTTCCTTCTGTATTTATAACGTAATATAAACCAGACTCTGTTTTTATAGCATCTAAATCGTTGTCATCAATATATTTTAAAATAGCAACCTCATTTTGTGCTTCATAACTATCATGAACAGCTAAAACTTCTATTTCAAAAACTAAAACAGTTCCACAAGGAATAGATCCAGTAGAGTTTCCAGATTCTCCAAAAGCTAATTCAGAAGGAATAATTAAAGTTCCACTTCCTCCTTCTTTAAATAGTTGAATTCCTTCACTTAATCCAGGGATTAATGTGCTTAAATTTAGAGCAATAGATTCACTTTCAGCATTACCAGTTCCGTCTAAAAAATATGTTTTATATTTAACATCTACAATAGAATTTTCAGTTGGAGTTTCTCCTGTACCTTCATTGTTTACAGTATAATATAAGCCAGATTCAGTCTTTGTAGTTATTAAGTCTTTACTCTCAATATATTCAACAATGTCTTCATCTGTTTGAGGTGTACAAGTAGTTTCATCATCGCTAATACAAGAGGTAAAAAGAATTACTGATAAAAAAAGTGTTAAGTAGGATTTCATTTTATAGTTTTAAAATTTCGGGCTAATATAAAATAATTAAAAATCATTATAAATTAAAATTTTATAAACTATTCCTGAAATTTTGTTATATTATTCACTAAAATAAATAAGGAATTACCAAAAGAGCTGGAAATAGATCTCTATCAGTAGAATTAGAAGGAGGGAACTATGCATGGTGTACTTGTGGTTTGTCTGAAAATAAACCTTTATGTGATGGTTTTCATAAATAATAATGTTACTCTTAAATAATTAGGATCGACAATTATTTTATGTTTTACAAACCTTTTTTTATATTGATGTTAAGTTCTCAAGTATTTTTACTTCACTTATTTTTTTGTTTTAATTCCCTTTAATTATTAGTGTTAGAAAGAAAACTTCTTAAATTTGAATATTAATTTGATTATGGTTAAAAATTTAATTAGATATTTTAAGGGCATTTATTTTATTAAAGCATTTTTAGTTGCTTTAGCCATGGTAATTGCTGTAATTGTCTCTGTGTATTTTTTCGATAGTTTTGATGTAGGGTTTAGTATTGCCTTAGGCGCTATTTTATGTGCACCATCAGATGTCTCAGGTAGTGTGAAACATAAGTTTTATGGAATGTTAGCGTCTCTAATTTTAGCTTTCTCTATCACATTTTTAATTGGTTATTTTAACAATTACCTTCCTGTTTTAGTTCCTTTACTAATCATTTTAGTCTTTTTAATTTCTTATATTTCTGTATTTGGTTTTAGGGCTTCTTTAATTTCCTTATCCGGTTTAATTGCTTTGGTTTTGGCTTTTGGACATCAAAGCACAGAAATTAGTATTTTAGAACATTCATTATTTATTGTCTTAGGAGGTGTTTGGTATTTAGTTTTAGCAATTTCAACACAATTGTTATTACCCAGAGTTCAGGCGGACTTTTTATTTGTTGAATTGTTGGAGAAAACAGCAGAATTTATAAAAATAAGAGGAAAACTGTTAGCGGAAGAAAATGATAGAACAAGTCTCTTAGAGGAAAACTTTAAATTGCAAACAGCTATTAATGAACTTCAAGAGAATATTCGGGAAGTTGTTTTAGAAAAAAGATTCAATTCCGGGTTTAGTAATAGAACAAGACGTCAGCAATTAATTTTTTCTAAAATTATTGAAATCTATGAGCTTGCTATTTCAAATGCCATTGATTATGACAAATTCGATACTTTATTTAAAGAGCACCACGAGAAAGTAGATGAGTTTAAACTTTTAATTTTTGAAGTTTCAGATAAACTAAATCACATTTCAAAAGTTATTCTAAAGGAAGAAAAACTTACGTATAAAAATAATTTTAAGGTTTTAATAAAAAAAATAGAAAATCATATTCAAATTTATAAAGTAGATATTGGCTTGCCAGAATCTAGAGAAGGAGTAATTTTTCTATTAAATTATAAAGCGTATCAAGAAAAACAAATTAGTAATTTAATGGATATCGTTAGAATTTTAGATAACTATTCTAAAAACGATAAAATTAGAGCTATTAAAGACGCGGAACAGTTTTTAACGCCTCAAGATTATGATGTTAAAAAACTAAAAGCAAATTTCACTTTTAAGTCACCTATCTTTAGACATTCTTTACGATTAACGCTTACCATGCTTATTGGTTTTGCTATTGGTTTTGTTATAGAAATGCAGCAATCTTATTGGATTTTGTTAACGATAGTCGTTATAATGAGACCTAGTTATGGTTTAACTAAAGAAAGAACAAAGAACAGGGTAGTAGGTACGTTAATAGGAGCAGCTGTAGGAGTTGGAATTATTTTTTTAACTCAAAATCCAGTAATTTATGCTGTAATAGCTGCCGTTTCTTTAATAATAGGTTTTTCTTTAGTGAAGGAAAATTATAGAAATGCAGCAGCTTTTATTACGCTATATGTCATTTTTATGTATGCTTTAATTCACCCTAATATTTTAACGGTTATTCAGTTTAGGGTGATTGATACTCTTATTGGTTCTATGCTAGCATACGTTGCAAATTATCTTTTTTGGCCTGCTTGGGAAGCTAAAAATATTAAGGAGGTTTTATCGAAATCAATTGAAGGTTTTTCAGATTTTTTAAAACAAATAGCTATTTTTTATCACGAGAAAGGAGAAGTGCCTACTATATATGCTTTGGCCAGAAAAGAAGCCTTTTTACAAGTAGGAAACTTAAATGCGGCGTATCAAAGATTAGCACAAGAACCAAAATCTAGACAAGAAAATATTGCAGTATTTTATGAACTTATAACCATAATTAATACGTATTTGTCTTCTCTTTCTTCTTTAGGGATGTATATTAGAACGAATGAAACAGGTAAGGTGCCCGAACAATTTGAAGTTTATGTTAAGCACATTTTATCCAATTTAGAAAAGGCGATGGAACTCTTAAATAATTCGGAGTCTACCATTTGTTTGGATACAGAAGAGTTAGGTTTTGCTGCCAAGAACTATGATGATTACTTTCAAAGTTTATCAAACCAAAGAGACAAAGAAATAGCAAAGGGATTGCCTATTACAAAAGAAATGAGATCTCAATTACACGAAACACAAATGGTCTCTGAACAGGTTAGGTGGTTGTTAAGCTTGTCTGAAAGTTTGATAAAAAACATCAAGAAAGTTTAGTTTTTTATCAAACTTATATTCAATTTAGAAAGTGTTTTTAATAAACTTTTTCACCATTTAAGAAAGTAGAAACGGCCTTTGTATTCGGTATATTATTGCCTTTAACTTTCATAATATCTTGATTTAGAATTACAAAATCTGCAAATTTACCCACTTCAATAGAACCTTTTTCGTCTTCTTCAAAATTAGAATAAGCTGCCCAAATGGTCATTCCTTTTAAAGTTTCTTCTCTGGTTAAGGCATTTTCCATCTGAAAACCATTTTCAGGATAATTGTTGAGGTCTTTTCTGATAGTAGCAGCGTAAAACGTTAAAAATGGATTTACTTGCTCTACTGGAAAATCGGTACCCAAAGCAATTTTTCCATATGTATTTAATAAGTCTTTAAAAGCATAAGCACCTTTTATTCGCTCTTTTCCGATTCTATCTTCTGCCCAATACATATCTGAAGTTGCATGCGTTGGTTGTACAGAAGGTAATATATTATCAAAGTTTTTAAAATCATCAGGAGCAATAATTTGTGCATGTTCTATTCTCCAACGTCTGTCTTTTTCATCTTTTAAAACTTCTTTATAGGTTTTTAAAAGCCAAGTATTTGCAGAATCTCCAATAGCGTGCGTATTCATTTGAAAATTGGATGCAGCAATTTGTCTTGCAATTTCTTGATATCTCTCTGGGCTATAAATTAAGGCACCAAAATGGTTTTCTCTATCAGAATATGGTATGCGCATTGCAGCTCCTCTAGAACCTAAAGCGCCGTCTCCATACACTTTAAAAGAACGAACGTTTAATCTGTCAGTTTTTACAATGCCGTTGTTAATATAATAGTCTATTTCTTGTTGATTATCGCCAGAAACCATTGCATAAATACGCATTTTTAAATTTCCAACTTGTTGTAAACTATCAATTAGTTCAATTGTTTTTTTGTTGATTCCTGCATCATCCACTGTGGTTAATCCATAAGAAAAAGAAATTTTTTGAGCATCTAATAACCCTTGAATTGCTTCTTGTTTTGTCGTTTCTGGAAACTTAATAAAATCCATGGCAGCATCAATTAAGACTCCAGTTAATTCGCCATCTTTCAAAATAATTTCTCCACCAGAAACTTTGGTGTCTTTTGTTATCTCAGATAAGTTTAATGCAGCTTGATTTACTAGCAAGGCATGTCCATCAACCCTACCAACTGCAACAGGAGTTGTTGGAAATAATTGATCTAATTTTTCTTTAGTAGGAAACTCTTTTACTTCCCAATCGTTTTGATCCCATCCACGACCCGTAATAAAAGTGACGTTTTTTTCTTTTTGAAAATCGACAATCTTCTCTAAAACTTCATCGTAACTTTTAGTGCCTTCTAGAGATACTTTTTGTTGCTGTAATCCCATTCTGAAAAAATGACAATGAGCATCAATTAAACCAGGTAGAATTGTTTGATTTTTTGCATCAACTATATTTTTAGATTGATATTTTTCTTGAATTTCTTTCGAAGTTCCTACAGCAATAAACTTTCCTCCCTTTATAGCAAAAGCTTCTGCTTTGTCAAAATTATTATTAACAGTATAAGCATTTGAATTGATAACAATTAAATCTGCTTGCTGTTTGTTATTACAAGAAAACAGTGCAATTGATATGGTGAAAAAGAAAAGAAGTTGTTTCATTTTGGTTTATTCTAGGTTTATGAATTTAGATAAATAAGGTATGATAAATACATCAATAAAAATTGTAACGGAATTCTAATAATAGCTATTTTTTTAGATCCAATAGCAGGTCTTTCTTTAGTAACGTCCCAAATATGAATGGGAAGAAAAAGAACCATCAGCATAAAAATACCTATTGCAGCATATTTTACGGTTGATGGAAAAAATAAGCCTAAGCCTAAACAGAATTCAATAATCCCTGCAATATAATTTACCAATCGTTTCGGTAAAAAATCGGGGATAAAGTGTTTAAAAATATCCGGTTTTATAACGTGCATAATTCCTGCGAAACAGAATAAAATACCGAAAAATATTTTTAAAATTAGGATGAAAATGTCCATGGAATTACGGTTTTACCGGAGTATTGTTATATAAATATTTATCCATTAGATAAATAATGCTTGCCATTGAGGCACTACCTAATTCTAACTCGCGTTTGTTTACTTTGTCAAAAGTATCTGTACTTGTATGGTGATAATCAAAATAACGTTGAGAATCGGGTCTGTAACCAACCAAGGTTACATTTTCTGCTTTAAGCGGACTAATATCTGCACCAGAACCGCCTTTGTCTAAATCGTGTAAACCATAAGGCGATAATAGTTTTTTCCAGCTTTGTAATAATTTTGTATTAACAGTATTTGCATCAATAGAAAAACCTCTAGGTGTATGTCCGCCACCATCAGATTCTAAAGCTCCAATATGGTTTTCTTTGTTTAGTTTTGCTAATTCAGCATATTTTTTAGCACCTTTTGTTCCGTTTTCTTCATTCATAAAAAAGACAACTCGTAAGGTGTTTTTAGGCTTAATGTTATTTTTTTTAAATAAGTAAGCAACTTCTAAAGATTGTACAATTCCTGTACCATCATCATGTGCGCCTTCTGCTAAATCCCAAGAATCTAAATGCCCACCAACAACAAAAACATTTTCTGGAGTTTCAGAACCTTTAATTTCTCCAACAACATTAAAAGAAGGAGCGTCTGGTAAAGTTTCACAATTTTGTTTAAAGTAGAATTTTAAATTAGGATTTGCTTTTAAATCATCACTTAAAATATTTGCAGCTCTAGAGCTTATTGCAGCAGTAGGTATGTGTTTTTCTTTAGGTAAATCTCCATAACTCATGGTTCCTGTATGCGGATAGTCATCAACAGCATTGGTCATAGAACGTACAATTACACCTTTTGCACCAAAGTTTCCACAAACAGCAGCTCCTTTAACACGTTGGTCTACACAACCTCCATATGCTTCAAAGGTTTTTATTAAAGTATTATCAAACGGACGATTAAAAAAAATGATTTTACCTTTCATTTTATCGCCTAAAGCTGTTGCTTCTTCTAAACTTTTTACTTCTATAACTTCTGCTAAAACACCTTCTTTAGAAGTTGCAATAGAAAAGCCTAAAGCACAAATAGGTACATTTTTTTGAACGCCGTTTATTGCATAATTAGCAACTTCCTTTTCGCCACGAACCCAATGAGGCACCATAACAGGTTGTAGCCAAACAGAATCTAAACCAACTTCTTTCATTAATTTTTCTCCCCAAATAACGGCCTTTTCAGCTTCTGGAGAACCGGACAAACGACCACCAATATTCTGAGTTAAATCTCGTAACCATTCATAAGATTTACCTTCTGTTAAAGCAGTGTTGAATAGTGTTTTTATTTTAGTGGAATCAATTTTTTCTTCTGCAGAAAATTGGGTATTGTCTATTGGTTTTTCTTGTTTTTGATTACAAGAAATTAGTAAGATTGATGATAAAAATAGTAGTAGTAATTTTTTCATGTTGGGTAGTTTATTTGATTCTATAAAGCTACAAAAATGAAATGACTATTTATTTAATTTGAAAATGAATATGATCATCATGTCTAACGGCACCACAACCATGAAATCTAATTTTAGAATTACGGAGGTTTAACCTGTTTTTAAGATGAGGTTCTATAAAAATTTTACTAATCGCATCTTCTTTTAATATTTGTATAATAAGGTTTTTGGTTGCTTTTTCTGATATTTTTAAATCTGAGTGGAAGCTTCCAAGCGTAAAATACTGAGTAAAGTCATATTGCCAAAACCCTTTTTTCTTACAAATATTGGTTTGATTACTTTCATTTTTTTTTGGAGCTACAAAGATTCCGTAGCCACTATTAGACGGTTTCGAATTTGTATTTATACCTTTTTCGGTTTGATATATAAATGATATGTCAATCTTTTTACCATCATTATGACTTAAATGTGGGAGTAGTGGAAAGCCATTAAAAAAAGGGAAATTTGCATCTAAATAAATAACTTTTAGAGAAGGCGATTCTTTTTTTATTTTTAAAGAAATACTTGTCAATACTTTTTGCATTTTAGGCGTTACATAATTTCTATTAAAGAGTTTAGTTAGAAAATTATGTGCTTCTAAGTTTTTGTTGTTTTCAATTTTAACGCGTCCAAATAATGGTGCAACTTTTGGAACAATTAAAAAGGATGCTGTTAAATATAAAGTGATGAAAAAGAATGTTCTTTTCAATTTATATTTTGATACTTTATTAGAAATCAGTAAAAATGGAATTATATATAAAAAGCCTCCAATTTGAGTTGCTACAGTTAGAAATATGAAAATTAATAAATGTAGAATTCCTTTAAAAAAATAGTTACTTCTCATTTAGAATTTTACGAGCCTCAGAAAGTATGCTTCTATGTTTTTTTGCATTTGCGTTGGTCATTGCGTTTATTTCTGTAATAACTTCAGTTAAAATCTCTTTAGCTGCCTCTTTTTTGTTATTCCTAATTAAGAATTTAGAGAGTTCAAGTCTTTCATCGTAATGAGAGTAACGTATATCAATTTTTCTCAATTGAATTTCTGCCAATTCTAGTTCTCCTTTTTGTTCTAAAGCTAAGCCGTAAAAAAAGAGCGTTTCTTTAAAGTTTTTTTGAAGGTCTATTTTGGGAGCATATGCAATAACCTTGTCGTATTCTTGAATATTATAATAACAAATAATAAGTTTGTTTATGGTGTGAGGGTCGTCTTTAAAGTTGCTTTCTAGCGCATTTTCATAGTGTTCAATTGCGTTGTGGTACTCTTTGTTTTGTGCATACGCATCGGCTAAATTAATCTTGTTTTGAAATGTGTTAGAAAATTTTAAAGCTGTTTCTAACTCCTTAATCTTTTTTGTAGGATTAATTATAGTCGTTATTTCTTCTGTAATATGAGTAACGTCTCCTTTGCTGATTACCTGTGTTAAAAGATAAATAATGCAACCAATTACCGGAATAAAGAATATGATAAAATACCAATACATATTGTTTCTATTCTTATAGGCGTGGTATGCACAATAAATTTGAAGTCCAATAACTAAGTAATATAACATAAAATTAATTTGGTAAAAAGGTTGCTTTTAAATAGGTTTTTAAAAATCGAACTTATAGGTTAAACCACCAAGTATTTGAGCTCCTTGTGTATCAAAATTTGCAAAACGTTGGTATTTTGTATTAAATACATTGTTTAACTTTAGGAAAGCCGAAAACTTATCGTTAAAATGATACCCTCCGTTTAGGTTTACATCGGTAAATGAAGCTACGTTTTCTGAACCAGTTGAGGTAGTTGGATATTGACTGCTATAAAGTGCATCTTTCCTTTCGCTAACATAAAAAATATTGGCACCTGCAAACCATTTATTTGTTTTGTATTTCGCAGAAATATTTCCTTCTACAGAAGGTAGGTTCCAAGCCTCTACTTCATTTTCTAATGTGTAACTATTGTATATTCCTTGCATACCGAATGATAAGTTTTTAGAATATTCATACTCTAATTCTGTAAAGAAGGTGTTGGTTTTTAGATCATCATAACGAACATCAAAAGAGTTGCCGTATTCATAACCTTTTAAATCCATGCTATTATAAGTAGTATTGGTTCCGTCGGACTTAGAATTGTTTCTTATAAACATTGGTTTGTCTTCTTCAGATTTAAAACTTGCTTTTACGTTAAAACTTAAATCATCTATAATTAGACCTTTAAATCCTAAAAAGAGGTTCGATTTTTCTAAAGTTTGTGTTATAAAAAGTGTTGGAGATACATAAGGATTTTCTTCTGTAAAGTTTTTGTAAGTATTGGTATGTAAATCACCCGTAATACCTGCATACACATTTAAATACTCTTCTATAATTGGTCCTTCAACAAAAACATCTGGCAGTATAAAAAAGTTATTAGCGCTGTTTTCTGAATCAAAAGAAGCAATTAATTTAAGACCCGGTTTTATAGAAAAACCTTGATATTCCATTTTATATTGAGGGTTTATGTTGATGGTAGAGGTACCATATTTTACAGGGTTAGAATTGCTGTAATCGTTTTTAAATTCTCCCTTTAAAAATTCGATACTTGTTGCTATAGAGATATCATTTAAATTAGGCAGTAAATAATCTAAAGGCAAATTTAATTTTGCTTGAAATTTTGCTAAGATTTCGCTACTTTCATGGCTATCTGTATAGTTTGCAAAGTTTACTTTTCCAGATTGAATATAAGAATCTTCAAAATTTAATTCCCCAATTAAGTCAAAATAATTAAATACTTGCTCTTCATTTATTGCAGATACAGTTGGTTCTGTAAAAGTAATATCTGGTAAACCGTACCAATTATAAAGATTTCTTTCAGAATTTAAAGTTACTTTCCAGTCGAAATAACGTTCCTGTTGTTTGTAAAATGCCCCAATATTAAAGTTAGAAAAATTACTGTTAAGTACCGAGTTTTTAACATTATCTAGAGATGCTAAATACTTAGCATTAAAACCAAACTCGTTTTCATAATTAGTACTGTGGGTTAGATATGTTTCTAAATATGGAGTTGTATAATTTCCGATACCTGCGGCTAAATAGTTCTTGTAGACCCTTTCTTTAACGCCAACATCAATGCCTTTTACAACACCACTTTTAGGAATAAAAGTAGAGGCAACTGGAGCAGAAAAAATAGTATATTCTAGTTTTTTCTTTTCGCTGTTTTTAAGCAATTCTATTTTAGGGTTTTTATTAATTTTTTTGGCATCAGAAATTTTAGGATTGTATTTTGTTACAATATTTACAACTTCTGTTTTTACGGTGTCTTTAGCCTGATCCTTTTTTTGAGCGTTTAAACTTAAAAATGAAAAATAGACTAGAAATAATGTGAAACCTTTTTTCATTATTTTTTATTGTTTTTAATTGTGTTGTCCTCTTTAATAGGAGTTACAGAGTTATTAGTTTTGGCTTCGTTTTCTTTTATATTTTTTAGCTCTTTTTTAGCTTCTTCTACAATGTCTTCAAATTGTGTAAAGTTTTTAATGATGTTTTCTAGCACAAAAGTAGCCTGATACACATCTTGCAAACCATAATAATTTTTACCCATTATAATATAACTTTTTACAGCCCAATATTTGTAAGAAGAGTAATTTGCTATTAAATTCTGAACCGTTTTATTAGAGTCTAAGTATTCTTCTTTTTGATTTTTAAAGAAAGCATTATAAAACAATGCTTCTGCTTTTAATTCTCCTGTAGCTTTACGTTCTACTTCTGTATAATATTCTTCTGCAGTGTAAAAATCTTCGGTTTTAAAAGAAGCACGTGCAATAATTATTTTAGCATCATTTTCCAATTGGATATTTAACTTCTCTTTTGCAAGAATTTTTTTAGCGTATGCAATAGCTTGGTCGTAAGCTTCTGTTTCATAATAACCTTTCATTAGATTACTCTGTGCAAATAATACATTCTCGGTAGAATAAGCTTCCAATTCTAATCGATCTAATATTTGTATGGCATTTTCAAATTCATCTCTTTCAAGAAATATTTGCGCTAATTTGGCTAGAGAATCTTCACTATATTCATTTTGTCCTTCTTCTAGAACATTTTGATAATAGGCAATAGCCTTGTTAAATTCTTTTTCCTTAAAAAGGATGTCTGCCAAATAATAATTAGCTTTTAGTTTGTGAATTCCTTCAGGAAAAGAAATGGTGTATTTAGAAAGTGCTCTAATAATTTCACTACCATCTTTTGCTTCAAAGTATTTTTTCTCTGCCACAGCAAAGGTCGTATTGTCTAAATCTGAATCTGTAACATTTATGAATTTTAAACCAGATATCCAATCTACATACTCGTTTAAATTGCCATTGTCAATATAAATATTTCTAGCATTTGCAACTGCCTCAAAAGCATCTGGAGAATTTGGGAATTGATTGGTAGTTTGTTTAAACTTTTCTAAAGCTTTTTTACTATCATTTTCACTGTAATACAATAGACCCTGACGGACTAATGCCTTTGGGAGAAAAATACTATTTGGATGTTTTTCTATTAATCTGTTGTAGGCATTATGTGCATTGTTATTCTCTTTTATTACGGTGTATGTATTTGCAAGTTGAAATAAAGCGTCATCTTTTAAGTTAGAAATCTGGTATTTATTTACCACATTGGTAAGCGCTGTAATTTTAGCTTGATTGTCTTCTATAAAGCCATAACTCATTCCAATTTGATACTGCGCATAATCTGCTTCTGCACCATAGGTATTAACAACCGTAGTGTAAGCATTAATGGCGCTTCTGTAATTTCTAATAGCAAAGTAACTATCACCTAAACGAATGTATGCATCGTCTTTAATGTCTTTTTCTAGAGAACCATCTTTTAAGAAGTTCTCGAAAGATACGGCTGCATCTGCATAATTTTTTAGTGTAAAATTACTGTAGCCTATATTGTAATCAATTAGTTTAAAATCTTCATCTTTTGATTTCAATTCCTTTTTTAAAGCAGTAAATTTAGAAAGTGCTTCTTTCGGGTTATCTAATTGATACAAAGTTTCTGCTTCCCAATATTTAGATTTTTCTCTAATAGATACTTCTGTTGCTTTTTTACCTGCAACAAACAAAGGCAATGCTTCTTGTAATTTTTGATCATTAAATAATTGAATACCTCTGTATAGAGAAACTTCAGAAATTAATGAATTATTTTTTTCAGTTTTCTTTTCGTTTAAAAAGACCAAAGCACCTTTAAAATCCTGTTGGTGTAAGAAAGAAGAAACTACTAAATCGTTAATTTCTTCATAAGCTGTAGATTTTGGATATTCTTTTAAATACTCTTGTAAAACTTCAGCAACACTTTTAAAAGGGTTTCCTGCTTCATAACTCAATTTCGCATAATTTAAAGCAGCATCTTCTTTAATTTTTCTGTCAAAATCCATTTCAGAAGCAGTTTTAAACGCATTTAAAGCCTCTGTCTTTTTCTCTAAATTAAGGTAACATTCACCTAAGTGATAATATGCATTTTGAGAAATAAAGTTTTTCTCATCTATAATTTTATTAAAATTACTAATCGCGTTTTCAAAATCGTTTTGTTTGTAATATGCATATCCTAATTGATAGAAATCGGTGTTGTTCCATTTTCCTTTTTTACCGGTATAAGCTTTTAAATACGGAATTGCTTCACTGTATTTTTCTAAATTAAAATAGCTCTCTCCAATTATTTTAGAAATTTCAGACCTATCTTTTCTAGGAAAGGTGTTAATTAATTCTTTACCAACTTTAATACAGCGTTCAAACTTACCTGCTTGAAAACTAATATCTAACAGGTAATAAGAAATTTCTACACGGTAGGTTTCGTTGTCTGCAATTTCTTTAAAGGTAGATTCTGCAATGCCATAATCTTCTAATTTATATGCAATGTAACCATAATAATACCTTGCATCATTTCCGTACTTAGCATCATTAATTAAAGGAAGAAATTTTTCTTTAGCTAAAGGTAAATTATTGCTAATTACATAAGAATACCCCATTTTAAAATCGAGTTCCTTTTTATCCTCTTTAGAAAGATAAGCAGCATCTACTTTTTGGTACCATTTAAGTGCGTAAGCCGCTTTTTTATTCGCAAAGTAATAATTTGCAACTGTAAAAACTGCGGTGTTTTTTTTACTACTATTAGGGTTTTCTTCAATAAAAGTAAGCACTTTTTTATCTGCGTCTGACTGTTTTAAACGTACAGCACACATGGCATCATAATAAGCAGCATCTGCTTTTAAATTAGATCCAAGAGTAGCCGTCTCGTTTATTGCTGTAAAACTTTTTTGTGCAGCAGCATAAGCTTTATTATTAAACAATTTTATAGCATTGTTATATTTTGTGAAATTATTAGTTTCTACAATTGTTTGCTGACTATAACCTGCAAAAACAATTAATAATAAGAAACATGTAATAAAACGTTTTTTTATAAAAATAAACTTCATATAATTATTTTTGATACCTAGAATGAATAACGAACTTATTTTAATTTTGTTTGATGTTAGAAGAAAAAAATATGAAAAAATATTTTAATTCAAAAATAAGAATTGTTTATAATTCATGGTATAAAATCGTTCAAAACTTTTAAGTTTGTAAAAACAAGTTTTTTATGGAAAAACCAGTCTTATTTTTAGAGAACGCAGAGATTTATCAAAGAGAAAATTTGGTATTGTCTAACGTAAATTTATCAATACAAAAAGGAGAGTTTTATTATTTAATTGGTAAAACAGGAAGTGGAAAAAGTAGTTTAATGAAAACCCTATACGGGGATTTAAAATTACAAAAAGGCGCGGGGAGTATTGTAGACTTCGATTTAAAAAAAATAAAAGAAAAAGAGATTCCTTTTTTAAGAAGAAAAATAGGAATTGTTTTTCAAGACTTTAAATTATTAAGCGATAGAACTATTTTTGGTAATCTAGAGTTTGTTTTAAAAGCTACTGGTTGGAAAGATAAAGTTAAGATTAAAGAAAAAATTGACGAGGTTTTAGATAAAGTAGGGATGAAATCTCAAGCTTACAAAAAAACGTACGAGCTTTCTGGAGGAGAACAACAAAGAATTGCTATTGCAAGAGCGTTGTTAAATGATCCAGAATTAATTTTAGCAGATGAGCCAACAGGTAATTTAGATCCAAAAACTTCTTTAGAAGTGATGGAACTTTTAAATGAAATTCATAAAAGTGGAAAAACCATTTTAATGGCAACGCACGATTATCAGTTAATTGTAAAGTTTAAGCAAAAAACATTAAAGTGTGAGGGGGGAGAATTATTTGAAGTAGCCCAAAAAGCAACTACTTAATGCTATCTGTTCTTATACCGACATATAATTACAATACTTTTTTTTTGGTGAAAGAGATACATCAACAATTAATTTTAGAAGACATACAATTTGAAATTATTTGTTTGGATGATGGCTCTAAGTCACCTTTAAATGAAAAAAATAAGGACATAAATAAACTTTCTTTCTCTAGTTTTAAAAGTCTAGAAAATAACATTGGTAGAAGTGCAATTAGAAACTTATTAGCAAAAAAAGCAATATATAATTGGTTGTTGTTTTTAGATGCTGATGTTATTCCTGTAAATTCTAATTTTATAAAAAACTATATACATTGTTTTAAAAAAGATAAAACTGTTTTTTGTGGAGGATTATTATACCAAAATAAAAAAGAGAATTTTAGATTATTACGTTATAAATATGGGAAAAGGCACGAAGAAATTTCTGTTGATAAACGTATTGAACATCCAGATAAATATTTTTTCACTTCAAATTTTTTAGTTAGGAAAGAGATCTTTAATAGTGTGAAATTTGAAGAAAAATTAATGCAATATGGGCGAGAAGATTTGTTGTTTTCTTTAGAGTTGATAAAGAAAGGATATAAAATTGAACATATAAATAATGAGGTGTATCATTTAGGTTTAGATAAAAATGATTTGTTTGTTGCTAAAACTAAAGAAGCAATGGAAAACCTTATTTTTATTGATAAACAAAGTTTAATTGATACAAAAGAAATGCCTTTGTTAGCGTTGGTGAGAAAAATATCTATTTTAAGAATGACAAGAATAGTTGGTGTGTTTCACCTTTTCTTTGAAAAATTAGCTATCAAAAAATCTTCAGTTTTTTTCTTAAATTGTATGAAAGTAAGCTATATGTGTCATTTAAAATTAAAACATGAATAGAACTGAAATCGCCGGTTTAATTTGCTCTAAATTAATTACAAATAAAGAAGCTTTAAAAATTCAGTTTTTAGAATCTAAAGATACGATTGGTTATTTTTTTATAGATGATTTATTGCCAAAAGAACTGGCTACAGAGATTTATAATAAATTTCCTACAACAAAGGAAGCTGTTCGGAAAAAGAATTTAAGAGAGTTTAAATTTACAGCCTACCAAATGGATAACTATAATACTCTTTTAGAAGAAGTTATTTATGCGTTTCAAGACAAAAGAGTGGTCGATTTGGTTTCCGAAATTTGTGAATTAGAAGAAGTTTATAGCGATGAAAACTTGTATGCTGGTGGATTATCTTTAATGGAAAAAGATAATTTTTTAAATCCGCATTTAGATAATTCTCATGATAAGGATAGAAATAGATGGCGGGTTTTAAACCTTTTGTATTATGTAAGTCCTAATTGGACTGCCGATAATGGAGGTAATTTAGAGATTTGGCCAGAAGGATTACAAAAAACAGCAACTACCGTAGTAAGTAAATTTAACAGGTTGGTTGTTATGACAACGCATCAAAACTCTTGGCATTCTGTAAGTAAAGTAGAAAAGGATGCTGTTAGATGCTGTGTATCTAATTACTATTTTTCTAACACACCTATTTTAGTTTCGGATACTTTTCATGTAACAACATTTAGAGGAAGATCTTCAGAAAAAGTAAAAGATATTTTCTTAAGAATAGATAATACTCTGCGATCTAGTGTACGCAAATTATTTAAAAAAGGCATTAGAGAAAACCCGCATCAATACAAAAAATAGCTATTTTAAATTATTGAAGATTGACAATAGTTTTTCTTCTTGCTTCTCCCAAACCAATTCTTTTTTTGCTTTCTTTAATTCTGTAGAAAAATCCTTTTCTAGTAACCTTTTTATTTGTGTAGCAAGTTCTTTTGGATTTCTACTTTTAACGATTTCACCTACTTTATAATTTAGTACAATTTGTTTCATTTCTGGTAAATTAGAAACTAAAATAGGGACTTCGGCTTGTATGTAATCGAATATTTTGTTTGGTAAAGCATATCTGTAATTTAAGCCTAGATCTTCTTCTACACTTATCCCTAAATCTGCTAAAGGTGTTAGTTTGTGTAGTTCTATCGGAGAAATTTTACCTAAAAAATAAATGTAGTTGTTTAACTTTTTTTCGTGTACGCATTGTTTTAGGTCGTCAATAATATCACCATCACCAATAATTACTAAAAGTGTATTCTTTAAATAAGGCATGGTATCAATCATTAATTCTAGGCCTCTTCCTAAATTTACTGCACCTTGATATAGAATGATTTTTTTGTCTTTAGTATTAAAAGGAAACATACCTAACTGAATTTCTTTATCTCTAGGTAAGTTCATAATTGTTTTAAAGTCCGTTTTGTGTTTTTTATGATAAAACGCTGCAATACTTTTACAAACTGTGTAGCTGTTTTTTAGTTTTGGAAGTATCCAAGCTTCTAAATTAGACCAACATTTTTTAACCAAAGGTTTGTGTACCAATTCAGGAATTTCTGGAAATAACTCATGACTGTCATAAACTATTTTTTTCCCTTGTAACCAACTCACTAAAAAATTAGGTAATAATGTATCTAAATCATTAGAAAGTAAGATGTCTTTCTTTGAAAAAAATAAGATAAAAAATAAACGAAAATTATATTCTGCATAAAACAAAAAACCCTTGTTAAAAAATAATCGGATTCTTTTTGTGGAATAATTTCTATTTAAAGGTTGGCTATTCTTTAGTTTCCGACCTATTAAAACAATTTCAAAACCATCTTTATGTAACGTACAGCAAACTTTATCAACACGTTGGTCTGTTGATAAGTCATTTGTGACAGAAACAATTATTTTTTTCAATTTTTTTTACAGTATCAAGCAAAAATATGGTTTTAATTATCAAAATCATAAAAATGCACATCGTTATATGAATTCCTTTTTTATCAATTTTATTTTTAGAAAATTAAATGTAGTTTTGTTTAACTAATGTGTAGATTATCAGTAAGCTAACTATTACTAATCCTTTCCCCCAAATGCCTAAATGTCCATCATGTAACTCTAGTTTTAGAAAAAGACTCTCTAGGAGTTTCGTTTTAAGATTAATTCCCAATTCAAAGTTTTATAGTTGTCATAATTGTAAAACTAGATTTTTAAAAGTTCCTTATTTTTATAAAGCCATCGTGTTAAAAAGGTTTAAATGAAAAGGAAATTTTTACAGTATCCTTTAAAAGTTAGAAGATGCTATGATTTATAATGTTAAAACTGCTGATCTCTATTAATATGGTAATTTAAGTTAGGATATTTTTGTTGCTTTTCATTTAAACCTTATACCTTTTTCTGTGTCAAAGATTTAAATCTAAAGCTGCATACATTGAAAACAACACTACTATTATTTTTGCTACTTATTTCTTCTACATTATTCTCACAAAAATTCACGTTAGAAGGTGTGCTTAAAGATCAAGATTCTATTTTTTTAAATGGAGCAACAGTGTATGTGCAGAGTGCAAAAGATAGTGTTCCGATTGCTTATGGTATTACAAATAAAAATGGTGAATATTCTTTGCGAGTAAATGCTGGAGAGGATTCTAAAGTGATTTTTAACATAGCGTCCTTAGGTTATGAACCATATATAAAAGTTGTTAATGTTCCAGATAACGGGACATTAAATATGGGGTATTTAGTTTTAAATAATGAAATAGAAGAGTTAGATGTTATTACAATTATTGCGAGAGCTCCTCCTGTTTTAATAAAAAAAGATACTGTAGAATATAATGCAGATAGTTTTAAAACCTTACCAAATGACAAAGCCGAAGATTTATTAAAAAAATTACCAGGAGTAGATATCGATATAGATGGTGTTATTACGGTAAATGGAATAGAAGTAACGGCTATAAATGTTGATGGAATGCGATTTTTTGGTGAGCAAAAAGGAGATATCGCGTTAAAAAACCTGCCAAGTAACGTTATAAGTAAAGTACAGGTTACAGATTATAAAACGGATAATCAAAAATTTACAGGAGAAGAATCTGATTCAGGTACAAAAGAAATCAATTTTAAAATTAAAAAAGGGAAAAACAGAGCTACTTTTGGAGATGTTAAACTCGGTTATGGTACAGATGAAAAATATCAGGCAAATGCCAATGTTTTTAAATTAATTGATGGCAAACAATTAGGGATTATTGGTGGTACTAATAATATAAATTTATCTAAAGGGTTTAATTCTTTACCAGATACAGATACTAGTAATGGAGATATTAAGTCTGATTTTGTAGGAGCAAATTATACAAAAGGGAAATGGAATGAAACAAGTGTAAATGGTAATTATAGGTATAGTGCACAGAATAGAGATTTTGATAACATAAGTCATAAAGAAACTTTTTTACCCGATTTAAATTATATTACTGACTCTAAAAGTAATAGCTTTTCAGATTCAGACAGTCATACAGCCGGAGTAGATTTAAAATTTATTCTAAAACCAAAAAGTACTTCTTCCAATAAGAAAGTCCGTTTATCTAATAAAACAGATTTTAAAAGTTCTAGTCAAGAATCTGGTGGAACAGTTAAAAGTGAATCTTATTATGATAATGGCGATTTAGTAAGTGATTATACTTCTAATAGCGAATCTAGCTCTTCTAGCAGTGAATTTAAAAATGAATTTTCAGTAACACCTGTTTTAAATAATAAAGCAGATTATTTAAATGTAAGCTTAGGTACAGATTTTAACAAATCAGATTCCGATAGTCAAAAATATTCTAAAAACGTTTTAGTTAATAGGGGGCAAACGGTTATTCAAGATCAAATTAATACAACAGATAGTAATAGTAGTGATATCAATTTTAATGCCTTTTGGAGTAAGGAATTATTTACAAATTTTAGGTTGATGCCAAGATATAGCGCTACAGTTAATACAAAAAACAGCGAAAAATATATCTATGATTTCGATGAAACATCAGAAGAATATAGTGATTTTAATGAGTTGCTAAGTTCAGAGAGTAAGTACGTTACCACAACATTAAGACCTGCATTAAAATTAAGATATCAATATAAAGAATTTCGTTTTGATATAGAAGGCGCATATACCAATACCTATAGAGATTATAAAGATGAGTTGGTAGCGGAGCGAGATTTTAAGGCCGAATTTGATTATCTAACCTATTCGGGAAGAATACGCTATAGAGATGAAAATGGATATAAAAATATCTCTTTAGAGTATGATCAGAATGTGGATTTACCATCCGTAGGACAATTACAACCGGTGGAAGATGTTAGTAATATTACGCATGTAATTGTTGGTAATCCGCTTTTAAAACCAGGAATAAGTCATAATGCACGTTTTCAATATCAAAATAATTTAGCGTATAATAATATCAACATTTCTGGAAATGTGAGAGCACAATTTGTTCAAGATAAAATTATAAACTCTACCATTACAGATGCAGATTTAAACAGGTACACTACATATAGTAATATAGACGGAGATTATTCATATACCGGAAATGTTGCGGTTTCTAAATCTTACTTTAACAGAAAAACAAATATTAATTTAAATGCCCGTTTTAATGCGAGTTATAAGAACAGTTTATCTCTACAGAATGCTGTAGAGTTTACTGCAAAAACTACTGTCTTAAAACCTTCATTTTCTGTTAGTTATTCTTATGATAGCAAAATTGATATAACTACAGCTTACAGTTATTCTAAAAATAAAAATGTTTATACTACAGATGCATTTAATGATAATAATTATTTTGTTCAGAATGTTGATGTCAATTCTAATGTGTTCTTTTTTAAAAATGCTTTTTTATCTAATAGAGTTTCATATCGCTACAATAGTAGAGTGGGAGATGAGTTTGATGGTGATGCCGTTTTTTGGAATGCAGGTTTAGGAGTCGAGCTTTGGGATAATCAAGCAACACTTTCTTTGGTGGCTTATGATATGCTTGGTAAGAATAATGGGTATAGAAGATCTGTAACAGAAACCTATATTCAAGATGTAGAAAATAAAATTTTAGAACAATATTTTATGCTCAACTTCGTGTATAAGTTTGGTAGTTTTGCTGGCCAGAAAATGAATGTTCAGGGAAAGAATAGAAGCGGTGGAGGCCGTTCTAGAAGAGGTTCTGGAAGGAATTAATGAAATGCTTTAAACAGAACTTTGTTAAAAAAGTAAAAGGCTAATTTTGATGTTTTGTAAAAGATGTTGACTAATAGTTGGCTAAAAATAAACCTCAAAAAATAAAATTAATTTTTTGAGGTTTATGGTAAAGTATTATTTCCTATATTTTTTATCTTTTAAAGATACCAGATTTTACAACTCCACTATATTTTTTTGTATCAGTTTTACTTGTTTTCTTATTAGAAATAGGTTCTAAAATAAATATTTCTCCATCTTCAGTAATTGTTAGAGAGGTAGAAGTTAAATTACTAACTTCTACAATACCATCACTACTTAGGCCTTTATTCCAAGAATATTCAAGAAATGTTTGTGTGCTGTCTGTCCAATTCCATTCAGCTAAACCACCTTCTTCTAAAGGGTTATTATTGGTAACAAAATATGTACCAGCTTTAGAAAATAAAACAGTAAGCTCTTCATCTGTTCCAAGTACATTTTGTCCGTCAATACTTATTAATTGCCAAGTTCTACATAGTAACTCAGTATTTGTAGAGTTTGTTATTTCTTCTTCTCTGTCGGCTTCAATAAAAGTTTCCGTATTTGTATTGTTGTTTAATTTTAGTGTAAAATATATAGCGTTTTCATCCATATTATCTATGGTTAGTGTTCCAAAATCTGAAAGCTCTAAAGTATTATCATCAATAAAAATATAGGTTCCAAAAAAGATGGTTTTAGTTTCAGTAGTAGCGGTGTTTGTTTTTGCGTCAGCAGCATTTTTTGTTATAATATAATTACCGCTATCATTAAATTCGAATGATTTATATTCGGTAGAATTACTAACCTTCCATTTCGCATTAATAGTTGTGTTTACTGGTGTTTCCATAATGTTATTTTCATTACTACTACATCCGGCTATACATGTTATGGCAAAAATTACACATAAGATTTTACTTAACTTCTTCATTTTTTAAGTGTTTTAATTATTTTATTATTCTACAAAATTCAACGTTATTATCAACGCAAATAAAAAACCCTCACAAACACTGGGTTTATAAGGGTATTTTGTGGAGACGCCGAGTATTGTGCCTATTTTGCCTTATTGTACCTTAAACCTTACTGTATATACTGTTTTTACTATGTTTATAAAATAAATATTATTTCTTTTAGGTCAATTTATCTATTAAATGTTACCTTTATTGTCACCTAATTTGACACCCTTTTACAATGACAAGTACATTTAATTTAAAAGATAAAAACAAAGATGGAGCTACTTTAATTTACTTAAAAGCTTATTTTAAGAATGAAGGTAAAAGATTTGTTTATTCTACAGGAGAATCTATTCACCCAAAAGAATGGGATTTTAAAAATAGACAACCAAATGCTTTAACAGGAAGAACACGAAAAGCAGATACACATAGAACTATAAAAAGACAATTAGATAGGTATTCTAATTTGTTTAATCTTATTACAGAATCTTTTAAAAATACAAATCAAGAATTAACGGTAGAAAAAGTTAGAGCTGAGTTTGATAAAGAATTTAAAAGAGTTGCAACAGGTAAAAATAAATTTTACGATGCGTATGATGAATTTGTATCTTTTAAAAAGAAAAATCAAGAATGGTCATTGGCAACAATTAAGAGGTATGACAATATAAAAAACATGTTACAAGATTTTGAGGTCAAAAAAAAATATAAAATTACGTTTGATACTATAAATGAAAAATTTTATACAGAATTTACAGATTTCTGTATGGTGGGTAGAGGTCATATTAATAATACTTTTTCTAGAAACGTAGGCTTGGTTAAAACTTTTCTTTATTGGGCTTTAAAAAACAGATATACATATAAGGCAGACTTTATCAATTTTAAAAAGAAGCCAAAAGTTATTACAAGTCAAATTGCATTAAAAAAAGAAGATTTAGAAAAATTATTAGATACAGAGATGTCTTCTAAGAAGTTAGAGAGGGTTAGAGATGTTTTTGTTTTTGCTTGTGTAACTGGTATGCGGTTTGGAGAATTAAAATTTGTTTCAAAAAATAATATTGACGGAAGAACTTTGTTGTTAAAAGAAGAAAAAAGTTCTGGTAAAAAGAGTAGGTATATACCGTTAAGCAGTATTGCTATTTATGTTTTGAATAAGTACGATTACAATTTACCTTTAATTGAAAATCAGAAATATAACGATTACATAAAAGATGTTTTTAAAGAAGCAGGTTATACACATGATGTTGAAAAAACAACTACAAGAGGAAAAGAAGTAATCAGAATAAATATACCATTTTACAAGAGAATATCGAGCCACACGGCACGTAGGAGCTTCATAACATTAATGAAAAGTAAAGGAAAAAGTGATAAGTTAATTGCAGAAATTACAGGTCACAATGATATGAAGACCCTAAATCAATATTATCAAGTGACTAATGAAGATGTAAAAGATGCTGTAGATGATACTTTTGATTTGAATATACCTGAAAATACTAAATAATATTAAAGTTAAAAAAAATGAATTACGGAAAAGATTTTATAGAATTATATAACAAAGATTTTTCAGCGTTTAAAAAAGAAATCATTGCAAGAATTAAGGAAGACCATGACTCTCCAGAAATGGAAGAAGATTTATACCTTACTTATAAAAATGAAATTCAAGAAAAGATTAATGAAATTCGTAAAAATGATAGTAAAGGTGATAAAACAAGCTCTTTAACAGGTTATTGTTTAGGTTTTATGAATAAAAAATATAAAGCTGATAGAATACAAAACATCGTAAATCTAGATATTTATAATTGCTTTCAAAGTAATAAACAATATACACAGTATAAAGATTTCAATCACTTTCTTGAACTTTATTCTAAATTCCTAGTACTTCATAATTACAGTAGTTTTCTAAATAAGAACTATCAAGATTTCTGCACCCAAATACGTAAAAAAAATATTGATGATTTTTTTAAAATTAAATACATTAAGGATGACTTAAATATTTTAGTTTTAAATAATAAAAAAGAACTTCAAAAAGAATCTAAAGAACTTGTATCAAATCTAATAGAATTAGAGGATAATGAAAAATCAATTTTACTAAGTATTTTATTTTTTTATTTAAATGATAGTTTAAGCGAAGGTATCCCAAAAACTGAAAAGTACAGATTATTAATTTTATGCTCTAGTGTTTTAAAAGAAGAGGATTTTTATAAAATCAAGACAGGATACAAAAGTTTTGATTATTTTAAATTTGGTGTGAATAAAGGTCAGAAGTTTAAAGGAGATAAAAGAATAATGATGGAAAACATTATTGAGAAACTTAAAAAACTAAATGGCTTAAATGAGATAATAAATTTAATAAATATTTTAAAAATGAGAGAATCCTTCTACTCCTAAAGCTATATTTTACGTCATAAATAAAATCCAGTACCTTGATATTTAGTTTTTTAACTTTTTTAAAGTTCTACTTTGCTCTTACTTCATTGCTTTAATATTCTTTCATCTTACTACTTAATCAACAATCTTTGCGGTAATAAAACATAAATATTCAATCCATGGATATTAGTAATTACTGAATATGATGTGTTTTAAATATTAACATTTTAAAATATTCATATTATGAGTAAAATTATTATAACAAGCCACGAAGAGTTGGCTATGATGATTGATTCTGCAATATATAAAAGAATCAATCCTTTACAGGAACTTATAAATAGTAAGTTAAACCCTAAAAAGAAAAATGTAACAGTTAAAGAAGCTGCAAAGATACTTAATGTTTCTGAGCCAACAATTAAGAACTACATTAAGAAAGGTACAATTTCCGCCTCTAAAATTGGTAGGAGAATTGTTATCAATTTAGATAGTTTAGAAAACTCTTTAAAAGAAGTTAAATCTTTAAAATACAGAAGATAGTATGAAAGATTATAACGCACTAAGTAACAAGTTCGTTCAGAACGGACTTGTTATTATCCAAAGGTTATCTACTGAAATATCAAGGTTTAAAATTGATAGAATTACCGATAACTTTTTGCAGAATTTTTTAGGCTATGTATTATCTGAACTTGATAAAGTAAAAATTGCTATTGAAAACAACCCAAGATTTATATGGGTACAAATTCAAGAAGAAATAGATAGACTTTACGCTTTAGACAAAAGTATTACAGGTATAACTGTTCAATTAGATTGGAAACAGGGAGGAAATAGAGCTTTTTATAAATTAGAAATTCATAAAGGAAAATAATTATGGATTACTTAAGAATAGGAACAGATTATTTTAAAATTTGCAATATCCCACTTTTAAGTGGGGATACTGTAAAATCCTTAATAAAATGGTCTAAAGGAGAAATTATTACAGACAATGGAAGAGATTTTTTACAATCGATAAAAAAGTATGATGGTTTTATCACAATTCCAGAACATAATAATTATCAGCAAGAAATTAATTCTTTTTATAATGAGTACGAAAAGGTTGAACATAAACTTCAAAAAGGTAGTTTTAACAAAACCGAAGAATTTTTAAAACATATTTTTGGTGAGCAATATATATTGGGTTTAGATTATTTATCTATTCTTTGGCAATATCCTACTCAAATATTACCAATTTTATGTCTGGTTAGCGACCAAAGAAATACGGGAAAAACCTCTTTTTTAAATTGGATGAAATTATTGTTTCAAGGTAATATGACTATCAATAAAAATGAAGATTTTAGAAGTAGGTTTAATAGCGATTGGTCTTCTAAATTAATAATTGCAATTGATGAAGTATTGCTAGACAGAAGAGAAGACAGTGAACGTATTAAAAACCTTTCTACCGCCAATTCCTATAAAACAGAATCCAAAGGAAAAGACAAAGTGGAATCTAACTTTTTTGGAAAGTTTATTTTATGTTCTAATAATGAAGAAAATTTTATTCAGATTGATGATAAAGAAATTCGATATTGGGTAATTAAGGTGAATCCCTTTAAAACAGAAGATGTAGATATGCTAAAGAAACTACAAAGTGAAATTCCGATGTTTATTTATTTTATAAAGAATAGAAAAATTACATCAGAAAGAAAAACTAGAATGTGGTTTACAAAGCAACAAATTTACACACCCGCTTTAGATAAAGTTGTAAAAGGAAACAAATCGTCTTTAAGTCTAGAAATCAAAGAAATTATTATTGATGATTTTATAGCTTTTGATGTAGCAACACTAAAATATTCCGCAAAAGATTTATTTGAAAAGCTATTAAAAGGAAGTATTGGATCATCAATATTTAAGATTGGCCAGAGTTTAAAATTAGACTACGGTTTAAAATCGATTAATGGAAGTTATAAAAAATACTATCCTTCATATAGTTCAGATAGAAAAACTTTAATTGATTACGAAACTAAAAAAGGAAGATACTACGAGTTTGTAAAAAGTGATTTTATAGAATCTGCGTTGACTGTTGATGAATAAGCAAAAAACTCAACAACACAAAAGGATTAAGATTGCAACAGTAGTTCAACAGACTGTCAACATAAATAAATCTAGTTTTTATTGTTGACAGTATGTTGAATCTTTGTTACCTCTCTACCTCTTTCAACCAAAGGCTTTAGAGTAATTATCAACTTCGCAACAGAAAATTACTTGTTTTCATTTTTTATTGTAAATAATAAATCACAATAACAGAAACAGATTAAAAACATCTACATACTTTACAGTAGACTGCACAAAAAACATGTGTTATAAATAAAATTACATTTTCACCCGATACTTTGACTAAGCAATTATTTTTATTATTAAAAAAGATCAATATTATACATAAAAAGTAGACTATTCTTATTGTATTACAACCAATCACAAACATCAATTGTTTTTTTTAGAGCAATTAATGTATTGAGACCTACAGAAAAAACAATGTGCTACAACTAAAGTTGCATTTTCACCCGATATTATAACAAAACAATTGTTTTTAAAAAAATATTGCAATTATTTATATTTTCATAAAACATCAATTTAATACATAAAAAGAAACCTATTCTTATTGTAATACAATCAATAACAAACATCAATCCTTTTTTTAGCGTAATTTAATGTATTGAGACCTGCACAAAAAACATGTGTTATAAATAAAATTACATTTTCACCCGATACTTTAACAAAGCAATTGTTTTTAAAAAGTATTGCAATTATTTTTATTATTAAAAGAGATCAATATTATACACAAAAAGTAGACTATTCTTATTGTAATACAACCAATCACAAACATCAATTGTTTTTTTTAGAGCAATTAATGTATTGCGACCTAAAGAAAAAACAATGTATTACAACTAAAGTTGCATTTTCACCCGATATTATAACAAAGCAATTGTTTTTAAAAAAGTATTGCAATTATTTTTATTTTCATAAAACATCAATTTAATACATAAAAAGAAACCTATTCTTATTGTAATACAATCAATCACAAACATCAATCCTTTTTTTAGCGTAATTTAATATATTGAGACCTGCACAAAAACAATGTGTTACAACTAAAGTTACATTTTCATCCGATATTATAACAAAGCAATTATTTTTATTACTGTAATACACCCATTTATCAAAACCAACACTTTTATAAAATAGATGTAATACGTTTTAGTTACTATTTAATAAAATGTAATAAACCCATTTCAAAATATCAATCTTTTTTTGCAGCTAATTATTTAACTAAAAAGACAAAGTAATTTATCAAAAAACCTCTGTTTGTATTATATAAATACTACTTTTAAAGTTCAAAAAAATCAACAATATTAAATGTCAGAAGAACAAAAAAAACTACTTGAAAAACAATTATGGGCTATTGCCAACCTATTACGTGGCAAAATGGATGCAGACGATTACAGAAACTACATCTTAGGCTTTATATTCTTTAAATACCTTTCAGAGAAGTTACACTTATACGCTAATAAAATATTAGCACCAGATGGTTTAACCTATGAGCAGTTAGATGAAAATTCAGATAATGGTAAAATATATGTTGAAGCTGTTAAAAAAGCCTGTGTAAAAGAATTAGGGTATTTTTTAAAACCAAGCGAATTATTTACTTCTATTGCTCAAAAAGGAAACAACCTTTCAGAAATTGAAACCAATGATAATGACGAAGCAAAACAATTCTTTATCATTGAAGACTTAGAGCGTATTCTTACCAATATTGAACAAAGTACAATGGGTACAGAATCAGAAGATGATTTTGTAAAACTATTCGAAGATTTAGATTTAACTTCTGGTAAGTTAGGAAGAACCGTAAAAGCACAAAATGAAACGATTGCAAAAATCATAACACATTTAGATGAAATTGATTTTAGATTAGAAGATAATGACAGCGATTTATTAGGTGATGCATACGAGTTTCTAATCGGGCAGTTTGCTGCAAGTGCAGGAAAAAAAGCAGGGGAATTTTACACACCTCAAGAAGTATCTACCATATTAGCAAAAATTGTAACCACTCGTAAAAAGCGTTTAAAATCGGTATATGACCCAACGTGTGGTAGTGGCTCGTTGCTATTACGTGTAGCTAAAGAAGTAGATGATGTCGGTATGTTTTACGGTCAAGAATTAAATCGTACAACGTATAACTTAGCACGTATGAATATGATACTACACGATATAAATTATCGTGAGTTTGATATTAAACAAGAAGATACCTTAGAAGAACCACAACATATGGCTATCGACTTAAAAGCCGAAGCTATTGTCGCAAACCCACCATTTTCTGCAAAGTGGAGTGCAAAAGGTATTTTTAGTACAGATGATAGATTTAGTCAGTATGGTAAATTAGCACCTAAAACAAAAGCCGATTTTGCATTTGTACAACATATGATTCATCATTTAGATGAAAGTGGAATAATGGCAACCGTATTACCGCACGGTGTATTATTTAGAGGGAGTTCAGAAGCTCATATTAGACGTTATTTAATTGAAGATAGAAATTATATAGATGCTGTAATTGGTTTGCCTGCAAACATCTTTTTTGGTACAGGTATTCCAACGTGTATTTTAGTAATAAAAAAATGTAGAGAGGTAAACGAAGATGTATTGTTTATTGATGCTTCTAATCATTTTGAAAAACAAGGCAAAGACAATAAGCTACTACCAGAGCATATTAACCAAATTGTAGAAACCTATACCAATAGAACGGTAACAGATAAATACAGCCACAGAGCTACATTACAAGAAATTGCAGATAATGACTACAACCTAAACATACCACGTTATGTAGATACCTTTGAAGAAGAAGAGTCTATTGATATTAATGCTGTTGCAGATGAAATAATAGCATTAGATATAGAAATAGCTGAAACCGATAAGCGTATTGCTTCCTATTGTAAGGAGTTAAATATTAAAACACCTTTTTAATATGGAAAAGCAATTAAGTTCTATTGAGCGTAGTCGAAATATACCACAATTGAGGTTTCCTGAATTTGAGGGTGAATGGTTTTCTAAAAAACTAGGGGATATATCTATTTTGACATCGAGTAAAAGAGTTTATCTTGAAGATTATGTAAGTGAAGGTATCCCATTTTTTAGAGGAAAGGAAATAACTGAATTAAAAAACAAAGAAAAACCAACGGATATCCTTTACATATCAAAAGAGAGGTATAATGATTTTAAGGAAAAATATGGTGTACCTAAAAAGGGGGACATTTTGGTTACTGCTGTTGGCACATTAGGTAATGTATGGATGATAGAAAATAGTTCACCATTTTATTTTAAAGATGGTAATTTAATATGGCTTAAAAATATAAAAGAAGATAGCAGTTTTTTAGAAAAATTAATTCAATTAAATACTAAAGAACTAATTAAAACTTCAATAGGTTCAACTCAAAAAGCATTAACAATGGTTGAATTAAGGAAGATAAATTTAAAATTCCCCCAGCTTCAAGAACAACAAAAAATAGCATCATTCCTTACAGATGTAGATGATAAAATTACCAAACTAACCAAAAAGAAAGAACTTTTAGAGCAATACAAAAAAGGCATAATGCAAAAAATCTTTAATCAAGAGTTACGATTTAAAGATGATGAAGGTAATGACTTTCCTGAGTGGGAAGAGAAGAAGTTAGGCGAGATTACCAAATACTATGATGGCACACATCAAACGCCTAATTACGTTTCAGAGGGTATTCCTTTTTATAGTGTGGAACACGTTACAGCTAATCAATTTGAAAAGACAAAATATATCTCTAGAGAGGTTTTTGAGAAAGAGAACAAAAGAGTGAGATTAGAGAAAGGCGATATATTAATGACCCGTATAGGGAATGTTGGAAAAGCTAGGTATATTGATTGGGATGTAAAGGCTTCATTTTATGTGAGTTTAGCCTTAATTAAACAAAACTCTTCTTTTTCTAGTAAATATTTAGCTCAATATATTAATTCAGTTCCATTTCAGCGTGAACTTTGGAAAAGGATTATACACGTTGCATTTCCTATAAAAATAAATTTAGGGGAAATAGGAAAATGTTTAGTGCAATTACCGTGTGTTGAAGAACAAACCAAAATAGCCAATTTCTTATCAGATATAGATATTAAAATAGAGGTTTTAAATACCAAAATAGAAAATAGTAAAAGCTTTAAAAAAGGGTTATTACAAAAGATGTTTGTGTAACCCTTTTGTTAATTTATCAGTATTAATAAAAATATGAAAAATAAAAAAATTGTAGATTATATTGTTGTTAATGGAGGTATTCCAGAAGAGAATTTGTTAGTAAGAATTAAAAATAAAATTTCTGAAATTAATAAGGAAAAGTATAATAATACACGTGAAATAAATCACAAAACAGAGATTTTAAAAAATCATAATGAATTACTTAAAGAATTAAATAAATTCGAGATAGGTAAAGAATATAAGTCCATAGATTATAATGAAAAAGCAGAATGGGAAAATAAATTTAGTGATAAATCTAAAATTAAAATAGCGAACCCTCTTTATTTTAATGATAAAGTAGAAAAATCTTTTGTTTTAGGTGAACGCACTTATGATTTTGCTCAAGAAGCTGCATTTAAAATTTTCAAAAAATCAACAACAAATATTAAAGAAAAAATTTCTAATTTAGAATACGCTTTAGGTACGAAGACAAGGGAAATTAAAGAACTTGATGAAGAGTTAAAGAAATATGAGAGCGACCTAAATCCAACAACAAATAGTATCGTAAAAGAAATCTTTGAAAAACAAGTTTTAGAGCTTGTAAAAATGGGGTATGAACCTTTAGGAGGTGTAAGTGTTAGTCGTGATATTTCATATCAAGCAATGGTTAAATACGAAGCATAATTATGACTACACTGCCAGAAAAAGAAGAACAAACCAAAATAGCCAATTTCTTATCAGATATAGATGTAAAAATAGAAGGCTTAAATACCAAAATAGAAAATAGTAAAACCTTAAAAAAAGGGTTATTACAACAAATGTTTGTTTAAATATGACAACGCAACCAGAACAAGTATTAGAAAATAATTTAATAAGCCAATTAATAGCTTTAGGCCATAAATCGGTAACTATTAAAACCGAAGATGATTTATTAAGCAATCTAAAATCTCAATTAGAGAAGCATAATAAAATAACCTTTACTACGTCAGAGTTTGAGCGTATATTAATACATCTTTCTAAAGGTAATATCTTCGATAAAGCTAAAACTTTAAGAGATAAATATGTATTACATAAAGATAACGGAGAGAAGGCGTATATAGAGTTTATTAATCAAGACTTCTGGTGTCAAAATCAATTTCAAGTAACCAATCAAATTACTATTAACGGTAAAAGAGAAAACCGTTATGATGTTACTATTCTTATTAATGGGTTACCATTAATTCAAATAGAATTAAAACGTAGAGGAATTGAACTTAAAGAAGCATTTAATCAAATACAGCGTTATCAAAAAGAGTCTTTTGCATCTAATAACGCCCTATTTAATTATGTACAAATATTTGTAATTAGTAATGGTGTAGATACCAAATATTACGCAAATAGTCAAAAGCAAAGTTTTAAGTTTACATCTTTTTGGAGTGACGAAAAGAATAAAAAAATCACACAATTAGATAAATTTACAAGCATCTTTTTAGAGCCTTGTCATATTGCTAAAATGATTACAAAGTATACTGTTTTACACGAAAGTGATAAAAAGCTAATGATACTTAGACCTTATCAGTATTATGCAGTAGAATCAATTATAGATAGAGTTAAAAATTCTGATAAAAACGGTTATATATGGCACACTACAGGTTCAGGTAAAACCCTAACGTCATTTAAGGCAAGTCAGATATTAACAAACAATCCTAAAATTAAAAAAGTAGTATTTGTAGTAGATAGACAAGATTTAGACGACCAAACTGTTAGAGAATTTCAAGCGTTCGACAAAGAGAGTATTGATGGAACTGAAAACACCAAAATGCTTATCAATCAATTTTTAGATAATAACAGACCTTTATTAGTTACAACAATTCAAAAACTAAATAGTGCTATTTCAAAAGCAAAGTTTAGAAAACAGATTGAAGCTTTAAAAGATGAAAAAGTAGTTTTTATATTCGATGAATGTCATCGTTCACAATTTGGAGATACACACAAACGTATTGTAAACTTCTTTACCAATCACCAATTATTTGGTTTTACAGGAACACCAATATTTGTAAAAAATGCGATTAGTAAAAAGAGTATCAAACAAACAACTGCAAACCTATTTCACAAGTGTTTACATCAATACGTAATTACAGATGCTATTAGAGATGAAAATGTATTAAAATTCTCAATAGAGTATTACAATGTTTTTAAATCTAAAGAAGGTGTCGATGATACTAAAGTAGAAGATATAAACAAACAAGAAGTCTATGAAAATGATGAATATTTAAATACTATTACAAATTATATAATAGCAAATCACAATCGAAAAACACATCACAGAGCATTTACAGCAATGTTTTGTGTAAGTAGTGTAGATATTCTAATAAAATATTACGAGTTATTAAAAGCTAAAAAAGAAGCAGGAGAACACCGTTTAAATATTGCAACTATTTTTTCTTATAATGTAAATGAACCAGATAAGGATGCAAATGGTCAAATACAAGAAGAAGATGTAAATGATGATGCACCTGTAAATAAACATACAAGAGATAAGTTAGATGAATTTATAGCAGATTATAATAAACAGTTTAGTACTAAACAATCAGCTAAAGATGGTAATGCATTTCTAAACTATAAAAAAGACATTTCTAAACGTGTTAAGAACAAGCAGATTGATATATTATTAGTCGTTAATATGTTTCTTACAGGTTTTGATAGTAAGTTCTTAAATACGCTATATGTAGATAAAAATTTAAACTATCACGGTTTAATACAAGCGTATTCTCGTACGAATAGAATCTTAAACGAAAAGAAATCACAAGGTAATATTTTAGCATTCCGTAATCTAAAACAAAATACAGACGATGCTATCGCTTTGTTTTCTGATAAAAACGCTCAAGAAACTATAATTATAGCACCATACGATGAGCAAATAGCGAAATTTAATGAAGCTTATAAAGTATTAATGGGTATTGCACCAACTGTAGATAGTGTAAACGATTTAGTTACAGAAGAAGATGAATTAGAATTTGCAAAAGCATTTAGAGAAATAATTCGTTTAAAAAATATATTATCATCATTTGTAGAATTTTCATTTGATGATACGTATATGAAAGACCAAGAGTTTGCAGATTACACAAGTAAATATTTAGACCTTTACGATAAGATAAAAACAAATAACCAAAAGGAAACAGTATCTATCTTAGATGAAATTGATTTTGAATTAGAGTTAATACATCGTGATGAAATTAATGTAGCCTATATAATGAAGCTGTTAGCACAATTAAAAGATGCGAAACCAAAAGACCAAGCAAAACAGAAAAAACAAATTATAGATTTAATTGCAGGAGAATTTGAATTAAGAAGTAAAAGAGATTTAATAGAAAAGTTTATTCAAAATAATCTTCCTAAAATAAACGATAGCGAAACGATTGAAGATGAATTTAAAAGTTATTGGCAAGAAGAAACTAAAAAAGCCTTACAGGATTTAAGTAAAGCAGAAGCATTAAAACAAGATAAAGTAGAAGACATTATAAACGATTTTCTTTTTACAGGAAGAATGGCAACAGAAGATGAAGTAATAGAAGCATTAGAAAAACAACCAAGTGTCCTACAAAGAGAATCAATAAGCACAAGAATCACAGAAAAAATAAAAGACTTTGTAAAAACTTTTATTAATGGGGTAGATAATTAATTATAAGATTGATGCAATTAATAAATTCAGAATACACTTTTTCATACTACAATAATTTACTTTCAGCCAAATCACCAGATAATGAATTTAATATAAACGAACTCATAGAGGTAATAAAATACGGCTATATAAAAAAAGAAGTTGAAGCTTTAAGAAATGTTGAAGACAAGAAAATTAGAGCCAAATTAAAACAATCAAAATTACCTTGCGTAACCTTATCAGGAACATTTAAAAAAAGAAGTAAAGATTATCTACAAGAACATTCTGGTTTAATGCAGGTAGATATAGATGAAGTAAAAGATTTTAATAATGTATATAATAAAATAATTGCTGACGAGTTTACTTTTGTTACTTTTAAAAGTCCTAGTGGTAATGGAATAAAAGTAATTGTTAAAGTAAATCCATCAATAGATACACATTTAGAGCAATTTATGGCACTTCAAAAGTATTATAATGATACTTATAATATTGAAATCGATAGTGCCTGTAAAGATATTGCTAGATGTATGTTGTTGTCATACGACCCTAATTTGTATTGCAATCCTTTTTCAGAAGTTTATGCAGAACTATATATGCCTGAACCTAAAGAACTACCAAAAAGCAATAAAAAATTAAATTACACAATTAGTATCACTTCCAATAATGATAATGAGGTTATTGAAAATTTAACAAGAGAAATAGAAAAAAATAGTATTGATATTACAAATGGTTACGAAAATTGGATTAGAATCGGTTTTTCACTAGCATCAACGTTGGGTGAAAACGGTAGAGATCATTTTCATCGATTATCAAGACTTAATCAAGGATATAATTCAAGTTCTTGTGATAAACAGTATACAAATTTATTAAAAAGAAACAACGGTGCAATTAGTTTAGGTACTCTAATTCACATAGCACGAAACAACGGTGTAGATATTGTTTTCCCTACCAAAAAAGAGAATAAATCAACAGAACCAACAAGTAATAACTCTATTGTAAATAAGATTGCATTATATGAAGCCTTAAAACAAAAAAGATTGCTGTTAGCAAATAAAATTGGTAAACCTGCTTTTACGGTGTTTACAAACAAAACTTTAGATGCATTAGTAGAACAAATCCCAAAATCTGAAACAGAGTTATTAAACATCTATGGTATAAGTGAAAAAAAGTGCAATACTTATGCTAAAGACATTTTAGAGGTCATCAATAATTATACATCAAATAATTTATCTTTTGACAAACCTTTAATTCAAAAGTATGTTTTACCTAAACTAAATAATGAAGATAGAAAACTGTATCTTTTATTAAAAGAATTTAGACTACAACTAGCAAACGAAAAAGGCATGAAAGCTTTTTATATTTTTGGTAATACTACATTAAATGAGCTAGTATCCATAAAACCAAAAAACGAACAATCCCTACTTCAAATAAAAGGATTCGGAAGTAAAAAAGTAAAGGAATTTGGGGGTGCAATTTTAAATATTATAAAAAGATTGCAATTAGAAGAAATAGAATAGATTTCCATGAAAAAAACAGCATTGAACAACGTTCTTAAACTTGTAAATGAATATTCAGAAAAATACAGAGGTAAAAACCTCGAAAAATTAAGCATTAGCAATACATATGACTTATTTCCAAAAACAAAAGAAAGTTATGGATGGTTTAATGAATGGCCTAACAACGGAAAGTATGGTGTGTATTTAATAATGGATAAAGATAAAAATGTAATTTACATAGGTGAATCTTCAAACATAGGAAATCGCCTAAGTGACTATTTTCAATATTCAGAGGATAAATCTTGTAAAATTATACATAAATGGAGTACAACACCAAAATACGTTTGTACAATAGCTGTTGATTCAAAGACTTGGTTTGAGCGTTTAGCTTTAGAGGAGTTTTTAATTTTTAATGTTCAACCAATTGATAACATAAAGAGTAAATATTCCAATAATTAACCATTATCTTTTGAGACAACTTAATAAGGAGTAAATAATTTTTAATATAAAAAAAAGTTCAATATCAAAAAGGATTGTTTTAGAATAAAAACCCACCTCTGTTAAGAGGTGGGAAAAATTGCTATGTAAAAGCCTTAAAAAAAAAGGCTTTTAGAAAAAGAAATTAAATATAACGATTATTAATTAATAATAAAAATTATAATTATTTACTATAAATTATTTCTGATTTTATTCTACATATTTTAACTATTTAGATGAGGTTTTAACTATATTGCTAGTAGAAATGTGGTAAAAATAATAGGTTTAGTAAAAATTATTATTGACACCTGAAATGACACCTTAAGAAACAAAACCCTCTAAATCAATTGATTAGAGGGTGTGTGGTGGAGACGCCGAGAATCGAACTCGGGTCCAAACGAGCAGCCAAAAAGCTTTCTACATACTTAGTTCTTTCTTAGTTTTCGACTAAAAGCTGATTAAGAACAATCTGCTTTTAGCTTATCTTCTTTAGTTTCAAAAACCCGTCAAAGTACCAGATTTTCTATATTTACTTTTACGATGCCCAAAAGTGAATCGCCGTAAATCAAGGCTATTCGTGGACATAAAGCTTGCACACCTAGTGTGCCGAGGCCAATCCTACTGTGATTCGGATTAAGCAGCTAAAGCGTAGTTATCTTCGCCGTTTAAAAAGTTGAAATTAGGTTTAACGAGTGTTATTTCATAACTCGGTATGCTTACAAATCCACTGTCCTCGCTGTCAAAACCAGTCGTCCCCGTTTTAATAGTTTGGGCGTTACCACGAAAAAAAATCGTGGTCAGGCTTTCCGTTATATCTTTTTAATGAAAAATTAAAAAGGATGTCACTTCAATCCTTAACGCGGTCTGCAAAAGTATAAAAAATACAGTTGCTTATCACCATAAATTCTAATATCTTCGAGCAAATATTATACCAATCCTACAGAACTTGTTTCAAGGTCTCTAAAAACACTAAAATTATGAAGTTTGGCATTATCAAAGAACGCAAAAACCCACCAGATAGAAGAGTTGTTTTTTCACCAGGAAAGCTACAAGAATTTAAGAAAAACTATCCGGAAGCGGTTATTAAAGTAGAGTCTTCAGATATTAGAGTGTTTTCTAACGAAGCTTATAAAGCTGCAGGATTAGAGGTAACTGAAAATGTGTCAGACTGTGATGTTTTATTTGGTGTCAAAGAAGTGCCAATTGAGGCTTTAATCAACAATAAAAAATATTTTTTCTTTAGCCATACGATTAAAAAGCAACCTTATAATAGAAAATTGTTATTAGCTATTCTAGAAAAAAATATAGAATTATACGATCACGAAACTATTGTAGGTGAAAACGGAATGCGTTTAATTGGTTTTGGTCGTTATGCAGGTATTGTTGGTGCTTATAATGGTTTTAGAGCAATTGGTTTAACAAACGAAACATTCAATTTGCCAAAAGCAGAAACGTTAGATAGCCAACAAGAATTAATTTCTGAATTAAAGAAAATAAAATTACCAAACATCAAAATTCTTTTAACCGGAAACGGAAAAGTGGCTTACGGAGCAAAAGAAATGTTAGATGCAATGTCTATTAAAGAAGTTTCTGTAGATGAATATTTAAATAATTCGTTTAACGAGCCTGTTTATTGTTTGGCAGATGTGTTAGATTATAACAAACGTAAAGACGGACAAGTTATAGATAATTTCGATTTTTATGATCATCCAGAAAAATATGAGTCAGATTTTATGCGTTTTGCAAAAGTATCCCATTTCTTTATTGCTGGTCATTTTTATGGAAATGGTGCACCTTATTTATTTACAAGAGAAGATGCAAAAGCTAAAGATTTTAATATAAAATTCGTGGCAGATATTTCTTGCGATGTAGATGGTCCAGTGGCATCTACAATAAAAGCATCAACAATTGCAGATCCAATTTATGGGTATAATCCACAAACAGCATCAGAAGTTAATTTTAAAGACAAAAATGCTATTGTTGTTATGGCGGTGGACAATTTACCTTGTGAATTGCCAAAAGATGCGAGCGAAGGTTTTGGAGAAATGTTTTTAGAAAACGTAATTCCTGCTTTTTTCAATAATGATAAAGATGGCGTTTTACAACGTGCAAAAATGACAGAAAACGGAAAATTAACTCCACGTTTTTCTTATTTACAAGATTATATAGACGGAAAAGAGTAAGTCCGTATTCAGTGATTAGTTGCAGTTTTTAAGGATAATAATACGTTTTAAGTAAAAAGTAAAAAAAATCAATACAAAATATTGGAACAAGACAGACAATTTCTAATAGATTTAGCAAACATGAAAATGCCGTTTGGTAAATACAAAGGCAAATATCTTATAGATTTACCAGAACATTATATTGTTTGGTATAAAAACAAAGGTTTCCCTAACGGAAAATTAGGGAAACAAATGGAGTTGGTGTATGAACTGCAATTAAATGGATTAGAAGATATTATTAGAAAGATTAGAAGGCAATTTTAAGCTTTTTTAAATATCTCTCTACTAAAATTATTGATATGATTCCTAGTGAATAAGCAACTAGATCTCCAAAACTAAAAGAGGTACCTAATATTATTTTTAATGTTTTAGAATAAGCTGCTGGAAAGTTATTTTGTAAATCAGATAATTGAAGAAATTCAATACTAAAAGCGATAATAAAGGTTATTAATATTGCTTTTTCTATAGATATTCTAAGGATACTTTTTATCAAAGTATAGACCAACATAACAGCTAAATAATCACCTATTGTAAATCTAATAAAACCTGTAGCAAATCTTTCGATAAGTACTTCTATTATCAAAAGTAAAATAAAAGGGATAAAATAGTTTAAGTATATTTTCATGGTTTGTAGTTAAATATTAGTTGCATTATAGCACATATAATTAATAAGGTTGTTAGAATGGTAAATACCGTTTTCTTCTCACCTTTTTTTATATTAAAAGTTGATATTATCAATTTTGAAGTTAAGTAGCTTATAAAAGATATTGATGTTAAGAATAAGAGTGCTAATAATGTAAATAAGATCATTTGTTTTTATTAAAAAGCTAAATATCGAGTAGGCTATAGACTTTGCTTAATTAAAGCTGATTACTAATTATTTTCCCAATCTATTTTTCTTGAAGCAAACATAACTGCTGCTAGAATTACAAATAGACCAATACTTCCCACTAATAAAGCATAATTTTCTAACTGAATAATTACAAAAATAAAGGTGTATAATGCTGTTAAGGATACTCCAATAAAAACAGGAAACTTGATGTTTTTTAAGATCGATTTAGAATATAAAGTGATTAAAGTAACAACGGAAGCTCCTGCAATTAAATATGCTTTTAAGTAACTACTATGTTCAGAAATAGATATTAATAAGGTGTAAAACATGGTTAATGCAATACCAATCATTAAATATTGAAACGGATGTATATTAATTTTACTCATAGATTGTATTAAAAAGAAAATTAAGAACGTAAGTCCAATTACTAAAAATCCATATTTAGCAGAGCGCTCACTTTTTTGATATTCATCAACAGGAATTAAAAAATTAACTCCAAAAGCATAGTTATTTAAATTAGGAATTCCGTTAAAATATTGCTGAGAAAAAGGTCGGTTGATATCTAAAATTTTCCATTTTGCATTAAAACCTTCTTCTGTAATTTTATCAGAATTATGAGGTAAATATTCTCCAATAAAATTAGCAGTTTTCCAATCAGAATTAATATTAACATCAGTTTCTTGGCCTACTGGTATAAAACGAATCTGTTTACTACCTTTCATTTTTATGGTTATCGCAAACGAAGTTTCCTTTCCGTTTGGTACGTCTAAAAGTTGTAAGTTATTGCTTTCTAATTCGTTTAAATCTACATAATCTGTGTTGTACGCTATATTAGAATCTGTGTTTTTAAAGTTCTTAGAAGTTAATTGATACTTGTTTTTATGAAACTTAATTTCAAACAAACTAGCAGCTCCTTTTAAATTTGAAGATTGTATAATTACTCTTGTTTTATCCCAAAGAATATCTTCGTCGTTAATTTCTATTTCAGAAAAATCGGGTTTAGAGAAACTTCCATTAATAGCTATGCTACTTTTATAAACGGCGGTTTTATAGATTCCTCTCGTTTTTTCTTCTGGATTTATGGTTGAATTTATGACCAACTTTTTAGGGAAAAAGTAAGCATATTTTATTTTGGAAATTGTTTCCTTTTGTACCTCTTTAGTAATTGGATTTGTTATCGTTTTTTCTGAATATGTTTTATAAGGTACTTTTAAAATAGGGCCATAAATTAGAACTTCTTCTCCCCATTTTTGATTGATTTCACTAACAACTTCTTGTTGGCGTATCATTCTTTCGTAGATTAAATTTTTAATATAAGAGAGCGGAATCATTAAAACCACAATTAAAACGCCTACCATTAGCATTCTTGCAGTAATTGATGTTTTTACCCATCTACCAAATTTTCCTTGTTGTTGATTATTTGTTTCCATAGTTATTAATTTATTTATATTTTTTTTAAATTGATTCGTTTTCTTTGAAGTACTTTGAAATTCAAAGTAAATGTGTAAAAAAATAGATTTATTTATTTTTAATTAATTTTTCCAGTGCTTCAATGTGCTTTTTAAATTCCATTTTACCTAATTCGGTTGCTAAGTATTTTGTGTTAGGTTTTCTGCCAATAAACTGTTTTTCAACTTTTATAAAATCTACTTTTTCTAAAGCCTTTGTATGACTTGCTAAATTGCCATCTGTGGCACCTAATAATTCTTTTAATGTATTAAAATCCGCATATTCATTCACCATCAAAACAGACATAATGCCAAGTCGTATTCGATGATCAAAAGCTTTATTTATATTTAGAATTATATTTTTCAACTAAGGTCTATTTATTATTAAAAGAGGTTATTTTCTATCGTATTTAAAATACATAACAGCTCCATATAAAATGTGCATTACTCCAAAACCAAGTACCCAAAACCAAAAACCATAACCAGGTAAAATAGCTGATAATAAACCTAAGACTATCTGAGTAAGTCCTAAATATTTTACGTCACCCAAAGTATATTTAGAGGCATTAAATAGCGCCAAACCATAAAACAATAACATTAATGCACCTGTTTGTCCGTAACGTTGTTGGTTTAAAATTATGATGATATAAATTCCACCAGCGACCAAAGGTATTATAAAATTTAATAATATTCTTCTAGTTAAAGGATCCCATATTTTTTCATTGTTTTTCTTGGCTTTTCTGGTGGTTAAAAAGATAGCTGTTGCCACACTAAGAGTTCCTACTAAAAGTAAATCTATAATTGCCAAACGGAATACTTCTCCGTCTAAAGTAAGAATTCCACCTCCTTTTTGGGTTACCAACCAATATGCATACCCAGAACCTATTAAAGCATAAATTCCTGCTAAAATACCAGACAGACCACTCAATGAAATAAATTTCGATGATTTACTCATTAAGTTTTTAATTTCTGATATGTCTCTTAAATAATCTTCTTGACTCATTTCTTAAAGAACTTTGAATTGCAAAGTAAAAGTAAAAATATCAATTGGGCAACAAAAGTTTATTATTTTTAGTTTTTATTGATGAACTGATGTAAGATGACTTGTAAAATTACTCTTTTACAGCAACACCATACGCTACATGGGCAATTCCTAAAATAGAAAGAGATGCAGACCAGTAAGTAGGTATTAAGAAACAGATTACTGCTAAAAAAATACTTAAGCCCGCTAAAATTAATAGGTTTTTTCGATCTTTATGCTTTATGGAAAATAGTAAAAGTCCGTATAAAATAAGGAAAGCAGGAGTAAGGTAGGTTATAAAACCAAGATTCATTAAAATTAGTAACGAAGTAAAAATAGCTACAAATGCAAGTATATATTTTTTTAAAGCTACTTTGCTATTATCATTCCAAAGTTGATATTGTAATTTTTTAGCATTTCTTTTTCCATTAAAAAATAAAGTCAAAGAAGAAAAAATAAAAACGAGTAGAACAGTTGTAATAATTAATATTTCTGTAGTTTTATAAGATAAATTTAAAGGAGTTTCTTTAGTTAGAGAACCTTTTAATATGGTTTCTATAAAAAAGCCTCCAATAAAAAAGTAAGCACCAATTAAAATACTTGTAAATCCTTTTAAAGAGAAATTAATTTGATAATTATCGTTCATGTAACTGTTATTTTTTAACTTTCGCGAATATACAACAATGAAACCTGCAGAAGAATACATTTTAAACCAACCAGAACCTTTCAAATCCATTTTAATGCATTTGCAGATTTTAATTGAAACTAATTTCCCTGAAGTTGATTTACAATTTAAATGGAAAATGCCTTTTTATTATTTAGATGAAAAGCCATTTTGTTATTTAAATCCTTCAAAGAAAAAAGGATATGTAGATGTTGGTTTTTGGGTTTCTGCTCATTTAACAAAATACAATGAGCATTTAATTTCAGAAAATAGAAAGGTTATAAAATCACTTCGTTATACGTCTATTGATGCTATTAATGAAGAAATTTTACTATCTGTTTTAGCCGAAGCACATCAACTTAAAGAAAAAGGATTTTATAAAAGAAAATAATTCCTGCAATATCAAGAAAAAGACCTTACAGGAATTGTGAAATTATTTTTTTTATGTGAACTGGGTAAGCGCGTTAAGGATTGAACGGCTTGTTTGAGCTCTTTTTTCTTTTTTAGAAAAAAAGCGAGTAGTGAAAGCCTGTTAAAACGCCCAAAAAATGTATATTTTATAAACTATTAATTGTTTTTCTAATGGCAACTAAGTTGGTTAATAAACCTTCTAAATTGTCTAAATGTAACATATTTGCTCCGTCAGATTTTGCATTTGCAGGGTCAAAATGAGTTTCAATAAATAAACCATCAACATTATTTACAATTCCGGCTCTGGCAATAGTTTCAATCATATCTGGTCTTCCACCAGTAACACCAGCTTCTTGATTTGGTTGTTGTAAAGAATGCGTAACGTCTAAAATTGTAGGAGCAAATTTTCTCATTTCTGGGATTCCTCTAAAATCTACAATCATGTCTTGGTAACCAAACATAGTACCTCTATCTGTAATCCAAGCTTTTTCAGATCCTGCATCTTTTACTTTTTGTACTGCGTGTTTCATAGCACCAGGGCTCATAAATTGCCCTTTTTTTAGGTTGACAACCTTACCCGTTTGTGCAGCAGCTACAACTAAATCTGTTTGGCGCACTAAAAAAGCAGGAATCTGTAAAACATCTACATATTCTGCGGCTTTTATAGCATCTGAGACTTCATGAATATCGGTAACAGTTGGTACATTAAAAGTTTCTGAAACTTTACGTAAAATTTTCAATGCTTTTTCATCTCCAATTCCTGTAAAGCTATCAATTCTACTTCTATTTGCTTTTTTAAAACTCCCCTTAAAAATATAAGGAATTTCTAATTTTTCTGTAATTGTAATTACTTTTTCAGCAATTCTCATAGCCATTTCTTCACTTTCTATGGCACAAGGACCTGCAAGTAAAAAAAAGTTATTTGAGTTTAAGTGTTTTATGTTTGGTATAAGAGATAAATCCATTTTATATATTTTCAGCAAAAATACGAAATAAAATTAGCTATATTTAGCCTTTTAAAAATCTATTAGAATGAAGAAATTGAATTTAGTTTATGTGCTTTTGTTTGCAGTTATTATTTCTTGTAAAGAAAGTTCCAAAGTAGTTAAAACGAAAAAAAAGGTAGCAACGATAGATTCTATTACTGTAAAAAAACACCTTTATACACTAGCTTCAGATGATATGGAAGGTAGAAAATCTGGAACACCAGGAATTGAAAAAGCAGCTAAATACATAGAAAATGAATTTAAAAGAATTGGTTTAACCACTTATGATACTCTAAAAAATTATAGACAAACGTTTACGTTTACCGATAAAAGGTCTAAAAAAGAAATTACAACCAGTAATATTATCGGAATTTTAGAAGGGAAATCTAAGAAAAATGAAATTGTAGTTATTTCTGCCCATTATGATCATTTAGGAATTAGTAAAAAAGAAGGGCAATTAGATAGTATTTATAATGGTGCAAATGATGATGCTTCTGGAGTAACAGGAATTTTAGCATTGGCCGAATACTTTAAAGTGAAAGCAAACAATGAAAGAACCATTCTTTTTGTGGCCTTTACGGCTGAAGAAATGGGATTAATTGGTTCTACGCATTTTGGAAAAGGTATTGATGCAGATAAGTTTGTTGCAGGTATTAATTTAGAAATGATTGGTAAAGTGCCAAGTTTTGGTCCAAATACTGCTTGGTTAACAGGTTTTGAAAGATCTGATTTCGGAAAAATTATTCAGAAGAATTTAGAAGGAACCGGTTATCAACTATTTGCAGATCCGTATAAAAAGTTTAATTTATTTTTTAGATCAGACAATGCCTCTTTGGCGAGATTAGGTGTGCCTTCTCATACTTTTTCTACAACTCCAATTGATGTTGATAAAGATTATCACCAAGTATCAGATGAAGTAGAAACTTTAAATATGACGGTTATTACAGAAACCATAAAGGCGGTTGCTAAAGGAACAGAGAGTATTATTAGTGGAAAAGATACGCCTACAAGAGTTGTGATTAAAGAAAATAAATAATATTTCTGATGAAAAAAGTCCAATACTTTATTTTACTCCTATTAATGAGTTGCTCAACATCTAAAGTAATTACAGATTATGATGAGAATACCAACTTTAAGGAATATAAAACCTATGCTTTTTTTGATGATATTGGTGCAGGTTTAAATGAATTTGATGTAGATAGGGCAGCAGATGCTCTATTTGAAGAAATGGGAGAATTAGGATTCAATGAGGTAGAAAAACCAGATTTTTATATCAATTTTAAGGCAAAAACATCAGCACCTAAAGTTACTAATACTATTGCAATTGGTTTAGGAAGTGGAGGAAGAAATGGTGGAATTGGAGTTTCTGGAGGAATACCAATTGGCGGAAAAAAACTCGATGAAGAAATAATGGTAGAATTTGTAGATGCCAAAACCAACCAGCTTTTTTGGGAAGGAATTTTAACATCAACTATAAAAGAGAAAAGAAGTCCAGAAAAAAGAATACTTTATTTTAAAGAAGTTTTTCATAAAATATTACAAAGTTATCCGCTTAAATAAAAATAATAATGGCTTATAGTGAATATTTAGCAGATAGAGTTTCTCAATTTTTAAAAGAGAAAAGTGTTTTCTTTATCACTAAAAAAATGATGGGAGGCTTGTTATTTATGCTAGATGATAAAATGTATGTTGCTGTAATAAAAGCGGAAATTATGGCACGTATTAATCCTGATGTTTATGAAGAATCTTTAGTAAAGGATGGTTGTAATAAAATGAATTTTACAGGAAAACCGATGAATGGTTTTGTATTTCTCTCTGAAGAAGCGGTAGATTTAGAGGAAGACCTAAACTATTGGTTGCAGTTGGCCTTAGATTTTAATCCGCTAGCAAAAGCGAGTAAAAAAAGAAAATCCTCTAAAAATTAATTTAGAGGATTTTTTATATAATCTTTTATTATCTAGAATTGGTATCTGATACCAAATGCTATGTCGTTATCAAAATCATTATATGTATTTCCAAAACCAAATTCTGGTCTTAAATCTAAAGAAAGTAATATTGGTGCGTCTGTAAAATTATACTCAATTCCAATATCTCCAGCTGCAAAAGCAAATGTTTCAGAAAAATCATCGTTGTTGTCTTTTCCACTATAGTTTCCTAAACCACCACCAACACCTGCGTACCAATTAAAACCTCCTTCAATATTCCAGACCCATTGGTAAATACCTGTAGCCTTAAAACCGTCGTAGTTTGTGTTGTTTCTTAACCCTAAATCAATTTCTAATCTGTTATTATCTCCTAAAGCTCTTTGGTAAGAAACTTCTGCTCCAAATCCATCATTATCGCCTAAACGTAAACCTATTGCATTTTCAGAAATACTTTGTGCGTTTACAGAAAATACTCCTGCTACTAATAGACCGATAATTAAAAGTGTTTTTTTCATAATTAAGTGTGTTTTTTATTATAGTTCAAATTTAGATGTATTACTGCGTTTAAATGACCTTTATCGATTGAATTATTGATTCAAAAGGTTTTTTGATAGAAACTTTAGTCTACAGTATAAGGTTTAAAAAAGTAGAATAATTTTAAAACCTATAGCATAAACTAAACTACCTGAGTTATTTAAAAGTAAATTTCTAATTTGGAGCATTAGGTTTAAATTATTGAATGTAATTAGCTTTTAATACGCTAGATAAAGTGAGTAAAAAATAAAATCCTCTAAAAATTAATTTAGAGGATCTTTCATTATGTTAAGTATTCTATTTAGAATTGATATCTTACAGCTAAAGATATATCTGAATTTACACCATTTAAATTACCAGAAATACCTACTTCAGGTCTGTAATCTAAAGAAAGTAAAATAGGTGCATTAAAATCATATTCAATACCTACAACACCAGCTCCAAAGATACTTGCTCCGCTAGCAGAAACAAGACCACCACCAACACCTGCATACCAATTAAATCTATCTTCTAAATTCCAAACCCATTGGTATAAACCTGTTGCTTTAAAATCAGAAAACTCGTTTGCTAAACCTAAATCTACTTCTAAACGGTTGTTATCTCCTAATCCTTTTTGGTAAGAGATTTCTCCTCCAACTCCATTTCCTCCACTAAATCGTAGACCTATTGCATTTTCAGAAATACTTTGTGCATTTACAGAAAATGCTCCTGCTACTAATAGACCGATAATTAAAAGTGTTTTTTTCATAATTAAGTGTGTTTTTTATTAAAGGACAAAGTTATATTTATAATTTAATCTAAATGAACTTTGTCATTAAAATGTTAATCCAAAGATAAACACATAAAAAAAACTTCTAGTTTTAAAGTAGAAGGGCTTTTAAAAGGTTCTTTTTTTTTAAAATTGATACCTTACAGCTAAACCTATATTGGAAATAAAACCAAAAGAACCAGAGAAACCAAGTTCTGGCCTGTAATCTAAGGAAGCTACTATTGGAGCGTCAAAGTTATACTCAAGTCCTACAACTCCGGCTCCATAAACACCAAATTTACTAGCAGAAACAACTCCACCACCAACTCCGGCGTACCAGTTAAATTGTTTTTCAATGCTCCATAGCCATTGGTATGTACCTGTTAATTTAAAGTCGTTAATTTCGCTGGCTATTCCTAAGTCAACTTCTAAACGGTTGTTATTGTCTAAATGTTTTTGGTAGGAGATTTCTCCTCCGGTTCCATTTCCGCCGGCTATACGTACACCAATTGCATGGTCTGATATATTTTGGGATTTTACTGTTAAGTTTACTACAAATATTAAACTGAGGGCTAATAATATTTTTTGCATTTTATGTCAAATTGGGGGTTGCCCCAAATTACAACCTTTCAACTCTTGTTTCAAAATATAAGGGGTATTATTTTGCTAGGTAATATGCTTAAATTTATAACACATTAATTCTTATACCTTTAGAATGACTGCTAAACTCTGGAGCATACATGCTTTGTATGGTAGTAATTCCGTTGCTGAAATTTCCAGCATTATTAACTCTCACATCATATTCAAAAACATAGATTCCTTTTGGTAATCTATCAAAAAAGAAGTTTGTTGCAGCATCTTTAGTGCTTTCGTAATATCCTAAATTGTCTTGCCATTTATAGCTAGATAAAACATTTATAGGCTCTACTCCAGAAGCTCTCATGTCTTTCATGTGAATAAACTCCATATCTCTATCGCTCCTTAGTTCTATTCTAACTGTAATTAAATCGCCAACCTTTAACTGTGTATTTTTTGTTACTTCCTGTAACTCTTTTCCTGTGTCTGAATTTACTTTTAAGAATAATTTCTTATCCAGTTTTAAAGGTGTGTCTGCGGAAGTAATTTTGTCTAGATCTTCAAAATATTGCCAATACAAACCTCCCCAAGCAATTCCTTCTCCTTTTTTATTGATGGTAATTGTTGCCATTTTTGGTGTGATTTCATTTCCTTTCCAAGAAGTTTTAAAATAACCAGTTCCGGCTTCTACTTTTACTTCTTCCAACTTTGTTGGGTTAATTTCTTTGTCACCAACTTTTATATCTACCATTTCTGTAACTGAAATCCAATTAGTTCCATTTAACAATAATGCATACACGGCTTCGGAGGTTGCTTTGGTCGTTTTCCAACTATTAGTTTGCTTATTTTTAAGTAACCAAATTTTTAGGTTATCAATGGTTTCTGTATTGTTTTCTATTTCAGAAAATGTTTCAATCATTAATGCCTGAGTTTCTATAGGAGCTTGATAATAATAGTAACCAGCAGCGTTTTCTTTCCAATACATTCCTAATTCATCTGAAGTAATTGAATTTTCTTTTAACGATTTTAAAATCTGATTAGCAGTTGTTTTTTCATCGCTTCTAAAAAGTGATAAAGCAATTTGTCCTTTTGCATATAAATTATAATCATTCCAATAGGTAACAGTTTGATTTCTGTAATAATCAACCGCTTTTTGCAAGTTGTTATCCATAGAAATGTTGTTGTAAAAACTACGCATATACAAATACTGAATGGTAAAATAGTTCAAATTATTTTTAGCTAAATAATTATCATATGCTTTTTTACCTTTCTTTTCTGTTTTTGCTTTCTGTTTTATTTGCTCTGCGTTGTCTAATAACTTCTTGTATTGATCATCTATTTCTTCATCTAAGAACTGTACAGCTTTCTCAATCATTTTTTTTGTTGAAGCATCTAAATCTGTAACGCCCAATTTTTGCAGATGACCAAAACCAGTTGCAATATGTTGTGTAATAAAATTGCTTTCATTTCTACTACCTTTAAACCAAGGAAAACCACCAGAATTCATCTGAATGTCTTCTAATTTATGGATAGCTTTTTCTTGCTCATTTATCATCTTATTCAAGTCGAATAATAGAGCAATTCTCTTTTTTTGCTCGGTTTCAGATTGCGCATCTCTTAACCAAGGAGTTTCTTGAATAATTAATGATTTTAATTCCTCATTTTTTTCTAGGTTTGATAAAAGCGCATCAGAAGATTTCCAAGCATTGAATACTTCTTGAATTTTTGGGTTAGAATTTGCAACGAAACTAGCTAAGGTATTTGCATAATATCTAGAGAAAACTTGTTCTGCACACTCATATGGATATTCCATTAAATATGGTAAAGATTGTATAGCATACCAAACTGGGTTTGATGTCATTTCTAAAGTCAACTTATGGTTTTTTAAAGTAGAAGAAGTATTATTCTTTAACTTATCTAAGGTAAAAGTTTTAGTTTCGTTAGATTTTACCCACATTGGTAAAGTTTCTGTAACCAACATTCTGTTGGATAAAACAGGTAAAACATTTTGTTCACCATCAGAGAAATCACCTGCTTTAGCTACAATTTTATACTGAACAGCTTGTACAGTTTCCGGAATTGATAAATTCCAAGAAACATTGGTATTTCCATCTCTATCAACGGTAAAGTTTTTGGTGGAGTTTAAGTTTTCTAATGCTATATCAATTTCTTTTCCTGTAATGGCATCGGTTAAAATTAGTTTAGCAAAACCACTTAATTTATTATTTGTTAAGTTGGTTACTTTTGCCGAAAGCGTAATTTTATCTCCTTCTCGTAAAAATCTTGGTGCATTTGGTACTATCATCAATTCTTTTTGAGTAACCGTTTCTAATGTTTTTGTTGCTGATTTTAACGATTTTGTATGCGCTAATAATTGCAATTTCCATTTAGTTAATGCTTCTGGCATTGTAAAAGAAAAACTTACTTGTCCGTTTTTATCAGTTCTTAATTGAGGTAAAAAGAAAGCAGTTTCATTAAAGTTTTTTCTGATTTGTATTCCTTCTAAATCGATTTTTTCTTCTTCCTCTTTAACGAATGAAACATCATCAACCATTTCACTTTCATCGGATTCTGTAGATTCAATAATTGTTTCTGAGACTTCAGCTTCATCTTCAACAACCATTATCATTTCTGGGCTTGGAGCACTTCTCTTAGCCATAGAATGTCTTAAATAAAGATTTCTATTCGTTCCAAAACGAAACCCAAACCAATTATAAGTATCATAAGAAATTGTTGGGTAACCTGATAGATTTCTTTGGGTATTTACAACGTTAAAATAAGTGTTGCTAAAACTACTATTCGCATTACTATGTGTGTAAGAATAATATTTTGGCTTTGAAGCTATCGGGTTAAAACTCCATTGATGAGGTGTAAACTGGTCTAAAGAAGCATCATACATAGAAGCTAAAACTTCAGCTGCAAGCTGGTCGTTTTTATCATTTTTAATAGTAAAACTCCAAGTTTCATCTTGTCCTGGTAATAACTTATCTCTAAATATATTGGTTTCAATTTCTATGCTTTCTTTTTCTTCAGTTACATTAATTAATAAGCTTCCACTTTTAAAATAATTATAATTTACAAAGTGATACTTTACAGCAAAACCATCAAGATCTTCTCTGTTCACCGGTATTTTTATCGTTTTTGTGTCGTTGTTTAATTTAATTAAACGAGTTTCTATAATTATATGATTTTTTTCAATTTGTACAATTACAGTAATATCTTTAGATGCAGAACCTAATTGGATTTCAACGATATCATCAATTTGATAAGAAGGTTTATCTGCATGAATTACAAATAAATTATTATCTGCAACTTGTTTTTCTTTGGTAGCAAAAAGCGTAACTATTTTTTGGTTTTTTACCTTTTGGTTGAATTTATCCTTACTTTCTAAAACTATTTTATATTTACCAGAAAGCCAATTTCCGGTATTTTTTAGAAGGAGCTTTTTACTAGTTTCTGTGTTGAAGTTTTCGTTAAAAACAAGAGTTCCTTTTTTCCAGTTTGTAGCATTCATTTCGTTATCTGAATACGCGTCATGAGGAAATAGCTTTCTAAATTCATTTTCTGAAATATCTTGATAATCTGGTGCTCCCCAAGGTCTGTCTCTTAACGGTTTTTTTGGTGCTTCTAATTTGTATATTTTAATATTTCCTTTTGCATGAATAAACTCACCGTTCAAGTTTTTTGTATCAATATTTAAAATATTGTCATCACTATTTTTATCGATGTTGTTTTCTGATAAAATAGTTGCAACTAAAGCATGATACCCAACATTTACAATGCTAGTTGCACTGCGAGTTTCTCCGTTGATATCAGTAACATCTGCAGTGATTTCATAATTAAAAATAGGCAGACTTTCTTTATCAACACTTTCATCAGGAATGGCATTAAAAACTATTTTAAACGCGCCATTTTCATCAGTAATAGTTTCTCCGTTTATAATTTCTTGTGAACTAGAAGCAGGATTTGGTTTTCTCCAATAATACCAATTTGGGTATTGCACTTTTCTGTGTACACGATACACCACTTTTGCATCTGTAATATTTGCACCAGAAAATGCTTTTGCAAATCCGTTTATGGTAATAGCATCGTTAATTTTATAACTTTCTGTAATTGGTTTAAATGCTGTTTCAAATTTTGGTCTTTTGTATTCTTCAACAGAAATATAAGAACGATTATTATTTAAACGAATAGTATTTTTACTTTTCGAACTTTGTTTTATTTCAATTGCATACTGACCCGTTAAACCGTTGTTTGGTGAGATAAATTCACCTGCAACAGAACCAAATTCATTCAATTTTAATTCGAGTGTACTTACCGTTTGATTGTTTACATCTTTTAAATTAATTTCTATAAAATCATCCGTAAAAACAGTCGATTCTTCTCCTTGTTTTTTGATAACGATTGATTTAAAATAAACGGTTTGTCCTGGTCTGTAAATACTTCTATCTGTAAAAATAAAAGATTGCAAGCTTTCGTTCGCTTTATTCGTTTGTCTTCTATTGGTTTTATATAAATAATGATTTCCAAAAGTGCCAACATCATCTTTAGTTTTTACTGTAATAATTACATCTTGGTAATAATCGTCACTTTTAAAAGAAGCAAATCCGTTTTTATCTGTCGTTAATTTTTTATTGATAGTAGCACCTCTTCTAGGTTGGTTGTTAGATAGAGATACCTCTGCATTTTTAACAGGTTTACCTGTATTTCTATCTACAATTTGATAATTGTATTTGTCATCAAAATTGTTTTTAATTAAAGTTAAATCGGTTGCTTGAATTGTAGTTGTTCCAAAAATGGAGTTTTCTCCAATAATTTCATCTACAGAAGAAACAATTAAATAGTTTCCGTTGTCAAATTTTGGAAGAATTACCTCTGTAGTATGTTGCAAGTAATCCTGCTCATTTCTTAGTTTTGAATTCCAGTTTTTGTTCTTCTCTAAAGTGTTTATAAACTTTATTTTATCAGCTGTATTATACGTTTTATTGAATTTTTCTAGTTCTGTACTTGTTATTTTGTACGCTGTAAAATAGAGGTTGTCAATATTTTTATAATTGATCAATGCTCTAGAATTGGTGTTTATAGGCACAAATTGTTCTGCTGTTATTGAAAGTGATTTCTCTAAAATTTTATTTTTAAGAACTGTACATTTTTGTGCTCCCATACTTTTGGGAAACTCATTAATTACCTCATTACAAATTGAGAAAGCAAGTGTGTTATTGGCTAGCTCTCTATGATGTTTTGCAATTTGAAAAGTATATAAAGCACTTACTTTATTTTTGTTAAAATATTGTTTCGTTTTATTTAATGTACTTAGATAAATTTTCTGCTTGTCGCTAAAAGTAGCGTGTTCGTAAATGAAGTTTATACGTTGAATATCAATATCTACTAAAGCGTTTAAATTGTTTTCTTTAGTATGAAACTGAATTAAATTCTGATATATTTTTAACGCATTAAATTGTAATGATAAGTGATCTTCAGTTTCTATTTTTATGTCTAAAAAGGTGTTGTAATCAGATAAAAAATCTGAATTATCTAACACAAATTTATAAGACGGTCTTGTAATACTAGTTTCTGATGACTTATAGAAGTCTAAAGCATTATTTGCTAAAAAATCATATAAAGTAGGTCTGTATGTTTTAGAATCTTTGGTGATTTGTAAGATATCTGAATAGTCATAAATATCTGTTTTCTGTAATTCTGCTGCATTTTCTAAGGAAGCTTCTAAATGACAGTGAATTTCTTTAAAAAGAGTTTCTAAATCCCAAGTTCTAAAATCGTTTTCATCTACTTTAGCTTCCGTTTTTGTCCTGTTGTAAAACTTGTATCTATTTTCAGTAAAATATTGCCAATATAAATTTCCTAGTATGTTTTCTAATACGTTTCTTGTTGGAAATTCGCTTTTAGCAATGTGTTTTTTTAAATTATCAATGATGATTAATTGCGCATCTTCTTCTAAGGTTAAAGAATATTTACTTTTATAAAACAGCGTTTTTATTAACTGAGGTGCATTGTTTTGTTTATCCGCTTTAGCGTAAATATCTTCTACAATTTTTAAAGCAGATTTTGGTAAGTTGTCTTTTTCAAACCTATCTACTTGTAACCAAAGGTCATTAAAAGAGTCTTGAGCATTAGAAAAAGAAGAGAAAGCTATAATCATTATTAGTGTTGTTGTCAGTTTTTTCATAATCAATTTATTTTATGCTTTTAAAGCACCTACAAATTAGCTTGTAAATCAAAATTTATTAGAGTTTACGTCTAAAGATACTTTATATTGTAGTAAGCTTTTGTATTTTTACTTTTTTAAATTTTGTTCGATGAAAATTCATTTTATTGCTATTGGCGGAAGTGCCATGCACAACCTTGCAATTGCTTTATACCAAAAAGGATACCAAGTTTCTGGATCTGATGATACAATTCATAATCCTTCTAAATCTCGATTAGAAAAATACGGGCTATTGCCAGAAGTATTTGGCTGGTTTCCAGAGAAAATAACAACCGAATTAGAGGTGATTATTTTAGGTATGCATGCTAAAAAAGATAATCCAGAATTATTAAAAGCCCAAGAATTAGGTTTAAAAATTTATTCTTATCCTGAGTTTTTATATGAGCAATCTAAAGATAAAACGCGCGTTGTTATTGGTGGTTCTCACGGAAAAACTACCATCACCTCTATGATTTTACATGTGTTAAATTATCATGAAAAAGAAGTAGACTATATGGTTGGTGCACAATTAGAGGGTTTTGAAACCATGGTGCATTTAACTGAAGAAAACGATTTTATTGTTTTAGAAGGTGATGAATATTTGAGTTCGCCAATTGATATGAGACCAAAGTTTCATTTATACAAACCAAACATTGCTTTATTAAGCGGAATTGCTTGGGATCATATTAATGTTTTTCCAACATTTGAAGGTTATGTTGATCAGTTTAAAATCTTTACAGATTCTATGGTAAATGGAGGAAGTATGGTGTATAATGAAGAAGATGCCATTGTAAAAGACGTTGTGGAATCATCAGAAAATCATATTAAAAAATATCCTTACACAACACCAGAACATTTTATTGAAAACGGAATTACCTATTTAGAAACAGCAGAAGGAAACTTACCATTAGAGATTTTTGGAAAGCACAATCTTCAGAATTTAGCCGGGGCAAAGTGGATTTGTCAACATATGGGAGTTGATGAAGATGATTTTTATGAAGCCATTGCTAGTTTTGCAGGTGCAAGTAAACGATTAGAAAAGATTATTGAAACTCCATCAACAGTAATTTTTAAAGATTTTGCACATTCGCCAAGTAAAGTGGCTGCAACTACAAAAGCGGTTAAAGAACAGTATTCTGAGAGAACTGTTTTGGCTTGTTTAGAGTTACACACATATTCTAGTTTAAATGCAGAATTTTTAGCAGAATATAAAGGAGCATTAGATGCGGCCGATAAAGCGGTGGTGTTTTATTCTCCGCATGCTGTAAAAATAAAACAATTATCTGCAGTTACGGCGGAACAAATTGCAAACGCTTTTGAAAGAGACGATTTAACTATTTATACAAATCCAGATGAATTTAAAGCCTTTTTATTCAGTCAGAATTTAGAAAAATCAGCAGTGGTTTTAATGAGTTCGGGTAATTATGGAGGTTTAGATTTTGAAGAGGTTAAGAATTTGGTTTAGTTTTTTTTAAACCAAGTTGTTTTAAATAAAATGGAACACTTTTAAAACGCCTAAATGTATATGTACGATACTCTTTATCAGTAAAAGAATATTGTAGAATTTTTAGCTTATCTTTTAATTTTATATAAGAATTAATTCGATTAATTTTTTTGATTTCCGCTTGGGAATTTTCTAAAATTAAAAGGTAAGATTTTAAATATTTAGAAGCTTCTTCATTTTTAATAAAAGATAAACTTTTTGGGTGATTCAATATTTCTGATGCAACAATTGCATAATTATTAAGATATTTCTCTAACTTTTTATTATTTAAAACTCTCTTTTTTAAGGTTGTTTTGTTAGCTAATAAATAGCTGTCATAAGCATTTCTTAAAGTAATTGTTTTAGAAAAATAAAGATTATCATTAATCTGTTTTTGTAAAACTGTAATTAAAGATTGATTTTCAAAAGAAGCAACTGTAATTTTATTTACAGAAAAAGAGTCTTTTTTTAGAGTTTGGTAATCTAAATATTGGGTGTATGGTTTCTTTAAAACCTTATTATGCACTTCTATGGCAGCAATACGGTTCTCTTTTACCATTTTTGGATAGTGCCAATGAAAGTTCATGTAAACCTCATTTTTAGCGGAATATTTTTCGCTTTTTAAAAGTTGAATGGCTTTTTTAAAATCAGTGTTCGAAACAATTATATCTATATCGCCAACCATTCTCTCTGCAATATCTTCGTATAATCCTTCAAGTAAGTTGCCTGTTCCTTTTAAGAAAATAGGAGTAATATGATTTGCCAATAAAAGAGCATTTATTTCTATAGCCTGATCAATAATTTGCTTATTTCTTTCTCTATTTAAATCAGTAATATGAATCATATAATTCACCAATTCTTCTGGTAAATAATGCAAGAAATTGACTCTTTTAAGGTTGCAATACAAAGCAGGAAATACAAAATGACCGGTACTTACTTTTACTACAGCTTCCCAATCTATTTCTGTAGTTTTTAATTGATTTTCAATTTCTTCTTTGTTTCCTTTATTCAAAGAAATTGTTAAACATTTCGCGATAAAAAAGAGTGTTTCTTTATAATTCATCACTAAAAATCTTAGAAACAGTTGCAATCATTTCTTCATTCTTAGAATACGTTAAGCGATAGCAATTTAAAGAACTGAACCAATCTAAAAATACTTGTGCATTTTCTAATTTTGGAGAAATCCAAGAATCTGGAATTAATTGCTGAAACGCCTCAATTTTAGAAATTTTTTCACAAGCTATTTCAGCGTCTTTTTCATATTTAATAAAAACCAAGTCATTACACGGTAAGTGATTAAAATAATTTGTGTTATTTGGCTTTAAATAACGTACAATTTTATTTAATCTGGTAAAATTATATTCAGCTGTGGTTTCTAATTCGGGATAAATGGGAAGTAAGGTTTCTAAGCTACTTTTTTTGATAGATATAGATGCAGGAAAACTATATACTTCTCTTTTTTCTACATCCATAGGTACAAAATCATCCGCTAAACAAGTAAAACCCTTTGCTTGTAAAAGTGCTAAAGAAGTACTTTTACCATTGCCAGAATCACCTAAAAAAAGAATGGATTTTTTTTCATTACTTACTGCAGATGCATGAAAAACTCCCATCCATTCGTCTTCTTCTTTATGATGAATTTTTTGAATAAATTGCATCGAAAACTTTCCTTGAAAGTAATGAATGTTTTTACTACTCCAAGCACCTATCAGTTTTTTATCAACAATAAGAAAGATAAATTTATTATTGATAAAAACATCAAATTCATAGTCAAAATTGGTAGTGTTGTCAATTACCAAATGCGCAAATTTTGGATGCACATGAGATAATTCTTTTTCACTTAAATAAGAAACTTTAAAAACAACATTGTTTACTTTGTAGAACTTTATAAACTCATAAGATTTTGGCTTTTCAATATCTCTATAATCATTAACTATTTCAGGTTCTTTATTGCTTTTTGGTACGTAAATCTTTTTTTCTAAATCTATTATAAAATCGAAAGTTCTATCTAAAGGAACTGCCAACTTTTTAGATAAAGCTTCAGCAATTTCTTTTACTGGAATCCCTTTGCTTAATCTTTTTAAAATATCTGCAGTGTTGTTTTCTAAAACTAAATATTCATTACTATTCTCAAACCAAACAATAGTTTTGTCTTCAACAGTTTTATACAAGAATTTCGATTGTTTTTTCATAAAGAATAAAAGTAACTTTTTTATTATTTATAAAAAACAAAAAACGCTTAAAACTTAAGAGGTATACTATTTAATAATGAATGATATATTTAATTTTTTCGCCAAAAAAATGGAGTAAATAAAATAAGCACTGTAAAAAGTTCTAAACGACCAATAAGCATTAAAAAAGAACAAAACCATTTAGCGGCATCAGATAAATGGGCATAACTATCTACCGGACTTACACTACCAATTGCAGGTCCAATGTTTCCTAAAGAAGAAGCTGCAGCACCTAAAGCAGACATAAAGTCTAAGCCTAAAAGCGTTAGTATTACAGAAGCTAATATAAAAATAAGCATGTAAATAATAAAAAACGATAGTATATTAAATACAATAGTTGGAGGTATCGATTTTCCGTCTAATCGTACCGGAATAATTGCGTTTGGATGTAAGGCTTTTTTAAATTCTAGAAAGCTATTTTTAAGCATTACAATATGCCTAACTATTTTAATTCCACCACTTGTAGAACCTGCGGAACCACCTGTAAAAAACAATGCAAAGAAAATACCTGTTGCAAAGAAATTCCACATGGTAAAATCTGCACTAACAAAACCAGTTGTAGTTACCACAGAAATCACCATAAATAGAGAATGTCTAATAGCGCTTTCTACTTCACCGAAAATCATAGGGTGCTGAATGGTTGTTTGTAAATTATGGTCTTGAAAAAAGATGATTAAAATAGCAATTAATGCAGAAACACTTATAATTCCAACAAAGTAATATTTAAACTCTTCGCTTTCAAAAATTTTACGAATCTTCCCTTTTAGAGCAAAATAAGTAATTACAAAGTTGGTACCTGCAACAAACATAAAAAAGATAATAATATACTGTACAAGAGGTAAGTTGTTATAAAAAGCGACACTACTATTCTTTGTAGAAAAACCACCTGTACTCATTGTTGCCATTGCGTGATTAATGGCATCAAACCAAGTCATACCAGCAATTTTTAATAAAAAGAATTGAGCAAACGTTAGCGATATATAAATTAAATACAAGCGTTTTGCAGTATCTGTAATTCTAGGATGTAATTTATCTGCAGATGGTCCTGGAGCTTCTGCCATAAAAAGTTGCATTCCTCCAATACCTAAAAGAGGCAAAATAGCAATGGTAAGAACAATTATTCCCATTCCTCCAATCCAGTGGGTTGCGCTTCTCCAAAATAGAATTCCTTTTGGCATGGATTCTATGTCGGTTAAAATGGATGAACCTGTGGTAGAATAGCCAGATATAGTTTCAAAGAAAGCATCTGCAACGCTTGGTATTGTACCAGAAAACAAATAGGGGAGCATTCCTGTTAAGGAGAGAATTAACCAACCTAAGGTAACAATTAAGTAACCGTCTTTCTTCTTTATATTGGTGCTTTTAGGCTTGTTAAGAAAGTAAAGTAGCAGTCCTGTAATTACAGTTACAATTCCTGCATTTAAAATACCCCATTTAGCATTTTCTTCGTGGTACACGCTAAACGGATATGCAATAAACATAAAGAATCCGTTTAAGATTGCTGTAATACCTAAAAAGCGAAATATTATTTTGGTGTTTAAAGTACTCGTCATATTTATTTAAATAGGCGTTCTACAGCACTTATAGCTTCTGGTAAACAGAATACAATTACTTTATCACCAGTTATAATTTGCACGTTTCCGTGAGGCATAATTGCTTTTTTATCTCTAATAATACCACCAAAAATAGCTTCTCGAGGAATGCGTATATCTTTAATAGGATATTCTGATACTTTAGCACCTTCTTGAACTTCAAATTCAAAAATTTCTGCATCTACGTTATGTAAATTGGCGAGATCTAAAATTTCACCTTTTCTTATGTGTCTAAAAATATTACTTGCTGCAAGTAGTTTTTTATTAATTAAAGATTGAATTCCAATAGTTTGAGAAATATCGATATAATCCATATTTTCAACCAAGGCAACCGTTTTTTTAACTCCTTTAGATTTTGCTACTAAACAAGACATAATATTGGTTTCAGAGTTTCCTGTAACTGCAATAAAAGCGTCTGTTTCTCTAATATTTTCTTCTTCTAGTAGTTCTAAATCTCTACCATCACCATTAATAACCAAAGTGTCACTTAATTCTTCTGCAAGAAACTCTGCTTTATCTTTTTTCTTTTCTATAAGTTTTACTCTAAAATTATCTTTACAAAGTTTTCTTGCCGTTTTTTCTCCAATACTACCACCACCAAGAATCATTACATTCTTAATCTTTAGTCGTTTTCTACCTGTAATAGGGTAAAGATCATTCATACTATAATTAGGAACACAAAAATAAACTTGGTCTCCTATCTCGTAAACAACATCTCCTCGGGGAATAATTGTTTGAGATTCACCTTGTCTTTTAATTGCAATTGTAATAAAATCTACATCAGCAAACTTTTGTTTTGCATCTTTAACGGTTAAATCTACAATGGGAGATTTATAGGTTAATGGTGTACCTAACACATTAAAAATACCGCTTTCAAAGGCTACAGTATCATTAAATGAAGATTGATTTAAGAGCATTTTTATTTCATTAGCCGCTAATTCTTGAGGCGAAATCATAAAGTCTAAACCAAATTGTTTAAAATCTACTTCACAATTATTTAGAAACTCAGGATTGTCTATTCTAGCAATTGTTTTTTTTGCTCCTAAAGATTTTCCAATTACAGAAATAGTAAAGTTGGTATTCTGGCTATCGGTAACCGCAATTAACAAATCTGCAGATTCAATTCCAATTTCTTTTAATAATTTTATGGATGTAGCATCTCCTTTTTTAGTAATTACATCTAAATGGCTGTTTAGATATTCTAACTTTTCACCATCAAAGTCTATGATATAGGTGTCTTGAGATTCGTAAGAAAGAAGTTTAGCCAAGTGAAAACCAACGTCTCCAGCACCAGCTATTATAATTTTCATAATTTAAAAGTAGTATGTGTTGGCAAAGATATAAAGAGTTTTCATGGAAAAGGGAAATAAATAGATTTTTTCAAATTTAAGTATGTATCGGGTATTTTGCGTATTTGTAAAGGTAATAGCGATATCAAGGTAATCAGTGTAGAATATTATCAGCATATAAATAAAATAATCAGAAATATTTTTCTGCTTAACGTAGAGTATGAACAATTACTACTATTTTTTTGTTTCAATAAAAATATGTTTTTTCTATGAAAAATGATAAATATCTTATTTTCTATTAAATAGAAATTTTAGATTTACTGCTACAATTTATAAACAATAGTATTCGTGAAATTAACCAACCTACGCTCATCCGTCTTTTTAAAAATAAACTCATTTTTAATCTTTTCTTTGTTTATAATTTCTTTTTTCTCTTGTGATAAAAAAGAAGATTATAAAACAGTTGTAGCTGATAGTAGCGTTTTTCTTTCGGGAAAAATTATTCCTGATGATCATTTTTTAGGAGATCAGAAATGTAAAGAATGTCATCAAGATCAATTTAAAAGTTGGGAAGGTTCTCATCATGATAAAGCGATGGAAATTGCCGATAGTGTTTCTATTTTAGGTGATTTTAACAATCAGAAATTTACAAGTCAGGGTGTGACTTCTCATTTTTATAAAAAAGACAATGATTTTTATGTAAATACAGAAGGACCAGATGGTGAAAATCACGATTATAAAATAATATACACTTTTGGTGTTACTCCTTTACAGCAATACATTGTTCAGTTTCCTGACGGACATTATCAATGTTTAAGAACTGCTTGGGATTCTGTAGAGAATAAATGGTTCGATTTATATCCAGATTTTAAAGTTGTACATTCCGAATGGTTGCATTGGTCTAGAGGTGGTTTAAATTGGAATAATATGTGTTCCGATTGTCACTCTACAAATGTTCGTAAAAATTACGATGTAGAAACACATAGTTATAATACCGAATTTGCAATTATTAACGTGAATTGTGAAGCGTGTCATGGCCCTGGAAAAGAACATGTTGCCGATGTAGATAAACTTGGTGAAGATTATATGGATAGCGGTACTTTTCAAATGACAATAGAAACAGGGCCTAAAGAATTAGTAGATCAATGTGCACGTTGCCACATGAGAAGAGAGCAGTTCTCTGGAGTCTTTAATTTTGAAGGTACAATGTTAGATCATTATTATCCACAATTATTAGAAGCTCCTTTATATCAAGCAGACGGACAAATTTTAGATGAAGATTATGTCTATGGTTCGTTTACGCAAAGTAAAATGTATCAAAATGATGTAACTTGTACAGACTGCCATGATGCACATTCTTTAAAACTAAAGTTTGATGGTAATAAACTGTGTGCCCAATGTCATGTTCCAGAAAAATATGATACTCCTACACATCATTTTCACGAACAAAATACCGATGGAGCAAAATGTATTAACTGTCACATGACAGGAAGATTTTATATGGGAAATGACTTTAGAAGAGATCATAGTTTTAGAGTACCAAGACCAGATTTAAGTGTAAAATATGGAAATCCAAACGCTTGTTCTGGTTGTCATACAGATAAAGATGATGCTTGGGCGGCAGAAAATTTTACAAAATTATTTGGAGAGGTAGATTCTATTCATTATTCAGAAAAATTAGCACCAGGAATAACCATGCAACCTGAAGGACATATAGGTTTAATTGATTTGATGCACGATACGCATCAACCAGAAATAGTAAGAGCTTCTGCAACAAAAGTGTTGGCTAACTATAATGCACAGAATTTTGTGGAAGATTATATTTCACTTTTAAATGATGATTCTGCTTTGGTAAGAGGAGCAAGTGTAGATGTTTTAGGTGGCATAAATACCACGGATTATAATGCCTATTTTTTACCTTTATTAGAAGATCCAAAAAGAAGTGTTAGGGTAAAGGCTTTCTATGGTTTAGGAGGTTTGGCTGAAACAGATGTGCCTGAAGTTTATAAAGAAAGTTATCAAAAGGTAAAGAAAGAATTTTGGTTACATATCGATACAAATTCAGATTTTGTAGGGGTAAGAATGAAAAAAGGAGATTACTTTTTAAAACAAGGGAACATAGAAAAAGCAATAGAAAATTTTGAAAGTGCACAATCTATTGATGTTATCAACAATCAAATACGAATAAATTTAGCAACGTTATATTATAATATTAAAGAATATGAAAAGGCTGAAGCAGCTTTTAAAACAGTAATTAAACAAGAGCCTGAATATGGCCCTGTTTATTATTCTCTTGCTTTAATGTATGCAGAATTAAATAGAGAAGATGAGGCAATTGAGCAACTTAAAATAGCGATGACAAAAATGCCAGACAATATTCGTGTTTATTATAATTTAGGGTTGTTGTATGATAAAAAACAAGATTTTAAAAATAGTGAAAAAGCATTGGTTACTGGTCTAAAAGTTGATGCACAAAATGAAGGTTTACTGTATGCGTTGGCTTATTTATATTCTAAATCTGATCAAAAACCAAAAGCAAAAAATATTTTACAAAGATTGGTTGATTTGTATCCAAATAACCAACAATATAGAAATTTTTTAAATCAATTATAATCACTTTGTAGTAGATTATTTTAATAAAAGGTTTCGTTTAACAGATTAAAAAAGGTAAAATAGTTAATTTTCATTTTTGTATTTTTATAAAAAAAGTAAATGGAAAAGTTAACGATTAAGACTTGGGCTTTAGATGATAGGCCAAGAGAAAAGCTGTTAGCAAAAGGGAAAACGGCACTTTCTGATGCAGAATTAATTGCAATTCTTATTGGATCTGGCAATAGACAAGAAAGTGCTGTAGCGTTATCTAAACGAATTTTGCAAGAGGTAGGTGGTAACATAAATGAGCTAGCAAAACTATCCGTAGAAAAATTAACCACTTTTAAAGGAATAGGAGAAGCAAAGGCAATTGCTATTATTACTGCTTTAGAAATTGGTAAAAGACGTCAATTAGAAATAGCTTTAGAAAAACCTAAAATTACCAGTAGTAAAGATGGTTTTAACTTAATGCAACCTGTTATTGGAGATTTAGAGCACGAAGAATTTTGGGTGTTATTTTTAAATAATTCTAACAAAGTTTTGGCAAAAAGTCAGATTAGTAAAGGCGGTTTAACGGCCACGGTTGTAGATGTTAGGTTGTTGTTTAAAAGAGCGTTAGAATTGGCATCTGTAGCAATGATTGTTTGCCATAATCATCCTTCAGGTAAATTACAACCTAGTAATGCAGATAAACAACTTACTCAAAAAATTAAAGAAGCAGGAAACACTTTAGATATAAAGCTGCTAGATCATTTAATTATTACCGAAAAAGCGTATTTTAGCTTTGCAGATGAAGGATTGCTTTAGTTTGCAGTTATAGTAATCAGTAAAAAAGTTACTTGAAATTATAACTGATTACTGAGACCGCAAATTGAGACTGAAAACTGAATACATGATACTAGTTTACACACATAAAATTACACCAAGAGTTCGTTATATTTTTAAACATATTCTTACAAGAACTTTATTAATTCCGGTAGATTTCACTTCTAAGGTAGAAGAATTTGTGGCTTTTAATGGTCCTAAAATGACCTACACAAAAACACCTTTAGGGAATGAGTTTTTTGTGAAAAGTAACAATTTATTGTTTGAGCAAGGTGTTAATGATATGGAGATTTCTATGCAGAAATGGGATGAAACTCCATGTTTCTTTAAAACCGGACCAAAATCTTCTATTCCTTTTGATGTTTTTGCGGCAAGCTTTTATCTTATTACGAGATATGAAGAATACTTACCGCACGTAAAAGATATTCATGGTCGTTATACTGCAGACCAGAGTCTGGCTTATAAAAAACGTTTTTTAGAAAAACCAGTAGTAGATATTTGGGCCTATAAATTATTAGAAGCTTTAAAAGAAAAGTTTCCAGATTATGATTACAAAAATCGTAAGTATGAGTTTATTTCCACAGTAGATATTGATAATGCGTATGCTTATAAGTATAAAAGCTTGATAAGAAGTGTAGGTGGTTTTATAAATGATTTACTTCATTTTAGAGTGTTAGATGTTTGGAATCGATTTGCAGTTACTTTCAATTTAAAGAAAGATCCTTTTGATACTTTTCAGAAAATTTTAGAGACTAAAAAGGAGTATAAAATTAAAACAATCTTTTTCTTTTTAATAGGCGATTATACTACTTTTGATACCAATGTTTCTGCTTCAAAAAGCAAGTACAAACTACTTATTAAAGAAATGGTAGATTATGCAAAAGTGGGGTTGCATCCTTCTTATTTTACGATGCACAATACTTCTTTATTAAAAAAGGAAAAACTGAGGTTAGAAAATATTATTAATTCTCCAATTCAGAGGTCTAGACAACATTATTTAAGATTTAGCTTGCCCGAAACGTACCAACATTTAATAGATTTAGAAGTAGAAGAAGATTACTCTATGGGGTATGCAAGTAATGTAGGTTTTAGAGCAAGTACTTGTACGCCTTTTTATTTTTACGATTTAGATTTCGAAATTCAAACTCCGTTAAAGGTGTTTCCATTTGCATTAATGGACACTACTTTAAATGATTATATGAAGCTTACACCTAAACAATCTCTAGGAAGAATAAGAGATATAAAAAATGAAGTAAAAGCGGTTAACGGAACTTTTATTACTTTATTTCATAACGAAAGCCTAAGTGATTATTTACGTTGGAAAGGCTGGAAAAGGCTGTATGAATCTATGATTAAAATTGCTACTTCATAATGATTCAATATGTTGAGAGAGAAGATTTAGAGGTAGAGAAATATGATGCTTGTATAGATAATTCTATTCAATCTAGAATTTATGCTTTTTCTTGGTATTTAGATATTGTTGCAGATAATTGGGATGTTTTGGTCTTGGATGATTATAAAGCAGTGATGCCAATTCCTTGTCGTAAAAAGGCTGGGATTAAATATGTTTATCCGCCACTTTGGTTGTTAGAATTAGGTATTTTTTCTTTAAGTGAAAACATAGATTACAATCCTTTTTTTAAACTTCTGTTTCAGAAATTTAAATCTGTAGAAAGCCGGTTAAATAGTGCTATTAATATACAAGAAAACACCTCTTGTTTTGTAGGAAAACAAATGCAAATTTTGTTAATTTCGGATGATTATAATACTATTTGTAATGGTTACAGAAAAGATAGAAGAAAGGACTTAAACAAGGCAAAGAAAGTCGATTTAACGGAAAAATGGAATGATAATCCTGAAAAATTAATTCAGTTATTTAAAAATAACGTAGGTAAAAGAACACCCAATATTACAGATAAAGATTATTTAGTTTTAGAAGAATTGATAAAAATTTGTATAGAGAAAAAAGTAGGAGAAATACTTTCGGTTTACAACAAAGAAGATAGGTTAGTCGCTTCTGGTTTTTTCTTAAAACATAAAAAAGCTGTTACAATTTTAGTGTCATCCACAGATTTTAAGCATAGAAAAAATGGCGCAAATACTTTTTTAATTGATCGTGCAATTTATAAGTTTGAAAAGAATTTTAGTATTTTTAATTTTGGAGGTTCATCAATGGAATCTATAGCCAAATATTTTTTGAGTTTTGGTGCTACATCAAATAATTATCAACAAATAAAGTATAATAATTTACCTTGGTTTATTAAGTTGTTAAAAAAAATGAGTTAAATATCTTTTTTAGAAAAATGAATATACCACTGAGATATTATTTCATTATAATCTTTATATAATTTTTTTGCCTTGATATTTTTTTTATTTAATTCATAAACCATTTGATCGGTTATTGGTTTATAATTATTCCAATCATGTTTTTTTAATATTCTTTTTTTTAGGTGATTAGGTAAATGTGGCTTTATTTTGTCTTTTAGTTTTTGTAATTTAATTTGTTTTTTTGTAGGCTGAATTTCTTTTTCAAAGTAGACATCAAAAGGTTTAAAATAATCATTAATTAATATATCATCAAAAAGAAGTTTTCCTTTTTTGTATTTAATTGGAATTTTTTTAAATAAACTTAACAATTCTGTATCCCAAAAAGGAAATCTAAATTGATGACCAAAAAAAGTATAATAACTTGCAGAATTAAAAATATATTTAGCAATTCGTTCTTTTAAGTTGTAATCTTCTAAGACAGTTTCAGGTATTTTTTTTGTATAATTTTTATCAAATAGAAATAAATTCTTTTTTATTTCTGCTTCAATTTGTTTCTTTTCATCATTAGAAAAACAATAATTAATCATTTTTTTTTCTAAGATAACTTCTGGTAAATTAGAGTGTTTTAAGTTTTTAGAAATTGTTTTAGAATATTCACTTCCTCCTAAAATATCGCCGGCAAAACCCGGAACAAAAATAGCATCTTGAGTAATGATTTTTTTATCTTTTAAAAATTTAATAGCAAAGTATTCTTGAAGATAAGGCATAGAAGAAAGTTTGCCAGCAAAATGTGCGTAATTTTTAAATTCTTCAGTTGATAAAAAATTAGAAATTAACTCATTTTTATATTCAATAAAATACCAGTCAAAATTTAAAGTCTCTGCAGTTTTTTTAGAATTTTCAATTTCAAAACTATCTTTTCTGCCATAGGTATAACAAACTACGTTTTTATAGTTATGCTTTTTAAGCATTACAGCAATTAAACGCGAATCAAAACCACCACTTAAAGGAATTACTGCCGTCCTATTATTTAGTGAGTCTATAAACCGTTTAAAAGAATTTTCAAAAGCAATTACTATCTTGTTTTTTAAAATAGAATAGGAGTCTATATATGCTTTTTCTATAGCGTAAGAAAAGAAAAAGTTACTCTCAATAATTTTATGATTTTCAATGATTAAATATTCACTTGCTTGTATTTGATTTACATTTTGTAATAATGTTTTATTACCATGGGTATGACAAGAAGCTTTTAATTCGATTTCTGAAACAGCATTAAAATCAAGAATATTAAAAGTGTTTTTCAAATAGATAATATCATCGCTCAAAAATAATTTTTCATTATGAAAAGTATAGAAAATGGGGAAAGATCTTGTTATGTCAGAAGCAATACAAACAGTTTTTTTATCAGAAAAAACGATTGTAAAAACACCATTTATGTTCTTTAAAAGTTCTTTAAAATCAGATGTATCTTTTATTGTTAAAAGGAAATTTAAAGCATTTTCTTTTTCATAAAAAACAGCATCAATATAAAAATAACCTTTTAAATAAAAAGAATCATTTTTATACCATTTAAAGCCTTTATTATGTTTTAAAGTAATGTTCATATTAGCTGTATGCAATTTTCTTTTCTTTTGATGTTTTTAAAAGATAGATAAATATAAGAATATTAAAAAGCATTCCTACTCCAGAAAAAAGTATCAAAGAAATAACAATATTATCGTAAAAATAGTATCCTAAGAATAATGCCAAAAATCTAAAAAGCAGTAAAAAAGTATCATAAACAACCATGGTTTTTTGTTTGTTTAGAATTAAAATTAATGGTGATATAGGATTGCTTAAAAAAGCAAAAAATAACCACGGAATTATAATTCTTGAGAACAAACCTACGTCAGACCAATTTTCACCAAAAATAATATCTAAGAAAAAAGAAATTGCAAATAAAGGAATAAAAAGAAAAGAACTTATGAATAATAAATGTTTGACTGTTTTTATAACTAAATCATGCAAATTGCCTTGTTCATTGTAAGTTTTACTTGCTTTATTAAAAAAGACTTGGTTTATTGATTGTTGAAAAATGCCAATAGGAGCTCTTGTAAATTTAACTGCTAGACCATAAATTCCCGAGTTTGCCAAACCAAAATATTTAGTAATTAAAAGCACGGGTAATTCATTAGAAAGATTATTAGTCAAGTTGATAATGGTATTAAAAACGGGAATATCTTTATATTTTTTTGCCAAAAAAAACATTCTTTTTAAGGATAGTTCCTTGGTAAGTTTTTGCATTAATTTGGTAGACGCTTTTATTAAAAAAAGAAGTTGCATAAATTGCCCTAAAAGCATTCCTGGAATTAATCCTAAAGAATTAAAAGAGCTAAAACCGGTAGCAAGTTGAGATGTACTCATTACCGCAGATTTTGTGATCAATCCTTTAGAAATATTTTTAAACATATTAGTTCTGTTGTTCCAAAAATCAAAAATTGAAACGCTACCAAAAAGGAAGACACTTAATGGTAGTAAATAAATTAAATTTACGAGTTTTGTTATATTAAAAAAGGTAGTAATGTTTTCATTAAAAAAGAAGATGATTACAAGTAATAAAAAGCAATATATTGTTAAAATAATAAATGAAAAACCCACTAAATTAATAGCATCCTTATCCTTTTTTGGTAAAACGATAGCAAATTCATATTGCAGAGTTGCCAAAGGCTTTAAGATTAAAGTTACGGATGAAAACAAGGTGTAAATACCAAAAAGCTCTGTAGAAAAAAGGCGCGTAAGTATTAAAATTGAAGCATAAATAACAACTTGACTTAAAGTAGATCCTGTTATTAATGTTAAAACATTTTTAACAAACTCTTTTTTTAGAAAAGAAAATAGTTGCATATTACTTACTTAAAATAATGTATTCAAATATAATGTAAATGACAAAGATACAACACGTCTTTTTTGATTTAGATCACACTTTATGGGATTTCGATAAAAATTCTGATTTAACCTTCGAAAAGGTTTTTAGAGTCAATAATTTAAAAGTTGATTTAAATGCTTTTTTAGAAGTTTACAAACCCATAAATTTTGAATTTTGGAAATTGTTTAGAGAAGAAAAAGTAACTAAAGAAGCATTAAGATACGGTCGATTAAAAAATAGTTTTGACGCTTTAAATCATACTGTTTCAGATGAGGTTATAGTTAAAATGTCTGTAGATTATTTAATGTTTTTACCTGATTTTAATTATTTGTTTGATGGAACTTTTGAACTTTTAGATTACTTAAATGATAAGTATCAATTGCACATCATTACCAATGGTTTTGAAGAAGTGCAGAATAAGAAAATGATTAGTTCTAATATTTATCATTATTTTGATAAAATTATTACCTCAGAATCTGTTGGTGTTAAAAAGCCAAACCCTAAAGTGTTTACTTATGCTTTAGAAGTTGCAAACGCACACAAAGACAATTCTATTATGATTGGTGATAATATTGAGGCGGATATAGAAGGAGCTTTGAGCGTTGGTATGCAAGCTATTCATTGTAATTTTTACAATGTTTCACATAATAAAAGTAATTTGGTATCTGTAAGTTCTCTACTAGAAATAAAGCAATATTTATAACTGATTGAGCGTTTTATATTTAAATAAATAAAAGTTAATTTATCTAGAATTCTAGATGGTATCGCACAATTTTGCGATATTGCATCTGCAAATAATAGTACTGTAAAATTAGAAATTCATTAAATATTTAATTAAAATGATTAAAAAAATAGCATTTAGTTTTTTGTTTTTAATAGCAATATCAGCATTTAGTCAAGAACGAGATATTAATAACTACAAATATGTAATTGTACCAGATCGATTCGATTTTTTAAAGAGTTCAGATCAATACCAAACGAGTTCTTTAACTAAGTTTCTTTTAGAAAAAAAAGGATTTGAAGTTTTTCTAAGCAATGAAAAATTACCAGAAGATTTAATGCTAAATAGATGTAAAGCGTTAACAGCAATAGTTGTAGATTATTCTAGTATGTTTACCATTAAAAGTGTAATTAAATTACAAGACTGTAATAATAATGTATTATACACTTCAGAGGTTGGTAAGAGTAAACTTAAAGAATATAAGAAAGGTTATCAAGAGGCTATAAGAAAAGCTTATGAAACAATGGAAGATTTAAAGTATAATTATAATACTTCTATTGCTGCTAAAGAAAAGATAAAACCAGAAATAGTTAAGGAAAAAGAATCTGTTGTTACCGTTAAAACAAGTGTAAAAGAAATTAATACTAATTCTAATGCTACTAATGTTTTATATGCACAGAAAAAAAATAACGGATTTCAACTGGTAAATTTAACACCAGAAGTTGTTTTTATAATTTTAAATACAAACAAGAAAGATGTTTATGTAATTAAAGGAAAAGACGGAACGCTTTATAAAAATGGAGAAATTTGGATTGCAGAATATTATAAAAATGACCAATTAGTAAAAGAAGAATATCAAATAAAATTTTAATTAATTTTCTATAAAAAAAAATAAAACTTAGTATCCTTAGTTTTATTTTGAATAAAAAATGTCACTTAGAAATAATTTCTGAGTGACATTTTTTTTTGATAAAAGTTTTAGATATAAATTAATATTCATAGTTATTTTTCCATCTATTCTTTAAGATTTCTCTAAACTGATTTTCTCTAGCATTATTACCTGGTTCATACAGTTTTGTTCCAGATATTTCATCAGGTAAAAATTCTTGTTCTACAAAGTTATTCGGATAATTGTGCGAGTATTTATAGTTTTTACCATAGTCTAAGTCTTTCATTAACTTAGTTGGTGCATTTCTTAAATGAATAGGGATAGATAAGTCTCCCGTTTTCTGTACTAAATTTTGAGCATCATTAATAGCCATATATGAAGCATTACTTTTGGCGGAGTTAGCCAAATAAATAGCACATTGACTTAATATAATTCTAGATTCTGGGTATCCAACAACAGAAACAGCTTGAAACGTGTTATTTGCTAGTATTAAAGCAGTAGGGTTTGCGTTTCCAATATCTTCTGAAGCAGAAATAAGTAGCCTTCTTGCTATAAATTTTACGTCTTCACCACCTTCAATCATTCTAGCCAACCAATAAACAGCGCCATTAGGATCACTACCTCTAATCGATTTTATAAAAGCAGATATAATGTCATAATGTTGTTCCCCTGTTTTATCATATCTAACAGTGTTTTTCTGAATTTTAGCGAGTACTAAATCATTGGTGATTTCAATTTCATCCTCTTCAGATACTAATAATTCAAAAATATTAAGAAGCTTTCTAGCGTCCTCTCCAGATACTTGTAATAATGCATCCGTTTCTGTTAAAGTAATTTTTTTGGTTGATAAAAGTTCGTCTTTCTCCATGGCTCTATGTAAAAGTGCCACGAGATCAGTTTTATCAAAAGAATTTAAAATATAGACTTGGCAACGAGAGAGTAGGGCAGGAATAACTTCGAAACTTGGGTTTTCTGTAGTTGCACCAATTAACGTTACCCATCCTTTTTCTACTGCTCCTAAAAGTGAATCTTGCTGAGATTTACTAAATCGATGAATTTCATCAATAAATAAAATAGGATTTTTAACCGTAAACAATCCTCCACTTTTTTTAGCTTTTTCTATAACTTCTCTTACATCTTTTACCCCAGAACTAATAGCGCTCAATGTATAGAAAGGACGTTTAGATTCTGTTGCAATAATATTTGCAAGCGTTGTTTTTCCAATTCCTGGAGGTCCCCATAAAATTAATGAAGGAATGATTCCTTTTTTGATTAAATTGGTTAAAACACCCGTTTTACCCACTAAATGTTGTTGACTGATATAGTCTTCTAAAGTTTTAGGTCTAATTCTTTCTGCCAAAGGTTCATTCATTCCGTAAAAATAATAAAGATTTCTGACAGAAATTGTAAAAATCGGGATTGGTTCTATTTTTGTTATTTTTATAATGATGAAAGAGGAAAATAATTTAAAAAGTTCGAAATCAATTTTCTTAATTCCAATTGTATATGTTGTTACAATATGGCTTATTTATTGGATTGAAATACAACTTGACTTCAATTTTAATAAATATGGTGTTTTTCCAAGAAATCTTGTTGGTTTTAGAGGTGTTTTCTTAACACATTTTATACATAGTAATGTTAGTCACCTTTTTAATAATTCGGTTCCTTTATTTGTGCTTTTAAGCAGTCTTTTTTATTTTTATAGAGATGTAGCTTATAAAGTTTTGCTTCTTGGTGGTTTCTTTACAGGTTTAATAACTTGGTGCATTGCTAGAGAGTCTTACCACATAGGTGCAAGCGGAATTGTGTATTTGCTTTTTAGTTTTGTTTTTTTTAGCGGAATTATAAAAAGACACTTTCGATTAGTCGCATTGTCATTAATCATCATCTTTCTATACGGAGGTATGATATGGTATGTTTTGCCTATAAAAGAAGGGGTTTCATGGGAAGGTCATTTATCTGGTTTTATAGTGGGACTTCTTTTTGCAATTGTTTTTAGAAATAGAGGAATTGTAAGAGAAGAACATCAATTTATAGAAACAGAATTTGATGCTTTGTTTGATGAACATGGTAATTTTACTCCACCAGAAATAAAGCAGGAGGTAGGTGATGAAAAAGTTGAATAGAAATTGGAAACTTCTTATATAAATGGTAAATAAATAAAGCTGTACCTAATTCCTTAGATACAGCTTTGTTTTAAATGTATTTTTAATTCTTTCTAACTCCCCACAACAATTCTTTGTCTTACGGCTTCATATAGTAAAACACCACAAGCAACAGATACGTTTAAAGAAGCTATTTCACCTAATAATGGTAATTTAGCTTTATAATCTACCATTTTTAATATAGAAGGGTTTACACCTCTATGCTCAGAACCCATAATTATAGCAATTGGTTGCTTAAAATCGATATCATATACAGAGTCTTCTGTCTTTTCTGTAGCTGCTACCGTTTTAATGTCTGATGCTTGTAATAAAAATAAAGCATCTTTAATGTGATCTACTTTACAAATAGGAATTTTAAAAGCTGCACCCGCAGATGTTTTTATAGTTTCAGCATTAACAGGAGCACTTCCGTTTTTCTGAATGATAATTCCGCTAACTCCAGAACATTCTGCAGTTCTAATGATGGCACCAAAATTACGTACATCAGATACTTGATCTAACAATAAAAATAAAGGTGTTTTATCACTCTCTACTGTTTTTTCTATCAATTCTTCTAAATCGTAAAATTCTACTGGAGATATTTGAGCAACAGCACCTTGATGATTACTGTTTTTAGATAACCTATCTAATTTTTCTACAGGAACCATACTTGTAGTTAGGTTGTTTGTTTTAATTAACTTGTTCAGTTCATAAAACAATTCTCCTCTTAATCCTTTTTGTAAGTATATTTTATTAATTGATGAACCACTTTCTATGGCTTCAATTATAGCTCTAATACCAAAAATATTGGTTGTTGGTGTACTTTCTGTTGTCATTGTGCAAAGGTATGTTAATTATTGAAATTATTAGACAAAAAAAAACCACCTCATTAAGAGGTGGTTTAAATTTTATAAAAGAAATTAAATAGAAATTACTTCCTCTGTTCCATCTCCATAATCACCTGATATGCTAAAAACGGATACACCATTAGCAGTAATGCTAACTTCATTACCTCCGTCTCCATAACTGTCGTATACCTGTACGGTATAATCTCCAGAAGGTAAACATTCGCTAATTGTTAAAGATGTTCCAGCTAAACCCGTGTAAGCTCCATATCCAAATGGATCTGCACTTGCTAATACTGTTGTTCCGTCAGCATCCAAAATTCTCCAAGCGAATTCTTCTGGATAGCTATCAAAAGTAAGGTTTATTTTTACTTTTATTCCGTTATCAGGGCAAAGTTGAGATAATCCTATTGTTAAAGCTTCACCAGTAAAAGTTTCTTCAGAAGCTTCTAGTCTTAAAACTAATACTTTATCTTCTACTAAATCTACATCTTTTACTCCAATTGTAATTGTCCCTACGTTTGTTCCTCCAGGAATAACAACTGAAGTAGGAACAGTATAAGCACCTTCATCTGCAGTAGTACTTTCTACTACATTTAAAGTAATAGTTCTATCAGAACTTATAATGTTTGTAGTATAAACACTAACTTCTTCAGAAGTTTCGGCGCCTTCTAAAACACCGATATCCATAGAGTTAGATACAAATGACGCATAAGAAGTATCTAAAGCTGTTAGAGAACTATCTTTACAAGAAGAGAAAGATATAATAGCTACAGATGCTAAAAATAAATAAATATATTTTTTCATAATTTATGTTTTTGTTTTAAATGGACAAGCTTATAAAAACTTAAGCTTGCCCATTGTAAAAAATCTAGTTAATGTAAGGGTTGTTTTGAACCTCTGCTTGAGGAATTTCATAAGTTAATCTTTCATCAGTATGAGGAATAGATAAACCAGAGTGAAATACATGGTTTGTACCTCTTGTCATAGTCTGTTTATTTCTCTTCATTGATAAATAACTTTTTCCTTCACCCCATAATTCTATTCTAGTCTGTAGAATAACTTCATTTAATAAAGCATCACCAGATAATGCGTTCACGTATGCATAATCTGCAGCATCATCAAATCTTTGAGATAATAACTCAATTAATCTTGATTTAGCAACACCATCTTGTCCTTCTTTTGCAGCCATTTCAGCAGATAATAAGTACATTTCTGCAACTCTCATATAAACGTAATCATCTTCTACGTTTCTTTGACCACCAATTACTCTAGCAGCATTATAAAACTTATTACGAGGTTGTAATGAATTATCAACATCAAATTGAGTTTTTCTGATATCTCCATCTTTAATTTGTGCAAATAAACCATCATCAATCCCTTTTCTATCTCCAGCCCATTGGTAACTATAGGTAAATACATCAATTTGTCCCCACCAAGAAACTAAATCTAATCCATTAGCTAAAGTAACATCAAATCCCCAGATCCAACCTGGTGTAGTAACGCTGGTAAATCCGCCTACAACTTCACTACTAGTCATTAAAGGATACCCTGCAGCAATAACTTGGTCTGCTAATCCTTTAGCTAATAAGTTAGAAGCGCTGTCTCCTTTAGCTGCATACACATAAGCCAATAAAGCTCTAGCTACATCTTGATTTGCACCTGCTTTGTTTGATCTTTCAAAACCTTCTAAAAGTGAAGCTGCAGATGTAAAATCTTGAATCATAAAATCATATACATCACTCATTGGTGATTGTGGAAATACAGGGTCAAAAGGAGTTGAATACAATGGTAAAATTGCTTCTGTACCGTTATATTCTGCCTGATATAATTGAGATAAATAAAAATAAGCATATGATCTTAATGTTTTAGCTTGTCCTAAAGCATGCTTTGCAGCATCAGATTCAGGAATTGCATCATTACCACCTAAAGAACTAATTATTAGGTTTGCTGATCTTATTACTCTATAGTAGTATCTCCAAGGTATATAGTTATTATTATCAGAATAATCTACTGTAGATAATAAGTTTACAAAGTTAGCATATCTGTTATAGTTATTAGCTGTAAGTGCTAAATCTCCAGAAAGAAAATCTGTAAAGATATCATACCCTTTTTGACCAAAATCTTCATGAGCCGTAGTACCACCCGTTCCGGTGTTCACCATCATAGAATACAAACCACTAAGGTTGGCATCTGAGATTACAGGGTTTAATTGCCCTGTTAAACCTGCGTCTTCAGCATTTATAAATGATGTTGGACTTTTTTCTAAAAAGTCATCACCACAACTTAAAAATGATGTAATTACCGCAAGAGTAAATACTGTTTTTAAAATATTATATTTCATTATTTTTTGTTTTTAAGTTAATTATAATTGTACTCTAACACCTAATGTGAATGTAGATAAAGGACTATATTGGTATCTTTCTGATGCACCTACTAAAGATGAAGATGGATTAAAACCTGTTCTAGAACTTAATAAGAACAAATTGTCTCCTGCTACCCAAAAACTTAAAGCAGACATACCTGTGTTAGTTAATGATTTAGACGGTACACTATAACCAATCCTTACATTGTTTAATGCTAAGTAATCAGATTTTGTTAAAAAACGTGTAGATTGTCTGTTTACATTTACATTTTCATTACTGTATAATCTAGGGATATTTGTAATATCTCCAGGAGCTTGCCATGCATCTCTAATATCTACATGGTAGTTATTAGATCCAACTTGACCATTACCTAATACATTTGCATAGTTACCATCATATCCATAACCTCCTAAACTATAAGCAAACTGTGTACTTACGTCAAAATTATGTATTTGAGCAGATAATCTAAAAGCACCTCTAATTTTAGGTATTGCAGATTTTCCAATAAATTGATTGGTTGCTTCTGTATAGTCGTTTGTAACAGATTTTTTAATTTCTGCTGTTGGGTTTTTTATAGAATATTCAAATAATTCTGCAATTTCTTCTCCAGAATCAAAAGCACCATTCGCATTAGCATCTACATAATGAGTTTCCCAAAGAGGATCTCCATTTGCTGCATTTACACCTACCCATACTGGCATATAATAATCATATCTACTGTGTCCTTCAGCTCTACCAAAGTTTCCATCAATGTCAATAATTTTATCTCTACCTTCTGGAACGTCATATGGCATTTTAGTAAGTTCATTATCTAAAACTTCTCCATTTATAGATAAATCTAATTTAAAGTTTTCTTTGTTGATAATGTGTCCTGTCAAGTCAAATTCTAAACCTCTATTTACAAGTGCACCATCATTTTTAGTGTCAAGAGCATCACCCGTAGAAATTGGCGTACGTACACTAAAAATAAGTCCATCAGTATCTTTTATATAATAATCTACAGAACCATCAATTACATTGTTAAACAATCTAAACTCTGTACCTACTTGATACATTTTACTTGTTTCCCAAGTTAAACTAGCATTTTCTCTTGCTCTTAAAATAAGAGAAATACCTCCGTCTAAATTATCAATATCATATCCATTTTGACCAGAATAGAAATCTACTCCACCTTGATCTCCCTGAATACCGTAACTTGCTTTTACTTTTAAGTTATTTACAAAATCTACATTACTAAAGAAATCTTCTTTACTAACAATCCAAGATGCTCCAGCAGACCAAAAAGTTCCCCATTTCTCTGTAGCAAATCTAGAACTACCATCTCTTCTTACTGTACCAGAAAGAAAATATTTATTTAAATAGTTATAGTTAACTTGAGCAAAGAAACTTTCTATTGCAGTTTCTTCTGTATAACCAGAAGGGTTACTTCCTAAGTTTACATAGTTTGTAGGATTGTCTAAACCATTAATTAAGTTTACTACTGTATTCTTACTGATGTAAGTACGCTCTCTTTCCCAATTATTTGTTTCATGTGCTACTAAAGCAGAAACGTTATGGTCTCCAAAAGTTTTATTGTAGTTAAACATTTGTAAAAAGTTCTGTGTTATAGCTTGTCTTTGTTCTTTGAATAAACTACCACCTTGTCCAGCAGAAGATCCATAGAACGGGTTGTTGATGCTGTTGTCTACTAAACTATAGAAGTTTGCACCATACTTAGCTGTAAATGAAAAAGCATCAGTAAAATTAACTTTAAAAGAGAAGTTACCATTTATAGAATGACGCATATTTTGACTTAAATCATATGTAGCATCTGCAATAGCATTTGTTAAACCTCCAAAACCTCTATTAGTACCATAATCATATTGGTTACCACCATAGTAATCGTCAGCAACTATTGCTCCAGAAGCATCACGTAAAAATAATGGGTAAATTGATGGGATATTATCTGTAAACCAAAAAATTGAACCTGAATCCTCAGATTGACCATTTGCAGTTTGTTCTGCATAAGAGTAATCAATATTAGCATTTGCTTCTAACCAATCTACAGGCTTATGAGTTACATTTAATCTTGTAGAATAACGTTTATAATCAGAGTTTATAACATATCCTTTGTCATTTAAGTAACCAAAAGAAGAAAAATAAGTTGTTGTATCATTACCTCCACTCATACTTACGTTAGCTTCTGTTCTTGTAGATGATTGAAAGCCATAATCAGACCAGTCTTCAGGAGTGTATTTTCTAGAAACACCAGGTATAACTGTACCTGTGGCAGGATCTATAATATCTGCACCATTTGTTGCATTGTACATATTATAATCTTGGCTAATACCACCTCTTGTATCATCAAATAATACATCATTTGCATATGCATTTGCATCTGCAACACCTAATCTACTTCCTGTGTTTCTTAAAGCTTGCCATGAAAGTCCCATGTACTCATCTGGAGAGCTAATTAAATCATAAGTAGGTAAAAGTCTCATGTTTACACCAGACTTTACTTCTACATTAATGTTAGAGATACCATCTTTACCTTTTTTAGTTGTAATTACAATTACCCCATTTGCTCCTCTAGAACCATAAATAGAAGTTGCAGTTGCATCTTTTAATATAGTAGTAGACTCAATATCTGCTGGGTTAATGTTACTAATACTGTTTAAGTATGGTACACCATCAACAACATATAAAGGATCACTGTTACCATTAATAGTACCAAAACCTCTAATTCTAATTTCAGCAGCACTACCTGGTTGTCCAGATCCATTTACAACTGTTACACCTGCTACCTCACCTGCTAATGCTTGTGATATGTTAGAAACAGACTTTGCTTGTAAGTTTTCTGCACTAACTACAGTTGCAGTACCTGTAAAGGCTTGTTTTGTACTTGTACCATACCCAACAACCACAACCTCGTCTAAAACGTTGTTATCGTCAACTACCATACTCGCGTTAACGGTGTTAGATGCTCCTATTTTTTTTTCTACTGGTGTAAAACCTAAGTATCTAAAAACTAAAACATCTCCGCTTTTTGCTAGGATAGAGTACTTTCCATCAAAATCAGTCTCTGTACCTTTGTTGGTTCCTTTTACTGATATACTAACTCCAGGTAAAGGTCCCGAATTTTCTGTAACTGTACCAGAAACAGTTTTGTCTTGTGCAAATGAAATTTGCACGATTAACGCTAAGAGTAGCGTTAAAAATCCATTAAACTTTGTCTTCATTGTATAATTATTTGAATTAATTAAATCCAAAAGTCTTAAATTAATCTTAATAAAACAATTTTTTAACACAAATAGTTTTTTAGTATGTGGTAAAAATAGCATTAAATTTTGTTGTTATTTTTGCTTTTTAAATCTTTTTATTCTTTTATTATTTTTTTAATAGGTTCTTTTTTAAGGGGTTCTATTTTTATTTTATCTAAAAAACTCTTTCTCTCTTCTTGTATTTTGTAATAAAAATAATTTTAAATTTTATTTATTTTTTTTATTTAAAACCTTTCAGTGTTAGGAATAATCGAGTGATTTTAGTGTTTTTGCAATATAAAATTTATTCATTTATAGATATGGTTAAATTATCTGTAATGAATTCTTCTATTTTTGTATTGTATGGGTGTTGTTTTTTTATCAGTTATGATTCTTTTGATAAAAAAAAGACCTCTTAAATAGAGGTGTTTGTTCAAGTAAAAACGATTTTTAACGTTATTATTTCTGTTGATGTTTTTTTTAGGTTCTAGAATAATTTGTATTCCTTTGTAATTATCTTATATGTTAACATAATTTGGTTTAGTGACTTTTTTTATTTAGATAAACGAAATATGTATTAGTTTTAGCTAAAGTCTGTTTTTTTTAAAGATTTTTCTATGGTATAAAAAAAAGACTACCTTTTCAGATAGTCTTTTTTTTAGTGTATTTGATGTTAGTTTCCTACACCTGTAATATCCCAAAATACGCGAGAAGATTTATCATCACCTCCCATTGCACTGCTTGCAGCAGCATAATTATCTGGGTTAAGATCTTTATCGTCGTTTCCGTACAAATACCTTCTTGGTACAGCTTCGTTAGAAATTGAAGGACGAGTAAAAGTATTTGGGTAGTCTAATAATCTCCATGAACTCCAAGCTTCAAATCCTCTTCCGTAAAGTGCTATGTATTTTTGATTACCAATAACTTCTTTCCAAGAAGAACCAGAAGTTGTATACGCAACAGTTGCTTGTGCTAAATATGTGTCAGCCTCTGCTTGAGTTCCTCCCCAATAGATAATCGAAGCGGAAATAGCTGCATTGTAATAAGTTTCTGCACTACCAGTTATAAGACCTCTTTCTACAGCTTCTGCTAATAGAAATTGAACTTCATCATAACTTAAAAGTACTCCTTCTAAGTCTGGTTGATGCCATGCGTCACCAATATGTGTAAAGTCTGTGTAAGAACTTCCTACACCGTAAGGAGCTCCGATATATGGTGTTTTGTTATCTGCTAAATAAGTTGAAGCTCTTGGGTCGTTTAATGGATTTATTAGGTTTACAAAAGTGTCAGCTACTAAAAAATCATCACGACCAGATTGTACTAAGTCAACCCAAATTGAATTTGTATTTGGGCTTGTCGTTTCAAAAGCAAAAGCAAAATTATCATCATTAGATGCAAATAAACCACCTGCAATCGCAGCAGAAGCTATTGTGCTTGCTTTAGCATTATCGTAATCTGCAATTCTAAGTGCCATTCTTAATTTTAAAGAATTACCAAATTTTTTCCACTTTGCAGTTGATCCTCCATAAACGATATCGGCATCACCAAAAGTTTCTGTACCTGCGTTTAAGTTAGTTAAACTTGCGTCTAAGCGAGTGAATAGATCTGTGTATATATCTTCATCATTGTCGTATACAGGTATAATATTGTTTACTCCCATTAAAGCTTCTGTGTAAGGAATATCTCCATATACGTCTACTAATACACTCCAGGTATAAACTTCCATAAGTCCAATTACTCCTAATTGAGCAGATTTTGTTCCTGCATCTAAAAATTCATCAGCATCAAGAATGTCTCTTGCTGCTTGTAAGTCAATTAATACGTCTCTATATAAGTAAGTTGAAAAACCACCACCTATATCTCTTCCTCTAATATCGTAGTTTACTTCGTCTGTATATTGTGTTTCTGTCCAATATTGAGCGAAAAACTTAAATATGTTATAGTTTACATTAGGACTAGACATCCTATAGAATAAATCTTTTTGAGTACTAGTTACCAAATATGATGCTGGTACTTCACTTGGGTTTTTATCATCGACATTCCATCCTTCAAAATCTTCACATGAAGAAAATGTGATCCCTATCAATAATGCTATTAAAAATATTTTTTTCATCGTTTGTTTTTTTAAAATTGAAGTTTAACACTAAATCCATAATCTTTTGTTGTTGGATAAACACCAGATTGATAACCTTGTACATTACCTGAGCTTAAACCTGCTTCAGGGTCTGCGTATGGTAAACTTTTGTCAATAATCCATAAGTTTCTACCAATTAAAGAAAAAGTAGCTCCTTTAAAAAATGAATTACCTAATTGTTCTTGAGATAGAGAGTAAGATACAGATAATTCTCTTAATTTAACAAAACCTGCATCGTATACGTGAAGTGCATTTGGTGCTCTTTTATACCCCAATGCGTTATCAAAATTACTCATGTCAGTTCTTAAGGTATTAACGGTCCCATCAGAGATAGCATTTCCGTCTGAATCTGTACCAGTTTGTATAACTCCTGGTAAAATAATACCTCCACTATCATTACCAGATGTTAAAGCATCTCTTTTTGGGTTGCCTAATTCATTAAGTCCAGCTGTTTCAGGATATAATCCAGTAGCCATACCATACCAAGTATCTAAAGAAAATACATTACCTCCTTTTTTAATATCAATTAAAAAACTTAAAGAGAAGTTTTTATAGGTAAATGAGTTATTTATACCACCTTTCCAATCTGGTTGAAAAGAACCAAGATTTTCATCAGAACTTTGACTTACAGCGTAAGCGCCTGATGTTGCGTCAATAATTTTATTACCGTTGTCGTCAAATACAAAATTAGTACCTCTAATCATACCGTAAGTATCTCCTACTGTTGCGTTGATAGATACTCCACCTTGTAAGCTAGCTAATTGAAGGTTTTTTAAACCTGCAGGAAGTGCTATTACTTTACTTACGTTTTTCCCCCAGTTTAAATCAACTCTCCATTCAAAGTCTTCTGTTTTTATTGGAGAACCGTATAAAGATAATTCAACACCTTTATTTTCTATTTCTCCAGCATTTAACCATTGTCCGGTATATCCTATTGCAGGAGTAACAGATATTGGTGTAAGTAAATCTTTAGATGTTTTATTGTATAGAGAGAAGTCAAAACCTAATCTTCTTTTTGCAAACATCATTTCTAATCCTATTTCTGTCTCAGTAGACTCTTCATTCTTTAGGTTAGAGTTGTTATTTGTTGATGGTAAAGAAGCAGATGCTTGTCCTTGTACAGGTGTGTTTAATCCGAATGTGTTGTAAAGTGATAATGGAGAAGCAGCATTACCTGTTTTTGCATATCCAATTCTTAATTTACCTAAGTTCATAAAGTTAGACTCTACTAGTTCAGAGAATAAGAAACTTCCTGATAAACCATAATAATCATATTGATTATCATCTGTTGGAAGGGTAGAAGCTATGTCTAATCTATAAGATCCTTCAACGAATAAGAAATTTTGATACCCTAAAGATACATTTGCAAAATATCCATCAACTCCAGATTTATATTCATATTGTCCTGGAGCTTCTAGAGCATTAGCAGAGTTTGATAAAGACCAAAGTCCATCAATATTAATTCCACCGTTAGTTTCTGCATCTACATAAGAGTAATGATTTCTTTGGATATTTGTTCCTAAAATAGCTTTTAAGTTTAAGTCTTCCGTAAGATCTTTGTCAAAATGTAACTGTAAATCATAGGTGTTTTGTGTATATGATTCAGTGAAAATACCGTAAGAGGAAGGTAGGCTAGTACTACCATTATTAATACGCTCTTCTTGGTTTCCAGAATAAGTGTCAATAGAAGCTCTGGCAAAAATATTTAAATAATCGTTAATTTCATAGTTTAAATTAACATTACCTATAACTCTATTTCTTACATCAGTTTCATAATTGTTGTCACGCATCCAATAAACGTTGTCGTGGTAAATTGCGTGTAAATCTTCATCAATATAACTTGTATTCCAAGTTGCGTTCTCTCCAGTTGCAAGGTAGGCTGCTTTTTGATCTTTTAAATCTACATTTGTTTGCCACCATTGTCTAGCAGTTTGCATAAAGTTTTGAGAATCATATCCTGTTCCATAACGTCCTTTACCGGTTGTTTTGTTGTAAGAAACACTAGATGCTGCCGTAAGTTTTTCTGTAAGTTTGTATGATGCAGAAAAATCAACATTATCTCTTATTATTTCACTATTCGGCATTATTCCCTTAATGCTTGCTTTTGAATAACCTAGCTTAAAAGTACCTTTATCGCTACCACCATCTAAAAAGACACTGTTAAATACTGTTGTTCCTGTTTCAAATACAGAAGAAGGATCGTTTTTACCAGCCTCCCAAGGGGTTGCTATTCCGTAACCATCTAATGAAGGGTAGAAAGAATCCCATTGTCTTACTAGTGTATTTGAGTCAAATGCAGCTCCATAAGATCCATCCCAGTCAGCTAATGTATAGTTTTCTCCATTTTTAACGTAAAAATCGTCATGATAATTACCAATCCAATATCCTGCTCCATATTCATCTTGGTAAGTTGCAAAAGTATCTGCATTATATTTATTAAATGTTATTGATGAATTCACGGTAACTCCAATAGATCCATCAGTGTCTTTACCTTTTTTAGTTGTTATAACAATAACTCCATTTGCAGCTTGAGACCCGTAAAGAGCAGTTGCGGCACCACCTTTTAGTATGTTTATAGACTCAATGTTATCAGGGTTAATGTCTGCGGCAGCGTTTCCATAATCATAGCCAGCTCCACCTGTTCGTTGGTCAGCGGAGTTTGAGTTATTGTTACTAATTGGTACGCCGTCTACTACAAATAATGCTTGGTTAGATCCGTATAAAGAAGAATAACCACGGATTACAACGTTGGTAGATCCACCCATTGTTCCACTTCCAGAAACATCTATACCTGCAACTTTACCAGATAAAGAGTTTGCGAAGTTTACGTCTTTAATTGCGCTTACTTCATCTCCTTTAACTTCTTGAGAGGCATAACCTAGAGATTTTTTTTCTCTTTTAATACCTAAGGCAGTTACAACAATCTCATCTAAAACGCTAGCGTCTTCAATCATTGTAATATCAATTGTTGCTGAATTGCCAACCGTTTTTTGAATGGTTTTGTAGCCAACATAGCTAAAACTTAATACGTCGCCTTGTTTAACACTAATGGAGTACTTTCCGTTAAAGTCAGTTTGAGTTCCGTTGTTTGTTCCTTTAATTGCTACACTAACTCCGGGTAATGTACCAGATGAGTCTGATACGGTTCCAGAAACCTTTTTTTCTTGAGCAAAAGATATTTGCATCAGAAACACCAATAGTAGTGTAAAAAATCCTTTAAACTTTGTTTTCATTATTATTTGAATTTGAATTATTTGACTCAAATATCAATATTAATTATCAATTGTGCAATCATTTTTCATAAAAATAGTTAAAATAAAGTTAAGTAATGTTAAGTTGTTATGGATAATTAAAAGTAGTTTTTCCAGTTTATCGTAAGTTTCATGCTCTTAAGGTCGGTTTCTTGTTGATTTATTTTTCCTGTTGAAAGGCTTATGTTTATTTGTGAGTTGTTGGTGTTAAATAAATAACCGAAGCCTAATCCGATTAGGTTTTCCTTTTTAGAGTTTAAGTTTATGCGTCCTAAATCAGTTATAGTATATAGATAAGATTTTTCTGAGGTCAGGTATCTGTACTCTAGATTTACAAATGTGTAGCTGTGGGTAAATATGCTTTGTTCGTTAAATCCTCTTATCGAGTTCGCTCCTCCGATTCTAAAAAGTTCATTATTAAGATAAGAATCAGAATTTAAATAACCTGTTTTGTTTTTGATAAAAATACTGTTGCGTGAATTTAGGTTCCATAGATAAGAAAAAGTGGCTTCGATTTTAAATTGGCTTGTTTCTTCGTTTGTTGTTTTTCTATTACCAAAACTGGGATTTATCTCTAAGTGAAATTTATTGCTCAAGAAAAAGTCATTTTTGGGTACACTGTATTTTAATTGTAGACCTAAAAAATAATTGCTAAAGGTTTCTATGTTGTTGGATAGGTTTTCTTCTAGGTTTTCTGATTTTTCAGAATTTAGCGTGAGCGCGAGTCTAATTTTTGAATTGATATGGTAGGAGATGCGTGAATCAAATTTTGAGTTTAGAAATGTGGAATCTTGTTTGTAGATAGAGAAAGTTAATTCTGGGCTAAATTTAGAATTAAAGATGTAGGGTATTGTTGTGTTTAATTTTAATTCTTGTTTTTCTTCACCTATACTGTTCCAAGATAAACCAAATTTTTCACCAGTATTAAGAATATTATTTAATTGTAATTCTAAGTTTCCGTTAAACAATAATTTCCCATCTTCTTTTGATGCAAAACCTATAATTCCATCAGAACTATTATTTTGATGTTTTTTTAAATACATATATAATAATGTAGAATCTTTTGTGAATAAAATTTCTGGAGATTTAATCTCCTTGATAAAGTCTAAATTTTTAGAAGCATCAGAAATTTCTAAAACTTTTTGTTGATTAAATATGTCAGTAGGTTTTATGTTAAAGTAATTTTTTAAATATGATTTAGGGAAATTTTCATATCCTTTAATAATCACTTTATTTATTATTCTTTTTTTAGAAGGATTAATTATTAAATGAGCAAAAAGGATTTTGTTTTTAAGGGTAATGTTTTTTAGTTTCACTTTAGAGAAAGATTTTCCTTCTGTATCTAAATTTTTAGAAATTTTTAATAATGTGGTTTGTAGTTTTTTTATTGGGATGGAAAATGTGTTTTCTGTTGTTTTAAATTCTTCTAAATAAAACTCAAATTCTTTATTTGTTGTTATAATAGCATTGTCTATTTTATGATTCAGATTAAAATAAGCAATGTAATCTTCATTCGTTTTTTTTATGCTATCTATTGTATTTGTAAAATATCCTATATTCTTTAAGTGCTCAGAAATTCTATTAATTTCCAGGTTTAGAAAAATAGTGTCTTTGTGTTTTTTTTGATAATTAATTTTATTTAAAACGTTTACTTCTGTTGTATTTAACGAGGTAAGTTTTAAGGAAAATGATTGTGCAAAGGTTTCTGTATAAGAAAGCAGTGCAAGTATCATATATATATAAGGAGTGATTTTTTTATTCAAAATGGATAAAATATAAGAATCAAAAGTAAAAGAAAATCCTAATAACTAACATAAAAATAAACATTAAGAAAAAATAACTTGCTGATACTTGAATAATTAGAAAATAATTGTACATTTGCGGACTCTTAAAAAAGAGTAAAGGTTTAATTATAAACGAAAAACAGTAATAATTTAGTATGCCAACTATTCAACAATTAGTTCGTAAAGGAAGAACCAAAATAACTAAGAAGAGTAAATCGGCTGCTTTGTCGTCTTGTCCTCAAAGACGTGGAGTGTGTACTCGTGTTTATACTACAACACCAAAGAAACCTAATTCAGCAATGCGTAAAGTTGCCAGAGTTAGATTGACAAATGGTAATGAGATAAACGCATACATCCCAGGTGAAGGACATAATTTACAAGAGCACTCGATAGTATTAGTTAGAGGTGGAAGGGTAAAAGATTTACCAGGTGTTAAATATCACGTAGTACGTGGTGCATTAGATACAGCGGGAGTTGAGGGTAGAACCCAGAGACGTTCAAAGTATGGTGCAAAACGCCCAAAGAAGTAAGAGTTATCAGTAAAGGGTTGTAGGATCTTTAAGGTAGTAGTTGTTGTTTAAGAATTTTTCTTGAGTTTTAACTATTGTTTTTTATTTTTTATAACGAAGAGCTAATGACAAATTAATTAACTTTTTTAATGTAAAGACATGAGAAAAAGAGCAGCAAAAAAAAGAGTCTTATTACCGGATCCTAAATTTAACGATCAGTTAGTAACGCGTTTTGTGAATAACTTAATGTGGAGCGGTAAGAAGTCTGTAGCGTTTAAAGTGTTTTATGACGCTTTAGAGCTAGTAGAAGAAAGAAAAGGAGAAGACGAAGAAAAGTCGGCTTTAGAAATTTGGAAAGATGGTTTATCTAATGTTATGCCTCACGTAGAAGTAAGATCTCGTCGTGTTGGTGGTGCAACATTCCAAATACCAATGCAAATTAGACCAGACCGTAAGGTTTCTATGGCTATTAAATGGATGATTTTATATACTCGTAAGAGAAATGAGAAAACCATGGCACAGCGTTTGGCAGCAGAAATTTTAGCAGCAGCTAAAGAAGAAGGTGCAGCAGTAAAAAAACGTACTGATACTCACAAAATGGCAGAGGCTAATAAAGCTTTCTCTCACTTCAGATTTTAATAGAAATGGCTAGAGATTTAAGATTAACAAGAAATATTGGTATTGCAGCTCATATTGATGCTGGTAAAACCACAACAACAGAACGTATCTTGTTCTATACAGGTGTTTCTCATAAGATTGGAGAAGTACATGATGGAGCAGCTACGATGGACTGGATGGAACAAGAGCAAGAAAGAGGTATTACAATTACTTCTGCTGCAACTACTTGTGAATGGGATTTTCCAAAAGAAAATGCTCAACCTACTCCAGAAACTCAAGCATACCATTTTAATATTATTGATACTCCTGGTCACGTAGATTTTACTGTAGAAGTAAATAGATCTTTACGTGTATTAGATGGATTAGTATTCTTATTTTCAGCAGTTGATGGTGTAGAGCCTCAATCTGAAACTAACTGGAGATTAGCTGATAACTATAAGGTGCCTAGAATTGGATTCGTTAATAAGATGGATCGTCAAGGGTCTGACTTCTTAAAGGTTTGTCAACAGGTAAAAGATATGTTAAAGTCTAACGCAGTGCCAATTGTTTTAAATATTGGTGATGAGGATGAGTTTAAAGGTATTGTAGATTTAGTAAAAAACAGAGCTATTGTATGGCATGATGATAACTTCGGAGCTACCTTTGATGTTGTTGAAATTCCAGAAAACATGAAAGATGAAGTACGTAAATATCGTGCTTTATTAATCGAAGAAGTAGCTAGTTATGATGAGAACTTATTAGAAAAATTCATGGAAGATGAAGATTCTATTACAGAAGACGAAGTGCACAATGCATTAAGAGCTGCTGTTATGGATATGGCTATCATTCCAATGGTTTGTGGTTCTTCATTTAAAAATAAAGGTGTTCAGTTTCTTTTAGATGCTGTATGTCGTTACTTACCTTCTCCAATGGATAAGGAAGGTATTGTAGGTGTAAACCCAGATACAGAAGAAAAAGAATTACGTAAGCCTAGTGTAAAGGAGCCTTTTGCTGCTTTAGCATTTAAGATTGCTACAGACCCTTTTGTTGGTCGTTTAGCATTTTTTAGAGCATACTCTGGTCGTTTAGATGCAGGTTCTTATGTTTTAAATAACCGTTCAGGTAAAAAAGAGCGTATTTCTCGTATTTATCAAATGCATGCGAATAAGCAAAATGCAATTGATTATATTGAAGCTGGTGATATTGGTGCTGCTGTAGGTTTTAAATCTATTAAAACAGGAGATACTTTAACTGCTGAAAAATTCCCTCTTGTATTAGAGTCTATGGATTTTCCAGACCCAGTAATTGGTATTGCTATTGAGCCTAAAACAAAAGCTGATGTAGATAAATTAGGTGTTGGACTTGCAAAATTAGCAGAGGAGGATCCTACGTTTACAGTACGTTCAGACGAAGCCTCAGGACAGACTATTATTTCTGGAATGGGTGAGTTGCATTTAGATGTACTTGTAGACCGTTTAAAACGTGAGTTTAAAGTAGAAGTTAATCAAGGTCAACCTCAAGTTGAATATAAAGAGGCTATTACTGCAGAAGCAGAACATAGAGAGATTTATAAGAAACAATCTGGTGGACGTGGTAAATTTGCTGATATTGTATTTACTATTGGACCTGCAGATGAAGGTGTTCAAGGTTTACAATTTGAGTCTGTTATTAAAGGTGGAAACGTACCTAGAGAATTTGTTCCTTCTGTAGAGAAAGGATTCAAAGAGGCTATGAAAAACGGTCCTTTAGCTGGATACGAAATGGATTCAATGAAAGTTACTTTAAAAGACGGATCTTTCCACGCTGTGGATTCTGATGCTTTATCTTTTGAATTAGCTGCAAGAATGGGTTATAAAGCTTCTGCAAAATCTGCAAAAGCAAAAATAATGGAACCATTAATGAAATTAGAAGTGTTAACTCCAGAGGAGAACATGGGAGATATCGTTGGTGATTTAAATAGAAGAAGAGGTCAGGTAAACGACATGAGCGATCGTAATGGGTCTAAAGTTGTTAAAGCTTTAGTACCGTTATCTGAAATGTTTGGTTACGTTACTACTTTAAGAACAATGTCTTCTGGTAGAGCAACTTCTACTATGGAATTTTCACATTATGCAGAAACTCCTTCAAATGTATCTGAAGATGTTATCGCTAAATCTAAAGGTTAATCTCTAAATAATATAAGATGAGTCAAAAAATTAGAATTAAATTAAAGTCTTACGATTACAATTTAGTAGATAAATCTGCTGAAAAGATTGTAAAGACGGTAAAAAGTACTGGAGCTGTTGTAAACGGACCAATACCTTTACCAACACATAAAAAGATTTTTACTGTATTACGTTCTCCACACGTTAACAAAAAATCTAGAGAGCAATTTCAATTAGCTTCTTACAAAAGATTGTTAGACATCTATAGTTCTTCTTCGAAAACTATTGATGCCTTAATGAAACTTGAGTTACCAAGTGGTGTTGAAGTAGAAATAAAAGTTTAATTAAACTTTTATAGTATTTCTTACGAAAGTAAGAATCTCTAAAAAAAAAGTAATTTTATATTAACTTTCGGTTTAATTTTGTTAAACCGAAAGTTTTTTATACTTTTGCAACCCGAAATAGAGTAGGGTGACGCTATTTTTTGAGTAAAATTAAGAAATAGTAACATGTCCAGAGCGTTTCGCGAAGGAAAAACGGAAAAACAAAATCAGCGTTGAATTTGTTTGCGCTGTTTTTTTTGGTCGAAATTTAAAGGACGAAAATGAAACAATTGTTTCAAAAAATAAATTATTAATATAGACGCGCTGGATAAATAGATCTATCGTCTAAAATTTTAACTAAATGTCTGGGTTAATAGGAAGAAAGATTGGGATGACCAGCTTATTCGATGAGAACGGGAAGAATATTCCATGTACTGTAATCGAAGCGGGTCCTTGCGTTGTCACTCAGGTCAGAACCGAAGAGGTTGACGGCTATAGTGCGTTACAGCTTGGTTTCGATGACAAAAAAGCAAAAAGTTCTAACAAAGCGTTAGATGGCCACTTTAAAAAAGCTGGTACCACTGCAAAGAAAAAAGTTGTTGAATTTCAAGGATTTGAAGAGCAATTTAAGTTAGGAGACTCTATTACAGTTAGTCATTTTGAAGAAGGCGAATTCGTTGATGTATCAGGTGTATCTAAAGGTAAAGGTTTTCAAGGTGTTGTAAAACGTCATGGTTTCGGTGGTGTAGGTCAAGCTACTCATGGTCAGCATAACCGTTTAAGAGCTCCGGGTTCTATTGGTGCTGCGTCATATCCTGCAAGAGTATTCAAAGGAATGCGAATGGGAGGCCGCATGGGTGGAGATAAAGTGAAAGTACAAAACTTAAGAGTATTAAAAGTAGTTGCTGAAAAGAACTTACTTGTTGTTAAAGGAGCTATTCCTGGACACAAAAATGCTTTTGTAACTATTCAGAAATAATGGAAGTAGCAGTTTTAGATATTACAGGAAAAGATACAGGTAGAAAGGTTGAGCTTTCTAAAGATGTATTTGGAATTGAACCTAACGATCACGCAATTTATTTAGATGTAAAGCAGTATTTGGCTAACCAACGTCAAGGAACGCATAAGTCTAAAGAGAGAGCAGAAATTACTGGTTCTACAAGAAAGATAAAAAAACAAAAAGGAACTGGTACTGCAAGAGCAGGTTCTATCAAGTCTGGTGTTTTTAGAGGTGGAGGTCGTATGTTCGGTCCAAGACCAAGAAGTTATTCTTTTAAATTGAATAAGAACTTAAAGCGTTTAGCACGTAAGTCTGCTTTAAGTATTCAAGCAACGGATAATAACTTAGTAGTTGTTGAAGATTTTGAATTTGACAGTCCAAAAACAAAAAACTTTACAAACTTATTAGGTGCATTAGCTTTAGATGCTAGAAGATCTTTATTTGTTTTGAACGGATTAAATACAAATGTGTATTTATCTTCTAGAAACTTAAAAGGTACTACAGTGATAAACGCTGCAGATTTAAATACTTATGGTATTTTAAATGCAAGTAAGATTATTATTACTGAAGGTTCTTTAGAAGGAATTAATACAAATTTAACCAAATAGGGATTCATAATGAGTATTTTAATAAAACCTATTATCACGGAAAAAGCAACTAATGATAGCGAATTGTATAATCGCTTTACATTTATTGTAGATAAAAAAGCTAATAAATTAGAGATCAAAGGAGCTGTTGAAGCAACTTACGGAGTTTCTATTTTAAGCGTTAAGACTTTAAACTATCCAATACAAAGAAATACTAAGTTTACTAAAAAAGGTTTAGTTACTGGTATTAAAAGTGGATACAAAAAGGCTATCGTTCAAGTAGCAGAAGGAGAAAGCATTGATTTTTATAACAATCTTTAAGAAAAGACAAAAATGTCAGTTAGAAAATTAAAACCAATAACACCAGGTCAGCGTTTTAGAGTTGTAAATGGGTTCGACACCATAACAACTGATAAGCCGGAGAAAAGTTTACTTGCTCCGAAAAAACGATCTGGAGGTCGAAACAGTCAGGGTAGAATGACAACACGTAATATAGGTGGTGGTCATAAACAAAGATATCGTATTATCGATTTTAAAAGAGATAAAGCAGGTATTCCCGCAACAGTAAAAACTATAGAGTACGATCCAAATCGTACTGCATTTATTGCTTTACTTAGTTATGCTGATGGAGAAAAGCGTTATGTGATTGCACAAAACGGTTTAACAGTAGGTCAAACAATTGTAGCAGGTTCTGCTATTGCGCCAGAAATTGGAAATGCAATGGCATTAAGTGAAATTCCTTTAGGAACTGCAATTTCTTGTATAGAATTACGTCCTGGTCAAGGTGCTGTTATGGCTCGTTCTGCTGGTTCTTTTGCTCAATTAATGGCAAGAGATGGTAAGTATGCAACAGTTAAGTTACCTTCTGGTGAAACAAGATTAATCTTGTTAACATGTATGGCAACTATTGGAGTTGTATCTAATTCAGATCATCAATTATTAGTATCTGGTAAAGCAGGTAGAAGAAGATGGTTAGGTAGAAGACCAAGAGTTAACGCAGTAAGAATGAACCCTGTCGATCACCCAATGGGTGGTGGTGAAGGTCGTGCTTCTGGAGGTCATCCAAGATCTAGAAATGGTATTCCTGCTAAAGGATTTAAAACTAGATCTAAGACTAAAGCTAGTAATAAGTACATTTTAGAACGTAGAAAGAAATAATAAGTTATGGCAAGATCATTAAAGAAAGGACCTTACGTTCACTATAAATTAGAGAAAAAAGTGTTAGCTAATGTAGAGGCTGGTAGCAAAACTGTAATTAAAACTTGGTCTAGAGCAAGTATGATTACTCCAGATTTTGTAGGACAAACTATTGCTGTTCATAATGGACGTCAGTTTGTACCAGTTTTTGTTACAGAAAACATGGTAGGGCATAAATTAGGCGAATTTTCACCAACTCGTTCTTTTAGAGGACACGCTGGTGCAAAAAATAAAGGAAAAAAATAGTAGGATATGGGAGTTCGTAAAAAAAACATGGCAGATCAGTTAAAAGCAGATAGAAAGCAACGTGCTTTCGCGAAGCTTACTAACTGTCCTACATCACCGAGGAAAATGCGTTTAGTCGCAGATCAGATAAGAGGCGTTGAAGTTGAAAAAGCTTTACAAATCTTAAAATTTAGCCCGAAAGAAGCTTCAATTAATTTAGAGAAATTGTTATTGTCTGCAATTGCAAACTGGCAAGCTAAAAATGAAGAAGCATCTATAGAAGACGCTAAGTTATTTGTAAAAACAATTTGTGTTGATAGCGCAGGGATGTTAAAGAGATTAAGACCAGCTCCACAAGGTCGTGCACATAGAATTCGTAAGCGTTCTAATCACGTTACTTTAGAGTTAGGTAGTAAAAATTTAAGCAATTAATTAAAGTAGAAATGGGACAAAAAACTAATCCAATAGGAAATCGTTTAGGAATCATCAGAGGTTGGGAATCTAACTGGTACGGTGGTAATGACTACGGAGATAAATTAGCTGAAGATTTTAAAATAAGACAGTATGTAAATGCTAGATTATTTAAAGCAAGTGTTTCTAGAGTAATTATAGAACGTACTTTAAAACTTGTAACCGTTACTATCACTACGGCACGTCCAGGTATCATTATTGGTAAAGGAGGTCAAGAGGTAGACAAGTTAAAAGAAGAGCTTAAAAAAATTACAGGAAAAGAAGTTCAAATTAATATTTTTGAAATTAAACGTCCAGAATTAGATGCAAAATTAGTTGCAGTTAGTGTTGCTCGTCAAATTGAAAATAGAATTTCATACAAGAGAGCTACTAAGATGGCTATTCAAGCTACTATGCGTATGAACGCTGAAGGAATTAAAATTCAAATTTCAGGTCGTTTAAATGGAGCTGAAATGGCACGTTCTGAACATTATAAAGAAGGAAGAATTCCACTTTCTACTTTTAGAGCTGATATTGACTATGCACTTGTAGAAGCTCATACTCAATACGGAAGACTAGGTGTTAAAGTATGGATTATGAAGGGTGAGGTTTATGGAAAAAGAGAATTATCTCCATTAGTTGGCTTGTCTAAAAAACAAGGTGGTAATAAAGGTGGTGGTGATAGATCTAAACGTCAGCAACCTCGTAGAAGAAAATAATTTTTAAAATTAGAAATTAAAAATGTTACAGCCAAAAAGAGTAAAATACCGTAAGGTACAGAAGTCGAAAGGAAATATGACTGGTATTTCTGGTAGAGGAAATCAACTTTCTAATGGGATGTTTGGTATCAAATCACTAGACCAGAATTTATTAACTTCTCGTCAAATAGAAGCAGCTCGTATCGCGGCAACTCGTCATATGAAAAGAGAAGGTCAGTTATGGATTAAAGTATTTCCAGACAAGCCTATCACTAAGAAACCTTTAGAGGTACGTATGGGTAAGGGAAAAGGAGCACCAGATCATTTTGTTGCAGTTATTAAACCAGGTAGAATTTTGTTTGAAATCGGTGGAGTATCGATTGAAGTAGCAAAAGAAGCTTTACGTTTAGCAGCTCAGAAACTTCCAGTAAAAACGAAGTTTGTAGTAGCAAGAGATTTTGATATTAACGCATAATTCTAAATAAAATGAAACAATCTGAAGTAAAAGAATTATCTATAGCTGATCTTAATGAAAAGCTTGGAGCGTTGCAAAAGAATTATACTGATCTTAAAATGGCTCACGCAATCACTCCATTGGAGAACCCATTGCAGTTGAGAGGTTTAAGAAGAACTGTAGCAAGAATTGCAACAGAATTAACAAAAAGAGAATTACAATAATTCTATAGTCAGTTTTAAAGATGGAAAAAAGAAATCTTAGAAAAGAGAGAATTGGTGTTGTTTCTAGTAACAAAATGGAAAAATCTATTGTTGTTGCAGAAACTAAGAGAGTAAAGCACCCAATGTACGGTAAATTCGTATTAAAGACGAAGAAGTATGTTGCACACGACGAACAGAATGATTGCAACGAAGGAGATACTGTTAGGATCATGGAAACAAGACCTATGAGTAAATCTAAACGTTGGAGATTAGTAGAAATCCTAGAAAGAGCTAAATAATATGTTACAGACAGAATCAAGATTAAAAGTCGCAGATAACACTGGAGCAAAAGAAGTTTTAGTGATTAGAGTTTTAGGAGGAACAAGAAAACGTTACGCAAGTATTGGAGACAAGATTGTTGTAGCTGTTAAATCTGCAACTCCAAACGGAACTGTAAAAAAAGGTCAAGTATCTAGAGCAGTTGTTGTGAGAACGAAAAAAGAAGTAAGACGTAAAGACGGATCATACATCAGATTTGATGATAACGCTTGTGTACTTTTAAATCCTACAGAGGAAATGAGAGGAACTCGTGTATTTGGACCTGTTGCACGTGAGCTTCGTGAGAAACAATTCATGAAAATAGTATCATTAGCACCTGAAGTGCTTTAAATCATTATATAAGATGAAGAAGTTCAAATTAAAATCAGGAGATACTGTAAAAGTAATTGCAGGAGATCATAAAGGATCTGAAGGAAAGGTTTTACAGATCATTAAGGAGAAAGATAGAGTTTTGGTAGAGGGTGTTAACTTAGTTTCTAAGCACACTAAGCCAAGCGCTCAAAACCCTCAAGGTGGTATTGTAAAGAAAGAAGCTTCACTTCACATTTCTAACTTAATGTTAGTTGAAGATGGTGTAGCTGTGAGAGTAGGTTATAAGGTTGATGGAGATACTAAGACTAGAGTCTCTAAAAAAACTAAAAAATAAGGATAATCATGAGTTACGTACCAAGATTAAAAGCAGAATACAAAGAAAGAGTAATAAAAGCTCTTACTGAAGAATTCAGTTACAAGAATGTAATGCAAGTGCCTAAATTAGAAAAAATAGTTGTTTCTAAAGGTGTAGGTGCTGCAATTGCAGATAAGAAATTAATAGATTATGCTGTAGAAGAGTTGACTAAAATTACAGGTCAAAAAGCAGTTTCTACATTATCTAAAAAAGATATCGCTGCATTTAAATTGCGTAAAGGGATGCCAATTGGTGTTAAAGTTACTTTACGTGGAGATAAAATGTATGAGTTTTTAGATAGATTAGTTACAGCTTCTTTACCTCGTGTTAGAGACTTTAACGGTATAAAAGCTAATGGTTTTGATGGAAGAGGTAATTACAATTTAGGTATTACTGAACAAATCATCTACCCAGAGATTAATATTGATCAAGTTAAAAAAATTAGTGGAATGGATATTACTTTTGTAACATCTGCAGATACTGATAAAGAGGCTAAATCATTATTAGGAGAATTAGGTTTACCATTCAAAAAAAATTAAGAAATGGCTAAAGAATCAATGAAAGCGCGTGAGCGTAAGAGAGCAGCAACTGTTGCTAAATATGCTGAAAAGAGAAAAGCTTTAAAAGAAGCTGGAGACTATGATGCATTACAAAAATTACCTAAGAATGCTTCACCAGTTAGAATGCATAACAGATGTAAATTAACTGGTCGTCCAAAAGGATATATGAGACAATTTGGTTTATCTCGTGTTACTTTTAGAGAAATGGCCAATCAAGGGTTAATACCAGGTGTTAAAAAAGCATCTTGGTAGAAAATTTTAAATAAAGCTCAAATATAAAAATAGAATGTGTATCTTTGCACGCTCTATTTTTTTTGAGTATAAGAATTTTAACTGATTATAGGTTCATTTATCACAGAGAAATCTGTAGCATAAATAGAGGTATTTGAAAACCGTAATCGCAATTTTAAATAAATATGTATACAGATCCAATCGCGGATTTTCTTACAAGAGTAAGAAATGCAATCGCAGCAGGACACAGAGTAGTGGAAATTCCAGCTTCAAACTTGAAGAAGGAAATGACTAAAATTTTGTTTGATCAAGGGTATATTTTAAGCTACCAGTTCAATGACGATAAAGTTCAGGGAACAATTAAGATAGCTTTAAAGTACGAAAGAGAAACAAAAGAATCAGTAATTAGAAAGATTCAACGAATCAGTACACCAGGTTTACGTAAATACGTTGGCTCTACAGAGATGCCAAGAGTATTAAACGGACTTGGAATTGCTATTGTTTCTACATCTAAGGGTGTAATGACAAACAAAAAAGCACGTCAAGAGAATGTTGGAGGAGAAGTTTTATGTTACGTTTATTAATCTATAGAAATGAGTAGAATTGGAAAAAATCCTATTAGCATTTCACAAGGTGTAGATGTTAATGTAAAAGACAATGTAGTAACCGTAAAAGGAAAATTAGGTGAGTTAACTCAAACTATTTCTGAAGGTATTACAGTAGAAATCGAAGATGGTATTATCACTTTAGATAGAGCATCAGAAAGTAAAAACCATAAAGCACAACATGGTTTAATGAGAGCTTTAATCAATAACATGATTGAAGGTGTAAGTAAAGGTTGGACTAAAGATTTAGAATTGGTTGGTGTTGGTTATAGAGCATCTAATCAAGGACAAAAATTAGATTTAGCTTTAGGTTTCTCTCATAATATCGTTTTAGAATTAGCTCCAGAGGTTAAAATTGAGACAATATCTGAGAAAGGGAAAAACCCGATCATTAAATTATCTTCATTTGACAAACAATTAGTAGGTCAAATTGCTGCAAAGATTCGTTCTTTCAGAGCTCCAGAGCCTTATAAAGGAAAAGGTGTGAAGTTTGTTGGTGAAATATTAAGAAGAAAAGCAGGTAAATCTGCATAATATATAGCATTATGGCATTATCAAAGCTACAAAGAAGAGCTAGAATTAAGCGTAGAATTAGAAAGATCGTTTCTGGTACTGCTACTAAACCAAGATTATCGGTTTACAGAAGTAACAAGGAAATCTACGCTCAATTAGTAGACGATGTAAATGGAGTAACATTAGCTTCAGTTTCATCTAGAAATAAAGAAATAAACGCAAGTACTAAAATCGAAGCAGCAACAGCAGTTGGTAAATTAATAGCAGAAAAAGCTACTAAAGCTGGAGTTGAAACAATCGCTTTCGATAGAAACGGGTATTTATATCACGGTAGAGTTAAAGTATTAGCAGACGCTGCAAGAGAAGCGGGTTTAAAATTTTAAGAAATTATGCAAGGATATAAAAACGTAGAAAGAGTAAAACCTAGTGGGTTAGATCTTGTAGATAGATTAGTAGGAGTACAACGTGTTACTAAAGTAACAAAAGGTGGTAGAGCATTTGGTTTCTCTGCAATCGTAGTTGTTGGAGATGGTAATGGTGTTGTTGGTCATGGATTAGGGAAATCTAAAGATGTTGCATCTGCAATTGCAAAAGCAATTGAAGACGCAAAGAAAAATTTAGTTAGAATTCCTATTTTAGATGCAACTTTACCTCATGAGCAAAAAGGTAAATTTGGTGGAGCTAAAGTTTTTCTTAAGCCTGCATCTCATGGTACTGGAGTTATTGCTGGTGGTGCTGTAAGGCACGTACTAGAGTCTGTTGGTATTCATGATGTATTATCAAAATCTCAAGGATCATCAAATCCTCATAACGTAGTTAAAGCAACTTTTAATGCTTTATTACAATTACGTAGTGCAGCAGGTATTGCTAAGCAAAGAGGGATTTCTTTAGAGAAAGTATTTAACGGATAAACCTAAGAACGATGGCAAGAATAAAAGTTACACAAGTGAAAAGTCAAATCGGACGTCTTCAAAGTCAAAAAAGAACTTTAGAGGCATTAGGTTTACGTAAAATGAACCAAACTGTAGAGCATGAGGCAACTCCTTCTATAGTAGGTATGGTAAATACAGTTAAACACTTAGTTTCTTTCGAAGAAATTAAATAAGATATTTAGAAAAAATGAGTTTACATAATTTAACACCAGCAGAAGGTTCCATTAAAAAAGGAAAAAGAATTGCAAGGGGTGAAGGATCTGGAAAAGGTGGTACCGCTACAAGAGGTCACAACGGACAGAAATCTCGTTCTGGTTATTCTAAAAAGATTGGTTTCGAAGGAGGGCAAATGCCACTTCAGAGACGTGTGCCAAAGTTTGGTTTCACAAATATTAATCGTGTTGAATATCAAGGTATCAATATTGATAAATTACAATCTTTAGTTGATAGTGGAAAGATAACAGATACAGTTACTTTAGATACTTTAATTGCTAATAGATTGGCAAGAAAAAACGACTTAATTAAAATATTAGGTAGTGGAGAGTTAAAGGCTAAATTAAATATAACTGTACATAAATTTACAGCAACAGCAAAAGCAGCTATCGAAGCAGCTGGAGGAGAAGCTGTTACTTTATAACATCCCGTAAATGATGAATTTTATTAATAGATTAAAAGAGATTTTCAGTATTGAAGAGTTGAAAAATAAAATTCTTCTTACAATCGGATTAATTGCTGTGTATCGTTTTATGGCTTCTGTTCCTTTACCTGGAATAGATCCATTACAACTTTCAGCTTTAAAAGAAAGTACTTCTGGAGGTCTTTTAGGTTTATTGAATGCATTTACAGGAGGAGCATTTGCTAGGGCGTCAGTAATGGCTCTTGGTATTATGCCTTATATTTCTGCATCTATTGTAGTTCAGTTAATGGGAATTGCGGTTCCTTATTTACAAAAACTACAAAAAGATGGAGAAAGTGGAAGAAAAAAAATTACACAAATAACAAGATGGTTAACAATTGGTATTACGTTAGTGCAAGCACCTACGTATATTACTGCTATTAAAACACAATTTGGTTTAGGACCAGAAGCGTTTTTAGTAAGTGGTGCTACTTTTTGGATATCATCAATTATCATTTTAACTGCAGGTACTATTTTTGCAATGTGGTTAGGTGAGCGTATTACAGACAAAGGTGTTGGTAATGGTATTTCATTATTAATTACTGTTGGTATTATCGCTAACTTTCCTGCTGCATTTTTACAAGAGTTTGTTGCTAAAACAACAAATGCAGGAGCAGGTGGTATTATGATGGTTTTAATAGAAATTATTGTTTGGTTTGTAGTAATTTTATTAACTGTGCTATTAGTTACTGCTGTTCGAAAGATTGCAGTGCAGTATGCTAGAAGAACGGTTGTAGGAAATGTACAAAATGTTGCAGGTTCAAGAGATTATATTCCTTTGAAATTAAATGCAGCAGGTGTTATGCCAATTATCTTTGCTCAAGCAATTATGTTTTTACCAGTTGCTTTAGCTCAGAGATTTCCAGCAATTGCTAGCTTACAAGATATGAATGGTTTATGGTACAATGTTATTTTTGCATTGTTAATTGTCATCTTTAGTTATTTCTATACTGCTATTACTATTCCTACGAATAAAATGGCGGATGATTTAAAAAGAAGTGGTGGTTTTATACCAGGTATTAGACCAGGAAAAGACACAGCAGATAGATTAGATTCTGTATTATCTAGAATTACGTTCCCAGGATCGTTATTTTTAGCAGCATTATCTATTTTACCAGCAATTGTAGTTCAGTTTGGAGTACAACAAAGTTGGGCCATGTTTTATGGTGGTACATCATTAATAATTATGGTTGGAGTTGCAATTGATACGTTGCAACAAATTAATTCGTACTTATTAAATCGTCATTATGATGGTTTAATGAAAGCGGGGAATAGCAACAGAAAATCGAATAAATAATATGGCTAAACAATCAGCAATTCAACAGGACGGAACAATTACAGAGGCATTATCTAATGCAATGTTTCGTGTAGAATTAGAAAATGGACATATTGTTACGGCACACATTTCTGGTAAAATGCGTATGCATTATATCAAATTACTACCTGGAGATAAGGTAAAATTAGAAATGAGTCCGTACGATTTATCAAAGGCAAGAATTACTTACAGATACTAAAAAAACAAAACAGATGAAAGTTAGAGCATCAGTTAAAAAAAGAAGTGCCGACTGCAAAATAGTTCGCAGGAAAGGTAGATTATACGTGATTAATAAACAAAATCCTAGATTTAAACAAAGACAAGGGTAATGGCAAGAATAGCAGGTATTGATATTCCAAAGAATAAAAGAGGTGTTATCGCATTAACTTACATCTTTGGTATAGGAAGCAGCAGAGCTCAAAAAGTTCTAGCAGAAGCAAAAGTAGATGAGAGCATTAAAGTTCAAGATTGGACTGATGATCAAATCGCAGCAATTAGAGAACAAGTAGGATCTTTCACAATCGAAGGTGAACTACGTTCTGAGGTACAGATTAACATCAAACGTTTGATGGATATCGGTTGTCAAAGAGGTATTCGTCACAGACTTGGTCTTCCTTTAAGAGGGCAGAGAACTAAGAATAACTCTCGTACAAGAAAAGGTAAGAGAAAAACTGTAGCTAACAAGAAAAAATAAGTTAGATAAAGTAATAAAGATCTAATAATAGTCTAGGCTATAAGGTTAGAAAACTAAATTACTAAAACTGAAAAATTATGGCAAAAGCAAGTTCAAAAAAGCGTAAGGTAATCATTGATGCTATTGGAGAGGCGCACGTAACTGCATCTTTTAACAACATCATTATTTCTTTAACAAATAAAAAAGGTGACGTTATTTCTTGGTCATCTGCAGGGAAAATGGGTTTTAGAGGTTCTAAAAAGAATACTCCATATGCAGCTCAATTAGCAGCAGAAGATTGTGCAAACGTTGCAAAAGAAGCAGGTTTACGTAAAGTAAAGGTGTATGTAAAAGGACCGGGTAATGGTAGAGAATCTGCTATTAGATCAATTCATAATGCAGGTATCGAAGTAACAGAAATTATTGATGTTACACCTATTCCTCATAACGGATGTCGTCCACCAAAGAGAAGAAGAGTATAATTTAATTTTTTAATTTGATAGGAACTAGATTATCGAAGGAGTAAGCCTTAATTCATAATCCCTATCTATAACAACAAAAGAAATGGCAAGATATACAGGACCAAAAACTAAAATTGCTCGTAAGTTTGGTGAAGCAATTTTTGGAGAAGATAAAAACTTCGAAAAAAGAAATTTTCCTCCAGGACAGCATGGAAATGCAAGAAGAAGAGGAAAGAAATCTGAATATGCAACTCAATTAATGGAGAAGCAAAAAGCGAAATACACTTATGGTATTTTAGAGCGTCAATTCAGTAACTTGTTTAAACAAGCACAAGCTGCTTCTGGGATTACAGGTGAAATCTTATTACAATTATGTGAATCTCGTTTAGACAACGTTGTTTACAGAATGGGTGTTTCTAACTCTAGAAGTGGAGCTCGTCAATTAGTTTCTCACAGACATATTACTGTTAATGGAGAAATAGTTAACATTCCTTCTTATAGTTTAAAAGATGGAGATGTTGTAGCTGTAAGAGAGAAATCTAAATCTTTAAGTGCTATTGAAAATGCATTAGCTTCTAACAGCAATGTTTTTGAATGGTTAACTTGGAATACAGATACTAAATCTGGAACTTTTGTAAAAGCACCAGAAAGATTACAAATTCCAGAAAACATCAAAGAACAATTAATCGTAGAATTATATTCTAAGTAATAAATTAAACACATTGAAATTCGGCCAAAGGGTTTATAAATATTTCTTCACATTTATAAACCGCGCAACCGGATAACAATTAAAACGAAGAAAAATGGCAATTTTAAATTTTCAAAAACCAGATAAGGTTATTATGATTGAATCTACTGATTTTACAGGTAGATTTGAGTTTAGACCTTTAGAACCAGGTTTTGGTTTAACAATAGGAAACGCTTTAAGAAGAGTTCTTTTATCTTCTTTAGAGGGATTTGCAATTACATCATTAAGAATTGATGGTGTAGAGCATGAATTTTCTACTGTATCTGGGGTTGTAGAAGACGTTACAGAAATTATTTTAAACTTAAAACAAGTTCGTTTTAAGAAACAAATAGAAGAAACAGATAGAGAAACTGTATCTATTTCATTATCTGGTCAAGAGCAGTTTACTGCAGGAGACTTACAGAAATTTATCTCTGGTTTTCAAGTATTGAATCCAGATTTAGTAATCTGTAACATGGATAAATCTGTAAAGTTAAATGCAGAAATTACTATAGAAAAAGGTAGAGGATTTGTACCAGCAGAAGAGAATAAAAAAGCTTCAGCACCAATAGGAACAATCTTTACTGATTCTATTTACACACCAATTAAGAATGTAAAGTATGCAATCGAAAATTTTCGTGTAGAGCAAAAAACGGATTATGAAAAATTAGTTTTCGATATCGATACTGATGGATCAATCAATCCTAAAGATGCATTAACTGAGGCTGCAAAAATATTAATCCACCACTTTATGTTATTCTCTGATGAGCGTATCACTTTAGAGGCAGATGAAATTGCACAAACAGAAACGTATGATGAGGAGTCATTACACATGCGTCAGTTATTAAAAACTAGATTAATCGACATGGATTTATCTGTTAGAGCTTTAAACTGTTTAAAGGCTGCAGAAGTAGATACATTAGGAGATTTAGTTTCTTTTAACAAAAGTGATTTAATGAAGTTTAGAAACTTTGGTAAAAAATCATTAACAGAACTAGAAGAATTAGTGATTGTTAAAGGTTTAAGTTTCGGTATGGATTTAACAAAATACAAATTAGATAGAGATTAATTTTTCATAATTTGCTCCTCATAACGAGTTGATGCAAGATGAAATTATAAAACAAAGGTCATGAGACACGGAAAAAAGCATAATCATTTAGGAAGAACTACTTCACACAGAAAGGCAATGTTAGCTAATATGACATGTTCTTTAATAGAACATAAACGTATTAACACTACAGTGGCTAAAGCAAAAGCATTAAGAGTTTTTGCAGAACCATTAATAACAAAGTCTAAAAGTGATACTACTCACAACAGACGTGTTGTATTTTCTCACTTACGTGATAAATATGCAGTTACAGAATTATTTAAAGAAATCTCTGTAAAAGTAGCAGATAGACCAGGAGGTTATCTTCGTATTATTAAGTTAGGAAATCGTCAAGGGGATAATGCTCCTATGGCAATGGTTGAATTAGTTGATTACAACGAAATTTACAATCCTAATGGTAAAAAAGCTAAGAAAACTACACGTAGAGGAAGAAGCAAAAAAGCAGATGCTCCACAAGTAGAAGGAACAGCAACAGAAGAAAAATCTGAAGAATAAAAAATGAAAATTTTTTAAATTATATAAAAGGGATAAGCGTTTACGTTTATCCCTTTTTTTTATATTTTTGCATTAAGAAACACAACAACTATCAATGAAATATCAAACACGAAAAAAAGCGCTTGTTTTATTAGCAGATGGAACAATTTTTTATGGTAAATCCGTAGGAATAGAAGGAACGTCTACCGGAGAAATTTGTTTTAATACAGGTATGACTGGCTATCAAGAAATTTTTACTGACCCCTCTTATTTTGGTCAATTAATGGTTGCAACAAATGCACATATTGGTAATTATGGGGTAAATGACAACGAAGTTGAATCTGATGGAATAAAAATATCAGGTTTAATTTGTAGAAATTTTAGTTTTACGCATTCTAGAGTAGATTCTAATGGTAATTTAAAAGATTGGTTTACTAAACACAATCTTGTAGCTATTTCAGATGTTGATACTAGAGCTTTAGTGGCGTATATTAGAGATAATGGAGCTATGAATGCTATTATTTCTACTGATGTAGACAATATTGATGCTTTAAAAAAGCAATTAGCGGCAGTACCTAGTATGGAAGGTTTAGAGTTGGCTTCTAAAGTGTCTACAAAAGAACCTTATTTTGTTGGTGATGAAAATGCTGAGATTAAAATATCTGCCTTAGACATTGGTATTAAAAAGAATATTTTAAGAAATTTAGCAAAAAGAGGAGCTTACATAAAAGTGTTTCCTTACAATGCTAAGTTTGAAGATTTATCAGATTTTAATCCTGATGGTTATTTTATTTCTAATGGACCTGGAGATCCAGAACCATTGATTGAAGCACAAGAAGTAGCTAAAGAAATTATAGAAAGAAATTTACCGTTATTTGGTATCTGTTTAGGACATCAAGTAATAGCTTTGGCTAATGGAATTTCTACTTATAAAATGCACAATGGGCATAGAGGAATTAATCATCCTGTAAAAAACTTGTTGACAGGTAAGGGGGAAATCACTTCACAAAATCATGGTTTTGCTATCAATAGAGAAGAAACGGAATCTAATGAAAATGTAGAAATTACACATGTTCATTTAAATGATCATACTGTTGCAGGAATTCGTATGAAAGAAAAGAATGTTTTTTCTGTACAATATCATCCAGAAGCTAGCCCAGGACCACACGATTCTGAGTATTTATTTGACCAATTTATAGAAAATATTACCAAGGCTAAAGCAGTGATAAGTTAACATTTGTTAATTTATTTCATCTGAAAACGTTTTCGTAAGTAACTATTTAAAACCACTCATTTATGAGTGGTTTTTTGTAAATTAGCAGTATAAATAAAAGACATAAATTAATTAAATAATAAATAAAATGAGTATAATAATTAGCGTTCACGCACGTCAAATTTTTGATTCAAGAGGTAATCCAACAGTAGAAGTAGATGTAACTACAGAAAACGGAATTTTAGGTAGAGCAGCAGTTCCATCTGGAGCTTCTACAGGAGAACATGAGGCTGTAGAATTACGTGATGGTGGTAAAGATTACATGGGTAAAGGTGTTTTAAAAGCAGTATCTAATGTAAATAACATTATTGCAGCAGAATTATTAGGTACTTCTGTATTTGAGCAAAATGCAATAGATCAATTAATGATTGATTTAGACGGTACACCAAATAAATCTAAATTAGGAGCAAATGCTATTTTAGGAGTTTCTTTAGCTGCCGCTAAAGCTGCTGCTAATGAGTTAGGGATGCCTTTATATAGATATGTAGGTGGTGTTTCTGCTAATACTTTACCATTACCAATGATGAATATCATTAACGGTGGTTCTCATTCAGATGCTCCGATTGCATTTCAAGAATTTATGATTATGCCAGTTAAAGCGAAAACTTTTACTGAAGCTTTAAAAATGGGTTCTGAAATTTTCCATAACTTAAAGAAAGTTTTACACGATAGAGGTTTATCTACAGCTGTTGGTGATGAAGGAGGATTTGCTCCTAATTTAGCAGGTGGTACTGAAGATGCTTTAGAAACTATTGCTTTAGCAGTTAAAAATGCAGGTTATGTTTTTGGAGAAGAAATTAAAATTGCATTAGACTGTGCTTCTGCAGAGTTTTACGTTGATGGTAAATACGATTATACTAAATTTGAAGGTGAAACTGGAAAAATTAGAACAAGTAAAGAACAAGCAGATTATTTAGCTGAATTAACTGCTAAATATCCTATCATCTCTATTGAAGATGGAATGGATGAAAATGACTGGGATGGTACAAAATATCTTACTGAATTAATTGGAGATAAAGTTCAATTAGTTGGTGATGATTTATTTGTAACTAATGTAGAGCGTTTGGCTAAAGGAATTGAAAATGGAATAGCAAATTCTATTTTAATTAAAGTAAACCAAATTGGTAGTTTAACTGAAACTATTGCAGCTGTAAATATGGCAAAAAATGCAGGTTATACTTCAGTAATGTCTCATAGATCTGGTGAAACAGAAGATAATACTATTGCAGATTTAGCAGTAGCATTAAACTGTGGACAAATTAAAACTGGTTCTGCTTCTCGTTCAGATAGAATGGCAAAATACAACCAATTATTACGTATTGAAGAAGAATTAGGTGCAACTGCTTATTTTCCAGGAGAAAATGCTTTTAACCTTTAAGAGTAACTTTTTTAAATAGATTATAACCTCATAAGAAATTATGAGGTTTTTTTTGCATTATTCTTACATAAGCTACCTTTATTTTAAAATTCTTAAAATCTATTAGTGCACCCTTTTAAAATACTATTAAATTTGGTATCTTCGTCAAACTTAACAATACTAAAAAATCATCAGTAAATGTCAGATACAGCTAAATTACAGATTGGAGATAAAACTTATGAGTTTCCACTTGTAAAGGGTACAGAAAATGAAGTAGCCATAGATATTAAAACCTTAAGAGGTGCAACCAATGGAATTATAACTATAGATCCAGGTTATAAGAACACAGGTTCATGTGAAAGTGCTATTACTTTCTTAGATGGAGAAAAAGGTATTTTACGTTATAGAGGCTATTCTATTGAAGAATTAGCTGAAAAAGCAGATTTTTTAGAAGTATCTTATGCATTAATATTTGGTAATTTACCTACAAAGGCAGAATTAGAAAAATTTCATAATGACATTAGAGATCATTCATTAGTAGATGATGATGTTAGAAAAATATTAGAAGCATTTCCAAAGACAGCACACCCAATGGGAGTATTGTCTTCTTTAACAAGTGCTTTAACTGCATTTAATCCATCTTCAGTTAATATTGAGTCTAGAGAAGATATGTACAACGCTATTGTACGTATTATGGCTAAATTTCCAGTATTAGTAGCTTGGACTATGCGTAAGCAAAAAGGAATGCACTTAAATTATGGACAAAAATCTTTAGGTTACGTAGAGAATTTAATGTTTATGATGTTTAAGCAACCAAATGAAGATTTTGTAATTAACCCTATTGTTAAAGATGCATTAGATAAATTATTAATTTTACATGCAGATCATGAGCAAAACTGTTCTACATCTACAGTAAGAATTGTAGGTTCTTCTCATGCTGGTTTATTTGCTTCTCTTTCTGCAGGAATTTCTGCACTTTGGGGACCATTACATGGTGGAGCTAATCAGGCTGTTTTAGAAATGCTAGAAGGAATTAGAGCTGATGGAGGTGATACTAAAAAGTACATGGCCAAAGCAAAAGATAAAAATGACCCTTTCCGTTTAATGGGATTTGGACATAGAGTTTATAAAAACTTCGATCCTAGAGCTAAAATTATTAAAGCTGCAGCAGATGATGTTTTAAATGATTTAGGAGTTGAAGATCCTATTTTAGATATCGCAAGAAGTTTAGAACAAGAAGCTTTAAATGATCCTTATTTTGTTGAAAGAAAATTATACCCGAATGTAGATTTTTATTCTGGTATTATATATAGAGCTATGGGGATTCCAACAGAAATGTTTACAGTAATGTTTGCTTTAGGACGCTTACCTGGTTGGATTGCTCAGTGGAAAGAAATGCGCCTTAACAAAGAGCCAATAGGTAGACCACGTCAAATATATACAGGTGAAAACTACAGACCTTTTACAGGTATAGAAAAAAGATAAATTTTATTACATTTACAAAATCAAAGCTTCATATTTTATGAAGCTTTTTTTATCTACTTTATATATGTTACAATTAAATATTAAAAACGAAACATCTAAATTAAGAGCTGTTATCTTAGGAACTGCTAAAAGTAATGGAGGAGTGCCAAGGGTAGAAGATTGCTATGATCCTAAAAGTATAGAACATGTTCTAGCCGGAACATATCCTAAAGAATCTGCAATGAACTTAGAAATGGAAGCAGTTGCTGAAATTTTAGAAAAGTATAATGTACAAGTTTTTAGACCAGATATAATTGAAAATTATAATCAAATATTTGCTAGAGATATTGCTTTTGTAATTGAAGATACTTTTATAGAAGCCAATATTCTACCAGACAGAGAAAAAGAATATAAGGCAATAGATAAAGTAATCTCACAAATAGATCCTTCTAAAGTGGTTGTTTTACCCAAAGAGTGTCATGTTGAAGGTGGTGATGTAATGCCATGGAATGAATATATTTTTGTTGGTACCTATTCTGGAAGTGATTATGCAGATTATATTACAGCGCGTACAAATATGGACGCGGTAATTGCGCTACAAGAATTATTTCCTCATAAAAAAGTAAAGTCTTTTGAGTTAAGAAAATCGAATACCAATGCAAAGGATAATGCGTTGCATTTAGATTGCTGTTTTCAACCAATAGGAAAAGACAAGGCTATTCTTCATAAAAACGGTTTTTTAATAGAAAGAGAATATGAATGGTTGGTAGATTTCTTTGGAAAGGAAAATGTTTTTGAAATTACAAATGAAGAAATGTATAACATGAATAGTAATATTTTTTCAATTTCTGAAGAAGTTATTATTTCTGAAAAAAACTTTACAAGATTAAATACTTGGCTTAGAGAAAATGGTTTTACTGTAGAGGAAGTTGCTTATTCTGAAATATCGAAGCAAGAAGGGTTACTTAGATGTTCTACATTGCCTTTAATAAGAGATTAAGACATTACTTTGTAACTGTTTCTAATTGTGGCTTAAAGTCTAATTATATAAGTTTGAAATGTGTCGACAATAATTAAATATTAGTTTTTTACTTTTTTAAACATAAAAAAAACGAGCAATTTGCTCGTTTTTTTTTATTTAATAGAAGAAATATTTTAACTATTTTTCCTTGATAGAAATTAAGTATTCTTGAAAACGTTTTCCATAATCAGAGCTTTTTACTTTATCTGATAAAGAATTATTTACTGTATCTAACATTTTTAGACTAGCATCATACATTTCTGTTAAACCAATATAAGGTGCAACTTCATAGTCTGCATTTGTAAGTGCAAAATTAGTAGTAAATAAAACTCTTCTTTTTGCAAGATTTTGATAGTCTTTTTCTAATTGTGTAATTAATTCTTGATTGTTTGTTTTTTTAGCATCAAAATCTTTTTTGATAAATTCTAATCGCTGATCTTGAAATTTACTTTTAATTTTATTATACTTATCTAAAATTTCTTGATTTTTAGATCCTGTTATTTTTGGAGTATATCCAAACTTTTCTACATTATCGTTAATGGTAATAATTCCTTTTTCACCAAAAAATAAAATTCTTTTATCACTTGTATTTCCGTCAAATGTTAAATAATATAATACAGGAGATTCCACATTATCCGTTAAAGTAAATTTATCGCTACCTAGCAATTTTACCGAATCTACAGATACTAATAGTGTATCTTTCATTTTTTGAAGGTATAGAGTCCCTTTCTTAAGACCTTTAATTTTCCCTTGCACAGTCATATTTCCTTCTTTTTTAGAAGAACATGCTGTAATTAAAATTGATAGGACTAAAAGCGTAATAATTTTCTTCATAAATCTATATTTTTCGTGTGCAAATATGCTCATTTTTATTTAAAGTGTTGCTGATAATTCCATTAAAATGGTACATAAAATAGCACCAATTGTTCCTATGGCATATCCAAAAACAGCTAATAAAACACCAACAGTAGCTAAAGAAGGGTGAAATGCTTGCGCTACAATTGGGGCAGAAGCTGCACCTCCAACATTTGCTTGACTACCAAGTGCTAGAAAGAAATAAGGAGCTTTTATTAATTTGGCAACGAATACTAATAATCCAGCATGAATAGACATCCAAACAAGACCAATGGCAATTAATCCTACATTGTCAAAAATCATTGCTAAATCCATTTTCATACCAATTGTAGCAACCAAAATGTAAATAAATACACTTCCAATTTTACTAGCTCCTGCGCCTTCGTAATTTTTTGCTTTTGTAAAAGATAAGATAACTGCAATAACTGTAGAAATACTAATCAACCAAAAGAAACTAGAACCTAAGAAAGTAAAGATGTTTCTCCAAGTTTCAGATTCGATACCAGCAACTAATTCACCGAAAAAAGAACTTAAATATTCTGCTGTAAAATGACCTAAACCTACCGTACCGAAAGCTATGGCAAGAATTATCATAAAGTCTGTTACAGAAGGATTCCTTTTTACTTTCTTAGCAAATAAAGAAACTTTATCTTTTAAATCTTCTATGGCAGAAGTATCTGCACCTAACCATTTGTCTATTTTGTCTTTTTTACCAATTCCTATTAATAGAATAGCCATCCAAACATTAGCAACTACAATATCTACAAACACCATTCCTCCATATTTTGCAGGGTTATATTTATAAATTTCTAACATGGCAGTTTGGTTTGCTCCACCACCAATCCAACTTCCTGCAAGTGTAGATAAACCACGCCAAACAGCATCAAAATCAGATCCACCAACCGTTTCTGGAGAGAAGATTGAAATTAACAAAATAGCTATGGGTCCTCCAATAATAATACCTACAGTACCTGTAAAAAACATTATTAATGCTTTAGAACCTAGGTTAAAAATAGCCTTTAAATCGATGCTTAATGTCATTAAAACTAAGGCTGCAGGTAATAAAAATCGACTAGAAATATAATACAATTGCGATTTACCTGTTACAATTTCACCTGCCGTATTTAAGGTTTCCCATTCTGGGGATATAATGCCAGCAGTAGTAAAAATAGCAGGAATAAAATATGCCATAAATAAACCTGGTACAATCTTGTAAAATTTATGCCAGAAACCACTTTTTATATTTTCCGTATAGAAAACGAAACCGAGTGATAACATTAAGATTCCAAAAACGATTGCATCATTTGTAAAAGTGGGTGTTGTCATATTTAAATTGTTTTTTTGTAAAGTCTGTTTTTAAGATAATTCCTACTTGTAACCGATGAAGGTCACTATTTGAAAATTTTGTGTAAAAGTAACCTAATTTTAGTTTTAGATTATCATCGATTTTTTTAAGAATGCCTGCACCCGTTCTATTTTGGCTGTAAGCTTTAGTTGCAAATTTTATAAAAAGCTCACTAAAAGTATAGGTTTCCCAATTTTTAGAAATAGGATAGTTTAAAAACAAACCATATCGTATTCTATGTGCTATCTCATTTGTTGCGTTTCTTCTTTTAAATCTTTGGGCTAACCGTACACGATGTTTTACCCTAATTTTATTCCAATTATCTTTAATGTTTAGATCTTGATAAAAACGGTATTCATACAAATCTGCAGCATCCTTTTTATAAGATTTGTCTGTTATGGAGTATACACTACCGCCTGTAACGTTAATTTTGTCATTAAAAGCATAATTGAGTCCTATTCTATAAATTTCTTGTTGATATTCTGTTGCTAATTCATAATATCTAAAATGGGTACTGGTTGTAAGTTTTATATTTTTAGTAAGTTTATGAGAACCATTGTACATATACCAAGTACCTAATTTGCTTTCAGCGGAAGATTGTGCATTTACTTGAAAACAGTAAAGTATTAAACAGATAATTTGTATTTTGTTTTTCATAAATTAATTAGATCTAAGAAAATAAATTTTAATCAAGTAGGCAATATACAAAATACTAAACGCTCAATAAAAATTGAGCGTCTATTTTTAAAATTTATGTTGTTTTCTAATTGCTTGGAATAAGCTTAATTTATTCTTCTTTTTTCTTTGGTTCTCTTTTAGCTTCCTTTAGTGCTTGCATAAGCATCCATTCTATCTGTCCGTTTGTAGAACGAAATTCATCTGCAGCCCATTTTTCAATAGCTTTTATCATGTCTTCATTAACTCGCAACGCGAATGCTTTTTTCTTTGCCATGTTATTTTTTTATAAATAAACTAATGGTTTTTATTAGTTTATTTGAGATTTGGTATTCAGAAGAATAGTAAGATTTTATATTATCTTCCTCTTTTTGAATGTCTTTTAAAACATGATTCATGTTTTCTATAATCACTAATTTAGAGTTAGTATTTGCTGCATGTAATATTTTAGCATCTTCTATGGTTACTTGTAAATCTTTATCTCCATTAATAATTAAAACAGGAATCTTTAATTTTTTAATCTCGATTTTAGGGTTCAACTGCATCCAATCGTATAAAAAAGCCTGATTTGGTTTGCCAAATATGCTCATTAAAAACGGATGAACAGTTTCTATCTTACCTTTTACTCTTAAAGTGTCAAATTGTTTTCTGGCCGCAAGACCTAAAGGAGCATTGTTTTTTGTAATTTGTTTTATAATCGTTTCATCTATCTGCTCTCCTGAGCCAGCAATAGATATATATTGGTCGACCTCTTTAGCAGCCATCATTGCAATTAATGAACCTTGGCTATGACCTATTAAAATAATTTTAGAAAAACGGTTTTCATTTTTAAAATGTGTAATTACTTTTTCAGCATCCAGTGTGAAATCTGTAATTTTTGTATGTGCTAATAACTTGCTATTATTCTTGTTAGCTGTTCTTTTATCATAACTAAAAAAAGCAATATTTTCTTTATTGATGGAATCTCTAAACTGTTTAATATAGTTTGCTTTTACGTTTTGTACAGGCTGATTTCCGTTTCTATCTATGGGGCCAGAACCATGAATCCAAATTATTAAAGGTGTTTTTTCTTCTGTAAAAGTTAAGGTTCCTGGAAGCTCTATTTCTCCATTTTTTATTAAAATTTCTTCAGTTTTTAACTGTGCAGAAGAAGTTAAGGTTCCTAAGGTTAAGATTATGAGGTAAGTAATAAAACGAATCATATTAATTTATTTTTAAATTATAAGTTTCTAAAACTCTTTTAGCTTCTTCTTTTTTTTGAGTACCAATTAATAATTTTTTACCATTCTTAAATATAAGTTGAATGCCAATATCACCAGAAACATTTACGGCTTTTTCTTTTCCTTTATTAAAAAAGAAGCCACCTCTTAATCCCCAACCACCAAATTCACTTATAGGGTAATACGTTCTAACATATGCTTTAGAAATTGTACTCCAAGGAATTGTTTTTACCTTAAAATGCAAAGGAAAAAACAGGTAATGGATTCCTTTTTCATCAATTCTTGTTGTTAATTTAAAGAAGAAAATTAATGAAATTGATAATACAATAACTCCAATTGTAATTAAAAACTCTTGTGTAGATAACGTTGTATCTGTTTTTAAGTATTTTTTTATCATCATTGTAATAGGTACAATGGAAGCTATAATTAATACTAAAATTAACCAAGTTTGTCTAAAGTTTTGCTCTTCTTTAAAAATTTTCATTTTATCTGTTTTTGTCTCGTTCAAATATTACAGAGTTCCAGCCTTGAGGTACTTCTTTATAAATCCAACCTTCTCTAGCATATTGATTTAATAAATCTTCAAAATTTTGAACTCGATTTCTAAGACCTAGTTTTAGCTCTACTATTTTATATTCTTTCATGTTTTTTTATTTAGTTACAAAGTTTTAAAAAATTAAGGTTTTTTATTTTCGAAATTTTATTCTTTCTAACTCCTAACTCCGTGTTAATGACTCAAGGTTCCTGCATTCACAACAGGAGAAGCTTCTTTATCTCCACATAAAATAACCAATAAATTACTTACCATTGCAGCTTTGCGTTCATCATCTAGCTCCACAATTTGTTTTCTACTTAATTCGTTTAAAGCCATTTCTACCATTTCCACGGCACCTTGTACAATTTTATGTCTTGCAGCTACAATAGCAGTTGCTTGTTGTCTTTTTAACATTGCAGAAGCAATTTCATTAGCATAGGCTAAATACCCAATTCTTGCTTCTAAAACTTCAATACCTGCAATTGTTAAACGTTCATCAATTTCTTTTTCTAAAGCTTCAGAAACTTCGTTAACACTAGAGCGTAAGGTAATGTCTTCGTCATGACCTTCGTCTGCAAAATTATCATACGGATACATACTTGCTAATTTTCTAACGGCAGCATCTGTTTGTACTCGTACAAAGTTTTCGTAATTATCAACATCAAAAGCAGCTTTATACGTATCGGTAACTCTCCAAACCAAAATGGTAGAAATCATTACTGGATTCCCTAATTTGTCATTTACTTTTAAACGTTCAGAATCGAAATTACTAGCTCTTAAAGAAATTGTTTTTTTCTTATAAAGAGGATTTGCCCAATACAATCCATTCGCTTTAATAGTTCCTACATATTTACCAAATAGTAAAATTACTTTAGAAGTATTTGGGTTTACTAAAATAAATCCGAAGAAACCAATAAAGCCAATTAGACTAACAAGAGCATACACAATTGTTTCTTGCATTGCACACAATACAATTCCGCCAATAAATAATAGTAATACGATTAATAACATTAAATAACCGTTTGCTGGTTTAATAATTTTTTCTGCTTTCATATGAATTGTTTTATAATGATATTAAAATGATATCGTAAAGATATAGTATTATTTTTAAGATTTACAAATTTGGTGAAGAATAATTTTATAAATTTGTTGAAACATAATTTTAAAAATACAAAATGAAGATTAAAGTACTTTTTATACTATCGATATTTTTATTCTCAAATTTTTCAGCAGAAGAAACCGTTTTTTGGGGACCAACAGGACATAGAACTACAGGGAAAATTGCTGAGAAACATTTATCAAACAAAGCCAAAAGAAAAATTGATAAACTCTTAAAAGGACAAAGTTTAGCTTTTGTATCCACCTTTGGTGATGAAATAAAATCTGAGAAAAAATACAATGAATTTTATTCTTGGCATTATGTAAATATGGGATTAGATGAAAAGTATGCAGATGCAGAAAAAAATCCGGCAGGAGATATGGTTACTGGTATCTATAAATGTATAGAGGTTTTAAAGGATGAAAATAGTTCTGAGGAAGATAAAGTTTTCTATTTAAAAATGTTGGTGCATTTAGTAGGAGATTTACACCAACCAATGCATGTTGGTCAAAGAGAAGACAAAGGAGGGAATACTATACAACTTCAATGGTTTGGTAAGGGTACAAATTTACACTCGGTTTGGGATTCTAAAATAATAGAAGAATACAACATGAGTTATATAGAATTGGCTGAAAATGCAAAAGATTTATCAAAAGCAGAAATTAAAGCTATTAAAAAAGGAACTGTTGTAGATTGGGTAGATGAAGTTCATGAGGTTACAAAGGAGGTTTATAAATCTGTAAAGGTTGGCGAGAATTTAAAATACAGGTATTCTTATGATCATTTAGGAACTGTAAGAACTCAATTGCAAAAAGGAGGAATTCGTTTGGCTAAAATTTTAAACGAAATTTTCTAACAGAAAAATAGATTAGTAATAGAGCCTCATAAACTTAGTTTTATGAGGCTTTTTTGTTAAGGATTAGTTAATTGTTTTTTAGTGATATATCTTCTTTGTAATTTTATAAAATGTTTAAAAACGGTTTTTATTCTTTGCTATTTTTGTCCCTTTTATTTTCCTGTAAAAAAGGAGAAGTAAAAGAAGTATCACAAAAAGTAAGCTCAGTAAAGTCTTATACATATAATGAATTGAAACCTTTGTTAGAAAAAAATGATGGTAAAACATACGTGGTTAATTTTTGGGCAACTTGGTGTGCTCCTTGCGTAAAAGAATTACCGGCATTTGAAAAATTAAACAAAGAATACGCAACTAAAAATGTAGAAGTTATTTTGGTGAGTTTAGACTTTCCGAAGCAGGTAGATAAAAGATTGATTCCATTTATCAATAAACATAATTTACAGTCTAAAGTTGTTTTATTAAATGATATAAATGAAGATGTTTGGATAAAAGCGATAGACTCTACTTGGTCTGGAGCCATACCAGCTACATTAATTTACAATGCAAAAGGAAGAACGTTTTACGAGCAATCTTTCGATTATGAAATGCTAGAAACAGAGTTAAAAACTATTTTATAAACAAACAAAGTAAAGATATGAAATTTACAAAATCAATTTTACTAGTATTTGTAGTTCTTGTGGCAAGTGCCTTTACGATAAAAACAGCAGATGGTTACCAAGTAGGTGACACTATAGAAGGTTTTACATTAAGGAATATTGATAAAAAAATGGTTTCTCTATCAGATTATTCTGATGTAAAAGGATTTATTCTCATTTTTACGTGTAATACGTGTCCGTATTCTGTGGCTAATGAAGATAGAATAATTGCTTTAGATTTGAAATATAAGAAATTAGGTTACCCTGTAATTGCTATCAATCCGAATGATCCAAAAGCATCTAAAGGAGATAGTTTAGAAGATATGAAGGTTAGGGCAGAAGAGAAGGGATTTTCGTTTCCTTATTTATTAGATGAAGGACAAAAAGTATATCCAAAATTTGGAGCAACTAAAACACCTCATGTATTTGTGGTAAGCAGGCCAGGTATGAAAGTAGAATATATTGGTGCAGTAGATAATAATTCTAGAGATGCAGATGCAGTGACAGAGAAATATGTAGAAAATGTTGTAGATGCTTTATTATCTGGAAAAAAGCCTATAAAAACAAACACTAGAGCAATTGGTTGCTCAATAAAAGTATTATAAGAGAAATGATTTAGATGATTAATTGAACTTTTTCCTCTATTTAATAAAAACCCCAAGTTTTCACTTGGGGTTTTTTATGCTGTAATTTTAAAAAGTTAGCTAAGTTTAATACCAGCGTTTTTTATTTTTCTTAGAAGCTTCAGACTTTCTTCCTTTATTATGTTTACTAACTGTATTAGGTTGTTTTTTTCTATGTTTTGGTGGCGCAATAGGGTAAGGATGTTCTGCGATTACTTTAATTGGCTTTTCTATTAACGTTTCAATTAATTTAATATAAGCATTTTCATCTGGAGAACAGAAAGAAAAAGCAATTCCAGATTTACCAGCTCTACCAGTTCTACCAATTCTATGAATATATGTTTCTGGTATGTTAGGAATATCAAAATTAATAATGGCATCTACATTTGTAATGTCAATTCCACGTGCAGCAACATCTGTCGCAATTAAAATATTTGCTTTTTTGTCTTTAAAATCTTCAATTGCTTTGTTACGTATTGCTTGGGTTTTATCACCATGAATACTTGTAACTTTGTAGCCGTTTTTAAGTAACGATTCTTCTAATTTGTCTACACCAAATTTGGTACGTCTAAAAATAATTATTTTCCCGTTTATGGTGTTTCTTAACAAATGCAAGCACAAATCGGTTTTGTTTTTCTTTGGAAGATAATACAATAACTGACCGATGTTTTTTGCGGTAGTTTCTTCTGGGTTTATTTCAATCTTAATAGGGCTTTTTAAAATCCTTTTAGCCAATTCATCTATTTTTTCTGGAATTGTTGCAGAAAAAAGTAATGTTTGTTTTTGCTTAGGACATAATGCTTCTATTTTTTTAACATCGGCAATAAAGCCCATGTCTAACATTAAATCTGCTTCATCTAAAACAAAAATTTCAATAGCACTTAAATCGATGTTTCCTTGTAATTGTAAATCAATTAATCTACCAGGAGTTGCAACCAAAACATCTACACCTTCGCCTAATATTTCTTTTTGAGGTTCTAAAGATACACCTCCAAAAACAGCAGTAGTTTTTAAATCGGTGTATTTGCTGTAGCTTACAAAATTTTCTAAAATTTGTATTGCTAACTCACGGGTTGGTGTTATAATTAATGATTTTATCTTCTTTTTAGCTTTTTCATCTTCTACTTTTTTATCTAATAAAAGTTGAATAATAGGCAGTGCAAAAGCAGCAGTTTTTCCGGTACCTGTTTGTGCAGAAACAATTACGTTTTTTTTAGCTAAAACTAAAGGGATTGCTTTTTCTTGTACTTGGGTTGGTCTGTGAAATCGCTCTTCAGCAACTGCTTTTAAGATGGATTTATGTAAAGGTAATTCAGAAAACTGCATTGATTATTTTTTATGCAAAGATAGTTTAATTGTATCAATGCTTTTTGCATTTATAAAATTTTGAAAAAAGAACACTTTTTTAACGTATATAAATGAATTAAGCATAAAAGAGATTAGTATCTTAAAGGTGTTTATGTTAGTATAAGTTTAATATTGAAGAGAGAAGTTGATTACGATGATACATATATTTTTAGTTTAACACGGTGTTATTCTTAATTTTGCCAAGTATATGTGTGGTATTATTAAGCTAAGATTTGCATACAATTTAATTCTAATTCAGATAAAGTTGATATCTTAGTAGCTTTTTAACTAAAAGAATATTAGAAAAATAGTACAACGTGAATTCACTTTAAAAGGTTTAAAAAAAAGGAAGTCAAATTATTGAAAAGAATATAAGCAGCAGACGAGTTTAAATCTTTTTATATGGATTTATTAGAAGTGTTTTATAAGGAAAATTATAATATAATTAACCTATAATACTTTGTAGACATCCTTAGAAATATTAATATTGGTGCTTTAAAAAAAAGGTAATTACTGCTTATATATAACGTAATTAGTAAGGCATTATTATTCTCCTTTAACTTAAAAGTTTTAAAAATAAAACTGATACTAAATACCAAATAGAAACAGATGAAGAAAATAATTTTAATTTTATTATTAACACTTGGGTTTACATCATACGCTCAAGTTTTTGAACCTGTAAAATGGACTACTTCTGTAGAAAAAGTATCAGAAACAGAATACAATCTTGTAGCAAAGGCAAGTATAGATAAAGGTTGGCATTTATACTCTCAAAATGTACCAGAAGATGGACCAATACCCACTTCATTTAGTTTCGAAGAAAATGAAGGTTATTCTTTAATAGGTAATGTTGAAGAAGAAGAGGGACATACGATAGATGACCCTGTTTTTAATATGGTCATTAAGTTTTTTGAAGACAGTGCAACTTTTAAACAAAAAATAAAAATTACAAGTACAGAACTTACTGCAATAATAGGAGAAGTAGAGTTTATGGTTTGTGATGATAGTAAGTGTCTTCCGCCTACCTATATAGATTTAGAATTTAATTTTAATAATACAGCTGCTACAAAAGAAATTTCAGCTGCAAGTGTAACATCAGAAAAAGAGAGTGTTATAACAAGTACTACGACAAACACACCAAGTGAAGATAACAATCAGAGAGGTTTAATTTCAATCTTTTTAATTGCCTTTATATCTGGTTTTGCTGCATTGTTAACGCCTTGTGTGTTCCCGATGATACCAATGACGGTGAGCTTTTTTACAAAACAAAGTAAAACAAAGGCTGCCGGAATTAAAAATGCTATTATTTACGGACTTTCAATTATTGTAATTTACGTTTTATTAGGAGTTTTGGTCAGTTTACTATTTGGAGCAGATGCATTAAATGCACTTTCCACCAATGTGTGGTTTAATGTTATCTTCTTTATTTTGTTATTGGTTTTTGCAGCCTCTTTTTTAGGTGCTTTCGAAATTATGTTACCAAATTCTTGGGCAAATAAAGTAGATTCTCAAGCAGATAGAGGAGGTTTAATTGGTATCTTTTTTATGGCTTTGGCATTGGCTATTGTGTCCTTTTCTTGTACAGGTCCAATTGTTGGTACTTTATTAGTAGAGGCTGCTGCCGGTGGAAGTCAAATAGGTCCAATAGTGGGCATGTTAGGTTTTTCTTTAGCAATTGCTTTACCATTTGCATTATTTGCTGCTTTTCCTGGTTGGTTAAATTCTTTGCCAAAATCGGGAGGTTGGTTAAACACTGTAAAAGTAGTTTTAGGGTTCTTAGAACTTGCGTTGGCTTTCAAATTCTTGTCGAATGCAGATTTAGTTCTTCAGTTACATTGGTTAGAAAGAGAAGTGTTTATAGCTATTTGGATTGCAGTTTTTGGAGGGTTAACTTTATACCTTTTCGGAAAAATACAATTACCACATGATTCTCCGATAAAACATATTTCGGTAGGTAGATTAGGTTTGGGATTATTTTCATTAACTTTTACATTGTATATGTTACCAGGTTTATGGGGAGCACCTTTAAATTTAATAAGTGCTTTTCCACCACCACAGCATTATAGCGAATCTCCTTACGGTGTTGGATATATGAAGTTAGGTTCTGGAGATGCTTCTCAAGTAGAAATTCCTGATGGAGCACATTTAATGCCTCCACATAATATTTTATCATTTAACGACTATGATAAAGGTTTGGCTTATGCTAAAAAGGTAGGGAAGCCAGTAATGATGGATTTTACAGGTCATGCTTGTGTAAACTGTAGAAAAATGGAGCAAAATGTTTGGGTGCAACCAAATATTTTAAAAATGCTTAAAAATGACGTAATTTTAATTTCTTTATATGTTGATGATAAAAGAAAGTTAGAGGATGATGAAGTGGTAGAAAGTAAATTAAGACCTGGTAAAAAACTAAAGTATATTGGCCAGAAATGGAGTGAAATGCAAACCATTAAATATAAGACCAATACGCAACCTTTTTATGTTTTAATGAATCATGATGAAGAAGATTTAAATGCGCCAGTAGGATATACGCCTAATAGCGATGATTATTATAATTGGATGAAAGAAGGTATTAAAAAATTTAAATAATTTTAATTATGATTTCAGTAAATAAAAACAACATAGTAAAATCTGATTTAGAAAATTATTTCAATCAGTTTAAAGTAAATATTGTTGGTATTAATCAGACTTTTCAATCTCCTTATGGAGAACAAAAATTAATTTATACAGATTGGACCGCAAGTGGAAGATTATACCGTCCAATTGAAGAAAAGTTAATAAATGAGTTTGGTCCTTTTATAGCAAATACACATACAGAAACATCAACTTCTGGTGCTGCTATGACCTTAGCATATCATGAAGCTAGAAGCATCATTAAACGTCATGTTAATGCAAATGATAATGATGTTTTAATTACTTCTGGTACAGGAATGACAGGTGTTGTTAATAAATTTCAAAGAATTTTAGGGTTAAAAGTTTCAGAGAATTTAAAAGAGCATACTCATATTCCAGATGAAATTAGACCTATTGTTTTTGTATCTCATATGGAGCATCATTCTAACCATACTTCTTGGATAGAAACAATTGCAGATGTTGAGGTAGTACCTTGTAATGATGAAGGTTTGTTATGTGTAAAGAAATTTGAAGAATGTATTAAGAAATACGAACATAGAAAAATAAAGATTGCTTCTATAACTGCCTGTTCTAATGTTACAGGAATTAAAACGGCGTATCATGAAGTTGCAAAACTAATACATAAATACAATGGACTCTGTTTTGTAGATTTTGCTTGTTGTGCTCCTTATGTAGATATAAATATGCACCCAGAAAATGAAGACGAACAGTTAGATGCCATCTTTTTTTCTCCGCATAAGTTTTTAGGAGGTCCAGGAACTTCTGGAGTTTTAGTTTTTAATAAAAAATTGTATAAAAACGTGGTGCCAGATAACCCCGGTGGAGGTACAGTAAGTTATACAAACCCATGGGGCCAACATGACTATTTTGTAGATGTAGAAACAAGAGAAGATGGTGGAACACCAGGTTTTATGCAGGCCATAAAAATTGCACTTTCTATTCAGTTGAAAGACCAAATGGGAGTTGTAAATATTAAGAAAAGGGAAGATGAAATTAATGCCGTAGTATTTGAAACTTTAGAAAGTCTTTCGGGAGTAAAAATATTAGCACCAAACCATAAAGACCGATTAAGTATTTTTTCTTTTTATTTTGAAAAACATCACTTTAATATGGTTGTAAAAATATTGAATGATAGATTCGGAATTCAAACTAGAGGAGGTTGTTCTTGTGCAGGAACTTACGGACATTTTTTATTAAATGTAGATCAAGCAACATCTAATAGAATTAAAGATGAAATTTTACTTGGCTGCAGTACGGATAAACCGGGTTGGATTCGCTTGTCAATTCATCCAACAATAACATCAGAAGAGTTAAGTTTTATTTGTAACTCTTTAAAAGAACTGTCAGAAAACATTGAAGAATGGTCTAAAGATTATAAGTATGATACTCTTAAAAATGATTTTTTACACAAGAATGTTCTGCCTATAGAAAAAGAGTTGGTAAAGAAATGGTTTTCATTATAAAATTATTAGTTTAAAGAAAGGTGTTTCAGCTTTAAAACTTAATACGATTAATTACTTTACGTTAGGTTTTCTTTATTTCTAAGAATGTAAAAAGGGATTGTAGTAATACAATCCCTTTCTTTTTTATGTGTAAGATTAAATTTTTCTAATTGGTAAATCCCATCTTGATCAGGATTCAAATTTTTATAATATTTTATTCTATCTGTCCATTCTCTTTCTTCAAGTGGGAAAACATTGTTTTCGGTTGCCCAATCATTCCATTTTTGTTCTAATTCAATTACTTTATCAGAAAGTTTTCCACGAACTAGTTTCCAGTGGTCTGATATAATGGCGCAACTTTGTTGATGTTGAAAAAAATGATCACATTTATTTTTAGTCTTTATTTTCTAATACAATTACTAAACTAGCTCTTTCAAATTGAGCTATGTTTTTTTGATTGAATGATTCAGGATAATCAATACCTGCAAGGTCTAAACAAGTTGGTGAAATATCAATAATATTTAGAATAAAGTAATGTATGAATATTTATTTTATTCAATAGCTTCAAAAACAGCCAAAGGAGCCTTTCTACCAACGTTTAATGATAGAATGTTATCCTTAATTGTGTAGTTGTCTGCTACTTCAAATATTTTTAATAATTCAGATTCATTAACAGCTGCATCTGGACACATTTTTAAAGTTGTTAGCATTTTTTTGAATTCAATTCTATTACCTTCTTTTAAAATAAATTCTCCAGAAATTGTATTACAACCTGTAAAACCCGTAATACTGTTTGTATCTGTATTTAAAGTGATAAAAATTTCACGTTCTAGGTTATCTGCTTTGGTTACCTCTTGTCCTTCTAGAGTTTTAAGTTGCCAATGTTTTTCTGTAATAGAATTTGTTAAAGAATCCTTGTTTTTTTTCTTATCAGAATTACAACTTATAGTTATCATTGCTATCATTGTAAATACTATTATTAATTTAGTTTTCATAATTTTTCCTTTTTGTTAGAATATAAATATAGTTTTGGTTCGTGTAATAGCGAACCGAATTAATGTAAAGTATTGTTAAAGTTTTTTTTGAATTAGAATAAATGGCATCTAAATTTATAAACTTTTAAATTTTGTCATTCTAAGAAAGGTTATTTTTATTGGTGGAATCAATAGAAACTAATACTTGTTTAGGCATTAGATGTTACTTATTTTTCAGGTTTAATAAAAACTAGATTTATACTCGGTTAACACTGTTTTTTTTAGAGAAATATAATTCATAGATTTACAAATTAATCTTGTGGTTAAATTAGATTCAATTAAAATTATTTCTCAAAGTAAACTTTTTCAACAAAATAAATTTATCTTATGAAAGTTCGTGAATATTTTATAATCATTTCTATTCTTATAACAGCAGCTGTTATTGTTATCGCTCAATTTTGGTTTCCAATTGTTTGGGCTTTCTTATTGATTGGACCGTTAATTATTTTGGGACTTTTTGATGTTTTTCAAACAAAGCATACTATTAGACGTAATTTTCCATTATTAGGTAGGTTTAGATATATTTTGGAGTCTGTAAGACCAGAAATTATGCAGTATTTTGTAGAAACAGATACTGAAGGGAGGCCATTAAACCGAATTTTAAGATCTTTAGTTTATAGAAGAGCAAAGGGAGAAAATGATACTGAACCTTTTGGAACTCAGATGGATTTGTACCATTCTGGTTATGAGTGGTTAGAGCATTCTATGTATGCGAAAAATAATCCAAAAGAAATTGAAGAATTTCCAAGATTATTAATTGGCGGTAAAGACTGTAAACAACCTTATTCTTCTAGTTTACTTAATATTTCTGCCATGAGTTTTGGTTCTTTAAGTAAAAATGCTGTTTTGGCATTAAATAAAGGAGCAAAAATGGGGAATTTTGCACACAATACTGGTGAGGGAGCTATTAGTCAATACCACTTAGAACATGGAGGAGATTTAATTTGGCAAGTTGGTACTGGATATTTTGGTTGTAGAAATGAAGACGGTACTTTTAATGAAACAACTTTTAAAGAAAATGCCATTAAACCATCGGTTAAAATGATAGAAATTAAACTATCACAAGGTGCTAAACCTGGTCATGGTGGAATTTTACCAGCTTCAAAAAACACAGAAGAAATTGCAAAAATAAGACACGTAAAACCAGGTATTGCAGTGCATTCTCCACCTTCTCATTCTGCTTTTTCGAATCCAATTGAATTCATGCATTTTATTAAAAGGTTAAGAGAACTTTCTGATGGAAAACCAATTGGTTTTAAATTATGTTTAGGAAGAAAACAAGAGTTTATGGATTTTTGTGAAGCGATGATTTTTACAGGTATACAACCAGATTTTATTACTGTTGATGGTGGAGAAGGAGGAACAGGTGCTGCGCCTGTAGAATTCTCTAATTCAATGGGAATGCCATTGCGTGAAGGTTTAATTTTTGTGCACGATACGCTTGTTGGTTTTGGATTAAGAAAAGATATTAAAGTAATTGTAGCAGGAAAAATAATATCAGGTTTTCATATGGCTAGAGCAATTTCTTTAGGTGCAGATGGCTGTAATAGTGCTCGTGCAATGATGCTTGCCATTGGTTGTATCCAAGCGCTACAGTGTAATTCTAATACCTGTCCTGTTGGGGTGGCAACTCAAAATAAATCTTTAGTTAAAGGTTTAGTTGTAGAGGATAAAGCGCCAAGAGCAAAAAGATATCACGACGCTACTATTCATAGTTTTTTAGAATTGGTGGCAGCTGCAGGTTTAAATGATCCTAGTGAGCTAACAAGAGATCACATTAGTAAAAGAGTAGGTTTATATAATGTAAAAACTTACGAAGAAATTTATCCTTATTTAAAAGAAGGATGTTTGCTAGATATTAGTACGATTCCTTTAGATTATAAAAAATTCTTTCATCTTACAAGAGTTATGAGTTAGATAAACAAAAGCGTAGTATAAAGGTGATATTTTCTAATTAGAAAGTATCACCTTTTTTTTGTAATTTATCCTGTTTATCGCTTTAATTTATTTCTATAAGCTAAGTAAAGAGGACTAGAAATAGTGTCTTTTGTAAAAATCTAAATAGATAACTTAGTAGCTAACATTAACGATTTTTTTTATCTAAATTTAGGCTTTGTAAATAAGGAATTAAAATAAAATTTTATTGTGATGAAAATTTATAAGCTAGAAACAGTAAATGACCATATTTTAAAAGCATTTATAAAGTTAATCCCACAACTTAGCACTAGTTGTATTTTACCTAATCAAAAAGATTTGGAAGATATTGTTAGCTCTGGTAATACGATGCTTTTTATAGCAGAAGAAAACAATAATATATTAGGGACACTAACACTTGTTTTTAATAAAATACCTACTGGTAATAAAGTTTGGATAGAAGATGTTGTGGTTGATAATGCCGCAAGAGGTAAAGGAGTTGGAGAGAAACTGACTCAATTTGCTATAGAATTTACCGCCAATAAAGGTATTAAAAGTATCAATTTAACATCGAGTCCAGATAGAATTGCTGCCAATAAATTATATCAGAAATTAGGTTTTATCAAAAGAGAAACAAATGTTTATAGACTAACAATAGAATAGTTTTTTGAGTATCGTTGAGCAGCAATAAGTAAAGAAAGGTTTAACTTGTGTTGCTAGAACAATATCCCATCATCATCAGAATAGACGCAACTATTTTTAGAATAGCATTTTCTAAACCTTATTTTTTTTACTTACGTGAAAACTTAGAATAGCCTTAAAACGTTCTAGGTATATAGGTTTATACTTCTTTTAAATTGCTAATGTATTTATATTAAAGGAATTTTTATAGTCTTTATTTTCTATTTCTATAATTTTAGGATTTACATGCTAAAATAGAACATCTTAATTCCAATGAATTAATGATAAAAAAAAGAATAACCTGTTAAATGTTTTCAATATTTTAAAGTATCTACTTCTTTTAGGTAGGTGAAAATGGAAATGAAAGGTAGAATTAGATATAAAGCATCTAGTTTGTTTTTATAAGTGTTATTTAAATGAATTAATACTTTTCTTACTTTTATTGTTAAAATATTATCCCAAAAGTAAAATGATATTTTGTAAGTTCCATAATTATAGTAATATTATCTTCAGTGCTATAATTTAATTTTAACATGATAAAATTTAATAATCAGATGGGGATCTCTTAAAATGATGCTTTTGTAATTTTAATTAAGTGTTGATGTTTATATTAGATACAAAAATACGGATTTTGAATATTTAATTTGGTTAGAGCTATAAATATCTTTGTGAAGTCAATTTTATTAGATATTATAATAATAGGAAAGCTTTCATCAGAAGTAAAAAAAATAATGCTTTTAAAAAATAGCGTTGTTAAAATATCTGAATGAAAAAATGAAAGTGCTTTTGGTACTTCATTTATAATGAAATCAAACTTAACTAAATAAAAATTAAAATGGATAGTAGAAAAAGAACGTTTGGAGAGTTTATTGTTGAAAATCAATCCTCTTTTGCGTATTCAAGCGGAGAATTATCTAGTCTGCTAAATGCAATAAGGTTAGCTGCAAAAACAGTTAATCATAAAGTAAACCAAGCGGGTTTAGTTGATTTATTTGGTAATTCTGGAGACGTAAATATACAAGGAGAGCAACAACAAAAATTAGATGTCTATGCCAATAATATTTTTATACAAGCTTTAAAGAATAGAGACATTGTTTGTGGAATTGTTTCTGAAGAAGATGATGAGTTTATACCCGTAGAAGGTTTAGATGCACAAAATAATAGCAAATATGTGGTTTTAATGGATCCTTTAGACGGTTCATCTAATATAGACGTAAATGTATCTGTAGGTACAATTTTCTCTATTTATAGAAGAATTACACCAATAGGAACAGCTGTTAAAAAAGAAGATTTTTTACAACCAGGAATTAACCAGGTTGCTGCAGGTTATATAATTTATGGTACCTCTACAATGTTAGTTTTAACAACAGGTAATGGAGTAGATGGTTTTACATTAAACCCGGCAATTGGTTCTTTTTATCTTTCGCATCCTAACATGAAATTTCCTGAAGACGGAAATGTGTATTCTGTAAATGAAGGTAGTTATATCCATTTTCCTCAAGCGGTAAAAAACTACATAAAATTTTGCCAGAGTCATGAAAATGGAAAAGTATATTCTGCAAGGTATATTGGCTCTATGGTTTCAGATTTTCATAGAAATATGATTAAAGGAGGTATTTATATGTATCCAAATAGTACTATAAATGAAGACGGAAAATTAAGATTATTGTATGAGTGTAATCCTATTGCTTTTATTGCGGAACAGGCAGGTGGTAGAGCTATAGATTTTAATGGTACAAGAATTTTAGAATTAAAACCAACAGACATTCACGAAAGAGTTCCTTTTTTCTGCGGAAGTCCAAAAATGGTAGACAAGTTAGAGGTGTTTATGAATGAATAGCTTCTATGTTTAGAAGTCGTTTGTTTTTATAAATTCATTTAAAAAAGGTGTCTTTATCGAAAATTTAATATAACTAGTTTTAAAATTTTAAGAAAATGGAGTTAATTAATTATTGCAATTAATCAACTCCATTTTTTAATTAACCTTAGATAGTGTTGCTCTTATCTTAAAACAGAAAAAACAAAAGTAATTTTATTTGATGGAATGAAATAAGTAAGAATTGCTTTGCAAACAAAATAAATACGACTATTTCAGGAAAGTACAGCTAATTAATATTTGTTTTTAGATATGGATTCATAAATAGTTATCAAGCAGTAAATGCCCTTCTGTTAGAAGAGCAATTATTGCTACTTGATAAATTAAAAAATCAGATAAAGTTCTCACAGTAGGGGAGTCACTTCATTCTTTATTTACAAATATTTTTATAAATAGTTGTAATGTTTAGTGGGGACTGGATTGTGAGTACATATTTGGCCTTAAAATAAAATGAAAAGTCAATTTATACGCATCATCTTTTTTAAGTTTTGAGAAGCACTCTCAATTACAGCAATCCCCATGATGTTTTTTTAGATCCCATTTTTTTGATGATTGTATAGTTATTGAACTATAAACTTTTTTATAATACGAGTGTTAGATAATTTTACCTTAATAAAATACATACCTGAAATCAATTTTGATGTATCGATAAAGGAATCTGGATTCATATATTCAGTTTGAATTAATGCGCCTTTTATATCATAAATTTCCACTTTAGTATTTTCTAAAGGTATCCCACTAATTTTTAAAATATTTTTAGTAGGAACGGGGAATAAAGACATTGTGCTTGTATTCTCTAAATTATTATTATCGATAGAAAGGTTGTTTTCTTTAGAGTAAATTTTTACATCACTAATTGCATTCCAGTCATCAAATTCATTTCCCCTACAAATAATTTTAATATAACGCGCTTTTCTAGAAATAGAATAGGCATCATAATTTTCATCTGTTTTGGTACTGGATAAATTTTGTTTTACTGCTAAATATGTTTGATTGTCTCTAGAAACTTCCACATCGAAATAATTGAATTTTGTAAGTTTATTCTGGAATTTTATTTCTAAATCACAAATATCATAGATAGCTCCTAAATCATACAATAAATATTCTCCATCTCCTTTAGATATCCATGCTGTTTCAGAAAGGTTATCTAAGGTGTTTTGTGCGTTTTCAGTAAAATTACTTGCTTCTACTGAGGTTGCTGTGATTTCAAGACAAGAACTATTGTCTTCTTCAGGTCTACCTCCAGGGAAGTATAAATTTATAATATTCTGTATTTCATCTATAGCAGATTGTCCTTGTGTAGGTCCGTAATAATCCCACCATTTTTTAAAGAATCCAGCAGAATATGATTGTGAGACATGATCATAATAAGTACTGTTTTCAATTTTAGATTCAGAGTAATCTTCTAATCCAAAGCTTCTGAAAGTTTCATTATCTATAGGAACTATGGTTTTATAAAAAGATAATTGATCATAAATTGCGGTAGATTTTTTTAAATCCCTATTTCCAATTTCAATTGCCAGACTATTGAAGTCATCTGGTTGAATTCCCCAAAAATGAATGAGAGGGCGTAAGTCATAACCAGCAGCTTCAGACATTCTTAGTAATCTATCATCAGCAGGTACATTATTTACATTGCTAGAATAGTCTATCGTTCCATTTTCATGACTTTTACTTGTATTAGCATAAAATGTCTCTATCGTTTCCCAATCAAAAAGTCTTACTAAATCGGCGTATTTTGCATGACCTCTTGGTTGGTATGAGAATTCTTGTTGATTTTCAGTTGTTACTGAACTCATTTGATTTCCTACTCTAAAGTTTTCTGTAATCATCCAACTAATGGCGGCTTCTTCAATAGAATGAGATAGACCATAAGCTGCAAAAGAATCTTCGAAAGCTTGATTTAATTCAATACCAAATTTTTTGTTATAAATAGGAACCCATAAGAAATTTACAAAAGATTCTATTTCTCCTCTAAATTTGTATATTTTTTCTGCGTGACCTTGTTCGTGGAAAAATACATTAATGAGATAACCTCTTTCGTCTCTTGGTCCGTTTATTAAGTAATTGTCATGATTTCCCTCATAATTTGTGTATGGATTGTAGGCAACGTTAGACTGTGGGTAGCCTGGGTAATTTGCGCTTCCTCTTGGTGTAACATCTACTTGTGCATAGACTACTGTTTTAGATCTAATAAGTGGTCGTCCTAAAAGTTCAGAAATAGCATCCATAGACATATCCCAATCGTTTAAAGGTGTTTCAGGATCATCAAAGGCATATATCCAAGATGTTGGCACTTGAATCATTATTTTATCAGTTTCAAAATCGGTCCAAGGAGCAGCATGTAATCTTTCTGTATTTTGCCATTCGCTTAAACTTGTTTTGTTAGCTACTGTATTTGCATAATAAGGAGAACGAATTACATTTTCTAGTGTTATATTAACAATGCCAAAACTACTGTGATAGGGGATGTTAATATATATACCCCCTCCCAAAGGGTTTGCTATTGTAGTTGTTGTGCTGTTTATTTCGTATTTTTTTGTTACACGATCCATCCTTTTAATGGTTGATTTATTAGATAAATCCCAAGTTTGAGCTCCTACGAGTATAGAAGCACCTGTACCAACTAATGATGAAGGAACAGTTATTTTAGCAATACTTCCTGGAGCTAAATAACAGCCTGTAGGTCTTCTAGCATCTTCTGTTTCATAATTAGCTTGTGTACCTGGTTTTCTTACATGTTCTCCATTAATTTTAACCGTGTAATTTACTGAAGCATCGGTTGGTTGTGCTGCTGCCCCAGGGAAAAAAGAAGATGTTAAAAAAAGCTTGTTGTTAAATAGATCTGGATAAGCTGTAATATTTGCTTCTGTATATGAGTAATCTAAAACAGATTGCATAATTAAGAGAATTGTATTTTCTAGATCAAAACCAGATGCTGTTCTAGAGAATCCTCCTAAAGTTGTTGTACCTGTTGTAAATAGCGCTCCTTTGTTAGTTTCATACAATTCAATGATTTCTAATGCTGTTTTTATAACATCAAAATTATCTGTAAATAAAGCGTAATCCGTTTTAATGGTATTGCTTATGGATTGAAATCCTGTAGTGGCTAATGTTGATGTACCTAAAATGTGGGTTTTAACTTTGTGAAATTGAGTTAATATCTCAGGATTATCAGAAGAAATAAAATCAGTGACACCAATTAGAAAAGCATCATCATAATTGCTGTAATAATTGGTATTATCATAAGTACCTCGAGAACTTGTGCCGTCCCATGTTTTTATTGAGGGGTTAAAATTACTGGCATATTTCCATTCAATATACATGACGCCATCATGAAAACCAGCAAATTTCCAGTATTTAGGGATCGTCACGACATCTCGTAAATGTGCAAAGGTGTTTTTTGTAACACCATCCCAAGACACAATTTCACGATTAACTGCAGAAGAACTAAAGTATAATGTGCCTTTATCAGCTCCACCTAAAACCCAATTATTAGGGTCTGTAAAAATAGAACTTAATGTACCGTAAGTTGTTCTGGTTTTAGAAGTGTTGTTCCAAATATCTATTTGTCCGTAATTACTAGAAGCTACATCGGTAATTTGATAATAAAAGTTTGAGCCATCAAGAGCCAAAAGTTCCCAACCTTCTGTTTTATTAAAAGTAGCATTGATGGTAATGTTTTCTTTTAAAGTAGTGGTTAATTGTTGGTAGGCATCAATTTCACCAAATGTATTAGAAGTACCATTTGATTTTTCGAAAAATAAGTCTTGAGCGAAAATTGATGATGTTGCTATTGCAAAGACATGCAATATTAAGAGTTGTTTAACCCATAGTTTTTTTTGCATAATTAAGTATAGTTAAGGTAGTTGTTTTAAGAAATAAACAACTGATTATAGATAGTCTCAAGCCATACCATAATTTCTTAAAGACAATATTACAATAATTATTGTGTAATTATTAGTTTGTTTTTAACCTAATAGTATGTTATTTTTACAATAAGGTAAAAAACCTGCTTTTTTCTTAACTGTAAATTAATTTTGAGAAACTCTTGCAAAATTTTAGATTCCACTAAAGCGATAAAAAATAACTTTATTTTTTGCTCTTTAATGAAAAAGAGGACTGCTAATTGTTGATTTGTGAAAAATTAAATGTTTTGATACTTCTTTTCTTTTTTAGCCTCTTAGGGCTGCTTATTTGATGTATTTTTGCATTAAATCAACTATAAATTCATGTATAATTCTGACGAAGATATAATACAAGGTATTAAAGCTGGAGATAAAAGAGCTTTAACTGTATTGTATAATACTTATTGGAAGGTTCTTTATATTTCTTCATATAATTTATTGAAAGATAAAGAAGTTTGTGAAGAAATTATTCAAGATGTATTTATAGAAGTATGGAATAAACAAAAAAATATAGAGATTAAGGTTTCTTTAAAAAGTTATCTCTATGCTTGTGTAAGATATAAGGTTTTTGCTGAATTTAGAAAGAATAAAATTATAAGAGTTGAATTGTTTGAAGAATTAGATAAGCGTTTTCAATATACAACTCCAGAAACTAAAATGATGCATGATGAGCTCGAGCTACAAGTTAAATTTATTGTTGGAAGTTTACCTGATAAATGTAAAAGAGTATACGAACTGAGTAGAAATGAGCATTTAAGTCATAAAGAAATAGCAGGGGAGTTAGGTATTTCTATTAAAACTGTTGAAAACCATATAACAAACGCACTTCGTATTCTTCGTACTTCTTTAGGGCACACTTTATTTATAGCTATTTTTCTAAATCGTTAAAATTTAAATCTAAATCTAGATTTTATTTTTTTTACATTTTAATCATCAATACCCTTGTTTTAGTGGGGATAATTCTTCTTTTTTAGTAAATTTTGATATTTTTTTTATAAAAATATATAAATAATTGATTTTTTTTTAGGGGGTAGGTGTCTTTTTACACACTTACTAGATATACATAGTTATTTTTTTTAATCATATTTTATGGAAAACAGTCAAAAATACAATGAAGAATTTAAGGAACTTATTGAGAAATATCTTGATTCTAAAATTTCGATTGATGAAGTAAAAAAACTTGTCAACTATTATGAAAGTTTTCAAAAGTCACATGATTGGGTTGAAGAATTAGGTTCTGAAAGTAGGATAAAGAATAAAATGCTTATCAATATTTTAGAATCAATAGAAACACCTATAAAAGTTGTTCCTTTTTATAGAAAAAATATTTTTAGATATGCAGTTGCAGCATCATTAATTACATGTATCAGTTTGGGAAGTTTGTATAAACATATTTTGTTTGGAGATAATAGTATTAATGTTACTCAAAACAATATACAGATTGGTACAAATAAAGCGAAGTTGACACTAGAAGATGGTACAAATATTATTCTTGACGAAAAAACCAATTATCATTCAAACAAGCTTTCTACTAATGGTCAATCGTTATTATATAATAAAACAAAAATAAGTGATGAGAAGGTTGTTTATAATTATTTAACAATTCCTAGAGGAGGTCAGTTTTTTGTTGAATTATCAGATGGTACAAAAGTCTGGCTAAATTCAGAATCTAAATTAAAATACCCTGTAAGTTTTACCAAAGGAAAACCGAGAGCGGTAGAATTGGTATATGGTGAAGCATATTTTGAGGTTTCTAAAAGCATTCTACATAATGGCGATGGTTTTTGTTTAAAAACCAATGAACAACAAATTGCAGTATTAGGTACTGAGTTTAATGTAAAGGCATACAGAAATGAAACAGAGATTTTAACCACCTTAATAGAAGGTAGTGTTTCTGTTAGTAATAGTATTAATAAAAGTATACTAAAGCCTGGTGAGCAATCTAAATTACCTCAGAGTGATAGTGATTTCGAAATTTACCAAGTAGAAATTGAAGATCAAGTTTCTTGGCGTAATGGAGAGTTTAGTTTTACAGATAAATCACTAGAAGAAATAATGAAAGTGCTCGAAAGATGGTATAATGTAGATATTCTTATCTCTAACGAAAAAATGAAAAAGATAGGATTTACTGGTGTTATAAGTAAGAACCAGCCTATAGATTATATATTAGAAATTATTAAAAACACAAACAATATGACTTATACAATCGATAAAAATACTATCGTAATTAAATAAAAAAAAACAAGGGATAAAACATAACGTCTCAAGCCAGTAATATCCCTTTATATTGATTCATTAACCAACACACACAAATTTATGAAAAGAAACATTAACAAACCTCCTTTATTTTTTAAAATAAGGTTCTTAGTACAAATTATGAAAATATTTATTTTTCTTTTTTCGTTGTCACTTTTTAGTTTTTCCTCTAGTAACGGATTTTCTCAAGACGCCAAAATCAACATAAAAAATAATCAAGTTATTTCTGTTGATCAAGTATTCAAACTTATTAAAAATCAAACAGATTATACTTTTATTTATAGAGCAGATTTGTTTGAAAACTACTCAAAAATATCTTTAAATAAAGGAGATATTAATGTAGGTGAACTTTTAAAGTTGACCTTGTCTAGTGGAGAGTTTATATATGAGTTTGCTAAAAATAATACTATTATAGTAAAAAATAATGATGCAGATGCTATATTAAAAAAAGGACAAGAGTATATAATTAGTGGGCATGTAACGGACGAAAATAAGATGCCTTTACCTGGTGTAACAGTAATAATTAAAGAAACCAAAAAAGGAGTTACCACAGATTTTAATGGAAAATATTCTATTAAAACAACGGATGGGTCTACGCTTATTTTTAATTATATAGGCTATGAAAAGAAAGAGGTAAAAGTTGACGGAAATAAGGAAATAAACGTACAATTAACTCCAGCTATTAGTGAACTAGATGAGGTGGTAATCACCGGTATAGTAAAAAGAGATAAAAGAAGTTTTACAGGAGCCACAACTACTGTAAGTAGAGAGCGGTTAAAAGTTATTGGAAACTCAAACGTTTTACAAAGTTTAAAAGTGTTAGATCCTTCTTTTATAATTGTTGAAAACAACCTTTTAGGTTCCGATCCTAATATGCTTTCAGACATCGAGGTTCGTGGAAAAACCAGTTTATCTACTAGTGATTTAGGGGATGAGTTTGGGGCTAACCCAAATCAACCTTTATTTATTTTAGATGGTTTTGAAACAACATTAAGAGTTATCACCGATTTAGATATGAATAGAGTGGCATCTATTACAATCTTAAAAGATGCTTCTTCTACAGCATTATATGGGGCAAAAGCAGCCAATGGTGTTATTGTTGTTGAAACATTAAGAGCTACTGGAGGAAAATTGCAAGTAACTTATAATGCTGATTTTAGAGTAGAAATGCCAGATTTAAATGATTATAATTTAATGAATTCTACTCAAAAGTTAGAGTATGAAAAACTATCAGGACTTTGGGATACAGATTCTTATAATGTTACTGGTCAATTTAAATTAGACAAACAATATAATGCAGCTTTAGCTGAAATTAAAAGAGGTGTAGATACTTATTGGTTAAATGAACCAGTAAGAGTAGGAACCACTTTAGGCCATTCTTTATATGCAAGTGGAGGTGGTGAAGCAGTAACATTTGGAGTCGGTTTAAACTATAAGAAATTAGAGGGTGTAATGAAAGGCTCAGATAGAGAAAACTGGGGAGCTAGTTTTAACCTAAGGTATAGAAAGGGTAAAATAAATATATCTAATAATTTATATATAAATGGATATGATGCTAATGACTCTCCTTACGGATCGTTTTCAAATTTTGCAAAAGCAAATCCTTATTTTAAAAAAACAGATGAAGATGGAAATATTACAAAATATTTAGATATTAATGATTATTATGGAACTGCTTATGTAAACCCTTTATACAATGCATCTTTAAATTCTTTAGATAATACAAGTAATTTGCAGATTACTAATAATCTACGTGCTGTTTGGACTTTAAATAGCAAATTTAGAATACAGTCAAATTTACAGTTAAATAAAGGTATTACCACGTTAGAAACTTTTTTACAACCGGAACATACTAATTTTAGAAATACGACTATTTTAGAGAGAGGATCATACAGCAATCAACGAACAGATATGTTCAGTTATAAAGTGAATACAATGATATCTTATGCTAATTTATTTAAAGATAAGCATAGTTTTACAGCTAACTTAAGGGGGGAGATTGAGGAAACTGATAACAAAAGAATTAGTTTCTCAGCAATTGGTTATCCTTCTGGAACCAATGGAAATCCTTCTTTTGCTTATAGTTACCCAGATTCTAAACCCAATGCGGTATATAGTAACTATAGAAGAGTTAATGTATTAGGGAGTGTTAATTACGACTTTGATAGAATATTACTTTTTGATGGAACTTATCGTTTAGATGGATCAACCGTTTTTGGCTCTAATGAAAGATATTCTCCTTTCTGGGCTGTTGGTGCAGGTGTTAATTTAAATAACGCATTTAATATGGATTCAAATAAAGTTTCGCAACTTAAGTTAAGAGGAAATATTGGATCTACAGGAAATCAAGGTTTTGGAAATTTATCTTCAGTTTCTATTTACGGATTTACACAAGACGTAAATGTTTTTGGACAAGGAACATATTTATCAACTTTAGCGAACCCTAATTTACAATGGCAGAATACTTTACAAACAAGTATTGGAGTAGATGGCGCTTTCTTTAACAATAGATTGTTTACTACTTTAAATGTATATAATAAGAAAACAGATCCATTAATTGTACGTATAGATCTTCCTTCTTCAACAGGTATCGTTAAATATCCTATAAATACAGGATATATGAATACAAAGGGACTTGAAGCTATTGTAAGATTTTCTCCAATTTATAAAATTGACGAGCAAATAATTTGGACACTGGGAGCTACTGCAAGTGCTGTTAAAAGTGAATATAATGGTTTTAATTCAACCTTAGAATCTTTAAATGATGAGGCGTTAGTAAGTAAGTCTTTACTTAGGTATCGTGATGGTTATAGTCCTGATGATTTATGGACTGTACAATCTTTAGGAATAGATCCTACAAATGGTTTAGAAGTGTTTTTAACTAAAGATGGTATGCCAACTTATGAATACAATTCTGATGATGAAAAAGTAATGGGTAATGCAAGACCAACTATGGAGGGTGTTATTAGTAGCAACCTGAGAATAAAAAACTTCACTTTTGGTGTAAATCTACGTTACCGTTTTGGAGGCGATGTAATGAATACGGCTTTATTTAATAAAGTAGAAAACATTTCAGAATCTAGTAGAATATACAACCAAGACGTTAGGGCTTTAACCGATAGATGGATTAATCCAGGTGATGTTTCTAGATTTAAATCCATTGCAGATTTTAGTTCAACACAACTTTCTTCACGTTTTATTCAAGAAGAAAATGTAATTGTAGGAGAATCTATAAACTTTGGATACGAATTTAAAGACCAACCATGGGTAAGCCAAATGGGCTTAAGCAGATTAAGATTAAATGCTTATATGAATGAAATATTTCGTGTTTCTTCTGTGAAAACTGAAAGAGGAATTAATTATCCTTTTGCACGTGCTATTTCGTTTAGTTTAAACGCCTCTTTTTAATATAAAAATGATGATAATGAAAAAATACTTAAAAAATATCATAGGAATCTCTGCTTTTATTTTAATGGTTTCTTGTAACGATTACTTAGATGTTCAACCTGTTGATGAATACTTAGAAGAAAATGTTTTTACCTCAGAAAATGGTATACAAACTGCTCTAAACGGTATTTACTCTAATATGACAAGTAGTAATACTTATGGTGGCAATTTAACATTAGGTACTGTAGATCTTTTAGCGCAACGCTATAATGTTAATAATGTTAGCCATAGATATCACTATTATGGAAATTACAACTATGAAAATGCAGGTGTTAAAAATACCTTTGATAATATATGGACCAGCTTATATAGCAATATATTAAACATTAATAATTTTATAGGAAGTTTAGAAACATATGGCCCTATAATTTCTCAAGAAAAAGAGGATATTTTAAAAGGAGAAGCTATGGGGTTAAGAGCCATGCATCATTTTGATTTATTAAGACTGTACGGTCCTGTATATAGTGCTAATGCATCTGCAGAAGCGATACCTTATAATACAGAAGCTAAAGCTAATTTAAATGCTTTATTGCCAGCAACAGATGTAATTGCTAAAATTTTAGCAGATTTGGATGTGGCCGAACAATTATTGGAAAATGATCCTGTAAGAACCTATGGAAAAGTAGCAGTAAATCAAGAGTACGATGATGCTACAGGTTACAATGGTGAAGATTTTTATAGATTCAGAAATCTCAGATTAAACTATTATGCTATCAAAGTTCTACAAGCGAGGGTGCATTTATATGCAGGAAATAAAGAAGCGGCCTTAATAGCGTCTAAAGTAGTCATTGATGAGGCTTCAACATGGTTTGAGTGGACAAGTCCTTCAGAAATAATTTCGGCAGGTGAAAATCCAGATCGTACATTTTCATCAGAAGTACTATTTGCTATTCACAATAATAACCTATATAATCAACATGCTAATTTATTTGATAGTTATTTAAATGGTTATGCAATTCTAGCAAGCGAAGACTCTCGTTTAAACACTGTTTTTGAGGGGAATCAAAATGACTACCGTTACATTTATACATGGATGATACCTGATGTTGGTGATCATACTTTTAGAACGTTTTTTAAATATGCAGATGTAGATAGCAATAGTAAAGCGTTTCGTTATAGACAACCATTAATTAGAATTAGTGAAATGTATTATATCGCAGCCGAAACAGAAGAAGATCCAGCAGTAGCTATAGATTATTTAAATACGGTACGCTATAATAGAGGTTTAGTAGACTTACCTTTAAGCGCAGATATCCAAAGTGAAATTCTAAAAGAATATCAAAAAGAATTTTACGGAGAGGGGCAATTATTCTTTTATTATAAAAGAAAGAATGCTTTAAGTATTCCTGATGGTTCTTCTACTACAGGAGATGTAATTATGGATACAAATAAATATGTGGTTCCGTTACCAGAATCAGAAACAGATTATCGTTAATAATAAAATTTTATTTTTTATGAAAAAATATATAAAAACAATAATTACGCTATGTGTTATAGCGTTCGCTTTTTCAGCTTGTGAAAAAGAAGAAATTGCAACCTTTAATGGTAAAGATGTTATTTATTTTCAGTGGGCCATAGATGGAAAAGAATTTGCATCCCAAAAAATAGATAGTACGGCTATTAGTTTTGCTTTAGAGTTGCCAACAGAAGTAACCGATTCTTTAATATTAGTTCCTGTAAAAATTCAAGGATATGTTAGTTCTAAAGATAGGTCTGTAACGGTGAAAGTTTTAGATGAGTCTACCGCTCAAAAAGATATTCATTATACAATTTCAGATAATATTATGATACCTGCAAATGAATATATTGGCTACATACCTGTCTCTTTTAATAGAACTGAAGATATGAAAGTAGAAGAGGTGTCTTTAAAAATTCAATTGTTAGAAAATGAGAGTTTTAAAGTGAACTTGTGGGGAGAAGAATTAAGTGATAATAATCCTAATCGAATTTTAAGCTATTCAGAATTTGAAATAACAATTTCAGATATGTTAACGGAGCCAGATAGATGGTCTGTATTAGAAAAATATTTAGGTGCATTTTCTGTGAAAAAATATTATTTGATTGCAGAAGTTAACGAAATTCCATTACCAAATTATAATGTTTTAACGTCGAGCTTTTGGCCAGACTTTTATGGTCATGTAGCTGTATTAAAAGCTTATTTAGAAGCTCAAAAAAATGCAGGGACTCCTGTTTTAGAAGAGGATGGTACAGAAATGGTTTTAGGACCTAATGCCTAATTAATTATTATTTAATTTAAATACATATAAAATGTTTAAAAAAATAAAAATACAACTTGTTTTAGTGTTTTTCACTTGCACGTTGATATGTTCTTGTCTTGAAGATCAGGGTAATTACAATTATACAGGAATAAATCAAATAGAAGTCGCAGGTTTAGAAGAAATATATTCTGTAGTTAGGTTTGATGAATTTAATATTGTTCCTGAATTAGTGAGCTCTCAAGATCAAAATGAAGAGAATACATATAGTTATAAATGGCAGGCATATCAGCCTGCAGATACAGGAGAAAATAGACTAGTAGATTTATCTTTTGAAAAAGATTTAAAAACCACTATTAATCTAATACCAGGAGATTATACTATTTATTATACTGTTAAAGATCTAAATACAGAGGTAGAATTTCAACATAGTTTTCAACTAAACGTAGTAAATAATATTTACGAAGGCTGGTTAGTTTTAAGTGATGTAAATGGCGTTGGTAGATTAGATATGGTGTCTTTAATTGAAAACGAGTATAGAACAGCGTATGATATTCTTAATGTTGTTGGTTCTGAATTAACATTGACAGGTACTCCAAAATTTGTTTATACCTACCCGTTTGAATCTAATTTTTATGGTATTTATGTTTCAACTACAGGTAATGGTACTGTTAAATTAGAGCCTAATACATTTACATGGAATAGCTCTTTTAATATCTCTGAAGAGTTTGTAACAAATCAACCAGAAGATTTAGAAGTTGATAATATAGTTGCTAAAGCAAGTCAAATGTCATATGCCGTTAAGGATGGAAATGTATATTACTATTTTAGTGTCTTTAGTTATAAATATAGTGCGCCTATAAACTCTATTAATGGTGTTTTATTTGAAGCTTCACCTTTTATAGGAAAAGGAACTTATTTTGGAAATTCAATTTTATACGATAACACCAACAAGCGTTTTATTAGAACAAACTTTGGTAGCTCAAGAGTCATGCCAACGGGTACACGTTTTAATTATACTACCGGTAAAGATTTGGAATATATGGTAGGTAATAATTTTAATAGTAGTGCTGGTGCTCAAATTTTTGCAGTGTTAAAAGACCCTATTGACAGCAAAAAATATTTAGCTTTATTTAATGCAACTAATAGTTCTCAGTCTTATTATGCTGAAGTGGTAGCGCCAGATTTTGACCAAGCAACAAGCTATGCTGTGAGTCCAAACTATGGGTATTTATTTTATGCTGTAGGAGGAAAAGTATATCAGTATGATTATTCTTTAAAAACTACAAAATTAATGGTAGATAAAGGTTCCGATGAAATCACAATGATAAAATTTAATGATTTTTTCTATTCTAATAGCGATTATGATGAATTAGGATTTCAATTAATTGTTTGTAGTTATGATGGCTCAGAAGGGACTATGGAATTATATGATGTACCACCTGTAAATGGTCAAATAGAATTAAAAACGTCATACTCTGGATTTGGCAAAATTAAAAGTGTTGCATATAGAGAACGTTAATAAGTTTTAAAAAGGGTTGTGTTACTATCAGCCCTTTTTTTATAACACCTAATGATATTAATAAAACAGCAGTGTAGTACGTTGTTAAAGACTAAAATTCTGTTGATTCTTTTTAAGTAATAACATTAAAAGTATATCTATAAAATATTATAGGTATAGCTTTTTACACCTATATGTTTTTGAATATTTTCAAATAATTTTCTGCAAATAGCAATAAAAAAACTTATAATAAAAACGCACATGAATAAAGTATTATTTATATTGATAATGGCTTTTTGCCTTACGTCTTGCTCAAAAAAAACTAAATTAGATTATGTTTTATTAACGGGTAAAATAGACAATCTTAAAGATAAAGAAATAACCCTATTAAAAACGAATCGTTCCTACACCAAAAAGATAGTTGTAACTTCTGATGGTACTTTTAAAGATACGATGAAAATAAAGTCAGGTTTTTATAGATTAATTTCTGGTAAAAATAAAGTAGTTTTTTATTTAGAAAATGGGTATGACCTTAATATTAAAGCAGATGCAGATAATTTTAAGTCATCTCTTAATGTTTCAGGAAAAGGTGCTGGCGCTACAAAATATCTAGCTATTAAGGGAGATATTTCTTCAAATTTAAGAACAGGAGAAACTTCTTTTTTTAAACTAAAAGAGACGAAATTTTTAACGACTGCAAAGAAAATTAAAACAACGCTCCATCAGGTTTTAGATACCATGCAAGGGGTGTCAGAAAACTTTAAGGCTTTAGAAAATAGAAATATTAATTACTCTTATGTATATCAATTATCAAATTTTAAAAAATTTAATAAAATTAATGATGAGGTTTCACAAGAACTGAAAAAAGAGTTACAAAAAATAGATTTTAATAGTGAAGAAGATTATAGATTTTCAGGGGCTTACTATACATTAATTGGTGATTATTACACAGGTCAAGTTAAAGAATTAGTTAAAACAGATTCTATAGATCGTGGTTTAGCTTCAATAAAAACGTATTCTAAAATTTCAAATCAAACCATTAAAAATGAGTTGATATATATTCAAGCACGTATGTCTATTGCACAGACGGAAAGTTTAGATGTATTTTATGAAACATACATGAGTGCTTCTACAGACGAAAAAAACAATGCTAAAATTTATGAAATCTATCATAGCCTTAAAAAGGTTTCTGAATACAAGTTTTCTCCAAAATTTATTGATTATGAAAATTATGCTGGAGGAACTAGTTCTTTAGATGATTTTAAAGGGAAATATGTTTATATAGATATTTGGGCAACTTGGTGTGGTCCGTGTTTAGGACAAATACCATATTTAAAAAAATTAGAAAAAAAATATCATAATAAAAACATCGAATTTTTAAGTATTTCCATAGATCAAAAAAAGAATTATGATAAGTGGAGAACTATGATTGAGGAAAAAGAACTTGGAGGAGTTCAATTATTAGCTGATAATAATTTTAATTCACAGTTTATAAAGGATTATGCAATTAGTGGTATTCCAAGATTTATCTTATTAGATCCCCAAGGTAAAATTATTGATGCAAATGCACCAAGACCATCAGATGAGAAGTTAATCAAGTTATTTAATGAACTTGATCTATAATTATTACAGCTCCTAAAATAAAGATATAAATTATGAGAATTAGTTATTTAACAGGTGCTTTAATGGCACTAGCCTTGGTTAGTTGTGGATCGATTAATAATATACATGATGATTTCCATTTGAATAGTAATACCGTTAAGGTTACTAAACCAGAAAACAGTTCGGTGTTCCTTAATAACGCAATGGAAAAAGCAAAGAAACTATTAAGTGAAAATGCATATACGCCTTTTGAGGTTTTACAAAAACAAAAGGAAAATAAAACTGAAGTGAAATTTAAAGTGTCGATGTATAAAAGTGGTGATTCTAAAATAAAAACAGGAAACGAAATATATAATTATTTAAAGGAGCGTACTTTATATATAGGAGATTCTTTTTTATGTACGAGATGTCCCAATATGCATTTAAGTAATGCGTCGGGGTTTGTTATAAACGAAGATGGTATAATCGTTACAAATTATCATGTAATTGATGTGAAAGGAAATTTAAAATCATCTGCTATTTTCGCAATTGATGATAAAGGTAATGTGTATTCTGTTGCTGAGGTTTTGTCTGCTAGTAAATTAAATGACATAGCTGTTCTGCAGTTAGATATGCAAGGAAAGAAACTAAAACCTTTGGAGTTGGCAGAAAAAGAATTAATAGGAGAAGATGTGTTTATGATGGGACATCCTTTTGAAAAAACTTTTTTTATGTCTAAAGGTATAGTGGCTAGAGAATATCTTAATGGTCGTACAAACATGCCTAAAATATCTATAACTGCAGATTTTGGTACAGGTGCAAGTGGAGGGCCTGTAGTTAATAGTTACGGACAATTAATAGGTGTTGTAAGTGCTACTTCTTCTCATTATACAATGGGGTCTAAAACAAATCGAGACATACAAATGGTTATAAAAGAAGTGGTACCAGTTAGTGTCTTAAATAACTACATTAATTAAAGGTCTTTTAATACTTAATTATAAAACGTATCAGCCTTTTATTTGGTATTTACGTCTTTGTCTTAAGGTTATATTAATCTCTTTCTATTATTATTTATCTAGAAATTATTTGAGTTAATTAGTCGGTAAACTAATACAAATAGAGATTAACAAAGGGTTGTTAAATAAATAACAACCCTTTAATAAAATATAAATTTAGAAATATGAAAAAACTTACATTATTACTAACGTTATTAGTTTTTGCTATTGGTAACGCTCAGATTTTAGAACCTTTAACATGGTCTACATCTGTAAATAAAATATCAGATAAAGAATATGAATTAGTAGCCGAAGCAGACATAGAAACGAACTGGCATTTATATTCACAATATGTACCTAAAGAAGGGCCAATACCTACTACGTTTTCATTTAAAAGTAGTCCCAATTATTTAAAAAAAGGAAATACAAAGGAAGCGATAGGAGAAACTATAAATGATCCTGTTTTTAATATGGAAATTAAATTTTTTGAAACCAAAGCTTTATTTAAGCAACGCATTTTAATAAAAGAAAAAATGCCATTTAGTGTCTATGCCACTGTAGAGTTTATGGTTTGTGACGATACTAGGTGTTTGCCTCCAAGTGAAGAAGGTTTAATTTTTAATATCAAATAGTTTAAGATAGATTTTATAAATGAAAAAACTAATTTTTTTATACGTTTTATTAACTTTTACCATAAGTTATTCGCAAATTTTAGATCCCGTAACATGGAGTACTTCTGTTGAAAAAACATCAGATACCGAGTATATTTTAGTGTCAAAAGCGACCATAGAAGAGGGTTGGCATTTATATGCTCAAACAGTTCCAGAAGATGGTCCCATACCTACCACATTTATTTATGATGATAGTGAAGGGGCTTTTAAAATTTTAGGAAATACTTCTGAAGAAGTAGGGCACACTGTAGACGATCCTGTGTTTGGTATGACGATTAAATTCTTCGAAAGAACAGCAACGTTCAAACAAAAAATTACGGTTGAAAAAGAAGTTGCGACTATTGATGGTTTTGTAGAGTTTATGGTGTGTGATGATACTCGATGTTTATCGCCTACAGAGGTTGAGTTAACATTCAGTCTTCGGGGTATGTCCGAGAAAGAGGCACAGGTTATTTCATATAAATCTCTATCAAAAAACATCCCCGAAGAATCAGGACAAGGGTTGTGGGGTATATTTTTTATAGCCTTTTTATCAGGTTTAGCAGCTTTGTTAACACCATGTGTGTTTCCTATGATTCCGATGACAGTTAGTTTTTTTACTAAACAAAGTAAAACCAAAGCAGCAGGTATAAAAAATGCGGTTACTTATGGTATTTGTATCATTGTTATCTATTTGTTATTAGGTATCGCTGTAACTGGAATTTTTGGTGCAGATGCGTTAAATGCGCTAGCTACTAATGTTTGGTTTAATATTTTTTTCTTTTTATTATTGGTCATTTTTGCGGCGTCTTTTTTAGGAGCATTCGAAATTATGTTACCAAATTCATGGGCTAATAAAGTCGATTCACAAGCTGATCGGGGAGGCTTTATTGGTATTTTCTTTATGGCATTGGCTTTAGCTATTGTATCATTTTCTTGTACAGGTCCCATTGTTGGAACTTTATTAGTTGAAGCAGCTTCTAAAGGTGGGGTAGCGCCAGTGGTAGGTATGTTTGGGTTTTCATTAGCTATTGCCTTACCCTTTGCCCTTTTTGCTGCTTTTCCGGGTTGGTTAAATTCTTTGCCCAAATCAGGAGGTTGGTTAAACACTGTTAAAGTTTTTCTAGGTTTTTTAGAATTAGCATTAGCTTTCAAGTTTTTATCACAGGCCGATTTAGTTTTACAAGCTCATTTACTAGAACGTGAAGTGTTTTTAGCTATTTGGATTACAATTTTTGGAACTTTAGCATTTTATTTATTCGGAAAAATACAACTGCCACATGATTCACCATTACCTCATATTTCCATAGGGAGATTAAGTTTAGGGTTAGTTGTTTTATCATTTACTATTTATATGATACCTGGACTTTGGGGAGCTCCATTAAATTTAATAAGTGCTTTCCCTCCACCACTAGAATATAGTGAGTCGTCATACGGTGTTGGGTATTCTAGAATGGGGACATCTTCAGTTTTAAGTGTTAATGAAGGTTTACCAGATGGTGCACATTTATTAGCTCCTCATGATATTTTAGCCTTTAATGATTATGATAAAGGTTTAGCTTACGCTAAAAAAATAGGCAAACCTGTTATGATTGATTTTACAGGTTGGGCATGTGTAAATTGTCGAAATATGGAACAAAACGTTTGGCCAAACCCAAAAGTTTTAAACATTCTTAAAAATGAGGTCGTTTTAATCTCATTATATGTAGATGATAAGCGCCCATTAGAAGCAAATGAAGTTACGGAGTCTAAACTAAAACCAGGTAAACAGTTAAAGTATATTGGTCAGAAATGGAGTGAATTACAAACCATTAGGTATAAAGCCAATTCACAGCCGTTTTATGTATTGATGGATCACAACGAAGAAAATTTATTACCTCCTGTTGGTTATATGTCTAATCCAGAAGATTATCATTCATGGCTTCAGACGGGAATTGAAAGCTTTGAGAAATAATTTGGACAGTAGGTTAAAGCTAACAATAAATCAGATACAGTTTAAATATTGTATTACAAGTTTCTTATTTATAGTTAAAATATCTTCATAGAGGTCATAGTCTTCTTCATTGAGCCATTTTTTAAATCGTTCAATTCTATTTTTAAAATTTTGATATGAAATCCTATTTAGAACCTTGGATTTGGTGTCTAATGCTAAGTCTAAGTCAAAAGAAGTGTTAATGGGGTAGAGGATCGGTGTTTCTTGTACAGCCTTTTTTTCAAGATACACTGGAGTTTCCTTTTGTGTTGGTGTATTGTTGACTTCGCTTTTTTCAGGAGAAAGAAGATTTTCGATAAATTCAGCTAAAGAACTATTATCTTCATAAGGATTGAAGCCTTTTGATAAAACATATTGTAAACTTTCTTTTAATTGAGTTAAGATGTGTATCCTACTTCTTTTATCCTTATAAAGGTTGACTCCAGCTTTTATATTAGTTTGCCTTTTTAGTTTTCCTGTAATTGGATCTGATCTCTAATTGAATAATAGACATACCAACTTTTGGATAATGCTTCTTTTTTATCTTTTTTTGACAGTTTAGACCAAGCTCCAATATCAGCTTCTCTAGTGAATATTTTTGGCTCTGAATAATTCAATTTCATAGGGCAATCGTGTACTTTATCGTGTACTCTTTGTAAAAGTAAGAAAAATGTAGACATAAAAAAACGAATTGTGAGACACAATTCGTTGATTTAATTAACATTAAGTTTGTAGCGAGAACGGGATTTGAACCCGTGACCTCAGGGTTATGAATTCGAGTTAAAATGCTTATAACGTAATAAATAACCTTTTTTATTTGTAAATCGTGTTCAAAAACGTGTTCAGTTTAGACCAGATTATTAGTATAAATTTCTGTATGCAATTTACTAATTTTACTATATGTTTTACATACTTTTAAAAGATAAATTTTTATACATCTTAAGTTTACATTTTATATTCGGATTTAAGTGTACTTCTGCAGGTTTTCTTAAACCTAGGCTAAAATGTGTTCTTAAATTATTGTAAATGTATACTGCTTGTTTTGTTATTTCTTGGGCAATATCTGTGTTTTTAAGAATTTGTTTTAATCCGTATTCGTATTTTAAAGTTCTATTAATTCGTTCTGCAATAGCGTTTTCGTAAGGATTATATTTTTCAGTCATACTCATTGTAATTCCGTTATTTTCTGCAAATTCCGTGTACTTAGGGTTACAATATTGAAAACCTATATCTGAATGATGAATGAGATTTTTAGTTGGATATTTTCTATTTTTAATAGCCATAGCCAGCACATCTGTACAAAGTGATGTTCTCATATGATTATCAAGTTTGTATCCCATAATGTATTATACTGATATAGGTTGACCTTTTTTGGTCTAATTTATACCTTTTAAATTATTTATATTCTATATAACTAGTTCAGTCAAATTTACATTATTTCTTCGATATGATTTGTATTTGATGTTTGGATTTAAATGTACTTCTGCTGGTTTTCTTAATTCTAAGCTAAAATGGGTTCTTAAATTGTTGTAAATATATACAGCTTGTTTTGTTACTTCTTGAGCAATGGCAGTATTTTTAATGCAATTTCTAAGTCCATATTCATATTTTAAAGTTCTATTAATTCGCTCTGCAATTGCGTTTTCATAAGGATCATATTGTTCTGTCATGCTCATCATTATGCCATTTTCTTCTGCAAATGCTGTGTAAAGTAATGGCAATCCTTTTGTATTACATTTGCAATCCTTTTCGTTTTTGTAATGCAATTATTTATTTTGATGAGAATTTGTGTCGTCTTTGTGAATTTGTAGCAATTGTTTTTACTTTATGATAAACATTGCAGTGTAAGGTAGTAGCAATTCTTTTGTATTACAGTTGCAATCTTTTTTGTTTTTGTAATACAATAATTTATTTTGATATGGCTTTGTGTTGTTTTTGTGAATTTATAGCAATTGTTTTTACTTTGTGATAAAATTGCAGTGTAAAGTAATGGCAATCCTTTTGTATTACATTTGCAATCCTTTTTGTTTTTGTAATGCAATTATTTATTTTGATGAGAATTTGTATCGTCTTTGTGAATTTGTAGCAATTGTTTTTACTTTATGATAAACATTGCAGTGTAGGGTAGTAGCAATTCTTTTGTATTACAGTTGCAATCCTTTTATATTATACTGATATAGGTTGACCTTTTTTTAGGTTAATTTATACCGTTCAAAAGATTTTTTTAGCCGTTTAGAAGGCAAAAAATATTTTGAACTAGTTTTGTTTTCAAATTGTTAGTTCAGTCAAATTTACATTATTTCTTCGATATGATTTGTATTTGATGTTTGGGTTTAAATGTACTTCAGCTGGTTTTCTTAATTCTAAGCTAAAATGGGTTCTTAAATTGTTGTAAATATATACTGCTTGTTTTGTTACTTCTTGAGCAATGGCAGTGTTTTTAATGCAATTTCTAAGTCCATATTCATATTTTAAAGTTCTATTAATTCGCTCTGCAATTGCGTTTTCATAAGGATCATATTGTTCTGTCATGCTCATCATTATGCCATTTTCTTCTGCAAATGCTGTGTATTTGGGGTTACAGTATTGAAAACCTCTGTCAGAATGATGTATTAATTTTTTATCAGGGTATTTTCTATTTTTAATAGCCATTTCTAGCGCTTCTGAACAAAGTGATGTCTTCATGTTGTTATCTAATTTATAGCCCATAATTTGTTTAGAATATGCATCTGTAACGATTGCTAGGTAATTGTGTCCATTGTCTGTTTTAATGTATGTTATATCGCTTACCCATAGTTGTTCTGGTCGAGTAGGAACTTGGTCTTTAATTAGGTTTTTATATTTTCTAAATTGATGATTAGAATTTGTTGTTGTCACATAGTTTTTAAGCTTAGGAACAAGTAAATTATGAAGCCTTAACACATCGTACAACTTATCTCTACCGATTTTAATACCTTGTTTATAAAGTCTTGTTTAAGTTCATCATATAACTTAATTCCGCCAGTTCTCATACCAACTAATTTTCGATATTCTTGTATCATTGCGATGACTTTTTCATCGTTTAGTCGTTTGTTTTCTTGGGTTTTGAGTCTTTTGTAGAAGGCTTGTTTACTAATCCCAAAACACTCATAGAACCATTTTCTTTTAAACGGTTTTTCTTTTTTAGTTCTATCTCTTTCGCTAATGTTTTGGGCAACGACTTTTTTGACAAATCGACTCCAGTAATGATTTCCATGTCAGCAATAATATCTTGTTGAAATTCCTTTACAAACTCCAATTCTTCAATACGTTCCTTTAGTTTTTTAATCTCATCTAATTTACTCATACCTGTATTTTGTTGGACTAAAGTACTATATTTTTTGATCCAATACCCAATTGTAGTTCTAGGAACATCATATTTTTTGGAAGCAAAGTTTGTGGAAATCTGTCCATTCTGAATTTGGTCAACGACGAATAATTTGAGTTCTAAAGTTGCTTTTTCGTACGTTTTTTTTCGCCAGGGTTGTTTTTGAGCTTTCATAAGTGACTATAATTAAGTGTTTAATTTTTAGTCAACCTATTTCAGGAAAGTACATCTTTCGCATTAAAGCCAACGTGTTTGTATATGGAAAGTTGCGTGTTTGTGTGCGAGGATTTTCCGAAGGAAAATCAGACGTAGCAAACGTGCAACGACCTTTTTTTTAGCACAACACCAGCAATTTTTTATATACGGTGTTGTAAAACGTTTTTATTTCAGTTTTGCTTTTATTTTGTCCCAAAAAGTGACTTTTTCGTTTGATTCACCATCTTTCGTAAATTTTATTTTATTCCAATGTTTGTCTAAATCCTTAATTGTTTTTATTTTCAGACCTCTGATATTGATTTCGGTTAATCCCGTTTCTAAATCAGCTTTCATACTTTCATACCAAGTTTGATTCGCTTCTTCATTATTTGTTATTTCAACATCCTTAATTTGCGAACTAAATTTAGCTGTCAGTTTCTTCCACAATTCCGAATCTTTTTCGTCAGTATTGTAAGAGATTATTGGTTTTTCATTTTCTCTTTCATTTACGAATTGAATAATTTCCATAAACATTTTAGTCTTTTGGTTTTCGCCCAAATTCGTATCGCTTAAATCTCTCAAACAGATATTTATTCCACCAAAACAAGTTGAATCAAAACCATATTCCTTTCCATTCAGATTATAATAAATTCCTTCTCCACGAGAACCAAATTTTATATGAGGAAATTCGTTTGATTTATCTGTGTTCATTGCTGTTGTAAAACGTTTTTTTTCATAATGTTTTCATACCGATAAATAAAGTTCCAATAATAATTATTAAAAGCCCAAATGAAAATAATTTATCGGAGGTTTTAACGTGTGGATTTTCAGCTGAAAATCCATAATCAATTTCACTCGAATTTCTTAAGAAGAGAATAAAATCTCTATTGTGAATTTTTTCACTCAGTTTTTTAAATAATCTGTCAAAAATCCAATATACTAAAGGAACACAGAATCCAAAATACATTAATCTTTCATTTCTTAACTCATTTTTTGATAATAAGCCAAAAATTCCGACAATCAAAAATCCTAAACAGAAAAACCAAACCTTCTTGGGTGTTATCCATTTTGCTTTTCTCGAATAAAGAATAAAGAAACTTATTCCAAGCGCAAAAAAAATTCCGATTATACTTTTATCCATTAAATTTTAATTTCACTTATTGAGGTCAATTTCAAATGTTTTACAACGTTGTTGTATATGGTTTGTTGCGTGTTTCAAGCAACTAATTTAGTAAATAATTACCGACCAAGAAAGTCCGAGAGGACTTTCGTAAGTAGGCGAGAAGCCAGCAATAAATTATATACGGTGTTGTAAACAGTTTTTTATTCCGTTTCTTTAATTGATTTCAAAGTGTATTTGTCATAAGCAATTAAGTCAAATACTTTCGATTCACCAGTATTCATCCACTTTTTATAAATCAATTTTCCGTTCATATAAACGTAGAGTTCATTATCTTTTGTTTCTTTTTTAAAAATCATATTATCCTTGCCAAACTTTATAGTTATTTACAATTCCGTTCTCATTAAATTTAATTGTTAAACTTCCAGTATTAATTCCACGTTTTGACATTCCCAAATAATATCGGAAATCCGAGTTAGTTTCTGAATCTGGTTTTCCTAATAAGTTTATTATTTCCGTTCTCGTTTTTCCGTTCAGTTCGTGATTATTTCTCAAACTATTCATCATATCCCAACGCAATGATAATTCCGCTTCAGATTCCGTCCAGTTTTTCCACTTTTCAGAGTCAAATTGTTCGTGAGTGATATTTCCTTTCAGAGCAAATCCAATTAGAATTATTGCTCCGAAAATCAAAAAACCATATTTAACTATTCTTTTCATTCTTTCGGTTTTTCTTAACCTCTTTTTTTATCGCACTTTTTCGAGCCCATTCAGTTAATTCCGAATTTGGGTCTTTAGCTTGTTCGTCAAGTTCAGCTTTAGTTAAACCTTTGAAATTTTTCTTTGTTATATGAATGCTTTTCGACATTTCTTAAATTGTTTACAACGTGTTTATATATGGTTTGTTGCGTGTTTTAAGCACCTAATTTAGTAAATATTTACTGACAAAGAAAATCCGAGAGGATTTTCGTAAGTAAGCTAAAACTAGCAATAAATTATATATGTTGTTGTAGCACGTTATTTTTATTTTTCATAATTCATATTTTATTCAAATGGATATTGTGGAATTCTCTCAACTCTTTTCCATTCTTTCGAGTTTAATTTTAACGTGTCAATTTTTTTAACAGTATTCCATATTTTAAAAAAGGAAGAAGTTTCCACAACTCTTTCACCTCCAAATCCTAAAGTTCCTTTATCTAATATTTGATGATTAATAGTTCTTTTCGGATTTTGTATATTTTCATATTCGATTCTATTATTTATCCAACTTCCAAATTCAGATGTTAGTGTGAGTGAAACTAAAAAGATTAAAGTTGTAATTCCAACAATATAATGCGCCAATCGAAATATTCCTTTTTCGGTATTTTCAATTTTTCTTAAAGTATTTATTCTTATAGAAGTTATTATTAATATAATCGTTGTGATGATAAAAATCACATAGATATTTCCACTAATATAATTGTCAGAAAGCTCAATATTTTTCAGTTTTGAAACTAAAATTATTCCAATTATAGATGAATAAAAAATGATGAAAACTCTAAATATTAATTTCAGCAAAATGTTCATTTTAAATGTGCTACAACGTGTTTGTGTAATGAAAGTTGCGATTTTTGTGAACGGCTATTTTCCGCAGGAAAATTGAAGTGAGTAAAAATGCAACTGCTTTTAGTTAAGCACTAATTTAGCAATTTTTACTACACGTTGTTGCAAAATCGTTGTTTTTTACTTTCCATTTTTCTCAATTCCTTGTTTTTCGAAAATTCCGATTAGTGAGAAGGTGTTCCTTATTTTTAATTTTTATAACACAAAAAGCAACCTTTAATTTATAAGGATATTTTCTTTTTTATATGAAATTCAAACCAAGAGCCTCCGTGATGGTCTTTAGTTATAATTTCAATTCGATTATCATTATTTTCCCAATGAGTGAAAATTCCAAAATTCCCTTGATAAAACTCATTTGGATCACCTAATTTGGATTTCAGTTTACCGATTAGAGATAGAGTTTCTTCTTGACTTTTTAAACTTGAACCAATATTTGTAAAATATTTGTTTTCATTTAATATTTCGGTTACTGTCAGTTTTATTTTTATTCCATTTACAAGTTCTTGTATTCCGAAATCAAGAGTAATATATTCATTATCAATAAAGTGTTTATTTGAATATGGAATAAGTGTTTTTAATTCAGCATTCCATTCAAGAGTTTCTCCACTATTTAATTCGATTCCATTGATGATTTTATCAAATAATTCTTTTGTTTTCATTTTTTGTAATTACAACTAACATTCTTAAATCGTTAATTTTCAATTTTTCTCCAAACTTACTCGACAATGTTTTGCAACGTTTATGTATAAGAATAGTTGTGGGTTTGTATGCGAGGATTTTCCGAAGGAAAATCAGACGTTACAAACACGTAACGACCTTTTGATTAAGCACTAAACCGCAATTATTTTTATACTGTGTTGTAAAACGTTTTATTTCGCGTTCTTCTTTTTATCGTTAGTTGCCCATTTCTTTATTTTATCATTCAATGTAGAGTATCCTAATCCGCCTAATATCATTCCGATTGGCATTCCGATTATAGTTCTCCAGAATTCTTTTGGATTTCTTCGATAATCTGGTAAATAAGCCCAGTATAAAAATCCAGCAAAAAGAATTACAAGTATTGATATTATAATAAATTAAGTCATATTTATTTTATTCGCACAAATTTTCCAGAATGTGAAATTACGTGCAAGTTTACTCGCATTATAAAATCAATCGTGTCTTTTTTACAGTTCGTAATTTCATAGTAGGTTTTTCCGTTTGAGATTAATGCTTTTTGAAATTCAGTCAAAGAGTCAGTTTGTTTCTCAAGAGATTTTAGTTTGAAAGAATTCTCTCCAAGTTTTTCAATCTTATATCTCCGATTCAATTTAGAGTTAATCTCCGTTAAATTTTCTCCATCTATTTTAAACTCAAATTTTGGATAGTTTAAGAACTCTTTATCATAGATGACTTTATACTTTCCGTTACTCAAATCGCAATTAATATCAGCGCATTTAAATCCGAAACAGAATAATATTAATATGTACAGAGTTTTTTTCAAATGTTTTACAACGTTTATGTATAAGAATAGTTGCGGGTTTGTATGCGAGGATTTTCCGCAGGAAAATCAGACGTTACAAACACGCAACGACCTTTGATTAAGCACTAAACCGCAATTATTTTTATACGGTGTTGGCAACTGGCTTTTTATTCAGTTTCTTAATTATTTCCTCATCTTGGAAAGTTCTAATTCCGTTTTTATAATTGTTTAAAAAATATTTGTCATAACCCGTTTCATTAATTCTTTCAGCTATAATTTTTTCGTTAAGCAATGACTTTGGACTTGGAACAGTCAATGTTGCTATTAGAAAATCAAATTCGTTCATTTCTTCTGTCCACTCAATTTTTAAAAATCCGTTTTTATCAATTATTTCAGATTCCTTTTCGATTTTGTAATCAGCTGGATTGAAATTATACTCTGCATAAATTTTTGTCCAACGCTCTTTTATTATTTCAAGATTTCTGCTTTCCTCAAGTTTCGGATTTATTAAAAGACCAACAGTTCCCCAATTTTTATTCAATGAAGGTCCAGTTTTTTTCCAAAGTCCTTCTGCTGCTGCCATAGCAAATGCTTGACTTTCTAAATTCCGAGCATTTTTAAGTATTTCCTTAAATCGCAGAATGTAAGCATTTCCGAATTCTGTTTTTGGGTGATTTGATAAAATCATCGTATGCGTATTTCTCCTTGAACTTGATTCTCTTCCGTAACGAATTCGAGCTTTAAATGAAATTATATTTTCTGAAGGTTCGAGATAGAGTTTTCTCCATTTAATTCGTTCGGGTTTTTTGTCCCAAAGTAACGAACCTATGATAATTGCACCTCCTTTAAATTCCATCTATGTCGTTTTTTTTAGCTTGTTGCCAACGTGTTTTTGTATGGAAATTTGCGTTTTAAATGAACGGCTATTTTCCGCAGGAAAATAGGGGTTTATAAAAAAGCACAAACTTTGATTAAGCCAAATTTAGCAATTTTTTATACAAGGTGTTGTACAACGTTTTATTTCCTTTTGTATTCCTTTATTTTAAATGTTTCGTCACAAAAATTATAAGTTTTCCATTTTCCAATTTTTCTTCCATTCAACCATTTTCCTTCTTTCCATAATTTTAAATTTCCCTCTTTTTCATTTGAGTTATACTCTTTTTCATAACTTTCAATTAAAGTTTTTTTATTAGAGTTTAATATTTGATAAAGAGTGGTTTCAGGTTTCAAATCAATTTTTGTTGTTTCAATAATTCTATAGAGTTGATTTTTATTATTGAATTGTTTTTGATAAATTAAATTCCCAAAACTACCATAAAAAACTTCATAAAATAATCTCCCTTTTTTGTCAAATAATTGTTGTTTCCCACTTACAATTTCATAAGTATATTCTCCATATTCATAAACTAAAAATTTAGAAATTTCTTTAATTTTTCCGTTTGTAAATTTTTTGATTTTAACTATTGAATCAATTGGTTTCAAATTTTGTGTTAATTCAACAAATTTTTCGGAATGTTGAGAATGAGAAAATTCAGCCTTTATAAAAGCTAAAAATGTGAATATTATTACAAATTTTATTTTCATTCTTTATGTTGTACAACGTTTATGTATAAGAATAGTTGCGGGTTTGTATGCGAGGATTTTCCGAAGGAAAATCAGACGTTACAAACACGCAACGACCTTTGATTAAGCACTAAACCGCAATTATTTTTATACGGTGTTGTACACAGTATTTATTTACTTAATTCTATTTGAAATATTGTCGCATTGAATGCAGCTTGTAAACCTCTTAAATTAGATTCCGACTTATTTTTCTCAAAAAGTTCAGTTATGTATTCAGTTTGTTTATTCACATTATCGTTCTCTTTTTGAAAAATTTGGTATTTCAATAAGATTAAATTCGCCATAATTTTATCTGAAACACTTAATTCGCTTTGATTTAGATATTCGTCTATTGTATTTTTTATCTCAGAATCATTTTCAGATATTTCATCGAATAGATAAGCATTAGCTAAGTCAGATTTATTCATAGTTGAATAATCGCTTTGGTCAGACATATCCTTTCGGTAAGTCATTTTGTTTCCATTTAGAAAATACCATCTCGTATAGGAATCATTTTCCATTTTAATATCTTTTTCAAACTCTTTTTTCTTAACGCTCCAATTCGTGAAAGCTATTAAAAGTTCAGTACCGTCATCTTTCTTTAAAATTGTGAATCGGATTAAGTAATTCCTTTTTCCAGGTTTTTCAATTTCAATGTCTAGTTTGTTTTCTACTGAAACATATTTTTTCAAAGCTTTTAAGATTGAGGAAACATCTTCTGCGTTTGCTTCTGGAAACAAATTTTCTCTTAAAAAGAGGTCGATATATAAGTAATGAGTCAAATAAAAATCATCCATTTTCAGATAATTCGCCTCTGTTAAATGTTCAGTTTTTATATTTATTTTGTCCGATTGCGAATATCCAAAATTTGTGAATATTGCTAAAAGTAAAAGTGTGATTATTTTTCTATTCATTCTGTTGGGTTATATTGTGTACAACGTTGTTGTATAAGCTTTGTTGCGTTGTTTAAGCAGTGAATTTACTAAATAAAACACGAACGGCGAAATTCCGAAGGAATTTCCCAAGTGAGCTAAAACCAGCAATAAAATTTATACGGTGTTGCCAGTAGTTTTTTATTTCTTAAATATCATTTTCAAATCCGAAAACAGATAAAATCCAACAAATCCAAAAGTTCCTAATGCTAAAATGTATTGTCCATTCGGAATTATTAGAAAAATATTTAGTCCGATTAAAAACAGACAAAACGGATATGTAAATAATCTAATTAATATGTTTTTCAGTGACCATTCTTTTTCTGGTTTTTTTTCCTCAACCTCTATTTCTAAAATCTCAAATATTTCGTCAAGTTGATTTTGTTTTTCAAATAGGTAAAGTTTCCTGAAAACTGTAATAACAATTAGCAAGAAGATGGAAACGATTAGAATAGGTAACCAATTTTCCAAAAAGTCAAAATCGATTGAAAAATTGGTGAAAATAAAGTAGAGAATTCCGACTGAAAATAACCCAACGATTGTTTTTCCTATTGGATTTAATTTATCTGTTATATTTGTCAGATGATTATTAGCGTTCAATTCAAACGTAAAAATTGGATAAAAAGCTACATTCCAAATACTTTGATTCCAAACTTTTATTTTATTCCTATTAATTTCTCCTTTTGATCTAAAATCACGAGAAAAAACATTCCATAAATGATTAAGAAAAGTGTTTTCTTTTCTCAATTCAATTAGTTTTTCTATTTCTTTCTTTGTGATTTCCAATGTTCCTCTTAAATTACTGGCAACGTTTATGTATAAGAATAGTTGCGGGTTTGTATGCGAGGATTTTCCGAAGGAAAATCAGACGTTACAAACACGCAACGACCTTTGTTTTAGCACTAAACCGCAATTATTTTTATACGGTGTTGGCAATAGTATTTTTTATTATTATTTCGTTCAACTTTTGTGTGTCAGGTTCTGCTATTTCGTTCAAGTCAAATGTTATTGTCTTTCCGCTGTCTTTAGTTATTATCAATTTTTTTTCAATCAGTTCAGTTTTTTTGATTTGGTCAAAACTCAACGACTTCGCAGAAAAAGAATTAATTCGAATTACAGCACCTTTTTTGTTCCATTGAACATAGTTTTTATACCAAAACATTTTGCTGAAATAAATAACTTGAAGAAAAAATCCGATAGCACTCATTCCTTTATTCAACTTTGGGTTTTCAAGTTCAAACAGTTCAAAAGCTCCACCCAAAATAAATATTAGAGATAGGATTAAAATTGCAATCCATATCCAATTTCTCATATTATCAAAGTGTATGTTTTTCATTTTTTTAGTTCTTTATTTGCTCAATTCGTTCGTGTTCTTTGCGTTCTGATATATTATTGCCAACGTTGTTGTGTATTAAAAGTTGCGATTTTGTGAACGAGGAATTTCCAACGGAAATTCAGAAGTTTGCAAATAAGCAACAAGTTTTAGTTTAGCTAAAAATAGCAATTTTTTATACACGGTGTTGGGCTTAGTTTTTTATTTAATGATTAATTTATTCAAATTACTAGAATCTATTACAGTGCTAATTTCTTTCAAACCTGGCAAAGGAATGTTTATTGGTTCATTTTTCGTAGGTGAAATTAATATTCGATATTCATTTTGATATTCAAACTTTTCATCTTTGTGATGTAATGAGATTTCTCCGTTATGAATTTTAGGAGAATAATATGTTACTTTTTTCCTAGAAAAATTATAATTCATTTTTTCAATTTCTCTATCAAGAATTTCAAAGAATTTTTTCCAATCTAATATTAACAGAGCTTTGTTTCCCATTTCGAGTAGTTTTTTTTCAAAAAATCTACTTTTTTTACCAGTTTCAAGAACTAACCAATTAAGTGAACAACAATTAATTTCAGGGTTATCTAAGTTTTTCATTAATTGACCTTCAAAATTTTTGAAAACTTTATGTAATTCTATTTCCTTGTTATTTGTTGTTAGTGTTAAGTTATTTATTTGCGTATTACTTACATTTAATTCTTTCGGGTCTAATCTTCCTGTTTGGTCTTCTGAATTACTTCTAAATTCTTTTAAACTTTTAAAATATAAATATTCGTTCTCATACATATCGTTAATGTATTTTGATTCACCTATTTTTATTAAAATTAGATTTTTCATAAATTATGCCCAACGTGTTTGTGTATGATTAGTTGCGTGGTTTAGCAACTAAGTTAGTAAACTTTTACGAACCCGTGAATATTCCTCAGGAATATTCGCAAGTAGGGAAGAAAAAAGCAATTAAATATACACGGTGTTGGCGATAGTATTTTTGTTTTTTTTAGGTTTGTTTCAATTCGAAATAATTTTCAGCGTTCTGTTCAGTTTTTTAATTTGCTAGAGATTCCGCACGATTAATAATTCCGAAATACTTTTTTCAACATTCAGTTCGATTTTTCTCAAACTATCGGATTGATTTATTAAAATTCTTTATTGATATAAAAACACATAAAAATTTTGGCATTATGTTTATTTTTTTTTCCAGCATCTATTTTAGATACTTCCAGTTAAACTTCTAACAACACTAATCCAATTTTCTTAAAATGAGCTTGTAAACTTTCTACTTTTTCAGTTTTGATATCGAAATAATAATGTTCGTATTCATATCTTATGTTTTCCGCACCAAAATTTACTATCATTTTACGATGTATTGTTTTTAATTTTTTTGATGTTTTAAATTTGTGCCTTTTCATTCTATCGTTTATTCTTTCAGTATATTTTTTTTCAGCATTCTGCTTGGATATTATTGCCAACGTTGATGTATAAGAATAGTGCGGTTTTGTGTGCGAGGATTTTCCGCAGGAAAATCAGACGTCACAAAAATGCACGGACTCTTGATTAAGCACTAAACTAAGCATTATTTTTACACGGTGTTGTGTGTTCGTTTTTCTATTCAGTTTTATTTTCAGTCACAGTCATTTCTGTCATTCATTATTTCTCTTTCGATTAGAGATTTCTGTATAAGTTCCTTTGATTTTCCTTCACGATTGTACAATGTACTTCCTATAAGAAAATGATATTTTTTTGAACTTCGTTCTATAAAAAGAGTATCAGAACATTCGTTTTTAATCACTCGGTCATTTTCTTTAATAAAATCATATAAAAAAGCAGATTCGTAAGCGTAATTCCGACTGTTTTCGATTCTATATCTATTATCTTTATTTGTCAGTAATAAATAAGTATTTCCTTTTTCTTCAAAAATGTCCACAACACTTTCGTCAAAAGTTGTACTTAAAAAGACATCTTCAAACTCTCCTTTTTTAACAACAGTATAAATTGCAAATCCAATAAGAAAAATAAATAAAAAAATAACTGGAAGATATTCTTTCAGAGCATACTTCTTTCCGTCATATTTTTCAATCATATTTTTCAATTCCTTTCTCTGTTTAGTTCAAAACTTTCGATTTGAAGTTTCTTGGATTCAATGTTGTAACGCAACAAACCGTTTTTGTTTATTGATGTTACTAAGCTACAAATTTAAGTTCTAAATCCATCATTTCTTTTGGAGTTTTATATCCTATAATTTTTCTTGGTCTGTTGTTCAATTTTTCTTGAATATTTTGGAGTTTATTTACGTCAATTTCATTGAAGTTTGTTCCTTTTGGAAGATATCTTCTAATGAGTCCATTTGTATTTTCATTTGTTCCTCTTTCCCAGGAAGAATATGGATGTGCAAAGTATATTTTCATACCTGTTTTTTTAGTAATCATTTCGTGTCTCGCCATTTCAATTCCGTTATCATATGTCATTGATTTTTTATAAATAGGATTTAATTTGTTTAATATTCTAGAAAACTCATTAGCTACTTCACCTGCTTTTTTAGACTCTAATTTTACTATTAAAGTAAATCTAGTTTTGCGCTCTACAATAGTTCCAATAGCACTTTTATGATTTTTTCCAATCACTAAATCTCCTTCCCAATGTCCCACTTCATTTCTAAGTTCAATATGTTGTGGTCTGTTGTCAATACTGACTTGGTTAATGATTTTACTTCCACCACCACGTCTTTTTTTAGGAGTTCTACGTCTTGTTTTTTTACGTACTAATAGTTTGATTAACTTTTTATTTAAACGAGCTTGTGGTCTAGTATAAATGTGTCTATAAATAGCTTCGTGTGAAATAGACATTATTAGATTATTAGGATACAACTCTTTTAATCTTCCAGAAATTTGTTCAGGAGTCCAGTTTGATAAAAGTCCTTTGTAAACAAAAAATTTGAGTAAAGAATAAGTGCTTATTTTATCTAAATTTCTCTTGTTTAAATAATCTTCTTTAGCACACCAATGAGCAAGTTCAGCATCATATTTATGTTCTTTTTTTTGCACCCATTTATTCACTTCTCTACCGATAGTTGAACGAGATCTATTGAGTTTAATTGCTATATAAGATTTAGACTTTTCTTCATTTAAAAGAGTCTGAATAATCACTCTTTCTTTCAAAGTTAATCGTCTATGTTTTTTTACTTCCATTTTACAAATCTATAATTTTAGATTTGTTGCGTTAAGTTATTGAATGGAGGAGATGTTTTTCAAATTGCCTACAACGTTGTTGTGTAAGAAAAGTTGCGTGTTTTAAGCAATAAAGTTAATAAATAAAACACGAACCGAGAAAATCCGAGAGGATTTTCGCAAGTAAGCTAAAACAAGCAATTTTTTTTACACGGTGTTGTACACTGTTTTTTATTTCAATTTTATAATTAATTCTTTATTTGTATTCAATATATTTTCTTTATTTCCAGTAGAATCTTTAATAACTTTATACTCAGTTGGATTTTCCTTTTTAACGATTAATGTTATTTTTTTTATTCCCAATTCTTCAAGTTCAATATAAAAATTCGTTAAGTCTTCTGATTTAATATTTTCTCCAACGAATAATTCAACGGTTGGCTTTAAATTGTGATGTCCTCCAAAAATGGCTATTTTCACATCATTGAGAGAAATAATTTTCTCATTAAATCGAATCTTTGTAATTCCTTTTTCGGAATAAAGATGGAAATTATATGAATTATTATTTACTGACAGTTTTTCATTTGAATCTATTCCAATTAAACGATATTCATCTAATTCAAAATGTTTCGAATTTTCAACTTTGTAATATGTTTTATTAAATACTTCAATAGAATCGTTGTTGAAGAAAATAAGTTTTGATTTTAAATTATAATTATTCAAACTGATATTTAATTCATCACTTTTCAAATAATATTTTCCGCTTTCAATTCTTGAAAAATTATCAAGTAGTTGTATTTTCTTTTTTGAGAACTTAATATCTGAATAAGAAATTTTATCATTAAAAGTGAAAGTTCTCCATTCACCAATTAAATCATTTTTTTTAATTCGATTGCAAGAAGAATTTTGAATGAAAATAACAAATATTATTAAGTAATAAATTCTTTTCATAAATAGTGTACAACGTTTATGTATAAGAATAGTTGCGGGTTTGTATGCGAGGATTTTCCGAAGGAAAATCAGATGTTACAAACACGCAACGACCTTTGATTAAGCACTAAACCGCAATTATTTTTATACGGTGTTAGCAATAGTTATTTTCTTGAATTTCTTTTTTTCATTTTCGGAACTGAATTACCTGGTCTAACTTCTGTAATAATTTTTATGTCAGGAATGTTTTCTTTCATTATTTTTCTTAGAGGTGTTTTAGTATCTTTACTTTCCTTTATAAATTTTTCAATTTCTTCTCCTTTTATGGTTTTGCCTTCTGGCATTTGAAACATAGAACTTGTATTAAAAGTTGCGTTATTTTCATCTTCCGCAAGTCTCATAACTTTATCTAGTTCAATTAAATTTTCATTTTTTTCAATAAATGACATACCAGTTCCTAAATCATAGTCTAAACTTATTAAATCAGAAGCTTCTTCCATCATTTGTAGGTTGAAAAGGTCTTCTTTTGAAAAAGGAATATGAAAATCGTTAAACCTAATAAAAGGCTTATTGTCAATCAACATTTGAATATGAAAATGTGGAAATTTAGCATTATTTGAATCTTTATGTCCATCCAAATCATTTTGTCCAAAATTCATAGACCACTCAATGTTCTCATATTTGATAGTGATTTCTTTTAATTTAGAACCAGATTTTTCATCTGTTAAATCATTGATGTTTTTTAGAGGTGATTCCAATGTAGCAATCCATCTAAAATAACTTTCAAGTCTATAATATCCAATAGGTTCAGATAGGTAGCTTTTAAAATGTTTTTTCTTTATTCCTTTTGGTAGTAGAAACCAGTGAAAGCAAGGTTCAAAATCTGAAAAGTAATCTAATTTATTACCACAAAGAACACAACATTTTTTTTCGTGAGCATCTTTAAATTCCTTAAAGAATTCATCATTTTCCTTAATTTGCTGAAGGTTTTTTTCTTCAATTTCTTCAGGTGTTAGATTTTCTATGAATTTTCGGATTTTCATTGGTAATTATTGCTAACGGTTAGTATAAGAATAGTAAGGGGTTAAAATGTACTTACTTTCAGCTTTAGCACTTAGCCAAATTTACAATTTTACTTTTATATTTTCACAAAATTTAAAATTGTAAATTTGGTGAACTCTGTAGAATGCACAGACCTTTACATTAAGCACTAAAACCCTTATTATTTTTATACATTGTTACCTGCCGTTTCTTATTCTTTCAACATTCTTGTTCATTCTGTGCCTAACTATTTTTCGATAAATAAACCTTTTAAATGCTCCTAATTTTTGTTGGTGTTTAGCATAGAATTCGTCTGGTGTATCAAAAAGCCCAAAATCTTGATTTATTCCTTTGTCTTGAATAAAGGTATTGTTTAAATTCCATTCAATTGGTGGGTTTTCAAAATTATCTGTGTATGTACCATAACCACAAAAAGTAGTTTTACAATTTTTGTTTTTCTCTTGTAATTTGGTTAAATATTCTTTGTCTAATATAACTCCTTCCAGAAAATACCAAGTTTCATTAACATAAACTTCTACCCAACTATGTAAAATGTTTTTTGGCGATAATTTATACCAAATTCCGCTAATTGCTCCTTTTTGTAATGCTTTATCTATTGTAAAACCGTGTATTCTGTTTGGAACTCCAGTTGCTCGTAAAAGAGCCATAAGCAATGTTGCTTTTGTATTACATTGCCCATAACCATCTTCTAAAACCTGTGTTGCAGTTATACTGTCAGAAATATTATAGCCAAATTCAATATCATCTCTAACATAGTTATAAATTGATTTTACTCTTTTAATAGTGTCTAATTCCATCCATTTTTTCTCTTTAATTAAAGATTGAAGAGATAGGTTTGAATAGTTTAAAATTGTCGTTTCTTTTAAATAATTGTTCATTGTTTTTAAGTCTGTTTGTGAAAATGCATTTAACTGTGTTAATAGCATAATAAATAATATCGTTCTCATTTTGTTTCTATTGAAATACAAAGGTGAGAAGTTAAACAGACTTAAAATTGTATGAACTGGCTATGTTTTTGTTATCAAAAATTTTGGTGTAACACCAAAGGTTTCTTTAAAAGTTCTTGTATAATGTGAATTGTCTGAAAACCCAAAAGTATATGCTGTTTCAGTAATAGAATTTTTGACTAAAAACGGAAGTGATTTTATTAACTTATTCCATAATTGATATCTTCTAAAAGTTAAATTTGTTTTTTCTTTGAATAAATGTAAAAAACGTGTTGGCGATAAAAAGCACTTTTCTGCAACTTCTTCAAGACTTAATACTTTTTCAAAATTAGCGTCCATATATTTTATTGCATTTATAATTCTTTGTTCGTCCAAATGGTTTTCGGATTCACAAGTGCATTGATATTCTGATAACACTTGACTTATTAATTCACATAATCTTTCAAAATCAATTTCTGAATTTTCAAACTTGTTTAAAGTTTCGATTAACTTATCTGACAAATTTTCATTAAGTAATGTAAAATTCGACTTTCCAAATTGCAAATGAAATTGGTGTCCAATAGAACTTAATGGATTTACAAGAACTGTCAGTTGATTTGATTCGCTAATTAATTTATGTTCAACTTTAGAATTTATAAAAAATGATTTTCCTAATATCTCATTTTCGCCTTTTATAGTCAGTTTCATATTAGATTTTACTGAAATACTAATTTGTATAGCATAATGTTTATGATAAAGATTCTCTTTTAGTTTGCCAATAAATAATCCAAAATTTTTATCGAAGTGAAACATATTGTCTTTTTATGCAGTGTTTTTTTCAAATGGCAGGTAACGGTTTTGTATAAGAATAGTGCGGTTTTGTGTGCGAGGATTTTCCGCAGGAAAATCAGATGTAAAAAAAATGCACTAACTCTCGATTAAGCACTAAACTACGCATTATTTTTATACGTTGTTGTAAACTGTGCTTTTAATAATATTCTATCTCGTACTTAAAATTCTCGGAATTCTGAAATATATAATTCAACGATTTTTTATCCGCTAATTTCTGCAATTTATTATACTGAAAAGTCAATGTTGTATCTCTAAAAGTTCCAATTGTCTGATAAGTATAATTCTTATCTGAATATTTATATAATTCGACAACTGGCTTTTTTTTACGACTGTTATAGCTTACTCTTTTTATTTTTCTTTGCTTTTTGTCATAAAATATTGTGTCTATTAAGACAAGAGCTTTTTCAAAATCAGGTTTTTCGACAGGTATAAATTCCCAAGAGTATGTTTTAGAACTTTTGATTCTTTTTGATTTTTTAGTTTCTCGAATGAAACGAATTAGAGAATCCGACTCGAATTTTGTTTGCTTTTCAATTCCATTTTTTTTGTCAAATTCAAATGTTGAGAAAGAACGAAGTACACAAGTATCTTTAGCAACAAAGTCTTCGCAGAAATATTCCGAAACTCTTTGTCCATTTTTTAATTCAAATGTTGTGATTTTATTTCTGTAAGTTTTTAATCTGGAATCAAATCTTCCATAATTCACTTCGCGGACTAAATTTCCGGATTGGTCAAATTCGCTCAATCTATTCTTAATTAAGCTATCTCCAACTTTTTTAAATTCCGCAATTGATTTTATGTTTTGAGAAAAACTTAAAAATGAAGTAAAAAAGATTGTTATGTAAATGAGGTTTTTCAGCATTGTTTACAACGTTTATGTATAAGAATAGTTGCGGGTTTGTATGCGAGGATTTTCCGAAGGAAAATCAGACGTTACAAACACGCAACGACCTTTGATTAAGCACTAAACCGCAATTATTTTTATACGGTGTTGTAGGTAGTTATTCTTCCGTTTTTTTCTTTGAATCGATTAACTCAATTAATTTTGTCAGAGACGATTTAATTTTGTCAGACTCACTCTTATTAAGCATCAATTCCGCTTTCTTTTTCATTCCGTTATAATTTGCGTCAGGATAAAGTTCAATCAATTGAGTAAAGTATTTATCTATTCCGTCAGCAAGTTTAGTTTTTCCTTTTTCCGAAAACGCATTTTCTTCGTTTATCTCATCCAAATAAATAATATAATTGCCAATTAAAGTACTAATGTTTGAGTTAATAACATTCTTGACTCTTGAAGAGTTTGGGTCGTCTGCACTTTCTAATATTTCGTCATTTCCTAACTTAAAATAGTCAAGTTGTAAACTCAAACCATATTGCCAAACAGCCAACATTTCTATATCATAAACATACATATCCTTTCGGTCAGTTGCTTGGTAAATTTGATGCATATCTTTCCAATGTTCAAAGAATTCGGTTGCAACTGCATTCCGATGTTTTGTACCTAATTCATTGTCTTTAAGTACGACTTTGAAATTTTGTTCGTCTGTTAATTTTTCAACTATTATTCTTTGTTCTGGATTGTCAAAAGTTGGTTTCTTTTCATCGTCTTCGTATCCAAATCTTAATTCAAGAATTGCTTTGTCGTAATCATTTGTATCCCAATATCTTTTGTCTAAAGGGAATTCGTGTTCTTCGGTTTTGCAATTGGTTAATGTTAAGCAGATAATTGCTAAAAGGACGTACTTAATTTTTGTCATCAATTATGATTTTTGGGTTTTTATATTGGTTTAGCGAAGTTAATAAACTATCTACTTCTTTCTCGTATCTTTTTTGTTCACTTAATACATAGCTGTGAAAAGTATTGTAATCATACTCTTTTTGAAAAGCTCTTTCTTTTGATTCTACGTCTTTAATTATTCCCTTGATTTTGTTTTCATCGAAAGTTTTTAAATCAGATATTTCTTGTTTTGCTTTACGAGCAAACAACTCTGTGATTTTGATGTGATATTTTTCGTGAGTTAAGAGTTCTGTACTATTCGTGTTTTTTTTATAAACGAAAGAGCGCGAAGGATAGAATAATGATTGCACAGTTACAGAATTGTCATCAATTTCACTTTCGATTGATGTTACAACATACGCAAACCGTTCATTTCCATATAGTGACTTTTTAAAAAATTCCAAACCTCGGAAATTCTGAAAGGTGATTTGGTCATACTTGTCAAAAGTCATAGGTTTTTGGTAATTCAAATAGTTTGTATGACTTAATATTCCAAATACAATTCCAGTAAATATTAGAACTAAAAAACTGTATTTCGTAAAACGCAATAATCTTTTGAGCAGTTTCTTGTTTTCTTCTTTTCGCTCTTTTAATAATAAGTATAATTGATAAAATACTGGCGAAAAGTAAAGCAGTACAATCAAAGTAATTATTAAATAGTCATTCATTCGCAAAGGTTGGTTTTAATTACCTACAACGTTGTTGTATATGGTTTGTTGCGTGGTTTAAGTAACTAATTTAGGAAATAATTACCAACTAAGAAAGTCCGCAAGGACTTTCGTAAGTAGGCGAGAAGCCAGCAATAAATTATATACGGTGTTGTGCCTAGTTATTTTAAACGATAGATTGTCTTATTTTTTTCTCCTATTTTTTCAAATAAATCTAATTCAGCTCCTTTCTTTAAATCTCTACTTGCAGTCGCAGAAGAAATATCTTTAAAAATATCCATATAATCTTTTCTTGTAAATTCAGTTTTATTTAATGAAATATAATAATCTAATCTATCTTTTTCATTTAACGTTCGATTATTAAAATCTAATAGTTCACTTATTGAAATGTCAATAACATTTAGCATATATTCAATAAACTTAGTTGACTTTCCAGATTTATCGCTTTCAGCTAAAGACTTGTAATATTTTTCCTGGTCTTTACTAATTAGAGTTTCAAAAGGCAAAAACTCAAAGATTGGATATTTTTCCATTAAAATTAAAGTTTGCCATAATCTTCCCATTCTGCCATTTCCATCCAAAAAAGGATGTATGAATTCCATTTCGTAATGGAAAACACAACTTTTAATTAATTCAATTTCATCAGACTTTTTCAAATATTCAAAAAGATCTTTCATTAAGTATGGCACATTTCCAAAAGGTGGTGCTAAATGCTCAACTTTTGAGCCTTTTACAATTCCTACACTTTGATTTCTATATTTTCCAGAATTTTGAATTAAACCTTCCATTAAGTTTTTATGTGCTTTCAAAAAGGATTTTTCATTTGAAGGATTATAATCTTCTAAATTTTCATAAATTTTAATTGCGTTTAAAACTTCAAGAACATCTTTTTTAGGACCAATAACTCTTTTGTTTTCAAGAAGTGCTGTTATTTGTTCTTCTGTAAGTGTGTTTCCTTCTATTTTTAAAGAAGAATGAATAGTTTTAATTCTATTCTGTTTTCTCAATTTAGGCGAAGGTTTGTTTAATAAATTAGCATTTACTTCTCCTATTTTTTCTGAAATAGAAGTTATTAATTTTAAAATAGAAGATGTTATTTCGTAAGGTGGTTTCATTTTTGATACTATCATTTGATACTATCAAAGATACAATCATTTAATCTGAATTATCTTATGAAACGGAATTTTTTAATTGGGCACAACGTTGTTGTGTATGATTAGTTGCGTTGTTTAAGGAGTGAATTTACTAAATAAAGTACGAACGGCGAAATTCCGGAGGAATTTCCCAAGTGAGCTAAAACTAGCAATTAATTATACACGGTGTTGTAAGCTGGCTTTATAAATTCAAATGTTAATGATTTATTTTTCCGAATATATTTCGTCAATTTTCTTCTTAATTATATTGTTAAAATTATTTTTTTTAACACTTAATTTTCCTAAACCCCAAATCTTACTTTCAGCTTTCAGAATTGTCTTTGTCAATTGGTTATTAACGATTCTTTCAAAAGATATTTCTTTCGTTATTTTTGAATAAACTCCAAAATTTAAAACAGAAGATTTGTTAACTTTAATTCTTCTGTCATTTTTTAGACTAATTTCTTTTTCATTCCAGTATATACCTTTTTTATGAGTTTCATTTTTTTCCGTAAAACCATTAATATTTATTTCATTTAATTTATTTTGAGATTCAATATTTGTATGAGCTTCGAAATAAGTAAAAGGGCTATAGAAAAGGAATAATATAGTTCCTATAAAAGTCAAAAATATTTTTCGTTTTTTTAAAATCATTAAGTTTATTATTTAAATTCAGTTTTCAGGTTTTTCGTTAGCTTGCTTACAACGTTTATGTATAAGGATAGTTGCGGGTTTGTATGCGAGGATTTTCCGAAGGAAAATCAGACGTTACAAACACGCAACGACCTTTGATTAAGCCAAAAACCGCAATTATTTTTATACGGTGTTGTAAACTGGCTTTATTCATAATTCATTGCTAAAATTATTATTACTGAAATAAAAGTAATTAGACAAACTGCAATTGATATAACAGAAATCCAACTCCATAATTTCAAGTAAAATGAATCTTTATTTTTACTAAAAAGTTTATTGATTTGTTTTTCAGAAAGTCCGAATGCAGTTTTATAAACTCCTTTCATATATTCGTCTGCATATTCGTATTCGTTTTTAGCCCACTCTGCTAATCTTTCATATTCGTTTTTCAGATAGTCAACATAATAATTTTTTGATTCTGCTGATTGAGGTTTATTGTAAAGTTCTATTATATCGGAATAATCGTGGTCAAAATCGGTTTTAATCTTTTGATAAATTTCGTGTATATCATCTGGATTTTTTAATTCTTTAGTTTCGGTCGGCATTGTTTTTTCTTTTGAAAATGCTCCTTCTAAAAAGAACATAATACTCTGATATTTTTGAAGAAATAAAAGGGCAGAAAGTCTATAAATTATTCCACTAATAATTGATGTTGTTAAGAGTAATAAAACTGTTTTTAAAATGCACGATGAATAATTTTCACTTATGTTGGAAATCTTTGAAATTATAATAGAAATTGCGGTTACAGAAAAACCAACAATCCAAACTAGTATTTTGTCATTTTGATTGAAATTGAATATGAAATTCTCTTTAGTTTTTTCCAAAGTTTCATAAACTAATTTTAATCTTGTATCAAATGGTCTTTCCATTTACGGTTTGTTTTTAGCTTGTTTACAACGTGTTTGCATAAAAGGAGTTGCGGTTTTGCATGCGAGGATTTTCCGAAGGAAAATCAGCAGCTAGTAAAAAAGCAACTCTTTTCATTTTAACTAAAATAAGCAATTTTTTTTATGCGGTGTTGTAGCCAGTTATTTCTTTTTCGTTTTCCTTTTTTCTTTTAGAATTTTTTCAAGGGCTTTATTCTTGTTGTTTTTTGTCTTTTTGATAATTTCGGCTATTACATCAATCTTTAACCATTTTTCTTCTTTCTCCGAATAATAAACGTAATCTGGAATTTTATAATTATCATTTACTTTCTGCTCTTTTAAAAAATCAAAGACTTTATCTAGAGAGCTTTCAATAATCTCTTTGTCTAAATTCCCATCTAACTCAAAGTTAAAACCTGTGTTTTCATCTAATTTTACAGAAAGTCCAAACTTTACTTTTTCTTCTGTAATTTTAGAACCTACACCTTTGTGATAGGTTTTTCCTTTTAATTTATTCCAACCAAACATAAGAGACCATTTAATTGAATCCCAAAGAGCGCTAGTTCCAATATTTTTTAGAATTTCAATTATTAAAACTTGGTGAATTACGAAATATGTAACTAGGCTATATTCATCAATTGAATTGTAAAAAACTCCACTTTTATTAAATGAACTTAATTCAAGATTTGCTTTGGATAAGTTTTCATTAATTTCTTTCAAATCATCTTCACTCAAGCCTCCTAAATATTCTAAATGCAATACATTCGGACCTCGTTTTACTGTCTTTTTTCGGTCATTTATAGGATTGTCTTGAGCATTGTAAGCATCTTTATTCATATTTTCATCTAATTAATTCTTGAGAGGTTTTTTCTTGGTCATCGTGATGTATTAATTGGCTACAACGGTTAGTATAAGAATAGTAAGGGGTTAAAATGTACTTACTTTCAGCTTTAGCACTTAGCCAAATTTACAATTTTACTTTTATATTTTCACAAAATTTAAAATTGTAAATTTGGTGAACTCTGTAGAATGCACAGACCTTTACATTAAGCACTAAAACCCTTATTATTTTTATACATTGTTACCTGCCGTTTCTTATTCTTTCAACATTCTTGTTCATTCTGTGCCTAACTATTTTTCGATAAATAAACCTTTTAAATGCTCCTAATTTTTGTTGGTGTTTAGCATAGAATTCGTCTGGTGTATCAAAAAGCCCAAAATCTTGATTTATTCCTTTGTCTTGAATAAAGGTATTGTTTAAATTCCATTCAATTGGTGGGTTTTCAAAATTATCTGTGTATGTACCATAACCACAAAAAGTAGTTTTACAATTTTTGTTTTTCTCTTGTAATTTGGTTAAATATTCTTTGTCTAATATAACTCCTTCCAGAAAATACCAAGTTTCATTAACATAAACTTCTACCCAACTATGTAAAATGTTTTTTGGCGATAATTTATACCAAATTCCGCTAATTGCTCCTTTTTGTAATGCTTTATCTATTGTAAAACCGTGTATTCTGTTTGGAACTCCAGTTGCTCGTAAAAGAGCCATAAGCAATGTTGCTTTTGTATTACATTGCCCATAACCATCTTCTAAAACCTGTGTTGCAGTTATACTGTCAGAAATATTATAGCCAAATTCAATATCATCTCTAACATAGTTATAAATTGATTTTACTCTTTTAATAGTGTCTAATTCCATCCATTTTTTCTCTTTAATTAAAGATTGAAGAGATAGGTTTGAATAGTTTAAAATTGTCGTTTCTTTTAAATAATTGTTCATTGTTTTTAAGTCTGTTTGTGAAAATGCATTTAACTGTGTTAATAGCATAATAAATAATATCGTTCTCATTTTGTTTCTATTGAAATACAAAGGTGAGAAGTTAAACAGACTTAAAATTGTATGAACTGGCTATGTTTTTGTTATCAAAAATTTTGGTGTAACACCAAAGGTTTCTTTAAAAGTTCTTGTATAATGTGAATTGTCTGAAAACCCAAAAGTATATGCTGTTTCAGTAATAGAATTTTTGACTAAAAACGGAAGTGATTTTATTAACTTATTCCATAATTGATATCTTCTAAAAGTTAAATTTGTTTTTTCTTTGAATAAATGTAAAAAACGTGTTGGCGATAAAAAGCACTTTTCTGCAACTTCTTCAAGACTTAATACTTTTTCAAAATTAGCGTCCATATATTTTATTGCATTTATAATTCTTTGTTCGTCCAAATGGTTTTCGGATTCACAAGTGCATTGATATTCTGATAACACTTGACTTATTAATTCACATAATCTTTCAAAATCAATTTCTGAATTTTCAAACTTGTTTAAAGTTTCGATTAACTTATCTGACAAATTTTCATTAAGTAATGTAAAATTCGACTTTCCAAATTGCAAATGAAATTGGTGTCCAATAGAACTTAATGGATTTACAAGAACTGTCAGTTGATTTGATTCGCTAATTAATTTATGTTCAACTTTAGAATTTATAAAAAATGATTTTCCTAATATCTCATTTTCGCCTTTTATAGTCAGTTTCATATTAGATTTTACTGAAATACTAATTTGTATAGCATAATGTTTATGATAAAGATTCTCTTTTAGTTTGCCAATAAATAATCCAAAATTTTTATCGAAGTGAAACATATTGTCTTTTTATGCAGTGTTTTTTTCAAATGGCAGGTAACGTGTTTTTGTATGGAAATTTGCGTTTTAAATGAACGGCTATTTTCCGCAGGAAAATAGGGGTTTATAAAAAAGCACAAACTTTGATTAAGCCAAATTTAGCAATTTTTTATACAAGGTGTTGTACAACGTTTTATTTCCTTTTGTATTCCTTTATTTTAAATGTTTCGTCACAAAAATTATAAGTTTTCCATTTTCCAATTTTTCTTCCATTCAACCATTTTCCTTCTTTCCATAATTTTAAATTTCCCTCTTTTTCATTTGAGTTATACTCTTTTTCATAACTTTCAATTAAAGTTTTTTTATTAGAGTTTAATATTTGATAAAGAGTGGTTTCAGGTTTCAAATCAATTTTTGTTGTTTCAATAATTCTATAGAGTTGATTTTTATTATTGAATTGTTTTTGATAAATTAAATTCCCAAAACTACCATAAAAAACTTCATAAAATAATCTCCCTTTTTTGTCAAATAATTGTTGTTTCCCACTTACAATTTCATAAGTATATTCTCCATATTCATAAACTAAAAATTTAGAAATTTCTTTAATTTTTCCGTTTGTAAATTTTTTGATTTTAACTATTGAATCAATTGGTTTCAAATTTTGTGTTAATTCAACAAATTTTTCGGAATGTTGAGAATGAGAAAATTCAGCCTTTATAAAAGCTAAAAATGTGAATATTATTACAAATTTTATTTTCATTCTTTATGTTGTACAACGTGTTTGCATAAAAGGAGTTGCGGTTTTGCATGCGAGGATTTTCCGAAGGAAAATCAGCAGCTAGTAAAAAAGCAACTCTTTTCGTTTTAACTAAAATAAGCAATTTTTTTTATGCGGTGTTGCCATTTCGTTGTTTTTTCAGAGTTCAATTTATTCCGTTAAATTCCGTTTTCCGCTTTTTCGCGTTTGAGTAAAATCGGTCAGCTTTTTATTCCGCATTATTTTCAATTCCGTTTGAGTGAGCAATTCCGCAACTTGCTAAATTCCGCATTCAGTTCGGTTTTCGTTTTTCAATTCAGATTTCGATTCAGATTTCGATTCCGCAAACAAGCTAAAAAGTCAGACGTAATTTTAGAAATTATTTTTCCGTTCAGAGTGCGCTCCGCAATGAATGGCAACTTGTTTATATGCTTATGTTATATCAGTATATATCTCTTAATTGGGTTTATATGCTGAAGTTTTATGATTATATTTATACATTGAATATGATTCTTTAAAAGTAATTTATTCCTACAATTCATCAAAAGGATTTTTAATATTTTTAAGACTAGTTTTTGTAACATGAGTATATATCATTGTCGTTTTTGGGCTACTATGACCTAATAATTCTTGTATATACCTAATATCTGTTCCATTTTCTAATAAATGTGTTGCAAAAGAGTGTCTTAAAGTGTGTAATGTAACCTTTTTTGTAATTTTAGTATTTTTCAATGCTTTTTTTAACACAGCTTGAGCACTGGCACCACTGTATTTATGTCCATTTTGCCCTTCAAAAAGAAAAACTTTAGGTTTATAAGCTAAATAGTACTCTCTAAGAAGTATTAAAAAAGAATACGAGAGCAAAGTATACCTGTCTTTTTTTCCCTTAGCTTGCTTAATATGAATTAACATTCTTTTGCTATCAATATCATCAACTTTTAAATTTAATGCTTCCCCAATTCTGAGTCCACCAGAATAAAGAAGACTTAATAATGTTTTATGCTTTAGATTTGTAAGATTATTAAATATGGCTTTAATTTCTGCAACACTTAAAACTGCTGGTAATTTCTTTTCTTTCTTAGGTCTTTCAATATTTAATAAATTAATTTCTATACCTTTAAAAAAAAGAAATTTTTTGATTCCATTAATGCATTGATTTTGATAGGATACGGATCTGTTTGCTCTAAATATAAAGTCATAGTTAAACTGTTCAATTAATTTTATTGAATAATCTTCATTTTTTTTTAGTAATCCATAACGAAGAAAGTATGCAGTTACTTCCACATAAGTATTAACAGTATTCTCACTTAATCTTTTTTGTTGCAACCATCTTTTAAACTTTTTTAATTCTGAAGTTAAGTCGATAGATAAAGCAGGTAAGACCAATTTGTAGATTTCTTTTGACGGAGGTATAACTTTTTTTTTAAGTTTTTCATAATTAACAAACCATTTTTTTAGTCGAATATGGTTATATAATAAACTCCTATTACTTGAAGAATCTTTAATGTAGAAAGATTTCAAATTTTGGCTCCATTGTACCTCGGGTAATAATTTTAAATGATTTTTTATTTCCTGATCAAAAGGAAAATTAATCAGAACAATATTTGAACCCTTATGAATGTTAGGAAGTAAAATAATAGATTTCATAGCTAAATAATTATCTAATGTAGTGAAAATAAACTAAATAAGAAGTATGTAGCTTTGTGCTTTAATAGATTTAATTCGTCGATTTTTGATTCGAGTGTAATGTAAAGATATATACAATGTCTTTTTTAGATAATTCAAATATTTTTCTTAATTATCAAATTATACTTCTGTATTTAAATGTATGGTAAGTTGTAAGCAATGATTTGTATTTATTGGGAGTAAAACTATAGTTAGTTACATTATCTCGATTTTTCCAAGAAAAATCATTATCAAAATATGGAGGAGATACTTTAAATGGATTGATAAAATACTTGTAACACAAATCAAGTTTTGTATTACAAACTTGTATTACATTAATGTTATTTGGGATAGGAGTGGAGTTAGATGCTTTGAAAAGTCATTAGTTTAAATTTTTGTTCTATATAATACTCTTTATTTTCATTAAAAATAATTATGAATTTAAGTATATTTATAGTTGAATTATGCGTTAATTTTACGTATAATTAACGCATAATATAGGCAATGTAAAATAATTGCACTTGATTTTTATACTATTATGGAGTTATAAAAAAGTTGTTAAATAGAGTGAGTTCGAGCTAAGCAATAGTATTATTAGGAAACATATTGGGTATTGTTATAGCAGTTTTTTAGGTGAAAAAGAAAAATTAATTAGTTTTGAGTTCTATTTGACAGTCTACTAAATCAAACAAGTTTTCGTTTAAAAGACTCCGTTTATTTAAAATTTCTTGTGATTCATCTTTATCATCAATAAAAACAATATCCATTTTCTTTCTTGCTAATATCAAAACATCAAACACCCATTCTATTTGTTAGATTTGTACTTGTTCAATTAAGTGTTCGAAATAGAATTTTGGGGAATTGAGTAAAAGAGGGTAAAATACCCTCTTTCTAAACTCCTGATAAATTACATTTACTTTTCTAGTTTCTTTGCTCATTTTTTACTTAAATAATTTTGAGTAATCTTCTGGCAACTCTGCATCAATTTCTCTTAAATATTTTTCCAATGCACTCATTGATTTATGTCCTGTAATCAGCATTAAATTACTCTTAGCTTCAAAAGGAGAAGCATTTTCTCTCAGTTTTCTATATAATTTTGAGATAAAGGTATGTCTAAAACTATAAATTCCATAATCTTCATTCAATTTAAAATGGTCTTTTACAACTTTTCTAAATCTTTTAGAAAAATGATCTCTTCTATTAGTTTCATTTGCATCCCAGAAAGCTCCAATTGTTTCTGGAGTAAATAAAAAGGATTCCTTATCTAACTTTGATAAATCTGGTAATTCATCAAATAAAATACTAGGAATAATTTTTGTTTTTAAAGGGCTATTCTTAGCCTTAAATTGAACGGTTTTAGTTTCTAAATTAATGTCCTTAATTCTTATTCTACAAACCTCAATAGGTCTAATGAAACTATAAGAAACGAATTTTATGAATAGTAATAATAGTTGATCTTGTTTTTCTAAATATTCAAATATATTTTGTTGCTCTTTTAATGTGTAAACCTTATTTCTTTCTGTTTTGGATTTTAATACAGGAATTGATTGAATATAGTTTTCAGCAACCAATTCATTATTTTTTAATACTTGGAAGATACTTCCTAATTCTGTTCTGTAATTATTACGATTTCTTGCGCTTGTTTTTAAAACAATTCCATTAAAATAATCTAATAAATCTTTTCTAGAAATTTCTCTTATATTCTTTTTGGTTGGATGCGTTTCTTCCATCCAAATAATAAATAGTTTTGCTTTTCTTTTATAATCTTTTAACGTTCCATTACTTACTGCCTTTTCTTTTAAGCTTAGAGCAAAGTCAAAAGCTTTTACAATAGACATTTCTTCTTGATTCTTATTCCCAGTATTTTGTTCTTTTATGTGAATTTCTTTTTGGTTGTTTTTTATAGGTTTTTTGGTTGTTTTAGATAAGTCTCCCTTTAGAATTACATTTTCTAAAAGTGAAGTAATCATATTTTCATCTAGGGCTTCCTTTACAGCATTTTTTACAGATTCGTTTATTTTTGATGGAGATATTGCTTCTTCTTTAAGGGTTTCTTCTAGTTCTATATCAACAGTGTGATTTTTCAACTGCTCATACAACTCGGAGTTATCTATGAAAGGATTGAAGCCTTGTTTTAGTAAAAACAACAAGTTTTTTCTATAAGAAGACAAGATGCTCATTCTATTCTCTTTGGTTTTGTATTGGTTTACTTTACCATATACATTTGCCATTCGTTCCAATTTCCCTGTTTTTGGATTTCTGAAGGAAAAATAGATGTACCATCGCTTAGATAAATCTCCTTTTGCTGTATAGATTTTTGGGGAAGAAAAAAGGTTTAAAACTTTAGAATCGTGTTCAAAATCGTGTTCAATTTCTGTTGTTAGAGTAAGGTAATGGTAAATTGATTGCATAAAAAAACAGTTTAGAGACCTAAACTGTTGTTTTTTATTGATTTAAAATAGTAGCGAGAACGGGATTTGAACCCGTGACCTCAGGGTTATGAATTTAACAAAACACCCTAATTTCACGCTTTTATGCTTTATTTTAACTAAATCGTGTACTGAATCGTGTACTCGGATTTATATATAATTTCTATTCAAATATAATTAAGATTTTTATTCCTTAAAGGTTAAAATTGATTTTTTTAACTCATTTTTAAAGATTTTTCTAATTGTTTCAATTCAACACCTAAACCATTAAACATTTGCATAATACTACTCAATTTTAGTTCATGTTCTTCATACTCTTGCGTATTTATGCTACAAGTAAATTTCCATAGTTCTAAAACTTCCTCTAAAGGAACTTCATAAGACTGATATTCTCTGTTATCAGGTTTTAAAAGTAAACTTCCTTTCTCTTCAATTTGATTATAGACTCTTTTGTAGGTCATACCATCATTTTTAGTGACTATGATATAAGACGTTCCATTTTTAACATCTGTAATATTTTCTACAAATTCAGCAACCACATAAGATCCATCTTTCATAGGTAACATGGAATCTCCTTTAATAGGAAATGCTCTGTGTTTACCAGTAGGTAAAAAAGGTAATTTTATTTTTTCTAACTGCTCAATATATTCAGGATCATCATACCCTAATAAATAACCAGCAGAAGTTTTAGCAGAAACTACTTCAATTAAATTTTCATTTTCGTCATCAACTGTAATTGGAAATAAAACACGTTTGCTTCCAACTTCTATAAACGAAATATCTTTAGTTTTGGTAAGGTCGTTTTTCAATAATATATCAATAGGTACTTTAAAATAGTTAGAGAAATCTATTAAAAACTCTAAAGTAGGTGAAGACCTGTTCTCTTCATAAGAACCTATTCTTGATCTTGTTACATTTAAATCATCAGCTAAACGCTCTTGTGAAAGCGCTTTTAAACTTCTTAAATGACGTATGTTTTTGGATATAATTTTCATAATACTACAAATGTAAGCAATAATTGTTTGTGTTTGTAGCTAATTTTGTGGTGTGAAGAAAAATATTTTACATCTCGATTTAGATACTTTTTTTGTCTCTTGTGAACGATTGATTGATAGTCGATTGCAAAAAAAACCGTTGTTGGTTGGAGGAACAGGAGATCGTGGAGTTGTGGCAGCTTGTAGTTATGAAACGAGAACTTTTGGCGTGCATTCAGGCATGTCAATGAAGATTGCTAGAAAGTTATGTCCTGAAGCAATTGTTATTAGAGGAAATACGAGTATTTATTCTAAATACTCAAATATTGTAACAGAAATCATCAAAGAAAAAGTACCCATTTTTGAAAAAGCGAGTATTGATGAATTTTATGCAGACCTTTCTGGAATGGATGCTTTTTTTGGGAGTTATAAATACGCTTCTGAATTACGTCAGCGAATTATAAAAGAAAGTGGTTTGCCTATTTCCTTTGGAATGTCACAAAATAAAATTGTATCTAAAGTTGCAACAGGAGAAGCGAAACCCAATAATCAATTATTGATTGATGCAGGATTTGAGAAAGAATTTCTGGCACCATTATCAATTCGTAAAATTCCATCAGTTGGAGAAAAAACGTATCAAATTTTAAGGAATTTAGGTGTAGAAAAAATAAAAGTAATTCAAGAAATGCCTTTAGAAATGATGATAAGCGTTTTAGGGAAAAATGGAAAAACTATTTGGAAACGTGCAAACGGAATAGATAATCCACCCATTATTGCTTTTCACGAACGTAAATCTTTATCCACAGAAAGAACCTACACTAAAGATACAATTGATATGATAAAGTTAAAAGAAACCATTTTTGCAATGGCAGAAAATTTAGCTTATCAATTGAGAAAAGGAGATAAGTTAGCAGGTGTGATTAGTGTAAAAATTAGATATTCAGATTTTAACACGTATAACAAGCAAATAAAAATTCCCTATACAAGTGCAGATCACATTATCATTCCTGCTGTTTTAGAATTGTTTAAACAATTATATCAACGAAGATTGTTAATTCGATTGGTGGGGGTAAAAGTATCTGACATTGTCAGTGGTAATTACCAAATTAATTTGTTTGACGATACAGAACAACTATTGGATTTATACAATGCAATGGATACTGTTAGAAATAAATATGGAGATAAAAGTATTATGAGAGCAGCTTCTATGGGAGCAAAATCTATTGGTCGTTTTAGCAATCCTTTTAATGGAGAACCTCCTTTGGTTCTTGCACATAGAAAACAATAATTGATTGCTTTATGTATTTAAACTGTCATACCTATTATTCCTTACGTTATGGTACTTTTTCGGAAATAGAACTACTAGAACTCGCAAAAGAAAACAATATCAAAAGTATTGCGCTTACAGATATCAACAATACTTCTGCTTGTATGAATTTTATACAACAAGCTAAAAAGTATAACATTAAACCTGTAATTGGTGTTGATTTCAGAAATGGAAATTCCCAACAATTTGTAGCACTCGCAAAAAGTAATGTTGGTTTTCAAAATATCAATCAATACTTATCTACTTTTTTAGAAACTAAAACTGATATTCCAGATACTCCTAGTTATTTAGAAGATGCATTTATTGTTTATCCATTTGAAAAAGTATTGCAGTTAAACATGACCACTTTTAAAGAGAATGAATTTATTGGAGTTTCTATTGCAGAAATTAATAAACTCCGTTTTTCTCATTTAAAGAAGTTTGAAGATAGAATTGTGATACAACAACAGGTTACCATCCGAAATAAAAAAGATTTTAACGCACACAGATTGTTACGTGCCATAGATAACAATACTTTATTAAGTAAACTTCCTACTACAGAACAATGTATTACAACAGATGTAATGCATGAAAGAAAAGAATTGTTAACGTTTTATAAAGAGTTTCCAAATAGTATTACAAACACAGAAAAAGTATTGCAAGGTTGTAATACGTTTTTTGACTTTCACGAAGATAGAAAAAACCAAAATCTTAAAAAGTATTGCAATAGTTTTGAAAAAGATTGCAATATGTTATTAGATTTATGTAAAAACAACTTACATAAACGTTATAAAAATCCAACTCAAAAAGTACACGATCGACTTGAGAAAGAATTGAAAGTAATTATTGATTTAAAGTTTGTTTCCTTTTTTTTAATCAATTATGATATTGTGAGTTATGCAAAAAGTAAAGGGTACTTTCATGTAGGAAGGGGGAGTGGTGCCAATAGTATTGTTGCTTATATCATTGGTATTACAGATGTAGATCCTGTAGAATTAGATTTGTACTTTGAACGTTTTATCAATCCTTTTAGAGCTTCTCCACCTGATTTTGATATTGACTTTTCATGGAAAGATAGAGAAGATGTTACCAACTATATTTTTAAACGCTTTAAAAACACAGCACTTTTAGCAACCTACAATACTTTTAAGTATAAAGCAGTCATTAGAGAATTAGGAAAAGTATTTGGATTGCCAAAAGAGGAAATAGATAAATTAAGTAAGGGAATTAAACAGCAAGAAACGGATAGTATTGCAACGTTGGTTTTAAAATATGGTAAACTAATTGAGGGTTTTCCGAATTATGTAAGTGTCCATTCTGCAGGGATATTGATTTTAGATAAACCAATACATTATTATTCAGCAACAAGTTTACCTCCAAAAGGATTTCCAACAGTTCAGTTTGACATGAACATTGCAGATGATGTAGGTGTTTTTAAGTTTGATATTTTAGGACAACGAGGTTTGGCAAAAATTAAAGAAGCCTTAGAAATTATAAAAAGAAACAGACCAAATGATCCTCCCATAGATATTACGGATGTAGAAAGTTTTAAAAAAGATAAAAAAATCAATGATTTATTAAAGTCAGGTGGAGCCATTGGTGCTTATTATGTAGAATCTCCAGCAATGAGAGGATTGATGCAAAAACTACAAACCCAAGATTATTTAGGATTAGTGGCTGCAAGTTCAATTATTAGACCAGGCGTTTCGGGATCAGGAATGAAAGATGAATTTATAAAAAGACATCGTTTTCCAGAAAAAAGAAAAGAAGCGAATCCTATTTTGTTAGAAATTATGCCAGAGACGTATGGTGTAATGGTTTATCAAGAAGATGTGATGAAGGTGGCGAGTAAGTTTGCAGACTTAACATTGGGTGAAGCGGATGTTTTAAGACGTGGAATGAGTGGGAAATACAGATCATTATCAGAATTTAAAGCTGTAGAAGATAAGTTTATTGCTAACTGTAGAAAAAAAGGGCATAAAGATGCTTTAATTTTTGAGGTTTGGAATCAAATTAAAAGTTTTGCAGGCTATGCTTTTGCCAAAGGACATTCAGCTTCTTATGCTGTAGAAAGCTATCAAAGTATGTTTTTAAAATGTTATTACCCCATAGAATTTATGGTGGCGGTTTTAAATAACGGAGGTGGATTTTATTCAACGGAACATTATATCCATGAAGCAAAAATGCAAGGAGCAATTATTGAGTTGCCCTGTATCAATAAAAGTAATCATCCCAACATTGTCATAGATAAAACTATTTATTTGGGTTTTGGGTATTTAAAAAGTTTAGAGCATTTAACAATTCAAAGATTGTTAACAGAAAGACAATTGTATGGGGATTTTACGTCTTTAGAAAATTTTATAGATCGTGTTGTAATTAGTATTGAACAACTAACCATTTTAATTAGAATTGATGCTTTTCGTTTTACAAATAAAACCAAAAAACAACTATTGTGGCAAGCTATTTTTAAATTGAAAGCTACCAAACAAAAAACAAAACAAGAACTGCTTTTTAAAACAGAACAAGTAAAGTATGAATTGCCAAAACTAGAATCTCATTGGTTAGAAAAAGTCTATGATGAAATGGAATTATTAGGGTTTACTGTGCATGATTATTTTAAACTGGTGACTGAACCTTTTCTGCCAAGTATTAAAGCAAAACAAATGATTGATTTTGAGAGTCAGCATGTTTTAATTTATGGTTTACTGGTAACTACTCGCTTTAACAAAACGTCTCAAAATAAATTAATGAGACTGAGTACTTTTATTGATAAAGATGGTCATTACTTTGATGCAGTACATTTTACAAATGTTGTACATCAATATCCAGTAAACGGAATGGGGATTTATGGTTGTTATGGGAAAATTACCAATCGTTATGGATTTTGTAGTATGAATGTAATTCAATCTAAAAAGATGAGTGTAGCGGTAGATCCGAGAAATTGATTTTATAAAAAAAATGTTAACTTTACCTAAAAGCTATGAAAAAAATCAACTTAACAATTTCTCAACTTCGTAATAAAAATGTTTTAGTAATTCGGTTTGCTTATAATAATGAAATAAAAGAACATCTTAAAAAACTTAAAAATGTTGTTTGGAGTCAAACTTTAAGGTCTTTTTATTCTTAACTTTCGTTAGAAAATTTAAGAATAGTTTTCAATCATTTGAAAAAAACAAATTGGACTATTGACTATATAGAATTACAACCTTCCATCAACAAAAGTAAAATAGAGGAAAGAAGAAATTCACACCTAATAGAACAACTACCTGATGTTTATCAATTAGAATTACAAAAGTTTAAAAAATGGTTGTTTCAAAAACGTTTTAGTGAAAATACTGTGAACACTTATGTAGATGTTACTACAACTTATATTAAATATGTTCTTTTAAAAAATGCTGAAATATTCTCTACAAAAATAGTGGAAGCATTTAGTTATGATTATATTTTTATTCCAAATAAATCAATTTCATATCAAAATCAATTTATAAGTGGAATTAAAAAGTTTTTTGAATACAAGGGATATTCTTATGAAGAAATACAAATTGAAAGACCTCGAAAAGAAAAAAAACTACCAATAGTGTTAAGCGGATCTGAAATAAAATCGCTATTTAACACCTTAACAAACCTTAAGCATAAGGCTCTTTTATGCTTATTGTATTCTGCTGGCTTAAGAATTGGTGAAGCTATCAATCTAGAAATAAACGATATCGATAGTAAAAGAATGTTAATACATATTAAACAAGCTAAAGGAAAAAAAGATAGATACACTCTTTTATCACCTGTGTTTGTAAAAATTTTAAGAGAATATTATATTGCTTATAAACCAGAAAAATATTTATTCGAAGGACAAAAAGGAGGAAAATATAGTAATACAAGTGCACAAAAAGTATTAAAAAATGCTTTATTTAAAGCTGGTATTAGAAAGAAAGCAACACTACATTCTTTAAGACATAGTTTTGCAACTCATCTATTGGAAAAAGGGACAGACGTTAGATATATCCAAGAGCTATTAGGTCATAGTAGTCCAAAAACTACTATGATTTATACACATGTTACAGAACCAAGCTTAAAAAATATTAAAAATCCGTTTGATGATTTATTTTAATCACTTACTTTTATAGAATGGATATAAAGACAATAAACTTCTGCATATCCCACCATAACGGAACAAAATCAGTATAAAAGCTCTGTATATAAACAAGTTAGCTGTAATTTAACGCAACCGTTTATGAATTTTAGCATCTAAAAAGAAAACTATTATGAAAGCAAATATTATCACCCTACTTATAATTGTCGGAGTCGGATTTCTGACTAGCTGTAGCAATGACGATAATTCATCGCAAGAAAACACTATTGATGGAACTTGGAATTTAGTAAATGTACGCGGAGGATTAGCAAGTATCGATAATGACTATTCAAAAGGGGACATAAAATGGACTTTTGACCAAACATCTACTATTTTGACAGTAGAAAACAAAATTGGAAACGATAATGGTTTTTATTTGCACAGCGGAACCTACTCATTCAATATTGAAGATAATAATGAAGACCAAATCCTTTTCATTGATAATGATGACTATAGAATGGTTATTCTTTCAATTGGTAAAAGCCTTATAATAACTGATGATTTTAATGATGGATTTACATCTGAATTCAAAAGATAAAAACTACAGCTAACACCGTATAAAAATAATGCGGTATTAAGTGCTTAATCAAAGGTTAGTGCTCTTTTGTTACGGCTGATTTTCCTGCGGAAAATCCTCGCACAAAAACCGCACTATTCTTATACATAAACGTTGTAAAACATTTGAGTGAACAGAATTCCAATCGACATATCAAAATCTAAAAAAGCTAAAAAGCTGATTACGAGACAATGGTTTCTTGAAAAAATATTCGACTATTTGCTTCCACTAATGCTTGTTGGAATGTTTCCATTTATAGCGATAATGGAATTCAATTCGAATTTAAACAAAGACGAACCGATTGGACTTTCTCTTGCTTTTCTAATTTTTACAATGATAATTGGAGGATTGATGATTTATTCAATTTTCAATGTTTATAAATTAGAGCGGATTAAAGGAATATCGAGAGGAAAAAACTCAAATCTGATTAAAAAGATTGCGGAAAAAAATGACTGGAATATTTCAGCGAATAATCAACAAATAGCAATAATTAATTTTTCTTGGCAAGATTCAGGAACTGATTGGGGAAAACAAATGACAATAATTTACGATGGAACTGATTTGTTAGTAAATTGTATATCGTTCGGACTTCACTCAAGTCCTTCACCTTTTCATTGGTTTGCGAATAAAAGAAAAGTGAATAAATTAACAACGGAATTTGAAAACGGAATAAAAAACGTTTTACAACAACGTGTATAAAAAATTGCTACATTAGTGCTTAAACAAAGGTAGTTGCATTTTTGTTACGTCTGAATTTCCTTCGGAAATTCCTCGCACACAAAACCGCAACTATTCATACACGAAACCGTTATATACCATTACAAAACTGTACTTTCCTGAAATAGGTTGACTAAAAATTAAACACTTAATTATAGTCACTTATGAAAGCTCAAAAACAACCCTGGCGAAAAAAAACGTACGAAAAAGCAACTTTAGAACTCAAATTATTCGTCGTTGACCAAATTCAGAATGGACAGATTTCCACAAACTTTGCTTCCAAAAAATATGATGTTCCTAGAACTACAATTGGGTATTGGATCAAAAAATATAGTACTTTAGTCCAACAAAATACAGGTATGAGTAAATTAGATGAGATTAAAAAACTAAAGGAACGTATTGAAGAATTGGAGTTTGTAAAGGAATTTCAACAAGATATTATTGCTGACATGGAAATCATTACTGGAGTCGATTTGTCAAAAAAGTCGTTGCCCAAAACATTAGCGAAAGAGATAGAACTAAAAAAGAAAAACCGTTTAAAAGAAAATGGTTCTATGAGTGTTTTGGGATTAGTAAACAAGCCTTCTACAAAAGACTCAAAACCCAAAAAAACAAACGACTAAACGATGAAAAAGTCATCGCAATGATACAAGAATATCGAAAATTAGTTGGTATGAGAACTGGCGGAATTAAGTTATATGATGAACTTAAACAAGACTTTATAAAACAAGGTATTAAAATCGGTAGAGACAAGTTGTACGATGTGTTAAGGCTTCATAATTTACTTGTTCCTAAGCTTAAAAACTATGTAACAACAACAAATTCTAATCATCAATTTAGAAAATATAAAAACCTAATTAAAGACCAAGTTCCTACTCGACCAGAACAACTATGGGTAAGCGATATAACATACATTAAAACAGACAATGGACACAATTACCTAGCAATCGTTACAGATGCATATTCTAAGCAAATTATGGGCTATAAATTAGATAACAACATGAAGACATCACTTTGTTCAGAAGCGCTAGAAATGGCTATTAAAAATAGAAAATACCCTGATAAAAAATTAATACATCATTCTGACAGAGGTTTTCAATACTGTAACCCCAAATACACAGCATTTGCAGAAGAAAATGGCATAATGATGAGCATGACAGAACAATATGATCCTTATGAAAACGCAATTGCAGAGCGAATTAATAGAACTTTAAAATATGAATATGGACTTAGAAATTGCATTAAAAACACTGCCATTGCTCAAGAAGTAACAAAACAAGCAGTATATATTTACAACAATTTAAGAACCCATTTTAGCTTAGAATTAAGAAAACCAGCTGAAGTACATTTAAATCCAAACATCAAATACAAATCATATCGAAGAAATAATGTAAATTTGACTGAACTAACAATTTGAAAACAAAACTAGTTCAAAATATTTTTTGCCTTCTAAACGGCTAAAAAAATCTTTTGAACGGTATAAATTAACCTAAAAAAAGGTCAACCTATATCAGTATAATACAAACAAAATGGAAAATCTAATTAATTACATACAATCGAGAGTTCCTTTAACTCAAAATGATATTAATTTAATCAAAAAGTCTTTCGTTTCTAAAGAAATACCAGCTCAAACTAATCTTTTAAAAGCAGGAAAAATTGAGCGATATATTTATTTCTTAGATACTGGAATCGTAAAAGGGTATCAAAATGTTGACGGAAAGATTATCGTACAGCATCTTGTAGTAGAGCAAGATTTTTTTACATCTTTAGAAAGTTTTATGACAGAAACACCATCATTAGATTATTATGAAACTATCACAGAATCTAGAGTTCTAAAAATATCGAAACCTGATTTTGATATTTTACAAAAGGAGACAAAATTTTGGGCAATATTTGTCAAAGAAGTAACCAACGAACATTTAGGTTGCAAATTAGAGCGTGTTAAAGATTTTCAAATTTTAACAGCAAAAGAACGTTATCTAAAATTTGTAAATCAGTATCCAAAATTAGCTTTGAATGTATCTATTGACAATATCGCTTCTTTTTTAGGAATGGAACCTCAATCTTTAAGTCGTATTAGAAAACAAATCACTTTCTAACAAATGTTATTTCTAACCTCATAAAAGGTATGGAAATTTGCTCAAACAAAATTTAAGAATTATGAGCAATGAAATTTCATTAGTAACTGGCGGAAATGGACATTTAGGAAACAACCTAATTAGACTTTTACTTTCCGACAACCAAAAAGTAAGAACAACTGTAAGGAACATTAATAATACTGAACCTTTTAAAGGGTTAGACTGTGAAGTTGTTCAAGCTGATATTACCGACAGAGAATCTCTGAAAAAAGCATTCAAAGGAGTCACAAACTTATATGCAGTTGCGGCAAATTTTAGTATGTGGGCAAAAAATCCAAAAGAGGAAATTTATGATAATAATATGCAAGGAACTCAAAACGTATTTGACATTGCTAAAGAATGTGGCATCAGCAATATCGTTTATGTAAGTTCTGTAGCCAGTTTAGATTTCACAAAATTACCTGCAAATGTGGACAATGGATATAACAAAGACAGACGAAACTGGTATTATAATTCTAAAAATGATTCTGATAAACTCGCATTAGAATTAGGAAAAAAGTATGGTATTAGAACTGTTCTTGTTTTACCTTCTGCTATGATTGGGTCTAAAGCTTATAAGTTAAGTTATTCTAACAAGCTTGTATTACAAGTTTTAAATGGTGAAATACCTGTAGACACCAATGTAACTTTAAATTGGGTAGATGTAAAAGATGTAGCTTCAGGAATGTATAATGCAATGACTAAAGGAGGAAATGGTGAAAGGTATATTTTATCTAACGAGCAACACACTACGCTACAAGAAACGGTGAAAATAGCAGCTGATTTATACCCTGAACTAAAACTAAAAACACCTAAAAAAGTACCAAAATGTTTATTGTACTCTGTTGCTGGTTTAATGGAATTTAGCAGTAAACTAACAGGAAAAGAGCCTCTATTACAGAGACATTACTTAGATATGTTTTATGGTTTAAAACAAGATTATGATATTAGTAAATCAAGACGAGAATTAGGTTATAATCCGAAACCATCAAAACAGGCTTTAGAAAGTGCTTTGAAATATTTGAAAACCGACTGGAAAAAAGAAAACGGTATATAACAATGTATAAAAAAACATAGGGCATTTGTGGCTTAACTGAAAGTTTAGGCATATTAATGAAGTCCGCTAAATATAAAATTTGGCATTTATAGAAGAAAAATAAAAGCAAAATATTTATATTTAGCTAAGTAATAAACCGAAACGAAAGTGCTTATTTATTGCCCTACGTTTCTTATACTAAACGTTACCACCAATTAATACGAAATCAATGGAATTTGAAGAAAAAAATGAAAAATCAATTGAAAAAGTAGTTCAAGATGGTTTAGAATCAACTACTATGGATTTGACAGTTGATTATGCTGAATTGGCTTTAGATTCTTTTTTAGATAATGATGCAATTAAAGAAATCCCTATCGTTAAGACTATACTTGGTCTAGTAAAAGGCGGAATAAAGATTAAAGAAATTCATTTTGCTAAAAAATTGTTGACATTTTTGAAAGAATTTCATTCAGCAAAACTAAAAGATTCAGTAAAAATTGAATTTCAAAATAAATTTAAAGAAAACAAAAAGTATAGAAATTCAGTAGTTGAACAAATAATGATACTCAATGAAAGAATATTAGAAATTGAAAAGTCGAAAATACTTGCTAACCTTTTTGCTTCTCATATAAATGACAAATTTGATTGGCCAAGTTTTTTAAGTTTATCATATTGTGCGGAAAGATTGAATCTGACTGCAATTGATTTTCTTAATGAAATGGCTGAAGAAAAAGAACCTTTTCATAAAGGTTATTCTCATATTGATGACAATGTAGCTTTTTTAATTTCTGCTGGAATAGCACAACAATGGGGAACACATTTGTATATTACGGCTCACGGACAATATCTTCATTTCTATGGAATTAAGGGAAATATAGATTATGAATTTCCAAAACAAGAGGAAAATAAATAACTGGTGGTAACACCGTATATAATTTATTGCTGGCTTCTCGCCTACTTACGAAAGTCCTCGCGGACTTTTGAACTGCTCCCAAAAAGTTAGACACTATTTGAGGGTATTATTATGGGAAGAAAAGTCAAGTATGATTACGCATTTAAACTTCGATGTGTAAAGCAAGTTTTAAAAAATAACCAAACAGTTGAAGATGTGTCTAAGTTATATGGTTGTCATCATACAACCCTTCATGATTGGATTCGATTTTATGAAAAATATGGTAAAAAAGCACTATTACCAAGAAAAACAAAAATGTATAGCATTCCTTTTAAACTTAAAGTTTTAAAAGCTATTGACAAAGATTCATTATCTTTCAGTCAAGCTTGTTTAGAATTTAATATTCCTACAAAATCTGTAATTATGAAGTGGCAACGTAATTATAAAAAAGAGGGTATTATAGGCTTAAACATTAAACCTAGAGGTAAACCAAAATCTATGCAATTTAAGAGGGCTAAAAAAAAGTCTAATAAACCTTTAACAAGAGAAGAGGAACTTTTATTAGAAAATGAATCATTACGTGCAGAACTGGACTTGCTAAAAAAGTTACAGGCCTTAATTCAACAAGAGCAAAACAAAAAGCAAAAGCCATAACAGAATTAAGGCATAAGTATGATTTAGATATTTTATTATATCATATGAACATGGCAAGAAGTAGTTATTATTATCATCATAAAAGAAGTCTTATAGTTGATAAATATAAAGAGATAAAACTATTGATTCATCAAATATATCATCGTCACAAAGGAAGATATGGTTATAGAAGAATCTCTTTAGAAATCAACAAAATAGGAACTCTAATAAATCATAAAACAGTACTCAAGTTAATGCGTGAATTAGGTTTAAAAAGTTTAGTCAGAGCTAAAAGATACAAGTCTTATAAAGGGCAAATAGGGGAAACAGCTCCTAATATATTACAACGAAATTTTAAAGCTATTAGGCCAAATAAAAAATGGGCTACCGATATTACAGAATTTAAAGTTTTAGGAAAAAAACTATATCTATCTCCAATAATTGATCTCTTTAATAGAGAAATAATAAATTATCAATTATCTGAAAAACCTGATTTTAAACAAGTAGCTATTATGCTGAAAAAGTCTTTTAAGAAAATACCAGATCAAACAAATTTAATATTACATTCAGATCAAGGATGGCAGTATCAAATGAAACAGTATCGAAGATTATTAACAGAAAAAGGAATTACTCAGAGTATGTCTCGTAAAGGAAATTGTTTAGATAACGCTGTGATAGAAAATTTCTTCGGTATTCTAAAATCTGAATTGTTTTATATAAATAAATACAAGTCGATATCTCAATTAAAAAAAGAGATTAAAGTGTATATAAAATATTATAATAATGAGAGAATTAAACAAAATTTAAAGGGAATGAGCCCGATTGAATATCGAGCTAATTATTATCAAAATTAATTATAAATTTGTCTAAACATTTGGGTGCACTTCACTTTCTTGGTCGGTAATTATTTACTAAATTAGTTGCTTGAAACACGCAACAAACCATTTACAACAACGTTAGCAAAAATTCAAAACCAGACCAATGAGTGAAATAATTTACATAGACAAACCACAAGAGAAATTGGACGAAATTCAGAGCCTCATAAAGGTTGTTTCTGAAGGTTTTATGGCTTTAGCAATGGATTATGGATATCATATTAATAATGTTTTTGGACAATCGAAAGATGGGAAACACGAAATTTACGAATTAAGAGATAGTATTGATTATAGAATAAGAAGTGCAAACCTTCATTTTTATTTACTCATTGTCCGAAAAATGGAAATAGAAAATAGATTTGCTAAAATGTTAAAAGATAAACCTTCCTCTTTTGACGGGTTTATAATGGGAAATCCTCATTTTGAAATAGCAGCTGATGAAATAATGGCAATCTATGACAGTATTGTTTTCCATCTATCTTCTTGTTTTGATTATTTGGCTATGTTAACTCAATTTATATTTGGAAAAAACCCGCAAACAAAATTGCAATGGATAACTTTAGTAAAACATTGTCACAACAATAAAAGTGAATTTTCAGATAGGAAGTTTGTAGATAACATAATAAAAGTTAATTCGGAATTTGTGAGTAAGTTTAATGACTATCGAGCGGAACTTATTCACAGGAAAAAATCAACATCTTTTGCAAATGTTTCTTGGGAATTAAACTCAGGAAAAGTAACTACCCAATTTCAATGTTCTGAAAAAATAAAATCTAATTTAAAGAAAATTATAGATAAAGATTTAGAATACTGTATCAGTTATGCTTCGTCAGAATTAATAAAACAAACTCTCTTAAAAATTTCTCACGTTTTGAATGGAATGCACGATGAATTTAGAGAAAATTATATTGAACACTCTCCTAAAATACAAAAAGGAGGATTTCAAATAATAAATATGAATCCGGAAACAAAACTTGCTGAATCACCAGCCTTAGGAAGTTGGAAAAAGTTTATGGAATATAAAAACTTTTGCTAACACCGTATAAACTTTATTGCTGTTTTTAGCTCACTTGGGAAATTCCTTCGGAATTTCGCCGTTCGTGTTTTATTTACTAAATTCACTGCTTAAACAACGCAACAAAGCTTATACAACAACGTTGGCAATAATTAAATCCAAGCATGAAACAATTAAAAACAATCACAATTGCTCTAGTTGGAGCATTGACTATTATTTCTTGTAAGAACGAACAGGGAAAAACTAATAAAGAACAAATTGAAAATAATGAGGTCATAATTGAGAATCAAATTCAAGAAGGTCAAAAAATTATATTTCAAAAAAATTTAACTCTACAAAATATAACCTTTGATTTAAGTAATACCGGAGAAGGGTCTATTAGTCAATTAACAATTCAACCTAAAGGATTAGAAATAGATAATAAAAAAATTACTCTTGAATTGGAAGGACAAGTTACCAATGCAGAAATTAAAGATTTAAATGCAGATGGATTTCCAGAAATATTGATTTATACAATATCTGCAGGAAGCGGTAGCTATGGCGATGTTATAGGCTATTCAGTAAATAATGGAAAGTCGATAAGTCAAATTTACTTCCCAGAAATATCTAAAAATGAGGAGGCACGCAGTGGATATATGGGACACGATGAATTTGCAATTACGGAAACCACTTTAGCAAGAAGGTTCCCTATTTACAATGATGAAGATACTAATAATAACCCAACCGGAGGTACTCGCCAAATAAAATACAAATTAAAAGATGGTGAAACATCTAGATTATTTGTGATAGATAAAATTAGTGAATATTAATAATAATTATTAAACAAAAACTATTGCCAACACCGTATAAACTTTATTGCTGTTTTTGGCTCACTTGGGAAATTCCTTCGAAATTTCTCCGTTCTTGTTTTATTTACTAAATTCACTGTTTAAACAACGCAACAAAGCTTATACAACAACGTTACCCACAAGCTGAAAAAACCATCCTCCATTCAATAACTTAACGCAACAAATCTAAAATTATAGATTTGTAAAATGGAAGTAAAAAAACATAGACGATTAACTTTGAAAGAAAGAGTGATTATTTAGACTCTTTTAAATGAAGAAAAGTCTAAATCTTATATAGCAATTAAACTCAATAGATCTCGTTCAACTATCGGTAGAGAAGTGAATAAATGGGTGCAAAAAAAAGAACATAGATATGATGCTGAACTTGCTCATTGGTGTGCTAAAGAAGATTATTTAAACAAGAGAAATTTAGATAAAATAAGCACTTATTCTTTACTCAAATTTTTTGTTTACAAAGGACTTTTATCAAACTGGACTCCTGAACAAATTTCTGGAAGATTAAAAGAGTTGTATCCTAATAATCTAATAATGTCTATTTCACACGAAGCTATTTATAGACACATTTATACTAGACCACAAGCTCGTTTAAATAAAAAGTTAATCAAACTATTAGTACGTAAAAAAACAAGACGTAGAACTCCTAAAAAAAGACGTGGTGGTGGAAGTAAAATCATTAACCAAGTCAGTATTGACAACAGACCACAACATATTGAACTTAGAAATGAAGTGGGACATTGGGAAGGAGATTTAGTGATTGGAAAAAATCATAAAAGTGCTATTGGAACTATTGTAGAGCGCAAAACTAGATTTACTTTAATAGTAAAATTAGAGTCTAAAAAAGCAGGTGAAGTAGCTAATGAGTTTTCTAAAATATTAAACAAATTAAATCCTATTTATAAAAAATCAATGACATATGATAACGGAATTGAAATGGCGAGACACGAAATGATTACTAAAAAAACAGGTATGAAAATATACTTTGCACATCCATATTCTTCCTGGGAAAGAGGAACAAATGAAAATACAAATGGACTCATTAGAAGATATCTGTACTTTCCTGAAATAGGTTGACTAAAAATTAAGCAATTAATTACAGTCACTTATGAAAACAAAAAATGAACACTGGCTAAAAAAAAGCTATCAAAAAGCTACTTTAGAAACCAAACTTTTAGTCGTTGACCAAATCTTAAATGGTCAGATTTCAAACAACCAAGCTTCTAAAAAATATGATATTCCTAGAACAACTATTTCTTATTGGTTAAGAAAATACAGTACCTTAGTGCAACAAAACATGGGTATGAGTAAAAACGATGAGATTAAAAAGCTAAAGGAGAAGATTGAAGAACTTGAGTTTCAAAAAGACTTCCAACAGGACATTATCGCTGATATGGAACTTATTACAGGAGTCGATATGTCAAAAAAGTCATTACCCAAAACATTAGCAAAAGAGATAGAGCTAAAGAAAAAACAGCGTATAAAAGAAAATGGCTCTATGGATGTTTTGGGATATCTAAACAAGCCTTCTACAAAAGACTAAGAACGCAACAGAAAAAAGAAATAGATCATCAAAAAATGATCAAGATGGTTAAAGACTACCGTAAAAAAGTAGGCTCTAAAACTGGTGGAATAAAATTACATGCGGAACTTAAAACTAATTTTATTGAGGCTAATATTAAGATAGGTAGAGACAAGTTCTATCGCTTTCTTAGACTAAATAATCTTTTGATTCCAAAAAATAAAAATTACATCACAACGACAAACTCAAACCATATGTACAAAAAATATAAGAACCTCGTAAAAGGCCACGTTCCTAATCGACCGGAACAACTCTGGGTTAGTGATATCACTTATATTAAAACAGAAAATGGACACAACTATCTAGCTTTAGTCACAGACGCCTATTCTAAGCAAATAATGGGTTACAAACTTGATAATCATATGAGAACATCACTTTGCTCAGATGCGCTAGCTATGGCTATTAAAAACAGAAAATATCCTAATCAAAAACTAATTCATCATTCGGACAGAGGTTTTCAATATTGCAACCCCAAATACACGCAGTTTGCTGAAGATAATGGAATTACAATGAGTATGACCGAGCAATACGATCCTTACGAAAATGCTGTTGCAGAACGCATTAACAGAACTCTTAAATATGAATACGGGCTAAAACAAATCATTAAAAACACTGAATTAGCACAAAAAATGACACAACAAGCAGTCTATATTTATAACAATTTGAGAAATTCATTTTAGCCTGGATCTCAGAAAACCTGCAGAAGTGCATTTAAATCCTAATATCAAATACAAGTCGTATCGAAAAAATAAAGTAAATTTACCTGAGCTTACAATTTAAGAACAGAGGATTTTAACTAAAAAAGAGTCAACCTATATCAGTATAATACAATCACTTAATCACAATCTAAATTTTCTACCTCTCAATTTCTCTAATGGAGGTATATTTTGCTCACTATATATTATTAAATCATCAACATTATTCTGTCCGAAAAATAATTAATAGTACTGTAATAATATAGTATTTTAAAAAAATATTTATAAATACGTAATATAGTTAGGATTCCTTACTATATTTGTAATGTGAATTCACAACACAATATTTATTAATCATTAAAGAACAAACAAAATGAGTAAATCAATTTTTTATCACGCAGGATGTCCAGTTTGTATTAGCGCAGAACACGACATAATTCAATTAGTTGGAAAAGACAATGTAGAAATTGTAAACATTGGAGAAGACAGAACTAGAATTGAAGAGGCAGAATCAGCTGGAGTAAAATCTGTACCAGCATTATTAACGCCAACTAAAAACGTATTGCATCTTAACTTTGGTGCATCAATGGCAGATGTAAAAGGTTAAAAATAATTTTAAAGTAGTGAGTAAATACTACTCACTACTTTAAATAAATAAATAAATAAATAAATAAATAAATAAATAAATAAATAAATAAAGATACTTATGAAAATTTCAGTTTACGATACCTACGTTAAAAAAAATAATAGTACAATTATGCACTTCGATATTTTAGTTGAAGAAAGCAAAACTGTAGAAGAAGCAATTGCCTTTGGCAAAGAGTATTTAGTTTCAAAGAGTCTATCTGATGGTAAATTAACAACTAAAGAGTGTACATTTTGTCACATAGAAACTGCTCCTATTGAAATAGAAAAAGCAGTTTTAACAGATGGTTATTATATTCTAGAAATGGAAAATTGTTAATCTATGCATAGTAAAGCTCATTATTTATTCTCTTACGGAACACTTCAATTGGAAAAGGTTCAAATAGAGACTTACAATAGAAAGCTAATTGGTTTTAAAGATACCCTAGAGAATTACACTATTGAACAACTTAAAATCACAGATAAAGATGTTCTCGCTATAAGTCAAAAACAATTTCATCCAATTGCCACTCCTTCAAAATATAAAAAAAATTGTATTGAAGGTGTTATTTTTGAAATTACAGAGCAAGAACTCATACAAACTGATAATTATGAAGTTTCAGATTACAAAAGAATTATAGAAACATTTAAATCTGGCAAAAAAGCTTGGATTTATATATCTAATAAAAAACGTATGTCTGTTTAATTAGGATTACTAACTTTGTGTTTTAAAAAGAAAAATATTAATGGCGATATATGACCTAATCTTAAATTCTAGAAATGAAACTACTATTGAGTTAAGTAACATTCATTTAAGTGCGAATAATAAAATTATTTTAAACCAATTACTTAAAGAATTTAAGTATGTTGATGTTTTAAACAATTACAAATTACCCATTGACAATAAGTTACTGCTATTTGGACATACAGGTTGTGGAAAAACAACAACTGCTAAAGCAATCGCCCAAGAAATAGATAAAAAAATACTCACTTTAAATTTAGGTGGTATTATATCTTCACGTCTAGGTGAAACAGCTAAAAATATTACTGAAGTTTTTAAAAAAGCATCTCGAGAAAATGCTGTACTGTTTTTAGATGAATTTGATTACATAGGCAAAATACGCGATTACGATAATAAAGATTCTGGTGAAATGAAACGGTTGGTAAACACCGTTATTCAACTTATAGATCAGTTACCAAACGATACTTTATTAATTGCAGCAACTAATCATTCTAGTATTATTGATACCGCTTTATTAAGACGTTTTCAATTAAAGCTAAAATTTGAAGCACCTAATAATAAAGAGTTAGATAAATATTATGACTCTTTGTTAATGCAATTTCCTGAAGAATTCAGAAATGTAACACGTAATTATTCTATATCCTATGCCGAAGCTAAAGACATTACTTTTAGAGCTGTTAAAAATAAAATTATAGAAATTGAAGAAGCAAAAGAATTAATAATAGTAAGACAGAATGGATAATAATGTTAATCAAAAAATAATAAGTGGACTAGAAAGAATTTCTAAAGCCTTAAGGGTTTTACTTTGGGAAGAAAGTAAGTTATATAAAATAAGTCCTATACAAATACAATTGCTTATTTTCTGTGGCACTCATAAAAAAGAAGACTTGAATGTAAGTTTTTTAGCTACCGAATATGATTTAACAAAAGCTACCATTAGTGATTCTATTAAAGTATTACTAAAAAAGGAACTACTCTCCAAAACCATTAATGCCAAAGACTCTAGAAGATTCACAGTTCAATTAACAAAAAAAGGGAAAGAAATTGTAGAAAAAACAAGTGGTTTTACAACTGTATTAAAAGAATCTATTAATTCCTTCTCTGAATTAGAAAAAGGTATTTTTTTAGAAAGACTAATGCTACTCATTTATCAATTAAATCAAAAAGATGTAATCTCTACACAACGCATGTGCTTAACATGTTTTCATTACAAAAAAGATGGCAACAATCATTATTGTAATTTAATGGAAGAACAGTTGAAAAATTCGGAATTACAAATAGATTGTCCAGAACATCAAGTGCTTCATAATTAAAAAACAAATTGGTTAAAAAATTAAACCGTACGCATTAAGGTAAATAAATCTAGATTTTTTAATTATAACAAAGTCATTAATTTATAGTAATTGACCTAGTTTTATAATAACCTTTTCAAGGTCACTTTTACTTAAACTACCATACCCTAGTCTGAACCCTCGAAAAGAATTCTCAATACAATATTTAGAAGCATCTGTTATCTGAATACCATTCATTTCTAACTTAACGGTTAAATCTTTCAGACTTACTGATTTTAATGGTCTTATCCAAAATGCTAGACCTCCTGTAGGTGTGCTATAATGGGCTTTATCTTTTAAGTGAATTTTTAATAAATTATCACAATACCTTCTTTTTTCAATATAGTTTTTGGATGCTCTTTTTAGATGTCGTTTTATATCTCCATTTTGAATGAGTTCAATAATTGCTCTTTCCATAATGGAATCATTTTGAACATCAATAATCTCTCTTAAAGAAGCTATTTTATTGATTAATTCAACATTACAAACTAAAAAACCTATCCGTAAAGAGGGAGCAATAATTTTACTGAAAGTTCCGATATACACATAGTTTTTTATACTTGGTAAGCTTGAAATAGGTAAAATTGGTCTGTGATCGAAATGAAATTCATGATCGTAATCATCTTCAATTATTATAAAATTATACTTATTAGATAATTCAACTAGCTTTAATCTTCGCTGTAAACTAAGCGATACAGTTGTTGGATATTGATGATGTGGCGTTATATATATTGCTTTTATATTGGATATTTTTTGAAGGATAGCTTCTACTTCTAGAATTTTTAATCCATCATTATCAACACCAATAGGCACAACAATTGCCCCAGCACTTTTAAAAGCTTTCCATGCTGGTTGATATCCAGGATTTTCAACTAAAACAATATCTTTTTGAGTTAATAAAGCATGAGCAATTAAATACAATGCCATTTGACTACCACGAGTAATACAAATTTTGTCAGAGGTTGTATTCATACCTCTTCTATGGTTTAACATTTGAGAAATTACATTCCTAAATTCTCGACTCCCTTTGCTATCAGCGTATCCTAATATATTTAATTTCGACTTAAGACCAAACACTCTTCTATAAGCACTAGCCAATTCTTTTATCGGAGCAATTTTAGTATCTGGTACTCCATCATCAATAACTATTAAAGGTTTTTTTAAAACGAATTGACTTTGTTGGTTATCAATATTTAGTTGACTCGATTCAATTGTTAATTCTGCAACAAAAACACCTGTTCTATTTTTTGAAATAAGCCATCCTTCTGCTATTAAAATATCTTGTGCTTTTATTATTGTATTTCTATTTACACCAATAATATCAGCTAGTTTTCTAGAGCTAGGTAATATTTCACCAGATTTCAAACGTTCTTTTCTTATCGCTAAAATAAAAGCATCTACTATTTGAATATAAACGGCTTTATCAGCCTTTAAAGATATTTGGATATCAAAATCCCATAACCTATTCATTGGTCTACCTATTTTTAATTAAACTGGATCATATTGATAGACCAAAAGTAATTTAAATTTGTATACAATTAATACTTAAAACATAAATAATGTCAGAAAAAAAAGAATTTAGTTCAAAAGATTTTCATCAAACATTCGCTAAACCAGAAGTTAGAATGCCGGAAAGACTCATTTACAGAAATGTTGAAGGTGAAGGTGTTCACAGTCAGTTTTCAGAAGAGAGAAAGCATCCTGTTCATTTTATTGACTTACCTAGTAAAAACGTATCTATGACCATTGGAGGATTACTTCCAAATCAGGTTACAAGTAGACATAGACATACTTATGAAACTGTTTTATATGTGATTGAAGGATCTGGTTGGACAGAAGTCGAAGATAAAAGAGTAGAATGGAAAGCTGGTGATGCTGTTTATATCCCATCATGGGCATGGCACAGACATGGGAATCTCAGCAATGATGAATCTGCTAAGTATTTAGCTTGTGAAAATGCGCCACAACTTCAAAACTTAGGAGTTGCCTTAAGAGAAGAAGAAGGAAGAGATTTATAAATCAACAATTCATTTGCTATATGAACAACAATAAATTTAAAGGTATAATTGCATATCCAATTACACCTTTCAAAAAAGACGAGAGTGTCGATATTCCATTATTTAAAAAACTAGTTGAAAGGTTAATACTAAATAATGCCAACGTAATAGCACCTTTAGGAAGCACTGGCGTATTACCATATTTGAATGATTCTGAAAAAGAAAGTATTGTTAAAGCAACTATCGAGCAAGTTAAAGGAAGAATTCCTGTTTTGGTTGGCGTATCAAATCTAACTACAGAAAGAACAATACACCATGCTAAATATGCTGAACAACAAGGAGCTGATGCGGTAATGATAATACCTATGAGTTATTGGAAATTAGCACCTGAAGAAATTTTTGATCATTATAATACAGTTGCTCAAGAAATAAATATTCCTATTATGGCATATAACAATCCAGCAACAAGTGGTGTGGATATGCCTACAGAATTATTGGAAAGATTGTTAACGATTCCAAATGTTACAATGATAAAAGAAAGTACAGGTGATATTCAACGCATGCATTATTTGAAAAAAACACTTGGAGATAAAGTAGCCTTTTTTAATGGATCAAATCCACTTGCTTTGGGCGCTTTTGCTGCTGGAGCTACTGGATGGTGTACGGCTGCTCATAATTTAATTCCAGATTTGAATGTAAAATTATATGAGGCAATTGAAAAAAACGACCTCAAAGCATCTCAAATTATTTTTCATAAACAACTAGATTTACTGAAATTTATTGTGAGAGTTGGACTGCCTAGATCTATAAAAGCAGGACTTAATATTCTTGGTGAAGATGGTGGATATTTAAGAAGTCCTCTGAAACCACTTTCAAATGAAGAACAAGAAGAATTAAGAAGTATATTAACTTCTACATTGAATTAATAGCATTGATAACCAATACAAAAAATAAACTATTCTTTTGTATTGGTTATTTACATTTGTATAAAACAGATATTATCGTTATGAAAAAATTAGAATTACAGTTTGATAAGGAATTAAAAGGCAAATTTAATTTAAAAAACTTGAATATTTTATTAGTTTTTCAAGTCAATTGCCCTGGATGTTTCTCTTATGCTCTTCCATTATTCAATACGTTATACCAATAATTTCAAAATGAAGATATGGCGTTTTTAGCATTATCTACAGCTTTTGAAGATTTTGACAAGAACACTATTGAAAATACAGAAAAGTTAATCAATAATGGAGATTTAATTGGAGAGACAAAAAAGTTTATGCTCCAAAATGGCTATGAAAAATACCCTGATAAGTTTGACTTCCCTATTGCTATGGATAAAGAAATGGGTAAATCAGAAGAAGAGATTCAATATGCTATCCATGCTATTTGTAGAATAAATCCAAACTATAAATTATGGCCTGACTTTGAACAAAAGGCGTTAGAAAAAAGAATTGAAAAATATTTAAAATCATTAGATGAAATTTCATTCTCATTTACAATTAATCAATTACGAGGTACACCAAGTTTTGTTCTTTTCAACAAAGAGTATGAAGTTTTACAGGAATGGTTTGGTCATATTACTTTGGAAGAAATTAAAAATAAAATCAATCAATTTATATAATAAACTTAATAACTAACTTGAATAAATTGATTTATTATATAGAAAGTAATTAAAAATGGAAAACATTATAAATAACTTAAAAATCATTCGTAACAGAATGAAATATGCTTGCGAAAAAACAAATAGAAAACCTGAAGATGTACGCTTATTATTGGCTACTAAAACGGTAGGTTCAGAGCGTATAAATTTTGCATTACAACAAGGTGAAACACTAATTGGTGAAAATAAAGTACAAGAGTTAAAACAGAAATGTAATGCCGTAAAAGAGTTAAATCCTGAAATTCATTTTATTGGTCATTTACAAAGTAACAAAATTAAAGAAGTTTTAAAATGGGCAAGTTGCATTGAATCTATTGACAGAATGTCTGTTGCTCAAAAATTACAACAAAGATTAGTTCTTGAAGAAAAGGAAATAGATGTTTATATTCAAGTAAATACTTCGTTTGAAGAAAGCAAATTTGGAATTTCTCCTGACCAAACTATTGAACTTGTAAAGAAAGTTTCCAAATTAAAAAACATCCATATTAAAGGGCTAATGACTATTGGTTTGCTTAGCTCTGATTCAACAGAAATAAGGAAATGTTTTCGTCTTCTTAAACAATTACAAGAAGATATTAAAACCCTTAACGTCCCAAATGTAGAAATGAACGAATTATCTATGGGAATGAGTGGTGATTTAGAAATTGCAATTGAAGAAGGAGCTACAATTATACGAGTAGGAACTGCTGTTTTTGGAGAGCGTATCTATCCCGATAGTTATTATTGGAATGAAACGAAACAAGATACTGAATAAAATACTATTGCCAACAATGTATAAAAAACATAGGGCGTTTGTGCTAAACCGAAAGTTCTGTGAGTTTTAACTAAGTCCGCTAAATATAAAATTTGGCGTTTATAGAAAAAAGATAAAAGCAGAATATTTATATTTAGCTAAGTAATAAACCGAAACGAAAGTACTTATTAACTGCCCTACGTTTCTTATACTAAACGTTAGCAAACATTATGACACACCTTGAAATAATCTAACTATATTGGCGTTTTATTACAACAACAATATTAGATTTAATAATGCTTTTTTTGGTATAGTTATTGATAAATAAAATATTTTGCTGAATTATGCCCTTTTTAAAAACAATGAAAACAATGAAAATTAAAAATTTATTTAAAGTAGCCTTTTTATTTCTTTTTACAATAACACTTAATAGTTGTTCAAGTGATGAAGAATCGATGAACCCTTTAGATGATAGGGCTTTTACCACTGATACTGATACAGATTTTTTTATTAACAGAGATGGAACTGTAAATATTTTAGTTACAGGAGAATTTACAGACTCAGGTATTGCTGGAGATGTAACAAGACGTGGTTTTGTTTATGGCACAGCATCTAATCCAGAAGCGAATGATAATAATACAGTAACAGCTTCAGGTCCTAACCCTGTACATGCAACATTTATGAATTTAGATGCTGGTAATTCTATTTTCATAAGAGGCTTTTTTGAAATGAATGACGGTACTTTTTTCTATGGAAATGAAATACAAACTAGTACAGATGTAGATGCAAGTAGCACTCGTTTAATTGCAATGACGATTAAGCCAGATTTATTTTTCCAAAATTCTGAAGGAATTACACCAGAATTGCAAGTAACAGCAATAGAAAAAGAATCGCCTATAGAAATCGGTTTTGAATATAGCTTGAATCAAGATTTTTCTAATAGCTCAATTGCCTTAGATACAGATGTATCAGGGAATGTTTTTGTAACAACTTACGCAGAGTTTATTACTGGATTAACATCAAATACAGTTTATTATTTTAGACCTTACGCAAAATATGCAGATAATACGGTAACTAATGGTGGAACAAGCACAGCTTCTTTTACTACAAACTAAATGATATAAAACGTTTGCTAACAACGTATATAAAAAATAGCAGTTAAGAGCAAAACTTAAAGCTTGGTTATTAACTGCTAATTTTGTTTTAATCCGAAAAATAGCTTATAAAAACCTGCTACTTTTCATATACAAGACCGTTAGCCACAAGTTGAGCAATGTACCCCTCCATTCAATAACTTAACGCAACAAATCTAAAATTATAGATTTGTAAAATGGAAGTAAAAAAACATAGACGATTAACTTTGAAAGAAAGAGTGATTATTCAGACTCTTTTAAATGAAGAAAAGTCTAAATCTTATATAGCAATTAAACTCAATAGATCTCGTTCAACTATCGGTAGAGAAGTGAATAAATGGGTGCAAAAAAAAAGAACATAAATATGATGCTGAACTTGCTCATTGGTGTGCTAAAGAAGATTATTTAAACAAGAGAAATTTAGATAAAATAAGCACTTATTCTTTACTCAAATTTTTTGTTTACAAAGGACTTTTATCAAACTGGACTCCTGAACAAATTTCTGGAAGATTAAAAGAGTTGTATCCTAATAATCTAATAATGTCTATTTCACACGAAGCTATTTATAGACACATTTATACTAGACCACAAGCTCGTTTAAATAAAAAGTTAATCAAACTATTAGTACGTAAAAAAACAAGACGTAGAACTCCTAAAAAAAGACGTGGTGGTGGAAGTAAAATCATTAACCAAGTCAGTATTGACAACAGACCACAACATATTGAACTTAGAAATGAAGTGGGACATTGGGAAGGAGATTTAGTGATTGGAAAAAATCATAAAAGTGCTATTGGAACTATTGTAGAGCGCAAAACTAGATTTACTTTAATAGTAAAATTAGAGTCTAAAAAAGCAGGTGAAGTAGCTAATGAGTTTTCTAAAATATTAAACAAATTAAATCCTATTTATAAAAAATCAATGACATATGATAACGGAATTGAAATGGCGAGACACGAAATGATTACTAAAAAAACAGGTATGAAAATATACTTTGCACATCCATATTCTTCCTGGGAAAGAGGAACAAATGAAAATACAAATGGACTCATTAGAAGATATCTTCCAAAAGGAACAAACTTCAATGAAATTGACGTAAATAAACTCCAAAATATTCAAGAAAAATTGAACAACAGACCAAGAAAAATTATAGGATATAAAACTCCAAAAGAAATGATGGATTTAGAACTTAAATTTGTAGCTTAGTAACATCAATAAACAAAAACGGTTTGTTGCGTTACAACATTGAATCCAAGTATAAGAAATAGCTGATTCAGTGATAAATCAAAGGTCAGTTCATTTAATAAAAGTCAGTTCATTTAATAAAAGTCAGTCCAATCTGAAACTGAAGTGCTTTTTAATCCGATACTTCTCATACACGCAAACCGATACTATCTAAATGTTTGTATAAAGTGATATTTATTTTGAGTGTTAGTGTCTTACATAAGTGTACTACAATAAAAAATCAATTAAATCACCACCGTCTTCAATTTCTAAATTTTCTAACATTGTACTGCATTGGATATTATAACCTTGTTTATTTAAAAGTATTGCTTCTTTGTTCCAATTACTATAAACTGTTTTATCTGGATAAGCAATAACATTAAATTCTTTAATAGATTTTAGCATTTTTTCTTTAAAACCTGTTTTACTACCTGTAGCTAACCAAATGAAATTAGGAATCATAATACTCATGATGATTGCAGTTTTTTCTGATTCTACAATACAAATTGTATCACTTTTAGAAATGCTGTTTATAAGGTGTAGCCCAAATAAACATTGTTGTAATACAAAATTATTTAATTTTAGTTGTTTGTGTATCCAGCTAACATGATTAAAAGGTTTTTTAACTCTTTTACCTGTATTACAATTGTACAACATAATCTTGCCACCACGTATTACGTTTTTTGTGTCTATTAGCCAAAATATTGTAGCTCCATACCAATAGTTTGTTGTCCCTATGTGATACATATCTATTGCTTGTGATACCATTTTAGGCTCAAAATTCCTTAATAAATTGCTTATAAAGTTACTTTGTTGCTTTGTATTACAATATTCTTGCAATACTTTTCTATTGTGATACGAAGGTTGTATTACTTCTGTGATACAGTTATTAATATTTGTAATACAATTTGATGTTGGTTTTTTAAAATAACCACATTTACTTTCTCTATCACATCTTCCATCACTAGAATTTAAATAAAGATTAGTTTCATTGTCAATAAATTTCACAAATGTTTTCTTATGGCAATTAGGGCAGATAAACTTTCTGCTTGATCTATCTAAACTGTATTTATAATTATGTTTCATTTTTTTGAATTCGTACCATTCGTACCTATTTATTGGTACGAATGGTACGATTATGTTTTTTAATTTTTGCGAATGTGATTTTCTAATAGGTAACGTAATCCATCTTCTTTAGTGAAGTCTGGTAACTCATATTTCTTTTTCGGTTTTATTTCACTTTTTTTTATTTTACTTTTTTTTATATCGCTTCTTAGCATATCGGATAGCTTGATAAACTCTTCTTTAGAAAGAGCTTTGGCTATTGTGTATATGTCTGAAGCAACCATCTATCTTAGATATTTAGTTTTTTTCTTCTTTTTCTGATAGTTCCTTCGCATACATTTAACATTTCAGCTATATGAACATTATTCTTTCCTTCAGAAATTAAAAACTTCATCTGTTCGTCTCTTTCTTCTAAGTCCGATGTTCCAAAAGTTTTAAGATGTGCTTTTTCAGAATCAAAATCTTCAAAATGAAATTCTAGAAAGTTAGTTTCTTTATCAAGACTGCAAACAATAACATTCTCTGAGTGATATAAATGTTCTGTGTTACGTTGCTTAATTTGTTTGATATATCTAAACGATGCTTCTTGAGAACTACTACCAATAGCAAAACAACTATCACAAAAATTCATTAGCATTTTACTTCCTGCTAGATCATTTTTACTAATAGGTTTAGAGTCATCTCTTTTAGGAGTATGAGCTAATACAAGTATTGAAACATTATTTGTATTAGATATTTTTTTAAGAGTTTTCATTAATATCAAAGCATCTTTTGCTTTTTCATTTTCGCTGCTTAAAAAGGTAAGATTGTCTACAATCAAAACAGATACTTTTGTTTTGGTAATAATATCTGACAAGGTTGCGCAAAGATATTCTTCAATATTATTGTACTCTTTTGGTAACTCTAACTCGGTATGAAATTCTGCACGAAGAAAATTTTTATTAAATTGATAATGGTTTTCATATTGTTCAGAACACCTATTTTCAAATTGTTTATCAGATAATTCAAAGTCTAAATAGAGAACTCTTTTAGGAGGGCTTTCAAGTTTAAACCCAGGTATTGCTTTTCCTTTACTAATACTATCCGCTATTTGCACAGCTAAAATAGATTTACCTAAATTAGTGTCTGCAAATAAAATACAAAGCTCATTTTCATACCATAGCTCACTAAAAAGCATGTTGGGTATTGGTCTGTTTTTAGCCTCCTCTACCCAAGTATTTGCTTCTTTAATAATTAAACAACCATATTCAAAACCTTTAATTTTAAGTTTTTTTTGATTGTTTTCTATATCCTTAGTTATTAAATTAACTTTATCTTTTATCATGAAGTTAATTTTTAAGATTATTAGAGTCTATTGGCGGAATAGGCATTATTAACTCACCAATTGTCTTTGATGGATCATACAGACCGTGATTATCTAAACTATTTAAATAGTCTGTTATAATTTCTCTAGTTAAAGCGGATACTTTTATCCCTTTTTCATCTGCTAAAATTTGAAGGTGTTCTTTCTGGTCTTGATCAATTCTAAAATTAATTGTTGCAATCATTTTTACTTTTTGTTTTAAATATTTTTAAAATAAATACTTGTTAAAAAGTAAGGTGATTTTACATCAAAAGATAACTACCTAATTAACAAGAATTAACTAGGTGCAATTACGTGATACAATGAAGCTTTTAAAAGGGAGGGAAAAGGGGAAATGTGTGGGAAATGTGTGGGAATTTTTAAGGTTTATGGGGAATAGTTAAAAATAGCTTCTGATTATTAAAATTGCCCCCATTCTTTTTCAATTTCTTTTACTCTTTTAAAATGTTTATCCCCTTCAGAACTGTTTAATTTAATTTCTCCAAAAGTAAAGCCAAAGTGACTATTTATAATTTTCCCAAAGGACTCGGCAGATGGTGTTTTTATACTTAGTTTGTTACTAAAAAAATCAAAAAGGCTTACGATAAAAGCTCTATTTATTATGTCTTTTATGGTAATTAGATGCTCTATAAATTCAATTTGTTTTAAAGAATGAAATTCTTCAGGGTATTCTTTATATATTATTTGAGCTATTGTTTTTTTTGTAAAGACATTATCTTCTGTAAAAGAAAAACGTTGGTTTAAATCTATTAAAATTAATAAATCATTTTCAAAATCAAACATTTCAATTAACAATTCATTAGTTTGAAGTAAATCTCTGTTAAAGTAATTTATTTCCCCAATAAGGAAGGCTACAACTAACTCATACTGATATTTTAGTTGGTTTTGGAATAATGCTCTAGCTCTCTTTAATTTATTAAATTCATTTTCCGAGACCATTGTAGGTAGATTGTTAGTCCATTTAGAATAAAGATTTTTGAACTGTATTAAGGCAGCTTCTTTTTTTCTAGCTTCTAAAAAACCAAAGGTTTCATCATCAAAGTTAATGTTAAATAAAATATTTTTACATAAACTATTCTTATATTGATTTAATAAAAAGTCATAAACCTCTATAGTAAGTTCATCTGTAAATTTGTAACCAGTATTATTATGATCGTATTTAACTACGTTCTTTCGTTCTCCTAGATTTTCTGTTTTAGTTGATTTTATTATTTCTAATTTATTAGATATAATTATTAAATCATTTTCCTTTAGAAAATTTTCTAATTGTATAATTTTATTCAAAGAGTTTAGTTCTTTTGGAATAATTCCAAAATATTTACTTTCCATTACTTTAATAATTTTGAATAATCTTCAGGCAATACGGCATCAATATCTCGTAGATACAATTCTAGTGCATCCATTGTTGCGTGGCCTGTAATTAATTTTAATTTACTTTTTACTTCAAAAGGAGTTGCTGTTTTTGCCATTTCTTTATACAACTTCGTTATAAAGGTATGTCTAAAACTATATAAACCATAATCTTTACCTAAACCAAAATGGTCTTTTACTTTTTTAAACTGTTTGGTAAAATAATCTCTTTTATTGTTTTCTTTTGTTTCCCATTCGCCACCAATGTCATTTGGAGTAAATAAAAAATCGCTTTTATTTAATTTAGATAGATCTGGTAATTGCTTAATTAATATATCAGGAATGATTTTAATTTTTACAGGCTTGTTTTTGGCTCTCACATAAATCTTTTTATCTATTAAATCGATATCACCAATTTTTAATCGACAAACTTCAACAGGTCTAAGAAAATTATAAGATATAAATTGAACAAAAAGATATAATACTGCATCATGTTTTTCTAAATATTTAAAAATATCTTTCTGCTCAGTTGTAGTATAGGTTTTATTTCTTTCTGGTACAGATTTTAAAACATTAATTTTCTTAACAAAATTATTTTCAATGATTTCATTGTCTTCTAACGTTTGAAATAAGGAACTAATGTCAGTACGTGTATTGTTTCTGTTTCTAGGACTTGTTGCTTGTAATACAGTGTTCAGATATTGTATTACAAGTTTCTTATTTATAATTGAAATATCTTCTTTAAGATTATAACCTTCTTCATTGAGCCATTTTTTAAATCGTTCAATTCTATTTTTAAAATTTTTATAAGAAATTCCACTTAGAACTTTAGATTTGGTATTTAATGCTAAGTCAAAAGAAGTGTTAATAGGGTAGAGGATTGGTGTTTCTTGTACAGCCTTTTTTTCAAGATACACAGGAGTTTCCTTTTGTGTTGGTGTATTCTTGATTTTGTCTTCTTCGGGAGATAGAAGATTTTCGATAAATTCAGCTAAGGAACTATTGTCTTCATAAGGATTGAAGCCTTTTGATAAAACATATTCTAAACTTTCCTTTAATTGAGTTAAGATGTGTATTCTACTTCTTTTATCTTTATAAAGGTTGACTCCAGCTTTTATATTAGTCTGCCTTTTTAGTTTTCCTGTAATTGGATCTCTAAATGAATAATAGACGTACCAACTTTTGGATAATGCTTCTTTTTTATCTTTTTTTGACAGTTTAGACCAGTCTCCAATAATAACTCCACCTGTGAAGATTTTTGGCTCTGAATAATTCAATTTCATAGTGGAATCGTGTACTTTATCGTGTACTCTTTGTAAAAGTAAGAAAAATGTAGACATAAAAAAACGAATTGTGAGACACAATTCGTTGATTTAATTAACATTAAGTTTGTAGCGAGAACGGGATTTGAACCCGTGACCTCAGGGTTATGAATTCGAGTTAAAATGCTTATAACGTAATAAATAACCTTTTTTATTTGTAAATCGTGTTCAAAAACGTGTTCAGTTTAGACCAGATTATTAGTATAAATTTCTGTATGCAATTTACTAATTTTACTATATGTTTTACATACTTTTAAAAGATAAATTTTTATACATCTTAAGTTTACATTTTATATTCGGATTTAAGTGTACTTCTGCAGGTTTTCTTAAACCTAGGCTAAAATGTGTTCTTAAATTATTGTAAATGTATACTGCTTGTTTTGTTATTTCTTGGGCAATATCTGTGTTTTTAAGAATTTGTTTTAATCCGTATTCGTATTTTAAAGTTCTATTAATTCGTTCTGCAATAGCGTTTTCGTAAGGATTATATTTTTCAGTCATACTCATTGTAATTCCGTTATTTTCTGCAAATTCCGTGTACTTAGGGTTACAATATTGAAAACCTATATCTGAATGATGAATGAGATTTTTAGTTGGATATTTTCTATTTTTAATAGCCATAGCCAGCACATCTGTACAAAGTGATGTTCTCATATGATTATCAAGTTTGTATCCCATAATTTGCTTCGAATAGGCATCTGTAACAAAGGCTAAATAATTGTGCCCTTTTTCAGTTTTAATATATGTGATATCGCTTACCCAAAGTTGTTCAGGTCGAGTAGGAACGTGGTTTTTTACAAGGTTCCTATATTTTCTAAAAAAAATGTTTAGAATTTGTTGTCGTTACATAGTTTTTCCTTTTGGCTATCAATAAATTATAGTGTCTTAAAAAGCGATAAAACTTATTTCTACCGATATTAATATTCTGGTGTACCATTTCGTTTTTCAATTCAGAATAGAGTTTAATACCACCAGTTTTTGAACCTACTTTTTTACGATATTGTAATACCATTTTAATTAATATTCTATCGTTTGTTTTTTTGTTTTCGAAGGATTTGATTCTTTTGTAGAATGCTTGTGTAGAGATCCCAAAACACTGATAGAGCCATTTTTTTTTTTAATGTTTTTCTTTTTTAGTTCTATCTCTTTTGCTAATGTTTCGGGCAATGACTTTTTTGACATATCGACTCCTGTAATGATTTCCATATCCGCTATAATATCCTGCTGGAAGTCCTTTACAAACTCAAGTTCTTCAATACGTTCTTTTAATTTTTTTATTTCATCTAGTTTACTCATACCTTTATTTTGTTGAGCTAAAGTACTATATTTTCTAATCCAGTATGAAATAGTAGTTCTAGGAACATCATATTTTTGGAAGCAAAGTTTCTGGAAATCTGTCCATTCTGAATTTGGTCAACGACGAATAATTTGAGTTCTAAAGTTGCTTTTTCGTACGTTTTTTTTCGCCAGGGTTGTTTTTGTGTTTTCATAAGTGACTATAATTAAGTGTTTAATTTTTAGTCAACCTATTTCAGGAAAGTACATTTTTTTAATTTGGGCTAACGTTGTTGTGTAAGATTAGTTGCGTGTTTTAAGTACTAAAGTTAGAAAATAAAACACGAACCAAGAAAGTCCCAAAGGACTTTCGTAAATTGGCTAAAACCAGCAATTAATTTTACACGGTGTTGGCAACTGTAATTTATTTTTCATATTTTACTTCTTCTCCAAATGCTATAAAAACAAGAGCGTCAAAATGATTCAGTAGTTCTGTTTTGTTATTTGGTAAATTGAAAATATACATATCATTAAAAATTTTATTTTTTAATTCAATATTTTTTGATAATATTTTTTTCGAATCAAGAAAATAATTGCTTTCAAGAGAAGGCAAAAGAGACAAAACATTATTTCTTTTTTTTCCAGCTTTTGTAATGTTTTTTTCCGTTCTTTCGGTTAATCTTATTGAACCGAAAGCAATATGATAAGAATTATTCGGGTTTAGTTCTCTAAATTGATATCCCATAGTTTCTCCTTTCATTAACTCACTGTTAGATTTTGACATATGTCCATTAGCAAGCCAAATAATAAATTTTTTGCTTGGATTAGTTTTAACTAAAAAGTCAAGATTTTCAGCCATTTGTTTATCTCTTATTGGAATTCTATTCTTATCAGAGTTGTTATCTTTTATAGTATAAAGTTTAATAGCACTTTCAATACTTTTTAAAATTTGATTCCAAACCTTGTTTGATTTAATTATTTCATTTGCTTGAAGTTCTATGATATATTTTTTTAAATAGTCAACCTCTTTTTGAGATAACTCCTTTCTGCTATTGTACTGATTCTTGATAATTAATTTAATAAGTCTTGTAAATTCTGTTTCTAATTCAATTCCTACTTCTTTAAGAATTTCTGATAGTTTTCTTGTAAAATTTAGATATGAATATCTGGAATATAATTTGTTATCAAATCCCCAAATTGTGACGTTATTTTCTTTAAGAAATTTGAAAAGTTCTTCACATTGATTTGATTTACTCCAATATGTATATAAATTTCGTTTATCGTGCTCAAATAATAAAGCAAAAAAATCACTTTCAAAAACGATGTCTTTGTAATTGTGTTCAATTACCAAATATTTTATGAATTCAGTTTTAGCAAGGAAATCTGAACCACTATAATGTACAGACTCACCAAGAAAGACGGTTTGTTTTTTACTAATATTAGTGTCAATAATTTTTTTAACTTTTTCTGTCAAAAGATTGTCTATTGAATTCAATTCGTAAATATCTTTATTGATTTGAGAAAAGATAATTTGAAAAGAAAAAAATAATATTGATAGTAAAAGTGTCTTTTTCATTATAGTTGCCAACGTTGTTGTGTTAAGGAAAGTTGCGTTTAAAGTGAACGGCTATTTTCCGCAGGAAAATAGGAGTTTACAAAAATGCGACTAATTTTGATTAAGCTAAAATTAAGCAATTTTTTTTACACGGTGTTGTGCAACGTATTTATATTCGTTTTGTAATCCAATTCGAAATTTTTTCAATTCGGAATATTAAAATTAAGCCTATTATTGTTCTTAAAATGTATTTTGATAAGCTAAAATCAGGAACATGAGCGTTTTCATTCCCATTCAGTTTTGAAATTAGTTCAACACAATATTTTATAAAATCAGGCAATAAATAAATTGAATTAGCTAACCAAACAATTCCCACAGTAATTAAAATAACTTTCGATAATGACTTGGAATTTAATTCTGTACTTATTTCTTTATCTGTTCTTATTAGTTTTTTAGAAATCCATTCTGCCTTTATGAATAGATACAGTGATACAATAATATTAGCAAAAATAAGAAATGTTCCTGTGTAGTATAACTTTTCTAATGGTTCGTTTAATGAATCTTTAGATACTCCTATTGCAGTAGTAAGATAAATTGAAAGAAAGTAAGAACCAAATTGGTCAAAAATTTTAATAAATAAAAATATTCCAGCTATTCTTATTGCTAGAGCTGTTAAAATTCGATTTGTCATTAATTTTCAGTTTTTTCAGATATGTTGCACAACGTTGTTGTATAAGCATTGTTGCGTTGTTTAAGCAATGAATTTACTAAATAAAACACGAACGGCGAAATTCCGAAGGAATTTCCCAAGTGAGCTACAACTAGCAATAAAGTTTATACGGTGTTACCTGTAGTTATTTTTTCCGATACACTTTTAAATTATATTTAAATTCAGTTCCGTCACTTTCCAAAAATTCAAACACTTTCAAATCCGTTTGAGTGATTTCCGCTATTTCTATTTCGTTTTTCGTAAACTCAATTAAAGAACCAGATTTTTTTAATTGTTCCAAAAGACCAGGCGCAAGTTTGTCAATCGGAACGTTGTATTGTGGTTTGTCAAAGGTCATTATAACGACCTTTTCTTTTGAGTCATATTCCCATTTTCCACTTTCACAATTTTCCGAATTTTCACAACCAATTAGTTCATAAGTTCCATTTTTTTCAATCCGCATACTTGGTCTCCAAACAACTTCATTGGCAGTAATTGTGTCGTTTACAAAATGTTTTATTTCGGTAATAATTTTTCCGTTTTTATCAGTCAATTTTTGAAATTCCCATGTTCCAATAAACAGTTTTTCAATTTGTTCCGAACTTTTCTTCGTTTTTGCGTCGTCAACTAATTCCAAATAAGTTTTAGATGACTGGCAATAAGTCAAAATCGGAAATAATATTATGGCAAGCAGGATGTTTTTCATAATTACAGGTAACGTTGTTGTATATGGTTTGTTGCGTGGTTTAGCACGTAATTTAGTAAATAATTACAGACCAAGAAAGTGAAGTGCACCCAAATGTTTAGACAAATTTATAATTAATTTTGATAATAATTAGCTCGATATTCAATCGGGCTCATTCCCTTTAAATTTTGTTTAATTCTCTCATTATTATAATATTTTATATACACTTTAATCTCTTTTTTTAATTGAGATATCGACTTGTATTTATTTATATAAAACAATTCAGATTTTAGAATACCGAAGAAATTTTCTATCACAGCGTTATCTAAACAATTTCCTTTACGAGACATACTCTGAGTAATTCCTTTTTCTGTTAATAATCTTCGATACTGTTTCATTTGATACTGCCATCCTTGATCTGAATGTAATATTAAATTTGTTTGATCTGGTATTTTCTTAAAAGACTTTTTCAGCATAATAGCTACTTGTTTAAAATCAGGTTTTTCAGATAATTGATAATTTATTATTTCTCTATTAAAGAGATCAATTATTGGAGATAGATATAGTTTTTTTCCTAAAACTTTAAATTCTGTAATATCGGTAGCCCATTTTTTATTTGGCCTAATAGCTTTAAAATTTCGTTGTAATATATTAGGAGCTGTTTCCCCTATTTGCCCTTTATAAGACTTGTATCTTTTAGTTCTGACTAAACTTTTTAAACCTAATTCACGCATTAACTTGAGTACTGTTTTATGATTTATTAGAGTTCCTGTTTTGTTGATTTCTAAAGAGATTCTTCTATAACCATATCTTCCTTTGTGACGATGATATATTTGATGAATCAATAGTTTTATCTCTTTATATTTATCAACTATAAGACTTCTTTTATGATGATAATAATAACTACTTCTTGCCATGTTCATATGATATAATAAAATATCTAAATCATACTTATGCCTTAATTCTGTTATGGCTTTTGCTTTTTGTTTTGCTCTTGTTGAATTAAGGCATGTAACTTTTTTAGCAAGTCCAGTTCTGCACGTAATGATTCATTTTCTAATAAAAGTTCCTCTTCTCTTGTTAAAGGTTTATTAGACTTTTTTTTAGCCCTCTTAAATTGCATAGATTTTGGTTTACCTCTAGGTTTAATGTTTAAGCCTATAATACCCTCTTTTTTATAATTACGTTGCCACTTCATAATTACAGATTTTGTAGGAATATTAAATTCTAAACAAGCTTGACTGAAAGATAATGAATCTTTGTCAATAGCTTTTAAAACTTTAAGTTTAAAAGGAATGCTATACACTTTTGTTTTTCTTGGTAATAGTGCTTTTTTACCATATTTTTCATAAAATCGAATCCAATCATGAAGGGTTGTATGATGACAACCATATAACTTAGACACATCTTCAACTGTTTGGTTATTTTTTAAAACTTGCTTTACACATCGAAGTTTAAATGCGTAATCATACTTGACTTTTCTTCCCATAATAATACCCTCAAATAGTGTCTAACTTTTTGGGAGCAGTTCAAAATCCGCGAGGATTTTCGTAAGTAGGCTAGAACTAGCAATAAATTATATACGGTGTTAGCCATAGTTTTTTTCTAAAATTCAGTTCGAGAGTTTCTATCTTTCATAAAATCAAATTTTTCATAAAACTCTGGACTATTTAAAATTTTTTTAAGGTCATTTTTTGAGTTTTTATTTCTTAAAAGTATTTCAAAATCATATTTTTTTTCTGACTTTTCCGTTATTCTCAAGTAGTTTTTGTTTCCGAAAATTGAGTGAGTTGACCAACTTCCATAATCCATATATTTCAAATAAATATTTTCAAGTTCGTTCAGTGGAATATTTTTATTATCATCATCCACGTTAAATTCAATTCTGTCAGTTGAGATTTTTAATTTTCCGATTTTTTTTGGTTTTATAAAAGATTGTCCAAATAAAAAATAAATTCCAGATAGGTAAATTCCAAGTGCTAAATACTTTAAATAGATGTTTTGATTCTCTTTATCATACATAAAAATATAAAATCCTGAAATCATATAAAGAATGATAAATACAATCATAAAGATTTTATTGAATTCCTTTGTTTTTACTATTTCAGTTTCAAATTCTGCTGTCATTTTTATTTAATTATGGCTAACGTTGATGTGTATGATTTGTTGCGTGTTTTAAGCAGTGAAGTTACTAAATAAAACACGAACTAAGAAAGTCACAAAGGACTTTCGTAAATTGGCTAAAACCAGCAATAAATTATACACGGTGTTGGCTTTAGTGCTTTTTCATTTCGTGATTTTTATTATTTAAATTTAATTTATTAGTTTAATAGAGCATTATTTTTTCAGTAAGGTTATTAGTTCTGGTAATCCAAATAGTATTCCTAAAACAACTAAATGGAGAGTCATTGAATATATTAATCCAAGTCTAATTCTAACATAGCTAAAGGTTAGTCCGTAAACTAAAAAAGGTAAAAGAATTAATGGTGCAAATATTAGATTGTCTTTGTCGAAATTAGTTGTCATAAAGTGGAATAACGCAAAAAGTATTGCTGAAGAGTAAAAAATTAATCCAATATTATTATTCCAAAATTTCTCTATTCTAATTAGTTGATTCTTGATTCTCCATAATACTAATCCAATAATTGCACTAATTATAATAATATAAATGTATGATGAGACTGCAAGTAATAAATATGATTTAGGTTTCCAAAAGTGAAAATTCATAAAGTGTTTAATCAAAACACCTAAAATTAAAGATATTGAAATGATAAAATAATTTAGTTTAAATTTTGTTAGAAATAATCTAAATGCTGTTTCTTCAAACAAAGGTATTAACAAAATGGATGTAAATATATAATATGGTTTAAATTCACTTTTACTTTCCCTCATTGTGTCTAAAAATACATTAACTTTATTTGTAGTTTCAGATACAAAACTTAATTCTTTCAGAATTTGAAAAGGTAAGTTTGCTATAATTAGTCCAATATAAGTAAGAATTAAAATTTTAAATAGAATAATTACTTTCGTTTTTATTGATACATCTTGAAGTTTGTCAAAATTTGGTTTTTTCAGAAATCTAAACAAATCTTTTCTAATCGATGTTTTTTTCATTTTTATGTGATTTCTTTCGCATTAAAGCCAACGTGTTTGTGTAATGAAAGTTGCGATTTTTGTGAACGGCTATTTTCCGTAGGAAAATTGAAGTGAGCAAAAATGCAACAGCTTTTAGTTAAGCACTAATTTAGCAATTTTTACTACACGGTGTTGTGTGCAGTACTTTTTATTTCTTCAATTCCTCAAGTATGGTTTTTGTTCGTTCTTTTTTTATTTTTTCTGCATAAAATAAAATCACAAAATCATAACGTTTTATTAAATCAGTTTTTGCTATTCCAGATGAGCAATCCAACCAGCCTTTAGATTTATTTCCATAATAAAATAATATTTCTTCTTTTTTAGTCAAGTCCGTTGGAATATTAATTTTTGAATTAAAACTACCTGTCACAATTTTAGATATGTCAATTTTTTCAACTGGTTTTATGCCAGGAAGTGTCTGTCTCATTGTTAGAATATCATTTTTTTCAAAGAAATAGAACCGATGAAAAATAGTGGTGTCTTGTCTAGCAATGTGATGGTTAAATTTTATTTCATTATCAATTTGAAAATCCTCTATAAGATGTTTTTTAACTGTCAATTTTTCATTCTCAAATATTTCGTAACTTATTGATATATACTCTCCTTTTTTAAGGTCAAAAGGATATTTGAATATGTGAATACCTTGTCCTTCAAAAACACTTTTCAGGTCTTCAGAGTCAATATCATAATCGTTATTTTCTCCTTGTCCGAAAAGAGAAATATTCATTAGTATTAAGAATGTAATAAATAGTATTTTTTTCATAGTATCGGTTTTTTCGTATTGCACACAACGTTGTTGTATAAGCTTTGTTGCGTAGTTTAAGGAATGAATTTACTAAATAAAACACGAACGGAGAAATTCCGAAGGAATTTCCCAAGTGAGCTAAAACTAGCAATAAAGTTTATACGGTGTTGTAAGTAGGCTTACTTTTCGAATTTACTATAAATGCTTTTCGTTATTCTGAATATTTTTTCGTTTTCTAATTCTATTGTTCCTTTTCCGCTTAAATTTTTTCCATTTTCTCCAATTATTTTCTTAACATTTTCGTCTCTTTCAAAAATTGGATTGTAAAAAACTGAAATTTCTAATGAATCTTTTATAAATTTAAAATCTATTTCGGTTAATTCCTTATTTGGGAATTCGTTTCTTTTATCATCTTCTCGATGTTCATTATAGTATTTAATCCATTCTTTGTCATTAACTTCAAAAGAAAATTCAATTTCTCCGTTTTTTACAGGAAACTCCCTTGAGAAAAAATGTGTTCCGCCATAAATATTTGGGTTGTTTTTTCGTTGATATAATCTCTCAACTGTAATTGAAAAAATAGTATTTTCAGGAAAATTCGTTTTTATAATTGTTTTAAATTTCTTTTCAGATATTTTTTTCGGAGTTATATTTATTTTAAAATCTTTCTTACAGGATGTTATTAATAAAATCAAAATTAAATAAATTCCGATGTTTTTCATATTTCGATTGTTTTTCAGCTTACTTACAACGGTTTTGGCTAGGATTAGTGCGGGTGAAAATCGCCAAGATTTTCAGACACGTACTAAGCCGAAGCCTTTTTTTTGGTTTTAATTTTCTTATTACAAAGCCAAATCAAAAAGGATTTGGCGACTTAGTAAATATACACAAAACTTTGAGTAAGAAACAAAACCCGTATTAATTTTAGCCGGTGTTAGCTGTAGTTAATTCAGTTTATTCAAAACAATTTTGATTATTTATAATTTCTATATTTAAATCATAATAATCGGTTCTCATTTCTGTATAGCATTGTATCAATGAGAGTTTAGCAATATTTGATTTATATGAATTTATGTTTTCTATTAAAGGTCTGTTTTTCAAATGTCCTGTTATAGACATAACATACTTTATGCTATTATTTTTAAAAAGATTAATAAATTCATCTTGGCTAAGATTATTATTTCTCTCCTTATTAACTAAACCATTATAAATACTTTTCAAATATTCATTGTTTTCATCTTTCAAATCGTTTTTAAGTCTTCTAGCAGATGATATTATTTGGCTATATAATTCACGTAATTCAGTGCTAAAGCCATATTTCACATGACATAGGTATAAGACTCCTTCTTTTATATGAATTATATCTGCTAATTCAATTGAGTCAATTATTATTTTGTCTAGGACTAAATAATTTGGTTTTAGGTATTTGTCATTATAGACATCTTCTCTTGAACGTTTTCTACGTTCTCCCATATCCCAAGTTTCATTTAAAATTTCATTATTTAAGCCACTTATATTAAATATTTCTAAACATCTTGTATTCATTTCATTAATAAAATTCTCACGTAACTTATACCATTTTGAATCTAGGTATATGAATGTTCCTAAATGTGGTATGATAAGCTCTGTGTTAAGATGATAGATTAGTGCAGTATTAAGAATTGGTGTATTATTCTCGTTTTTAAACGTTCTTATATACATGTTGTAGATTTTATTACTAAAATCATTTAAGTTATTATCAAAACCATTTTCATTTAAATAATTGAGAATAATTTTTAAAATTTCACTTTTATTTGTAGTTCTATCTATAGTTATATATTTTCTAGCTTCTTTTTTTAGCTTTATTTCGTATTCATCGGCACTATAAAAATCTTCAATTTTATTGGGATAACAAATGTCAAAAAGAGAAATTTCATTGTTTAATATACCTGCTCGTTTGTTAAATAATTCATTAATTAATGCAGGTTTTAGAGAAGTTGAAATCTGTCTTGCATCTGTAATTTCCTTGTAGGAACTAAAAAAATCATTTGGAGGAAGTTGTTCTATGTGAATTAATATTGAAATTAATAACTCTAATTCTGTATAGTTTAGTTTTTTATTAATATTAAATCCACTAGATATATTAAGTATAATATATGGAGATCTATTGTTTATAAATTCACTAAAATATAAGTCTACAGTTTCATTAGCTAGTTTAATTTTTAATTCGGTTGGAATTTTACCGAATTTAATATAATCCATTATTCTGTAATTGTCTTTGAATTGTTCAGACATTCCAGCTCTCATTCCTGTCACACCTCTAGTCTTAATTGTAATGATTTCATCTCTTGTGGGATTCATTATTCTAGAGTATGTGTTTAATCCAAATGAAGTATCTAAATATGGAATTACATATTTATAAAAACCTCCACCAACTATAGCATATATTCCATTTATGGTGTTTATTAAAAATAATAAAGAAGGCATTTTGTATGTTAATGTAAGTCCCTCAACAAATTCCTCAGGAAAAAATGTAGCCCATTCAGATGATTTTTCATCGGATTCAATTACGATTAATTTTCCTTCATAGTCTTCAAATTCTAAGTCCTTACTTGTGAAAATCTTTCCATTAAAATGTAATTGTTCAGAAATCTTTTGAAAAACATCATCAATTGGATATTGAGGTTTTATTTTGTAGATAGTAGGGTTTTGTTTCATTTTACAAAATTTTTACTCAATTACAGCTAACGTTGTTGTGTATGATTAGTGGCGTTTTTAAGTACCTAATTAAGTAAATAAAAACTGAATAGAAAATCCGCGAGGGTTTTCGTAAGTAGACGAGAACTAGCCATTAATTATACAGGGTGTTGGCAGTAGGCTTTATATTCCATCAACTAAAAATTCATCTTCTGTTTCTGTTTTTAAGCTTTCATTTATTTGTTTTAAGGTTTCAATTGCAACTTCATTTTTGATTATTATTGAAGAATGATTACTAGCAATTATAAGCTCATTAACAATTTCAAAATTTTCTTTAGAGTTGTAAATTTCAGTTTGAGAATCATTTATTTCAACAAGTTCAAACTCATTATCATAATCATAAGTAAAATCAAAAATATCTCCATTTCCTCTTTTTAAATTTACTTCACTTACTAATTTACTTTTTTTACTTGCTAAAAGTTTTAATATAATATTTTTACTATTAAAATAATGTATAATAAATTGGTCTTTAAGTAGAGGAGGGCTGACTATAATTGGCGTAAATGATTTACTCTCTAAGTTGTTGTTTTCACGATAATCCTTAAGCATTTTTGATAATCTTTCTGAATCAAAAGGATGCCCATTATATTCTCCTTGAATTGATTTGAAAATAAGAGAAGTTGTTAAAAACGAAATTTCCTTTCTAGTTTCTATGGCTTTTTTAGATACTCCTTTATAACTTTTATTATACTTTGTTTTTGAATGATTAGTATATTCTTCAAGAATAGATTTTTCAATTACATTTCTAAAAGTTCTGTAGTGTATTATACTGATATAGGTTGACCTTTTTTTAGGTTAATTTATACCGTTCAAAAGATTTTTTTAGCCGTTTAGAAGGCAAAAAATATTTTGAACTAGTTTTGTTTTCAAATTGTTAGTTCAGTCAAATTTACATTATTTCTTCGATATGATTTGTATTTGATGTTTGGATTTAAATGTACTTCAGCTGGTTTTCTTAATTCTAAGCTAAAATGGGTTCTTAAATTGTTGTAAATAAATACTGCTTGTTTTGTTACTTCTTGAGCAATGGCAGTGTTTTTAATGCAATTTCTAAGTCCATATTCATATTTTAAAGTTCTATTAATTCGCTCTGCAATTGCGTTTTCATAAGGATCATATTGTTCTGTCATGCTCATCATTATTCCATTTTCTTCTGCGAATGCTGTGTATTTGGGGTTACAGTATTGAAAACCTCTGTCAGAATGATGTATTAATTTTTTATCAGGGTATTTTCTATTTTTAATAGCCATTTCTAGCGCTTCTGAACAAAGTGATGTCTTCATGTTGTTATCTAATTTATAGCCCATAATTTGCTTAGAATATGCATCTGTAACGATTGCTAGGTAATTGTGTCCATTGTCTGTTTTAATGTATGTTATATCGCTTACCCATAGTTGTTCTGGTCGAGTAGGAACTTGGTCTTTAATTAGGTTTTTATATTTTCTAAATTGATGATTAGAGTTTGTTGTTGTTACATAGTTTTTAAGCCTAGGAACAAGTAAATTGTGAAGCCTTAACACATCGTACAACTTGTCTCTACCTATTTTAATACCTTGTTTTATAAAGTCTTGTTTAAGTTCATCATATAACTTAATTCCGCCAGTTCTCATACCAACTAATTTTCGATATTCCTGTATCATTTCGATGACTTTTTCATCGTTTAGTCGTTTGTTTTCTTGGGTTTTGAGTCTTTTGTAGAAAGCTTGTTTACTAATCCCAAAACACTCATAGAACCATTTTCTTTTAAACGGTTTTTCTTTTTTAGTTCTATCTCTTTCGCTAATGTTTTGGGCAACGACTTTTTTGACAAATCGACTCCAGTAATGATTTCCATGTCAGCAATAATATCTTGTTGAAATTCCTTTACAAACTCCAATTCTTCAATACGTTCCTTTAGTTTTTTAATCTCATCTAATTTACTTATACCTGTATTTTGTTGGACTAAAGTACTATATTTTTTGATCCAATACCCAATTGTAGTTCTAGGAACGTCATATTTTTTGGAAGCAAAGTTTGTGGAAATCTGTCCATTCTGAATTTGGTCAACGACGAATAATTTGAGTTCTAAAGTTGCTTTTTCGTACGTTTTTTTTCGCCAGGGTTGTTTTTGAGCTTTCATAAGTGACTATAATTAAGTGTTTAATTTTTAGTCAACCTATTTCAGGAAAGTACATTTTTTAAATTACACACAACGTTGTTGTATAAGCTTTGTTGCGTAGTTTAAGGAATGAATTTACTAAATAAAACACGAACGGAGAAATTCCGAAGGAATTTCCCAAGTGAGCTAAAACTAGCAATAAAGTTTATACGGTGTTGTAAGTAGGCTTACTTTTCGAATTTACTATAAATGCTTTTCGTTATTCTGAATATTTTTTCGTTTTCTAATTCTATTGTTCCTTTTCCGCTTAAATTTTTTCCATTTTCTCCAATTATTTTCTTAACATTTTCGTCTCTTTCAAAAATTGGATTGTAAAAAACTGAAATTTCTAATGAATCTTTTATAAATTTAAAATCTATTTCGGTTAATTCCTTATTTGGGAATTCGTTTCTTTTATCATCTTCTCGATGTTCATTATAGTATTTAATCCATTCTTTGTCATTAACTTCAAAAGAAAATTCAATTTCTCCGTTTTTTACAGGAAACTCCCTTGAGAAAAAATGTGTTCCGCCATAAATATTTGGGTTGTTTTTTCGTTGATATAATCTCTCAACTGTAATTGAAAAAATAGTATTTTCAGGAAAATTCGTTTTTATAATTGTTTTAAATTTCTTTTTAGATATTTTTTTCGGAGTTATATTTATTTCAAAATCTTTCTTACAGGATGTTATTAATAAAATCAAAATTAAATAAATTCCGATGTTTTTCATATTTCGATTGTTTTTCAGCTTACTTACAAGGTTGTTGTATAAGCTTTGTTGCGTGGTTTAAGCAGTGAATTTAGTAAATAAAACACGAACGGCGAAATTCCGAAGGAATTTCCCAAGTGAGCTAAAACCAGCAATAAAGTTTATACGGTGTTACCTGTAGGCTTTATTTCAACTTTCTACTTGTTATTTTTTCAATTAGATATTTCGTTATTTTTACTAAAATTAAAACGAATGCTGAAAATCCTAAAAACCAAGCAGTATTATAAATTCCGTATTTAAAATCTTTGATAGGAATAAGTCCAGAAAAATGATAACCAAAAACAATAAAGACTAAAATTAATCGAATCAATTTTTTATTTAAACTCGGTTTTGTCAGCATTTCATAAATTCCGATTAGTAAGACAAATATAAAAAGCGTGTCATAATGAATAACTAAATTTATTAGTGAATCAAGTTCAGGATTTGCTTTTCTCCATTCTTGAAGTTCATAATAATCTTTAAGAGAAAAAATCAGTTGAATTATTATTATGACAATTGAAAAAACTGGTTTATATAATTTCAAATTATATTGATTTTTATAATTTTTCAACTCTTTTGAATTTTGCTCCTTTTTTAAATTTATTTTTTTTCCAAGGATAATAATAAGTAATACATTTTTCAGTTATCTTATATTTTCCAACTTCAAAAGTTTGATTGAAAGGTCTAAATAAATAATAATCTCCTATTTTTCGGAATTTTCCTTTTGTTTCTTCTGGTTTATAAGTTCTATATTTCTTTCTTTGAGATTTCTCATCTAATCTATAATTCAGGTGAATATATGTCGAATCAGAGCTAATTATTATTTCCTGAATTGCATATTTTTTCTCTATTTCAAAAGTTTTACTTTCAATTTTGTATGTACGAATTGAATCTTGTCCATTTATATCAAAATTAATTAGAATTAATAATATAAGAAGATTGAATTTCATTCAGTTCGAGATTTTTTTTAGCTTACAGGTAACGTTGTTGTGTATGATTAGTTGCGTGTTTTAAGCACTAAAGTTAGTAAATAAAACACAGATAGAAAGTGAAGTGCACCCAAATGTTTAGACAAATTTATAATTAATTTTGATAATAATTAGCTCGATATTCAATCGGGCTCATTCCCTTTAAATTTTGTTTAATTCTCTCATTATTATAATATTTTATATACACTTTAATCTCTTTTTTTAATTGAGATATCGACTTGTATTTATTTATATAAAACAATTCAGATTTTAGAATACCGAAGAAATTTTCTATCACAGCGTTATCTAAACAATTTCCTTTACGAGACATACTCTGAGTAATTCCTTTTTCTGTTAATAATCTTCGATACTGTTTCATTTGATACTGCCATCCTTGATCTGAATGTAATATTAAATTTGTTTGATCTGGTATTTTCTTAAAAGACTTTTTCAGCATAATAGCTACTTGTTTAAAATCAGGTTTTTCAGATAATTGATAATTTATTATTTCTCTATTAAAGAGATCAATTATTGGAGATAGATATAGTTTTTTTCCTAAAACTTTAAATTCTGTAATATCGGTAGCCCATTTTTTATTTGGCCTAATAGCTTTAAAATTTCGTTGTAATATATTAGGAGCTGTTTCCCCTATTTGCCCTTTATAAGACTTGTATCTTTTAGTTCTGACTAAACTTTTTAAACCTAATTCACGCATTAACTTGAGTACTGTTTTATGATTTATTAGAGTTCCTGTTTTGTTGATTTCTAAAGAGATTCTTCTATAACCATATCTTCCTTTGTGACGATGATATATTTGATGAATCAATAGTTTTATCTCTTTATATTTATCAACTATAAGACTTCTTTTATGATGATAATAATAACTACTTCTTGCCATGTTCATATGATATAATAAAATATCTAAATCATACTTATGCCTTAATTCTGTTATGGCTTTTGCTTTTTGTTTTGCTCTTGTTGAATTAAGGCCTGTAACTTTTTTAGCAAGTCCAGTTCTGCACGTAATGATTCATTTTCTAATAAAAGTTCCTCTTCTCTTGTTAAAGGTTTATTAGACTTTTTTTTAGCCCTCTTAAATTGCATAGATTTTGGTTTACCTCTAGGTTTAATGTTTAAGCCTATAATACCCTCTTTTTTATAATTACGTTGCCACTTCATAATTACAGATTTTGTAGGAATATTAAATTCTAAACAAGCTTGACTGAAAGATAATGAATCTTTGTCAATAGCTTTTAAAACTTTAAGTTTAAAAGGAATGCTATACACTTTTGTTTTTCTTGGTAATAGTGCTTTTTTACCATATTTTTCATAAAATCGAATCCAATCATGAAGGGTTGTATGATGACAACCATATAACTTAGACACATCTTCAACTGTTTGGTTATTTTTTAAAACTTGCTTTACACATCGAAGTTTAAATGCGTAATCATACTTGACTTTTCTTCCCATAATAATACCCTCAAATAGTGTCTAACTTTTTGGGAGCAGTTCAAAGTCCGCGAGGACTTTCGTAAGTAGGCGACAAGCCAGCAATAAATTATATACGGTGTTACCCAACGTTTTTTTATTTCATTTCTATTTTCCAATTTTCAGTATTTAAAAAGCCATCTATTATTTCATAATTAGGTAGTTTCTCAAAGTTTATTTTCAATCTTTTTTCCTCATATTTTCCAAACACAATATTTTCAATCTCAAATTCAAGATTTAAATACTTTATTTTAAAATTTTCGTCAATTATTCCGATTTCGCCAAATTCCGAAACAATGAATTTATCTTTTGTTGGGATTTCAGCTAATTCTCCATATTCTACTTTTTGGTCAAAATATAGGATTTCTTTTTCCTCAATATCTAAAATATAAAGTCCGTCACTTGTTAGAATTCCTGTTTGATTAATTTTTTCCGCAATTGCAATTCTTTTCTGTTCTCCACGAAACATTCCTACCCATTCAAATCCACTTTTTGTTACGAATTTTGTCCAACTCCAAATTTGACTTTTCCAAACTGTATTTAAGTCAAAAATTTTTTCCTCATATTGTCCAGAAGTTGGTTGATTAATAAATTCAGCTTTCAATTTTTCTTTCAGTTTTGAGTTGAGTGGTTAATGTTGGGTAACTTGTTTATATGCTTATGTTATATCAGTATATATCTCTTAATTGGGTTTATATGCTGAAGTTTTATGATTATATTTATACATTGAATATGATTCTTTAAAAGTAATTTATTCCTACAATTCATCAAAAGGATTTTTAATATTTTTAAGACTAGTTTTTGTAACATGAGTATATATCATTGTCGTTTTTGGGCTACTATGACCTAATAATTCTTGTATATACCTAATATCTGTTCCATTTTCTAATAAATGTGTTGCAAAAGAGTGTCTTAAAGTATGTAATGTAACCTTTTTTGTAATTTTAGTATTTATCAATGCTTTTTTTAACACAGCTTGAGCACTGGCACCACTGTATTTATGTCCATTTTGCCCTTCAAAAAGAAAAACTTTAGGTTTATAAGCTAAATAGTACTCTCTAAGAAGTATTAAAAAAGAATACGAGAGCAAAGTATACCTGTCTTTTTTTCCCTTAGCTTGCTTAATATGAATTAACATTCTTTTGCTATCAATATCATCAACTTTTAAATTTAATGCTTCCCCAATTCTGAGTCCACCAGAATAAAGAAGACTTAATAATGTTTTATGCTTTAGATTTGTAAGATTATTAAATATGGCTTTAATTTCTGCAACACTTAAAACTGCTGGTAATTTCTTTTCTTTCTTAGGTCTTTCAATATTTAATAAATTAATTTCTATACCTTTAAAAAAAAGAAATTTTTTGATTCCATTAATGCATTGATTTTGATAGGATACGGATCTGTTTGCTCTAAATATAAAGTCATAGTTAAACTGTTCAATTAATTTTATTGAATAATCTTCATTTTTTTTTAGTAATCCATAACGAAGAAAGTATGCAGTTACTTCCACATAAGTATTAACAGTATTCTCACTTAATCTTTTTTGTTGCAACCACCTTTTAAACTTTTTTAATTCTGAAGTTAAGTCGATAGATAAAGCAGGTAAGACCAATTTGTAGATTTCTTCTGACGGAGGTATAACTTTTTTTTTAAGTTTTTCATAATTAACAAACCATTTTTTTAGTCGAATATGGTTATATAATAAACTCCTATTACTTGAAGAATCTTTAATGTAGAAAGATTTCAAATTTTGGCTCCATTGTACCTCGGGTAATAATTTTAAATGATTTTTTATTTCCTGATCAAAAGGAAAATTAATCATAACAATATTTGAACTCTTATGAATGTTAGGAAGTAAAATAATAGATTTCATAGCTAAATAATTATCTAATGTATTGAAAATAAAATAAATAAGAAGTATGTAGCTTTGTGCTTTAATAGATTTAATTCGTCGATTTTTGATTCGAGTGTAATGTAAAGATATATACAATGTCTTTTTTAGATAATTCAAATATTTTTCTTAATTATCAAATTATACTTCTGTATTTAAATGTATGGTAAGTTGTAAGCAATGATTTGTATTTATTGGGAGTAAAACTATAGTTAGTTACATTATCTCGATTTTTCCAAGAAAAATCATTATCAAAATATGGAGGAGATACTTTAAATGGATTGATAAAATACTTGTAACACAAATCAAGTTTTGTATTACAAACTTGTATTACACTAATGTTATTTGTGATAGGAGTGGAGTTGGATGCTTTGAAAAGTCTTTAGTTTAAATTTTTGTTTTATATAATACTCTTTATTTTCATTAAAAATAATTATGAATTTAAGTATATCTATAGTTGAATTATGCGTTAATTTTACGTATAATTAACGCCTAATATAGGCAATGTAAAATAATTGCACACGATTTTTATACTATTATGGAGTTATAAAAAAGTTGTTAAATAGCGTGAGTTCGAGCTAAGCAATAGTATTATTAGGTAACATATTGGGTATTGTTATAGCAGTTTTTTAGGTAAAAAAGAAAAATTAATCAGGTTTGAGTTCTATTTGACAGTCTACTAAATCAAACAAGTTTTCGTTTAAAAGACTCCGTTTATTTAAAATTTCTTGTGATTCATCTTTATCATCAATAAAAACAATATCCATTTTCTTTCTTGCTAATATCAAAACATCAAACACCCATTCTATTTGTTAGATTTGTACTTGTTCAATTAAGTGTTCGAAATAGAATTTTGGGGAATTGAGTAAAAGAGGGTAAAATACCCTCTTTCTAAACTCCTGATAAATTACATTTACTTTTCTAGTTTCTTTGCTCATTTTTTACTTAAATAATTTTGAGTAATCTTCTGGCAACTCTGCATCAATTTCTCTTAAATATTTTTCCAATGCACTCATTGATTTATGTCCTGTAATCAGCATTAAATTACTCTTAGCTTCAAAAGGAGAAGCATTTTCTCTCAGTTTTCTATATAATTTTGAGATAAAGGTATGTCTAAAACTATAAATTCCATAATCTTCATTCAATTTAAAATGGTCTTTTACAACTTTTCTAAATCTTTTAGAAAAATGATCTCTTCTATTAGTTTCATTTGCATCCCAGAAAGCTCCAATTGTTTCTGGAGTAAATAAAAAGGATTCCTTATCTAACTTTGATAAATCTGGTAATTCATCAAATAAAATACTAGGAATAATTTTTGTTTTTAAAGGGCTATTCTTAGCCTTAAATTGAACGGTTTTAGTTTCTAAATTAATGTCCTTAATTCTTATTCTACAAACCTCAATAGGTCTAATGAAACTATAAGAAACGAATTTTATGAATAGTAATAATAGTTGATCTTGTTTTTCTAAATATTCAAATATATTTTGTTGCTCTTTTAATGTGTAAACCTTATTTCTTTCTGTTTTGGATTTTAATACAGGAATTGATTGAATATAGTTTTCAGCAACCAATTCATTATTTTTTAATACTTGGAAGATACTTCCTAATTCTGTTCTGTAATTATTACGATTTCTTGCGCTTGTTTTTAAAACAATTCCATTAAAATAATCTAATAAATCTTTTCTAGAAATTTCTCTTATATTCTTTTTGGTTGGATGCGTTTCTTCCATCCAAATAATAAAAAGTTTTGCTTTTCTTTTATAATCTTTTAACGTTCCACTACTTACTGCCTTTTCTTTTAAGCTTAGAGCAAAGTCAAAAGCTTTTACAATAGACATTTCTTCTTGATTCTTATTCCCAGTATTTTGTTCTTTTTTGTGAATTTCTTTTTGGTTGTTTTTTATAGGTTTTTTGGTTGTTTTAGATAAGTCTCCCTTTAGAATTACATTTTCTAAAAGTGAAGTAATCATATTTTCATCTAGGGCTTCCTTTACAGCATTTTTTACAGATTCGTTTATTTTTGATGGAGATATTGCTTCTTCTTTAAGAGTTTCTTCTAGTTCTATATCAACAGTGTGATTTTTCAACTGCTCATACAACTCGGAGTTATCTATGAAAGGATTGAAGCCTTGTTTTAGTAAAAACAACAAGTTTTTTCTATAAGAAGACAAGATGCTCATTCTATTCTCTTTGGTTTTGTATTGGTTTACTTTACCATATACATTTGCCATTCGTTCCAATTTCCCTGTTTTTGGATTTCTGAAGGAAAAATAGATGTACCATCGCTTAGATAAATCTCCTTTTGCTGTATAGATTTTTGGGGAAGAAAAAAGGTTTAAAACTTTAGAATCGTGTTCAAAATCGTGTTCAATTTCTGTTGTTAGGGTAAGGTAATGGTAAATTGATTGCATAAAAAAACAGTTTAGAGACCTAAACTGTTGTTTTTTATTGATTTAAAATAGTAGCGAGAACGGGATTTGAACCCGTGACCTCAGGGTTATGAATCCTGCGCTCTAACCAACTGAGCTACCTCGCCATTGTTTTGAGGCTGCAAATATAGTAGAATTTTACAAACTGGCAAGAACTGTTTTAAATTTTTTTTAAAAAGAATTAATAACTATATTGTCAACCTAAGAAAATAATAATGGATAAAATAAAATTCGAACTAGAAATAGCTATTCACGCATCGCCTCACATGTTGTATCAGTACATCTCATCACCTTCTAATTTGCAAGAATGGTTTGCAGATAAAGTAAACTCTAGAGGTAAAGAATATAGCTTTACTTGGGAGGGAGAAGAAGAAATTGCTGAATTGATAACAAAAAAAACAGATGATAGAATCCGTTTTAAGTGGGTAGAGAGTGAAGGAGATGATAGTTATTTTGAAATTAAGATTCAAGTTGATGCATTAACTAAAGATGTTTCTTTAGTTATTACAGATTTTGCTGATGATGAAGATGAAGTAGAGGAGTCTAAACAACTTTGGGAAAATCAAATTGATGAATTAAGACACACTATTGGTGCTTAAGTTTTAGCCTTTATTGGGTAATAGTATTATTCTGTTAAAACTTTGTATTCTTTGTGGTTTAACACATATAATTAAAATATAAAACTCAACATTATTGTTGAGTTTTTTTATGCTAAAATATTTTAAAAAGCATTAATTTCGCAAGGCTAAAAAAAATGTATTTATGATTAACTTTAATGGAACGTTAATAGATCCTGAAAATATAAAATTATCATCAGAAAATAGAGCTTTTAAATATGGTGACGCCATTTTTGAATCTGTAAAAGTGATGCATAAAAAAGTGGTTTTTTGGGAAGATCATTATTTTAGATTAATGGCCTCTATGAGAATGTTGCGTATGAGAATTCCTATGGAGTTTACTTTAGAGTTTTTAGAACAAGAAATTTTAAAAACTGTTGCGTCCCAAGGATCTGCAAATACATATAGAGTTCGTTTAAATGTTTTTAGAAAAGACGGTGGTTTGTACACTCCTAAAACTAATAAAATAGATTACACTATAGAAGCTTCGGAAAGTTCTTATCAGACAAAAGAATCTTATTCTTTAGATGTTTATAAAGATTTTTATAATTATTCTGGGCTTTTATCAACCATAAAAACCAATAACAGAATGCTGAATACTTTGGCAAGTATTTTTGCTGACGAAAATGATTTAGACAATTGTATTTTATTAAATGAAAAAAAGGGAGTAGTAGAAGTTACAAATGGAAATATATTTGTAATTAAAGGAAATGTTATTAAAACGCCAGCACTTTCAGAAGGTTGTATAAAAGGGATTGTACGTAATAAGGTAATTGAAATTTTATCTAAAAACAAAGATTTTACGTTAGAGGAAACTTCAATATCTCCTTTTGAAATACAAAAAGCAGATGAAGTGTTTATTACAAATGCAATAATTGGTGTACAACCAGTAACTGGATATAAGAAAAAAGTATTTACTACAGAGATTGGAAAGAAAATAGCAGGTAATTTAAAAGTATTACAAATTACGGGTGTTTAATTTAAATTAAAATCACTGGGGGCATTTGCCCAAAGCTTATAATTGCCTCCTTTTTGTAGTAATTTATTTTTCCATAGGCTTTCATCGTCCATGGAAAAAATATTTTCGAAATCATTGTCACCTACAAACCATGAATTTTGATTCATTTCTTGGTCTAGTTGTTCTTTTTCCCAGCCAGAATATCCTAAGAAAAAACGAATATCAGATGCTTTTAAGGTGTCAGTGTTTAACAAATCCTTTAAACACTCAAAACTTCCTCCCCAAAATATTCCGTTAGCAACCTCTATACTATCCGGAAGTAGTTGTGGTACTTTATGTACAAAGTACAAGTTATCTTGCTCTACAGGACCACCTTGATATACTGGAAAATTACAGTCAATTTCTGGTAACAAATCATTAATAGTATAATCTAAAGGTCTATTTAAGATAAAGCCAACAGAATTACTAGAGGTGTGTTCTGTTAATAAGACGATAGTTCTATTAAAGGCGCTATCGTTTAAAATAGCTGGTTCTGCAATTAATAATTTACCTTTATTTAGTTTCAAATTTTTGATTTAAAATAGTTATGTTAAATATAATAAAAATTTTCATAAAAAAAAGCCCTCTTAAAAAAGAGAGCTTTTATATACTTTAAAACTATATGTTTTAGTTTACAGCGTCGCTTAAACCAGCTCCAGCTTTAAATTTAGCTACGTTTTTAGCAGCAATTTCTATAGTTTTTCCTGTTTGAGGATTTCTACCAGTTCTAGCAGCTCTGTTAGAAACAGAGAATGTACCGAAACCAACTAATGCAACTTTATCACCACCTTTTAAAGCAGAAGTTACATTGTCTGTAAAAGATTCTAATGCCGCTTTAGCTGCTACTTTAGAAATTCCTGCATCAGCAGCCATTGCATCGATTAAATCTGACTTGTTCATAATAAATAAATTTTTTAAAATTAATTGTATATTTTTTGCTTAATAGCTTAACAAATATAGATGGATTAAGGGTTTACGCAAATTTGAGTGCAAAAAAAGCACCTTTTTGTTAATAAATATGTGTAAATTGTTAATAAAGGTAGTTGGAAATAACGAAAATCTGTAAAAACCCTACGGATAAAGGCTTTAGAAGACATTCGCCTCAGAAGAAAAATTATAGCCATTTAATAAACTTTTTGCATCCATTTTTTTCTTTCCAGATAGTTTTATTTCATCAATAATAATGAAACCGCCATGAACAGCTACTTTTAATTCTTTTTTAGTAGTAATTATTTTACCAATTTCAAAATCATGAGCTTCTTCTTCAATTTCTTTTCTAATGGCATAGATTTTTGCTGTTATTTCATCTTCTCCATTTTTGATGATAGTCCAAGCTGCTGGAAAAGGGTTTAAACCTCTAATTTTATTATAGATGTTGTCTAAAGAATCTGTCCAATCTATTCTGCAATTTTCAGGATTTAATTTAGAAGCAGATTTTTCTTCTAAATCTGGTTGTTTTGTAGTGGTTACTTTTTCTGTAGCAATTAAGTCTATAGTTTTACCAACTAAATCGGCTCCTAAAAACATTAACTTGTCATGTAATGTACCAACTGTTTCTGTCTCTGAAACCGCTATTTCTTCTTGTAAGATAATTTCTCCAGTATCAATTTTATCATCAATAAAAAAAGTGGTTACACCCGTTTTAGTTTCTCCATTTATAATTGCCCAATGTATTGGTGCTGCACCTCTATATTCTGGTAATAAAGAAGCGTGTAAATTAAAAGTACCATATTTGGGCATTTGCCAAACTACTTTTGGCAACATTCTAAAAGCGACTACAATTTGTACATCAGCATTTAAATTTTTTAATTCTATATTAAAATCTTCGTTTTTTAAGTTGGGAGGTTGCAAAATTGGCAAATTTACCGAAGTTGCATATTTTTTTACTGCAGATTCATTTAACTTTCTTCCTCTTCCTGCTGGTTTGTCTGCTGCTGTAATAACACCAACTACATTATAATCATTTTCTACCAAATGCTTTAAAATAGTAACAGCAAAATCTGGAGTTCCCATAAAAACAATACGCATGTCTTTCATAATTAGTGGATTAATTGGTATTTATTCTGATGATTAATTTTTATTTTATCATCTGTTAATAGTTGTCGCAAATGTATTAAAATGTCTTTTTCATCTGCTACTAAAGAAGCACTAATTTCTTGGGATGATAAAAATTGATTATTCTTTAAAAGTAGTATTATTTCTGATGATAAAGTTTTGGTAGGCTTTCTGTTTTCTGAAATACAAACATCGCAAATGCCACATTTTTCTGTTTTTATTTCATCAAAATAACTTAAAACCTGATTACTTCTACAAACGGAATTGTTATTTACAAAAGCAATTAAATCTTCAGATTTTTGTTTTTTCTGATGGATGAATTGCTTCATTTCTCTAGAAGACCTATTTATAGTATAATCATCTTCCCGTGGTACTAAAAATAAGAGTTCTGCATCATTTTTTACGGGTTTGTAAGCAATTATATTATCCTTTTCTAAACGTTGAAAATTTGTTAAAACAAGATTGGTGGTTAAACCAGATTTTTTAGCGATAAAAAATTCATCAATCTTAACTTCCTCCTCAAATAGACCCGCATAGGTTCTTAATATAGAGTTAGTAAAATTTTTAATTATAGGATTTTTGTCCAAATAATTTAAAACCGTTTTACTGTTCACAATAAACTGCAACGTAGATTTTTTATTATACTGATTGCTAATTTCTATAATTCCGTTATTAGCTAATATTTTAAGAGCAGTATCTACTTTTAATACGGAATAATTATACTTTTTAGAAAACTCTAAAAGATTAAAAGAATAAGATTCTTCGCTTAATTCGCCTAAAGAAATTCTAAAATATTGATACAATTTTCTATGGATTTCTTTAATTTCAGAGATGCTTAATAATGTTTTTTCTAAGCGTTCTTTAAATAATAAAACATCACTTTTGTTATACAATAAAACGGCAAACGATTTTTTACCACTTCTACCTGCTCTACCAGTTTCTTGTACGTAATTTTCGATGCTTGTAGGCAAGTCTAAATGAATAACCAAACCAACATTTGCTTTGTCAATTCCCATTCCGAAGGCATTTGTAGCCACTATAATGGGTGTTTTTTCTGTCATCCAATTTTCAAAAGAAATATTTTTTTCTACGGATGATAATCCAGCGTGGTAAAAGGAACTTTTAAAATTATTTGCATTTAAAAATGAGGCTATCTGAGCTGTTTTTTTTCTAGAATTGACATAAACAATTGCAGGTGTTTTCGTTTTTGTAAATATTTGAAGTAAGCGTTGTAATTTATCTTCAATCGTAAATATTTGATACGCTAAATTTTCTCGATAAAAAGATTTTTTAAAAAGTTGTGGTTCTTTTAATTCAAGGTTTTTTTCAATATCACCAAGAACTTTTTGGTTTGCCGTTGCTGTTAAAGCGATAAAAGGAGTTTCTGGTTTTAATTCTCTTAATATATTGATGTTTCTATAAGAGGGTCTAAAATCATGTCCCCATTCAGAAATACAATGTGCTTCATCAATAGCAATTAAATTAACGTTTAATTCTTTTATTTTCTGTTGAATAAAGTAAGATTGCAACCTTTCTGGAGAAAGATATAAGAATTTGATGCCTCCGAATTTAACATTGTCAAACAATGTTATCATTTCATCTTGTGTAGAACCAGATTTAATGGTTGTTGCTTTTATTCCTTTTTGAGTTAAGTTTTCTACCTGATCTTGCATTAAAGCAATTAAAGGAGAAATAACTAAACAGACACCTTCTTGTGCTAAAGCCGGAATTTGAAAACAGATAGATTTTCCTCCACCTGTTGGCAGTAATGCAATTACATCTTTTTGCGCTAAAGATGCCGTAATTATTTCTTCTTGTTGGGGTCTAAATTCAGAAAAGCCCCAATATTTTTTTAATATTTCTTTTGGCGAAATCATAATTCGCAAGCAAGCGAATTTATAACAAAATCTGTTCTTTCTTTTAAAGAGCCAAAAGGAACATTAATTATTGCGTACCCTAAATCAGTATAAGATTTCATTAAAAACCGGTCTATTTCGGTGGTTTCTTCAAAAGATTCATAACGCTCGTTATCAGTTGTATGAATGTCTTTCCAAGGAGAGAAATGAAAAATTTTAGTGTATTTATAAAGATTGCATTTTTCGAAAAATGTTGCTGGATAGTCGGTTTTAAAATAATCCATATATGCATGAACATCCGGAATTCCTCTATCAAAAAAAACTAGTTCTTGCTCGCTTTTATTCGCTTCTAAAAATTGTTTTTCTCTGCCTTCTAAAAGCATTTTGCTAAATAATAAAGGTTCTGTTAAAAACAGTTGATCGATTCCTTTTTTTTGAGCTTCTAAGGTTACTTCTCTAGAAATTTCAGGCATACAAAAATACCCTCTATTTGTTAATTCATTTATAACGGAAGTTTTTCCTGTTCCAGGTCCACCTATTAAGACTATTTTTTGCTGCATTTCACAAAAATAAATGAATCTCTTTATAAAACTAATTTTTAACGTAATTTTGTGTCTTGTTGTTTATAATTAATTTAGATTTAAGAAAGTGTTTTTATGAGTGATAAAAAAGAATTTTATAAAAAGTTAAAGAGTCAATTAGACGATACTACAAAGTTTCCTGCAGATTATATGTATAAATTTATTGTACCTACAGATGGTAATCAGGTACAAGAAGTAGAAGATTTATTTAACGATTCTGGGGCAGTAATTAATACAAAAAAATCTAAGACAGGGAAATATGTGAGCGTTTCTATCGTATTAAAGATAGAAAGTTCAGATAAAGTAATTTCTTATTATTTAAAAGCTGAAAAAATTAAAGGAATCATATCATTATAATTAAGTCATTTTATGAAAAAAATAGTTTTATTATTTGTTTTAGGGGCCTCTATATCTGTCTTCTCACAAAAGAAAGAGAAAACGTTAATTACAATAGATGGAGAAAAAACAACTGTTTCTGAATTTAAAAGAGTGTATGAAAAAAATTTAGAGGCTATAGATAATGAAGAAGCTAAAAGCATCACTAAAAATTTAGATTTATACATTAATTATAAGCTAAAAGTAAAAGAAGCTTATGCTATTAATTTAGATACGTTGCCTTCTTATAAAAGAGAAATGGAATCTTATAAAAACCAGCTTTCTGCACCTTATTTACAAGATACTACTTTTATAGATCAATTAGTGAAAGACGCTTATTTTAGAACTAAAAATCAGGTAAAGGCAAAGCATATTTTAATAAGATTGCCAAGAGAAGCATCACCAAAAGATACCTTAATGGTTTATAATAAAATCTTAGAACTAAGAGAAAGAATTATAAAAGGTGAACAGTTTGAAGCAATAGCGGCACAATATTCAGAAGATAGATCTGCACAAGACGATCCTAAAACAGGAAGAAAAGGAAATGGTGGTAATTTAGGCTATTTCTCTGCTTTTAATATGGTGTATCCTTTTGAGGTTGCTGCGTATGCTACTAAGGTTGGTGAAATTTCTATGCCATTTAAAACACAATTTGGATATCATATTATGCAAGTTGATGATGTAAAGGAATCTAAAGGAGAAATTGAAGCAGCACATATTTTAATAAGAGACACCACTGCTGTTGGTAAAGTGAAGATAGATAGTATTTATGCTAAATTAAATAATAAAGAGCGTTTTGACGATTTAGCAAAAAAATACTCAGAAGATCCGGGTTCTAAAAATAATGGAGGTAAGCTAGGTAAATTTGGAGCAGGAAGAATGGTGAAATCATTTGATGATGCAGCCTTCGCTTTAGAAAACGTATCAGATTTCTCTAAACCATTTAGAAGTCAGTTTGGTTGGCATATTGTACAATTGTTAAAAAAACATCCTATTAAATCTTTTGATGAAATGAAAGTTGAATTAAAAGAAAAGATAAAAAAGAGTTCTAGAATGCAGTTGTCTGAAGATGCAGTTGTAAATAAATTGAAAAAAGAGTACACAATAACAGAATATGATGAAGCTAAAAAGATTTTAGATCGTAAAAACCTAAGAGCAATTCCAAAAGACTCATTACAGAATACAATTATTAGTATAAATGATAAAAAAATTACACAAGAAACTTTTGTAAAATATATTAGAAATAGAAGGCATTTAGCTGTTTTTAAACTTTTTGAAATGTTTAAAGATGATCAAATTCTTACCTATTATAAAGAGAATTTAATTTATACAGAACCAGAATATGCATATACTTTAAAAGAATATGAAGATGGTTTGTTGCTTTTTGAATTGATGCAAGAAAAAATCTGGACAAAGTCTTCTAACGATTCAATTGGATTGCAAAAGTTCTTTGAGAACCAAAAGGATACTTATGCAACAAGCGATTTAGATAGTATAAAAGGACAGGTGATTAATGATTATCAAAACTTTTTAGACGAAAATTGGATTGCAGATTTAAGAAAGAAAAGTAAAGTTAAAGTGAGTAAAAAGGAATTAAAAAAGTTAATTAAATTTTACGAAAATAAATAATGAAATACATTGTTTTCCTATTTTGTGTAGTGCTATTTTCTTCTTGTGAATTTTTTACAATGAAAGAAAAAGAAATTAACACCTCAGAAATTGTGGCTTCTGTTAATGCGGAAAAGCTTTTTAAAGAAGACTTAGCAAATGTGTTACCTAAAAACATAAGTAATGTAGATAGCTTAGTGTTGGTAAAAAGCTATATTCAAAATTGGGCAATTAAAAGACTTTTGCTTGAAAAAGCAAAGAATAATATTTCTCTAGAAACGGTAAATCAAATAGACAATTTAGTTAAAGATTATAAAGAAAGTCTATTAATTAATAATTTTAAAGAACAACTTGTAAAACAACAATTAGATACTGTTATTTCTGAAGAGGAATTAGCGGAATATTATATGTTGAATATGGAGAATTTTAAATTAAATGAAGAGCTAGTTAAAATAAGGTATCTTCATGTAGATAATAACATTAAAGATAAAAAGAATATTTTAAAGCTTTTTAAATCGGATGATATTACTGATTTAGAAAAATTAGAAAAACAAGAGTTGAGTTTTAAATCACATCAATTTAACGACTCTGTTTGGACGCAATTAGATAACATTTTGTTAAAACTTCCTTTTTCCAAGGAAAAACTGTTAAAAAAAACAAAATTCATCGAAAAACAAGATTCAATAGGTTTATATTTGGTGGCTATAAACGATGTTTTAGAGCGTAATTCTATTGCGCCATTAAGTTATATTACACCAACCATAGAACAAATGATTTTACATAAACGTAAAATTGAATTATTAAGAGAGATAGAAAAAATAATAGTAAAAGATGCAACACAGAACAACAATTTTAAAATATATTAAATCATCAATTTTTGCATTATTCTTATGCTTTTTAGGACTGCAAACTTCCGCACAAAAGGTGAAAATAGATGGTGTAGCCGTTGTTATTGGTAAAAACATAGTTTTAGATTCTGATATTGCTAAATTTAAGCAAGAGGTAGAGGTAAGAAGCGAAGGGAAAGTGCAAATTTCAGACTGCGAAATGCTAGAAGAATTAATGCAGCAGAAATTAATGGCACATCACGCAGTTGTAGATAGTGTTACAGTTTCTGATGCTGAAATTTCTGATAAAGTAGATAGAAGTATTCAGTACTTTACACAACAATACGGAAATATAGACAAAGTAATTAAAGCTTATGGTTTTAATGATTTAGAAGATTTAAAAAAGGAATTGACTACTGTTCAAACAGAAAATCTTTTAATTGAAAAAGAACAATTAAAAATTACAGAAAAAATAGATGTTACTCCAGAAGAAGTTCGTTTGTATTTTAATGGGTTAAAAGAAAAAGGAGAATTACCTCAGTTTCCTGCAGAGATAGAATTGGCTCAAATAGTTTTAACAGCAGTCCCAACAAAAGAAGAAACAGAAAGAGTTATTGCTAAGTTATTAGAAATTAAAAAGGATATAGAAGACGGATCTAACTTTAGAATGAAAGCGATTATTAATTCAGATGATCCTGGAGTTACTAATAATGGAGGAGAGTATACAGTGACAAAAGAATCTGCTTTTATTAAAGAATTTAAAGAAATGGCTTTTACTTTAGATATTGGTCAGGTTTCTAAACCATTTAAATCTGAATTTGGTTATCATATTATGCAATTGCATGCAGTTAAAGGAAATACAAGAGTTGCTTCTCATATATTAATGCAACCAGAAGTTCCAGATTCTAAAATGAATGAGCTTAAAGTGAAAGCAGATAGTATTGTTCAAAAAATTAGAGAAGGAGCTTTAACTTTTGAGGAAGCTGTTAAAAAATATTCTGATGACGAGGATACAAGGAATAGTGGAGGGCTTATTATTAACCCATCCACAGGAGAATCTAAATTCGATTTAACAAGAATGGATCCTGCTTTTTATGCAAGAGTAAGTGATCTTAAAAAAGGTGAAATGACAGACCCTTTTTATGATGAAGAAAGATCTGGAGATAAAATGTTTAAATTCATTTTAATGAAAGGTAGAACAGATACGCATGTTGCAAATATTATTGATGATTACGTTAAAGTACAGCAATTAGCACTTCAAAAAAAGAAAGAAGAAACTATTACAAAATGGTCTAAAGAAAAAATAAAAGACACTTACATTAACATCGGACCTACACATAGTAAATGTACGTTTGATAAGAATTGGAAAAAAGCAGTAAATAAATAATGTCTGACGTTAAAGCTGTAAAGGATTTAGTAGATAAATACAACGCGCTAAAAACAGAAATAGGTAAAGTAATTATAGGTCAGCATGAGGCTGTTAATTTTACTTTATTGTCTATTTTTTGCGGGGGACATTCATTATTAGTTGGTGTACCTGGTTTGGCTAAAACTTTGTTAGTAAATACAGTGTCAGATGCTTTAGGATTAGGTTTTAAAAGAATTCAGTTTACCCCAGATTTAATGCCTTCCGACATTTTAGGGAGTGAAATTTTAGATGAAAACAGACATTTTAAATTTATTAAAGGACCTATTTTCTCTAATATTATTCTTGCTGATGAAATTAACAGAACTCCACCAAAAACGCAGGCAGCTTTATTAGAGGCAATGCAAGAGCGTTCTGTAACGGTTTCTGGGAATCATTATAAATTAGACTTACCATTCTTTGTATTAGCAACACAAAACCCAATTGAGCAAGAAGGGACATATCCTTTACCTGAAGCTCAATTAGATCGATTTATGTTTTCTATTTATTTAGAATATCCTTCATTTGAAGAAGAGGTTGCAGTTGTAAAAAGTACAACAGGTAATAAAAATACCACTATAAATCCATTGTTTTCGGCGGAAGAAATTGTTGAAATTCAAAAACTAATACGTAAAATTCCTGTTGCAGATAATGTAATAGAATATGCAGTTGGTTTAGTTGGTAAAACAAGACCAAAATCTAAAGAAGCGACAGACTTAGTAAAATCTTACTTAGATTGGGGTGCAGGACCAAGAGCATCTCAAAACTTAATCTTAGCAGCAAAAGCACATGCAGTTGTAAACGGAAAGTTTTCTCCGGATATCGAGAATGTAAAAGCAGTAGCAATCCCTATTTTATCGCATAGAATTGTAAAAAATTACAAAGCAGAGGCAGAAGGAATTACAGTTGCAGATATTATAAAGTCTCTTTTGTAGATATATTATATTTTTCATACATAAAAAAACACGGCAAATGCCGTGTTTTTTTATGAGTACACTTTTAATTGATGAAAATTATTCGTTTTCAAAGAAACTAAATACATTTCCTCCGTAGCGCTTGTCGTAACTGTGGTTTTCATGTTTAGAAAGGTCTGTATGTTTAGAGTGTTCAACAATTAAAACACCTTCTTCCTTTAGTAGTTTTCTAGTAAAAACTAAATCTACTATTTTTAAAAATTGTTCTTCTTCAAAATCGTAAGGTGGGTCAGCAAAAATAACATCTGCTTGTAAAGAAGTCTTTTCTAAAAACTTGTAAACATCACTTTTAAAAGTATTTATTGGTAAGTCTAAAACTTTAGCTGTTTCGTTGATATATTTTATACATCCAAAGTGAGCATCTATAGCGTAAATATCTTTTGTTCCTCTAGAACCAAATTCGTAACTAATGTTTCCTGTACCAGAAAAAAGGTCTATTACAGCAATACTATCAAAGAAATACGTGTTATTTAAAATGTTAAACAACGATTCTTTTGCCATATCTGTTGTAGGGCGAACAGGTAAGTTCTTAGGCGCTGATAAACGTCTACTTTTGTGTTTTCCAGAAATTATTCTCATGAATTTAAAAGTATATAATTAGAATGTTTAGAAGCATCTAATTCATTAAAAATTTTGTTATTGCTTTCTAAAAAGGAAACATTTCTAATGTATTGATACGTTATTTTGTAAATTTCAGATTCTGGCTCAATATCTCCCGTAAAGAATAAACCTATTTTCTCTACATCTAACTTTAATTGTTCGAATGTAAATAAGATATAATAGATAAAATCTTCTTTTGTTTGAAAATTAAATGAATTGGAAAATTGCAATTGTTTATTTTCAAGTATAACAATGTCGTAATTTTCTTTAGAAACATTTACAAATACCTTTTTATCATCAGAATTATTAGTTGAAATTAATTTTTCAATTAAAATAGTTAAATGATGTTGGTATTCAAACTCTCCAAAATTTTGAAATAAGTAATTATTAATATTTACATAAGGCACATATACATTTTTTGCATTGATGGTTTCTATATCATCATATGCAATAAAATCTGTGGCTAATGTTTTAATATTAAAGTTAAGATATTCAGAAAGTACGTCTTCAGAAAAATATTGATTAGGTACTAGTGAAAATAAATTGTTTTGATGAATAACTAAAACAGAAGAAAAATCTTTTTGTAAATGTATATCTGTTTTAAATATTTCTTCTATTTTTTTTAATAGATTCTCTGGAGTTAATTGTTTCTCTTTAAAAACATATTCAGAAAAATAATTAGTTTCTTTTGTAGTGTTGTTTATGATACAAAAAGAAAATCCATCCAAATTAAATTGAATGGATAACTTTGTATCTTTTGAGTGTGTTACAGTATTTCTACTATTCTTCTTGATCACGGTCTTTTTTATCATAAGCAGGAGGCCAGTTACCACCAGTTGAAACTTCATCTAAAGAACCTACAGAAACAAATTCTCCTTTAATTTGGTCTGTTGCAACTTGCTCTAATTCTTGTTTTAAAAGAGATTCATTCATTCCTTTTAAAATGTCTTTCTTATCTGTTTTTACATAGAATGTTGGTACTACCATTCCTGGTACTTTTTCTACTGTTCCTACTTCAATATCAAACTCTTTTCCTTCTACACCAGGTACTTTAAACATCTCTTTGTAGTTTTTACCTTTAAAGTATTTAGAAACTGGCTCGTAACCTATAGTATCTACTTTCTTTTTTTCTACATCAATGATAATTCCACCACCTCTATCTTCTTTTTCAACAACAGTTTTTGTTTCTGTTAAAGCTAATCTAGCAGTGTCAATAAATTGCAATAAAGCATTTTTGTCTTTAGTGTATGTTCCTGTTACTTCAAAATGTTTAACTTCTGCATCTCTAATTATTTTTAATTTATCAACAACTTTGCTGTACTTAACAACTTTTGTTTTGTTAAAAATAATTGGCTCCATAATACCGTAGTATATTTTAGAAACTAAAAAAGCGGTTAATGCCAAAAGTAATATAGAGGCAATCCACCTTAGTTTTAATGGTAAAAATTTAACTATAATAAAAGCTAGTAATATTGCAACTAAAACAGCTGCCAAAATCATTCCAAGTAATCCCATTGTTAAGTATTTTTTTTAATAGTCCTAAGGCAAATCTACAATTTTTTTTTTATGATAAAAACTTTTATTTACAAATCAATGTATCTTTGTTGTATTAATTTTTATATGATAAATAAAAGAGCCGATTTTTACGTAGAATTATTGAAAAAATTTCAATTTTCACCAACAACGAAGCAGAATAAATTATTAAATCTTTTAAGCGATTTTAGCTTTACAGAAGATACAGATGCATTGTTTTTATTAAAGGGGTACGCTGGTACCGGGAAAACAACAAGTATTAGTGCTTATGTTAATAGTTTGGGAGCTATTGGTAAAAAAGCAGTTTTACTAGCGCCAACAGGGCGAGCAGCTAAAGTAATTTCTGTATATTCTAAAAGACCTGCATTTACAATTCATAAAAAAATATATTTTCCTAAAAAACAGTCAAATGGTGGTGTAGGTTTTGTTTTGCAACCTAATAAGCATAGAAATACTATTTTTATTGTGGATGAGGCTTCTATGATTCCTGATAGTAGGCAGAATCAACAATTATTCGATTCGGGATCATTATTAGACGATTTAATTAGATATGTGTACTCTGGTCATCAGTGTAAATTGATATTTATAGGTGATACTGCTCAATTACCTCCTGTAAAGTTAAATATTAGTCCTGCTTTAGAGGAAGATACGTTGGTGTATGACTATCATAAGAATGTCACTGAAATTGAATTAGATGAAGTTATGCGTCAGCATGAAGATTCTGGAATTCTTGCAAATGCTACCTTATTGAGGTTAATGATTCAAAATGATACTATTAATTTTAAGTTTGATGTTGATTTCCCTGATATTGTTCGTTTAGATGATGGTTATGATATAGAAGACGCTTTAGTTACTGCTTATGAAAGTGATGGAGTAGAGGATACTGCGTTTATTGTGCGTTCTAATAAAAGAGCAAATGACTATAATCAGCAAATTAGAATGAAAATTCGTGGGCAGGAAAATGAAATTTCTGCAGGAGACTATATAATGGTTGTAAAAAACAACTATTTCTGGTTAAAAGAAAATTCAACCGCAGGTTTTATTGCCAATGGAGATATTTGTGAGGTCTTAAAAATATTTTCTATTAAAGAATTGTATGGTTTCAAATTTGCAGAAGTAGAAGTAAGTATGATTGATTATCCAGAAATGCAGCCTTTTGAAACCGTTTTATTGTTAGATACTTTAACGAGTGAAACTCCTTCTTTAACTTATGAGGAATCTAATAAATTATATCAGGCAGTAAAGGAAGATTATGCACATTTAAAATCGAAGTCTAAACAGTTTCTGGAAATTAAAAAGAATTTGTTTTTTAATGCATTACAAGTTAAGTTTTCTTATGCTATGACCTGCCATAAATCTCAAGGAGGGCAATGGAAAACAGTGTTTATAGAGCAGCCTTATTTACCCGAAGGAGTGTCTAAAGAGTATTACAGGTGGTTGTATACCGCATTAACTAGAGCGCAAGAAAAATTATATTTAATCGGTTTTAAAGATGAGTTTTTTGAGGAATAGTTACGAGCTCTTTTTGTTAATTAAAATTAGGTTATTTCAATAGATAGTTAATTGCGATGCTACCGTATCTATGTCCATTCGTAAATCGTAAATCTTTAGATTTGCTTGTATTGTAGTGAAATGAGTATCCAAAGTTAAAACGGTTTGCAGTAAATTTTAATCCTAATTCTAGATGAAAGACAATTGGCTTTAAATCCTTTGTAATTGGGCTTGTTTTGTTGAGGAAACTTCCCTGTAAAGTTGCGTCATAAACTGCGTAACGCAACATTGGTTTTATGTAAAAAAAAGATTCAACTTCTCTAAAGTAATTAGTGTGTTCGTTATTTAGGTTTGTATCAAAGGCAATTGAATTAGCTAAGTTCTGAAGAGGTTTTAATCCAATTCTACTATAAACTCCTGTAGAAATATTTGTATAGACAGAACCTAAATTTACGTTGTTGGTCCAAGTGATGTCAAAAAGCTGGTTTTGGTTGTTTACAATTGTTTTAGAATATTCCACATTAAAATTTAAAGCAAAAGCATTTTCTATTTGATGTTCCCAGCCTACTGCTTCTTTAAAGCCGTAAACATTATGTATCAATTCTTGTAATTCTTCTGCGTAAGAATTACTTCCTATTACCCCAATTTGAGCAGTAGTGTTAAAAATTTGGTTGTTCTTATAGATTCTTTTTATGCCGAAGCTCCCATATAAATACCCTGCAAAAGGTCTGTCGTGATTGCTAGCGTTTTGAACTGTAGCTTTAAAAGGAGTATACATTTCCTGATTTATTTTCCATTCTAAAATTCGTTTATCCAAAGACTCTTTTTTATTTTTAGAAAGGTAGCTATAACTTAAGAAAATTCCACTTGTATAATATCTATCTCTAACAGTAGAAACATATAAATCGTTATCTGTGATTAGGCTAATTTCTTTTGAGAATTTTTCTTGAGCAATTGTGTATGACGATATAAAGACAACTAGAATAAGTATAAAGTATTTCATAAGTAACAAATATAAAATAACTTATTTAAAATGATTTTTTTTTAATGTATTTCTAAAAAAAAGTAGTTATTTTAGTCCGAGTAAATAGAATTTATGGAAATTAAAGAAGGATTAAGTTCAGAAGACTTTAAGAATGTTAAAAACAATCAAGAGTTATTAACACTTATAGGAGAAAAGAATGCTGCTTGTAAGAAAGTAAAGAAAACAATTATTTATAATGAAGAGCTAAGGTTGCTTCAGATAGAGCTTGTTAAATTACAAAGATGGATTTCTAATAACAACAAGCGTGTTGCAATTATTTTTGAAGGAAGAGATGCTGCCGGTAAAGGTGGTAATATTCGTAGGTTTATGGAGCACCTAAACCCACGTTCTAGTAGGTTGGTGGCTTTAAATAAACCTACAGAAATAGAAAAAGGACAATGGTATTTTCAACGTTATATAAAAGAATTGCCAAACCCTGGAGAAATTGTTTTTTTTGATAGAAGTTGGTATAATAGAGCGGTAGTAGAGCCTGTTATGGGGTTTTGTTCAGATCAACAATATAAAGAGTTTTTAGTGCAAGTGCCCGAGTTTGAGCATATGATGTACGAAGACGGGGTTATTATTATTAAATTTTGGTTATCAATTAGTAAAGATGAGCAACTAAAGCGTTTTGAAGGCAGAAAAGAAAATCCATTAAAAAGATGGAAATTTAGTCCTGTTGATAAGCAAGGGCAAATTCTTTGGGATAGATATACGCATTATAAGGGCGAGATGTTCTCTAAGACACATACCTCTTACAGTCCTTGGATGATGATAAAAACGAATGATAAAAAAGTAGCAAGGTTAGAAGCTATTAGGCACGTATTATCTCAGTTTGATTATGAGGATAAAGAAGCAAAAACAGTATTAACCCCAGATCCTAATGTTGTAATGCGTTATTATAGATCTAATACTAATATAGATTAAATTTAATATGGAAATATCACCTAAAAATTTAAAAAAACTAAATTCTAAGAAAGGTTTGTTAGCGCTTTTGTCTAAAGAACCTTTAAATATAGAAAGAGCCATTAGATATGTAGATTATCAAAAGAAGCTTGAGGGCTTGCAAGTAGAATTGATTCGTTTACAAAAATGGGCTATTAATAATAATGAAAGGATAATTATTGTTTTTCAGGGTAGAGATGCTGCAGGTAAGGGAGGAGCGATTAGAAGATTAACAGAACGTATCAATCCACGTCATATGCGTATTGTTGCGCTGCCGAAACCATCGGAAGATGAGCAGTCTCAATGGTATTTTCAGAGATATGTAGAGCAGTTTCCAAAAGCAGGAGAAATGGTGTTTTTCGATAGAAGTTGGTACAACAGAGCGGTTATAGAACCTGTTAATGACTTTTGTACACAAGAGGAATATAAAATATTTATGAACCAGGTTAATGATTTCGAAAGAATGATTTTAGAATCGGGAATTCATTTAGTTAAAATATATATGTCTATTTCTAAAAAAGAGCAAGCAAAACGTTTTGCAGACATAAAAAGTGATCCATTAAAGCAATGGAAAATGACAAAGCTAGATGAAAAGGCTCAATTGCTTTGGGATGATTATACAGAGTATAAAAAAGCAATGTTTGAGAAAACAAATACAGATATTTCTCCTTGGAAGATAATAAGAGCAAATAGAAAAACAGAAGCGCGTGTAAATGTAATTAATCACATTTTAAACCGTATTCCTTATGATAAAGATTTAGAGGTTTAAAAACTTCTAAATCTTTTTTAATATTTTAAACAAAAAAAAGACTTCATATAAAATATGAAGTCTTTTGAGCGAAAGACCGGGTTCGAACCGGCGACATTCAGCTTGGAAGGCTGACGCTCTACCAACTGAGCTACTTTCGCATTATTGGTAAGCGGTTGCAAATATAATATGTTTTTTGAGTTCCGCAAGCTTTTTTTTGAAAAAATTAATAAAATTTTTTATCGTCTCGTAAAACCTTTAAAAAATGGAAGCCATAGATGTTGTATCCTTCATTATAATAGAACTTATGAGATTTAGGATTGCTAGAATAAGCATTTAGCTCAATCGCTTCGCAGCCTTTATTTTTAACGTGACTATCTATCCAATTAAAGAATTGTTTTCCAAGTCCTTGTCCACGAACAGAGTCGTCAATAATTACGTGATCTGGCTCTACGGATTTACCAATATAGTGTCTTGTAGAGTACCAAAGTCCAGATATTCCTACTAATTTTTCATCAACATATAGACCTACGCATTCGTAATTGGTGTTTTTTGATATTTCTATCACGCGTTCTTTCAATATATCTAAAGGAGTTTTTGAATTTAATTTTGTTAAAAGCGGAATTATTGTCAAAATTTCTTCTGCTTCAATTACTTTTATTAGCGTATTCATGCGTTTTAATTTAATGGTATATGTATTGTTGGGGTTTATTTGTGGTTCAAATTTATAAATAAGATAGATTTCTGTCTATTGCTGAGTTTTATTTATTTGTAAATAAAAAGCCTCAAACGAGTGTTTGAGGTTCTTTATATGTCTTTTAAAGCTTTTATTGATTTGGTATACACTTTTAAAGTTTAAAATAAACAAGCTTATAAACGTTCTTCAATCCAGGTTTTAAAACTATAAAAATTCTGTGGAGCAACTCCGTGACCTACCGGATATTCTGAGTACACGTTTTTAAAATCTAAACTATCTAAGAAAGGTTTACTTTTTCGAGCCCATTCTATAGGTAAAACTTGGTCTACAGAACCATGAGAGCAATAGTAGTCTGTTTTAATCTCTTTAGAAATAGATGCAGGTAGTAGTTCTGTATTAATGTAGCCACTTAATGCAATTACATGCTGTACTTTATTTGGGTAGAAAAAACTTAAAGAATAACTTAATATTGCACCTTGACTAAAACCTAATAAAAAAGTTTTGTCTGAGGCTGTATTGTATTTTGCTTTTATTTCATCAATAAAAATGGCAATTTTATCTATAGATTCTTTTGCTTGTTTTAAATCTGAGAACTTACCATTTACATCATCAAAATTAATAGCGTACCAAGCGTAGCTACCGGCACCCAATGCATTAGGTGCTTGTGCGCTGATAATTAAAAATTCATCTGGTAATTCTTCAGCAAAAGAGAATAAATCTTGTTCATTACTTCCGTAACCATGTAATAAAATCAATAATGGCGGGTTTTCAGCTATTGTTTTTGGTTGCCTAACTATGTATTGTAAATCGCTCATTTATATTCTTTTTTAATCTAATTATATGTTCTTAAACCATTCTTGAAACTGATCTCCAACTACAGGAATAATTTTTTCTTCACCTTTAACAGCTCCCATTAATGAAATAACCCATAAAACCAATAAAATAGTACTTACAATTATTCCTGCTGTATTTCCTAGGTAGTTATAAATAATCCATCCGTTTAAAAATTGAATTAAATTTAAGCCTATCATTTGTCTGATGTAAAAATTAGCAAAAGAATTCTTTGTGCTGTTGTTCATGAAAAAAGCAATGATTAAGCCTATAATCCAAAAATGACTTATAATTGCCATTGTTTTTCCTTCGTTTGCTGTCTGATTTTGCATGCTGTTTATTTTAATATTAATTGATTGTTAGCGTAAATTCCGTAGGCTTTCCCTTTTAATTTTTTATCTAAAAAAGCGCTGTTTTTAGAGGTTGATAAAATATCCTCTTTTGTAAAAGTGTAATTCTGTTCAGGATTGAATAAAGTAATTTCTGCTTTATTGTTTTCTTGAATAGAAAGATTTTCTATACCAAAAATAGCTTTTGGTTTACTTGTAATATTTTCTATAAAATCGTCTAAATCTAAAACTGAATTAATTGCTCCAAAAGCACTTTCTAAACCAATAGTTCCGTCTTTTGCTTCACTAAATTCTAATTTTTTATGCTCTATGTCAATTGGGTTGTGGTCTGAAGTGATAATATCGATAACTCCAGATTTAATTCCTTTTATCAGGCTTTTTAAATCGGTTTTAGTTCTTAAAGGAGGGTTTACCTTAAAGTTACTGTCGAAACCATGTAATTCGTCGTCAGATAAAGTTAAATGATGTACAGAGACACTGCAGGTAACTTGCAAGCCTTTCTTTTTAGCTTCTTTAATTAGCTCAACAGATTTTGTGGTAGAAATAGTTGGAATATGTAATTTTCCTCCTGTATATTCTAATAAATATAGATCTCTTGCAATTTGTATATGCTCTGCTAAAGCAGGGCTTCCTTTCAATCCTAATCTCGTGCTATTAATGCCTTCATTTGCAATTCCTTCTCCTGCAATAGAGTTGTTTTTAGGAAAGCTAAAAATCAAGCCATCAAAATTCTGAGCATACAAAAGTGCAATTTTCATCAAATTATCTTTTGCAATTGGTTTGTTGTAATCTGCAAAAGCAATGGCACCAGATTGTTGCATGTCATACAATTCGGCAATATCAACACCTTCGCTGTTTTGTGTTAGTGCAGCAATAGGATAGAGACCTGTAGCAAATCCGTTTGCTTTGTGTATTAAATACTCAACCGCTGCCTTATTGTCTATTACTGGGTTTGAGTTTGCGTTTACTGCTACGGCTGTAAAGCCACTTTTTGCAGCAACATTTAATCCGTTTTTAATATTTTCTCGTTCTTCATAGCCAGGTTCTCCAAAAGAAACACTCGTATCGAACCAACCACAAGAAACATGCAAGTTATCTAGCGTTACCACTTGATAATTGTTGTCTTCTATAGAATCCTCAATTTTAGTAATGATTCCGTTGGTAATTAAAATGTCTTTTTGTTGGTGATGATATGGGCTTGAAGTATCTATAATCGTTGCCGATTTTAAAAGCGTAGTCATGGTTTATAGAATTTTAAAATCAAAATTTCTAAAAGCAAAGATACAATTGCCAACGATAAAAACCATTTCCAAAGCCAATGAACTTCATTTTTTTTGTTGATTTTTTTAAAAACGTCTGCAACTGAATTAGAAACAGTAATATTTTGATTGGTTTCTTTTAGTTCATTTAAGTCCAGAAAATTTAACAAACTTTCTTCCTTAGCGTAATTGTATGCAATTTTTTGAATGGTATCTGTATTTTGTAGGATGCTATATATGCCAGATTTTAATGGTTGTTCTTTTGTAGTGATGCTTATTTTATTTTGAAATTTCTTTTGCAACGGAATAAAAGAATTTTCAGAATTTGCAATTTTTAACACCTTGTCTTTTTTAATATTTGTTTCAATATCAATGGTGTTTTTTGATGCAATTCTATAGAATAATTTAGGGTGTTTAAAACTCATTTTTCCGAAGTTGTAAAACACAGGAACTATTAAAGGAGAATTTATAAAATTACTGTTTTTTGTGTCTAGAGAACTCGAGATCCAAAGGGTGTTATTTTCTCCATTTTTAATTTGAGAAATAAAAGAACTTCCGTTTTCAAAAGCTACAATTGTACTTTTATTATTTGAAGAGAAAGGGTAGTAATGTTGCACTGTTGGATATTGAAAATTTGTCACTTTTTTTGAAAATACATTTTGAAAAAGTGGATGCTTATAGTTGATGTTTGTAATTTTTAAACTGTCTGTTTTTTTAGGTTGAATTTTCCCTAAACTCAAATTTTGAAACAAAGAATTGTAAGAATTAATATTCAAGTTTTTATGTGGAATAATTACAAGACTTCCTCCGTTTTTAGAAAATTCAATGATTTTTTTAGATAGTATTTCAGTTATATCTTCTACCTCATTTAGGATAATTAATTGCTGTTTTAAAATGGAATTATAGTTTGTGTTTTGGACTGTAGATTGTGTGAGGTTAAATTCATTTTTAGTGTAAATTTTTGGAAGGAAATTAGCTTTGTTTCCGATGGATGAAATATTGATTTTTTGATCATTTTTTATGGTGAAATAAAATACATTATCAAAGGCGAAAGTGTCGCTAAAATTAATGGTTATTTTACCGTTAAATTCTGCCTGGTTTTGAATTTTAAATTGAACGTTTTTTAAAGTGTCTTTTTTAAAAGAGGAGGAGAGTTTGCTAATTAGTTTGTTATTGTTGTAAACAGCAATAGGAATATTTTTTTTTACTTCGCCTTGGTTCTTTATAAGAACATTAAGTGTAAAATTATAGGTGTTAGAATTTGTGATGAAAACACTGTCTATAGAAATGTTGTTTTTTATGGAAGATTCTAGTTTTATAGCTGAAAAACCAGGTGTTACATTTGTAAACTCGTTTTTGTAGGTGTTCTGAAAATCAGATATTAGTATTGTCTTATTTGTAGTGTTTGTTTTATCTTGTGTTTTGGAGTCGAATTTTAATAAAACAGTCGCTAAATCTATTTTTTTTGAAGTTTCTTTAACCTGTAATAAGATGTTTTTTAGTTCTGACTTTGTAATTCTGTCGTAGAAACTGGAATTTGTCTGCAGCGAATATACATCTTTTTCTGATGCGTTTTCTATAATTTCTTTGGCTGCTATTTGTAATAAATTCCCTCTTTTTCCTTTTGTATTTGTACTTAAAGAGTTGTCTAAATAGATGAAGTTATGTTGTTTTTTGTTTGCTGTTTTGTTGCTGAAATAAGGTTGTGAAAATGCAAAAATAATAGCGGTAAATAAAAGTGTTCTTGTACCTAATATTAACCACTTTTTTATACGTGAACTTTTACGTGTTTGTTGTGCTAATTTTTGTAAAAAAGCAACATTTGTAAAAGGTACTTTTACGAACTTTTGTAGTTGAAAAAGATGCACTATTATCGGTATGATTAACAGTGCTAAAAAGTATAATATTTCTGGGTTTTTAAATTGCATTTATCATGTTTAGATGTGATTCGAAAAAAGTTAAATTTAAAAAATAGATTTAGAAATGTGAAAGATAATCTTTTGAAATTAAAACGAAATAATAGTCTTTAATTTGAAAATAGAAATAGCAGAACAAGGGATGAAAAGGAACTTTAAATTAGGTGTAATAAACTGCTTTGTTTGTCTTTTTTTAGAGTTTTAAGAGTCGTTAAAATTTTTCAAAAACACCTAAACCAAACAAAGCGAAATCATATTTTACAGGGTCATTTGGATCTAGTTTTCGCAAGTTTGTATCTAATTCAGAAAGTGCTTTCCAGTCATTTTGTTTCCTTAAAAGAAGTTTTAATTTACGTGCAACATTACCAGAATGTACGTCTAATGGGCATGATAAATTTGCAGGTTTGTGGGTTTTCCAAATGCCAAAATCTACCCCAGAATTATCGTTTCTAACCATCCATCTTAAGAACATATTTATTCTTTTTGCTGCCGAATTTTTTAGAGGATCTGAGATGTGTTTTTGAGTTCTTTGTTGATGAGGAGTTTCAAAAAAAACTTGTTTTAAATGATGAATTGCATGCTTATAATCGGTCTGTTTTTTATCAACCAACAACACCTTTTCTAATCCTTGGTGATGCGTGTAAATGTGTTTTAAAGACTTTATAAATTGTTGTAAATCGATTGCATTAAAAGTTCTATGCACAAAATTTTCAAGAATTTTTAAATCATTTTCTTCATGATTCATAACAAAATCAAAAGGAGAATGATCAAAATAATCCATCATTTTAGTGGCGTTTTTAATAATCATAGTTCGATTTCCCCAAGAAATAGTTGCTGTTAAAAAGCCTGAAATTTCAATATCTTCCTTTTTGGTGAACAAATGCGGAATCTGAATTGGGTCAGATTCAATAAAATTAGGGGTGTTATATAGAACTACCTTCTCGTCTAAAAATTCTTTTAATTCAGATTTCTTCATATTTATCTACTCAAATAAAAAACTCATTAAAAATAAAAAACCATTATAACTTCCATGAAGTAACATCGCCCATAATAAGCCAAATTTTACTCTTATATATCCAAAATAACCACCAACTAATAATTGTGGTAAGATTAATATGGGAGAGAGTAATAGGACGTTTGTGGTGATTTCAAAATTGCTAATATGTATAAAACCAAAAATTAGTGTAAAAATATAAAAGGCATATTTAAACGATTTAGGTTTTACAAAAATAGTAATTGGGGCTCTAAATAAGGTTTCTTCTAAAATAGGAGTAAGGATAGAACCTAATAATAAAACTTGAATAAAAGACAAATCTTTAAACATTTCTTCTAGTTTATGAGTTTCAAAATCTACAAGTTGTAACTCTTGAATTAAACTGAATAAAGGAGTGATTATAATGCTGGTTGCTATGCTTATAACAAATAGGTGAAAGAATACTTTAATGCGATAACCAGCATTCTTATTGGGATCTATGCCTGGTACTGGATTTTTTAAATAGCTAATTACATTGTTAAAGGTTTCTTTCATTATCTAGGTTTATTTATAAGTAGTATTAAACTTAGAAATGTTACACTATTCTATAATTTTACCGTCAATCATGGTTAATTTTCTATCTGCCATGTCTGCTAATTCTTCATTATGCGTAATAATTACAAAGGTTTGTCCAAATTCATCACGCAATTTAAAGAACAATTCGTGTAAGTTTTTAGCAGATTCACTATCTAGATTACCACTAGGTTCATCCGCTAATATAACGGAAGGATTGTTAATTAATGCTCTGGCAACGGCAACTCTTTGTTGTTCTCCTCCAGAAAGTTCGTTTGGTTTGTGACTTATTCTGTGCGATAATCCTAAAAATGTAAGTATTTCTTTAGCTCTTGTTTCTGTTTCTAATTTCGATTTTTTAGCAATAAAAGCAGGAATACAAACATTTTCTAAAGCCGTAAATTCTGGTAATAATTGATGAAATTGAAATATAAAGCCAATATGCTGGTTTCTAAAAGAAGAAAGTTTTTTGTCTGGGAGGTTTTTTAGTGAAACGTTATTTAGTTTTAACTCGTAGTTTTGATCTTTTTGAGGTTTGTCTAAGGTGCCTAAAATTTGAAGTAAAGTTGTTTTTCCTGCTCCGGATGGACCAACAATAGCAACGATTTCTCCTTTTTTAATATGTAAATCTACTCCTTTTAAAACTTCTACATCCCCATAATATTTGTGAATGTTTTTACCTATTATCATACCTATAACTTTGTAACGAATGTATAAAAAAGACTTTAATTTTACTCATAAAAAAACGGATATCCTTTGTTATTAAGAATATCCGTTGTGTTTATAAAGTAAGAAGTTTTAAAAAATATTTTTCAATTTGTTATAATCGATAAAATAAACAAGCCTAACAGAAAACGTATGTCTTTGTGATTCCTTAAATAAGTTGTCTAAGTTTTTACTGAAATTTAAGTCTGCGTTTGTGTCTTCATTAAAAATTGCATTTCTGTAAAAAGCAATTAACTGACTCCCTGGGGCAAATTGCCAAATGTAACTCAGATCTAAATTCCAACTATTAAAGTTTACATTATCGCTATTATAGGTTGTGTTTGAGTTTAATCCACCGTTTGTGTTAAGATTGTAGTAATCGTTATAGTTAACAGCGCCCCAATAATGTCTAAAACTAAGAGATAAAGAAGAATTGGTACTAAAACTATATTTACCAGCAATGGTGTTGGTGTAGTTTTTTCGATCTCTTTTACCGAAGATAATGTTGGTGTTTACTTTATCTACAAAACCTAAATCATTATCCGTTTTATTGTAATTTAATTGATATTGTAAAGAAAACTGATTTGTAAATCTGTAACGAGGAGCAATGCTAAAGCCGTAAGCTGCCTTGTTGTAATTGTTGTAGGCAGAATAATAAATATCTGCATTCACTTCTAATTTTTTTTGTGAGTTGGTAGAGATCCAAATATTTATATTTTTTCTTTCTGGTTGTAGAAAATAAATGCCACTTGTAGATCCTTGTCTTGGTTCAAAGAAATCTTTTTCTTCTGTATTGTAGTTTAAGTTTCCTCCAAAAGTAAATCTATTTCTTGTCTGGGCTTCAATTCCTGCGCTAGCAGTAAAACCAGTATAAATGCCAGAATAATGTTGAAAATTAGCATTGTTGTAGTAGTAAATATTATACCAATTATAATTTTTGGTTGGCTGTAAAGTTCGCCACCCTGCGCTACCATAAATAGATTGTTCGTTGTTGCTAAAAAGAATTCCTAAATCATTCGGGTTAAAATCTTTGTTTTCAAAATTATAACCCAATTCCCAGTTCCAGTGATCAGAATTATATCCAAAGCTATTATCAAATGTATACCCGGTGTTTGGGTTGTTTATGTCATCAGAAATATTACTCATCTTAACAGAGCCATCTGCATTGTATTTACTGTCTTTTGTTTCTATGTGCCAATCTAAAGCAGTTACATTTGCATCTCTAAACCTGCCGTCTCTTGTAACATTTGTGTTGATTAATGTTACTGTAGAATTCTGATTAAACTGTTGGTCTAAAACTAAAATATTGTAGTTTGTAAAAGGGGCTATCACTTCTTTTCTAGTGTCTCCTGTAGAATTATTTTTTATGGTTGCTTCTGTTTTTTCTGTAATGGCATTAAAAAATCCAATTCCCAGTCCGCTTTTTGTTCTTCCAGAAACTTTTATAGCATTTAACATGGTTACTTTACTTGGGTAATCTGTAATTTCTTCGTCCGAAGTTAAAGTGCTTTCTACGTTAAATTGATCTATTGGGTCACTACCTATTCTTCTAGAGTAAAAAAGGTTTGCTTTGTTAAATAATTCGGTTCCTTCTGTAAAAAATTGCCTTTGTTCAGTAAATTGTTGTTCAAAAGGGCCTAAATTTAATTCAACATCATCAAAACCAACCTGACTAAAATCTGGAATTAGAGTAGCATCTAAAGTAAAATTTTCAGTTAAACCATATTTAATATCCATTCCAACACTCCAATCATATTTTGTATGTCCTTCAAAAGTATTAGCAGTTGCAGAAGCATATGGGTAAAGATTTAATCTTGTTGGTGGTTTAATATCTCTAAAATCTTCAATTAAACCATCGTATTGCGTCCATCTTCCAACAGCATTGTCAATGTGCGTCCAGGTGTGATGAGCGTTTAATTTCTCTAACCTTCGGTGAAAATTAAACCCCCAAGATTGTATTGGTCTGTTTGCAAAACGAAGTGCTCTGTAGGGAATTTTCATTTCTACAGCCCAACCTTTATCATTAATTTTTGCAGTACTTTCCCAAACAGCACTCCAATTAAAGTCTTCGTCTCCGTTAGAAATTTTAGCATCAGCTTGGTTTCCGGTAGTTTGAACTAAAAATTCAAAAGGATTTTGACCATCGTCGTTAGGGTTTATGGTAACCATAAAGAAGTCTGCAATACTAAAATTATCTCTTGTTGCAAACTCCTGCGGAATACTTTCTGGGTCTGGATCGTTCATTTGAGCAGAAATATAGATGGCATCATTATCATAAATAACCTTAACAGTTGTTTGATATTCTTCTAAAACTAATTTACCATTATTTGGTCTTAAGTCAACAAAGTCTGTACAAACTTCTGCCTTTTCCCATACTACATCATTTAAAAGACCATCTATTTTAGGAGTTTTTTTAACCCTTGTAGTTTTAATAGTTTTTCTGTTTTTTTTATTTTGAGCAGATAGCGGAGCTATTGATAACACTGCAATAAGCAGTAGAATGATTCTTTTAAACATATAATTTTTGGTTGATTATCTGTACGTACAAAACCAATATCTCTTTTCTGTTTTAGATACATAAGTCTATTTTGTTCGTTATTATAAAGACGAGTATCTTGTTAAAATGTTACACTTTTTTGTAATAAAATATCTCTAGAAAATTTAAGATAAATAGCATTAATAAATTTTTAATAGAAACTTTGCACCTTTTTATATATGAATTTGTATTTTTGATTCCGTTTTAAACATTTACAGATGAACTTACACGAATATCAAGGAAAAGAAATATTAAACAGTTTTGGCGTTAGAATACAACGTGGAATTGTTGCAAGTACTCCTGCAGAGGCAGTAGAAGTTGCGAAAAAGCTTACAGAAGAAACAGGAACTGGTTGGCATGTAATTAAAGCACAAGTTCACGCAGGTGGTCGTGGTAAAGGTGGTGGAGTTAAGTTGGCTAAAAACTTAGACGAAGTAAAAAGTATTTCTGATGATATTTTAGGAATGATGTTAGTTACTCCTCAAACTTCTGCAGAAGGAAAATTAGTGAATCAAGTTTTAATCTGTGAGGATGTATATTATCCTGGAGATTCTGAGCCAGATGAATACTATATGTCTGTCTTATTAAACAGAGCAACTGGTAAAAACATGATTATGTATTCTACAGAAGGTGGAATGGATATTGAAACTGTTGCAGAAGAAACTCCGCACTTAATTTTTACTGAAGAAATTGATCCTTTATTAGGAATCATGCCTTTTCAAGCACGTAAAGTTGCTTTTAACTTAGGTTTATCTGGAGTTGCTTTTAAAGAAATGACAAAATTTGTTACCAATTTATACAAAGCGTATATTGGTTCAGATTCTGCTATGTTTGAAATTAATCCAGTATTAAAAACATCTGATTCTAAAATTATGGCAGTTGATGCTAAAGTTTCTTTAGATGAAAATGCATTATACAGACATAAAGATTATGCAGCAATGCGTGATTTACGTGAAGAAAACCCAATTGAAGTTGAAGCAAAAGCTGCTGGTTTAAACTATGTAGATTTAGATGGAAACGTCGGTTGTATGGTAAACGGAGCTGGTTTAGCAATGGGAACTATGGATTTAATTAAAGAATCTGGAGGAGAGCCTGCTAACTTTTTAGACGTTGGTGGTACTGCAGATGCAGCTAGAGTTGAAACTGCTTTCGGTATTATCTTAAAAGACCCGAATGTAAAAGCAATTTTAGTAAATATTTTTGGAGGTATTGTACGTTGTGACAGAGTTGCACAAGGTGTTGTAGATGCATACAAAAGTATGGGAGACAAAATTACTGTGCCAATTATTTGTAGATTACAAGGTACAAACGCTGTTGAAGCAAAAGAATTAATTGACAATTCTGGAATGGAAATTATTTCTGCTACAGAATTTCAAGAAGCTGCAGATAAAGTTGCTGAAGTTTTAGGAGCTTAATACTTAAAGTTTTATAAATACTTAAAAACGCCTCATGTAAATGAGGTGTTTTTTTATGCTTAAAAAGTGTATCTTCATCCGATTATTTAAAATTAAAATATGAAAAAATTAGTATTTCTATTATTGTTACCAATTCAATTATTAGCACAAGGTGTACCAAATTCTGTAGTGTTTTGGGATGTTTTAGCAACACATTGTGGCAAATCTTATGAAGGAGAAATTGTTGCAGGAGGAAAAGAAGGCGATGGTTTTACAGGTGAGAAATTAGTAATGCATGTACGTTCTTGTGAAGAAAATACCATTAGAATTCCTTTTTTTGTGGGTGATGACAAATCTAGAACGTGGGTTTTTACAATGGATAAAGATAATTTGATTCAATTAAAACACGATCATAGGTACAAAGATGGATCAGAATATAAAATTACACAATATGGAGGCATGAGTTCGAATGTTTGCTTAGCGAATCTTCAAGTTTTTCCTGCGGATAAACAAACTGCAGATTTAATTCCGTCAGCAGCAACCAATGTTTGGTGGGTAACTATTGATGAAACAAGTTTTACATATAATCTAAGAAGAATTGGTTCTGAAAGATACTTTTCTGTAAAGTTTGATGTCACAAAAGAAATTGAAACACCTTCTGCTCCTTGGGGAAGTGAAGAGTAGTCTTGCTTAAAGAGTAAATAAGTTAAAAAGCCTCACTTAAATTGAACTGATTTCAGTTTAAGTGAGACTTTATTTTGTTTTAATAAGTAATTATGATGCTTAATCGTACTGCATTTTTTGTAGTCTAACTGCATTTAAAATGGCTAATAAAGCAACGCCTACATCAGCAAAAACGGCTTCCCACATGGTTGCTAAGCCCAGAGTTCCTAAAATCATTACAACTAATTTTACACCAAAAGCGAGTGCTATATTTTGCCATATAATTTTACGTGTAGCACGACTTATTTTTATCGCTTTTATTACTTTAGAAGGTTGATCTGTCTGAATAATAACATCTGCAGTTTCAATGGCAACATCACTACCTAAACCGCCCATGGCAATACCAACATCACTTGTAGCTAAAACGGGTGCGTCATTAATACCATCACCAATAAATACAATTTTATTTGCAGTATTTTGCTTTAAAAGTTCTACTTCATGTAATTTGTCTTCTGGTAATAATCCGCCTTTGGCGATTTTAATACCTAATTCTGATGCTACTTTTTGAGTAATAGAATTTTTATCACCAGAAAGCATTATAATATTTTCAATACCAATTTTATGTAGGTTGATAATGGTTTGTTTTGCATCGTCTTTTAATTCATCTGCAATTACTACATAACCAACAAAGACTCCGTCAATAGCAACTAAAACGATTGATTCTACAATTGTTTCAACTTCTTGGGGAACTTCAATTTTGTTAGCCATCATTAAAGCTTTGTTACCAACTAAAACAGTTTTTCCATTCACGATTCCTTTTAAACCTTTTCCTGCAATTTCAGTGACTTCAGTTGCTTTAAAATGTGGTGAAGTTGTCTTATATTCTAAAATAGCTTTGGCAATTGGGTGTGTAGATTGTTTTTCTATGGCAAAGAGGTATTTCATAAATTCCTTTTCTTCCCAACCAATCGTTTTAATGTTTGTTATTTTAAAAACACCTTTCGTTACAGTTCCTGTTTTGTCTAGAACCAATGTGTTTATTTTAGTCATGGTGTCTAAAAAAGAAGCTCCTTTAAACAAAATTCCGTTTTTAGAAGCAGCTCCTAATCCTCCAAAATAACCTAACGGAATAGAAATAACCAAAGCACAAGGACAAGAAATTACTAGGAAGATTAAGGCTTTATATAACCAATCTGTAAACACATAATTAACTACAAAAAAGTACGGTAAGAATGTTACAGCGATTGCAAGATATACCACAATTGGAGTGTAAATTCGTGCAAATTTTCTGATAAACAATTCCGTTTTAGATTTACGGGCTGTCGCATTTTGTACCAAATCTAAAATTCTAGCAATAGAACTATCTTTAAAATCTTTGGTAACTTTAACTTCAATGACACTTTCTAGGTTAATACTACCTGCAAATACAGTATCTCCTTTTTCAATGGTGTTTGGTTTACTTTCTCCTGTTAATGCCGCGGTATTTAATGATGCTTTTGCTGAAGTTAAAATTCCATCTAACGGAATTTTTTCTCCTACTCGAACCTGAATTTTCTCGCCAATAACAACTTCTTCAGGAGTTACACTTTCTGTTTTTCCGTTTCTAAAAACATTGGCTTCTTTCGGACGGACATCTAACAACGCTTTGATGTTTCTTTTTGCGCTATTAACTGCAGCATCTTGGAACAATTCGCCAACGGCATAAAATAACATTACAGCAACACCTTCTGGATATTCGCCAATAACAAAGGCACCAACAGTTGCGATAGACATTAAGAAAAACTCGGTAAAAACAGCTCCTTTTTTAATACTTTTCCAACCTTCTTTAACTACGGGAAGTCCAACAGGTATATATGCGATTCCGTACCAAATAATACGGAGCCAATCTTTAAAAAAAGAAATATCAAAATAATCGAAGGTAATACCAGTCATCAACATTGTAAAACTTACAATTGCCGGAATATAGGCTTTAAAACCACTTGGCTCTCCATCGTGATTATGTCCATCATGATGATGATGTTCTTTTTCTGAACTTGGTTTTATATCTCTTAAATTGAGTTGCTTTTTTTTCATAATGCTTTTAATTATAGCTCAAAGATGCTATAAAATTCAATGCAACGGAAGTGCATTTATTGTCAGCTACATTTATCACATATTCCTTTTACAACGAGGTTGATGTTTTCTGAAATGAAACCATCGGGTACTTTTATTTGTGGAATTTTATGATCTGTTAAGCAAACTGTTTCATTACAATGATTGCAATGAAAATGTAGGTGCAAATCGGTTTCAATTTCACAATTACATCCTTGTGCACAAAGGGCGTATTTAGTAATACCCGTTCCATCATCAATTTGATGTACAATTGTCTTTTCTTCAAAAGTTTTAATGGTTCTGTATAAAGTTGTTCTGTCTGCTTTTTCAAAAGCATTTTCAATATCCGTTAGGGTAACAGCAACTTGTTTTTTTGCCAGAAACTTGTAAATAAGCAGTCGCATTGCTGTGACCCGAATATTGTTAGATTCTAAAAAATGTTCTATTGTTTGCGTCATTAATGTGAATGTTCTGCGTCTCCTTTTTTTATTTCTGCAATAAGGTAATACGCATTGTTATAAGCAAATTTTGTATTAGGATTTATTTCATTCGGAAAAGTTAAAGCGATCCAATCACCATCTTTTTGGCCTGGAATAACCTCTACGGGTTTAAAACTCCAAGCATCATTTTCTTTTTCAACAGAAAAAACATAAAAATGATCTCCTTCTTTTGTTATAGCACTTTCTGGCAATGCCATTTTTTCTGTGCTTTCTACCTGAATTCTTCCTTTAATATACATTCCCGGAATTAAATTTCCTTCTTTATTTTCTATTTCTGCGTGTATGTGAATTGCTTTTGGATTTTCTTCAAAAGTTTTGCCTACTGAATAAATTTCTGCAGTTAATTCTTGGTTAGGAATCGATTGAACATCAAACGTTATTTTCTGACCTTTCTTTACTTTGTAAACATCTTTTTCGAAAACCATTAAATCAGCATGCACGTGATGTGTGTCTACAATTTCGAATAATTCTGTTTGTGGATCTACATATTGACCCATTTTTACTTGAACTTTTTGCACAAAACCTTCAATTGGAGTTCGCAATGCAATACGTTGAAAAATAGTGCCATTTCTAACAGAAGAAGTATTTATGTTCAACAGTTTTAATTGTGCAGCCATTCCATTAACTAATGCTTTTGAAGCTTCATACTCAGCTGCTGCTTTTTGAAAATTAGCACCAGAACCCACGCCAGCTTTGTATAGTTTATTTTGACGCTCAAAACCCTTTTGTAGAAAATTGCGATTGCTATAAGCATTTAAATATTCCGTTTGCATTTTTATAATATTTGGATGTGATAGGTAGGCCACAACCTGCCCTTTATTTATTTTGTCTCCTTCAATCACTTTAATAGAAACCACATTTGCACCTATAACTGTAGTTATTGCTGCTTCATTTTGTGGCGGAACCTCTAAGGTTCCATTTGCTTCTACAAAACCACTCATTTGTCTTGTAGTTATAGTTGCTACTTTCATTTTTAAAGCATCAAATTGTTGAGCAGAAAGCATCGCTTCTTCAAGATGTTCTTCTTGCTTTACTTCTGTTTTAACTTCTATATCGTGTGCATGTGTATCTGCTTTTTTATCACCGCATGAAGTTAATAAAACTGAGAGAATTAATGCTGCTAGAATGTTATATATTGTGTTTTTCATTGTCTTAATTTTTAAAATATTGTAATTCAAAAGTACTTTCTAAATAATTTATAAATGCATCTTGTGCGTCTAATTCAGACTGTATGGCTTCCTTTATAAGTTGTGTAAATGCGGTATAATCAATCTCTCCTTCTTTGTAAGCAAATAAAGCACCTGTTTTTTGACTTTTTACAAGTGGTAAAACTTCTTCTTTATAAAACAACCAAGAAGTTTTCCATTTTTGATAATTTTCTTTTGCCTGAAATAATTTAGATTTAATTTCTTTCTGTTTGAATTGTACATTTGCTTTAGCTATTTCTGTATCTATTTTAGCAGTCTTAATTTGTGCTTTTGTTCTCCCAGATAAAAAGGGAATAGAAACACCTACTTGATAACTATAAAATCCGGAAACTCCTTGTACTTCCTGTAAGCCTCCTTTAAGATTCAATTTAGGTAAGTTTTCTGCTTTTGCTACTTTATAATTCGCTTCTGCTTCTGCTATTTGCAACTGAGAAAGACTGTATAATGGATGCAATTCTGGGTTAATCGCACTGATATCAATAGTATTTAGGTCTTCAAATTTATCTGATACGGTAAACAACTCATCTGAAACAAACCATAAATTGAATTGTTGTATTGCAATAATATATGCACTATAGGCTTGTTTTGTTTTATTCTGAATCTGTAACTTTTGATTTCTAGCCGCTAAATATTCTAATTTAGAGATCGCTTCTACTTCATAATTTAACTTTACAGATTTTTCGAAATTGGTATAAATTGAGTCTAATTCTTTATATAAATAGTAGTTGCTCTTTGTCTGAAATACTTTTGACCAAGCTTTTTTTACTTCTAGCTCTAAATCTAACTCAGAAAGTTGATAGGCTTTTTCAGCCAATTGAATACGTTGTTTATTTAATTTTCGTTTAGATGAAATTCCAAAAACATCAATGTTAGATTGCCCTAAACCAATAGTTGTGTAAACACCAGCACCATTGTTTAGTTCTTCTCCGCTTGTATAAATTTGAGTAGTACCAAAATCAAAAGCAGTACTTTTTAATAGTTGCTGTTTTTCAATTTGTAGTTGTCCTTGTTTTAAACTAGGATAATTTTCTTTTGATAATTTTAGAGCATCTTGCATTGAAAGTATCGGTAGCTTATTTACAGACTCTTGGGCATATCCTACGATAGGTAGTAAGAGTATAAATACTAAAATAGCGGTATTTGTAACGAGTTTTTTATTCATCTTAAAATTGAAATTTTTGTTTTCTACCCAATGATATAAAATAGGTAAAACGAATAGTGTTAATAGGGTAGCCGTCAATAAACCTCCAATAACAACGGTTGCTAAAGGTCTTTGCACTTCTGCGCCTGCAGATGATGAAATTGCCATTGGTAAAAAACCTAAAACATCGGTAAGTGCAGTTAACATTATAGGTCTAATACGTCTTTTGGTACCTTCTATAATTCTATCTTTTAAATTAGTAACACCTTCTTCTTTTAATTCATTTAAACCACTAATCATTACTAGTCCGTTAAGAACAGCAACTCCAAAGAGTACAATAAAACCAACACCTGCAGAAATACTAAAAGGCATGTCTCTAAGCCATAATGCAACAACACCGCCAATGGTTGCCATAGGGATTGCTATGTAAATCATTAAGGTTTGTGGTAGCGATTTTAATGCAAAATAAATCAATACAAAAATAAGTAACAAGGCAATCGGAACAACGGTTTGCAAGCGATTACTAGCACGTTCTAAGTTTTCAAAAGCGCCTCCATAGCGGATAAAATACCCAGAAGGTAATTCCAATTTCGCATCTAATTTTACTTTAATTTCTTCTACTAAAGATTTTACATCACGCCCTCTAACATTAATACCAACATAAGTTCTTCTATTGGTATTGTCTCTACTTATTTGCATAGGCCCCGATTTATAACTCACATCTGCAACTTCGCGAAGCGGAACTTGTATTCCAGAAGGCAAGTTGATAAATAAGTTTTGAACGTCTGAAATGTCTTTTCTATTTTCAGAATTTAAACGAACTACTAAATCAAAACGTTTTTCACCTTCAAAGATAATACCAGCGGTTCCTCCTGAAAATGCAGATTGAACAATCTGATTCAGCATGTTTATTTGCAAGCCATATTGCGCTAGTTTACTTCTATTATATGTGATGGTTATTTGTGGTAAACCTGTGGTAGCTTCCGTTTTCATATCACCAATACCTTTTGTTCCTGCAATAATTTTAGAAATTTCTTCTGCTTTTTTAGAAAGAATATCAATGTCTTCACCATAAATTTTTATAGCAATATCTTCACGAACACCTTCAAGCAATTCATTAAAACGCATTTCCATAGGTTGCGTGAATTCATAATTTACGCCTGGAATAATTTCTACGGCTTCTTTTATTTTTTCAATTAACTCGTCTTTAGAAGTTACAGTTGTCCATTCATTTTTAGGTTTCAGAATAACAAAAACATCAGCTAAATCCATAGGCATGGGGTCTGTAGGGATTTCTGCAACTCCTATTTTACTAACAACTTTTTTAACTTCTGGAAACTTAGACATTACAATTTGCTCAACTCGAGTTGTCGTTTCAAGTGTTTCTGTAAGAGAACTACCGGGTTTTAGAATAGAGTGAAATGCAATATCTCCTTCATCTAGTTGTGGTATAAATTCTCCTCCCATTTTAGAGAACATAAATACAGTTACACCAAATAAAACGACCGAGATACCAACAATTAGTTTTCCGTTTTTTAAAGCTTTCTCTAATATTGGTTGGTATTTTCGTTCTGTCCAAAGCACAAATCTATCACCATACGATTTTTTGTCAGATTTAGGTGTTCTTAAAATTAAGGCAGACATCATTGGTACATATGTTAAGCAAAGAATCATGGCGCCAATCATGGCAAATATGAATGTTAAAGCCATTGGCTTAAACATTTTTCCTTCGATACCTTCTAATGCTAAAATGGGTAAAAACACAATTAAGATTATAAGTTGACCAAAAAAGGCTGCATTCATCATTTTTTTAGAAGCATTTGCTGCTACACCATCCCTTTCTTTTTGTGATAATTTCTTCTTTTTTAAGACTTGTGTAGCTATAATAAAAACAGTGCTTTCTACAATAATTACGGCTCCGTCAACAATAATTCCGAAATCTATAGCTCCTAAACTCATTAGGTTTGCCCAAACACCAAATGCATTCATTAAAATAAAAGCAAATAATAATGATAATGGAATTGTTGAAGCCACAATTAAGCCTCCACGCCAATTACCTAATAAAAAAATGAGGACAAAAATGACGATTAGAGCGCCTTCAGTTAGGTTTTTCGAAACTGTAGATGTTGTTTCTTTAATCAGTTTACTTCTGTCTAATAAAGGTTCTATACTAACACCTTCTGGTAAAGATTTTTCAATCTCAGCCATTCTTTCCTTTACATTTTTTATAACATCATTCGAGTTGGCTCCTTTAAGCATCATTACTGTTCCGCCAACAACCTCACCATTTCCATCTTGAGTCATAGCACCATAACGAACGGCAGCACCATATTGAACGGTTGCAATGTCTCCAATGGTAATTGGAATATTATTAGTGTTTTTAATAACAATTTGTCTAATATCATCTAAATTTCTTGCCAATCCTTCTCCACGAATAAAATTGGCTTGATGATTTTTTTCGATATAAGCACCTCCAGTATTTTGATTATTGACTTCCAACGCTTCAAAAACATCGGTAATAGTTAAGCCAATTGCTCTTAATTCATTCGGATCTAGGGCAACTTCATATTGCTTAATTTTTCCGCCTATGGCGTTTACCTCAACAACACCTTTTACCATAGCCATTTGACGTTGTACAATCCAATCTTGCATGGTTCGCAAATCGGTAATTGAGTATTTGTCTTTAAATACTGGCTTTACTTTTAAGGTGTATTGATAAATTTCTCCTAATCCAGAAGATATTGGTCCCATGGATGGTTCTCCAAATCCTTCGGGAATGTGAGCTTTAATATCGTTTAGTTTTTCTGCTACTAATTGACGTGGCAAATACGTGCCCATATCGTCATCAAAAACAACGGTAACAACAGACAGACCAAAGCGAGAAATAGAACGAATTTCTTGAACATTAGGCAGATTACTCATGGCAATTTCTACAGGGTAGGTTACTATCTGTTCAATATCTTCTGTGCCCAAGTTTGGCGCTTGGGTAATTACTTGTACTTGGTTGTTTGTAATATCTGGCACAGCATCTATAGGTACTTTGGTCATGCTCCAAATACCTGCTGCAATTATGGTAAGCGTAAGCAAACCAATAATAAACTTGTTATTGATTGAGAAATCAATGATTTTATTAATCATAAAAAAAGATTTAATTCAGTTAAACATCTCGATATAATTCAATTATAAAAATAGAATCATTCGAAATAAAAAGAACCTAAAAGATTCAAAATGGGATATAAGTATCCTGTAAAAGAATTAAATTATGCTATTGGAGGCTGTAAAATTGAAGAAGTATACTCTTTTTCTGAGCCATTTAAAAAGAAAAAATCTTGTGTCGAAATTTCAGAAACTTCAATTTTTATAAAAGTTAATTGAAGATCTGTTGCGTTTACGTGGCAACATTGACAAATACAAAAAGGCGAACATAAATCTGAGTCTTGATGTTTGTGGTTGTCGGTAATTTGTGAAATTTTGGTTTGTACATGATCATTAGGCACAATAAAATCTGCACAAGGTGTTAGGTTGAGTGCAAAAATATAAATAGCTAATAAAAATATTAAAAATTTCATTGATGCAAATATAGAAACTTATTCTTGCAATGGTATTGCAAACTGATGATTGAATTCAATATGCTTTAAATTGCTATAAGATATCAGTATTTTTCAATTTTATAAGACTAAAAAAGGTTCGTTTTTATTACTCTGTTACATTTTCAATATAACTCATTCCGTATTTATTAAATACGTCACAAACTTCTTTTATACTGTGATCATTGTCTAGCAATATCACAAGCGTGTCGTTTGCTTCAATAACAGTTGCTCCTCCTGGGCGCACAAATTTACCGTCTCTTTTTATCATACTTATAAAGGCACAAGTTGGAAAGTGTAAATCTACAATTCGTTTATTAACAGCTGTACTGTCTGCTGGAATTTTTAATTCTTTCATAGCAGATTTTGGTAAATTCAAAATATAACGATCATTCTCTGCAACCGGACTTAATTTTTCTGGTAGCGCAACATTTAACCATTTAGAAAAAAGAGATAATGTGGTACCTTGTATTAATACAGAGGTTACCGAGATAAAAAAGACAATATTAAAAATAACATTTGCTTTGTCTATTCCCGCTAAAAGCGGATAGGTGGCAAACACAATAGGCACAGCGCCACGTAAACCAACCCAAGAAATGTAGAGACGTCTACGAAGTTTCATTTTAAAAAATAGTAAACTAATAAAAACACTTATTGGTCTCGCAATTAAAATTAAAAATATAGAAATTAAGATTCCAACGCCCATATAAGGGATTATTTCTGAAGGAAAAACAAGCAAACCTAAAGTCAGGAACAATACAATTTGCATAAGCCACGCCATACCATCAAACATTTTTAGAATGGTAGATTTATGTATTAAATCATGATTTCCTAAATAAACAGCACAAATGTAAATTGCTAAAAAACCATTTCCGCCAACTGCATCTGTAGCCGAAAAAGTAATAAACATAAGGGCAATGACTAAAACAGGATACAAACCCTCGAAGTCAAGTTTGATTTTATTGATGATAAATACGCTTAATTTACCAAAACCAAAACCTGCAATTCCACCAAAAATCATTTGTTGAAAAAACGTTGGAATTATAGAGGCAATACTTAAATCTTGGTTGATTACTAAAGTTAAAAAAGCCAATGTTAATACATATGCCATTGGGTCGTTACTACCACTTTCTAACTCTAAAGTTTGTCTTAAGTTATTTTTTAAAGCTAAATTTTTTGATCTTAAAATGGAAAAAACGGCAGCTGCATCTGTAGAAGAAACAATAGAGCCTAGAAGTAAACTTTCGTATATCGTAAAGTCTGTAACAAACCAAACAAAAGTACCTAAGGAAAGTGCCGTAAGTAAAACACCTACAGTAGATAAAACTAGACCTTCTTTTAAAATTGGTTTTATTGCTTTAAAATTGGTGTCTAAACCACCAGAAAACAAGATAAAGTTAAGTGAAACAATCCCTATAAATTGTGCCATTTTTGGATCATCGAAATTAATACCGCCAATCCCTTCTGATCCTGCCATCATTCCGATAGCTAAAAAAAGTATTAAAGTTGGTACTCCAAATTTATAGGAGGTTTTACCAACAATAATACTTATAAAAAGGAGTATAGATCCAACTAATAGTATGTTTTCAATGGTTAAATTCATTTGTGCAATTTCTTAAGATGGTTTACACAAATTTAACTTATTATATAGTAAAATGTTTATAAAACTAGGCTTTATTGTAATATTTTTTCTTCAACCAAAAAGAAACACGTACTAATAAAATTAAAGCAGGCACTTCTACTAAAGGACCTATTACACCTGCAAAAGCCTGTCCGGAGTTTAAACCGAAAACAGCAATGGCAACTGCTATTGCTAATTCAAAATTATTACCTGCAGCTGTAAATGCCACGGCTGCAGTTTTATCATATTCTGCCCCTGATGCTTTGGTAAAGAAAAAACCAATAATAAACATCAATGTAAAGTAAATTAATAAAGGAACAGCGATGATTAAAACATCCATAGGTATTTCTACAATTAATTCTCCTTTTAAAGAAAACATCACTACAATGGTAAATAACAATGCAATTAAGGTTAATGGAGAAATTGTAGGGATAAATTTGTTTGTGTACCAATCTTCTCCTTTTAATTTCACTAAAATTAATCTACTTAAAATACCTAATAGAAACGGAACTCCTAAATAAATAGCAACACTCTCTGCAATAGTAGCTACGGAAATATCTACAATTGCACCTTCAAACCCAAAATAGGGAGGAAGTACAGTTATAAATAGCCATGCATAAAAACTATATGCAAAAACTTGAAATATACTGTTTAAAGCCACTAGTCCAGCTCCGTATTCAGCGCTTCCTTCTGCTAAATCATTCCACACCAAAACCATTGCAATACAACGAGCCAAACCAATTAAAATAAGTCCGACCATGTATTCTGGATAGTCACGTAAAAATATAATTGCCAAAATAAACATTAAAACAGGACCAATAATCCAGTTTAAAATTAGTGAAATGGATAAGATTTTTGTGTTCTTAAAAATCTTAGGTAATAGTGCGTAGTTTACTTTCGCCAAAGGCGGATACATCATTAATATTAAGCCAATTGCAATAGGAATATTTGTAGTTCCGCTGCTAAAGGAATTTATAATGTTTGGAAAAGTAGGAATAAAATACCCCAAACTTACTCCAATTGCCATGGCAACAAATATCCATAAAGTTAAATAACTGTCTAGAAAACTTAATTTTTTTGAAGCCATTTTTATAAATTTACTTGTGAGAAAACGTAAAATAATTCCGCTGCAATTTGCAAGCTTCTTTCTTGGTATTTTTCTGCTTGTTGAGGTGTATTGTCAAATGCCTTTGGATCTTCAAAAGTTATTGGAATACGTTTTTCTGCACCAGCAATAAACGGACAACCACCATCCGCTTGCGAGCAAGTCATAATAGCAGCAAATTGAGATTTCGGATTAAAATCGTCATCTAGCTTTTTAGAAAACCCAATAATAGGATGTGCATTCTCTCCGTATTTTATACTATAAACAGGGTTTTTACCTTCTGAAATTGTTTTAATCTGGAAACCTTGATTTTTCAACGTTTCTGCAGCCATCGGGAAAAGAGCAGTAGCTTCTGTTCCTCCAGAATAACAAAATACATTTTTAACGTTAAAATAGCTAGCCATTGCTTGTGCCCAAACCTGAGATAAATGGCTTCTTCTAGAATTATGCGTACAAATAAAGTTGATTCTAATTTCTTGTTGATTAGAAACTTTGGTTTGAATATAATCTGCCAAAGGTTGTAAAACGGTTTTACGTTCTTCTGTTATGGCTGTAAAGTTTAAACCTTTAATTACGTTTTCTATTTCTGAAAACAGTGTTGTTTGTGTTGTGATCATTTTTATTTAAGTTGATTTTTTTTTTTAGTTTAACAACATCCACTTCCTGGAGCACAAGAATTTCCTGTAGCTATTTCTGAAAATTGTAATTTTGTTTTTTCTTCCGGAATTCCGCAATTGTCTTTGGCTAAACAATCTGTTTGCTTAGAAGTTAGTAAGAAGTTTGTTCCATCAAAATCAAGTCCGAATTTACCAATAGTTTCTGCTTGGTATTCTACTTCAATTTCTAAATTTCCGATGGCTAAAACCTTTTCAGAAAGCTCTATAATATTTAATAATTTTTCTGGGTGCAATCTGTGGTCATAATCATCGGCATTCCAAAGTTGAAAGTTTACTACTTCTTCGTTTCTAACGGTTCCGCCGCAATCAATAAAATTTTTGGTGATTTTCCCAACTTCGGTAACATGAAAATGATTTGGTACTAATTCTCCGTTTGGTAATTGAAAACCAATTTTTTTTAAAGCTTTTAGAGCTACTTTTACTTCTGATAATTTCATAATGATATATTTGTTTATTGCAATTTTGCGATTAATATTTGTAAATTTTTTTAACAGCAATCTGTTTTTTGAGATAAATCTTGATCTAAAAACTCTGACATTACTATTTTCATTGCGGTCCAGTTTTCTTTATGAATGCAGTAACAAACACTTGTCCCTTCTACACTTCCTTTTATCAACCCTAAATGTTTCAATTCTTTTAAATGTTGAGAAATGGTAGGTTGTGCCAATCCGATTTCGTTTACTAAATCTCCACAAACACAAGAATCAATTTTAAACAAATGTTGTAAAATAGTTACTCTTGCTGGATGACCAAAAACTTTTGCAAACAAGGCAATTTTATTTTGTTGATCGGTAAACATTTCAGTTTTTGCTAATCCCATTTTGTTTCTTTATTTATTCATTGCAATATTACGATTAATATTTGTTCTGTCAAACTTATTTTTTAGTAAAATAAGTTTACCACATTTTAATATTATCATTACTCATAAAAAGTGAGATATTTTAATTTATAATTTTTTTGTCACTTTTTTTATTTTTCTTTGTCCCATCATCACATTAAACAGTGATTTTGTTTAGTGCTTTGTTAATTGTAACTAGAAGATTCATTAAAAATCATTGTCTTTTTTTAGTTAATTTTTTGTTTTTTAAGTGATGTCTAATTTATTGTTTATCTAGTTTTTTTTATGAAGTATTTATTTGGAGTTACTATGATTTGGGCTTTTTCGTTTAGCTTAATTGGTGTATATCTTTCTGGGTTTGTTGATGCTTGGTTTTCAGTACTGATGCGTATAGGTGTTGCTACAATGCTTTTTTTACCTTTTTTAAAGCTGAAGAAAATTAAAGTAGCAACAATTTACAAACTTATTGCAATTGGTTCAGTTCAATTGGGTTTAATGTATTGTTTTTACTTTCAATCGTTTCGTTTTCTTACGGTGCCAGAAGTGTTACTTTTTAGTGTGCTGACACCAATTTACATTACTTTATTAAATGATTTTTTAAGTAAAAAATTTCATAAAAGACATCTGCTTACTGCTTTAATAGCTGTTTTAGGAGCTGCTTATATTCAATACTCAAGTATTAGTGAAAATGTATTTTTAGGTTTTATGATTACCCAAGGTGCTAACCTTTGCTTTGCTGTAGGTCAAATCGCTTATAAATATTTATTAAAATCTACGCCTGAATTAAAAAGTACTCCAAAGCATACTATTTTTGGGTTGTTCTTTATTGGAGCATTTCTAGTAGCACTCATTGCTTTTTTCATTTTTGGGGCAACAGAAAAGTTGCCAACCACATCTGTTCAATGGGGAGTATTAATATATTTGGGCGCTGTGGCTTCTGGACTAGGTTATTTTTTTTGGAACAAAGGTGTTGTTATGGTAAATACAGGATCGTTAGCAATTATGAATAATGCATTAGTTCCAATAGGGTTAATTGTCAACCTTGTTATTTGGAATAAAGAGGCAGATATTCAAAAGATTTTAATTGGTGGAAGTCTTATTTTTGCTTCTCTTGAACTTAATGAATATCTGAATAAAAAAAATAGCTCTAAATCCTTATTAATTAAAAGTATAAAGACTGATTAAGATTCTCTTTTCTATACTTCATTTTAATAACAGACTTTGGAGAATTCTAGCTACCTAGCTAATTATTACTTACCTTTTTTTTATACTTATACAGTATGTCTAAAGGAATGTGGCAATAAGAATGATCATTCGGGTGCAAGGTTAATCTATGTTGATGTTCTTCATCACTCGGGATAAAATTAGTTAAAGGAAGCACTTCAATCGCTATTTTTTTTATGGTTTTATTTTTAAGGTTTAATGTCTGTTCTATTTTTTGAATACAATTTTTTGCTTTTAACAGATGTTTTTGATGATTGCTGTAAAAGCCTGTGCGATATTTCTCTCCGATATCATTTCCTTGTTGGTTGATACTATAAGGATCAATAATTTCTAATAAATGATGTATTAAATCTTCAACAGAAATAACCTTAGGGTTAAAGGTTATTTTGACACATTCGGCAAAACCATCATAGCTTGTTTTAGTAGATTTGGTAATTCCATTAGCTCTTCCGGCTTGGGTTTCATGTACACCTGGTATGTGTTTAAAAAACTCTTGAACGCCCCAAAGGCAGCCCCCTGCAATATATATCGTTTCCATTATATTGTTTGTTCTGTTAATTAATCTTTTTTATTGTTTTTAATTGCTGGTAACGTTAAGATGAATATGCCGCTTTTTTAGATTTAATGTTAGCTAAGTTACTTTTTTAAGTTAAGAAATCAAGAGTTGAAACATTCTTTTTTCAATCAAAATCCTACAAGTTTTGTTTTAAAAAAGTAATAATTTAGTGACTATAATAAATTTTTGCTAGTAGTCTTATTTCTTGTAACTATTAGGAATAGTTATCAATTTAATTCTAAAAGAAATCTATAAAGTTGATTTACCTTTTTGAAAAAAGGTGTTGTGTGGTTGCAAAGTGTATTATTTGGGTTTTTTATAAGGTTCGTTTTTTGTCTTTTAAAATCATTTTTTTCATCCTTAATTTCTATTAATGAATCTTTCTTTTTTTATGTAAATATTATAGAAAATAATATTGTTGTTTCATGAGAATTATCAGCTCTATCTTTTTATAGAACACTACTTTTGTAGTAGAAAAATAATAGTATGATTAGACAATTATTCATAATACTCATGTGTCTTGCTCTAGGTGAGATTATAGTTTATTTCACTGGGATTAAAATCCCTTCAAGTATCATAGGTATGTTGTTATTAACAGCAGGACTTCAATTTAAAGTAATTAAACTTAAATGGATACAGGAAGTTGCTGATTTTCTTTTAGATAACATGGTCTTCTTTTTTATACCACCGGGCGTAGCTATTATGTGTTATCTTGATTTAATTTCAAAAGAACTAGTACCAATACTAGCAGCAATTCTGGGGAGTACTGTTTTAGTTTTACTAAGCACTAGTTTTACACATCAAGTGTTGAGGAAAATAAGATTGAAGAAACTAACAAAAGATAAAAAATGAAACTGATTTCAGAACCTTATATGTTGTTAACCATAACTGTAGGTATTTATTGGTTGACAAAATATCTTCAAAATAAAACCAACTCAGTTCTACTAAATCCTATATTAATAACAATAATTGCTGTAATAGGCATTTTAAAATTAGCAGGTATTTCTTATGAGACTTATCATGAGGCAGGTAAGTTTATTGAGTTTTTTCTAAAACCTTCAATTGTAGCATTAGGAGTACCGTTATATCTTCAGTTAAGTAAAATAAAAAAACAAGTGATCCCTATTTTTATTTCACAATTAGTAGGTTCTATAGTAGGTATCATTTCGGGGGTTCTTATTGCTAAGTGGTTAGGAGCTTCAAATGATGTAATAATTTCGATAGCACCTAAGTCTGTTACGACTCCGCTTGCTATTGATATTTCACAGTCAATAGGGGGGATTCCATCTCTTACTGCATCAATGGTTGTTATGGTAGGAATTTTTGGATCAGTAGCAGGTTTTAAAATTTTACAACTATTTAAAGTGAGTAATCCAATGTCTAAAAGTCTTTCAATGGGGACCGCAAGTCACGGGCTTGGAACGGCTCAAGCGATGGCTATAAGTCAACGATTTGGAGCATATTCAAGTATGGGACTTATTTTAAACGGATTGTTTACGGCCATATTTACTCCCATTATTCTAGCATTACTTGGCATTATATAAGAAAGTTGCTTGTTAGGAATATATATACGTCCTGTTTTGAAAGGAATCTATAAAGGTGGTTTGTTATTTGAAAAAAGTAAGAGTAGTAGTAAAGTAGAATACTTTATTTTAGTATTACGCTATATTAAAAATGCCTCAAGTAATTGAGGCATTTTTTTATTTAGCAAAAAGTGTATTGGAAAAATTACAGTTTTGAAAACTTAATTTTTCATTGTTTTATAGTAACTTTTAATCTTCTTTAATAGTATTATTAGATAAATTTAATTGAATATAGTTGTAAATGATTCGCCTATCCTTCTTCCTGGTCCCCAAAAAGTAATGGTCTTTGGAGCTGCAGGATTTCCAAAGTATGCCGGAAACAAATAATAGTAATCAAGTGTTAATGTTGCCTGAGTTTTATCACTATTTACAGTGTAATCGTAGTTGGAAGAATTTTGTATCTGAAATATAGAGCCATTTGAAGGAATTGCAATTGTTTGTGTAATATTCTCACCAGTAATCTTTAAAATATCATTGTAAGAAAAAGAATCTTGATTTAATGAAATGAATTTAGGAGCACTTTCTGCAAGTATATCTATAAATTGACTTGATTCTATACGTATTGAATTTGTTTGATATACTATTTTGTAATTACCGTAAGTTGGTATATTTTCTGTAATTTTAGTATTTAGACTATATTCAATAATGTTTTCTTGAGAAGAATAGCTATTTTGGCTTAAAATATTTAGTTCATATTTATTACTACCATCGTATAAGTAGATTTCTGCACCAGGTTTATCCATGTCTAAAAATTGACCTGAAATACGTAAATCTGCTCTAATATAGTAAAGGCTGGCCGATGAAGAGTTACTATTGTCGCTAATTTGGGGCATATTAGCAATGATTGTATATTCCGTTTTATCTCCGTTTTCTGCGGTAACGGTATAATTAACTGGTTCTTCAAAGTTTTGAGGAATTGTAATATCAGGAGAAATTGTAGCGTTTTCAGAAATTGATATTGTAGGTAAAAGCGAACTTTTATCTAATGTTCCCATATTAAAATTAATAATTTTGTTGTCTTTATTAATATAGGCTTCAATAGTTTTATTTTCAACAAGGACCGAAAAGGATAGTATTTCACTTTCTGAATTAAGTGGTCTATTGTTAACAATAACTCTATAAATATTAGGGTCTCCATTCTCTGCATATACAGTGTATGCTACTTCATTATTAAAATTTTGAGATTCGTTTATGTTAGGTGATATATTTGCGTTTTCAGAATAATCAATTGAAGGCTTTAAGGCAGAAATGTCAGCTCCAGCTAAACTAAATAGTATTGTTTTGTCTATTTGGTTTATAGTTCCGTTTATAATTTCTCCGTTAATAGTAAGGTCAAATGAGTTAATGGTGTTCTGATTGCTTAAAACAATTGGTAAATCGGGTTCATCGTCTTTAGAACATGCTATAAGAGCAAATATTATGTATACTAATATTGTGATTTTTTTAATCATTTTATAGGGGGTTTTTGTTAGTTTTTTAAGCCGTGAGAACTAGGATAAATTACAGTATCACTGTTTCCAATAATAATTATTGGAGACTTTATAATAGGATTATCTGTTTGTAGTTTCCATTCTAAGCTACCATTAGTCGCGTTAATTGCATAGAAGTTATTATCCCAATCACCGATATAGACAATGTCTTCGTAAACAATAGGAGAAGTAGTTGTTTTAGAACTTAAATCATATTTCCATTTAAAACCGCCGTCTTCAGCATTTAAACAGACTAATTCTGCTGTTCCATTTTTAGATAAACCAATATAAATATTGTTGTTGTGTATAAAAGGAGAAGTTTCTATTGTTCCTTCAGGTTTGTAAGTCCATTTAATATTGCCGTTGTTTTCATACAAAGCATAAAGAGTGCTATAGGTTCCTGTTATTATAGTGTTTTCGAATATTGTTGGTGCTGCAAAAAAGGAATTATATCTTCCCATATCGACAGTCCATATTTTACTTCCGTTATTTTTATTCAATGCATAAAATATACCATAGTAATCCCCAATATATATATGGTCGTTATTAATTAAAGGATTGGTTAAAAATTTATAACTTGCGTTTAACCTTAGACTCCAATCTGTTTGTCCTGATACTTTATTTATGGAGTATAAATGATCATTATTTCTACTGCTTACAAAGACTCTAGTTTCATCGATAGATAGTGTTGCGTAATAATTAAGAAAACTACGATCCCATAATTTTTCTTTTGATTCAATATTTACACAATAAAGTTTACTACTTGCATCAAAAGCATATACATTGGTATTATCTGTAATAATGTTTCTATATTCATTATAATTAGTACCCGGACTGCTTGTCCATTCAATTTCACCTGTAAGGATGTTAATACCGTTTAATCCCTTTACACCTGAAAAAATCATGTCTTTATAAGCTGTATGAGCTTCAATAAACGAAGTGCTAGATTCCCACAAAGTCTTATTTGTAATTAAATCATATGCTATTAAGTTTTGAGAAGAATCTGAAAAAAGTAGGATTTTACTTTTAGGGCTTTCAAAAGTGAATTCTAATTCAGAAACTCCTCCGTTTTTATCTGTGGCAATGATTCTACCTCTATATTCATTGTTATACTCTAAGAGTGATGTGCTTATAGATTTAGTTGTTTTTTCTACTAAAATAGAATTTATATATAAGCTATAATATATAAGATCATCATCTGCATCTAAAACAGTATTCCAATCTATAGTAACTGTTTTTCCTTCAAAAGAAATTTTTTCTAGTTTTATTTCTTCAGGATTTGAATTTTGATGAGGAAGAGACTCATCGTTTGAGCATGAAAGCAATATTAGTATTAATAGAATTGATATTATTTTTTTCATAGTTCTTTTAATGTATAGTTTGTAATTTTTTAATTAAAAGAATATCCTAATTTAATCATGAAACTTTGAATGTTTGGATATTCAGTATTACTTTCTGAAGTTATTTTTTTAGGTGCATTATAACGTGCTTCTATACTGAGTTTATTATTAAAGTGGTATCCAATTCCTAAAAGAAAACTTATGTTTTTATTCATTTTAGTTTCCTTTTCATTAAATTTTATAGGAAAGTCTAAGTTAATACCCGAATTAATAAATAAAACTTTTTTATTATTAAGGAATAGATAATGTCTTATTGCAATGGGGATTTCTAAAGAGCTGTATTTTACTTTTTCATTACTATAAATCGGTAAGTTAACCATTGCATTTGGGTTTGATGGTGGTGCATAAAGTGTATATCCTGTAACTACATCTATATTAATTGTTTTGAAAGCAGACTGATAAGTAGGCTCAGTAAATAGAGACCATTTATTATTATTGAAAGGGAAAATATATTCTAATTCTAAACCTAAATTAATTGCTGGAGTAGAAGTAAAATCTAATAATGATAGTCCAAAACCTATTTTACCATAAATATTAAATTTACCTTTTCTGTTTTTTTTTATATATAATTTATTTGAACTATTAGAGCATGAGTTGAATTTTGAGAAAAAGTTGATAAAACTATCTTCTCTATATTTAATGTTAGAATTAATGTTTTTACAATTTAATTCATCCCTCAACGTTTTTTGGTAATTTAAGTTTTCAGAAATACCACCTTTATTATTCTTATATTTTTTATACTCTAAAGGTTTAATTTTTGAATTTATACTATAAAAAAAGTAATCAACTCCGTTATCTGAATATTTAAATAGACTTGCTTTTCCTTTTATTATTACTTTTAAGAACAAGTTTTTATTTTTAAATATTGAGACCCTTTTATTACTCAGGTTATTTAAATTATTAGAATATTTGTTAATGTCTACTTTATGTTTTTCAAATAAGAATTTATTATAGATTTCTAATACGTTTAACTGATTAGATTGTATTTTTTTAACTTCAGATTTATCAGTTAATTTAAATTGAAATTGAGATGGAATTTGCCTCCAATCTTCATTTTTAATTAAGCATTCAGTTTTGTTTCCATCTATAGTTGTAAAATAACCTTTTTCAAATTTATTTTGGGCAATTGAATTTAATCCTATAAATAGGATAATAAGAGTAATTATCTTTTTCATTGTTTTAATTATTGTTGTGAAAATATAAATAAGACCTTACTTAACTATTGATAATTATCTACATTAAAACTTATTAATAGAATTGCTTTTTTTTTGCTTTTTTATTCGACTTAACTTAATGTTTATTTTACTTAAATTTTATTCAAAAGAAGTTTTAAAAAATAATTTTGTAAAAAAAATATGGAATTATTTATTACAATTTTTCTCTCAAAACCGCAATTTCATCACGTAATTTTGCAGCAACAATAAAGTCTAATTCTTTTGCGGCAGCTTCCATGTGCTTGCGTTTTTCTCTAATACGTTTTTCTATTTCCTCTTTTGGTAAATACTGTAAATCTTGTTCCGCGGCAACCTGTTTTGCATTATCGTAATGATAACTAGAAACAGCAGATTTTGACAAAGTATCATCAATTTTTTTGTTAATCTGAGTCGGAGTGATGCCGTGTTTGGTATTGTAGGCAATTTGCTTTTCTCGCCTGCGTTCGGTTTCGTCAATGGTTTTTTGCATGCTGTTGGTCATTTTATCAGCATATAAAATTGCCAAACCATTTACATTTCTTGCAGCTCTACCAACGGTTTGTGTAATAGATCGGTGCGAACGTAAAAAACCTTCTTTATCAGCATCTAAAATTGCTACTAAAGAAACTTCTGGTAAATCTAAACCTTCACGCAAAAGGTTGACACCAATTAAAACATCAAACAAACCTTTACGCAAATCTTGCATAATTTCTACACGCTCAAGAGTATCAACATCAGAATGAATATAACGACAACGAATATCTACTCTTGTTAAATATTTAGTCAATTCTTCTGCCATTCTTTTGGTAAGTGTAGTAACCAAAGTACGTTCGTCTTTTTCTACTCTTTGTTGTATTTCTTCAATTAAATCATCAATCTGATTCAAACTTGGTCTAATTTCAATTACCGGATCTAACAACCCCGTAGGTCTAATTACTTGCTCTACAAAAACACCTTCTGTTTTTTCTAACTCGTAATCTGCAGGCGTTGCAGAGACGTAAATTACCTGATTCTGAATTTCTTCAAACTCTTCAAATTTTAACGGACGATTGTCCATTGCAGCAGGTAATCTAAAACCGTATTCCACCAAATTTTCTTTTCTACTTCTATCGCCACCATACATAGCGTGTGTTTGCGGAACGGTTACGTGGCTTTCATCAATAACCATTAAATAATCATCCGGAAAATAATCTAACAAACAGAACGGTCTTGTACCGGGTTCTCGTCCGTCTAAATAACGAGAGTAGTTCTCAATACCAGAACAATAACCCAATTCACGAATCATTTCTAAGTCGAATTCTGTTCGCTCTTTTAAACGTTTTGCTTCTAAATGTTTGCCTATTTCTTTAAAATAATCTACCTGTTTCATCATATCTTCCTGAATTTGATGAATGGCATTTTGTAAAATGTCTGGAGACGTTACAAATAAGTTTGCTGGGTAAATGGTCAGTTCACTAAAGCTTTCTAAAACGGTATTACTTTCTAAATCGAATGATTCTATTTCTTCAATTTCATCACCAAAAAAATGGACTCTATAGCCATTGTCTCCGTAAGACGGATAAATGGTAACCACATCTCCTTTTACTTTAAAGGTTCCGCTTTTTATTTCGTGTTCTGTTCTAGAATATAAACTTTGTACTAGTTGATGTAAAAATTTTGTTCTTGCAATTTGTTGATCAACATGAATGGGAATGACGTTTTTCTTAAATTCAACCGGATTTCCAATACCATACAAACAAGAAACCGATGCAATTACAATAACATCTCGTCTACCAGAAAGTAGAGAAGAAGTAGTGCTTAAACGCAAACGTTCTATATCATCATTGATGGATAAATCTTTTTCAATAAAGGTTCCGGTAACGGGAATATATGCTTCTGGTTGATAATAATCATAGTACGAAACAAAATATTCTACGGCATTATCAGGAAAGAATTGTTTAAACTCAGAATATAATTGTGCCGCCAATGTTTTATTGTGCGCTAAAACTAAGGTAGGTTTGTCTACATTTTTTACCACGTTAGCAACGGTAAATGTTTTACCGGAACCTGTTACTCCTAAAAGCGTTTGATATTTTTCGCCATCATTAACACTTTGTGTAAGTTCTTTTATTGCTTGTGGTTGATCTCCCGTAGGAGAAAATTCTGATACCAATTTAAATTCCATGATGTAAAAATACGGATAGAAAAAAGATTATTACTTTCTTATTAAACTAAAATTTCCAGAAGCTTTAATTAATTGGTCGTTGTTGTCAATAATTTCAGATTGAAACCAATAATCGTTAGAAGGCAGCGGTTTACCATTATAGGTTCCGTCCCAACCTAGATTATTGAAATCTGTAATTTGGTAGACTGCTTTACCGTATCTATCAAAAATAAATATTTTAACAGATTTAAAGAAAGTGCTATTTATTCCTTTTACATTCCAATAGTCGTTTTTATTATCATTGTTTGGTGTAAAAAACTTTCTATACCCAATTACTGAAACATCGGTTTGCACTGGAGGTTCACAATTATTAAGATCTCTTATATAAATAGTTCTTGATCCTGGAGTGACATGCGTAAAAGTATGTGAAGTTCCATTACCAAAAAAGGTGTTATTATCTAATGAGAATTCATAGGTACTGTTACCGTCAAGACTAATATCAACAATATTATTGGCTTCGTCTTCTGTGTTTACATTGATGTAGTAAATCGTTGCCGCTGGCGGATTAATTACTGTGAATTCTTTAAAACTAGTACAGGTTATTCCGTTTTCGGTTTTGTAAACCGTTAAAGAAAAATCTCCGATAGCATTTAATTTAAAGTCTTTGTTTGTGCTTATAATATTGTCTGAACTATCTCTCCATTCATATAAATCATTGCTAGCATCTGCTGTTAGGGTAATTGGGTTTACATTTGGATTAAAACAAATAGTGTAACTGTCTTGTAGCTCTATTTTGGGAGTAGGATTTACTACTAAATTTATAGGCTCCATTCCGCCACAACCTAACTCATTATCTACTCGAACATAAATAGTTGTAGATGGCGTATTAAGTTTATAAGGAAGTTGATTTTCTGTGGTTTGTGCGTCTAATAATGTTGGGTAAAAACGAATTGTATTTTTAGAATCTAAATTAAATTGGTCTATAATTTCAGTGCTTTTTGTTCTTAAATCGAAATATCCAATACTGTCTCCATTTAAATTGTCTGAGCTATCACAGGTATAATACGTGTCAATGGTACCAAGAGAAACAAACTTAGATTCAATAAAAAAGTTAGTAATGTTTCCACAGCCTTTTTCCGAAATAACTTTTACAAAAAGTTCTTGAGGATTGCTTTCATTTTCGAAGTTTTTTGGATTTGGTATGCGGTTTTCATCATTTTCTGCATCTATGCTGTTTTTGTAGAAAAGATACGCTTTATTAAAGGCATCTTTAACTATTTTATCTCCAATATCAGTTAAATCAAAAAAATCGATTCCATTATTATCAACATCACATTGTATTAATTTTTGGTCTGGAGTTAAAACAGGTAATGGATAAACTGTTACTTCTTTATAAAAAGGAATATCGGTTCCGTTAATTGTTACGGTGCAGGTTACTAGGTAATTACCTTCGGATGCGTATTGATGATCTGAAGATAAACCTGAAGCAGAATTTCCATCGCCAAAATCCCATTGGGCATTAGATATTGTATTATAAGAGTCTAGACTAAAGTTAAAAGTATCTGTAATACATTCATTTTTAGTAACAATTCTATTTCTAAAATAAGATTGAATAAAATTAGGCAAGCCTCTATAAGAAGCACCACTTTTTAAATTTAGAGCTTCATGTTCGTAGTTTGCCAAAGCACCTATTTTATTAGGCTCATGTACAATACTAAGAGTTTGGACAGGAAATAGGTTATAACCAATTTTATAACCATTTATATCATATAGATTTTCATAGGTTGATTGTGCAATATATATTTTTCCGTCTGTACCTAAGCTTATAGAAGATTGCAGTATGTCTAGTGGACCAGAGTATACGGGGGTTCCTCTATAACTTTCATTTGTATTGGCTACTTCTAATTGCATTATGTTATAGGTTTGACCACTATAACTTGCAGAATAATATAAAAATTTAGAATCAGGAGAAAAAGTAAGTCCATAAGCGGCATAACCAGCTCCACCAAATTCTGCTATGGTTACATATTTTAATTTTGATAAAATACCGGTATTGCTATCAAAATTAAAAAACCTGATAAGACCATCATTATATAAAGCGATGGTACTTCCATCAGGAGAAATTGTCATTTCTCCATCATAACTATTTTCATATTTTACATACTCAAGTTGTGTTGTTGTAAATGGTCTTTCTACACCATCTTCTGTAACTTTAATAGCGTAAAAAATATCATTTTCAGCTTCATATGCATTACTTCCGTAAGTTATAACCCAAACATCTTTACCGTTTTTATGGTGTACAGCGGTAATTTTATTTGCTGTGGAATGTATAAGTGGCATGTTCTTGTATTTAACCCAGCCTAAAGGTCTTGAAGTTGAAAATTCTATTTCTGAATGATAAATCATAGGATAAACTAAGGGAGAACTTAATTCTGTTTTTCTAGTTGTAAAAACATAAAAAGTAGAATCACTATTTGGCTTAGGTATAATTATCGAAGATTGCGTGTTGTTTAACTCGCCATTTAAGCCCTCACCATTTATCATTATCTCATTATTTTTATTCCAGATGGTTTGTCCGTCTGTATAAAATAATAAGTTTCCTTGGTTATCCGAAATACTTGAAGAGCCTTTAAGAACTGTCATTTGGCTGTCTTCTAAAACATCTACATTTTCTTTATTAAAATGAATGCCTGCTTTATCTCCAAAATACCAATGATCTGTTTCTCTTTGCGAGAAAGTATTGATACTAATAAGAATAAGTAATAAAAGTAGTTTTATTTTCAAATTGAGGGTTTTAAAAAATAAAAATAAAACTATTTATAGAGTCCTATCATTTTATTGTGTTAAAAAATAGTTGAAACATGTAAAAAATAGAATTAAATATTTTTTTGGAAGTATTATTATTTGAAATCTTGTCAAAAAGTAGCTTTATATGCATTAAAACTTTAAAAATATTAAATTAGTTGTAACAAATAAAGAATCTGAGCTACATATATTTAGATGTGATTTTGTATTTAATTAAAAATTTTTAACGAAATTGCTAGTCTAATAACGTGTTCAACTAAAAAAATAAAAAAACTATGTCTGATGATTTTGATTTACTAGAAACGAGTGCCAATAAAAAAACTGAAAAAGTAGATGTAAATTGGGGGAAAGCGATTGATACCATGAAATCTAAATTGGCACAAGAAGATGATCCAGAGTCTCGCCAAAAAATTCTAAACGCAACCTTAGATGATGTTGTGCACATGGCAGAAAAAGACAGAAGTACGCTTTTAGATGCTATAAAAGACTTAACAGATTACCAAGAAGAAGTTGGTATCATGTTCGAAAAATTTTCAGCTTTAAACCCATCTGAACAAAAAGTAATAGACGATGCTCAAAAAGGATTAGAACGAGCAAGAATAGAGTTAGAAGATGCCCAAAATAAAGCCGATACTTGGTGGAACAATTTATGGGGAAGAAAGTCTAAAATTAAAAAAGAAGAAATAGAATTTGCAGCAGCAGAAAAACTACGTGCAGGTGCAGATAATAAAGCAAAAGCATTGTTTCAGCAACGTATAGAAAGTGCAGATATTCAAACGTTATTAAGTGAACTTTCCTACAAATCTCAAGCAGCAGTTACTCGTCTTAAAAATAGAGAAGTAGAAATAAAAGAAGTAGAAGAAAAGTTAAAAGATGCTATTGTAGAAGCTTCTAAAAATCACACAAAAGCGTTAGCTAAAAAGAAAGAAGTAGAAGCGCAATTAGAAGAGCAATATGCTTTATTAAAACAATCTCGCCAAGAACTAGAAGAAATTGTAGACAAACAATCTACCGCTTATTCAGAAGCAATTGGTAAAATGACTGCTATTGAGCAAAAAGTAGAAGAGTTAGAAGGTCTTAAAAATGCCTACACAACTTTGGCAGCCAGTAAAGATAGTTTTGTGCACAAACACAATTTAACCATTAAAGTATTAACTTCTTTGCGTTCTAATTTACAAACCCATAGAGCAAAATTAAAGTCAGATACAGAAGAAAGGTTAAAGTATTATGATGGTTATGTGGTTGCATTAAAAGCAAGAACAGATCAAGAATTTGCGGCAATTTTAGAACATTTAGGTGTAAAAACGGATGAGCATATCGGAGAAACTTTAGCGTCTATGCATTCTGCAAGTGCTAGAGCTCGTCAAGAAATGATGGACAATATTCCGGTTCACGAAAAAGTGATGACCGGTGTTTATAGCTCTTACGCAGAGGCTTTGCACGAAATTAGAGAGAAAGATGTAGATATCCAAAAGAATTTTGCAGATCGTTACGGGATAGACATGAAAGAGATTTTTGAAGACTATTACAAAGCAGATGCAACTGCTCCAAAAGGAACGGATGCTCCTGCAGCAAAACCAAAAACAGATACTTCTAACGACGATTTGTTAGGGTAAAAAGTATTCAGTTTTCAGTTGTAGTTAGCAGTTAGCTTGTGCCTGAAAATTGTTGTTAAGAAAAATATTTTGGGCGTTACCTTCTTTTTTGAAAATCAAAAAGAAGGTCAGGCTTTTCATTATATCTTTTTTTCGTGCCTCAAAAAAGGATGCCATTTCAATCCTTAACGCAGCTGGCATACTTGCTAAATAAATTCATTGTAAAAGATTATCAACTAAAAAATGATTACAACACCTTTAGATTCTGCACTTTTAGATTCAAAAGAACAATATGTTTTTTATCATAAAATGGTAGATTTTGTATTAAAAGAACTCATTGTAAGTGTGCAACAAGAAAAACTATGCACACATCAAGAATTGTTACTTTTTAAGCAATATTCAGATTTACTTTTATATTCTATAGAAGCCATGCGTATTAAATATATGTATGACGAAGAAGATAATATGAAAGTCGATTTAACAGATTCTGGGTTTCCTAATTATTTAGAATTTCGATTTTTGTACAACGATTTAGAGTTAAGAAATCAGCATTTAGATAAATTAAAAGATGTAGAAATTCTAAAAGCAGAATTTTTAAACACACTTTTAGTTAAAAAACAACGTATTAAAAGGTTAGATTTATTTAAAGCTTCTTCTTTTGTTTATTATACTTCTGTAGAAAAAAAATACATTTTTAACAGATTTGTACAAGGTAAAATATTAACAGCTAAAGAAGGTCAGAATTATCAATATATGACAAGTTGGAGTTTCTACGATGTAAGTCATAACCGACCTTTTATTTGTTATATGTATTTTAATTATGACGGAAAATTAAATAAAGATAAAATTTACCAAGTTTTAAAAGAAACAGCAGATAGAGAAATGTCTTTAGATACAATGGCGTATAATATTGATCGAAAATTACCAGATATCAGACCAAAGCATCTTAAAAGAATAGATTTAGGACCTTTTCATAATGTCTTCGCAAAAGACGAAAATGAAATAACACATACTATTTTAGGTGGAATTGCTAAAAAAGAAATTCCTTTAGAGTCTTATGCTTTATCATTAAAAATAGATGAGGTTTTTTCTGGTGATACATTTACAGAAGGAAGTTTTTTCTCGAAACAAACGATGCAAAAATGGAGTGAAGTTATTCAACAAAAATATGTTTTAGCGCCTCACAGGATAATTCAATTATTATATAACCAAACACCAAGAACTTTAGATAAATTGGCAAAACCGCCGATTGAATTGGCGAGTTTAAAAATTGATGTGAAATAGAGTTTGAGAATAAAGACAAGACCTCAAAGGTTTTTAAAACTTGTGAGGTCTGAAGAATGAAAATTAAAAATATAAAAAATAACCAGGTATAAGAAAAGCAGTGTAAAACTGCCAACTACTACTGCCAACTGCATACTGAAAAACTATGAATCATAATTCTACTTTTCCCATCAAACAAAATGAATTAAACATGCTTCGCGATGAAGCTTCTGGTTATTTAAAAAGTATTCAGTGGGAGCAAAGTAATAGAGCAAAGAATAAAGAAAAAGACGCAAAAGACGAATCGATTTTGCTGTATTTGTCAAGAGCTAATTCAGGAAGCAATGTAGAAGTTACATCAATATCTAAAACTATTTTAGCTTTAAAAAAGAGATTATTGCCAGATTCTATAGCAATACCTGTGTATTTGAATCAGACGTTGTATGCAGTGCAAGAAGGACTCACTTTAGGTATTTGGATTAAAGATAATTATTATGATTCATCTGGTTTATCAAGTTTGCACGAACGAAAATCGGCTTTAGATTCTCCAGGAAAAAGAGAATTTGAAAGTAAGATGCAAACAGCAACCGCTTTACAATTATTTGCGACTTCTTATAAAATTTTACACGATTTAAAACCACATGCTTCAGATGATTTATCGGTGATGAAGCAAAAGTTTGCTGGTATTCCAGAAGTTTCGCTTTTATCACCTTTAAAAGGAATTGCGTGTTCTTTATTTTATTTTGATAAATATTTAGGACATCCAGATATTGTAAAGTCAGACAAAGATGTCATTGATTTTACAGTGGTGTATTTTGAAGCTCTAATTGATGAAATTCAATTGCGTAAAAGCAGTTTAGAATACACCGAAACCATAGTTGATAGAACCTATAAATTAGAAAATTCTGATTTTGCTATTTCTGGTTGGGACAATGTTTTTTCTGGAACCGCAAAAAGTATCGAATTTAATAAAATTCAGTTCGAGCAAATTGTAGGGAATAAAGATGCTAAACATTTTGCACGTAGATTAACAGAAAGAATGCTGAGTTACGATTTTGATGCAAAGAAGAATCCGTTTCAAGAATTGGGTGGTTTTATGCCTGTTTTTATGGGATATGGAATTCCGGGAACAGGAAAATCGATGTTAATTGCAGCCATTGCAACACGACTAAAAGAATATTCAGACAATTTAGAGATTCCGTTTTTATTTCATCCAATGCCAGACACGTTGATTTCTACTTTTCAAGGAGGATCTGCAGAAAAAATGGTAGAATGGATGAAACCAATGCAAGATCCAACCAAATTGATTTTTGCACCTATTGATGATGCCGAAAACAATTTACAAGAAAGGACAGCACAAGGCGTTTCTGCCGGAGTTAAAGAAGTTATTGGAGTTTTCTTACGGTATACAGAAGGCGCTTATGCGGTGAATTATGGAAATTCTTCTATTGGATTATTTACCAACTTGCCAGAAATGTTAGACAAAGCGGTAATTTCTCGTGTACAAGGTAGATTTAAAATTGATGGAGCAAGAACAGAACACGATTTTTTAGATCAGGATTATATTTGGTGGAAGAAATTTGAAAAAACAATGCCCGATTTTGTAAATATGCAAAATCCATCTAATTATCAATTTTTAAAAGATCAAGGATTGACAAAAAGTATGGGAGAAATTTTGGGCTCTGTAGAAAAACCATCCGAACAAAGAGTTTTAGAAGCGTATGACAGAGCAGAGAAAAACCATAGATCAAATGAGCATTTGTTCTTTGCCATTTTATACAAAGAAATTCAGAAAATATTTCCATTCTTTTCATCGAGAGATGTGCGTAATATTCAGTCTGCAATTTCATTGCGATTAACAGATTTCGATTTAGAACAAGATTGGTTTGAAAATCCTGAAATTTATTTCAAACAGAAATATGAAACCAAATTTAACATGTTGCAAGAATTAATGAAAAGCAATATGAAAGGACTTAATTTTTCTGAAATTAGAAGACAAGAAGTAGTGCGTTATTTAGATAATGTTGCCACGATTGCAGATACAGATTTTAAGAGAAAAGTAGACGCGAGAGTCAACCAAATGAACATTGATTTACAAGCAAGAAAAACTTTTGAGAATGAGTAACATCAGAATAAAAAATAGTAAAAAGACATTATTATCAGATAATTATTACACGTTAAATAAATTCAATTTCGATTATCAAATGTCCGACGGAAGTTGGGTAAATCAAATGAGAGAAGTGTATGAACGTGGTCATGGAGCTGGGATTTTGTTGTACAATACCACCAAAAAAACAGTAGTTTTAATCAAACAATTTAGATTGCCTACTTTTTTACATGATAACAAAGACGGATTTTTAATTGAAATTCCTGCCGGATTATTGGATTTAGACAATCCAGAACAATGTATCATTAGAGAAACCGAAGAAGAAGTAGGGATTCGTTTAAAGTCTGTTAAAAAAGTATATGAAGGTTATTCATCACCCGGAGTTTTAACAGAGAAAATGCACTTTTTTGTGGGTGAATATACAGACGATATGAAGGTGAGTGAAGGTGGAGGTTTAGAAAGTGAAACAGAAGATATAGAAGTTTTAGAAATTCCGTTTACAGAAGCTGTAAGAATGTTAAATGAAGGAGAAATAGTAGATACAAGAACTATTGTACTTTTGCAATATGCTATTATTCATAAATTATTAGAGTAATAAAAAGTAATATTAAGAGTAAAAAAAAATACTCCGTGTTTCTCTGTATTATTTCAGTGAAACTCTGTGTAACAATTAAAAAATGCAAAAACTAATAAAAGCCAATTTATACAGAAGCGAGTCCATTAACGTTAGTGGAAAATTGGTAGAACGTTATAATAAATGTTTAGTAAAACTAGGGTTTACAGAAACTAAATTAACTTCTTTTTCTATAGACGGAGTAGGTTGGAGTCCAGAAATAGCAGAAGAAAAAGGGGAACCCTTTTATTTAAATAATGGTGAAGCAAATACCTACGCTATAATTATTACTCCAAGACAAAAAGGATTACCTGTATACAATCCGTTTAATTCTTTTGATAGAGAATTGATGAAATTGGTGTTTAAACATCACGAAAAAACTATTAATGATATTACAAGAGATTCTGCAGTTTGTGTTGAATTTGATCAAAAAATAGATGTTTTTTATGAACCTTTAGATGTTTTAAAGTACAAAGACATTACGATTAAGTTTCATTTAATAGATAACTTATACAAAGCCAAAGAAGAGCAATTACAATTAATTGAATTATTTAATGATGATAACAATTTTATAAACGAAGAGATTCACAATAAATTGATAACATCTGCAAAGAAATATGGAGATTTAAGAGAGAGAAATTTAAGTATAGAAGAAATTATTTTTACAACAGATTCTTTTTATACAAAGGCTTTTGGAGGTGTTTTCTTATTAAGAGATTTAGTAGTACCGGTTCTTGTTTTTCAAAATGAAGCAACCTATAAAGAGGCAATTCAAGATACAACGTATGATGTTTTAATGTATCATATTTCACATAAAGAAATGATTGAGAAATTAATCAGTTATAATGTTCTGGAGTTAGATTTAGAAGAAGAAACTACTAAAAAAAGATACAAGAGAATTCAGAAATATATGTTTTCATCGTATTTAAAAAAATCGACACACTCTGTTAAAGATATTTTAGAAGAGGGGATTTTATTTAAGAGTTATTTAAACAAAATAGATATTTCATCAAGAAAAAAAATAATGGGTTTAGAGTTATTTTTAGAAAAACAGCAAATTTCTAAAAACATAAATCCGAAAGATTTTATTGATGAAGAAATGTATGTGGCTCTGCACAAACCACACTCTTCATTATTACCAAATCATCAAGATTTAATTTGGAGTTTATTAGTAAACATTGCACCAAAAGATGTGTTATTTTTGTATTGGTATGACAAAGAACAATTTTACGAAGTTTTTAAAACTTTAGAAGATTCGACACAAGATTGGGTAATAGAAACAATTTGTAACAATTTTTAGAAAAAATAGACTAATATTATATATAACTTCAATCTTTTTATAACCATGACCATAGAAATCATCATATTTATCGCAGCAATTTTATTCGGAATTGTTATTTATTGGAGAGAATCAAGAGGTAATAAAATGTATCTATTCTTCAATAAAGTAATGAATTCAGAAGAATTACAGATGAAAGATACCGATACAAAAGGTTTTGTGTTTCAGCAGAATTTTGTTTTAAGGTTTGTCTATATCGCTGTTGTATTTCTAATCGGAATTTTAATTGTGCAATTTTTAATTCCCATAAATTATGCAACAATTTCATTGTTTGCATCCATGATTTTCGGAACTTTGATTGGAACTTATATTGCAGGAGCTATTTTTAAATCTTCAGAAATTATTGAAGAACAGACTGAGGCTTTCGAGGATAAATTAGAAGAAATTATAGAAAAAGGAAAAGATTTTGTAGAAGATTTTAAAGAAAAAGATAATAAGGAAGTTGAAGTAACAAAAGAAATGCCTAAAGTAGCAGAGAAAAGTGCTAGAGACCGTTTAAAAGATAAAGGTTTGTTATAAGTTTTCAGTTAAAGTGATTAGTAAAGATAATTAATTAGAATAAAATAGTAAGTATGAGTAAGAAACTTTTAGCTTCAAACTTCATGCTTCAAACTTGTAGTTATGATTAAGAATTATTGGAGTAAAGGAGCAAAGCAAAAGAAAAGAGTCATCATATTTTTAATAATATTATTGGCATTATTGTTCTTTTTTAGAGATGATTATCAGCCAGCATTAATATTTGTTAGAAAATTTATTTTCATAATTTTATTGTGCTTTTCATTACTGTTTCTAGGTTTACGAGGTTTTAGAAAAGCGGTAGGTGTTGGAAAAAGAATCGGAATTTTGTTTTTCTTATCAGCATTTTTTGGAATCTTATATTATGTAGGTTGGAATTTGAAATTCTACGATTATATGAAAACCTACAACGTATTTAACGATTTAAATAAGATAGAAATTCATGAGTTGCCATTAACTCAAAATGAAAGAATTCAGCCATTAAGAAACATTTTCTCTATGGCAAACGAATCTGTAGGAGAAACCAAAGATGTTTCGTTGCCACATTTGGTAAGAGTGGATGGAAATAATCAATGGACTATGGCAATCCAGCCTACAGAAAAATACTATTGGCAAGGATTAAAAGACAATACAGAAGAGGTGTTTTCGGTGTCAAGTACAACTCCTTTTCCTCGTTTTTCATCAGAAAATAGAATCTCGGTGACATTTTCTATTGGAGAATCTTTAAAATTTAGTAGAAATACCTACAATGCGGTAGTACAACGTTTAAATCCTTGGATGCTTTTTAATTACGAACCAAGCGACACGTATTACATGAAAAATGATAAAGGAGCTTGGGTAGAGGTTGTGAGTTTAATAAAGTGGAAAGGCTTCTTTTTTCCATATCCAAGTTTTGGAGGTGTCATGGTCATTGAAAACGGAGAACATGATATTACAGATTATTTAGAAAGAATTACCATTGGTAAAGGAACCTATATAGCTCCAGATGAAATGAAAAATCATGCTTATTTAACCAAGCAAAATACATTGTCAGAGCGCGTATCTCGTTTACAAGCAGAAAGTTTAAAATTTTTAGCAGGTTTTTCAGATCCATTACCTTGGAACATGGAAAGTGCAGTAAAAATTCCTACGGTACCAAAAGATCAAAATGCACAACCTTATGTAACCGATTTCGATTTTTCAGACAGTAAAACAGACGCTTTTAGCGGCTTATATCATTGGTTTGGTTTAGAGCCAGTAGGTAATGAAAGAACCAGTTTAAGTTACAGTGTATTTATCCCAGCAGACGGTACAGATAAGTTTTATTTTTATGATCATGCATCAAAAAAACAAGGATATGCTGGAGTTTCTGCGATGCCTTTAAAAGTAAAAGAATCTAAAAAAGAGTACGATTGGAACTCAAATACGCCCGTAGAATTTAGACCTTATATAAAGAATATTGCAGGTAGAAAAAGAATGTTTTTTCTAGGAACAGTTTCTACAATTAGTTCAGATAATCCAGAACAATTTGATGGTTCTGCAACGCCAGATCTAGCCTTAATTGATAGTGAATATAGAGATGTAGTTTGGATAAATGCTAAAAAACCAAGTACTTGGAACGAGGAGGTTTACAACCAATTAAATGAAGCTTGGAAAACTAGTGAAGGAAGTAATTTGTATTTCGAAAAACAAAAAACAATTTTAGAGCAGAACAAACAAGTTTTAGATTCTATAAAATTAATTTCTAACCTAGATAAAAATCAGCAAATATTAGATTCTATTAAGCTACTTTCTGCACAAGATAAAAAACTTACAGAAATAGAAAAGCTTCAGAGAAAAATAGATTCTATTAAAGAGAATCAGTAGTTTTTGTAGCTATTTCCCGCTTTCATTACTCGCTTTTTTTGTTGAAAAAACAAAAAAGAGCTCAAACAGACCATTCAATCGGGGCTAAGTATATTCGCCAACTTATATAAAAAATAGAAAAAGCTGTTTTTTAAAAGTTGGCTTTTTTTTTGTTTTGAAATTCCCTTGCATCTGTGTTATTTTAGTCTTATTATACTTAAAAAAAACTTTAGAAAATCGTTATATTTGTTAGCTACAATTAATAGATAAAACCTATGATTTTTATTGATAATGAAGGATGTACAGATCCTAAGCTTAATTTAGCATTAGAAGAATATGCGTTAAGAAACTTTGACGCTTCAACAGATTATTTATTATTTTATATTAATGCGCCATCTATAATTATTGGCCGTAATCAAAATACTTTAGAAGAAATTAACCAAGAATATATCGACAAAAATGATATAAAAGTAGTTAGACGTATTTCTGGTGGAGGAGCGGTTTATCATGATTTAGGAAATTTAAACTTCAGTTTTATAACCAATCACGACGGAAAAAGTATTAGTAATTTTAAAAAGTTTACAGAACCTGTAATTCGTGTTTTAAATGAATTGGGGGTAAACGCCGAGTTAAAGGGGAGAAATGATATCCTAGTTGATGAAAAGAAAATCTCTGGAACAGCTCAATTTTCTACAGGAAAACGAATGATCAGTCATGGTACTTTATTATTCGATACAGATATGAGTGAGGTTGGGAAAGCACTTCAAGTAAAAATGAGTAAAATTCAATCTAAAGGACATAAATCGGTTAGGAGCCGTGTTGCAAATATTAGTGAGTTTTTAAAAGAACCAATTACAATGGATCTGTTTAAAAAACAATTACTTACTGGTTTGTTTGAAGCCAAGGAAGCATTTGAAATTCATAAATTAACCGAAGTAGAGTGGAAAGCTGTTAAAGAATTAAAAGCAGCAAAATATGATTTGTGGGATTGGAATTTTGGAAACTCGCCAAAGTTTAACATACAACGCAATAAACGATTTCCAATAGGAGAGATAGATCTGCGTATTTTTGTAGAAAAAGGACATATTTCTGACTTTAAAATTTTTGGAGATTTCTTTGGTAGACAACCCGTTGCAGATCTTGAAGAGCTATTAATTGGTGTTCCTTATGATAAAAATGAAATCACTAAGAAGTTACATCATATAACTATTGCCGATTATTTTGGGAAATTAGAAAATTCAGAGTTTATTGATCTTGTCTACGGTAATGATTAATTTTTTTAAATTATCTGAGCTGTATGTTATATTGTTTTATGTGAAAATACTTCCTTGGATTTATTTTCCTTGGTAAGTAAAAAATTATTTTGTAATTTTGTCAAGAATTTAAAAACCATTCATGATGAAAACAACTAAAATTATCTATTATATTTCTACTGCATTATTAACTGTAATCATGCTTTTTTCTGCAGGAATGTATATTTTTAATCATGAAGCAATAGCAGGTTTTTTTACACATTTAGGCTATCCAACATATATAATTTATCCTTTAGCAATTTTAAAAATTTTAGGTTTAATTTCACTTTGGTTTATCAAAAGTAAATCTTTAAAAGAGTGGGCTTATGCAGGTTTTTTCTTCGATTTTGTGTTAGCTTTTACGGCACACGTAATGGTTAAAGATGGTGGGCATATGACAGCGTTAATTGCTTTTATTGTTTTAATAATCTCTTATATATCTAGCAAGAAAATTACAAATGGAAGAGCATAAGAAAGCAGAAGTCGTTTTAACAAACAGAAACTATTTAGCAGAAGCTAAAACAAGAAACCATTTTTTAACAATGGATCAATCGGTTGCTTCTAGAGGTGATGATAGCGGAGCAACTCCGGTAGAATTTTTATTAACCGCAATTGGAGGTTGTGTTTCTATGACGTTAAGAACGTATGCAGAAAGAAGAGGTTGGGATCTTGGAGAAATAACAGTAAATGTTACTCAACTTAAAGATGAAAAAGGAAGTTATTTAACAGAAAAAATATCCTTTGAAAAAGAGATAACGGAAGAGCAAAGAAAGAAATTGTTAGTATTTGCAGGTAAATGTCCGGTAGCTAAAATGATAAAAGGAGAAACTAGAATATTTAGTAGTATTCTTTAGTTCCGTTTGCAGTTAGTAGTATAACAGTTTACTGTAAGGATTAGATAGACAGTTAGGAAATTACACAAATAAACATTTTTAAAAGATGAAAAAAATATTAGCATTTGCAGGTAGTACAAGTTCTACCTCTATCAACAAACAATTAGCAACATTTGCAGCCGAAAATTTAGAAAGCACTTCTTTTGACGTTGTAGATTTAAGAGATTTTAAATTACCAGTTTTTAGTGAAGATGAAGAAAAAAATGGTTTTCCAGAAGATGCAAAAAAGTTTTCTGCATTATTAGATAATTACGATGGTTTTATATTGTCTTTAGCAGAACATAATGGATCTTATACAGCTGCTTTTAAAAATATTTTTGATTGGGCGTCTAGATTAGAGGTAAAAGTTTTTAGAGATAAACCCTTATTGTTAATGGCTACTTCTCCAGGTAAAATGGGAGGTCAGTTTGTTTTAGCGGCAGGAGAACAACGTTTTCCTATACAAGGAGCAAAAGAATTATTAACATTTTCTCTACCAAATTTCTATGATAATTTTAAAGAAAATAAAATTGTTGAAGCAGAATTTGGGACACTATTAAAAGTACAAGTAAATAAATTTGAAGCTTTAATAAATCAATAAAAAATGAAAATAGTTTTATACGGAAGAGCAGGACACGCATATACAGTAGCGTTTAAAAACTTTCTAAATTCAACTGATGTTCCTTATGTCTATAAGGATATTTCTAAAGATGTAGAAGCAAGAGAACATAGTAAAGAATTGTATGATGGTGTAGCAAAATATCCAACATTGTTTGTAGATGATAAAGTGTATTTAACTCCGACTACTGAAGAATTTAATAAGATAATGCAAGATTTAAATTTAAGAGCGTAGTTTTTATTTTATAGACAAGAGACAAGAGACAAGAGACAAGAGACAAGAGAAAAGACTGAGGACTAAAAAATGACTTAGGACATAAGACTAAATCTATGTTGGTATTGGTTGATTTTTTCAAAGTTTTAGAACCAAGAATCAAGAAACAAAGAGATAGAAGGTTATTTAGGAGTAACAAAATCTATATTTTCTATGTTGTTATGTGGTCGTTTTTTTATGTTTTAGGAACATATTATTGATTTCAATAATTCAATGAAGCTTAACAATGTCAGACTGAACTTGTCGAAGTCCAATTAATGAATTAACAGAAATATTTAATCTTTTCAAAAGTTAATAAGTTTTTAAGTAAGTCTATCAACTGAAATTTTTAATTTTCGAATACTGAATACTGAATACTGAATACTGAATACTGAATACTGAATACTGAATACTGAATACTGAATACATGGGAGACATTTCTAAAGACATAAAATCGAATTTTGTTAGCAATAAGTTAAAGGCTTTAATCAATATAAAATACACTGCAAATTGGTTAAGTAGTAAAGAAAATGAGTTTTTTAAACCTTACGGAATTTCGCCACAACAGTATAATATTTTAAGAATTTTACGAGGAGCTAAAGATCAAATTAAGGTGCAAATTGTAAAAGATAGAATGATTGAAAGAGCACCTAATGCAACCCGCTTAATGGATAAGTTATGTGAAAAACACTTAATTGAAAGAGAGCGTTGTGAGCATGATAGAAGGGTTGTATTTGTGAAAATTAATGAAAAAGGTTTAGAATTATTATCTAACATAGACGATAATAACAATCTTTCGTTTTTAGAAAAGTTAACGGAAGAAGAGGCAATTGTTTTAAGTGATTTGTTAGATAAAATGAGATAATTATGAAAAAAATAATTCATACTGCATCCACAAGAGGGCACGCAAATCATGGATGGTTAGAAGCAAATCATTCGTTTAGTTTTGCTAATTTTTATGATCCAAAGAGAATACAATTTGGAGCATTGAGAGTTTTAAATGACGATTTAATTGCACCAAGCATGGGATTTGGTACACATCCTCATAAGAACATGGAAATTATTACAATTCCATTAAAAGGTGTTTTAAAACATAAAGATAACATGGCAAATGATTGGATTCCTGTTTTGCCAGGTGAAGTACAAGTAATGTCTGCAGGAAAAGGAGTGTATCATTCAGAAATAAATGGTTCTGCAAATGAACATTTAGGTTTATTTCAAATCTGGATAATGCCGGAAAAAAATGAAGTTACTCCAAGATATGACCAAAAGGAATTTGATATAAAAGATAGAAAAAATAAATTGCAATTATTGGTGAATTCTTTTAATTCTGATGATGATAATTTAAAAATACACCAAGATGCACAAATTTTTAGAATTGATTTAGATAAAAATCAAGATTTTAACTATCAGTTAAAAAGTAAGAACCGTGGAGTATATATTATGAGTATTTCTGGCGATTTTGAGATTGATTCAACAATACTATCGAATAGAGATGCAATAGGGATTTATGAAACTGATAGTTTTATGATTAAAAGTTTATCTAATTCTGAATTATTATTGATAGAAGTACCGATGTAAGTTAAATTCGTTATAAAAAAATCAGACCTCAAGGAATCATTTCTTTGAGGTTTTTTCTTTTCAAAAAATAAACATATCTTGCAAAGTGTTATGCGTGCATAATAAAATTAATTCCAAGATTATGAAATATAAGCACATTTTTGAACCATTAGATTTAGGTTTTACAACTTTAAAAAATAGAATTTTAATGGGGTCTATGCATACCGGTTTAGAGGAGGAGAGAAACGGTTTAGAAAGAATCGCAGCTTATTATGCAGAACGAGCAAGAGGTGGAGTTGGATTAATTGTTACGGGAGGAATTTCCCCAAATATACAAGGTTGGACAGCTCCTTTATCAGCAAGAATGTCTACCAAAAAACACGCAAAAAAACATCAGAAAATAACAACAGCAGTCCACAAAGAAGGTGGTAAAATTTGCATGCAAATACTACATTCTGGACGTTATGGGTATCATCCGTTTAATGTTGCGCCTTCCAAAATAAAATCACCAATAACACCATTTAAACCTTTTAAATTAACACAATCGGGAATTAATAGAACCATTAGAGATTTTGTAAACTCTGCCAAACTATCTAAAGAAGCAGGTTATGATGGTGTAGAAATTATGGGGTCTGAAGGTTATTTAATCAACCAGTTTATTGTAAAAAGAACCAACAAAAGAACCGATGAGTATGGTGGAAGTTATGAAAACAGAATGCGCTTACCTATTGAACTGGTAAAACAAACACGAGAAGCTGTCGGGGTAGAGTTTATTATTATCTACAGATTATCGATGTTAGATTTGGTAGAAAACGGCTCTTCTTGGGAAGAAGTGGTGCAATTAGGTAAAGAAATAGAAAAAGCGGGAGCAACCATTATCAATACCGGTATTGGTTGGCATGAAGCTAGAATACCAACCATTTCAACATCCGTTCCTAGAGCAGCTTTTACTTGGGTCACTAAAAAAATGAAAGAAGAATTATCGATTCCTTTGATAACTTCTAACAGAATAAATATGCCTGCAACGGCAGAAAAAATATTAGCAGAAGGTGATGCGGATATGATTTCTATGGCACGTCCTTTTTTAGCAGATCCAGAATGGGTAAATAAAGCAGCTGAAGAAAAAGTAGATGAAATTAATACGTGTATTGGTTGTAATCAGGCTTGCTTAGATCATGTATTTCAACAGAAAGTAGCAAGTTGCTTGGTTAATCCTAGAGCTTGTCATGAAACGGAATTGAATTATTATGAAACCGTACTTAAAAAGAAAATTGCAGTTGTAGGTGCAGGACCTGCAGGATTAGCAGCAGCTACAATTGCGGCAGAAAGGGGGCATTTTGTAACGTTGTTTGATGCTGATAAAGAAATAGGAGGTCAGTTTAATATTGCAAAACAAATTCCGGGTAAAGAAGAGTTTTACGAAACCTTGCGTTATTTCAACAAACAAATAGAATTGCACAATGTAACTGTAAAATTAAATACTAAAGTTTCTGTAGAAGATTTAAAAGAATCAGATTTTGAAGAAATTATCATTGCAACAGGAATTAAACCTAGAGCGTTAAAAATAGAAGGCATCAATCATCCAAAAGTGTTGAGTTATATTGATGTTTTAAAATTAAAAAAACCAGTAGGAAAACGTGTTGCAGTAATTGGTGCTGGTGGAATTGGTTTTGACGTTTCGGAATATTTAACGCATGAAGGCGAGTCTACATCCTTAAATATTGATGCTTGGTTGAAAGAATGGGGAATAGATAAAAACTTAGAGGCTAGAGCCGGAATTGAAAATGTAAAACCAGTATTTGAACCTTCACCAAGAGAAGTTTTTATGTTTAAAAGAAGCAAAGGGAAATTTGGTGGAAATTTAGGTAAAACTACAGGTTGGATTCATAGATCTACTTTAAAAAAGAAGAAAGTGCAGTTTATTGGTGAGGTTTCCTATACCAAAATCGATGATGAAGGGTTGCATTATGTTCAGAATGAAAAAGCTAAAATTTTAAAGGTTGATCATATTGTTATTTGTGCAGGTCAAGTTCCTTTTAAAGAATTGTATCAACCTTTGTTAGATGCTGGTAAAAAAGTACATGTTATTGGAGGTGCCGATTTTGCAAGTGAATTAGATGCAAAAAGAGCTATTAATCAAGGAGCACGATTAGCTGCAGATCTGTAATCTGCTTTGTTTAAAAAAAAGCACATAATTGAGCAAGTTTTTTAGTGTAATTGCATCTAAATAAGAAGTAAAACTCAAAAAATAAAATCCATAATGAATAAATTTCTTCTAATCCTAGTAACTTTTTTAACATTTAATCTTTTTGCACAACCACCAGGTGGAGGAGGTGGTGGAAGATCACAAGGGCAAAGACCACAATCTAATGAGGTAAAAGAAGTAAAGAAATTTAGTGCGAACGATGTTGCAGGTCTCTTTTATTATGATATTGATGAAGTAATTAAAAAAATAAAAGTAAAAGATGAGGAAAAACAATATTCAGTAAAAAAAGCACTTAAAAATTATAACTTTAGAATTAAGGAAATTAAGTTTTTAAATTCTGCTAAATTTTCTGATTTAGATATTTTTATGAATTCCATGACTAAAGAGAAGGATAATGATGCTAGTCAGGAAATGAGAAAAAAAGTTGAAGAAATTATTCGTCCTGTTAGAGATAGTGTTCATGAATATGAAAAAGAACTTAATGAAATTTTAGTAGGAATTTTATCAGAAAAGCAGCAAAAGAAGTGGTTAAAATATCAAAAGAAAAAAGTTGAAAGCCTACAACCAAAAAAGCCACAGAATACTAATGAAAGTTCTAGACCAAGCAGAGGTGGAGGAATGAGTAGACAATAAGTTTTAAAAAATTCTATGTTATCATAGGATTTTTTTGTGTTAATAAATATTATAGTACATTTAGAAAAAATTAAAAATAATCTATGAAATCATTTTCTGTAGAAGAAATAACATCACTTGTAAAAGGTGAACAAATAGGAGTTTGTAACGACAAAATTCATGCTCCAGAGCAAATAGAAAACGCAATAAAGGGAAATGTAACTTTTATAGGAAACTCTAAATATGCACGCTTGTGGGAAAACTCAAATGCAAGTATTGCTATTGTTTATGATGGAATAAAAATTGAGCCAGAAGAAGGAAAAGCTTTTATTAAAGTAAAGAATCCAGATTTGGCAATGGCAGTTTTATTAGAAGCTTTTGAGCCAGAATCTCCTTATTTTGAAACGGATATTCATCCAACGGCAGTAATAGATAAAACAGTAAAATTAGGAAAAGGATGTAAAGTAGGTGCAAATTCTTATGTAGGTAAAAATGTAGTTTTAGGAGATAATGTAACCATTTACCCTAATGTATCCATTTTTGATGATACCTCCATTGGGAACGAGACTGTAATTTGGTCTGGAACTGTAATTAGAGAACGTACTAAAATAGGTAGTCATTGTATTTTTCATGTAAATGTGAGTATTGGAGCTGATGGCTTTGGATACAGACCAAGCCCTGATGGAAGAGGATTAGTGAAAATTATTCATATAGGAAATGTAGTTATCGGAAATGCTGTTGAAATTGGTGCAAACTCTTGCGTTGATCGTGGTAAATTTAGTTCTACTATTTTAGGTGATGGTTGTAAGATTGATAACTTGGTGCAAATAGGTCATAACTCTGTTTTAGGAAGATGTTGTATTATGGCAGGACACAGTGGTTTAGCAGGTTCTGTAACTTTAGGGGATGGTGTAATTATTGGAGGAAGTGCCTCTATAAAAGACCATGTTACCATTCATTCTGGAGCAAAAGTAGGTGCAGGTTCTGGTGTTATTGCAGATATCGAAGCAGGTAAATCTGTAGTTGGTTATCCAGCATGTGATTCTAGAGAAAAAATGAAACAATGGGTAGCTTTGCGTAAACTTGGTAGAAGCTAGGTTTTTATTAATTACTACTTACTGAAACTCTAACTTTTAAAGGCTTTTACTGAAGTCTATTATTGGGCAATACCAAATAATTACCGATATTTGCCAATCAAACGAACTAATTACGAATTATGGGAATGAATAAAAATACAGTATTAGGCTTTGCTACGCTTATTATGATACTTGTTGGCTTAGGTTTAATAGCTTTAGGAGCTTTTAGATATAATGAAGTTGCCGGATGGGGATTTGCGGCAGTTGGTTTTGGTTTCTTTTGTATTGCATGGGTTTTTAATGCATTAAAAGGAAGAGTATAAAAAAGTCTACAGTTTTCAGTAGCAGTTTTCAAATTAAATTAAAATAAACAAACAAATGAGCGACGATAAGAAAGTAATCTTTTCGATGAATAAGTTGTCTAAAACTTATAAATCAACAGGTAAACAAGTTTTAAAAGATATTTATTTAAGCTTCTTTTATGGAGCAAAAATTGGTATTCTTGGTTTAAACGGATCAGGAAAATCTACTTTATTAAAAATTATTGCAGGAGTAGAAAAGAATTTTCAAGGAGATGTTACTTTTGCTCCAGGTTATAAGGTAGGGTATTTAGAACAAGAGCCACAATTAGATCCAGAGAAAACAGTTTTAGAAGTTGTAAAAGAAGGAGTTGCAGAAACAGTTGCAATTTTAGAAGAGTACAATAAAATAAACGACATGTTTGGTTTGGAAGAAGTGTATTCTGATGCTGATAAGATGGATAAACTAATGGCGCAACAAGCCATATTGCAAGATAAAATTGATGCTGCTAATGCTTGGGAATTAGATACCAAATTAGAAATTGCAATGGATGCGTTAAGAACTCCAGATTCTGATAAGAAAATTGGAGTACTTTCTGGAGGTGAAAAAAGACGTGTGGCCTTATGTAGATTATTATTACAAGAACCAGAAATTTTATTATTAGATGAGCCTACCAATCACTTAGATGCAGAATCTGTACACTGGTTAGAGCACCATTTAGCACAATATAAAGGAACTGTTATTGCTGTAACGCATGATAGATATTTCTTAGATAATGTTGCTGGTTGGATTCTTGAATTAGATAGAGGAGAAGGAATTCCTTGGAAAGGAAATTATGCTGAGTGGTTAGACCAAAAGTCTAAGAGAATGGCACAAGAAAGTAAAACCGCTTCTAAACATCAAAAAACATTAGAAAGAGAATTAGATTGGGTTCGTCAAGGAGCAAAAGGTCGTCAGACAAAGCAAAAAGCTCGTTTGAAGAATTATGACAAGTTAATGAGTCAAGATCAAAAACAAACAGATGAAAAATTAGAAATTTACATTCCTAATGGACCACGTTTAGGTACCAATGTTATAGAAGCAACAGGTGTTTCAAAAGCATTTGGAGAAAAATTATTATATGATAATTTAGAGTTTAATCTTCCGCAGGCAGGAATTGTAGGTATTATTGGTCCCAATGGAGCTGGTAAGACTACTATTTTTAAAATGATTATGGGAGAAGAAAAACCTGATGGAGGAAGTTTTTCTGTAGGTGAAACTGCTAAAATTGCATATGTAGATCAAGCACACTCTGATATTGATCCAGAAAAAACAATTTGGGAAAACTTCTCTGACGGACAAGATTTAGTTATGATGGGAGGTAAGCAAGTAAATTCTAGAGCTTATTTAAGTCGTTTTAATTTCTCTGGTAGTGAGCAAAATAAAAAAGTAAATACACTTTCTGGTGGAGAACGTAACCGTTTGCATTTAGCAATGACTTTAAAGGAGGAAGGAAACGTTTTATTATTAGATGAGCCAACAAATGACTTGGATGTAAATACATTAAGAGCATTAGAAGAAGGTTTAGATAACTTTGCTGGTTGTGCGGTTGTAATTAGTCACGATAGATGGTTTTTAGATAGAGTTTGTACACATATTTTAGCTTTTGAAGGGAATAGTGAAGTATATTTCTTTGAAGGTGGTTTCTCTGAATATGAAGAAAACAAAAAGAAACGTTTGGGTGGAGATTTAATGCCAAAACGTATTAAGTATAGAAAATTAATTAGATAATTTTCTTGAAATTATATTTTACAAAAAGCAGCTAATTTTATTAGCTGCTTTTTTAGTTTGCAATAGTTTTATCTGCTTTTTCTGTAAGTACACCTTTTTTTATAGTCTTATAAAAAAGATTATTTGGCGATTCTTTTAGAGCTAAAATATCTTACCAAAAAGAGTTTTTATATAGGTAAATCCTACAAATTAGGATTAATATTTCTAAATATTTATAGTATTTTAGAGGAATGAAACATGTAAAAGTTACATTCCTCCTTTTTCTTTTATTAGCTTTTTTATCCTGTGGAAAAGAAGTTGAAAAAGAAAAGAATTTAAATAAGGAACCTGAAATAAAGGTCTTATTAAAAACCCCTAACTATAAAAAATTAGATGATGTAGAGAAACTTAAGTTTTCAAAAAAGATAGCTAAAGAAATGAAATTAGAGGTTTCAGATAAGTATTTAATATACAACAATATCAGCTATTTATATGGTAAGTTACCTAAAATTGATAGTGCAATTGTTTTTACAAAAAAAATGTTAAACCTACCTAATGTTATAGAAAGCGATAAATTAAAGGGAAAAGTTTTTTTTAAACTTGGTAATTATTTTAATAGAATTAATTTAAAGGATAGTGCCTATTTTTATTATTCTAATTCTAAAGAATATTTTTTAAAAACTCAAGATAGTGTTTATATAAGTAATGCTTTAATCAATTTAGCTATTTTAGAGTCAGATTTTGGTAGTTATTCTAGTAGCGATTCTACAGCTGTGCAAGCTTTAAAATTTTTAAAAAGTAATAACGGAAGCCTTAAAGCAAAAGTATTTAATTGCATGGCTATAAACTCTAAGAAACAGTCTTTATATAAAGAAGCAATCTCTTATTACAATAAAAGTATTCTTATTTCGAAGAGTAAAAGTTCTAAAATTATTTATAAAAACAACGTTGCTAATGTTTTTAAGGAGCAAAAGGAATATTCTAAGTCAATTTTAATTCTAGAAGACTTATTAAAAGATACCATTACTCATCAAAAAACTAAAGCCAGAATTATTGATAATTTAGCACATACTAAGTGGTTAAATGATGCGAGTAGTGCTGTCTTAAAAGAGTTGTTATTAGCAAAATCAATCAGAAATACAGAAAAAGATAATTATGGCTTAATTGCTAGTTATAGCCATTTATCAGAGTTCTTCAATAAAAAAGACAATACTAAATCATTGTTTTATGCGAGTGAAATGTATAAAATAGCTAAGCGAGAAAAAAGTCCACAAGACTTATTAGAAGCGATAGATAAAATTGTCAACTTTCAATCACCTCAAAAATCTATTAAGTATTATAAAGAAAGTATTAGATTAAGAGATAGTTTACAAGAAGCAGAAATAAAACGTCAATATAAATTTGCTAAGATTAAATACAATTATGAAGAAGAAGAAAAACAAAAACAGAAATTTAAAACACTAGCTACCGAAAACAAGTTAGTTGCAGAACAAGAATATAGTGATAAGAAAAATATTTTTATTCTTGGTATTCTATTAACATCTGGGTTGTTAATTTTAATTTATAGAAGAAAATATCAATACAAAAAAAGAATCTTACAAGAGAATTATAATACTGAAACAAGGATTGCAAAAAAATTACATGATGAATTGGGGAATGATATTTTTAATACACTTACAAAAGTTCAAAATCCTAAAATTAATACAGAAGAAATTATAAATGATTTAGATAAAATATATCTACAAACTCGGGCAATTTCTCATGAAAATGATTCTATTGAAACGGGGCTTGATTTTGAGAATTATTTTAGAAATCTAGTAGCGAGTTATAATTCTGATAGTTGTAAAATTATATTAAAAGATTTGTCTTGTTTAAATTTAAATAATTTAACCAAAGAGAAACAAATTGTTATCTATCGGGTTTTTAATGAGTTATTTGTAAATATGAAAAAGCATAGTAAAGCGAGTTTAGTCGTTTTAGCATGTAAGAAAACAAATCATAATTTAGAAATAAGTTATGCAGATAATGGAATAGGATTTAAAGAGAATACTGTTATTTTTAAAAATGGACTTAAAAATATGGAAACCCGTATAAAAACGATTAAAGGAACCATTAACTTTGAAAATAAGCCGAACAAAGGGGTAAAAGTAAAAATTCATTTTAAAAATTAAGAATGTTTAAAAAAATTTTAGTTGTAGAAGATTTTGATGTTATTAATAGCGGAATTAAAATAGCTTTAGATGAACTGAAGATAAAGGAAGTAGATTTTATTTCTTATTGTGACGAAGCTTTTCTCAAAATTAAAAATGCTTTTTTAAAGGGTGAGCCTTATCAATTAATTATATCTGATTTATCGTTTGAAAACGATGGAACTCCACAGCAATTAAAATCAGGTGAAGAACTCATCGAAAAAATACGACAAGAATTTCCTAATTTAAAAATCATTGTTTTTTCTGTAGAAGATAAATCATATCGAATTCAGAACTTATACAACAATCTAAAAATTCAAGCATATGTTTGGAAAAGTAGAAATGGGTTAAAAGAATTAAAAAAAGCAATAGATTCTGTTTTTACTTCAGATCAATTTTATATTTCTCCGGATTTAAATAGTGTAATTCACCCCAAAAAAACTATTGAAATTACAGATTCAGATATTCTTCTAATAGAATATTTATCTAAAGGGCTGCTGCAAGAGGCTATCAGTAAAAAGTTAAAAGAAAAAGGAATATCACCGTCTAGTATTAGTGCTATTGAAAAAAGATTGAAATTTTTAAAAGAACATTTTAACGCTAATAATCCAGCACATTTAGTTGCTATTACTAAAGATTTTGGACTTATTTAGAACTACTTGCAAACTAAGGACTGTAGATAAAACAAACATTTAATTATAAAAGCCTCATTTCTTTTAGGAAATGAGGCTTTTAACTTTTAATTTTCCTATCAGAACTAATTGAAAATTAGTTAACTGATTTGGTATTCAAACAATTACTTTGTAAATTTATAAAAATAGGTTAATTAAAAATTACGTATAAATACCTGTTTTTAACTTCTTCTTTTTCTCTTATTTTCGTTTTTTGTTGTTGAATTCTATTTTCTTGTATTTTCAGATTTTTTACTATCCACAGAAGGTCTTCTGCTAGAACTGTTGTCATTTCTTTTAACAGAAGTAGGATTTTCTCTTGTTACGGTTGTAGGTCTTCTAAAAGTAGTGCTACTATTTCTTCGATCAATTGTTCCTCTTTTTTGTGTGTTTACAGTTGTAGGTCTTCTCGTTGTTGTATTATTTCTTTTGTCTATTACTGTTCTTCCATTGTTATTTATTGTAGCTGGTCTTCTGTAAGTAGTATTGCTCCTTCTTGTAACTGCTACAGGTTTTCTTCTTCTTAAAATTTTACTTTTTTTACCAATTTTGGCATTCGGATTTGCTCTATAGTAATAATAATTATGGTCTTCTCTAATTTTACTATATTGTCTAGAGAAATCTCTGTGATAGAAATAAGAATTATTGTATTCAAATATATTTCCAATATTTAAATTAATTCTTAAGCCATTATGATGGTAATAATTGTCTTTTACATTTCCGTAAAACTTAGGATTTCCCCAATGATCATATCTAATTTTTAAATTACCTACATCGGTTAATTGTCCTCTATAGTACTTCATAAAAACGTTTCCAATTCTGGTTACATTTCCATATCTATCATAGTTTATAAAAGAGTTTCCTATTCTTTCAATTCTACCTCTATGATCTCTAGCTATATATATGCCTCTTTGATTTCGATTGTCGTAATAATGAGTGTTAAAATCAAATTCTCCATTGGTAAAAATAAAGAACTCAATATCTCGCTCTACAAAATTTACAGTATTTTCGTAAGAGTAATTAAACCCGAAATTGTTTAGGATTTCTTTATTGTTTTCGGCTTTAGTAGTTGAAACAAGAAAGAACATTCCCATTAATATAAGTATACCTTTTTTCATAATTATGGTTTTAGGGTTTTGCCTACTCTAATTTACTTTTCAGCTTCCGTATTTGATTATCATATTTTCAAAGAACGTGCCAAAAAACAAAATTTATATTTAATGAGGTAATAAAGGCTTAATTTGCGTGGGTTTATGTTTCTGATTATTAGTATTTTAAGTTAATATTTGTTTTTTGTTTGAAAATATAGAATAGAACTCGTAAATTCATGAAAATTTTAACGACAAAAGGAAAAATATTTTTTTTATGATTGAAGCTATTGAGAAAAACTTACAAAGAGGAATCTCTTTATTAAATACAATTTCTAATGAACAATATTCAGACAGCTCTGTAGCTCCTTATTTCTCTAGCATAGGTTGTCATATGCGCCATATTTTAGATGTTTTTTCTTGTGTTTTCGAAGGGCTAGAAACAAAATCTATTTATCTAAATAAAAGAAATAGAAACGAATTATTAGAATTACATACCCAATTAGGAATTGAATATTTTAATGAAACAATTCAAAAATTAAAAGAAATTAATACTTTAAGTTTAGAAAGTACAGTGCTTGTTACAGATGATTTAGGCTTGGGAGTAAAATCTGTAAACTATACTTTGGCGGCTATATTGATGCAAGCACACAGTCATGCAATTCATCATTTTGCAAGTATTGGTTATATTATTTATCAATTAGGAATAGAATTACCAGACGCAGATTTTGGATTTAATCCAACTACGCCAAAAGTAAGTATAGAAAGAAGTTAGAATGTGTTTTACGAGTAGTTTTGTAAAATGTATAACTCGTTATTTTGCATAATAATTGCTTCTTTACAATTTGTAGGATATATAAATTGATGTTTCTCTAAATAATTAAAACATTTTTTATCAATGCTAAAATCAGCATAAAAATCTTTTGTACCTTTAGAATCAAACCTTGAGATGGTATAATTTTCTGAATCAATTTGTCTTTCAATCTTAAACCAAGCACCACTTCCAATTCCGCCTAACCAAGTTCCATCTTTTAAATCAAAAACCTTTTTATTAGGGAGCTCTGTTCCAATTAAGTTCGGTTCAATATCAAATTTATTAAAAAAAGAAGTTTTGTATTCTTTAAGAATTGATCTATTCTTATAATCCTCAATTTGTTGCTTGTAAACACTATAAATACTGTTGTTGGTGTTTCCTTTAATAACATTCCCAATAGGACTTGGTGTTAATAAGTTAGAACGTTTTAATTGTTTACCAATTTTTTTATTTGTGGAAGAAACAATAATTGCATCTGTTACAAATCGGGCGCAATTGGTACCATTTTTTATAAAAGCTCCGTAAGGAATTTCTTTTTGATTTATTAATTGATGAATATAATTATGCGCTTTTTCAAAATTAATTTCATTATGAATACTTGCAACCAATCTGCCATCTCCATGTGTTTTTTCAGGATGCTTTTCTATCCAAAGTAAAATTTCTTTTAAGTTGATTAATTTTGAGTTTTCAAATTCGGCATTTATAGAAACCTTAAGTTCTGGGTCTGTTTCTTTAGACCTAACACGTCCGTTACTGTAACTTGTAATATACCTACCAAAATCGAAATAATTAATCTCAGTTTGGTCTTTTTTTATCAATAATAAAGCAGCATGACCAGCTTGTACTGCATGCTTACTGCCAATACCAATTAGAGGCCAAACCTTACTAGAAGGTTCCCAATAGGCAGGTCTTACAACGGTGTCTGGGTAAGAGAGAATTACTATAATTCCGTTAGTCTTGTCTATGCTCATTAATTATTAAAAATTGCTTTTAGCAGCACATTAAAAGTTTTAAAAGCAAAGTAAATCGTGAAGATGATTATTAATGCAGCAACAAATAAAATAAGATAAGAGATATATTCTTGAGGAGTGTTATCAAACTTTTTTAACGCTTTAAAACCCATTGTAAGCGATATTGGTGAAGCTATAAAAAGAATAAGTAGAATACTTAAATTTCTTAAACCTTTACCTAATAAGTTATAATTAGTGCTCATTTTTATAGTTTTTAAGGGCATTTCTAACATTACCAAATTTAAGAAGTAATGCCCTTGCTTCGGTTTGGTCTATATTTAGTTCTAAAACTAACATTTTCTGGCCTCTTTCTACCAATTTTTTATTAGAAAGTTGCATATCAACCATTTTATTCCCCTTAACTTTTCCTAATTGAATCATGGTTGCAGTAGAAATCATATTTAGCACTAATTTTTGAGCAGTTCCTGCTTTCATTCTAGAGCTTCCGGTTACAAACTCGGGTCCCACAACAACTTCAATAGGAAATTGAGCAACAATACCTAAAGGACTATTTTTATTACAAGCAATACAGCCCGTAACAATATTGTTTTTATTACACTCTTCCAGAGCAGAAATTACATAAGGTGTTGTGCCAGATGCAGCAATACCAACAACCACATCTTTATTAGAAATTTGGTGTTCTTGCAAATCTAACCAACCTTGGTTTTTAGAATCTTCTGCAAACTCCACAGCGTTTCTAATAGCGATATCTCCACCGGCAATAATACCAACAACTATTTCTGGAGAAACTCCAAAAGTAGGAGGACATTCAGAGGCGTCTAAAACACCTAATCTTCCTGATGTACCTGCACCTAAATAGAAAATTCTACCGCCGTTTTGTAATTTAGTTACAATCTGTGATGTTAAGTTTTCAATCTGTGGCAAAGCCTTTTCTACAGCTAAAGGAACCGTTTTATCTTCGTTATTTATATTGTTTAATAATTCTTTTACAGACATCTTTTCTAGATGATTGTAGTTAGAATCTTGCTCTGTTGTTTTTATAAAATTCATCGGTCAAAAGTACAGAATTCTATATGAATCGTAAATGTTTTTGGGCGTTTTAACGGGCTTTACACTATATCTTTTTTAGACTTAGCTTTAAGTAAATATCCGCAAGGGCAATAACAGTTGTATTATATACGTACAATAGGGATGTCCGATCATCTAAAAAAGGATGCCGTTTCAATCCCTAACGCAGCGCCAAGAATAATACTAATAAATTACTCTTTTTCTACTAAATTTATGTTGTACGTGTCTGTTTCCGAAATATGAAAATAACCTAAAGGGAAATTAGCATCGTTAGTAGTATTCACAATATTTCCTAATAAGGATGATGGAATAGACTGAAAAGGGCCACCACCACTTTCTCCACTCTGACTAGATAATATGGTAAAATAAGTGTAGTAATCTTTAGATACTCCAGATAACTTAATAGCTATTTCTTTAGGAAGTTCAATATTTTCATCCTCATAGAAATAGGAAAAATTATAATCAGATCCGTTAAAATAAGTATCTTCTATATTAACAAAATTGTAGGTGTCAATATTAAAAACGTAATAGTTCTCTTCGTTTTCATCATCCGAAAATAAAATCTTTAACTCAATTTGATCATCAGAAAAAAGAGTTTCATCACCTTGAGTAATACTATTGATAATGGTAGATTTTACCTTAGTCGCTTTCCCTTTATAAATATCATTATCATAGATTACAGTTAATTCATATTCTGTATCATTCGCAGGAATAAAAGAATTTATGGGTGTAAAATTTCCATCGGAATTAACATCTTCAAAAGGAATTACAACATTGTCTAGTAAGTTGGTTAAAGTAACAACTGCATTTGTAACAGCCGGAATTTCATCATCAAAATAATCTGCAGATAAACTTAGTTTTACAGTGGTATTTGCCACAACAGGACTTTCATCAAAAAAGACTTCAAAAGAAGCGTCTATAATTAATTTTGGTTCAATAGAAGGAACATCAATATCTACCACTTTTTCACAGTTTGAAAAAGAGATGATCATTAGAACGATAATAATTTTTATATTTTTCATAAGAATAATACTTAATAACCTCTAAAGGGTTTAGAATTTAAAATTATAAGTAACAGAAGGAACTAAACCAAAAATAGAGGTTTGTAAGGCTTCGTTTCTATAGGTTTCGCTGTTCTGTGTAAAGTTAATAGACGCTGCATTTTGACGACCGTATAAGTTGTAAATTCCAAAAACCCATTCTCCTTGCCATTTTCTAAACTTGTTTTTTTCTGGAGTTAGCGTTGCAGAAATATCTAGTCGGTGATACGCAGGTAATCTGTCTGCATTTCTTCTATTATCATCATAAATAGGCACATTTAATCCTTGGTATTCGTATTGACCAACCGGATAATTTGTAGGTTGTCCTGTTTGAAAAACAAAGTTTGCGTTGAATTTCCATTTTTCATTAAAGTCGTAACTTCCATTAATAGAAAAATCATGTGTTTTATCATAAGCGGTATTGTACCATTCTCCGCTGTTAATTCCGGGTTCAACAGCTGTTCTACCAGGGGTTTGTTGTTCAGATTTAGATAAGGTGTAAGAAAACCAACCTTTAAATTTTCCTGCATTTTTTTTAAGCAATAATTCTAAGCCATAAGCTCTAGCTTTTCCGTTTAAAATTACCGTTTCAATTTCATTATTGGCAATTAAATTAGCGCCATTTATATAATCGATTCTATTTTGAATGTCTTTATAAAAAACTTCTGTTTCTATTGAGTAATCACCGTTTTTTAGAGATTTAAAATATCCAACAGCGTATTGATCTAAGAGTTGAGGTTTAATATACTTCCCACTAGGCGCCCAAACATCTAGAGGAGTAGGAGAAGAGGTGTTAGATAATAAATGTAAATATTGTGCCATTCTATTATAACTCCCTTTTATAGAAGTGTTGTCATCTAAAATATAAGACATAGAAACCCTTGGCTCAAAGTTATTGAAACTTGTAATTACATCACTTCTTTTAAATGATTCTGTAGCAATCGCATTTGCAGATTCGTATTTTTTAAACTCACTATTATAAAGTACAGCTTGGTTATTTGTGTAAACATTTAGTTCATCTTGTCCTAACCTTGTAAAGTTGCTAAAACGAAGTCCGTATTGCAGTCTTAATTTCTCACTAACTTTATGTTCTGCATCTATATAAACGGCAAATTCGTTTGCATATTTATCAATTAATTTTTCTGCTAAAATTCCTGAGTCTTCTCTGTTTGGTTTAATTTCACCTGGATTAAATTTGTTGTAAATGTTGTTTATTCCATAACTCAACTTAAATTTATTATTGATGTAATGGTTAAAATCATATTTAAGGTTATAGTTTGTTATACCAGAATCCCATTCGAAACCAACAAAATCTAGGGTTAATCCATAAAAGTAATCAGAATAAATAACAGATAGGTTAGAGAAAAGTTTATCAGAAAAAAGGTGATTCCAACGTACATTGGCAACTTTATTTCCATAAGTATTTACAAAACTATCGCTAATTCCAAAAACGTCTTTTCCAAAATATCCAGAAAAGAATACGTTATTTCTGTCATCAATTCTATAATTTACTTTGGTGTTTAAATCGTAAAAATATGCGGTATTATCCATATCAAATAATGGTAAGAATAAATGTGCATAAGAAGATCTACCACCAACTAAGAAAGATACTTTTTCTTTTTTTATAGGTCCTTCTATTAATAATCTAGAGGATACCAAACCTATTCCTCCGGTAACTTTAAACTCTTTACTGTTTCCTTCTTTTTGATAAATATCTAAAACTGACGATAATCTACCTCCGTATTTGGCAGGAATTCCTCCTTTGTATAATTTTACGTCTTTTATAACATCTGGATTAAATACCGAAAAGAATCCGAATAAATGTGAAGAATTAAAAACGATCGCTTCGTCTAATAAAATTAAGTTTTGATCAGCAGCGCCACCTCTCACGTTAAAACCAGATGCGCCTTCTCCAGCACTTGTTACTCCGGGTAATAAGATTAAAGATTTTATAATATCGGCTTCTCCTAAGACTACAGGTATTTGTTTGATAGTAGCAGATGTAAGTCTGTTAACGCTCATTTGAGGCGTTTTAACATTTAAGTTTTCTACATTTCCTTCTATAATAATTTCGTCTAAACTTTCTGATTCTTCTTTTAGTTTGAAGTTCTTTGTCACTTTTTCATTGAGGTCAACGTTTTCAATAGTGGTAGCATATCCTAAGTAACTGACTTGTATTTTGTAACTGCCTTCTGGAAGCGTAATGGAGTAAAATCCATATTGATTGGTGGTAGTACCTGAGTTTAATTCTGGAAAATATACAGAAACTCCTATTAAAGTTTCGTTATTACTATCATCATAAATAGTACCACTAATGGTATGCCTTTCTTGACTTAAAGCACTAAAGCTTACTAAGATTGCAAAAAAGAAGATTTTTTTTAAAAGAAACATTTTGTTTAATGATTTAATTTAAATTATAAACAAAAATACAAATCTAATTTTTATTATAATGAAAAAACTATTTTTTTTATATAAGAATTATAAACAATAAAAGCCGATGTAAAACATCGGCTTTTATTAAAAATATGTTATTTAGAAATCTAAATAGCGTTTAAAATAATATTTAAAGTAGCATTAGGACGCATTGCAGCATCTGCTAAATTTTCGTTTGGTAAATAATAACCACCCATTTCTACAGCGTTTCCTTGAATCTCGTTTAATTCTGCTATAATTTTAGACTCATTATCTTTTAATTCTGCAGTAACTTTAGTAAAAGTAGCTTTTAATTCAGCATCTTTATCTTGTGCAGCTAAACCTTGTGCCCAGTAATAAGCTAGGTAAAAATGACTTCCTCTGTTGTCTATTTCACCAACTTTTCTAGAAGGAGATTTATCATTCTCTAAGAATTTATCTGTAGCTTCATCTAACGTTTCAGCTAAAATTAAGGCTTTAGAGTTATTGTTTGCTGTTCCTAAATGTTCTAAAGAAACTGCTAAAGCTAAAAATTCACCTAAAGAATCCCAACGTAAGTGGTTTTCTTCAACAAATTGCTGAACATGTTTAGGTGCAGAACCACCAGCACCAGTTTCAAACAATCCACCACCATTCATTAATGGAACAATAGATAACATTTTAGCAGAAGTACCAACTTCTAAAATAGGGAATAAATCTGTTAAATAATCACGTAAAACGTTACCAGAAACAGAAATAGTATCTTCTCCTTTTATAAGTCTTTCGCAAGTAAATTCAGTAGCTTTTATTGGTGATAAAATTCTAATATCTAAACCTTCAGTGTTATGTTCTGGTAAATATTTTTTTACTTTTTTAATAATTTCTGCATCATGTGCTCTGTTTTTATCCAACCAGAAAACAGCAGGAGTATCAGAAGCTCTTGCTCTTGTTACTGCTAATTTAATCCAATCTTGAATTGGTAAATCTTTTGCTTGACACATTCTCCATATATCACCTTCTTCAACTTTATGCTCTAAAAGTTTTTTTCCAGAAGCATCTACTACAGCTACTTTACCTGCAGCAGCAATTTCGAAAGTTTTATCATGAGAACCATATTCTTCTGCTTTTTGTGCCATTAAACCAACGTTAGGAACAGTTCCCATAGTTGTAGGATCGAAAGCACCATGTTTTTTACAGAAATCTATGGTTGCAGAGTAAATACCCGCATAAGCACTATCAGGAATAATTGCTTTGGTATCTTGTAATTTTCCATCAGCATTCCACATACGTCCAGAAGTTCTAATCATAGCTGGCATAGAAGCATCTATAATAACATCAGAAGGTACATGTAAGTTTGTAACTCCTTTGTCAGAGTTTACCATTGCTAATTCTGGACCATGATCTATAGCGTATCTTATTTCTTGTCTAATTTCATCACGTTTTTCTTTTGGTAATTCACTTAGTTTAGAAAGTAAATTTCCTAATCCGTTGTTTACATCTGCACCTATTTTTTTAAACGTTTTTCCATGCTTTTTAAATAAATCTGAAAAATAAACACGAACTGCATGACCAAAAATGATAGGGTCACTCACCTTCATCATAGTTGCTTTCATGTGTAAAGAAAACAATACATTTTTGTCTAAAGAATCTTCATACTGCTCTTCTAAAAAAGAAATTAATGCTTTTTTACTCATTATAGTAGCATCTATAATTTCACCGTCTAAAAGGTCTAAATTTTCTTTTAAAACGGTTTTAGCTCCTTTTTCTGATGTATGAACAATACTTACTGATGTTGCATCTTTTATAGTTAAAGATTTTTCATTATTTGCAAAATCACCTTCAGTCATGGTTGCAACATGCGTTTTAGAATCTGAAGACCATGCACCCATAGAATGTGGGTTTTTACGAGCGTAATTTTTTATTGCTTTAGGAGCTCTTCTGTCTGAGTTTCCTTCACGTAAAACTGGGTTTACAGCAGAACCTTTTACTTTATTGTATAATGCTAAAACAGCTTTATCTTCGTCTGTTTTAATTTCATCTGGATAATTAGGAAGGGCAAAACCTTTTTCTTGTAACTCAGAGATCGCTTCTTTTAATTGAGGTACAGAGGCACTAATATTCGGTAATTTAATAATGTTAGCTTCTGGGTTTTTTGCAAAATCACCTAAAAAAGCTAAAGCATCTTCTACTTGTTGTTCTGGTTTTAAATAATCTGAGAAATTAGCAAGTATCCTTGAAGATAAAGAGATGTCTTTTACTTCAATTTCTATATTAGAAGATTTTGTAAAAGCCTTTACGATAGGTAAGAATGAACGTGTTGCTAAAGCAGGAGCTTCATCAGTTTTTGTGTAAACAATTTTAGCTATTTTACTCATATTGAGATATATTTTTATATGTTATTTTGTTTTCTACGAAATGCATTTCGTAAAAAAAAGTGGAACAAATTTATGAATTAATAATGATACTTTTGTTGATTAATTATTATTAATTATGTTGTTTTTGTGCGTTTTTAATAATAAATTAAGTCTATTGGTAAGAATGTGAGTTTAAAACAAAATAAAAGCCATATCATACAATTTCTTGTTATGATATGGCTTCTTCGAAATAGTGTTTTAGTACTGTTTGTATTGCTACAATATCAAATAAAAGTTTCCTTTTATATCTCTATAGAAAAGAGATTACCTACTGCTATTTCAGTTTTTAAAACATCCTTAATTTTAATTAAGCATTCTACTTTTTTAAAATTTTTATTAATGTTTCAATTGTAACCATCAAAAATAAATATTTTTAGATTTAAGAACTATTTACACAATGAATAAATCTAGTTTACGTTTCTATTTATTCTTTCAAATAAATAGAAGTTTCAATTTAGTTTTTCTGATTAACAATATTTTATAAAGAACGTTACTTTATGTATTTACATGTCATTTAATAATTAACTTGTAAATTATATTATAAATATATAGTTTTTTTATAGATATATTTCTTTTTTAACATTTTTGTTGTTAACAATCTGTTAACCGTAGTTATTAACATTTGTGTACTAAAAAAGCGTTGTGATTTCTCACAACGCTTTTTTTAAATCTAAGTAAAAAGAGATTATTTTCTTCTTTTTTCAGTAATTCTAGCTTTTTTACCAGTAAGACCTCTAAAGTAGAAAATACGAGCTCTACGTACTTTACCTCTTTTGTTAACTTCAATTTTTTGAATAGAAGGTAAGTTTACAGGAAAAATTCTTTCTACACCTATAGTACCAGACATTTTTCTGATTGTAAATGTTTCAGAAGCTGCAACTCCTTTTCTTTGAATAACTACACCTCTAAAAAACTGAGTACGTACTTTTTCTCCCTCTTTAATTTCGTAATAAACAGTGATTGTATCACCTGCTGCAAATTCTGCAAATTCTTTTCTTGCTACAAATTCGTCTTGTACAAATTTTACTAAAGATTCCATATCTTTTAATTTAATTGGTTTTGTAAAACAACGTTCACGATTTTTTCGTCAGAGGTTAATTTAGCGGTTGCAAAAGTAGTCATTATTTTTTGTTCAGAAAATAAAAACTAATTATTTTTTAACCTGATAATTAGCACAATAGTAAAGCTAAAAAATTATAGACGCTTCGTTATTAATTTTAATAAGAGATTGTACTTTTTATGGCTAAACAGTATTTTGATAATACTTCTTTAAGAAGTTTCATCAAGTAAATCTGGTCTTATTTCTTCTGTCCTTTTATAAGCTTGGTCGCTTCTCCAGTCATCAATCTTTGGAAAATTGCCAGACAATAAAACTTCAGGAACTTTCATTCCCTCAAATTCCGAAGGTCTTGTATATACTGGTGGCGATAATAAATTGTCTTGAAAAGAGTCTGTAAGTGCAGATTGCTCATCTCCAATAACACCCGGAATTAATCGAACAACAGCATCTACTAGTACGGCAGCTGCTAATTCTCCTCCTGTTAATACATAATCGCCAATAGAAATTTCTTTGGTTATGTATTTGTCTCGTATTCTTTGATCTACACCTTTATAATGTCCTGTTAAAATAAGTATATTCTCTTTTAATGAAAGTGTATTTGCGGTAGATTGATTTAATGTTTTTGCATCTGGAGTCATATATATAACTTCATCGTACGATCTTTCTGCTTGCAATTTTTTAATACAATTTGCAATCGGTTCAATCATCATAACCATACCAGCGCCACCTCCAAATTGGGTGTCGTCTATTTGTTTGTAATTTCCCAAACCATATTCACGTAAATCGTGAATTATAATTTCTGCCAAACCTTTGTCTTTTGCACGTTTAATAATTGAGTGATTAAACGGACTCTCTAATAAATTTGGGGCTACTGAAATAATATCTATACGCATGCCGCAAATGTACTATTTTTGTTGGATTTTTTAATACCTGTTTTAGTAATAAAATAGTGCTTGATTTCTTATTAGATGTTCATTATTTCTTAAATTTGTTGGCAATATGGAAGAACTAACTTTAACAACACCGGCGCTTTTATTTTCTGCAATATCTTTAATTATGCTTGCGTATACCAATCGATTTTTGGCATATGCGGCGGTGATAAGAAATTTACATGATATTTATTTAGAGAAGAAAGATACTTCATTATTAAGACAAATTAAGAACTTAAAATTACGTTTAAACTTAACAAGATGGATGCAAATATTCGGAATTTCTAGTTTGTTATTTTGTGTGGTAACTATGTTTTTAATATACATAGGTTTAAATATAGTAGCAGCTTGGGTATTTGGATTTGCATTAATTTTATTAATTATTTCTCTTGGGTTGTTGATAAAGGAATTACAGATTTCTATACAGGCATTGCAACATCATATTGAAGATATTGAAGAGCATTTAGAAAAATAAAAAGAGATCACTTTAATTTACTTTCCCCAAACTTGGGAAGTATTTTTGCCAAACGTTTTTTTGTTTTAAATATTCGTGTAGACATTTTATTTGTTGGGTAGCTTCTGTTTTTGGTCATGTTGCTAAAAATTAAAGCTGTAATCAATAGTATTAAAACACCGCTTAAAACAGGTGATAGCATATAAAAATACCCTAAAGAAGTAATTTTTTCTGTTCCTATAATTGGTATTAAGGCAGTTGCTCCTCCTGGAGGATGTAATGTTTTAGTGTACTGCATTAGTATAATAGAAGCTGAAACAGCCAAAGGAGCTGAGATCCAAATAATATCTGGACAAATTTTTAAAACGCTAATTCCAACAAAAGCAGATAATAAATGTCCACCAATAAGGTTTCTTGGTTGTGAATAAGGGCTCTGTATTGCCCCATAAATTAATACACTTGAAGCACCAAAAGAACCAATTAAAAAAATGTTTTCTACTTTAGTGAATGATAGAGATTGTATAAAAGCAATTATTCCGATACCAATAAAGGCACCAATAAACGACCAAAATTTCTCTTTATAATCTATCAAAGTTTCTTTGTAGATTATATATTTAGTTAGCCTGTACGTTCTTTTTATTTTTTTTTGTACCATCTATTTTTTCTTTTCAGTTTTGTAGATAAACAGCGGACGAAGTTATGGCAAAAAGAGTGGATAATAAAGTTGATTAAAATATTTACGAATAACCAAAAAGAATGTTGCTTAAATAGATTTTAATTGTCAATTTATAGGTAACACGTTTATTTCTTGAAAAAAATAAAACGTTCTCGTCAGTTTATTACTAATCTTTAAATACTATTCTTTTTTATCCATTTGAGAACCAATAAATGCAGTTTTTGGTGCTAAAAAATAACCTGTTAAACTAGCAAATAGAATGGGTATGAAATAAGAAAAACCTGTTAATGTAGCTAGTAATATTGTGGTACTCATTGGTGTTCTTGTTACGCAAGCATTTATACCTGCCATGCAACAAATAATTGCTAAGGAAACATTTATAGATGGAAAAAAATGGTGAATTATCAAACCTAATGTTGTGCCTACAAAAAACAATGGTATTATAAAACCACCTCGCCAACCAGAAGTAACGGTTACAGAAATAGCTAAGATTTTAAAAATTAGTATTAAAAATAAAGCATTAATAGGGAAATCATTGTTTAACAAAGAGTTAATTTCTTCATGTCCAAAATATCTTGTTAAAGGAAAATAATAAGAAATGATACCAAGTAGTATCCCACCAATTAAGGTTTTAATATAAATAGCTACTTTGATCTTTTTAAAAACAGATTTTAAAAACTTTGTACAATATATAAATATCCATCCCACTAATGTGGCAGCTATTGCTAATAAAACGGCAATACCAAAATCAAAGGTTCCAGAAAATTGATAAGTAGGCAAAGTCCAAGTAGCACCTAAGCCTAAATGTATAATTAATGAAAAAACAATATAACTAAAACAACTAGCAACCAAAGCAGGCATAATTGCTTTGTAGTATTCTACTGCGTGTTTGTGATGTAATATTTCTAAAGAAAATAAACTTCCTCCTAAAGGTGCTCCAAACAAAGCTGTAAAACCAGAAGCCATACCAGCAATACTTAGAGACCGAAGTTCTTCTCCTTTTAATCTAAATATTTTTCCTAACCATGTACCTGTAGAACCTGTTACCTGTACTAAAGGTGCTTCCGGACCAAGACTTCCGCCAGAAGCTACACAAAGTAGAGAGGAAAGTACCATTGAAGGGTTGTTTTTAGGAGTTAATTTTCCTTTGTTAAAACGAATATTATCTACAATTAAATCAATCTCTCCTGGGTCTCCAATAAAATGTATGATTAACCCTGCTAACAAACCACAAATAGCCATGGTAGGAATTACCAACCAACCATCAAAAAAAGCTATTTTATGAATTAAAAACTCTAAAACAACCCAATAGGTTCCTGCAATTACACCACCAATTAATCCTACGAGCGCCCAAAGTAAAAAGGTACGATTAAAAACAAATGGATTAAATTTTATGGGTTGGTCTAGTAGGTTAGAATATGAAATTAATTTTCTCTTAATTTTCATTTTGAGTATCGATTTGTAGGTATAAAATAGGTGGCGAAATTAGATGAAAATAGTATGGAAACAAAAAATCTCAAGTGAAAGCTTGAGATTTTAAGTTTTATTAAAAAGAAAAACAATTTACATTGCTCCCCATTCTTTTAAAGATGCTGTATTCATTTTAATATAACCTGCATTTCCTGCTTCTTTAGCAAGTCTTAGAGATTCTTTTGCAGCTTTAATAGCTCCTTTTTTGTCTCCTGCTTTTGCATGAATTAATGCTTGTTTACGAACATAAAAGAATTTTGGTGACTCAGCAGTCATTTCAATAGCTTTGTCAATCCAAATTTGTGCTTCTTTAATATCTTTATCTGCTTCTAAATAATAAGATGCAGCTGCATAATAATCAGCAGCAGAAGGTCCGTTCATAACAGCTGTAATTTGGTTAGAAACCATTTCTTCTACTGGTGTTTCAATTTTAAAACCTACATAGGTGTTTTCCCACATAATTCCTAAAACAGCCGTATTAGTGGTCATATCATCAAAACTAATGGTAAAAGTTTCAATTACCATTGGTATATTTTGTGTTGCAACATTCACTTTTGCAACAATTTTAGTTTCGTCTAATTTTTTTGGAGTTCCACTTTTTGTTTCTTCATATATTACAATATCCCAAGATTTCTCTGTAGGTATAGAAAAAATAGTATAGCTTCCTTTTTCTACTTTATTCCCATCAATAGTAACATCAGTAGAAAATGTAATTTTTGTATTGGCATTTGCTCCAGTTCTCCAAACTTCATTAAATGGAACTAAATCTCCAAAAATTGTTCTTCCTTTTACTCCTGGTCTAGAGTATTCTACAGTAATATCTGTTAAACCAACAATTTGCTCAATTTTTTGTAATGGACTTGGTTGTGGTGTAGTAATTTGTGCGTTTACAGTTAATGTAAATACTACGATAAATAAAGATAAAATAATTCTATTCATAATTAGTGATTTTTTTTGTGATTTTATTGATACTCAAAATTACAACTTCAAATAAATAGAATTGTTAACAAAACCTTAAAAAGGGATTGTATATTTGTTATTATTATAGCGTTAAAAAGTGGTTTTTTATGAGAAATGTAAGTGTTTTAGGTTGTGGTTGGTTAGGGAAATCTTTAGCGATTTCTTTGTTGGATGAAGGGTATGCTGTAAAAGGTTCTACTACGAGCGAAGAGAAGCTAGAACTTATAGAGATGAATCATATAGAACCTTATATTGTAAATATTTCTGAATTTGAAGAGTATGATGATTTCTTACATACAGATATTTTAATCATTGCTATAACTTCTAAAGATGTGGATGGTTTTGAAAATTTAATATCTCAAATTGAAAACTCTCCGATTCAAAAAGTGATCTTTATTAGTTCTACTTCTGTTTATGGTAGAATAAATAAAGTAATGACGGAAGAGGATGCTGTTTTAAATACACCGCTAACAGAAATTGAAAATTTATTTAGAGATAATACTTTTTTTGAAACCACAATAATTCGTTTTGCTGGTTTATTTGGTGATGTTAGACAACCTTATAATTGGTTTAAAAATGGACGAAAAATTCCGCAACCAAAGGGGGTTGTAAATATGATTCATAAAGAAGATTGTATAGAAATTATTCATGAAATTATAGCACAAGATTGTTGGAACGAAACTTTTAATGCGTGTTCTAATCATCATCCAACTAGAAGAGAATTTTATACCATAGCAAAATTAAGTAACGATTTTGAAATGCCAGAATTTGAAGATAATGAAGTCTATGAATGGAAAATTATCAGTTCTAAAAAAGTCCAAGAAGTTTTAGGTTATACTTTTATTCATGATGACTTGTTAGATATATAGGGCGTTAATGTCATTTCGAATTGATAGTCGTTATACAGGTAAGTATTTCGTTCTCAAAAAAATCTCAGCGTATCTCTGCGTTTTTTCTCCGTAAAACGCTGTTTTATAATCTACTATACTTCCTCTTTCTCAAATAATTAAAAACAAATCCGAAGGCAAATAAAAGGATTAATGGTAGAACCACATTTAAAAACTGCCAAAAAGTACGTTCTTTAAACGCTTTTTGTTTGTCTAATATTCTAATTTGTAAAGTTTTGTTTCTAAGCTGAATTAAGCCTGCATCATCTAGTAAATAATCGACAGTATTTAAAAGGAAATCTTTATTACCAAACTGTTGATTTGTCCATTTATCTCTATTTAAATCGAACGGTTGCTTTTTTAAAATCTGATTTTTTCCAATATCACCATCAGAAATTACGACCATTTTATTGTTGGTCGAATGCTCTTTAAAAAGATTGGTTTCAAAAGGTTTTACCCTGTCTTTATAAGCCGATTTAAAATTACCTTCTAGTAAAACTGCAACTAATTGATTTCCGCTTCTGTACTCATCTTCAATAACTTCATCAGCAATAGATTGTAGTTCAATAAAGCTAGGAGTTCCAATTATTTTCGTTAAAGTAGAACTTAATAATAAAGGTGTTTTTTTAATGTTGTTTTTTAAAGTATCTATCTGATTTACAAATTGCAATCTAACAGGAGAAACATTTTTTGTAATTGGATGATTTGGATTTCCACCAACCAACGGATGGAAGAACCAATCTAAATTTTTAAACTGCGTTTGATTTCCAACTTTACCCGTTGCTAAAGGGATTTGAGCAGCAAATAAATCTTTAATAAGAGAGGTATTAATTCTTATTCCGTAAGAAAACAACATGTCTGTTAAGTTTAAATCTCTTGGATACGCCAACATCTTTCCAGAATTGAATAAACTATCTTGATCTGCTTGCACATTGTCTAACATCCACAATGTTTTTCCGCCATTGGCGATAAATTGATCTAAAGTCAGTTTTTCTTTCTCTGTAAACTTTTCGGTTGGCTTTGCAATAATAGCCAAATCTAAAGACGTTAAATCTTTTAGAGTTTGCTGTGGATTGATTTCTACAGAGTCTAATGTAAATTTTGCTAATTTATATTTCTTAGCAACTTCACTTAAAAAACTATACTGATAAATGTCTTGTAATTCTCCGTTTCCAGTAATTACAGCCACACTTTTTTGTTTTTTTTGAGTAACAGAATTAATGGCGTTAGAAAAACTATACTCTAAGTTTTCAATGGCTTTTTGCAGTTGTTCGTCTTGCGATGCTACAATGGCATTTGGCAATAATGAAACAACGGTAGATTTTTTACCGTACACTACTTCTGCAAACGGAAAAATAATAGCTTCAGATAATTTACCATCTTCTTCAACGGTTAACTGGCTAGGTAACATGCCTCTTTTAATCAACTCTTCTCGCTGATTATCTGGGTTTTCAAAATTAATTCTGATGTTAGAATTAGTAGTGGCTAGCTCTTCTAAATACTGTCTTGTTTCTGCTTGTAATCTTTTAAATTCTGATGGAAAATCTCCTTCTAAATAAACGGTAACAAATAGAGGATTGTTTACTTTGGAAAGGATGTTTTTTGTAGTTTCAGAAAGCGTGTAACGATTATCTGCTGTTAAATCGAAACGTTTGTAAAATGATTGGTTGATCACATTTAAGAGAATCAATCCAGCAATTATAAGGATGCTATTTTTTATATTTTTATTCATTATCTAAACGTGTTTTAGTGATGAATAAAAAGAAAAGAGTAACACTTAAAAAGTATACAATATCTCGTGTGTCAATTACACCTCTAGAAATACTTTTAAAATGTTCGTTTAATCCCATTTTTTTTAGGGTTAAATTATTACCGATAGAATCGGAAATTACATCAAAACCATAAAATAAAAAGAAGGTGATAAAAACACCTAATATAAAGGCTACTATTTGGTTTTTAGAAAGTGTAGATGTAAATAAACCAATAGCAGTATAGGTTGCGGCTAAGAATAATAAGCCAAGATAAGAACCAATTGTACTACCAAAATCGATGTTTCCGGCAGGGTTTCCTAATTGATAAATCGTATAAATATAGGTTAGCGTGGGTATTAAAGCAACAAAAACTAATAGGAGGGAAGCCGAGAATTTACCGAGTACAATTTGCCAATCGGAAATTGGTTTTGTTTTTAAGAGTTCTATGGTTCCGTTGTTAAATTCATCAGCAAAACTTTTCATGGTAATTGCCGGAATCAAAAATAAAAAGACCCAAGGAGCTAAGAAGAAAAACGAGGTTAAATCTGCAAAACCTGCGTTTAAAATATTAAAATCGCCTTTAAAAACCCACAGAAACAAACCGTTTAACAATAAGAAAACACCAATAACTAAATAGGCAATTGGGCTTGCAAAAAATGAGTTGAATTCCTTCTTTAAGATCGCTATCAATGTAAAATGTTTATGCGTTTACTTGGTTCTTTGTATTTCTAATTTTATTTGTCAAAAGTATCTCGACAAGCACAGTGTGACATTGTTTTTTAATTGTTCTTAGTTTTTAAGATGTTACTAAATTAAATTCAATAACCAATTAATATTTCTGATGTCTGCATGAGCTTGTCGAAGACTCTTTATTTTGATCTCTAGTTTCTATTTTTCTAACTTATAAATTCTATTGTCTTCAAAACCTTCATCTGTTCTGTCTATTTGCAAATCAAAATCTAGTTTATGTAACAACGTAATAGAAGCAAGATTATTTTTGTGTGTAAAAGCTTCTATGCTTTTTAATTCCATTTTTTCAAAAGCATACTCTAATACTTCTTCAAAAGCTTCAGTCATATAACCTCTTTCTTGGTAGTCTGGGTGAATTTCATACCCGATTTCTGCATAATTTTCTGCAACATCAAAATTACGTAAACCAATTGTACCTAGTAATTCTGCACTGTTTTTAGATTCAATAACCCAAAAAATCCCTTTGTTGTCCGCTACTAAATTAGTGGCTTGGTCTATAAAAGCTCTAGCTTCAGAAAGATTTTTAAGAGACTCACGTTGTATGTATTTATTAACTTCTTTGTTTGCTCTTAAACCAAAAACTGCTTTTGCATCTTCTAAGTTTATTGCTCTTAATGTTAATCTGTCTGTTTCTAAAACAGGAAAAGTAGTAAAATCGAAATCCATTATTTATTTATATTTGTCTTAATTTTTTATTGTAAGCTCACTTTTTTATCAACGCTCCATGCTAGTGGTTTATCGTTAAAAAACACTTTTGTTTTTGCCCAAACATCTTTAAAAAGAGCTGAGTTTCTGTAATTTTCTAAATCTTCTTCTTGTTCCCAATAAGAGTAAGTGAAAAAGATTTCAGGATTTGTTTTGTCTTGATATAATTCTAATAAGTTACAACCTTTAGAAGCTCTAATTAATGCTTTTTTTTCTTCAAACATTAATAAAAACTCTACGATGTTTTTGGTATGAAAACTTAATTTTACAATTCTAACAAACATGTTTTTAGGTTAAGTGAGTGAAATCTGGTTTTATGTCATCGATAAAATCGATAATTATAGCATCTCTATAGCCTAAACCTAGCAGGGTAGATGCACCACCAACTGTGTCTAAATTACTTCGGTAAATTGCAATTTCTAAATAACCGGCAGAATTAAAAATAGCCAATTTATGACCTTCATATTGCTGGTTGGTGTAAGATTCATTGCTTACTACTTCATTATATTTAGTGAATATTTTTGTAAAAGAATGTTTTCTTGCATGCACAATATAATTTCTTCCTTTGCCTATTTCTTTGAACATTTTTTTACTGATATTGGTAATTACATTTCCGTAATTATCAATATAAATAATGCCTCCAGAAATTTGATTTTTCTGCTGATTTGTCTTTGGCTGAATTTCTACAATCTTTTTAAATTCAGGAATTTCTTTACCAATAACCGTTAAGTTTCCTCCTCTAGCAATAAAACAGGCTACTTGTACAAATACATCTAAAACAGGAAAACTACTTTCTATTCTATCATGAATATTGATTTCTACAATTTTACTTGGTTGAATTTCCGAAGCGATCATAGAGATTAAACCGTTATCTGGACATACAAAAAAATGACCATCTAATTCTATGGCGATGTGTTTGTTGTTATCACTTAATTCTGAGTCTACACCAACAATGTGTATGGTACCTTTAGGGAAACTTTTGTAAGAGTTTTTTAAAATATAAGCCGTTTCAGTAATACTGAAAGGAGATACTTCATGTGTAATATCTACAATTTTAGCATCTGGTAATTCAGAATAAATAGCTCCTTTTACAGCGCCAACAAAGTGGTCTTTTGTGCCAAAGTCTGTTGTTAAAGTGATTATAGACATTAAAAAATGGGCTGTTAATTAATTGTGTAAAAGTTGTTAATTATTTTACGCAAATCTAATCATTTTAAAAAATTTATTGGTTATTTTTAGTTGAAATATAAATGTAATTTATTAATAAAAATTAATCATTTGAACGAACGCACTATAGAGCTTACAGAAATTAGTCCTAAAGATTTTTTCGGAGCACAAAACAGTACTATTGAACAATTAAAGAGATACTTTCCAAAAATTAAAATCGTTGCTAGGGGATCTAAATTAAAAATTTATGGAGAACCAGAAATTTTAGATGAGTTTGAAATTCGAATAGAACGTTTGATAAAGTATTATAATAAATACAATAAGTTAGATGAAAATAGTATTGAACAAATTCTAACGTCTAACGGAAATGAAGAAAAAACAACTGCGGCTAAAAACGCTAAAGAAGTTTTGGTACATGGAGTTAGCGGAAGGCTGATAAAGCCACAAACCGAAAACCAACGTAAAATGGTTACTCTTATGGGTAAAAACGATATGTTGTTTGCTGTTGGACCTGCAGGAACAGGGAAAACATACACAGCAGTTGCTTTGGCTGTAAAAGCTTTAAAAGAAAAAGAAGTTAGAAGAATAATTTTAACAAGACCTGCGGTAGAATCTGGTGAAAATTTAGGATTTCTTCCTGGAGATTTAAAGGAGAAATTAGATCCGTACATGCAGCCTTTGTATGATGCTTTAAGAGATATGATTCCGCATGAGCGATTAGAATCTTATATAGAAAAAGGAGTGATTCAAATTGCACCTTTGGCTTTTATGCGTGGTAGAACTTTAGACAATGCATTTGTAATTTTAGATGAAGCGCAAAATACAACCCATAATCAAATGAAGATGTTTTTAACAAGAATGGGTAAAAGTGCAAAGTTTATTATTACGGGAGATCCTGGTCAGATAGATTTACCAAGAAAGCAAGTTTCTGGTTTAAAAGAATCTTTATTAGCATTAAAAGATATTGAAGGAATTGCTCAGGTATATTTAGACGATAAAGATGTGGTAAGACACCGATTGGTGAGGAAAATAATTAGTGCATATAAGAGTATAGAAACAGAATAAAAATTTTAGTTGTTAGTAACTAGTCTTTAGTTTATTTTTGCGGCCACAACAACATAACATATAATGAATACAATTAACAATACTAATTTTCAATTTCCTAAGCAGAAGTCTGTTTATATAGGGAAAGTAAGAGAAGTTTATAATATTAATGACGACCTTTTGGTAATGATTGCAACAGATAGATTGTCTGCTTTCGACGTTGTTTTACCACGTCAAATTCCGTTTAAAGGTCAGATTTTAAATCAGATTGCAACAAAAATGATGAATGATACCGCAGATATTGTTCCTAATTGGTTAATTGCAAATCCAGATGAAAACGTTGCCGTAGGTCATTTATGTGAGCCTTTTAAAGTAGAAATGGTAATTCGTGGTTATATGTCTGGTCACGCAGCGCGTGAATACAAATTAGGTAAAAGAACTTTGTGTGGTGTTGCCATGGCAGAAGGTTTAAAGGAAAACGATAAATTTCCGGAAGCTTTAATTACGCCATCTACAAAAGCAGATAACGGAGAGCATGACGAAGATATTTCTAGAGAAGATATTTTATCAAAAGGAATTGTTTCTGAAGAAGATTACATTGTATTAGAAAACTATACAAGAGCTTTATTTGCAAGAGGAACAGAAATTGCTGCTAAAAGAGGGTTGATATTAGTAGATACTAAATACGAATTCGGGAAAACGAAAGAAGGTAAAATTGTATTGATTGATGAAATTCATACACCAGATTCTTCTCGTTATTTTTATGCTGATGGTTATCAAGAAAGACAAGATAGCGGAGAAGCGCAAAAACAATTGTCTAAAGAGTTTGTACGTCAGTGGTTAATTGAAAACGGTTTTCAAGGAAAAGACGGACAACAAATTCCGGCAATGACAGATGATAAAGTCATCGAGATTTCTAACAGATATATAGAATTATACGAACAAATTACAGGAGAAACTTTTGTAAAGGCTTCCACAGAGAATGTATTAAATAGAATTGAGGAGAATGTACTTCAATTTTTAAAATAACACATAAATTTACGTCATTGCGAGGAGGAACGACGTGGCAATCTGATTATTTTAATTATAAATAAAAGATTACTTCGTCATGCTTCCTCGTAATGACGAATTTTTTAAAACCAACAACCATGATTATAGAACCAAGAACAAGAGGATTTATCTGTTTAACATCGCACCCAACGGGTTGTGAGCAAAACGTGATCAATCAAATAGAATATGTAAAATCGAAAGGAAAAATTGAAGGCGCAAAAAAAGTACTAGTAATTGGTGCTTCTACAGGATTCGGATTGGCTTCAAGAATATCTAGTGCATTTGGTTCTGATGCTGCTACAATTGGAGTTTTCTTTGATAAACCAGCAACAGAAGGAAGACCAGGTTCGCCAGGTTTTTATAATACAGCTGCTTTTGAAAAACACGCAACTGCTGCAGGTTTATATGCAAAAAGTATTAATGGAGATGCTTTTTCTAACGAGATAAAAGAGCAAGTTGTAAACTTAATCAAAGAAGACTTAGGTCAGATTGATTTGGTGATTTACAGTTTAGCATCACCAGTAAGAACACATCCAACAACAGGAAAAAGATATAAATCTGTTTTAAAACCAATAGGAGATGTTTTTTCTAATAAAACAGTAGATTTCCATACAGGTAAAGTATCAGAAATTTCTATCAATCCTGCAGAAGGAGAAGATGTAGAAAACACAATAAACGTAATGGGTGGTGAAGATTGGAAAATGTGGATGGACGCATTACAATCTGAAAACTTATTATCAGAAGGAGCTACCACAGTTGCTTATTCTTATATTGGCCCAGAAGTAACAAAACCAGTATATAGAAACGGAACTATTGGAGCTGCAAAAGATCATTTAGAAGCAACAGCTTTTACAATTACAGACGATTTAAAATCGATTGGTGGTAAAGCGTATGTTTCTGTAAATAAAGCATTAGTTACACAAGCAAGTTCTGCAATTCCTGTAATTCCTTTATATATTTCATTATTATATAAAGTGATGAAAGCAAAAGGAATTCACGAAGGTTGTATTGAGCAAATTCAACGTTTGTATAGTGAACGTTTATTTGGCGGTGATTTAGCTTTGGATGAAAAAGGAAGAATTAGAGTTGACGATTGGGAAATGAGAGAAGATGTACAAGCAGAAGTTAACAAGCTTTGGGAAACTGCAACTACAGAAAACTTATCAGAAATTGGAGATTTAGAAGGTTATAGCAACGATTTTTACAACCTTTTTGGTTTTAAAGTTGGTGGTGTAGATTATGATGCTGATGTAAATGAAGTTGTAAACGTACCAAGTATTCAGTAAGATTCTTATCCCGCGATAGCGGAAACATAAATATAAACCTCACAGTTAATGCTGCATTTATTTGGCAACTATTGTGAGGTTTTTTTTATCTTGTACAAAATTAAAGTTGATGAAAGCAGTAACTGTAAAACAATTAAAAGACGAACTCTCTCATAAATCTGCCAATGAGTTGAAAGAGTTGTGTTTGCATTTATCAAAATTTAAAAAAGAGAATAAAGAATTACTAACGTATTTGTTGTTTGAATCTCATGACGAAGAACAATACATACAAAGTGTAAAAGATCAAAACGAAGTATTGTTTTCTGAGATTAACACAAAGAGTTATTTCTATATTAGAAAAAGTGTTCGAAAGATTTTAACACTCAATAAAAAATTTATTCGGTATTCTAAAAAGAAAGAAACAGAAGTAGCATTATTGCTCCATTTTTGTCGTTGTTTAAAAGAGTTTAAACCGTCTATGAAAGGGAGTGTAAGATTAGTTGCAACTTTTGATAGGCAAGTGGTTTTAATTAAAAAAGCAATTGCTACGTTACACGAAGATTTACAGTATGATTATCAACTAGAATTAGACGAATTATTAGATGAATAAAAAAGAGAGACCAGTATTAACGGATTTAGTGAATGAAGGAACTTCTGAAATGGAAAAATTTCAGAATGAAGTATTAAGACCTGTAATAAAAATGCAGCACAGTTTGTTGATTAGTTCATTTAAGCACCATCTTATAAAAAGAAAAGTAGATTTTACTGATTTAACTGATAAGAAAAGAAGAAGTAAAATTACTTCTGTTTTTAAAACGGATAATAATTATAAGAACTTTACTTTAGGGATAATTATTGGTCATTTTTCTTCGGATGAATTTACTTTTTATGCTGATAATGCATCAGAAATTAATAGAAGAATTTTACAGATTGTTACGCAAAGATTAAAAGATAGTATTTTGGAAGTTGTGTAAAAATAATAAAGTGACTAATTAATTTTTTGTCATAATATTAATTAGTAATAATTATAGAAAATCGTGAATGATGACGAAAAAATAGCAAATTCATATTTATTGAATTTAGGGTTTCAAAAATTAGAATTTGAGCCAAATGGAAATATTCCTCCCGATTTTTCGATCAATAAAAAAATTGGAATTGAAGTTAGAAGGTTAAATAAACATTATAATAATGAACCTTTAGAAAAACTTGAATTTGGAGAAATAAGAAAAATTGAAAATTTCATTTTAAATTTTAACTCAAACAAAACTTTTACAAATACACATTCTGTTTGTATTGGTTATTCAAGGCCTTTGAAGTTTACTAAAATTAAGAAGAGAATTGAACAATCGTTGAATCATTATGTTCAGAATCTAAATCAAAATTTAGAATATAAAATCAATGAAAATTTCAAAATGAGTTTTATAGAATGTGAAGAGAGATTTGAAAGCGATTTTGAAGTGATGTTATGGGGAGATGATAATAAAGGAGGAGTTGTAGTTAATGATTTAAAAGAAAATATTATTATTGGATTAAAAGAAAAAGAAGAAAAGATAGCTGAATATTTCAATGAATTTGAAGAATGGTGGTTAATCTTAATTAATCATATTTCTTCAGATATACGAAATCAAGAGTTAGAAATATTAAAAAAAGAAATTCCAAAATCAAAATTATTTAAAAAATTAATAATTCTAAATCTTAATAATACAAAAGGAAAAACAATACACTTCACCTAATATTAAGTATTGCTTATCTTTAATCACTTACAAAAACCCTCTCAGGTTTTATTTTAGTTATTATTTTTTAAATTAGTCGCTTAAAACGGAACAAACCATACAAAAAACACGTTGGCAAAAATTTGATAAAAACAAAAAATGAATTCTAAAAACATCCCAAAATATATTGTTATCTGCACAATGTTAATAGCTTTATTTTATAAGGTTTTTCCAACCTATTATTATAATTTTATTCATAGAGTGGGATTCTACTTTCATGTTGTAATTTTTGACATTATCTTAATACTATGTTTGATTTACTTTATAATTAAGGCTAAAGATTCGTTTAATATAACACTTAAAAAAGTTATAAAATATAGCTTTTTTTTTATGTTATCATCAGAAGTGATTTCTAATATTTGGTTCTTTATTTATCAAAAACAAATTTTTAACATAGTAACATCTCCGTATTTTATTTACAAAGTAATTAATAGTGTTTTATTTGTGTTTTGGGCAATTATTATAATTTCTAAAATTAAAAAGACAAAATATTCGTTTAATGAATTATTGATTAGTTTACTATCTTTTCTTATAGTAAGTGATATTTTTTTGTACTGCTGGCATCTAACTGACTCTTACTTAAAATCAGATATAAGCATAAGTAATGTTATCCCTTCATTTCCATCGTTTTCAATTCCATCGTTTTCTATATCAAACTTTAGTTTTAGAACTCTTTTTACAAGTATAATTGAATCTCCAACAATACTATTACTATTTGTAGTGTTTTACTATAGTTCGTATGTGCTATTCGTAAATTATAAGAAAAAAGGTATTTATTCTATAATACCAATTAAAAAAGATTTAATCTTTTTAGAAATTTCTAAAAAACCTACTTGGTGGATTATTTTCTTATTGATTCCTTTCATTAGATTAATTCCAAAATATTTAATAAATGTGGAATTAGCAAAAGTCTATCACAAAAAAAAAGGTTATGCATTCGGTATGACATTAATACCTTGGTTTTTTTATGGAAAATTAACTTTGAACAAAACGTAAAATAATTAGATCTAACTCGGATTACAAAAATCGCAACTTTCTTAAAACATAAATACGTTAACAGTAATTACCAAATGAAGCACGCCTTAAAAATAACATCTCTACTATTTATTCTGATATTTATTTCTTGTGGATATCAAAAAATGGAGGAAGATAAACATCCTGAAATTCCAGTTTTTCCAGAGCATACCAACAATAAGATATCTATAAAACAATTCACTACTAATTTAATAGACATTAAGTACAATGAGAAAAACTTATTTGCTAATAATGAAAAAGGTGATTTGATTATTTTAGATAGAAAATTTAATAAAATTAAAGAATTAAAGGTTCCTAATAATTACATTAGTAAGGACGGAACTATTTATTTTATGCAACCTAATGAAAAACCGGAATTAATTGAGGTTTATAAAATGTCTATTGAAAATAATTTCAAAAAAGAAAAATTAAAGAATTTTATCATCAATTCTAGAGAACCGTTTACAATAAGAGATTCTTTAAATGTAGTTTATAAGCGTAAAATAAATGATATAGACAATCTTAAAATTAAGAGTCATATAGATAGTTTAGTTCATGTTGTTTATCAAAAAGAAAATAATTTAACTTCTGATAAAATAAAAAAATTAAAACCAAATTTAATTTCAATTTATCCATTATCAAATTCAGTAAGTGTTTTAAGATTCAAGGATAAAGAATTTGCATTGTATACGAGATATGACCATACAAGTGAGTTTAAAGACGTGTTAGAAAAAACACGCCTTAATGGATTAGAACCTATATGGAATTTAGAAAAAAGTCCAAAATCATTTGATAAGGTTGTTTTAGGGAATTCATTTTCAGGAAATCATTACGTTGGTGGTTATACTTCTTATGGCTACAATTATGTAGCACTTTCATTACATAACGAAACAACAAAGTTTAAAGCAAAAAACTCAAACAATGGAAATGGTGTAAATATTTTATATGAAAGCAAGGACACAATTATCTTAAAAGATTTTGAAAAATTGTATCATATAACATTAAAAAAATAACAATTACCAACACTGTTTAAATCTTATTGCTGGTTTTTATTCACTCAGCAATTTATCCATTCTTTGAAAATGTAAATTTGAAAACGAATAGAGTAACAATTAAAAAAAAATGAAACACTTCATCAATGAAAAGTCCTTTATACTTACTATTTTTTATAACTTCCTTTTTGGTCAGTCAAACTTCTTTTACGCAAGAGAACTTCGAAAAAACGAAGATTGTAACCAATGTCTTTAAAGCGCTGAAAAAACAGAAAGTAAAAGTGTTTTTAAAGAATTTGCCTACTAAGGATGATATTACTTACCTCATTCCGATAGAGCGCGCTGCGCAACCAGACAAAGACATTCCTGATGTAGATACCATAATTTCAAACTTTAAAATAGATGCTTCTGAAAATTTTAGAAAAGTAATTAAAAAAGGAAATGCTTTTGGTATTGAATGGAAAGATATTATTTTACAGAAAGTGCGCTATGATGCCAACCCAGACCCAGACCCAAGCATACAATTGGAAAGAGGGAATATTACTTTGGTGTGCAAAAGCAATGATAAAAAATTTCTAATAGTAATAAGAAAAACTTACAAAATACGAGATACTTGGCGATTAATGGAAGGCATAAAGTTTACACTATTGTAGTGAGTTATAATTTCATTGATTAATATAAATAATTGTTTTAACTATTCTTTTGAGTCTAATGGCGCTTATATTCAATCAAATATTATTTAGAAGATAGATTCTATTTTAGGTTATTATATTTCAACGCAATTTCTTAGCACACAAACGATCTCAACCACAACTAAATAAAAATGACAGAATTACCAGTTATAGCCTCTACAATTTCAGCAAAAGAATTGGGAGAGTTTGCAAAAGAAAAATATGGACTCCATAAAAATTTCGATTGTAAATTATTTAGAACAGGAATGAACCACACTTATTTTCTTTCGGATAATGAAACAAAATATGCGTTAAGAGTTTATAGTTATAATTGGAGATCAAAATCTGAAATAAATGAAGAAATTGAACTTTTAAATTTATTAAGTGAAAATAATTTAGGGGTTTCTTTTCCTATTAAAGATAAGAATGGAGAATTTATTCAAGAAATAAAAGCACCAGAAGGAATTAGATATGTAGTTCTTTTTTCGTTTGCAAAAGGTAATAAGATTAGATTTTTGGATACTGAAACATGTTCATTAATTGGAGAATTAATGGCAAAAATTCATAATCTTACAGTTAACAAAATTATAGATCGAATTTCTTATGATAAAAAATCACTGTTAGAATTACCTTATACATATTTAAATCAATTTTTTTCAGAGAAATTACCAGAAATGGAATTTATAAAAGGAATTGATGCATTCTTTGATAAAACGGATTTTGAAAACTGCCAAAAAGGAATTGTTCATTTAGATATTTGGTATGATAATATGGCTGTAACAGGTGATAGAGAAATTACTATGTACGATTTTGATTTTTGTGGAAATGGAGAGCCGGTTTTAGATGTTGGCTATTTTTGTAAGCAATTATTTCATATTGAAACCGATAAAAAAGAGTACGAAATAAAAAAGAAATATTTTTTAGATGGCTACCAAAGTATGAGACAATTATCTGAAAAAGAATTGAAAATGATTCCTAAAGCGGGTTTAGCTGTTTTTGTTTTTTATCTTGGTGTACAAGCAAAAAGGTTTGATTGGTCTAATATCTTCTTGTCCGAGAATTATCTTAAAATGTTCTATATAGCAAGATTAAAATCTTGGATTGAATATAATGACATCCAAAAAATAACGGATTAATTTAATTGAAAGCACGTTATACCTTTTTTTATATTAAACATTACTTAATGCTCTAAAAAATGACATTACCAGAAAAAATAAAAGAAGTATCAATCTATTCAGAAATAGAGATTGGGGTATATCCTCCAAATGGATTTCTACAATTTACAGAAGCAAGTTTAGGAAATGGAGATAATTTTGGATTCTATTGGGAGTTTGGAAAAGAAGATAAAGAACCTGTAATTTGTGAAATGATTCATGATGAAGGAGTTATTGTTCCGAGGTTTTCTAATCTTAATAAATTCTTGGATTGGTATAAGCTAAATGATTATGATTGGGGAGAAGAAGAAATTCAGGATGAAAAATTTGTTTTTAGGTTACTACAGAAAGGAAATGATTATTTGAAAAAAAATGATCCTAAAAAAGCAATTGAATTTTATAAAGAAAGTACCGAAAGTTTTGGAGAGCTTAGTGAAAACTGGTTTAAATTGGCTTCTCAATATAAAAGAATTGGAAATGAATTAGAGTTTCAAAAAAGTATAATTAATTCAATTATTTCCAATTGGGCAATTGATTTTCCTTCTCAAAATGCAATAAGAATGTTTAAGAATTTAAACGCAATTGAGGAATTAAAAAAGCATCCATTAATTAAAAATAGAAATCATCTTCAATTTAACTTTGGAGGTCAAAAAGAGAATAAAGACTATTCAGTAATTAGAGAAATTATAGAAGAACTAAGCCTAAATGGAGACATTAACAAAGCATTAATAATGGAACAAAATTATGGCTTAAAAATGTATTGGGAAACGTCTTCTTTTCAAGAGAGAAACAATTTTAAACTTGAAGAATGGCAAAAGGAGTTTAAAGAAAAAACGATTAATCGATTAAAAACAAATATTGGGTAATATATCAAATGGGAAACAGAATATTATATCAATTAATAAAAATTAGATAATAAATGAATTCAAATTTTTTTGATTTAAAGACTTATTTTATTGACGAAAAAATCAATATTTTTAAGTTTAAAAATTGTTATAAAGTATTTAATGATAAAGGAAATGAGGTTGGTTCTGTAAACCAAACACTAACTTCAGGACAAAAAGCGATTAGATTCATATTAAACAAAACGATGTTGCCTTTTCAGCTGGAGATAAAAGATGCATCAGGAAATTTACAAGCATCTATATCTAGAGGTTGGACTTTCTTTATGTCAACAATTCGTATTGATGATGCAAAAGGCAATACTATTGGTAGCATAAAACAAAAATTTAAATTATTAAAACCAACTTTTAAAATTTTTAACAAATCCGAAGAACTTGTTGCTGTAATTACTGGAGACATGAAAGCTTGGAACTTTCAAATAAATGATGCTTCTGATAAAGAAATAGGAACAATTACTAAAAAATGGAATGGAGCTTTAAAAGAAGTTTTTACCACTGCAGATAAATACAAGGTAGATTTAAATGCAGGTTTTACTGATGAATCCAACAAAATAGTAATTCTATCTAGTGCAATAACAATAGATATGGTTTGGAGAGAAAGTAGATAATTTAGTACAGAAATTAAATAAAGACATAAAAAAAGTCGTTGTAAATACATACAACGACTTTTTTTTATAACTATAATTTATACTTATTTTTTAGCTTTTGCTAATAAGTTCTTCTGATATTTTCCTTGTACAACATCAACAATAATTAAAATAGCCAATACAAAATAGAAGGTTGTTTTACTCATTGGTACAATTTCTTCGCCAAAAAGTTTAATATGAGCTAAATGTCCGCCTTCTGTAACTAGCATAATTCCAACAATAAAAAGGATAAACAAACCAAGTACTTCATACATTCTGTTTTTTGATAAGAAGGTAGAAATCTTATCAGCCATAATTAGCATTAATAAACCACTTATTACAATAGCAATTGCCATAACAATAAATGCGGTTGTAGTGTTTTCTATTTCGCTAGTAAGACCAATTGCTGCTAAAATAGAATCGAAAGAAAATACTAAATTCATAATAACAATACTTGTAATTACGGCATTAGAAGATTTAGTGCCTTTGTCTGAAGCCATATCAGAAACTTCCATTCCTTTTGTAGAAATCATGTGCCATATCTCTTTTATTGCTGTAAAAATGATAAAACCACCACCTAATAAAACAATAATGCTATGGCCGTTAAAAGCAAAATGAATAATATCTGTTATTCCTCCGGATAAAAAAGAAAAAGGTTCTTGAAAAAAATCGATAATAGAAACCAAAATAAAAAGGAGTACAATTCTTAAAACAATGGCAATTAAAATCCCTGTTTTTCTAACCTTTTTTTGATCCGCCTCTGGCGCTTTTTTAGATTCTAAAGAAATGTAAAGTAAGTTGTCAAAGCCAAGTACAGCTTGTAGTAAGACCAACATGAGTAATGTAAAAAGAATTCCTAGCATTTTTTATTTTTTTATAATTGATGGTTTCAAAGGTATTTTGATTGAAGATAATACACAATTTTTATTTGAATTAGTTTTAAAGTTTTGATTTTTAGAGACAAGAGACAAGAGACAAGAGACAAGAGACAAGAGACAATAAGCAGGAAGCAAGAAAAAAGAAAAAATAGGGAAGAAGGAAAAAAATAGAACTCTAATAAAAAGTATATTTTACGGTGAGAAAAACGATGTTTTCTAAATGTTTATGTCTTAAAAATTAGACTTTAATGTCTGTTCGAGCGCAGTCGAGAACTATTTATTAGGTTTTCTTAAAAAAGATATTTCCAAAGAATACGCAAACTCACAAAAGCAATTAAAATTGAGGTCGCTTTTTTAAGCTGAATAGGCGTAAAGTAATTATTGCTCATTCTGCTACCTATTTGTCCGCCAATAAAAACGGTAACTAATAATATGGAAGTTAAATTCCAATCAATAATAAAATCAGGATTAGAATATTGCCCCAATAATCCCGCTAAAGAATTTACTAAAATAAAAACACTTGCTGTGGCTGCAATTTTTTTAGGAGTATCCCAATTGGTAAGGTGTAAAAGAGGTGCTAAAAATACGCCGCCACCAATGCCAACCATTCCAGAAATGAAACCGATAATACCTCCAAAACTAGCATTTTTAATAGGTTTTAGATTTGTTTGTTTTTCATCTGAAGCAATAATTTTTTTAGAAACCCACATGGTAATGGCTGCAAATAATAATGTAAACCCCAAAAGAATAAAAAATAAATGCTGACTGATTTTTAATTTTCCACCTAAAAAAGCAAAAGGAACACTGAGTAAAATAAGCGGAATTACTTTTTTCCAATCAATCTTTTTTTGATGATAAAAGAAAAATACGTTTCCAGAGACTACAACAATATTACACAACAAAGCAGTTGCTCTAATTTGGGTAAATACGATTCCTGTTAATGCTAAAATAGCTAAATAGCTAGAGCCGCCACCAAAACCAACAGAAGAATATAAAATTGCAACTGTAAAGAATAGTAATATGATGTGCCAATACGTAAAAAAAGATTCTATAAGCAAGTTGTAAATTTAATATTTTTATAGTATTTTTTTACTACTATAAAATTAAATAAAGATAGTATAAATATTAAAGACAATTTAAGAATTTATAGACTTCTTAAATTGTTGGGGAGTCATCAATTCCATCTTTTTAAACTGTCTGTTAAAATAACTGGTATTGTTAAAACCAGCTTTAAAAGCAATTTCCGACATTCTAAAATCTTTAGATTCTTTGATTAATTTTTTAGCAAATTTTATTTTTTCAGAGTTTAAAAAATCAATAGGAGAAATGCCTAAAGTATTTTTAAACTTTTTATGAAAATGAGAAGCACTCATGTGTGCTTTTTTTGCTAACACATCTACATTAATGTTTTTATTTGTTAAATTTTCTTTTATATACTTAATAACCATGCCTATTCTGGTGTCGTTAAAAAGTGGTTCATCATTTAATAAAATAGATTTTGCCTTGGTTTGTAAAAGCCTTACAATAAGTTCTTGAATCATTAAATCTAACAAAACATCTTTAGAGGTATTGTTATTGGTAAAAGTGTAGGTTAATCTTTTTATAAGTTGATTAACGTCGTTATTGTTAGTTAAATGACTACTGCTTTTATTTAAACTCCAAGTATTATTCTTGTTTTCAATGGCAACATGTTGATTAAATCTACCTACAACTTCGTTAATCTTAGTTCCATCAATTCCTAAAGCTAAACATTGTGTAGGATTGTCTTTTTTTGCCAACGGAAAATCAATAATCATTTCCTTATTTCTAGGCATAACAACAGATTCTCCAGGATAAAAATCAAAAGAAGGAATACCGTCTATATGCATTATTTTTTTTCCGGTAAGCATACTCGCAATAATTGGAAAATCGAATTTTAAAGCCACTTTTTCTGCATATTTATGAGTTTCGTAAATATTTAGTTCAGCATAATCTGCATTGTAAGTCGTTCTATTCTCTACAAGTGTAGTTAGTTTTCTATATTTTTTATGTTGATGTAATAAATGACTCATAATTATAGCTCTAAAATTTTAAAGGACGATTTATATAATAATAGAATTGTTCAACAATATAATAAATATGTTCTATTTATAGTGAATATTATAAAATAACTTTACCTAAAATGATAATACATTATATTTTAACCAATATTATTGTCATTATATTAATTAACAGCCTACTGCTATAGCAGGCTTAATCATATAAAAAAAAACACTAAATTATGAGTTATTCAAAACCGAAATTTAAAGACAAGTATCACAATTTTATCAATGGGAAATTTGTAGCTCCAATTGGAGGTCAGTATTTTGATAATACATCACCAATTGATAATAGTTTTATAGCAAAATATCCTCGTTCGCAAAAAGAAGATGTAGAGTTGGCTTTAGATGCAGCCAATGCCGCAAAAGAAGCGTGGGGAAATACATCTGCTACAGAAAGAGCTACCCTATTAAATAAAGTAGCAGATATTATTGAAGCTAATTTAGAAGAATTTGCGTTGGTAGAAACGTGTGACAACGGAAAACCAATTCGAGAAACTTTAAACGCAGATGTGCCTTTAGCGGTAGATCATTGGCGCTACTTTGCAGCTTGTATTCGTTCTGAAGAAGGAGGCGCTTCTGAATTAGATCAACATACATTATCATTAACTATTAAAGAGCCGTTAGGAGTTGTTGGGCAAATTATTCCTTGGAATTTTCCTTTATTAATGTTGTCTTGGAAATTACCTCCAGCGCTAGTAACGGGTAATTGTGTGGTTTTAAAACCAGCAGAACAAACCCCGTCTACAGCAACTTTATTAATGGAGAAAATAGCAGATGTTTTTCCGCCGGGAGTTATCAATATTGTTCACGGTTTTGGTCCGGAAGCAGGGAAACCTTTGGCTTCTAGTGCAAGGGTTGATAAGGTTGCGTTTACAGGAGAAACGACAACCGGACAATTAATTATGCAATATGCGTCTAAAAACTTAAATCCGGTTACGATGGAATTAGGAGGGAAATCTCCAAATGTATTTTTTAATTCTGTTATGGATCATGATGATGCGTATCTAGACAAAGCGATTGAAGGTGCTGTTTTATTTGCATTTAATCAAGGAGAAGTATGTACCGCTCCTTCTAGAATTTTAGTGCAAGAAGATATTTACGATGCGTTTATCAAACGTGTTGTAGAAAGAACGAATGTAATCATTCAAGACAATCCTTATGATGTAAATACTATGGTAGGGGCGCAAGCATCAAAAGATCAATACGAAAAAATACAATCTTATATAGAAATTGGTAAAGAAGAAGGAGCAAAAGTGCTAACCGGTGGTTCTGCTAATGCATTAGAAGGGAATTTAGCAAACGGATTCTACATTAAGCCAACTATTTTAGAAGGACATAATAAAATGCGAGTCTTCCAAGAAGAAATTTTTGGTCCCGTAGTTTGTGTTACAAAGTTTAAAGACGAAGCAGAAGCTTTAGAAATTGCAAATGATACTCTTTATGGTTTAGGAGCCGGAGTTTGGACGCGAGATGCACATCAATTATATCAAATTCCAAGAGCTATAAAAGCCGGTAGAGTTTGGGTAAATTGTTATCATGCATATCCTGCACATGCACCTTTCGGTGGATATAAAAAATCTGGTTTTGGTAGAGAAAATCATGTGATGATGCTTAATTACTATCGTCAGACTAAAAACATGTTAATTTCTTATGATAAAAATAAATTAGGTTTCTTTTAGTAGTTGATAAATAATATATTGGAGGCTGTCTGAAAAGGGATGAATCCTGTCTTGCTGAACTTGTTTCGGTATCTCAATGCAATGATAATAAACTATCGTAAGAATCTGAAATAAATTCAGATGGACAAAAAATCTCTTTTTAAACAGTCTCTTTTTAATACCCAGAATTATGGAAAGAGTAGCAATTACAGAAGCAGCAGCAAAAATATTAGAGCAATTAAAAGAAAAACATAGCGAATTAATTTTTCATCAAAGTGGTGGTTGTTGTGATGGTTCTGCACCGATGATTTTAGAGAAAGAAGATTTTTATTTAGACGAGAGTGATATTTTATTGGGGACTTTAAACGGTGTTAATTTTTATATGAATCAAGACCAATTTGAGTATTGGAAGCACACACATTTAACAGTTGATATAACGGAAGGTAGAGGGGCTAGTTTTTCTTTAGAAATACCATTAGGACTTCGGTTTTTTATTAACTCTAGATTATTGACAAAAGAGGAAGCCTCCTTTTTTGGAAATTAACAATAGAGTACAGTCGTCTTAATATTTTTCATTTTAATAATATAAGCTTTAAAAATTAGTGTTATTCACTACTTTAAAGCTTTTTTTTATGAGTAATTATTTGTTTTTTAACAAGTTGACTCAAATTTTGTTGCTAAATTACTATATTTATGCTAAATTAATATATATGACTATAGATTTATGTCCAAATTGCAGTTCAGATAGCTACATTAAAAGTGGTATTGTTAATAATAGGCAACGCTATAAATGTAAAAAATGCAATTACTTTTTTACGGTAAATAAGATTGGAAAGAAAATAGACGATTATTATGTAAACAAATCTTTGCAGCTATATTTAGAAGGATTGACCTATCGAGAGATAGAGCGCATCTTAGGAGTGTCTCATGTAAGTATTATGAATTGGGTAAAAAAATACAACATAAAAAGACCTTACAATTCTAAATATCATTCTACGTATAAAATTTTAAATGCTACAGAACTAGGTGTTTATTTCAGTAATTCAGAAAATATAAAGGGAGCAGGAGTTGTGGTTACAGAGTTAGGTGATAAGTTTATGTTGATTAAATGGGAGCGTTTTAAAGATTAGTATATCTAATTAACAAATAAATATAGTAGTTTTTTGTTAATTAATTGTTTTTCCGAGTTTAGCAGTGCACACAAAATCAATTATTTACTAGCTAAACAACTAAATTTATGAAAAACAAAAAATTACTACAACTAGTTTTTTTTCTGTCCTCTTTTCAGTTTCTTGTTGCACAAGGCTCTCCAGACTATAATGGTGGATTAAAAATTAAATTCGACGAAGACGGTAAAAAATACCTTCGTTTAATTTCTTGGACACAAGTACAAGCAACTTATAATAATGATGCTCCCAAAACTTCGAGTAAAACAAGTGTTAATTTAAGAAGAGCACGTATAATGCTATTTTCTCAAATTACCGATAAGTTTTTAATCTTAACTCATTTTGGTTTAAACAGTTTAAATACAGGTACACTTTCACCTACAGGTAATGGAGATGGTTCTCAAATTTTTGTACATGATGCTTGGGTACAATACCGTTTAAGTGATACCCATGCTATTGGTGCTGGTTTACATTATTTTAATGGTATTTCTAGACTTAATAATCAAAGTACTTTAAATATGATGACGCTTGATAATAATCGTCAGTCTTGGGCTACTATTGGATTGTCAGATCAATTTGCAAGACATATTGGTCTTTTTATGAAAGGGAATTTTGGTAAATTACAGTATCGAATCGCTGTTAATGATGCCATTACAAACGGACTAGATACTAGAGTTGTAACAAGCGGACAAACAGTATATGGAGGAGTTAATTTATTAGGTACTAAAGATGCAGGAAAAACCTTTGCAGGATATTTTGAGTATAACCTATTAGATCAAGAATCTAACTTTTTACCTTTTAAAGTTGGGACTTATCTTGGCGAAAAAAAAGTATTTAATATAGGCGCTGGATTTTTTTTACATCCTAATGGTGTTGTAAAAAAAGAAAACGGTAATCCTGTGGGAGAAGATGTTTCCATTTTTGCAATAGATGCTTTTTATGATTCTCCTTTAGGAGATGATGGAAGTGCAATAACAGCTTACGCAACGTATCAATCTAATAATTATGGCGAAAACTATTTGTACAGTGCTTATGGCACTGGTAACATGCTGTATTCTCATGTAGGTTATGTGTTTGCAAGAGATAAAACTAAAACAAGATTTCAACCTTATCTTTCTTATGGAAGTAATAGCTATGATGCCACTACAAATAATAGAAATATTTTAGGTGTAGGTATAAACGCTTTTATGAGTGGGCATAATTCAAAATTAACATTAGAGTATCAAAATCAGGATTATGGCACTTCTACAAGCGTTGTAACCTTACAAGCAATGATTTATTTATAAAAAAAAACTAACAATTATGAGTGATAAACAAGAAAACGCTTCTGCGTATTGGAAAGAGAACATTAAGTATTTAACAATATTACTTATAATATGGTTTGTGGTATCCTTTGGATGCGGAATTTTATTCCGAGAAGCCCTAGATACAATTAGACTTGGAGGCTTTAAATTAGGTTTTTGGTTTGCCCAACAGGGGTCTATTTATGTATTTGTAATTTTAATTTTCGTTTACATACGGTTAATGAATAAACTAGATAAAAAATATGGTTTCGACGAGTAATCCTTAACTAAAACTAAAAAATAAAACAAAATATTATGAGTGTACAAACTTGGACTTGGTTATTAGTAGGAATTACTTTTGCCCTTTATTTCGGAATCGCAATTTGGGCTAGAGCAGGCTCTACAAAAGAATTTTATGTAGCTGGCGGAGGGGTTTCTCCTTTAGCAAATGGTATGGCAACCGCTGCAGATTGGATGAGTGCTGCCTCATTTATTAGTATGGCAGGTATTATTTCCTTTGCGGGTTATGATGGCTCTGTTTATCTAATGGGATGGACTGGTGGTTACGTGTTGTTAGCATTATTATTAGCTCCCTATTTACGTAAGTTTGGTAAGTTTACAGTACCCGATTTTATTGGAGATAGATATTACTCTAATACCGCAAGAACAGTGGCTGTAATTTGTGCTTTAATTGTTTCTTTTACGTATGTAGCCGGACAAATGAGAGGTGTAGGAATTGTTTTTTCACAATTTTTACAGGTTGATATTGTGTATGGAGTTTTAATAGGTATGACTGTAGTTTTAGTTTTTGCTCTTTTAGGAGGGATGAAAGGAATTACATATACGCAAGTAGCTCAGTATTGTGTATTGATTTTTGCTTTTATGGTACCCGCATTTTTTATCTCTGTTCAAATGACCGGGAATTTAATTCCTCAAATAGGAATGGGAGGAACGGTAGAAGATGGTACTTTTCTTTTAGATAAATTAGATACACTACACACTCAATTAGGGTTTAAGGAATATACTTCTGGCTCTAAATCTACTTGGGATATTTTTGCAATTACATTAGCCTTAATGGCGGGAACAGCAGGTTTACCTCATGTTATTGTTCGTTTTTTTACTGTTCCTAAAGTAAAGGATGCACGTAAATCTGCAGGTTACGCATTGCTTTTAATCGCTATTTTATATACTACGGCTCCAGCAATTGCTGTTTTTTCTAGAACTAATTTAATTGAAACGGTTAGTGAAAAAGAATATTCAGAGATACCTGTTTGGTTTAAGAATTGGGAAGATACAGGCTTAATTTCTTGGACGGATAAAAATGGAGATGGTAAAATTCAATATGTTGCAGGAAATGCATTAGATGGTAAGAAACCAGTGTACACAGAAGATAGAGGTACGTTTGGAGAAAGATTAATTTCAAACGCAGATTTAGATGCTAAAAACGAATTGTATGTAGATAGAGATATTATGGTTTTAGCGAATCCAGAAATAGCGCAATTACCAAATTGGGTAATCGGGTTGGTTGCTGCAGGTGGTTTAGCAGCAGCATTATCTACAGCTGCAGGTTTGTTATTAGTGATTTCTACATCAGTTTCTCATGATTTAATTAAAAAACAATTAAAACCAGACATTTCAGACAAAGCAGAGTTAACGGCAGCAAGAATATCCATTTTTGTAGCAATTTTAATTGCAGGGTATTTTGGTATCAATCCGCCAGGGTTTGTTGCTGCGGTAGTTGCACTCGCATTTGGTTTGGCAGCAGCTTCTTTCTTTCCTGCAATTGTTTTGGGTATTTTTGATAAAAAAATGAATAAAGAAGGGGCCATTTCAGGGATGGTAGTTGGTATTGTGTTAATGCTTTTTTATATGATGAAATTTAAATTAGACATGTTTGGTGGCGGTACAGAAGAAGATTGGTGGTTTGGTACTTCTCCAGAGGGGTTTGGTACAATTGCAATGTTTGTTAATGTGGTTATTTCAGTAGTGGTTTCTAGAATGACTGCGGCTCCACCACAAGATGTACAAGAAATGGTAGAAAGTATAAGAATACCTTCTGGAGCTGGAGAAGCTTCAGATCATTAAGCGATACTATTTAAAAAGTAAATAAATAAGAGGAAATTCGTTTGTTAGAAATCAGTATTACAACTTGTAATGCTGATTTTTTTATTATTTTTAGGGAATAAAGTAAATCAATGAAAAAAAGACATGAGCAGAAGTTAGTTGTATTATCAATTGCATTGTTTTTAATTTTTAATATACCATTTGTCCTAATTTTTAATTTTGAAGGAGCGGTTTATGGTATCCCTACTTTTTACTTTTCAATATTTTCTGCTTGGTTATTGTCTATTGTAATTTCATATATCGTTTTAAATCGTCATTATGAATAGTTTTACTTTAATAACCATCATTATTATCTATTTAGCAGTGTTGTTTTACATTGCCTTTTTTGCTGAAAAAAAACGACAAAGCAAGTGGGTAAATAATCCTTATGTGTATACTTTGTCTCTAGCAGTCTATTGTTCTGCTTGGACGTATTACGGAAGTGTAGGTATTGCAGCTACTTCTGGCATTCTCTTTTTGCCTATTTATTTAGGTCCTGTTATTGCAGCTCCTTTATGGATTATTGTACTTCGAAAAATTATTAGAATATCTAAACAACATAAAATTTCTTCCATTGCAGATTTTATTTCTTTACGCTACGGAAACAATCGATTTTTAGGAGCATTGGTAACTGTTGTGTGTCTTTTCGGAACATTACCGTACATTTCTTTACAGTTAAAAGCTGTTTCTGAAACCTTTGAAATCATGTCTGATGAAACAAGTTATGTCTCAACTTCTATTTTTGATGACTCTACCTTTTATGTTGCTCTATTGTTGGCTATTTTTGCCGCCTTTTTTGGTACTCAAAATACAGATGCGTCAGAAAAACACAAAGGAATTGTTGCTACAGTTGCTTTTGAATCGGTTTTAAAATTAGTTTTTTTCTTTATTATTGGAGGCTATATTACTTTTTACTTATTTGATGGTACCACAGATATTTATAATAAAATTTCGAAAACAGAAAACTTTAAAGAACTGACTACTTTAAGCGGATTAGAAGATGGTTTTAATTGGTTTTTTATGATTGCTTTATCTTTTATGTCCATCTTTTTATTACCACGCCAGTTTCAAGTTACGGTTTTAGAAAATAATAGAGAAAAACATTTAAAAAAGGCAATTTGGTTGTTTCCATTGTATTTATTACTGTTTAATATCTTTGTTATTTTTATAGCTTGGGCAGGTAAATTAACTTTCGAAACTACAAAAAATGCAGAATACTATTCTTTATTACTTCCGTTAGAAAATGGAAATTCATTTTTAGCTACGCTTGTTTTTTTAGGTGGTTTTTCAGCCGTTATTTCTATGGTGGTGGTTTCTACGTTGGCATTGTCTACCATGGTAAGTAATAACTTAATTATCCCTTATGGGTTTTTAGATAAGTTTATAAAGAACCAACCAGAGCGTAACTCTAAGTACATTAAAAATATCCGTCGTATTTCTATTTTCTCTATTATAATTTTTGCATATTTCTTTTATGTGTCGTTTTCAAAAGAACTTTCTTTATTTTCAATCGGATTAATTTCTTTTGTAATCATCGCTCAATTAGCACCTTCTTTTTTTATTGGTCTCTTCTGGAATCGGGGTTCTTCAAGGGCAGCCATTATCGGAATTATAATAGGTTTTTTTATAGCTTCTTATTCTTTGGTCTTACCATTTATTTTACAAGCTATCACAGCTACAGCAGATTTTACGCAATATGGTTTATTTGGTATTGAAGCTTTAAGACCAAATGCACTATTTGGTATTGATTTTTTAAGTCCGCCAGCTCATGCGTTTTTCTGGAGTCTAACATTTAATTTGATGAGTTATTTAGTGTTTTCATTAGTTTCTAAAGGAAATTATAGAGAACGAAATTATGCAGAAATGTTTGTAGATAGTAGAAGCTTTACATCCCTTCAAGAAAGTGCGTTTGTTTGGAAAGGGGAAGCTTATGTGTCGGATATTAAAAATGTATTGGTTCGTTTTTTAGGTGATGAACGCGCTACTCGTGCCCTTAAAATATTTTTCACCAAGTATAAATTACCATCAGATACACAATTGGGAGATGCTCGTTTAATTAATTTCTCAGAAAAATTATTGACAGGAAGTATTGGTTCTGCATCTGCAAAAATTTTGATTGCAAGTGTCGTAAAAGAAGAGCAAATTAGCTTGGTTGAGGTGTTAAAAATTTTAGAAGAATCTAAAGAGAATATTGTTAATAATAAGGTTTTACTAGAAAAGTCTAATGAATTATCTCAGTTATCCTCAAAATTAAAAGATGCAAATAAAGAGTTGATTAGTAAAGACAAGCAAAAAGATGAGTTTTTAGACACGGTTGCGCATGAGCTTAAAACCCCAATTACAGGGATTCGTGCGGCAACAGAATTGTTGATGGATGAAGAGGATGACATGCCTAAAGAAGTAAAAGCGCAATTTTTGAAAAACATCCTTCAAGATTCTGAACGTTTAGGACGCTTAATTCATAATATTTTAGATTTTGAAAAGCTAGAAACAGGACGATTACATCTAGATTTAGAATATGTAGATATTCAAAAAACCATTTCCAAAGCGATTGGAAGTATTACTCAAATTGCCACAAAAAAGGGCGTGAAAATAGTGGTGAAGAATTTACACTCTTTTAAAGTGAATTATGATGAAGATAGAATTTTACAAGTATTAACCAATTTAATATCTAATTCCATTAAGTTTTGTCAACCAGAAACCGGTAAAATTGAAATAGATTATAAATTAGGAAATGCTGTTGTAGAAATCTCTGTAACAGATAATGGTAAAGGAATTCCTGAAGAAGACCATGAGTTTATTTTTGATAAATTTTATCAATCTAAACATCAAAATACTAGAAAGCCACAAGGTAGTGGATTGGGGTTGGCAATAACCAAGCAAATAGTAGATAAGCATAACGGAGAAATTTGGGCAAAAAAAGGTGTTAAAAATGGAGCAACATTTGTTTTTACCATCCCTTTTAAGTAAATTGTTCTCGTAAAGTATGAAGAAGAAAATTTTAATTGTTGATGACGAGCCAAATATTGTAATGTCATTAGAATATGCTTTTAAAAAACAAAATTTTGAAGTGTATATTGCAAGGGATGGAAGTGAAGCTTTAGAGATCTTAAAACATCAAACGCCTAACATTGTTTTGTTAGATATTATGATGCCAAATGTAGATGGTTATAAAACCTTACAGCATATAAAAAATACGGTGAGTTTAAAAGACACTAAAGTGGTCTTTTTAACGGCAAAAAATAAAGCTTCAGACGTTGAAAAGGGTTTGAAACTTGGAGCAGATAAGTATTTGACAAAACCTTTTTCAGTAAAAAAACTAGTTTCAGAAATATTGGAACTTTTAAATTAAAAGAGAGTCTTTAACGTTATTAAATATTGATTTTGTGTGCAAACAAACAATGTTTAATTAAAAATTAAAGACATGAAATTTCAACTAAATCCGCTTGCATCAGATATTTTTATCAGTATCTATGCAGTAAGTACATTGTATTTTAGGTTTAAGTTTGAAGATAACGGAAACATAGATCCTATACTTTCGGTAGTTTTAGGACTTTCTTTTGTGACCATTATTTGGGCGCTTATTAAACTTAAAATATTAAACCCTAATTGGTTTGGCTTGCTTAATTCTAAAAAAGCGAGATCATGAAATACCAAAAATTTTATAAAAAAAGCATTCTTAATCCAGAAGATTTCTGGAGCAAACAAGCAGATAAATTAGATTGGTATAAAACTCCAACAACTATTTTATCAAAAGACAAACACAATTATTATCAATGGTTTGAGGATGGGGAACTTAATTTAAGTTATTTGTGTATTGACATACATATTAAAGATGGTTTTGGAGACCAAAATGCCATTATTTATGATTCGCCAGTAATCAATACAAAACAACATATTACCTTCCACCAATTGCATCACGAAGTATCTAAGCTCGCTGGTGGATTAAAACAATTGGGATTAAAAAAAGGAGATACCTGTATTATCTATATGCCCATGATTCCGCAGGCACTGTATGCAATGTTGGCATGTGTTAGAATTGGCGTTATCCATTCTGTTGTATTTGGTGGTTTTGCTCCGCATGAATTGGCTATTAGAATAGATGATTGTAAACCAAAAGCAATTATTACTGCCTCTAGTGGTGTAGAAATAGAACGTATTATTCCGTATAAACCCTATGTAGATGCTGCTATTGAGAAATCGGTACATAAGCCAGAAAAAGTAATTGTTTTCGATAGGAAATTAGGGGTAGAAGTATCAATGAAAAGTTACGATATAGATTATACGGATTTAGTTGAAAAGTCTGCCTCTATAGAAGCGGTTTCCGTCGCAGCTACACACCCTTCATACATTTTATATACTTCTGGCACTACAGGAACTCCTAAAGGAATTATTAGAGATACAGGAGGATATGCAACTGCATTAAAATTTTCTATGAAATATATTTATGGAGTTGATAAAGGAGATGTTTTTTGGGCTGCAAGTGATGTTGGTTGGGTGGTTGGGCACAGTTATATTGTGTATGCTCCTTTATTAAACAGAAATACAACGGTACTTTTTGAAGGAAAACCAATTAGAACTCCAGATGCGTCTACTTTTTGGCGCGTAATTAGTGAGCATAAAGTAAAAGTGATGTTTACGGCGCCAACGGCAATAAGAGCAATCAAAAAAGAAGATCCTAACGGAAGGTTGATTAAAAAATACGATTTATCGAGTTTAAAATATCAGTTTTTAGCAGGTGAACGTTGTGATGTGGCTACTTTAACATGGACAAAAGAACATTTAAAAGTCCCCGTTATAGATCATTGGTGGCAAACTGAAAGTGGTTGGCCAATGGTAGCAAATATGGTTGGTGTAGCATTGCAGGAAGTAAAACCAGGATCTGCAAGTTTTCCTGTTTGCGGTTATGATATTCAGATATTAAATGAAGAAGGAGAGGAAGTAGCTTCAAGTGTCGAAGGTTTTGTTGCTGTTAAATTGCCTTTGCCTCCAGGAACTTTAATGAATCTTTGGGGCAATCCAGAACGCTTTCACATGGGATACTTACATCGATTTCCTGGATATTATTTTTCTGGTGATGGCGGTTACAAAGACGAAGATGGATATGTTTTTATTACCGGAAGAGTAGATGATATTATAAACGTTGCCGGACACCGATTGTCTACTGCAGAAATGGAAGAAGTTGTAGCATCTCATAAAGCAGTTGCAGAGTGTGCTGTTTTTGGTGTGCATTGCGAAATTAAAGGACAAAAACCTTTAGGATTAGTCGTTTTAAAAAAGGGAGATGGATATAATGAAATACAAATTCAGAAAGAAATTATACAAGATGTACGTCATGGAATTGGCGCTGTTGCCTCTTTTAGAGATGTATTAATTATAAATAGATTGCCAAAAACGAGAAGTGGGAAAATTCTTCGTAAATTGTTACGCAATATTGCGGATGACTTGCAGTATAATATTCCGTCTACAATTGATGATATTTCAATTATAGCCGAAATAAAAAGTATTTATCAGAAAAATCACATAGGAATTTATAAATAATTTAATAAACAAAATTAAAAACTAACTTGTTACACTAGGCATTAATAGCAAAATGCCTTATAAAAATAAAACCAATATAAGTATGAGTAATTACCACATAAAACATTTAGAAGAATATTTTAAAGTCTATAGAAAATCTATAAGAGAACCAGAAGTCTTTTGGGAAGAAATAGCAGAAGAGCATTTTTTATGGAGAAAAAAATGGGACAATGTGTTAGATTGGGACTTTTCTAAGCCAGAGATTAAATGGTTTGAAGGTGCAAAACTAAACATCACAGAAAATTGTGTTGATAGGCATCTGTCTACAAAAGCAGACAAAACTGCAATTTTATTTGAACCTAATGATCCGAATGAACCTGCAGAACATATTAGCTATAAACAGTTATCTGAAAGAGTCAATCAATTTGCCAATGTTTTAAAAGAGCATGGAATTAAAAAAGGAGATAGAGTCTGTATTTATGTTCCTATGATTCCGGAATTAGCAATTTCTTTGTTAGCTTGTGCAAGAATAGGAGCGATACACTCTGTTGTTTTTGCTGGTTTTTCATCTACTGCTTTAGCAACAAGAATTAATGATTCTGATTGTAAAATTGTTATTACTGCAGATGGTTCTTTTAGAGGTAAAAAATCAATCGATTTAAAAGGAATCGTAGATGAGGCTTTAGAAAATTGTCCTGGAGTAGAAAATGTGTTGGTTGCAAAAAGAACCAAGGCAAATATCAACATGAAGGAAGGAAGAGATAAATGGTTACAACCATTATTAGACAACGCTTCTAAGGAATGTAGCCCGGAAATAATGGATGCAGAAGATCCTTTATTTATTTTATATACTTCTGGTTCTACAGGAAAGCCAAAAGGAATGGTGCATACAACAGCAGGTTATATGGTGTACACAGCATATACTTTTAAAAATGCATTTCAATACAGAGAAAACGATGTCTATTGGTGTACTGCAGATATTGGTTGGATTACTGGGCATTCTTATATTGTATATGGACCGTTAGCAAACGGAGCAACAACGGTACTTTTTGAAGGGGTACCTAGTTATCCAGATTTTGGTCGATTTTGGGATATTATAGAAAAACATAAAATCAATCAATTTTATACAGCTCCAACTGCAATTAGAGCTTTGGCAAAACACGGAACAGAATTATTAGATAAGTATGATTTATCATCTTTAAAGGTTCTAGGGTCTGTTGGTGAGCCAATTAATGAAGAGGCATGGCACTGGTATAATGATAATGTAGGTAAGGGAAAAAGTCCCGTTATAGATTCTTGGTGGCAAACAGAAACTGGTGGAATTATGATTACTCCTATTCCTTATGTAACCCCAACAAAACCTACATATGCAACTTTACCATTTATAGGAATTCAACCTGCAATAATGGATGAAAATGGTGGCGAGTTAAAAGGAAATCAAGTAGAAGGAAGATTGTGTATCAAATTTCCATGGCCAAGTATTGCACGTACCATCTGGGGAAATCATCAACGATATAAAGAGACTTATTTTTCTGCCTACAAAGACATGTATTTTACTGGTGATGGAGCTCTGAGAGATGAGGTTGGGTATTACAGAATTACTGGTAGAGTAGATGATGTAATTATTGTATCTGGGCATAATTTGGGAACTGCACCAATAGAAGATGCTATTAATGAACATCCTGCAATTGCAGAATCTGCTATTGTTGGTTTTCCACATGATATTAAAGGAAGTGCATTATATGGATATATTACCTTAAAAAATGCTGGAGAATATAGAAATCATGATAATTTAGAAAAAGAAATCAATCAATTAATTACAGATAGAATTGGACCTATTGCTAAATTAGATAAAATTCAATTTACAGAAGGTTTACCAAAAACACGTTCTGGAAAAATTATGAGACGTATTTTACGTAAAATAGCTTGTAACGAAATGGATAATTTAGGAGATACAAGTACGCTTTTAAACCCAGAAATAGTACAAAGTATTATTGATAATAGAAAGTAATTAGATATATTTTTTATTTGTAGATGGAAAACCAGATTACGCTAGAAGATAAATTAAAAGAAAGAATTAAAGAACTAACTTGTTTATATAGAGTTAGTTCTTTAATTAAAGATAATGGTTTTAATGATTTAAAAGAATTATTAAAAGAAATAGCCCTAAGTCTAAAAGAAGCTGTTAGATTTCCAGAAGAAGCCTTTGTAGAAATTAAAGTAGAAAATTTTGTTTTCGTTGAAGGAAAAAAAAGAGAAGATGCAATTTTTATTATTTCTGCCATAAAATCTTTTGGAAAAATTAAAGGATCTGTTACGATAGGGTATTCCAAACAAAAATTTTCTGAAAACTCTTTTTTAGAAGAAGAAAAACTATTATTACATCAGATTGCTTCAGAAATTGGCGATTTTTTAGAACGAAATGAAATCAATGAAAAAGAAGCGATTGCCAAAAGGCAAATTGAAAGAGTAGGTAGACTAACAATTCTAGGAGAAATTACTGCTGGAATTGCGCATGAGTTAAATACACCTTTAGCTAATATTTTAGGCTTTTCAGAATTATTAAAAGAACAGTATAAAGGAGATAAAGTTGGGCGTGAAGATTTAAATAAAATAATAAATAGCGCCATCTATTCTAGAGAAGTTGTTAAAAAGTTAATGTTTTTTTCCTGTGAAATGCCCCAGCAAATGATGTATGTAGATATCAATATTATTATTAATGAGGCAATTAGTTTGTTAAAACCTAGTTTTAGTAAAAAATACATACGCTGTAACATTACTTTTTCAAGTGATAAAATTTATTTAAGGGTTGATAAAATTCAGTTAACTCAAGTAATTTTTAATTTGGTAATCAATGCTATTTATTTTTCAGAAGAAAGAGGGAAAATAGATATTGATGTTATTGAAAAAACTAAAAATGTACAAATTAGAATTTCTGATGAAGGCTCAGGAATAGAACCTGTCAATTTCGAAAATATTTTTAATCCTTTTTTTACAACCAAACCTACCGGAGATGGTTCAGGTTTAGGTTTGAGTGTTGTACACGGAATTATTAAAAGTCATAAAGGCACTATTATTCATCAACCAAATTCACCAAAAGGGACTATTTTTGTTGTTAGTTTTCCTAAAAGTTAAAAGATGCTAAACAAAGAAAATATATTAATTGTAGATGATGATCTTCTTATTTTAGAACTCATACAGAGGCATTTACAATCTTTAAATTATCATACTTATAAGGCGATATCTGTAAAGGAAGCATTAGAAATTTTAAAAGATACTTCTATAGATTTATTAATTACAGACCTGCAAATGCCAGATGTGGATGGTTTAGAATTAATTAAATACACGTCTGAACATTATCCTAAAATTCCAAAATTAGTAGTTACAGGTTTTCCTTCTATAGAAGGAGCTTTAGAAGTAATGAAATCTGGAGCAGTAGATTATATTACGAAACCTTTTACAAAAGAAGAACTTAAAAAGGCAGTTTTAAAATCTTTAGAAATAAACTCTAAAAAAGATACAGTTAGCCAGGTAAAAGTAGCAGAGACTCATAAATCATATGGCGAATTAATAGGAGCATCGCTTGCAATGAGAAAAGTAACAGACGTAATAGATCGGTTAAAAAACAACAAAGCAACGGTTTTTATTTATGGTGAAAGCGGAACCGGAAAAGAGTTGGTGGCACGTTCTATTCATTATATGGGTAAATATTCCTCAGCAGCCTTTGTTGCCGTAAACTGCGGAGCAATTCCTGAAAATTTATTAGAATCAGAGTTATTTGGTTATGTAAAAGGAGCATTCACGGGTGCAGAAAAAGATAGAAAAGGCTTTTTTCAGGCAGCCAATAATGGAACTATTTTTTTAGATGAAATTGGCAATGCATCTTTAGCAACTCAATTAAGATTGTTACGGGTTTTACAAGAAAAAGAAGTGGTAAGAGTTGGTTCTCAAAAAGCAGAAAAAGTTGATGTTAGGGTAATTGCTGCAACAAATATCAATTTAAAAGATTTAATTGAAAAAAAGCGTTTTAGAGAAGACTTATATTACCGATTAACAGTTGTAGAAATTAAGGTGCCAACTTTAACAGAGAGAAGTTCTGACATTCTGTTGTTGGTAGAAAAGTTTTTATTCAAATATGGAATAGAATACAAAGACCGTTTTATAAAGATTACACCTGAAGCTTTAGAGGTTCTAAAAAACTATTATTGGCCAGGTAATATTCGGGAATTAGAAAACGTAATACAAAGAGCTATTATTATGTCTGATAGAAATGTAGATGTAGAGCACTTGCCGGAGCATATTAAATATCAAATCAATTTTTCTAAAACGGACAAGCTGTTGTCTTTAAAAGAATTTGAAAAAAACTATATTTTAAAGGTTTTAGCAGCTACGAATAATAATAAAACTAAGGCAGCAGAGATTCTTAAAATTGATAGAAAAACACTCCGGGAAAAATTAAAATAAGTACATTTAAAAACGAGTAAAAAAGTAGCAGTTGGGGAATATTTCCTCAACTGTTTTTTTTGTAATAAACATTGTTGTTCATTTAAGTGTTTGATTATTAGTTTATTGTGTGTTGTTTTTGTTCTTTTGGATACATGTGGCATATCACTTGCTATTAGATAGTTGTAATTAAAAAGATAATTATGGTTTTCAATAATAATAGTTTATGTAGTACTTGTATTCATAAAACAGACTGTAGTTTAACATCAAATAAAAATGCTATTTGGGCTTGTAGTGAATATGAAAAAAAAGATTTATTAGAAACAAATGCAATAACAGGTTTTAATTTCTAAGAAATTGAAAACATTTAATTATAAAATTGTTAGTAGAGAAGTATAAAAAATAAGCCACTTAAACAAGGTTAGATCGAAAATGTATTAAGGGCTTTTACAGTGCTAATTAGTTTGTAAACTCAAACCTTAATTAAGAAATATTTAATGTAGCCAATAATTAATAGGTAATTCATTTTTCTTTAAGAAAAGACGTAGAGAAAAATAATATTGCTATAACTCCAGGTATTTATGTAATTCTAGAAGTATTATAGATTGTTATTTTTAATGGCATCAGAATATAAAGGGAGAAGTATTTATTAAAGAATTATATCTTGAAGAAAGTAGGTAGATATATTTATGTTTTGGCAATAGATGGATTAGAAAGAATGTATGTAAAATGTGGTTTTTCCATAGAATTAAATTTTGAAATAATGAAGTATGATCAGTTAATTATAGAAGAAAATGAGTTTTTAATAGTTGAAAAACTCTTAAATTTAAATAAGGTAGTCGAGTCAAAAACGGTAAAGAGTCATATTTTTAAACTACAAGAAGAATTAAGAAATGTAACTAAAGTTGTAACGGAAAAAGAAATGCCTGCAGATGTTGTAAGACTTAATTCATTAGTTACAGTGCGTTCTTTAGATGGTTTATGGGAGAAAACTTTTGAGTTGGTTGTGCCTTCTAAAGGAAACGTTTTACAAAATAGAATATCATTGTTATTACCAATGGGTACTGCTGTTTTAGGATATGCCAAAGGCGATTTAATTTTATGGGATTTTCCTGGAGGTCTAAAAGAATTAAAAGTTTTAGAAGTAATGCAGCCAGAAAGTATAACAAAATAAATAATTATTATGCAAATAGATAATGAGCAAACCGAAAATCAAATAATTCAAAAACGAAGTCTTAACGAAGTAAAAAGATGGATGTTAGAACTGAATGAAATTTCACAAGTATGTAATGATATTAAAATGAATAGTCTTGGAAAAGATCATTTAAGTAAAGAGGTTTCTACTATTATTGAAAATAATAAGATGATACATCATATACTTTTGGAATATAAGAATGTCTTAGACAACCCAACTGAATGTATTGATTTAGCGTGTGATTTATTTTTTTACAAAGAGCATAAAAAAAACAGAAATCTATTTACAGAACATTTTAATGACTATAAGAAATTGAAAAAGGAATATGATTTAATTTAAGCATTGTTAAGTTAGTTTTTTTGTAGGTGGCTCTAAATTTATAATTTGGAGCTGCCTTTTTTATTTAATTTTTATACTAAAATTAAAGTTTATTCAGTCTCTATATAAGACCTATTCTGTCATTACTTCTATGCAAATAAGTTAAAGAAAGTACCGTGTTTTTTTTCTTTAAAACACAAAGTAGTTTTACAAATAAGATTGCGGTAATAAAAGCATCTCCAGATGCTGTGTGTCTATCATGTTGAGGTATGTTAAATCGAAGTGATAATTCATCTAAACTAAAATGTTTTTTTGAAGTATCTAATTTTGATTTTATAAATAAATGTCCAGTGTCTAATACTTTATTTTTTAATTTTGGTAAATTCAATCGTTTTAATGCTTGATTAATCATGGCAACGTCAAAAGCGGCATGATGAGCAACTAATACTGCATTTTTAATATGTGCTAAAAATTGAACTATACCTTCTTCTTCAGTTACCTTATGTATAGTTCCTTGCTTTAGAATACCATGAATTTTTACAGTTTCTGTGTTGAATAAATCTTGTGTTAGATAGGATTCTAAAGAGTCAGAAACCTTTATCGTTTTATCAATAACAGTGATGGTTCCAATAGATAATATTCTGTCTTTTTTGATGTCTAAACCTGTAGTTTCAGTATCAAAAATTACAAAACGAATGTTTTCGAAATTAGCGTTTTGTTTTTCTTTGAAATATGCTGTATAAGATTTCCAAAATGCAGGGTAATTTTTTTTTCTAAACCAAAACATACTATAAAAATTGAGAAAGTTTAAATCGAGTCTGAATTAAATCTTGGACATCTTTTACGGCTTTAAAACAACTTTTTAATTCCAAACGATTGGCTTTACTTAATGTTTGTAAATCTATAAACCTTCCAGAATCGTTATGTAGTAAACCTTGTTGAGTTCTAAAGTAAAGAAGGTTTTTAAATGCCTCTAAACAGGCTAAAAACACATCCTTATTTTGTGGTTCTAATTCAGCTAATTTTTCATATCTAACAATGGTATTGTTATGTGTTTTTATGTTTTTTGATAAGATTAATAAACGAGCAGCATCTACCAAAGGCATCATTGCACGTGCTTTAATATCAAACTGATCTTTGTGCTCTCCATTTCGTTCTACTAAAAATTGTCTAAAGAAACTTAACGGAGGCGGATTTTTTAAAGCATTTAAACCTAAATAAGTTAAAAAAATATCACGAGATTCTATAGACTCAAAAATACTTTCAGCTAAAGAGCTGACTAAATTTTTATCACCATAAACAAATTCAAAATCAAAGAAAATAGTACACAACATTAAGTTGTCTTGATTTGGAGTTGTAATCCATTTTTTAAATTGTTGTTCCCATTGAGAAATTGATAAACACCATTTAGGGTTACTAGCCATCATATCCGCAGGGCATAATTCAAAACCAACGATTTCTAATTTTTGATTGATTTTTTTGGCAAGGGATAAAAAATATTGTTGTGTTTTTTCGTGTTCATTTTCATCAACATTATTAAAAACTAGCGCATTGTCTTGGTCTGTAAGTAATAATTGCTCTTCTCTACCTTGACTTCCAATGGCTAACCAAGCAAAAGTAGTTGGAGGAGGAGTTGGCATTTCTTTTATAGCTTGCTCAATAATTTTTTGCGTAATACTTTCGTTAATGGCAGAAAGTATTTTAGTGGCAAATACAATAGGAATTTGCTGTTTTATATACCGTTTTAAAAGTTGTTCTGCTCGTTTTCTAATTTGTTGTAATTGCTTTGGAGTTGAGATTCGTTTTACTTCTTTCACTAATGCAGATGCATTATTTTCTCTAACAACTATAATATCATGTTCAGATAGAATACCTGTTAAACCAGAATTTGGTGTACCATCTTTGGTAATACACAAGTGCGTAATTTTATATTTTAATAGGGCAATTTGTGCCTCTGCTACGGTAATATTTTCAGGATAGGTAATAACGGGAGATGACATTATTTTAGTAACAGGTTCTTCTATAGAAACCAATCCCGTGGCAATTTTTATGCGTAAATCTTTATCGGTAATAATGCCTAAAGGTTTGTTTTTTTCCGTAATTATAATAGAACCCACACGTTTGTGCGTCATAATAATTGCCGCTGCTTTTATGCTAGTTTCTGGAGAACAGTGAATAGGGTTTTTAGAAAACTCTATAGATTGCTCTTCAAAAAAATCTTGAATATTCCCTGAAGATTGATTTTGAGGTTTCGGTTCTGAATAGCGTGTGTTAGAAACAAAGCTCGTCATTAAATATGTACTTGCTTCTGGGTTTGTGGTGATATAATTCTCAAACAATTCCGAAGACAAACTATACACAATACTTTCCTCTAAGGCTTTTGCAGTTAATTTGTAACTGTCTTTTCGCATGAGCGCTCGTAAACCAAATATATCACCTTCATCACATTCATCAACTAAAAGATTTGTTTCTTCTTCAAACAAACCAATGGCACCATCTTTCACTACATAAAATTGATTTTTTATAGGGGCTCCTGTAATAAATAAATTGGAATCTTTTTCTAAATAAAGGATGTCCACAGCTTTACAGATCGCTAATAATTCGTCTTTAGGCAACATATTAAAAGGAGGGAAGTCCTTTAAAAAATCTGATATCCGTTTCGCAATGGTATTCATGACTCTAATTTACAATAAACGATTTGTTTTTAAAAAGTGATCTCTTAATATGATTAAATAACTATAGTTATAATGGTATGTTTCCGTGCTTTCGATCTGGCTTCACTATTTCCTTATTTTCTAGCATAGAAAATGCTTTTATTAACTTTCTTCGGGTATCTTTTGGAATAATTACTTCATCTATAAAACCACGTTGCGCAGCGCTGTATGGATTGGTGAAAAGTGTTGCATATTCTGCTTCTTTTTCTTTTAATTTTTCAACTGGATTTTCAGAGGATTTAATTTCTCTTTTAAAAATAATCTCGACAGCTCCTTTAGCTCCCATAACTGCAATTTCTGCACTTGGCCATGCAAAATTCATGTCTGCCCCAATATGTTTAGAATTCATAACATCGTACGCGCCACCATACGCTTTACGTGTAATTACGGTAACTCTGGGTACAGTAGCTTCGCTAAAAGCGTAGAGCAATTTTGCTCCGTGTACAATAATACCATTCCATTCTTGGTCGGTTCCTGGTAAAAAACCTGGAACATCTTCAAGCACCAAAAGCGGAATATTAAAAGCATCGCAAAAACGCACAAATCGAGCTCCTTTTTTAGAACTATTTACATCTAAAACACCAGCTAAAAACTGCGGCTGATTCGCTACAATTCCAACACTTCTTCCGCCTAATCTAGCAAAACCAACAATAATATTTTCGGCATAATCTTTATGAATTTCATAAAAAGAATCTTCATCTATAATTCCGGATATGACTTTGTGCATATCGTACGGTTTATTGGAGTCTAAAGGAACAATGTTAGTAAGCTCTTCTCTAATTTCATCTTGTAATTTAAAAGGTAATAGGGCAGGAGTTTCTTTATTATTTTGAGGTAAATAACTTAAAAGTTTTTTAATTTCTTCTAAACAAGTTACGTCATTAGAAGACGTTTTGTGTGCCACTCCAGATTTTGTAGCATGTGTACTTGCTCCACCTAGTTCTTCACTTGTAACTTCTTCATTGGTAACTGTTTTTACGACACTCGGTCCTGTTACAAACATATAACTGCTGTGTTCTACCATAATGGTAAAATCTGTCATGGCAGGGGAATAGACTGCACCACCAGCACAAGGTCCCATTATGGCAGATAATTGCGGAATGATTCCAGACGATTGCACATTTTTATAAAAAATATCTGCATAACCGCCAAGAGAACGAACACCTTCTTGAATTCTTGCACCACCAGAATCATTTAGACCAATTAATGGAGCTCCAACTTTCAGCGCCAAGTCCATAATTTTACAGATTTTCTCTGCATGTGTTTCAGATAAAGAGCCTCCAAAAACAGTGAAATCTTGAGCAAAGACATAGGTTAGTCTTCCGTTTACGGTTCCGTAACCAGTTACTACACCATCACCATAATAAACTTGATATTCCATACCAAATTCTTTTGTTCTGTGTGTAACTAAAGCGCCAATTTCTTCAAAAGAATCGTCATCTAATAAATACAAAACACGCTCCCTTGCGGTTAATTTTTTCTTTTGATGTTGCTTATCAATTTTATCTTGACCACCACCTAAATAAGCTTGAGCAAGTTTGTCGTTAAGGATTTTTATTTTTGATTCCATTATTGTGTTTGTTTTCTCGAGAAGGCGCAAAGTCGCAAAGTTGAGTATTATTTATGTTGTGTGTTTGTTGACTTTTTTTGAATTTCTTTTTTATTAAGTATTAATTTATATGTCTAAATTTTATTTTTTTAAGACTGCTACTGAATACTGCTACTAGAAATAGGTATTCTTAATAATTTTTGATCTTCTAAATACTTTTTTACAGCAATAAGTGCTGCAATTTTTGCTTCTTGTTGTTGCTTGTTTATTAAAGCTTCTGGGGAATAATGCTTTTTAACAAAATGTGTATTGAAATTTCCAGAACGAAAAGCATCATGTTCACACACAAAACTTCCGAAAGGTAAAGTGGTTTCAATTCCTTCAATCTGATAGTTCTGAATAGCGGTAATCATCAATTCAATAGCTTCTTCTCTTGTTTTTCCGTAGGTGATTAATTTTGATAACATGGGATCGTAATAAATGGGAATGTCCATGCCTTGTTCAAAACCATTATCCACACGAATGTTTTTACCTTCTGGTAATTTGTAAACCTTTAAATTCCCCACACTTGGTAAAAAATCATTTAAAGGATCTTCTGCATAGACACGTAACTCTAAAGCGTGTCCCTTAATTTTTAAGTTTTCTTGTGTGATTGGTAATACTTCGCCTCGAGCCACACGAATTTGTAATTCTACCAAATCGGTATTTGTAATGAGTTCCGTAACCGGATGTTCTACTTGCAAACGCGTATTCATTTCTAGAAAATAGAAATTATGATGGTCATCTAGCAAAAACTCAACCGTACCAGCACCAACATAATCACAAGATTTTGCAACTTTAATGGCTGCTTCTCCCATCTTTGAGCGTAATTCTGGTGTTAAAATAGCAGAAGGAGCTTCTTCAATTACTTTTTGATGACGACGTTGAATGCTACATTCACGTTCAAAAAGATGCACCACATTTCCGTGTGTATCTGCCATAATTTGCATTTCGATATGTCTAGGTGAGGTGATATATTTTTCTATAAAAACAGCCCCATCACCAAAAGCATTTATAGCTTCGCTGATGGCTCTTTGCATTTGTGATTCAAATTCCATTTCGTTTTCTACCACACGCATTCCTTTTCCTCCGCCACCGGCGGATGCTTTAATTAGAATTGGAAATCCGATTTCTTTAGCTATTATTTTAGCTTTCGGAATGTCTGTAATGGCTTCTTCTGTGCCAGGAACCATCGGAATATTATATGCTTTTACAGCCTCTTTTGCTGCCAATTTACTTCCCATTATTTTAATGGCTTTAGGTTTTGGACCAATAAAAACGATGTTATTCTTTTCGCAGGCTTCTGCAAAATGGGCATTTTCAGATAAAAAACCATAACCAGGATGAATAGCGTCAACGTTTAGGTTTTTAGCAACTTCAATAATTTTATTACCTAATAAATAAGATTGATTGGAAGGTGCTTCGCCAATTAAAACAGCTTCGTCTGCAAACCGTACGTGAGGTGCATTTCTGTCTATAGAAGAATACACAGCAACTGTTTTTATACCCATTTTTTTAGCGGTTCGCATAACACGAATGGCGATTTCTCCTCTGTTTGCTATTAAAATTTTTTTCATATAAAATTTATATTTTTTTATTTCGGAAGATGGTTATCGGGTTTGTATAAACCTTGTAGGATTTTTCTGTTTATTCAAATGCTATTAAAAGTTGATTTTTATCTACAGTTTCTCCTTTTATTACCGAAATCGTTTTTATAATTCCTGCTCTTGGAGATGTTAATGCGTTTTCCATTTTCATGGCCTCTAAAATTAAAAGGGTGTCATCTTCTTTTACTTCCGAACCAACTTTAATATTAATTTCTAATATTAAACCGGGCATAGGCGCTTTAATTTCGTTAACTTCTTTTGTGATGCCAATTTCGAATCCCATTTCTTTAATAAGTGTATCTAATTCATCATGAATGTTCATATGATAAACCGTGTTATTCACTTTTACGGAATACGATTTCTCATTAAAATTGGCGTTTATAATTTCAATTTTGTACGATAGATGATTATCTAGCACATGAAATTCGGAATCTGAAACTTTTAAAGTGTCTAGTTTTTTTACAGCTTGTTCGTCAATTTTAAAATCGAAAGTATCGTTTACTTTTACTTGATAAGCATGTTTCATCCTTTTTTATAATTTAATGATTGTAAATATATGTTTTTTAAAGGTTTCTTTTTAAGTGGTTTATCTAAATGTTGCTAATTTAATATAGTTATTCTAAGAGAAATAAGAATATGTTGTTGGTGTTTTTCTATTGTTTTTTTATGTTTAAGATTGGATAATATGGCTTCATAAGCGAAGTGAAATTTAATTATATATAGGTTGTTTTTGCGTAAGGGATAGTAGTGGTATCCTTTTTTACTTTTTTGTAAAAAAGATTTAGCGAATAGCCCGACCCTTTGGGAACGCCCTAAAAGATAACATTGAAATGAAAAATGTAACTTTGCAAATATGTCAGACTTCTTTTATATGGCATATAAATTGACAATACATTTGTACTTACATTTTAAAACAAACGATGCAACATTATAAAGAATCAAAAAAAGATAAAACCAAACCCAAAGTAACCTTAAAACAAGCTTTTAAAACCATTATTTGGCCAAGAAGAAACTTGGTTTTTTTAGGTTTAATATTAATAATTATTAGAAGTTTATCTGGTTTTGTGCTACCCATGCAAAGTAAAGTTTTGATGGATGAGGTAATTCCTAATAAAGATTACAGTCATTTATACAACTTAATTTTTATTGTTATTGGGGCGATTTTAGTACAAGCAATTACTTCTTTTTTATTGACGAAAGTTTTGAGTATTCAGGCGCAATATTTAATATCAGAATTAAGAGCACAAGTACAAAAGAAAGTTTTGTCTTTGCCTATCAGTTTTTTCGATAATACAAAATCTGGTGCCTTGGTTTCTAGAATCATGAGTGATGTAGAAGGGGTTAGAAACTTAATTGGTACAGGTTTGGTACAATTAATTGGAGGTTCGTTTACGGCAATTTTAACCTTGGTTATTTTGTTAAGAATGAATGTTTGGATGACGGTTTTTACCTTTGTTCCTTTATCAATTTTTGGTATAATAGCGTTAAAATCTTTTAAATACATTCGACCGATTTTTAGAGCAAGGGGAAAAATTAATGCAGAAGTAAAAGGACGTTTAACGGAAACGTTAGGCGGAATTAGGGTGATAAAAGCCTTTAATGCAGAAGAACAAGAAAGCAAAATTTTTGAGGAAGGTGTTGATAATATTTATCAGAATGTAAAGAAAAGTATGACGGCAACTGCTATCATGACAAGTTCATCAACCCTTTTAATTGGTTTAGCAACTACTGGAGTGATGGGAATTGGTGGGTATTATATGATACAAGGTACCATGACTTTTGGTGATTTTATTCAGTTTACATTTTTGTTAGCTTTTATGGTAGCGCCAATTGTACAAATGAGTAATATTGGTAGTCAATTAACAGAAGCTTTGGCAGGTTTAGACAGAACTGAAGAGTTAATGAATATGGCTGCGGAAGAAGATGATGAAGAAAGAACAGTTGTTTTAGAAGATCTACAAGGAGAAATTAATTTTGACAATGTTTCATTCTCTTACGAAGAAGGAAAGAAGGTGATTAATAATATCAACTTTAAAGTTCCTGCTGGTTCTGTAACAGCTTTGGTAGGTAGTTCTGGTTCAGGTAAATCTACCATTGCAGGTCTATCAGCAACATTTTTAAATCCTGAATCTGGTAAGATTACTATTGATAATCAAGATATGTCTAAAGTGAAACTATCCAGTTATCGTAAGTATTTAGGTGTTGTTTTACAAGACGAATTTTTGTTTGAAGGTAGCATTAGACAAAACATACTATTTCCTAGACCAGATGCTACAGAAGAGGAATTACAAAATGCCGTAAAGGCGGCGTATGTAAATGAGTTTACAGATCGTTTTGATTATGGTTTAGATACTTTAATTGGAGAAAGAGGTGTAAAGCTTTCTGGCGGTCAGCGTCAGCGTTTGGCAATTGCAAGAGCTATTTTAGCAGATCCAAAAATTATTATTTTAGATGAAGCAACTTCTAGTTTAGATACCGAAAGTGAGTCTTTAATTCAGAAAAGTTTGTCTAAATTGGTGAAAGATAGAACAACGATTGTGATTGCGCACAGGTTAAGTACTATTAAAAAAGCAGATCAGATTTTAGTTATTGAAGCAGGAAGTATTGCAGAAAGAGGTACGCATGATGAATTGATTGCTAAACAAGGCAGGTATTATGATTTGTATACCTATCAATCTAAAATATAAGACAGAAATCAGTGGATAACAATTCTACTGTTTGTTCGAGCGTAGTCTACAACTATTTAAAGTTAAAATAGGTTTCCACTGCGCTTAACCTAACATTTTGCTAAAATTGAAGGGTGTTTAGTTTATAAAACTACCTATTCTTTTTTAATTTAACATTTAAATTCTATTCCTTTTGTAAAGAAATATAATAAAACCGACTTTTTAAACTATCGAATTTAAATATATAATCGAATTATGAAAAAAGTACTTTTATTGTTAATTGTAGTCATTGCAATTTCTTGTAAGAATGAACCTAAAAAAGAGGTTAAAGAATCTGTAAAACAAGTTGAAGTTAAAAAAGAAACTTTCCCAGAAGAATTAGGAAAAGTTTTTGAAGCTCATGGAGGAATTGATGCTTGGAGAAATGCAGAGGTTTTATCCTTTAAAAAAGGAGAGGAAGTACATACGATTGATTTACAATCTCGTATAAATGTAATTAATGCACCCAATTATGCTGTTGGTTTCGACGGAAAAAATGTTTGGTTAGACGAGGCAGAAAAAGGAACTTTTAAAGGAAATCCTGCTTTTTATCACAATTTATTCTTTTACTTTTATGCAATGCCTTTTGTATTAGCTGATGAAGGAATTACGTATGAAAAAATAGCACCTTTAACTTTTGATGGTGTAGATTATCCTGGTTATAAAATGTCTTTCAAGTCAGATATGGGAAGTTCTCCAGACGATAATTACAAGTTGTATTTTAACGCAGAAACACATCAAATGGAATGGTTGGCATATACCGCAACATTTATGTCTAAAAAACCAAGCGATAAATTCAATATTATTAAATATGGTAAATGGAATAATGTAAACGGATTGATTTTACCATCAGAAATTACTTGGTATAAAAAAGATGAAAATGGTGTACCAACTGAACCAGCGAAACCTGCGACTGTGTTTACAGATGCATCAATCAATAAAAATGATTTAACAGATTCATTTTTTTCTAAGCCTGTAAAGTAAATATATTTGCAACTAGATAATTTATAAAATTTAGAGGATGAAAAAAATAATTTTATTGTTAATAGTTGTAATTGCAATTTCATGCAAAAGTGAACCTAAAAAAGAGGTTAAATCAGAAATAAAGAAAGTAGAGGAGCAAGAAGAAACATTTCCAACAGAATTAGGAAAAGTTTTTGAGTCCCACGGTGGTATTGACGCATGGAGAAAAGTACAAGTATTGTCTTTTAATAAGGAAGATGAGGTTCATATTTCCGATTTACATTCTCGTAAGATTATTGTAAAATCACCAAAATATTCATTAGGTTTTGATGGAAATGAAATTTGGTCTTTAGAAGAGGTTGAAGGTAGTTTAAAAAGAGATCCTGCTTTTTATTACAACTTATATTTTTATTTTTATGCCATGCCTTTTGTCTTGGCGGATGACGGAATTACTTATGAGAAAGTAGATGATTTTGTATTTGAAGGAGTCAATTATCCTGGTTATAAAATTTCTTATAGAGCAAATGTAGGTACTTCTCCAGATGATAATTATATTGTGTATTATAATCCAGAAACCTTTAAAATGGAATGGTTAGCATATACAGTAACCTTTAAATCTAAAGCTCCTGTTGATAAATATAAAATGATAAGGTATAATTCTTGGGAAAACGTAAGTGGTTTTATTTTACCAAAACAAATTACTTGGTATTCTAAAGATGAAAAAGATTTATATATACTAACAACTAAAATTGTAGATTTTAAATTGGCTTTGGTAAGTCCTGTTAATTTAGCAGATTCATTTTTCGAAAAACGTGTAAAATAGTTTTAGCATAAAAAAGTAAGCGTCGTTTTTTTAAAAAACGACGACTTACCAAGTAAACTAATAAAACCAAGTATTAGTATAAATATTAGAAGTTAGCTTTCTAATAAATTGTTATTCGGAATACGGTTGGTGATTAAAACTCAGCACCCTTTTTAATTTCCAAATTTTGTTTTCTAAAATCCAAAGGTGTGTAAAATCTGCAATTCCAACAGTTTTTAATACACCTTTTTGTTTTTCTTGAAACGTGTGTTTTCCTTTTTGAATAGCCCCATAAATAACGCCATTATTGTTTAATTGATGTACTTCTAAAGAATTAGCAACTAATTGTCTAGTGTTATTTCCTGGGTTGGTACATAGGTTCTTTTTTATAATATCAATAAATTGTTCCTTATTTTGGATACCTCCAACATCGTGATAAAATTCAAAATTATCAGCTATAATTGGGCTTAGTTTTTCGATTTCACAATTGTTAAACGCTCTTTCAAATAAAATACTATCTTTTGATTTTAATATTTTAAACAAGTTTGAATTTGTATCAACCTGAGCGTTTAAAACAAAGTTGTAAAACAACATTGCTAAAAACAGTACTACTTTTATTAAAATTGATTTTCTAAAAGGTTCTAAAAAAGAGTCCATAGTTTTGGTTGCTTAATTTGTTAAGGTTGCTTATTTCTTAGAAATACTTCCGCCAGAAGTTGTTTTTTTATCAATTGTTTTTGGGTTTCCTTTAAAATCAATATCGCCACCACTTGTTGCTCTTGCTTCTAATTTTTTTGAAGCATAAATATTAATATCAGCTCCACTTGTTACTTTTGCTATAGTATTTTCACTTTCTAAATCATATGCATCAATAGAACTTCCGCTTGTTGCATTAGAAGCATGATTTATCGTATTTCCAGAAATATGAATATCAGATCCGCTTGTAGAATTTGTTTCTACACTTGTTGCGTTTACTTTAATATTAATATCTGCACCACTTGTAGCTGAGATAGAAATTTCATCGGTATTTATAATATCTTTTCCGTAAACATCACTTCCGCTTGTAGCTGTTAAAAGCGTTAAATCTTTAATGGTAACATGTACCTTTTTGGCTGCTGCTCTCCAGATTCCTTTATCAGCATATACTTTTAATATGCCATTTTCAACTTCCGTAATAATAATATCGTGTAAATTTTCATCAGCTTCTACGGTCACTTTATTTTTAGAACCTTGAGTTATGTAGACATCTAAACCTGTACTTACTTTTATTCCCGTAAATTGATCTGCAATTTTTCTGGTTTTTGTAATTACATTTTTATCTCCGTTAACTCTATTCATCATGTCTATACTACAAGATGTAAAAAGAGTAGTTATAAATAGAATTGCAATAATTTTTGATACTGAATTTTTCATGTGTTTGGTTTTAATTATATTGTAAATGTCTTTTAATAGACGCTTAAAATCAAAGGATGGTTACTCAATTGTTGTTTTTTATGGTTGAATTGTATTAATTAACTTCCTCTTCAATAATTTTAGTATCTTCTAATTCTACTTCACAATCTGTACATTGTAAGGATTTATCGGTCATTTTAAAATGATGATTAACCATGTCTTTGTCATAAATATCAGTTTCATTTTTTACATCGTCTAAAAAGTTTTTTACTGAATGATCAAAATAAATGGTGTTCCCTTCTTTAATATAAACTGTGATATTAACTTCTTCATCTTTCCATATATTTTTAAAGTTTGATAAATAATAAGCATCTAAAATAATAGTATTATTGATAATTTCATATTTATATTCAATTCTTTCAGCATTCCAGTTTGCATTGTATCTGGTTTTTCCAGAAGACTCTTTTTGAAGAATTATATATGCTTCATTAGAATTACTTTTTTTAACATCAACATTAATATTATTAGAATATAATTTGTTTATTCCATCTATTTCAACTTGCTGTTTACTAGAATTTCTTCTTAAGTTGTGTCTGTAGTAAATTTCATCATCATTGATCATTTTTAAATTGATGGTATCATTTTCTATGCTATTTAAAGCTGTTTTCTTTACAAACTGACCGTCATTTACATGAGAGGTTCCGTATTCTATTCCTGTAAAAATCATGGTTAATAAAGCCATTACCCAAATACCTAAAAGTGTTAATGAGGTTGGTTTGCTAATTTTTTTTACACTGCTCGATAATATGCGCAACCCTAAAACAAATAAGATTAAAAACGGAATACCAATTAATAAAAATGCTGCAAGTGTTAATACCCACTTTGGTAAAATTGCATCATAAAAAAATGGCGGATATTGTAAAAACTCTCCGTTCACATTTAAAACCTCTAAACTTCCTACAGAAAACCCACCAATGATTAGTGATAAAATAACCGCACCAGCAATAAACACTAGTAGAATTCCAATAAATTTACCAATCACTTTAAAGAATACAAGAATAATCTTGCCTATGGTGTTGATGAAATCTTGTAATCCATTATTTTTTTGAGGCTTTCCCGAAAAAGTCTGATTCATTTTTTCTGAAAACTCATTAGCGCCATCTTTAAATTTTTCTGAAGCTTTATTCGCAAATTCGGTTACATTTTCTGAAACATTATTAAACTCTTCACGAATCTTTTTTTCGATGTTATCGATGTTTACAGGCTCTCCTTCCATTTGTAATTTCTCTGCCGTCGTTTTAGCTTCTGGCAACAAAATCCAAAGGATAATGTATAAGATCACTCCAAAACCAGCTCCAAAGAAAAGGGCTAACAAACCAAGACGAATCCATATAGTATCTACATCAAAATAATGTGCAATACCAGAAGCAACTCCTCCTAAAAATTTATCATCACCATCTCTAAATAATTTTTTTCCGGTAGTGTTATTTCTAGTATATGAATAGTTTGCGTCACTATATTCTTCTTCAGCGCTAGCATAATCTTCTGGTTGTCCCATAATTTTAATGATATCTTCTATATCACCTTCATTAATAACCTGTCTTGCATCTGTTATTTTTTCTGATAACAATTCGCTAATACGTGCTTCTATATCTGCAATGATTTCATTTTTTCCTTGCGGATCATCGCTCAACGATCTAGAAATAGATTCTAGGTATCGCTTTAATTTCTGATAGGCAACTTCATCTATGTGGAAGAAAAACCCGCCTAAATTTATGTTGATTGTCTTATTCATTGGTAGTTGGTTTTTTGCTGATTACTTGGTTTACTGCGTTTACTAAATTACTCCATGTTTTATCTAGTTCTTTTATAAACATGCCTCCGTTTTCTGTTAAAACATAATATTTTCTTGGTGGTCCAGAGGTTGATTCTTCCCATCTGTAGGTTAACAAACCTGCGTTTTTTAAGCGTGTTAATAAAGGATATATGGTGCCTTCAACCACAATCATTTCTGCACTTTTTAATGTGGAAAGAATTTCAGAAGTATAGGCGTCTCCATTTTTTAGAATGGATAAAATACAATACTCTAAAACACCTTTTCGCATTTGTGCTTTTGTATTTTCTATTTTCATTTATTGTGGTTTTAAATGATTATTTAATAAATTTTATAGTGAAAGGATATTTATAATTTTCTCCTTCTTTCGCTTTTAATGCAGCTATAATTATCAATGCAATTTTAATGATGCCTACAATTCCTGCAAGAGATGCAATACCAAAAACACCGAATAAATTAGAAGTCTCAAAATTGATATTAATATGATTAAAGTTGTTAAAATTATCGAAGTTTCTAAAAATAGATCCAATAAAAACAGGAATAAAAGTTAATGTCAATATAAAAATATATAAAGAATAACTAATATTAAAGTTGATTGCTTCTTTACCGTGTTCGTCTAAAAAGGTACTTCTGTCTTTTAACGTTTGCCATGCAATTAATGGTGTAATTATATTACCAAACGGAAATATAAATCCTGCAAAAGCAGAAATATGTATTAAAAAGGCATTGGTGTTTTCGTTATTTTGTTTCATGATTTATAAACTATATAATACTTTCTTATGCAAATATATATCTTTAAAAAGGTATTATGCAATACATAGTACTGTATTTAACATTTCTTTAACATTTTTATTTTTGGTTAAAAAAGCTATTAAAAAGTCTTGTATCCGTTGTTGTTATTGGGTTTTGGTTTCATTTATTTTAACTACCTTGTCAACTTTAATAGTATTTTTTAAAATTAATTAAATATATAAAATGAAATTTACTCCGAGAAAAGTCAATCTTTTTAACCTTGTAAAATTGCCTTTAGCATATTTAGGAGGCGTAAGAGTGCGCACTATTACAGATACAGAAGTGGTGGTTTCTATAAAACATCGATGGATGAATCAAAACCCGTTTAGAAGTATGTTTTGGGCTGCACAAGGTATGGCGGCAGAAATGCCAACAGGTGTTTTGGTAATGAAGGCAATAGACGATTCTAAGGTAAAAGTATCTATGTTGGTGACCCAGCAAGAAGCGCAGTTCTTTAAAAAAGCTACGGGAAGAATTCTTTTTTCTTGTAAAGGAGGAAATGAAATTCGAGAAGCAATTCAAGAATCTATTAAAACTGTAGAAGGGCAGGTTATTATTTTAACATCCGAAGGAAAAAATAAAGATGGAGTAGTGATTTCTAGATTTCAATTCCATTGGAGTTTAAGAGTGAAAAAGTAGTTTATTCTTTACCTTTATATAGTTCTGGTCTTTCTTCGTTATAATCACATTCTTGAAAAATACCACAAGATACATTTGTACGCGCTAAAGATTTTGTTACTTCAAATTTTTTAGATAAAGCTTCTATTTCTGGAGATAAATATTTCATAATTTTTTTATTTTTTAATTCGTGTATTAAATATAGTTTTTCTTTTTATCACTGCAAAAATATTGCTTTTTCTACTCATAAATAATTAGAAAACGGCTGTTTTGGCTTTATTAACAAAAATTTAAAAGGTTCTTTACATAAACCTTTCATAAGAAGTAATGTATCAAAAAAATGTACTTATTTAGATTGAAGTAAAATTCACTAAATTTAAAAAAATAGTTTTTTGGTGTAACAAATACCCTTTAAAATCTTCTAATTAATGTATTAACCTTAAAAATTGAATTATGTTTCAAGATAAAATTCCACAAAACTCAAACAATAGAAATGCTCACGAGATTGATTATAAAATCTTTGGAGAAGAAATGCAGTTTGTAGAAATTGAGTTAGATCCGCAAGAAGGAGTTGTTGCAGAAGCAGGTACTTTTATGATGATGGATGATAATATTAAAATGAATACTATTTTAGGTGATGGTTCTAATCAAGAAACAGGCTTATTAGGAAAGATTTTTTCAGCAGGAAAAAGAATTTTAACTGGCGAAAGTTTATTTATGACTGTTTTTACCAATGATGGCTTTGGAAAAAAACAAATTTCATTTGCGTCTCCGTATCCTGGTAAAATTATTCCGATTGATTTAACAGAATTTGGAGGGAAGTTTATCTGCCAAAAAGATGCATTTCTTTGTGCAGCAAAAGGTGTTTCTATTGGAATAGAGTTTTCTAAAAAATTAGGGAGAGGCTTGTTTGGTGGCGAAGGTTTTATTATGCAAAAATTAGAGGGAGATGGTTTAAGTTTTATTCATGCAGGAGGAACCATGGCGAAAAAAGTATTACAACCAGGTGAAGTTTTAAAGGTAGATACGGGGTGTATTGTTGGTTTTACTCAAGATGTAGATTATGACATTGAGTTTGTTGGTGGTATTAAAAATACTGTTTTTGGAGGTGAAGGATTGTTTTTTGCTTCTTTAAAAGGGCCAGGAACTGTGTATATTCAATCTTTACCTTTTAGTAGATTGGCAGGAAGAGTTTTGTCAATGGCGCCAAGAACAGGAAGTGGAAAGCGAGGAGAAGGAAGTGTTTTAGGTGGAATAGGAGATTTATTAGATGGTGATAATCGATTTTAATATGTAGCTTTTATCATTCTGTCATTTCCAGAAAAATCTTTTTTTAATTCTATGTTTTTAAACCCTTTTTGTTGTAGCATTTCTAAGGTTTCTTTTCCTAAATATTGATTGATTTCAAAAAATAACAATCCGTTTTTAGTAAGGTATTGTTTTGCTAAATCTGCAATTTTTTTATAGAAAATTAGTGGGTTTTCGTCATCAACAAAAAGGGCAAGATGTGGTTCGTTTTGTAATACATTATTGTTTATTTCTATCTTTTCTAATTCTCTAACATAAGGAGGATTAGAAATTATGAAGTCATATTTTTTAGGCAATTCTTTAGCTTTTAAAATATCTATTTCTAAGAAAGTAATGTCAACTTTATTTAAAACTGCATTTTGCTTTGCTTTTTTTAAAGCTTCTAAAGAAACATCTATAGCAGAAATAGAAACGTTATTTAAGTTCTTAGCCAAAGAAATAGGAATGCAACCTGTACCTGTTCCTACATCAAGAATATTTAATTTATTGTCTTGATTTTTACTTCTTATTTCTTGAATTTCATTGATAACCCATTCTACTAGTTCTTCTGTTTCCGGTCTTGGTATTAAGGTATTTTCATCTACTAAAAAGGGTAAACTATAAAACTCAGTTTCTCCTAAAATATACTGAATAGGTTCTTCTTTTTGAAGTCTTTTTACAATATTTTTTATTTCTGATAAAATACTTTCGTCAATTAAAAAGTCTGGTTTTAAAACGGTATCGATTCTTTGTAGGTTCAGTTTTACTTCTATCAACAGAAAAAAGAAAGAATCAATTTCTGTTTTTGGATAGATCGTTGATAATTCACTGTTAAAAAAAATACGAAAATTTTGAAGTGTCATAGATAGTTTATAATAAAGGGCTTAAAAATCTAGCAAGACGTTCAAGTGTTTTTTGTTTGTTAGATCTGTTTAAGAAATCTTCTAGAGTTATTTTGGTGGCTAAATTTTTTCTTTCATTGAATTCTTTTGATATTTCTGAAGTAATTTCTTCATCAAAAATTAAAGCATTTAATTCATAGTTATGTTCAAAGCTTCTACAATCAAAATTGGTAGAACCGATTGAAGCAATCTCATCATCAATAAATATAACTTTACTGTGCGAGAAATCGTCCCTTAAATATATATCTACTCCGGCTTTTAATAAACCCTCAAAATAAGAATACATACTATAGGTAGCTATATTAGAATCGGTAACTTTAGGTAATAATAAAGTTACTTTTACACCACTTAAAGCTGCAATTTTAAACGATTCTAATATAGAGTAAGTAGGTATAAAATATGGGTTTAATACACAAATACTCTTTTCTGCTAAATTAATAAGGCTCAAATATTGTTGCATTACAACAGGTTGTTTGTAATCTGGACCGCTAGAAACAATTTGTATTTTAGTGTTTCCTTCAGCGTTACAAACCGTATTGTATTTTTCTTTCTGACTTAAATCTATATCTGTTGCGTAGTAATAATCTTTTAAAAAAGTATCGTGTAAATTAGCGACTGCACAACCAGATATTTGTACATGTGCATCTTGCCAAATACCTAAATCGGTGTCTTTTGTAATATATTCATCAGAAATATTTACGCCACCTGTAAAACCAATTTCATTATCTATAATTGCAATTTTTCTATGATTTCTATAATTTAAAGAAAAAAGAAAGCTTCCAAATTTAAAAGGAGTTTCTGGATATATTTTTACACCTATTTCTTTTAGGTGTTGTATGGTTTTTTTGTTTAAGGGAAAGCTTCCTATAGAATCGTATAAAATACGGACTTCTACATTTTCTTTTCGTTTTTGCTCTAATAAGTTAATAATATTGTTGAGAATTTCTCCATTTTCAATAATGTAATATTGTAAATGGATAAATGATTTAGCATTCTTAATAGCTTTAAAAAGTGCTTCAAAAGTTTCTTTTCCACTTTTTAAGACTACAACATCATTATTTAATTGTAGCGGTAAGTTTGTGTTATTAAAAATTAGATTAGATATTTTAGAAGCTTTGCGACTCTTAAGTACAGCTACATTTTTATTTTTTTCATTTTTGCGATTCTTTTCAATGTAATCTTTCCTTTTTTTAGTCTCTTTAAGTTCAAAGTATTTTATTTTTCTTCTATTAATGCCGAATAAAATAAAAGCAAAAACCCCCATGAAAGGAAATAAGAGTGTAATTAAAATCCAGCTTAAAGATTTAGAAGGTTTTACGCCAAAATATAAAATATTGTAAAAAGCCCAACTAAACAGTACAAGGTGTATCGATAAGAGAATAGTATATATCAATTTTTATAATTTTTTAAGCATCCAAACAGGGCAAGAATAATGTCCGGTATTTCCCATAGGTTTGTCAAGATTTACAAAACCATTCCTTTTGTACAATGCTTGTGCAGCATTCATATAAGGCATAGTTTCTAAATAGCAGTTTTCAAAACCAATTGTTTTTGCTTTTTCTAAGCAAGTATTTATTAATTTAGAACCCAAACCTTTTCCTCGTGTTATCGGTAAAAAATACATTTTTTGAAGCTCGCACGTATTCCCTTCAAAATTATCTAATTGTGCAATTCCTGCGCCTCCAACTACCTTGTTATTATGCTCTACAACATAATAAAATGAGGTTGGTTTTTCAAAGTTTTCAAACATTTTATCAGTAGCTTTGTCTTCGTAGGCAGTACCAATTTTTGGTGCACCCATTTCTAAAAGAACTTCTCTGATTACAGTTGCCATTTGTGCATTGTCTTTAGATTGAATTTCTCTAATGATAAAATCTGTACTTTTCATTTATTACTGTATTTTTGCAAGAGCAATTTACCTTTTTTTTTAAATATTGAACATGAAAAACCTTATATATTTTGTACTTTTCTTTACATTCATTACAAGTTGTTCTGTAAGGGAAAAACCTATTTTTATAAAGGTAGATAATGTAAAGGTATCTTCTTTTAAGGGAGATACTATTCGTTTAAAAGCGTCAGCTTTTTTTGAAAACCCAAATGATGTTGGTGGTGTTATTTCTACGGATGAAATTAAGGTGATTGTAAACGGTGCAGAAGTTGCACAGGTTTCTTCAGATGAATTTGAAGTACCAGCAAGAAAGGAGTTTTCTATACCTTTAATGGTGGTAATTCCTGCTAAAAAAGTCTTTGATAATAACAAAAACGGAATCTTAGGAGGTCTGCTAAATTCATTTTTAAATAAATCTATAAAAGTGCAATTTACAGGAGATTTAAAATACAAGGTTTTCGGGTATTCTAGTGTATATCCGATAGATCAAATTCAGGAAATCAAATTTTAATTGTTAGTGATAGATCACAAATTATACATAAAACGTTGCTTACAAATAGCCAAAAATGGGGTAGGCGTTTCACGTCCTAATCCTTCTGTGGGGGCAGTTGTAGTATATCAAAATAAAATTATTGGAGAAGGTTTTACATCTGCTTATGGTGGTAATCATGCAGAAGTAAATGCAATTAATGCCGTAAAAGACAAAGTACTTTTAAAAGAGGCAACGATCTACGTAACTTTAGAACCTTGTTCTCATTTTGGTAAAACGCCACCTTGTGCAGATTTAATTGTAAAACATCAACTGAAGAATGTTGTTGTTGGTTGTGTAGATTCTAATAGTTTGGTTGCTGGTAAAGGAATTGAACGTCTTATAAATGCAGGGATTAATGTAACTGTTGGCGTTTTAGAAGATGAGTGTAAAGAACATCACAATCGTTTTTTTACGGTTCAGAATAAAAAAAGACCTTATATTATTTTAAAATGGGCACAAACTAAAGACGGATTTGTTGCTCCTTTAACAAAAGATGAGCAGAAACCAGTTTGGATTTCTAACCCATATTCTCAGCAGTTAGTCCACAAATGGCGAGCACAAGAACACGCAATTTTAGTAGGAACAAATACGGTTATTGCAGACAATCCTAAATTAAATGTTAGGAGTTGGACTGGTCAAAATCCTGTTAGAATTGTTTTAGATCGTACTTTAAGAATTCCAGAAAATAGTAGTGTTTTAGACGGAAGTGTAAAGACGATTATCATTACAGAAAAAGAAGAATATCTGTTCAAGAGTAGTCGAGAACTAATTCTTGAAACCATAGATTTCTCTCATAATCTAGCAAAACAAGTTTGCAATGTTTTACAAAAGCACCAAATTCAATCTGTAATTATAGAAGGAGGTACGCAGACTTTACAAACTTTTATAGATGAAAATCTCTGGGATGAAGCGAGGCTTTTTGTAGGGGAAACCACTTTTAAAGTAGGAGTGAAGGCACCTGTTTTTAAGAAAGTAGTTAAAGAAGAAATAAACATCAAAACAGATGTTTTAAAAATATATACAAATGATTAAAAACATCATTTTCGATTTTGGCGATATTTTTATCAACCTAGATAAAAAACGTTTTGCAAAAGAATTACTGGACTTAGGGATTTCGCAAGAAGCAGAAGTCAATTTACCAATTTTGAACGAGTACGAAATGGGCTTAATTTCTACAGAAGAGTTTGTTGCTTTTTTTGAAGCTAAGTTCAATGTTTCAAAAGAAAAATTAGTAAAAGCTTGGAATTCTATTCTGTTAGATTTTCCAAAAAACCGATTAAAGTTTATTCAGGAATTAGCAGAAAGTAAAAAATACAGATTATTTTTATTGAGTAATACCAACGATTTGCATATTTCTTGGATTCAAAATAATGTTGGAAGTGAATTCTACAATTCCTTTAAAATCTGTTTCGAACAATTTTATTTAACGCACGAAATTCATTTAAGAAAACCAAATGTTAATATTTATGAATTTGTGTTGAATGGGAATAATTTAATAGCGGAGGAAACACTTTTTATAGATGATACTAAAGAAAATACAGTTTCTGCAAATACCTTAGGCATTCATACTTGGAATTTAATTCCGGGAGAAGAAGAGGTAACGGAATTATTTACAAAAAAGGAAAATTTATTTTGATTTATTTAATTTTCAGCATTCTTTTTTCAACCTTATTGTTTGTCATATTTAAATATTTCGATATTTATAAAATTGACACTTTAAAAGCAATTGTTGTAAATTATTTAGTGGCCTTTTGTTTAGGCTTCGGTTTGTCTGAAATTACATTTTCTTTTAATGAAATACCTCAGAAACCTTGGTTTTTTGGTGCTATAATCTTAGGTGCTTTATTTGTTTCAGTATTTTTTGTAATGGCAAATACAGCACAACAAAATGGAGTTTCAGTAGCTTCAGTTGCAGGAAAAATGTCTGTAGTTATTCCAGTGGTTTTTGGCATTATTTTATATGATGAATCGGTTACTTACTTTAAAGTTATTGGTATTTTAATTGCCTTATTATCTGTTTATTTAGCCTCTGTAAAAGAAGAAAAAAGTACTTTGAATAAAGCCGGATTAGTGTTTCCAATATTACTTTTTTTTGGTTCAGGTATAATTGATACGACACTTAAATATGTTGAAGTAAATTTTGTTCAAAATAATGAAACCTCCCTTTTTTCTGGGAGTTTATTTGGTTTTGCTGCTTTTTTTGGATTGCTTATTTTATTGATAAAAACGCTTCAAAAGAGAGAACCATTTGGTTTTAAAAATATAATTGCAGGTATTGTTTTGGGAGTTCCTAATTATTTTACAATTGTATTTTTAATTAAAGCGATGCAAACATCAGGTTTTGAGAGTTCTACTTTATTTACAATTAATAATGTGTCTGTTGTAGTAGTATCAACCTTGGTTGGATTATTGTTGTTTAAAGAAAAATTTAGTTTAAAAAATAAAATAGGAGTTGCTTTGGCAATTATAGGAATTGTCTTAGTAACCATTGCTTAATATGTTAGAAGACGTTTATAAAACAATAAAAAAACCATCTGAAGAAACCCTTTTTAAAGAAAAAGGATCTAAGTTTTTTGGGTATGTTTTTCCTGTTTTATCAGAAGAAGATGTAAAAGAACATTTAGAAGACTTAAGAAAGCAACATCATGCTGCACGTCATTTTTGTTATGCCTATCAATTGGGTATTGAAGATGTGAGATTTAGAGCAAATGATGATGGGGAACCTAATAATTCTGCAGGTTTACCTATTTATGGTCAAATACAATCTTTTGAAGTAACCAATATTTTAATTGTTTCTGTCCGTTATTTCGGAGGAACAAAGTTGGGTGTTGGTGGTTTAATTTCTGCATATAAAACATCAGCTCAAATTAGTTTAGAAGCTGCAGATATTTTAGAAAAAACCATCAATATTTATTATAAGTTAACTTTTGAATACGATATGATGAATGCTGTACAAAGGGTTATTAAAGAGAAAAATATTGATATTACCAATCAAAAATTAGAAATGAATTGCGAGTACACCATTTCTATAAGAAAAAAAGATGCACAAGCAATTTATACTATTTTTGATACTTTATATAAAGTTGATATTAAAAAATTAGAGTAATATTTTAGTTCAAGAAAGTTTTCTTTGTTTAAAAAATTAATATCCCAAACCTTTTAATAAATGATCAGGGCAGCGAGTTGGTTTCATCGTTTTAGAATTCATAAAAGCTAAAACAGAACTTCCTGTACAAATGAGTTCGTCATTTTGATTTACAATTTCATAATCAAACTCAATTTTAACCATGGGCTTCTTTTTCAATATGGTTTTTATGGTTAAAACATCATCATACAAGGCCGATTTTATAAATTTAAAATTTATAGAAATAACAGGAAGCATTATCCCACTTAATTCCATATCTTTGTATGTAACCCCTAAAGAACGCATCCATTCGGTACGTCCTAGTTCAAAAAATTGCGCGTAATTACCGTGATACACAACCCCCATCTGATCCGTTTCGGAATATCGGATTCTAGTTTTTGTTATAGATTTTTTCAAGTGATATAATTAATTAGTGTTTTGTGTATTCTACGTAAAAAATAGTTAATAATCAATAGCAAATTGATTTTTTTATACTGAATTTTATTCACATTTTTGTACCACCTTAAAAAAGGCATCATAAGCCCTTTTTAAACCCTAATTATAACACAAAAAATCGCTAAAATTAAATGATTGTAAATGCTGACTCAGTTTGGGATGAATGTTTGTCTTTTATAAAAGATAACATAAAACCGCAAGCATATAAAACTTGGTTCGAGCCAATAAAACCGGTAAAACTTTCTGGCGAAGCGTTGACTATTCAGGTGCCTAGTAAATTTTTTTACGAATGGTTAGAAGAGCACTATATCAAATTATTACGTGTTGCATTGGTAAAACAATTAGGTAACGATGCCAAATTGATTTACGATGTAAAAATGGAAAACAATTACAGCAGTAATAGACCGCAAATTGTTAAAATTCCAAGTTCTAACAGAGATCCTTTAAAGCCGCAAAGAGTAACTGTTCCTTTAGAGTCTAATAAAAGAGAATTAAGAAATCCTTTTGTAATTCCAGGATTACAAAAAGTAAAGATTGAGTCTCAATTAAACCCTAATTATAGTTTTGCTAACTTTATAGAAGGAGATTCTAATAGATTAGCACGTTCTGCAGGTATGGCAGTGGCAAATAAGCCAGGTGGAACTTCTTTTAATCCATTATTAGTGTATGGTGGTGTTGGATTAGGTAAAACACATTTGGCGCACGCTATTGGTGTAGATATCAAGGATAAATATCCAGATAAAACTGTTTTATATATTTCTTCAGAAAAATTTACACAACAGTTTATAGATTCTGTAAAATCGAATACAAGAAATGATTTTATTCATTTCTATCAAATGGTAGATGTGTTAATTATTGATGACGTACAATTCTTATCTGGTAAAGCTGGTACACAAGATGTATTCTTTCATATTTTTAACCATTTACATCAAAATGGAAAACAGGTTATTTTAACTTCGGATAAAGCACCTGTAGACATGCAAGATATTGAGCAACGTTTATTATCTCGTTTTAAATGGGGATTATCTGCTGAGTTACAAGCACCAGATTACGAAACTAGAATTTCTATTTTGCAAAATAAATTGTACAGAGATGGTGTAGAAATGCCAGAAGATATTGTAGAATATATTGCAAAAAATATAAAATCTAACGTAAGAGAACTAGAAGGTGTTGTTATTTCTATGATTGCACAAGCTTCTTTTAATAGAAAAGAGTTTTCTGTAGAATTGGCAAAACAGATTGTAGATAAGTTTGTAAAAAACACCAAAAAGGAAGTTTCTATAGATTATATTCAGAAAGAAGTTTCTAAATATTTTGATATGGATGTGGCAACCTTGCAATCTAAAACACGTAAACGTCATATTGTACAAGCACGTCAGTTAGCTATGTTTTTTGCTAAAAGATTAACGAAGACTTCTTTAGCAAGTATTGGTAATCAAATAGGACAAAGAGATCATGCAACGGTATTGCATGCTTGTAAAACTGTAGATAACTTAACAGAAACCGACAAGCAGTTTAAAAAGTATGTGGAAGATTTAACTAAAAAGTTGACTTTCTAAAAAGAGAACTTCAAAAAACTTATTGATATTTAATTTTACGCTCTTAAATTTTTTAAGAGCGTAATTGTTTCTTATTTTTATCAAAAATTATTTTTATCAAAAATTATTTTTATGCAAAAAATATTGATGGTTTGTTTAGGGAATATATGTCGTTCTCCCTTAGCAGAAGGAATTTTACAATCTAAAGTAAATTCTAATATTGTTTCTGTAGATTCTGCAGGAACGGCTGCATATCATATAGGTAAACTTCCGGATGGACGCTCTATAGAAGTTGCCCAAAAACATGGAATAGATATTACTAAGCAAAGAGCAAGAAAATTTGTTGTAAAAGATTTTGACGAATTTGATATTATTTTTGCGATGGATGATAGTAATTATCAAAACATACTCTCATTAGCCAGAAATAATACTGATGAGCAAAAAGTACGAATGATTTTAAATGAAACACATCCTACTAAAAATTTAAGCGTTCCAGATCCATATTATGGAGGAAATGAAGGTTTTGAAAATGTGTATAAGATGTTAGATGAAGCCTGTGATATTATTGCGGATAATTTGTCTTAAAAAAGGATGCACCTTATCAGTGTGAGTCTGTATGATAAGTATCAAAAAAAATAAAAATATTATTTCTACGTTTTTAGTTTGTATAAAATCGTGAAAACTGTATCTAAAATATAAAAAAATGATTGGTAAACTCTATTTAATCCCCACTACTTTAGGAGAAACTGAACCTTTAGAAGTAATGCCTTTATCAGTTAAAAAAGTAGTTGAACAGATTGATTACTATATTGTTGAAAATGAAAAATCAGCAAGAAGATTTATTAAGAAAATCTCACCTAAAAAATCTCAGCCTTCACTTCAATTAATGTTGTTAGACAAATATGCTGAAGAATTAGAAACGTCTAGATATTTAGATGTTTGTAAAGAAGGAGTTAATGTTGGGTTATTGTCTGAAGCTGGTGTGCCTGCAATTGCAGATCCCGGCGCAAGTATTGTTAAGTTAGCACATGAAAATAATATTCGTGTAATTCCTTTAGTTGGACCATCGTCTATTATCATGGCAATGATGAGTTCTGGTATGAATGGACAGAACTTTGCTTTTAACGGGTATTTGCCTATTGATAAATCGGATAGAAAAAAAACGATAAAAGATTTGGAGAGAATTTCTCAAGATAAAAATCAATCTCAAATTTTTATAGAGACACCTTATCGAAATGATAAAATGTTGGCAGATTTAAAAGCAACTTTATCGCCAACTACCAATTTATGTATTGCGGCAGATATTACTTTGCCGTCAGAATATATTAAAACCATGATGATTAAAGACTGGAAACATCAACAGCCAGACTTACATAAGAAACCAGCTATTTTTATTATTCATAAGTAGTCTAATTATATTTACTATAGCACATTACTTTATTTAGACTAAAGTCTTATTAAAGACTTTGTGATATAAAGATTATAATAGATACTTCAAAAAAAACACTTAATAATCTATAGATTATTAAGTGTTTTTTTTGAAGTATAAAAATGAAATAAATATGTATTTAGACTTATTGCTTAGTTATATTAAATAACATTTAATTTTTTTCCAACTGTTACAAAAGCTTCAATTGCTTTTTTGATATGTTCTTTTGAATGTGCGGCAGACAATTGGACTCTAATTCTTGCTTTTCCTTTGGGTACAACAGGGAAGAAGAAACCAATAACGTAAATACCTTCATCTAGCAAGAGTTTTGCAAATTCTTGAGCAATTTTAGCGTCATAAAGCATTATTGGTACAATTGGGTGTGTACCTTCTACAATGTTAAAACCAGCCGTTGTCATTTCAGATCTAAAATACATAGTGTTCTGCTCTAGTATATCTCGTAAATCTGTAGATTTTGTTATTTTATCTAATACCTTTAGTGTAGCACCAACAATTGCAGGAGCCAACGTGTTTGAAAATAAATAAGGGCGAGAGTTTTGTCTTAAAATAGCAACTATTTCTTTTCTTGCTGCTGTAAAACCACCAGATGCACCACCTAAAGCTTTACCATAAGTTCCGGTAATAATATCTACTCTATCCATTACATTGTGGTATTCATGTACACCTCTTCCGGTTGCACCAATAAAACCAGTAGAATGGCATTCATCAATCATTACTAAAGCATCATATTTGTCTGCTAAATCACAAATTCTATCTAATTGAGCTATGGTTCCATCCATAGAAAATGAACCATCTGTAACAATTAATCTACGTCTAGATGAGCTAGCTTGTTTTAATTGTTCTTCTAAATCTGCCATGTTGTTATGAGAATATCTAAATCTTTTTGCTTTACAAAGACGAATACCATCAATAATAGAGGCGTGGTTTAAGGCGTCAGAAATAACAGCGTCTTCAGCAGAAAGTAAAGGTTCAAATAACCCTCCATTTGCATCAAAAGCAGCAGCATATAAAATACAGTCTTCCATTCCTAAAAAAGCGGCAGTTTTTTCTTCCAATTCTTTATGAATATCTTGTGTTCCACAAATAAATCGAACAGAAGAAAGACCAAAACCATGTGTTTTTATAGCATTTATTCCTGCTTCTAGTACGTCTGGGTGTGATGCTAATCCTAAATAATTATTGGCACAAAAATTAAGAACATTGTCTTGGTTAACTGTGCTAATATTTGCTCCTTGTTTAGAAGTCAATATACGTTCGCTTTTAAAAAGACCATTAGATTTTATGGTTTCTAATTCTTTTTTTAAATCGATTTTTATAGTGCCGTACATAGTATTATGAATTTATAAGGTTATTATTATATTTAAGTTCTAAGTTTTTTAACATCACTTTTGTTAAAGACTTGATATTAAATTTTGGTTTCCATTGCCAATCTTTTCTTGCATCTAGATCATCTATACTCATTGGCCAAGAATTTGCTATTTCTTGTCTAAAATCTGGTGAATAAGTTACTTTAAAATCAGTATATTTTTCTTTAATACAAGTTTCTAGTTGATTTGGATTAAAGCTTAAACCAGAAATGTTATACGACGTTCTTACTGTTATTTTATCTTTTGGAGCTTCCATTAATTCTAAGGTGGCTCTTATAGCATCATCCATATAAATCATTGGCAACGTAGTGTCTGCGTTTAAAAAACACTCATAATTCTCATTATTAACAGCCTTATGAAAAATATCTACAGCATAATCAGTTGTACCTCCACCCGGTAAAGATTGATAACCAATAACACCAGGATATCTTAATGATCGTACATCTAATCCATATTTATCAAAATAGTATTTTCCCCAATTTTCTCCTGCAGCTTTACTAATTCCGTATACCGTAGAAGGTGTTAAATTGGAAGATTGAGGAGTATTTAAACGTTCTATATTATTCCCAAAAACGGCAATTGAGCTAGGGAAAAATACTTTACTTATTTTATGAATTCTAGATACTTCTAAAACATTAAAAAAAGTTTTCATGTTTAAGTCCCAAGTACTTAATGGATGTTTTTCTCCATTTGCAGATAAAATAGCTGCTAAATGGTATATTTGAGTAATTTTATATTTTAATACAATTGTTTCTATAGAATTAAAATCTGTAACATCTAGAGTTTCAAAGACCCCATTAAATGTTGGATTTACTCTTAGATCTGTTGCTATTATATTTTTAACCCCGTATTTTTCTTGTAATTTTTCAGCTAAAACAGTGCCTAATTGACCACTAGAACCTGTTATTAAAATAATTTCTTTATCCATTTTTAATAAAATTTTGAAAGGATAAAATTAAATATTTGATTAATTATAAAGTTAATTTCACTTGGTTTAATTTAAAAATAAGTATTTTTATCTTTATTTAATCAGTATTAAAATTTTAAATACTTTTACATGGGGCGATGTAGGCCACTAACAAGTGATTTTATCTTTATATGGAAAAAATAGACGAAACAGATTTAAATATTTTAAGAATTCTTCAAGAAGATTCTAAAAAAACAACAAAAGAAGTTGCAGAGATGCTTAATCTAACTCCTTCTCCCGTATATGAGCGTGTTAGAAGATTAGAAAAACGTGGGTATATTAAAAAGTACGTCGCACTTATAAATAAAGACCTTCTAAATATTCCTATTACAGCAATTTGTATGGTGTCATTAAGATACCACGATGAAGGCTTTATAGATAAATTTGAAAAGCAAATTAAAGGTTTAAAAGAAGTACAAGAATGTTACCATATGGCTGGTAAGGTTGACTTTTTTTTGAAAATTAACTTAGGCAGTCTTAATGAATATCATGAGTTTGTAAGACTAAAACTTTCTAAAATCGAGAATATTGGTGTCTTAGAAAGTTATTTTGTTTTAAAAGAAATAACTCGTACCACGGGTTATTGTATATAAAAATAATAGTATTATTAAGAGCTGTATTCTGTTAATTAACTATTAATAACAGTAGCGTCTTGGTCTGCTATAATATTAGAAACATTATAACCTCCAAAGTTCTTTAAATAAGACTTTATAGAAGAACCATAAGCATCAGAAAAGCCTTCAACACCATTACTTCTTAAATATTTTTTTACGTTTCCAGCACCACTTAAATGAGCGGCTGCTAAGATACCAGATTCGGTAATTTTAATACCGTTTATGGTTTTTCCTACAGAACGTCTAATGTCTTTTCTTAAAATCCATTTATTTACTTTACACAAAGCTATAAATGCTTTTTCTTGTAATTCTGGATCTTTTAAAAATGCTGTTGTATTGTAAATTTTAAATCTTCGTAAAGTTGTTCTTCCAAATTGATATTTTCCTAAATATCCTAATGTGTTTACTACGGTATAACTTCCTTGAGATTCTTTAAAAGCTAATGCTTCTTTAAAACCTACAAAGTCCTTTTGTAAATAAGGTATGTTATAGTCTACAAATTTTGGGAAAGTAACTTTGTTGTGAGTACCTATTTTTTTATCAATAGAAGTTGCGTTGATAAATCCTAAAAATACGATACTTAAAAATAAAAACTTTTTGATAAACTAAATTTTCTGTTTTGCGGGTGCAAATGTATAACCAAATTTAATTATACTGATAATCAATATGTTAAATTTTATTAAAAATACATATAATGAAATGTTAAAGCTCCTTTGGTGTTGATTTCAAGAGTAGGAGCAGGTATTTTTATGAAGTTTACAACAGAAAAGACAGATTTTAAGAATTCCGAATTTGTCTTAATTTTTGTTAAATCGAGGTCTAAACTTAGATAGAATTGTCGGTAAGCATCTTGCTGTATTGGGTTTACTGCATTTGAGTTTCCATAAAGCATGCCTTCTGCTCCATAACCTAAAGCGATATTTAACCATTTAGGGAATGAACTTTTCTTGTTAAAAGACCAAATATTGGCAGAAAGCCAATAAGTTTGTCCGTTATAATCCTTTAAAGCTTGTTGTAAATAGTTTTCTCCTAGGGTATTTGGTCGTTGTTTTGCAAACTCGGTTTGATGAAAAGAGTACTTAACTGTAATTCGTTGCTCGTTCCAAAGTAATTCTTGTCCAACCAACAATCCTGTACCTGCTGCATTTGCAAGAATATCTCCGGGTGATGCACCCCATTCATCAGAAAAACCATCTAATACTTCTACAGCAGTTAAAAAAGCAAAACCAGAGGTTGCTCCGTAAATTAATTGATTTTTTCTAGAAACACCAGCCCAATCTAAAACTTCCATTCCAATTTTACCAATATAATAAGAAGTCATCATGTGGCCAACTTTATCCATTTGTTTCCAATCATTATTGTCATTTTTAAAATGAAAACCAGAACGTGGATAATCCTTGTACCAAAGTTGATTTAAACCAATTAAAGCGCCTCCAGCCATTACGCTTTCAGTGAGAATAATAGCATTTCTTCTTTTTGTATTTAAAGTATCAGATTTTTTATAAAATGATGAATTTTGTGCACACAAAGAAAATGAGCATATAAATAAGAGATAAAACGAAATGTATTTTTTGCGAATCAAACCCAACGATTAAATTTGTAAATAATTATCTATTAATGCTTTGTTTGTTCATCCATTGATGATATTTAGCTGCATTTCTATTGTGCTGAGAAAGTGTTTTTGCAAAAGCATGATACCCTAATTTATCTACATTAGCACACATATAAAAATAGTCATGTTTTTCTGCATTTAAAACGCCATCAATAGATGAAATATCTGGCATAGAAATTAAGGTAGGTGGTAAACCTTTATTTTTATAAGTATTGTAAGGTGAGTTTATTTCTAAATCTGCGGTCAATACCCTTTTTACCACATAATCTTGTCCTTTAAGTTCTTTAACACTATAGATAATTGTTGGGTCTGCTTGCAAAGGCCAACCTTTTTTTAATCTATTTAAATACAAACCAGCAACAATTGGTCTTTCTATGTTTTTTGCAGTTTCTTTTTGAACTATTGAAGCTAAAGTGATCACTTCTTCTTTAGATAATTCTAATGCTTTCGCTTTTTGCAATCTGCTTTTATTCCAAAATCGATTGTATTCTACAAAGATTTTGTCTCTAAAGTTTTCTGCTGAAGTAGTCCAGTAAAACTGATAACTATTTGGAACAAAAATTTGCAATACAGATTTTTCTGTCAGGTTATTTTTAGACAAGAAATCTTTGTCTTTAAAAGAGTTTAATAGAGAAATTGAATCTGCTTCTAATTGTTCTGCAATTCTTCCTGCTAATTTTTCTAAAGTGTCTTGGTTATTAAAAGACAACTTTATAGGTGTTTGGTTACCACTTCTTAAAAGGTTAACCAATTCGTTGTTAGACATTCCTTCTTTTAAAATATATCTACCTGGTTTTGGTTTCGAAAGATTTTTCTTAGCAGCTACTAAGAGAAAAGTATTGGTGTTTTTAGAAAAATCAGAAATTTTTTCTTTCACATCACTTAAGCTGTCAGAAGAGTAGATGAAAAGTTCTGTATCTTTTGTGATCGATTTTCCAAATATTTTTTGATAATATTGGTATCCTATAATTCCACTAATAAAAATAACGGTAGCAATAACTGCGTATATAAATTTTTTACCCAAAGTTTTTTTGATTTTTTTAGAATTGCAAAATTAGTCTTTTATCAACTGAAATAAAACTTCATCTTTAAATTTTCCTTCGGATAAAATCCAATCTTTTTTAATACCCACTTTTTGAAAATGATGTTTTTTAAAAAGGGAGATACTTTTAGAATTTTCTGAAGTAATATTGGCGTATAGTTGATGGATATTTAAAGAAGAGAAAGCATATTGAATTAAAACAGAGAGTGCTTCTGAGGCAAAGCCTTTTTTTTGAAAATCTGGGTGAATTAAAATACCAATTCCTGCTCTTTTATGCATCGGATTGTAATCAAACAAATCAATCATTCCTAGTTGTTTCTTCGTGGTCGTTTCTTCAATTAACAAGCGTAATTGTTTAGCCTCGTAAATATCTAAATGCGCATTTTCTAAATACTGTCTTAGAATAAATTTAGAAAAAGGAGTTTGTGTATGGCTAATTTCCCAAAAAGACTCATTGTTTTCTATTTGATATAGAAAATCTAAGTCTTCGGGTTCTAAAGCACGTAAGTTTATTTTTATACTGTTTAAAGTCATCATTTTTTCTGAAGTTCGTTTTCTTTAAGGAAAATTTAATAAGCACATAGATTATAGAATGCAAAATAAGGAAATAATAATCTTAAAGAGCCTGGAGTTGCATGAAAATAGTTTTCGTTTAACAATCATAGTATTCTTTACCAAATACTACTTTCTTTCCTGTTATTTTCTCTATTGTTAAAGCGTATGTATCAAAGAAATTACAAGCTTCATAAAAAATGGGGTAGTTGTACTTTTTAGTATCTGTTATTAATTCTAGATAAGCACCACCACTTCCTTTTGCAGGTAAAATATTTTGAATACAGAATGAATTTATTTCATCGATATCAAATAATTCTGCAATGTGATTACTAGAGAATCCTATTTTTTTATTTTTATTATCAACCCAAATAATGGTATTGTCTTTAAATTGAAGATTTATTTTTTCTGGTCTGTTTTTTATGTTCTTGTTTTTTCTATAGTCACCAGACATTTTTATATTGCCTTTGAATAATAAGAAGTCAGAAATAACCATAAGTTCTTCGTAACTTTCATTATGTAGTAATGAAGGGTATTCTCTTTTATTTTCTATGGATAAAGAAGTATAACCACCATTAAAAAGCCAATCACTGTCATATGTATAACAAATTGACAAGTGCATTCCTTTTAAATTGAAATTTATATTTTTTTGATCTGCTCGTTCATAACCGGTATTCATTCTACTGCTTGCTAAATCTTTGTTTAAAATTTTCTTTAGCTGTAAATAACTTTCATCCGTCGCTATATTATTAAAACAATGTGTATAATAGTGCAAAACAGGAACATCAGCTCTATCATTATCAAAATAAGCACCAAAATCTTTTAAGAGGATATTTCCAATACGCACAGGAGCATTAAATTTTAGTAATTTTTGTCCGTAAGGCGACTTTTCAAATAGAGTATTTTTATTTTTTTCTAACTCCTCATAGGTCGTATCCCAAGAAATGAATTGTTTGGGGGTAGATTGAATTTCAAAACCTAGGTTGTAGTCGTTATTATTAGATGTTAAGATTTTAAAAGTAGGTACATAGTGCTTTCTCCAAATTTCTTTTTTTAAAACGGTTTTTTTTGCAATATTTTCAAAAAAGATAGCGTCTTTAAAATTAAATTTAGTAGATAATTCCTTATAAACTTTGCTGAATCCAGTATAGGTAACAGGGATAAGGTTTTGATGGTAATCAAAAAGGAAAAGATAAGCTAGTTTATTATTTCTGATAGTAATATAGGCATATTGTAAATCTTTTAAGTGTACGGTACAAGTATGAATTCCGTTAGTATCTATACAACTAATTTGATTGTTTTCAATTTTTACATTTCCCTCATTACTTTCTTTCGGAAATATTTTAGTAGAGTCTTTTTTTGTGTTAAAAAGATTTTTAAAAATACTCATAATGGTTTTTTGTAATAGATATCAGCGTCAAAAGAATAACCTCATTTGAGATTATGAATTAAAAAGAAATACTCCCTTTAAAAACAAAAGTAGCAGGTCCTTTTAAATATACATTTGTATAAACGCCATTTTCTTCAGAAAAAGAAACTTCTAGATTTCCTCCTTCCACGGGTAAAGAAATTAAATTACTAGCTGTTTTTCCCGTTTTATGCATAGCAATAGCAACTGCTGTAACTCCGGTCCCGCAAGCTAAAGTTTCATCTTCAACACCTTTTTCATAGGTTCTTACTCTAAAAGTAGTCTCATTAATTTTCTGTGCAAAATTGACATTACTTCCAGGAGCACTATAAGAGTAACGAATTTCTTTTCCTTTTTCAAAAACTGGGAAATTATCTAAATTATCTACCAATTCTACATGATGCTGTGTACCTGTATAAGCAAAAACTGAGTTTTCTTTCACGGTAATTTCATCAACATCTATCATTTTTAAGGAAACAATTCCGTTGTAAATGGTCGCTAAATGTGGTCCATCAACAGCAATAAAACTCGTTTTAGCTTTGATAATTTCTAAATACTTTGCAAAAGCAACAGCACATCGTCCTCCGTTTCCACAGAAAGTCTGACTTCCATCAGCATTAAAATAAATCATTCTAAAATCGAAATCGGTATCGTTTTCAATTAAGATAACTCCATCCGCTCCTACACCAAAATTTCTATTACAAAGTTTCGCTATAAGGGCAATGTTTTCTTTCGGAAAAGTTAGAGTTCTGTTATCTATCATAACAAAATCATTTCCGGTTCCTTGGTATTTATAAAAGTCTAAATTCATTAGGACAAATATAGGAATTTAAAGAATAAAAAAGCACTGTTAAAAAGCGGTTAAAGTCAGTTAAAATCAAGTTAAACAGATTTTTTGAAATTGTTATAATTGTATCTTTGAGTAATAAAAATTAAAAATCATGAAAAAATTATTAAGTTTATTAGGAATGGCAGTTTTAGGAGGCGCTATCACTTTAGGCGGATATAAAATGCTATTTAATGAAAATGTGGTTATAGAAAGAACTATTTCTCACCCCGTAAAAACGGTTACTGCAAACTATAACCCTGCATTAAGTAATGCAAATGCAACAGCAAACTCTGTAGATTTTACAGTTGCAGCAGAAAATACGGTACATGCTGTAGTGCATGTTAAAAACACATCTATAAGAACACAATCTAACCCAATAGATCTTTTCTTTGGTAATAGTAGTGGTACTAGAAAGTTTGAGCAAGTTGGAACAGGTAGTGGAGTTATTATTTCACAAGACGGTTACATTGTATCAAACAATCACGTTGTTGATGGAGCTTCAGATATTGAAATTACATTAAATAATAAACAGAAGTATAAAGCAACGTTAATAGGTACAGATAAAGAGAATGACATTGCTTTGTTAAAAATTGATGTAGATTTTGATTTGCCTTACATTCCATTTGCTAATTCAGACAATATAAAAATTGGAGAATGGGTTTTAGCAGTTGGTAATCCTTATAACTTAACTTCTACAGTAACTGCTGGTATTGTGAGTGCAAAAGGTAGAGATTTAGAAGGGACTACTTCTACAGATTCATTTATTCAAACAGATGCTGCTGTAAACCCTGGTAATAGTGGAGGAGCATTGGTGAATACACGTGGTGAGTTGGTAGGAATTAATACAGCAATTACGTCTAAAACAGGTTCTTTTATTGGGTATTCTTTTGCAGTACCATCTAATATTGCTAAAAAAATAATTGATGATTTATTAGAGTTTGGTACAGTACAAGAGGCTATTTTAGGAATCAATATAAACCAAGAAGATGGAGATATAGAAGGCGTGTTGATTGGCGGAGTTAGTGATGATGGTGGTGCCCAAAAAGGAGGCTTAAAAGCTGGTGATGTTATCAAAAAGGTAAATGATGTAAAAATTTCTAAATTTTCTGAGTTAAGAGGTCAACTAACAGCAAAAAGACCAGGCGATTTGGTAAATATTACGATAGATAGAGATGGTGAAGAGATCACTAAGAGTATAACCTTAAGTAAAAAAGATGCTTATGTTTCTAGAAAGTTAGGAGTTGTTTTAAAAGATGTTTCTAAAAAAGAAATTAAGAAATTTGATATTTCTGGAGGAGCTAGAATAATAACCAATCAAAATAAAAATCTTAATTATTATGGTGTAAAGGAAGGCTATATTATTACCAAAATTAATAAAAAACCAGTTTTAAATGCAAGTGATGCGGTAAAAGAAATAGATGCATCTTTTGGAGCTGGACATCCAATTTATATAGAGGTTATTAATCTAGATGGAGAAAGAGAGCGTTATGCCTTCAGATAAGATCTATAACTACAATATTAAAAATCCTGATAATTTATCAGGATTTTTTTATTTACGAAAACTTTACGAAATCGATTTCGTGTTTAAGGAAAAAGAAATACTTTTGCCTGAAATTTATTTTAATTTTCAATATGTCAATAATTTTAGATTACGAAAAAGAGGTAATTAAACAAGCTCAAAATAGAAGAGCAACAGTAGAGTTTATCACTATTGTAAATGATTTATGGTATGATAAATCTATTGAACTTGTATTATTTAGAAACACTTTAATAGACAAAAGAGCAAGTGAAGTTTTAAATTTAATAAACTATGCTAAAGAATTTGTAAACAAACCAATTTCTATACAAGATGCCTTAGATATTGCAAAAGCAATTCAGCAGATAGACTTACCATCTTCTAAATTAGATATTGGTAAACTTGCTTACGAGTGTTATTTAAGTCCTATAAAAGGAGCCGACAAAGTGGCTTTTGTAAGGAACAAATTAAAAGGCGCTACAGAATCAGAGAACATTCAGCCTAAAGATGTTGTTTTGTATGGTTTTGGTAGAATCGGACGCTTATTAGCAAGAGAGCTCATGTCTAAAATGGGGAAAGGCTCACAATTAAGATTAAGAGCTATTGTTACTCGTGGCGAAATAAATAGAGAAGTTTTAGAAAAAAGAGCTTCTTTATTAAGTATAGATTCTGTGCACGGAGATTTTTTAGGAACTGTAGAAATAGATGTAGAACACAACGCTTTAATTATAAACGGCACAACAGTTCATTTAATATCTGCAAATAATCCAGAAGAAATCGATTATACCAAATACGGAATTAAAGACGCATTAATTATAGATAATACTGGTGCTTTTAGAGATGATGTTGCTTTAGCAAGACATTTAAAAGCAAAGGGAGCAAGCAAAGTTTTGTTAACAGCTCCAGGAAAAGGAATTCCTAATATTGTACATGGTGTAAATCACAAAAAATACAATCCGGATGTAGTAGATGTTTTTTCTGCAGCGTCTTGTACAACCAATGCAATTACACCAATTTTAAAAGTATTAGAAGATAATTTCGGAATTAAAAAAGGGCATTTAGAAACTATTCATGCATACACAAACGACCAAAATTTGGTAGACAATATGCATAGTAAAAATAGAAGAGGAAGAGCTGCTGCTTTAAACATGGTTATTACAGAAACTGGTGCAGGTGCTGCTGTTGCAAAGGCAATTCCTGCGTTGGCAGGTAAATTAACATCTAATGCAATTAGAGTTCCAGTTCCTAATGGATCTTTGGCAATTCTTAATTTGCAGTTAAATACAATGGTTTCTACAGAACGTGTAAACTCAATTATAAAAAAATATGCCTTAGAAGGCGATTTGGTAGAGCAAATTAAATATTCATTAGACAATGAGTTGGTGTCTTCAGATATTCTAGGGTCTACAGCACCTTCAATTTTTGATAGTAAATCTACAATTACAGACAAGGAAACTATTGTAATTTATATTTGGTACGACAATGAGTATGGATATTCACATCAAGTAATGCGACTAGCAAAACACATTGCCAAAGTAAGAAGGTATACCTATTATTAAAAGTCTCTTAGTGCAAGTTCATTCAATTAAAATTGAATGTAAAAACCCGAAATATTATTGTTTCGGGTTTTAATTTTTTAGAAGCAATTTCCTGCTTTCCATTATATCTTTTTTTGAAAAAACAAAAAAAGGATGCCATTTCAATCAGGGCTAAACTTGTTTGGCAGCTTCTGTAATTATTTTAGAAAATCAAAATTTCAATTATAACAGTCTTATTTATTCTTCCTCAAAGAAATCAATAACAGCTTCAAACTCTTCATTTAAAAACTCTTCTTTACTCATAAAATATTCAGAGGTCGTCATTCTGTAGCCTGTTTCATTTTTTTCTAAATACCAAATAATATCATTAGCTTCCACAAAAGCTTCTTCTGCATTTAACTGATCAGCAAATAATCGTTTAATTACGTTATGGCTATCTAAGTTTAGAGCAAAACATTTCAATGTTATTTCTTTTGTAATGTTTGTTTCAGCGTTTCTAGCTGGAGTAATTTCAAAATCTACAACAGTTGCTTTTGTATTTGGAAATTTTCCATTAAAAGCTTTGTATAAAAGTTGGTTTATAATAAAGAGTGTTTTGTGTAATTCAATTTTTGGGTATTCCTCAGAAATCTTATCCACCAACATTTCATAAGAAAGAGAATCTATTTGTCCTTCATTTAAAACATCAGACAGTTTATAGTCTAAAACAATAGCAGCTGCTTCATTAGGTTCTTTATCCGAAATTGCCATAAAAAGTAATTCTCTTAATTCCTTTATTTCATTTACATCATTATTGGCAAAATCAAAACGTACCAAAAGTTCTTTGTAATCTTCAATACTCCAAGAATTTTCCAAGTCATCTACTGTAGAAATTTTGTTTATTTTAATAGCGTACTTCATTTTTTACTTCATTTTTGAATGTCCATGTAAATTACATATTATTCAAATTAATAACAAGTTATTTAGTGGTATTATTGTTTTTTTAACAGAAAGCAGTAGTCTTTTTTTAGTTATAAATAGCTCATTATTTAATACTGTTTTTTTGATTAAACAAACTTTTGTAGCCAACCCTCTTTTTACTATTTTTACACACCTTAATAATCCGTTTTTATATGAAATCTCATCAAAATTTACCCTATTTTCAAATACCAGAACCTTCACCAGAATTTACTGCCGGTTCAACAACTAGTAGAATGATAGATGGTTTGGGGTTCAGATATTATTGGGCAACAGATGGTTTAGTAGAAAAAGATTTAACTTTTAAGCCAAATGTAGAAGCAAGAACAACAGAAGAAACGGTAGATCATATTTATAATTTATCAATAAGAATTTTATATGCTACTTTAAAAAAGGTAAATGGAGGTGAGCAACCTGAGCTTACTTTTGTAGAAAAAAGGAAAAAAACACTAGAAAATTTATTGCAAGCAAGTACAATTCTTAGGGAAAGTAAAGATGTTTCTGATTATAAAATTTTATTTCCAGATAAAGAGTTTTCTTTTTGGTGTGTAATAAATGGACCAATTGCAGATGCAATTTGGCATGTTGGACAAATAGTTTCGTTTAGGCGCTCTACTGGAAACCCTTTTTCAAACAGGGTAAGTGTATTAACAGGAAAACAACAAGATTAATTTTTTATTTAAGAATGACAAATCAACAAAAAATAGTAGCACTTCGTGATGAATTAAATACACATAATTTCAATTATTATGGGTTAGATAACGCATCAATTTCAGATTACGAGTTCGATATAAAATTAAAAGAGTTAGAAAAGTTAGAAGCGGAAAACCCTGAGTTTTTTGATCCAAATTCTCCAACGCAAAGAGTAGGAGGTACGGTAACAAAAAACTTTAATACGGTTATTCATAAAAATAGAATGTATTCTTTAAGCAACTCCTACTCTAAAGAAGATTTATTAGATTGGGAAGAAAGGGTGCAAAAAGTTTTGGGTACAACAGAGGTAGAATATACCTGTGAACTAAAATTCGACGGAGCTTCTATCAATTTAACGTATGAAAATGGTCAGTTTGTTAAAGCAGTAACGCGTGGCGATGGTTTTCAGGGAGATGAAGTAACACCGAATATAAAAACAATTCGTTCTATTCCTTTAAGTATCAAAGAAGACTTCGTTTCCAATTTTGAAATGCGAGGAGAAATCATTTTGCCTATTGAAGGTTTTAATAAAATGAATGAAGAACGTGTAGAAAACGGAGAAGAAGAATATAGAAATCCAAGAAATACCGCAAGCGGAAGCTTAAAATTACAAGACAGTACAGAAGTTGCAAGAAGACCTTTAGATTGTTTATTGTATCAAGTAGTAACGGAAGAGCGTAAATATAAAACTCATTTTGAGAGTTTAGAAAACGCTAGAAAAGTAGGTTTTAAAGTTCCAGAAACCATCACTTTGGTCAAATCGATTGATGAAGTTTTCGATTTCATCACAAATTGGGATACAAAACGACACAGTTTACCTTATGAAACTGACGGAATTGTTGTTAAAGTAAATAATTTATATCAACAAGAAGAATTAGGGTACACAGCAAAAGCACCAAGATGGGCAATTGCGTATAAGTTTAAAGCCGAACAAGTTTCAACAGTTTTAAAAGAAATTACGTATCAGGTTGGTAGAACGGGAGCAATAACTCCGGTCGCAAATTTAGAACCTGTGCAATTAGCTGGTACAACAGTAAAAAGAGCTTCATTACACAATGCCGATCAAATTTCAAAATTAGATATTAGAGTCGGAGATACTGTTTTTGTGGAAAAAGGAGGAGAAATTATTCCTAAGATTATTGCGGTAGATTTTACAAAACGACCACATGATTCAGAACATACAATTTACGCAACTAATTGTCCCGTATGTAACACAGAATTGATAAGAACAGAAGGAGATGCAAAGCATTATTGTCCAAACGAGTTTGGGTGTGCGCCTCAAATTACAGGAAGAATTCAGCATTTTATTTCTAGAAAAGCCATGGATATTGATGGTTTAGGAGGGGAAACGGTAGATTTATTACGCAAGGAAGGACTTGTTAAAAGTTATGCCGATTTATATGATTTAACGGTAGATCAAGTGATTCCGTTAGAAAGAATGGCAGAAAAATCTGCTCAAAATATGATTGACGGAATTATTAAATCAAAAGAAATTCCATTCGAAAAAGTATTATTTGCACTCGGAATTCGTTTTGTAGGTGAAACGGTAGCTAAAAAATTAGCAAAACATTTTAAATCGATAGATAATTTAATGTCTGCAGATTTAGAAACTTTAATAAGCGTAGACGAAATAGGAGAGAGAATAGCACAAAGCATTATTGAATTTTCTACAAACCAAGAAAATATCGATTTAATAAATCGATTAAAGGTATCCGGAGTTCAATTAGAAGTCTCTGCCGAAAGTTTAGAAAATCAAACAGATAAACTAGCAGGACAAATATTTGTAGTGTCTGGCGTTTTTTATCAAATGAGTAGAAATGAATTAAAGAAAGCAATTGAAGACAATGGCGGAAAAGTAAGTTCATCAATCTCTAAAAAAACAAATTTTATTGTTGCTGGCGATAATATGGGGCCATCAAAATTAACAAAAGCAGAGAGTTTAGGAATTGCAATAATTTCGGAACAAGATTTTATAGATAAAATTAGTTAAAAGGTAACTTTGGACTCTAATTTGCAGTAAATAATAGAAATAGTTGACTTTCATTTTCAACTGATGCTGTCTTGTAATATGATAATAAAATTGAAAAAACTTCTTTACATATATATACTACTAATTTCGGCAGTCTCTTTTTCTCAAATACAAGAAACAGATTCCTTGCCTATTAATGACGACGATTATGTTTTTGTAAAACCAGGAGATACATTAGTTGTAAATCTTAATGAGTTTTCATTATTACCAAAACACAAATTCAGTTCAAGAGAAGATATTCGTTATTATCTATGGTTTCGTAGAAAAGTATTTAGAGCCTATCCCTATGCTCAACTTGCCTCTGAAAGATTAGATTCTTTAAATGTAAGATTAGAAAAAATCGAATCTAAAAGGAAAAGAAGACAGTATACAAAAATCATTCAAAAATACATAGAAGGCGAGTTTACAGATCAAATTAAAAAGATGACTACCACAGAAGGTCGAATCCTCATCAAGTTGATCCATCGTCAAACAGGTGAAACTGCATTCGATAATATCAAGGAATTAAGAAGCGGTTGGAAAGCCTTTTGGTATAATACAACCGCTAATGTTTTTAAACTTTCATTAAAAACAGAGTACCATCCAGAAACAGAAAATGAAGATTTTCTAATAGAGGATGTATTGCAACGTGCATTTCAAGAGGGTAAGCTTAAGCCTCAACCGTCAAAACTTAATTTCGATTTCACTAAAATAATTATAGAAAGAAAATCAGAAATTAATGTAGAAGAATACAAACTGTTTTTTGCTAAAATGCGTAAAAAAGGAAAAATTAGAACTTCTAAGAATTAATATTTCCTTTTGGGTGTTCCCTTTTTTTTAATGAATACTATATAGGAGTTATTTTTATTTCATTAATACGTATCAATTTAATTCACTATTTCGAAAAAAGGTCGGGCTTTGCACTATATCTTTTTGTATGCTTATTTCTGCTATCGCAGAAATAAGCATATAAAAAGGATGCCGTTTCAATCCCTAACACAACAAATTTGCAGAATGAAGTTCCTTTTGAGGGGTTCCTCTTTATATAAGTACTGGCTTAATACGCAAGAAACATTATAGATTACTTTTGTAATATTTAAGCAGAACTATTACCAAGACCTCACAGTTTTTAAAACCTGTGAGGTCTATTAGTTTTAATGAACTGACAATAAGTGTTTTCTTTTTAGGAGCTGTTAGTTTTCATATAGGTTATATATTAGTATCATCAAATTCACCTTATTCGATACTATTTACCCAAACAAAAGCCCATATTATTCAGGTTTTCTGAATTACTTTGTGAGAATTCTCATTTCAAATATCTCCAGAGTTGTCAACCGAAGTACTTTTTTACAAAAAGAATCATACCAAGAACAGATTTAGCATCTAAAAAAGTGTTTTCTTCAACTAATAAAACAGATTTCAACCACATTATTTCATAGAACAACGCACATTTCAACAAATCTCAAACAATAAAAAGGTCTATTTTTACTAAAATAACCTTCCAACGATCTTATGTTTTCTTTGTTAAAAACAAGCATCCACTTCCAAAACCACCCCAGAACCTAAAACCTTTAAAATACCCTCAAAAAAACTTTCTTCATAAACAGTTAAAAACAAGTGTCTTAAAACGCATTGTAAAATTAAATTAAAATAAAGGTAAAAAAATAGTTGTTAGATTAAAAATGAGTTGTAAGTTTGCACCCGCTAACAGTAATATCACACAGTTAGCAACGTTCATTGAGGAGTTGTAAGTAGGGTGAGGATTAGTAGTTTATCTAAATAAAGTGTCAAAATTTTATTAAAAATAAAATAACAATTTCCTTAGGTTTATAATTAAAAAGAGTTGTATGTTTGCAGTCCGAAATTTTCGGCAAAAACGTTCAAGAGTTTTTTAGTTTTAGAGCAAACACAAAAAAAAATAAAAAAAAAGTTTAATTTTTTATTGTCAGATTAGAAATAGTTTGTATGTTTGCAGCCGCTAAGAAATACAGCGAAAACGATCAGAGAAAATTTGGAATGACTCTTAAAAGAGTCAGTTAGTTCGAGTCTAACATTTCTACAAAGTTTTATTTAGGGAGTAGCTTTTAAGTTGCTTTTTAAGATTAAAACAAAGTTCATTGAAAATATTGAAATTGACAGCGTAATTAAAGAGTAGAATAACCATGTTTAGATTTATTTAAACAAATTCTTTTGAAACTTATTCATTAAAATATTTAAAATATACAATGAAGAGTTTGATCCTGGCTCAGGATGAACGCTAGCGGCAGGCTTAACACATGCAAGTCGAGGGGTAACATTGTGCTTGCACAGATGACGACCGGCGCACGGGTGCGTAACGCGTATAGAACCTACCTTTTACTGGAGAATAGCCTTTAGAAATGAAGATTAATGCTCCATGGTATTGAGTTTTGGCATCAAGACTTAATTAAAGATTTATTGGTAAAAGATGGCTATGCGTCCTATTAGTTAGATGGTAAGGTAACGGCTTACCATGACTTTGATAGGTAGGGGTCCTGAGAGGGAGATCCCCCACACTGGTACTGAGACACGGACCAGACTCCTACGGGAGGCAGCAGTGAGGAATATTGGGCAATGGAGGCAACTCTGACCCAGCCATGCCGCGTGAAGGATGACTGCCCTATGGGTTGTAAACTTCTTTTATACAGGAAGAAACACTGGTATGTATACCAGCTTGACGGTACTGTAAGAATAAGGACCGGCTAACTCCGTGCCAGCAGCCGCGGTAATACGGAGGGTCCGAGCGTTATCCGGAATCATTGGGTTTAAAGGGTCCGCAGGCGGTCGATTAAGTCAGAGGTGAAATCCCATAGCTCAACTATGGAACTGCCTTTGATACTGGTTGACTTGAGTCATATGGAAGTAGATAGAATGTGTAGTGTAGCGGTGAAATGCATAGATATTACACAGAATACCGATTGCGAAGGCAGTCTACTACGTATGTACTGACGCTGAGGGACGAAAGCGTGGGGAGCGAACAGGATTAGATACCCTGGTAGTCCACGCCGTAAACGATGGATACTAGTTGTTGGGCATTAGCTCAGTGACTAAGCGAAAGTGATAAGTATCCCACCTGGGGAGTACGGTCGCAAGACTGAAACTCAAAGGAATTGACGGGGGCCCGCACAAGCGGTGGAGCATGTGGTTTAATTCGATGATACGCGAGGAACCTTACCAGGGCTTAAATGTAGTCTGACAGCTTTAGAGATAGAGTTTTCTTCGGACAGATTACAAGGTGCTGCATGGTTGTCGTCAGCTCGTGCCGTGAGGTGTCAGGTTAAGTCCTATAACGAGCGCAACCCCTGTCGTTAGTTGCCATCAAGTAAAGTTGGGGACTCTAACGAGACTGCCTACGCAAGTAGTGAGGAAGGTGGGGATGACGTCAAATCATCACGGCCCTTACGTCCTGGGCCACACACGTGCTACAATGGTATGGACAATGAGCAGCCATCTGGCAACAGAGAGCGAATCTATAAACCATATCACAGTTCGGATCGGAGTCTGCAACTCGACTCCGTGAAGCTGGAATCGCTAGTAATCGGATATCAGCCATGATCCGGTGAATACGTTCCCGGGCCTTGTACACACCGCCCGTCAAGCCATGGAAGCTGGGAGTGCCTGAAGTCGGTCACCGCAAGGAGCCGCCTAGGGTAAAACTGGTAACTAGGGCTAAGTCGTAACAAGGTAGCCGTACCGGAAGGTGCGGCTGGAACACCTCCTTTCTAGAGAAAGATGGTGAGTTACAAAAAAAGGTCATTTTTACTCTTTGCTGTTAATTTTATAATATAAGTATTTTAAGCTATTATAGTCTCGTAGCTCAGCTGGTTAGAGCGCTACACTGATAATGTAGAGGTCGGCAGTTCGAGTCTGCCCGGGACTACAAATAACTAAATACTAAGGAAATTCTGGAAGTAAGAGGATTCTACATTCATAATTTAGGATTTATTCTGAATTTCATAATGGGGGATTAGCTCAGCTGGCTAGAGCGCTTGCCTTGCACGCAAGAGGTCATCGGTTCGACTCCGATATTCTCCACAACGGTCAATTTCAAGTAAATAGACCACAAGTTCATTGACATATTGGTAAAATGATATCGTAAGAATCAAATAGATAGAGAACGATTAGAGCAATCTAATCAAAAATTTTTTTATAAAAATATAAAAGAGTTCATTATAGTATGGAAACATACTGTAGCAAAAAGTACAATAAGTTAAGTAAGGGCGTATGGCGGATGCCTAGGCTCTCAGAGACGACGAAGGACGTGATAAGCTGCGAAAAGCTACGGGGAGGGGCACATACCTTTTGATCCGTAGATATCCGAATGGGGCAACCCGGCATGTTGAAGACATGTCACCTAGCAATAGGGGTAAACCCGGTGAACTGAAACATCTAAGTAACCGGAGGAAGAGAAAACAATAGTGATTCCGTTAGTAGTGGCGAGCGAACGCGGATTAGCCCAAACCTATTTTGTTACGGCAAAATAGGGGTTGTAGGGCCACGATATTCGAAGATAAGTGAATTAGAACAGTTTGGAAAGACTGACCATAGAGGGTGATAGTCCCGTAAAAGTAAGCAAATTTAAGATAGTGGTACCCTGAGTAGTGCGGGACACGAGTAATCCTGTATGAATCCACCGGGACCATCCGGTAAGGCTAAATACTCCTGAGAGACCGATAGTGAACTAGTACCGTGAGGGAAAGGTGAAAAGAACCCTAAGTAAGGGAGTGAAATAGAACCTGAAACCGTACGCCTACAAGCGGTCGGAGCATCATTTATGGTGTGACGGCGTGCCTTTTGCATAATGAGCCTACGAGTTACTGTTTCTAGCAAGGTTAATTGATTAAGTCAAGGAGCCGTAGCGAAAGCGAGTCTGAATAGGGCGCTTTAGTTAGTAGTAGTAGACGCGAAACCGAGTGATCTACCCATGGGCAGGTTGAAGCTGTGGTAACACACAGTGGAGGACCGAACCAGTTGACGTTGAAAAGTCTTTGGATGACCTGTGGGTAGGGGTGAAAGGCCAATCAAACTCGGAAATAGCTCGTACTCCCCGAAATGCATTTAGGTGCAGCGTTGAGTAAAAGTTTTATAGAGGTAGAGCTACTGATTGGATGCGGGGGCTTCACCGCCTACCAATTCCTGACAAACTCCGAATGCTATAAAATGTTTCTCAGCAGTGAGGGCATGGGTGCTAAGGTCCATGTCCGAGAGGGAAAGAACCCAGACCATCAGCTAAGGTCCCCAAATATATGTTAAGTTGAAAAAACGAGGTGAAATTGCTTAGACAGCTAGGATGTTGGCTTGGAAGCAGCCATTCATTTAAAGAGTGCGTAACAGCTCACTAGTCGAGCGATTTCGCATGGATAATAATCGGGCATAAACATATTACCGAAGCTATGGATTAACGTTGAAAGACACGTTAGTGGTAGGGGAGCATTGTAATCAGCGTAGAAGGTGTACTGTGAGGTATGCTGGAGTGTTTACAAAAGAAAATGTAGGCATAAGTAACGATAATGGGGGCGAGAAACCCCCACACCGAAAGACTAAGGTTTCCTCAGCGATGCTAATCAGCTGAGGGTTAGTCGGGTCCTAAGGCGAATCCGAAGGGAGTAGTCGATGGATAACAGGTTAATATTCCTGTACTTCTTATAATTGCGATGGGGTGACGGAGTAATGAAAGCACCGCGAACTGACGGAATAGTTCGTTGAAACATGTAGCTATTGGCACTGTAGGTAAATCCGCAGAGTTAGGTGAAATGTGATAGTACCAAGCGTCTTCGGACAATTGGATAGTGTGCCTAAGGGCTTCCAAGAAAAACCTCTAAGCTTCAGATTATAAGAACCCGTACCGTAAACCGACACAGGTAGTTGGGATGAGAATTCTAAGGTGCTCGAGAGATTCATGGCTAAGGAACTAGGCAAAATAGACCCGTAACTTCGGGAGAAGGGTCGCCCATCTTCGGATGGGCCGCAGTGAAAAGGTCCAGGCGACTGTTTATCAAAAACACAGGGCTTTGCTAAATTGAAAGATGATGTATAAGGCCTGACACCTGCCCGGTGCTGGAAGGTTAAGTGGAGGGTTTAGCTTCGGCGAAGATCTGAAATGAAGCCCCAGTAAACGGCGGCCGTAACTATAACGGTCCTAAGGTAGCGAAATTCCTTGTCGGGTAAGTTCCGACCTGCACGAATGGTGCAACGATCTGGACACTGTCTCAGCCATGAGCTCGGTGAAATTGTAGTATCGGTGAAGATGCCGATTACCCGCAGCGGGACGAAAAGACCCCGTGAACCTTTACTATAGCTTAGTATTGGCTTTGGATAAGTAATGTGTAGGATAGGTGGGAGACATTGAAGCGGCGTCGCTAGGCGTTGTGGAGTCGTCCTTGAAATACCACCCTTTGCTTATCTAGAGTCTAACTCAGAGATGAGGACAGTGCTTGGTGGGTAGTTTGACTGGGGTGGTCGCCTCCAAAAGAGTAACGGAGGCTTCTAAAGGTACCCTCAGTACGCTTGGTAACCGTACGTAGAGTGCAATGGCATAAGGGTGCTTGACTGAGAGACATACAGGTCGATCAGGTTGGAAACAAGAGCATAGTGATCCGGTGGTTCCGCATGGAAGGGCCATCGCTCAAAGGATAAAAGGTACTCCGGGGATAACAGGCTGATCTCCCCCAAGAGCTCATATCGACGGGGGGGTTTGGCACCTCGATGTCGGCTCGTCACATCCTGGGGCTGGAGAAGGTCCCAAGGGTTGGGCTGTTCGCCCATTAAAGTGGCACGCGAGCTGGGTTCAGAACGTCGTGAGACAGTTCGGTCTCTATCTGCTGTGGGCGTTAGAAATTTGCGTGGATCTGACTCTAGTACGAGAGGACCGAGTTGGACTGACCTCTAGTGTACCTGTTGTTTCGCCAGAAGCATAGCAGGGTAGCTACGTCGGGAAGGGATAAGCGCTGAAAGCATATAAGCGCGAAACCCACCACAAGATGAGATTTCTTTAAAGGGTCGTTGGAGATTACAACGTTGATAGGTCATAGGTGTAAAGGCAGTAATGTCATAGCCAAGTGATACTAATAACCCATAGACTTATGTACGCTTCCCGCCGAAAGGCGGGAGCAGAACCTCTTTATTTATTAGACGATTTAGATATTATTTTACCATATGTTAACTTATACAGTTAAATTCATTTAGCTGAAAATTTTAGGGTGGTTATAGCATTGGGGCTCACCTCTTCCCATCTCGAACAGAGAAGTTAAGCCCAATCGCGCCGATGGTACTGCATTTATGTGGGAGAGTAGGTCGCCGCCTTTCTTTAATCTTGAATATTCAAGATCCTAAACCTCAATTCTTATGAATTGAGGTTTTTTTTTGTCCTAAACTGAAAACATAACCTTTTTTGTAATCTATGAATTACATAAAATCATCTAACTTATCATTTGATGGTAGGAAAATCTCATACGCTTGATCATACACTACTTTATATTGTTAGGTGTTTTCTTACAAAAGGGGAAATGACACACTGGGTGTAAATATGTTAATCCGTGTCTGTACGCGTTACAAACGAGCACTAGCCTCGGAAATACTTATTGTTATTTTATTAATCTGAATTTACTTCAATTTCTTTGTTGCATTAAGTCTATGCAATTTGAGATGCTCAATCAAGTTCAGCATGACCAATTTTTATTCTTTCTTGATAATTTTTTTATGAATTTCTATGGTTTATTCTGTTAATATGTGACAATAATGTTACAAACGAGCACAACCCATACTTTAGTCTTTGTTGTTTTATGTCAATCTTAGTTTTTAAAATTATTATGATAGTTATAGTAAGTTCGTTTATATTCTAAAACAAGTTGAGGGTGACTAAGTTTAGTTTTCTATGTATCCTTTTGTTCTGATTTAGTTTTGTCTAATTCCGAGTAAATGAGATAAAGGTTAAAATTAAACCATGTAAGTGCTTGTTCTAATACTTTTATGGAATATTCTTTTGCGTGAAGAATAGTAACAAAAAGCAGACAGTGAGGTACGAATGAAGAATTGTAGTGGATTGCCAGACCATTTCTACCTATGGTTATAAATGATATATTTTTAAAAACTTGTACGCCTTAATTATTACATTTAATTGGATGCTTAAAGTTTAGTGTGTAGGCAGTTTTATACTTTTAGTCTTATGTTAGGGATATTTGTTATTTAAATAATTTAATGTCAAAAAAAATGAGCGTATAGTTATATAATTAACTTACGCCCATTTTTATTTTTTTATAAAACTATTCTCTATAAATTTTATCAAATAATTCTTTATAGATTTCTTTGATGATTGCACGCTTCATTTTCATTGTTGGAGTTAGATGTCCATCTTCAATTGACCATACCTCTGGTGTTAGTTCAAAACGTTTTATTTGTTCCCATTTACCAAAGTTTAAGTTACATTTATCTACTTCTTTCTGAATACGTTCAATTACAATATCCGAACTAGCTATTTCTTTGTTTGATAAACCAATGTTTAAATTTTTATGCTTAATCCATTCTTTGATAAAGTCGAAGTTTGGTTGTATAAAAGCTGCCGGCATTTTTTCTCCCTCTCCTATAACCATTACCTGTTCTATAAATAAAGATTGTTTTAATTCACCCTCTAATAATGGTGGAACTACATATTTTCCTCCAGAAGTTTTAAACATTTCTTTTGTTCTACCAGTAATTTTTAAAAAACCTTCGCTATCTAGTTCTCCTTTATCACCAGTGTAAAAATATCCTCCTTTTAATACGTTTTCAGTTCTTTCTGCATCTTTATAGTAACCCAACATTACATTTGGTCCTTTTACTAAAATTTCACCAGTCTCTGCAATCTTCACTTCTACATTATCTATTACTTTACCAACTGTACCAACTTTAAAGCCTTTATTTCTTTGGTCATTTACTGAGATTACAGGTGATGTTTCTGTTAAACCATAACCTTCCATTATTGGCATGCCTGCTGCTGCAAATACTCTTGTTAATCTTGGTTGAAGTGCCGCACTACCAGAAACCATGATTTTTAATTCTCCTCCTAATGCTGCTTGCCATTTGGAGAAAATTAATTTTCTAGCTAATTTTAACTGAGTTTCATACCACCAACCATTTACACCATATGGTTCATATTTTAAACCTAAATTTACTGCCCAAAAGAACAATCCTTTTTTTACGCCGGTTAATGCTTCTCCTTTCAAAATTATTTTGTCGTAAATTTTTTCATATAAACGAGGTACCGCAGTCATTACATTGGGTTTTATTTCTTGTGCATTTTCAGATAATTTTTCAATTGATTCTGCAAAATAAATAGAAACTCCACAATATTGATATAGGTACAAAATCATGCGTTCAAAAATATGACAAATAGGTAAAAAACTTAAACCAATAGATTTTCCATAATCAAAAGGAACACGTTTTTCTGAACTTAAAACATCACTAACTATATTTCTATGAGATAGCATTACACCTTTAGGTTTACCTGTTGTACCAGACGTATAAATTAAAGTAGCTAAATCGTCTGTGTTTACATTGTTTTTTCTTTCTTCAACAAGATTTTGAGAGCTAGTATCTTTACCAGATTCTAATATTTCATTCCAGCTTTTTTCACCTAATATATCATCAAAAGTATAAATAGCTTTTAAACTTGTTTTACTTTTTATCTTATTAATCTTTGTTAGAACTTCTATATCTGATACAAAACAGTAAATAGATTCTGAATGATTTAACACATATTCATAATCTTCTTCTGAGATAGTTGGATAAATCGGTACATTTTGGGCACCAGTTTGTAATATTCCAATATCGCATATGTTCCACTCTGTTCTATTCGTAGATGAAATTACGGCTATTTTGTCGTTTGGTTTTACACCTAAGTTTATTAATCCTCTACTAATTTGGTTTGCTTGATCAATATATTGTTGTGTTGTAATAGATTGCCAATTATCACCGACTTTAGAATTAAATGCTTTTTCTAAATTATAGGTTTCTAATTGGTAATAAGGAAAATCGAATAATCTTGTAACTTCTACTGCCATATAATCATATTATAATTGAAGTAGGCAAATTAGGTATTTTAGATTGAATTAACAAATACTTATTATAAGAGTTTATTATTAAGAATAATTTAATTTTGATGGTACTATATATCTAAAATACTAAATAATAGATTGTTTGTTTATGAGTATTGTATTCTACTTATTATGGTTTATATATTCTTCAGGGGGAATCTATCCTGGTAATATTGATAATATTTTATTGTATAAAAAAAAGCTAGCTTTTATAAAAAAAAAGCTAGCTGAATACGGTTTTGGTTAGCCCCCTAATTCCAACCTCTTCCATTATGGGTGCAATTTATAATTTATTGTAGAAATTAAAGCAGGTATAAATACCTATTTTGTGTTTTATAATGATTTATTGATGTTTTTACCCTTTATTTAGGTGTATTTCGAATCTATTTCATAGCCAAATTTCATATTTTTTATGTTGAAACTACTAGATAATTTCATGTATTTAAATTTTGATATGTCGTCAAAGACAGAATTATTAAAACTGATATTATTAAAATTTATATATTTAAAGGTGCTATTACTTTTAAAAGTACTTGCTGATAAGTCTGTTTATTTTCATAGTTCTAATTTCACCAACTAGTTTTTTGTTAGAGTTTTTTAAGTCTTGTTTTACAATTAAGTAATCTTATTTAAAATAATTTTTAAAAGAGCTTGATGTAAATAATTTAAAATCTTTATCAAATTGAGATTCATTATAATAATTATACATATAAAATAAGTCTTTCAAATCTATCTGATCTTTTTCATATTTTATCATTAAGTTAAAAAAACATTTTATTTTAATATATTTTCCAGGTATTTTGCCTACATTTTTTTTAAGCTAAATTCTTTCTAATTATTTTTTGACTAATAAGTATAAATTTGAACTAAATTTTTAATGACTGGTTTCTGTTATTCTATGGAGAATCACATTTATATATTAAGGTGTTATTACTCTCTTTTAAGTTTGTTTTAGAATTAATTTAAAGCTTTTAGTATGTTTTTAGCTACTTTTAGTTAGATGTATTCTTACATTTTCAAAAAAAGAATAAATATTTTATTCGCTTTTAAATGCCTAAATAAATTATTTGAAATTTTTATTATAATGCTTTTTAAATAAGAAAGCTTACACAAGTAATTTAAGTATTTTTGCACCTTATAAATTTAATACATTTTATGATTAAAAAGCACGTAAAACAGCTTTCATTCAGTTTAATATTATTAAGCCATTTAGGTTTTTTAGCAGCAATATTATATGAAAAACAACAGAACATTTATGTTTCTGTATTTGTTGTTTTGGTCATTGTATTACTTTTAATTAGATATAAAAAAACATCATTAAAAGCTAAAAATCATGATTTAGAACATGTGTTAACTGTTGCATTTGTTTTTTTTGGAGCAATTATTACATATGTTTTAAGTGTTTCATTTAAATTAAGCAGTGTTTTAGCAGCAAGTTTAGTAGGTTTGGTTGTTAGCTTTGTTCCTTCATTTTTTAAAAAGAATAATTTTATTAAAGGGATGCCTACTGCTGTTTATTGCGGAGCTTTTGTTGGAATGACAAATGTTGATATTGCACCAGATTATATATTTATAGCACTAGCAAGTGTTATAACTGGTTTTTTGTTAGTTGGTACAAAAGATGCTTTTCATGGTTTTGGAGGTAAATTAGGAACTTTAGCTTTTGGAGGTGTAACCCTTGCTTTCTTTATCACTTTTATAATTTCTAGATGGCTATAGATAACCTTATATTGTTAATAGTAGGAGGACTTTCTTCTGTAGTTACATTCCTTTTACAAGTAAAATTTAAACAAGGTCCGGTTAGGTCATCTTCTTTAGTTGGTGTTTTAGTAGGAGTGTTTGTTTTAGTGTTTCCTAATTTATTGTCAGCTTACTTAACCGAAAATTTGCCCCTAGTTTGTTTTGGAGCTTCTTTTATAGGTATGGTATCCTCTAAAATTATGTCAGATTATTTGTTAATAGGTTTCTCAGGAGTCGTTTTTACACTTATATATTTTAATACAAGTAACTTTTTTAATGGCTTTGGTGGTGGTTTGGGCTCTGCAGCTTGTATTGCTCTATTAGTTACTTTAAGTATTCCTGTATTAAAGAAAAAAAGAAAATTAAGCAACGGATTTTTGTTGTTAAGAAGGCAAATGCGCTCTAGAATGAAAAAGAAAAACTACAAATAGATTCCTAATATTTTTTATTTTTAACAAAAAAAAACAGCTTTTAGATTCTTCTAAAAGCTGTTTTTTTATAAAATAAAGATCTTAATTATTGTTTTCAATTAATTTTTTTCTAGGTTTTCTTTCTCTAAAAGTACCCGCAAAAAGTAGTCCACCAATGATAGCCATTAAAATAAAAGCTACTTCTTCAAAAATGTTTGCAGAAGCGGTAATTGAAGGATTAAAAAAAGAATTACTTAACCCCATAAAAGACTTGCTCCCTGGTACAAGCATAATAATACCTTGTGTTAAATATACAGATTTTGGTGTTTTAGAAATTCTGCCAAACAGTCTACTAATACCAACAACGGCTAACGTTCCAACAAAAGTACTTACTAATATGCCTAAAACCGATGATAAAAATACTGTGATAAAGAAAGCGAGGACACCTGTTAAAACTCCAAAAAACACATCTTTTTTACGTACTTGAAATATCGGTAAAACCGTGATAGAAAATATAGGAATGGCACAAAATAAAGTCCATTTTGGCATGTCAGAAACATAATGAGTTAGATCAATATCAATTAAAGAAGTCATTAAGCCTAATCCAAGAATTACTCCAAAAAATTGTTTAAATAGTACAATCATAGCATCAAAAAGCTTTGCGCTTCCTGAGACTAAACTTTTAGAAGTTATTTCCTCTAAAGCGGTTGTAATTGCTAATCCTGGAATAAAGATAATAATGGAGGCTAATATTGTCAACCCTAAATTAAAATCAGGAAAAACTAAGGATAAAAGGCAACAGATAACAGTTACTACTAAAGCAGATAAAGACTCGAATACATTTTCGACATACTTAGATTTTGTAGCTAAGTAGACGAGTAGGTAGGTGATAGAACCTAATAATAAAGAAAAAATAAAAGATACCCAATTGGTACCAATCATTAAACTAAAAGAACCCGCAGCAAAAGTATATGCGAGATATAAATAAATATGATTTATTTCTTTAGTTTTAGCGTGAATAATATTTAGTTCTTCATTAATAGCACTTTCTTCAATTTTAGAATCAATAACTTTATTAGTCAGTTCGTCAATTCGAGAAAAAGCTCCTAAATTTAAAGATCCAGGAGGAATACATTCTACATAATTATAAGAATTTTTCTCATCATAAAAAACATAATTTATCCATGTAGGTAAATCCATAAAACTACCAGTTATACCTTTGTTTTGTGCTACTTCTGTTAGGTAAGACTGAATTTTATAGGAAGGAATACCATAAGTGTGTAGGGCTTTTCCTAATTCAACTATAAATTGATATTTTTTTGGAACTCTCATTTTTATTAATTAGATAGGGTTGTTATTTTCTATTTTTAGAGCCAAAAAAAGGGCTTTAAAAAAGCCCTTTTGATCTACTTTTTTAAATAAATTATTTTGTCAACCAGTTTTTTGCATTTACAAATGCTTCTAACCAAGGCGTAATTTCATCTTTTCTATTTGTTGGGTAATTGGCCCAGTTCCATTGAAAAGTAGAACGCTCAATATGAGGCATTGTTACTAAATGTCTTCCAGACTTGTCAGATAGCATTGCTGTGTTAAAATCAGATCCATTTGGGTTATTCGGGTATCCTGCGTAACCATATTTGGCAACAATATTATAGCTTTCTTCTGATTCTGGTAAGTTAAATTTACCTTCTCCATGAGAAATCCAAACACCTAATTCTGTTCCTGCTAAACTAGATAACATTACAGAATTGTTTTCCTGAATTTTCACAGATGTAAAAGAACTTTCATGCTTCTGAGAATCATTATGACCTAATTTCCCATGAACTTTATGTTCTGGGTTAATCAATTCTAATTCCATCCATAATTGTGCACCATTACAAATACCAACAGACAACGTATCTTCTCTTTTAAAGAAGTTTTTTAAAGCAGTATTTGCTTTTTCGTTGTATTTAAATGCTCCTGCCCAACCTTTAGCAGAACCTAAAACATCAGAATTAGAGAAACCACCAACAGCACCAATAAACTGAATGTCCTCTAATGTTTCACGACCAGAAATTAAATCTGTCATGTGTACATCTTTAACATCAAAACCAGCTAAATACATTGCATTTGCCATTTCACGTTCAGAATTAGAACCTTTTTCACGAATGATAGCAGCTTTTGGTTTGTCTTTTCCTATTACAGGTAATTTACCTGTAAAATTCTCTGGGAATTTATATGTTAAAGGTTGATTTTTATAATTATCAAAACGATCTTGAGCTAAATTATTAGCGGTTTGTTTTTGATCTAATAAGAAAGAAGTTCTATACCAAACATCTCTCATTTCAGTAACATCAAAAGAGAAATTATCTTCGTTGTTTTTAATAGTAACTGTTCCTGAATTATTTGCTGATCCAATATTAAAAAACTCAATATTATTTTCTGATAAAATCGTTTCTACAGAAGCATCTGCTTGAAAAACAATTCCTGAGTTTTCTGAGAATAATACTTTTATAGCATCCTCTTCATTTAATGCAGAAATGTTAAAATCTGCACCTAAATTAACATCAGCAAAACACATTTCTAATAAAGTGGTAATTAATCCTCCAGAAGCAACATCGTGCCCTGCAGTAATTTTATCAGCCTTAATTAAATCTTGAATGGTGTTAAAAACTGTTTTTACATACGCTACATTTGTAACATCTGGTGCTTCATTTCCAATCACATTTAAAGTTTGGTTGAATGAGCTTCCACCTAATTTAAATTCGTCTTGAGAAATATTGATATAATAGATGTTTCCTCCATCAACATGTAAAAGAGGCTCTACAACTTTAGTAATCGCATTACAGTTACCTGCTGCAGAAATAATTACAGTTCCTGGAGCAATTACTTCTCCATCAGTATATTTTTGTTTCATTGATAAAGAATCTTTCCCTGTAGGAACATTGATTCCTAAACCTATAGAAAATTCTGAAACGGCTTTTACAGCTTTGTATAAACGAGCGTCTTCACCTTCATTTTTACAAGGCCACATCCAATTTGCAGACAATGAAACACTTTTTAAATTGTCTTTTAATGGTGCCCAAATTAAGTTGGTTAAAGATTCTGTAATTGCATTTCTAGAACCAGCTTCTGGACTAATCAACGCAGAAATAGGAGAGTGCCCAATACTTGTAGCAACACCTTCTTTTCCTTTATAATCTAATGCCATTACACCAACGTTGTTCAACGGAATTTGTAATGGTCCTACACATTGTTGTTTGGCTACTTTACCACCAACACAACGATCTACTTTATTTGTTAACCAATCTTTACAAGCAACAGCTTCTAATTGTAAAACTTGTTTTAAATAGATTTCTAAATTCTTCGTTTTATAACGAGGGTTTTTATATTTTCTAATAACAGTTTTATCTGTTAAAACAGTTTTTGGAGAAGAACCAAACATGTCTTCTAAGGCTAAGTCCATTGGTTTTACACCTGTAGATTTAGACTCAAAAGTAAAACGATCATCACCAGTAACTACACCAACATCGTAAATAGGAGAACGTTCTCTATCTGCAATTTTATGTAAAGTTTCTAAATGTTTATCAGCAATTACTAATCCCATTCTTTCTTGAGATTCGTTACCAATAATTTCTTTTGCTGATAGGGTAGGATCTCCAACAGGTAAAGCATCTAAATCTATTTTACCACCTGTATCTTCTACCAATTCTGATAAACAATTTAAATGTCCACCAGCTCCATGATCGTGAATAGAAACAATAAAGTTTTCATCGCTTTCTACCATTCCACGAACTGCATTTGCAGCACGTTTTTGCATTTCCGGATTCGAACGTTGTACTGCGTTTAGTTCAATTCCTGAAGCAAACTCACCGGTATCTGCAGAAGAAACTGCAGCTCCACCCATTCCAATTCTGTAGTTTTCACCACCAAGAATTACAATTTTATCGCCTTCTTTTGGTGTATCTTTTAAAGCTTGGTCTGCTTTTCCGTATCCAATTCCACCAGCTTGCATAATTACTTTATCGAAACCAAGTTTTCTTGCAGGAGAATCACTTACAGAAGAATTTTCTTCGTGTTCAAAAGTTAAAACAGAACCTGTAATTAAAGGTTGACCAAATTTGTTTCCAAAATCTGATGCTCCGTTAGATGCTTTTATTAAAATATCCATAGGAGTTTGGTATAACCAATCTCTTGCTTCAAATTTATTTTCCCAATATCTTGTATTCTTAATTGAATCTATAGACGCTTCTAAACGAGAATACGAAGTCATATAAACAGCTGTTCCGGCTAAAGGTAAAGAACCTTTTCCACCAGCCAATCTATCTCTAATTTCTCCTCCAGAACCAGTTGCTGCTCCGTTAAAAGGCTCAACTGTTGTTGGGAAATTGTGCGTTTCTGCTTTTAATGAAATTACAGATTCAAAATCTTTAGTTTGATAAAAATCTGGTTTATCCGCCGTTTTAGGCGCAAATTGTTCCACTTTAGGTCCTTTTACAAAAGCCACGTTATCTTTGTACGCAGAAACAATATCATTCGGAAATTGTTTAGAGGTTTCTTTTATCATATTGAATAGGGAAGTAGGTTGTTCTTCTCCATCAATAACAAATGTTCCGCCAAATATTTTATGACGACAGTGTTCTGAGTTTACTTGGCTAAAACCAAAAACTTCAGAATCTGTTAATTTTCTACCTATTTTAGTAGCAACACTTTCTAAGTATTCAACTTCTTCATCACTTAAAGACAATCCTTCTTGTGCATTGTAAGCAGCAATATCTTCGATGTCTAAAATTGCTTCTGGTTTAATTTCAATTGTAAATGAATCTTGATGTAAACCATTGAATTTTTCAGAAATCATTGGATCAAAATCAGAAAATTCTTCTGTAGATACAGTAAATTCTTCTATTCTAATGATGTCAGAAATCCCCATATTCTGAGTAATCTCAACAGCATTGGTACTCCAAGGCGTAATCATTGCGGCTCTTGGTCCAACAAAAAATGCATCTATTGTTGTTTCTTCTATTTTTGGTTGATCGGCAAATAACCAAGTCAATTTAGCAATAGTTTCTGTAGTTAATTTTTCTGTTGTTTGAACAGCGAATACTTTGCTGTTTATATTTCCAAAGAAATGAATCATTATTATGTTTTATTTGGGTGTTGTTGTAAAAATGCAAATTTACTTTTTTTCAACTTAATTCTAATGAATTAATTCAGTGAAATTTAAGAGTAATTTACGTAGTTATAAAACATAAAAAAAAGGCGCCTTTTTTTACAAAGACGCCTTTTTCTATAAATCTAAATGTAAGCTTAATTTTTTATCAATTTTTTAGAAATAGATTGGTTGTCAGAATTTATTTTCACTAAGTATATTCCTTTGCTAAGACTAGAAACATCCATACTATTATTGTTTGTATTTACATTTAGTGTTTTAATTAATTTTCCTAAAACATTGTAAACCTTAACCTCTGCACTTTCTGTTAATTTAAAATAAACTTTATTGCCGTCTGCTGGATTTGGGTACATTTTAAAAGAGTTAAATAGATTTTCTTCTGTACTTAAAGTAGAATAGCATGTCCAAGTTAAATCGTCTATGATTACACGTTCACCTTCAGAGCTAGATTCATTTAGAACAACAGTTACATCTCCAGAAATATTAATATCTGAAATTGTTGTTGTTTGAATTTCATCACCATAAGGTAATGTAGCTACTATATTTCCGTTCACTAAAACATTTAATGTACCAGAACCTCCTGAAAAAGCACGTAAAGTTGAAGCTGTTAAACTTCCTATTCCGCCTGCAAATGTAGATGAAGTAAGTGAACCCGTTTTACTGTCTCTAACATCAAAAGTAATTGCTCTACCATTTAATTCTTGATCTGTTCTAGCTAAAGTAGCAGTCCATTCTAAGCCATTATCACCTGTCCAAGTTCTAGTAGAATATGAGCTACTGTTAGTTGGTATCAATTCAAAAGTTTCTTCACCACAAGATGTTCCTGTATTTTCTGTTCCTGTTATTGCTTGTGTTATAGCTGATTGTTCAGAAGCATTTCCTGCAATATCTTTTGCAGAAATAGTTACATTATAAGTTGTTGATGCAGTTAAACCTGTAACCTGGTATTCTGTACTTTGTACTGTTTCTTTTAAAGATCCATCTATAAAAATATCATAACTAGCTACACCAGAATTATCTGTTGAAGCTGTCCAGTTTATTTTAAAACCAGAACTTATTTGATTAGAAATAGTAATATCTGTAGGTACTGATGGAGGTGTTACATCTGTTAATGTGGTAGCATTTTCAGCTACAGATTGAGCCGATTTATTATTTGCAATATCTTTAGCTAAAACAGTAATACTATAAGATGTATTTGGTGCTAAACTAGTTAAAGTGTATGTTGTACTTGCTGTGTTACCTTGTAATACCGCATTTGCATAAACTTCATATTTTGTTACTGCTTCATTATCTGTAGAAGCTGTCCAAGTTACATCTATAGTTGAAGTTGTAATATTGCTAAGAGAAACATCTGTAGGTACTGTAGGAGCTTCTGTGTCTGGAGTTAAATAGATTCCCCAAGAATCTAAAGCATTATCTCCTCCCCAAATTCTTGTAGCTAAGTAAGCATTGTCTATAAAAGGGTTTCTATTTCCTTGTGCATAAGTTTCATTAGAATCATGGTAGGTATTTCTTTGTCTTTCAAAATCTGATACAGGATCTTCTACATTCCACTCTAAGAATAAATCGATCATTTCATCATCTGGACCAACAAGGTTTCCAATACCAACACCAGTAGGTTTACATTGGTCACCATAGCGAATGTACATATACATCATCATTCTAGCAACATCTCCTTTCCATTCATCACCAGGATACCATCCTCCAGAAACTGGACCAGCATTTCCAGAACCATCTGCAAATTTTAGACTCCCCCTTTGACCATTAAAACCAACATCAGATGGACGTAAATGATGAGCATCTGCACCAGGTCCAGCAGTACCTAGATTAGGCGTTCCTAAAGACTTTGCATAGGTGTGTTCTCTATTCCAGTCATTAGAACCACCTCCGTTTTCATAGATACCTCTTGTTCTAGCAGTTGTGCCAGATGTAGAATAACCATAAATTAATAATACTTCTTGGTCATTTTCTGGGTTTACATCTGTTGCTTGTAAAGCTGGCCAACCATAAGAAAGTATGTTTGTATGAGCTGTTATTGTTTTATTAGCTAGTTCTTCTTTTAAATCTAGTTCATATTTTGTTAAATCTACATCGCTATAATAAGATTCTGCTTGAGCATTTATTAAAAATGAAGAGAATAATAAAAGTATAAGTAACGTTTTTTTCATGTGTTTTATGTTTTATTGAGTTTGAAAAATAATTTAATTTTTAATCAATTTTTTAGTGATAAATTGTTTATCAGAATTAATTTTAAGTAAGTAAACACCCTTAGATAAATCTGATATATCAATTTTATTTTTACTTTGAGTAACATTAACAGATTTTGTTAATTTTCCTAAAACAGTATAGATATGAATCGTAGCGTCTTCTGTAATACTAAAGTAGATGCTATTTCCATCTGTTGGGTTTGGAAACATTTTAAAAGTTTTAAATGTATTTTTAGAAGTACTCAAAGTAGAAGTAAAACTACCCAAACCGTCTGCAGTATTTGCAGGAAAAGGTGTCCATTCTCCTTGTAAATCAAAAGTGGTATTTGGTGCACTTATATCGCCATTTCTTCTTAATGTTTTGTTTGCTGCAAAATTAGCGCCGTTACCAAATTCTCCTATTATATCTATTAATATGTTATCTTTAAATAAACCAATGGCGTCATTACCTGTAAAGTTTATAGGTTGCCCCCAGTTCGTTTCTTCAATAACTGGTTGTACCAAATCTACCTGACCAATGGTATTTGTTTCTGAATAAGTTTGTAATTCAGGAATAGAGTTCTTTCCATTTCCAATTACAAAAACATCTCCGGGAACAATATTTTTAACAGTTCCGCTATCTAGTGCTAGTGGAGATACCCATTCGCCAGTATCATTTCTATCTAGTTTTATTACATAACCAGATAAACTTACTGTACCTCCAGTTAAATTAACAATTTCTAATGCTTTGTTTGTTCCTCCGTCTCCTTCAAAATATTCAGAGAAAAATAATTCTGAAGCAGAGCCACCAGATGCTCCATCTGTTGTAGTTGCATTTATGGCAGTACTTTGTGCCGATTTATTATCATCTTTATCTTTTGCTAAAACCGTAATACTATAAGTAGTAGATGTTGCTAAACCAATAACAGCATAAGTAGTTGTAGTAGAAGTTTCTTTAAAGTTTCCATCAATAAAAATATCATAACCGGCTACTTCGTTGTTATCTGTAGATGCAGACCAGTTTATATTAAAAGAACTATCTGTTATGTCTGTAATGGTTACGTTTGTAGGGATTGATGGTGCTGTAGTATCTGCTAAGGTTGTACCTACCACTTCATTACTTGCTTCAGATTTGTTAATTAAATCTTTAGCAATTACTTTAAAATTATAAGTTGTATTTGTTTCTAAACCTGTAATAGAGGCAGAGGTAGCTGTTGTTGTTTGTTTTGTTAAAACATTATTAACATACACTTGGTATTGTGCAACGCCAATATTATCTGTAGAAGCAGTCCAAGAAATATCTATAGAAGTTAAGGTTTGGTTGCTTAAAGTAACATTAGTTGGCGCAGTAGGAGCTTCTGTGTCACTACTTGTATAAATTCCCCAAGTATCTTCAGCATTATCTCCTCCCCAAATTCTAGTAGCTAAAAACGGATTGTCTATAAATGGATTTCTATTTCCTTGAGCGTACGTATTAGAAGTATTTTCGTGATACGTGTTTCTCCTTTTTTCAATACCTGAAACGGGATCTTCTCTATTCCATTTTAAGAATAAATCAATCATTTCATCTGGTGTAAATTGAGTATCACCAACCCCAACATTTGTTGGTAAACATTGGCTGCCATAACGAAGATACATGTACATTATAATTCTAGAAACATCTCCTTTCCATTCGTCTCCAGGATACCAGCCTCTTGTGTCTGCTCCATCAGGACCATTGTAAGTAATAGAAGAACGTCCTGAGTTTCCACTACCTAGTGCAAATTTGTAGTTGTTTCTTTCTGAGTTTCTATTTTTGTCTGCGGGTCTTAAATTATGGGCATCTGTTCCCGCACCTGGGTTGTCTGTAATTAAACTTGGGTTAGCAAGCGATTTAGAGAATACGTGTTCTCTATTCCATACAAAAGTAGCACCTGTACCAGCATCTTGCAAAGAATTATCTCTAGTTTTGTCATTAGTAATATCGCTGTCAGTACCATCTTCCCAACCGTAAATTAAAACAACATTGTCTGGTTCTGCGGTATCTAGATCTGTAATTTTAGAAGCTTCCCAAACACCAGGTGTATAGGTTAACATATTAGAATGTGTACTAATAATTTTTGCAGCTAAGGCGTCTTTTAAAGCAATACCAGTTAGTTGTAAATTTACATCATCGTAATAATCTTCTTGAGAAAAAGATATAAAAGATGTAATTGTTAAAATAAAAAGAAGTAGTTTTTTTACCATATAAAATGAAATTAAGTTAAAAAATAAATACTTTCTTTTTCAGCAATTTAAGGGTTACATCAGCAATAAATATAACCCTTTGTTGTATTATTTTCTTTCTAAAAGTGCCATATAAAATCCGTCGAAACCAGAAATATGCGCTAACACTTTTTTATCAGACACAAAGGTAAAATCTTTTCCTGCATCTGATGTTAAGAAATGATTAACTTGCTCTTGGTTTTCTGATGGTAATACAGAACACGTAGCGTACACCATTTTTCCACCTGGTTTAACCATTGTAGAGTATTGTTGTAAAACGTCTTGTTGAATTTTTTTAATATTTTCTATAAATTCTGGTTGTAATTTCCATTTAGAATCTGGGTTTCTACGAATAACCCCTAAACCAGAACAAGGAGCATCAATTAAAACTCTGTCTGCTTTACCTTGTAATTTTTTAATAGGTTTTGTAGAATCTATAACACGCATATCAATATTGTGTGCTTTGTTTCTCTTTGCTCTCACTTTTAATTTACGCAATTTACTTTCGTAAATATCCATGGCAATAATTTGACCTTTATTTTCCATTAAAGCAGATAAATGTAAAGTTTTACCTCCAGCACCTGCACAAGTATCAATAACTTTCATACCTGGTTTTACGTCTAAATAGGCAGCAACAAGTTGCGATGAAGCATCTTGAACTTCAAAATAACCACTATGAAAAGCTTCCGTTTTAAAAACATTAGCTCTTTCTGGTAAAATTAAAGCATCAGGGTGATTTGGTACAAATTCTGTATTTACGCCTTCTGCTTTTAATTTTTTCTGAAGAACTCCTCTAGTAATATTTAAAGTATTGGTTCTTAAAATTACACTTGCCTGTACATTTAAAGCTGCAATTTCTTTCGTCCAAACTTCTTCACCTAATTCTTTAGCACACATTTCATCCATCCAATCTGGAATAGATTCTCTATATTTTCGGGTTCTAGATAATTCTGCAAAACGTCCTTTAATTCTTCTTTCTGGTACATCACCAATTTGGTTCCAATCTGGTAAAGCAATTCCTCTTAGAATACACCATACAGAGAACAACCTCCAAATATTATCTCTGTCATACGGAGCTTTTACTTCTGCAATTTCGCTATATAAACGATTCCAACGAACAATGTCGTATATGGTTTCTGCTACAAATTTACGGTCTCTTGCTCCCCAACGTTTATCTCGTTTTAAAGCTTTTTCTACTGCTTTATCAGCATAAACACCTTCATTAAATATATCTCTTATGCTGTCAATAACAGCAAAAGTTAAGTTTCTGTGTAATCTCATTATTTCTTTTGAATATAAGGCACAAATGTACAAAATCTGCCTTACGAATCATTAGTTTTGATTCATTTTTAACGTTAGATACGTTTTAATAAGGTTTAGTATTATTTATAGAGTTTTGTGTATTCTTTTATTATTGATAATTGTTATCATAAATGAATCTGTTTTAAATAAAAAAAAGGAAAGTTAAATCGATATCTATTTAACTTTTCTTTGTTCTAAGCAATTATTTAATGATTAATTTTTTAGCACTTTTTATGGTATATATACCATATGAAACGGCTATGATAATTAGTGTTAAAACGCCAGTATCGATTTCTAGACCTGGAGGTGGTGGAGGAGGATTGATTGGGGGAGTTTGGATGAGTACAATCATGAGTTGAGTTAGGTTGTTTAGTTATTGGTTGTGTGTCATTTATTTATCAAAATAGAACTTTCTTATCTATGATGCCTTTATCTGTATTTAACCTTACGATGTAAATACCCGTTGGTATTTGATTATTAATTGCTAATTGGTAAGAGTTTTTTGAGTTCTTTAATTTCCCCAAAAATTGGTTTTTTTACCAAGGATATTATATAATTCTACTTTATATAAAGTTACTTCTGGTTTTTTAGAAATAATTACGTTTTGATTCTTGAATAGAAACTGCTATTTGACTATGTAATAATAAATCATCAGTATTTTTATACTCAAATCCTAATTTAATAATTGGTAATAATTCTGGAGTGCTTGTTGTTTTTAATTTATTAGTTCTGTAATCTTTTTTAACGAATTTTCTATTGTATTTAAAATAGGAACGCTTTCTTCACACAGTAAAGAGGCTGTTTTTATAGGTGTTATGTTCGCATAAGTTTGTGGAATGAACAACAATGATAGGGTTAAGGTTAAAAACAAAATTTCTTTTTTGTTTGTGAAGTATTCAGTTTTAAAAAAATCAGGTACTTGAAAAATTAATTCTAATAGGTTTTTATCTTTATTCATTTTTTTGGGGGATTAAATTAAATAAACATTGTCTAAATATAATAAAATAATGTTTATTCTGGTTGATTGTTTGGGTATAAATCATTAGATATTATTTAATTATTGTATATTTTTTAAAAAAGATAGATTTTATTGAGAATTTAATAATAAGAATGTCAAGAATAACTGTTACATATATTCTTAATCTGTACTGTGTGTATTTTAAGAGTTAATTATTTATTTCAAAGGAAATTTTAAACAAAAAAAAGCTGAATAATGTTATCATTATTCAGCTTTAATTAATAAACTTTATTCTTTTAACTCTTATTCTATAACTACTTTTTTACTTGTAATCCCCTTATTAGTGTCCATTTTTACAATATAAACACCTGTTGGTAATTGTTTGTAGATGTCTAGTTGGTAATCACTTTTTTGTTCTTTAATATCCCAAAGAATTACTTTTTTACCAAGAATATTAAATAACGCTATGTTATTAATTTCTACATCATTGTTCTTAGAAATTACAATTTGGTTATTTTTATTGTCGGCATATACATTTGTATAGGTAGACAATAGCTCGTTTTCAATACTAAGTACAGCATCTTGTGCAGTGATAAATGCTAAAACAAATCTATCTGTGTAAGTACCTTTTTTTAATTGATACGTAGCACTAGCGTCATTTATTTTTTGTGTTTTACCTGTTAATTTGTCTTTTATATATATATCTTGATTGATGTTTTCTATTTCATCGATATTTATTGTAATTACACTATTTTGGTTCACAACAACTTCTAAAGGAACTTCTAATTCATTTGAAATTTGTTGTACACCAGCAATAACGTAGCTACTAGTGTTGTTAGGAAATTTCCAATAGAAGTCCGTTGGGTTAATATCATATATTTCAGAATCATATCCTTTTTCATACTCAAACGAGTTTGTTTGGTTAAAAGAAATACCTATTTGGCGATGTAAATTGTTTCCTAATGTATTAGAATAATTCATACCCAACTTTAAGATTGGTAAGCCTAAGTTTGATGACTTTTCTGTTGTTTTCTTTTCACTTTTAAAGAATACAGATTCTCCAGATTCTTTTGTTATGTATTCTCTTTGGCTATTGTTAAAAACAATTTTTCCGTTTGTTGTATTCCCTTCAATGAAAAAACCTTGTCCAACAGCAATATACGGTTCTGGAGTCTTGTATTTATCTGCGTATTCTTCGCCACCTGTACTCGGAGCACAAGATATTTGTCCGTCTTCATCTTTAAAAACTATTTTGTCAACAAAAATACTATGGCCATCAGTACTAGAAGTCAATGTAACATTACTACCAGCTTCCATGCATAAAGCAATTTTAAGCTCTTTATATAATAGACCAGTGTTAGGGAATGTAATTTCTCCTCTGTCTACATTGTTAATTTTAATTTTTAATGTTTTATCATAAAAAGATGCGTAGGTTATTCTTAATGAATCTACACCTCTAGAAATATTAGGAAACGTAATATGGTCTTCATTATTTAAAGAAACTACAGAGAAACCTATCATTGGTATTGATATTTCAAATCCATCTCCTTCAAGAGCATCTTCTGCTTCTAAAGTATAATTTACGGGTTCATTTTGGCTAGTAGCGTTTGCTGCAGTACCCATTGTTTTATTTTGAGTAGCGTAACCACCAATATAACCTGCAAAATTATGCCCTGCAGTACCTTCATCCTCATCTTCTCCTACATGTTGCCAAAAGTATAGCGTTCCTGTTATTGAATCTTCGTTATCTTCTATAAATTTTCTAGCATTCATTGCAGAAGGAAAAGGATTACCAATTAAATAAGATTGTCCAGGGTTTATTTCATTAATAGTATTAAACTCACCGTCATTTGGTGTACCTACAAATGTGTAGTTTTGTTCTTGTCCGGGTCCTTTAAATATGTAACCATCTCCTTTATTTATAGCTCCGTCTTTATATTTATGCTCCCAATTAGATCTACCGTTACTACCTGCAGCATATGTATATACCCAATAATCTGCTAAAGAAATATCAGTACCATTTACTGCACCATCATATCCAGAAACATAAGTAATTTCTTTTGGTGAGTTGGTTGTTGTTCCGTTTCTAAGAACAGTTTCTAAAGTATAGGTGTTTTCTCCTAAAGTAGTTACTGGAGAACTCATATAGTTGTAACGATATATACTAGGTACTTCAGATTTTTGATCAACAAAAAGTAAACCAGAACCCGATACTCTACTTAAACTTGTATGGGTTTGTACTAGTTGAGAAGTACCAGATAAACGTATGTTTCCGTTTAATTCGATATCATTAGTAACTACTAATAGATTATTTGTTACTAATAATTCTTTAGAAGTATCTATTTTTAGTTTTCTAGCACTTAATCTATCTGTTGTATGGTTGTAATCTTCATCTATTATGACATAACGAGATCTGTCTGGAAAACCATTATCCCAAGTTCCATCTAAATTTCTAGTAGTTTCTTTAATTCTGTGTAAACCAAGTAATGTGTTTGCATCAGTATTAGAACTTAGTATTTCTGATATTAATAAATCTTGCGGATGTCTTCTTTGGATAATATCTGTAGATATAGCACTATTTACTACATCATAAGTAGCTATTGCATCATCTATAAATACTACCCATTCAGTAGCGTCATAATCTTTATTAGTACTAGTCGTTTCATCTATTCTTACAAATGAAGTTTTGTTGGTAATATTTGAAACAACATCATATCTATTTGCCCATGAATAAGTTCCTGAAGCAGCTGAAAGTGTAATGATATCATTAGTAGTGTCATCTAAATCTGTTAACTCATTATTTGTAATTATTGTAGCTGTTGCATTTACATGAGAAACTGTATTTACTGAGTTTTTAAACAATACAGATTCGCCTACTTTTAATACTGAGTCTACAATATCAGAGACATCTGGTGTAACACCTGTTTGATCGCCTGTAGTATCCTTATATAATTGAATTTTAATAGTATTAGCAGGGATATCTGTAGTTCCTATATTTGTAATTTCAATCCATTTTTCTGTGCCAAATTGATATACTTGTGTTATCATAACATCTGCAGCTTCTGGTGCATCTCTATAATCAAGATCACCAGTAGTTGGATTAGTAGGGGAGAAGTCATTATCTTCATCACCAAAAGAATTTTCTAATGTTATTAGGTTTATTACAGTGTTATCTGGGTTTAAACCATCATTTACTGTAGCTCCAATAATACTAGAATCATCATTGTCATCGAAGTTGTCATCTAAACCATCATTATCTACATCATTTCCGCTTAGGATATTGTCTGTATCTCCATTTTCAAAAATATCTGGAATACCATCATTATCTGTGTCTGTATCTAAGTAATCTGGAGTATCTATACCATCTGTGTTTGTTGGTGTAAGACCAATTGTAGTACCGTTTTCATAAGTGTCATCTACACCATTTTTGTTGATATCTGTTATTTGGCTACCAACTCCACTTGGTGCAATATAATCTACAGTAGTTTGTGCTTCTACATTATCTGGTATACCATCATTATCTGCATCAATATCTAAATGATTTAAAATACCATCATTATCTGCATCACCTTTAGGGTATGAGTTCGGGGTTCCGTTTCCATCAGTATCTTCTCCTGTTAATATTAAAACATTGTCTTTGTTTTCTGAAACACCATCTTGTCCAACATCTCCATCAACAGTATCATTAAAACCATCGTTGTCAGTGTCTACAAAGTCATCAGCTAAACCATCACCGTTTGCATCTTTACCTCCGGCTTCTATAACATCAGGAATACCATCGTTGTCAGAATCTAAATCTTGAGTATTTGGTATTCCATCTCCATCTGTATCTAGGTTTGCAATAGCGATTCCTCCATTATTTACATCATAACGATCATCTAAACCGTTACCATCTGAATCATTTACTAAGGTACCGTCAGTATTTATATCATCTACTTTACCATTTCCATCAGTATCTACTCCTCCAGCTTCTACTAAATCTGATATACCGTCGTTATCTGAATCTAAATCTAAAGAATTAGGAATACCATCATTGTCTGTATCTGCACAGTTATTAGCGAAAATAGTTACAAGATCTAAAGCAGCTCCTATACCTATAGATCCACCTGTAGGAGGTGTTGCCTGAAATTCTATTGTTGTTTCTGTGTCATTGGCAACAAAAGAAGTGCTATAGCGATACCATTTTTTAGGACCAATAATTCCGTTTACAGTTCCTTCTGCTATGCTACTTAAAGTTTTGTTGAAAATACTTACGTTAGAGGTGTTTTTAATGTTTAAATCTAAAGTAACTTCCTGTCCTACAGAATGGCCAATATCTTCTCCCCAATAAAAACTAAGGGTATACGTTGTACCGGGAATTGTTGTAATATTTTGTGAAAGTATGTTACTAACTCCTCCTGCACTTTTATCGTTGTTACCAAGAACATCTAAGTATTGTTTTCCGTCATACGCATCTGCATAGATATTAGTAGACCAACTTGGTGATTGACCACCAACCCAACCATCTAGGTTTTGAGTGTAATTCCATCCTTTTAGTGTATTTGTATTAAATGTAGTTCCTATAAATGTACCAGATGCATCTGTGTAACCATTAGGGAATTCTGTAGTACTAGAAAAATCTTGAAGTTCGAAACTTCCGTTTATAATTAAATTTCCACAACCTTCATCAGTATCTAAAATACCATCATTATCATCATCTAAATCAATACTGTCTATAACACCATCTTTATCTGTATCTATACAAGACGCGGTTCCAGAAATTGTAATTGTTAAATTACAATTAGCATCATTTATATCTGTAACAGTTACTGTTTTGTCTAAACCATCTGCACCGTTTGTAATTATAAAAACGGTATCGGTATTGTAGATTCCTGTAGTAGCAGTTGTACCTGATATTACATAAGAATCACCTATGTTATTTCCTTTTAAATTTAATGTAAATTGTAAATCATTTTCATTAGTACAAGTACCAATTATAGTGTCTGGTTCTGTTAAAGAACAAGGTATTGTTCCGTCTAAATTAGCACAAGTTTCTTCTGTATCTTTTGGGTTTTTACAATCTGTACCCGTACAGTTATAGGTTACAGTACTGTCTATAGTTCCGTTTTGTATTGGAGTACCACTAAAAGAATATGAGAAATCTAAATTAGGACCAACTTTACCTGAAATAGGGGATTGGCTACCAATTTTAATATAACCAGTTTTAGATTCTGATGTTAATGGACCAGTAACATCTCCGCCTCCTTGTATTTTTTGATTAACCTCTGCGTAGCCTTCATTATAAAGTTCTCCAGTTAAATTGATATCTCCATTTACATATAATTTTCCGTAATTTCTAAAAATAGCAGATGATACACCTAAAGATAAAGCACCACCTGTAATGTTAAAAGTACCAGTATTAACAACAAGTCCATTATTATTAAATGCTTGTTTTGATGTAAGTACACCACAGTTAACAAAAGTAATATTAGCACCAATTTGAGAGTTATTTGTAATAATCATTTCATTTTGATTTCTAATTTGACTAAGACCTACAGAAGATGCATTCATTTCTGTACCAATAATTACTTTACCAAGATTATCAAATTCATTTTCAGTAGCGCCTCCAAACTGCAATGATTTACTGATGTTTATTGTACCTTCATTGTAAATTTTATTTTTAGCACCATTAAAACTAATAGTATTTAAAGCAGTAAGTTTTCCTTTACTTCCTATTTCTATTGTAATATTAGCACTCAACTGTGGATTTTGATCGAAAATTAATTCACCGTTTTGTATTATAAAAGAAACATTTCCTGTTGAGGTTGCATTGGCTACTTTTAATGTGCTACCATCAGAAATACAAATTACTGCGCCATCGTTAAATTTTGCACCACTTCCGTTACTAACGCTAATATTACCTACAACACGGGTAACACCAGACTTAAAGGTATAACCATTACTTTGGTTACTGTTTAAAGTGTAATCATAAGTATCACATTGTGCATTTGTATTGGAAATTGAAGATAATGCAACTACTAAAAATAATAATAAAGAAGATTTTAATTTAAAAGAAATTAATTTTTGAAATAATTTTCTTTTTTTTAGGGGGTTAATCATGTAGTAAGTTTTAAAAGATATAATAGTTGCTCTTAATTAAGCACCTCTTATAGGACTCATATAAGTTAGATAAGTCACATTTAAGTTTTTATCCATAAATTAAAAAGAGGGAAAAGTGTGTTATCTGTTAAATTGTTGCTTATTTCTTGTTATTTCTTATAGTTTCTTCTTTTTACCATGTAAATATTTGTTATATGTTTAAATAAAAAATATTTCATTTTTTTATTTGAAAATTGCATATTTATGCTATTCTATGTTGATTTTAACTTAGTAAAGTATTCACATGACAAAAAAAAACTGAATAACGATTTTGTTATTCAGCTTTAATTAATAGTATTCTATTGAGTTTATTTTACTCTATAACCCCTTTTTTATTAGTTTCACCTTTACTAGTATTCATTTTTACAATGTATATACCTGTTGGTATTTGCGTTTTAATTTTTAATTGGTACGTATCTTTTTGTTCTTTAATACTCCAGCATACATACTTTTTTACCAAGAATATCAAATAATTCTACTTTAGAAATTACAATTTGTTTGTTTTTATTATCAGCATAAATATTAGTCTTTGCAGCTAATAATTCGTATTCTAGATCTAAACTACTATTAGGTGTAAAAGCAAGTACAAATCTATCAGGATGTACCTCTTTATTTAAAGTTAATGTAGCTTTACCTTCTGTAATATTATATGAAGTTCCGGTAAGTTTATTCTCAAATAAATTAGTTTATGTGAGTTTTATTATATTTTATAAAATGAAACTTACATAGTATTCTAAAAGTATACTATGTTATTAAAGTTTATAAAGAGTAGGTTGTGAAACTTGGTTATTGATTAATATATGAATTTATAAAAAAAAACATGTTTTTATGTAATGAACTATATTTTTATAGACTAATGGTGTAAAATTATTTTAATATAGTTTTAAGTTTCTTTGAATTACAAGCAAAAAAAAGACTCAAATAGAAAAGAGATTAGTTTTGTGGGGACGCAACTAATAATTAAATTAAAAGAAGAAAATTTTTCATATAAAACTTCTGATAAATGATCTTTTCTATTTTAAGCCTTAAAAATTATCGTCTTCTTAATTAGCTATGTCAGAAGACGAGATTAAATTACTCTATTACTACTTTCTCATTCATAATGCCTTTACTGGTGTTTGCTTTTTAATATCTAATTCATACCCGTTTTTACACCATTTTAAAGGTGTGTGTGTTTTTTTTTTTTGGATATTTAGTGGGGACCTTTCTATCTGTATTATTAAATAGTAGAGCAAAATTATATATAGTCATTTAAATAGAAATTAATTTAAAAAAGTATTTTCTTCAAACCACTTCAATATCACTACGCACTTACTACTCACTCCATGTTTTCTTATTGATATTGGCAATTTTATTGTGTTTATTTGTAAAATGTAGGACTCAATTTATTTTAATATTAATTATTAAAATTCTTCTTTGAGTGTATTTAAAAAGAAAAAATGGTATCTTTTTTTAGTTGAAATTATTTAAATAAGTACAGCTTTTTTTTTAGCTTTTGGTTTGTTTTTTCTGAGTCGCGTGAAACTGTATTTATTACAATTATTTTGATTTGAAGTGCTATATTTTACAAATTAAGGATATAAAAAAGATGCATCACAAATTTATGAGTGACATTTCAGGTTTCATAACTTAATTTAATATTTATAACTTACAGTATAATTATTAGGTTCTGTTTTGTATTAAAATTTCTCTTACAATTTGAATGAGACAATTGTTATTTCTGTTTCTTAAAATAGAGTTCATAAAAATAGAGGAAATGAAAAACAGTGAAAATTTTTCACTATTTTAAAGTTACTACTTGATATTTTAGTCTTATTTTTTACCTATAGGAAAGTTTGAAAAAGGGTAGGGAATACTCTTTTGCATAATTGTTTGTTTATTTAATGTATTGCTAAGGTTATGTTTATGTTTTTTGATAAAAAATTAGATATTTAATAGGTGAAAGTTTGTTTTTGTGAATAAAAAATCATATTATTGATAGGTCTAATAAAATCTAGTAAATTAGTTTTTAGAGTTTTATATAAATTAGATTTAAGATAATTGCTATGTTATTTTACTAAAATAGGAACAAACATCATTGTGTAGTTATTTTAGGTAAGAATTGTATTTTTAACCTTAAGTAATGATATAAATAAGTTTATGAATTTTTTAATCCCCCGAAAAAATGAAAAGAAAAACAACTCAAAAATGGTTCATTCTTTTATTCGTTCTAAGTATTTTAAATACTTCTGCAGAGAATAATAAGGAGGTGAAAAGACTTACTAACAAGTCTACAGGTACTAAAACAATACTTATTGTTGATACTATTGGTAAACCTCCGGAGAACCAAGTAGTAACTTTAATGAATAATCATACTTGTTTTAATATGGTTATGAAGATGAATAGCAAATACCGTCTATTGCAAGTTGATAAGGCAAAGCGTAGAAATCTAAAGGTAGCGTAATAGGTAATTGACTAGGTATAGTCATATAAAAAAATACCCTATTTATTATTTTATTAAAATTCATAACAAACACAATGTTTAGAATAATTATTCTGAGGATAAGATTATATGTATATAATTTTATCCTAGAAGAATAGCATACAAAAAGTTTATAAATTTTTTAATTCCCTGAAAAATGAAAACAACAACAGCAACAACAACCCAAAAATGGTTCACCCTATTGTTCGTTTTAAGTATAATAAATATTTATGCTACGAATGATAAGGCAAATGGTCTTGAAGGTCCGCCTAAGACAAAAACAACAAAAACTTTACCAACAAAATCACTTGCAGTAAACACTATTGCAGATTTACCTAAAAATCAAATTGTACCTCTGGTAAATGATGGTGCTAATTTTAGTGGAGTAACTGCAGATGGGTCTGAAGATTGTATTATAGCATTGGGGTGTTCAGATAATTGGTCTGGAGATGGAGCAAATGCTGTAGATAGTGATACAGGTAATTCTACATCTACACTGGCTACTGTTTTAGGTACTAATACATTAACAGTCAAAGCTCCTGATGCATTAGGCGATTTCCCTGCAGGAACTTATGCTGGTTTTAATATCGGTACGGGAGTAGGTTTGTTGAGTACAATAATTATTGATTTATATATAGACGGTAATCCAGCTCCAGTAGCTAGTTATAGTCCTTCGAGTGATGTTTTATCGCTTAATTTAGGTTTTGGTTCAAGTGCAAATATTGGTTTTGTATCACCAGCAGCTTTTGATGAGATGAGAATTTCTATAGGTGGTTTGGTTACCACATTAGAAGTTAACTATCCGTTTGTGAAAATTTATGAAGATACAAGTAGTGCATTAGTTTGTAACACAATTTCAGAAGCTTCTTTAGGTACAGGTTATGCGATGGAAATAGATGATGTTGGTACTACTGGTGTTAGTCTTAATCTTTTGGGGTCAACAGGTATTAATCCAGAAAATGTATTAGATGGTAGTTCAAGTACTCACGCAAATTTAACAGGTGGTGTTCTTTCGGCAGGAGTGTTAAGAACCGTGTATTTATCCGTAAAAAAACAAAGAGATTTTCAGGCTGCTACAGTAGTTCCTTTTGCAGGAGGTACCTATGCAGGGTTTAATATAACGACAAATGCTCTTGTAGATTTAAGTGCATTAAGCACGTTAACAATTACTACTTATTTAAATGATTCACCACAAGAAACTATAAATGTTACTGATGCTCTAGTGGGGCTTCCGCTTTTAACAAGTGCAACGAGAAATGTAGGTTTTGTTACAGATACATCTAAACCTTATGATGAAATTAAAGTTGAACTTTCAGATACTGTTGGTGTAAGTTTAGGTGATTTTTTTGTTAACCATCCTATTATAAAAGAATACTGTTTGGCAGCGGCTTTAACTTGTAATGAACAAGTAGCGTGGACAAATACAGATTATCCGGTAGAGGTTTATAATCCTGGAGATACTGGTTTAGTTAGCGCAGGTTCAACTATAAAAGGGTTAGATAATATTATAAATCCTGGTACTATAGATGTAAATGGAGATAATGTTGGTGATGATTATGCAGAATTAGGTTTAAATATAGATCTTTTAGGTTCTTTAGAAATAGGTGTTTATGATGTTTTAGACAGTTATACAGCTGCAACAACAGATCCTTATTATGTAGGTTTTGTAATGGAAACACAATCTTTGGTGGGGGTAGATATATTAAGTAACATTACAATTTCTACTTATTTAGAAGGCGTTTTGGTAGAATCAGAAACAGGAGGAGGTGCTTTGGCAAGTGTTCCTTTACTAACAGCTTCAGGCAAACAAACAATTGGTTTTCCTGCTATACAGACTTTTGATGAGGTTAGAATTAAATTTGCTGCACCCATTGCTGCTGTTAATTTAGGAACTATTAAAATATATAATAGTGTCATTCAAAAAATGTGTAGTACAACGTTAGAGTGTAATACTTCTTACAACTTAAGTTCTCCTGGATTTTCTACTTATGTAGATTTTTCTCAGACAGGTGTTTTTGGAACAGCTTGCGTAGATTGTAGCGTAGAAAATGCAAATAATGTATTAACAAGTAATAATACTGATTTTGCAACAATGAATGCTGCGGTAGGTGTTAATGGTTCTGTGAGTATTGCAGTTAGAGATGCAACGAATACATACCCTGCTGGTTCTTATGCTGGGTTTAATGTGAGTTTTGATGATTCCTTATTGAGTTTAGACCTTTTATATGATGCGATTACAATTACCACGTTAAAAGATGATGGAACTGTTTCTGAAACCGCTACGGGAAGTAATTTGTTAGGTTTAGGTTTGTTAGGAGGTACTGTTTTAGGAACCACAGGTACTGGAAATGTTAATTTAGGTTTTAAAACAACACTACCTTATGATGGAATAAAAATTACAGCGACTAAATTTGTAGGTGTAGATTTAAGTGGTGTTTTGGGAAGTAGTGAGCTAAAAGTTTACGGCGCCTTTGTAGACACAAGAGGAGCTACAGGTGGAGTTGGTGGTGTTTTTGATAGCTGTACAGATAAAGATACAGATTTAGATGGTATTTTAGACAGTATAGATTTAGATGATGACAATGACGGTGTTTTAGATACTCAAGAATACGGTGTTTATGAGCCGTTAAAGGATGCGGATGGAGATGGAATACCAAATTATTTAGATATTTTTGATAATGGTAGTGGTTCTGGAGATGGTAGTACAACAGATTATGTAAATACTAATGGAGATAGTATTCCGGATGTATTCGATACAGATGGGGATGGGATTCCAAATCATTTAGACTTAGATTCAGATGGAGATGGTTGTCCAGATAGTGTAGAGGCAGGTGTGCCAGGTATTTTTAAAGCAGCTATGGTAACCAATGGAAATGGTACAGATAATACAGCAAATACAACAACAAGTTTAGATAATGCAATGTTAGACATTACGGTTTCAGGACAAGAAGTCGGGGCTAATGGTTTGGTTGCTAGTTTAGAGTCTGACGATTCTTCTACTGCAATAACAAGTTATACATCTACTTATACGGTTTATGCGTTAGATAAAAATGTTAATGCTTGTGGTACAGAGGTAATGATAACGCAAGTATTTCAATCTGCAACAGAGCGTTGGATAGAAGTAACCAATATATCAGTAAATAAAGTTATAGCAGCTAATACTATAAATATAGCGTTGTTTTCAAATGGTTCAGATCCAGAATCTTCGCTTCCAAATGCAATAGCTAGAAACACAGTGGCTATAGGTATAGGAGAATCTATGTTGTTTAAATCTGTTCATACTGTTACAAATAAATTAGCATCAGCAGAAGTAACTGTTAGTTCGCCGGTAACTGCCTTTACAGGAGGAAATGATATTATTGCGCTAACTAAAGGAAGTGGTAGTACTGCATGGAGTGAAAGATTAGATGTAATTAAAGACATTGCAGATAACACAAGTTATGTGCGTATTGATAATGTTTCATCACCAAATACAACTTTTGACTCTGTAGAATGGATTGCATTTATAGATGATGATATTATTACTTATACAGATTTAGGAAATGATCTTACTGATGAAAATGATGAACGTCATCCTCATGACCCATTATTATCAGAAATAGAGTCTGCAGATGATGCGGCAAATACAAAACCAGGTTTACATAATTTTGGTTTAACAGATAGAATAAGTGGAGAATGGTCTAATGGTTATCCAGATAGATCTAGAGAAGTGGTTGTTTCGGAAAGTTACGAACATATAGAAAAATTAAGTGCTCGTAAATTAGAAGTTAAAAGTAATACTGTGTTTAGTGTTACAGATCATTTATTAGTTGTAACTAATAACATTGTTTTAGACGGAGAAATTAGATTAGTTAGTACAGATGATACTAATAAAGCACAACTGTTACAAACACATGATGGAGTAAAACAAATTACAGGTTCTGGTAAATTATTGGTAGATCAAAAATCTATGGTACCTAGTATGTATAGATATAATTACATGAGTTCTCCTGTAAATACTGTTGGAGAAACTAATTATACCATAGAAAGTGTTCTAAAAGACGGTAGCAATGTCTTAAGTCATGGAGGTGTAATTGGTCAAGGACCGACTGATATTGCAAAAAACATAACTTTTATTGGTGGTTATAATGGTACATGGAGTACAGATCCTATATCTATAGCTGATTACTGGGTGTATACCTATGCTAATGGAGCAGGAGATAGGTCTAGTTGGGAGCATAAGTACAAAAATCAAACAATTTCTGAAACGGATGGCTTTATTTTTAAAGGACCTGATCAAAAGCAAAATTATACATTTGTAGGTACTCCAAAGGATGGAATTATGGCTACAACAGTAGGAGCCAATGAATCATATTTAGTAGGGAACCCTTTTGCAGGAGCAATTAGTGTGAAGAAATTTATTCAAGATAATTTAGATGTTATAACTGGTAGTTTATATTTCTGGGAACATGCAGCGGAAAAAAGTGGATCGGGTACAGCGGGTCATAATTATGGAGGCTATGTTGGTGGTTATGCTGTAAGAAATATTTCTATGGGATTGGCTGCTAATCAAGTTTCTTCTAATAATGGTTCGGACGTAGAGATGAATGTTACTGAAGCAGAGTCTTGCATATTAACAGGTGGTGCAGAAACTTATTCAGGAAGCCTTTCAGGGGTATTGCTTAATGCTGTTAATGAAGGTCTTTCTTTTACAAGTACGGTAGATGTAGATAAATTATCTGTTTTTTATAGAACTGTTAATGAAATATCTTTAGGAATTAAAATAAATAGTGGAAGTGTGCATGTACTTGACTTGGTAGATACCAATACGGAATACAAAGAGGGGGCTCTTCCTGTTGATATTAAAGTTGGAGATGTTGTAGAGGTTCTATATGTAGATAACGTAGCTACTGTTGGTATATATTTAGATAAATTTTCTTTAATAGGACGTGTTGTAAATGAAGGAGTTCCATCAGTAGGTTCTGGACCTTATCAAATACCAGGACAATATATTGCTATGGGGCAAGGATTTTTTGTAGATGGAGACTCAGACAATAAAGATGGAGACGGAGAAACTGGTGGTGGAGACATTACTTTTAATAATAGGCAAAGAGTGTATGTGAAAGAAGGAAGTGAGTCAATTTTCTTTAAAAGCAATGGTAAGTCTAAAGAAGAAAATATTACTGTAAGTAAACTTCCTATTATTAAATTAGGGATGGATTATAAAAGTGAAGAAGGTTTAGGATTACATAGACAGATAGGTATTTCATTTAAAAATGATAATTCTTTTGGCTTTGATAAAGGATATGATGCAGCAATGTTAGATGTTGGTGAGACAGATATTTACTGGAAGTTTCCTGATAATGATGATAAATATGCTATTACGGGAGTACAAACTATTTCGGATGATTTAGAAGTGCCTTTATACTTGTCATTAGCTCATAACGGAACGGTAACTATAGGTATTGATGAATGGGAGGCTATTGATAGAGAAGTTTATATAAAAGATAAATTAACAAATGTGACGTACTTAATTAGTGATGGCCGTTTTTCTTTAACCCTTTCAAGCGGAAGTTATACAGATCGTTTTTTCTTAACATTTCAACAAAGTACAAACAGTACTCTGGATGTTGCAGACGATATAGCAATACTAAACAAAAGTATTACTGTTTTCATGGATAATGATACGCAAGAAATCGTTATTAATAACGAGAATAATGTTCAACTGAAAAGCGTAGAACTATTTAATTTATTAGGTCAAACAATTGGTTCTTGGAAAGATTTAGATCAAACAACTACGCAACAGAGGTTAAAAATAAATAAATTATCTGAAGCGATTTATATCATAAATGTTGAAACAGAAAAAGGAAAAATTTCTAAAAAAGTTATATTAAATTAGTGAGTGGGGAGAAATGACGTTTTGTAAATAGCAAACGTTGGCATTAATTATTTGTTTAAATAGTTCTATTGGTTTTTATTACAAAAATCAATGGGGCTATTTTTTTGTAAGAATATCAACGATTGCTTTTGTTGTGAAATACAAGAACCTTCAAAAAGTATTATTTTTTCTTTTATTCCTGTAGATTTCTGTATTTTCGTTTTTTATATTTCTATCAGTTGAATTTAAGCTATCCAATAACATATATTAAAGGAATTAGTGTACAGAGAGCAGCGCTTATGTACACCGAATTAGGTATAAAAACATGTAATGATTTACTCAACTTTTTTCCTTTTAGATATATAGATAAAACAGCTTTTTATGCTATAAAAGATTTACAGCCCAATTCTTCTGAAGTACAAATTGTAGGGAAAATTACACGCGTAAAATCGGTAGCTCAAAAAAGAGGAAGTAGGCTAGTAGCAACTTTTCAAGACGCTACAGGTTCTATGGAATTGGTTTGGTTTAAAGGTCAAAAATGGATTAAAGATTCTTTAAAAATTAATGAACCCTATGTGGTTTACGGTAAGTTGAACCATTATAACGGCAATTTTAGCATTCCACACCCAGAGTTAGAATTGGTTACGGAATACAAGAAAAAGTTGCAATCTAAAATGCAGCCTGTATATCCATCAACAGAAAGATTAGTGAACTCTGGTGTTTCAAATAAATTGATGCGTAGTTATGTTCAGTATGTATTACAGCAGTTTTTTGAAGTATTTACAGAAACATTATCACAAGAAATAATAGATGACTTTAAGTTGATGTCTAAGCGTGATGCTTTGCTGAATGCACATTTTCCTAAAAATCAAGAAAACTTAGCTCAAGCCCAAAATCGTTTAAAGTTCGAAGAATTATTTTTTATTCAGTTGCAGTTATTGAGAAAGAAACTCATTAATAAAACAAAAATAAAAGGCTTTGTTTTTGAAAACGTAAGTGATTATTTTAATACTTTTTATAAAGATCATTTACCTTTCGATTTAACAAACGCTCAAAAAAGAGTTTTAAAGGAAATTAGAAAAGATGTTGCTTCAGGTGCGCATATGAATCGTCTTTTACAAGGAGATGTTGGTTCTGGTAAAACGATTGTTGCTTTATTAAGCATGCTTTTAGCTATAGATAATGGTTTTCAGGCAACTATTATGGCGCCAACAGAAATTTTGGCAACCCAACATTATCATGCTATTTCAGAGATGTTGAAAGACATGGATATTAATATCGATTTATTAACAGGATCGGTTAGAATAAAAAAACGAAGAGAAATCCATGCGAATTTAGAAGACGGAACTTTACATATTTTGATTGGAACACACGCTTTGTTAGAAGATAAAGTGAAATTTAAAAACCTAGGAATTGCAATTATTGATGAGCAACATCGATTTGGAGTTGCACAAAGGGCTAAATTGTGGACTAAAAATTCTTTGCCGCCCCATATTTTAGTAATGACGGCAACACCAATTCCAAGAACTTTGGCAATGTCTGTATATGGAGATTTAGATATTTCTGTAATAGATGAATTACCTCCAGGAAGAAAGGAAGTAAAAACAGTACATCGATTTGATAAAAATAGATTGTCGGTTTTTAAATTTATGCGTGATGAAATTGAAAAAGGAAGACAAGTGTATGTAGTGTATCCTTTAATTCAAGAATCTGAAGCCATGGATTATAAAGATTTAATGGATGGTTATGAGAGTATTTCTCGAGATTTTCCAACACCAAAATATCAAATAAGTATTGTTCATGGAAAAATGAAACCTGCAGATAAAGAACACGAAATGCAGCGTTTTGTAAAAGGCGAAACACAAATTATGGTAGCAACAACTGTAATAGAAGTTGGTGTAAATGTACCCAATGCAAGTGTAATGATTATTGAGAGTTCAGAACGATTCGGGCTTTCACAATTACATCAATTAAGAGGAAGGGTTGGTAGAGGTGCCGACCAAAGTTATTGTATTTTATTGTCTAGTTATAAGCTATCCGAAGAAGGAAAAACCCGTTTAAAAACCATGGTAGATACCACAGACGGATTTAAAATTGCTGAGGTAGATTTAAAATTGCGAGGCCCAGGAAATTTAATGGGTACCCAGCAAAGTGGTGTTTTAAACCTTAAAATTGCCGATGTTGTAAAAGATTCTAAAATTTTAGTTGCTGCGAGAAATACAGCAATTGCAATTTTGCAAGAAGATGGTAATTTATCGAACCCAGAAAATAAAAATATTAAAACAGCCTATTTAGAATTGTCTAAAAATTCTAAAATTTGGTCTAATATTAGTTAGTGCTTTATTGCATTTTTAAGTGTTGGATGCGGTTGTAATCTAGATAGTTGCTTTTTTTACCTGTTATTTTTCGTATATTTGATATTGTTTGTTTTAATCTAAAAAAAAATGAAATTGTATACAAAAGTAAAATGGGTTCTTGGAATATTAATGATTTTTATTTTAATTATTGCTACGAATCTAATCGATAGAAATAATTTTGTAAGAATAAAAGATTCTTTAGAAACTATTTATGAAGATAGGCTTGTTGCTAAAGATTTAATTTTTAAAATTTCTAAATCTGTTCAAGAAAAAGAATTGGCACTAGCTAAATTGGATTCTACGTTTTATTTAGGTAGAAACAAACAAGTAAATGATGATATTGAAAAGGCTATTAATACCTTTGAAGGAACAAAATTAACCAAAAAAGAAGCTAAAGTTTTTAATGATTTTAAAAATAATTTAGCAGTATTAATAGAGTCAGAAAACTCCACACCTTTTGAAAAAAGTTCTTATAATAGTAAGATATTAAATGTAAAAGAAAACTTATATGCATTGTCTGAAATTCAAATGAATGAAGGAAAAAGGCAAATGTCTATAAGTAAGAGGGCAATTGATTCAATAGAGCTTTTTACACAACTAGAAATATACGTATTAATTTTTTTAGGTGTTGTAGTTCAGGTTATTGTAATTTATAAACCTAAAGAAAAATAAGTAGATTCAATTTTAAATTTGTAAGGCAGAATAATAAATCTGATTTATTTTTTTAATAACATTTATATTAATCCTTTGTTTTTAGTAAAACTAAATAGTAATAAGAAAAACAAATACCTATTGCTACCATACCAACTCCAATAAGTAAAGGCGAATTATAGGCATAACCATATGTAATTGGCAACCCGCCGAAAAAAGCACCCATGGTATTTCCTAAATTAAAACTAGACTGACCTCCGGCAGCGGCAATACTTTCTGATCCTTTTGCAGAATCTATTAAAAGCATTTGTATTGGAGATGAACAACTAAAAGCAGCAACCCCCGTAATAAATGCCATTGAATAACTCATAAACGGAATGTGGGCTGTAAAATAGATGATTATTAAACAGAGCATCATAAATATAAAAGAAACGGTTACTGTTTTTTGTGGCGTAATAATATCTGCTAATTTTCCGCCTAAAAGGTTTCCTATTATCATTCCCAAACCAACTAAAACCATTACAAACGGAATTCCATCTTCATTAATTTTGGTGATTTCTGTCATAAGAGGTGCTATATAGCTTAACCAAGCAAATAAACCACCTGTTCCAATAGAAACCATACCGATTATAACCCATGCTTTTTTTGTTTTAAAATATGCTAACTGACTTTTCTTACTAACTTGTGAAAGTGGTTGCATTTTAGGGATCCAGAAGTATATCGAAAGCATCGATAATAAACCAAATAAACTTATTATTAAATACGTGTATCTCCAAGAAAAATGATGCCCAATATAAGTACCTAAAGGAACTCCAATAAGGTTTGCAATGGTCATACCGGTAACCATAATAGCAATTGCCTGTGCTTTTTTACCAGGGTCTGCAAATTTTGCAGCCACTACAGAGCCAACTCCAAAAAACGCACCATGTGGCAAACCTGCCATAAACCTAGAAACGAGTAAAAGGGCATATATTGGAGAAACAGCAAATAAAGCATTAAAAACAGCAAACAATAGCATTAAAAAAATTAATACTTTTCTAGGTGAATATTTAGCGGTAAATAGAACTAAAATGGGAGAACCAATAACAACGCCTAGTGCATATAAAGAAATTAAATGTCCTGCAGAAGGAATATCAATATTTAAGTCTTTAGCAATATCAGGTAAAATACCCATCATTGTAAACTCTGTCATTCCTATGGCAAAAGTTCCTAATGCTAGTGATAATAAACTCTTTTTAATCATATAATTTTTTTGACATCCTTTTTTAAAAGTTTGGCAAAAGTACTATTTGTTCTACTTCTTAGAAGCATGTTATAGAATAGTTTTATTTAATTTTAATGTTATTTTTTATTCTCAAAACTAAAACATTTAATTAGACACCACTTTTAACCCAATGATAGAAAAGATTAAAGTAGAAAGAAAAAAAAGTCGCCAAAAAGTAGCAGGTTCTTTAAAAACAAGAATTCCTAATAAAACTGTTCCAACAGCACCTATTCCGGTCCAAATGGCATACGCGGTTCCAATTGGTACCTCTTGTGTAGCTTTTAAAAGTAGAAACATACTAATAAATAAACATACTAAAAAACCAATGTACCAATAAGTGGTTTCTGTACCTGTACTTTCTTTTGCCTTACCTAGACAAGCAGCAAAAGCAACTTCAAAAAGTCCTGCTATAATTAATAGAATCCAATTCATTTATAAGGTATGTTTTTTGATACTAGTTATTCATGATGTTACAAAATTTGTATCTTCCATGAATAAAAGTGTAAATTTAATTATAATTTTTAAAGAACTTTATCTTAGTAAAGGAATAACATTCATATTTATTTTAACCAACTTTAAATGTTAGTAAACTTCTAACAAAATCCATTTCGTCATTCTTTTTAAAGTGTCTATCTTTATCGGCTGTAATTAGTCACTTATTTAATGGAACTGTACAAAGAAAATCAACTGAAAGTATACAACTCTTTAACAAAGAAAAAAGAGAATTTTAAATCTATAACAGACGGATACGTGGGTATGTACGTTTGTGGTCCAACCGTTTATAGCAACGCACATTTAGGAAATGTTAGAACCTTTATGTTCTTTGATGTTGTGTATAGATATTTATTGCATTTAGGCTACAAGGTACGTTATGTGCGTAATATAACCGATGCAGGCCATTTAGAAAACGATGCGGATGAAGGCGAAGATAAGATTGCTGTAAAAGCACGTTTAGAACAAATTGAACCGATGGAGGTTGTACAGCGCTATACTGTAGATTTTCATGATGTTTTAAAAAACTATAATTTTCTACCACCAAGTATAGAACCTACTGCAACAGGACATATTGTTGAGCAGATAGAAATGATTAAAGAAATCATAGAAAAAGGTTTTGCATATGAGGTAAATGGTTCTGTCTATTTTGATGTACATGAGTATAACAAAAAAGAAAATTACGGAATTCTTTCTGGTAGAAAAGTAGAAGATTTATTAAATAATACAAGAACTCTAGACGGTCAATCTGATAAGAAAAATCCACAAGATTTTGCACTTTGGAAAAAAGCAGATGAAAAACATATTATGCGTTGGCCTTCTCCTTGGAGCGATGGTTTTCCAGGATGGCATTTAGAATGTTCCGTAATGAGCACAAAGTATTTAGGCGAAAGTTTTGATATTCATGGTGGTGGAATGGATTTAAAATTCCCGCATCACGAATGTGAAATTGCACAATCTAAAACATGTAGTGGTGTTACGCCTGTAAATTATTGGATGCACACAAATATGCTTTCTTTAAATGGACAGAGAATGGCTAAATCTACTGGGAATTTTATTTTACCTAATGAAATTTTAACAGGAGAAAATACTATTTTACCAAAACCATTTTCTGCAAGTGTAGTTCGTTTTTTTAACATGCAAGCCAATTACAGAAGTATTTTAGATTTTTCTGGAGATGCATTAGAAGCGTCAGAAAAAGGACATTCTAAATTGATGGAAGCTGTTAATTTCTTAGACAAGATTGAAGCAGGAAAAACATCTACTTTTAATGTTCAAGAATGGAAAAAAGCATGTTATGCTGCCATGAATGACGATTTTAATACACCAATGTTAATTCCACAATTGTTTGAAGCTGTAAAAGTTATCAATCAAATAAAAGAACATAAAGCAAGTTTAACAGCAGAAGATTTAGCCGAATTTAAAACTACAATTAATGCATTTGTTTTTGATGTTTTAGGGTTGATGAATGAAAATTCTCAAGACAATTCAGAAAAAATAAATGGTGTTGTAGAATTGTTGATTAAATTAAGAAAAGAAGCCAGAGAAAATAAAGATTGGGCCTTGTCAGATCAAATTAGAGATGAACTAATTACATTAGGAATTCAATTAAAAGACGGAAAAGAAGGTACCACTTTTTTAATAAATTAAAAGTGTAATTGTAATTTCGAAAGAGAAACGATTGAGAAATCTCATCATCAAGATTTATTCATTTAATTCTTAAATTTTAATCATTGAAAAAAATAGTGTCTTTTCCATTTATATTGCTAGTTCGTTTTTATCAAGTAGCAATTTCACCATTTACACCAGCTACTTGTAGATACAGCCCAACGTGTTCACATTACACCATTGAGGCATTGCAAAAACATGGTTTATTTTCTGGCGGATGGTTAGCGTTAAAGAGAATATTTAGTTGTCATCCTTGGGGAGGAAGCGGTTATGATCCTGTTCCGGATAAAAAAGAATAAATTAAATTATCATCTCGAGCGCAGTCGAGATATTTTTATAATAGTAGATTTTATAATGAGGTTTCGACTGCGATCGACCAACATAGAATAAGAAATATATGAGCTTTTTAGCAATTACATGGGATCCTTCAATAGGAATAGATTTAGGTTTTTTTATCGTACGTTGGTACAGTCTAATGTTTGTAGCGGCATTCTTATTAGGTTTAAGACTAATGAAGAAAATTTATGTTGAAGATAAAATTCCTGCAGAAAAATTAGATGTATTATTTATGTATGTTTTTGTTTCGATGCTTGTAGGGATGCGTTTAGGAGATGTGTTTTTCTATAGTTGGTCTTATTATCAGAATCATTTATTAGAGATATTTTTACCTATTAAAGAAAGTGCAAACGATTCTTTATTAGGAATTATAAAAGGATGGAAATTTACTGGTTTTACTGGTTTTGCAAGTCATGGAGCCGCAATTGGAATTCCTATCGCGATGTATTTTTATGCAAAAAAACACTTACAAAAACCTTGGTTATTTATCTTAGATAGATTGGCAATTATGGTTGCTTTAGCAGGTTTTTTTATCCGTTTTGGAAACTTTTTCAATTCAGAAATTTATGGAAAAGAAACAGGTTCTAGCTTTGGAGTAATTTTTAAAGCAGCAGGAGAAACGGTACCAAGGCATCCAACACAGTTATATGAAGCATTCAGTTATTTAGCATTGTTTTTTGTGATGTGGCATTTATTCTGGAAAACAGATAAAAAAGAACAAACAGGTTATCTTTTCGGTCTTTTTATGGTAGTACTTTGGTCTTTAAGATTCTTTATAGAGTTCTTAAAAGAAGCACAAGTAGATGGTAGAGAAGATTGGATTTTAAACTCTTTAAATACAGGTCAGGTTTTAAGTATACCGCTAGTTTTAATTGGTTTATGGTTAATGTTAAGGAAGAAAAAATAGTTTCATATCTAAATAATAAGTATTTTTTTGTAAGTTTATTGTTCAGTTTTTTCAATTCCTAATAGAATTAACTCAACTATGAAATTTACATCCCCTTTATTTTTTCTATTTGTATTACTGCAAATAACTATTAATGCCCAAAGTTTAAAATATAGTGGCCCTAATTATTTTGATATTACAGAAGTCGATTTTGTAGGAGCTACAAATGGTATTATTTCTTATGAAACAACTCCTAATGGTATGGCATTTGGAGATGGAGGAACAAAATTTTATGTGGTTGGTTCTAGTTCAAATTTTATTAGTCAATTTAACTTAACCACTCCTTATGATTTATCTACAATGTCTCATTTAGATAAAAACTACTTTATAGAATCGAGTGTAGATAATAATCCAGAAGATATAACTTTTAATGCATCTGGCTCTAAAATGTACATTACAGGAGAAGACGATGCTGATATTACAGAGTTTGATTTACCTATAAATTGGGATGTTTCTTCTGCTATAATTAATGATACTTTTGATATTTCTGCAGCTATATTTGCTTACAACGGTCTTTCAGGAACAAATCCTCATGGTATTACTTTTAATAATGACGGTTCTAAACTGTATGTATTAGAAAGAGATACCGATAAAGTTTACGCATTTAATTTAACTACTGTTTATGATGTTTCTTCAGCAAGTTCAACGGGTGTTGTAGATTTAGATGTTTCTAGTCAAGAAAGAAATCCAAGAGGACTTGCTTTTAATAATGATGGAAGTGAACTATATGTTATTGGTATGACAGGTGATGACATAAATACTTACACTTTTCCGTCAGGGAGTGAATTTAATTTATCACTAGCTAGTTACTCTTCTAATTTTTCCATTCAAACCCATGAAAAAGAACCCCAAGAAGTGATTTTTAATGATATAGGTTCTAAGTTTTACGTTATTGGAACAGATGGAATAGATGTAGATGAATATACATTATCTACTAATTTCGATTTTACATCTACTGTAACTTATTTAGATAGCTATAAAATAGAAACAATAGAAAAAACAACACATGATGTATTGTTTAATGCTGATGGTACTAAGATGTATGTTGCAGGAGATATTTTAGATTCAGTGTCACAGTTTTCCTTATCTACTCCGTATGATATTTCAACAATAACTTTCGAAGATGCTTTGTCCATTAGTAGTCAAGAAACTTTTATTAGAGGTATACAATTTAATAATATTGGAGATCGGTTTTATATTATTGGCTCACAATCTGATGATGTAGGAGAGTATGCTGTTTCTATACCTTTTGATTTATCTTCTACAGTTACTCATTTAGGGAGTTATGATGTAAATTCAGATGATTCAAATCCATCTAGTTTTACTTTTAATAATGATGGTAGTTTGTTATTTGTTTTAGGAAACACTACAGATAGAGTAATTGTATATGCCCTTTCTACTAATTACGATTTATCTGGTATTGCTTCTGGTGCTATAGGTAGTTTTTCTGTTAATGTAGATGATAATGAGCCAACAGGTTTAGCTTTTAATAATGATGGTACAAAGTTTTTTATTACAGGTGATGAATTTAAAAAAGTTTTTGAATATACTTTAATAACGCCATTCGATTTAATTAGCAGGACACCAATTTTAACAAATGAATATTTAATATCTTCAATAGAAAATAGACCCACAGGCATTACCTTTAATAATACAGGTTCTAAAACGTATCTAGTTGGTTTACAGAGCGATAATATTAATGAATTTAATCTAACAAAAGGTTTTTTACCAGAAGTAGCAGTAACAAATAACGGAACAATAAGTGCTTCTAATCCTTTAGTTGTAACTATTAGTGGAGATACTTTTGCAGATATAGACGGAGATAATTTACTAGATGAAACTACAGAATTTACAATTACCAATTTACCAGAAGGACTAACACCTGTTTTTACCTTGTCTGATGGAGATACCGTGGCAACACTTTCTTTTATAGGAGTAGCAAAATCTCATTTAGATACAGATGATGTTGCAGATTTAGTTTTTAATTTTACAGATGCAGCTTTTACGTCATCTAGTGCAGCAACAGTTACTAATGCAGTAGCATTTTCAGGTTTTGTTGGTGTCAATTTTATAAGTTGTTATAATGATATTATTTATAATGGAACTTGGTCTGGAGGAAGCGGAGCTAGTGGACAGCCAACAGTAGCAGATGTAACAAAAGGAATTCGCATTCAATCTGATGTAACTTTAAATGAAGATGTAGATTGTTTTTGTTTAAATGTGGAATCTGGAAATACTTTATCGGTAACAACAGGTTTAGAGTTAAACGTTTCTAACTCTTTAGAATTAATAGGAGATATCCGTTTATTGGGAACTTCTCAATTAAATCAAACACATACAGGTGTTAAAAATGCTTCAGGTTCAGGAAACCTTTATAAAGATGTAAAAGGGAATTTATCTAACGTTTATCAAACAAGTTATTGGTCATCACCAGTAACAACAGACGGAGAAACATACAATATAAAAGGAGTTTTAAAGGACGGTACAACTCCATTAGCAGCAACTGGTACACCTTTAGATATTACTTTTACAGATAATTATAATGGAGATAATAGTACTTCTCCTATAACATTAAGTAGAAGATGGTTGGCTAAGTTTGTAAATAATAATGATTGGACAAGGCAGATAAATGAATCTACAACGTTATTAAATCCTGTAGAAGGTTTTACTAAAAAAAGTACAGGAAATGCAACAGGTCAAAATTATACATTTGTAGGTAGACCAAATGATGGAGACTACAACAGTGAAATAGCTGCTTATGGTTCTGGTACATGGAGTGTTTTAGGAAACCCGTATCCAACACCAATAAATGCAGATACTTTTATAACCGATAACTCTGGTGTTATTGTTGGAACTCTTTATTTTTATGATTCTGGTGATGATACATCTCATGTAAGAGGAGAGTATTTAGGAGGTTATGCAACGAGAACCTCAGGTATAGGAGCCCCAGCATCTGGTATTGGAGGAATAGGGACGAAGACTCCAAATCAGAATATAGATATAGGTCAAGGTTTCTTTGTTGAAGCATCTGCTTCTGGAGGTACTATAAGTTTTAATAATGCACAAAGAGTTTTTGATGTTTCTGGGGCTGCAACAGAGGTATTTCATAAAAATAAAGATGTTTCTAAGAAAACATCTTTCCCTATTTTAAGAATAGGTTTTGAATTTTTGTTAACAGACCAAACGTATCACAGACAAGTAAGTATAGGATTTAGAGGACTTACGGCTGAGTATGAAGATGGGTATGAAGCAGAAATGTGGGATTATAAATCTACGGATATGGCTTTAGAAATAGAAGGAAAAGATTTACCATATGCTATTACAGGTATAGAAGATTTTAATCAATCTTTAGTAATACCTTTAAAAGTGCAAACCAATTTAAATAGAGATGTTACTTTTAAAATAGATGACATGACAGATATAGATTCTGATGTTTATTTATATGATAGTGTAACTCAAGATTATTTCGATATTACTTCGAAGAATGCAATAGTAAACCTTGATTCAGGTGTTTATGATAATCGTTTTTTTATAACTTTTAATAAAACAACCCTTGGTTTAGAAATTAATACAACAAATAAATTTACTGTTAAAAAACAGGATAAAGACCTCGTTATTTCATCAAAAGAAATTTTAGATGAAGTTCAAATATATAATTTATTAGGACAAAATGTTGTTTCTAAAAAAAACACTTTAAAACAGTCTGAAATAAAAATGAATACCACTAATTTTAAAAAAGGAATTTACATCATTAGAGTAAGAAATTCCAATGGTAGTTTTAGTAAAAAAATTAGTGTCTACTAAATTTCCTTAATTGGTTTCCTAGTTGTAATTTCGCAAAAATATGGAGAAATTAAAACAACGTTGGAGAGTAAAAAATAATTGGTCTATTGTAGCAATTATTTTAGTGTTTTCTATAAACGGTTCTTTTGCTACTTGGGTAGCTAAACCTATAACTAGTTACATTGGGCTGTCTCAAGAAACAACAAATCCTTGGGTATTTTGGCCTTTAAGAATTTTATTAATTTTTCCTATTTACCAAGCTACACTTCCAATTGTAGGTTGGTTTTTTGGGCAATTTAAATTCTTTTGGGCTTTTGAAAAAAAGTTTTTAACTAGATTAGGGCTCGGTTTTTTATTTAAAAAAGAAGATTAAAGCGTTATAATTTCTTCTACTTCTTCCTTTTTAATTACATGGCTGTAAAACCACATTATTGTAAATGTTGGTATAATATCTAAAAAAGGGAGAGCTTCTTCAATAAAACTAATTACAGCAGCAATTTTTCCTTGTTTCCCTTTGTACATTTTAGTCATTAAATAACTAGATAATGGTGCCCATAGAACATCTAGAAAAGGTATTGGAATGATACCAATAAGATCTAGTACAATGCTTAAAATTAGTTTTTTGTATTTTTTAGTCATAGTTGTATTTTAATAAGGTCTTTCAAAATTCTTGCCAAATACAGTTTGTTTAAAATAGAAATGAATAATTTTGTTAAAATAAAATTTTTATAAGTGAATTTTAATGATTTCAAAAATAAAATATCTCAACTTAAAACAACTGAGTTAGGAGGTTTAAATGCACAATTTAAATTAGCTCCAAAAATTAGATTAAAGTACGATGCCGATAAAATTACTGCAAATAATCCAAGAAAGGCAGCAGTATTGGCTTTGTTTTATCCAAATTTAAAAAATGAAACTTGTTTTTTGCTAACACAAAGGGCAAGTTATAAGGGCATACATTCTGCGCAAATAAGTTTTCCTGGGGGAAAGAAGGATATTGAAGATGAAAATCTTGAAAAAACAGCCTTAAGAGAAACATTTGAAGAAGTTGGTGTAACTGAGGCATCTATTGAAATAATTAGAGAATTAACAGATGTTTATATTCCTCCAAGTAATTTTTTAGCAACACCTTTTTTAGGATATGCGAATCAACAACCAAATTTTAATCTAAATTATGAAGTTGAGCAAACAATTGAAGTTTTATTAAGAGATTTGTTAAGTGAAACGAATTTAACGGCTATAAAAATGAACACTTCTTATATGGAGGATGTAGAAGTACCTTGCTTTAAATTAGATGGTTATATTGTTTGGGGAGCAACAGCTATGATGCTTTCTGAAATTAAAGAACTCTTTAAATAGCATCTTTCTTAATTGTTTTGTAAGTTTGTTAAACTAACTAAAAACGAATATAGAATGCCTTTATTTAAAAGGAATCCATTTGGCCATATTTTAGTCCTAAAAAAATGGCTTATAAGAATTTTCGGAATTGTATCTCACGGTAGGTATCGTAAATTCAATAGTCTAAACATAGAAGGTTCAGAAAATCTTAAAAACCTACCAGATTCTGGAGTTTTATTTATTTCTAACCATCAAACTTATTTTGCAGATGTAGCTGCTATGTATCATGTTTTTAACGCTTCTTTAAGCGGTAGAGAGGATTCTATAAAGAATATAGGTTATATATGGAAACCGAAGTTAAATGTATATTTTGTTGCGGCAGGAGAAACAATGAGATCAGGTATATTGCCTAAAATTTTTGCTTATATGGGCTCTGTGTCTATAGAAAGAACATGGAGAAGTGATGGTAAAGATGTAAAAAGACAAGTTAAAAATTCTGATATTTCTAATATAGGAAAAGCAATTAAAGATGGTTGGGTAATTACATTTCCGCAAGGTACAACAACCCCTTTTAGACCAATTAGAAGAGGTACAGCTCATATTATTAAAACCTACAAACCAGTTGTAGTGCCTATTGTAATTGATGGATTTAGAAGGTCTTTTGATAAAAAAGGCTTGAGTATTAAAAAACGTAATGTATTGCAGTCTATGGTTATTAAAGAACCATTAGATATAGATTATGAAAATGAAAGTGTAGCAGATATAGTAACTAAAATTGAGTTTGCTATAGAACAACACAAATCTTTTTTAAAGGTTTTGTCTGTTAAAGAGTTAGAGGCATTGACTGAAGAAGAAGAAGAATTGAATAAGAAAAGAGAATTTTGGAGTTAACAATTCTAATCAGAAAATAATAAGTATTAAACCTCGAATTTTTCGAGGTTTTTTTATGGGAAAAAACAAGATTTTTGGTATTAAAAAATCGTAATTAATAACCATATAAAAACTATATAGATAAACCCTAATTAAGCTGTATATTTGCAGTCAGAAAAAAATGATATGCGTACAAAAACCATCAAAAAAAATAAGATTAACGTTGTTACTTTAGGTTGTTCTAAGAATATTTACGATTCAGAAGTATTAATGGGGCAATTAAAAGCCAATGGAAAAGAGGTTGTTCATGAAGATGAAAATGATGATGGAAATATTGTCGTAATCAATACTTGTGGATTTATAGGTAAAGCAAAAGAGGAGTCTATTGATACTATTTTGCATTATGCCAAAAGAAAAGAAGCTGGTGAAATTGATAAAGTTTTTGTTTCTGGTTGTTTAAGTGAACGTTATAAGCCAGATTTAGAAGCAGAAATTAAAAATGTAGATCAATATTTTGGTACGCACGATTTACCGAATCTTTTACAAGCTTTAGAAGCAGATTATAAACACGAATTAATAGGAGAACGTTTAACAACAACTCCTAAACATTATGCATATTTAAAAATTGCAGAAGGTTGTGATAGACCTTGTTCGTTTTGTGCAATTCCTTTAATGAGAGGAAAACACGTTTCTACACCAATTGAAGATATTGTTACAGAAGCAACAAAATTAGCAGCAAAAGGAATTAAAGAAGTAATGTTAATCGCGCAAGATTTAACATATTACGGATTAGATATTTATAAAAAACGATCTTTAGCTCAGTTGTTAGAAGCTTTGGCTAAAGTAGATGGAATTGAATGGATTAGAATGCATTATGCTTTTCCTACAGGTTTCCCAATGGATGTTTTAGAGGTAATGAAACGCGAGCCTAAAGTGTGTAACTACTTAGATATTCCTTTACAACACATTAATACAGAGTTGTTAAAGTCTATGAAACGTGGTACAACTCATGAAAAAACTACGGCTTTAATTCATAAATTTAGAGAAAAAGTACCAGAAATGGCCATCAGAACTACGTTAATTGTTGGATATCCTGGAGAAACAGAAGAAATGTTTCAAGAGTTAAAAGATTGGATTGAAGAAATGCGTTTTGAACGTATGGGCGCTTTTGAATATTCTCATGAAGAAAACACTGGAGCGTATGTTTTAGAAGATGATGTACCTGCAGATGTTAAGTTTAGAAGAGTAAATGAAATTATGGAAATTCAATCTCAAATTTCTTGGGAATTGAATCAAGAAAAAATAGGAAAAACATTTAGATGTTTGTTTGATAGAAAAGACGGAGAGTTTTTCTATGGAAGAACAGAGTCTGATTCGCCAGATGTAGATAATGATGTTATTGTAGATGCAAAAGAACATTATATTAAAATTGGTGAATTTATAGATATTAAAATTCATGAAGCTGGAGATTACGATTTATACGGAACACCAGTAACTAAAGTTGAAAAACCAATTTCTTTAAATCAAAAAAGAAAATAAAGAATCAAAAATCCTACTTTATGTAGGATTTTTTTATGCAAATTGTTCTTATGAAAAAAACGTATTTTAATTGGAGTTCAGGTAAAGATTCTGCGTTGGCACTTTATAAAATTCTACAAGACCCTACGTTCAATTTAGATTTATTAGTAACTACAATTAATAAAGATTTTAATAGAGTTTCTATGCATGGTCTTAGAAATGATTTATTATTAAAACAAACAGCATCTATAGGAATCGATTTAAAAACGATAGAATTTCCTGCGGATGTAACGATGGATATGTATGCAGAAATCATGAAAGAAGTTATGGATTCTTTAGTAGAAAAAAAATATTCTCATACTATTTTTGGTGATATTTTTCTTGAAGATTTAAAAACATACAGAGATAATAAATTAGCTGAGGTAGATATTACAGGAGTGTATCCGCTTTGGAAAAAAGACACCAAAGAAGTCTTGCAAGAATTTTTAGCTTTAGGTTTTAAGGCAATTACAGTTTGTGTAAATGCAAAATTACTAGGCGAGGAGTTTGTGGGTAGAGTTATCGATGAGCAATTTATAAAAGACTTACCAGAAAATGTAGATGTTTGCGGAGAAAATGGAGAGTTTCACACTTTTGTTTTCGATGGACCTATCTTTAAAAATCCGATTGAGTTCTCTATAGGAGAGAAAGTGTTACGTTCTTACACATTGCATGATAATGAGGATGATAACTGTCATCAACCTAAAAAAGAAAACTCAAATCACGATACGAGTTTTTGGTATTGTGATTTGAGTTAGAATTTTACTATTATCTGTTCGAGCGAAGTAGAGAACTATATGATTATTTAAATAGGTTTCTACTGCGTTCAACCTAACAAGTAACTTATTTTAAATTATCAGAATTTAATAAGAAAACAGCATTAGCAACAAAAAGCTTTCCGTTGTCCCAGAAAGATCTAAATAAAGGATTGTCTACCATATAAATAATACTTCCGCTACCCATTTTTTCTTCACCAAATAATAAAGATTCTGGTACATTTTTAACAGCTTTACTTCCTGCATAACCAGAAATATTTTTGGTTCCTTTTTCAAAATAAGCAACATTTCCACCATTCTCTAAATAGTTAAAAGTTGATCCACTTAATTTTAAAGAAAAATATTCTTCAGTATAACCAAAAGCTAAAGGGTGTGTAGCATCAACTTTACTCTTAAAAATTGCACCTGTAATTAAATTCCCTATACTTTTTCTTTCTTGATTTGCATATGGTGTTAAATTACTTTCTGTAGTTTCTTCTTTAGATTTTTTTCGTTTCAATGAAAATCCTTTTTTATCAGCAAAACTATTTAAAGCTCCACCAATTGTAATTAAAGTTCCTCCAGAACGTGTAAAAGTTGATAATTTATCTAAAGTGTTTTGATTTAATACACTTCCGTAACGACCATCAGGAAGTATAATAACATCGTAATTAGAAAAATCTGTTCTGCTAAAATAATCTGAGTTTATTACAGTTAAAGGGTATTTTAATTCTTGTTCAAAAAAGTACCAAACTTCTCCGAAACTTAAAGAAGAAGTTCCATCACCAGAAAGTAAAGCAACTCTTTGTTTTTTAATTGGTTTTACACTAGCAGAACCAAAATCTAAACCAGTGTCTACAAAACCGGTAGAAACTGCTTGAATTTTTCTGTTGTTATTATTAGCTATTTCAAGTAATTTATCATCAAAATTAGCGATTCTATTATCGTTTCTTAGAATAACTAAAGTTCCTTTTTCGTAAGAATTTCCTTCTAAAGAAAATGACTTTTCAGCAAAACGAGGAGTCATATTTTCTTTTAATATAGCAGCTAAAAAAGTAGCGTCTTTAATAGTATTCCACTTAGCAATGTAAGCGTAAGCACTTTTATCAATAGAATTTGTAATACTTTGTGCAGTTGTATTAGTAGTAGAACTAACTTTTGTTTTAGAAGCAACAGCATTAAAACCGTAAGCATATGGTAAAGACCAAGCAGTAATATCATACGTTAAAGAATCTACTAATTTTGCCTTAGGTTCAAATAAAACCTGAACCATTGTTCCTTTTGGTTGATCTGTATGAATTATTAAATCTCCTTTAGAAGTTGTAAATTTTTCTTCTTTTTGAGTACTGTAATTATAACCTTTTACAGATCCGCTGTTTGCAAATTCGTATTTAATTTCGTGTTTATCTAATAAGCTTTTTAAACGATCTGTTTTATCATCATTATCATTCTTTAAAACAAAACTTTTGTAATCAGAATTATTGTTTTTAAAGAATTTTTTAAACTCGGTATTTAATTTTTCTGCATTTTTTGATGAAATTTCTACAGTAGATAAACCGGTTGTCATGTGGTGAGTTGCTCTAGCTTTTAAAGTTAAAACTTCACCTTCATTTGTGTCTATTCCTAAACCAGCACGTCCGTGACCCGCTTGTTCATACGTCATACCAATTGCTCCCATATAAATAGGATATGTGTCTCCGTAACTTGGGTATAACAAATCGAAACTTTCTTTTGTAAAATATAACCAACCTTCTTTATCAAAATAACTAGCGTGATTTTTACCTACTTGTGTTTGAAACTCAGTTTGCCATTCTGTAATAACTTCGTGAAAAGGAGCTGCTGCAGGAGCAAAATAATAAGGACTATTAATACCTTGTTCATGGAAATCTACATGAACATGTGGCATCCATTTGTTATACATTTTTATTCTTTGCTGAGATTCTACTTGAGTTGCCCAAGCCCAATCTCTATTTAAATCAAATAAATAATGATTTGGTCTTCCTCCTGGCCAAGGTTCATGATGTTCTTTGGCATCTTGATCAACATCAAAAGGTGTACTTTTTACTTGGTTGTACCAATTTACATAACGATCTCTTCCATCAGGGTTTACACAAGGGTCCATGATGATAACGGTGTTTTTTAACCAGTCTTTTTTATTGGTTACCAATTCGTAAATTGTTAACATAGAGGATTCTGTACTAGAAGCTTCATTACCATGTACATTGTAACTTAACCAAACAATGGCTTTTTTATTAACCGAATTGCCATCAATAATACCTGTTTGAGATAGATTTGATTTTCTAATATTTTCTAAATCATCTATATTTTCTTGAGAAGAAATATAGCTTAAATACAACGGTCTGTGCTCGTTGGTTTCTCCGTATTTTTCTAATTTTACATTAGTTAAAGTATTGCTAACGTATTTAAAATAGTCTACAACTTTATGATGTCTGGTAAAACGAGAACCAATTTCATAGCCTAAAAATTCGGAAGGAGATTGTACTGTTTGTGAAAAAAGGCTTCCTATAGTTAAGAAAGCAATACTAAAAAAGATTTTAAATTTCATAAATAAGAGTTTGGAAACCAAAAGTAAGAATATATTTTTTTGTTTTTCAGAAGATTGATTCTTTATCTTGTTAAAACTTTGTTAGATTGGATTGGCTCTTACGACAAAGGAAAAATTATTCGTATTTTTATCAAAAATTAATCAAACTAAATGAATTCTACTTCAGAATCTGATTGTTGCCAAAAAAGTGTTATTTAAGATGAAAGTAACACAGATACCATTTCAAAAAACAGGATTTTTTTCTAAGATAATGCTAGATTATTTAGAAAAGAAAGAGTCTATACAACCATTTTATAATAATTTTCCTGATATTTCTGGTTTTCATAGTCAGATAGAGGAGAAGCAAAAATCATTTAGATTGCAATCTAGATTGGTGTTGGTTGATGCTTTAAAAAATCAATATCAAGGATTTAATGTTTCAAAAAAAACGGAAGAAAATATAGAGAGCTTAAAGTTGCAAAATACATTTACTGTAACTACAGGTCATCAATTAAATTTGTTTACAGGACCTTTATATTTCTTATATAAAATTCTTTCAACAATTAATTTGTGTGAAGAGTTATCAGAAAAATTTCCTGAACAAAATTTTGTTCCCATTTATTGGATGGCGACAGAAGATCATGATTTTGAAGAGATTAATTATTTTAATTTTGATGGAAAAAAAGTGCTTTGGAACCGAAAAGATGGTGGAGCAGTTGGACGATTTTCTACTGAAGGATTAGCTGCTGTTTTTGACGTTTTTTCGGAACACTTAGGGCATTCTAAAAATGCTGAATTTCTAAAAGAGTTATTTTCTGATGGATATTTAAAACATAATAACTTAGCGGATGCAACGCGTTATATTGCAAACGAATTATTTAGCGATTATGGTTTGATAATTATAGATGGAGATGACACTAGTCTAAAACAATTGTTTACCCCAATTGTAAAAGACGAACTTGAAAATGAAACTTCATTTAAAGCCGTTTCTAAAACAATTACAGATTTAGAAAAGAATTATAAAATTCAAGTAAACCCAAGAGAAATTAATTTATTTTATTTGGGTGATGATTTTAGAGAACGTATTATTTTAGAAGGAGGAGTTTACAAAGTAAACAATACCGATATTACTTTTTCTAAGGCTGAAATCTTAAAGGAAGTAGATGAAAATCCAAAATCATTTTCGCCAAACGTAATTATGAGACCTTTATACCAAGAGGTAATTTTACCAAATCTTTGTTATTTAGGAGGAGGAGGAGAGATGGCGTATTGGTTAGAATTAAAAGATTATTTTGAAGCAGTAGCCATTCCATTTCCTATTTTATTATTGCGTAATTCGGTACAAGTAGTATCAGAAAAACAAGCAAAAAAATTAGAGAAATTAAATATTTCTTTAGAAGAACTGTTTTTAAATCAACATGATTTATTATCTGAAAAAGTGAAAGAAAACTCTGATATAAAAGTAAACTTCGATGAAAAGATTCAGTTTTTAGAAAAGCAATTTTTAGAACTTAAAGAAGTAGCTAAACAAACAGATGTTTCTTTTGTGAATGCTGTAAATGCGCAAGAAAGAAAGCAAATTAAAGGTTTAGAAAATTTACAAAAGCGTTTGTTAAAAGCAGAGAAAAAAAGACAAAAAGATTTAGTAGAAAGAATTACATTATTACAAAATGAAATTTTACCAAATCATAGTTTAGAAGAACGTCAACGTAATTTTTCTGAATATTATTTAGAGTATGGTTCGTCATTTACAAAAGCATTAAAAATGGCATTAAAACCATTGCAATTAGAGTTTACAATTTTAGAGTTGTAATACTAGGAGAATGAGAGAAGCTACAGAGCTTCACCGAGTTTTTTTTAGCAATTGCGAAATCTCATAAATTTTTTTTAATTTTTAAAACTTACATTATAAATTCAGCTTATATAGCCTACTTTTGACACGCTGTTATAATCAGTGAAATTTGTGTAAATTATTTACACAATAATTACATCAAATAGAATGAAAGACAAAGGATTACACCCCAAAAATAAATTCAACAAAGGCTATAACTTTGATGAATTAAGTACCATAAACCCAGCATTAAAGCAATATGTTGCTAAAAATCAATTTGACACTGTTACCATAGATTTTTCGAACCCTGATGCAGTAAAAGAATTGAATAAAGCTTTATTATTTTCTTTAGATAAAATTTCTACTTGGAATTTTGGCGATAAAAATTTATGTCCACCAATACCTGGTCGTTTAGATTACATTCATCACTTAGCAGATTTGTTATCAGAAGAAAAAGATATTAAAATTTTAGATATCGGTACAGGTGCTACAGGTATTTATCCATTATTAGGAATTGCAGAATATGATTGGAGTTTTGTTGCTACAGATATCGATTTAGATTCTTTAGATACTGCCCAAGATATTATGGATGATAATAATTTTACAAATAAAATAGAATTACGTCAGCAATTAAATGAGGAGCAAATTTTAAAAGGAGTTTTAAAAGATACCGATTCATTTTCTGCAACAATGTGTAATCCGCCTTTTTACAAATCGGCAGAAGAAGCACAAGGAGCTAATGGAAGAAAATCTAGAAACTTAGGTAATAACGCTGTTAGAAACTTTGCCGGAAATAACAATGAACTTTGGTACGTAGGTGGAGAAAAAGCTTTTTTACATAATTATTTATATGAAAGTTCTTTGTTTCCTAAAAGTAGTAAATGGTTTACTAGTTTAGTTTCTAAGAAAGAAAACGTAAAGAGTTTAGAAAAGTCTTCTGCAAAATTAGGGGCTGTTGAATTTAAAATTATTCCGATGCACCAAGGAAATAAAGTAACCAGAATTGTTGCTTGGAGGTTTTAATTAAAGGTTCTTTAATTTTTTCAGAGGAAAAATATATTTTTAAAAAAGGTTCAATCAATTTATAAATTGATTGAACCTTTTTTTATGAGGTTTCTCACTTGCTAAAAAATCTAATTTTAAATGATATTCGGTTTGTTGTTATTGGGAACCGGAATGTAGTTAGTCATTCCGAATGAGGAACGAAGTGGAATCTCATGATGGATTGAAGTGTTTTTTGTAAGATTTAATAATATTGGTGTTGTAATTTTTTATAAGATTTAGCTCATTTAGAAATGACAAAAAAGATTTAGTTAAAAACCACATCATTAATTTTATACTTTTTACAAATAAAATGTAAAAGAGTATAAACCAACATGTGTACAAAAACTAAACAGATAAAGGCATATAAAGGCACTCCAAAAAGTTGATATGGCCAATAATAGGTCCAAACACCTAAATAAATAGTAATCACTTCTCCAAAAGCAGGAAGAATTAAAGCCAGTAAAATGGCCAGAAAAACCTTGTTTTTTTGAGTTTTCTCTTTTAATAAAGGAATTAAAGTGCGTTCTAGTTTATACAAATAATGAAAAGCTAGCATCCAAGCAAAAGGCAACCATAAAGGCAATTCTCTTGTAACTTCATGATATTCCCAATAACCATTTGCAACGCCCCAAGTTTCACCAATAATACCACCAAAACCAGTTAATAGCATACCTATTAATAATAACCAGTTCTTGTTTTTTTTTGGCAGAATAATTTCCTTGTAAACGTTATGTATAATTTTTAGAACTAAAATACCTGCTATTATAGCGTCATATTCTTTTAAAACACCAATAAGAATTCCTGCAATTATTAATTTTAATAATGCTTTTAGCGTTTCTTTTAAGAATAGTTTTTTATTAGTAATCAATGTATTATTTCTTTTGTGACAAAAATAAGATTCTAAACTGAGTCAACTCTTCTTTTTTTATTAAATTGAATGGTATGAGTTCATTCTTTTGTGCATTGGAGTAAGAAAAAATAGATTAGTATGTTAAATTTGTTTTAAAGCAAACTCACATGAATAAAAAAACGTTTAAAATATTTTTACTAGTCGTATCTATTTTATCTATTTATAAAATTGTAGAGTATCGGGTTACAAAAAAAGTGGATGCTTATTTAAAAACACAACAATTAAGTTATGATGCTGTATCAGTAAATTTATTACTTGGTAATATTACTTTAAAGAATGTAGCAAGTGTAAAAGATAGTCTTCAATTTACAACAGAAAAATTAGAAATTGAAGATGTTTCTTATTATCAATATGTAAAAAACAAATCAATTTCTGTTGGGAATTTAAAAGTGCTGAATTCTAAAATTACAGGGAAGCTAATAAATAAAGAAACTAAAAAAGGGGAGAGTACTAGTACACCCCAAAAAGCTCCTTTAGGTTTAAAAATAGACAATATTCAGTTTGAGAATATAGAAATTGATATCATTAAGAATGATAACTATCCTTTAATTGTACAAAACATTTCTTTTGAAATGAATGGTTTTGAGTTGGATGATACTCAAAATAAAACGATTCCTTTTTTATATGATGATATAGAGATCTCAATGAGTAATTTTGAAACTCAGTATTCTAAAGTTCAGAAAGTTAAATTTTCTAAATTAAATTTTGAAAAAGACAATTTAACCTTAGATAGTTTAGAAATTAGGCCGTTAAAGTCGAGAGAAGAATATATCTATCATGTTTCTCAAGAAAAAGAATTAATGACTTTATTTAGTGAAAAAGTTGTTATTTCTGATATAAAAATAGTGGAAAAAGAAAAATTTCACGTCAGTGTAAATCATATTTTATTTGATGAAGTTTTTTTTAATTTATATTTAGACGGAACTGTTTTAGAGCACCCAAATATAAGGAAGGATTTGTATAGTAAAAGTCTTAGAAATTTACCTTTTAATATTGATGTAAAAAATGTAGATATTAAAAATTCTAAAATTGTTTATGAAGAATATATAATTGAAAACAACAAACCAGGTATTCTAATTTTCGACAAGTTACAGGCGCAAATAAGTAATATAAATAATAGTAGTGATAAAGCTACTAAGTTAACAACTGCAAAGATTCAATCTAATTTTATGGAATATTGTCCGTTGGATATTGAGTGGACATTTGATATTAATAATAAAAATGATAATTTTAGAATAACAGGAAGTTTGTTTGATGTGAATTCAAAAAACATGAGTTCTTTTTTATTACCTACCATGAATGTGAAAATGGATGGTTATATAGATAAAATGTATTTCGATTTTGAAGGAAATGATTTTGCCTCTAATGGGAAGTTAAATTTAGATTTTAAAAACTTTAACATTAAAGTTTTAGACAAAGACAAAACCAAAAATAAAGTGCTAAGTTGGTTGGCAAATCTATTTATAAAGGATTCTTCTAAAAACGGAATTGTAAAGGTAGAAACTGAAAATGTAGAAAGAGATACCACAAAATCTTTCTGGAATTTTTTCTGGATAAATGTTGAAAAAGGACTACAAAATTCTTTGATTTAACAGCTTAAATCTATGATTGTTTTTTTAACTTTTTATATTTTTTCTCATAAATAGTAAAAGAAACATAATAAGAAAGAAGGAAATAAACGCAAAAAATAGTAAGTACTTTAGAAACGAATTGCAGGGTTAAAAAACCTTGTACACTTTCTAGTAATTGAAAAACAATACCAAAAGGAATTGCAAAATAAAGACTTTGTAGCAGTGCGTATTTAACTCTATTATTTCTCTTTGCTTCCCAATACTCTATAAAGTTGTCTTTCTTAGATTTTGCAGATTTTTTAGAACTCATTTTTTGTTTTTATAATCTCAAAGATATATAAAACCAAAGAAATTTAGTTTGTTTTTTAATACTGTTTTTTTATCAATTAATAAAAACAAAAAAACCGAAGCAACTTGCTTCGGCTTAAATATGATGATCCGTTTATGCCTAGATATTAGGAATCACTAATTCTTGTCCTATCTGAATGGCATCAGGATTCGTTAAAATATTTGTGTTAGCTTCAAAAATAACATTGTATTTTCCAGACTTTCCGTAATATTTTTTAGATATTTTACTTAAAGTATCTCCACTTTTTACAGTATGAGATGCAAAAATAGAAGTATCAGCAACTTCAATATTTGCTTGTATATCTGTAGGGTTATCACCACCTACTTCTTTTATTTTATCCCAAAGAAGGTTTTTTTCATATTGGTTTTTTGCAGTACCTGTTAAGTGTAAAACACCATTTTCTTCTTTTACATCACCGTTTTCAATTGCTAATTGTTCTCCTAAATCTAATACACTTTGATATTTTGTTTTCATTTTATTTTTTAGTTATCGTTAATACTTTAAAGATACAAAAAAACCGAAGCAAGAAGCTTCGGTTTTCGATAAAAGTACTGTTTTTATCGTTAGAATTAAACTATCGTAAATAATATTACTTTTTTCTGTCAGATTCGTATTTCTAATGTGCTACAAATCTAATAATCTATATTTTATAAATGAATCACTTCATCATAAGCGTCAGCAACAGCTTCCATAACTGCTTCACTCATGGTTGGGTGAGGGTGAATTGTTTTTAAAACTTCATGACCAGTAGTTTCTAATTTACGTCCTAAAACTGCTTCAGCAATCATATCTGTAACACCAGCACCAATCATATGGCATCCTAACCATTCTCCGTATTTTGCATCAAAAATTACTTTTACAAAACCTTCTGTAGCTCCAGATGCAGTTGCTTTACCAGATGCAGAAAATGGAAATTTACCAACTTTTAAATCGTAACCCGCTTCTTTAGCTTTTGCTTCAGTCATACCAACAGATGCAATTTCTGGAGTAGCATACGTACAACCAGGAACGTTTCCGTAATCGATTGGCTCTGTATGTAAACCAGCTAATTTCTCAACACAAGTAATTCCTTCTGCAGAAGCAACGTGTGCTAAAGCTTGTCCAGGAACCACATCACCAATAGCATAATAACCAGGTATGTTAGTTTGATAAAAATCGTTTACTAAGATTTTATCTCTATCAACAATAATTCCAACATCTTCTAAACCAATGTTTTCAATGTTAGATTTAATTCCAACTGCAGATAATAAGATATCAGCCGTTAAAGTTTCCTCTCCTTTTTTAGTTTTTACAGTAGCAACAACACCTTCACCAGAAGTATCAACAGATTCTACAGAAGAATTTGTCATTACTTTAATACCTGCTTTTTTAATTGATTTTTCAAATTGTTTAGAAACATCAATATCTTCAACTGGTACTACATTAGGCATAAATTCTACAATAGTAACATCAGTTCCCATAGAATTATAAAAGTGAGCAAACTCAACACCAATTGCTCCAGAACCTACAACAATCATAGATTTTGGTTGCGTAGGTAAACTCATTGCTTGTCTATAACCAATTACTTTTTTACCATCTTGAGGTAAATTAGGTAATTCTCTAGAACGTGCACCTGTAGCAATAATAATATTGTCTGCACTATATTCAGTTACTGTTCCATCCTCGGCAGTAACATCTACTTTTTTACCAGTTTTAATTTTACCAAAACCGTTAATAATATCAATTTTGTTTTTCTTCATTAAAAAAGCAACACCTTTGCTCATTCCTTCAGCAACACCACGACTTCTTTTAATTACAGCATCAAAATCTTTATCAATAGCTTCTGCTTTTAAACCATATTGGTCAACATGCTTTAAATAATCATAAACCTGTGCAGATTTTAACAATGCTTTTGTAGGTATACATCCCCAGTTTAGGCAAATTCCACCTAAGCTTTCTTTCTCTACAATGGCAACTTTAAAGCCTAATTGAGAAGCTCTAATACCTGTAACATAACCTCCAGGTCCACTTCCAATAATAATGATGTCGTATTTCATAATTGTATATTTAACTTTTTATTTTTATCTATGTTACTTCTAGTTATTTTTTTAAATCGTATCCAGAAGTTGGGCGTTTTAACAGGCTTTCCGTTGTATCTTTTGCTAAAAAAGCAAAAGGATGCCACTTCAATCCCTAACGCTTGCTAATTTACTAACTTTTGGTCTTACAGCCAATGTAAGATTCAACTAATTTACATTCTCTCCGGAACTTTAATTCCTAATAATAAAAATGCAGATTTTATAGTATCAGCTACTTTTTTAGACAATTGAACTCTAAAAGCTTTTTTATCTAAATCTTGTTCTCCTAAAATATGTACATTCTGATAGAAAGAATTAAACTCTTTTACCAAATCGTATGTATAATTTGCAATAATTGCTGGCGAATAACTGGCAGCAGCTTGTTGTACCGTTTCAGGATACAATTCTAATTGTTTTAGTAATTCTTTTTCCTTTTCGTGTAATTCTATCTTTATAGGTTGTGAGTAATCAAAATCTGCTTTTCTAATTATAGACTGAATTCTAGCATAGGTATACTGAATAAAAGGACCTGTATTTCCCTGAAAATCTACAGAAGATTTTGGGTCGAACAAGATTCTCTTTTTAGGATCTACTTTTAAAATAAAGTATTTTAAAGCACCTAAACCAATGGTTTCGTATAATTCGTTTTTTTCTTCATCAGAATAACCGTCTAGTTTTCCTAATTCTTCAGAAATTTCTTTGGCAGTTGCCGTCATTTCATCCATTAAATCATCTGCATCTACAACAGTTCCTTCTCTAGATTTCATTTTACCAGAAGGTAAATCTACCATTCCGTAACTTAAATGATGCAATTGTTTTGCCCAATCAAATCCTAATTTCTTTAAAATTAAGAACAATACTTGAAAATGATAATCTTGTTCGTTTCCAACCGTATACACCATTCCACCAACATCTGCATAATCTTTTACACGTTGTATAGCGGTACCAATATCTTGTGTCATATAAACAGCTGTTCCATCAGAACGTAAAACGATTTTCTCGTCTAATCCATCTTCGGTTAAATCACACCAAACAGAACCGTCTTCTTTTTTGTAGAAAACACCTTTTTCTAAACCTTGTGCAACTACATCCTTTCCTAATAAGTAGGTGTTACTTTCATAATATAAAGTGTCAAAATTTACCCCCATACTTTTATAAGTAACCTCAAAACCAGCATATACCCAAGAGTTCATTTCTTTCCAAAGAGCAACAACTTCTTCATCTCCAGCTTCCCATTTCAACAACATTTGTTGTGCTTCTACAAATAAAGGAGCTTCTTTTTTAGCTTCGTCTTCTGTTTTACCTTCCGCAATTAATTGCGCAATTTCTTTCTTATATTCTTGGTCGAATTTTACATAGTAATTACCAACCAATTTATCACCTTTTAAACCTGTAGATTCTGGCGTTTCTCCGTTACCGAATTTTTCCCAAGCCAACATAGATTTACAGATATGAATACCTCTATCGTTTATAATCTGAGTTTTATAGACTTTTTTACCTGCAGCTTTAATAATTTCAGCAACAGAATATCCTAATAAATTGTTACGAACGTGCCCTAAGTGTAAAGGTTTGTTGGTATTTGGAGAAGAGTATTCTACCATCACCGCTTTTTCATCCGCCTTTGGCGAAACCATACCGTAACTAGAATCAGGATAAATAGAATTGAAAAAGTTAGTATAAAAACTATCGTCAATTACTAGATTTAAGAAACCTTTTACTACGTTGTAATTGGTTATTTCGGCAACATTTTCTACTATATATTTACCTAAATCCTCACCAATTTGCACAGGATTTCCTTTTTTGTATCGCAATAAAGGGAATACTACTACTGTAATATCTCCTTCAAATTCTTTTCTGGTTGCCTGAAATTCTACTGTTGGAATCTCTATATTGTATAGTGCTAAAAACCCTTCTTTTACTTTGGTTTCTATAATGTTTTGAATGCTCATTTAGTATCGAAAATTGAAATGCAAAATTACGTTAAAAGATTAAAAGATTCAAGCCTTCACAATTAAAGATTTACAAGTTTAAATTAGATGAATTTTAAGTGATAAAATAGAAGTAATTGATGTGTAAGATAATTATGAAACCTTTTTTTAGAAATCTTGTTTTAAACTATTAAATTGTATTTTTGCACAATGGAAAAACGTCTAGAACAATTACCAAAATTAGCAGAAGAAGCTAAAAAGGAAAGTCTAAAGTACTTTGCGACGCTTAAGAAAAGAACGCCCAAAAATTTAGATTACGTTGTACAAGAATTGCACGATGCAGAATTTAAAAAAACAGATTGTTTAACCTGCGGAAATTGTTGTAAAACTACAAGTCCTATTTTTACGGATAAAGATGTAGAACGTATTTCTAAGCATTTAAAAATGAAAGTTGCCGGTTTTACAGAGCAATATTTAGAAAGAGATGAAGATGATTTTATGGTGTTAAAAACAGCACCTTGTTCTTTCTTTGATGAATCTGATAATACTTGTTTTATTTATGATGTTCGCCCAAAAGCTTGTTCTGAATATCCGCATACAAATAGAAAGAAGTTTATAAATATATCTGATTTAACGGTTGCAAATACAGCTATTTGTCCTGCTGCTTATTCTATTGTAGAAGCATTAAAAAAAGCAGTACCTATGGTTTCTAAAGTGAAAAAAAGAAGGAGTTAATTAGGGGAATTGTTAAATATATCTAAAAATAAAATTCAAATATTTTTTGGCACAGAAGTTGTTTATATAATAATGAAAGCAACCTAGTAAACTGTTTTCATTGTGTAAATTATTTGAATTAGTTAGCATAACAAAAAACCATCTTAAACGAGATGGTTTTTTTAGTTTTGTATATTATTTCTGTATGAGCTCAATGGCCTTATTAGTTTCTTTTTGAGGTAATTTACAAGTACCTAAATTACAGACGTAAATGTAAGTTTCATCTTCTACAAATTTACCTTTTAATAGAGGAACACTTTCATTTTCATTTGCAGAACCTACTATTATAATATTTGGTATATAATGATCTAATAACTCTTTTTTAATATTTTGTGCTTCATTTCCTACAATTGCAACTTCATAAAATGGTTTGGTATAATTGGTCATTAAATTTAACCAATTACTAAAACCCGTAGGACTTTCTAAAATGTGATTGTGCATATTATGAAGCATTTGTTTTGCCATTTTAGTGTAATTTGCATCGTAATAATAAAGGCTCAACTTAAACAAACAGTTAGCTAAAATAGAATTAGGAGAAGCAATTACATTATCATCAACTTTTACTTTTCTAGATATTAATTTTTTACTTTTATTAGAAGCAAAATAAAACATATTGTTTTTTGTATTTTTATAATTATCTAAAGTAAAGTCCATTAATTTTTTAGATGTTGTTAACCATTTTTCATCAAGAGTTACTTCATATAAATTGATAAAGGCATCTATTAACGTAGCATAATCTTCGGAATATGCATTAATAGTATTTTTTCCATTTTTGTAATTTCGATACAGATTTCCGTCTTTTTGTAATTGATTGTTTAAAATAAAATTTGCATTTTTAAGTGCGGCTTTTAAATAATCTTCGTTTTTTATAGCTTTATAAGCATCTAGGTACCCTTTTATCATTAAGGCATTCCAAGAGGTTAAAACTTTATCGTCTAAATTTGGTTTTACTTTTTGTTTTCTTACTTTTTTAAGAATTGTTTTCCAGTTTTTAATTTTAATTGAAAGTGCGTCCGTACTTATTTTATGTTTGTTTGCAAAAGCTACATTGGTAGAATTTCTGATTAAAACATATCTGTCTTTTTCCCATAGACCAAAATCATTTATATTATAATAATCTTCAAACAGAGCGTAATCATCAGTAATTAAATCTTGCAATTCTTGTTTTGTAAAATAATAATAAGCACCTTCTTCTAATTCATTCTCTATGTTTTTACTATCGGCATCTAAAGAAGAAAAGAACGTTCCATTTTTATCTGTTAATTCTTGATTTACAAAATCTAAAGTTTCTTCAATCGTCGTCTTGTACAACTCCTTTTTATCATTTTGATAAGCTTTGGCATACAAACTAACAAGTTGAGCATTGTCATAAAGCATTTTTTCAAAATGTGGAATGTGCCATTTCTTATCCGTAGAATATCTAGAGAAACCACCATTTATGTGGTCATAAATTCCACCAAAAGCCATTTTTGTTAAGGTAGTTTCTATATGTTTTTTTACACCTTCATCTTCAAATTGATAACCGTACCTTAATAAGAACTCATAAGAATTTGGCATTGGGAATTTAATATCACTTTTTTCACCACCATAAATAGTGTCGAAGTCTTGTTGCCATTTTAAAACTGCTTTTTTTAGTTCTGTATCTGTAAACTCGGCTTTGTCTTCTTTTAATGTAATTAATTCTGATTGTTGTAAACCTTCTGTAAGTTTTGCTGCAAATTCTATAGCTTTTTCTGGAGTTTCTTTATACAGTTTAGAGATGTTTAATAAAATTTCTTGCCATTGTTCTTTTGTAAAATAAGTTCCTCCAAAAATGGGTCTTCCATCTGGTAATGCTATACAGTTAAGTGGCCAGCCACCACTACCAGTCATTAATTGTACGGCATTTAAATACACATTATCTACATCAGGTCTTTCTTCTCTATCAACTTTAATATTAATAAAGTTTTCGTTCATTATTTTGGCAATAGAATCATTTTCAAAACTCTCTTCTTCCATAACATGACACCAATGGCAAGCAGAATATCCAATAGAAATAATAATTAGCTTATTCTCGTCTTTGGCAAGTTGTAAAGTTTTATCATTCCAAGCTTTCCAATTTACAGGATTGTTTGCGTGCTGTAACAAATAAGGACTCGTTTCGTTGGCTAATTCATTTTGACTAGCTGTTTCTCTGTCTTTGTTACAACTTAAACAGAGTATTATACATAAATAGAATAAGGTTTTAGTAATGAGTCTCAAGCTTTTATTTTTATTAAAAATTAAATTAAAATATCAATAGGACTAAAGTATTATAAAACTCTAATTTAAAAAACTCTTTTGATGCAAAATCTAAAGCATCAAGTAACTCATATGTGTTATAGCCATATAAAATGGGGTGGTAAGGTAGTAATTGCAACAAATGTTTTAATCTTAGTTCAAATAGTTTTATTCATATATTTAGTTAAATAGTAGTTTTATCAAAAATAGTAAACAATTAAATAAACTTTAAATATGAGACTAGCGTTGAAAAAAAATATTTCTGTATTCGTTTTTGTTTTGTGCTTACAGATTTCATATACGAAAGCACAAGATAAAATACCACAAATTCAATTAGAGAAAAATGAAGTTTCTACTGCGTTTATAGAAGCCAAAATAGATAGTATTATTGCTGTTTTAACTTTGGAAGAAAAAGTAGCAATGACACATGCGCAGTCTAAATTTAGTACTAAAGGAGTTGCAAGATTAGGAATTCCAGAAGTTTGGATGTCTGATGGACCACATGGAGTTAGAGAAGAAATTAGTTGGGATGCTTGGGAGAATGCAGGGTGGACCAATGATGCTATTACTGCTTTTCCGGCACTTACATGTTTGGCGGCAACTTTTAACCCAGAATTAGCAGAGAATTATGGTTTTAGTTTAGGTGAAGAAGCAAAATATAGAGAAAAAGAGGTTTTATTAGGTCCTGGTGTAAATATTTATAGAACGCCCATGAATGGTAGAAATTTTGAATATTTAGGTGAAGATCCTTTTTTAGCTTCCACGATGGTAGTTCCTTATATTAAAGGGGTTCAAGACAATGGTATTGCCGCTTGTGTAAAACATTTTGCTCTAAATAATCAAGAGCATTTAAGAGATAAAATTAATGTAGAAGTAGGTGATAGAGCATTGCATGAGATTTATTTACCAGCATTTAAAGCAGCGGTGCAAAAAGGAAATGTTTGGGCATTAATGGGCGCTTATAATAAATTTAGAGGTCAGTACACTACCCATAATAAAATTTTACATAAAATTTTAAAAACAGATTGGGGCTTTGATGGAGTTGTAATTAGCGATTGGAGTTCTGTACATTCTACCAAAGAAGCAGCTTTATATGGTGTAGATATGGAAATGGGGACAGGAACAGACGGTTTGGGAACTACAACCAATAATCATTATCAACATTATTATTTAGCAAATCCGTTTTTAAAAGCGATAAAAAATAGTGAGTTAAGTGAAGATTTGGTAGACGATAAAGTACGTAGAATATTAAGGTTGATGTATCGTACAAACTTAAACCCGAATAGAACTTTAGGGAAGTTGAATACAGATAAGCATCTAGAAGTTGCTAGAAAAGTAGCTACAGAAGGAATTGTTTTGTTAAAAAATGAAGATAATTTCTTTCCTATTCAGGATAAAAAAGGAATTACAATTGCTGTTATTGGAGAAAATGCAACAAGAGATATGACACAAGGTGGAGGATCTTCTCAATTAAAACCGCTTTTTGAAATTTCTCCTTTGCAAGGGATAAAAGAACGATACAAAAATGCAACGATTATTCATACAATGGGCTATGAGTCTGGTGCCTCTGTTTATGATAAAATTTTACCAGCTAATTTAGACCAAGATTCTTTGTATGTAAAAGCAATTGAAGTTGCAAAAAAAGCGGACATTGTTCTTTTTGTGGGCGGTTTAAATAAAAGTCATCACCAAGATAGTGAGGGAGATGATAGAAAAGTTTTTGATTTGCCTTACGGACAAGAAAAATTAATAAATGGAATTCAAAAAGTTAATGAAAACTTAGGTTTCTTATTGGTTACAGGAAATGCGGTAAAAATGCCTTGGATTTCTAAAACAAAAGGAATTTTACAAACTTGGTATTTGGGTAGTATGGCTGGTCATGCAATAGCAGATGTTGTTAGTGGAGATGTAAACCCTTCAGGGAAACTTCCTTTTTCTTTTCCAAAAGAATTAAATGACAATGCAGCACATGCTTTCGGACAAATATCATACCCAGGAGATGGCGTTAATCAAAATTATAGCGAAGGTATTTTAGTCGGATATAGATGGTTTGATACCCGAAAAATAAAACCTCAATATGCTTTCGGATTTGGTTTATCTTATACTGATCTTAAAATTTCTGATGTAAAAATCGATCAAAAAAAATATGCTAAGAATGATCAAATAAAAATAACTTTTGATGTTGCAAACACCGGAGATAGAGCAGGAGCAGAAGTTGTACAAGTATATGTTGGTAAACATAAATCTAAAGTAGAAAGAGCTTTAAAAGAATTAAAAGGATTTTCGAAAATTTATTTAGATAAAGGAACTAAAAAAACGAGTACAATTACTATTGATGCATCCACATTAGCCTATTATAATCCAGAAATTTCAGACTGGACTGTAGAGGAAGGAACTTATTATTTATACGTAGGTAACGCATCCAATAATATTGTGAAAAAGATAAAATTTGATTTGTTTTAATTTGAGTTGATTAAAGTGGAAAAGCAGTATGAATTTAATTTTGTACTGCTTTTTTTTAGTAAAAAATGAGTCACTCTTTATATAATTACTAAAAATGTAGACATAACTAAAGAGAAAGTAAAAAGTAGCCTTTGTAATTTTTATGAATTAAAGACGCAAAAAATACTTTTTTGATAGAAAATAAACCAACAAAATGAATAATATTATGAAAAAAACATTCCTTTTATTACTGTTATTGGTAACAACTATAAGTTGTAAAGAAAACAAGAAGTTGTCTTCTGCAGAAGACACAACGCATGAAGCAAAGATTGAAGTATTACTCTCTAAAATGTCTTTAGAAGAAAAAATAGGGCAAACCAATTTAAGAGGTATGCACAGTACCGAAAATGAACTTCCAGAAAAATTAATAGCAGCTGTTAAAAAAGGAGAAGTTGGTGCTTTTTTAAACATTATGAATTTAGACTATGTAGATGAATTACAGAGAATCGCGGTTGAAGAGAGTCCAAACGGAATTCCATTAATTTTTGGTAGAGACGTAATTCATGGTTTTAAAACTATTTTTCCAATTCCATTGGGATTAGCCGCTACTTGGAATACTCAAATAGTAGAAAAATCTTCTGAAATAGCTGCTTTTGAGGCTACGTCATCAGGTATACGATGGACGTTTGCCCCAATGTTAGACATTGCAAGAGATAGCCGATGGGGAAGAATTGCAGAATCACCAGGAGAAGATCCTTATTTAGCAACCGTTTTAGGTGCTGCTTATATTAAAGGTTTTCAAGGAAATAATTTAAGCAACCCTTACAGAATTGCGGCTTCTGCAAAACATTATATTGCCTATGGAGCTGCCTTTGGAGGTAGAGATTATAACACGGTTAATTTAAGTGAACCTCTTTTAAGAAACATTTATTTACCACCATTTAAAGCAGCTATAAATGCTGGTGCTGCAACTGTAATGAGTTCTTTTAATGAAATAAACGGAATTCCAGCAACAGGACATGAGTTTCTATTAAAGGATGTTTTAAGAGGAGAATTACAATTTGATGGCTTTGTAGTAAGTGATTGGGATTCGGTTACAGAAATGATTGCTCATGGTTTTGCAAGTGATGAAAAACATGCTGCAGAATTAGCTGCAAAAGCAGGATTAGACATGGAAATGAATAGTGAAGCTTACGAAAACCATTTAAAAGAATTGATTGAAGAAGAAAAGGTAACTATAGAAGAATTAGATGAATTTGTACGTAATATTCTACGAATTAAATTTAGACTTGGTCTTTTTGAAAATCCGCATAGAAACAAAGAACATACGGGTAACTTGTATGCAGAAAGTCATCTAGAAGAGGCTAAAAAAGCAGCGATTGAAAGTACGGTGTTGTTAAAAAACAAGAATTCTATTTTACCTCTTTCGGAGAAAACAAATATTGCAATTATTGGACCTTTGGCAAATGCACCACACGAACAATTAGGAACTTGGGCTTTTGATGGAGAAAAAGAACACACCAATACACCTTTAGATGCATATAAAAAAGCAAATGCAAATTTTACGTTCGCAAAAGGATTAGGGCATAGTAGAGATGTCTCTACAGAAGGATTTAAAGAAGCTATAAATAACGCAGAAAAATCTGATATTATTTTATTTTTTGGAGGAGAAGAAGCAATTTTATCTGGTGAAGCACATAGTAGAGCAAACATTAATTTACCAGGAGCTCAAGAAGAATTAATTAACGAATTGGCTAAAACAGGAAAACCTATTGTTTTAGTAATTATGGCAGGTAGACCCATTACCATTACAAATATTATAGATAAAATAGATGCTGTTTTAATGGCATGGCACCCCGGAACAATGGGAGGTGAGGCTTTATATGAAATTGTACATGGAATAAAATCTCCTGAAGGAAGATTGCCTGTTTCTTGGCCAAAAACAGCTGGTCAACTCCCGTATTTTTACAATCATAAAAATACAGGAAGACCTGCGGATAGCATTAATTTTATTCCGATGGATAAAATCCCTATTGCTGCATGGCAAAGTTCACTGGGTAACGATTCTCATTATTTAGATGTCGGTTTTACACCTCATTTTCCTTTTGGTTATGGCTTAACCTACACAACTTTTAAATATGCAGATATTTCTATATCTAAAGAGATCATTAACTTTAATGAAGATTTAGAGGTTAAGGTATCCATTACAAATACAGGTAAAAATGACGGTAAAGAAATAGCACAACTCTATATACAAGATGTTGTTGGTAGCATTACTAGACCTGTTAAAGAGTTAAAAAGATTTGAGCATGTATTCTTAAAAAGTGGAGAAACAAAAGAAGTTACTTTTAAAATTTCGGCTAAAGATTTAGAGTTTGTCAATCATAAAATGATAAAAGCTGCAGAAGAAGGAGTGTTTAATATTTGGGTTGGACCAAATGCATCAGAAGGTTTAAAAACATCATTTTCTCTTAAAAAGTAAATAATAAAAGTTAGATTCAATGGTTCTTTGTGGTAGCAAAAGAGATATTTAATATATTATTTCCCTAGCTTCTGTTTAGGGAAATATTTATACCAGATTAAGAGTCGTAAAATTATAATCTATTAAAATAAAAGACACATAATTATTTTAAAATGGAGTCTTTAACTCTTATTGGTTGTAAAGTTAGATGTATCTGAAAGCGTTTTTATGAAAGCGATAATATCATTAATTTCTTGTTTCGATAAATTTAAATGTACGTTAGAAAGTGTTTGATTTTTTACTTTTATTCCCATTCCTTCTCCACCTCCTAAGTTATAAAACTCTAAAACATCTTCTAAAGTATAAAATAAACCATTGTGCATGTAGGGGGCAGTTAAATCTGCATTTCTAATAGAAACCGTTTTAAAAGAATTTTTAAAATAAGGTTGTTTATCGCCTATAAGACCATTATTATAACGCCCTAAGTCTGTGTCTAATTTAGGGTTTATAGAATCAAAACCTTGCGTAATACCTAAAACCTCAGACTCTGATTCTAAATAAAAGGGAGGTGTAGTTCCGTTAAAAATTGGAGCAAAATGGCACGTAGCACAAGTTCCTTTTCCCATGAATAAATTAAAACCTCGTTTTGCATTTTCAGGATATTTTGTTGTTTCATTTCTTACATACCTATCAAATGGACTCTTAAAGGATTTTAAAGAATTTACATAGGCTGCAATAGCGTTACTTATAGAACGTTGGTTGATATTTTGTTTGGTAATTCCTTTGTAAGCATCTTTAAACAACGCTAGATATTTGGGATCTTTATTTAGTTTGTTAATTATAGCGTTAAAAGTAGTGTTAAACTCTAAGGGGTTATCAATAACATGAGCCACTTGAGTTTCTAAATTAGAAGCGCGCATGTCTAAAAAGTAACCCGTGGAATAACCTGCGTTTAATATGGTTGGAGCATTTCTAGCTCCAAAGCCCCCTTTTTTATTAGATATACTTTTAGGTAGACCATCTGCAAACCCTTTATTTGGATCATGGCAAGTTAAACAAGACATTTTACCACTATTAGAAAGTTGTGGATCATTAAACAATAACTTACCTAATTTAATTGTTTTTTTATTATCTAAAGGTAGGTAAACTAATTCAGAGTAAAAATCACTGTTTATAAAATTAGCATCAAATATATTTTTTACTTTATAATTTTGAGCATGCTTTTTATAAGGTTCAAGCGTGATGTTATTCAGGTTTTGAAACTCTAATAAGTTACCATATAATGGATTTACGACTTCTTTTAAAAAGAGCATTCTATCAAATTCATTAAAATTATTTTCTAATTTTAATGAATTTTCTCCTTTTTCAAAAAGTCTTTTAATATGGTGAAATTTAATAATTGCATTAGGATTTATTCCTTCATTGTAGTGCAAAAAAGCGGTTTTCATACTTTGCAAACTCACTAAGCTTTCCTCTAGACCATTTACAGAACCAGGCGTGTCGTAGCCTGTAATTCCTAAAGTGAATATTCTAACCATTCCAGAGCGAATAGACTCTATAATTTGACTAGATTTTAACTGAATTGGTAAGTGGCTTTTTAGAAGGAAATCTACACGTTCTTTTAATTTATTAGCTAATTTTTTAATATGTTGTTTGTTTTCTAAAGAATTTTCTTCAAAAATAGCCTCATCTAATGCTTGTAAACCATTTGGTTTTATAACTTTAGTAGCTTCAAAATATTCACTTATTTTTGGTAACGGAGCTCCGTTTATATAAGTAGTATTGTAAAATGTTTGGTAATAATCAAAAATAAATTCAATTTTCTTATAAGCTAATCTTGTATTTCTTACTTGGCTTTTTATATCTTTTAAGGGAGCCTTTTTATTTGTAAGAGCATCTAATAAGTTTACTTCCTTTTGAAACTTGTAAAAATTTTTTGTATAATCAAAAACTATATTTTTTAAAATGGAATCTGTTTTATAAACGGTTGTTTTTTTACCCGACAAGATAAAAAAGCAACTAAAAAGCAATATACATAAAATGCTTATTTTTTTCATTTAGTACAAGTTTTATCAACTATTAAGGCTTTTTTATCAGAATAAAAAAGCCTTAATAGTAATTTATTAAAATGAGAATTTAAAATTATTTTAAAATAACAGATTTATAAAATGTTCCCTTATCCGTTGTTATTTCTACAACATATGTACCTAATTCCATTTTTTTAACGTCGATAACTTTGTCATTACTTTCTTTAACCAACTGACCAATATTATTATAAAATTGAACTTTTTTTAGTTTTTCTTTAGGCTTTAAGTTGATGGTAAGTACACCGTTAATGGGAGATATAAATGATTCATTATCTTTTATAATTTCTTTTTTGATAGAAGAAGATTTAATAGTGATATTAGGTTTATTGATGGTGAAATAATCATCAATTTCATTAGTATCTCGTATAAATTTAACAGTTAAATTTTGTCCACCTTTACCATCATCATCAACCTCCATAACACAAGAACCCAGTTTATTTAAAGAAATATACATTGCTTTATGGTTTAATTCTCCGCCAGATATTTGTCCTGCAGACCCTGTTGTTATATAAACAGCTCCTTTAGTATCTTCTTTTGTTTTTATGTAAGCACCATTACCATCTATTTTTCCATCTCCAGTTCCATTTTTGCCAACAATGTTACCTCCTTTAGTTGTTTGTTTAGGATTAAAACTATTAGAAAAACCTTGATGCCCGTTTAAAAAATAAGAGCGTTCATAAGAATGACTATGGCCGTTTAAAACAAGGTCTATACCATTGGCTTCTAACATAGGCATAAAGTTTTTTCGCATTTCAATAAGTCTATCTTCTACATCAGAATCATGAGAACCTTTAGAGTATGCAGGGTGATGGAATAAAGTTACAATCCAATCTTGTTTTGTATTTTGAATATCTGTAAAAGCCCAATTGTACATTGCATCACCAACAGCTCTACTAGAGTGGTGAGAATCTAATATTATAAAATGAATATTAGCATAATTAAAAGAGTAATAAGCTTCAGTACCAGAAGCTATTCCGCCTGCTTCTGCTTCTTTAGGAAAAGAAAAAATATCATAATAAGGACCAGATTGCGTGTCTGAATCAGCAGTGTAACCATCGTGATTCCCTAAACAAGACCAAGCAACAGATTTTTTTAACATCTCGTTATAAACATCAAAAAAAGCAAGTTTGTACTCTATATCCGTCCCGCTACTATAGGCATTATCGCCTAAAAATAACATCATATCTGTTTTACCTGTGTTTATAGAATCTGTATCAACATATTTATAATAGGCATCTCTTACGTTTCTTTGACTTTTATTATCTGTACCAGGATCACCTAAAATCCAAGCACGAACAAACTGATCTGTACCAACTTTTGGAGCAGTTATTACATACATATCACCAGAAATACTTTCGGCTAAAACTTTCTCTTGATTACCAATATTAAAATAGTATTTTGTGTTTGGCAGTAAATTAGATAAAGCAACTTGGTGTTCTGTTGTTTTATTTTTATTGATTTTATTGTTCGATAAAGAATCTAATCTAGTTCCGTAATTAACAACAGATGCTGTTGCAATATCTGTTCGCCATTTTACAATAACGCTTGTAGGTGTACCGCTTTGTAAATAAGGACCTCTTTTTACAATGACAGAAGTTTGAGAAAATAAAGACACAGAAATTAATGTCAGTAGTAAAAATATGCTTTTTTTAATCATAATATTTAGTTGTTAATGGCGTTTTCTAAAGTTTTAATTTGTTGCTTTAACTTAATTGTAGAGTTCATTTTTTTTAATTTAGCATCTAATTTTTCTATATTAATAGAAGCTAATTGTATGGCTATATTTGCTTGCTGATGTTGGTGTAAGCTTGCTAAATACTTAGCTTTTTTATAATACCAAAACTCTTTTCTGTTGTATTCTATAATAAAATAATTGTATTGTGTAATTACTTTTTCTGTTTGATTAGATTCTTTTAAATAATCTAACTTTTTAAGTTGAAGAGATAATGTATTTGTCCCCAATTTTTCTAAACCTACTTCTATTACTTGCAAAGCATCTTTATAATTTTTATTATTTTCTGCAAGTATTATTTTTGCATATTCTAAAATATTTTCTGGGCGAATATCTTGTAGATTATCAATAACATATTTATATGCTGTTACCGATTTTTTATAGGCTTTTAAATGGAATAATATTTGGGCTTCTAGCTTTTTAGCTTTGGTATTTAATTTCTCTTTTTTTAAATAAGAAATTATCGCTTTTAAAGCTTCATTATATTCTTCTGATAAATAATTTACCTCAGCAATTCTATATTCTAAAGCATTATTTTTATTTCCTAAAGTTTTAGATTTTTTATAATCGATTAATGATTTATTATATTCTGTATGTTGTTGGTATAGTAAACCTCTTTGAAAATAAAGGTTAAAATTATTGGGGTCTTTTTTAATTTCTAGAGTCTTTTTTTCTATTCGAATAGATAAATCTCCGTGTGCAAATACTTGTACAGATAATAATAAAAAGGAAACAATAAAAAGTATTCTTATAAAAAGAGGATTCCCAAAGTTTAGGGAATATGATTTTTTAACCATGGAATAGGAAGGTTTTTTAAAGGGCAAATGTATATAATCTGTTTGCAAATGATTTTTCGAAAAATTAAAAACAAGAACTACTAAACATGTTGACAATAGAGGGCGTAACGAATATTTAATTTAAATCTAATTAATTTAACTTATTGGTAGTTAGTGTTTTATTTTTTTTTGTTATGTTTAGATTAACAATTAGTTAAGTAAATGTTTATTCTGAAGTTGTTTATTAAAACTATAATTATAGATGCTTCGTATATTCATTTATAACTAAAATAGGAACAAAACCTATTTTAAGTACTCTTATTTAGAACTTTAAAAGAGTCTGATTTTTTTATTAGAGATGAATTTTAAGATATTACTTTTTGTTGTATTAGTGTTCTTGTAAGTGTTTAAAAAGCTTAATAACAAGTGTTTTTTATTGTCTAAAATTTTTAATTTATGATTTAACGGAATGATAATATATACTTGTTAGTAGTTGCGGTTAAATGCTTTTTTTTTGTAAAATATAAAGATGATAACAATTAAACTTATGGGTAAGAAGCAAGACTACAATAAGGCCTACAATGAGTATTGGTATCAATTATTTGGGTATGCGAATAATATTTTACGTTCTAGTGAAGATGCAGAAGATGTTACGCAAGAAGTTTTTTTAGATTTATGGAATCGCTTAGACAATTTATCAATAGAACATTATAAAGCCTATTTATTTAAAGCTGTTAAATTTCAATGTGCAAAAAGACTTCGTAATAAACCTTTTACAGAAGTTTTGTTAGAAAAAATGGAAGCTATTTTAAATTTTGATGATACAGCAGAAAGTGAAAAAATAGAAGAAAATAAAGTATTACTGATAAAAAAAATAGATGTTTTAGCCGACGACTTGTTGCCCGAAAGATGTCTTCAGATTTTTAAACTTCGGTTTAAAGAGAGTTTAAGTTACAAAGAAATTGCTTCTGTATTAAATATTTCTACAAGTACAGTTGATAACCAAATAAGCAAAGCCTTAAAAATTTTACGAGAGTCAGGAGTTTATAATTCAGAAATGATGTTACTTCAATTTGTGTTAATAGGCATTGTATCTGCACAATGTTAATTAAGTGTTATCTAGGTTAACAAAACTTTAATTTCAAATAAAAACATAGGGGACATTTAAAATCTCGGTACTTAACAGTAGAGGAATCTATTTTCCAATATATAAGTACACTATGACAGAACAGAGTTTTAAAATTATTTTAAAAAAATACGAAGAAGGAACCGCTACGCAAAAAGAAATTGAAAGTGTAGAATCTTTTTTCGATGAAATGCAAAAAGGCGGAAAAAATCCTGCGGATTTTAAATACAATCTTTCCCTTAAAAACAAAATTTACAAAAGAATAGAGAAAAATAAAAAGCCAAAAATAATTTGGCGTTGGGCAATTGCAGCTTCTATTGTTTTTCTATTAGGTTTTAACTTTTATTCTGTAAGTAACAATAAAGGAATTTTATTTTTCGGAAATCAGAATAAAACAGCACAAGTTTTAAAAGTAACTCATTTAAACGAGCAGGTAAAAGTTTATTTACCAGATGGTTCTTTAGTTGTTTTAAATGGGGATAGTTCTATAGAATATCCTAAAAATTTTAATGATACAATTAGGTTAGTAAAGCTAAAAGGGGAAGCTTTTTTTGATGTAACTAAAAACCCAAAGAAACCATTTGTTATTGAATCTGGTAAAATTACAACCAAAGTTTTAGGTACTTCTTTTAATATAAGAGAAACAAAAAATACTACAGAAGTAGTAGTTAATGCAGGTTTGGTAAACGTAACATCTAAACAAGAATCTGTATTTATCAAACCTAACCAAAAAGTAATTTATAAAAAGAATACAAATAGACTTTATAAGAAAGAGGTAAATGCAGAAGTAACAAACCTTTGGAGGAAAGAAGAAGTGGTTTTAGAAAAAATAAAAATTGAAGAGTTAGTAGTAGAGCTTCAAAAGTTATATAAAATTCCATTTGTTTTTAAAACAGATAACCTTAAAGAGGAGTACTTCTATTCATTAAAATTATCTAAAAATGAAACATTAGATAATTTATTAGAGCGTATCAATTTTATCAACGAAGTAAAACTAATCAAAAATAATAATATGGTTGAAATAGTGAAAAAATAGAGATAATAATTAAATAAAAATCATAAGAATTACATTAAAACAAAGTAAAAACTAAGACTTAATTAAATGAGGAAAAATCACAGTAAAACAGTACAAGTATTACTATTTGTATGTTTTTTTAGTACGATTCAGATGTTTGGAGCATCTAAAAATATGAATACAATAAATTTAACTCTAAATGAAAAAGGAGCTACACTAGTAAAAATTTTAAACAAAATAGCTAATGTAACTCATTATAATATTACTTATGGCGATTTTATTGCCAAGAATAACAATCAATACAGTGCTGTTTATAAAAATAAATCATTGACTTTAATTTTAGAAGACTTAGGTAAACGTGCTCAGTTTGATTTTAAAGTAAATGGAGATGAAATTTTAATTGGTAAAATAAAAGAACCTAAACAACCACTACAAAAAGTGGTAATTACGGGAAATATTGTAGATGAAATGGGAGAACCTTTACCTGGAGCTACTATTCTCGAAAAAGGAACAAATAATGGAGTTACAACAGATTTTAATGGGCTATTTTCATTAAAAGTTTCTACTAATAATGCTGTAATTGTAGTTTCATATTTAGGTTTTGTAACACAAGAAGTTCCGTTAAACGGAAAAAAAGAAATTTCTGTTCGTTTAATAATGGATTCATCTAGTTTAGATGAGGTTGTAATTGTAGGATATGGAAGTGTTAAAAAAAGTGATTTAACAGGTTCTGTTTCTTCTATCGACTCAGAAGATTTGGTTGCTTTTCCAGTAATGGATGCAACACAAGCATTACAAGGAAGAGCTGCAGGTGTAACGGTACAATCTACAAACGGTGCGCCAGGTTCTGATTATAGCATTCAAATTAGAGGAAATACTTCTATAAATGCGGGTAATGATCCTTTAATTGTTGTGGATGGTTTTATTGGTGGAGTTATGCCTCCGGCGGAAGACATAGAAGCGATGGAAATTCTTAAAGATGCTTCTTCTACAGCAATTTATGGTGCAAGAGGTGCAAACGGAGTGGTAATAATAAGTACAAGAAGAGGAGCAAAGGGAAAAACACAATTTAGTTTTTCTTCTTCTTACTCAACGCATGAAGAGATCAATCGTTTAGATTTATTAAACGCAGATCAGTTTACAACTTTTATTAAAGAATTAGACCCTAGCTTTGTGTCCGAATTTACAGGAGAAGGAGTAGATTGGCAAGACAAAATATATAGAACCGGCGGAGTTCAAAATTATCAACTATCTGCTTCTGGAGGAACTGAAAAAGTAAACTATTATTTATCGGGTTCTATTTTTGATCAAAAAGGAATTGTAGAAAATTCAGATTTTAATAGATACTCTATAACCTCTAATTTAGACTTAAAGGTATCAGAATCTGTAAAATTAGGTTCAAGTATTTTTGTTCGTAGAACTAATAAAAACGGAGTTAAAAGTCAAGAAGGAGGAGATGCAGCACAAACAGGTGTAATTTCTGGAGCTTATAAATTTTCGCCAACACAAGGAGTTACAGATGAAAATGGAGACAATTCTTTAAGTATTATTGGTTATCCTATTGATAATCCGTATGCTTTAGCAAAAGAGTATAAAAATGAGACAATTACAGATTTGTTTCAGGGAAATGTATATGCAGAAGTTGGACTTTTTAAAGATTTAAAATTTAAATCGACTTTAGGTGTTAGTATCAATCAATCTAGAACCGGACGTTATTACCCAACAACTTTAGATAGGGGGAATAGTGTAGGTGGTGAAGCTACTTTTAGCACAAAAAAGAGTACAAGTTTTATCAACGAAAATTATTTAACTTACAATAAAACTATCAGTAAAAAGCATGATTTTTCTATTATGGCTGGTTATTCTTTACAAAAAGATAGATCAGAATCATCTAATATAATTGCTTCTGGTTTTATTTCGGATTCTTTTTCTTTTTGGAATTTAGGAGGAGGAACAAACCCTGCTTCTGTAGATTCAGAATTATCAGAAACTGCTTTTGAAGCTTTCTTTGGTAGAATTAATTATACTTTAGACAATAAATATTTATTTACGTTTACTGGGCGTCAAGAAGGAGCTTCTGTATTTGCAGCAAATAATAAGTATGGTTTTTTTCCATCAGCAGCTTTTGGTTGGAAAATTTCTGAAGAACAATTTTTATCAGAATCAAACGTCATCAACTTATTAAAACTACGTATGAGTTATGGTCAAGTTGGTAACCAGGCAATTAGTCCTTATCAATCTTTAGCATCATTTACAGATGTTTTTTCTACAGTACAAGGTAGTACAGTTACAGCTATAAGACCGTCTACAATCTCTAATAACGATTTAACTTGGGAAACCACTACACAAACTAATATTGGGTTAGATCTTCAGGTTTTAAGAAATCGATTTGGTGTTACTTTAGATTATTATAATATGAGGACCAATGATCTTTTATTTGATGTACCAACACCCAATTATACAGGTTTTTTAACGCAGTTACAAAACATTGGTACCGTAGAAAATAAAGGATTTGAATTTGCTGTAAATGCAACTATTCTACAAGGAGATTTAAAATGGAAAACGTACGCTAACATTTCATTCAATAAAAACAAAATAATAAAACTAGTTGATAATGATACTGATGGGAATGATATATTTTATTCATCATCACCGTTGTCTGGAGCAGGAACTACACAGTTATTAAGAGAAGGTTTATCTGTTGGTCAATTTTGGGGATATCTTTATGATGGTGTTGTACAAACTACAGATGATGTACTTGTTGGTGGAGAAGAAATTGGAGGTGAAAAGTTTAAAGACCTTAACGGAGATGGCGCTTTAACAGATGATGATAGAGCCGTTATTGGAGATCCACATCCAGATTTTAGTTGGGGTTGGAATAATGATTTTAGTTATAAAAACTTCAGTCTTAATGTATTTGTCGAAGGTTCTAAAGGTGGAGAAATATTAAATTATACTTTAATGGAATTAGGTGCTTTAAACGGTAGAACAAATGTTACTACAGAAGCACTTAATCGTTGGTCGCCTACAAATACAGATACAGATATTCCAGAAGCAAGAGTTAGTAGAAGCTTTGTTACTTCAGACAGATGGGTAGATGATGCAAGTTATATTAGAGTAAAAAATATTTCTTTAGGATATAATTTCTCAGAAGCATTGTTATCTAAAATTAATCTGTCTTCTGCTAGATTATATTTAAGTGGACAAAATTTATTTACAATTACAGATTATAAAGGGATAGATCCAGAAGTATCTTATAGTAATTCTAGTAGTAATATAGGATTAGATTATGGTAGTTACCCAAGCGTTAAATCTTACACTTTAGGGTTAAACATAGAATTTTAGTATTTAATAAAAATTTGAAATTATAATTATGAATAATATAATAAAATTATCTGCCTTAGCTGTTTTAACTTTTATGGTTAGTTGTGTAGATTTAGATGAAACACCAGAAGGCTCTTTAACTCCTGAAGGATTTTTTAATACAGTAGAAGATGTATACCCAATGATAGATGGTACATATGGCTTAATGGCTTCTTCTAGTTATTACGGAGCCGGACTTACAGTTCCGTTACAATTAATGAGTGACATGGTAGATAACGGATATGAATTTGGTGATTATGCCGAGTTTAGTCCATTTTTAGTAACGCCAACAAACTCTTATGTAAACGATGTTTGGGCATCTTCATATCAAACAATTGCAACAGCCAATACAGCAATAAAAGGAATTGGTCTTTTAAATGATACAAATGAAGAAGAGAAAATTCTAGCAGAAGGAGAAGCAAGGTTTGTTCGTGCATTTTTGTATTATCATTTGGTAAGACTTTATGGTAACATTCCTTATATCGATAATCCAGATATTGCAGATCCTTTAAGTATAAAACAAGCTACTAAAGAAGAAGTGTATGCTAAAATTATAGAAGATATGACGTTTGCTTTTAATCATTTAGAGATGACTTCTAGAGGAAGTGTAAAATCTAGACCGTCTAAAGGTACAGCTGCTACTTATTTATCGTCTATATATTTGACGCTAGGTAATTGGGAGAAATCTTATGAAAATGCGAAATGGGTAATTGATAATGCTGGTCAATTAAACTATGCTTTACAAGATGATTATCAAAATATATTTAGAAATAGTGAACAGTGGGTTTCTACAGAAGATATTTTTACAATAGATTTTACGAATAATCAAACTGGGCAAAATCCTAATCCGGTTACTTATGAAAACGATAATAAAGTTGGGCCATTTAATGGAGTAGAAGGTGGAGTGAAACCTATAAGAGGATGGAGTATGTTAGTACCTCACATTAATGTTTATAATAATTGGGATGTTAGAGATTACAGATTAAAAGTAAGTTTAGCAGATTCTCTAATCTTAGATGATGGTACCGATGTTGTAAAACCTTATACTGATTTTGAAATAGCAAGACCACATATTGCAAAGTTTAATAGATTTCCAGGAGAAGGGAGAACTACTGCAGGATGGAGATCTGATTTAGATTTTGTTGCTTTTAGATATGCAGAAGTTTTATTGATTGCTACAGAATCTGCTAACGAATTAGGTTTAACTACCGAAGCTGTTGGATATTTAAATCAAATTAGAAAACGTGCAAGAAATGCAGGTGCTATTAATTTTGAAGGAAGTGGCTATGGTGTTTATATGGCTTCAAGCTATCCAGAAGATGTTGATGCTAGTATCAATAAAGAAAATTTAAGAACAACCATTATAGAAGAAAGACGTGTAGAGCTTGCTTTTGAATTTAAAAGATGGTACGATATTGTTCGTTTAGATTTAGGAAACGAAGTTTTTAATATTGATGGATTAGAACCTCAATCTAATTTTAATGAGTTTAGATACTTGTTACCAATTCCTCAAGATGAAATGAATAAAAATGAAAATTTTGTGCAAAATTCTGGGTATTAAAAACCATAAAAAGATTTAATATAATATCACCTCTCTTTAAAGTTATTTTAGGTAGAGGTATATTATATTTCTAAAATAAGGTTTGTTCTCTATTATTTTTGATTGAATAATATGAAGTTGATACGATAATTTCAGAAGAAAAAGGATCTTGAAGTTTTGTTTTTTTAATAAATAAAGCAGCATAAAATTAGTTTTTATGCTGCCTTATTCTTCTTAGAATAAAATTGGGGGACTAAAATTGTTAATTGTTAATATCCTGGGTTCTGATCTGCAATTGTTAATTCTGAGTTTTTATCTATTTCTGTAATAGGAATAGGGAATAGGTCGTTTTTAGAAGTGTAGCCTGTGCCAGACAATTCTGTTGCTGCTTTTCCCCATCTCACTAAGTCCCAAAAACGCTGACCTTCATGTGCTAATTCTAAGAATTTTTCATTGACAATAGCATCAAATAAATCGGTACCACTAGTGTTGCTATTAATATTACTTAAACCAGCTCTATTTCTAACTTTATCTAATTCTGTTCTTGCTTTAGAGTCTTGCCCGTCTTTATTATATGCTTCAGCAGCTAATAATAAAACTTCTGCATATCTAAATAACCTAAAATTAGTGCTGTAATTTAATTCTTTAATACCGTCTTCACTTGTGTCTTCAGATTTTGTTGCGTATTTTATTCTTATAGCTCCTTCATAATCCCAAATTACTCCTCCTGTAGCTAGTGAAGCATTTACACTTCCGCCTGCATCAATTAATTCAGCTTCTGTCATAATAGTTGCTGCTTTTCTGTCTGTGTCTCCTGCATCTTCAAAAGCATTTATTAATTTTTCTGACGGTAAGTTAAATCCCCATCCATTAATAAGGTCTGTACCTGTAAGATCAAAGATTCCGTCTCCTCTTGGTCCCATTAATTGAATGTGTAGATTACTTTCATTTCTACCTCCCCAAGCAAAGTTACCCCAATCTCTTGCAGTTGTAGAAATATATCCTATTTCGAATAATGATTCTTTTCCAAATTCATGATTAATGCTCCAAACATCTGCGGGGTTTGCTTCTAAATCGATAGCAGGATTATTAATTACAGATTCAAAATATGGAATTGATTCGCTATACTTTTCTTGAAAAACGAGCACTTTACCCATTAATGCTTCTGCAGTTTCTTTAGTTGCTCTAAAACTATCTGACGTTCCTTTTCCGGGTAAATCAGCAATAGCAGCTGTTAAATCTAGTTCAATTTGGGTGTATATGTCTGCTCTTGATGATTTTACGATTCCAAAATCTTCAGCTTTTTCTGGTACTGTTAATCTTAAAGGAACTTCACCAAACATGGTTGTCAATTCAAAATAACACCAAGCTCTCATAAACTTAGCTTCAGCTAAAGCTCTGTCTTTGTTACTTAAATCACTATCTGCAATGTTGTTTATGACTAGGTTTGATAATGAGATAGTTCTGTAAAAAAGATCCCAAATACTAGTTATCGAAGCATTAGAAGAAGATACATCTACATAATCATCTATAGCTTGCAGTTGAGATTGATCGTCTGCATTACCTCCAGCAGCATTTGCATCGTCTCCAGGAAGTAGTTTTACTAAAAAGACACTACTCCAGTCTACAGCGTAATTAAATTGCATTAAATCATAGATGCCTATAACAGCAGATTCTACATTTTCCTCTTCAAGAAAAAAGGTGTCTAAATCATCAACATTTATTCTTGGGTTTTCTGTAAATTCTTCGCTACAAGATATAATCCCTAGAAAAAGAACTCCAATAATTGTTAAAATTGTTTTTTTCATAATATGTATGTGTTTTTATTAAAAGTCTAAAGAGAGTCCGAATACTACTTTTGCTGCCGTAGGGTAAAAACCTCTATCTACACCAATAGAATTATAGTTGAAATTTCCAATTTCTGGATCTAAGCCTTTGTAACCTGTAAAGGTGAAAAAGTCATCTAAAGAAACGTAAAACCTTAAGTTGTTAATATGCATTCTTTCAATAGTGTTTTCTGGCAAAGAATATCCAAATTGAATTTGTTTAATTCTCATAAAAGAGCCATCTTCTACCATTAAATCTGTGTCATATGAGGCAATTACATTTGCGGCTCCTGGGTAGGAAGCTACGTCACCTGGTTGTGTCCATCTTTCATTAAAGAAATGTACTGGTTTGTTGGTAATTGGTCTAGACGGTTGATGATACGTTGAAATAATATCATTACCCAATGTTCCTTGAAATTGTAGGTTAAAATCAAACGCTTTATACGCTAAACTGATGTTTCCTCCAAATAGAACATCTGGATGCGGTGATCCTATATTTGTTTTATCAGCATTTGTAATACTTCCATTTTTATTGGTGTCTACTTTTATAACTTCACCAGTTGCAGTATCAATTCCATTCGTTTCGTATCCATAGAAATACCATGAAGGCTGCCCTTCTGTAAACCTTGTAATTCCGTCTGGGTTTTGAGGAGCACCTGCACCTGCAAGAGAAGTCCCTTCTGGTACAAATAGAATCTCTGTTACTTTGTTTTGTAGAGTAGATAAATTTGCATTAATATTGTAGCTAAGTCCACTTTGTGTAGTATCTCCATAGCCTAACTCAAATTCGAAACCTTTATTTTCTATGGTACCAGAATTAAATTCATTAGAAAGAAACCCTGCCGAACCAGGTGTAATTAAAGAACCGTCGTTAATAATAGCATCTCTAGTTGTTTTCTTGTAATAATCTGCGGCGAAAGTTAGCTTGTTATCTAGCGCTCTTAAATCTACTCCCAAATCTAACTGTTCTGAAGTTTCCCACACTAAGTTAAGGTTTGAGTATCCTGTAATTTGAGCACCTATATTTCCTAAATAATCAATATTTTGTCCGTTAATTATTGAGGTAATATATGTTTTATCTGAGTTACCATTTAAGTTACTTCTACTTCCATTTTGCCCCCAACTTGCTCTTAACTTTAAATAATCTATTTTAGATTCTCTATTCCAGAAATCTTCATTTGAAGCTACCCAACCTGCGGAAAATGCAGGAAAAGTACCCGCTTTATTTGCTATTGGAAATTTATCTGATTTATCTCTTCTAATAGAAGCTTCAAATAAATACTTTCCTAAATAATCATAAGAAAGTCTACCGAATATAGATACCATATTATCTGGAGATGGATCTATTTGATTTACTTGAGTGTTAAATTCTGGTAAGTCAAAATTAAAGCCAATAAAATCTACAATAGAAGCAGATCCACTTCTAGAAGTTGGTGTTGTTACTCTTGTTTCTTCTGCAGAATACCCTGCTAATAAAACAAAATTATGATTTCCCAAGGCTTTCTCATAAGAAGCAAAATTTTCCCATAACCATCTTTTAGATTCAACAACGTTTTGAGAACCAGAATACGTTGTGTTAGAGGCTTCTGAAGAAACATAATATGGATTGATCATATTCCTTGTGTCCCATTGATTTTTGTCATATCCTAATCTTGTTGTAAAAGAAAAGCCTTCAAAAGGTTTAAATTTTAAATAAGCAGAGGTTAAAAATTGATAAGCATCTACAGTAGTTTTGTTAATGTTATTTGCATAGGCAACAGGATTTACAACCTCTCCAGTAGAGTAACTTGGGTATCCATAAACGTTACCATTTGCATCTTTTAATACCGGAACACCATTTGTGTTAGAACGGTCTATAACAGATTGAGGTACGGAACCGTTAGCATAAGTGACAGGTGTTAGTGGATCTAAAATTAGCATATTTTGAATTACACCTCTAGTGTCACTATTTTCTTGAATCCCACTCTTATCTGAAGATGAATAGGTAGAGTTAACACCTACTTCTAACCATTTAGCAACATCACCTTTTAAGTTTACTCTAAAAGTAGATCTTTTAAAAGAAGAGTTTCCATTGCCAACAATACCATCTTGATCTAAATGAGAGGCAGAAGTAAAATAAGAAAATTTTTCTGTGGCTCCAGATAGGTTAATGTCATTTCTGTGCATAAGGGCAGGAGAGAAGGTTTCTTCAATCCAATCTGTATCATATCCATTGTCTGTTACACTTGTTAATCCAGCTTCATTCATGTACTGAACAAATTGTGAAGCATTCATTAACTCCATATCTGTTTTTAAAAATTGAACACCTATTTGAGAATTAAAAGACACTTGTAACCCTCCTTTTCGTCCTCTTTTAGTTGTTATTATAACCACACCGTTAGCACCCTCTGTACCATATATAGCAGCAGAAGCAGCATCTTTTAGTATTTCGATATTTGCAATATCTGATGGAGCAATATCTGCAATAGATGAAGCTTTCATACCATCTACTATAAATAAAGGCTCTGAATTACCACTAGAACCCGCACCACGAATTCTTATTTTTGCTCCAGAACCTGGTGAACCAGAAGAAGACGATACCGTAACACCAGATGTTCTACCTTGTAATACAGACTCTACTCTTTGATTAGAAGAACTTTTAATTTGTTTAGAATCGATACTAGAAATTGCTCCAGTAACTAAACTTTTTTTCTTACTACCATACCCAACAACTACAATTTCGTCTAAAGACTCTAGGTTGTCTTGTAAAATTACATCTATTTTTGTACTGGTTCCAACAAGAATTGTTTGAGAATTCATCCCTAAATAAGAAAAAACTAACTCATTGTCTGGAGAAACATCGGCTATTGAGTAATTTCCCTCAAAATCTGCATTTGTACCTTTAATAGTTCCCTTAATTACAACTGATACTCCTGGTAAAGTGTTTCCTGCGGAATCCGTTACCTGACCAGTAATTGTCTTGCTTTGCGAAAAAACATTCTGCATACATAACATTAGGCATGCAATAATCGTGACTTTAAATTTTATCATCATTCATATTAATTGGTTAATTAAAATACTTGTTTTGATAAACAATGTAGCAACTAAAAAATAGTGTTATAAATTAAGTAATACTACCAATAGTAATAACATAATAATTACTAATAGTACCTCGTAAAATATTTTATTTTTAAACTTTTTCTGTTCCATAAACATTGTCGTACTCTTCAAATTTATAAGAACAAATCAATATTTTGTACCACAAAAAAAACAGCTTTTAAAACAATTGTAGCTATTTAACCTTTATTTAACACGTATGCTACATTTAATTCATTTGACGCAACAATTGTTTTATAGCACTATTTTATTGAGAAATAAAGTACACTTAAAAATGATCTTTTTAAAGATGTAAAGTGTTTTAATAGTGTTAATTAGTTTCTTTTTTAATTTCTATTTCAGAAGGTAAGATACCAAAGTGAGCCTTAAAGCATTTAGAAAAATAAGAGGGAGAAGAAAAGCCAACACTAAAACAAGCTTCACTAATATTACCTCTACCAGAGTCTAAAATTTGTTTGGCTCTTTCTAATCTTATTTTTCTAATAAACTCATTTACAGTCTGACCTGTTATAGCTTTTATTTTTCGGTATAATTGACTCCTGCTTAGTTTTAATTGTGATGCCAACTCCTCTACACTTAAGTTAGAATCTGAAATATTGTTATTTATATATTCTAATAGTTTTTGTATAAATTCTTTATCAATTGAGTTAGAGTTTATTTTTTCATCAGCACCACTTATTGCTCCAAAAAATTTATCGAAAATTAATTGTCTACTTGTTATTAATTGTGACAAACGAAGTTTTAATAATTTTAAATCGAATGGTTTTATCATGTAAGCATCAGCACCATTTTCTATACCTTCAATTCTATTCTCTATGGTTGTTCTTGCAGTTAACATCATTACAGGAATATGGCTTGTAGAGGCATCTGTTTTTATTGTTTTACAAAATTCAAACCCATCCATTTCTGGCATTACAACATCTGTAATAATTGCGTCTGGTAAGGTTTCTTTTGCCATTTTAACGCCTTCTTTACCATTACCAGCAACAAAAACCTTGTATTCTTTACTTAATTCTACTTTTAAATAATCTAGTAATTCTATATTATCTTCAACAATTAAAATGGTCTTAGTTTTAGTTAGTTTAGATGCTTCTGTAGTTGGAATTTCTGTGTCTTCTGGGGTAATTAATAAGAATTGTTCTTTTATATTTACTTTCTTCTCATTTTCATATATAATTTGATCTTTTGTATAATGAGCATTACCAGTTGGTAATAGTATTTTGAATGTGGTGCCAGAACCTACTTTACTTTCTACATTGATATCTCCTTTATGGAGGTACACAAAACTCTTTACTACTTCTAAACCAATTCCGGTTCCACCGATATAGGTTTTGTTTTGATCTTCTACTTGATAAAAGCGTTCAAATATTTTTTCAACTTCTTGTTCGTTTAATCCTGTTCCGGTATCAGAAATTACTATTTCTATTACTTCCACCGGTTGCTTTTTATCAATTAAAGGTAAAAGGTATCGTTTGTGATTAGAAAATAAATCAATATTTATAGCACCTCCTTTTGGAGTTGCCTTTATGGCATTAGATAAGAGGTTGAATATGATTTTTTCTAACATCTTTTCATCAGCCCAAACACTTAAATCTGGTACATCAGAATCTACACTCAATAAAATGTTTTTATTGGTTGTTTCTTCTTGAAAATAGTTCGCAATGTTTTTAGAAAACTCAATTAAATTAATTTTAGAGGCTCTAATTTTCATCTTATTATGCTCTAATTTTCTAATATCCATTAACTCATTTATCAATCTGTAAAGTCTGTTTGTGTTTTTGTAAATGATTGCATGTTTATTTTTAACACTTTGTGGTAGGTCTAATTCTTTGTTACTAATAATATCTTTAATAGGGTTTATAATTAGTGTTAACGGTGTTCTAAATTCATGAGAAATATTTGTGAAAAATTGAAGTTTCTTTTGATTCAATTCGTCATTTTGAGTTTGTGCTAAACGTTCATTTTTTAATATTTCTTTTTCTTTTATTCTTTGTTGAGTTAAGCTGTTTAGTAAATAAATGCATAATAAAAACAGTATAATATAACCTAATATTGCCCAATTGGTTTTCCACCAAGGTGGAAGAATGGTAATATTTAATTCTAATGGAATGTTACTCCAAACACCGTCATTATTAGAGGCTTTGAGTTTAAAAATATAATCTCCATGATCTAAATTTGTATAGGTCGCATTTCGTTTATGTCCAACGTAATTCCAAGTATTTTCATAACCTTCTAAATAATAAGCATAATTATTTTTTTCTGGTCTTGTATAGTTCAAGCCAGTATATTCAATGGTAAATACAGATTGCGTATGTGAAAGTTGAATGTTTTTTGTTTCTGAAATAACTTTTTCTAATGGAGAGTTTTCAGTAAGAGGAATTACTTTCTCATTAAACAATTTAAAATCTGTAAAATGTAGAGAAGGCAAGCTAGCATTTGTGGCTATTTCTTTTGGATTAAAATAATCTAACCCCTTAAAATTACCAAAATACAAAATACCTTTTTCATCTTTTAAAACTGCTCCAAAATTAAAATCATTAGAAAGTAAACCGTCATTTGATGTATAATTAGTGAAATTTTCTTCTTCTATGTCAATTTTTGTAAGACCAGAATTACCGCTAACCCAAATATTTTTATCATTATCTTCTATGATTGCAGCGATATTCTCTTCCTCAAAACCTTTAGATTTATTATACCATGTATAGGTGTCTTCTTTTTTATTGTACCTACAAAGTCCTGCTCCTCTTGTTCCAATCCAAATTTCATTTTTAGAAGATTCATAAATACTTAAAATATGACTGACGTCAGATAAGTGCCCATACTCTTTTTGCATTCTAGTTTTTAGAGAAACAACATTAAAGGTGTTATTTTCTAATCTTGTTATTCTAAACAGACCATCGGGAGTTCCTACCCAAATAACATCTTCTGAATCTACAAAAACTACCATAAGTTTATTGCATAAAGATTTATGAGCTACAAATTCTTCAGAATTAAATTTTGTAAAGGTGTTTGTAGTAGGGGTGTAGGAGTGTAGTCCTTCAAAAAAAGTAGCAATCCAAATGGTACCTTTAGAATCCTCCGAAAAACTTCTTACCGTATTTGCTTTAAAGTTTTTTACAGCATTATGTTTACTGAAATTTATGAATTTTTTAGATCCATTTTTTAAAAGATAAATACCACTATCCCAACTTCCTGCCCATAAATTATTTTTAGAATCTAAAAACAAACTCACAATGTAATTAGAATTAAGTCCCGAATAAACAGTGTTATTTTCTTTATTGATATGAGTTATTTTAGCGTTTATAGGGTTGTAAATATCAATACCACCGCCATCTGTGGAGATCCATAAATTACCAGTTTTGTCTTTTACAACACTTGAAACAGAGGGTATTGTTAACGAATTATTTTTATTAGGTAAGCTTTTTATATCTTTAAATTTATCATAGAGTTTATCGCTAACGGCAACACCACTGTTAAAGTAACCCATCCAAATTCTATCATTCTTATCTATAAAAAGTTCCCAAATAGAGTTATGTAAAATACTGTTTTCTTCTGTTTTATTTGAAACATAATTTTTAATAATATCGCCATTCTCTTCTAAATGAAAAAGACCATCATTCTCTGTTCCAATCATCAATGTACTATCTGATAATTGAATTATTTTCATGATTTTTTTCGATGTAATATCAAATTTATTTAAACGTATTATATTGTTATTTCTATCATTAGTAAGGTCACATTTGTAGATACCATTTTCTCTTTCAAAGCCAATCCATAAATTATCTTTTGCATCTATATACAGGTTAGAAATTGAGTGATTTATAGATTTTTCATCACCTGCAAAAACTCTAGTATTAATTAGTTTATTATGTATAAAATCAATTTCTTTTAAACCAAGGTTTGTACCTACAAAAGTTTTGCCTTGCTTTGTGTGTTTTATACTAGTAATTGATAAATCTGGAGACTTTTTATTTAAAATTCTTTCTGTTAAAAGTGTATTAATGTCTAATTTGTAAAGACCTTTTCTGTCTGTTCCTACTAACAAATTACCTGCAGCATCTTCTTCTAAGGCTAATACATTTTCTTTATAGTTAAGATTAGTGTTTAATTGTACTTTTTTAAAATGATCTAAATCTCTATCATATAAATTTAATCCATTTTCTGTTCCGCACCAAAGTCTATTTTTACTGTCTAAAAAAAGACATTGTACTAAGTTATTGCTTAAAGAATGAGTGTTTTCAAAATCAAATTTATAAGGAGTATAGTCTATACCATCAAATTTATATAAACCAGTTCCAGTAGTACCAATCCAAATAAACCCTTGGTTGTCTTGTACAATAGATGAGACGCCCACTTTAGGTATGCCTTCCTTAATATTTACAAACTGAAATTCTTTATAAGATTTTTGTGCATAGTTAATTATGGAAGACAAAAATAGTATTAAAACCAAGAGTTTTTTCATAAACTAATAATTTAATAGTTACTGTAATATTACATTTTTAAACCTAATTATTTCAAGTTGATTTTTTATTTATTTGGAGGATGTTTTAATAAAAATCCGTTTTTTTTTATCTAAATAATAGGTAGTTAGATAATCTATTTTTGGAATGTTATTATTTAATTATAAATGTAATCAACTTTTAACATGAAACTAGGGGAAGCTTTACAAATTAGTTCTAAAGATAGCTTTAGTTAATAAATTTAAGTGCAACAAATTAAACATCTAATGAAAGAGATGTTGCTTCCTAGTTTAGAATTAAATATAATGGAGTGATTCACAGGGATTAAAAGTACTACTCTTGTTGTATAAATCTTTTATAAAAGAGAAAAACAATAATACTTATTTATAAGTATTATTGTTTTTCTCTTTGCCTTATTTAAATTTTAAATAGGGATACCGTAATTATCATTTAATTAAAGCGTTGTGAAATTTTAAAAAACAAATTAAATAAAGAATATTGTTTTAAAAAAGAGATTTAAGCAAACTTTATAGATTTAGAAGGCTGAATTTTAGTAATTATATATGATGGAATAATCAGCATTAAAAAAGACATAATTAACGTGCCAATATTTAGTAATAAAATAGCTTTTAGAGAAATGTAAACAGGCATTGTAGTTACATAATAGGTCTCCGGATTTAATGTAATTAGCTCAAAGTAATATTGTATAAAAAGGATAGATAAACCAATAATGTTTCCCCAGAAAAGCCCTTTTAAAATAAGGTAAGAGGCGTTGTATAAAAATATTTTACGGATGCTTGTATTTGTGCTTCCTAAGGCTTTTAAAATACCAATCATTTGTACGCGTTCTAAAATTAAAACGAGTAGGGCAGTAATCATATTTATGCCTGCAACTAAGATCATAATGGCAATAATAAACCATACATTATTATCAAAAAGTTCTATCCATTCAAATACAGCTGGGTAACTGTCTAAAATAGTTTTACTGTTTAAAGTTGCACCAATATTACTGTAAATTTCTTCTCCTTTTTCTTCAATTTTATCAAAACTATCTAAAATAATTTCAAAGCCTCCAACCTCATTTTCTGTCCATTTATTTAGATTTTGGACTTCTCTGATGTCACCAATCATCATGTTTTTATCAAATTCAGCAAAACCAGAATTATAGATTCCTACTATGGTGTATTTTCTGTTTGATGGTAGCTTACTAGTAGAGGTTTTTATAAAAGTAGCTAAAACAGTATCGTTTAATTTTAGTTGTAAACGATTCATTATTGTTTGAGACAATAAAACTTCTTTGGTTCTATCTTGATTAAAGTTTGGGGTTCTACCTTCAACTAAATACTCTGTAAAAAAAGTCCAATCGTAATCTGTAGAAACTCCTTTAAAAATAATGCCTTCAAATTCTGTTTCTGTTCTTAAAATTCCAGCTTTATTAGCAAAAACTTGAATGTTTTTAATTCCATCTACATCTTTAAACTTCGGATAAAAATCTTGGTTTTTATCAATAGGCACTGTTGAAACATCAGAATTATTAGCATCGTAATTAATAATTTGAACATGGCCTTTAAAACCAGCCATTTTATCACGAATTTTATATTGCAATCCAGCACCAGTTGCAACAGAAATGAGCATAATAATAATCCCCAATGCAATTGCTGTGATTGCAATTTTTATTATTGGAGATGATATGCTATTTTTATACTTTTTACCGGCAATAATGCGTTTTGCAATAAATAACTCGTAATTCAAATTGATGATAGATTTTAAACCTTTCAAAAGTACATATTTATTCTTATTTCTAATGCTGAATTTTCAGCTGATTTGTTATGCTCAAATTACATCAATTAAAAGTACAGGTTTAAAAGTAGGGAGTAACAGAGAACAAGAAACTGTTAAAGTAGGTGCAGAAAGCACCCATTTGTATCTCAGTTTATTAAAAGGTAAAAATGTAGCAATTGTTGCAAACCAAACTTCTGTATTGTCTGTTATTCAGAGAGCGGAAGTAGCGCCTAATGTTATGGGGTCTAAAAAAGTTACGCATCATTTGGTAGATTATTTACATAACTATAATGGAATAAATGTAAAAAAAGTTTTTGCACCAGAACACGGTTTTAGAGGGAAAGCAGATGCTGGCGAGGTTGTAAAAGACGGATTTGACACCAAAACAGGTTTACCAATTATATCGCTTTACGGTAAAAATAAAAAACCGTCAGCAGCACAATTAAAAGGAATTGACGTTGTAGTTTTTGATATTCAAGATGTAGGTGCTCGTTTTTACACCTATATTTCTTCTTTACATTATGTAATGGAAGCTTGCGCAGAACAAAGAATCCAAGTGATTTTGTTAGACAGACCAAACCCGAATGCATATTATATAGATGGTCCTGTTTTAGAACTAGAGCATACATCTTTTGTGGGAATGCATAAAGTTCCTGTAGTTTATGGAATGACTATTGGCGAATATGGAAAAATGATAAATGGTGAAAAATGGCTTAAAAACGGAATTAAGTGTGATTTAACAGTAATACCTGTAGATAATTACAATCATCAAACGGAGTATAGTTTACCGATAAAACCGTCACCAAATTTACCAAATGATAAAAGTATAAATCTCTATGCTAGTTTGTGCTTTTTCGAAGGAACGAATGTTTCTGCAGGAAGAGGAACAGAAATGCAGTTCCAAATTTATGGTTCTCCGTATTTAGCAAAAAGCGATTTTACTTTTACTCCACAAGCAAATGAAGGCGCTAAATATCCAAAATATAAAAACACATTATGTTATGGAGAAAATTTACAAGAAGCAGAAAAACTTAATAAATTAGACTTGTCTTTTTTATTAGAGGCTTACAAACAGAATTCTTCTAATGAGTTTTTTAATAATTTCTTTACAAAACTAGCAGGTACCAAAAAGCTGCAACAACAAATAGAAAAAGGGATCTCTGAAACTGACATCAGAAAAACTTGGGAGAAAGATTTAGATGCATTTAAAGAAGTTCGAAGTAAGTACTTGATTTATCAGTAAAAAAAAGAACTTTAAAAGTTATAAAATAGTTTAAAATAAAAAAGCTCGTAAGAAATTACGAGCTTTTTTAATGGTATTAAAAGAAACCTATATGTTAAGGTTGTAAGTTAATCCAACAGAAAAGTTAGTCGATTTACCGATATTACGACCGTCAATTACGCTACTAAAACCTACGCTAGCTCCTAATTCTGGAATAATGTTTTTATAAATAGTTGCACCTAATCTTGTGTATTCTACTTTAGTTTCAGGGAAATTTCCTCCAAAAGTAGCATCACTAATATCGACACCATCAGTTGAAGCTAAATAATCTAACCAACCTTCTACATAAATAAAAGAACTTGCATATCCTATTTTAGTTGTTGCATAATAAGCATTTGGTACATCAAAATCAGCTCCACCAGAAGTATTATCTGCATCTCCTTTAAATTGGTAAGAATTTAAAAAAGTAGCAAAAAGACCATCATTATTTTGTAAATGTAAACCAGCAGTTAGGTTCGTAGAAAATGTATTATTACCAAGAGATAAAATTCCGTTTGCTTCATAACCTGTAGGAATATCAACACTTAAACCCGTTATAACATCTAAATTTAATTTATCAAAATCAAAAGTATACGCATTATATTTTAATCCAACAGAAATATCCTGAAAACCATCTTGTTTACTAGTTCCGTTAAAAGGATCTGCAATACCATTTCCTTCTGCAGAAATGTAAGGTGCATTTAAAACAACAGATAATTTGTTTGTAATACCGTATTTTGCGTATAAACTGTATATGTTTTGATCAATTTCATTATGTGCAGGCACTGCATCCATTTTAGTTTTTCCTGCATAAAATTTTTCATAATTACTAGAGGTATAAGAAGCTGTTACAGATAAATCACCTTTTTTTGGAGTAAAACCATCTAACAATCCTTGTGCATTAGTTTGTGCTGTTAAAGCTAGTCCAAAAACCAATCCTAATACTATTTTACTTGTTTTCATTTTATGTTTTTTAATAGTTAGGTTTCTTTGTCGAATGCTAATTATTTACATTACAAGATGATTTTTTTCTTTTCTGAAATAGAAAAATAGAAAAGAAAATATTTTTTATTTCTACCTCTTTTTGAGTGTGTTATCAATTTTTTTTTTAAAAGTTTTTTTTTGATTTTTTATTTGAAATAGGTTTTAGAGATTTATCATTATAAAATTTGTAATTTTGAAAACTAGAAATAAGCTACTTAAAATAATTCTAGTAAAGCATGTACAAATCTATTGTAAGACCGATTTTCTTTTTATTCGATCCAGAAAAAATTCATTACTTCACTTTTTCTTTAGTCAAAAACCTTTGTAAAATTCCTTTTGTTTCTTCTGTATTCAGAAGTTTATATGTGGTTGATGACAAACGATTAGAAAAAACGTTATTCGGATTAACCTTTAAGAATCCAGTAGGTTTGGCAGCAGGTTTCGATAAAAATGCAGTTTTGTATAGTGAATTGGCAAATTTTGGTTTCGGATTTATAGAAATAGGAACCGTGACACCAAAAGGACAAGTTGGTAATCCTAAAAAAAGGTTGTTTAGATTAAAAGACGATCAAGGAATTATAAATAGAATGGGGTTTAATAATGACGGAATGGAAGCTGCCATTAAAAACCTAAAAAAGAATAAAGGACAAGTTATTATTGGTGGAAACATTGGTAAAAATACAGCAACAACTCCAGAAAATTATACGCAAGATTATTGCGAGGTTTTTACAGAATTGCATCCATATGTAGATTATTTTGTATTAAATGTAAGCTGTCCAAATGTAGGTAGCCATGCAAAACTAAATGATAAAGACTATTTATTAGAATTAATTTCTGCTTGTCAGAATCTTAATAATAAAGAAAAAGTACAAAAACCAATTTTATTAAAAATTGCTCCGGATCTAAATAATATCCAGTTAGATGAAATTATTGAATTGGTGCATGAAACAAAAATTGATGGTGTAATTGCTTCAAATACTTCTACAAATAGAGAAAATCTAAAAGCTTCAAAAGAACGTTTATCAGAAATAGGAAATGGTGGTGTTAGTGGTCAACCCGTTAAAAACCAAAGTACAGCTGTAATTAAATACTTAGCAGATACCTCAAAAAAAGCTTTTCCTATAATCGGAGTAGGAGGTATTCACTCAGAAAAAGATGCGTTAGAAAAACTAAATGCAGGTGCAGATTTAGTACAAGTTTACACAGGTTTTATTTACGAAGGACCAAGTTTGGTAAAACGAATTAATAAAGCAATTCTAAAACAATCTTAAAGTCTAACTAAAAGTTTAATAAAGCAATTTACTTACCTAAAAGAACTTAATTGTTATGGTAGAAACTTTGATTTCTTTTGCCTTTGCAACAGCTATTTTAGCAATTTCTCCAGGTCCAGACAATATTTTTGTACTAACACAGAGTATTGTAAACGGAACAAAATATGGTATCGCTACAGTTTTAGGCTTAATGTCTGGTTGTTTGGTGCACACTACATTAGTTGCTTTCGGAGTATCTGCAATCATCAAAGAAAATGAAAGTCTCTTCTTTATCATTAAATTATTAGGAGCAAGTTATCTGCTCTTTTTAGCGTACAAAGTCTATAAAAGTGATGCTGAAATAGTCTTGTCCAATACCAATATTCAAAAAGAGTCTACATTTAAACTATTCAAAAAGGGGTTTATAATGAATGTATTAAACCCTAAGGTTGCTTTATTCTTTTTAGCATTTTTTCCTCAGTTTTTGTTTTCTAAAACGATGTCAAGCGTTGTTCAGTTTTATACTTTAGGCGCTCTTTTTATTGTGGTGTCTTTTTTAGTATTTACAATCATAGCAATTTTAGCAGGCAGTATTTCTAGCTATTTAAAAGAACACGCTAAAGTAGGAGTGTATCTAAAATGGGGACAAATAATTGTATTTACTTTCATTGCATTTATGATTTTGTTATAAGAATAATTAAATACATATATTCAAAAGGACAAATATTCTCTTTTGGGTGTTCCCTTTTTTAGTTAATACTATATAAGTTTCGTTTTTATTTAATGACCAACATCAATTTAAAGAAGATCTAGAAAAAAAAGGTCGGGCTTTTCACTATATCTTTTTGTATGCTTATTTCTGCTATCGCATTAATAAACATATAAAAAGGATGCCGTTTCAATCCCTAACACGAGTATGTACCAGCTTAAGTTTTATTTCGAAAAGACTACTTTATATATAGAAATTTATCGATAAGTAAATAAAACCAATTTTTAAGGATCTCAATATACTGTCAGTTCGAGCGCAGTCGAGAGCTATTAGATTCTTAAAATAAGTTCAGACTTCGTTTAACCGAAGATTTTACGTGTTTTTAAACGATGATTTATTCGAATTATTCAAAAACTATTTATAAGTGAGAGAACAAAACTATGTTGCTATGTGCTTAAAAAGAATATTTCTAGACTCATTTTAAGAATTACAATCTTATATAATAGACTAATATTTCTATTTTAGAAGAAGTATTAAGAATAAAAAGTTATAAATAGATTAGATGAATAGTATCTATAGAGGTTAAATACAGGATTATTATAATAATGGAGCTTTTTTTTAGAATAAAAACCCGTAACTAAGAAGAAGAATTAAAAGAATGTAATAATAAATACACGATATTTTCAAAATTCAACCCAGAACTCTTTGGTGTTTTAGGTGAAGTTTAGATTAAAATATGGGATTTTCTAAGAAAAACCCTCAATGTTCATATCGGTCAAAAAATACCCTCAAAAAAACTTTCTTCATAAACAGTTAAAAACAAGTGTCTTAAAACGCATTGTAAAATTAAATTAAAATAAAGGTAAAAAAATAGTTGTTAGATTAAAAATGAGTTGTAAGTTTGCACCCGCTAACAGTAATATTACACAGTTAGCAACGTTCATTGAGGAGTTGTAAGTAAGGTGATTATTAGTATTTTAATTAGATAAAATGTCAAAATTTTATTAAAAATAAAATAACAATTTCCTTAGGTTTATAATTAAAAAGAGTTGTATGTTTGCAGTCCGAAATTTTCGGCAAAAACGTTCAGGAGTTTTTTAGTTTTAGAGCAAGCAAAAAGAAATTAAAAAAAAAGTTTAATTTTTTATTGTCAGATTAGAAATAGTTTGTATGTTTGCAGCCGCTAAGAAATACAGCGAAAACGATCAAAGAAAATTTGGAATGACTCTTAAAAGAGTCAGTTAGTTCGAGTCTAACATTTCTACAAAGTTTTATTTAGGGAGTAGCTTTTAAGTTGCTTTTTAAGATTAAAGCAAAGTTCATTGAAAATATTGAAATTGACAGCGTAATTAAAGAGTAGAATAACCATGTTTAGATTTATTTAAACAAATTCTTTTGAAACTTATTCATTAAAATATTTAAAATATACAATGAAGAGTTTGATCCTGGCTCAGGATGAACGCTAGCGGCAGGCTTAACACATGCAAGTCGAGGGGTAACATTGTGCTTGCACAGATGACGACCGGCGCACGGGTGCGTAACGCGTATAGAACCTACCTTTTACTGGAGAATAGCCTTTAGAAATGAAGATTAATGCTCCATGGTATTGAGTTTTGGCATCAAGACTTAATTAAAGATTTATTGGTAAAAGATGGCTATGCGTCCTATTAGTTAGATGGTAAGGTAACGGCTTACCATGACTTTGATAGGTAGGGGTCCTGAGAGGGAGATCCCCCACACTGGTACTGAGACACGGACCAGACTCCTACGGGAGGCAGCAGTGAGGAATATTGGGCAATGGAGGCAACTCTGACCCAGCCATGCCGCGTGAAGGATGACTGCCCTATGGGTTGTAAACTTCTTTTATACAGGAAGAAACACTGGTATGTATACCAGCTTGACGGTACTGTAAGAATAAGGACCGGCTAACTCCGTGCCAGCAGCCGCGGTAATACGGAGGGTCCGAGCGTTATCCGGAATCATTGGGTTTAAAGGGTCCGCAGGCGGTCGATTAAGTCAGAGGTGAAATCCCATAGCTCAACTATGGAACTGCCTTTGATACTGGTTGACTTGAGTCATATGGAAGTAGATAGAATGTGTAGTGTAGCGGTGAAATGCATAGATATTACACAGAATACCGATTGCGAAGGCAGTCTACTACGTATGTACTGACGCTGAGGGACGAAAGCGTGGGGAGCGAACAGGATTAGATACCCTGGTAGTCCACGCCGTAAACGATGGATACTAGTTGTTGGGCATTAGCTCAGTGACTAAGCGAAAGTGATAAGTATCCCACCTGGGGAGTACGGTCGCAAGACTGAAACTCAAAGGAATTGACGGGGGCCCGCACAAGCGGTGGAGCATGTGGTTTAATTCGATGATACGCGAGGAACCTTACCAGGGCTTAAATGTAGTCTGACAGCTTTAGAGATAGAGTTTTCTTCGGACAGATTACAAGGTGCTGCATGGTTGTCGTCAGCTCGTGCCGTGAGGTGTCAGGTTAAGTCCTATAACGAGCGCAACCCCTGTCGTTAGTTGCCATCAAGTAAAGTTGGGGACTCTAACGAGACTGCCTACGCAAGTAGTGAGGAAGGTGGGGATGACGTCAAATCATCACGGCCCTTACGTCCTGGGCCACACACGTGCTACAATGGTATGGACAATGAGCAGCCATCTGGCAACAGAGAGCGAATCTATAAACCATATCACAGTTCGGATCGGAGTCTGCAACTCGACTCCGTGAAGCTGGAATCGCTAGTAATCGGATATCAGCCATGATCCGGTGAATACGTTCCCGGGCCTTGTACACACCGCCCGTCAAGCCATGGAAGCTGGGAGTGCCTGAAGTCGGTCACCGCAAGGAGCCGCCTAGGGTAAAACTGGTAACTAGGGCTAAGTCGTAACAAGGTAGCCGTACCGGAAGGTGCGGCTGGAACACCTCCTTTCTAGAGAAAGATGGTGAGTTACAAAAAAAGGTCATTTTTACTCTTTGCTGTTAATTTTATAATATAAGTATTTTAAGCTATTATAGTCTCGTAGCTCAGCTGGTTAGAGCGCTACACTGATAATGTAGAGGTCGGCAGTTCGAGTCTGCCCGGGACTACAAATAACTAAATACTAAGGAAATTCTGGAAGTAAGAGGATTCTACATTCATAATTTAGGATTTATTCTGAATTTCATAATGGGGGATTAGCTCAGCTGGCTAGAGCGCTTGCCTTGCACGCAAGAGGTCATCGGTTCGACTCCGATATTCTCCACAACGGTCAATTTCAAGTAAATAGACCACAAGTTCATTGACATATTGGTAAAATGATATCGTAAGAATCAAATAGATAGAGAACGATTAGAGCAATCTAATCAAAAATTTTTTTATAAAAATATAAAAGAGTTCATTATAGTATGGAAACATACTGTAGCAAAAAGTACAATAAGTTAAGTAAGGGCGTATGGCGGATGCCTAGGCTCTCAGAGACGACGAAGGACGTGATAAGCTGCGAAAAGCTACGGGGAGGGGCACATACCTTTTGATCCGTAGATATCCGAATGGGGCAACCCGGCATGTTGAAGACATGTC
>NZ_CP058985.1:0-1592500 GCF_019278505.1 Polaribacter sp. AHE13PA | reverse complement strand
CTCTAGTACGAGAGGACCGAGTTGGACTGACCTCTAGTGTACCTGTTGTTTCGCCAGAAGCATAGCAGGGTAGCTACGTCGGGAAGGGATAAGCGCTGAAAGCATATAAGCGCGAAACCCACCACAAGATGAGATTTCTTTAAAGGGTCGTTGGAGATTACAACGTTGATAGGTCATAGGTGTAAAGGCAGTAATGTCATAGCCAAGTGATACTAATAACCCATAGACTTATGTACGCTTCCCGCCGAAAGGCGGGAGCAGAACCTCTTTATTTATTAGACGATTTAGATATTATTTTACCATATGTTAACTTATACAGTTAAAATTATTTAGCTGAAAATTTTAGGGTGGTTATAGCATTGGGGCTCACCTCTTCCCATCTCGAACAGAGAAGTTAAGCCCAATCGCGCCGATGGTACTGCATTTATGTGGGAGAGTAGGTCGCCGCCTTTCTTTAATCTTGAATATTCAAGATTCTAAACCTCAATTCTTATGAATTGAGGTTTTTTTTTGTAATAAACTCAAAGGTTTGTTATGGTCTTGTAATCTATGAATTACATAAAATCATTTAACTTATCATTTGATGGTAGTAAAAATCTCATACTCTTGATCATACACTACTTTATATTGTTGGGTGATTCCTTACAAAAGGTTGAAATGATAAATTAGGTGTAAATATTTGAAGATTAAGCCTTGGTTTATTGTACTAACCGTAAAGGTTTAGTTTGGTATTGTGTACTCCTTAGCAACGAGCAGTCGCGAATTCTTAATCCTTGTCACTTTTGTTAATTTCAACTTATTTTAGAAAATCTCTTTTCTTTCTAAACTTAAATCATAGTCATTTTTGTAATCTGAACATTAGATGAAATCTTCTAAGTTGTCATTTAAATTTTAGGATAAATCTCATATGCTTGGTTACACAATACTTTATTTTTTTATGTGATTTCTCCTAAAAAGTCGAAAAGACAAATTGGGAGTAAAGCTTTGAGTGGATAGTCTTAGTCAATCTTATAAAGTTAATGATTTTATATTGAAGTATTTGTACTTGTTATAAACGAGCACAAGCTAAATCTTAATGGTTGTCATTTTTGTAATCTATGCATTAGATAAAATTATCTAAATTATGATTTCGAAGCTAGGAGAAATCCCATAACAGTGATAACACAATAATTACTAAACCTTATGCGATTTCTCCCCTAAAAGGTAGAAAAGACAAATTGGGGTTAATATTGGAATCAATAGCCTTGGTTTATTTTACTAAACGTAAAGGTTTTGACTGGCAGTGTGTGAAATCATTACAAAAGAGTACTAACTATGATATTTCATTTAATTGATAATACTATGCTTAACATTCTTAATGTGATTCTTCTTAAAAAGTCGAAATGACAAATTAACTTTTAACATTATAATGAATAACTTTGTTAATTTCCATTTTCAAACACTTATTATAAATTTTCAATATCTTTTTGCGTTAGTGATTGAAACGGCATCCTTTTTTGACAACTGTTGTTATTAGTAATGAAATAAAATAATTACCAGACGTATGTTTTTTATAAACTATATACAAAAAAGATATAGTGTAAAGCACGACCTTTAGGTAACGCCCAAATAATTTTTAAGGTAAGTTATTAATTGATTACTTTTGCTAAACTTCGGGGATGATTTCTTTCCCACGCTGAGTTTTCAGTATTTGCTGAAAAGATAAAGGTAGAACAGGAATGGTTATTTTATTATAAACATTTAAAACGAAAAAAAATGACTGTTTTAGACAAATTAACTTCGAAAGAAGCGATTGAATTAGAGAACAAATATGGAGCACATAATTATCATCCACTTCCTGTGGTTTTAAGTAGGGGTGAAGGTGTTTATGTTTGGGATGCAGAAGGAAAAAAATATTATGACTTTTTATCAGCATATTCTGCTGTAAATCAAGGTCATTGTCATCCGAAAATTGTTGATGCAATGGTGAATCAAGCTAAAACCTTGACTTTAACTTCGCGTGCATTTTATAATGATGTATTGGGTAAGTATGAGAAATTTGCTACAGAACTTTTTGGTTTTGACAAATTATTACCAATGAATACTGGTGCTGAAGCGGTTGAAACTGCTTTAAAAATTGCTAGAAAATGGGCATATGAAGTAAAAGGAATTAAAGAGAATAAGGCGGAGATTATTGTTTGTGAGAATAATTTTCATGGTAGAACAACTACTATTATTTCGTTTTCTAATGATCCTGTTGCTAGAAAGAATTTTGGTCCTTACACGAAAGGTTTCCTCAAAATTGAATATGATAATTTACAAGAATTACAAGAGGTTTTAGAAAGTAGTAACAATATTGCGGCTTTTTTGGTAGAACCAATACAGGGTGAAGCTGGTGTTTATGTACCTTCTGAAGGATATTTGGCTGCGGCTAAAAAAATGTGTGCTGAGTATAATGTTCTTTTTATTGCAGATGAAGTGCAAACAGGAATTGCAAGAACTGGTAAAATGTTGGCAGTTGATCATGAGAATGTGAAACCAGATATTTTAATTTTAGGTAAAGCGTTAAGTGGTGGTGCATATCCTGTTTCGGCTGTTTTAGCGAATAATAATATTATGGATGTTATTGGACCTGGTAATCATGGTTCTACATTTGGAGGAAACCCTGTGGCGGCAGCTGTTGCAATTGCGGCATTAGAAGTTGTTGCTGAAGAAAACTTAGCGGAAAATGCAGAAGCTTTAGGTATTATATTTAGAGCTGAATTAACTGAGTTTTGTAAAAACAACCATTTAGTAGAATCGGTTAGAGGAAAAGGTTTGTTAAATGCAATTTTAATTAATGATTCTGAAGATAGTTCTACAGCTTGGGATATTTGTATGAAATTAAAAGAGAATGGTTTATTGGCGAAACCTACTCATGGAAATATTATCCGTTTTGCACCACCATTGGTGATGAATAAAGCACAATTAATGGATTGTATTTCAATTATTAAAAATACAATTTCTGAATTTAAATAACTTAATATAATTAGTTATTCCTAAAAAGGAATGATTTTTTAAATATTATTATAGCCACGAATACACAAATTTTTAATTGTGAATTCGTGGCTTCATTTTTTTGTTTATTTTTGAAAAACGAAACCTTACAATTCATTTTATGATACACAATCCTATTACTCAATTAGAACAGCTTACAATAACTAAGGCTTCTAAGAATTTTTTAAAAGAAACAGCTAAATGGGCAAAATTCTTGTCAATTATTGGTTTTATCTTAATTGCAATCATGCTTGTTTTTGCTGTTTTTGCTACAACTATTTTCGAATTGGCAGGTAAAATGCAACCTGGTATGCCTGCGAGTTTAGGATTAACAATGACAGTAACTTATTTGGTACTAGCCATTATTTATTTTTTTCCGGTGTATTACTTATTACAATTCTCTAATAAAATGAAAACTGCATTATCTACAAAAAATGATGAAACTTTAGCTAAAGCTTTTGAGATGTTAAAATCTCACTATAAGTTTATAGGAGTTTTTACTATTATAACCATGTCCTTATATGCTTTGTTAATTGTTGTTGCTGTTTTTGGTGGACTTTAGAATTGTATTTTTAAATTTTTATGTTTCTTGAATTATCTAAATGTTGAAATTAAATATTATCGGAAATCTATAAATTTAAAAAGGACATTTATATAGCTAAAGATCATTTTTATTTCTTTTGTTTCTCTTAAAACTTATGGATACTATTATAATCTTTAATTACTTAACTTTTTAAAGTAGCTTGTTTAAGTTGATTACCTATTTTATGTTTACATAAATAAAAGTTGTATTGGTAATCAATATTGTGTAAAATATATTAAAATTAATTTTTTGTTACATTAAATTCATCAAAATTAAATTTAAAATAAGTTTTATTATGGATAATGTAAAGTTTGTTTTGTAGTTTCATTTTTTTATTAGATTAAAAACACTAAAAAATCAACGATTTTTAGTACTTTTGCATACTGAAAAATTAGATAAAATGGCGAGATTTGAATTGAAATTACCTAAAATGGGAGAAAGTGTTGCAGAAGCAACGATAACTTCTTGGTTAAAAGAAGTTGGAGATACCATTGAATTAGATGAAGCTGTGGTAGAAATTGCTACAGATAAAGTAGACTCAGAAATTCCTTCTGAAGTTGCTGGTACATTAATAGAAATTTTATTTGAAAAAGATGATGTTGTTGCTGTTGGAGCAACCATTGCAATTATAGAAATAGAAGGAGAAGGTTCTGGTACAGAACCAGTTGCTGCATCTGGAAATGCAGAAAAGTCTCCAGTGGAAGAGATAGAAAAAACGATTGAAAAAGCTGTTGACACCGTTTCTACACCAATTGCTAAAGTTTCTGATTCTGGTAAGTTTTATTCACCTTTGGTTAGAAATATTGCACAAACGGAAGGTATTTCTATGAGCGAATTAGAATCTATTTCTGGTTCGGGTAAAGATGATAGAGTTACTAAAGAAGACATCCTTTCTTATATAGAAAATAGAGGTGAAGTTATTAAAGAAACACCATCAGAAGCTCCTGTTAAAGCTGAAGCTCCTAAAAAAATAGAGAAAACGGTTGCTAAAGCAGCACCAATTTCTGTAAATGGAGAAGATGAAATAATAGAAATGAGTAGAATGGGGAAATTGATTTCTAAGCACATGGTAGATTCTATACAGACTTCTGCACATGTACAATCATTTATAGAAATTGATGTAACCAATATTGTAAATTGGAGAAATAAGGTTAAAGATGCTTTCTTTAAAAGAGAAGGAGAGAAATTAACTTTCACACCAATTTTTATGCAAGCAATTGCTACTACAATTAAAAAATATCCTTTAATTAATATTGCTGTTAATGGTGATACCATTATTAAAAAGAAAAATATAAATTTAGGAATGGCTGCTGCGTTACCAGATGGAAACTTAATTGTTCCTGTCATTAAAAATGCAGATCAACTTAGTTTGGTAGGAATTACCAAATCAGTTAATGATTTAGCTAATAGAGCAAGAAATAATGCTTTAAAGCCAGATGATATACAAGGAGGAACTTATACAGTTACAAATGTTGGTGGTTTTGGTTCTATTATGGGAACACCAATTATCAATCAACCACAGGTTGCTATTTTAGCCTTAGGAGCTATTAGAAAAGTGCCGGCGGTTATAGAAACTCCAGAAGGTGATTTTATAGGAATTAGACAAAAAATGTTTGTATCACATTCTTATGATCATAGAGTTGTAAATGGTGCTTTAGGTGGTATGTTTATTAAAACTTTAAAAGATATTTTAGAAGCTTGGGACATAAACCAAGACTTCTAGTTTTAAAATAAATACAATTATACTAAAAACGCTCACAATTTGTGAGCGTTTTTTTGTTTCAAAATATTATATTCGTTGTATATAAATAATTATAAAACTAAATTTTAAAAAATGAAAAAATTGTTAATTTTATTTCTAGCTATTTCTGCAAACTTAAGCTTAGCGCAAGATGCTGCATTACTTAGATTAAACTATGAAAAAGGAGCTACTTATGATGTTGAAATGAACATTTCTCAAGAAATGGGAACTGTAATGTCTATGGGAATGCTTATTAATATGGATATAAAAGTTTTAGATGTAAAGGATGATACTTATGATAGTGAAATGAAATTCACTAAAATGACTATGGACATGTTACAAGGTGGACAAGCAATGAGTTTTGATTCTACTAAAAGTGATGAAGAGTTAGATGATACTGGTAAGATGATGAAAGCTCAAATGGGACCAATGTTAAGTGCTCTTATTTATGCTAAAGGAAATAACTTAGGTGAAATTTTAGAAGTAAAAGTAGAGCCAAGTATCCCTGGAGTAGAAGATATGGCAAAACAATCTAGTAATGTTGTGTATCCTACAGAAGCTGTTAGTGTTGGTAGTACTTGGACAATGACTAAAGAAGAAAAAGGTATGAAAATGGATTTTTTATATACTGTAAAGTCAATATCAAGTGATAAAGTTGTTTTAGACTTATCTGGTGATGTTTCTGGTATGGCAACAGGAAAAATTTCTGGAAATATGAATATTGATAAAGCTTCTGGAATTCCTGAAAACTCTACAATTGATATGAATATGTCTGTAAGCGGACAAGAATTGAAGTCTAAAATTACAATGACAATGGTTAAAAAATAACCTTCTTATTTTAAGGAAATAAAAAAGCTTCAGATATGTATTCTGAAGCTTTTTTTATGAGGTTATTATAATCTTAAAACTCTAAATAAAAAACATCATTAGGTCTCGTTTCTGTTTTAGAAACAGGAAAATCATAATCTGCTATTTTTTTAAAGCCTGCTTTTTTGTAAAAATCGATTGCTTTGTAGTTTTTTACCCATACATACAACCAAATACCTTTTTGATTTTGTTGTTTGGCTAACTCTAAATTGTGTGTAAATAATTGTTTACCTAAACCTGCACCATAAAACTCTTCCAATAAGTACAAACGTTCCATTTTTGTAACATTGGTTTCCTTTATGTTTTCGTTTTTGTAATTGATAATAATCTTAGAATAACCAGCTAAAACATCACCTTTAAAAATTAAATTATATTGAAACTTCTTATTGGTTATCTCTTCAATTAAGTTTTGCTCATTAAAACTAGTACTAATATAAGCATCCATCATTTCCTTAGAGATAGCTTCTTTATGTGGAACAAAAAATGCCTTTTCACCAACTTTTGCTAATGCTTTAACATCTTCTAAAGCTGCTTTTTTAATTGAAATCATATAGGAGTAATAAATTAAAAGTTATAAAGAACTTGCACTAAAAGTATCACCTTGGTTAACATCACCAGTGTCAAAACCTTTTTTAAACCAACGCATTCTTTGCGCAGAAGTTCCGTGGGTAAAAGAGTCTGGTACAACGCGTCCTGTAGATTGTTTTTGTAAACGATCGTCTCCAATAGCATTTGCTGCGTTTAACGCTTCTTCTAAATCATTGTCATCTAAAATTAAATTATCTTTTTGAGAATGATGCGCCCAAACACCAGCGTAAAAATCTGCTTGTAATTCTAACATAACAGAGTATTTGTTATATTCTGTTTGACTCACTTTACCGCGTAAAGCTTGTACTTTTTTACTGATACCTGTAATGGTTTGAATGTGATGACCAACTTCATGTGCAATTACATACGCTTGCGCAAAATCTCCAGGAGCATTTAAGTTTCTTTCCATTTCTTCAAAAAAACTTAAATCTATGTATAGTTTTTCATCACCAGGACAATAGAAAGGACCAGTTGCACTAGAAGCACTTCCGCAAGCAGAATTCACAGAGCCTGTAAAAAGAACTAAAGTAGGTTCTCTATAATCTTGTATAATTTGGTTCCAAACATCTTCTGTACTTCTTAAAACTTGGTTACTAAATTCTGCTAACTCATTTTCTTTAGCTGTTCCTTTGTAGGTAGTTGAAGATTCTATTTGATTCCCAGTATTTCCTGTAATAAAGTTTAAAGGATTATTGCCTGTAAAATACATGACAGCTAATACAATACCAACAATAATTAATCCTTTTTTAGAAGTTACTAGTTTTAATAGAAGTCCAATTATCATAGGACTTAAACTTCCTAAACCACCAGAACTCCCTCCAGAAGAGGCGCCTCTTCTGTCTTCTACATTAGAACTTTTTCTATTTCCTTTCCACTTCATAAAATATCATTTTAAAAAGATAAATTTACTATTTATTTTTATTTAATTCTTCTAGACTGTGTCGTAAAAGATAAACCTTGCTGTCCTTTGGTAGAATTCATGATTCCTTCAAATAAAGGTTCTGGACAATCTTTAGGTATTTTCCATTCGAAAATAAAATTAGAACCGGTTTCTCCATTTTTTTCTACTTCATCAATGATTATTTCTGTAGTTTCTAAAGGAGCTAAAAAGATTGTTTTATCAAAATAAGAACGAACAGATTTACCTTTTGTATCGTAATACTCTGCTTTTAATAAATAGATAGTGTCTGTGTCACTTGTATTCCGCAAACTAACCATAGCAGTTAAACTATGGGTTTTATGTTCTGATACACTGTAAATTTGTGAATATACAGACAAGTAAGATTTACCGTACTCTAAAGAATCTTTTGTGTTTATTGCTAAGTGTCTTTTAGACCAATTTTTAAAATCTACAGAGCTTACTTCTTTCTCTTTATTACAGCTTAAAAGTAGTAGGCTTAGGATGATTAGTAAATTGTAATTTTTCATTTTATTATTTTGGAAAATTGAAGTAGTTCGTTTAACTAGTTTTTACGAGTAATTAATTATACTTTGTATTACTACTAGTATTTTTTTCAATTGTTTTTTTCAATTTGTCATACATAGCATTCAAAAGAATAATTGCATTATAATTTGCTAAAATTATTTTTTTTCCAAAACCAAAAATCACTCGAGAATCTTCTTTTGATATAGGTTTAACATCATAGTTTGGTTCTCCTCCAATTGAAGCTCTATTTCTTGATGTTTCGAATGGTAAACCAGAGTAATTAATTTTAATAAGCCCGTTACTTTTAAAGTCTTCTGTAGACTTTTTCGTACTCAATTTTTCTTGGGCAGTTTTTGTGTCCATTTCAGAAACTTGAACATTTTTGAATTCTAAATATGATTTAAATGAATTATGTTTTAAAAGTTCTGTAACTGCTTTTTCTAAAGAACCGGAAATGGTTTCTGATACGTCTCTTAAGTAATCATTTTCTTCATTTAATAAAAATCTAAACGCAACTGAAAACTGTTGTGCTATTTCTTGTTCATTCTTTAATAAAAGGTGTCTTAAAGTTGTTATTTCAGATAGTATATCTTTTATTTCACTTTGTACAGGGTCAAATTTTCTTTTTAATAAATCTCCAACTATATGAGCCAATTGTTGTTTTAAATTCTTTTTTGCTGATTGAACATTTGTATAAGCTATTAATCCATTATTGTATTTAGATTCAGAAAATTCTCTAATTAATTCAAAAATTTGACTTGGATTTTCCATTCCTGGGAAATTCATTTGAATTCCCTTTTCATTCGCTTCAAAAACACGTTTAAAAGATAAAACTTCTTCATTGACCAGAAATATTACAGGTATTTTTCGTTCTCGTGCTGTTTTAAATTCATTATGAGTTATACTCAAACCATTTTCTGAAATAGAGCCATATCTTTTTCCAATAATCATTATTGACATTTGACAATCTTTCATAGCTAAATAACAAGAATCCTCAGCAGATTCAGATGGTAAATATCCGACATCTCCATATTCACTCATTATTGGATTATATCCGAGTTCAGATATTAAATCTCTTATTGAATCTCGAAGATGAGTCAAATCATTAATTGTAGAGCTAATAAATATGTTTGGTTTCATTTTCTCGTTTCTTTTGTATTAATGGCAATAATAAAATAAATTTCAATTCATTTTATAAGAAGTTAAACGAATTTACCCTTTTTTCCTGACAAAATCAAACAAAAAACCTCACTGAATGAATAGTGAGGTTTGTGGTTTTTATCAGCAGTAAAAAAAGTTAAGTTTAGTTACAATTTTAATCAGAAAAAAATGACTTAGAATTTACAAAGTAGATTTTTAAAGCAGCTTTATGATGGTTAAGAAAGCGTATTTTTAAAAGCTAAAAGGAATCTTTAAAATTAGCCTTGCTTGTTTGTAGCAATTCCAAAATAAACCCAAGTTACATTTTCTAAAAAAGGATTGTTCATGGAGTGTAATTCTCCTTGTTCAATTGTGATACAATCTCCAGGAACTACAATCATTTTTTTGTCATTCACAATAAACTCTGCTTTACCAGATTGAATATAAAAAACTTCGTACATCGTATCGTGTTTATGTGTTTCTACAGATTGACCAGGAGTAAAAGTTGCAGAACCAAACATCATTAATTGAGGAATTTCTCCTCTTTCTATAAATACTTTTTTCTTAACATTTTCATCGTGACTTGTGCCTATTTCTGGTAATGTATTTGTATGTACGAGTTTCATAATTGATTAAATAGTCTGTCTAATTTACAAAAGCATTTAAAGTTCATAGTTGTTTTAAAACAAAAAAACCTCTCTGAATACACAAAGAGGTTTTGGTCTTATAAGTCATTGCAAGGTACTAAGTAATCTGTAAATTTAAAGAAACAGATTACTTCATTCGTTCCTCATTCGTAATGACGTTTTATTACTTGATTAACGCGTAAGAACGTTTTATAAAGTTTGTTAACTCTTCACCATGTAAAAGGTTTTGAGATAATTTAGCTAAATCAAAAGCTTGAGAAATTAAACCTTTCTGAGCAGCTTCATCTTTATTATTTAAAATATCAGCAACTAACGGGCTGTTTGTATTAACAACTAAGTTATACATGTCTGGGAAATTACCCATTCCCATCATTCCACCACCACCAGAAGCTTGCATTTCTTTCATTCTACGCATAAATTCTGGAACTGTTATCATAAACGGAGAAGAAGCAGAATCCATCGCTTCTAATTGAACCGTATATGTTTTAGAATTTACGGCACCTTCAATAATTGGTTTTAAAGTTGCAATTTCATCCTCAGATAATTTAGAAATTACGTTATCGTCTTTCTTTATTAAATTATCTACGTGATCTGCATCTACTCTAGAGAATTTTACTTTAGCATCACCACCTTCTAATTTCTGCATTAAATGAGAAATAATAGGAGAATCTAATAACAATACTTCATATCCTTTTGCTGTTGCATCTTGAATATAACTGTGTTGTGCTTCTTTGTTTGATGTATATAAAATAACGTGATTTCCTTCTTTATCAGTCTGAGAATCTTTTGTTTTTTCAATTAATTCATCAAACGTAAAATATGTGTCTGCAACTGTTGGGTACAATGCAAATTTCTTCGCTTTGTCAAAGAATTTATCTTCAGACAACATTCCGTACTCAATAATTACTTTAATATCATTCCATTTTGTTTCAAAATCTGCTCTGTCTTTTTTGAATATAGAAGATAATTTATCGGCTACTTTTTTAGTAATGTAACCAGAAATTTTCTTTACAGCTCCGTCTGCCTGTAAACCAGAACGAGAAACGTTTAATGGAATGTCTGGAGAATCGATAACACCTTTTAGCATTTGTAAGAAATCAGGAACAATTCCTTCTACATTATCCGTTACAAAAACTTGGTTTTGGTATAATTGAATTTTGTCCTTTTGCATATCCATTGACGTAGATAACTTAGGGAAAAATAAAATACCTGTTAAGTTAAAAGGATAATCAACATTTAAATGAATGTGGAATAATGACTCTTCAAATTGCATTGGATACAATTCTCTGTAGAAGTTTTCATAATCTTCATCACTTAAATCTGCAGGCGCTTTTGTCCAAGCAGGTTCTGTGTTGTTGATGATATTATCAACTGTAATTTTTTTATGAGGCTCTGTAGTTTCTTTCCCATCAGCATCTGTTGTAGTTGCAGGTGTAAACTCAGGATCGTTAATTTCTTCTGTTCCAAATTTAATTGGCACTTGGTTAAAACGGTTGTATTTGTTTAATAAACCACCAATTTTACTTTCTTCTAAGAAGTCTAAAGAATCTTCTGCAACATGTAAAATAATTTCAGTTCCTCTGTCTGCTTTATCGCTTTCTACTAGTGTAAATTCTGGTGAACCATCACAAGTCCAATGTGCAGCAGGCTCATCTTTAAAAGATTTTGTAATTAATTCTACTTTTTCTGCAACCATAAAAGCAGAGTAAAAACCTAGTCCGAAATGACCAATAATACCAGCTTCGTTGTCTTTATATTTGTCTAAAAACTCTTCAGCTCCAGAAAATGCAATTTGGTTGATGTATTTTTCAACTTCATCTGCAGTCATTCCTAAACCTTGATCTTTAATAGTAATTGTCTTAGCCTCTTTATCTATGCTGATTTCAATTTTAGCATCACCTAATTCAGTTTTAGCTTCACCAATAGCAATTAAATGCTTTAGTTTAGAAGTTGCATCTGTTCCGTTAGAAATTAATTCACGTAAAAAGATTTCGTGATCTGAGTACAAGAATTTTTTAATTAGTGGAAAAATATTTTCTACTGATACATTAATATTTCCTTTTGCCATTTTATGTTTATTTTATTAATTTATTATTCTGATAAAGGTTATTCAAAAAAAATACCAAAGAGAATTTTATGACAAGATGACATAAATATTATTTTAATGACAACTCTTTCGTTTATTTTTATAAATTAGTACTTTTACGTATTAAGAGTTTGCAAAAAATCAAAAAAACAATATATAATTATGTATAATTCAAAAATAACGGGACTTGGGTATTATGTTCCAGAGAATGTTGTTACCAATAACGACTTAAAAGAGTTTATGGAAACTTCAGATGAATGGATTCAAGAACGAACAGGAATTAAAGAAAGACGTTGGATAGACCCAAAAACAGAAGACACAACGGCAGTTATGGGGGCAAAAGCATCTAGAATAGCAATTGAAAGAGCTGGGTTAACAAAAGATGATATCGATTTTATTGTATTTGCAACTTTAAGTCCGGATATGTATTTTCCTGGAGGTGGTGTGCAAGTGCAAGAAATGTTAGATATGGGAACAATTCCTGCATTAGATGTACGTAACCAATGTTCTGGTTTTATTTATGCGATGTCTGTTGCAGATCAATTTATTAAAACAGGAATGTATAAAAATGTTTTGGTAATTGGTGCTGAAAATCATTCTGGAGGATTAGACAAATCTACAAGAGGAAGAAATATTTCGGTTATTTTTGGTGATGGAGCAGGAGCTGCTGTGCTTTCTAGAAGTGAAGAAGCAGGAAAAGGAATTTTATCTACTCATTTACATTCGGAAGGAAAACATGCAAAAGAATTGGTTTTAGAAGGTCCGTCTACCGGAAAATGGGTTCCAGGAATTATTGAAAGAAATGATCCGGATGATGTTTCATACTTTCCTTACATGAATGGTCAGTTTGTTTTTAAACACGCCATAACACGTTTTTCTGAAGCAATTGTAGAAGGTTTAGCAGCAAATAAGTTAGAGAAAGAAGATATTGATATGTTAATTCCGCATCAGGCAAATTTACGTATCGCACAGTTTATACAAAAGAAGTTTAAATTGTCTGATGACAAGGTTTTTAATAATATTCAAAAATACGGAAACACAACTGCTGCTTCTGTAATTATTGCGTTAACCGAAGCTTGGGAAGAAGGTAAAATAAAAGACAACGATTTAGTTGTTTTAGCTGCTTTTGGAAGTGGATTTACTTGGGGAAGTGTAATTATTAGATGGTAATAATTTAGTCGCAAATAACAATCCAAATTTTAAGTAACAACAAATGCCAATATAAACTTATATTGGCATTTGTTGTTTATTATAGTTTCTAAAACAGTATTAAAAACTATTTTTTTTAAAAAAACTACTTAGTTATTCGCTTTAGGGTAATCTGTATAACCTTTAGGTCCTTGAGTATAAAAAGTATCTTGATTCCACTCAGCTAGTTCTAAATTGTTTTCAAAACGTTCTACTAAATCTGGGTTAGAAATAAAAGGTTTACCATAAGCCACTAAATCAGCATCTCCATCTTCAAGTACTTTATTTCCTTTTTCTTTATCAAACGAAGTGTTAATCATTAGCGTTCCATTATATAACGGACGGAAATGTTTTGCAATTTCAGTAACAGCAAAAGGAACATCAGAAACATCTGTAAAAGGTTCTGAAAGATGAACGTATGCTAAATTATAATCATTTAGTTTTTTAATAATATACTCAAAAGTTGGTATGGTTTCTTCGTCTAAATTGATGCCAAACAAACCGTTTAGAGAAGGATTGAAACGTACCCCTATTTTTTCTTGAGGAATTACTTCTTTCATTGCATCTAAAACTTCAAAAAAGAAACGGGTTTTGTTTGTTGTATTTCCACCATAATCATCTGTTCTTTTATTTGAACAGTTTGTAAAAAATTGATGAAATAAATAACCATTAGAAGAGTGAATTTCTACGCCATCAAAACCTGCTTTTACTGCATTTGCAGCTGCATTTTTAAAATCGTTAACCGTAGTTTTAATATCTTCAACTGTCATTTCTTTTGGTATAACCGTATCTTTAAAACCTTCTGGCGTAAAAGATTGTGCGTTTGGGTTTATGGCCGATGCTGAAAGAGGTAATTCACCATTATGAAAATCTGGATGAGATATTCTACCAACATGCCATAACTGTATAAAGATTTTTCCTCCTTTGTCATGTACACGTTTGGTTACTTTTTTCCAACCTTCTACCTGTTCATCAGAATATATTCCTGCAGTATGAATATAACCAACTGCATCTTTAGATACCTGCGATCCTTCTGTAATAATTAAACCTGCAGAAGCACGTTGCTCGTAATATAAACCATGTAATTCGTTCGTAGCTACATTGCCTTCGTTATTTGCTCTACTACGTGTCATGGGAGCCATTACGACCCTGTTTTTTAGATTAATATTTTTATTATATGGAGTTAATAATTGTTGCTTGCTCATTTTATGTTGACTTTTTATATTGTTAAATCTACACAAAATTAAAGGAATAGAAAGCTAATATTATTGACTTAGATCAATTAAGAAAGATTTAACTTTTTAGTTGTCGCCTTACACGGCTTAAGTTTTCTGGAGAAACACCTAAATAATTTGCAATATCGTAATTAGGTACTCTATCTTCTATATTTGGGTAAGAGGAGCAAAATTCTAGATAACGTTCTTGGGTGTTTTTTTCTAATGTAGATAAAATTCTTTTTCGCTGCGCGATGAATGCCTTTGTGGTTAAAATTCTAAAGTAACGTTCAAAAATAGGTGCCTCATCATAAATTTTTTGAAGATTGTCATAGCTTATAGATAGTAATTTAGAGTCTTCTATAGCTTCTATATGTAATATGGAAGGTGTTTGATTATAAAATGCATCAAAATCTCCTACCCACCAATTTTCTATAGCAAATTGTATGATATGCCTATTCCCTTTATCATCCATATAATAAGCTTTTAAACATCCTTTTATTACAAAGTATTCGTGCTTTACAATGGTGCCTGGTAATAGTAAAAACTGACCTTTTGGTATAGATGTTTCCGTTAAAATGGCATTAAACAATTGCAAATCAATAGTTGTTGGAGTAATATGATTATTGATATGATTTGTTATAGTTTGATACATGTTACAAAGATGCTAAAAATGATTACTTAATTAAAGTGAAACTTTGTCTTTTATTATGATATGAAAGTATTTTTTAACGGGAAATTAGAACCTTATTTTAAGCAATGAAATCTATTGTTATTTTATGTTTCTTGTTAATTAAGATTTTATTTACTGTTTTTGTGTTTTTAGAAAAATGAAGTTAAATAGGTATAATGGATTTCTAATATTACTAGCTTTTATTAATCGATTGGTTTATATTTGTTATGATATTAAATTTGTTTAACGTAAATTAACAGAATGAAAAATGTAACATTAGTTCTTGGCGCATCAACAAATCCTAACAAATATTCTAATATTGCTATAAAAAGACTTGTAGATAAAGAAATACCAGTTGCTGCTTTAGGCATAAGAAAAGGAACCGTTTTAGGTGTTGTCATTGAAACCGAAAAAAAAGAGTTTGATAATATTGATACGGTTACTTTGTATCTAAATCCAAAAAATCAAGAAGAATACTATAACTATATAATTGGATTAAAACCTAGAAGGGTAATTTTTAATCCTGGTTCTGAAAATGGAGAATTTGTAAAGCTTTTAGAAGAGAATTCTATAGCGGTAGAAGTTGCTTGTACATTAGTAATGTTGAGCATGGGGCAATATTAAAAAGTAAATTGAATTGGTAAAGTTAAACTTCCCTTTTCAAAATATTTTATTTTCTAATAAATTTAGAAAACCAATTCAATTTACTTATTAATTATACTTTAAATACTTTTCCTGGTTCTGCTAGGTTAGTGTTTTTAAATATTTCTTGTGCTTCGGCTTTAAAAACGTTAATATCTTTATATCTACCAGAATAATGTCCAATTATTAACTGTTTAGCATTGGCTTGTTTGGCAATTTCAGCAGCTTGTTTTGTTGTTGCGTGTTTTGTCTTTTTTGCCAAATCTTCTCTATCTGCTAAAAAGGTAGCTTCATGGTACAATAGATCTACATCTTTTATAATAGGTACAATGTCTGGTTTATAACTAGTATCGCTACAAAAAGCAAAACTTAAAGATTTGTCTGCCGGAATAGTTAATTCTAAATTAGAAACAATTTCTCCAGAAGGTAAAACAACATCTTTACCTGCTTTAATATTTAAATAATCAGCTTTATCAATATCTGGATATCCGCTAATATTTAACATGTTTAATTTTCTTGGTTTTTGCTTTTCTGTAAACAAATAACCATTTGTATAAACTCTATGATTTAAAGGAATTGTAGTTACAGAAACTTTATCATCTTCAAAAATAAGTTGACTTTCTTTTGAAGTTAATTCATGAAAAATCATTTTATATTTAGCGTGAGATTGAGAAACTCTCAATTGTAATAAAGTAACTTCTTTAATACCTTTTGGTCCATAAATATGGAGTTCTTTTTCTCTGTTTAAAATACCGAAAGTAGCTAATAAGCCAACCAAACCATAAAAATGATCACCATGTAAATGCGTAATAAAAATATGATTTATTTTAGAGAAACCTACTTTATATTTTCTCATTTGACGCTGCGTACCTTCTCCACAATCAATCAAAAAATGACTGTTGTTAATTTCTAAATATTGAGAAGTAGGAAAAGCGTTTTTTCTAGGAGTTGCAGAATGGCATCCTAAAATAGTTAGTGCTATACTCATCTAATAACAAATCGTTTAGAGATGGTTTTTTTATTGTCCTGAATACTATAAATGTACATACCTGTAGCTAAATTATCTTTATAAAAAGGAATGTTATTTTTACCAGATTTAATCTGAATACTTTTTCTATATACCGTTTTTCCTAAAACATTTTTAACAGTAAAATAAACAGTCTTGTTAGCATCTGATGAAAAACTAATTTTGGTAGAATTTGTAAATGGATTAGGCGCAGCAGATAAACGATCTATAGATGTTTCTTGAGAAATACCTATTGTAGTGTAACATAAAAATAAAATAAAAAGTAGTTTTTTTACCATTTGCTTCTTGTTTAAAATCCTAGTTCCCTTTCCATAGCTTCCATTTCTATTACATCTATTGCTTCTTGTAAGGTAGGTGTAATGTTGAAGTGGTCTGGAAAATCGTCTATATTAATACTAGAATTTACTAATACAAATGATGTGCCATTTTCCTTTTTTTGAGCTGCTATTCTCAAAAATAGTGAAAAATCTTTTATTGAAGCGTTAATGTTATCTGAAATTTGTATAATAATATGCTCTTTAGATCTTTTTTCTTCTTCAATTAAGAAAGAATTATAGAATTCAGAGAATGACTTTTCATCACTTGTAATAAGTGTATATGTATCTTTTTTGTCTATTTTCATGTTTACAGATTTAGTACACGAATTGTAAACCGCGTTTATATTTATCTTTTAACCTGTTGTGCTAATAAATAAATAACGGCCATTCTTACGGCAACTCCGTTTTCTACTTGGTTTAGAATAATAGATTGATTAGAGTCAGCAACCTCACTTGTTATTTCTACACCACGATTTATAGGTCCTGGATGCATGATTACAATTTTCTTGTCTAAATTATCTAGAATCTCCTGATTTATACCAAAAAGTTGCGTGTATTCTCTGGTAGAAGGAAAGTACTTAAGATCCATTCTTTCATTTTGAACACGTAAAACATTGGCAACATCACACCATTCTAAAGCTTTTTTAAGATTGGTTTCTACTTCTACACCCAAACTAGAAATGTATTTAGGAATAAGGGTTGTAGGACCACAAACCTTTACTTTAGCACCTTGTAATTGCAGCGCAAAAATGTTAGATAATGCAACTCTAGAGTGTAAGATATCACCTACAATAACAATTTTTTTGCCCTTTACACTACCCAATTTTTCTCTAATAGAATAAGAATCTAAAAGAGCCTGTGTTGGATGTTCATGCGTTCCATCTCCAGCATTAATAATTTTAGCATCTACATGTTTAGATAGAAAAACTCCAGCACCAACACTTGCATGTCGCATAACAACAATGTCAACTTTCATTGCCAATATATTGTTTACAGTATCAATTAAAGTTTCTCCTTTTTTTACAGAAGATTGTCCTGCAGAAAAGTTAATTACATCTGCAGAAAGCCTTTTTTCTGCCAATTCGAAACTTAGTTTTGTACGCGTACTGTTTTCAAAAAACAAGTTAGCAATAGTAATATCTCTAAGAGAAGGAACTTTTTTAATAGGTCTGTTAATTACCTCTTTAAAATGATCTGCAGTTCTAAAAATAAGATCAATATCAGTTTCTTTTAGATACTTAATTCCTAATAAATGTTCTACACTTAATTCTGACATAATTATTTTGATTCTATGTAAACTGCGTCTTTTTTATGTGTTTCTTTCCAGGTAACTAATACCTTTTCATGGTTAATAGCATCTACTTGACGGCCTCTATAATTTGGCTGAATTGGTAAATGTCTACTAAAACGTCTGTCTATTAATACTAATAGCTCAATATTTTCTGGTCTGCCGTAGGCTTGCATTGCAGTTAATGCAGCTCTAATACTTCTACCAGAAAACAAAACATCGTCAATAATTACTACATTTTTACCTTCAATTATAAAGTCCATTTTAGTAGCTGTAGCTGCTAAAGGTGCATCTCTTCTTCTAAAATCGTCTCTGTAAAAGGTAATATCTAATAATCCTAATTTTAAGTTTTTAACGTTGTAGGTATTTTTTAATAAATCGGCTAATCTATTAGCCAAAAAACTACCTCTAGGTTGTAAACCAATTAATACGGTATTAGAAAAATCGTTATGATTTTCGATTAACTGACAAGCCAATCGATGTAAAATTATTTCAATATCCTTTGAGTTAAGTAAGTTTTTTTTGCTCATAAGAAAAGCTATCAATTTAGCTTGATAGTTATTGAAAATCAAAATTACTGTAAATAAATGTATGTGCAAAATTTATAGCAACTAAAAACGAAATCACTTTAATGTTAACTAAATTGTTAAAAAAAAAATAACCTAAATTAAATGGGAACTAGGAGTTATAGTACCTTTAATATACTAATTCAAAACTAATAGTTATGTCCCTCTTAAAGTTTGAATCCATGCTTAAAACCAACGCAGTTTATTTTTTTGATCTGGTTGAGTTTGAAGAAATAATTGTACATTATTTAGATGCTGGTAAACATGCTTTGGCTAAAAAAGCAGTAAAATTAGGATTGCAACAACACCCTGCTTCTGTAGATTTAAAATTACTACAAGTAGAAATTTATGTTTTTGAAGATGAGTTAGATAAAGCATCCATATTATTAAAAATAATTGAGCGTTTAGAGCCTAATAATGATGAAGTTTTTATACAAAAAGCAACCATCAGTTCTAAACAAGGAAACCATAAAGAGTCTATAGAATTATTAAAAAAAGCGTTGACTTTTACAGATGATAAAGTAGATGTTTGGTCTCTTTTAGGCATGGAATATTTGTATTTAGACGACTTTAATAATGCACGTTCTACGTTTATAAAGTGTGTAGAAGTAGATTTTGAAGATTATTCTGCCTTATATAATGTTGTCTATTGTTTCGATATGGAGGCTAAACATGAAGAAGCAATTACCTATTTAAACAGTTATGTAGAAATAAATCCATATTGTGAAGTTGCTTGGCATCAATTAGGAAGGCAGTATTTTATTTTAGAAATGTTTGAAAAAGCATTGATGTCTTTTGAATATGCTGTTTTAATTGATGAATCTTTTATTGGGGGTTATTTAGAAAAAGCAAAAACCTTAGAGCAACTAGGGCGTTATAAAGAAGCTATAGATAATTATTTAATTACCTTAGAATTAGATGATGCAACTGCTTTTGTGTGTCTTAGGATAGGTGAGTGCTATGAAAAATTATTAAATTTAGATGAAGCTATTTCATTTTATAAAAAAGCGGTACATGAAGATCCATTATTAGATAAAGGTTGGGTGTCACTGGCTAATTTATCATTCTTAGATGAAAACTATCAGAAAGCAGCTTATTATATTTCTAAGGCGTTAAAAATTGAAGAGGACAATTTTTTGTATTGGAGACGATATGCTGAAATTAATTTAAGACTTAATTTCTATGAAGAAGCGGTAGTTGGTTATGTAAAATGTTTAAGTTTAAATGATACTGACTTAGAGGTTTTTATTGGTCTAACGGATGTATTATCTTTTTTAGGTGAATTTAACGATGCAATAAGTACTTTAATTAAAGCACAAAAATTTTACAAAGATGCTGCTGAAATAGAATATAGATTAGCAGGCTTATTTTTTATTCTGAATAAAGAAAAATACGGATTTGACCACTTAATTACTGCTTTAAAAATAGATTACGATTATAATATTATTTTAAAAGAATTGTACCCAATTGTCTATGATGATAAAAAAGTACAAAAGCTTTTAGTTGATTATAAAAAAGCGACGGAATAAGTTCTAAAATTAAAAACCTCACAATATTGTGAGGTTTTTAAATATTATTTTAAAAAAAAATTACATTGCTGATTTATAAATTGCAATAGTATCTTCTAGTGTAACTTCTCTAGGGTTTCCTCCTGTACAAACATCTGCTAAAGCATTTTTAGCCATTTCTGCAAAATCTTCTTCTTTAACACCTAATTCTTTTAATCCAGAAGGAATTCCAACAGATTTAGATAAGGCTTTTATAGCAGAAATAGCAGCATTAGCACCTTGTGTATCGCTCATTTCTAATACACCAACTCCCATAGCTCTTGCTACTCTTTTTAATTTATGTGCACAAGCAGGTAGGTTAAAAGCTTCTACATGTGGTAATAGAATTGCATTAGCAACACCATGAGGTAAATTATACATACCACCTAGTTGATGTGCCATAGAATGCACATAACCTAAACCAGCATTTGAAAAAGCTTGACCAGCAATAAACTGACCCCAAGCCATCTTGCTTCTTGCTTCGATATTTTTACCATCTACAACAGCTATTTCTAAACTTTGTGAAATTAATTTAATAGCCTCTAATGCCAAAGCATCAGACCAACCAAAAGCTCCTTTAGTAACATACGTTTCAATAGCATGTGTTAAGGCATCCATACCTGTTGCTGCGGTTAGACCTGCAGGCATACCAATCATTAATTCTGGATCGTTTACAGCAATTGAAACTAAACAATTTTTATCGACCATCACCATTTTAATATGACGTTCCGCATCGGTAATCACATAATTAATAGTAACCTCACTCGCAGTACCAGCAGTTGTATTAATTGCTACAATTGGTAATGCTGCTTTTTTTGATATATTAATACCATCGTAATCTTTAATATCTCCACCATTTGTTGCTAAAATACCAATAGCTTTACCACAATCTTGTGGAGAACCGCCTCCTAGCGTCAAGATAAAATCACATGAATTGTCTTTTAACAATTCTAAACCTGCGTTTACATTTTGGCAAGTAGGGTTTGGCTGAACCTTATCAAAAAGGACTACTTCAACCTCTGAAGCTTCCATTACATCAATAATTTTTTGAGCAACACCAATTTTCACTAAAACCTCGTCAGTTACAAAAAGTGCTTTTTTGTAAGGTAAGCTTTTTAATTCTTCTCCTAAATCGTTTAACGCTCCTGGGCCAATTAAACTTAATGGTGGTAAGTAAATTCTTCTGTTTTGTAACATTTTTAGTTTGTTTAGTTGTAGTTAATAAAAATCGGTGTTTTTACACTGTTTTTCTGTTCGCAAAATTAGCGGTTATATAAGTTTTTAGATATGACTATTATCATGATTCATTTTGTTATCAATAAAAATTAATTATGCATACAAAAAAACCTCACAATATTGTGAGGTTTTCTTAATTTTTTATTGACTAAAATGTATTACTTGCCAGCTTTATCAACAACTAATCTTGCTTCTCTATTGGCAACTTCCCATGCTGTATGAAACACTAAACGCGTTCTTTTTTCTAATAAGTCATATTCAATTTTATCAGGAGTATCAGAAGGCTTGTGGTAGTCTTCATGAGTTCCGTTAAAATAAAATATTACAGGTACATTGTGTTTTGCAAAGTTATAATGATCTGATCTGTAATAAAAACGATTAGGATCATTTTCGTCATTATATTTATAATCTAAATTAATATTGGTATATTTTGTATTTGCTTTTTCAGAAATTTCGTGAAGCTCTGTACTTAATTTATCTGCACCAATTAAATACACATAATTAGAATCTAAAGTATGTGCTTTATCAACTCTACCAATCATATCTATATTTAAATCACAAACGGTATTTGTTAAAGGAAAAACAGGGTTTTCTGTATAGTACTTAGAACCTAATAAGCCTTTTTCTTCTCCGGTAACATGTAAAAATAACACAGATCTTTTAGGCCCTTTTCCAGCTTTAGCTGCTTTTTGAAAAGCTTCTGCAATTTCTAAAATAGCCATAGAACCAGAACCATCATCATCTGCTCCATTATAAATTACACCATTCTTTATTCCTTCATGATCTAAATGTGCAGAAATAACAACAATTTCATCTGGTTTTTCTGTACCTTTTATAAAAGCTAAAACATTTTCAGAATCTTTTAAGTTTCCTCTTCTAGAGTTTTTATTTAAAAATTCTGCAGAAACTTCCTGAAAATAATCATCACCACCTAAAGGTGAAGCAATACCTTGGCTTACGTAAAAGTCTTTTAAATACTTAATAGCTTTTTTTTGTCCAGGTTCACCTGTATTTCTTCCCTCAAACTCATCTGAAGCAAAAATATATAAATGTGTTTTTAAGTTTTCAGCCGTAATTGATTCTGCATATTTTGCAGCATAATCGATATTTAAATCTTCTTGCGTGGTGATTTTACTAGAGCTACATGCTATTAAAAAGAATAGCCCAATAGTGTAAAAGGTGTTTTTCATGAGTTGGTTGAATAAAAATTATAAAGTTGATTGTAAATTAAACATCAAACTTAACTTTTGTTAATCACAAATTGTTGTAACGTTTTGTTAAAATTAACAAGTTCTTTAGGAAAAAGGGTGTCAAAAGCATTTGTTGCTATCAATTCTGTTGGCGTACCAAAATGAACGGTGTTTTCTGTTAAAAGCATTACTTGATCGGCTAATTGAATAGACAGGTTTATTTCGTGAGAAGAAATAATAACGGTTTTATGAGTGTCTGCAACTAACTTTTTTAACAATGAAAATATTTTAATAGTATGATGCATATCTAAATGGGCTGTTGGCTCATCTAAAATAATAATATCGGTATCTTGTGCAAGTGCACGTGCAATTAAAACTCTTTGTAATTGACCGTCACTTAATTCATAAAAACGATTATTTTTAAGATGTTCTATTTCTGTTTGTTGTAATGCAGTTTCTACTTTTTCGATGTCTTTACTAGAAAGTTTATCAATCCAATTGGTGTAAGGTTGTCTACCAAGGGCAATTAATTCGTAAACCGTTAATTGGCTTTCTGGTAAACGCTCTGTTAATACTAAACTTAACTGTGTAGAAAGTGTGGTTTCTGTAAGGTTTTTTAAGTTTTTCTGATGAATAAATATAGCACCAGAAATAGGTTTCTGAACCTTAGAAAGTGTTCTTAAAAGAGTCGATTTTCCAATTCCGTTTTTGCCTAAAACCGTTATTAATTTTCCTTTTTCAATTTCTAAATTGATGTTTGAAGCAATAATTTTAGGGGTCTTTTTTTGCTGATAACCTATAGATAGATTTTCAGTTTTTAAAACGATATGTTTATTTTCTTGTTTATTCATAAATGAGCTACATCCTTCCCAAAAGGAAGGTTAGGATTAATTTATCCTTTTAAACAAATAATCTCTTTTTTCTAATTAGCAACCAAATAACGATGGGTGCACCAAATAAAGATGTAATTGCATTTATAGGCAATGTAAATTCACTTGTAGGCATTTGTGCTATGGCATCGCAAATTAACAAAACAATGGCACCAATAATAGCTACTGCTGGCAATAATATTTTATGATTAGAGCTAGAGAATAACATTCTTGCAATGTGCGGAACTGCCAATCCTACAAATGCAATTGGTCCAGAAAATGCTGTAATTACACCCGTTAAAACACTGGTAATTAGTAAAATAATATTTCGGCTTTTTTTGACATTAACCCCTAAGCTTTTTGCGTAATTTTCACCTAATAAAAAACTGTTTAAAGGTTTTATAACGGTAATAGTTCCTAAAATTCCGATGCAATAAATAATAGTAAAAACCGTAATTTCATTCCAAGTTAAATTACCCAAACTTCCAAAACTCCAAAAGAGGTATTGCTGTATTTGGGCTGCTTCACTAAAGTAAGCTAAAACACTAATAACTGCAGATGTTAGTGAGCCAAACATTAATCCAATTATTAAAATAGACATAGTGTTTCTAACTTTGTTTGCAGCAATAATTACAGCAGATAAAACTAAAAAAGCACCAAGACTTGCAGCTATAGGTAATGACCAATTAGATACAGAACTTGTTAGAAAAAAGCCACCAAAAACAGAAGAACCTAAAATTAAAATAGCAACTCCTAAACTTGCTCCAGAAGAGATACCCAATACAAAAGGACCCGCCAAAGGATTCCTAAATAAGGTTTGCATGAGTAAACCACAAATAGACAAGCCAGAACCTACTAAAATAGCTGTTATGGCTTTTGGTACTCTAAAATTAACAATAATGGTTTCCCAACTTTCTTTGGTTACATTACCACCAAAAAGGCTGTTGAAAATATCTTTAAACGGAATAGAAACAGACCCAAAACTGATATTCAAAAAGAACAAAACTACCAGTGAAATTGATAAAAAAAGGAAGTGTTTTGTGTATGATTTGTTTTCCATTGATGCTTGTTGGTTGTGCACAGTCTAAACTTACTTAAACTTCTCTAAAGCTGTGCTTTTATCTTCAAGTTAAAATATTTTTAACTTGAAGATAATGTTCTAGAGTTTGATTCTAATAATTATATTTTGATAAAAATTTTACTAATTTCTGAATTGCAATTCCTCTATGAGAAATGGTGTTCTTTTCTTCTGAAGTCATTTCTGCAAAAGATTTTTCATAACCTTTTGGTTTAAATATGGGGTCATATCCAAAACCTTTTTCTCCGTGTTTCTTTTCTAAAATGTCTCCTTTGCAAATTCCTTCAAAAAGAAAATTTTCATCATTTAAGTTTAAAGCAACAGCGGTTCTAAATTGTGCTTTTCTATTTTCAGTAGGTTTTAAATCTACCAATAATTTTTGCATATTGTTTTCAGAATTAGAAGGCTCACCTGCAAAACGTGCAGAATATACACCTGGTTTTCCGTTTAAACTTTCTACTTCTAAACCGGTATCATCAGCAAAACAATTATAACCGAATTTTTTGGTAATATAATCTGCCTTTAATTTAGCGTTTCCTTCTAAAGTGGTTTCTGTTTCTTCTATTTCATCAAAACAGTTAATGTCTTTTAAACTCAATAATTGTATTGAATCTGGTAACATTTCTTGAACTTCAGCAAGTTTGTTTAAATTGTTGGTAGCGAAAACTAATTTCATCTGTTTCATTTTAGCAAATGTAAGAAATTAAACAGTGAAATTTTAAAGAGTTCTGCGATAGAAATTGATTAATGTAAAAATTTAAATTAAGGAATTATTGTAACAGAAAGAGCTCTTGTGAAAAGTGTAAAATAAAGTTATAGGTTACGATTTTTTTTTGGTAAGTATAAAAAACTTGTCAACATGTGTTTACATAAAAATCAAAAGAAACTATTTTATTATTCCCCCAAATTCATAAAAATTACTTTTTAATTTTCTATAAACACATATATTGCCGTTGACAAGTTTATTTACTCTTCTTCTTTTTCTTGTTTGCATATGCCAACTCAAACTTAGAATAAATAAATAATGTAAACTTCATTTAAAAATTTAAGGACTAGTCATTTTAATGAAATCAGTAAGAATTTTAATGAATCAGTAATAAAATTAAAAGAATATTAGTTAATTTTTTGTAGGTTTGATAAATAAAAATACCTCAAATAGTTTGATCGAAGCCTTTTTATTTTTATTTACAGGCATTATTGGGCTTGTTATACTTACCTTAATGATTAGGTCATATAGATCTAATCCATTTTGTAATTTTTTTTTAGTTTTAATTATAAGTGTAATTTCATTTCGTTATTTTTTTCATGGTAGTTATGTTTTAGGTTTACAATCGATTTTAAAACCAGATAGCGGTTTATATTCCTTACTTTTTTTAATTCTTGCTCCTTCTTTATATTTATATTATAAGCATTTAGTAGATCAGAAAAAAGCATATAACCCTAAAGATTTTAAACATCTTTTTTTTATAATATTTCTATATCTAATCAATACAGTCGAAGTTTTACAAAATAGCTTTATATTTTATTTTGGTACAATGACTAATTTTTATTTGATATCAATTTTTGTGCTGTTTTATATCGTTTTAATATTTAGATTGTTAAAGAATAAAGTTTGGTTCAGAAAAAACATGCTTTTAAATAAAGATCATTTTAATTTGGTTAAAAATTGGACCATTTATTTTTTTGTAATTAACATACTTTGTAGTTTAATGGTTTTTATTTCCTTGTATTTAGAGTTTAAATCAGGTATTAAGGTTTCGGGGAAAACAATGGCTGTTTTTTCAATGGTTTTTTGGTTATCCGTTTTCTTTAAAATTTTAATCTCTCCAGAAATTTTATACGGACTTCCTATTCTTAATAAAACTTTATTAAAATTTAATGAGGTATCACCTGAAGAGGAAGAGCAATTAGCTTCAGTAAGTGACATTGTAGGTAATAATTGGGTAATAGAAGTCTCTATAAAAGAAGATAGTCAAGATTATAGATTACAAGAAAATATAAGAACCAATATTGTAAGTTATATTCAAGAAGTTGATAAATTAAGTGCAGAACAATTTATTTTTAGAGGTCAAAAAGTTTCACAGAGTGATATTGCAGAAACTTTAGGGGTACCTACAAGTCATATTGTTTATTTGTTTAAATATCATTCTAAAATTTCTTTTACAGAATATAGAAAAAATAGTAGAATACAAGATGCTCTTAAACTTATTGAAGGTGGTTTTTTAAACACAGAAACCTTTGAGTCTTTAGCCTATAAAACGGGATTTGCATCATATAATCCTTTTTTTATTGCCTTTAAAAGTATTACATCACATTCACCTCAAGATTACAGTAGAAGTAAGAAATAGAAAAATATTTTTTATTCATGATGGTAAGGCTCATTTTTAAGAATTGTAAAACCTCTGTACAATTGTTCAACAATAAATAATCGAATCATTTGGTGTGAGAATGTCATTTTAGATAAAGATATTTTTCCGACAGACTTTTTATAAACCGCATCAGAAAAACCATAAGGTCCACCAATTACTAAAACTAATTGTTTTATACCAGCATTCATTTTTTTCTGTAAATATTTAGAAAACTCAATAGAGGTAAAGTGTTTGCCTTTATCATCTAACAAAACTAAATTATCTGTGTTCTGCAGTTTAGATAAAATCAATTCACCTTCTTTTTCTTTTTGCTGAATTTCGCTTAAATTCTTTACGTTTTTAATGTCGGGAATAATCTCTAATTCAAACTTTATATAGTGCTTTAATCTATTTTGATATTCATCAATTAACTGAATCAAATTTTTATTGTCAGTTTTACCAATGGCTAGTAATTTAATTTTCATAACTCTTGTCAGGTCGAGCGCAGTCGAGACCTTATAAAAACCTCTCGACTGCGCTCGAGGAGACAATTATTGTCGGTACAAATTTATAAGTTTTAAAACATAAATTGGACAGAACAGACCAAAAGTTGAAAATCATTGTTATTTTTACATCAGAATTCAATAATTATGATATCAAAAGAACAATTTCAGAACGAGTTAGATTTAATTATAAAAAATGCTATTAGAGAAGATATTGGAGATGGAGACCATACTTCACTTTCTTGTATTCCTGCCGATGCAGAAGGAAAGGCAAAATTGTTGGTAAAAGAAGACGGAATTATAGCCGGAGTAGAGTTTGCAAAACAAGTTTTTTCTTACGTTGATAAAGATTTAGAAATAGAAACATTTATAAATGATGGTGATGATGTAAAATATGGAGATATTGTTTTTCATGTTTCAGGTAAATCTCAATCTATTTTAATGGCAGAACGTTTGGTCTTAAATGCTATGCAAAGAATGTCTGCAATTGCAACAAAAACAGCCTTTTTTGCAAATTTATTAAAAGGAACAAAAACCAAAGTATTAGATACTAGAAAAACAACACCAGGAATTAGAGCTATTGAAAAATGGGCTGTAAAAATTGGAGGAGGAGAAAACCATCGTTTTGCATTGTATGATATGGTAATGATTAAAGACAATCACATCGATTTCGCTGGTGGGATTACAGCTGCAATTACCAAAACAAAGAAATATTTAGCAGAAAAGAATATCGATATTAAAATTATTGTGGAAGCGAGAAGTTTAGAAGAAATTAAAGAAATTTTATCTAACGACGGTGTTTACAGAATTTTAATAGATAACTTTAATTATGAAGATACTAAAAAAGCAGTTGCACTAATTGGTGATACTTGCTTAACAGAATCTTCAGGCGGAATTAACGAGGAAACGATTAGAAAATACGCAGAATGTGGTGTAGATTTTATATCTTCTGGTGCATTAACACATTCGGTTTATAATTTAGATTTAAGTTTAAAAGCTTTTTAAGAATGTTAAAAAGTTTGAAAAAAATACAAAGTTGCAGTATACAAAGTCTGACTTTGTAACTCTGTTACTGCTTTTAACTTTGTAACTAAAATAAAAAAAAATGAAAAAATATATAACAATAGCTGCATCTTTAATGTTGGTGATTTCTTGCAACACTAAAGAAGCTAAAAAAGAAAACACAATGGATATTTCTAAAAATCCTTTATTAGTGAAAAGTACGTTAGAATATGGTACACCAGATTTTACTAAAATTAAAGCAAAACATTTTTTACCGGCTATTTTAGAAGGTATGAAATTGCAAAATGAGGCAATTGAAAAAATTACTCAGAATACTGAGGCTCCAAATTTTGAAAATACCATTTTAGCTTTAGAAGAAAGTAGTAAAAAGTTAGATGATGTAACTGCTGTTTTTTATGGATTGGCAGGCGCGCATACCAATGATACTATTAAAGAAAATCAAAAAGAATTAGCGCCAAAGTTTTCTAAACACAACGATGATATTTTACTAAATACACAATTGTTTGCAAAAGTAAAATCGGTTTATGAAAATCTTTCTGAAGCTAATTTAGATGCTGAATCTAAACATTTGGTTGGAGAATATTTTAAGAATTTTTCTAAAGCAGGCGCAAATTTATCCGAAGAAAAAAAAGAGAAATTAAAAGAAATCAATTCAGAAATAGCGAGTTTGTCTAACGATTTTGGAAAAAAATTATTAGATGCAAGTAAAAAAGGCGGAATTACAGTTACTAATAAAGAAGGTTTAAAAGGTTTTTCTGATGAAAAAATAAAGTCTTTAGAAAAAGATGGTGCCTATGAAATTCAGTTAGTAAATACAACGCAACAAGCTTCTTTACAAACGTTAGAAAATAGAGAAGTAAGAAAAGAATTATTCGAAAAATCGATTCATAGAGCAGATGCTGGTGAGTATGATACAAGTGATCTTGTTTTAAAAATGACAAAGTTAAGATCGGAAAAAGCACAAATATTAGGTTTTGATAACTATGCTAGTTGGAGTTTACAAGGAACCATGGCGGCAACTCCAGACAAGGTTTTTAACATGTTCAAAAACTTAATTCCGGGTTCTTTAGATAAAGCAGCATCAGAAATAAAAGAGATTCAAGCAGAAATTAATAAAGAAGGAGAAGACTTTAAATTAGCTGCTTACGATTGGAATTATTATGCAGAAAAAGTACGTAAATCTAAATATAACTTAAACGAAGATGATGTAAAACCTTATTTTGAAATGACAAACGTTTTAGAAAAAGGAGTTTTTTATGCGGCAACAAAATTATACGGAATTACATTTAAAAAACGTACAGATATTCCTACTTATCACCCAGATGTTGTGGTGTATGAGTTGTTTGAAGAGGACGGTTCTAAATTAGGATTATTCTTTGGAGATTATTTTGCAAGAGATAGCAAACGTGGTGGTGCGTGGATGAGTAATTTTGTAAAACAATCTAAATTACGCAATCAAAAACCTGTAATTTATAATGTTTGTAATTCGTTAAAACCAGCAGAAGGAGAACCGGCATTAATCAGTTTTGATGAAGTAGAAACCATGTTTCATGAGTTTGGTCATGCATTACACGGTTTCTTCGGAAATCAAAAATATGCATCTATTTCTGGTACAAGTACCGCAAGAGATTTTGTAGAATTTCCTTCTCAGTTTAATGAAAATTGGTCAACACATCCAGAAATTTTAAATAATTACTCGATACATTATAAAACAGGAGAAGTGATTTCTGTTGAATTGCTGCAAAAAATTAAAGATGCGGGTACTTTTAACCAAGGATATTCTATGATAGAGAATTTATGTTCTTCTAGTTTAGACATGAAATGGCATACAATTTCACCAAATGAGACCATTGAAGATGTAGCTAATTTTGAAGCAGAAGCCTTAAAAAATATGAAATTAAATTTGGATGAAATTCCTCCAAGATACCGTTCTACTTATTTTGCACACATTTTTAGTGGTGGTTACGCTGCTGGTTATTATTCTTATTTATGGACAGAAATGTTGAGTCATGATGCGTATGATTGGTTTAAAGACAATGGCTTGTTAACTCGTGAAAACGGACAAAAATTCCGTGAGCAAGTTTTATCTAAAGGAAACACAATGGATTATGCAGAAATGTATAAAACATTTGCAGGGAGAGATCCTAAAGCAGCACCAATGTTAGAAGCAAGAGGTTTAAAATAATTAATAAAATGAAACATATTATAAAAGTTATAGCGGTAGTTTGTATTCTATTTTCAGCATGTAAAAATAACACAGCACAAGATGTTTCTGGTGTTTATATTGGCGAATTTCCATGTGCAAGTTGCACGGGAATCGATAATAAAATGACCTTAAATTCTGATAAAACCTTTGTGTTAGAGAGCGTGTATAAAGGTAGAGGTGATGATAATGTTTATACGAAAACAGGAAATTATTCCGTTGAAAACGGAAAAGTTATTTTAGAGTTGGAAACGAGTCCTTTTAAATATGAAATTGGAGACAATTATATTGAAATGCTAGATATTGATGGTAATAAAATTAAAAGTGAATTAAACTATAAATTAACAAAACAAGAGTAAGTTTAGATGACAGATACTTATTTTGATAGCGAAGAATTTACTAAAATAGATTACAGGAAAACTAAAATAAACAAAGGTGAGTATGACAATTGTATATTTACCAATTGTAATTTTGAGAATGTACATGTGTCCAATATTCAGTTTGTAGAATGCGAATTTATAGATTGTAATTTTAGCAATGCAATTTTAAATAATACTGCTTTTAGAGAGGTTGCTTTTATCAATTGTAAAATGATGGGAGTGAAATTTAATGAATGCGATGCGTTTTTATTACAGTTTAGTTTTAAAGATTGTCAATTAAGTTTTTCGTCTTTTTATCAATTAAAAATTCCGAATACAAAATTCAGTAATTGTAACTTACAAGAAGTAGATTTTACAGAAGCAGTTTTAACCAATTCCATTTTTGATAATTGTGATTTTAATGGCGCAATTTTTGGTGAAACTAATTTAAAAAAGTCAGACTTTAGAACCGCTTTTAACTTTAATATCAGTCCGGAAAAGAATCGCTTAAAAGGAGGGAAGTTTAGTAAAGAAAATATTATTGGGCTTTTATCAGAATATAAAATTAATATTGAGTAAGTTTTTCCCTTTGGGGAGATTTATGTAAAGCAAAAGGGCTAATGAGTAGGGAGATAGAAGAAAAACTAGAAAAAATACCAGTTGTAAATTTCTTGGTACTATTTGGAAAAAGAATAAAAGTTCCTGGTTTAGAAGGAATGTCTTTGTACGATGTAATAGAAATGTACATCATTGGTATTGTAAAAGGTGCTTTAACAACTAGAGCAGGAGGAATTGCATTCAGTTTCTTTATGGCTGTTTTTCCTTTTTTACTGTTTATCTTAACGTTAATTCCATACATTCCAATAGAAGGTTTTCAAGAAGGGTTATTTTCATTTATTAAAGAAGTTTTACCACCACAAACTTTCGAAGCTGTAGATGTTGTGTTAAAGGATATTATTAATAATCAATATGGAGGTTTGCTTTCTTTTGGTTTTTTACTGTCTATCTTTTTAATGACAAATGGTGTGAATGCTATCTTTGGTGGTTTTGAACATTCATATCATATAACTGATGTAAGAAATGTTTTTAGAGCCTATTTTGTTTCTTTAGGTGTTTCTTTATTAATGTCATTCTTTTTAATTATAGTAATAACTTCACTAATTTTATATCAATTTGCATTGTCTAAAATTGATGAAACAGGTTGGTTAGATACATCCGATTTAGATCTGTTTTATTATGGAAGAAGTCTCATTTTTTTAGTGATGATTTTCACGATAGTTTCGTTGCTTTTTAGATACGGAACAAAACAAGGAAAACAAACAAAATTCTTTTCTGCAGGAGCACTTTTAACCACAGTTGTATCTTTGTGTACGTTTTATTTATTCGGAATTTATGTGGTAAAATTTGCACAATACAATCAATTATACGGTTCTATTGGTACTCTTTTAATCTTGATGTTATTTGTGTGGCTAAATGCAATTATCTTATTGTTAGGCTTTGAGTTAAACGCTGCTATTTATGCTTTAAGGTTCAGAAATAAAATTGATTCTATTTTATAACATTTCTAAGTTTTTCACGATATTTGCGCTCGCTAAAAGCAATTATCATTTAACAATTATCAGTAATCTAATCTGGTTTATTAAAAAATGATAAATGAACATTGATAACTGATTTATATGAAACCAAGTATTCCAAAAGGAACTAGAGATTTTTCGCCAACAGAAGTAGCTAACAGAACGTATATAATGAATACGATAAAAACTGCTTTTGAAACATTCGGATTTCAACCTATAGAAACGCCAAGTTTTGAAAATTCATCAACCTTAATGGGGAAATATGGTGAAGAAGGAGATCGTTTGATTTTTAAGATTTTAAACTCTGGAGACTTTTTAAAGAAAGCCGATGAAGGTCTTTTATCAGAAAAAAACAGCTTAAAAGTTACTAGTCAAATTTCAGAAAAAGCATTACGTTACGATTTAACAGTGCCCTTTGCGCGTTACGTTGTACAACATCAAAATGATATTACGTTTCCCTTTAAAAGGTATCAAGTACAACCTGTTTGGAGAGCAGACAGACCGCAGAAAGGACGTTTTAGAGAGTTTTTTCAGTGTGATGCAGATGTTGTTGGTAGTAAATCTTTATGGCAAGAAGTAGAATTTGTACAATTATATGATACCGTTTTTAGTAAACTTGGTTTAGCAGGTACGAATATTAAAATTAATAATAGAAAAATACTTTCTGGAATCGCAGAAGTTATTGGTGCACAAGATAAATTAATCGATTTTACAGTAGCTTTAGATAAGTTAGATAAAATTGGTAAAGATGGTGTTGTTAAAGAAATGTTGTCTAAAGGCATTACAGAAGATGCCATAGAAAAAGTACAACCTTTGTTCGATTTTTCTGGGTCTAATTTAGATAAACTAGCTTCGTTAGAAGCTATGTTGTCAACTTCTGAAGAAGGAACAAATGGAGTAGAAGAGTTGCGTTTTGTAATTAATTCTGTGGAAGAATTAGGTTTAGAAACAGCAACTTTAGAAGTAGATGTTACTTTAGCAAGAGGATTAAATTATTACACCGGTGCAATTTTTGAAGTTTCTGCGCCAAAAGGTGTAAAAATGGGTTCTATTGGTGGTGGTGGAAGATATGACGATTTAACAGGAATCTTTGGTTTAAAAGATGTTTCTGGAGTTGGTATTTCTTTTGGATTAGACAGAATCTATTTAGTATTAGAAGAGTTAGGTTTGTTTAAAGCTGTAGACTTACCAAAACCTAAGGTTATTTTCTTAAATTTTGAGTCTGATACGGATGTTCTAAAAATGAAAGCCATTAAGGTTTTAAGAGAAAATAATATAAAAAGTGAATTTTATCCTGATTTAGCAGAAAGTAATAAGGCACAAAAACGACAATGGAAATACGTTAGTTCTAGAGAAATAGAATTTGTAGTTTCTAATGTAGTAAATGATGTTTTTACTTTAAAGAATATGAATTCAGGAGAGCAAACAGATGGTGATTTATCAGAAATACTATCCTTACTAAAAGCATAAATTATAGTTTTATAATTTTTATTGATTCGTAAACTAAAATAATACGTTGCAAACACGTAAATTTGCACTATAATAAGAATGAAATGTTTGAATTGAGCAGCAAAATGAATGACGAAAGAATTGAAGAAATAGGAGAGAATCACGTTGGTACATCAGCCAAAACTCCATTAAGAGCAGATGCTTTTGATATAACTGATGAAGAAAAAATTGAAAGAATTCAACAGAGTGTTAAAGATATTTTAACCACTTTAGGTTTGGACTTAACAGACGATAGTTTACAAGGAACTCCTAAAAGAGTTGCTAAATCTTTTGTTAATGAACTTTTTATGGGGTTAGATCCTAAAAATATGCCTAAAGCATCTACGTTTGACAATAATTACAATTATGGTGAAATGTTGGTAGAGCGCAATATCGTTGTATATTCTACTTGCGAACATCATTTATTGCCAATTATTGGTAGAGCACATGTTGCTTACATTTCTGATGGGAAAGTAATTGGACTTTCTAAAATGAATAGAATTGTAGAGTATTTTTCTAAGAGACCTCAAGTGCAAGAGCGTTTAACAATGCAAGTTGTGCAAGCTATGCAAGAAGCTTTAGGTGTAGAGGATGTTGCTTGTGTTATTGATGCAAAGCACTTATGTGTTAATTCTAGAGGTATTAAGGATATTGAAAGCTCTACTGTTACTGCAGAGTTTGGAGGTAAATTTAAAGAAAAAGAAACGAAAAGAGAATTTTTAGAGTATCTTAAAATGAATACAAAATTCGAGTAAATTTTGTTTTTTTAAGCCACAAAATATATACTATTAAAAAAATCCGTTTAGAAATTCTAAACGGATTTTTTTATGAAAAGTTTTATGTAAAATATACTTTGTATGGTTTTTGTATTGGTTTTTTTATCATAAATGTAATAATCTATTTATCTTGTAGGGTTTATGTATTAGTGTTTTAAGGTGTTAAAAATGAGTTAATTTTTATATTTCATGAAAAATAATTCTTATGTATAAAACACAATTGACTAAACTACTTTTTTTAGTATGCATTACATTTTCATTTTCTAATTATGCACAAACCATTATAGCAGGTAATGGTAGTTATACTAAAACTTTTCCAGGAACAGATGTTGCTGGTAGAAATGGATATCCTTCTGGTTCTCCTCAATTAACTGGTAATGCTTTAGGCAAACCAGTGCCAACAAATGATTGGTGGTCTAAATTAATAAAAGAGGATCATGCAGATAATTTATTTAATTATCCTATGACCTTAAAAACCACTAATAATGGTTTAATTGTAACGTATATTCCATCTGGTGTTATTGGAGATTCTGCCCCGATTGAAGTAAAACTATCTGGTTTATCAACCACAAAAACAACCGTTTCTGATTATTCTGATTGGACTGTAACCATGAATTGGAAAGACGGTAATCACGAATTAAAAACGACAGCAGGAATTGGGATGCCTTTTTTATACTTTGAAAAAGATGCGGATGATATTGTAGAAATTAAAGTAAATTCTGGTACATCAACAATTTTAAACGAATTATTAATAGTAGAAAATGCTACAAGTGGTGCAGATTTTGTTTTTTATGCACCTGTTGGAAGTACTTGGGTAAAATCAGGTAATGTATTTACATCGACATTAAATGGAAAAGACTATTGGTCTATGGTAATGTTGCCTCAAACAACATCAAATGTAACTACAGCAGCGCAAGAATTTAAAAAATATGCCTATGTTTTTCCAACAAATACAGAAACTTCTTGGACTTATAATGAAACGTCATCTAAAGTAACAACAACGTTTACGGTTAATACTGTTGTAAAAGAAGGGACTGAAACAGATATGTTATTAGGGTTATTGCCTCATCAATGGAATAATTTATCATCAATTTCTGCAACTCCAAGTGAAGCTACTTATAGCTCAATTAGAGGCGCTTTAAAAATGTTAAAAGGAAATACTTTTTCTGTAGAAAATACTTTTAAAGGTATTTTACCAACGTTACCTTATTTAGCAAATTATAGCGAAGGTTTTAGTCCTGCTGCTTTAGATAGTAAAATTGCTCAAATTGAAAACGATGGTTTAGCAACTTGGACAGATTCTTACAACGAAGGACAAGTTATGAATCGTTTAATTCAAACCGCAAGAATTGCAGATCAAACAGGTAATGTTGCAGCAAGAGATAAAATGATTGCAACTGTAAAAGAACGTTTAGAGGATTGGTTGTCTTTTGAACCTGGAGAAAAAGCCTTTCTTTTTTATTACGATACAAATTGGTCTACTTTATTAGGATATCCTGCAGGTCATGGACAAGATTCGAACATAAATGATCATCATTTTCATTGGGGATATTTTATTCATGCAGCAGCTTTTATGGAGCAATTTGAACCTGGTTGGATGCATCAATGGGGAGATATGATAAATCTTTTAGTTAGAGATGCAGCTTCATCAGATAGAGATGATGATACGTTTCCTTTTTTAAGAAATTTTAGTCCGTATGCGGGTCATAGTTGGGCAAATGGATTTGCTTCTTTTCCACAAGGAAATGATCAAGAATCCACATCAGAAAGTATGCAGTTTGCATCCTCTTTAATTCATTGGGGAACGATATCTAACAACAAAGAAATTAGAGATTTAGGAATTTATATCTATACCACAGAACAAACAGCTATCGAAGAGTATTGGTTTGATGTTTATGAACGTAATTTTTCTAATTCGCAACAATATAGTTTAGTGTCTAGAATTTGGGGAAACTCTTATGATAATGGTACTTTTTGGACTGCAGATATTGCTGCTTCTTATGGAATAGAAATGTATCCAATTCATGCAGGGTCTTTTTATTTAGGGCATAATCAGCAATACGCTCAAAAATTATGGGATGAAATTTCTCAAAATACCGGTGTTTTAAATCAAGAAGATAATGCCAATTTATGGCACGATACCTATTGGAAATATTTATCAATGATAAACCCACAAGAAGCTGTAAATCTATACAATGCGTATCCCGATAGAAATTTAAAGTTTGGTATTTCTGATGCGCAAACATACCATTGGTTACATAGTTTAAATGCTATGGGAGTTGTAGATGCAACAATTACTGCAGACTACCCAATTGCAATGGCTTTTAAACAAAATGGAACAACTACGTATGTTGCTCATAATTATACCAGTGCAGAAAAAATTGTTTCTTTTTCTGATGGATTTAAATTAGCAGTTCCTGCTCATAAAATGGTTACTAATAAAGATGTTTCTATTTCTGGTGTTATCAGTTCAGATTTTAATCAAGCTTATGTAAATGGAAGTGTAAATTTATTAGTTACAACTACTGGAAGTGATGTTACAAAAGTTGAATTTTATGACGAAACGACTTTAATAGGAACAAAAACAGAGGCTCCGTATATTTTTAAAGCAGAAAATTTAACACTTGGTGTACATGGTATGTCTGCAAAAGTGTATGAAAGTACTAATTTTAATGTCACTAATATTGTACAAATTCAGGTTGGTGAACAAGTACCTTTTTTAGATAATGCTTTTACAATTCCTGGAATTATCGAATCAGGGAATTATGATAAATTTGAAGGTGGAGTTGGGCAAAATATTTCTTATGTTGATGTTTCTCAAAACAACGAGGGTGATTTTAGAACTGATGAATATGTAGATGCTGCAGTAGATAATACCGAAGGAAATATAGTTGGTTGGATTTCTGCAGGCGAATGGTTAGAGTATTCTATTGATATACAAACGTCTGGTAAATACAGTTTAGATGTACGTTTTGCTTCTGGTAATTCAAATGGTGGAGGCCCTTTTTATTTAGAAATTGATGGTAAAAAAATAAGCTCAGATATTAATTTGTCTTATACAGGTGATTGGTCTAGTTGGCAAACTAAAACAGTAAGTGATATAGAGTTTACAAAAGGAGAACACATTTTAAGAGCTGTTTTTACAAATGGCGAATTTAATTTAGGGAAAATGGATTTTACATACGCTGCTCCTTTAGATTATATGCCACCAGTTGCAAATGCAGGAGAAAATGTAATAGTTATTACACCAGAAACTAGTGCAACTTTAGATGGTTCTTTAAGTAATGATCCAGAAAATGAAACATTAACTTATTTATGGGAACAAATTTATGGACCATCAATAATTAATTTTAATGATAATACTTTAGAATCTCCATCAATATCAAACTTAGAAAAAGGTGTTTATAAATGTAAGTTAACAGTTAATGATGGCACATATTCTGCAAGTAGTTTTGTGTTAGTTGTTGTTCAAGATAATGCGAATGCAAGTCCAACCATTTCTATTACTTCACCATCAAAAAATAGTTCTTTTTCTGTTGGTACAGCAATAAATATAACAACTTCAGCTTCTGATTTAGATGGAACAATTACAAAAGTTGAGTTTTACGATGGTAATTCAAAAATTGGTGAAGATACAATGGCACCTTTTTCTTTTAATTGGACAAATGCTGCAGTTGGTACGCATGAATTAAAAGCAATTGCGATAGATAATGAAGCTGCACAAACTACTTCTCAAAGTATAAATATTACTATTAACGAAGTAAAAGAATGTACAGAAACATCAAATGAAGCACAACAAGGTTCATTTTCTACAGGCTATAATGTAACATTTGAAACGATAGGGACAAGTGTAAAAGTAACATTTGAATTATTAGATACAGATAGAGTAGGAGTTGTAGCTTATTTATGGAATCAAACACCTTTTGGTGAAACGCAAATGGAAAATGTTTCTGGTTTAAAATTCACAAAAACGATAGGAGGTTTAACTCCCGGAGAAACTGTTTCTTATGGATGTAAATTTGCTTTTGAAGGAGGTTTAGCTGTAACAAAATATATCAATTATAAAGTTGGTGATAGTTGTGCTTCTTTGAGTGTAGTTGACGTTTCTTTAGATAATGAAATCATTGTGTATCCAAATCCTGTTAAGAATAAATTGTTTATTGTATCAAAATCTGTTAATATTTCAAAAATTGAAATTTATTCAATTTTAGGAAGTTTGGTTAAAAAAGAGACAAATAATTTTAACAGTATTCAATTAGAAGATTTATCTAAAGGATTGTATTTAATTAAAATTTATTCAGATAAAACATCAATAACTAAAAAGTTTATGAAACAATAACTAATAATTATTAGGAATAAAAAAATCCGTTTAGAATTTCTAAACGGATTTTTATTTATTAAAGGACCTGTTCTAAAAGGTTCTTTTTATTTATTTACCAATACCCATTCTCCTTTTTCTAATAAAGGAATCGCTTGCTTAAACTTAACCGCTTTTTCTTCTCCGCTCATTACATTTTTAATAGTAACACGCTCATTTCTTCCAACTTTAGGTTGTTCACGAACTATGGTTTCAACAGGTTCAGATTGTTTTTGACGAGAGCTTTCTATAGCTTGCTCTGTAGAGTTTTGAACATCTGCTTTAGATGTATTTAAACTTTCTCTTTTTTGTTGACGCGCTTCTGAAATTTGATTTGCATCTTGACTAGGAAGCTCTCCTTTAAATAAGAAAGATAAAACCTCTCTATTTATTTCATCAACGGTAGTTTTAAACAATTCAAAAGCCTCAAACTTATAGATTAATAAAGGATCTTTTTGCTCATAAGATGCATTCTGAACAGATTGTTTTAAATCGTCCATTTTACGTAAATGATCTTTCCAGTTCTCATCTATAATTGCTAACGTAATATTTTTCTCGAAATCTGTAATTAAACTTTTTCCATCACTTTCATAAGCATCTTTTAAGTTGGTTACAACTTGTAAAGATTTAGTTCCGTCTGTAAAAGGAACTACAATTCTCTCATAACGATCACCTTCATTTTCAAAAACATCTTTAATTACAGGAAACGCTAAAACGGCATTTCTTTCAATTTTGTTTTTGTAATGTTCAGTAACAAGATCATATAATTTGTCTGTGATTTCTTTTTGTGAAAGTTTATCAAATTCTTCTTCTGTAAAAGGAGAAGTCATTGATGAAAATTTAATCAATTCAAATTCAAAATTATGAAAATTCTTAGCAGCTTTATTTGTATTTGTAATAGATTCGCAAGTGTCATAAATCATGTTTGCAATATCTACTTGTAAATGTTTACCATCTAATGCATGACGTCTTCTTTTATAAACAAACTCACGTTGAGCGTTCATAATATCATCATATTCTAATAAACGCTTACGAATACCAAAGTTGTTTTCTTCTACTTTCTTTTGTGCTCTTTCAATAGATTTGGTAATCATAGAATGCTGAATTACTTCACCTTCTTTTAAGCCCATTCTATCCATCATTTTGGCAATTCTATCAGAACCAAAAAGACGCATTAAATTGTCATCTAAAGCAACGTAAAATTGAGTAGACCCAACATCACCTTGTCTTCCTGCACGTCCACGTAATTGTCTATCTACACGTCTAGAATCATGACGTTCTGTACCAATAATAGCTAAACCACCTGCATCTTTTACTTCTTTAGATAATTTAATATCGGTACCACGACCAGCCATGTTTGTTGCAATGGTTACAATACCAGGTTTACCAGCTTGGGCAACAACATCTGCTTCTCTTTTGTGTAATTTTGCATTTAAAATATTATGAGGAATCTTACGCATTTGTAACATTCTACCTAATAACTCTGAAATCTCTACAGAAGTTGTACCAACTAAAACAGGTCTATTTTGTTCTACTAATTTTACAATATCTTCAATTACTGCATTGTATTTCTCACGTGCAGTTTTGTAGATTAAATCTTCTTTATCATCCCTTTGGATAGGTCTGTTTGTAGGGATTTCTACAACATCTAATTTATATATTTCCCATAACTCACCAGCTTCTGTAATTGCTGTACCTGTCATACCAGACAGTTTTCTGTACATTCTAAAGTAGTTCTGTAAAGTTACGGTAGCAAAAGTTTGAGTAGCATCTTCAATTTTTACATTTTCTTTTGCTTCAATTGCTTGGTGTAATCCGTCTGAATAACGACGACCGTCCATGATACGACCTGTCTGTTCATCAACAATCATTACTTTATTGTCCATAACAACATACTCAACATCTTTTTCAAAAACAGTGTATGCTTTTAATAGTTGATTCATTGTATGAATACGCTCACTTTTTATGCTAAAGTCTTTGTATAACTCTTCTTTTTGAGCAGTTTTTTCTTCTTTACTACTTTCAGAATTATCTATTTCACCAATTTTAACTCCGATGTCTGGTAACACAAAGAAGTTTTCATTTGCAGTTTTTTCTGATAAATCTGCAATTCCTTTGTCTGTTAAATCAATTTGATTATTTTTTTCTTCAACAACAAACCATAAGTCTTCATCTACTTGTGGCATTAACTTGTTGTTATCTTGCATGTAGTAGTTTTCTGTTTTCTGCAAGATTTGTTTATTTCCCTCTTGAGATAAAAACTTAATTAATGCTTTGTTTTTAGGTAATCCTCTGTAAACTCTTAATAATAAGAATCCACCATCTTTATCATTGCCGTCTGCAATTATTTTTTTGGCTTCAGCAAAAACACTTACCAAATGATTTTTTTGTTTAGTAACTATTTCAGAAACTAAAGGTTTTAATTCGTTAAATTCATGTCTGTCTCCTTGAGGTACTGGTCCAGAAATAATTAAAGGAGTTCTAGCATCATCAATTAAAACAGAATCTACTTCATCAATAATAGCGTAGTTAGGAGCTCTTTGTACTAAATCGTCTTTAGAGCTAGCCATATTATCACGTAAATAATCGAAACCAAATTCGTTATTTGTACCGTAAGTAATGTCAGCGTTGTAGGCTTTTCTACGTGCATCAGAATTTGGTTGATGATAATCGATACAATCTGTTGTAAAACCATGAAACTCAAAAATGGGTCCCATCCACGCTTTATCACGTTTTGCTAAATAATCATTTACGGTTACTAAATGAACTCCGTTACCAGTTAATGCATTTAAATAAACAGGTAGGGTAGAAACTAATGTTTTTCCCTCACCAGTCATCATTTCAGCAACTTTACCTTGGTGTAAAACGGATCCACCAATTAATTGAACATCATAATGAACCATGTCCCAAGTAACAGCTTTACCCGATGCATCCCAAGAGTTTGCCCAAAAAGCTTTATCACCTTCTAAAGTAACGTTATCTCTTTCTGCAGATAATTCTCTATCAAAAGCAGAAGCTGTAACTTCTACTTGTTCATTTTCTACAAAGCGTTTTGCAGTTTCTTTTACAACAGCAAAAGCTTCTGGCATAATTTTAAGTAAAGTTTCTTCAGAAACTTTATATGCATCATCTTTTAGGGTATCTATTTCAGTATAAATATCTTCTTGACGATCTATATTTGCTGTCTTAGCTTCTTCTTCTAATTCAGTAATTTTAGTATCAAATTCTTTTGTAGCGATTTTTATTCTTTCTTTAAACTCAATGGTTTTTGCCCTTAAAGCATCATTAGAAAGTTTAGAAAATTCTATCTCGAATTTTTTTACATTTTCAACAACTGGTTGTAAAATTTTTAAATCTTTTTCTTGTTTATCACCAACAAAAAGTTTGATTACTGAATTTAAAATATTCATTTATTATGTTATTTTCAGTTAAATTAATAACTGCATTATAGTTCCGTATCAGGTTTTTTAAAAGCCTGAAAAATAGTTTCCTAGGTTGTAAGAAAACAAAAAAAAAGCCTCTTTAGAGACTTTTTATATTTAATTATTATGTTTAGTATTCATCCTCATTCCAAAGATAATCATCTTCGGTAGGATAATCTGGCCAAATTTCAACAATTGAGTCATACGCATCACCTTCATCTTCTATATCCTGTAGGTTTTCTACTACTTCTAAAGGAGATCCAGTTCTAATAGCGTAATCTATTAATTCGTCTTTGGTTGCTGGCCAAGGCGCATCTGCTAAATAAGATGCTAATTCTAATGTCCAATACATTTCTTAATGTTTAATTTTGTGCAAAAATAATTTTTTTACTGAATTATACAAGTCTTTTTTAAGAAATATATAGAGAAGTTATTCTTTCAATTTGTTAATATCTTAAAATTAATGCTTTAAGGATGAAATAAAATGAAAAACTTCTTTAAATCGATAAAAAAAGAACGTGTTAATTTTTTGTAGGAATCCATTTGATTTCGGCTACTGATAAGTCTTTGGACAACTTTCGTGCCAACGTAAAAAGGTAGTCAGAAAGTCGGTTTAAGTATTTTAGTATGTCAATATTAATGTTTTCTTGATCATTTAGTTCTACAACTAAGCGTTCTGCCCGTCTGCAAATGCATCTTGCAATATGACAAAATGACACAGATTGATGTCCGCCAGGAAGAATAAAATGAGTCATTTGAGGAAGCTCTAAATCCATTTTATCAATTTCTTCTTCTAAAAACAGAATAGAAGCATTATCAATTTTTGGAATGTTAAGTCTTTCTTTTCCATTTTTTAAAGTTTCTTTTTCAGGCGGTGTTGCTAACATAGCACCCAAAGTAAATAATTCATTTTGAATTTTTAATAAAGAATCTTTTATAGGTATACTTATGTCTTGATCTTTTATTAATCCAATATAAGAATTTAGTTCGTCTACATTACCATAACTTTCTATACGTAAATTGTATTTTTTTACTCTAGTACCTCCAAAAAGAGCAGTTGTACCAGCGTCACCAGTTTTTGTATATATTTTCATAATATTAGTCGCGGTTTTTATTAAATCAAAGTTACAAAGTTTAAAAAGAGTGCTGTTTAAAATTAACACGATTTAACACTTTTAAAAAATTAGACTCTTATTTTAAAATGTTCTTTTTCTTGTTCTTTTCTAAAGAAAACAATTCCCCAGTAAAAAACATCAACGGTAACGGTTACTTTTTTGTGATTTTTAATTTCTGTCCAGGCTTCTTTCATTTCGTTACTCCAATAAATATCATCAAAAATCCATACTGAATTATTAGTAACCGTATCTAAACAAGTATTAAAATAATGTAAGGTGTCTTTTTTTGTATGATTCCCATCAAAATATATACAATCGAATTCTTGGTTTTTAATAGCTAAAGGTAACGTTTCTTTAAAATCACCTGTAATTATTTGAATGTCTTTGTAATTGTTATTAGAGAATAAATGATCTGCAACTTTACTGGTTTCTGGGCAACCTTCTAATGTTGTAATATTTGTTTTATTGTTTCCAATTTTAATTGCTGATGTACCTAAACCTAAAGAAGTACCAATTTCTAATAAATTATCAGGTTTAAAATATTGAATTAAACGAATTAATAATTTAGCTTTTTTGTTTGATAAACCTGCAATTTTTGCAATTTTAGAAACTTGACGTTCATTATTTTTAAAAACTTTAGATCCTGCACCAAAATCTGTGACTTTTATCAAACTTTTGTTGTCTAATGATTGTTGTTTTGTTTTAGAAAATAATTTCACTAATATTGGGTCTGTTTTTTTATAAAAACATTTGGTTATTAAATCATACACAAAAGGGGAGTGGACCCCATGTTGATTAGAAGATTTTACGAGAAATTTTAAATATTTTGTTATCAAATAAATCATTTTTATATAAAAAACGAAAGTAAAATAAAATTATAGTAAACCACTTTTAAAAAGTATATTTGTGCATATTTATGATTAAAATTACAATGAGAAACCATTTTTTACTGCTCTTATTTATTCCTTTTCTTTTTTCGTGTATACCAGCTAAGGATATAATTTACCTTCAAGGAGAGCCAATTGCAAAAAAAGAAATTAAAAGAATTAATAACATTCCTTACAAGTTACAGGTTGATGATATCTTAAATATAGATATAAAATCTAATGATGAGACCTTAGTATCTGTTTTTAAGAAACAATCTACAGGAAATGCAGGAGGTGCTGCAGCTGGTCTTAGTGAAGGAGCATCTTATTTTTCTGGATACAGTATAGATAGTTACGGAAACATTAGAATGCCAACTTTAGGTGAAATTAATGTTTTAGGATATACAGTGCTGGAGGTTCGGAAAAAAATAGAAAATGAATTAAAAAAATTCATTAAAACCCAAGAAGAACTTTTTGTTTCAGTAAAATTGGCTGGTATTAAATATACCGTTATTGGAGAAATAGGAAGTCCTGGGCCTAATGTTATATTTCAAAATAAGCTTTCAATTATAGATGCCATTTCTAGTTCTGGAGATATTACTGCTGTTGGAAATAGAAAAAAAGTTGAAATTATTAGAAACTCAATTACGGGAACAGAAAAATTTACAATTGATTTAACACAAATAAGTGCTTTTGATTCTGATGTTTTTTATGTTAAACCAAATGATATTATAAATGTTATTCCATTGAAACAAAAAACATGGGGAACAGGTACTACTGGTCTTGGAGCACTCACAACAATTGTTTCGTTATTTACATTGATAAGTACTACTTTTATTTTAGCAAGAAATTTATAGGGATTTATGGATAATTTAAATAAACTAAATAATAGTACTATTCAAGCTAATGTTGATGTTAAAGGGTATGTTTTTAAGGTTTTATCTTATTGGAAACTTTTTTTTGTAACTATTATTATTGCCTTGATAGTTGCCAAATTTATGAATGATTATAAAACAAAAATTTATAATCTAAATACCGTAATATCTGTAAAAGAAGAAAACAATCCATTGTTTTCTACAGGAACAAACATAGCATTTAATTGGGGAGGAGCAAGTGATGCCGTAGAAACTATAAAAGTAGTTTTAACTTCTAGAACACATAATGAAAAGGTAGTTAGAAAATTAAATTTCTTCATAAACTATTTAAAAGAAGGCAGGTATAGGTTAGTGGATGTTTATGGTTACACTCCGTTTGTGGTAGATTTAGATACTAGTAAACCTCAATTATATGGACAACTTATACAAGTAGAAATTACAGGTGAAGATACTTATAAATTATCTTTTGATCTTAAAGAGAATACTTCAAATGCTTTAATTACCTATGATACAAATACAACAAGTGTTCACAATTTTTCCTCTCCACTTTTTTCTAAAGAGTATAAAATTGATGAACAGATAAATACTGAATTTTTAAATTTTTCATTGCAAAAAACCAAAAAGTTTACTGTTGGTGAAAAATTTTATATTCAATTTGTAAGTTTTGATGGAACTGTAGGTAGTAATAAATCTATTGGTGTTGAAGGTATAGCTAATGGAGCTTCTATGCTTAGATTGTCTAAAGGAGGTACAAATAAAAATAGAATTGTAGACTACTTAAATGCAACGGTTGTTATTCTTGATGAAGATAAGCAAGAACAAAAAATTCTTTATGCTAAAAAGACGAAAGATTATATAGAGCTTTTGTTTACACAATTAGAAGATAGTTTACAGCGAATAGAAAAGGAATTAGGGGTTTTTAAGGAAAAAAATAATATTTACAATTTATCTGAAGAAGGTAGTCTTGTTTTTAATGAAACTATTGAGATAGATCAAGAGAAAAAAAATGTTTTAGAGCTTAATGAATATCTTAATAATTTAAGAAGTTATTTACTTTCTCACGATACCTATGGGGAAAATATTCCTGTTCCTGCTTTAATAGCTGTTCAAGATGGGAAGATTTCTGGTGAAATATCTACACTTATACAATTATCTAGTTTAAGAGAAAAATTAAGAGGTTCTGTAACAGATAACCATCCACAGGTTATTAAGTTGAGTAATGACATTAATATTTCTAAAACTAATTTATTAGAAAATATATCCACTTTAAAAGTTGTTAATCAAAATAAAATTAACAAATTAAATGCTGAATTAGCTACTTATAAAAGCAAACTTAAAAAATTACCTAAAACAGAACAAGGTTTATTAAAGTTTGAAAAAAACTATCAAATTTCAGAAGCAAATTATAATTATTTGAAGCAAAAAAGTTACGAAGCAGGTTCTGCAATTGCTGCAAATGTATCTGATGTTAAAATTATAGATACGGCTAAAGACTTAGGTAATGGTCCTGTATACCCAATACCAAGTTTTAATTATTTAGTTGGTTTAATGTTGGGAATTGTTTTTCCTTTATTTTATATTATTACTAGAGAGGTTTTAGATAATAAAATTCACACAGCAGAGGATATTCAAAATAACTATGCAATTCCTGTTTTAGGTGTTGTAGGTAAAAACCATGGAAATAATAATCTAGCGGTTTTTAATAAGCCAAAATCCTCAGTTTCAGAATCCTTCAGAGCGCTTAGGTCTAATATTCAATTTTTATTTAAAAATACAGATTCAGATAAATCCAAAACATTGGTTTTAACTTCTTCAGTAAGTGGTGAAGGGAAAACAATGATTTCTATAAATATGGCAACTGTTTTTGCTTTAAGCGGAAAGAAAACAGTTTTAGTAGGTTTAGATTTAAGAAAACCTAAAATTTATGATGATTTTGATTTAACCAATGATGTTGGTGTGGTAAACCACTTAATCAAGCAAAAGACATTAGATGAAATTATAATTAAGACTAAAGTGCCAAACTTAGATCTTATTTTGTCTGGACCAATACCTCCAAATCCTTCTGAATTATTATTGAATGAAACAGCAGACAAGATGATTAAAGACCTTCAAGAAAGATATGATTATGTTATTATTGATACGCCGCCTGTTGGTTTAGTTTCTGATGCATTAGAATTGTTTAAATATGGAGATGCTATTATTTATGTTATACGTCAGGATTACTCCGAAAAGGGAATGATGAGAATGATAGATGATAAGTATAAAAATAAAGAGGTAACCAATATTAGTTATGTTTTAAACGACTTTTCTATAAAGAATAAATACGGTTACGGTTACGGCTATGGTTATGGCTACGGTTACGGCTATGGTTATGGAAAATACGGTAATGGTTATCATGAGGATGAAGATAATAAAGGCTTCTTCTCTAGAATATCTAGTTTATTTAAAAAGAATTAAAAATTAAAAAAGCATCGTTAATTCGATGCTTTTTTAGTTATATAAAAACTGAGGAAAAATTTCAGTTTTTTAGAGGGAATTTAATAAGCTGTTTTATCTTGCTTTTCTGCCCATTTATTAAAAGGCTCTAGTGCAATCTCTCTTCCTATTTGCTCAAACGGAATGCTTCTTTTCTCGTAAGGTAAAGGAATTTCTTTGTAGATAAATTCATCGTCAAAGCCAATATTTGCAGCATCTTGCTGATTACTTCCGTAAAAAACTTTGTCTGGTCTTGCCCAGTAAATCGCACCTAAGCACATAGGGCAAGGTTCGCAAGAAGTATATATAATACAACCGTCTAACTGAAAAGAACCAATATTTTTACAAGCATCTCTTATTGCAGTAACTTCTGCGTGTGCAGTTGGATCATTGGTAGATGTTACTTTGTTATTTCCGCGACCAATTACTTCTCCGTCTTTTACAACGATACACCCAAAAGGCCCCCCTTCGTTATTATTCATTCCTTTTAAAGCTGCTTTTACAGCTTCGCTCATAAATTCTTCGTGTTTGTTCATCTTCATTTTCTTTTATTATGATTTACTTTGTTTAGCCAAAAAAAGCTGCATAAGGTATGCAGCTTTTAGAGAATGTAAAATTAATATTTTTATTTTAAACCGCCAGTCATTTCTTCTGGTTTTACCCATTCGTCATATTGTTCTGGAGTTACATAGCCTAAACGAACAGCTTCTTCTTTTAAAGTTGTTCCGTTAGCATGCGCTGTATTTGCAATTTCTGCCGATTTATAATACCCAATTTTAGTATTTAAGGCAGTAACTAACATTAAAGAATTATTTACCAATTCTGTAATTCTAGCATGATTTGGTTCTATACCAGCAGCACAATGTTCATCAAAAGACTTACATACATCACCAATTAATTGAGCAGATTGTAAAACATTTGCAGCCATTACAGGTTTAAAAACATTTAATTCATAATGCCCTTGAGCACCACCAATTGTTACGGCAATGTCATTACCCATCACTTGAGCAGCAACCATTGTCATAGCTTCACACTGTGTTGGGTTTACTTTACCTGGCATAATAGAAGATCCAGGTTCGTTTGCAGGAATAATAATTTCTCCAATTCCAGATCTTGGTCCTGAAGCCATCATTCTAATATCGTTGGCAATTTTATTTAAAGAAACAGCAATTTGCTTTAAAGCTCCATGCGTTTCCACTAAAGCATCGTGTGCTGCTAAAGCTTCATATTTGTTTTCTGCTGTAATAAATGGCATTCCTGTAAATTGTGCAATATATTTTGCTACCAAAACATCATAACCTGCAGGTGTATTTAACCCTGTACCTACTGCGGTACCACCTAAAGCTAATTGAGATAAATGCTCTAATGTATTATTTAACGCTTTTAAACCGAAGTTTAATTGTGCAACGTAACCAGAAAACTCTTGACCTAAAGTAAGTGGAGTAGCATCCATTAAATGCGTTCTACCAATTTTTACTACATCTTTAAAAGCTTCTGTTTTTGCTTTTAAAGTATCTCTTAATTGCGTAATTCCAGGAATAGTAGTTTCTATAATTTTTTTGTAAGCAGCAATGTGCATACCAGTAGGAAATGTATCGTTAGATGATTGCGATTTGTTTACATCATCATTTGGCTGAATCACTTTTTCGCCTTCACCAATTACTTTTCCTGCAATTTCTTGCGCTCTATTAGCAATTACTTCATTCACATTCATGTTAGATTGTGTACCAGAACCTGTTTGCCAAATAACTAAAGGAAACTGATCATCTAATTTTCCTTCTAAAATTTCATCACAAACTTGTGCGATTAAATCTCTTTTTTCTTCTGTTAAAACACCTAATTCTGCATTTGTATATGCAGCTGCTTTTTTAAGATATGCAAAACCATAAACAATTTCTAATGGCATAGAACCAGAAGCACCTATTTTAAAGTTGTTTCTAGAGCGTTCTGTTTGTGCACCCCAATATTTGTCTGCAGGAACTTCTACGTTTCCCATAGTGTCTTTTTCGATTCTATATTTCATAATTATAATGTAAATTTTAGATACACAAATTTACAAAAAACTATGATTACATAAAGTTGATATTTATCATTTTTAGATAACTAAAAAAAATGTTTTTTTGATGCCTATCTTTTAAAAATAAATATTATTTTTGCATTAATAATTTTACAAAATATACAAATGTTAGATTTTTCAGAATTTTCAGGATTGGTTTTATTTATGTTTATTTTTACAGCTGGTTTTTGGTTGTTAATATTCTTATTAACATTTGTGGTTCCTTACTGGATTGGTGGAACTATCTGGGAAAATATGAAGTTAAAGAAAGAAGCTAAAAAAGCTGCGGAAGGTAAGTAGTCTTTTTAAACCATATAATTAAAAAAAACTCGTTCATTTATTTGAACGAGTTTTTTTTTGGCGTTACCACAAGGGGCGGGCTTTCTGTTACAAGTCCTCGTTTTTTACAAAGGTAAAAATCTGTGGGCTTTTCACTACAATCCCTAACGCGGGCAAACTTGCAAAAACTTGTTGTAGTAACAAATAATTAGCAAATATGCCCGCGTTAGGGATTGAAGCAATTGTTTGAGCTCTTTTTTCTTTTTTAGAAAAAAAGCGAGTGTGGAAAGCCTGTTAAAACGCCCAAATACTTTTAAAATTCATCTCCGCCACCATCATCTTCTCTATTTTCAGCTGGTTTTCTATCTTTTTGGTTTTTACTCTGATTAAATCTGTAGGTAAAAGTTAAAGACACCTGGCGCATTCTTCTTTGAAACGTTTGGTCTGTGATATTGGTTGGGTTTTCTCTACTTGGAGCGTACCCAACAACCTCGTACTTTCTAGAGTTAAAAAGATCACTAACATTAAGTACTAAGGTTCCTTTGTCTTTTAAAATATCTTTACTAAGTGCTATGTTTGTAGATAAAATACCTTCTCTCTCGCTTTGTGCATCGTTTTTTGGACCGTAATAAAAAACTCTTGTTTGAGATTGAATATCCCAAGGAAGTGTAATTTTAGCATCGAAACGTGTGAACCAAGAGTCGTTTTTTGTGTCGAAATTTTGAGTAATAGGTGTTAGGTTACCATTACTTGGGTCTGTAACGTTGTAAGTGTATTCTCCTTCTGTTTCGAATTGATAGTAGTTAAAGCTACCAGAGAAACGTACTTTTCTACTAGCATTATAATTTGCTGTAAATTCAAAACCAGATCTGTCTTCTGAAGCCAAATTAATTGGTTGTCTAATAATTACATTGGTTTCTTGTCCGTTTACAACTCTAACATCTTGACTGTTAACTCTCGAAATATTGTTTGTTGAATGTTGGTAATAAATAGAAGAGTTTAAAGTTAATTTACCCCAAGTATTTAAGTAACCTAAATCGAAAGAATTTGTATATGTAGGGTCTAGGTCTACGTTTCCTTTAGAAAAAATAACTTCACTTTCTCTACTTTCAAATGGGTTTAAATAGCGAGAGCTTGGTCTTCTTAACCTTTTACTATACCCTAAGGTAAAACTTTGATCATCATTTAATTCATATCCAAAGTTTACGGTTGGAAATAAATCTGTATAATTTTTATTGTAATTTTCATTGTTATTCAATAATTGAATATCAATGTTTGTAATTTCTGCTCTTAAACCTAATAAATAAGAAAACTTGTTAATTTTACTACCAAATTGTGTGTAAAAAGCATTTACATTTTGGGTGAATTCTAAGTTATTAGAAGGGTTGTATGCTGGGTCTAAATTAGGAGCGACAACTAGGTAATTTGATGATAAATCTTGGAAACTACCACGGTAACCTGCTTCAAATTGCGAGTTTTTACCAATTGGTAACACGTAATCTGCCTGCACTAAATTGTCTATAGAAAGTTCGTTTGTAGTGTTTGTTTCTGGGTTTATATCTATAATAATTGCATTCTCGTTTTCCTTACTAGCACTATGTTGTAAATCTAGCGTTAATTTATGTCCGTCTTCATTAAAATTATTTACATAATTTAAAGAAAACTGTAATGTTTTATCATCTTCTCCTTCAGTTTGAATACGTGTAGAGTTGTATAAATTGTTATCTAAAGCATCAAAAGAGCTAATGTTATTCTTAGAAATATCATTACCATCGGAGTCTCTTACAAATATAGTACCTGTAATAGAACTTTTTTTGTTTAAATAATATTCTAAACCAAAATTAGCATTAAAGCCTTTTCTACTTCGGTCATTATCTCTGTTTTCTACTCTAATACTATCTATATTTCCATTAGTTAGGTAAGTTATATCAGAATTATAAACACCAGGACCTGCATTATCGTTATATCCTAAATTAGTAAAGACATTTATTTTTTCGGTACGTAAATTTAAATTTACACCACCTTGATAATTTTTAGGATCTCCAACAGTAACGTTTACAGAACCATTTAAACCAGAAGATTTTCCTTTTCTTAAAATGATATTTAAAATCCCTGCAGTTCCTTCAGAATCGTATCTTGCAGATGGAGATGTAATTACTTCAACTCTTTCAATAGCATCAGAAGGTAATTGTTTTAAGGCATCTGCACCGCTTAAACCAACTAAAGCAGATGGTTTTCCGTCTATTAAAATACGTACGTTTTCACTACCTCTTAAACTAACAATTCCTTCGGGATCTACGTCTACAGAAGGTACATTGTCTAAAACATCAGAAGCGGTACCACCTTTAACCGTCATGTCTTTACCAACATTATATATTTTTTTATCTAAACGAATATCTACAGTAGATTTTTCGGCTATAACAACCACTTCATCTAAACTACTAGCATCTTCATATAGTTTAATAGTTCCTAAGTTTTTGTTTGATGAAATTTCTTGAACTGGAAATTTGATGGTTTTAAAAGAAATAAACTCTACACTTATTTCGTACGTTCCTTTTGGATTTTTAATATTAAAACTACCTGTTTGATCTGTAATTCCACCAGAAACTACTTGTGTTTCAGTGTTTTTTAAAACTACAGTAGCATATTCTAATGGTTGATTGGTGTTTGCATCTACAACTTTACCTGTAATAGAAATGGTTTCATTACTAGGCTTTTGAGCTAGCAAATAGGTTGATGTTAATAGGCAAAGTAATAAGAGTGTAATTTTCTTCATAATTGTCTTTGAATCTTGTTATTTTAAGACAGCAAAGTTCTCTCTAAGTTTAATTAGAAGTAGTTAAAGAAAAGTTAAACAAAACACAAAAAAGTTAAGGTTAAATTATTGATTTAATATTTTCTGGAGGTCTGCCAATAACTGCTTTGTTATTATTGATAACAATTGGGCGTTCTATTATCTTTGGGGATTCTATCATTGCCTTGATAATCTCCTTGTCTGATAATTCTTTCCCTTTGTAGTTTTCTTTCCATATTTTTTCTGTTTTTCTAACTAACTGAATAGGAGAGATGTCTAACATTTTAATAATTTCTGTTAGTTCTTTTTCTGATGGAATTTTTTCTAAATATTTTACAATTTCGAACTCTTTCTTAGAGTTTTCTATAATTTCTAAGCCTTGTCTAGATTTAGAACAACGTGGATTGTGATATATTTTAATCATCTGTATGTTTTTAGTTTTCTATTTGTTAGCAAACAAGTTTAGCCCTGATTGAAATGACATCCTTTTTTTATTTTTCTTAAAAAAAGATATAATGGAAAGCAGGAAACAGCTTCTAATAATTGTGTTTTAAATAGTTTAAAATCTAATCGCTTTTTTGTCCATTTAACATTAAATAAGACTTTAAAAACGGGTTTATATCTCCGTTCATTACATTGTCTACATTACCCGTTTCGTGACCAGTTCTTACATCTTTTACCAATTTATAAGGATGCATTACATAGTTTCTAATTTGGCTTCCCCATTCTGTTTTTAGCTTTCCAGATTCAATCTCGTCTCTTGTGGCTTGTTGTTTTTGCAATTCAATTTCATATAATTGAGATTTTAGCATTTTTAATGCGGTAGCTCTATTATCGTGCTGAGAACGTGAGTTAGAACAAGAAATCTGAATTCCGGTTGGTTTGTGTGTTAACTGAACTTTGGTTTCTACTTTGTTTACATTTTGTCCGCCAGCACCACTAGAACGCGCAGTTACAATTTCTATATCTGCCGGATTAATTTCTATTTCTATAGAATCATCGGCAACAGGAAAAACATAGACAGAGCCAAAGGTTGTATGACGTTTTCCATTAGAATCGAATGGTGAAATACGTACCAAACGATGCACGCCATTTTCTCCTTTTAGCCATCCAAAGGCATAATCGCCATCTACTTCTATGGTTATGGTTTTAATACCAGCTACATCACCTGCTTGGTAATTAAGTGTTTTTAATTTATAACCTTGTTTTTCTGCCCACATGGTATACATTCTGGACAACATTTCTACCCAATCGCAACTTTCTGTTCCACCTGCGCCTGCATTAATTTGTATGGTAGCAGATAATACATCTCCTTCGTCGGATAACATGTTTTTAAACTCTAAATCTTCTAAAAATGTACTTGCTTTTTCAAATTGTTCTACAACTTCTGCTTCTTCAATTTCACCTTCTTTGTAAAACTCGTATAAGACATTTACATCTTCACTTAAAGTGATGGATTTATGATAGTCTTCTACCCACTTTTTCTTTAATCGAAGCTCTTTCATAAAAACTTCTGCTTCTTTAGGGTTGTTCCAAAAATCTGGATCTACCGTTTTCTCTTCTTCATTGGCAATTTCAATCAGTTTTTTATCAATCTCTAAATAAGATTTTAACTTTTCAATTCTTTCGGCAATATCTTTAAGTTGTTCTTGTGTAATCATAAGTAGAACAAAAATAAATGAAATTTTAAGATTTCTTGTTTTAAAAGGTGATAGTTATTTTATAGTTTTATAGAAATTATACAAAACATGAAAAAAACACTACTTATTTTATTTTTAATTACACTTTCTGTTGATGGCTTTTCTCAGTTTTTTACAGAAAAAACAGGTAATAAATTGCAAAAAGGAATTACTAAATTCGAAGGTTATTTTACCTTTTATTATAATGATAATTCTGATAAAATATTTCTTGAAATAGATACTTTAGAAAAAGAATTTCTTTATGTACGTTCTCTTTCTGAAGGAGTTGGGTCTAATGATATTGGTTTAGATAGAGGCCAGTTAGGAGGTGGTGTAGTAGTTTATTTTAAAAAAGCTGGAAATAAATTATTGTTAATACAGCCTAATTTAGAGTATAGAGCAATTACAGATAATAAGGAAGAAAAAGAATCTGTAAAAGAAGCATTTGCAAAATCTGTTTTGCATGGTTTTAAAATAAAAGAAACTAAAAAAGGCGTGTATTTAGTAGATGCAACAGATTTTTTTATAAGAGATGCTCATGGAGTTTCTGCAAAATTAGTAAGAACAAAACAAGGTAGTTATAGTTTAGATAAAAGTAAATCTGCTTTTAATATTAAAAGAACAAAAGCGTTTCCTAAAAATGTTGAGTTTGATGTTTTGTTAACCTTTAAAGGTACTGCCAAAGGAGGTGACATAAGTAGTGTAAGTCCTAATGCTAGTTTGGTAACTGTAAACCAACATCATTCTTTTGTAGAATTACCAGATAATAAGTACAAACCAAGAAAGTTCGATCCTCGTTCTGGTGGGTATCCAATGTCTTATTTAGATTATGCAACTCCAGTAAACGAGCCCATAAAAAAGCAATTTATTCGTCGTCATAGATTGGAGAAGAAAAACCCAGAAGCAGTAATTTCTGAAGCTAAAGAACCAATTATTTATTATTTAGATAGAGGAACTCCAGAACCTGTACGTTCTGCTTTGTTAGAAGGCGGACGTTGGTGGAACCAAGCTTTTGAAGCGATTGGTTACAAAAATGCTTTTCAGATGAAAATGTTGCCAGAAGACGCAGACCCGTTAGATGTTCGTTATAATATGGTACAATGGGTACATCGTTCTACCCGTGGTTGGAGTTATGGTGCTAGTATTTCTGACCCAAGAACGGGAGAAATTATTAAAGGGCATGTTAGTTTAGGAAGTTTAAGAATTCGTCAAGATTTTTTAATAGCACAAGCTTTGCAAGCTCCTTATGCAAATAATAATTCTGATGATAGTTTTGCTTTAAAAATGGCAGTTGCAAGAATAAGACAATTATCTGCACATGAAATAGGGCATACGTTAGGTTTTGCTCATAATTTTGCTGCTAGTACAAATGGTAGAGCTTCTGTAATGGATTATCCGCATCCAAAGTTTACTTTAAAAGGAGGTAAAATTGATTTTTCTAATGCTTATGATAACAAAATAGGAGATTGGGATAAAGTAATTGTCGCCTATTTTTATCAAGATTTTAAAACGGATGAAGCAAATGAATTAAATAAAATTATTGAAAATGCTACCGCAGAAGGATTTAAGTATTTATCTGATGTAGATTCTAGATCTCAAGGAAGCGCCAGTGCATCTTCTCATTTATGGGATAATGGAGGTACGATCTATGAAGAATTATATAATTTACTTGAAATTAGAAAAATGGCGATTGCTAATTTTTCTACCGATAATATAAAAACCAATCAACCTTACTCTGTTTTAGAAGATGTATTTGTTCCGTTGTATTTTTTCCACAGATTTCAAACAGAAGCAACCATAAAATTAATTGGTGGTTTAGAGTATTCTTATGCAGTAAAAGGAGGTAAAGAAACTGTTGTAAAAAGAGTTTCTGGATCTTTAGAAAAAATAGCATTACAAGCAGTTTTAAAAACAATATCTGTTGATGAAATTGCAATTCCTAAAGAAAAACTAGCTCTGTTTCCGCCAAGGGCGATGGGTTTTAGTAGAACTAGAGAATCTTTTAAAAGTAATTTAGGTGTAGCGTTTGATGCTTTTGGAGCTGTAGAAACTGCCTCTGAAATGACTTTAAACTTGTTGTTAAACCCACAAAGAGCATCAAGATTAATCGCTCACAAGAGTTTAAATGATAAACAATTAGGTTTAGATGAGTTAATTGATGAATTGATCTTAAAATCAATAAAAAAAACACATAAAGATTCTTATTATCAAGAGTTACAAAACGTAATTAATACCACTGTTTTAGAGCAATTGTTTTATTTAGCGTCTTATAAAAATCAGTACAAACAAGTTAATGCAATTGTGTTTTTTAAATTAGATGAAATAAAATCAATTTTAGAAAACAAAAAGTCAAAAGGAGTTCAGAAAATATATGATATTGCAATGATAAAAATGATTGATGACTTTAAGAAAAAGCCTACATCATTTAAAAAAACAAAAGCATTACAAATTCCTGATGGATCTCCAATAGGAACAGATTATAAATATTAAAAAAAGACGTAATGATAATTGATTTAATTTCTGATACAGTTACCAAACCAACAAAAGAGATGTTGGCTGCAATGATGACTGCCAACGTTGGTGATGATGTTTTTAAAATGGACCCAACTACCAACGAATTACAAGAAAAAGCGGCAAAATTGTTTGGTATGGAAGATGCGTTGTTTTTTCCGTCCGGAACCATGGCAAATCAAACTGCCATAAAATTACACACACAACCAGGAGATAAGTTAATCTGTGATAAATATGCACACGTTTATAATTATGAAGGTGGTGGAGCAGCATTTAATTCTGGTGTTACTTGTAAGTTAATTGATGGAAATAGAGGTATGTTCACTGCAGAGCAATTACAAGATGCTATTGATGAAGGCTTTGGTATTCATACTCCATTTGCTAGTTTGGTTTGTATAGAGAATACTACAAATAAAGGAGGAGGAGCTTGTTGGGAGTTTTCTGAATTAGAAAAATTACAAAAAATATCGAAAGAAAATAATTTAGCCTTTCATTTAGATGGTGCACGCTTATTTAATGCTATGGTTGCAAAAAATGAGACTCCAAAACAATATGGTGAATTGTTTGATACGATTTCTATTTGCCTTTCTAAAGGGTTAGGTGCGCCGATTGGTTCTATTCTTTTAGGCTCTAAAGCGCATATTGCAAAAGCATTACGAATAAGAAAATTATTAGGAGGAGCAATGAGGCAAGTCGGTTTTTTAGCTGCAGCCGGAATTTATGCTTTAGATAATCATGTAGAAAGATTGGCCGAAGATCATAAAAAAGCACAGGAAATAGGTGCTGTTTTAGAAGCTGTTTCTTATGTAACAAAAGTAGAACCTATAGAAACTAATATTGTAATTTTCTATGTTGATGCTAAAATAGGAGCAGACAAATTTATCCATAAAATGGAAGCAAAAAATATTCTTTTAACTCCAATGGGCGAGGGAAGAATAAGAATTGTTACGCATTTAGATTACACAGCGGAAATGCATGAAATTCTTTTAAGGGAATTGAAAAGTTTTTAAAAGTAAAAACGAATAATTGGTGATATGGCAGAAGAGTAAACGCTTCTGTCATCATACAAAACATCATATCTTATACCAATAGCAAAACGCCCCGTATTATAAGCAGCTCCTAAATATAATGCAGGAAAACTAGTACTTGTACTTTGTGAATTAAACGTTTGTTTAGCAAATGATTGTTCAAATTCTCCAGAAAGCTGAATACCTATATTAGGTATTTGGTATAAAGAAATAATGCTTGCTCCATAAACATTTGTTTTGACATCTTGATTTTTACTATAGATATAGGTTAAACCAGTTCCTAAAGCAAAGCCATTGTCAAAATTATAAACGGCACTTGGAGAGACACCAATAGTGGTTTGTGAACCAAAACTCATACTTACGCCACCACCAAACTGTACATTGTCCCAAAAATCAGTGTTTTCTTGAGAAATCATGGTAAAAGAAGTGCTTAAAAACAAAAGAAGGAAATACTTTTTCATAATAAAAATTAATTAGTCTCGTCTAATTTAGCTAATTCTTTATAATTTCTATTCAATTTTTTTAATAATATTCCGTAAAGCAATTGATAAAAGAGCCATAAGACACCCAATAATACCAATGTAACAACAAGAGTTAAAAGAATTATTAAAAATATTTGTTTGGTTTCTAACTCTTCAGATTTAAAGTTTATTTCTGCTACCATTACAATAATCATCATTAAAGCCATAAAACCTAAGTTAAAGAGTACGTAGTTTCTTACTGTTTTTCTAGTTTTAAGAATTTTTTTCATCAACTTTTTAGTTGAATCAATGGTAGAAATACTTTTGTAATTCTTATAGAACATTACTAAAAAATAGAACAAAATTATATATGCCAAAACTTGAGAATAATAAACAAAATTCATTAATCCAATTTTTTCATATTCTAAATATGCTTCTTCCATATCTAAGAAAAAGTACATAGAATTAAAAATTACAAATTCTAAAATACCAATAATAAAGATCCATTTTACAATAGATGATGACTTAGATTTAGCCATTTTGTAGATATCAACAGCAGAAAATTTATTTCCTTCTTCTGGTTGATTTTCCCAAGTTTTTTTATATTTATCTAATAAATCCATGCTGTTATGGGTTTAAAATGTTTTTTAATTTCTCTTTTGCTCTATTCATTTTTACTCTTGCATTTACAGATGAAATTCCTAATGTTTCAGAAATTTCTTTGTAAGGTTTGTCTTCAAGATATAAAAATATCAACGCCTTGTCAATATCATTCAATTTGTGAATTGCCTTATATAAAGCTTTTAACTGAATTTCTTCCGTATCATCATAATCAGTCGCTTTTATTTTATAAGAAAAATCACTAATATCTTGTGTTTTTACTCTTCTTGTAGACTTTCTATACAACGAAATTGCTGTATTTAAAGCCACTCTGTACATCCAGGTGCTAAATTTAGAGTCTCCTCTAAACTTTGGATAGTTTTTCCAAAGCTGAATGGTTATCTCTTGAAATAAATCATTATGAGCACTTTGGTTTGTAGTATAAATTCTACAAATTTTATGAGCAATATTTTGATTTTCTTCAAAGTCCAATAAAAAATTTTTCTCTAAATCTTTTTGCACTTGTGTAAATTAGTTAGTTACCTATTAGTAGGGTAAAAGTATAAATTGTTACATTTTAAATAAAAAATATTTTATTCTTTGTTTTTTCGTTAACTTTGTTGAACTAAAAATAAAATACATTGAACAATATTAAATTGGATTTTACCATTAAAGACCTTGAAAATATTTCAGGGATAAAAGCACATACAATCCGTATATGGGAAAAAAGGTATAATCTTTTAGAGCCAAAAAGGAGTGAAACAAACATTCGTTTTTATTCAAATGAAGATTTACAGAAACTCCTAAATATTGTTTTATTAAATAATAATGATATTAAGATCTCTAAGATTTCAAAAATGTCTGATGAAGAGCTAATTTTGCAAACTAGAGCATTAGCTTTTGTAACATCTTTAAATGACGAATCTATTAATGCTCTTAAACTATCGATGTTTCAGTTTGATAAACGCTTGTTCAACAATGTTTATGAAAAACTTTTAGAAGAAAAAACTTTTCAAGAAATTTTTCAAGAAGTCTTTATTCCTTTTTTAAATGATGTGGGTTTATTGTGGCAAACGGATACTTTAAAACCAGCTCACGAACATTTTATTTCTAATTTAATTGTTCAGAAAATTCTTATAAATACAGAAAAACTACAGTTTAATATTTCTGAAACAAGTAAAACGTATGTGTTGTTTTTGCCAGAAAATGAAATTCATGAAATTGGACTTTTATATTTAAATTACGAACTTGTTTTAAGAGGGGCTCATACCGTTTATTTAGGGCAAAGTTTGCCTTTAAACAATTTGGATTATTTTTTAGAAAGTGATAATGAAATTTGTTTTATTACTTCTTTAACTATTAAACCGTATGATGATAAAATAGAAGATTATTTTAAAGAAATAGATGCTATGATACGTAATTCAGGTAAGACTTTTATAGCTATAGGTCAAAAAGTAAATCAGGTTAAACACTTAGATTTAAGTCCACAAATTCACCTACATAACACTATAACTGATTTGTTAAAGGTGATATAATTTTATATTTTCAATTTTATGTTTAATAAAATTGTATATTTGTTAAACAAAATTAAAAATGAAGAAGAAAATTTATATAATAGGATCGGGTTTTTCTGCTTTATCAGCTTCTTGTTATTTAGCAAAAGTAGGTTATGAAGTTATTATTTTAGAGAAAAACGATACTTTAGGAGGAAGAGCAAGACAGTATAAAAAAGATGGTTTTACTTTTGATATTGGGCCATCTTGGTATTGGATGCCCGATGTGTTTGAGCGTTTTTTTGCTGATTTTGATAAAAAACCATCAGACTATTATACCTTGGATAAATTAAATCCTGGTTATGAAGTTTATTTTGGAGAAAACTCATCTGTTAAAATAGCCAGTGAATTAAAAAAGATTTATCAACTTTTTGAAGATGAAGAAAAAGGAAGTGCCAAGCATTTAAAAACTTTTTTAGATTCAGCAAAATCTAATTATGATACTGCCATAAAAGATTTGGTGTATCAACCAGGAGTTTCACCTTTAGAATTAGTGAATACAACAACTATTGCAAGAGTTTCTCAGTTTTTTTCAACGATAAGAAAACAAGTGAGAAAGGATATAAAAAGTGAAAAATTAATCAAGATTTTAGAATTTCCTGTTTTGTTTTTAGGAGCAAAACCAAATAATACACCTGCATTTTATAATTTTATGAATTATGCAGATTTCGGATTAGGAACATGGCACCCAAGAGGAGGTATGTATACCGTAATAGAAGGTATGGTTTCCTTGGCTAAAAGTTTAGGGGTTAAGTTTAAAACGAATGCCAATGTTGAAAAAATTATAACTGATACTTCTAAAAATGTAACTGGTTTATTGGTAAATGGAAAAGAAATTAAAACGGATTTAGTTTTAAGTGGAGCAGATTATCATCACACAGAAACTTTGTTAGATAAAAATGTAAGACAGTATTCAGAAAGTTATTGGGAGAAAAAAACCTTTGCTCCATCCTCTTTGTTGTTTTATGTTGGTTTTGATAAAAAAATAGAAAACGTAAGTCATCACACGCTGTTCTTTGATACCGATTTTGATGCACACGCTAAAGAAATTTATGATAAACCGCAATGGCCAACAGATCCTCTCTTTTATGCGAATTTTACATCTATTACAGATAAAACTTCTGCGCCAGAAGGTAAAGAAGCTGGTTTTTTTCTAATACCTCTGGCTCCTGGAATAGAGGATACGGATGAACTAAGAGAAGAATATTTCCATAAAATTATGGACAGGTTTGAGAAGTTAACAGGTCAGGAAGTAAAAAAACATGTATTGTTTAAGAAGTCTTTTTGTGTAAATGATTTTAAAAGTGAATACAACTCATACAAAGGAAATGCGTACGGAATGGCAAACACACTTTTACAAACTGCTTTTTTAAGACCAAAAATTAAAAGTAGTAAAATAAAAAATTTGTATTTTACGGGACAGCTAACGGTTCCTGGTCCTGGAGTTCCTCCTGCTTTAATATCTGGAAAAATTGCATCAGAATTAATCTTTAAAAATCAACTATAATTATGAAAGAACTATTTGATAGCGTTTCTAGTGAATGCAGTAAGTTGGTTACAAAAAAATACAGCACTTCTTTTTCTTTGGCTGTAAATATGTTGTCTCCAAAAATTAGAACAGATATTTATAATATTTATGGTTTTGTGCGTTTTGCAGATGAAATTGTAGATTCTTTTCATGATTATAATAAAGAACTTTTAATGGAACATTTTGAAAAGGATTATTATCTAGCAAAAGAGCTTGGTATTAGTTTAAATCCCATTTTAAATTCTTTTCAGCAAACGGTTCATAAATACAAAATACCAGATGAAATGGTGCAAGCCTTTTTAAAAAGTATGAAAGCAGACTTATTTAAAACAGAATACCAAACTAAAGAAGAATATGATGCGTACATTTATGGTTCTGCAGATGTTGTTGGGTTAATGTGTTTAAAGGTTTTTGTTGATGGTGATGATAAAAGGTTTGAAGAATTAAAGGAGGCTGCAATGCGTTTGGGTTCTGCTTTTCAAAAAGTAAATTTTTTACGTGATTTAAAAGATGATTTTGAAGTGTTGAATCGCTCTTATTTTCCGAATATAAATTTGGGAGAATTAGATGCATCTTCTAAGCAGTTGATTATTGACGAAATAGAAGCAGATTTTGAATTTGCTTATCAAAACGGAATTCTTAAATTGCCTGTTGAAGCTAAGTTTGGTGTTTATATGGCATATAGATATTATAAAAGATTACTGAAAAAATTAAAAGAAGTTCCATCAGAAAAAATTATGGATACTAGAATTCGAATATCGAATCCGATGAAAATAAATTTGTTAGCTAGAAGTTACGTAAAATATAAATTAAACATTATTTAATGATTTTTGTACTAATTACTTTAGGTGTTTTTCTTTTTATGGAATGTGTTACTTGGTGTACGCATAAATTTGTGATGCATGGTTTTGGTTGGTATTTGCATGCAGATCATCATCAACCAAAATACCAAGGTGTATTCGAAAAAAATGATGCTTATTTTATTGTTTTTGCAATACCTAGTATTTTACTTTTTTACTTTGGTACGTATACTGAATACACGTTCTTGTTTTTTATTGGACTTGGAATTCTGTTTTACGGAATAGCCTACTTTTTAGTGCACGATGTTTTAATTCACCAGCGTTTTAAATGGTTTAAACATACTAATAACCGTTACTTAAGAGGTTTGAGAAAAGCGCATAAAATGCATCATAAACATTTAGGAAAAGAAGAAGGAGAGTGTTTTGGAATGTTATTTGTCCCTTTTAAATATTTTAAAAAACCTAAACTTTAGAGTTTAAAAATTTACTAGTTTCTTCGAATTATTTCAATTTTTACTAAACACATTATTTTATCTATTTTGAATTATTACGACTACATAATTGTTGGAGGGGGAGCATCTGGCTTAATGATTGCTTACAGAATGTCTAAAGATTCTTTCTTTGATAACAAATCCATATTGATTGTAGACGAAGTAAAAAAGCAAGTTAACGATAAAACTTGGTGTTATTGGGAAGAACAAGATGGCGAATGGAATGACATTTTAACTACTTCTTGGAAAAATATTGTATTTAAGAGTGCTATTTATAATAAGGTAGAAAATATTGCTCCTTATCAGTATAAAATGATTCGTAGTAAAGATTTTTATTTAAAAATATGGAATCAAATAGCCTCAAAAATAAATATTTCTTTTCTTGAAGAAAGTGTACTTGATATTAATCAATTATCCTCCGAAGCAGAAGTAATAACAGAAAATAAGGTATTAAAAACACGAACTGTACTTAATAGTATTTTGAGTGATGATTATAAAAAACAGTCTAAATACCCTGTTTTAAGACAACATTTTGTTGGTTTTTTTATACAAACAGAAGAAGATTCTTTTGATGATAGTGCAGCAACTTTTATGGATTTTACGGTTGAGCAAAAAGGAAATACACGTTTTATGTATATACTTCCTTACAATAAAAAAGAAGCATTGTTTGAGTATACCTTGTTTTCTAAAGATTTATTAGCTTATAATATTTATAAAACAGAAATAGAAAAATATCTACAAAGTAAAAATATTAACAATTATAAAATTATTGAAAAAGAGCAAGGTTTAATACCAATGACCTGTTATAAATTTTGGAATAAAAACTCTAAAAATATTATTAATATTGGTACTGCAGGTGGTTGGTCTAAAGCAAGTACAGGTTTTACTTTTAATAAGATCAATAAAAAAACAATCCTTTTAATCAATCATTTAAAACAAAATAAACCATTACCAAAATTTCATAAAATAAATAAATTCTGGTTTTATGATTTACTGTTATTAGATATTTTAAGTGAAAAAAACCATATAGGATCTTTTCTTTTTTCAAATTTATTTAAACGTTCTTCACCTAAAAAAATATTAAAATTTTTAGATGAAGAAACTTCTGTTTTTGAAGATTTACAAGTGATACTTAAAATGCCTCCAAAACATTTTATCATAGCACTTTTTAAAAGAATTTTATAATTTAAAACTTTTGTCAAACACTTCTTTCATTACAGAGTAAGAAGTAGATGCACCAGGTGAAGCGCCTAAAAGAGCAGCAATTGTTTTATCTTCAGAAATTATTATTTCTGTTCCAAATTCTAATTTACCAAACCCTTTTTTATTTCTTTTTATAATTTGAACACGTTGTCCAGCAATTACAGTTTTCCAATCGTCGTTATTTGCTTCAGGATAAAAAGCTCTTAATTCTTCCATCCTGTCTTTAAAGGATAATCTTACTTGTTTTATTAAGTATTTTACAAGCGGTAAATTTTGATAACCTGCACCTAATAAACTCATAATATTATCAAACTCAACAGATCTTGGTAAATCAAACATAGAACCATGTTTTAAGAATCTAGTTGTAAAGCCCGCAAAAGGGCCAAATAATAATTCTTTTCTACCGTTAATCATTCTAGAATCCATATGAGGAACAGACATTGGTGGTGCACCACGTCCTGCTTTACCGTAAGCTTTTGCGTTATGTTTTTCTATAATTTCTGGATTGGTACAACGTAACCATAGACCACTTATAGGAAAACCTCCATAACCTTTTGCTTCTTTTATATTTGCTTTCTCTAATAAAGGCAATGTACCTCCACCAGCTCCAATAAAAAGATATTTAGAGGCAAGCATCCAACTTTTAACAACGTTTTGTCCTTTTATAGTTACTACCCAATTACCTCTTTTAGACTTTTGTATATTGTTAACATTGCTATGATTTAATAATTCTACGTTGTCTTGTTTTTTTAAGAAACGAAATATTTGTTCTGCAATTTCACCAAAATTAACATCATATCCTTTTTCAAAAAAGGTAGCAGCAATTTCTTCTTTATCGGCTCTTCCTTCCATCATTAAAGGTAGCCATTTTTTTATTTGTTCTTTATCTTTAGAGAAAAGCATGTCTTTAAATTGAGGGGTATCTTTTATAACCTCATAACGCTTTTCTAAAAAAGCAACGTCCTTTTTTCCTCTAACAAAACTAAGATGTGGAACTTCACTTATACATTTTGATAAATTGTTGATATAGCCTTTTTCTTCACAGTCTTTCCAAAAATTATAAGTTTCTGTAAATTGCTCCGATATACTGATGGCTTTTGTAATATTTACAACACCTTTTTTTTCTGGAGTATAATTCAATTCACAATTTCCAGCATGTCCAGTACCAGCATTATTCCAAGCCTCAGAACTTTCTTGGGCTATTGTAGGTAGCTTTTCTATGATCGTTATTTTCTTTCCAGGAAATTTTTCATAAAGTAAGATGGCTAATGTTGCAGACATTATACCGCCTCCAATAAGTACAAATTCGGAATGTTTTACAGATGAAATCTTTGGCATTTTTTTTATTTTAAGAGCACAAAGATACTTGTTTCTTGAGATTTTTAAAACTGATTTTTGTTGAGATTTCAGTAATTATTGTACTGTAAAATTATGTAAAAGATAAATAATTCTCTTATAAGTAAATATATAGAAATTTATATTGAAGATATTGGTTTGTATGATCCATTTTAAAGAACTAATAGAACGAAGTTAAAAAATAAATGGATTCTCTTTTTTCTGAATTAATTAAAGTATTTAAGATTTCTAAATTATTAAAAAGAGATAATTTCCTGGTATATTGTTAAATATAGAGCTTAAAAAAAGATTTAAAATTATATGGTTTTTAGCCAGTCTTCTAATCGATCTAACCAAGTGTGTAAGTACCCTTTTTTATTTATTGCTAAAGAAAAACCGTGACCTCCATAAGGATAAATATGTATTTCTACTTTTACTTTTTTATCATTTAAAGCTTTGTAAAACTGTAAACTGTTTTCTACAGGTACTGCAGTATCATTAGAGGAGTGTACTAAAAAAGTAGGAGGTGTATTTTCTGTAACTTGTAATTCATTAGAGTATTGTTCTATTAATTCTTGGGTAGGTTTTTTACCTATCAATTGATTTCGAGAACCTTTGTGTGTGTAATCATCTTTCATCGTAATTACAGGATAAATTAAAGCCATAAAGTCTGGTCTTGCAGAAATGGTGTCTGTAGGTTCTTCTTTAAAGTTATTTTTAGTATGAAACTGAGTCCCTAGAGTAGCGGCTAAATGTCCTCCAGCAGAAAAACCGATTACACCAATTTTATTAGGATTAATACCTAATTTATCAGCATTAAAACGAACCCATCTCATAGCTCTTTGGGCATCTTGCAAAGGAGCTTCATTGGGAGTTTTTATAGATTTGGAATTTGGTAATCTATATTTTAGAACAAAAGCAGTAATTCCCTTGCTATTAAACCATTTTGCAATTTCAGTGCCTTCCCAATCATAGGCTAACATAGTATAACCTCCACCCGGACATATAATAACAGCTTTGTCTGTTGCATTTCGTTTGGATGGAGTATAAATTTCTAATGTTGGTTTTTTAACTTTAGATATTTTAACAATATCTCCATGTTCTATAAATTCTTCTTCGCTGGTTTCTTTGCTGTTTGGTATGGTTTCCCAAAGAGAAACAACTTTATTTTGTGCTTGTAATTGACCAAAGGATATCATCATAAATAAAAAAATAAGTATTAGTTTCATATAGATAATTTTAAAAATAGAGATTTACCATTGTACGCCAATAACATGCTCTATGGGCTTCTTCTTGCCATTCAAATAAGTGATGTGGAATTCCTTTTTCCTGTAAAATATTAGATAGTTTATAGTTGCTTTCTAGAAAAACATCTTTTTTTCCGACTGCTAATATTATATTCATTTTACTTAATTGACTAAGTAAAATTTGATCATCTAAATTTTTTAGATATTGATTCGGCATGTTAAAATACACAAAATCATTATGAAAACCACTTAACAAGTCTTTAAAGTAACCATTAGATTTCGTTAAATCATAACGACCACTCATACCAACAACTTTAGAAAACAATTTTGGATGTCGCATGGCTATGTTTACTGCATGGTAAGCACCTAAACTGCAACCTGCAGAAACTATATTTTTATTTGAATTTTGTAAATTGGCAAAAGGGAGTACTTCTTCTATAACGTAGTTTTCATATTGTATATGTCTATAAATTCTATAACCTGGATCTTTAAAACTATTGTAAAAAGATTCTAAATCTACACTGTCTACACAATAAACTTGTAATTCTCCTTTTTTAATCTTTTGCTCTACAGAGGCAATAATTTTCCAGTTTTCATAATCATAAAAACGTCCCATTCTCGGTGGGAAAAACAAAACTTTTTCACCTGAATATCCAAATACAAGGAGTTCCATTTCTTTTTCAAGATTTTGACTATACCATTTATGATATTCTCTTTTCATGAAAAATTAATTTTCCATTAAGATACTATTTTAAAATGTTTTTTCGAGTATTTTTTGAGGGAAAATTATAGGATGTTTCTGGAGTGCTTTTTCTAATAAGTTGTAACCCTTGGTATTAAAATGTAATCCATCTTCTTCAAAATACTTGCTATTAGGTTTTCCTTTTTTATCTAATAAGTCATCATAAATATTTACAAAATGAAAATTATCGTCTTTAGACATTAATTTTTGAATTTTTTTATTTGTATAATTGATGCTTTCTTGCAGATGACTGCGTGCAATACTAGGTTTTATAGAAATACAAGTGCACTTTATGTTACCGTATTTAGTTCTAATTTTAAGTAGTAAGTTTTCTAAAAATAGAATAATTTCTTCTGGATGTCTGCCATCTCCCAAATCATTATCTCCTGCATAAATTACAATAGCATCTATGTCTTTTATATTCTCAAAAACCCGATCAAAGAACCAAGTACAAGCAGCCAGGGTAGAGCCTCCAAATCCTAAATTTATAGGTTTGTGTTCTTTAAAAGTAGTAGTTAAGTTATTCCATAGGGTTAATGTAGAACTTCCGTAAAAAATCGTTTTGGGATGATATTCTAATTCTTGAATTTGATTTTCTAATCGTTCTAAATCTGGATGATACCAAAACATGTATATTTTTTTAGGGTTAATTTTTCAATATAGAATTAAAAAGTTAAATAGTATTAAAATGGTTGTAAAATTAAGCGTTGTCCCTGCGTTTTTAAGGGATATCCCTACTAAAATACAAGTAGAATCACTTTTTATGTCTACGAAAGTGATTTTTTCGAGTTCAATTATCAATTCATAAAAGAAGTAAGTATGGTTTTTTGGTAGTACAGCGATTAATTATATTATTTATTTAATTTGTAAAGTTTGTTGTTTATGTGGTTTATTTATAGATGGTTAGGTCTGTTTGTGTTTTTGGAATCATTTTTTATTTTACTTAATGTAAGTTTATGTTTTTGTGTCGTCTACTTATTGAATAAATTTGCATTAAATTATAAAACATAGTTAAAATATATGAAATATATTAGAATATTAATACTAGGTCTTACACTCGTTTTTACAAGCTGTAAACATCCTTTTGAGTTTAGTGTTTATGAAGCAAACGTTAAAACCGAACAACAAAATACTACTGATAAAAATTTAAAATTATTGGAGAATATTACAGTAGACTCTAAAGAATTTAAATTTGCTTTTTTATCAGATGTACATTTTTTTTATGATCAACTTAGTACAGTAATTGATGATATAAATAAAAGAGATGATATTAAGTTTGTAATCTTTGGAGGTGATATTGCAGATCAAGCATTATTAAGAGAATATGAGATTTTTCATGATATAATGTCTAAATTGAAGAAACCTTATCTAACCGTTATTGGAAATCATGATTATAATATAAATGGAGGAATCATCTACAAGAAAATGTTTGGTGATTATAATTATTCTTTTGAATTTAATAACAACAAGTTTGTTCTTTTTGATGATGTTGTTTGGGAAAGTGAAAAGGAGTTAGATTTTGATTGGTTAACATCAGAATTAGAAGACAATACATCTTTTAATCAAGTATTTGTTATTGCTCATATTCCTCCTTATGGAGATCAATTTGATGATGAATTAAGAGAAAAGTACAGATCTACCATGTCAAAATACAATGTTCCATTATCTATTCATGGACATACGCACAGTTATTTTTATGAAGAAGGTGATGTAAGTTACCTAACTGCGCCCGCTGTTAAAGAGAAGGCGTATAATATAGTATCTGTGAAGGATAAAGGGTTTAGTGTTGAATTGATTGAATTATAAAATAAATGAAAATTAGAAAAATATTTATAGTATCTATATTGTTGTTATTATTTAACAATGTTTATGCTCAAGAAACTGATGTAGTAAAAGAAAAATCTTGGTATGTACCAGATTATGTAAAAGCACAATTTGCAGGAAATATTGGTCTTGTTTCTGTGGGAGCAGGTTATCAATTATTTAATGATGTTTTGTACTCAGAATTATTATACGGCTTTGTTCCTGAGTTTGCATCTAGAGCAGATAACATACATTTAATTACCATTAAGAATACGTTTCCTATTTATAGAAAAGTAATTGGTGAAAACTTAACAATAACACCTATAGCGGGTTTTACAACTACTTTAGACATAGGAACGAATTCTTTTACTACGCTTCCTAGTTTGTATCCTGATGGTTATTATGTGCCTACAGCTGTTCATTTTACTTTTTTTGGAGGAGCTTTATTGCATAAGGATTTTAAAAAGCCAAAAATTTTTAAAGGAGTAGATTTTTATTTAGAATTCGGGACTGTAGAAACCTATTTATGGTATGCAATTACGTCTAAAGAGGTTGGTGTACTTGATGTTTTTAGTGCTGATGTTGGAGTGAACTTTTATTTTTAAACAATATTTAAGTTAATTAATAAAATAAAAAGCCTTGTTTACAATTTGTAAACAAGGCTTTTTTATGGAATAGATAATTTCTACTTCGGATATTTCTCAGCAATCTTATCCAAAGATAAATTGTGAATACTACCAACATGTGTATGCTGTTTTCCTAAATCTGGTTTGTATGTTCCGGCTTGTACTTGTCCACCAATTTTCTGATAAGCTTCTCTAAAACTCATACCGTCAACAACTAAATTATTGATGCTGTCAACTGTAAATAAATATTGATACTTTTCATCATTCAAATCAATATCTTTTACAATTACTTGTTGAATAGAGTAATTAAAGATGTCTAAAATATCTTTTACATCTTCAAAAGCTGCAATAATATTTTCTTTTAATAACTGAAAATCTCTGTGATAACCGGTTGGTAAATTATTAGTAATCATCACCATTTCTGTATGTAATGCCTGAATTTTATTACACTTTCCACGAATCAATTCAAATACATCAGGGTTTTTCTTGTGTGGCATAATGCTACTTCCTGTTGTTAATTCGTCAGGAAAAGTAATAAACCCAAAGTTCTGACTCATGTATAAACAAACATCCATTGCAAAACGAGACATGGTGTTACATAATCCGCCTAAGGCGGAAGCAATAGAGCGCTCGCTTTTTCCACGACTTAATTGGGCTGCAACCACATTGTATTTCATGGTAGCGAATTCTAATTCCTTGGTGGTTAATTCTCTGTCTATAGGAAAGGAAGAACCGTACCCCGCTGCAGAACCTAATGGATTTTGGTCTACAACTCTAGAAACTGCATTTAACATATATACATCGTCTATTAACAATTCCGCATACGCAGAAAACCACAAACCAAAAGATGATGGCATGGCAACTTGCAAATGTGTATAACCAGGTAAAAGACTTTCTTTATGTGTTTCTGCTAAACTTAAAAGGGTATCAAAAAGTGTTTTTGTTTTATCGTTGATAATTGCCAAGTTCTCCTTGTAGTACAACTGTAGTGCTACTAAAACCTGGTCATTTCTAGAACGAGCAGTATGGATTTTCTTACCAACTTCGCCTAACTTATTGGTTAATTCCCATTCAATTTTAGAATGTACATCTTCAAAAGAAGCTTCTATAACAAAGGTTCCGTTTTCAATATCATCTGCTAATTCTTGCAATCCTCTTTTTAAGTCTTTCAATTCATCCGCAGTAATAATACCAATTGATTCTAGCATTATGGCATGAGCCAAAGAAGCCTGAACATCATATTTAGCAATATGCATATCAATTTCTCTATCATTTCCAACGGTAAATCTTTCTATTTGTTGATCTATTGAAAATCCTTTATCCCAAAGTTTCATATTTTTTATATTTTGTTGTCATTGCGAGGTACGAAGCAATCTCTTTATTAATTGAGAGGTAACTTTGTGATACTTCCTCGTTTTGACGTTTTGTTATATTACTTTTTAAATAATTACTCTATTCAGCAATTCTACATAAATCTGAATTCCTTCTTCAATTTCTGCAAGATAAATAAATTCATTGGCAGAATGAGAACGAGTACTGTCTCCAGGTCCTAACTTTAAGGATTGGCAAGTTAATACAGATTGATCGGATAGCGTAGGAGAACCGTAAGTTTCTCTTCCCATCGCAATTCCTGCTTTTACCAAGTCATGATTTGTAGAAATGCAAGAGGAGTTTAAACGTAAACTTCTTGGTGTAATTGTAGTACAAGGTGCTTTTTCTTGTAATATTTCATTAATTTCTTTATTCGAATACGCATCATTTACACGTACATCTACTACTAAATCTACATGTGCTGGCACAACATTGTGTTGAGAACCTGCAGAAATTTGTGTAACGGTCATTTTTACATCACCTAAAGCTACAGAAGGTTTCTCGAACTTAAAATCTTTAAACCATTGTAATACTTCAATAGTATTGTAAATAGAGTTGTTATTATTTGGATGTGCAGCATGACTCGGAGTTCCTTCTACAACAGCATCAAAAACAACTAAACCTTTTTCTGCAACCGCTAAATTCATTAAAGTAGGTTCACCAACAATTGCTACATCAATATGTGGAATAATAGATAACATACTATTTAGTCCATTAGGACCACTATTTTCTTCTTCTGCAGAAGCCACAATTACCAAATTGTATTTTAGGTTTTCTTGTGCATAAAAATTAGTGAATGTAGCCATTAAAGAAACCAAACAACCACCCGCATCATTAGAACCTAACCCATATAATTTACCATCTTTTACAATGGCTTTTAAAGGATCATTGGTGTATGCTGAATTTGGATGTACGGTATCGTGATGGGAATTTAACAATAAGGTTGGTTTGCTGTCATCAAAATATTTGTTGGTTGCCCAAATATTATTTTTTGTTCTTTTAAAAGGTATTTTATTTTCTATAAACCAACCTTCTATCAATTTTGCTGTATTTTCTTCTTCTTGAGAAAATGATTGTGTTTCAATCAAGTTCTTTAAAAGAGAAATAGCGTTTTCTGTTAATTTTTCAATATTCATTTTTATAATGTTATTGTGGTAAAATTATCGTTTTCTTTTGTCAGCATAGATGTATTTCCAATATGTACTTTTGAAACTCCATTATCTAAAGCATCAAAACAGTTGTCTATTTTTGGAATCATTCCGTCTGTAATAATTTTAGCGTCTAATAATTCTTTATATGTATCCGTATCGATTTTTTTTACCACAGAATTTTTATCATTAAAATCTTTTAAAACACCATTTAATTCAAAGCAATAATAAATAGATGTTTCGTAGATTTCACTCATACCAACTGCAATGGTACTCGCAATTGTATCTGCATTGGTATTTAATAATTGTCCGTTTCCGTCGTGTGTAATTGCACAAAAAACAGGTGTAAAATTAGCTTTAATTAATTTATCAATAGAATTAGAAGCCACTTGTTTTACATCACCTACAAAACCAAAATCGACTTCCTTAACAGGTCTTTTTTCTGATTTAATACTGTTAATATCAGCTCCTGTTAAACCAATAGCATCAACTTGTAATGCTTGTAATTTGGCTACAATATTTTTATTGACCAAGCCACCATAAACCATGGTAATTACTTCCAGCGTTTCTGCATCTGTAATACGTCTACCATTTACCATTTTAGATTCGATACCTAATTTAGAAGCAATATGAGTGGCACGTTTTCCTCCTCCGTGGACCAAAATTTTGTTTCCGTCTAAGTTAGAAAATAATTTTAGAAAAGCATTTAAAGACGTTTCATCTTCAATGATGTTTCCTCCAATTTTTATGATTGATAGTTTTTCCATTTTTGTTAAGTATCTGTCATTGCGAGGAAGAATGACGAAGCAATCTCTTAATTAAATAGACAGATTACTTCGTGCCTCGCAATGACGTTAGTTGTTTTCTAATATCTTCTTTAATACCAATTGAGCAGCGTATGTTCTGTTATTTGCTTGTTCAATAACTAATGAACTGTCAGAATCTAAAATAGCATCTTCTACTACAACATTTCTTCTAACAGGTAGACAGTGCATAAATTTTGCTTCACCAATTTTTTCTTTGGTAATCATCCAATCTAAATCTGTTTTTAATATTTTTCCGTAGTCATCGTAAGAACTCCAGTTCTTTGTATAGATAAAATCTGCATCTTTAAAAGCTTCTTCCTGATTATGATAAATAGGAGTGTCCTTTGTTATTTCTGAACTTAAATTATAACCTTCAGGGTTTGCAATTACAAATTCGACATCCATTTTTTGCATTGCTTGTGTAAAGCTATTAGCAACAGCGTGTGGCAAAGCCTTTACGTGTGGAGCCCAACTTAACACTATTTTTGGTCTCTTTTTTGTAGTGTTTTCAGAAATAGTAATTGCGTCTGTTAAACCTTGCAAAGGATGACCAGTAGCACTTTCCATGCTTACAACTGGTACTGAAGCAAATTCTACAAATGAATTTAAGATCTGTTCTGATGCGTCTAGTTCTTTATCCGTTAAGGTAGGAAAAGCTCTTACAGCAATAATATCGCAATATTGAGATACTACAGCGGCAGCTTCTTTAATATGTTCTGCAGTGTTTCCATTCATTACTGTTCCATCGCCAAACTCAATTCCCCAGGCATCCCCAGAAACATTCATTACAATAGGATCCATGCCTAAGTTTAATGCAGCTTTTTGGGTACTTAAACGTGTACGTAAACTCGAATTAAAGAATAACAATCCTAATGTTTTGTTTTTTCCTAAGTGATTATTACTTAGAGGCTTTCTTTTTATTTCTTTTGCTTCTAGAATCCAATTGTCAATATGTTCTATGTCGTTAATGGAGGTGTAATTTTTCATGTTTTTATTTTAACAATGTACTTAAGTCCATTGAAATTGATAGTCTTATTTTATTTTTGTAAACGGTACTGTGTTATTCATAGCATTGGTCATAAAATTGTCTTCTAAACCGTTTACAATCCAAGTTTCTATGTTTGCGTTTTTTGCAAGTTCTGCTGCTTCAACTTTAGAAGCCATTCCGCCACTTCCGTGGGATGATTTAGAATTTACAACTTCATCCTTTAAATGGTCAAAATCTTCAACAACCAAAATAGTTTCTGGTGCGTTGTTTTTAAAAGACTCTTTGGTGTAAATTCCATTGGTATTTGTGGCAATAATTAGTAAATCTACATGTAATAAAGTAGCTGTTAAAGCTGCTAGTTTATCATTATCACCAAACTGAATTTCATCGGTTGCAACCGTATCATTTTCGTTAATAATAGGAATGTAGTTGTTGTTTACCAACACATTAATAGTGTTTACAATATTGGTTTTACTTTGTTGTTTTTCAAAATCTGAATAGGAGAGAAGGCATTGAGAACTCAATAAACCGTATTCTCTAAAAATTTCTTGATAGATTCTAATTAAATGTGGCTGACCAATAGAAGCCAAAGCTTGTTTTACAAAAACTTCTTCATGTTTACTTTCTAGTTTTACAAACTGTTTTGCAACGGCAATTGCTCCAGAACTTACTATAATAAATTCACAAGTATCTTGTAATTTTGCAATCTGATTCGCAATATCTTCAATTTTTCCTCTAGAAATATTATCCGTTTCTTTGGTAAGCGTGTTAGAGCCTATTTTTAATAAAATACGTTTCTTTTTTTGCATTGTGTTTAATTTTCAATTGTTTACTGTGATTGTAAACTGCCAACTAAAATTTTTAACTTCTCACCTGTCCATTTCCATGAACGTACCATTTATTGGTAACCAAATGCTGTAAACCAATTGGCCCACGTTGGTGTAATTTGTCTGTACTAATCGCTAATTCGCCACCCAAACCTAATTGACCACCATCTGTAAAACGAGTAGAAGCGTTATGATAGACAACTGCGGTATCTACGTTTTCCATAAATACTTTAGCTTTCTTAATTTCTTTAGTAATAATTGCTGATGAATGTCCGCCAGCATATTTGTTAATCATTGCAATAGCATCAGTATTTGAGGCAACTTCTCCAATTACAATTTTGTAATCTAAAAATTCTTCGTACCAAACTTCGTTTGATGAAATCTGATCTAATTGATGATTTTTAGCTACAGTTGCATCACCTAGAACTTCAATTTTAGATTCGTTTAATTTTGATATTAATTTATTGATGAATACTTGTTTATTAGTAAGATTAGCATCAATTAATACTTTATCAACAGCATTACAAGCAGATATTTTTGATTTTCCGTTGATGATCACATCAATTGCAATATCTAAATCAGCATCATTACATACATACACAAAGTTGTTTCCTCGTCCGCTAATTATAACAGGACACGTAGCGTGTTTTTTTACAAAAGCAATTAAACGTTCGCCACCACGAGGCACAATTAAATCTACCTTTTGTGTTGGTTTTTCTAAAAAAGCTTGTGTTTCTGTTCTGTTAAATTGCAAATATTCTACCCAATCTGTAGAAGCATTGTGCTGTTTTAAAGCTTTGTGCCATAATTCCACAATTTTTAAGTTAGAATTTAACGACTCTTTTCCTCCTTTTAATAATATTTTATTTCCAGATTTAAAAGCAATTCCTGCAGCTTCCACAGTAACATCTGGTCTCGATTCATAAATAATAAGAATCGTTCCAAAAGAAGCCGTTTTATTATAGACTTGCATTCCGTTATCATGCTTAAAACTAAAACGCTCTACACCAACCGGATCTTCTTGTGAAGCTAAATGTTTTGCAGCAGCAATCATTTCATCCACTTTTTTATCATCCGCTTTTAAACGATCGAACATAGAAATGTCATCTCCTTTATAAGCTTCTAAATCTTTTTTGTTGATACAAATAATAGCTTCTCTTTCTTTATCAAGAAGTTCTGCCATTGTAAGTAAAACAGCATTTCTAATTTCAATTGATAATAACGTATTCATAGTTTAAGTTTATAGTAATCAGTTGCAGTTTCTAGTATTAGTTTAAGCAAAAATCTTTGCGACTTTACGGGAGCAAATTATTCTCCTAAAGCATCAACCAAAGCTTCAAAAAACTGATTGATATGCTCTTTCTTTAGTGTTAATGGAGGTAAAATTCTTAAAAGGTTTTTATTCATCGCACCACCTGTAAAAATATGATAGTCATAAATTAGCTTCTTACGTAAATCTCCAACTTCAAAGTCGAATTCTAAACCAAGCATTAATCCTTTACCTTTTATATTCTTTATTTGTGGAATTGTCTTTGCAATTTTTATGAAATAGCAAGACATTTGATTTACATTATCTATTAAGTTTTCCTCTTCAATTACTTTTAAAACAGATAAACCAGCAGCACAAGCCAAATGATTTCCTCCAAAAGTAGTCCCTAACATTCCGAATTTAGCTTCAACATCTGGGTGAATTAAAATTCCTCCAATCGGGAAACCATTTCCCATTCCTTTTGCAATCGAAATAACATCGGGAGTTACATTATAATGCTGAAAAGCAAAGAACTTACCAGACCTACCGTAACCAGACTGCACTTCATCGGCAATAAAAAAGGTGTTGTTTGCTTTACAAAGTACATCTACTTGTTCGAAAAACTCACTAGTTGCTTGATCTAAACCACCAACTCCCTGAATAAATTCAACGATAACCGCACAAACATCACCTTTTTCTAGTTCTGTTTTTACAGCGTCAATATCATTTAATTCTAAAATAGTAACCTTTTGTTGCGCGTTAATTGGTGCAATGATATTTTTATTATCGGTTGCAGCAACCGCAGCAGAAGTTCTACCATGAAAACCATTTTTAAATGCAATAACTCTAGATTTTCCCGTTTTAAAAGAAGCTAATTTTAGGGCATTTTCATTTGCTTCAGCACCAGAATTACATAAAAATAATTCGTAGTCTTTGCAGCCAGAAAGGGCTTCTAATTTATCGGCTAATTGAACTTGTAAAGGATTCTGAATAGCATTCGAATAAAAACCTAGTTTTTCAACCTGACTGGTTATCGCTTTTACGTATTTAGGATGTGCATGACCTATAGAAATTACAGCATGTCCGCCATATAAATCTAAATATTCCGTTTTGTTTTCGTCATAAACATAAACTCCTTTAGCTTTTACAGGAGTAACATTGTACAGTGGATAAACGTTAAATAATGGCATAATGATAGTTTTTAGTAGCAATGGGTTTACACCCGTTGATTAGTTTTTAATTTGGTTAATTTTATCAAAAGATTTATTGATCCCTTTAATTAAAGAAGAGCTTAAACCTTGGTGTTCCATTTCGTTTAACCCTTCTATTGTACAACCACCAGGAGTGGTAACTCTGTCTATTTCTGCTTCTGGATGATTGCCTGACTCTTTTAATAAACTAGCCGCACCAAAACATGTTTGCATGGCTAATTTATGGGCTTCATCGGCTTCAAAACCTAACTGAATGGCGCCTTGTGTAGTGGCACGAATTAAGCGCATCCAAAAAGCAATTCCGCTTGCACAAATTACTGTTGCGGCTTGTAATTGCTCTTCCGGAATTTCCATAGACTGACCTAAACTATTAAAAATAGTTTTGGCTAATTCCACTTTTTCTTTTCCTTTTGTATTTGGGGAAAGGCATGTCATAGACTGACCAACAGCAGCTGCAGTATTTGGCATAGAACGAATAATAAATTTATCGACTCCAATAATAGCCTCTATTTTTTCTATAGAAAAACCTGTAATTACTGTAATTATCACATGATTTCCTGTTAAAAGAGATTTTAAATCTTTTAAAATTTTATCTAAATGTCTTGGTTGAACGGCAAATATTAAAATGTCAGAATTTTTAACAGCTTCTTCATTATCCGAAGTTAAAACTACTTCATTATAAGTGTTAAAACTTGCTATTGAACTTGTATTTCGTTTTGTTAAATACAAAGAACTCACCACTTTGTTTTTTAATAAACCTTTGGCAATAGACTGTCCTAAACTTCCTGCTCCAATAATTGCTGCTTTCATAATTAATATTTTTTTACGTTCCTAAAGGTTGCGCTTTACACTATATCTTATTTTGTTCTCGATACAAATTTTTTCAAACCGACACCAAAAAAGGATGGAGCCTGTCTTGAGCGTAGCCGAAAAGTTTCAATCGCTAACTCGAGTTACTTACTACTAGAAGTAATTTGCTTTTAAATTTAAACCTAGGGTTTCTTCAAAACCATGCATTAAGTTTAAATTCTGAATTGCAGCACCAGAAGCGCCTTTTAATAAATTATCAATAGTGGTTGTAATTAACAACTTATTGCCGTGTTTTTCTAACTGTACTAAACACTTGTTGGTGTTTACAACTTGTTTCATAAAAATGCTTTCATCAGAAACAAATGTAAAAGCAGCATCTTTATAATACGCCTTATAAATTTCTGTTGCTTCTTTAAGAGAACCATCGAACTTTGTATACGTAGTTGCAAAAATTCCTCTAGAAAAATCACCACGATTTGGCATAAAATTAATTTCAGAATTAAAACTAGGTTGTAGTTGGTTTACAGTTTGGTTGTACTCTCCTAAATGTTGATGATTAAATGCTTTATAATGAGAAAAGTTATTATCTCTCCATGTAAAATGTGTCGTTGCAGATAATGACGTTCCTGCTCCAGTTGCACCTGTTACTGCATTAATATGCACATCATCTTTTAACAAACCATTTGCTGCTAAAGGTAAAATAGCCAATTGTATTGCAGTGGCAAAACAACCAGGATTTGCAATGTATTTTGCTGTTTTTATACTTTCTTTATCTAATTCTGGTAAACCGTACACAAAATCTTTACCTTCAAAATTCTTATCAGCAAGTAATCTAAAATCATTACTTAAATCAATAATTTTCGTGTTATCAGAAAAGCTGTTTTTTTGTAAAAATGAAGTTGAGTTTCCATGACCTAAGCATAAAAATAAAACATCTACATCAGCATTTATTTCACTTGTAAAACTGATGTCTGTATCACCAATTAAATCTTGATGCACTTTATACAATTTGTTACCAGCGTTAGAAGTACTGTATACAAAATTGATATTTGTCTTTGGATGATTCAATAATAATCTAATTAATTCACCAGCAGTATAACCAGCTCCTCCTATAATTCCTACTTCTAAATTTTTCATGCTTTTGAAAATTTTTAATTGTGTAACTGTTTAATCGTGTAATTGTTATGTTGTGTAATCGTTGTGGAATAATAACTTAAACAATTACACGATTCAACATTATTTGTTATTTACTTGTCTGTATATTTTATTCTGATTTCCTAAAATTTTAATAAAACCTTTTGCATCATCAGCTGTCCAAGCTTTGTTTTCTTCTCCATACGTACTAAATGCACTAGACATTAAATCGTGATCAGAAATTATTCCGTCTAAAGTAAAATGATAAGGTTTCAAAGAAACTACTACATTACCTGAAACCATTTTTTGAGAACTTTGTAAAAAAGCTTCCGTATCTCTCATTACAGGATCTAAATATTGCCCTTCATGTAAATGCATTCCGTAAAAACTAGATAAATACTCTTTATGCTGTAATTGCCATTTTGTTAAGTTGTGTTTCTCTAACAAATGGTGTGCTTTTACTGTGATTAAAGCCGCTGCAGCTTCAAAACCAACTCTTCCTTTTGTACCAACAATTGTATCACCAACATGAATGTCTCTACCAATTGCATATGCAGAAGCGATGTCGTTTAATTTTTCGATATTTACTTCCGGAGCATTTTCTTGTCCGTTTAAAGCAACAAATTCACCATTTTTAAAAGTTAGAGTTACTTTTTCTTCACCTTCTTTTTCTAATTGAGAAGGATATGCTTCACTAGGTAAAGGTAATTCTGACTTTAAAGTTTCAACACCACCAACACTAGTTCCCCAAAGACCTTTGTTTACAGAATATTTAGATTTTTCCCAAGGCATATCAATACCTTCAGATTTTAAATAATCTATTTCTTCTTGTCTTGTTAATTTTTGGTCTCTAATTGGCGTAATAATTTTGATTCCAGGAGCCAAAGTTTGAAAAATCATATCAAAACGAACTTGATCATTTCCTGCACCTGTACTACCGTGAGCAATATATTCAGCTCCAATACTCTTTGCGTATTCTACAATTTCAATTGCCTGAATAATTCTCTCTGCACTTACAGAAAGAGGATACGTAGCGTTTTTTAATACGTTACCAAAAATTAAATACTTTACTACTTTGTTGTAGAACGTAGCAACTGCATCAATATTTTTGTACGTAGAAACACCCATTTTATAGGCGTTACTTTCAATGTGTTTAATCTCTTCTGTTGTAAATCCGCCTGTGTTAACACTTACGGCATGTACATCATATTCTTTAGATAAACTAACTGCACAATAAGATGTGTCTAAACCTCCACTATAAGCTATTACTAATTTTTTCATAATATTATTCTTTATTTTTTTTAAGAAACAATGCTTGTTTTATTCGTTTTAATCTTTGAAATGTTTTTTCTTTAAAAGGAGTTTTCTCTTCTTTTTTTATTTTTGCAGGATCAAAAAGCATCCCCGTACACAAACACATTTTTCTGTCTGTTCTTGTTAAAACATCGTAGTTTCTACAAGTTTGGCATCCATCCCAAAAAGATTGATCGTCTGTTAACTCAGAAAAAGGTACAGGTTTATAGCCTAAATCGCTATTTAATTTCATTACAGCAAAACCTGTTGTAATACTAAAAACTTTCGCATCTGGAAATTTAGTTCTAGAATGCTCAAATATTTTTTGTTTTATTTTTTTTGATAACCCAATATTCCTATAATTTGGGTGTACAATTAAACCAGAGTTGGCAACAAATTTTCCATGCCCCCATTTTTCTATGTAGCAAAACCCTGCAAATTCACCATTTTCTAATGCTATTACAGCATTACCGTTTTCCATTTTTGTGGCAACATATTCTGGTTTTCTTTTTGCGATACCTGTTCCTCTAACCTGAGCAGCATCTTCTATTGTTTTGCAAATAATATCTGCATAAACAATATGTGACTTGTTAGCAATTACAATTTCCATTGCATTGTGTTTTTTATTTTATTAAAGTTGTTGTTTGTTCTTTTTGAATGTAGAATCGGACTCACCTAAACTCTATAATTATCTAAACACCCAAAGGGCGAATAGAAAAACTACGTCGTAAATTGTTATTTTTTAAGATAACGAAAGATTGTAAGTAAGTTTTGTAAGAATTGTTCACGATAAAATAAATAAATGGATAAATACTATAATAAGTTGTCTTGTAGCTAAAGTAGAATATTAGCGACGGCGGTTGCGCAAGCGCAAGCTGGGAACTATTGTAGTACATAAATTATTTATTCTTGTGGTAATCATACTGCTAAAGTAAATATTTTTTAAAAATTATTATCAAAAATGTAGTGCTTTTTTATCAGTTTTATCAAATTTAAACAAATTTATGGTTTGCGTTAAAAATAAATCAACAGATATCTTAAAAAATCTTTTTTTCATAATATTAAAGGTGATTAAATTACTGCTTATTATTTATTACTGATTATTTTATGTGAAAACTACAATTCATCCTTAAAAAATTACAACTCGGTATTCTTAAATTTATAGAACTAAGGTTGTTTTGCATCTTTGTAGTATAATTAACCACTTAAAACAACTTATTATGAAACTTATCTTAGCAATTTTAACAACGGCAATGTTATGTGTTACAAACTTAGTAACAGCTCAAAACAAAACAATTACAGCAACTGTAGTAAATATTACTTCAGATTCTGGTAAAGTTGGTTTTGCTTTATATGACAAAACAAATTTTAGAATGAAACCAATTCAGAGTGCTAATGCTATAATTGAAGCAGGGAAAAGTACAGTGGTTTTCGAAAACGTAGAAGGAGGCGAATATGCAATTATTTGTTATCATGATAAAAATGATAATGATAAAATGGATTTTAAAGCTAATGGAATGCCTTTAGAAGATTATGGTGCTTCTAACAATAACATGACTTTTGGTCCGCCAAGATTTGAAGATGCAAAATTTAAGGTTAACGATAAAAATGTATCTTTAGAAATTAAATTTTAGTATGTATTTTTTATAAGAACAATTTCCCAAAATGAAGACACCTACCAACCATATTTATAATAAAATTAAAGATGATTTTATACTTTGTACAAAACTTACCATAGTTATAGGGATCGTTTTTATAGTTATAAACCAACAATTTAGTTTTAAAGGTGCAGGTATTACCTTTTTAATTTCGGGAATGTATTCTTTTACTTTAGGACTTGGAAACGGAATTATTAATGAATACTTAAACACCAAATGGGATTGGGTTAAAGAAACCAACAAAAGAGTTTGGGCAGGAATTATAACTACCGTAATTTATACAGTAATTGCCGTTTTAATTATTCATTTTATACAATATATATTGCTTTTTGGATATAAAGTAGAAAACTTCTTTCAAGGATATTTAGTTTGGGTCCATTTATTTGCAATCATATTTTCATTAGGAGTCGCTGCTTTTTTTCATGCCAAAGGTTTTATGGTGAATTGGAAAAGTGCTATGACCCAGGAAACTACCAAACAAGAAATTGTTGCAAAAACAGAAACTGCAAAATTTGAGTCTCTAAAAAATCAATTAGATCCACATTTTTTATTCAATAGTTTAAATGTGTTAACGAGTTTGATTGGAGAAAACCCTGCGCAAGCAGAAAAATTTACAACCAAATTATCTAAGGTATACAGGTATGTTTTAGAGCAAAGAAACAAAGATTTAGTACCTATTGAAGAAGAATTAAAATTTGCAAATACGTATATGCAATTGTTAGAAATGCGTTTTGAAGATGCAGTGAAATTTAATATTCCAGATACCATAAGTAATAATGACTTAAAAATTGTACCACTTTCTTTGCAACTTTTGTTAGAAAATGCGGTAAAACACAATGTGGTTTCATCTTCTAAACCTTTAACAGTTAGTATTTATGAAGAAGATACTTATTTAATAATAGAAAACAATGTAAATCCTAAAGAAGCAATAGGGAAAAGCACTAAAGTAGGATTGCAGAATATTGCGGATAGATATGGATTGATCACTCAAAAGGGAGTGAAAATAGATAACAATAACAAAACTTTTAAGGTGAGTTTACCTCTCTTATATAAAATGAACGATATTATGTACAACGACGATTTAGAAAATAGCAAATACGTGAAAGCAGTAGAAAGAGTAGAAAAGTTAAAAGAATTTTATCAGAATTTAGCAGCTTATTGTATTGTAATTCCTTTTTTAATTTTTATCAATTTAAGGTTCTCTTCAGGTTTTCATTGGTTTTGGTTTCCAATTTTTGGATGGGGAATGGGATTGGCATTTCACTTTTTAGAAGTAAATAACTACAATATTTTCTTAGGCAATAATTGGGAGGAAAGAAAGATAAAAGAAATGATGGAAGCCGAGAATCAGCATAAAAACAGAAGATAATGGAAAAGGAACTTACACAAGAACAAAAATATATTTTAGCAAAGAAAAGAGTTGAAAAAATTAGTAAATTCTATAAACACCTGGCAACTTATATTATTGTAAACAGCTTTTTAAGTGCCATTTTTATAGTTGGAGATATAAATGATGGAGATACCTTTATGGAAGCTTTTTCTAATTATCATAATTATAAAATTTGGTTTTTTTGGGGAATCGGAATTGCTTTTCAGGCTTTGAATACTTTTGGTTTAAGTTTGTTTATGAATAAAGATTGGGAGCAAAAGAAGATTCAGAAGTATATGGATGAACAAAATTATAGAAGATAATTATGGATACAGATACTACGCAAAAACAACAATATATTAGAGCGCAGAAAAGAGTAAAAAAGATAAAAGGGTTTTACACACATTTAAGTATTTATTGTATTGTGATACCGATTATAATTTTTGTAAATTTAAAATTCGAACCTCATTTTCATTGGTTTTGGTTCTCTTTATGTGGCTGGGGAACAGGGCTTTTCTTTCACTGGTTGTCTGTTTTTGGACTAAAGTTATTAGGTTTAGGAAACAATTGGGAAGAAAAAAAGATTAAAGAATTTATGAATGAAAAAAAATAGTTATGGAAAGAGATTTTACAAAAGAACAAAATTATATTAAAGCTAAAAAAAGAGTAAAAGCAATAAAAGGTTTTTATGTACATTTAATGGTTTACGTTTTGGTAAACATTTTTATTAGTGCCGTTGTTATTTTTGGCTTAATGCAAAGCGGATATAATTTTGAAGATGCTATAAGTAACTTTGGTACTTATTCTACTTGGCTTTTTTGGGGAATTGGTATGTTTTTTCATTGGATGGGCGTTTTTGGTTTTAAATCGATTGGCTTTGGCGCAGATTGGGAAGAAAAGAAAATTAAAGAAATGATGGATAAAGAAGATCTCAGGAAACATAAATTATAAGATTATGGAAAATTTAGACGAAAAGAGATTTTTTGAAGCAAAACAAAGAGTTGCAGAAATTAAAAAGTTTTACAAACATGTTGTAACCTATGTTTTAGTAAATTTATTTTTAACATTTGTTTGGACGTTTTCTTTTAAGATTTTCGGTGACTTTGTGCTAAGCAATCAATACGATTCAGACGGATTTAAGCATATTCCTTTTTGGTTAATTTGGGGAGTTATTTTGTTAATTGATGCTTTTAAAACATTTGGTTTTGCAGGTGTTTTTAATAAAAATTGGGAAGAGAAAAAAATCAAAGAATTTATGCAAGATTAAAATCAACTGAATATTAACAAAAAGAAGAGTTAAAAAAATATAAAAGATCAACAATCTTAAAAAGCGATTACAAAAATGAATGTATTAATAATTGAAGATGAAAAACCTGCAGCAAGAAGGCTAAACAGAATGTTAGCAGCATTAAATTTAGAAGTTCAGCAGATGTTGCACTCGGTAGAAGAGTCTTTAAATTGGTTACAAAACAATGAACATCCAGATTTGATCTTTTTAGATATTCAGCTTTCTGATGGATTGTCTTTTGAGATTTTTGAAGAAATTGAAGTAAAATCTGCTATTATTTTTACTACTGCTTATGATGAATATGCGTTAAAAGCATTCAAGTTAAATAGTATTGATTATTTGCTAAAACCTTTAGATGAAGATGAACTAAAAGTTGCCGTAGAAAAGTTTAAAGAATATCGGCCAAAAGAAACAGAAGTACAGGTAAACTTGGATGAAATTCGTAAACTATTGGTGAATCCCGTAGATAGAAAATTTAAAAAGAGATTGACGATTAAGGTTGGTCAGCACATAAAAATTATAAATATTGACGAGGTAGCATGTTTTTACAGTGAGAATAAATCTACTTATATTCATACTAAAGAAAATAGGAATTACTTGCTAGATAATTCTTTAGAAACTTGGCAAGAACAATTAAATCCGGAACATTTTTTTAGAGTTAACAGAACTTTTATTGTGCACATAAATGCTATAAAAGACATTATAGCATATTCTAATTCTCGTTTAAAGTTAATCTTAGATTCTTATTCTGATAGTGAAATTATTGTGAGTAGGGAACGTGTAAAAGATTTTAAGAACTGGATTGACTAATATCGTTAATTTATTATTAAAGAAACCTTTAGTTTTAGAGTTAGATTTGTTTCCGTACCTATTTTCTTATAACTTCGCTAACTTCTGATAATTGGACTTTGAAACGATGTGATATCATCGTTAACATTAAACTCAATTAAAAATAGCAACTAAATGGAAAATAAGGAAATAATAAAGAAGTTTTACACATCATTTTCTAATGGAAATGTAACAGGAATGCTAGAATGTTATCATAAGGATGTTGTCTTTAAAGATGCTGTATTCGGAAGGTTAGAAGGAGATAGAGCTTTTAAAATGTGGGAAATGCTACTTTCTAATAAAAAACAAGACACTACTATTAACTTTAGTAATATAGAAGCAACTGCAGAAAACGGAAAAGCAAATTGGGTAGCAGAATATCTTTATGGAGACAAGAAAAGAAAAGTGGTTAATAGAGTTTCTGCCGATTTTAGATTTAAAGATGGTAAAATTATACAGCATTTTGACACTTTTGATTTATGGTCTTGGACAAAACAAGCAATGGGACTTCCTGGTTATTTATTGGGATGGTCCTCTTTTATGAGAAATAAAATTCAGCAAACTACCAACAACCGATTAGATGTTTTTATAAAAAAATAACAACGCCTAATTAACATAAGATTCAGTCATTTTAATGATGTATCAATACTAAAATTATATGCGCAATACTTATTTGAGAGTTTCCATCGGTTGCTTGTCCGAAATGTTCTTCTATTATTTTACCATCTGTGGTTGGAACCACAAAGGGTGCTTTTTGAATGGTATATTTTTTCATCTGTTAAAACTATAAAATGCGGCAAGATATTCGCTTGTTATTATATTTTCTATTCTACTTAAATCATCAACGTTTTTTTCTACAAAGTAAACCGTATCTGCTTTTTCTAATTCTTTAGCATTAAATAATGAACTTGCTAAATTAGATAATTTTTTATTTGACAAATTTTTAGAACCAATCGCTAACCTAAGAGTATTTAAATGAGTGCTATCATTTAATAAACACCCTATAATACCAATAGACTCATGTTCTGACACATCTGTTTTTAAAAGAATCTCTTTTTCTTTGGAGTTTATTTTAATGTCATTATCTAAATAATATTGAAAGATAATTCTTCTTTCAAACTCAGAATTTGGTCTTAAAACTGTTCTTTCACTGTTTTCAATTGAATATGTTTTCATAAATATTGGTTTTGCGAAAGCGATTGAAACGGCATCCTTTTTATGTAAAAACTCTTATTTAATAAATATAACAAAATATTATTTATTAAATAAGAGTTTTTAAAGTATCAATTTATTTTTACATAAAAAGATATAGTTGAAAGCGCGGTTTTGTTAAAAAAATAAAGCGACAAAATTTGCCCTAAAATTTAATTAAACCAAACGATAAAAGATTTCATTTTTGCTAAATCTGGAATTTGTTCTTTTGTTACTTTTTGAGTAATCAATTCTTTTAGACCTAACTCTTCTTTATCTATAGCAACTGTTGCATTTAAGTCGTTTAAAAAAAGCGTTGCAGAAGTTAAAGTAGTCTCTATTCTGTTAATATTGTTATTGGCATTTATTTCTGAAAAACTAGAATTTAAATTAATTCCAGATGCAGTTGTATAACGCACATCATTAATTTCTATACTTTTTATGGTAGATGTAGAATCTAATTGTTGTTTTGGCAAAATTGTAAGTAACAATTTTCCTCCTTTTTCAAAAATGAAATATTCATCGTCTTCTTGAAAATAATTGTCTCCTTGTGCACCTTCACTTAAATTTTTAACAATAGAATCGTTTTTAAAAATAGTACTTAATTCCTTTATTGTAGTTGTGGTTGTAAGCGCACCAACTTTACCTTTTTCTATTTTAAATTTACTAGTATTATCACAGCTAATTACAAATAGTGAAAATGCGATTGCAATAATTGGAAGGATATTTTTGTTAATCATTATAGTATGTTTGTTATTTAAATGTTCTTTTTATTTATTTCTTATTTTAATACTTTTTTTAAAATCCCAAATGCAGCTCTAATAAAAGTTGCACTTGTTAATACTTTAATTAATGGATTTTGTGCCGTACTTCTGCGTCTGGTAGTACTTCTAGAAGCTCTTTCTTCTCTTATTCTTTCCTTCTCCCTTTCTTTTGCTAATTTTTCTCTTTCTTTTTTATCGGTTTCTGCTTGTATAGCTTTTGCTTCTGCAATATTAACCTTTTCTATCTTTTCATTCAATAATTCGTACGCACTTTCTCTGTCTAAATTTTCATTGTATTTATAGAAAAGACGTGAGTTGTTAATTACATTTTTTAACTCTTTATCAGTTAGAACATCCATTCTACTCATTGGTGCGCGTAACATGGTTCTTGCCAACGGAGTTGGAATTCCTTTTTCGTTTAAAACGGATACAAAAGCTTCTCCAATTCCTAATTGCGTTAAAACTTCTTTGGTGTCATAATACTCAGAAGATGGATAATTTTCTGCAGCCAACTTAATAGCTTTTCTATCTTTTGCTGTAAATGCTCTTAATGCATGTTGAATTTTTAAACCTAATTGTGCTAAAATATCTTCTGGCACATCTTTAGGGTTTTGCGTAACAAAATACAAACCAATCCCTTTAGAACGAATCAATTTTACAATACTTTCTATTTGATTTAATAAAGCTTTAGAAGCTTCTTCAAATACCAAATGCGCTTCATCTATAAAGATGATTAACTCCGGTTTGTCACTATCTCCTTGCTCTGGGAAAGTTTCATAGACCTCAGCTAATAATTGTAACATAAATGTTGAAAACAACTTTGGTTTGTCTTGTATATCTGTTAATCGTAAAACAGAAATAATTCCTTTTCCGTCTTCATCTACTCTTGTTAAATCTTCTACTTCAAAAGATCTTTCGCCAAAGAATAAATCTCCTCCTTGTTGTTCTATCTCTACAATTTTACGCAAAATTGCACCTGTAGATGAAGATGAAATTCGCCCATACTCCGCTTGAATTTCTTCTTTACCTTCATTGGTAACGTATTGTAAAACTTTTTTGAAATCTTTAATATCTAAAAGGGCAAATTTATTATCATCACAATATTTAAAAATGATGGCAACAATTCCACTTTGAGTTTCTGTTAAGTCTAAAATTCTTGATAATAAAACAGGTCCGAATTCTGAAATTGTAGCACGCATTCTTGTTCCGTCTTGTTCAGAAATCGTTAAAACTTCTATAGGAAATTTTTGTGCCGTAAACGGAAAACCAATTTTTGCGTGACGTTCGTCTATTTTTGCATGTCCTGGACTAGGTTGTGCCAAACCAGAAAGGTCTCCTTTAATATCCATCAACAAAACAGGGACTCCTTTTTCTGATAAGTTTTCTGCTAAAACTTGTAGGGTTTTTGTTTTTCCTGTTCCGGTTGCTCCAGCAATTAAACCATGCCTATTTAGAGTTTTAAGTGGTATTTTTACCAGCGCATCTGTTACGGTTTCTTCCCCTAACATTGCGGCACCTAATGCTATAAAATCGCCTTTGGTTTTGTAACCGTTATTGATGTATTCAAAAAATTCTTCTTTCTGACTCATTTAAAACTAAATTTTGATAAAAATAATCAAAGTTTGATTGTTGTGAAATTATTTAAAGAGTTTGTTTTGCTTATTTAATAATTTCTACAAACAGATCTGCAACATTGCCATTATAACTATCATAATAAGAATTTCTAGGAAAACCAGAAGACAGACTTATTATATTTCCTAAATTATCTTCTGCAATGTATAATGGAAATCCTTTTGTAGGTAAGGTTCTAAAATTATTATTTAAAATACTATAAACTATAATTTCCTTTTTAAAATTTTTATGATTATCATAAACTTCTGAATCATTATTTGTACCATAAATTTCAGTCCCATTTTTACTAAAATTTGATGTAACTATTGGAGTAGAATAACTTACTATTTTAGAAAAGTCATCTAAAGAATAAACCGTATTTCTTTTTTTGTTTAGTAAATAAGAACTTGTTGTATTTGTTGACACATCACTATTATATTTGAATTTTAAAGGAATTTCTATTATTCCATTATTAGAGATTTCTCCTGTATTACTAATACTATAATGTATTGCTCTGCCCTCGTTATTATGACTTAAAAAAAAGTTGTTTTTATCTAATTTTGTAATTTCATAATTCTGACCTCCTTGGTGATCTGAAAAATGTGGTTTTTCATCAATTTCTACAAATTGATCTCCATTCCTTTTGTAAGTAAAAACATCATCACTGTCTGATAAAACCCAGATATTATCATCAAAATATTCAAAACTACCCATTGCCCTATATGATGAAACTAAAGAATATTTATAATTTAAGGTTTCTGCGTCGTAAATAAATAGGTTATCACTTTGAGAAAAAACTAGTTCTTTTCCATTTTCTGAAGTAATTAATTTCATTTCCACTTCTGTATACGACGTTGGTAGTTTAAAAGCTTCTGCTGTTATTTCTTGCTTGATATAATCATATTTTACCAATCTTGGCTCGTTTTTGGTATTTCTTAAATAAAAGTAAAAGGATTGACCTTCCGGATCAAAACTTAAATATTTAATATAATCAGCGTCTAACAATTCTGGTCTTATAAAAGCTGTTTCTACAACAGATTTCTCATCATTCAAGTTACTAATATTCCCAAATATATTGTGCACATAAATAGTATAAATAGGATTGTTTACATAAGGTGGATTCTCATCTATAAAGGTGGTTGTATTGATATCCGAAATAATTTTAACGCTTTCTATATTAGGGCTAGAATTCTCATTCTGATCTTGCACTCTTATCTCATAATGAGAAAAATAATAACCAGAATATTTTTCCCAAGATAAAGAAACCTCATTCTCAATTACCTCCGCATTTTTAAAAACAACATTTTCTGGAAATATAAATTCAGGGTTTATATACCTCGGATCACTTTCTCCTAAAAGGCCTTTATTAGTGTAAATTTTTAGAAAATAACACGCTTCGCTATTTGATAAAGGATCTTCATCTATAAAAGTATTTAAATTTACATCTGTAATTGTCTTTAATAAAGTAGCTCCGTTTAAGTTACAGTCCTTACCATTTCTATAAATCTCGTATTTTTCAAATATATTGTAGCCATTATATGCATCCCAACCAAATTCTATGTGATTTTCAAATGGCCCCTCTTCCTTTTTTTGAAAAGTAGCTGTATACACATCCATTTCATTTGGTGGTAAATATCTGTAAGCAGTAAAAGTATATTGTTCTTTAACAGCGTCACCATCCGTATCTAAACTAACAAAAAACACAAAGTTATCTTTACTTAAATTTTTAATTTTTATTGTTTCATACTGATTGTCTTCATCAGAATTTAACGTAATTATTCCATTATTTAAAGTCCAGTTTAACGTATTCTGTGTCGGTTGACATCGATAAGATTCTTGATAAAGAAATTCTTCATAAGTACCAGAACTATTGTAAATAAAAAAATCTCTACCGCACTCTTCAGTTGTTGCAGGTACAGAAGCTTCGTTTCCATCATATTCAACTTTATAAATAGACCAAGCACCCGCTAAATCTTCTATTTTAGCGTCTTTTTGTATAATTTCTTCCTCGTTAAATAAATTATCATCGTTACTATTACAAGAAAAGAATATGGTTAGAAAAGAAACAACTACTAACAGATTAAAAATTCTTTTTGTAATGCCTTTTCTATTAACAAACTCGTAATGTTGCATCATGTTTATCTAATTTTTGATAAAAATAATCAAAGTTTTATTGAACGTAAATAATTCTTTGAACTAGTTTTGAAAAAAATTAAAATTGAGCGCAATAAAAAAGAGGTATTAACTTTGTAAAGCTAAAACCTCTTTTTATATGTAAAAGACAATTGGTCTTATTTCTGAAAATACTCAGGAATTAATCCTTTTAATTTTTCTAGAGTTTCATCAACAGTTAAATCACTCATTCCTCCAGAAGCATTAGCATGTCCTCCTCCGTTAAAATGTTCTTTTGCTAACATATTAACCGGGTTTTCTGCTCCTTTAGAACGGAAAGAAATTTTCATAATTCCGTCTCTTTCAGTAAATACAATAGCAGCTTTCATCCCTTTTATTGATAAAACTAAATTTGCCAAACTATCTGTATCTCCTTTCTTATAGTGATATTTCGCCAACTCTTCTTTAGATAAAGAAATAATTGCCACATTATAATCGTATAAAATTTCTAATTTCTCACTCATTGCATATCCTTGTAAACGCAAACGAGTTTCTGTATTATTATCACTTAATTTTTCATGAATTAAATGATGTTCTACTCCTGCTGCTAAAATTTTAGCTAAAACCTCGTGTGTTCTTGGTTTTACAGAATTGAATCTAAAACTTCCTGTATCTGTTAAAATTCCTAAATATAAAGGGGTTCCTATTTTTTCATCTAACAATTCTAAATGACCAGATTGCTCTATTAAATCTATAATTAATTGTGATGTTGATGATGCTGTAGTTTCTGAAACTGTGATTGTAGGAAATTCTTCAGGGTTCAAATGATGATCTATCATAATTTTCTTACAAGTTGCTTCTTCTAACAAAACTTGCATTTCTGGACCTACTCTATTGGTTGCATTGTAATCTAAACAGAAAATTAAATCTGCTTTTTGCATTTCTTCTGTTACTTCTTCCGGGTTTTCTTCCATTAAAAGAATTGAAGAAGTATCTAACCAATATAAAAAATCTGGTGCTTTATCTGGGTGACAAACAACTGCTTTCTTTCCTAACTTTTCTATAAAATGAAGTAAACCTAAAGAAGAACCTATGGAATCTCCATCTGCAGATTTGTGTGCTGTAATAACGATGTTTGAAGCAGCTTGAATTTCTGCTTCTATTTGTTGGTAAATATTCATGTCGTGTGTTTTTCAATTGCAAATACTCCGCAATTGTATTTTTTATGAGGATGCAAAGTTAGGTTTATTATTGAAGTGAAGCAGTGAGTTCTTATTATTTAATTGCCAATAAATTATTTAAAAACAAGTTCACTAATTTTAAGATTATAAGTAGTTAAACCTTTAAATAAAAATATTTTCTTGATAAAAACTAAAGTAATCCTTACAGAACTATTTTTATTTTAGATTTAAACCTCATTTATTTTGTTCATACAGTAATATAAAAAAAAGCATTTGATTAAATAATTACAATTTTGCTTTTATATTTTCAGTATTAAAGTAATCTATCCGCTTTATTTCTGATGTTAATTCTACTCAATTTGATTAACTTCAGCTAAAATCTCTTTTACTCTATCTATATCTGCATCATGAACTTGTAGCTCAACTTCAAATGATCCCATATGTGGCATTATTTGAGTTGTAAATTCATTTAGTAAAAAACATTTAATTCCTTCGTGCTCTAACCTGCCTTTTAGTATAAATAAATCAGAAATGTTGTGTGATTTTTGAATTGTTATTAAGCTCATAGTATTTTTTAATGAATATAATAATATTTTTACTAAATTACAATATTACTTACAATATGGTTGCGCCTTCTGGTTGGAGTGAACCTTTTCAAACTCCAGAGTTTGAAGAATACACCTATATTATTAAAGGAAAAAAACAATTTATAATAGATGGTGAAACCATTATTTTATCTGCAGGTGAATCTATTAAAATAGAAAAAAATACCAGAGTTCAATATTCAAATCCTTTTACAGATCCTTGTGAATATATGGCAGTTTGTTTACCAGCTTTTTCTATAGACTTGGTACATAGAGAAGAAGTATAGATTACATTTGTGTTAATTTATAAATTGATAGTTATAATATTAATTTTATTTTATTTCTAAATTGCGATAAACTACTACATATGAAAGATACTATTGCACCAAGAATAATAAGACAAATATTTGTTTTATTACTTATTTTATTTATTTTAATTCTAATTTTCAGGGAATTAATTCCCTATTTATCAGGTGTTTTAGGGGCAATAACTATTTTTGTTTTATTAAGAAAAGCAATGCTTTTTTTGGTTAATAAAAAATGGAAACCAAATATTGCCGCAGCTTTTTTAATCTTAGTTTCCTTTATAGGTATACTTTTACCTATTTCGGGTATTTTATTAATGTTGGCAAATAAAGTGCGTGATGTAGTTGGAAATTCAGAAGAGGTTGTATCCAAGTTTAAAACACAAATGACTTCTTTAGAAGGTAAAGTAGGTTATAATTTTACAGATAGTATAGACGCGGAAGAAGTGTCTAGTTGGATAACAGATAACTTGCAGGGATTTGTAGGTAGTACCTTTAATATATTTATATCAATTGGTTTAATGTACTTCTTATTATACTTTATGTTGGTAAATGAAAAAATCTTAAGAAAATCTTTATACAAATATTTACCGATAAACGAAGTGAATTTAAAGATTATAGGTTCCGAAGCGAAGTCTATGGTTCGTTCTAATACCATAGGAATTCCTTTAGTTGCTATTGCACAAGGTATTATTGCGTTAATAGGTTTTCTAATTTTCGATATAAATAACCCATTCTTTTGGTTTACAATTGTTACAGTAGGTTCTATGATTCCTTTTATAGGAACCTTTGTAGGTATATTACCTGTTTTTATTTTAACGTTAGCTTCTGGAGATAGTGTTGCTGCTTGGGGAATCTTAATTTATGGGATAGTTGTGGTTGGGTCTACAGATAATATTATAAGGCTTTTGGTATTAAAAAAATTAGATGATGTGCACCCTTTAATTACCTTAATTGGTGTTATTGTTGGGGTGCCTTTATTTGGGTTTATTGGTTTAATTTTCGGACCATTATTAATTAGTTTATTTTTAGTAATTGTAAAAATTTACAGAAAAGAATTTGCCGAAAATAATATTTAATCAATACAATTTTAAGCAAAAAAAAAGCGATGCATTTAATGCATCGCTTTTTTTATACCTTATAAAAAATTAGCTTTTTCTTTGGCAAGCTAATAATGTGTTTTTTAATAACATGGCAATAGTCATTGGGCCAACCCCACCAGGAACAGGAGTAATAAAATCAGATTTTTTAGAAACTTCATCAAAAGCGACATCACCAACCAATCTAAATCCACTTTTTTTAGAGGCATCTTCTAAACGAGTAATACCTACATCAATTACAGTAACATGATCTTTTATCATATCTGCTTTTAAAAATTCAGGAATACCAATTGCAGCAATAATAATATCTGCTTGTAAAGTTATTTCTTTTAAATTTTGAGTTCTACTATGGCACATTGTTACCGTTGCATTACCAACCTTTCGTTTTTGAGATAATAAAATACTCATTGGGCTACCAACAATATGACTTCTACCTAAAACAACCACGTGTTTTCCAGAAGTCTCAACCTTATATCTTTCTAATAGCTCTAAAATTCCAAAAGGAGTTGCAGAAATAAAAGTAGGTAAATTTAGAGCCATTTTTCCAACGTTCGTTGGATGAAAACCGTCTACGTCCTTATCAGGATTTATAGCCATTAATATTTTTTGTTCATCTATATGTTTTGGTAACGGAAGTTGCACAATAAAACCATCAATATCTTTATCAATATTTAAAATAGCAATTTCATTTAATAAATCTTCTTCGGTAGTATCATCTGGTAATCTAATTAAAGTAGATTCGAAACCAACAAGCTCACAAGCTTTTACTTTTGCATTCACATAAGTGATACTTGCACCGTCGTCTCCAACTATTATCGCTGCTAAATGAGGTGTATCAGCTCCTTTACTTTTTAAATCTCTTACTTCTAAAGCAATTTCTTCTTTAATGTCTGCAGATGTTTTTTTTCCGTCTAATAAAATCATTTCTAGTTTGTTGTGTTGTTGTCTAGTTGTTGTGTATTATGTAAATTAAAAAAAGATAAACGTGTGTTTATCTTTTTTAATATTTTTACTTCATTCCTTTCATCATTTGCATCATCTTTTTGCCGCCGCCGCCTTGCATCATCTTCATCATTTTACTCATTTGGTTAAATTGCTTCATTAGCTGGTTTACTTCATTAACAGAAGTTCCAGAACCTTTTGCAATTCTCTTTTTTCTACTGGCGTTTATTGTTGTTGGTGTGCTTCTTTCTTCCGGCGTCATAGAATGAATAATAGCTTCGATACCTTTAAAAGCATCATCGTCTATATCTACATCTTTCATAGCTTTACCAGCTCCAGGAATCATACCAACTAAATCTTTCATGCTACCCATTTTTTTGATTTGTTGAATCTGACTTAAAAAGTCATCAAAACCAAATTGATTTTTAGCAATCTTTTTCTGTAATTTTCTAGCTTCTTCTTCATCGTATTGGTCTTGTGCTCTTTCAACTAAAGAAACAACATCTCCCATCCCTAAAATACGATCTGCCATTCTATCTGGATGGAATACATCTATTGCGTCCATTTTTTCTCCAGTACCAATAAACTTAATTGGTTTATCAACAACAGATTTAATAGATAATGCAGCTCCACCACGAGTATCTCCATCTAATTTTGTAAGAACAACTCCATCAAAATTTAAGATATCATTAAAAGCTTTTGCAGTATTTACTGCATCTTGCCCTGTCATAGAATCTACCACGAATAAAGTTTCTTGTGGACTTACAGCTTTATGAATGTTAGAAATTTCATTCATCATCTCTGTATCCACGGCTAAACGACCAGCAGTATCAATAATAACTACGTTTTTACCGTTTGCTTTTGCATGTTTTATAGCGTTTTGTGAAATTTCAACAGGATTATTGTTTCCAACTTCTGCATACACCTCAACACCAATTTGTTCTCCAACAACTTGTAATTGATTTATTGCAGCAGGTCTATAAACATCACAACCAACTAATAAAACTTGTTTAGATTTTTTATCTTTAAGAAAGTTTGCTAATTTTCCTGAAAAAGTAGTTTTACCAGAACCTTGTAAACCAGACATTAAAATTACAGTTGGCGAACCACCTAAATTAACACCTACAGTTTCTCCACCCATTAATTCTGTTAGTTCATCTTTAACTAACTTTACCATTAATTGACCTGGGTTTAACGTAGTTAAAACGTCTTGCCCTAATGCTTTGGTTTGAACTCTTTTGGTAAATTCTTTGGCAATTTTAAAGTTAACATCGGCGTCTAACAACGCTCTTCTAACTTCTTTTAATGTTTCGGCAACATTAACCTCTGTAATTTTACCATGACCTTTTAAGGTGTGTAAAGCTTTATCTAATTTATCGCTTAAATTATTAAACATAATTCGTCTTCTTTTTTAGGAAGCACAAATATATGAATTAGAATAGTTTTTTATTGAATCAGAATTAGAAAATATGTAGTTAAAGATATTTATTAATTGATTTGAGATCAATTAAAGGTAAATAGGTTAATAAAAACGAAGTTTCTTATTGAAATCTTGAATAATATGAATTTAAACTTATGATCTTATTTTTATCACGAAGTAAAATTAGATATTTTATACCTACTAAGGTTAGCAATAAGTCTCTTCACCATAATGCATTATTAATATTTTGGTATGATGTTCTGTATGATATGCTGTCCACATTATAATTTCTCTAATAGTCATTTTACCCATTAATGGATGCGGAAGTACCAATGTGTCTAAATTAACATCACTAATTTTTTTGAGTTTAAATTGTAGTTTTTTACTCTGTATTTGCAGTTTTGTTAATAGACGTTCTCTATCTTTTAATAATGGTTTTTTTAACTTTTGATTGTATTTCTTTGTTTTATCTTTATTGTCAAGTAATTTTTGATGGTACTTGCTTACAATCGTTTTGTAATCTATAGGTTCTCTATTACATAACCCAAATTTGTATTTTAAAAAAAAGCGAGGATAACTTAAAGCGTTATTTAAAAGTTGTAAGCTATTTACTAAGTGAAGTATTTGTTGTCCTACAGTCCATTTTCCATCGGGACCTTTTTCCCAGTTGTCATTTGGTTGATCTTCTAACCATTTAAATAAAGTATTGTGATTTTCCTCTAATAAATCTGCAATTTCCTCTTTTTCCATCAATAATAAATTATGTAAGTAAGATACAAAAAAAATACGTTATAAACTGTTGAGGCTTAATATGACTTTTAGTGTTTTTTAAGTGTGAATGGTTGTTTACTTCAGCAAATACTCTCTCGTATTCTACAATAATAGATATCCTGAAAACTGCAAATGGTTATAGCAGAATTAGAAAGTAAATTCGCTTTATAATAACATAAAGTGTTTCGTTTTCTTCTTAATTAATTTTTTCAAGAGTTAGCATAGTTCCTTCAGGTAGTATGGTTAAACTATCTAGAGTTCCACGATCACTTTCGTAAACTCTACCTTGAACTCCAATTTTATCATTTGCAATTAAATCTAAAATTTTTACCATCGTTACCGTACTTTTATTTACCAAATTACTTGTTTGATAACTATAAGCTATTGTATTATTTACCGATATCGTATTTTTTGTGAGTTGAAATTCTCCTCCAACTCGAACATTATTTATTACTTCGGATGTAATTCTGTATGTAATTTTATATCTACCTGTGTTAAGTGCAATAATTCCATCTGTAGTATTAGTGTAATCTGAAGAGTTGGGAGTAAAATCTTGAGATTGAAAGTTGATTGTTGTAAAATTGGAAGATTCTGCAATTGTTTGTATTGCATTTGGGTAGCGTTCGCTTACTGTAGGTGTATAAAAAGTTTTTGGTATATATTGAGATGAAGTATTATCATAAACTAATGTTTGTCCGTTTGTTGGAGGTATGTTTGAAACATCTATGTTTTGTATTTTTATAATGGTGGATGCTGCTAAGGTTCCTGAAATATCACCTGTAATTTTTAATGCTGATAAATCTGTTTGTTTTGTTGTTTCAGCATCATTTTCTAATGAAATCTCTAAATTTTTTCCATCTATATTTAAAGTATAAATATCAATTTTTTGAGTATCCGTATTTATAGTTGAAGCATCTATCCAATTTGTTCCTGTATTAATTGCTGATAAAATTTGTCCAGTAATACCTGTAGAATTATTTTTATCCTTAATATGACCATCTAATTTTAGGGTTTCTTTTATAGTTACAGTTGTTGTGTTTGCTATTTCATCAATATTGAGAGCTTCTATACCACCAACTGAAAACCTAATTTCATCTGCGACTGGGCTGTACATTCCTGTATCTATATCATTTTTAAATCTGTATGATGGCCTACCCATAGTACCATCAGAATTTAAAATGCCTTCCGTTCTCATGGCTCCTGTAACATGGAACTTATTTGTAGGTGAACTTGTCCCTATACCCAGTCTATTATTGGTGCTATCCCAGAATAATTGAGTATTGTCTTCTGTAGGTATACCTGTAGCACTTGCAAAAAATACAGATCCTTCGGTAGCTGTTGGAGATAATTTTTCCCAAGAAGTACCATTATAAATTTTAACAGTAGTGGGTGAGGAGGAAGTATCAAACCAAATATCGTTTTCTACTGGATTTGAATTACTCGTATTAGAAGTTGTAACTGTATTATTTCTTATGTTAAGTATAGTTCCTTTGTTATTGATAACGCTAATTTCTTGAGCATATATACTAGCTACTAATAGTAGTAAAAAAGTGATAATATGTTGTTTTAGAAATTGCTGCATTTTTATTTATAAAATAGAGTTATAAAGTCAAAAAGTAAAGAAAGTTGATTTTGAAAATAAGAGTAGTATTCTTTTATGAATAGTAATATTATGGCTTGTAATTTTACAAACCATAATTTATAAAGATGCTATTTTTACTTAATAAAGTGTACTTCAAAAACATCTCCAGTATAAGCAGTACCGCCTAATGAAGCAACAACTATGTTTACTTCATTAACGTTAGTAATTGTGTAATCTGTACCAGATCTTAATTTTGCTCCATTTCTATACACAGATACACGATTAACGTTTGTAGTTGCTAAAATACCAACAGCATCCACAGTAAAGTCAGTTGTTACATCTGCAGTCAATTCTGTTTCATCCCATAGAACATCAATGAAATTAGTCATTAAAAGTTTTTTTGTTTCACCAGTAGCTTCATCCCTAACTAATAATGAATATCCTGTAGTGTCAAAAGCTGTTGCAGCTGAGTTTTCAGCATCACCAGCGGTTGTGTCAATTCCATCAATTCCTGTAATAGCAAAAATAGCTCCTGATGCGTCTATATAAGTATCATCTGTTAAAGTACCACCCAATTGCCAGGTTGTAATTACACCTCCATCTGGTGCGGTGTCCGTAAACATTGTTACGCCATTACTAGATTGTAAATACTTAATTGTACCCTTATTATCAATAACTTTTATAGATCCGCCAGCCTCACCTAAAACGGTATTTGCTTGTTTTGTAAAATCGGTTGCAGCATTAGTTGAGGTTTCTGTTCTTTGGGCATTTATGGCGCTACTCGCCATAATTATAATACCTAATATTGTTAATTTTAAATAATTCGTTTTCATAGTTTTCATAGTTTTCATTTTTAATTAATTTAATTGTTATTTTTCTTTTTTAATTGTTTTTATTCATAGGCTTTTCAGTTTTTTATGAGTGATGTATTAATATAGTTGGACTATTCTAACTTTATCATCTTGGTAACATTTCGCTTCTTGTTCTAGTTTTATAGTTGTATTGTTAATTGCAATAAAATTGATGCGAACACCGTTTCTAAATACATCTATTTTATCAGAATTTGTAATGTTGAGGGGAGTGGTAAATTCTAATTGACCATCAGAAGCAATAATAATTACTTGTTTTTTTTGATGGAGAGTAGAACTAGGTTTTTGTTTTAAAACACCTGTACTTTTATTCATAACTACTATTTGATCTTCAGTATTTGTGCTTTCTTGCAATCCTGCAAAGGCAAATGTGTTTGTTGCGCTTGTGGTAATTAAAGTTGGTTCTATTAAAATACCACCTAATTTTACTTTATTGTCGCCTGTGTAAAGACCATTTTCTGCTTTCATGTTTCTTAATGAAACCCATTGAGTACCATCATATACTTCTAAACAATTACAAGCCTGATTCCAAACTTGATCTCCAATTACAAGGTTTTTAAATTGAGCATCTCTAAAGCTATCATTACCCACTACTATAAGTCCAAATTCATTAGTAGGATCAAAATCATTATTAATAGGTGTCCATTTTATATCATTCCAAATCATTAATGATGGGGAGTTATTTATACCATAATCTGTAAGCCAAATGATATCTCCTAATTGATAAGGAGGAGATAAGTCTCCTAAAGAACTTACTATTTTTATGTTCCCATTTCTATTCTCATTACGATTACCAGGTTGAGGTATGTATAATATTTTTTGACTGTCTAAAAAGACAAAACCGTCGTTATTGTTTAGAATATTTAGTTCAACATTTAAATATTTTAATTTTCCATCCCAATTAATATCATAAAATGTATTACTTATGGGTATTCCTTCGCCTACAATAAGAGAAACCATGCCGTTTTCATCTGTACTAATTGTATGTTCTTCTATGTATTCTACAGAGGTTTCATTTGTTATAGTAAAACGTAGGGTAATTTCTTCTAGGCCTAAGGGAACTTTATTCTCTAATACGTTTGTTCCAGGAATCTGAATTTCTTCGTTATTTAAAATTAGCGCCTGATAATTAAAACCAGGTGTTTGACCAAACAGTAAAGTGTTTGTGAGTAAAAATAAAAAGAGCCGTATTTTATGTGAAAATTTCATATTTATTTTTTAGAACCTTCTGTTATTTAATCTTAAAATATAGAATAACAATCCAAATGAAAATGCCTTGGTGTGAAATGAATATGCTTCTTCTATATTACTGTCTTTGTTTTTTTCTTTAAAACTATCAGCTACATTATATTTTACATAAGTAGATAGATTATCATGAATAACATACTCTATACTTATTCCTCTGTGTATTCTAATTAAATTTTTGTCAAAAGTATTTTCCTTGTATAAATTTACAGTGTTGTCTTTATATGTTCTTGTGCCTGAAATAAGCCAATCGTAAGAAATATGTGTGTGTACCTGTACTTTTAATCGTCTTTCATTAACAAATGCAAAGTTAATCCCTGGTTTCAAGGTTAAATAACTTAAATCATACGTTGTTGGTGTGCTAATCTTACAAGAATAAAAACCAGTATTAATTTTATATTTGTTGTATCCAAGTCCTATATCCCAAGTAAATCGTTCTTCATATAACGCAAATCTAAAACCACTTTCAATAAAAAAATCTTGTGCTTTTGAGTAACTTAAATCTAAAGTATTATTTCCTAAATTATTTACATAATTTTTAAAATAGGCGTTTTCAAAACCAGTTTCTAAATAGGCTTGTTGTGCTTTTGTTGTATTATTTATGAAAATAAATACAACAGTTATAATTATAATATTTGAGATATTTTTCCACATCCCTTATTCTGTTTTTAGTATTTTTTCTGTAAACGTATTATTACCGCTTTGTATGCGTATAATATAAGTGCCTATACTATAGTTTTTTAACTGGATAAGTAAATTATCTGTAGAGGAATATTCTTTTTTTAAGATGATTTTCCTAGTAACATCATATATGTGTATATGAATTTTATGCTTAGTTTCTTTGGAGAAATTGAGTGTTAGATATTCTATAAAAGGATTTGGAGAAATGACAAGGCGAAGAGATTTATCAATAATATCCTTGTCAGAGTTATTGATGTTAAATATTTTACTATTATTTAAAAAACCTTGTTGTACATCTATTTTACCAGTGCTTTTTGTGCCAATAATACTAGATTGACCAATGCTTTGTATAACTGTATACCTTATTATATTGTTAGAAATAGGGTATACAGATGTACTACCTACTGTAGATATTGTAGGTTTTAAAAGAGTTTGTTTTGTTTGTTGAGAATGCGTTTCAATTACAAGTAAAACAAGTATTATGAAAAGTAGTTCTTTAATCAATGAAAATTTCTTTTTAATTATAATGCAGTTTTTTCTTAAATATATGCATTTTTAACAAGAAATTAACTTTAATTTGATTTTTTGTTTATAATTATCGTTTATTTAGTTATGAATTTTAAGGCGTCTCCATTAATACAATGACGTTTTCCAGTGGTGTTTTTAGGGCCATCATCAAAAGAATGACCTAAGTGACCTCCACAAGTATTGCATTTTAATTCTGTTCTTGCATAACCAATTTTATAATCTACATCTAACTCAACATTTTTCTTTATTGCTCGGTCAAAAGAAGGCCAACCAGAACCAGAATCATATTTGTATTCAGATTTATAAAGAGGTGTTTCACAAGCAGCACAAACGTAAGTTCCTTTTGTTTTGTTTGTGTTAAAAGAACTCGAAAAAGGTTTTTCGGTACCTGCTTCTCGTAATATATAATACTGTTTAGCTGTTAATTCTTTTTTCCATTGAGTATTTGTTTTTTCAATGGTGTATGTTTTTTTTTCTTTGGATGATGTTTGAGCTATACCATTACAGCTAATCATTAAAATAAAAACTAGTAAAGAGAAAATATTTTTCATAAATTTTAAATGTTTTTAAGTTAGACGAAAACTTTGTGACATAATTACAGATTTAACTTTCGGCAATAAATTATTTTTTTGATTAAGATAGAATATGTAATTTTATAGAATTGTAAATAATCAACCAATAGTGACAATTTAGAAATAGATGTGTCTTATTAATTAGTGATCATAAAAAATAAATAGATGAAAAAATTAGCAGTTTTAGTTTTAACAGTTTTACTTTTTGTAGAATGTAGTACCGTACCAATTACGGGGAGAAGTCGTGTTAATTTTGTAAGTGATGCACAAGTGCTACCTACTAGTTTTGCTCAATACAGTACTTTTTTAGAAGAAAATAAATTATCTACAAATACTGCAATGTCTAACCAAATTAAAAATGTTGGTAAAAATATTTCTGCAGCGGTAGATCGTTTTATGCGAGCAAACAATATGAGCTCAGAAGCAGATTCTTATAGATGGGAATTTAATTTAGTAGATGATGAAACTGTAAATGCTTGGTGTATGCCAGGAGGAAAAGTTGTTTTTTACACTGGTATTATGCCAATTTGTGCTAATGAAAATGGAGTTGCTGCAGTAATGGGGCACGAAGTTGCACATGCTTTTGCTAAACACGGACAAGAAAGAATGTCTCAAGGACAATTACAACAATTAGGTGGTGTTGCCGTAGCATTGGGTACTTCTGGTAAAAGTGACGAATCTCAACAATTATGGAATACTGCATTTGGTGTTACTACTGGTTTAGGAATGTTAAAATTTAGTAGAGTTCATGAGCAGGAAGCAGACAGGTTAGGTTTGGTTTTTATGATTATGGCAGGTTATGATGGAAGGGAAGCTGCTGAGGTTTGGGTAAGAATGAGTAACTTATCTAACGGAAGTTCTCAACCAGAAATTTTAAGTACACACCCTTCTAATGAATCTAGAATACAAGATTTAAGAAATTATTTACCAACGGCTAAAAAATATGCAGCAGAGTACAACGCCAAGTAAAAGGTATAAATAAAAAATAAGGAAACAAATAGATTACCTATATTGTAACCGTTCAAAAAAAGATGTTTTTTTGAACGGTTTTTTTATAAAATAGATTTTATGTTAAAAATTGGAGATAAAAAATTAATTAATGCTTGGGCTTTTTATGATTGGGCAAACTCAGTATATTCTTTAGTAATTAGTACTGCTGTTTTTCCAATTTATTACGCAGGCTTAACGGCTTCGGAAGGTTTTGCAAATGCAGAAGGGAAAATTACTTTTTTAGACACACTTTGGAATCCGACAACCTTGTATAATTATGCAATGGCATTTTCTTTTTTAGTAGTGGCTTTTATATCCCCAATGCTTTCTGGTATTGCAGATTATGCTGGTAATAAAAAGAAATTTTTAAAAGGTTTCTGTTTATTAGGCGCGCTCTCTGTAATGAGTTTATATTTTTTTACAGGAAAAGAAACGCTTTGGGTCGGAATCCTTTTTACCATTTTAGCGAGTATAGGTTTTTGGGGAAGTATCGTGTTTTACAATGCTTATTTGCCAGAAGTTGCTTTACCAGAACAACAAGACAATGCAAGTGCAAAAGGGTTTATGTTAGGGTATTTAGGCTCTATTTTATTATTGCTTTTGTGTTTAGTTTTAATAGAAACTGAAGTTTTTGGTTTTTATGATAAACAATTTGGCTCACAATTATCTTTTGTCTTAGTAGGTTTGTGGTGGCTTGGTTTTGCACAAATAACCTATGCTAAATTGCCAAACGAAGAGAAAAAAGAAATCCCAAAAGACAATTATTTTGCGAAAGGATTAAAAGAAATAAAAAAAGTTGCCAAAGAATTATTTGCTTATAGAGAATTAAAAATTTTTTTAATTTCATTCTTTTTATGGAGTATCGGCGTGCAGACTATTATTTTAATGGCGGGTATTTTTGGTACTATTTTAGGTTTAGAAACCTTAAACTTAATTGGTACTATTTTACTAGTTCAGTTTGTAGGAATTATAGGCGCTTTTTTATTTTCTAGATTGTCAAATAAAATAGGGAATATAAAAACATTAAAAATTACCATTGCTATTTGGGGATTGGTTTGTTTTATAGGATTTAACTTAACTAAAGACACTCCGAATATAGAAATGTACTTTTATATTTTAGGAGCTTTAATAGGTTTGGTAATGGGAGCTATACAGTCTTTAGCAAGATCTACATACTCAAAAATGTTACCAAAAACAGAAGATAATGCGTCCTATTTTAGCTTTTTTGATGTAACAGAAAAAATAGCATTAGTAGTAGGTATGGTAACTTTCGGAATTTTAAATTCTATGATATCTATACAATCTAGTGTTTTGGCTTTAGCTGTTTTCTTTTTAGCTGCTTTTATTTCTTTAAATACTATTAAGAAAACAAAATATGTTAAATAAAAAAAGTGCTGAGTTCTAAAACTCAGCACTTTTTTTTATATTTTTAATAAAAAATTATTCAATAGTAATAGCGAAAGTTACTTCTGCATCTGTTTCTCCAGCAGCATTAGAAATATCACCATCTACAACACCTTCACCACTTTTATTTGGCTCATGTATAAGAGAAACTGTTAAGCTTTCTGATCCTGCATCTGTTGTTGTTAATGAAAAATCAATACCAATTGGTGCCCCATTTAAATCTGTATCTATGTACGTTGTAGAAGCTATTTCGTTAGTAAAAGTATAAAAGAATTGGTGATCTACACCTTCTTCTTCAACTTCTAATGTAATATCTTCTGCAGGGTTTTCAGTTTCGTTTAAAACTTTTGTTACTCCTGTATATATGGTGTTAGCAGCTAAATTTCCAGAAATACTAACTTCTGGTTCCGTTGGTCCGTCTCCATCTAAATCTGTACTTTTTAAAGTAATAGTATCACCACCGTTTTCAGGAGTTAAAACTACTGTTACAGTTGTGATTAATTCTTCTTCGTTAACAGCTATTGGGTCATCATCTGAACAAGATGCTGCTAAAACAATAATTGATGCTAATACTAATACGTGTTTAATTGATTTCATAATGTGTGTTTTAATAATTGATTTTTAATAATTAATTTTTAATTGTAAACTATAATTTCTTCCTAAATCATCAGCATAATATCGTAACCTATTTAAGTTGTTTCTATATCTTGTGTTTAATAGATTTGTTACGCCTGCTGAAATTTGTAAATCTGTTTTTTTTGATAACTGAAAAACAGCATCTGTATGTAAATGTAATAGGTGATAACCTGATGGTGTAGAGCTAATGTCTACTAAAGCATCGATATCTTGTGTTGGTAAATAAACAGAAAAGTTGTTATCTGGATAATTGATTTGTTTTAAAACCAATTCACTCTCTAAACGAACTCCTAAATGATGCCATTTTTTATTTCTGTACTCCAAAGAGTTTTTAAAACTTGGAGCAGGAATGTCTATTAAGTCTCTATTTGTTTTTGTTTCGTACCCAAAAGTTAAAGAAGATTTATTATTAAAAGTAAAAGCATCATTAATTTTTTGTTGCCACGTAAAATCGATTCCGTACAAACTTGCATTTGTAGCTCTGTACTCCCAAACAGGAAAAGCACCACGAATTGTTTGTTCTATACCTGTTGGTTCTAAATAAATAAAATTATGAATGTTGTTAAAAAATACCTCTGTAGAAATTCTTGTATCGTTAGATTGATAAGTGTACGTAGAAGAAACTCTATTTGAAACTTCTTGTTGTAAATCTAAATCTCCCAATTCAATTCTTGAAGCAGAATGATGTAAACCGTCACTAAATAATTCTGATGCATTTGGTGCCCTACTAGATAAACCATAATTAAATAAGACCGCATTTTTATCATTTACTTGATAAACAATTCCTGCGGAAGCAGATACATTATGAAAAGTTAATTTTGGATTTACTAACCATTGTGTGGTAAAATCTCCAATAATTAAATCGTTAAATTCTGTATCGTAACCTCTTTCTGTCCATCTACTTTTTAAGTAGAATTTTTTTGCATCTATATAATTATAATCATATCTAACACCAATATTTGCTGTTGTATTATCACTTAAAGTAAAATTACCAATAGCAAAAATTCCGGCATCAATTTTATCATAATCTGGTATTAATCTTCTAACGCCTGTTAAAGGATTTGCAAAATTATTTTGGTAACCTGCTTTAATTCCAACTTTATAAGTTTGATCTAGATTGTTGTTAAAATCAAAAGAAGAACTTATTGAATGTGTTGTTAAATCTAAATCAATAGCAGCTTTATCTTTATCGTCTCCAACTCTTATATCAAACTCAAAACGCTGATTTTTTTGAAAATCGTATTGAACATCAAGTTTACCTAAGTTTTTAAATCTTTTGTAATAACTGGCTTTAATTATATGATGATTTACTTTTTGTTTCGGTGCGTTAATATCATAACTAAAATCCTCTATAATTAGAGGTTCTTTGTTGTTTATAGCGCTTACCAAATCGTCTAGGTTACCAATGTGAGATGCTTTTAAAATACCAATGTTATTGTTTACAAAACTATAATCAACAGTAAATCCACTTTCGTACTTTTTTAATCCACTTTGTATAGAAAAAGCAGTAGAACTTAAACCTGTATTTGTTAAATTATAATCTGGACTATTAAAGTCTCCAAACCTTTTTAAAGTAGTTTTAGCATTTACAAACCAACCTTTTTTAGAGGTTTTAGTAATACTACTATGTAAATTACCACCACGTCCCTTACTTTGTAAACCTACAATGGTTTTACCAAAAAGACTGTCTTTTAAAACATACTTTGTTGGTTCTAAAACAATAACACCACCAATAGCATCGCCACCAAATTCTAAAGAATTAGCACCTTTAACCACTGTAATTTTATCGGCATTATTTATATCAATATTAGGTGCATGTTCTATACCCCAATCTTGATCCTGTAATCTAACACCGTTTGTCATTACAATTATTCTACTACTGTGTAAACCGTTTATTACGGGTTTTACAATAGAATTTCCGGTATTAATAGAAGAAACTCCTGCAACATTGTTTAAAGCATCACCCAAACTTTTACCACTATATTCTTCAATAGTTTTGTTATCTATTTCAGTGGTTTGTGTAGTATTAGATGTTACGTTATGTGTAGATGTTATTACTACCTCCTCTAGATCTTCTATATGGTGTTCTAGAGTGAAGTCTTTAAACGTATCTCTGTTTAAGTTTATCGTAACTTTTTTAGTCTCACATGATATATGTTCTATTGTCAAAGTAATTTTTCCTTCGCATAAATTTTTAAACTCAAACAAACCATCAAAATCAGTTATGGCATATTTATTTGAATTTTCAATTTTTAAGGAAGCTCCAACAATAGGCGTACTATCATGAAAATCCGTAATTTTTCCTTTAAAAGAAATTTGGCAATCTTGTGCAAGTGCAGATGTAGTTATACACATTGCAAATACAAATTTACAAAGTAATTTTATCATTTTTTATTTTCATAATTTAAATTAAATAATCCTAATTTAAATACCTACAGGCGGGCCTCTTAATGAAAACGATAAATGATAATGATTTTTTAAGAAATTATATTGTAACCTATTATTAGTATAAATAGGAGTGTTTAACTTAATGTTAAAGAGGTTTTCAGTTAAGAGAGAATTGTTTGTTTGATAAACATCTAACTTACAATCAACGTCTTTTTTATGAATATGATTTTCAACTTTAGAAATGCAAACACCGTGTTCATGGTTGCTAAACGCATGAGCAGAAAGTGTAAAAATTGGCAATAGGAATATTACCAACATTAAGATACCAATATATTTATTTAGCTGTTTGATATTACTTTTGTTTCTATGGTTGATATATCTAAAATAATGGGTGCAAATTACAACTATCCTGTTGGATAACTAATTTCATTTTGTTAAAAAAAACTATATAAATTAAATTACAAATGACTACTTAGATATACTAAGACAGCGTTTGTTTTAAGTTCGTCGTTTTTTACAGTATGGAATTACAGGAATAATAATTTTATTTCACCTTATAAATAGTACCATCTGTAGCAAATTTACTAAAGCCAATTTTTGCAGAAAAACTAAAAGAACTATCTGTTACTTTTGTAATTTGAACATAAATAGGTTCTTTATCAATTTTCTTTTTTGGAGATTTCATCTTTAATGTATAGAAGAAATTATTTTTCCATTTGATATATAATGTATCAATATGTTTTATCTTTTTTTCTCCATAAGTACTATCATTAGAGATGCTTATAATTTTATCATACTCTTCAATTTGAAGACTATCTTTTCTAGTGATCGTTGTTTTACTATATCCATCTCCTGCAGGAATCTCAAAAACACCTTTTTTAAAGCGATCTGAGTTATCTTTTAAATCTGACTGACAAGAGAAAAATATAATACTGAATAAAACCAAGAAACAAGATACAAAAGGATACTGTTTTTTAGCATCCTTTTGTCTTGATTCTTGATTCTTGTTTCTTGGTTCTATTTTTAACATAGCTTATATACCTGTATAATTACTTGGTGTAATTGCTTTTAATTCTTCTTTAATTTCTAGAGAAACTTCTAAAGTATCAATAAAATCTGCAATAGATTTTTGGTTGATTTTAGCATTCGTTCTCGTCAATCCTTTTAATGCTTCATAAGGATTAGGATATGCTTCACGTCTTAAAATAGTCTGAATTGCTTCTGCAACAACTGCCCAATTGTTTTCTAAATCTTGTGCAAACTTTTCTTTGTTTAACAATAATTTATTCAATCCTTTTAAGGTAGATGTAAATGCAATAATTGTATGACCAAATGGTACACCAACATTACGTAAAACAGTACTATCAGTTAAATCACGTTGTAAACGAGATACTGGTAATTTAGCAGAAAGATGTTCGAAAATTGCATTTGCCAAACCTAAGTTTCCTTCAGAATTTTCAAAATCGATAGGATTTACTTTATGTGGCATTGCAGAAGAACCAACTTCACCTGCTTTAATTTTTTGTTTAAAATAATCTGTAGAAACATAGGTCCAGAAATCTCTATCTAAATCTAAGATAATAGTGTTTATACGTTTTAAATTATCAAATAAAGCAGCTAAATGATCGTAATGTTCTATTTGAGTTGTAGGAAAAGAGTGGTGTAAACCTAATTTTCCTTGTACAAAAGTACTTCCAAATTCTTTCCAATCTATACTTGGGTATGCAACTTTATGTGCATTATAATTACCTGTTGCTCCACCAAATTTTGCAGCACTTGGTATGTCATTTAATAAGTTGAATTGTGCTTTTAAACGTACCACAAAAACTTCTATTTCTTTTCCTAATCTTGTTGGAGATGCTGGCTGACCATGTGTTCTTGCCAACATAGAAATGTCTTTCCACTCAATAACTAATTCTTGTAACTTTTCTAAAAGCCCAGTATAATGAGGTACATAAACATCGTTCATTGCTTCTTTAATAGAAAGCGGAACAGCGGTGTTGTTGATATCTTGAGAAGTTAACCCAAAATGGATAAACTCTTTATGTGCTTGTAAACCTAAGGCATCAAACTTTTCTTTGATAAAATATTCAACAGCTTTTACATCATGGTTTGTAATGCTTTCAATATCTTTTATTTTCTGAGCATCTTCAGCAGTAAAATCAATATAAATTTTACGTAAATCATCAAATAAATCGTTGTTAAAATCTGATAATTGAGGTAAAGGAATTTCGCACAAAGCAATAAAATATTCAATTTCTACACGAACTCTGTATTTTATTAAGGCTTCTTCCGAAAAATAATCTGATAATTTTGATATTTTACCTCTATAGCGACCATCAATAGGAGAGATGGCATTTAATTGTGTTAATTCCATTTTTTAGTTATGTTGTTAACTGCAAAAATAGTGAATTTAGCAGATTTATAAAGTAGATTTTCTATGTTTTTCTATCAATTCTAAAATGAATCTTCCACGAGCTTTACACCCCTTACTTTCATGTATAATTTTAGTTTGAATTAAGTGTTTTAATTCAGGATGAATCCACTCTTTTTCTAATCCGAAATAGTACAAAGTAGTCATTGTATAAGCTCTTACTGCAATTTTTTGTGGTGTAATTAACCAATCGAAACCTGTTTCGACAATACTTTTTATATGGTTTTTTGTCAGTTTTTTTTGTACAATGTTTTCTGTTTTAGAGTAATAAGCAGTCGCTAAATGTTCACAAATTTTAGCACATGGTCTAATGGCACTATCAAATTTTAAGGTTTTAATTTTTAGAGTGAATTCATCTAAATGAGGTAAAATCCACTCTAAATGATGATGTGTACAAATCCATTCTAAAATCCAAGCAGCCTTTATAGATACTTTATTTTCGGTATCAAAAGTAATAGTAACCAGTTCTTTAAATAGTTGTGGGGTTTCTATAATAATATTGGCAACTCTTTGTCTGTTTTCCCTTTTAGGGTTTTCCATGTTGTGGAGTTGTTCGGTTACGAAAAGTAAATTTGATTTTGACACGATTAATGTATCTTTGTTTTAAAATTATATTTAATGATAAAGATAAAAAGACTGTTTTTTATTTTACTGTTTTTCGCTTGTTTTTTTACAAGTGAAGATTTTAATGGACAAAAAATTAATCAAGTAAATGCTAATAACCAAAGGGTCGGTGTTTGGAAAAAGTATTATTCTAATAAACGAATACGCTATGTTGGTCAATTTAGAAACGGAAAAGAGATAGGTGTTTTTAAGTTCTACGACATTACAAGTTCGAGACATCCTGTGATTATTAAAAAATTCTACGAAAACTCAGATTCTCTATATGTTCAATTTTTTACTCTAAAAGGAAAAATAGAAACAGAAGGTGTTCTAAAAGGCAGAAAACGAGTAGGTAATTGGAAATATTTTTATCCTGATGGTATAATTATGTCGGAAGAAAATTATAAAAATGGAAAATTACATGGATCACAAATAATTTATTATCAAGATGGTCAAGTTACAGAATTTGCTACTTACAAAAACGGATTGTTAAACGGTATTGTTAGTAAATACTCTAATAAAGGAGTTTTAATTGAAGAGGTTACGTATGAAAACGGTGCTTTAAATGGCTTAGCAAAATATTTTGAATTAGACGGTGTTTTAAAAGAAACTGGAAATTATAAAAACGGATTAAGAGTAGGTAATTGGGAGTATTATATGGATGGAGAAGTGGCTTCAGGAAAAGAAATTAGAAAGAAAAACACGTTTTCTCGTAAAAAAGAAGATTAATTCTCGGTTTGTTCCGTGTATTGTTAAAAAGAACTTGTTATATAAAACAAAACAATGGCTTTATCAATTCTTTCAATCTGTTAAAACCATTTCTAATGTGTACCTTTGCATCCTCAAAAATTAAAAATGAAACGAGTAGTTGTTGGTCTTTCTGGTGGTGTAGATAGTAGTGTTACTGCACATTTATTAAAGGAACAAGGGTATGATGTAATTGGGCTATTTATGAAAAATTGGCACGATGATTCTGTCACTATTTCTAATGAATGTCCTTGGTTAGAAGATTCTAATGATGCAATGATTGTTGCAGAAAAATTAGGGATTCCTTTTCAGGTAGTAGATTTAAGTGCGCAATATAAAGAACGTATTGTAGATTATATGTTCGATGAATATTCTAAGGGTAGAACACCAAACCCAGATGTACTTTGTAACCGAGAAATTAAGTTTGATGTTTTTATGGACATCGCTTTAAAATTGGGTGCAGATTATGTTGCTACAGGTCATTATTGTAGAAAAGGTGAAGAAATTATAGACGGAAAACCAGTTTATAAATTATTGGCTGGTAAGGATAATAATAAAGATCAATCTTATTTTTTATGTCAATTATCTCAACAACAATTGGCAAAAGCATTATTTCCAATAGGCGAATTAACAAAGCCAGAAGTTAGGGAAATAGCTAAAGAAGCAGATTTAATTACGGCAGAAAAGAAAGATTCTCAAGGTTTATGTTTTATTGGTAAGGTACGTTTACCTGAGTTTTTACAACAAAAATTACAACCTAAAGAAGGGGTAATTGTAACGATTCCAACCGATTTTGAGCAATACATAAAACAGGCCCCTACTTTTGAAAATAAAGAGGAAGAATTAAAATATTACGCTACCAAATTTACATACAAAAAAGAAGATGGTAAAGTGGTTGGTAAGCATCAAGGAGCACATTATTTTACAAAAGGACAACGTAAAGGTTTAAATGTTGGTGGTACAAAAGAAGGTTTGTATGTGATAGAAACCGATGTTGTAGAAAATGTAATTTACACAGGAGAAGGTAAAAATCACCCAGGATTGTACAGAAACGTATTGTTTGTTTCTAATGAAGAAATGCATTGGATTCGTGAAGATTTAACTTTAAAAGTTGGAGAAACTATGCAGGTAGATGCAAGAATTAGATACAGACAACCTTTAGAAAATGCTATTTTACACAAAGTAGAATCTGGCTTGTACGTAGCATTCGAGAACAAACAATCTGCCATACAAGAAGGTCAATTTGTAGCTTGGTATAAAGAGGAAGAGTTATTAGGCTCTGGAGTTATCTCTTAAAATATTTATAAAAATCATAAAAAAGTAGTAATTTCGGAATATGAAGAAATTACTACTTTTTTTATGTCTAATGATTTTTTTAAAAGTTGATGCACAAGAAGATGCTTGGCTTTTTATTAAAGATAAACCTCAAGAAACTAGTTTTTTAGAAAACCCTATTTCGATGCTTACTCAAAGAGCATTAGATAGAAGGTCTAGACTCAATATTCCTTTAGATTCTAAAGATGTTCCTGTTGATGAAGCGTATTATAATCAACTTAATAATGATGAAACAGTTACTGTTTTAGGTAAATCTAAATGGTTAAACGCTATTCATGTTCAAGGAGAGGTTACAGATATTAATACTTTAATTTCTAAATATAGTTTTATAGCATCTGTAGAATTTGCTAATAAATCTTTGAATCTAAATGGTAAATCAGAAGGAAAAACAATAACTCCAAATCATTATAATAAGTTGAATGAAACGCTTACTGATTTTAATTATGGTGATGCAGATAATCAAATTAAAATGTTAAAGGGAGATTATTTGCATCAACAAGAATTAACTGGCGAAGGACAAATAATAGCAATTATAGATGCAGGGTTTCCTAATGTAAATAGCTTAGATGCTTTTAGTAGGATAAGAGATAACAATCAAATTTTAGGAGGCTATAATTTTGCTGATAGAAATGATAACTATTATACAAGAAGTAGCCATGGAACGCATGTTCTGTCTTCAATTGCTGCGTATATTAAAGATGAATATGTTGGTACGGCTCCAGATGCAAAATTTTATTTATTTATATCAGAAATTTCAGAAACAGAAACTGTTTTAGAAGAGACTTTATGGGTAGAAGCAGCAGAACGAGCAGATAGTTTAGGTGTAGACGTAATTAACACCTCTTTAGGCTATACTACGTATGACAATCCTAATCACAACCACACCTACGCAGATATGGATGGTAAAACCACTTTTATTTCTAGAGGAGCAGAAATTGGTGCTTCACGTGGTTTGCTTTTGGTAAATGCGGTTGGTAATGACGGAACTAATTCTTGGAAATATATGGGAGCACCGGCAGACGCCCCTTCTGTGATTTCGGTTGGAGCGGTAAATTCTTCAGGAAATATTGCAAGTTTTAGTTCTTTCGGACCAACATCCGACGGAAGAATAAAACCAGAAATACTAGGTAAAGGTCAAAACCCAGCGTTGATAGATTATAATTCTGGAGAAATCACAACTTTATCTAGCGGAACGTCTTTTTCATCACCCATAATGGCAGGTCTAATTGCTTGTTTAAATCAGAATGAAGGATTTCTTTTAAAATCATCCTTAAAAAAATCTGGTGAAAATTATAATAATTATTTAAAAACTGCTATTTACGAATCTGCGGATAAATTTAATAACCCTACGGACCAGCATGGTTATGGAATTCCTAATTTTGAAACAGCACTGAATAGTTATATTGCTAGTTTATCTTTATTAAAAGATGAAGTTATTAATTTAAAGATTTCTCCAAACCCTGTTCAAGATCGTTTTACTATTTCTACTGATAATTTTGAGGATCTGTCAATTCAAATTTATACCATTTTAGGTGAAAAAGTATTTGAAAAAGCAGCAGTAACTTCCAAAAATATTGATATTTCGTTTTTGAATACAGGTATTTATTTGTTGAAGGTTTTTTCTAATAATCAATATAAAACAATAAAATTAATTAAAGAATAAGATGAAATCTAAAATATCATTTATTTTATTTTTAACCTGTTTTCAAGTGTTTTCTCAAAAAGATTCTATTGTCAATTTTTTTGATTCCAACAAAAAGTTATTACTGATAAAACCAAAGCTACAACTTTTGAAATTTTAACAAAACAAAACGATTCTCTTTGGTTAAGTCGAAAATACAAAAGAAACGGTAAACTCTATTATTACCAACATTATAGAACAATTGATAAAAAAATAAAAATTGGAGAGGGGATTGTTTATAATAAACATGGTAAAATGATTGAACTATGTTTTTATAATGAGGGATTAAAACATGGTAGATATAAATCTTGGTTTGATAATGGAAACTTAAATACTGAAGGGAGATTTTACAAAGGTAAAAAAGAAGGTCTTTTTAAAATATACCATTATAATGGTGTTTTAGCAGGTAAAGCTATTTTTAAAAAAGATACCATAACGCAAGACCTATATTATGATATTAATGGAGATATTATTAATAAAGACTGTGTAATATGTAAAAAGAATCCCACTTTTAAAGGAGGAATTTCTGAATATAGAAAGGAGTTGGCTAAGTTGAAAAAGGCTATTAATTATAAGATTAATGGAAATATTTATATTCATTTTGTGATTGATATTCATGGAGAGGTCACCGATGTAACTATAGATGAAGATATTCCTGAAAAACTTTATGATGAATTAGTTCATTTTTTTGAATCTCTCAAAGGTTGGTCTGTTGCAATTGATGGTAATAGAAAAGTGCCTTTTAATTATACTCAAAAAATAAACTTTAAATTATGACAAATAAAATAACAACTCTTTTCAATATAAAACACCCGATTGTACAAGGAGGCATGATTTGGGTTTCTGGATGGAAATTAGCTTCAGCAGTTTCTAATGCAGGTGGTTTAGGTTTAATTGGTGCAGGTTCTATGTATCCAGATGTTTTAAGAGAACACATTATAAAATGTAAAAAAGCAACTTCTAAACCTTTTGGTGTAAATGTACCAATGCTGTACCCAGATATCGAAAAAATAATGGATATAATTGTAGAAGAAGGTGTAAAAGTTGTTTTTACTTCTGCAGGAAATCCCAAAACTTGGACGTCCTTTTTAAAGGAGAAAGGAATTACGGTTGTACATGTTGTAAGTTCTGTTAAGTTTGCTTTAAAAGCAGAAGCGGCAGGTGTAGATGCTGTTGTTTGTGAAGGTTTTGAGGCAGGCGGACACAATGGGAGGGAAGAAACAACTACTTTTACTTTAATACCTATGGTAAAAGAGCAAGTTAAAATACCTGTAATTGCGGCTGGTGGAATAGGAACCGGAAGAGGGATGTTGGCGGCTATGGTTTTAGGTGCAGATGGTGTACAGATAGGAAGTAGGTTTGCTGCAACGTTAGAGTCTTCTGCTCATATTAATTTTAAAAATACCATTGTTACCGTTAAAGACGGAGACACACAGTTAACGTTAAAAGAATTAGCACCAGTTCGTTTGGTGAAAAACAAATTTTATAATGATGTACAAGAATTATATAAACAGAACCCAACTAAAGAAAATTTAATAGAATTATTAGGTAGAGCAAGATCTAAAAAAGGAATGTTTGAGGGAGATTTAGATGAAGGTGAGTTAGAAATTGGTCAAATTGCTGGTTTAATTCATGAAATAAAACCAGTAAAAGACGTTTTAAGAGAGATTATTGATGAATTTAATGTGGTTAAATCTCTGGTAATTAGTGTTTAGTGTTGCCGTTTTAAAAAAAACTTAATTATTTTGATAGGATTGTTAATTTTTGGCATTACATTTGCAATTCAATAAACGTTGTTAGGAATTAATTTAACAACACAATATTTTTTTATTATGAATAAAGGTACCGTAAAATTTTTCAATGAATCTAAAGGATTTGGATTTATCACTGAAGAAGGATCAAACAAAGAACATTTTGTACATGTTTCAGGATTAATCGATGAAATTCGTGAAAACGATGAGGTTGAATTCGACTTACAAGATGGAAAAAAAGGATTAAACGCAGTAAACGTAAGAGTATTATAATATATATTTATTACTAGTTAATTTTTTAACTAAAAGCCTATCAATTTATTGATAGGCTTTTTTTATGCTGTAATAATTCAGAATAAATAAACTATCATAAAAAATTACTCTGTTATTCAAATTTTGGCATTACATTTGTTATTATATAAATGTTGTTAGTAATTAAATTGACAACAAATAATTTTTATTATGAATAAAGGAATCGTAAAATTTTTCAATGAATCTAAAGGATTTGGATTTATCACTGAAGAAGGATCAAACAAAGAACATTTTGTACATGTATCAGGATTAATCGATGAAATTCGTGAAAACGATGAAGTTGAATTCGACTTACAAGATGGAAAAAAAGGATTAAACGCAGTAAACGTAAGAGTATTATAATATATATTTATTACTAGTTAATTTTTTATCTAAAAGCCTATCAATATTGATAGGCTTTTTTTATTTTAGTATTTTAAAACTGTATTTATGATAGATGGAAGACAAAGAAAAAATGTTAAGATTGGCTTATTTGTAGAAATTGTACAGAAACCACATCAACGAAGTGGAGAATTAACAGAAGGTGTTATAGCAAAAATTCTAACTAAATCTCAAAACCATCCATATGGTATTAAAGTTCAGTTAGAATCTGGGTTGGTAGGTAGAATTAAAAATATTATTGAATAATAACTATTTTAGTTAATAGGTATTTTAATTTCGTATACCTTTCTACTTTTATTGTTTAGTTTATTTTCTCTTAACCAAGGGTTATGAATTTTAAACTCTTTATAATTCATTCCGAATTTTTTGGCAAAATGCGTAATGTTAGATATTGCTGTATCAACTTTTATAGTTCTTGTTTTTGCTAAGGTATATAAGTCTTCATTTTCAAAGACAAAACCATATTTTTTGGGATTGCTTATTACTTCTTTTAAAGCAATAATTCTTAATACATATCTTTCGGTTTCATCTGGCAATTTAGCATCGTAATAATTAGTTACTTCTTGCTCATCTAACCTTTTGCTAACGCCATAGTTTCCTGCATTATATGCAGCGGCAGCTAAAGTCCAAGAATTAAAACGTTTTTGAGATTTTTTTAAATACTCAGCAGCTACTTTTGTCGATTTTTCAATATCGTAACGCTCGTCTACATTGCTATTAATCTCTAATCCGTATTCTTTACCTGTTGCCTTCATAAAATGCCACATACCTGCTGCACCTACGTTAGACGTTTCGTCTATAAAAGCACTTTCTGCCAAGGCTAAAAATTTAAAATCGTCTGGTAAACCATATTTTTTAAGCAATGGTTCTAAAATAGGAAAGTACTTATTAGCTCTCTTTATCAATAATAATCCATTAGATTGCCAATAGGTATTAACTAACAGTTCTCTCTCCATTCTTTCTTTAACATCAGGAATTTCTAAAGGAACCCTTTCACCTGCAAGATTTAAATTATTAGGTAGTTTTAACGCTTTTATTTTATATGTTGCATGCGTACTTGTTTGCGGGTCTGTTTCATTTTTATTTATGCCATTATAAAATAAAAAAGCAATTATTAAAATGCTAAGTAGTGAAAGAAAACGGAGTGATTTATTCATGAGATTGCAATTTTTTGTGATTTAAAAATAAGGATGACCTGTATTTTAACTAGTTAAAGTATCGTTAATAATTTTAGTTAATTTTTTGGCTTTAGTGATAATCATAATATGGCTACCACCTTCTATTTGTATACAATTTTTTATGTTTTTTATAGGAAATACATGATCACTTGTGCCGTGAATATGAGTAATGTTTTGGTCTTTTTCTGTTTGTACCCATCTAATAATGGTGCCAATAGACCAGTTTAAATACAATTCGCTTCTAACAGAAAGATACTTTTTATATATATCTGCTCTCTTCTTTAACGATTTTCCTAAAAAATATTGCGCATAATCTTCAAAATTTGAAACAACTTTTGTAGGAAAGAATTTGTAAGCTTTTGTAAATTTCACAAATTCAAATCTCTTTGGCAATTCTTTATGGTGTTTTACGCTAGATATAATAATAACTTTTTTAACATCTAGATATTTACTCATTTCTTGTACCATAATTCCGCCAAAAGAAACACCTACTAAAACAGGGTTTTCTTCTTTTACTTCTTCGCTCATTCTCATTGCATAATTAGCAATAGACTCTTCTTGTGCTATGGGTGTTATCCACTCTAAATAATGAACGTCATATTTATCTTTTGATAATTCTAAGTTTTCAAAAATTTCTGGTCCAGCTGCTAAACCAGGTACCAAGTATATTGGAATCTTTTTCATATCTATTTATTTTAATGTAGCAATTACATTTTAAATTGTAACGCTATTGTTTTCAAAATTAAACCTAACCAGACCATCTTCATCAATTTCAGTAAGTGTAATAGTATGTAACGTATTTACTAATTCTGGGTTCCAAGGTGTTTTAACTTTAACATAATTTTCTGTAAAACCGTTTATATACCCCTCTTTATTTTCATTTTCAAATAAAACGGTTAGCGTATTTCCTAACTGACTTTCATAAAAAGCACGTCTTTTTTTAGCGGATAAACCACGTAACATTTTACTGCGTTTTGCACGTACTTTTTTAGGAACGACACCTTCTAGATGTACTGCTTCTGTATTAGGTCTTTCAGAGTAGGTAAAAACATGTAAGTAAGAAATATCCATCTCGTTTAAATAGTTGTACGTTTCTAAAAACAGTTCATCTGTTTCACCAGGAAAACCAACTATAACGTCTACACCAATACAAGCGTTAGGCATTACTTCTTTAATTCTTGTTACTCTGTTTGTATATGTATTGGTTAAATACCTACGCTTCATTTTCTTAAGTAGCGCATCGCTACCAGATTGCAAAGGAATATGAAAATGAGGTACAAAAGAGTCCGATTTAGATACAAACTCAATCGTTTCATCTCTTAGTAAATTAGGCTCTATAGACGAAATTCTTAAACGGTGTATTCCCTCTACTTTATCTAATTCTTTTACAAGTTCTAAGAACGTATGTTCGTGCTTTTTGTTACCAAATTCACCTTTACCGTAATCACCAATATTAACACCTGTTAAAACAATTTCTTTAATTCCTTTTGATGATATTTCTTTGGCGTTTTCTATTACATTTTCTAAAGTATCGCTTCTAGAAATTCCACGTGCTAGTGGTATTGTACAATAGGTACATTTATAATCGCAACCATCTTGTACTTTTAAAAACGCACGTGTTCTATCTCCAATAGAATAAGAACCTACGTAAAAATCTGCATCAGAAATTTCACAAGAGTGAACTTCACCAACATTATTTTTAGTTAAATCGTTTATATAACTGGTAACATTAAACTTTTCTGTAGCTCCTAAAACTAAGTCTACACCATCTACAGCAGCTAATTCTTCTGGTTTTAATTGCGCATAGCAACCAACTGCTATTAAAAAAGCGTCATCATTTTTCTTTAAAGCATTTTTTACAATGGTTTTAAAGCGTTTATCAGCATTATCTGTAACAGAACAGGTATTTATAACATACACGTCTGCTTTTTCTTCAAAATCGACACGATTAAAACCTTCACTCACAAAATTACGAGCAATAGTAGACGTTTCTGAAAAATTTAATTTGCATCCTAAAGTGTAAAAGGCAACTTTTTTATCTGCATTCATTCTAATAAGGTTGTTTAACAAAAAACAAAACTTTAAAAAAGGATTTATTTCTTAAAGTTCAAAATTGTATATTTACAAATACTGTATAAAACAGTTTAGAAGCGCAAAAGTACGATATTATTGATGATTTTTGAAACGGAAAGGTTAATTATTAGGAGACTAAATGTAGAAGATTTAGATGCATTTCATAAACTAGAAAGTAATGCAAATGTTTTAAAATATGCTATAGGAAACCCAAAGAGCTATATTGAAAATGAAATTGAGTTAAAAGCTTTAATTTTAAAATATAATATCCCTAAAAATGACTTTTGGGTTTACGCTATTATCAGGAAAACGGACAATCAATTTATAGGAACAGTGGCCTTGGTTAAAGACAATCTAGACGATGAAATTGGATATCGCTTTTTAGAAGAATTTTGGAATTTAGGTTTTGGTTCTGAGGTTTGCTTCGGATTAGTTTCTTATTGTAAGCAAATTAAAATTAAATACATTATTGCTTATGTGGTAGATGAAAATAAAGCATCTGCAATCATTTTAGAAAAAAACAATTTTATGATTGTTGATGAATTTATAAATGATGAAAATCAACCAGAAACAAAATACGTATTAAAATTATAGGGGTTATAAGTAGTTTTTAATACGGCTTCCTTTTAGTTATGAATAAAATTGAAAAAACAACTGTTTGTATTATTGGTGCAGGACCTTCTGGAGCTGCCACTTCTATACAGTTATCAAAGTTAAAAATACCACATTATATTATTGATAAATCTACTTTTCCTAGGGATAAAACTTGTGGGGACGGTTTAATTCTATATGCTTTTAAAGCTATGAAGTTTTTGGGAGATGATTTATTTGCTAGTTTTTTAAAACACCCAAAGTTTATACATAGTAAAAAAATTAGTTTGCATTTAAATAATACCTCAAAGATTGTATTTAAAGAAAGTGATGATAGAAGTATGATTATTTCGTATGCTAAACGTATCGATTTTGATCAATTTTTGGTAAGTTATTTATCAGATGTTTATGCCAATCAACAATTTGGAAGTGGGGTTAAAGAAATTAGAGAAGTACCAGAAGGTGTTTTTATTAAATTAAAAAATGGTAAAGAAATAGTATCACAATTTGTAGTGGGGGCAGATGGAGCTAAATCTATTGTTGCTAGTAAATTAGCGAAGACAAAAGTTGATAAAAAATTAGCATCAACTTTTGTAAGTGCATATTATAAAGGAGTAAAAGATTTGCCAACAGGAAACGCAGCAGAAGTAAGAATGGTTTATAAAAAAATGCTCTTATTTTTTTATGTTTTTCCTTTATCTGATGGACAAGTAAATATTAGTTTGGGGGGACGTTCAGATCATATAAAAAAGTATGGTGTTAATTTAGTTGATGAAATTCAGAATATTATTAAAAACCATAAAAAAGTTAAAAATAAATTTAAGAATGCTACTAAAGTTAATAATTGGAGAGGTTGGTCAATTCCATTTCATTTTGGTAATCATAAAACTTCTGGTGATCGATTTTTATTAGTGGGAGATGCCGCTGGTTTAGCAAATGCTTTTTACAAAGAAGGAATCGGTACAGGAATGATGTCTGGCATTATTGCTGCAAAAAATATTGACAGATGTTTAAAAAATGATGATTTTTCTGAATCTTCATTAAAAAAATATGATGAGGATTTAAAAAAAGAATTCGGGAAACTTTTGAAATTTAGCTATTTTGCTTTGAAAGTTGCACGATTTAAGTACTTCTTTTTAGCAATGACTGGTTTGTTGCATAAAAAGATTGAAAGTAAAGCGCATAAGATTATAGAGAAAAGAAGCTATTAATAATTTTACCAATTAATTTTTGCCATAACAGGAAAATGGTCTGAGTATTTTTCTGAATAGGTTGTAAACTTGTTGCTAATTGCCTCTTGGTCGGTTAAAATGAAATCTATTCTCATAGGAAACCAGTAATCATAGGTTTTACCAAAACCTTTACCAGATTCTATATAAGTATCCTTTTTATCTTTTGCTATTTGGTTATATACCCATGAGTAACTTGTATTGTTAAAGTCTCCACAAACAATTTTTTTCCCTTTCCACTGTTTCTCATGCGCTAAAAATTGAATAGTTTGTTCTGCTTGTTCTTTAAAAGAATTAGAAACCCTCTCTATTAATTTTTCTGAATTTTCTTCTCCAAAATTTTCTTCATTTGGCTTTATTCTTAAAGATTCTAAATGGATATTATAAATTCTGATGGTATCCTTTTTCTTTAATATATCAGCAAAAATAATATTATTGCCAGCACTATTTAAATCTAAAGATCCAGCATTAATAATCTTATGTTTAGAGTATATCGCCATTCCGTATTTTTTACTATTCGGACGAAGTTTTACGTATTTGTATGGAAAAGAGAAGTTATTTTTATTTGACTTATAGTACTCTTGTATGCTAATAATGTCTGGGTCTTTTTCAGTGATAAATTCGTAGCCATCTTGTACTATTGAGTCCTTTTTTTTATGAAAAAGATCGAAGCTTTTTACATTATAACTCATTACTTTTAAATCGCTGTTTAAAGAAGAGTTGTTCCCTGAAATTTTAAAAAAAGGAGATGAGAAAAAGACACCAATAATAAAAACAGAAACAGATAATAAAAATTGTTTTTTTAACTTAATTAACCAGTAAATAGCAAAAAGCAGGTTAATTATCATTAAGAAAGGTACAAAAAGGCTTATAATTGCAACAAATGGTATGGTAACGGGAGATATAAAATGTAGTACATATGATAACAATAGAAGGGTTGCTAATATTGAGTTTACAAAATATAAAACCTTATCTATGGGGGACAAATTTTTCATACTATTACCTTCCTTGTTTAAATAAGAATTCTTTTTCTTCTTTTGTTAAAGTATCATAACCAGACTTGCTAATTTTATCTAAAATAGCATCTATTTGTTGTTGGTTTATGGAAGTGCCTTTATTTGTTTTTACTGTTTTTTTTGGAGATTTATAAACAGTTTTTAAAGGTTTCTTTTTTGTTGAAAATAGGGCTGCTATTTTATCGAAAATAAGTATTTCTTTATTGGCAGCTCTTTGTACATATAAAAAACCAAATAAAGCGCCTCCTAAATGGGCAAAATGTCCACCGGCATTTCCTCCAGAGAGTGCTAGTATATCTAAACCTACCCAAATAGCGCCCAAGTACCATAGTTTAACAAAACCAATAAAACGTATTTTTAATTGATAGTTGGGTATATATGTGGTAATCCCTATAAATATGGCTGAAATTCCTGCAGAAGCTCCTACTAATATAGAAGATTGATCTTGAAATAAAGGAAAGTAGTTATGGCTTAAAATAAACAATGCACCACCAAAAAAAGTACCTAATAGGTAGAAGGTTAATAGTTGTTTTTGTGTAAAATACTCGATGAATAAGTTTCCTACAAAGTATAAAGTTATTAGATTTAAAAGAATGTGTAGAAAGTCGGCATGTAAAAAACCATAAGTAATAATAGTCCAAGGTTTGGTTAGTAATGATGTAAAATTATCATCCAAAGAAAACCATGAAACTACCCAATTAATTTCACCTTTATATAAATCTTGAAAAACAGATGTTAACAAGGTGAATACAAAGATAGCAAGGTTTATGTAGATTAATTTTTCTACAATATTTCCGCTTTTATAACGGTTTTTTATGTCGTCTATAAAACTCATTAATATGTTTTAAATTCATTCTTTTTCCAATACCAAGCAATTATAAAACCTATTAAAGCCCCTCCAACGTGTGCAAAATGAGCTATGTTTCCAATAGAGTATTTAGTCATTCCAAAGAATAAATCTCCCAAAATCATTACCGGTATAAAGTACTTTGCAGCAATAGGAACAGGGAAAAATATCAATGCTAATTTTGCATCTTTAAAATAAAGACCAAAAGCTACTAAAACACCATATACAGCTCCAGAGGCTCCAACTGCAGGAGTATTGTATAAAGAGGTTATTTGATTAAATTGATCTTGCGTAATGGCGCCTATAATGCGAGCATCATTGGTGCTACCAGATTTTAATATAGATAAAACTTCAGAATTATTTAAACCTGCATTTATAAAAAGTTCATAGATGCCGTTAAATTGATAATAATTGACTAATGTGTAAATTACTCCGGCTCCAATTCCTGCGGAAAAATAGAAAAAGATAAATTTCTTTTTTCCCCATATTTGTTCCAAGGGAGTACCAAAAGCCCATAAACCGTACATATTAAACAATATATGACTAAAACCACCATGCATAAACATGTGTGTTACGTACTGCCAAATTCCGAAATGTTCATTTTCAGGAAAATGTAAAGCCAAGATATTTGTAAAATCTAATTTTAAAAGTTGTGGTGCAACAAATAAAATTACATTTATAATAATTATATGTTTTATGGCATCTGTAAGTTTCGTGTTCATTTTTAACTGTTAAATAGATTGTCTATTTCGTTTAATGTTAATGTTTTAAAAATTGGTTTTCCAAAAGGAGAAATGGTCGGTTCCTTACAAGAAAATAAATCATTTACCAATCCTTCTTGTTCTCGTTCAGAAAGTTGTGTACCTGTTTTAATAGACAATGTTTTTGAAAATGATTTTGCCATTACATCAAAATGACTAAAACTAGCATCTGGTACTTCTAAATCGATATCACTTAATAACTCTTCTAAGATAATTGTTATTTTACTCTCTGTAACCGAAACAGGTATTCCTTTTATAGTAACACTGTCTTTTGTAAATTCATCAAAAGAAAAACCAGCATTTTCTAATTCAGTTTTTATAGTATAAATCATTTCTATTTCTGCCGATGTGTAAGAAATTTTAACGGGAAACAATAATTGCTGACTGTTAGCTTCTTTTACAGTAATACTTTCTAAGAAGTCTTCATATAAAATACGTTGATGCGCTAAAGATTGATTGATTAAAACTACACCAGATTTTATAGAACTCAGTAAATATTTTCGTTGAATTTGAAATGTTTTTTGTGTTTTTATTTCTTGTTGATTGTCAAATAATTCCGATTGTATCTCTTCTTCTGTATCTGCAATAGTAGGAGTATATAGAGATTCCCAACTTTCTGTTTTTGGTTCGCTTTTAAACGGCGTATGAATTTCTTTATTTGCTTCTTCCTTAAATGGATTAAAATCTGGATCTACGGATATTTTTGGTGTAGATGTAGATTTTGGTTTTGAATTAAAATGATACGGTGTATCTAAATTAGCATCTCTATTAAAATCTAAAACAGGTGCTACATTGTATTGGCCCAAACTGTGTTTTACAGTAGCTCTTAACATGGCATACAATGCTTTTTCATTATCAAACTTTATCTCTGTTTTAGTTGGATGAATGTTAATGTCAATAGTATTTGCAGGTACTGTTAGGTATAAAAAATAGGAGGGATGTGATCCCTGTTCCAACAAACCATCAAAAGCATTTACCACTGCATGATTTAAGTATGAACTTTTTATAAAACGATCGTTTACAAAAAAGAATTGTTCTCCTCTTTTTCTTTTAGAAAATTCTGGTTTCGCAACAAAACCTTCTATACCTACTATATCAGTATATTCGTTTATAGGAACTAACTTTTCATTCATTTTAGTACCAAAAACACTCACAATTCGTTTTCTTAAATTACTGCTTTTTAAATGATAAACTTCATTATCATTATGATGCATTAAAAAAGCAATATTTGGATGCGCTAAAGCTACTCTTTGAAATTCATCTATAATATGACGCGTTTCTACAGTATCCGATTTTAAAAAATTTCTTCTTGCCGGAATATTGTAAAACAAGTTTTTTACAGCAATACTGGTTCCTTTACTAGTAGAAATAAAATCTTGTGATACAATTTTACTTCCTTCAATTTTTATGCAAGTACCTAGCTCTTCGTCGTCTTGTTTTGTTTTTAATTCTACATGCGCAATGGCGGCAATAGATGCTAAAGCTTCTCCTCTAAAACCTTTGGTGTTCAGGTTAAATAAATCTTCTGCCTTTTGGATTTTAGAAGTTGCATGACGCTCAAAACTCATTCTAGCGTCTGTGGTACTCATTCCTTTTCCGTTATCAATTACTTGAATTAACGTTTTTCCAGCGTCTTTTAATAAAAGTTTTATATTGTTTGAACCAGCATCAATGGCGTTTTCTAGCAACTCTTTTACAACAGAAGCAGGGCGTTGAACGACTTCTCCTGCAGCAATTTGGTTAGCAACATGATCTGGTAATAATTGAATAATATCCGACATTAATTTTTATTGAAAAATGGATAAATCGAAATCTATGATGTACAAAAAGATAAGTACTAAAATTGCGATAATATAAAAAAGTGTTTTGTTTACGCTTCTGTCTGAATTTTTTAAATCATCAAAAGCATCACTAAATTTACCTTTAATTCCTTTATTTTTACCAGTGGTTGTTCTAAACTGATCTAATTTGTGTTCTATTTTAAAAGGGCTACCTTCTCCTTTGTAAAAACGAGGTTGGTAATCAAATTTTTTATTAGTACGTTTTAAAAATCCCATAGTTTTAGTATTATTGGTTTATAAATTCTAGAATAAATCAAGGATTATACCAACTTTATAAGTGTTTCAAATTTACAGAATTAAAAGGAATTCTTCAAACAAAGATGTTAAAAGAGTTCTTAATTTTTCTTGCAAACTTTTTTAAAAACTGTGTAGAGAGAACTTTAGGGAAAATAAAAGAATACCTACAAGGTTAGAGAAACCTTGTAGGGAAATGGTTATTATTAATAACCAATACTTTCTGAAGTGGCATCAATATTTTTAAGTGCAGCCATTTTAATTGCTGCAACAGCACATTCTGTTCCTTTGTTACCTAATTTACCTCCAGATCTGTCTAAAGATTGCTGTTTTGTGTTATCTGTTAAAACACAAAATATAACAGGAACATCGTATTTTACATTTAAATCTACAATACCTTGGGTAACGCCTTCACAAACAAAATCGAAATGTTTAGTTTCTCCTTGTATTACGTTTCCAATGGCAATAATTGCATCAAGTTGTTGCGTTGCAATCATTTTCTTGCAACCATAAACTAATTCAAAACTTCCAGGAACATCCCAAGAAATAATGTTTTCTTTAGTTGCACCGCAATCTAATAAAGTTTCAATTGCACCTTTTTGTAAATTCCCTGTAATTTCAGGATTCCATTCTGAAACAACAATCCCAAATCGAAAAGATTTCGCATTTGGGATTGTTGTTTTATCGTAAACTGATAAATTGGTTGTAGCCATATTTTTAGTGTTCAGTCTGCAGTTATCAGTTTTTAGTTAGTTATTTACTGCCAACTGTACTGTTTTACTGCGAACTATTTTAGTTAGCGTATTTAGCTGCTGCTATATATTTTTCTATATCTCTACCTTGGTCAGATTTAGAATAGTTTTCTTTAATTTTTGTAAATAATGTTTCTGCTTTACCAAAATCTTTTAATTCCATAGCAATTTGACCTGCTTTAAATAAGTATAATGGAGTTGTAAAATCATTACTTTTTTTGTTTGCAGCTTTTTCATAGTAGCTTAAAGCATCTTCAGATTGGTTAATGTCTGCAAAAGCATCACCAATAGCACCAATAGAAACTGGACCTAATAACTCATCATCAGAATCAAATTTACTTAAGTGCTCAATTGCTTTGTCGTATTTCTTCATTTGTAAATAAGAAACACCTGCATAATAGTTTGCTAAGTTTCCTGCATCTGTTCCGCTAAAAGAATCTGCAATGTCTAAGAAACCATAATTACCATCTGCACCTTCTAATCCTAAAGTTAATAAAGAATCTACTCCAGAACCTGCAATTGACGCTTCGTTAAAATATTTTCTAGGAAAAGCTAACTCGTTAGAAGCTTTTGTTTCGTTTGGCTCCACTACATATTTAGTGTAACCCATGTAAGCTAAAAACAATACTACTACTGCTATTAAAGATAAAAATAATGGTTTGTTGTTTTTCTCAATCCATTGCTCAGATTTAGACGCTGTTTCGTCTAAAGTATTTAATACTCCAGCTGTTTCAAATTCAGATTCATCAATTTGATTTTCTACTTGTTTACTTTCTGCCTTGTATTTTTTCTTGTATGTAGCCATTGTTTCCTTAAAAATTAGTGGCGACAAAAATAGTTTTTTTAATTGGATTTTAAAAGCGGATAATTCGCTAAATTTTCAATAATTTGCAAAACGTTTTCATTATCAAAATTTATCCATGTATTTACAGAAAATTTCTTTACTTAATTTTAAAAATATTGAGTCGCAAACTTTTGATTTTCAGAAGAAAATAAATTGTTTTGTGGGTAATAATGGTATTGGAAAAACGAATGTTCTAGATGCTATTTATTACCTGTCTTTTACAAAAAGTTACTTTAATTCTGTCGCTTTGCAGAATATTAGACATGGAGAAGGTTTTTTTATGATAGAAGGAGACTATCTTTTAAACGATAGAAATGAGAAAATTGTTTGTAGCTTAAAAAAAGGTCAAAAAAAGGTTTTAAAACGAAATGGTAAAAGTTACGAGAAGTTTTCTGAGCACATTGGGCAGTTACCATTGGTTATTATTTCTCCTGCAGATAGAGATTTGGTTACCGAAGGGAGTGATACAAGAAGAAAGTTTATAGATGGCGTAATTTCTCAACAAAACAAAACTTACTTAAAAGATTTATTGTCTTATAATAAGGTGCTGAGTCAAAGAAACGCATTGTTAAAATATTTTGCAGCAAATAGAACTTTTGATGCTTTAAATTTAAGTGTCTATGACGACCAACTTTCTGAGTTTGGAGCGCGTATTTACGAAGTTAGAAAAAGTTTTTTAGAAGGTTTTATTCCGATTTTTAATGAGAAATATCAAATAATTTCTGGTGATAAAGAACGTGTTAATTTGTTGTATAAAAGTCAGTTGCATGACTTTTCTATGGAGCATTTATTAGAAAAGTCCTTAACAAAAGATAAAATTATACAGTATACAACTTCAGGCATACATAAAGATGATTTAAGTTTTGATATTGGCGATTATCCTATTAAAAAATTTGGTTCTCAAGGACAGCAAAAATCATATTTAATCGCTTTAAAATTGGCTCAGTTTGAGTTTATTAAGCAACAGTCTAAAGTAACTCCTATTTTATTGTTAGATGATATTTTTGATAAATTAGATGAAAATAGAGTGTCTCAAATTATAGACTTGGTAAATAACGATGAATTCGGACAGATATTTATTACAGATACGCATTTTGAAAGAACAGAGAATATATTAAAGCAAGGGAGTAAAGAATATCAGATTTTTAAATTGTAATATTAGTTTTAAAGTTTCAAAAAATCCAATAATCTATTATATAATGGCAAAAAGAGAAAATGATTCCTTTTCTATTGAAGATTTAATGAAAAGTTTTATCAAGGAAAACAACTTGAGTAAAGGAATGCAAAAAATTAAAATAGAAGAAACTTGGAATAAAATGATGGGACCTGGTGTTGCCAATCATACCACTTCTGTTAAGCTGCAAAATAAAACATTGGTTATTCAGTTAACGTCTTCTGTTTTGCGTGAAGAATTAAGTTATGGTAAAGATAAGATTGTAAAAATGATGAATGAAGAAATTGGCGATGATGTAATTTCTAAATTATTGTTGGTATGATAAAAAAAAGAGAGTATGAATAAATTTATAATTTGTCTTTTTATATTATTATGCCCACTGTTGGGGTTTTCTCAAAGAGCTAAACTTTATAAAGATTTACCCGCTAAATCTTATTATGAGAATGGAAATTTAAGAGTTGCAAGGAATTTTAAGTCTGGAAAACTTTTAGGTTATAAAACTTTTTATAAAAGCGGTGATTTAAGGTCTAACTACGTATTTAACTCTAAAGGTTATCATGATAGTATTGCTAACTTTTACTATCCAAATGGTAATGTTAAAACAGTTTGGAAGTATAAAAAGGATAAAGTGAAAAGTCGTGTTGATTATACTTTGGAAGGAGCGGTTGTTAAAGGGAAGAAAAGTTATAAAAAAATAAGAATATGTAATGGTTTTTTACCTTATGGTAAAGATAATTTAATGTGGGCTTTTAGAAGATCTAAATTAAATTCGGACTTGGTTTTTACGATGAAGCTTTAGAAGATTTTAACTTTATTCTTTCTAAACTAAGTCCAAATGAAATAAGATTATCTTCTCAAAGAAGTATATATCATAGTTTGGCTATTGTTTATAGCGCTATTGAAGATTATGAAAAAGCATTGATGTATAATTTTAAAGCTTTAGCTATTGAAGGTGACAATCAAGCTGTTTTAAATAATTTAGGTTGGTTGCTGTTAAAAGCTAAAGATTATGACTTGGCATTAGAGTATTTAAATAAATGCCACGATATTAATCCGAATAATTATTATGCTTTTTTTAATAAAGCGAAACTTTATTTGGAAACTGGAGATTATACAAAAGCTGTAGGTTTTATAGAAAAAACGATAGCGGATAAAAGAAGTCATAAGTTATCAGAAAAAGATATTTCAGTAGAAAAAACTATTTGGGCAACAAGAGGAGAGATATATTATAAATTAGGTAGGTTTGAAGAGGCTATTAAAGATTTACAAAAATCCCTAGAAGAAAACACGGTTAATTCTTATGCTTATAAATGTTTAGCTTTAATTTATATAGAAAATAATCAATTAGATAAAGCTTGTAATGCTTTAGCTAAAGCAAAAGAATACAAGTATGATAAAACTTACAATACCAATGAGGTAGAAGAGTTGCAAAACAAGTACTGTTTATAAGAATAATGTTAAAACATAAAAAAACTCACAACTTTCGTTGTGAGTTTTTTTATGAAATATAGTTTTCAAGAATTTTATAAATTCTTAAAATTGGTCTCTTCCAGAAAAGTGAAAGTTTCCTTCAATTTCTGCATTTTCATCAGAATCAGAACCATGTACAGCATTTTCTCCCATAGAAGTTGCGTATAATTTTCTGATTGTACCTTCTGCAGCATCAGCAGGATTTGTAGCACCAATTAAGGTTCTAAAATCTTCTACAGCATTATCTTTTTCTAAGATTGCAGCTACAATTGGTCCACGTGTCATGAACTCTACTAATTCACCAAAAAACGGACGCTCATTATGCACAGCATAAAAAGTTTCAGCATCTGCTTGTGTCATTTGAGTTTTCTTTAAAGCTACAATTCTAAATCCAGCAGCGTTAATTTTGTCTAAAATTGCTCCAGTATGTCCGTTTTCTACAGCATCTGGTTTAAGCATTGTAAATGTTCTATTTGTTGCCATTCTATTTTTTATATTTTTGCAAAAGTACATTATTTAATGTTAACTGCAAGTTAAGGGTCAACTTGTGTGAATTCTTGTTGTAACTTATTGTTTTACCCCGCATTTCCATAGCGATTTCTTTTTTCTAAAAATTGAATTTTAAAAGTCTAAAACTAAGTTCTGAAGCTGCATTTTGTAAGCTATGTTTGTCAGTTTTTTCAGTGAAATAATTGTAGAGATTTATAAGTCTGCTAGAAGTAAAAATCATTGGTGTTCTTGTAGTAAGTTCCTTTAGTGAATGACTAATATTCTAAATAAAAACAACTAAAAGGTAGATTCTAATTGTTAAATTTTAAGACTAAATGGGTTTATTTTAACAGAAATGTAAAAGAAAATATGTTTTGAACAATGTTATTAAATTGTATCTTCGCATCTTATGATTTTAAAAGGATTGGAAGAGTTAAAAAGCTTTCTTGATACATCGAGAAATATTGTAATTGTAGGGCATAGAAATCCAGATGGAGATGCTATGGGGTCTACATTAGCTTTAAAACATTATTTAGATAAAAAAGGACACAATGCAACTGTTGTTGTGCCTAATGAATATCCAGAATTTTTACATTGGTTACCAGGTTCAGAAACTACCTATCGTTTCGATTGGCAAAATAATCAATCTCAAAAAGCCATAAAAGCTTCAGATCTTATTTTTCTTTTAGATTTTAATACGTTGCACAGAGTAGGTACTGATATGCAAAAAACGTTAGAAAAATATCCCAACGATTTTGCGATGATAGACCATCATCAACAACCAGATGATGTAAAATATATGTATTCTGATGTTACTATTTGCTCTACAAGTCAAATGGTATATCAATTTATAGAAATGAATGCCGATTTAGATTTAATTGATGCAGATATTGCTACTTGTTTATATACAGGTATTATGACAGATACTGGATCTTTTCGTTTTAGATCTACCACAAGTACTACGCACAGAATTATTGCCGCTTTAATAGATAAAGGTGCAAAAAATGATAAAATACATAATAATGTATATGATGCCAATTCTTATAATAGATTGTTGTTATTAGGACAAGCATTAAGTAATTTACAAATTTTACCAACGTACAATACCGCTTATATTACGTTGTCTTCGGAAGAAAAAAAGAGATTCGATTTTCAAAAAGGAGATACAGAAGGTGTTGTAAATTATGCACTTTCTTTGAAAGGAATTATTTTTGCTGCAATTTTTATAGAAGATAGTGAGCAAGGCATGGTAAAAATATCTTTCCGTTCTAAAGGAACTTTTTCTGTAAATCAATTCTCAAGGAATCATTTTTCTGGAGGCGGACATGACAATGCAGCAGGAGGAAGGTCTGACATTTCCATGGCAGAGACAGTGACCAAATTTGTTAGTTTATTACCACAATATCAAAATGAATTAAAAGCTTCTTATGAAAATTAAAATTTTAGTTCTAACATCAATCTTATGTATAGGCTGCTTTAAAGTAGAGCCTAGAAAACCGATTAATCCTAAGGCCTCTACAACGGTGTTAAAGGAAACTATTATGGAGTCTATAAAGTTAAATGCTATAGAAGAAGCTAAGATTTTAGACGTAATTAAAAAAGATTCAGTAAATACATATCAAGTTTCTCCTAATGGATTTTGGTATGCCTACATCAACAAAATAGAAGAAAACGCTCTAACTCCAAAAGAAGGAGATGTTACTGTGATATCGTATAATGTTGCTGATTTACAGGGAGATATAATTTATAGTAAGGACGAATTAGGGGTGAAAAATTACAGAGTAGATAAAGAAGATTTTATTTCTGCACTTCAAGTAGGAATAAAGTTGATGAAAGTTGGAGAAACCATTACATTTGTGATTCCGTCTTATAGTGCTTATGGCGTTTCTGGAGATGGAAATAAAATAGGAATTAATCAATCAATTAAGAGTACAGTAACATTAATCAATATAAATAATTAAAAATGAAAGTAGTAAAAAGTATTTTAGCAGTAGCTGTTGTTGCATCTATGGTTTCTTGTGGTAACCAAGTAAAAGAAGTTAAATCTTTAGAAACAGAAATAGACTCTGTTAGTTATGCAATTGGTTTAAGTATGTCTGGTCAATTAAGATCTGGTTTCGAAGAAGTAAATAAAGATATTCTTACACAGGCAATTAGAAATGGTTTAGATTCTACTAATTTATTAATAGATGTTAAAGATATTCAGAGTGTAATTAGCCCTTATTTTCAAAAGAAACAAGCAGAGCAAATGAAAGAGCAGCAAGAAAAAGCAGCTAGTGAAGCAGAAGCTAAGTTTGGAGAAAATAAAAAAGCAGGAATTGACTTTTTAGCAGAAAATAAAACAAAAGAAGGTGTAATTACTACAGATAGTGGTTTACAGTACATTGTTTTAAAAGAAGGTAACGGAGACAAGCCAGAAGGACCAACAACTAAAGTAAAAGTTCATTATCATGGAACTAACATAGAAGGAAAGGTTTTTGATAGCTCTGTAGATAGAGGTACTCCAGCAGAATTTGGATTAAACCAAGTAATTAAAGGATGGACAGAAGGTGTGCAGTTAATGAATGTTGGTTCTAAATACAAATTTTTTATACCTCAAGAATTAGCTTACGGAGCACAACAAAAAGGTGCAGATATTAAGCCATTTTCTACATTAATTTTTGAAGTAGAATTATTAGAAATTACAAAATAATATACTTGATGAAGAATTTAAAATACTTAATTGCATTTGTTGTTTTATTAACTGCATGCAGCACTACACCAGAAAAGTACAAAGGACTTAATGATGGAGTTTATGCTGAAATTTTAACCAATAAAGGGGAGATTTTAGTAGAATTATATGCAGAAGATGTACCAATGACAGTTGCAAACTTTGTTTCTCTTGTAGAAGGAACAAATAGCAAGTTAGTAGATTCTTTAAAAGGTAAAGACTTTTATGAAGGTGTTATTTTTCATAGAGTTGTAGATAACTTTGTAATTCAGGGTGGTGGTTTTACTGCTAGTGGAAGAAAAGATGCAGGTTATGTTTTTGGTGACGAATTTCCAAAGAGTGAAGATGGAGATTTAATGTACAGACATAATGATAAAGGGATTCTTTCTATGGCAAATGCAGGACCAACAACCAACAATACTCAGTTTTTTATTACTCATAAACCAATTCCACATTTAGATGGTAAACATGCTGTGTTTGGTAAAACAATAATAAACGCACTTCAATTAAAAGAATTAAAAAGTAAAATTAAAGATTCTTTACAGTTAAACAAAGCAATAGATTCTACAAGAATGTCTGTTGTAAATAGTATTGTACAAAAAGATACTATTTTATCTGTAAAGATTCTTAAACTTGGGGCTGAAGCAAATAGCTTTAATGCCGCAGAAGTTTTTGATACTCAATTAGGAGATTTCGCAAATTTAGAAAAAGATAAAAAGAAAGCTGAAGATGAAGTTGAAAAAGCAAGATATGCTAATTATTTAGTAGAAAAGGCGGCTTTTTTAGATGAAATGGATGAAGCTAAAGCAGAAAAAACATCTTCTGGACTTCGCATTTTAAAATTAAAAGAAACTTCTGGAAAAAAAATAGTTGACAACAAACCTTTAACTATTAATTATACCTTGTATACTGCAGATGGTAAAAAAATTCAGTCTACAGCAGAAACTAGTGGAACACCTTTTGTTTGTCAGTTAAATGATACTCAAAGACCTATGATTGCAGGTTTTAAAGAAGGTGTCTTAACGATGAACGAAGGAGAAAAAGTACGTTTATTTATCCCTTACTATTTAGGGTATGGTGAAGAAAAATATGGTCCTTTTCCTGCAAAATCTGATTTAGTTTTTGAAGTTGAAGTATTAAAAATTGGAAAATAATTTGTTAGAAAATATTATACATTTAGATAAAGAGTTATTAATTTTTCTAAACAGTTTAGGGAGTGAGCAATGGGATCCGTTTTGGTTGGTAATTACCAATCAGCTTTATTGGAGCCCATTGTTTATTCTTATTTTTTATTTAACCATTAAGGCTTATGGTTGGAAACAAGGTGGATTTATGATTCTTACCATGATTTTATTGGTCGCCTTTTCAGACCAATTTACGAACCTTATAAAAAATTCTGTTCAACGTTTACGTCCTAATAACGATCCAGAAATAAAGCACTTATTAAGAACGCTAATTACTCCTCAGAGTTTTAGTTTTACCTCTGGGCATGCTTCTACATCAACATTTTTCTCTGTTTTTGTAGTATTACTTTTAAAAGATAAATATAAGTATATCTACTTTGTTTTATTTTGGCCATTAATTTTCGCTTATAGTAGGTTGTATTTAGGAGTACACTTTCCTCTAGATATTATTGTAGGCGCTTTAGTAGGTGTCACTTTTGCTAATATTTATTACTACTTTTTTAAGAAGGTCAATCAAAAAATATTTCAATAAAATTAGACAACATCCTTACTTTCTTTTGTGTTTTTTTTTCGATAATTATCGAAGTAAAATACATGCAATAAATTCTTCAATTTAAAATATTAAAACCAGTTTTATAAATGCATAATTAGGTTGTTCTAACTTTTTTTACGAACTAATTTTTCATTTTAATAAAAAAAATGTAATCAAAATACATTTAAACTTTAGAAGTAGCAACTTTTTTATAGTACAGGTCCGAAACTAAAAAAAGAGGCTGTAATTGGTGCTCTTCAGAAATAAAACATTTGCTAGAAAGTAGTTGATAATTCTGTGTTTTCTACAACATTATTCAGATTTAAAGACACGTTATAATTTATTTTAGAAATATTAAAAATAAACTTACTTTTTAGAATTAAAATGGATGATAAAAAGTAGATTTTAAGTAAATTTGCAGTTAACAAACCCGGAAAAAAATAATATGAAAATATCATACAATTGGTTACAACAATTTTTGCAGATAGATTGGGAGCCTGTTAAAACAGGAGAATTGTTAACTGATTTAGGTTTAGAGGTGGAAGGAATTGAAACCAAAGAATCTATAAAAGGAAGTTTAAAAGGAATTGTTGTTGGTAAGGTTTTAACTTGTATACAGCATCCTAACGCAGATCGTTTAAAAGTAACTACAGTAGATTTAGGCCTAGAGAATCCCGTACAAATTGTGTGTGGTGCACCTAATGTTGCTGCAGGACAAAAAGTGCCAGTTGCAACTATTGGAACTACTTTATATGACGAGAAGGGTGACGGCTTTAAAATAAAAAAAGGTAAGATAAGAGGAGAGGAGAGTCATGGAATGATTTGTGCCGAAGACGAATTAGGTTTAGGTAAAGGGCATGACGGAATTTTAGTCTTAGATAAAAAACTAAAAACGGGTACACCAGTTGCAGAAGTTTTTAAAATAGAAACAGATTATGTTTTCGAAATAGGGTTAACGCCTAATAGATCTGATGCAATGAGCCATTTTGGTGTTGCAAGAGATTTACGTGCAGGTTTAATTCAGCAAGACATTAAGTTAGAATTGATATCTCCTTCTGTAAGTAATTTTCATGTAGATGAAAGAACGTTACGCGTAGATGTAGAAGTAGAAAGTAAAGAAGCTACTCCTCGTTATTGTGGTATTACGATTACAGATATAGAAGTTAAAGATTCGCCAGAATGGATTCAAAATAGGTTAAAGGCTATTGGCTTAACACCTAAAAACAATATTGTAGATATTACAAATTATGTTTTACATGAATTAGGACAGCCTTTACATGCCTTTGATGCTCAGAAAATAAAAGGAAATAAAATACTTGTAAAAACATTAGAAGAAGGTACTAAGTTTACCACTTTAGATGAAGTTGAAAGAGAATTATCATCAGAAGATATTATGATTTGTGATGGAGATTCTAATCCGCTTTGTATCGCAGGTGTTTTTGGAGGTTTACATTCTGGAGTTACAAAATATACAAAATCTATATTTTTAGAAAGTGCTTATTTTAATCCGGTTAGTGTTCGTAAAACAGCCAAAAGACATGCATTAAATACAGATGCATCTTTCCGTTTTGAGCGTGGTATAGATATAAATACAACAGAATATGCTTTAAAAAGAGCAGCATTGTTAATAGAAGAATATGCAGGTGGTAAATTAGCATCAGATGTTTCTGATTTTTATCCTGTTAAGATAGAAGATTTTCAAGTATTTTTGTCTTTTGAGCATGTGTATAGATTAATAGGACAAGAGATTCCTAAAGAAACCATTAAAAATATTTTAGCTTCTTTAGAAATTAAAATTAACAGTGTAACTAACGGAGGTCTTGGCTTAACAATACCTTCTTACAGAACAGATGTACAGCGTGAAGCAGATATTATTGAAGAAATTTTAAGAGTATACGGTTATAATAATATTGAATTTTCTCACAAACTAAATACTTCAATTTCTTTTGACTCTAATAAAGAAACTAAGATAGAGAACGTTATTGCAAACCAATTAAGTGCTTTAGGTTTTAACGAAACAATGGCAAATTCTTTAACAAAGCCAGAATACACGGCATTGTCTGAGAATATTAATGAAGAGGCAAATGTAGAAATGTTAAATCCGTTAAGTAACGATTTAAAAGTATTACGTCAATCTTTATTGTTTAGTGGTTTAGAATCTGTTAGTTATAATATCAATAGAAAAAATAACTCACTACAATTTTATGAATTTGGTAAAACATATCATAAATACAACGAGAAATACGAAGAAAACAAACATTTAACGCTTTTTGTTACCGGTAACAGAACAAAAGAAAGCTGGAGTGTTGCTAATAAATCAACTGACTTCTTTTACTTAAAAGGTGTTATTACTTCTTTATTAAGTAGATTAGGAATAGATAAAGTAAAATCGTCACCATCTAAACAAGATATTTTTTCTGAAGGAATTTCTTTTGGTTTAGGAAAAATAAAATTAGTAGAATTTGGAGTTGTGAAAGCTTCTTTATTAAAAGAATTCGGAATTAAGCAAGAGGTTTTATTTGCTGATTTTAACTGGGATACTATTTTAAAATTAGTAGGAAATAAGAATATTAAAGTAAGTGAGTTATCTAAATTTCCAATTGTAAAACGTGATTTAGCCTTATTATTAGATTCTAAAGTTTCTTTTAACGAAGTATACAATTTAGCTTTTCAAGCTGAAAAAAAGCTATTAAAAGAGGTTGATTTATTTGATGTTTACGAAGGAGATAAATTACCAGAAGGAAAAAAATCGTATGCAGTTAGTTTCTTGTTACAAGATGAAACAAAAACTTTAGCGGATAAACAAATAGATAAAATAATGCAAAAATTACAGCAATCATTCGAAAAGAATTTAGAAGCTGTATTAAGGTAATTTAAAAATTACTTTTATTAATTTTCATAAAAAAACCATCTCATTTGAGATGGTTTTTTTTACTTACTAATTCAAATATTTATCTCAAAAACAGTTTACAAAGTTGCTTTCAATAGTGCTTTTTCAAACACGGTGCAAAAATAGTATATTATTTGAGAATATGTTAATTAAATTTAATTTTTATATTAATTTAATAAAAAAACGACTCTCAATTGAGAATCGTTAAATTTTATTCATTTTTGATGTAAAAATATAAGAGTTTATGCTAATACATTATAAACTTAAAAATATTTATACAGCGTGTTTATGTGCCTTGTAAGAAGAACGTACTAAAGCACCACTTTCTACATACATAAAGCCCATTTCTAAACCTAATGTTTCGTATTTTTTAAACTGATCTGGAGTGATAAATTCTTTAACCGGTAAATGCTTTTTGGTAGGTTGTAAATACTGACCAATCGTAATAATATCACAATTTACTGCACGTAAATCTTTCATGGTTTGTATAACTTCTTCTTCCATTTCTCCTAAACCTAGCATTAAACCAGTTTTAGTTCGCATTCCGTTTTCTTTTAAGTATTTTAAAACACCTAAACTTCTATCGTATTTTGCTTGTATTCTAACTTCACGAGTCAACCTTCTAACGGTTTCCATATTATGAGAAACTACTTCTGGATGTACTTCTATAACTCTATCTAGCTGCTTTGTATTTCCTTGAAAATCTGGAATTAAAGTTTCTAAAGTTGTTTTTGGGTTTGCTCTACGGATTGCATCCACAGTTTCTGCCCAAATAATAGAACCACCATCTTTTAAATCGTCTCTATCTACAGAAGTAATTACAGCGTGTTTTATGCTCATTAATTTTATAGAACGTGCCACTTTTTCTGGTTCATCCCATTCTACAGTATCTGGTCTTCCGGTTTTTACACCACAAAAACCACAAGAACGTGTACATGTGTTTCCTAAAATCATAAATGTAGCAGTTCCTTCTCCCCAACATTCTCCCATGTTCGGGCAGCTTCCACTAGTACAAATGGTATTCAGTTTATATTTATCTACCAAAGTTCTTAGTTCCGTGTATTTTTTACCAACAGGTAATTTTACACGTAACCATTTTGGTTTTTTAGCTTTTTCTGGAAGTATTACAGATTCTATTGCCATTTTTTATTGAATTTGAAAAACAAAGATACAAAGGAAAAAATAAAAAAGTAGAGTTATCATTTTAAGTATTAAACTTGTTTTATAAGAAATAATGAGATGTTGAATTTTCTTCTAAAAGTGTCCGGTTAAACCCGCCTTAAAATGTTCCCAATCAGAAATTATAGCTTTAAAAATAATAAAAGAAACTACAGCAATTAAAGTACTTATTCTTATGTTATTCTTGTCTTTTTTAGAGATGGAGTTCTTTTTCTGTTTTGTTGTCATTACAAGGTTTTTTAGAAAATAAAGAATTAATTACAAAAACATTGGTATATAGTTTAAGATTTCTTAATAATCTCTGCTAACAATTTTTTAGCTCTCAACAACTTTACCTTTACGTTATTCATAGGTTCGTTAATTTGCTCGGAAATTTCTTTATATGATAATTCCTGAAAATAACGTAATTGAATCACTTCTTGGTATTTCGGTTTTAATTTTTTTATGTCCCTTAACAACTTCGCTAAGTTTTGTTCTGTAATAATTTTATCTTCAGGAGTAGGGTTTTCATCGACTACTAAATACGCTTTTTCTTCTTGTTCTTTAGAAGTATTAGTAGCGATAGAAATATTTTTCTTCCGTAGTAAATCGATATGAACATTCTTAGAAATGGTGATTAGCCAAGTCTTAAAAACATACTGTTCATCAAAAGTATTAATTTTATCAAAAGCTTTAGAAAACGTTTGTATAGTAATATCTTCTGCTTCGTTTTCGCTTTGTGTTCTCTTTAATTGATAATTATAAACGGCAGACCAATAGGTATCCAATAAGAATCTAAATGCAGATTGATTTCCACTTTTAGCCTTTGTAATATTGATTGTAAGTTTAGTATTGTCTATTTCCAATGATTTGGTTTTGACGACAAATTAGTGATAAATATTGAAAAGTGAAATATTAGTAGTCCTATTTCTAAAAAAGGCAATACATAAGTGATAGTTGGTTCTTTTAATTTTTTAGCAGAAAAACCGATAACAATGAATTGTACTAAATAATACGTTAAAAATATTGCTAAAACAGGTTCCCAAGGATAAAGGAAAAATAAAAGAATAGCCAAAAGATAAAACAATACTTTAGAAACAAAGAACAAGCCTAAAAAGAATTTATGTTTTGGTTTATAGTATTTTGCTGTAGATATATGTCTCCTTTTTTGTTGAAACCATTCTTTAAAGCTTTTGGGAGCAATAGATTCTGTAAAACTTTTTTTAGAGATGGTAAAGGTCGTATTTTCTTTGTTAGCTGCATCTTGAATAAACAAATCATCATCACCAGATTTTATATGGATATGATTTATAAAACCTTTCACATTAAAAAACTCAGATCTATGATATGCTAAATTACGACCAACTCCCATATACGGAGATCCTAATTTAGCATAACTAAAATATTGTATTGCAGTTAACAAGGTTTCGAAACGAACAAATAAATTTACTAATGATTTTTCTTTTTTATACTTACCGTATCCTAAAACAATGGTTTTTTCTTCTTGGAAATTTTGAACCATTTCAGAAATCCAATGTTTAGATACAGGTTTACAATCTGCATCTGTAAACAAGAGATGATCATTTTTTGCACCTTTTATTCCTAGTGTTAACGCGTATTTTTTATTTCCCCAAAAAGCCTCTATATTCTCAACATTAATTAACTTAATATTAGAATGTTCTTTTTCAAAAGACTCCATTACCTCTAATGTTTCGTCTGAAGAAGCGTCGTTTATTAAAACAATATCAAAATTTGAATAATCTTGATTTAATATAGATGGTAAAAAATCTTGTAAGTTTTTAGCTTCATTTTTGGCACATACAATTACAGTTATAGGAATATCTAAGGCATTTTTTCTATCTGTTTTTTTTTTGAATAAAAAAGAAGAAAAAATGAGATAATAAATAATTTGTATTGCTGTAAATACTACAAAAGAGTAGAAGAGTACAGATAATATCATTTAAAAAAGAGAGTTAGTTATGTTCGGTGTCTTCGCAAGTATCAAATTGGTCTGGAGTTTTTCCACAAAAACCACAAGACTCTCCTGATTTGTTTAACATTGGGTTTTGGCTTGCACAAGTACCTGCAAATTTACCATCTTTTTTTGCCCATATTTTTATAGCGATTCCTGCCACTGCAAGTGCTAATAAACCTAAAGTAAGAAATAATAATTTCATAATAAAAATTTGAGATACAAAGATACGAATTCTTAAGCTGTCTTAAAAAACAATATAGAATATTTATATAGTGACTTTTTAAGAAATTAGGTGTCAAAACTTTGAATATAATTAACAACTTTAACATAAAATTATGGATACAATTACACAATCTTTACAAAACTTTTACAACACAATTTCTGCTGGTTTAGGAAACTGGGGACTTCAATTAATTGGTGCTTTTGCAGCATTAATAATTGGTCTTTGGATTATTAGGATGATTATGAAAGGAGTTTCTAAAGGGTTTGAAAAAACAAAATTAGATGAAACTTTACAACCTTTTCTATTAACCAGTATTGGTTTTATTTTAAAATTACTATTAATTATTTCTATTGCAGGTATTGTTGGTTTGCCAATGGCCTCTTTTGCAGCATTAATGGCAGGTGTAGGTTTGGCAATTGGTGCTGCTTTTAATGGTTCTTTAGGGCATATAGCTTCAGGTATTATGTTACTTGTTTTTAAGCCTTTTAAAGTAGGAGATTTAATTAAAACAAACGGAGCTTTTGGTTTTGTAAAAGAAATTTCTGTGTTTGTTACCGTTATAGAAACGTTTCAGAATGAAACTGAAATTATACCAAATTCTACCATTACTTCTAATAAGATTACCAATTTAACTAAAATAGGAAATCTACGTATCGACATGCCTTTTGCAATTAGATATGGATCGGATATTGAGAAGGCAAAACAAATTGTATTGGATGTTCTTTTAAAAGATAATCATGTTTTACAAGAAGGCGCAAGTGCTCCAAGAGTTGCCGTAAATAATTTAGGACAAAATAGTGTTGAGTTATTAGCTTTACCTTATGCTAATTGCGAGAATTATTGGGAGGTTTTTTGGGATACTAGACAGAGAATTGTAGAAGCTTTAGGAAATGCCGGTTATGAAGCTCCTTTACCACAGAGAGTTGTTACAATGACTAAATAATATATTTTATATTTAATAATAAAGAAAAGACTGTTTATCTAGACAGTCTTTTTTTGTATGTTTACTTTTTTGAAAACAATAATCTTGACCGAAGAGAACTTAATAGCACAATTAAAATCAGGAAAACAGACTGCTTTTAGTCAACTTTTAGATGACTATCAACAGAAAGTTTTTGGTACCTGCATTTCTTTTGTGCCTAATAAAGAAGATGCAGAAGATATTGCACAAGAAGTTTTTTTAGAAATTTTTAGATCTATTTCTAAATTTAAAGGAGATTCTAAACTTTCTACTTGGATTTATAAAATAGCGACCAATAAGTGTCTAGAATTTATCAGAAAAAAGAATACTAAAAAGAGATTTGCGTTTATGCAAACTATTTTAGGAAATGAAATTCCGTTAGATAAAACAAGTTATTTTACAGAAGTAAATCACCCAGGTATTTTATTAGAGAATAAAGAAAAATCTGCAACTATTTTTAAGGCTATAAATACTTTGCCAGAAGCACAGAGAATTGTATTTACCTTGGCAAAGATTGATGATAAAAGTTATCAAGAAATAGTAGAAATTACGGGTAAAAGTTTATCCTCGGTAGAGTCTTTAATGTTTAGAGCTAAGAAGAGTTTGCAAGAAAAATTAATAAATTTTTATAAAAACAATAATTAAGCGCAAGTTTTTAAAATAATTTGCATCTAAAAAAGTATAATGTTATTTTATAATTGAAATAAAATGAATAAAAAAGATATACATAAAAAAGTAGAAGAGACCTTTAAGGTATTAGATACTATTGATAAAGTAGAAGTAAATCACTTTTTTAAGCATAAAGTTTTACAAAAAATACAAGCTGAAAAGGTAGAAAAGAAACCTGTTTTTTCTTGGTTTACACCGCAGTTACAATTGGCAACCTTAGGTATTGTTTTGTTATTAAATATAGGAACTATTTTTTATGCTTTTAACAGTTCATCTCAAAGTACAAGTTCAGCTTCAGATATTAAAACGTTTGCACAAGAATACTCTTTACAATCAGATAGCAGTTCTATTTTAAATTAAAAGTTATGAAATCAAAATTACTTCCTATTCTTCTAATCTTGTTACTACTATTAAATGGAGTATTAATTTTTATGATGGTAAAAAAGCCACATGAAAATCAAAGAATTAATCCGACAAGAAATTTTTTAACCGAACAATTAAGTTTTACAGAAACTCAAAAAGCATCATTTAAAACATTAGATGTAGCGCATAGACAGGTAATGAGAGGTCTAGAAGATCAGCTTAAAGATCAAAAAGATATTTTATTTGATAGCTTTAATAAAAAAGATTTTAAGATTGATTCTTTAACTACAAAAATTGGACTTTTACAAGCAAAAAAGGATGCAGAGGTTTTTTCTTTTTTTAAACAGGTAAGAGAAATTTGTACAGCAGATCAAGTGCAAAAGTTTGATAAAATAATTAAAGAAGCCATAAGAGGTGGAGATAGAATGCCTCCAAATGATGGTAACATGCCTCCTCCGGGAAATGAAAGAATGCCACCGCCACCAAGATAATATATTTATAAATAATTTAGTTATAAAAAAGGTCCAAAGCTTAACTGCTTTGGATTTTTTTTTGAGAATGATGAAGTTAATTTTTAAAGTGTTTTTATAATAAAATTAATGCTTTAATTTTTAGGTGTTACTATTTTTTAATTAGATATGTTAAAGTAAAGTTAACGTGCACAAGTTTTTAAAAGCACTCGCATCTAAAGGTATATAAACTTAATAAATAGATTAAAAATGAAAAAATCAACAAATAAATTTTTAGCAGTAATAATAGTTTCTTTAGGAGTATCAGTATCAACTTTTGCACAACAAGGTAATTCTGATGAAAAACCAAAAGGGCCTCCAACATTTAAACAACTTTTAAAAGAATTTGATGCTAATGAAGATGGTAAAATTTCTCAAAAAGAAGTAAAAGGGCCTTTGGCTAAAGATTTTAAAAAAATTGATACAGATGAAGATGGTTTCATTTCAGAAAAAGAACTGAAAGATGCCCCAAAACCAGAAAGAAGAGAAAGACCAAGAAATTAAGGGTAACAAAATAGAATCAAAAAAATCAATCAAACAATTAATTATGAAAAATTATAAAATTCATTTATTCTCATTAGTGATTACACTTTTTATTTTTTCGTGTACAAGTGATGATGTTTCTGATGTTGTAGTAGATGACATAGATGATAACGAAGAAGTTGCTGTGGTAATAGATGATACAGATTTTGAAGCAATAGATTGGACCGAAGCTACACATAGTAAAGATGTAGATCCAAATATTAGCGAAGTTTTTGAAGATAACACAGTAAAAAGGTTAGACTTTGTAATTACAGAAGAGCGTTGGCAAACCATGTTAGATGATATGGAAAACCTTTACGGCACATTTGGGCAAAGTGGTGCAAGTGGTTTTTCAGACGAAGATCCTATTTTTGTTCCTGGAGAAGTTTTTTATGAAGGTAATGAATGGTACAGAGTTGGTTTGCGTTTTAAAGGAAATTCTAGTTTGCAGTCTAGTTGGCAAGTAGGTATTTTAAAGTTATCGTTTAAATTAGATTTTGATGAGTTTGAAGATGATTATCCTCAAATAAAGAATCAACGTTTTTATGGAATTAAAAAATTGAGTCTTAAAAATAATTATGATGATAGCTCTATGTTAAGAGAAAAGGTAGCCACAGATGTGTTTAGAAATGCTGGTTTAGTAGCTTCTCATACCGCATTTTACACCTTATATGTAGATCATGGAGATGGACCACAGTATTTTGGGTTGTATACTTTAGTTGAAGAAGTAGATGGAAGTGTTTTAGATACACAATTTTCTGATGATGACGGAAATTTATACAAACCAGATGGAGATGCAGCAAGTTTTGCAAGCGGAACTTTTGATGAAGATGAATATGTGAAAAAGAATAATGAAGATGAGGCAGATTTTTCTGATGTACAAAACCTTTTAACAATTATAAACGATGGTACAAGAACTTCAGATCCTGAAGCTTGGAGAACCACTTTAGATGCTGTTTTTGATACTGAGATCTTTTTAAAATATTTAGCAGTAAATACGGTGGTTCAAAATTGGGATACTTATGGTAGAATGACACATAACTATTTCCTATACAATGATCCGGCTACGAGTAAATTAACATGGATTCCTTGGGATAATAATGAAGCTTTACAAACTGGTAAAATGGGAGGTTCTTTACCTTTAAATTTCGCTGGCTTAAGTTCATCTCAATGGCCTTTAATTGGGTATATGTATCAAGATGAAGTTTATAAAGAAAAGTATGATGCGTATGTAGAAGAAGTTATAAATGGTGCATTTAATGAAACTACAATTCAGGCTTTATATACAAGTTATGCTGCTTTGGTAGAAGAATATGCAACATCAGAAGTTGCAGGATATTCATTTTTAAATAATAGTTCAGATTTTCAATCGGCAGTTAGTCAATTAAAATCACATGCGACCTCTAGAAAAACAGCGGTAGCAGCTTATTTAGATTAAAGAAAATAGTATTTGAGTTTGGTTAATTGTTAAAAGCTTCATAAGAAATTATGAGGCTTTTTTTGTTAAAATAAGTTAAAGAACACAAGTTTATCTATAAAAAGACATCTAAACTTTTATAAAACAATTTAAAAAAATGAAAAAGTATTTCATACCAATATTAGCAAGTATTTTATTAATAGGTTGTAAAAGTCAGGCAACAAAGCATACACATCATGGAGAAACAGAAAGCCATACACATTCTGCTGTAAATTATTTTGATTCCTATAGTTTAATAAGTAAAATCTTTGGAACAAAAACAATTGTTACTGTAACAGGTAATGAACGAAAAATGGTTACAAATGCATTGCCAGACCATAAAACCGGTGCTTTTCCAAGAAAAGGAAATCCGAATACAATTTCTGAACAAAATAAAAATTACACGTTTCCTGTAAATCCAAAGTATACAGGGAAGGCAACTTGGGTTAGAGAACCAGGAGTTGCTTTAAATGGTGTAAAGTTTGAACCCGGAACAGCAGAAGTTGTTGTTTGTGAAACGGGAGAAAATTATAGGGTAGAAGCTTTTCAAGATGTTATAGATTTAGGACTCGATTTTAATCATGCACATGTGCAACCTACCGGCGAGTATCATTATCATGGAACGCCAACGTCTGTAATTGAAGAATTTGATACCGGAAAAGATTTAGTACACGTTGGTTTTGCGCACGATGGTTTTCCTATTTATTACTCTAAAAGTAATGCTTACAAACCGAGTTACAAATTATTAGACGGAACGCGTGAGGGAGAAGATTGTGTTTATGAAAACCCGAAAGAAACTATAAAAATTACTGTAAATGATAATCATGATGGAACCTATGGTTCCGATTTTGAATATGTAGCAAATTCAGGAGATTTAGATGAATGTAACGGAATTACAATTGATGGAAAATATATGTACTTAGTTACAAATGAATTTCCGTATGTAAGCAGATGTTTAATGGGAGAGGTAAAAGAAGATGAGCGTAGAGGACCGCCTAGAGATGGGAATGAAGAAAGAAAAGGAGGAGAACGTAAAAACTTTGAAGAACTATTAGAAATGATGGATACAGATAAGGATGGAAAATTATCTAAAACAGAAACCAAAGGACCTTTAAAGGAAGATTTTTCTAAAGTTGATAAAAATAATGATGGTTTTATAACCAAAGATGAATTGGGAAAAGAACCCAAAAAGAAATAAAAAATAAAAACCGCAAGTTTTTTTTAGAAACCACATCTAAAGATTATATAAACCAATAATTAAAAAAATGAAAAACCAATTTATTAAGACCACATCACTTATTGTTTTACTTTTTTCTGCATTTGTTTCTTGTACGTCTGATAGTGAATCGGATTTAAGTACAGACACTGAAATAGATGATGTTGTTATAACAGAATTGCATGCAGCGTATGCAGAGTTTAATACAGATGCAACCGATATTTATTTATCTAATGGAGGTACAACGGTAACTATAGAAACAACAGGTTTACCAAATCACGAAAGTGTATATTGGGGAGAAGATAGCGATTTATACTTGGAAGAATCTGATGTAGCTACAACTCCATCTATAATGTCTAGTAATAATAACGCAGTTACCATTACGGTAGATGCTACTCCAAATTTAACGGGTAGTACGGTCAGTACACAATTAAATACGATTGGTGTTGCTATAAGTGGTGCTTCTATATTTAATGACCAAGAAGGAAACGGAGCTTTAGATCAAGCAGCAGCAAGTTTAGATTGGACCGGAGCACATATTGGACCTGGAGTATATCATTATCATTTAGAACCAAAAGCATTTACAAACGATGATAAAAATCTAGTAGGTATTTTATTAGATGGTGTATTCTTATATGGTAGAAAATGTAATTCAACAGATACTTACCCAACGGATTTAGATACTTCTGGCGGACATACTTCTATAACTCAACATTCAAATGGAATAGAAGAATATCATTATCATATAATAAACGAATTGTACTCTACAACAGGTTCTTATATTGCTTTTGCAGGCCCTTACCAAGGTTACTAATATGAAATTAACAGCATTCTTTTTTTTCCTTTTTTCAATTTTTATTATTGGTTGTAATTCTTCAACCAATAATAAAAAGAAAAATACTGCTATTAAAATTAGAACTATTGATAGTACTGTTACGGTTCATAAAGATAGTTTAATCTTAAACGGTAACGAAGGGAATTGGTATTATAAAAACAAGCTTTTTAATGGGTTTGCAGTTAAATATCATACCAATGATTCCTTAAAGGAAAAGACAGGTTTTTATAATGGTAAAAAAGAAGGAGTTTATAACGTTTGGTTTAAAAATGGAGTTTTAAAAGTAACATCGCATTACAACCAAAATGTTATGGAGGGCAGTTATAAAGCTTGGTGGCTAAACGGTACTTTGGCTTATGAGGCAACTTACAAAAAAGGGAAGTTGCAAGGTCTAGAGCGACAATGGTATGTTGATGGAGTAAAGTCTAAAGAAAGAAATTTGTTAAAAGGAAATGAAAATGGTTTGCAAAGAGCTTGGTTACAAAACGGCAAGATCTATGTAAATTATGAAGCTAAAAATGGCAGAACTTTTGGAATGAAGCGTGCAAATTTATGTTATCAATTAAAAGATGAAAAAATTGAAAAAAATAAAGAATTATAGTTTTTTACTAATAGGGATATGTCTTTTGTTAAGTTGTAAAAAAACAGATCATAAAGAAATTGCAAGTAAAGTTGATGTATTGCCTTATTATAATGAAGCATCTTTTACACCAAAATGGATCGATGCTAAAAGCGATGCTTTAAATACTTTTCATACCATTCCAGATTTTAGTTTAACAAATCAGGATGGGGAGAATATCAGTCAACAAACATTTGAGAATAAAATTTATATAACAGATTTTTTCTTTACAACGTGTCCTGGTATTTGTCCGATGATGACCGATAATATGATTCTTGTTCAGGAGGCTTTTAAAAATGATGATGAAGTTTTAATACTTTCACATTCCGTAACACCTTCTATAGATTCTGTAGCTCAGTTAAAAAAATATGCTTTAGATAAAAATATAGGTCAAAATTGGCATTTGGTTACTGGTGATAAAAAACAAATTTACGATTTAGGAAGAAAGTCTTATTTTGTGGAGGAAGATTTAGGTAAACCAAAAGGAATTGATGATTTTCTACACACAGAAAACTTTGTTCTTATCGATAAAAATAAACACATTAGAGGTATTTACAACGGTTTAAATAAAAACTCTGTAAAGCAATTAATCGTAGATATTAAAACATTAAAGTTAGAAATATAGTATTCGAGGGAATATTATATTTTAAATTATAAGCTCATCATTAATTTGATGAGTTTTTTTATGCGATAATATTTACCTCAATTTCTAGAGGAATTCCAAATTTATTAAAGATGGTTTCTTTTATTTTTTCAGCAAGCTGATAAATTTCTTTTCCAGTTGCATTACCATAATTAACTAAAACCAACGCTTGTTTTTCATGAACACCATAATTTCCAAAACGTTTTCCTTTAAAGCCTGCTTGTTCAATTAACCAACCTGCAGGAACTTTCACTTCAGTATCAGAAATTTTATAACTTGGTATGGATGGAAACTCTTTTTGAAGCTTTAAAAATTGAGTTGTAGCAATTACAGGGTTTTTAAAGAAACTACCGCTGTTTCCTATTTCCTTTGGATCTGGAAGCTTCGATTTTCGAATAGCAATTACAGCATCAGAAATATCTTTTAAAGCAGGTTTTGTAATGTTTTTAGACGTTAACTCTGTATTAATAGCGCCATAAGAAGAGTTTAAATGATGGTTGGTTTTTGTCAACTTAAAACTAACCGAAGTAATAATGTACTTTCCTTTTACTTCATTCTTAAATATAGAATTTCTGTAACCAAAATTACAGTCTTTATTAGAAAACTGAACCAATTTACCCGTTTCAATATCTAGTGCTTCTACTTTTGTAATAGTGTCTTTTACTTCTACGCCATAAGCACCAATATTCTGAATAGGACAGGTACCCACATTCCCCGGAATCAAAGACAAGTTTTCTATTCCGCCATAATTTTCAGAAACACACCATAATACAAAATCGTGCCAATTTTCGCCAGCATTTACAGTAATATAAACAGCGTTTTCATCTTCGTTATCAATAGAAATACCTTTAATATCTATGTGTACCACTAATTTTTCAATATCTTTTGTCAGCAACATATTGCTTCCACCAGAAATTAAAAAAAGATCTTTTTCAACTTTTAAAAGTTGTTGTAATTGATATACAGAGTCAATAGAAATAAAACGTTTGGCATTTACAGAAATGCCAAACGTATTATAATTTTTTAAGGATGTGTTTTCTAGAATATTCACAATTAATATTTAAGTTGTTTTTAACTGAGTTCTTTTTTAGTGTTTGCTATAGCTGAGTACTAACGGAGCACAAAACCTGATTTATGATTTCTTAACCGTTATTTTTTGTTCTCTACCAATTAGAAAATATAAAATAGCACCAAAAAAGTTTGTAAATAAAACGACTAGCACCCAAACAATTTTATTATTCCCTTTAAATTCACTCTTTAAAATATCTACAAGAGCAATTATTGTTGGTAAAATTCCTAGAAGTAAAACGACTAATATTATAATTAGTTGGAAAACTCCGATAAATAAAAAAGAGTTCATAATTTTTGTTTTAAATTTTAATCAGTATTAAAGCTGAACGGTTGTCCCTAATAACGTTCAGTATCATTTTTTCATTGAACTATTTAATTTTTTGTACGATTGAGAGAAATTTTCTTTGATAGAATTATTTACTGTCTACATCTCTCAAAATTATATCTTCCACTTCATTAATCTCTGAACTATGTAATACAGTAATATCCCCAGTACTTTCAAAGACTACAGCTTGAACCTCTGATAATTTATGTACGTTAGCTTCTCTTAATTTTGCCATCAAGTCACTCACTCCAACATTACATCTTTTCAGATTATCATACAGTATTTTGCCATCTTTCATTAGGAATTGTGGTTTGTTGGTAAATAGCTTTTTAAACAAATCATTTTTTCTGACTAAAAAAGAGAATAGTGTTTGAAATCCTATTACACAAAAAAGGGCTAAAATACCTTTTAAGATTACTTGGTCTTTATTTAGTACAATTGAGGCTAATATTGAACCTACCGCAATAGTTGATGCAAAATCAAAACTTGACATTTTTGCAAATGTTCTTAACCCAAATATTCTGGTTATAACCATAATTGCTGAAAAAATTCCGAGGACTGAAATAACTACTAAAATGGCAGTTTCTTGATTCATAACTTTTGTATTAGGTTTAAGTAAGGTTTCGTATTTATAAACTTTTTACAGTTGGTTTTAGCCTTTCACATAATGTGTTTTTATATGGTTTATTACAATTTAAAGTAATTTACTTTATAAATAATTAGAGACAAAGAAAATCCGCGATGACTTTCGTAAGTAGGCGAGAAGCCAGCAATAAATTATATACGGTGTTACCTAACGTTTTTTATTTTCGTTCATAAATTATATTATAATAATAGTCCTCAATAATCAATTCATTTTTATTAAGTGACAAAATTTTCACAGGTGTTGGTTTTGTGAAATAGTACTTTCCATTTTTATGTTTCTCAATTACTCCAACAGAATATTTTTTATACTCTTCAAGTTCATTTTTCGGCACTGGACTATGTGCTATTATTTCGTAATTCAAAATTTCCCAAAAATCAGATTCAAAGTCTTTTTCTTTATAAATTTCCTTTGTTATTTTAATATCTGAAAATTTTAAATCTGAAGATTTTCCATATTCAACCGTTATTCCTCCTCCAACATTGATTATTGTGTCTTGGGGCATTTCTTTCGTAAGAACATATTTTTTAAACTTCCAATTACCAATTAAATCACTTTTTTTCAACTCTTGTGAATTAATAATAAATGGAAATATGAATAATAAAAAAAGTATTTTGATTTTCATTTTTTAATGTTAGGTAACTAGATTATATAGTAACTTTTAGTACTATTATCCCGTAAATACGTTAGGATAATAGTACTTTATATAACAGTTATAACTAATCCTTATAAACTTTTAAAGCTTCTCCTAAAATCTCTACAGATCTAATTAAATCTTCTTTGTTTAAAACGTATGCCATTCTAATTTGGTTTTTACCTTCACCTTCAGTAGAATAAAAACCACTTGCAGGAGCAACCATAACGGTTTCGTTGTTTAAGTTAAAGTCTTCTAACAACCATTTTGCAAAATGATCTGAATCTTTAACAGGCAATTGCGCAACACAGTAAAAAGCACCTTTTGGATTGGCTACTTTTACACCTTCAATTTTGTTTAATTCTGCAATTAAAGTATTTCTTCTGTCTACGTATTCTTCTTTTACATCATCAAAATATTGTTGTGGAGTGTCTAAAGCAGCTTCACTAGCAATTAAAGCATATGTTGGTGGACTTAAACGTGCTTGTGCAAATTTAATAGCCGTTTTTATAAAATCTTCATTTTTAGAAACAATACAACCAATTCTTGCACCACACATACTGTATCGCTTAGAAACAGAATCTATAACTATAGAGTTTTGCTCTAAACCATCTAAAGCCATTACAGAGGTATGTTGTAAACCATCGTAGGTAAACTCTCTATACACTTCATCAGCAATTAAAAATAAATCGTGTTTTAAAACAATCTCTTTTAATTTCTGAATCTCTTCTTTAGAATATAAGTATCCAGTAGGATTCCCTGGGTTACAAATTAATATTGCTTTGGTGTTCTTTGTAATTAACTTCTCGAAATCTTCAATTTTAGGCAATGCAAAATTGTCTTCAATTTTAGAAATAACAGGTACTACGGTAACTCCAGATGCGGTAGAAAATCCGTTGTAATTTGCATAAAAAGGTTCTGGAATAATAATTTCATCTCCCGGATCTGTAATACTACCAATGGTAAAAAGCAATGCTTCAGAACCACCTGTGGTAATAACAATATTGTTTGCAGTTACGTTAACTTGATGTTTTTTATAATAACTAACTAATTTGTTTCTATATTCTTCAGAACCTTCAGAACGAGCATAAGACAATGTTGTAATTGTATTGTTTTTTACTGCGTCTAAGGCAACTTGTGGTGTTTTTATATCTGGTTGACCTATATTTAAATGGAATACTTTAACACCTCTTTTTTTAGCGTCTTCAGCATACGGTACCAATTTTCTAATTGGTGATTCTGGCATTTTTAATCCTTTCTTAGATATTGCAGGCATAATTATGTTTTAAATATTTGTAATTGCGAATTTCCGAAATATATTTTATTTAAAAGAGTATATTAAAGAAACTTTGCAGGTGGTTTATTGTCAAATAGGTATGTGATATATTTTAGTTGAACTTTAAGAAATTCTTTAATTGTTTTGTTTTGTTGTATATTGTATAGGTTATAAAAACAATTAGTTTGATAAAATCACACGCTCTTATCATAATATCATTTTTATTTTCACTCATCGTAAATTCTCAAACAGGGTTTACTTTTAGTGAAAAAAATAAGCATAGTCAACAAATAAGTTTTAGATTGATTAATAATTTAATTGTAATTCCTTTAGAAATTAACGGAAAACAATTATCGTTTATCCTAGACACGGGAGTTAATAAAACGATTCTATTTAATTTATCAGAAAAAGATAGTATAGAATTGTTAAATACTACACGATTGAGGTTGCGTGGTTTAGGTAGCGGTGATGGGGTAGATGCAATTATTTCTAAAAAGAATATTTTTAAAGTAAAGAACTTAATAAGTAAGAATGAAACAGTTTATGTTATTTTAAAAGATTACTTCGATTTATCGAGCAAAATGGGCACAACGATACACGGAATTATTGGTTATAATTTATTAAAAAATGTAATTGTAAAGATTAACTATAAAACAAAAAAAATAAATTTTTACAATCCTAAAACATACAGCTATAAAAAATGTAAAAAGTGCGAAACTTTTCCGTTTCAGTTTTATAGGAAAAAACCATTTATAGATGCTTCGGTGCTTTTAGATACTGTTGGTAGTGCGTTTATTAATGTAAAATTATTAGTAGATTTAGGAGGAAGTGATGCTATGTGGCTTTTCGAAAATTCTAAAAAATCAATTAGAACACCAAAACGTTTTTTTAATGATATTTTAGGAGAAGGTTTAAGCGGACCTATTTTTGGAAATAGAAGTAGAGTTTCTAAATTTAAAATGGGGAGTTTTGTTATTAAAAGTCCTACTGTTTCTTTTTTAGATTCCCTTTCTACACATAATGCAAGAAAATTTAAAGAAAGAAATGGTAGTGTTGGTGGCGGTATTTTAAGCAGATTTAAAGTTTGGATTGATTATCCTAATAAAAAAATCACCCTAAAAAAGAATGGTTCTCTTAGTGCAGGGTTTAATTATAATATGAGTGGTTTAGATGTGGTATATAATGGTAAGCAATTGGTAAAAGAAGAGATTGTTGATAAGTACAAAAGTGCCTATAATAACCAAATGCCAAATAAAAACTCGATTAGTTTTGTTACTAGGTATTCTTTTAATTTTAAACCATCGTTTATTATCCGTCGTGTTGTTAAAAACTCAGCAGCAGAAAAAGCAGGTTTGTTAAAAGATGATGTTATTCTAAGAATCAACGGAAAACATGCTCATGAATTAAAGATAGAAGATATTATCTATAAATTTCAAGAAAGGGATAAAAAGAAAATTCGAATTACAGTTGAACGCAATGGCGTACAAATGAAATTCGAATTTCGTTTGATAAAAAAAATATAGATTAAATATCTGTTAAGATACTTTTCTCTTTTTCTAAAGAAAGTTCTTTAGTTACTACTCCTTTAATTCTAATTACTTTATTTCCTTCTTTTGCATTTGAAAAAACAGTTATAGATTTAGAAAAACCACCAATTCTGTTCGTATCATAAGATACTTTAATTTCTCCTTTTTCTCCTGGCATTATTGGTGCTTCTGGCTTTTTAGGAATTGTACAACCACAAGAAGATTGAATTCTACTAATAATTATTGGTTCATCACCAACATTAGAAAAAACAAAGACTCTTTCTTTATCAGATCCTTTTTCAATTTTTCCATAGTTAATGGTCTCTTTTTCAAATTTAAACTCTTGTGCGTTTATTGAAAAAGAAATAAAGAATACTACTAATAATGTTCCGAAGGTTTTCATAATAAATATTTTATACTGTAAAATTAAGACTAATAATTTGTTTTAAAAAATCAACTACTAATTTTCTCTACAAAATAGATAATTGTACTTTTGCTAACTATATTACAAAAACAATACCAAAGTATGACAATTCCATCTAAATATGATGCAAGCCAAGTAGAAGATAAATGGTACGACTACTGGATGAAAAACAACTATTTTCATTCTACACCAGATGAAAGAGAGCCTTATACAATTGTAATTCCGCCGCCAAACGTTACAGGTGTCTTACACATGGGGCACATGTTAAATAATACCATACAAGATGTATTAATAAGACGTGCACGTTTATTAGGTAAAAATGCATGTTGGGTTCCTGGTACAGATCATGCATCTATTGCTACAGAAGCAAAAGTGGTTGCTAAATTAAAAGAGCAAGGAATTAAAAAAAGCGATTTAACTCGTGAAGAATTTTTACAACACGCTTTTGATTGGAAAGATGAATACGGAGGTATTATTTTAGAACAATTAAAAAAATTAGGTGCTTCTTGCGATTGGGAAAGAACTGCATTTACAATGGACCCGGAAATGTCTGAATCTGTAATTAAGGTTTTTGTTGATTTATACAACAAAGGTTTAATTTATAGAGGATACAGAATGGTAAACTGGGATCCAGAAGCTAAAACGACGCTTTCTGATGAAGAAGTAATTCATGAAGAAAGACAAGGAAACTTGTACTATTTAGAATATAAAATTGAAGGATCTGATGATACTTTGACAATTGCAACTACAAGACCAGAAACTATTTTTGGTGATACTGCAATTTGTATCAACCCAAATGATGAACGTTTTACGCATTTAAAAGGGAAGAAAGCAATTGTTCCTTTATGTGGTAGAGTGATTCCTATTATTGAGGATGAATATGTAGATTTAGAATTTGGTACAGGTTGTTTAAAAGTAACGCCTGCACACGATGAGAATGATAAGAATTTAGGTGATAAGCACAAATTAGAAGTTATTGATATTTTTAATGATGATGCTTCTTTAAATTCTTTCGGATTACATTATCAAGGAAAAGATCGTTTTGTTGTAAGAAAAGAAATTGCAATAGAATTAGAAGAAAAAGGCATTTTAGTAAAAACAGAAGTTCATACAAATAAAGTAGGAACATCAGAAAGAACAAAAGCTGTTATAGAACCAAGATTGTCAGATCAATGGTTTTTAAAGATGAAAGATCTTGCACAACCTGCAATTGATGCAGTTTTAGGTGAAGATGCAGAAATCAATTTATATCCAAAGAAATTTGAAAATACATACCGTCATTGGATGGAAAATGTGCGTGATTGGAATATTTCTCGTCAGCTTTGGTGGGGACAACAAATTCCTGCATTTTTCTATGGTGATGGAAAAGAAGATTTTGTTGTAGCTGAAAATATTGATGATGCTTTAGTTTTAGCAAAAGAAAGAACTAAAAACACTTCGCTGTCGGCGTCCGACCTTCGTCAGGATGAAGATGCACTAGATACTTGGTTTTCTTCTTGGCTATGGCCAATGTCTGTTTTCGACGGAATTAGAAATCCAGAAAACGAAGAAATTAAATATTATTACCCAACAAACGATTTAGTTACCGGACCAGATATTTTATTTTTCTGGGTAGCAAGAATGATTGTTGCAGGATATGAATATAAAGACGAAAAACCTTTTAATAATGTTTATTTAACTGGTTTAGTTAGAGATAAACAAAGACGTAAAATGTCTAAATCTTTAGGGAATTCGCCAGATGCTTTAAAATTAATTTCTGATTATGGTGCAGATGGAGTAAGAGTAGGTCTTTTATTAAGTTCTGCAGCCGGAAACGATTTAATGTTTGATGAAGATCTTTGTCAGCAAGGAAAAGGGTTTGCAAATAAAATTTGGAATGCTTTCCGTTTGATAAAAGGTTGGGAAGTTGATGCTACTTTACCACAACCAGAAACATCTAAAATTGGTTTAGAATGGTACGAAGCTAAGTTTCAAAAAACGTTGGCAGAAATAGAAGATCATTTTTCTAAATACCGTTTGTCTGATGCTTTAATGGCAATCTACAAGTTAATTAACGATGATTTTTCTTCATGGTTATTAGAAATTGTAAAACCTGCTTATCAGCAACCAATAGATAAAACTACATTTGATGCTATTATAGAAGTTTTAGAAAATAACTTAAAAGTATTGCATCCATTTATGCCATTTTTATCAGAAGATATTTGGCAATATATTGCAGATAGAACACCAGAAGAAGCATTGATTATAGCAAAATATCCTGTAATTAAAGATTTTGATGCAAAAATTATAGAAGATTTTGAATTTGCTACAGGAGTTGTATCAGGAATTAGAACTATCAGAAAAGATAAGAATATTTCTTTTAAAGATGCTGTAGAATTATTTGTTATCGATAATGATAAAAGTACAAAACAATTTGATGCTGTTATTCAGAAATTAACAAATACAGAAACAATAAACTATGTTTCAGAAAAAGTAGAAGGTGCTTCTTTTAGAGTAAAATCTAATGAATACTTTGTGCCAATTTCTATAGAAAATATAGATGTTGAAGCAGAGATTAAGAAATTAGAAGGAGAGCTTAAAAGAGCAGAAGGTTTCTTATTTGGTATTACAAAGAAGTTGTCTAACGAGCGTTTTGTGTCTAATGCACCAGAAAAAGTGTTGGCTTTAGAACGTAAAAAAGAAGCAGATACAGTAGCAAAAATTGAAACTATTAAAAGTAGTTTGAGTTCGCTACAATAAATTTTTATTTTTTTTAAATATTATAAGCCCATGAAAATTAAGTTTTTATGGGCTTTTTTTGTTTTTATAAAAAAAAATAAATTTTTAAGGTGGGGTATTTATAAACTGAGTTGTTTAACTAATAGAAGTAACATTAAATAACTAAATAACCGCTATAGGTTATATCATTTAAACTAATTAATTATGAAAAAATTTATTATACCTGTTGTAGCAATATCGTTAATGGCAACATCTTGTGTTTCTAAAAAAAAGTATGTAACGCTAGAAAATCAGTATATTAATACAAAAGGGACGCTTCAAAAAACTACTTTAGAAAAAGAAGCACTAGAGGGGAAATTTGCTAAAATTGAAAGTAGGGTAGCAGACTATAATGAAAAAATTAATTCACTAAAAAGTGATAATTCAAGCTTACAAGATGCCAATGACGTAAAATTAGATATGGTTGGTAAAACAGCTGTAATTTCTAATAATACAAGAGAAAGAATGAGAGAAACTTTATCTAAAGTAGATCCGGCAGAGTTAGCAAAAGCTAAAACTTTAAAAGATTCTTTAAACCTTGCCATCTCTTATAATTTAAAAAATAAGTTTGATAATTCTGATTTAACAGATTCTGATGATTTAAATATAGACATTGATCAAACGGTAGTAATGATTTCTGTTTCTGATAAATTATTATTTAACAACGCAAGTTATAGAGTTAAAAATGGTGCTTATGGTTTAATTGAAAAATTAGCGGCAGTTATAAAATCTGAACCAAGTATGGATGTGATGATTGAAGGACATACAGATTCTAGAACCATTAACAATGCAGTTGTACAAGATAATTGGGATTTAAGCGTAAAGAGAGCTACTTCTATTGTACGTCTTTTAGAAAGTAAATATAATATTGATGGTAGTAGATTAATTGCTGCAGGTAGAGGTTCTACAATGCCTTTAGTAGAAAATACTACTAATGATAATAGAGCAAAAAATAGAAGAACAAGAATTGTAATTCTACCCAATTTAGATAAATTCTTTGCTTTACTTTCAGATGATCAATTAAAAGAATAATAAAAATTATATGAAAAAGGAAGAGTTTAGGAAAAGGAAGAGTATAGTATTAATAGTGAAAAGCTCCTTGTTAAAGGAGCTTTTTTTATATAATAAATAATCCACTTTTGTTCGTAGATAATAAAAAAAAGAGTCCTTTAGGTTTATAAAACATGTAGGAGCTTTTATAATTTATTTTAAGCTAAAATGGAATTAATTCTAGTCAATTCTTCTTCAGAAAAAGTAGTGTTTTCAGTAGCTTTTATACTGTCTAATATTTGCTCAGTTTTACTTGCTCCAATTAGAACAGACGTAATTCTTTCATCTTTTAAAATCCAAGAAATTGCCATTTGTGCTAAATTCTGATTTCTGCTTTTAGCAACTTCATTTAAATCTTTAATTTTTGGAAGCATTTCTAGTACTTTATCCGTTTTTAAATAACGACCATCTTTTACCGCTCTAGAATCTTTAGGCAATCCGTTAATATATTTGTCTGTTAACATTCCTTGTGCCAAAGGAGAAAAACAGATTGCACCAACCCCAGAATTTCCTAATAAATCTAATAATCCATCTTCTATCCAACGATCAAATAAACTATATCTTGGTTGGTGAATTAAACACGGAGTACCTAAGTCTTTTAATATTTTAAATGCTTTTTCTGCTTCTTTTGGTTGATAATTAGAAATACCAACATACAATGCCTTTCCCTGTCTTACCATTAAATCTAAGGCACCCATAGTTTCTTCTAAAGGCGTGTCTGGATCTGGTCTGTGATGATAAAAAATATCTACATAATCTAAATTCATTCTTTTTAAACTTTGGTCTAAACTAGAAATTAGGTATTTCTTAGAACCAAAATTTCCATAAGGACCTTCCCACATATCATAACCAGCCTTCGATGAAATAATCAATTCATCTCTGTGTTTTTTGAAATCTTTTTTTAATATTTTTCCAAAAGTAGATTCCGCAGAACCATAAGGAGGTCCGTAGTTGTTTGCTAAATCAAAATGTGTAATTCCGTTATCGAAGGCACATTTTAATAAATCTCGAGCATTATCAAAATCATCATTTTCACCGAAGTTATGCCATAAACCTAAAGAAAGTTCAGGTAAAAGCAAACCGCTATTTCCTGTTCTTCTATAATTTATTTTCTCATAACGATTTTCATCAGCTATGTATTTTTGTTTTTTACTCATAACTTTTATAAAGATTTTTTTAAACCAAAAAGTTGCTAAAAAAATAAGAACTTTTTAGTTGTTAGAAGCGTGACTGGAAACTGAAACGGCTTACTTAATTAATTAAACCAACGCTTCTCTTAACAACGTAACCGGATGTTTTGCAATACGTTTAGTTCCATCAAAAATTTGATGTCTACAACTTGTTCCTGCAGCAGCAATTTCAGTATCAGAACTACAATTTCTAATTTTAGGAAACAAAGTGTCTTCACCAACTTGCATAGATACCTTATAGTGCTCTTTTTCATAACCAAAAGAACCTGCCATTCCACAACAACCAGAACTAATAATTGTTACTTTATAATTTTCTGGAATATTTAAAATTTGAAAACTAGCCTGTGTGCTAGACAATGCTTTTTGATGACAATGCCCGTGTATTTTTAAAGTCTTAGACTCCTTTGTAAATAAAGAAGTATCAATACTTCCTTTTTCTAACTCTTTAGATAAGAACTCTTCTAATGTAAAACTATTTTTCGCTATTTTTTCTGCGGATGCTTTATCATCAGCTAAACGAATATATTCATCTCTAAAACCTAAAATTGCAGAAGGTTCTATTCCTACTAAAGGAGTTTCGTTTGTAATAAGATCTTTAAAAATAGCAACATTATTATTGCAAATGGCTTTTGCTTCTTTTAAAAATCCTTTAGAAATATGACTTCTTCCACTTTCATCATGCTTTACGGTTTTTACTTCGTAACCTAATTTTTCTAATACAATAACAGCATCTTGTCCAATTTCTGAATCATAAAAATTGGTGAATTCATCATTAAATAAATAAAGGGACTTTTTAGATGTTTTTGGGTGATGTTTCTTCAGCCAACTTTCTAAAGTCTGATTCGCTAATTTAGGTACAGAACGTTCTACAGCAACTCCTAAAACTTTTTTAGCAAGTGTAGAGTTTGTGAAAAAGTTGGTGATTGAAGGAAATGCACTTCCTAGTTTATTGTATTTTGCATTATTAGCAAACATTTTATTTCTAAAAGAATACCCGTTTGCTTCTTGATATTGATATAAAAACTCGGCTTTCATTGTTGCAATATCCACATTACTTGGGCATTCTGATGCACAGGCTTTACAGCTTAAACAAAGATCGAAAACTTGTTTTAATTCTTTATGATTAAATTTATTTGCTTGGTCTGAGTTTGTTAAAAATTCACGTAGCGTATTTGCTCTTGCTCTTGTAGTGTCTTTTTCATCTTTAGTAGCTCTATAACTAGGGCACATGGTTCCGCCAGCTTCTACAGGTTTTCTACAATCTCCAGTACCATTACATTTTTCTGCGAGTTTTAGAATTCCTTCGTTATCAGAAAAGTCTTGAATGGTTTTAATCTCAGGTTCAATTCTATCAACTTCATATCTAAGACTTTCATCCATAGCAAAAGCATCCGTAATTTTTCCTTGGTTAAAAACATTATTAGGATCAAATGCTTTTTTAATTCTTCTTAATAATTGGTAATTTTTATCACCAATCATTAACGGAATAAATTCTGCACGCACAATTCCATCTCCATGTTCACCAGAAAAAGAACCTTTATATTTTTTAACCAACTCAGCCGTTTCGGTTGTGATTTTTCTAAATAAAACAACATCTTCCTTTTTCTTTAAATTTAAAATAGGACGTAAATGCAATTCACCAGCTCCAGCATGGGCATAATAGACCGCATTTTGTTGGTATTTAGCCATAATTTGAGTGAATTCCTCAATATAATTTGGCAAATCTTCTAAAGCAACTGCTGTGTCTTCTATACAAGCTACCGCTTTATTATCTCCAATAATATTACCCAAAGCACCTAAACCTGCTTTACGTAAATAATGCACTTTAGCAATATCTGCTCCGTATACTTTTGGGTGGTGATAACCGAAATTATTTTTCTCTAAATCAGCAATTAATTTATCTGCTAAAACTTCTGTTTCTTCAATGGAATTAGAAGATACTTCTAGCATTAAAATAGCTCCGGGATCTCCTTGTAAAAAGAAACGACTTTTAGCTAATTCTCTATTGTTTTTGGTGCAATCTAATATGGTTTTATCCATTAATTCACAATTATATAAATTGTGATTCATGGCAACTACTGTAGCTTTTAAACTTTCGTTTATGGTTTTAAAATGCGTACAAACCATAATACTTTGAGTAGGAGGAAGCACATCTAATTGCAAGGTGATTGCCGTAGAAAAAGCCAAGGTTCCTTCACTTCCAGATAGCAATTTTGCAACATTTATAGTTGGAGAAGTTCCTCCAAATAAATCTGATCTTAACAACACGTCAACCGCATATCCCGTACATCTTCTATGAATACTTTCTTTAGGAAATTCATTCTGTATTTCTAGCTGATTTTCAGTTAAAGAAAGTTCGTCAAAAAGAGTTTTATAAATCTGCCCTTCTTGGGTGTTTTTTTTTGTTTTTTTGATGAAATCTGCAGAGCTAATTTCTTTAAAAACAGCAGTGCTTCCATCACTTAAAATCGCATCGATTTCTAATACTTTATCTATTGTTACTCCGTATTTTATAGAGGTACTTCCAGAAGAGTTGTTACCAACCATTCCACCTATCATACATCTGTTAGAAGTAGATGTATTTGGTCCAAAAAACAAACCAAAAGGTTTTAAATATACGTTTAAAGAATCTCTAACAATACCTGGTTGTAGTGTAATTGTCTTTGCTTTTTCATCAAAAGAAATAATATTGGTAAAATGCTTAGAAACATCTACTACAAGTCCATCTCCAACACATTGTCCTGCTAAAGAAGTTCCTGCAGTTCTTGGGATTAAAGTAATATTGTTTTTAGTTGCAAAGGCAATTAAGGTTTTTAAGTCTTTTTCATCCTTTGGAAAAGCAACCGCTAATGGAATTTTCCTGTAAACAGAAGCATCAGTTGCGTATAAAGTTTTATGTAAATTATCAAAAAGAACATCACCAGAAAGTGAGTTATGAAGTTGTTCTAAAACAGTATTTTGAATCATTTTGTTTTGTAAATAAGAATTCGGTACACAAATATCTGAATAAAAAACTCATTATTTCTATATCAAAAAACTTCTTTGTTTATTTTTATGGATTCTATAAAAAAGCACTAATAATACTGATAATTTATATGGCGAAAAATGTGATATTTATTAATCTACGCTATTTCTATGAATCGTATTTATACTAGGTTTTAAAAAGTATCTTTGCAAAATATTATTTAGCAAAGATTTGAATACAGATTGTTGCTAAATTCTATTTCTAATACTATTTTTAATACCAAGAATTGCAAACATTAATAATTTGCAATTCTATATAATACAACATAAATAAATGAGTTCAGCGCTAAAAATAAACAAACCAACACCAATTCACCCAGGTGATGATTTAATAAAATTCGATAGTAATACAGATGTAAGAGAAACGCTTTATGCGATGAGGGAAGGGCAATCTGTTTTAATTACAGAGTTTTATAGCAACGGAATGTTGCTTTTAAAAGAGTTGCAAAAACATTTAAAAATCCGTTTGCCAAACAAAACAATTAAAGAGCAACATGCATTTCGTGCAGAATACCATAAGCTTTCTAATCAAATATTATTACAAATTAAAAATCAAAAATTGGTTGTAGATAAAGCTCCAAAAATTGGTTGGTTTGCTAAAATGTTTGCAAATAAAAATAATTTTTTATTAACGTTTCCAGAAGTTCAAAGACTAAACAGTGCTTGGCAAAAATATAACAAAGGAGTTAAAGTTCCTGTTTTAAGAAATAAAGTACACCCTTATTTAGGTACATATTTTCCAACTCGATTCGATCATTTAACGTTGTTTGATAATTGGTTAAAACGTTACGAAGGACCTAAGAAATCTGCTATAGATGTTGGTATTGGTAGTGGTGTTTTGGCATTTCAAATGGTGCAACATGGTTTTCAGAAAGTATTTGGTACAGATACAAACCCAAATGCAATTTTAGGTTTAAAAGAATTTATGGGCGAGACCAAATTGTCCCGTAAAATAGAATTAGATTACGGAAACCTTTTTGGTAAATGGGAAAAAGAAACTGAATTAATTGTTTTTAATCCACCTTGGTTACCTGCCATTTCTAGTGAAGAAAATATAGATGAAGCTGTTTATTATAATAAAAACTTATTTTCTAAGTTTTTTGCAGAAGCAAATAACAGATTGTCTGAAGACGGAAAATTAGTAATTTTATTTTCTAATGCAGCACAAATAAAAAAGCTAACAAAAGAAAATCCGATAGAAAAAGAATTGGCAAAAGGGATTCGCTTTAAACTAGAAAAATGTTTAAAGAAAACCATAAAACCTACGGTTGATAAAACAAAACGAAACAAAAAAGAGTCTGCTCTAGAAGAAGTACAACTTTGGGTTTTGACTAAGGTTTAGTGAATTATTTGTTATTTCGACCAAAGGAAGAAATCACATTACAGTGATCGCACTAAATTGATCAGTTTGAATTTTAGTAAAGTAGAATAAGAATATAAGGATAGTAATTAGTTTTACTGTCCTTTTTTATTGATTAGAAGTTATAAAATTCTCTTTTATCTATTCGAGCGCAGTCGAGAATTATTTGAATTTTAAATTAGGTTTCGACTGCGCTCAACCAGACATCTTACGTTACTAAATTTAATATAGAATTGGTACATCGATCGATGTTGCTTTCGAAAAATTGTATAGAGATGTTTTTAAGATTACGAAATAACTTTTTTTCTCGAATAAGTAAGTAAACCCAAAATAGGACCAATTGCCAGTAGCAGATAAATAAGGTTAGAATCCGTAGTTTCTGTATAGCTACTTATCAATTGAATGCTAACAATAGTAATGGTAAAGCCAATACAATTAACAATGGTTAATGCGGTTCCTTTGTTTTCTGATGCTACATTTTGTGCCACTAAAGTAGAAAATAACGGAGAATCTGCAACAACCACCATTCCCCAGAAGAGTAAAAAAGCAATAAAAAGATTTTCATTAGATAATTGAAACATCAACGGAGAAATAAGGCAACAGATACAAGAGAAAAGCAAAGCTAAATAAGCGATATTTTTAGTGCCAAATTTCTCGGATAAATAACCTGCTGCTACACAAGACAAACTTCCTATTGCTATAATAAAAAAGGATAGTAAAGGAATATTAAAAGAAACATCTGAATGCAAATTTTCATATATTTTTAAAAGAATCGGTACAAAAGTCCAAAAGGTATAGAGTTCCCACATGTGTCCGAAATAACCAAAAGCAGCTTTTCTAAATTTTGTGTTTTTAAATATTGAAAAACAGATGGTAATATCTAGCTTTTTTCCGGCAGTTCTATAAGGTCCATTAGGTACAAAAAGCAACATTAATAATCCGCCGAAAGCTGCTAAGGTAGAGATGGAAATGATAATTGTTTTCCATGAATATCCTTGCATTAAATCTTTTAATAAATGTGGTAAAGCAGTGCCTAAAACCAAAGCTCCAACTAAATATCCTAAAGATTTACCTAAGCCTTTGTTATAATAATCTGTAGCAATTTTCATCCCTACAGGGTAAATTCCTGCTAAGAAAAATCCGGTTAGAAACCGCATACCTATTAAGGTTAAAAAAGTTTGATTTTCAAAAACAAGTCTCAAATTAAAAAAAGCGCCTAAAACAGCACATACAAAAAACACTTTAGATGGCGAAAATCTGTCTGCAATAGTAAACAAAGCAAATAACAAAGTTCCTATAATAAAGCCAAATTGCACAGAAGAGGTTAAATAACTTAACGCAATTTCATCTAAGTTAAAACTAGTGATTAAATCTGTCATTACTCCATTGCTTGCAAACCACAAAGAGGTGCAACAAAATTGAGAAATAATGATTATTGGAAGAATGTATTTTGATTTGCTCATATATAAAGGCGAAAGTACCAAAAATCATGTAATAATCAATTAAAAAATGTTTTGCCACTTCAATAGAATATCTATCTTTGATACTGATGAAAAAAGTAAAAATCATAGAGTGTCCTCGTGATGCGATGCAAGGAATAAAAAGTCATTTTATTTCTACAGATCAAAAAGCATTGTATATAAACTCATTATTAAAAGTGGGTTTTGATACCATTGATTTTGGCAGCTTTGTTTCACCAAAAGCAATTCCGCAGATGCGAGATACTGCCGCAGTTTTATCAAAATTAGATTTGTCTAGAACTCAAAGTAAACTGTTGGCAATTATAGCCAATGTTAGAGGTGCAAATGATGCTTCTGTATTTGAAGAAATCAATTATTTAGGATATCCTTTTTCAATATCAGAAAACTTTCAAATGCGTAATACGCATAAAACAATACAAGAATCTATAGAAACGTTAGATGAAATTTTAAACATTGCAGATAAGACGAATAAAGAAGTAGTTGCTTATTTATCGATGGGCTTTGGTAATCCGTATGGAGATCCTTGGAACGTAGAAATAGTAGGTGAGTGGACAGAAAAATTGTCTAAAATGGGTGTTAAAATATTATCGCTTTCAGATACTGTGGGGACTTCTACGCCAGAAGTAATAGATTATTTATTTAAAAATTTAATTCCGCAATACCCATCTATAGAATTTGGTGCACATTTACACACAACCCCAGACAAATGGCACGAAAAAGTAGATGCGGCTTTTAAGGCTGGTTGCAATCGATTTGATGGAGCTATAAAAGGCTATGGTGGTTGCCCAATGGCAAAAGATGAATTGACTGGCAATATGCCAACAGAAAAACTATTGAGTTATTTTACAGCTCAAAAAGCGGATATTAATTTAAAACCAATGAGTTTTGAAAGTGCTTATAACAAGGCTTTAGAAACTTTTATTTAGAGTAACCAGAGTTTAGTTTATCTCAATGTTTTGTCAAATTTTAAAGTGTCACCTTGAGCGCAGTAGAAAGGTTATTGTTATCTTTCATTACAAATTATAACTGAATCAAAATGAAATTCACAAAATCACTTTTATACTTTTTATCAATCTTAATTTTAGCATCTTGCTCTAAAGACGATCAAAAAATAGACTTTACTTTTCTACAATTGAATGATGTTTATGAAATTGCTCCAATTCAAGGAGGAGAATATGGTGGAATGGCAAGAGTGGAAACGGTGCATAAAGAATTGTTAGCCGAAAATAAAAATACCATGCTTTTTATGGCTGGAGATTTTTTAAATCCGTCTTTAATCGGTACTGTAAAAGTTGATGGAGAAAGAGTGCGAGGAAAACAAATGGTGGAGGTAATGAATGCTATGAATTTCGATTTGGTGGCCTTTGGTAATCATGAGTTTGATATTCCGCTAGAGGATCTTCAAAAAAGATTGAATGAAAGTAATTTTCCTTGGATCTCTGCCAATGTAAAGTTAAAAACAAAAGAAGCAGCAATTCCTTTTTACAAAGAAATTAACGGTCATAAAGAACATGTTGGGGAAACATTTATAAAAGAACTTTCTGATGAAGATGGCACCAAAATAAAAGTAGGTTTTATAAGTGTTTGCATTCCGTCTAATCCAAAAGATTTTGTAGAATATGGTAATATGTTTGTAAAAGCAAGAGCATCGTATGCAGCTATAAAAGATTCTGTAGATGTTGTTTTTGGCTTAACACATGTTAAAATTAATAATGATAAAAGAATAGCAGGATTAATACCAGATTTACCATTAATAATGGGCGGTCATGAGCATACCAATTCTTACGATACAATAGGAAACGTACGTATTGCTAAAGCAGACGCTAATGCAAAAACAGTATATGTACATAGAATTTCTTATGATAAGAAAACAAATAAAACGAGTGTAAAATCTGAATTAAAAGAAATTAATGCAACGATAAAATCGGATAAAAATATAGCCGAAATTGTAAACAACTGGCAAACCATTTTAACTGCAAAAATTAAGGAAGTAATTGCAAATCCAGCAGAAGTTATTTTTGAAGCTAAAATTCCTTTAGATGGTAGAGATACTCCAATTAGAAGTACACAAACTAATTTAGGTGTACTGATTACAAAAGCGATGTCTTTTGGGTATAAAGATGAGGTAGATTGTGCGTTGGTTAATGGTGGTTCTATAAGAATAGATGATCAATTAAGTGGTCATATTACAGCAGTAGATATTTTTAGAGTATTGCCTTACGGAGGAGCTGTTTTAAAAGTAGAAATTAAAGGAAGGTTACTAAAAAGAGTGTTAGATTATGGCGTTTTAGCAGCAGGAAACGGAGCATATTTACAACGCTATAATGCAGAGAAAATAGGTGAGAAGTGGCTGATTAAAAACCAAGAGTTAAATATCAATAAAACGTATACGGTTGCCTTTTCTGATTATTTATTAAAAGGGTTCGATATTCCTTTTTTATCTGCGGAAAGTAAAGAAGTGCTTTCTATCTATAGTCCAAATGATAAAGAATTGGCTGTAGATATTAGAAAATCTGTGGTTGCATTTTTAAAAACAGAAACAAAAAAGAGTGCTAATAATTAGCACTCTTTTTTGTTTCTGTTAAAAACGATACTATTTATTTTTAGAATCTAAATTCTAAACCTCCATAAATTCCAAAAGGATGTCCTGGTCTTAATCCTGCAGGAACTCTAGATACTGCATAAGTATTATCTAAAAGATTTATAATATTTGCTGTTAAATTTAGTTTTTTGTTTACGTAATATTTTCCAGATAAATCTACTACAAAATTAGATGCAACTTTTTCATTATTAGGAATACTACCGGTACCTGCTAATGTTCTAAACTCGCCATTAAATCTTCCATTAATGTTTATTTCAAAATCTTTATGCTCTAAAGATAAAGCTGTATTAAATTGGTGTGCTGGTATATATGGCATTTCATCACCAGCAGCAATTGTACCCCATAAACTATCTGAACTACCAAAACTATTTTGAAACTCTGAATTTGTAAATGTGTAACCAAAAGATATTGGTAAAGAAAATTTAGAATCTTCAGATGTTAAGTTATAGTTTAATAACAATTCAACTCCGTTTACATTTACTTCACCAGCATTAAATTGATCTAATGTTCCTGTTCCTCCAGTAGCAGCTAAATCACTTCCTAAAAGATTAGAGTAATCATTAAAAAAACCAACAAATTCTCCTTTTAATTTTCCTAAGTTAAAACGCGTACCTAATTCATAGTTAATACTTTCTTCTGGTTTTTCACCATCTTGATTTCCTGGAGGAGAAAAACCTTTATGAATTCCACCAAATAAAGAAAAATCGTTGTTAAATTTATAACTTGCTCCCATTCCAGGAATAAACACATCTACATTATTTTCTCTAACAGATAAATTTGCACCAGTTCTTGTTACATCATTTTTACCAAAATCTTCTCTTTGTAGTGTAATGTTTTCATATCTAACACCAGGTGTAAATGTCCAATTATTATATTTTAATTTATAGGTAATGTAAGAAGAAAAAGCTTTAGCACTGCTAATTCTGTTCGCATCTGTACCAGCAATTCCAGTTGTTGTTAATGCCATATTACCTGTATTGGTTATACTATATTCGTCTACCCATTGAAATCTATCTTCTTCATCATAATGGTATCTAAGACCAATTTCTAAATCATGAAAAACATTACCATTATACCAGTGATAATCTAATTTAGTTTGAATACCTTGTGAATAGTATTTTCTATTATTAGCTTTTACACCTAGAGCATCATCAGCTGAATTTACATTACCTTCTATAATTAAAAAATGATTTGAAAGTGTTGTAGGATCTTCTAATACATTTGCAATAGATTGTTTTTCTCCATTAAAAGTTACATCATTTAATTTATACCAATTTCTAGCAAAGTTATTTTGATATCCAGTAGTTGTAATTTTTAAGTTTTTAGATAACTCTAGTTTATGTGTTAACATATACTGAGTATGATCTGTTGTCATTTTATCATTATTAGAAGCTGCATATCTAAAAAATGGGTTTGTTTTAAAATCATTTTCTGTAAGTCCTAAATATGTTTCATTTCCTACTTCATCTGCATATTGAAATTTAAATTCTAGAGATTGTTTTACAGTTGCATTAGGAAATAAATTTACTCTAAACTTTGCAACAACATCATTCTTGTTAAAGCCTGTATTTTTTCCACTTTGCAAAGTTTTAAAACCATCAGAACCATAATTTAAATATTCTAACACGTAGGCAAAATTGTTTTTACTACCACCAATTCTAGCATGTAATTGGCTTGAATTAAAGCTACCATAACTAGCTCTGACTTTTCCTCCAAATTCTGAAGGTATTTGAGCTGAAATCATATTAATTGCACCACCTGTTGTAGAAGGCCCATATTGTACTTGGCTACTACCTTTTAAAACCTCTATAGCGTCCATTCTTGCAATTGTAGGAAAATAATAAGCAGAAGATGCACTATATGGTGCAGGAGCAATTAATACCCCATCTTCCATTAATGTTATCTTAGAACTTCTTTCTGGAGATGTACCTCTTAAACTAATATTAGGTCTTAATCCAAAACCATCTTCTTCGTAAATTGTTACCCCAGGTACAGTTCTTAAAGCTCTATTTACATCAGAAAAGTTGAATTTTTGTAATTCTTTAGGAGACAAGTAATAAGCAGATCCTGTTCTATGTTTAGCTACATATTTATTTCCTAATATTACATTTGTAGAAATTATAATTTCATCTAATTTTTGGATAGAATCTAGAAAACCTTTTTGGTTTTCTTTTTTTTGAGCACTTAAGGTTATTGAAAACAAAGCTGTTAATGTAATAAGACCTTTCTTCATTTTATTAAGATTAATTATAATTAGTTTTTTTTCGATTGCAAATATACTATTCAATTGCTATCATACAAGTCTTATTTAGAATAAATAAAAATAACTTAAAATGTAAATTAATTGTTATCATTATAGATACTAGGTTATTGATAGTATAAAATTCATATATAATTTGTAAATTTGCACGCAATTATACCTTAATTGCAACATGACAGCACACGACAACAAAATTTTAGGAGAAGGATTAACATATGACGACGTTCTTTTAGTCCCAGCCTTTTCCGATGTACTTCCAAGAGAAGTAAGTATTCAAACAAAATTTACTAGAAACATTACAATCAACGTTCCAATTGCATCTGCTGCTATGGATACCGTTACAGAATCTGCTTTAGCAATTGCTATTGCAAGAGAAGGTGGTATTGGTGTTTTACATAAAAATATGACTATTGAGCAACAAGCTAAAGAAGTTAGAAAAGTAAAACGTGCAGAAAGCGGAATGATTTTAGACCCTGTTACATTGCCTTTAACGGCTGTGGTTGCTGAAGCAAAAGCAAACATGAAAGAACATGGTATTGGAGGGATTCCTATTGTAGATGACAATGGCATCTTAAAAGGAATTGTTACTAATAGAGATTTACGTTTTGAGCATGATAGCCAAAGACCTATTGTAGAAGTAATGACTAGCGAAAACCTAGTAACTGGAGATGTTGGAACTTCTTTAAGTGATGCAGAAAAAATTCTTCAGAATTATAAAATAGAAAAACTTTTAATTGTTGATGAAAATTATAAATTAAAAGGATTAATTACTTTTAGAGATATTACTAAAGTAACTCAGAAACCAATTGCTAACAAAGATTCTTTTGGTAGATTAAGAGTTGCAGCGGCATTAGGGGTTACAGGAGATGCAGTAGATAGAGCAGAAGCATTAGTAAATGCTGGTGTAGATGCTGTAATTATAGATACAGCTCACGGACATACTAAAGGTGTAGTTGCAGTTTTAAAAGCTGTAAAAGCAAAGTTTCCAGAATTAGATGTAGTGGTTGGTAATATAGCAACAGGAGCTGCGGCTAAATATTTGGTAGAAGCAGGAGCAGATGCTGTAAAAGTAGGTATTGGACCAGGTTCTATTTGTACTACCAGAGTAGTTGCAGGAGTTGGTTTTCCTCAGTTTTCTGCAGTTTTAGAAGTTGCAGCAGCTATTAAAGGTAGTGGAGTGCCAGTAATTGCAGATGGAGGAATTCGTTATACAGGAGATATTCCTAAAGCAATTGCTGCAGGAGCAGATTCTGTAATGTTAGGTTCTCTTTTAGCGGGTACAAAAGAATCGCCAGGAGAAACTATTATTTACGAAGGAAGAAAATTTAAATCTTATAGAGGTATGGGATCTGTAGAAGCTATGAAACAAGGCTCTAAAGATAGATACTTTCAAGATGTAGAAGATGATATTAAAAAACTAGTACCCGAAGGTATTGTAGGTCGTGTTCCTTATAAAGGAGAGCTTGCAGAAAGTATCCACCAATTTATTGGAGGGTTACGAGCTGGAATGGGATATTGTGGTGCAAAAGATGTAGAAACATTAAAAGAAACGGGTAGATTTGTAAGAATTACGGCAAGTGGAATTAATGAAAGTCATCCGCATGATGTAGCAATTACTAAAGAGTCTCCTAATTACAGTAGAAGATAATTAGACATTTTAAAATATTAAAAAACCGAGTAAAATTAATTTTACTCGGTTTTTTTTATTTTTTTAATAATAGTACAACGTAGGTTTTATATAGTTTTCTTAACGCTTAAATTTAGGTATTTGAGAAGGTCTTATTCCTTTATGTAAATCTTATTTTAAGTCAATTTTAGCATTGCTTTCCTCTAGTAAGTGAATATACTCATCTACTTTAAAAACTTTGCTATGAAAACGAGAAGTTCTATTTCTTCCTTCACTTTGTCTAGTAATACTTCTTGCAAAACGTCTAACTTCGTCTTTCGTTGTTAATACAATTCCGGGTACAGGTGTACTTTTTCCATCATCATCTTTTGCAACCATTGTAAAATAAGAAGAGTTACAATGCTTTGTTTCTCCAGTTCTAATATTTTCAGAATCTACACGTAAACCTACAACCATAGAAGTTCTTCCTGTAAAATTAATAGAAGCTTTCATGGTTACTAATTCGCCAACTTCAATAGGGTTTAAAAAATCAACCTTATTTACAGAAGCCGTAACACAGTAATTTCCAGAATGTTTAGAAGCACAAGCAAATGCTATTTGATCCATCAAATTTAAAATATAACCTCCATGAATTTTACCGCTAAAATTAGAGTTTGATGGTTTCATCAACTCCATAATTTTTACTTGTGATTCCTTAATATGTTTAAATTGTTTAATCATAATCTAGTTTTATGCTTATCAGTAATAGGTTTTTTATAACTTAAATATTATCGTAACCCATTTTTATTTATGAAAGCGAAATTATCATTTTATTTACGCTATTAAATAAAAAAGACTACTTATTATATATTATTAGGTATTTCTTAGTGAAATTGAATAATTATTACGGATTATTTATTTCAAATATATAAAATTATACAATAACTTGTTGTGTCATGCTAATTTTAAAGAACTTTAGAAATCCGTATTTAAGTTATTTTTGATAAAAAATGCTGAAAAAACTGATTTTGAAGTTAAAATTTACTTGAATTTATAGAATTATATAAAAAATCAGCATCTAAATTTTATGATATGTTAATGTCCGAAGAAATAAAGTTTTAGAATAGTATAAAAAAAGTGCTGTTTTATTTGAGACTTGATAAAAACGAATTGTAATTAATAGAATTCGTATTTTTTATGCTCATTTTAAATTAAATTTGTAGCACTTTTAAAAAGAAAAAATGAATTATATTCTATTTGATGGAGATGTTAGAGACGCTCTATTACCTTTTACATATACAAAACCAGTTGCAGACATTAGAATAGGAATATTAACCATTCGAGAAAAATGGGAAAAATATTTAGGTTTAACAACCACGACTATTACACAGGAATATTTAGAAGAAAAATATCCGATGGTAGAAATGGAAGAGAATATATTAATCAATGCTTCTTTTTGTCCTACAGAAAATTTAATTGAAAAAGTAAAGAATTTATCAAAAAATGAAGCTATTTTTAAAGGTGATGATGTCATTGCTTTTTTTACTTCAGATTCTCAAGAAGAAGTAAACTTTGATGAATACACTCAAATTGAATTTGATGAAGATTTGATACAAGTAAAAAACACGTGGGATATTTTTTCTCTAAATGAAAAAGCTATTCAGCAAGATTTCGATTTAATTACAGAAGGAAGAGAGTCTGAACCAATACCAGAAGGAACAAGGTATTTGAATAAAGAAAATATTTTTATAGAAGAAGGAGCAGAAATTACTTTTGCAACTTTAAATGCATCTACAGGACCAATTTATATTGGTAAAGATGCTGTTATTATGGAAAATTCTGCAATTAGAGGTCCTTTTGCAATGTGTGAAAATGCCGTTGTAAAATTAGGAGCTAAAATATTTGGAGCGACTACTTTAGGTCCTTATTGCAAAGTAGGAGGAGAGATTAGTAATGCTGTTTTATTTGCATATTCAAGCAAAGGTCACGATGGTTATTTAGGAAATTCTGTAATAGGAGAATGGTGTAATTTAGGAGCAGATACAAATAACTCTAACCTTAAAAACAATTACGCTCAAGTAAAATTATGGAATTATGAAACAGGTCGTTTCGCAAAAACAGGCTTACAGTTTTGTGGTTTAATGATGGGAGATCACTCTAAATGCGGAATTAATACCATGTTTAACACTGGTACCGTAGTTGGTGTAAGTGCCAATATTTTTGGAAGCGGATTTCCAAGGAATTTTATTCCGTCTTTTAGTTGGGGAGGAGCTTCTGGATTTACGGAATATAAAACTGATAAAGTTTTTGAAGTAGCAGAAGTTGTTATGAAACGTAAAGATTTGTTTTTTGAAGAAATCGATAAAAGAATTCTAGAGCACGTTTTTGAAGAAACGAAACAATATAGAAATTATTAAAAAAGTTTACAGTTTTCAGTAATAGTAAGCAGTTAGTTTATATTGAAAAATTATACTTATTGCTTGTTTTTCTCATGTTCGGAATGCTTTCGCTCGCGAATATGAGTTGTTTTCTAATTGAAAATAGAGACTGAATACTGTCTAGTATTTAATACGCATCCACATCTGTAATAAATCGGATTGGTCTAAAATCTTTAACAGCTTCAAAAGTATCTTTAATCTTTTGAAGTTGTTTTTTTGTTTGTGCTAAATTTTGTTTTGGCGGAATTTTAATGACAATATTTTTAATATATTGATTTCTAACTCTAGAAACAGCTGGTGCAGTTGGACCTAAAACATTTTCACCAAAAGAACTATACAAAGCTTTAAATAGCCAATTTACACCACTATCAACTTTGTTGTAATCTTTGTGCTTTAGCGTAATTTTTATCAATCTATAATAAGGTGGGTATTTATATTGCCAACGTTCCTGCAATTGTTCTTTATACATTTCTGCATAATTTGTGGTAGAAACTTGTTGTAATATTTGATGATGCGGATTATAGGTTTGAATGGCTACATTTCCTTGTTTTTTACTTCTTCCTGCTCTTCCTGAAACCTGTACCATCATATCATACGCACGCTCATGTGCTCTAAAATCTGGAAAATTTAGCATAGAATCTGCATTTATGATTCCTACCAAAGTTACATTTTCAAAATCTAAACCTTTAGAAAGCATTTGCGTTCCTACTAGTACGTCTATTTCTTTAGCTTCAAAAGCACCAATTATTTTTTGATATCCATATTTTCCACGAGTAGTATCTAAATCCATTCTTCCGATCTTAAAATCTGGAAATAAGGTGGTCAACTCTAATTCAATCTGTTCAGTTCCAAAACCTTTATTGTCTAAAGTATTGCTTCCGCAAGCACCACAGCTATTTGGCATGGATCTTTGATAGTTGCAATAATGGCAACGCAATTCGTTCCTGAATTTATGGTAGGTTAAACTAACATCACAATTTGGACATTCTGGTGATACTCCACATGTATTACATTCTACAACTGGCGAAAATCCACGTCTATTTTGAAACAAGATTACTTGCTCTTTTAAGTCTAAAGCTTCCTGAATCAGTTTCAGTAATCTATCAGAAAAATGACCTTTCATTTCCTTTTTTCGCTGCTTTTCCTTTACGTCTATCAATTCAATTTTTGGCAGTTGCACATTTCCATGACGACGATTTAATGCTACAAAACCATATTTATTTTGTTGTGCATTAAAATAGGTTTCTAAGGATGGAGTAGCAGAACCCAACAATATTTTAGCATTATGAAGTTTCGCTAAAACAATAGCGCAATCTCTTGCATTGTATCTTGGTGAAGGTTCAAACTGTTTGTAAGAAGTTTCATGTTCTTCATCAACTACAATTAAACCTAAATTAGAAAAAGGTAAAAATATAGAAGAACGAGCACCTAAAATAATGCGTGCTTTCGGTTTGTTTTCTAAAACGTTATTCCAAACTTCTACACGCTCATTCATAGAATATTTAGAGTGAAAAACAGAAATTTGTTCTCCAAAATAAAACTGTAAACGCGTTATTATTTGTGTGGTTAATGCAATTTCTGGCAACAAGAATACTACTTGTTTCCCTTGGTCTAATACTTCTTGAATTAATTTTGTATAGACCTCCGTTTTTCCAGAACTTGTAATTCCGTGTAAAAGCGTAACGTCTTTTTCTTTAAAGGTTTCTTTAATTTCTGTAAGTGCTTTTTCTTGAAACTCATTCAGCACTTTTAAATCATTAGTATCTCCATTAAACTCAATTCTATCTGTTTGAATGTGATAAAATTCAAAAATGTTTTTATCGACCAAAGACTTTAAAATGGAAGCAGAAACACTTGCTTTTTCTTCTAGATCTTTTGCTTTTATAGGTTTTTTAGAAGTTGATAGTTGAAAAAATCCTAAAACGGCTTCCCGTTGTTTTTTTGCTCTAGATAATTCTTCTAATAATTTTCCTAAAGAATCATCCGAAGAATAATCTGCATGTAAACGAACATATTTAACCAATTTTGGTTTGTATTGTTCGTAAATTTCTTCCTTAATTATAATTGCTTCTTTTTTAATTAAAGAGTTTATAATAGGCATTACTTTTTGCTTTCCTAAAATAGCAATTACTTGATGAATGGTTAGTTGAGATTGATGTTGTAATGCTTCAAAAATTAAAAATTCATCATCTGCTAAAATCGCATCATCAGAAAAATCTTCATTTTTATTGATAATGGTTTCGCTTTCTAACAAAAAGGCAGAAGGCAAAGCAGCTCTATATACATCACCCAAAGAACACATATAATAACTAGAAATCCATTGCCAATGTTTTAGTTGTAATTCATTTACCAATGGAACTTCATCTAAAATTTGATGAATATCTTTGGCTTCGTACAAAACCGGTTTTGTTTGATGGATGTTTAAAACCAAGGCAGAATACATTTTCGATTTACCAAAAGAAACCGCAACACGCATTCCTTTTTTTAGAAAATTAGCTTCGTCTTCAGTAACAGAATACGTGAATGTTTTCTGTATAGGAATGGGTAGTATGACGTCTATAAAATGTAGCAATTGACTTATTTTTAAGTATTTGTAATTCTCTTGTTAAATGAAGTCTTTAAATTTTGGTAAAAGACTTCTAGATCTCTCGTTATTCTTAATTCGTAATGACATTAATAATCAAAATTACATAAAATTTAATACATTTTTTTGATAAATAGCTAAAGTTCTATTTTAGAATTGTTAGAATGATAAATCTTTATTTCTGTTGAGGTTCTAGTTTTTTTCTGAGCTTTAAAAAGATAACTTTGTAGCTCTTTTTAAGCTTATTTTTTTATTACTGAGGTTTATCATAAAAACGATTTTATTAAAGAGGTAATTTTGATACTTATTTCAAATTAATACCTAAATTTAATCTCTGTTAGCATTAAAAAAAAACTAAAGTTTAAAAAAGGCTCTTGTTAAAAGTAAATATAGAGTTACTTATTTTAACAGCTTTCTATTCATCAATAAAATCAGATAGATTTATTGGTTATAAATTACTACTACATTGACTTCTGCTAATGAAGGCAAACATTAAGAACGGAATAAGAATACGAATTATGAAGATTATTTTTGCAAAATGAATATTGCTTTTAAAAAAATATATAAGACTGCATTTTGGGCAAGTGTTTTAGGATTGTTTGCTTTTATTTTTCATTTTGGTTTTGAGCAAACTATTTTTGTACAGCAGCTTATAGATGGTTTTTACTTTATTGTAATTGCATTAGGCTTAACGTCTACTTTTGTGCGGTATTATGAAAATCCGCATCTTTTAAAAAGAAATGTTGTGGTCTTTGACCTCCTTTCTATCGGATATTTATTATGTATTATTTATATGTATTTGTTTGTTGGTGAATCCTTTCAGACAGATTTGGTTTTAGAGAATCCGTTGTGGTTGGTTTTTGCGGTTATTTTATCATTTATAAGAGAGTTTTCTGAACTGAAATTAAACCTAAATAGAATTTATTTTAATCCTGCTCAGTTATTTATTTTAAGTTTTTTAACCATCATCTTTTTAGGTTCTTTGTTATTGATGATGCCAAAAGCTACGTATAACGGTTTGTCTTTTATAGATGCTTTGTTTACGTCTGCAAGTGCCGTTTGTGTTACAGGATTAGCTGTAGTAGATACGGGTACTTATTTTACCGTTTTTGGGCAATCTATACTTTTAATTCTAATTCAAATTGGTGGTTTGGGAATTCTAACTTTTGCGAGCTATTTTAGTTATTTCTTTAAAGGTGGTAGCACGTATGAGAATCAATTAACGTTGAGTGAAATGACCAATTCACAAAGAATTGGAGGGGTTTTTAATACTTTAAAAAATATTATTGTAATTACTGTAACGGTAGAGTTAATTGCCGCCATACTTATTTATGTTTCTTTAGATGATGCTTTAGTAACCAATTTTGTAGACAAAGCTTTTTTCTCTATTTTTCATGCTATTTCTGCTTTTTGCAATGCAGGTTTTTCTACGTTAAGTAATAGTATTTATGAAGTTGGTTTTCGTTTTAATTATCCTTTACAACTGGTAATTATTGCTACGTTTTTTCTTGGGAGTTTAGGTTTTCCTATTGTAGTAAACCTCTTAAAATATTTAAAACATGTTATTCTTAATTTTTTTAAGTTTCAATCTTATAGAAAAACCTATAAACCTTGGGTATTAAAAATTAATAGTCGAATTAATTTAGTAACTACTTTGTCTCTTACAGGTATTGCCTTTATACTTTTCTTTATTATAGAATACCATAATACTTTAGAAGAACATTCGCTTTTTGGTAAAATGGTCAATGCTTTATTTATTGCAACCACACCAAGAACAGCAGGTTTTAATTCGGTAGATATGACTGCTTTATCATTACCAACAATAATGATTACCTTTTTATTAATGTGGATTGGAGCTTCGCCAGCATCCACCGGAGGTGGTATAAAAACCAGTACTTTTGCTATTGCCACTTTAAACATACTAAGTTTGTCAAAAGGAAAAAATAGAATAGAAGTATACCGAAGAGAAGTTGCAGATATTTCTGTAAAAAGAGCATTTGCCACCATAGCACTTTCGTTAATTGTAATTGGTTTTGGTATTATGCTGATTACCATATTTAACCCTGAACTAGGACTGTTAAAAATCGCTTTCGAAAGTTTTTCTGCCTACAGTACTGTTGGTTTAAGTTTAGGTATTACGTCTAGTCTTGGTACGGCAAGTAAGTTGGTTGTAATTGCTATTATGTTTATAGGAAGAGTAAGTATGCTTTCTATAATGGTAGCCGTTTTTAGAAAAATTAAACATAAAAATTATCGCTACCCAAGCGAAGAAATAACCATAAACTAATATTATGAAATATATTATTGTAGGACTCGGAAATTTTGGAGGTCCATTGGCAGAAAAACTAACTACGCAAGGAAATGAAGTTATTGGGATAGATAGCAATATGGCAAAAGTAGAATTGTATAAAGAAAGAATTTCTCATACTATTTGTATGGATGCTACGGATGAATCTACCGTTTCTGGGCTACCATTAAGCGATACCGATGTGGTTATTATCGCCTTTGGGCAAGATCAGGGAGCTAATGTAATGACTACTGCATTGTTTAAAAATTTTCAAGTAAAACGATTAATTAGTAGGGCGATAAATCCTTTACATGAAAAGGTTTTAAACGCCATTGGTATTGAAGAAATTGTACATCCAGAAGAGGAATCGGCAGAGCGTTGGGCTAAAAAACTGTGTTTAACAAATGTGGTAGATTCATTTGAGTTAAGTGCAGATTATAGCATTATTGAGGTGAATATTCCCGAAAGATATATTGGAAGTACCATTAAGGAAATTCAGCTTCGTAGAAAATACAATATCTTAGCGCTAACCACCATAAAAAAAACAAAAGTAAAATCTCTTGTTGGTAAATCTAGAAACGAAGAACAAGTACAAGGTGTAATCGCACCAAATACTGTTTTAAATGAAAATGATATTTTAGTAATCTATGGTGCTAATAAAGATTTAAGAAAATTCACCAATAAATAACCTAAAAAAAGCGTTAATTGCTCTTTTAAATTCTAAAAATGGACACAAATACAATCTATATAAAAAACATGGTTTGCCCGCGTTGTGTGGATGTGGTAAAAGAAATTTGTGAAGATTTACAGATCTCTATTCAACATCTTCAATTAGGTAAGTTAGAAAGTACTACCGTAGTAAATGATGCTTTAAAAGTGGAATTGGGTAGCCGTTTAAAAGAAAGAGGTTTTGAGTTACTAGAGGATAAAAATCAAAAAATAATAACGCAGATTAAAGCGTTAATAATTGCACAAGTACATCATTCTAAAGAATCTTTAAACATCAATTTTTCAGATTATATTTCTGATGAATTGCATCATGATTATGCATCTCTTAGTAGGCTTTTTTCTTCTGTAGAAGGGATTACTATAGAACGTTTTATTTTAAAACAGAAAATAGAGCATGTAAAAGAACTCCTTTTTTACAAAGAATATTCGCTTTCAGAAATTGCTATTCAGATGAATTATAGCAGTGTAGCACACCTTTCTGCTCAGTTTAAAAAAGAAACAGGTATGTCTCCTTCTCAGTTTAAAAAGATGAAAGATCCCAAGCATCAATCTTTAGATTCGCTTTAAGTAAAAAAGCATTAAATCAGAATTATACAAATGATACTCATAATTCTGTAACAAATTAGATATACAGTCGCTGTACTTTTGTAGTACAATAAAAGTAATATCATGAAAGAAGAATATAAAGTTGCTGGTATGACGTGTGCATCATGTGCTATCAGTATAGAATCTTATTTAAAACCACAAGAAGGAGTTATTGACGTTGCTGTAAATTACCCAAATCAATCGGTGACCATCTCATATGACGAAAATATTATTCCGTTGGAAACTATTGGGAATAAAGTTAAAGAAATAGGTTTTAAATTGATTTTAGGTACAAAAGAAGATACTAAAAAAGAGTTTGAAGCCTTAGAAGAAAAAAGATTAGCAACCCTTAAAAATAAGTTGATTTTTGCTGCAGTTTTTTCGGTGCCTATTTTTATCATGTCTATGTTTTTAATGGGTAAAATACCTTATGAAAATTGGATTATGATGGCGCTTGCACTACCTGTTCTATTTTATAGTGGTGCAGAGTTTTATACTATTGCGTGGAAAAGGTTAAAGAATTTTTCTACAAATATGGACACATTGGTGGCATTAAGTACCGGAATCGCCTTTTTATTTAGTGTGTTTAATACCGTAAATCCGCAGTACTTTTTAAGCAAAGGTTTGGTGCCTCATGTGTATTTCGAATCGGCAGTAATTATTATTACTTTAATTTTATTAGGACGTTTTTTTGAAGAAAAAGCAAAAAGTAAAACCTCTTCTGCTATTAAGAAATTAATGGGTTTAAAACCTAAAAAAGTAACCGCAATTAGAAATGGCGAAGAAAAAGTAATCTCTTATGATGAAATTCTAAAAGGAGAACTCATCATTTTAAAACCGGGAGATAAAATTCCTGTAGACGGAAAAGTAAAAAAAGGAACTTCTTTTATAGATGAAAGTATGATTTCTGGAGAACCGATTCCGGTTGAAAAAGTAAAAGGAAGCAAAGTTTTTGCAGGTACTATCAATCAAAAAGGATCTTTAAGAATTATTGCTACTAAAATTGGCGATGAAACTTTACTATCTCAAATTATTAGATTGGTAGAAGAAGCACAATCTAGCAAGCCTGCTATTCAGAAATTGGCAGATAAAATTGCAGGTATATTCGTGCCTATTGTAATTGGTTTAGCGGTTGTAACTTTTGTTTTATGGTATTTCTTAGGGCCAGATCCTTCTATAACCTACGCATTATTAACACCAATTACTGTTTTAATTATTGCTTGTCCGTGTGCGTTAGGTTTGGCAACTCCAACCGCTTTAATGGTTGGTATTGGTAAAGGAGCACAACAAGGAATTTTAATTAAAGACGCACAAGCATTAGAAACAGCTTATAAAATTGATACTTTAATATTAGACAAAACAGGAACCATTACCGAAGGAAAACCAAAAGTAACCGATTTAATTTGGAATAAAAATACAGTTTCTACCGAACTAGAAAAAGTAGTATTTGCCATAGAATCAGAATCAGAGCATCCTATTGCAGAAGCAATTGTAGCACATTTAAAAACGATAGATACAGAAAGCGTACCCATCGATTCTTTTACAAGTATTACCGGTTTGGGTGCAGAAGCAACCTTTAAAAATGAATTGTATCGAATTGGGAATGAGAGTTTAATGGTTCAAAAGGAAATTACAATTCCTACTGAATTGAGTACGAAAGCAAATAGTTTAAAATCAGAAGCAAAAACAGTGGTGTATGTAGCGCATAAAAATACCGTAGTTGGTCTTATTGCAGTGGCCGATAAAGTAAAAGAAACAACGCTTGCTGCGATTGAGAAACTACAACAAATGGGCATAGAAATACACATGCTAACTGGCGATAATGAGCAAACTGCAAAAGCAATTGCCAACAAAGTTGGGATAAAAAACTATCAAGCCAATGTAATGCCTGCAGATAAAGGTGCTTTTGTTAAAAAACTACAAGCAGAAGGAAAAGTGGTTGCGATGGCAGGAGACGGAATTAATGATTCGCACGCTTTGGCACAAGCAGATGTTGGTATTGCTATGGGAAGCGGAACAGATATTGCTATGGAAAGTGCAGGAATCACGTTAATGCATTCCGATTTAAAACAGATTTCTAAAGCGATTCAATTATCTAAAGCAACGATGAAAACTATTAAACAGAATTTATTCTGGGCATTTATTTACAACCTTATTGCCATTCCTATTGCAGCAGGAGCATTGTATCCCATCAACGGATTTTTATTAAACCCAATGATTGCTGGGGCAGCAATGTCTATGAGTTCTATATCTGTGCTCTCTAATAGTTTAAGATTAAAAAATAAAAACATTAATTAAAAATAAAAAAAGATGACAACCGTAAAATACAAAACAAATATCCATTGTGGAAGTTGCATTAAATCTGTAACCCCAGCGTTAAATAATTTAGATAACGTAGATTTATGGAAAGTAGATTTAGAGCACGATGATAAAATTTTAGAAGTAACCTTAGACGATGAGGATAAAAACAGCGTAGTAGAAGCTGTAAAAAGTGCAGGTTTCGAAATTGAAGAAATTCAATAAGAAATTAAAAAGAAGAACAAGTAAGTTCTTTTTATAATACAAAGAAGCATAAAGGCTCAAAACACAATTACGTTGTTTTGAGCTTTTATTTTATAAGGAAATTTGATACTGAATCCTTTAATAAAATTTACCTTTATACTTTAAATCACCATAAATGAACAAAAAAATAGGATTAAAAGAAGCAATATCTATTGGAGTAGGCGGAATGGTAGGTGGTGGAATTTTTGCAGTTCTTGGTCTTGCGGTATCACTTGCAAAAGGCGGAACACCTATTGCTTTTTTATTGGCAGGAATTTTGGCTTTAATAACCTCTTACAGTTACGTAAAACTTTCAATAGCGTACCCAAATAGGGGAGGAACGGTAAAGTTTATCAACCAAGGGTTTGGTAAAACAGTGTTTAGTGGTGCAATTAGTAACCTTTTATGGGTAAGTTATATTATAATGCTTTCTCTTTATGCTTCTGCATTTGGTTCTTATGCGCCTAATTTATTAGAAATTACACACCATAAAACCATAGATTTTCATATTTATGCCAGTGGTATCATTATTTTGGCAACTGTAATAAATTATTATAGTGTTGCTGTGGTTGGTAAAATAGAAGCTTATGCTGTTGTTATTAAACTGATCATTTTAGTGGCCTTTATTTTTATTGGAGGTTACGGGTTAATAGGGAATCCAGAACTGACGCAATTGGCAGTGACTAATTGGGAAGCTCCTATTAAATTATTTGCTGGGGGAATGGTTATTTTTGTGGCTTATGAAGGCTTTGAGTTAATTGCAAATGCAGCGCCAGATATTATCAATCCAGAAAAAAATATTTCTAGAGCTTATTATATTTCTGTTATTTTTGTCATTATTTTGTACATTATTATTGCAATTGTTACGGTGGGTTCACTTCCTTTTTCAAAAATTGCTACGGCAGAAGATTATGTTTTGGCAGAAGCTGCAAAACCAATGTTAGGACAAATTGGTTTTTCTATAATTACGGTGGCTGCTTTAATTTCGACCTTTTCGGCAATCAATGCTTCTTTATTAGGTGCTGGTCGTGTAAATTATGAAATTGCAGAAGATGACGAGCTCGATCATCATTTTTTAGCAAAATTATGGAACCAACCTATAGGATTAATGGTAACCGCCATTGCTACTTTAATTCTTGTAAATATTCTAGATTTAGAAAGTATCTCTACAGCAGGTAGTGTTGGGTTTTTACTTATTTTCGGTATTGTAAATTTTGTTGGTTTTAGATTGTCTAAAAACACGGGGAGCAATAAAGTAATTCCGTTAGTTGGTTTTGTTTTATGTATGGTTGCCACCGTTATTTTAATAAACCAACAGTACGAAACAAACCTATTGGGAGTACTCATTTCTATTTCAATTATAGGTTTTTGTTTTATAGCGGAATGGATTTATAAAAAAAACAGAAAAAAAATAAAGGAAGATAAAAAGACTTCTTCGTAAAAGCGATATAAAAACCTTCAATTTCTGTAATAGTTGCAGTTAAATTGGAGGTTTTTTTGTGGGTTTGTTGTTCCTGTAAAACGATAAATTTATTTTAAAAAAGTGTTATTTAAATGTTGATAAACAGTTCTTTAATAATTGATTTTTTATGGTTAAAAAACTAACTTTGTTAACACCGATTATAAGTCATTAAAACGACATAATAATCGTCTTAATTTACCTTCAAACAAAAAAAAACTATGAAATTAATAAAAGCACGAGTTCAAAACTATAGAAGTATAAAAGATACAGGTGAGTTCGAAATAGAAAAATTAAAAACAATATTTGTCGGACCAAATGAAGCAGGTAAAACGGTTTTATTAAGGGCTCTGCAGCAATTAAACAAACCAGAAGGAATTGATGGATTTGATATTATTAGAGATTATCCACGTTCTTTATATAATGACATAACAACGGGTAAAGTAGATGCCAAAGAAATAGAAATAGTCCGTGGATATTTTGAACTTGATGAAGAGGACAAAGAATTAGTTCCTGAGGAATATAAAGATTGCACTTATGTACTTTATAGAAAACTAAATAATGGAGGTGTTCATTGGTTATCAAATGCACCTAATCAAAAAACCTACAAAGACTTATCAAAAGATTTATCTCGTTTAATTAACCATATAGACAAACAATTTGAGCAAGAAGATGACTTTGATGCCGAGAAAAAACCTAGTATTAAACTAAAGTTAATTACAGATGAGTTTGCCGACTCAACTAGGTTTACAAAAGAAAACACGATTGATTTAATTAAAAAATTAGAAGAAATCTATCCTCTAATAGATGAGGAAAACGAAAAGGAAGAAGATAGGTACTCAAGAATAATTGAAATAATAAAATTTAACGATAAACAGAATGAGATACTTACCTTGTTGAGGAATCGTATTCCTGTATTTGTGCTTTTCAATAATTACTTTAAAGTTAAGCCATCAATTCATTTAGAACATTTAGCAGAACGAATAGAAAGACAACTTTTAGAAGATGATAAATTTTACGATTATGGAAATATTTGTTTATTAAAATTACTAGGTTTTGAAGCTAGAGAATTAGCCAACATTGGAAACACCACAAGTCCTGATAAAGATGATTTAGGTGCATTAAAAAACTATAGGGATACGCTTGATAGTAGAGGATATCAACTTAACGCAGCAAGTGTTAGATTAACCAAAGAAATAAAAAGTATATGGAATCCAAATCCAGATAGACCTGAAGCTGAAAAAATTAGAATTTCAGCAGATGGACAATATTTAAAAGTTGTAGTTGAAGACGAAATAGGAGTAGAAATTGAACTTGACCAACGTTCAGAAGGTTTCCAATGGATAGTTTCTTTTTTTGTTGTATTCTTTGCTGAAGCAATGGATAAACATAAAAATGCAATACTCCTTTTAGATGAACCTGGAATGAGTTTACACGGTTTGAAACAACGTGACTTTAGAGAAACTCTTTCTCGGTTATCTAAAACGAATCAAACAATATATACTACTCACTCTCCTTTTTTAGTAGGTTCTAATGAATTAGATTTGGTAAGAGTAGTAGAGTTAAAAAACCGTGAGGAAGGAACTAAAGTTCATACTACAATTACATCTAGTGACCCAGCAGGTTTGTTGCCTTTACAAGAAGCGTTAGGTTATGATTTAGCACAAAGTTTATTTACACAAACAAAAAACCTAATATTAGAAGGTTTAACAGATTATTGGTATGTTGAAGCTACATCTGCACTGTTAAGAGAGGATAAAGTTGTAAATTTAGATAGTAAAATTGCTCTCGTATTTGCTAATTCTGCAGGAAAAGTAGTTTATTATGCAACAATTTTGCACGCACATAAATTAAAAATCGCAGCTTTACTTGATTCCGATGCTGCAGGTGACCAAGCTGCTAAACAGGAAAATTTGGTTCATACTTTAGGTAATAAAAATATTTTAAGAACAAAAGATTTTTGTACAAATGTAGCTAAACCAGAAATCGAAGATTTACTTAGGGAAACTCTAATTAAAATTGTGAAATCTGAATACAGTAAAGATTGTAAAGCCATATCAGATTCTCAACCTACACGACCAATTATAGATATTTTTGTTCAAGAAGTTCCACGTTTTTCAAAATACAAATTAGCTAAAGCATTTTTAAAATGGTGCAAGGATAATGACTCGTCAAAATTGACATCAGAAGAAAGAGATTATTGGATAGGATTAATAGAGAAAATTAACAAAGCACTTAAATAATTATGTCTGAATTTTTTACACCTTCAATTATAGCATCTATAACTGCTCTTTGTTTATCCTTTATTACATTATTTCAATTTTTTAAAAACCAAAGATTTCAACAAAAACAATTTGATAAGAACTTAAATCGTTCACTTACGACTAAACTCTATGACTTACGACTAAAACATTATCCTAAGGCTTATGAAATAACAGATTTAATTCGCAAGAAAAAAGGGGGGGATTATGATATCAATGAGATTAAAGAAGTGCTTGAGGCGCTAATAGATTGGAAAAAAGGAATAATAAATTTAATAATTTCAATTGAATCTAGGGACAGCTATTATACTCTCAGAGATGTTCTTATGAAAAATCCTGCTCAGCAAGAATCATTCTCTAAAGAACAAGTTGAAAAAATATATAACGCTCATAAATCATTTAGAAAACAATTAAGAAGAGATTTAGGTTTTATGTATCGAGAAGAAAGATTAAGGAGAAAATAAAAAATTGCAGATATTACCGTATATGATTTATTGCTTGTTTTTGCCTACTTTGGTGTTTTTAACTTTATTTGTACTTGCAAAGTTAAGTACTAACACGCGCAACCACTCACAAGTGAGGTCGTTAGCAAAAAAAATAAAACCTTAAATAAATTGAATCTTATTCAATTTATTTAAGGTTTTTATTTACAATTAGGCGAAGAACCTTTACTTTCTCAATAACTCAAACAAACAAGTCTAGCCCTGATTGAAACGGCATCCTTTTTTCTTTCATTTTTGCATTGGCAAGAAATGAAAGAAAAAAGATACAGTGGAAAGCAGGAAATAGCTTCTAATAAAAATTAATAAAGAGCGTAGGTAACTTCTTCTTCAGCAGTTACTGGAAATAATTTTTCTGCTTCGGCTAAGTCTAAAATAGTATCTACTTCGTACCAAGGTTTTTCATCGAAAGAAACGGCTTCGAATGCTATTGTTTTTTCGGCTACTAAGGTTGTAAAAACGGTTTCGTAATAGGCGTTTACGTTTCCGGCTTCAATATATTGATTCAGTTTTTTGGTGACTTCTTGCCAAGATTCTAAAGAGAAACTATAAATATTTACGGTTTTATAACGCGTTTCTGTATACGGTTCTGTGGTGCCTGGTTGAAACTGCATCACTTTATTTTGAGCGTTAATCGTTACGGTAGTTCCGTTGAGCCAAGGTTGCATTTTTGCCACTGCCATTCTATCTGGATACACCATATTGCTTAGTAAAGAGGTGTCTAAAACCAAGTCGCTTTCTATAAGTACAAAAGGTTCTTTTATACTATTTCTTGCCATCCAAAGTGAGTAAATATTGTTGGTGGTTTTGTATAACGGACTGTGTACATACTCGATACTTAAGCCATCTGTTTGGTTGCCTAAAAAATCTACAATACATTCTTGTTTATAACCAGTTACAATAACAAGACGCGTAAAACCTTGGTCTTTTAAATTGGTTACAAGACGCTCTAACATAGATTTTTCACTGACTAAAGTTAAGCATTTAGGAGCATCTTTTGTGATTGGAAAAAGACGACTTCCGGTTCCGGCAGCCAATAATAATGCAGTAGTAATTCTATTGTTAAGTGTATGTTTTTCTGAATTAATGGTCATGTAATATTAATTTGGGGGCTCTATCAAAAAAAAACATAAAAGCAATTTTAAGAGCTTTTATGTTTACTAAATTGAATGTTTTAATATGTTATTTATGGATAATTTAAAGAACGTTTATAAAAGCTGTTAATGTAATAATTGGCTTGTAAAAATAGTTCCTTAAAATCCATTTTTTGCAAATTTACTATGCTAAGGTGGAATGTGCTATTTATATTTAACAATTTATTAGTGATAAAAAGTGTTCATAAAAAAGCATAAAAAAACCTCTAATTACCAATTGAATATCAGTAAAATAGAGGTTTGTTTAAACTAAATATTTAATTATACTAATTTCTTAGCATTCTTTACTTTTTGCTTTGTAAGTGCAATTTCTATTACTTCTTTCATTTCAGAAACATAATGGAAAGTCATACCTTTTAAGTAGCTTTCTTTGATTTCTAAAATATCTTTTTCGTTTTCTTTACACAGAATAATTTCTTTAATATTTGCTCTTTTAGCTGCTAATATTTTTTCTTTAATTCCGCCAACGGGTAGTACTTTTCCACGTAAAGTAATCTCACCTGTCATGGCTAATTTGTTTTTTATTTTACGTTGTGTAAAAGAAGAAACTAAAGAAGTTAACATGGTAATACCTGCACTTGGTCCGTCTTTTGGTGTTGCGCCTTCTGGTACGTGAATGTGTACATTGTATTTTTCTAGAATTTCTTGCTTAATACCTAATTCTTCTGCATTTGATTTTATGTATTGTAAAGCAATCGTTGCAGATTCTTTCATCACATTTCCTAAATTACCAGTAATAGAAAGGTTTCCTTTTCCTTTAGATAAAATAGACTCTATAAATAAAATATCTCCACCAACGCTTGTCCACGCTAAACCAGTAACTACACCAGCAACTTCATTATTTTCGAATTTATCTCTAAATCTAGGTGTTCCTAAGATTTTTTCTATTTTTTCTGAAGAAATTGCAATGTCATACTCTTCTTCTAAAGCGATAGATTTTGCCGCGAAACGAACCACTTTTGCAATTTTCTTTTCTAAGCCACGTACTCCAGATTCTCTTGTATATCCTTCTACAATTTGCTCTAATTGTTTTTTACCTAACTTTAAGTGCGCAGTTGTTAAACCATGCTCTTTTAATTGTTTTGGTAATAAATGTCTTTTAGCAATTTCTATTTTCTCTTCAATAGTATATCCAGTAACATTTATAATTTCCATTCTATCACGTAAAGCCCAAGGAATTTGACCTAAGTTATTTGCTGTAGCAATAAAAAGTATTTTAGATAAATCGTATCCAACTTCTAAATAGTTATCGTAAAAAGATTCATTTTGTTCTGGATCTAAAACTTCTAACATTGCAGAAGAAGGATCTCCTTGATGGCTGTTACTTAGTTTGTCTATTTCATCTAAAACAAAAACAGGATTCGATGTTCCAGCTTTTTTTAAGTTCTGAATTAAACGCCCTGGCATAGCTCCAATATACGTTTTTCTGTGTCCTCTAATTTCTGCTTCATCACGCAAACCACCTAAAGACATACGGATGTATTTACGTCCTAATGCTTCTGCCACAGATTTTCCTAAAGAAGTTTTACCAACTCCTGGAGGTCCGTATAAACAGATAATTGGCGATTTCATATCTCCTCTTAACTTTAAAACCGCTAAGTGTTCTATAATTCTGTCTTTTACTTCTTCTAAACCAAAATGATCTCTATCTAAAACCTTAGTCGCAAATTTTAAGTCGAATTTATCTTTCGAGTAAATTCCCCAAGGTAACTCTAGCAACAATTCTAAATAGCTTCTCTGAACACCATATTCAGCCGCTTGTGGATTCATTCTTTTTAAACGATTGATTTCTTTTTCAAACGTTTCACCAACTTCTTTACTCCATTTTTTAGTTTTAGCCTGCTTACGCATTTCTTCTAACTCTTCGTCATTAGAAACGCCTCCAAGTTCATCCTGAATGGTTTTTAATTGTTGGTTTAAATAATATTCACGTTGTTGTTGGTCTAAATCTTCACGAGTTTTAGACTGAATATCATTACGCAATTTTAATTTCTGAAGCTCTTTGTTTAAGTTTTTTAAGGCTAATAAGGCACGTTCTTTTAGATTGTCTTTTTCTAAAATTACTTGTTTTTGAGCTACAGATAAATCCATGTTAGATGAAATAAAATTCACCAAAAACGAATCTGATTTTATGTTTTTAATCGCAAAAGAAGCTTCACTAGGTAACATTGGGTTTTCCTTAATTACTTCTAAAGCTTGTTCTTTTATAGATTCTATAATAGCTTCAAATTCTTTTTCGTCATCCACACTTCTGTCTTCTAGTGCTTCTTTTACCGTTGCTTTTAAATACGGTTTGTCTTGTACAATGGCATCAATTTCGAAACGTTTTTTACCTTGTATGATAACGGTTGTGTTACCATCAGGCATTTTTAAAACACGTAAAATCTGTGCAACCACACCTGTTGTGTGTATGTCTTTTAAAGTTGGTTCTTCTTCGTCTTCATTTCTTTGTGCAACAACTCCAATTACTTTATCGCCTTTGTTTGCATCTTTTATTAATTGAATAGAAGCATCTCTACCGGCTGTAATAGGAATTACAACACCCGGAAACAATACGGTGTTTCTTAATGGTAAAATTGCTAAAACTTCAGGAACACTTTCCTTGTTAATAATTTCCTCATCTTCTGGGGTCATTAACGGAATTAATTCAGAATCTTCATTCAACATATTTTGTAGCGACATATTGTCTAAATGCATTATTTTTGGTTTGCTCATGTGTTATATCTCTGTCATACTGACATTGATTCTTAAAAAGTGTAAAATCAATATCAATTCGTTATTTTTAGTTTACTAGTAATCAATAAAATAGAGTTCTATTTTCTTAATGTCTAATATATAAAAACAATTGTTGTGCCAAGGTTAAAATAGTTTAGATTCCTTTTAAAGTATTTAACTTATTATAATTTTAGTAAATTTGATTGAATAAAACAGTTAATTTCCAATTATGAAAGATACAAGTCATCATGATGAGCGTATTGCAAATATGAAGTTTTTCTCTGTGTACCCACATTACGTAACAAAAGTGGAAAAAAAGGGAAGAAGTATCGCTGAACTATTAGAAGTTATTGAATGGTTAACGGGGTATAATGAAAGTAAATTAAATGAACTTATCGATACACAGGTTACTTTTGAAACTTTTTTTAAAAATGCAACATTACATCCAAATGTACATTTGATAAAGGGCGTAATTTGTGGTTATAGAGTAGAAGAAATAGAGAATTCTTTAACACAACAAGTGCGTTATTTAGATAAATTAGTCGATGAGTTAGCTAAAGGGAAAAAGATGGAAAATATACTAAGGAAGGCGTCTAAAAAATAGTATAAAGTGTAGTTACAATATTGCCTTTTCCGTCTTCTAAAGTATAAGACAATATTTTTTTTTCTTCTTTAACCTTCATATTAAAAGGTGTCGCTAATAAGTCAATTCCGCTTTTCTTTTTAATTCGGATTCCTTGTCCGGAAATAATATCTTTATTAGGGGTAAAATCACCTAAAGGAAGATGTTCTGTAAGAATAACATATTTGTAATTAGGTAATTTTTCTACAACACTTTGTACTTCTGCATTAGATAAATGTTGCAATACTTGCCTTAAAATAATACAATCTGCTTTTGGTAAATCATCCTTAGCAATATCTACACATTTGAAGTTTAAATTTTCTGCTTTAAAATTTTCTTGATTGTATTTTATCAATGCTGATACAATGTCTATAGCTGTATATTTTTGAGTAAGTTTCACGAAATTTTTACCAATATTAAAATCTCCACAACCTAAATCTAAAACCGTAATTGGGTTTTTAAAAGAAGTTAAAAAAGAGCTAATAGTTTCTATATATGGTTCAATTATTTCTGGTTGATGAGAGCCTGAACCAGAATAAAACTCAGTATTGTTACTTCCCCAAAGGTTCATTTTATAAACCTGATCCATAGCATCTTTTGTAGGCCAAGGTTTTTTGTTCTTTTTGATATTCGTGTTTTTCAAATGGATTAATATTTAACTACTTCAGTTTTTTTCGCCATTTTTGTATTAAAATAAAATAGATGTCAGCAATACAAATTAAAACAATTACTTATAATGGTTGGAAAAATGCTGTTGAAATTTCAAATTTAGAAATTAAATTGATTGTAATTCCAGAAACTGGAAGAATAATTTACTTCGGATTTTTAAATGGAGAAAATTTATTTTATGAAAATAAAGCATTAGAAGGAGTTGAATTTAAAGTAGGAGAATATTTTGCCGAGAATAATATAAAACAAGCTCCAAATGTTGGCGGAAATAGAGTTTTACCTTGTTCAGAAGAGTATCATTATTTAATTACAGGTTCTAGACACATTCCAGATCCTTTTATAAACGCTAGTTGTTATTCTGTTGAATTTTTAGTTAACGGAGTTGTTTTAAAAAGTCCGATTAGTGCTATTTTAGGTATTCAAATAAAAAGAACCATTACAATTGCTGAAGTTGGAGCAGGAGTTGATATTCAGCAAGAATTGGTAAAAATTCAAGTTGCAAAAAATACTGTACTAGAAAATATCCCTTTAACGATTTGGAGTTTATCAAAAATTAAAACACCAAATGTTAGTTTTTCATTCATTTCAGAGAACAGCATTTTTGAAAATGGATTTACGATTTCTAAATGGCCAGATGCAAAAAATTATGCCGAAGAAAATGCATCTGTAAAAAACACTATTTTATCCTTAAAGTCTTCCGATGAATTTCCTCAAAAAATAGGATTAGACGCTAGGAAATGGGTTGCAGGTTATTTAAACGACACATTGTTTGTAGAACAATTTACTTTTGATGAGAAAGCTACGTATCCAGATAACGGAACTTCTATAACAATTTTTGGGAATCATTTATTTACAGAATTAGAATGTTTAAGTCCTGAAAGAAAGTTGTTAATCGGAGAAAAAATCACATATAATTTAAGTTGGAGTTTACAAAAAGTTAAGAATTACAGTGAATTAAAAGAGATTTTGCATACTTTAGATGTATAAAGTTTTTTAGAATCTTGAATTAAAATTACAAAATGTAAATTCTAATTATAGAAAACCCAAATAAAAACAGCTATTATGAACAAAAAAGTACTTTTAACGAGCTTAATTTTAACCATTACTTTTGCTGTAAATTCCCAAAGTTGGTTTGGGAATAGTAAAAAAATAAAAGGAGATGGAAATGTGGTAACTGTAACAAGATCTACTTCAGGTTATGAAGGAGTTTCAATAGGTGGATCTTTTGATGTAGTTCTTGTAAAAGGAAAGGAAGGTAAAATAACTTTAGAAGGGGAAGAAAATATACTTCCTTTTATAGAAACTGAAGTTTCTGATGGTCTTTTAAAAGTAAAATTTAAGAACAACACAAATATTAACACTACTAAAAAACTAACAGTTATAGTGCCTTATGAGCATATAGAAAGTATTGCTTTGGGAGGTTCTGGAAATATTTTAAGTGAAAGTTTAATAGAAGCAAACAATTTTAATGTGAATTTAGGAGGTTCTGGAAACATTACATTAAAAGTAGATTCAGATGCTATAAAAGCTTCTATTGGAGGTTCTGGAAATATTAATTTAGAAGGAAAATCTAATGAATTCACTTGCTCTATTGCTGGTTCTGGAAGCATTAATTCTTATGGTTTAGAAACCAATGAAATTTATGTAAATATAGCGGGTTCTGGAGGTGTAAAAACAACTGTAAAATCTAAGATTAAAGCAAAATTAGTAGGTTCTGGTAGTGTTTATTATAAAGGAAACCCTTCTAAGGTTGATAGTAAATCGGTTGGTTCTGGCGATGTGGTAGATAAAAATTAAGTTACCACCAAACAAAAAATATTTTTACAAGTTCACCGTTTTGTTTTTTCAACCAGCAAAGTGGTGAGAATTTTCTTTGCATATACTCCTCTGTAACAAGGCTAAAATCATTAAAATTTAACCAAGCTACATTTTTATGTGGAATAGTTATCCAATCTTTTTTAATCGGGATAAAAAACTTACAATCTTTAAATTGTTCTAATTCTTTTTTGTTGATGTAAAACCCAGCAATGCAATTTGGATTTAAAATTGATAACTGAAGATTTTTATTAGAGAAAGGAATAAATAATTGTCCTTTAAAATAAACTTGTTGTTCAATTTCTGAAGCTTGTAAATTGATGGTTTTTAAATAAGAAACACATTCATTAGAGTAGAGAAGAGGTAGTTGTTTGTCTTTCAATTTATCTAATTTTTCCACTAAAGAATCTTTTCTATTCGGACCAATAAAATGTTCTACTTCTGTTTTTCCTACTGAAGAATCATACAAATAAAATTTATAAATAACTTCTAAATGAATCGGTTGTTCATCCCTTAACAAAATACAATCTAATTCACCTAGCGTAATTTTTTCTTTCTGAATTTGAATATTCTCACAAATAATAGAAATCGATTTTTCATGTGTTAATTGATAAGAAACAAAACGTTCTATATATTTTCCTAAACGTAGTTTTTCATTAATTGCGATATCAATTTTTGTCGATTTCGACTCAATCTCAAATTGATGTAACCCATAAATAGTATTTCCTTTCCACAAACAATGTGTTTGCAAAAATCCCTCATACCTTTTTTGAATGTCTTTTGTTTTTTGATGCATATATGAGAAACAAATTTAAATTAATTAAATGCTAAGTTCACTAAGTTTTTTGCAAAGGACACAAAGAAAAAGCGATTTTATCATTTTTGTAATTTCTAAGCTCATTTTAAAACAATTTTCTTACCTAAATCTAAACTTAAGAACATTCAACCTTTTCGACTTTACGAGAAAAAACGTTTCTTTGAATCTTCGTGAAATCCACATCAATAATATCTAAAAACTTCGTAAGTTTAACCTCTAAAATTTTCATCAAAATGCAATTCGAAAAATCGAGCTTTCAATTTTTAAAAGATTTACAAAATAACAACAATAGAGAATGGTTTACAGAGCATAAACCTACTTTTGTAAAGCATCAAAAAAATCTAAAAGAATTATTTTTAAAAATGCAATCGAATTTAGAAAAGCATGATGAAATTGATAAAATGAAAATTTATCGTATTTATAGAGATGTTCGTTTTTCTAAAGATAAAACACCTTATAATCCAAGATTTGCTGTTTCGTTTTCTAGATTAGGAAAACAGTTACGTGGTAGTTATTATTTACAAATTAAACCAGGTGAAAATTTATTAGGTGGTGGATTTTGGCAACCAGAAAAAGACGATTTATACCGATTAAGAAAAGAAATTGAACAAGACTCTACAGAATTTAGAGAAATTTTAGAAGATGAAACTTTTGTAAAATACTTTGGAGGTAAATTTGAAGGTGATGAATTAAAATCTGCTCCAAGAGGTTTTGACAAAGAACATAAAAATATTGACTTATTGCGTAAAAAAGGATTTGTTGCTACTAGAAATTTTACAGATGCAGAAGTTTTAGCACCTAACTTTTTAGAAGAAGTAGATAAAAGTTTTAAAGCTTTACGACCGTTTTTTAATTTGTTTAGTGATATTTTAACGACAAATTTAAATGGAGAGAGTATTATTTAAGAGTTGAGTAGATATTTGTGTGGAGGTGTTTCACTGAGATTCACGGAGGAAGCACAGAGGTTCGTTGCGTTTTTTTGTTTAAAGTTTAAAGTTTCAAGAACGAATGTCATTTAGAAATGAGCCTTTTTAGGCGATTGAGAAATCTCTGAGCTTCTAAAATTATGATTCCTCTTCCTACGTCATTCTGAATAACATGGAAATTTTAATGCTTCAAATTTTTATCAACCTCACGTTTTAAAACTATAACTGTAATTATGGTAGATAAAACATCTGCAATAGGGAAAGACCACCAAATACCACTAATTCCGTAATACTTCGGTAAAAAATAGGCTAACGGAATTAAGAAAATTCCTTGTTTTAAAAGAGTTAAAAATAAAGCAGGTAACGCTTTTCCTGCGGCTTGAAAATATGCTGATCCAATTAATTGCATGGTAATTACTGGAGTTGCTAAAAAGACAATTAGCATTGCATTTGGCGTTTCTGTCAACAAAGTTGTATCAGTGGTAAAAATTCCAATTACTTCTTCCTTAAAAAATAAGATTGCTATAAAAATAAGAGTTCCTAAAACAGATCCATATAAAAGCGCTTTTTTGATGGTTTCTTTTACTCTGTCATTTTTATTTGCACCAATATTATATCCGGCTACAGGTAAAAAACCTTGCGAGACTCCCATCACCGGGGAAAGAGAAAACATCATCACTCGGTTAATAATTCCGTAAACAGCTATAGATATTTCTCCACCATATTTAAAAAGAGAGTAATTTAATACAATCATAAGAATGCTGATGGCACCTTGTCTTACAATAGAAACGCCTCCCAACTCTATAATTTCTCTAACAATTTTGCCATCTAATTTAAAGTTTTTAGGAATAATTTTTAATTCACTTTTAGAAGATAAAAAGAAATATAAAATATATGAACCAGAACTCATAAAAGAAATGGTTGTCGCTAAACCAGCTCCCCACATTCCCCAATTAAAAAACTTGATAAAGATAATATCTAAAACAATGTTTAAAACTGCGGGAACCATCATTGCATACATCGCAAATTTTGGTTTTCCTTCAGCTCTAATCGTTGGGTTTCCCATCATTGCAAAGGCTAAAAACGGAACTCCGTAGATTACAACTTTAAAATATTCAGATGCAATGGGTAAAATATCGCCTTTGGCGCCAAATAAATTTAGGATAGGTACACTAAAAAAGTTTCCAATAATTACAAAAATAATCGCTAAAATAACAGTTAGCGCAACCTGATTACCAAAAGTTAAAAACGCTTTCTCAGAATTTCCTGCACCCAATGCTCTAGATATAATAGAACTTCCTCCAATACCTATTCCCATACCAATAGAAGATATTAGAAAAACAATTGGTAGTACCACTGTAATTGCTGCAATTGCTAAAACTCCAATCCATTGTCCCACAAAAATAGTATCGACAATCATATTTAAAGACATCACAAGAATCCCTATGGTAGCTGGAGCTGCTTGTTTTATTAATAAGGTACTAATTTTTTGTGTTCCTAGGTTGTTTGCTAATTCTGTCATAATATTCTGCAAATATCGATATAAAGACCAAGTTTTGACTAAATCTACAGATCAATAATTGTTATATATATCTTAAAATTTTTATGTTTGCTAAAATTGATAAAAGTGGACAACGTTTTTACATTAACCATTACAGTATCATCCGAAGATATAGACAATTTAGATCATGTTAATAATTTGGTCTATGTAAAATGGATGGACAAAATTGCAACTACTCATTGGAGTCACTTAACCAAAGAACACCCGCTACCGCAGTATGTTTGGGTGGTAATGAGACACGAAATAGATTATTTAAAACAAGCTAGTTTAGGAGATGTGATTACTGTAAAAACTTGGGTAGGAGAAACAAGAGGGATTACTTCTGTCCGTTTTATGGAGTTTTATAAAGAGAAAGTTCTATTGGTTAAAGCCAAAACAATTTGGGCAATGTTAGATTCTAAAACCTTTAAACCTGCAAGAATTAGAGAAAATGTTTTAAAAGTATTACAACCTCCTAAATAAAAGTATCTTTGCACAAAATTAAGACACAAAATGGCAACTTTTTCTTCCTTAGGAATTACCAAAGATTATATACAAGCAATTAAAGAATTAGGGATATCTACGCCTTCAGAAATTCAAGAGAAAGCGATTCCTGTTTTATTGGATTCGCCTACAGACTTTATTGGTTTAGCACAAACAGGTACAGGTAAAACGGCAGCTTTTGGCTTGCCAATTCTACATCATATAGATGCGAGTTCAGACAATATACAAGCGTTAATTTTATCGCCTACTAGAGAGTTGGTACAGCAAATAAAAAAACAATTATTTAAATTTACGAAGTTTAGTGAAGATAAAATTTTTGTAGAAGCTGTTTTTGGTGGAGAAAAAATTGACAGACAAATGAATAATCTTAAGAGAACTACACATATTGTTGTAGCAACTCCTGGTAGATTAATCGATTTAATAGAAAGAGGAAACATAGATATCAGTCATGTTAAAACAGTTGTTTTAGATGAAGCTGATGAAATGTTAAGCATGGGTTTTAAACAAGATTTAAATAGAATCTTAAAGTTTACAACCGAAGGCGATCGTAAAACATGGTTGTTTTCTGCAACTATGCCAGAAGAAATTAAGAGAATTGTTAAGACCTACATGGATGCTAATGCGCCTAGAGTAGAAATTAATAGAAGTTCTTTGGTAAATGCAAATATTCGTCATCACTTTGCTAAAACTACTTTAAAAGAAAAAGCGGCAGACATTGTAACTTTCTTAGAAAAGAGACAAGACCAAAGAGGTATTATTTTTTGTAGAACAAAAGCAGGTGCGCAGAATTTAGCGGCACTTCTAATCGAAGAAGGTTTTTCTACAGCAGCTTTAGAAGGAGATATGCAACAAAAAGAACGCGATAAAGTAATGCGTGCTTTTAAGAAAGAAAACTTACAATATTTGGTTTCTACAGATGTTTCTGCACGTGGAATTGATGTTAGTGGTTTAGAATTTGTAATTCACCATCAATTACCAGAACAATTAGAATACTACACCCATAGAAGTGGAAGAACTGCAAGAGCAGGAAAAACAGGAGTTTCCATTGCCTTTATTTTACCTTCAGAAATCGTGAGAATTCATGAAATTCAGAAAGAATTAAATATTAAGTTTTCTGAAGTAACTGTATAACATTATCTAAACCGAGGCTTTTTTAGTAGAAAAACTTCGGTTTTAATACTAATCATTGTAATTAAATTGATATAGATGGAGCTTATTTATGTTTTAGATATATTAGGAACCTTTGCTTTTGCAATTAGTGGTGCTTTGGTGGCTTATGATAAAAAATTAGATTTATTTGGAATTTTAATTATTGCGTTTGTTACTGCTGTTGGTGGTGGTATGTTGCGTGATGTTTTAATAGACGCACATCCAATAAATTGGATTGGTGATTTAAATTATTTATATACCATTTTTGCAGCCGTTATTTTTACCTTTCTTTTTAAAAGTAAAATAAACTATTTAGGCAAAACAATGTTTTTGTTTGACACCATTGGTATTGGTGTTTTTACTTTATTAGGTTTAAAAAAAGGGTTGTCTTTTAATTTACATCCTATTATTGCTTTAATAATGGGAATGATTTCTGCCGTTTTTGGAGGCGTTTTACGTGATGTTTTAACTAATAGAATTCCATTAATTTTCGAAAAAGAAATTTATGCTTCTGCTTGTTTAGCGGGTGGAATTGTGTATTTAACTATAAGTCAATTTAATGTTCCAGAAAATATCATATTTGTAATTTCTGCATCTGTAATTGTTATTATTAGAGTAGTTTCCGTGAGGTATCAATTAGAATTGCCTAAGATTAAAGAAGATATTTTTGGAAAATAAATATAAAAAAAGCGAAACATTTGTTTCGCTTTTTTTATTAAAATTATATATTTTTTAATTTACATCTTTTAATAATTCTTGTATAGATCTTATTAATTGTTGGTCTTTTCCGTTGTCAATTAAACCTGGCATATTTTTCACTATAATGGTTGGTTCTGTTTGATTATTTTCCATCCATTCTCCAGCTTTATTTTTAGCACTAATCGGTACAACTCCCCATCTAGCTCCGTTAGATAATCCTTCCCAACCAGCAAAACTACAAGTTCCAGGAACTGGCATTCCTACTGTTTTTCCTATTTTTAAATCTGTATAACCAGAAGCATAACAATGTCCGTCAGAATACATACTTTCATTAAAAATAGATAAAGTTGGTTTTGTCCAACGAGACGTTGGTTCTCCGCCAACAACTTTAGCTTCTGTAGCATAAGTTATAAAAGGTTCGCCAGTAAAAAACATGGCTAAATCTGCTACTAAATCTCCACCACCATTAAAACGAGTATCTACAATAACACCTTTTTTATCAGAGTATTTACCCATCATATCTTGGTAAATACTTCTGTAGGGCCCGTCACTCATTCCTGGAATGTGTACATAACCTAAAGTTCCGTTACTTTCTTTTTCTACTTCTTTTTCGTTTATTTTTACCCATCTGTCATATAACAATCTATTTTCTGAGCCTAACGAAATTGGTTTTACGGTTATTGTCTGATTTTTTTTAGTTTTAGGATCTAAAATATCTAACAGCATAAATTTACCAGATTTTCTATTTAAATATTTAGCAACATCTTGATTTTTATCTATTGTAACTCCGTTTATTTTTTCGATAATCATACCTGGTTTTACATCAAACTTTGCTTTGTCTAATGGTCCATCAGAAATGATTTCTTTTATTAAAATTCCGTCTTCAGTATGACTGTAATCCATAAAAATACCTAAAGAAGCGGTTTCATCTGCATTTGAAATAGCAGCACCTCTGTAACTTGCGCCAGAATGAGAAACATTAAGTTCTCCTAACATTTCAGAAAGCATTTCAGAAAACTCAAAAGCATTACCAATATAAGGTAAGAATTTTTGATATTCTGTTTTCATTAAATCCCAATCGATGCCATGAAAATCTGGGTGATAAAAAATGGCATTTGTACGAATCCAAACATGGTTAAATAAAGCTTCTCTTTCTGCGTATTCATCTAGCTGAATTTCACCTTTAATCTGTACCGCTTTTTGTTTTGTTGTTTCCGGGTTTAATTGTGTAATTTTTCCGCTACTTAAAAGGTAAAGGTTTTTCATTTCTTTATCCCATTCTAAACTTCCAGACCTTGTGTTTAATTTCATTAACATTTTGGTTTCTCTGGTACGTAAATTTGTTGTCCAAAGATTAGAACGACCTTCAAAACTAGATAAATAATACAATTTATCACCTTTTTTAGAAAGAACAGCATCACCCAAACTAGAAGAATGTATGGTTAATCTTTTGGTTCTCTCTTTCATTTTATCCCAATCAAACGTAAGTGCTTTTATTTCTTTTTTGTCTTTGGCATCTTTTTTATCTTTTGATGATTTAGCTTTTTTCTTATCCTCTTTTTTCTCTTCGTTTTTTTCTTTTAACTTTTTTTCTTCTTCTTTAATAGCTTCTACTAATTTATAATCTTCATCACTTAAATTAGCATTGTCCCAAGCGTCTTGTGTAAAATACATGCTATATACATCACTTTGAGATCGACCACTTGTTGCGTAAGATTTTAATCCGTTTTGGTTACTAAACCACAACATTTGTTTTCCTTTATTTACCCATTTAGGAGAATAATCTGCATAACCACTTTCATTTAAATTGATTCTTTTAGAGCCATCTGCAGCCATTAATAATACTTCGCTATTGCTTAATGTTTTTCCCCAATCTACCAAAATCCATTTACTATCTGGGCTCCAAGTAAAATATTGATCTCCATCTCGCATATGAAATAAATCTTTTGGAGTTAATAATGTTACTTCTTTTTTAGAAGTAATATCTATTATTTTTAAAGTTCTTCTATCTTCTATAAAAGCTATTTTTTTTCCATCAAGAGAATATTTAGCTAAATAATTATCGCTTGTATTTTCTATTAAAGAAGTTTCTTTTAATAAAGTTGCTGCGTAAAAGAATGGTTCTTCTTTTCTTGTTTTTTCTGTTTTGTAAACATTCCATTTTCCATTTCTTTCACTACTATAAATTACAGATTTCCCTTCTGGTCCCCAAGAAACAAAACGTTCGTTCTCTGGTGTATTGGTTAATCTTTTTGTAAATGATTTGTCTGTTGAAGTTACAAAAACTTCGCCTCTGGCTACAAAAGCAATTTCTTTTCCGTTTGGCGATACAGCCATTTCATTAATACCGCCATTTATAGAAATAAATTTATCTGTGTTTTCTTTGTCTTGTGTAATAATATTTACATTAACTTTTTTAGGAGATTCACCTTCTTTTATTGTGTATAAATCGCCATCATATCCAAAAGAAATAATACCATTTCCCATACTTAAAAAACGAATAGGATGTAATTTAAAAGAAGTTAATTGTTCACTTTTAGAAGGATTATCTAACTGTAGTTTATGAATATTGAAAGTACCACTTCTTTCGCTTAAAAATAAAAGACTTTTTTCATCGTCACTAAAAAGAGGTTGTCTGTCTTCTGCAATATTAGTGGTAATCATTTTATGCTTTTGGGTTTTGGTGTTGTACATCCAAATATCTCTTGCAATAGAAGAAGTATGGTGTTTTCTCCATTCATTTTCTCCTCCTTTTTTATCTTGATAAACCATTATTTCTCCATTTTTAGAATACTGAACATATTCTGCGGGAATGGTTAAAACTTGATTTACTTTTCCTTTTTTTACAGGAACACTATATAATTCTGATTGTGATCTATGGGGATATTGCCTATGATTTGCTGCATCTTGTCTTAATGCTCCAAAAACAACATCAGTATCGTTATTAGAAAAGGTATATGGAAATTCGTCATTAGAATGAAATGTTAAACGTGTTGCAGAACCTCCGTTAGCATTCATTACAAAAATATCAAAATTACCATATCTATTTGATGCAAATGCAATTTTGGAGCCGTCTTTACTCCAGACAGCTTTGTAATCATGCGCGCTGTGATACGTGAGTTGTTCGGCATTTCCTCCGTTAGAATTTACTTTGTATAAATCACCTTTATACGTAAAAGCAATTTGTGTACCGTCTGGTGAAATTGCTGAATGTCTCATCCATTTTGGTGAATTTTGACCAATTAATGATAATGAAATGAATGTAAAGAGTAGTGTTAGTTGTTTCATTTATAAAATTTTTTCTAAAGTAAATAAATAGAAATAGTAGGTTGATTTTTTAAGTGTTAAAAAAATCTTAATGCTTTTAAAAAAATTTAAATTATTGGCAAAAAAAAAGCTGCATTTAAGCAGCTTCTTGTGTTGTCTTTTTAGGTTAAAATTCCATCATCTGCACATTTTTTAGAGAACCAAAATAAGAACACAGAGAACAACGGAATTATTATCAACATAGAATACTCTAAATATCCATACCATTCTCTACCTGGGTTTATAAAAAGATTATACGTAGTTTGTATTATAACTGCAATTAATCCTACTAGAAAAAATGTTTTGGCTAATTTTTTTCTAAAAAATAATAAAATACAGGCAAATACTGATGAAAAAACAGCAATGGCAAAAGCAGCCATTACCCAAGAAGGAATATTAAAAATAATTTCTAATTGCTCTTTAGAATACATAGATTTAAAACGTTCCGTTTGATAAGCCTGATTTAAATAACCATCAACACCCATCAGATTCCAAATTAATCCAATAACAGCAATTATCCAAAAAGCAATACTTGGCTTATTCATGTTGTCCTTCATAATTTTACGTTTATAGTTTAGATATCTTAAATGTACAAAAAAACTTGTAGAATATTGAAATGTAAAGTATATTTGTCATTATAGAAAACAAACTTGTCTAATTGTAAAATAAAATATCATGTCTAAATTATCAATTTGCGAAAGAGAAAGAAATCAATTAGAAAAATTAAATAAATTTCAACTTGGTAATCAATATAAAAAAATAGGATATATTATAGCTATCGGAAGTTTTGTTTTAATGATTGCTAGAAAATATATTGAAGATTCAGATTGGTTAAAACCAGTTTTACATGGAGTATTGTTAATAGGTTTACTTGTAATTTCTTTATCCAAAGAAAAGCTAGAAGATGAATTTATAGATAGTTTACGTTCACAATCTTATCGATTGGCATTTATAATGGCAATTGTTTATTCTTTAGTACAGCCGTTAGTAAATTACGGAGTAGCAGTTTTATTTAATCAAGATGATAAATTACAGGGGTTTAGTTATTTTCAGGTGTTGTTTTTTATGTTGATTGTTCAATTGATGTTTTTCTGGCAATTAAAAAGAATGAATAAATAAGATGAAAAACACTTTAAAAGTACAAAGAGCAATTTTAGATTTAACCCAAGATGAATTAGCCAAATCTATTGGTGTATCTAGACAAACCATAAATTCTATTGAAAAAAACAGGTATGTTCCGTCAACAGTTTTAGCTTTAAAGTTATCTAAAGTATTTAATATCCCTGTAAATGAGTTTTTTACTTTAGAAGATAATGATTAAATAAATACGATTATTCTGCGATAGAGATAACAGTAGCTTTAAATAAACTTGCTTTAGTTTTAAAGAAATTATTTTCTAAATCGATTGCTTTTAGTTTGGCTTCAATTAGTTTAACTTCTCTATAATTAACTAAAAATAAAGAGCTTTCTCCTAAGAAAAACTTACGATCTTCTGCTTTTAGCATGGTTCCATAATCACGAACAATATCAGTAGTTAAACTATTTTGTAAAACATAAGAACTTAATTCTTGCTGAATTGCATTTACTTTATTTTTAATGGCAATTTTTGCAACTTCGTTTTCAAATTTTTTGTCTTGTAGTTTAATTTTAGATAGTTTAAAATCTCCACGCTCTTTTCTTAAAAATAAAGGGACTTTAAAATTAATTCCGGCTTTATAATTTCTTGTATTTAGAGAATTTATTTGATTTCCGTTTTCTGTAAGAAAGTTATACTGAACATCTAATTTGGGTAATAAATTGTTCAATTTTAAATTTTTATCAATATTTAAACTCTTTATTTTATATTCTAAAGATTTAATTTTAGGGTGATTATCAATATTAAAATCAGCATTATTAAACAATGCAATATTAAAAGTAGTATCTACATTATCAACAGTATGTATATCTGGAATGATATTGTCTTGCAGCTCTACAGGAGTGTTATCATTTAACCACAAATAATTAGACAATTCTAAAGAAGCTTTTATTAATTTAATTCTAGATTTTTCTAGGTTTAATTTTCTGCTTTTTAAAGTAATTCCTGCTTCTGTAGTATCTATGGCAGGTTTTTCACCTTCTAAAAATGCTCTTTTTGTAGCTTTAAAGCGAATTTCTGCATTTGTTAAAAATTCTTTATAAACACTATTTTGATGATACATTTTTAACCAATTAAAGTAGGAAATAGATGCATTATATAAAATCTCATTCACTAAAATTTGCTGGTCTTCTTTGGCTTGGTTTAAAAAGAATTTAGCTTGTTTTAAAGAAGCCATTCTTGTATTTATTAAAAGACCTTTTAATAAAGATACAGAAACTCCGGCACTATATAAACCGTCCTCTGGAACCGAATTTTCTGGGTTTAAATAATAACCATCATTATCTTCAAAATTTGCTTTAAATTCAATTCCGTAATAAGTAGGAATTTTAAAAGCAGCATTTAGTTTATTATAATATTCTTTTTCTTTAAACTGTTTTTTATTAAAATCTACTTCAATTTTAGGGTCAAAAGCACCTCTAGCTTTTAGTAATTTGGCTTCACTTTCATTAATAACAAGATTTGCTTGTTTTACAATAGGATGATAGTTTTTTACATAGCTTAAATATTCGGAAAGTGTCATTACAGACGTTATTTTTTCCTGAGCAAAATATCCAGATGTAAATAGTAGAAGTAATATTAAAATATATTTTTTCATATAAATGTCTCAATAAATAAATTGAAATTATTTTTTCTTTGCATCAGTTTTTGTTCCTTTTGGCTGATAGTAGTTAGGAGGGAAGCTGTTAAGTTGTCTCCACATTTCAAAATAAATAGGTACGTCTTCTAAAAGTGCAATGGTTTTTGCGCCAGAACCGACTCTAATACCTTCTGGCCAATTATAATCTTTAGTATCTGGTGCAATTAAAACTCTGTATTTACCATTAGTACTTATAAAGTTTTCGATAGCAATAACTGTTGCTCCATAGGTTCCGTAGGAAGCATTAGGCCAACCACTAAAAACAATTGCAGGCCAACCATCAAACTGAACACGCATTTTATCTCCAATGTGCAGTAGAGGTAAATCAATTGGTCTCACAAAAGTTTCTACAGCTAAATCATATTTTTCTGGCATTATACCTACTAGGTCTTCGCCTTCTTTAAAGGTTCCTCCAATTCCGCCTTTAATAGCCTTGTTTATATATCCATTTTGTGGAGCAGTAATGTATAATAAACTATTTCTAACGCTGTAGTTACTTCTACTATTTTCTAATTTAGAAACTTGTGCTTTTGCATCAAAACCACTAGATTGTGCTGTATACATATCACTTTGTGATTTAGAAATTTTATCAGTATAAGTCGCGTTTATTCGAGAAAGCTCTAGTTGTGCATTCAAAATATTATTTCTACTTGCTAGTAATTTATTTTCTTGAGATATTAATTTTGCTTGTGTAGCTTGTAATTTTAATCTTTTCTCTTCTACATCTTTTACTGCTTTTAGGCCTTCACTTTGTAAGGTTCGTGTACGGTTGTATTGTTTTTCTGCTATTAAAGAATTTGTTTTAGCAGCTTCAAAATCAATACTATCACTTTTTACTTTTAATTTAGCTTGTAAAAGTTTGTTTTTTGTTTGTTCTATTTTTAATCCTTGTTCTTTTCTTAAAGCATTAACTTGTCTTTGTAAAGCAGCTACTTTTCCTTGATATGCATCTACTGAAGAGGATTTTGCATTAATTTGATCGCTAGTTCTTTCTATTAATCGATTATCAAAATAATCACTTTTTACTTCAGAAATTCTTAAAATAGTATCTCCTTTTTTTACAAAATCACCTTCAGTTACAAACCACTCTTCAATTCTTCCCGGAATTTGAGATTGAATGGTTTGTGGTCTTTGGTTAGGAGTTAGTGTGGTTACTAATCCTTGACCAGATATATTTTGTGTCCAAGGTAAAAAGAGAGCTACAAGACCGATACAAGCAAAAACCAAAAGAAATTTGTTAAAAGCTTTGTAGTACTCTTTTTTGAAGATAATTTTGCCCGATTTAAAATCTTTTAAATCAAGATTTTTGTGTACTTGGTTGTTAGATATGTTTAACATTGCTCCTTAATTTATTGATTTAATTTCACCTTTTTCTAATATAATTGTTTCCTTAGATTGAGTTCTCCAACTCTTTTTACTGCTAGCTACAATTAAAGCCCATGGCCTTTTAGCGTCTGTTAAATAATTAATAATGCGTACAGTTTCTTCTAAATTAAATTGATCTAAAGGATCTTCTAAAATCATTATTTTAGGTTTCTTGATGATTGCTCTAGCTAAAATCAATTTTTTTGCAATTGTATAAGACATTTGCTTTCCTTCTGGATATAAAACAGTTTCTAATCCTTTAGGTTGTTCTTTTAAAAATTGTGTTAAACCAACAATTTCTAAAGCTTCATATATAGCTTCATCTTTAATTTCTTTATTACCAAAAACTAAATTGTTTTTGATGCTACCTTCAAAAGGAGTTTCATCTGATAATGATAAACCAAGTTGAGATCGATAATGATTTAAATGTAAACTACTTAAAGATAGATTGTTGATGTATATGTTTCCAGAAGTTGGTTCCATAATACCTGCTATTAAATGTAATAATGTAGATTTTCCGGCACCACTTTCTCCCATAATTAAAATTCTACTTTTAGGTTTTAGGGTAAAAGAAACATTTTTTATAATGTGTTTCTCTCTATTTTCTACACCAAAAGAAACGCCTTCTAGCTCTACGGTTAAACCGTCTTTAAATATCGGTTTATCTCCTTCTTGAGCTTCTAATTCTTTATCTACAACTTGTCCTATTTTTTCTATGGATGTAAGCACATCGTAAAAAGACTCTAAACCTATTATTAGTTTTTCTACAGATTGTATCACTAAAAGAATAATAATTTCTGCGGCTACAAATTGCCCAATATTCATTTCTTGATTTAAAACTAAAGCACCACCAATTAACAGTAAACTTGCAGTTACAATTACTTTAAAGCCTATCATTTGAATAAATTGTAGCATCAATATTTTAAAATGATTTTCTCTTGCCTCTAAATAATTACTAACTAAATTATCATTTTTTTGAAGTGCTAAATTAGTGTTACCTGATAATTTAAAACTAACTAAAGCTCTTGCAACTTCTTGTATCCAATGGGCTACTTTGTATTTCTTTTTAGATTCTATAAGACTAGTTTCTAATCCTTTTTGAGCAGTAAACTTAAATACTATATAAATTAAAAGCAATAAGAGAATACCAAAAACGATAAAAAATGCGTGGTAAAAAGAGAGTAAAATCAACGCAAATATAATTTGCAATAGTGCGGTGGGTACATCTATTAATATTTTAGACAATCCTTTCTGAATGGTTAAGGTATCAAAAAAACGATTGGCTAATTCTGGTGGATAATCATTTCGTAGCTCATTCATTTTTATTTTAGGAAAACGGTAACTCAACTCAAAAGAAGCTCTTGTAAAAATTCTTTGCTGAATGGTTTCTATAATTCTTAATTGCATTAATTGCAATGCACCAGAAAAAATGACACCTATAGTTACTAGAATAACTAAAACAATCCAAGAAGTTGAGATTTGTGCACCTTGAATTAAGTTTATAATTGCTTGTATTCCTAAAGGGAGAGAAAGTGCTACAAGACCACCAAAGACAGCGTAGTAAAATATTTGAAAGATATCTTTTTTCTCTAATTTTAAAAGACCAACAAATCTTTGCCACGGGGTTAATTGTTTGCTTTCCATATTTATTTAATTGTAGCTTTAACTAAGTGAATAAAAAAATTAGTAGGTGTTTCTGATGTTTTATAGTTTGTAATTAGTGGGAAATGAGATTTAAGATAATGTTGATGTAAGCTGCCTATTACAATGGTGCTTGCCAAACTTAAAGCAAACGGATATTTTTTATTTACCTCCAAAATTATATTACTTATTCTAGTTATTACTCTTTTATAGACCTCAAAATACCCTTTTTTATTATCTAAATCTACTTCTTTTGTTAAAAAAGATTTTGAACTTTCATTGATGATTATATTATACAAAAGAGGTTTGTTTATGTGTAAAAAATTATCATCTTCTTTTACGTTTCTAGTTACCACGTCTATCGCTTTTTCTAATTTTTCATCAGCGTTAGAAATACTAAAAGTTTCAATAACCAATTGATACTCTATCCATGCCCAGTACCAAGAGGATAGGTATAAAAGTAATTTATGTTTGCTCTCAAAATATCTGTAAATAGAACTTTCGTTAGAGCTTATTTTTGCACCTAATTTTTTAAATGTAAAAGCTTCAAAACCAATTTCATCTATCAATTGAATACCCTGTTCTATGATTTTTTTTCCCAAAACAGAGGTTTCAGGATCTTTGATAAATATTTTATCTGGTACAGAAATTTTTAAAGCAGATAATAAGTTTTCCATAATTTGTATTTTACAAAACAAATATAATAGTAATACTATTATTAAAGTGTATTTTACTATTTGTTTGCGTTTTTTTAACATATAAGAACTTAAATATATTTCATAAAAAAACCTTCCGTAAAAACGGAAGGCTAACATCAACATGCAATATTCAACTTTTTAGTTGAATATTTTTTATTTCTTATATAAGTATACTGCAGAAGCTGAAGCTAAAGTGTTGTTGTATACAGGAGTTAAGTTTCCTCCATTAGAAATGTTATTATAGGCTAAAATTCTTCCACCACCATTTCCTGCTTCCGCAATAAAAACAGTTTTAGTATCACCGTCATAAGCAACATCTACTGGGTTTCCCATTAAGGTATTAGAACCTGCAACTCTTGTTTGTTCTGTTAAGGCTAAAGTATTACCATTAGCCGTTGCACTAAATTTACTTGTAAAGTTTTCTATGACTTGGAAACCACCATCATCTTGTCCGTTAGACGCTTCTCCGATATCTGTTAAAATCATTGTATCGGTAGCTATATCATAAGTTAAACCATGAGTTCTTACAATACCTTCAATTGCTATTTGTTTTGTTGCATCTAATGAGGTCGTAGATGTGTTGTTTAAAAAATTAGTAAAAACAGCTAACTCGTTTGTTGTGTCTGCAATAGCGTACAAATCGTTACCAATAAAGGTAATTCCCCAAAGCTTAATATTTGTTGTAATAGTATTTCTTAAATTAAATTGATTTCCACTTTTAGTGTAGATATACAATTTACCATCATTTGTTGCTGTATTTCCATCTGCATCCGCATTATCTGCAACTACATAAAAGTCACCATTTACAGCCAATTCTCTAGGACTTTGCATATCTAAGCTACCAACAACACTAGCGGTTACATTAGCAGAAATAACAGAGGTTGCTACCGATACGTCTGTATAACCTTCTAAGCCAAAAGTGCTTCTAGAAGCTTGTACTACTAAGTCGTCTTCACTGCTATAATAGATACCATCTGCGGCATTGGAAGAAGTTGTTAAGGTAGATTTGGTTACATTGTCTGTACTGTTTACGTTGTAAATATTTACATTCCCGTCAGAATTGTTAGAAGTAAATAATAATTTAGTTTGCACTTGAGCTGTAATATTATTCTCGCTATCAGAGCAAGACGTTAAACCTAGAGCTGTTGCACACAATAATGTAAAAATTTTAATTGTCTTCATAATTTAATGTTTTTTTAGTTATCAAAAATATATACGTAATAGTTTTACAGTCGGTTTTTTTTTAATGCATTTTTTTATAATATTTTAAGGATTAATAAAATAAATGTTCATAAACCTATAACTATTTTGAAAACTTTTAAATTTATCGTACCTTTGCAGGCATAAGAAAAAATACACTCCTCTAAATACACTAGTTAGCGTTAGTTTGATTTCGAATTTCCAGTTAGGTATTTTATCTTTTCAGAAATATTAATTTAAAAAACTCTTATATTTTTAATGGCAAAATCGCAGCAAACCTTTAGTAAAAGTGAAAAAGAAAAAAAACGTTTAAAAAAACGTTTAGATAAGCAAAAGAAAATGGACGCTAGAAAAGCGGAGAAAGATGAAAATGGATCAACAGGTATCCAATTTGCTTATGTGGATCATAATGGAAACTTAACAGATACTCCACCAGATCCAGAATTGAAAGTAGAATATGAATTGGAAGATATTCAGATTTCTGTAACCAAAAAAGAAGATTTACCAGAAGAAGATCCAGTAAGAAAAGGAAAAGTTTCTTTCTTTGATTCTTCTAAAGGTTTTGGTTTTATTATCGATTTAGAAAATAACGAAAAATATTTTACGCACGTAAGTGGTTTAATAGATGAAATTGCAGAAAACGATAAAGTTTCTTTCGAATTAGAGAGAGGAATGCGTGGTATGAATGCAGTTAAGGTAAAGAAAGTTTAATACTTTACTAACTTTATAAAAAATGAATCCTTCTGAAAAGAAGGATTTTTTTTTGTAGTATTTTTACGATCGATTAAAAAATATGTTGATGAGGGACAAAATTGATACCTATAATAAAATATCTGAATACAATGATATTAAAATTGAAGAGTTTGACGTTACTAAGCGCTATACAAAACCGCATAAACATAATAAATATTTAGAAATTGTCTATTTTATTAAGGGAACAGGTTTTCATCATGTAGATTTAAAGAGTTATAAAATTAAACCATCTACTATTTTTGTAATTAAAAGAGATGAGGTTCATCATTGGGAAATAACAACCAAACCCAAAGGATATGTAATCATTATTAAAGAAGATTTTTTACAAAAAACTTTAGATAAATTTATCAATAATCAGCTTTTAAAATTGCAACAGGTCTCAAAAATAAAACTATCTCAAAAAGATATTTCTCTAAAAGCGTTGTTTAGGTCTCTAACTTGGGAGAAAAAACAAGAAGCAGTAAATAGAGAAGCTGTAGAAGGTGGCTTAAGAGCATTATTTTCTAAGTTGGTAAAATATGCGCAGATAGAAAAAGTAGAAAGTACAGATCTAGTGGTTTTGTTTACAGATGTTTTATCTCGTACGTTAAAAAATAATGTTAATTTTTATGCAGAACGTTTAAATACAACGCCTCAAAACTTAAATGCAATTTGCAGAAAGGAGTATGATAAATCTGCATCAGATATTATTGCAGATTATATTATTAAAGAAGTTAAAAGGCGTTTAATGTATACAAATGAGGCAATTAGTGATATTGCTTATGGTTTAGGTTTTAAAGACGCATCTCATTTTTCAAAATATTTTAAGCGGTATACAAAAAAAACTCCAAAAACATATAGGTTACAAAATAAGTCCAATTAGACCTTGAAATTTTCAAACAGACCATTTTAAAGGTACTGAACTAGAATACTTTTGCTATAAATTATTAAGGATATTTTTTTTAGGTAGTTTAAATCTACCTACTAAAAATTAAACGCTTTAAATTTATTTATCCAATCACTAAATTATAATTTACTAAACTATTAACTAAAAAAAAACTATTTAAATGAATTTTAAAAAATCCGTATTTTTATTGCTAACTCTTATTTTAAGCCAGTTAACAACAGCTCAATTAAGAGGAAAAGTTATTGAAGCAGATGAAAACTATCCGCTAGAATATGCTACAGTAGCGCTATACAAATCAGGTAATAAAGAACTTGTTACTGGAGTTGTAACAAATTTTGATGGAATATTTTCTTTTGCAGGTGTAAAACCGGGGAGCTATTATTTAAAAACTTCTTTTATAGGATATCAAGTAAGTACATCCAATGCAATTGTTATCAATAAGAAAGGAGAAAAGAAGGATTTAGGAATAATAAAACTAATTTTAGGTTCTGGAAATGAGCTGAATGAAGTTGTGATTAAATCTGAGAGAAGTGCGGTTGTTCATAAAATAGACAGACAGGTTTTTGATACTAAGAAATACCAAAGTACTGTAGGTGGAAATGCCGTAGATGTTGTTAAAAACCTACCTTCTATTACCGTAGATGGTTTAGGAGATATCAGTGTAAGAGGAAGCAAAGGTTTTACAGTTTTAATCAACGGAAAACCAACACAAGGAGATGCAAGCACTATTTTAGCGCAATTGCCAGCGAATGCTTTAGAAACTGTAGAATTAATTACTGCGCCTTCAGCAAAATATGATCCTGAAGGAAAAGGTGGAATCTTAAATATTATCACTAAAAAAGGCGCTATCAACGGAACCTTTGCACAGATTAATGTTCGAGGTGGATTTCCTTCAATAGAAGAATATGATACAAAAGTTCTTGCTGAGAGATATGGTATAGATGCAACCGTAAATAAAAGAACAGACAATTGGAATATTTCTGTGGGTGCGAGTTATCAACGAAATGATAAAACGGGTAGAAGAGAAGGAGATATGTTTATTATAAATACTCCAGAAAATAAAACTACTTTTTTACCTTCTGATGGAGAGCGTAGTTTTGATGAAATTACCTATAATGGTCGTTTTAATATAGATTATACACCAAATAAAAATGACACTTATTCCGTTGGACTTTTTGCAGGAAAACGTACCAAAGAACGTTTAGCAGATATTGTATATTATGACAATCATGCTATTTCTCCTATTGGTGGAAACACGCGTGATTATACGTTTTCATATTATAATCATAATTTAAGAATTAGAAAAGGAGATTTTGCTTTAGGTAGTTTTGATTATTCACATAAATTTGATAATGATTCAAAAATAACTACTTCAATACTTTATGAATATACTTTTTTAGGAGGTCCTACAGAAAATGATAATTTAGGGAGCCCTGATAATAGTATTGTGTATCAAAAAGAATACAATACAAATGATAATCCTTTATACGGAGCACGTTTTAATTTAGATTACCAGTGGAAACCTTTTTCTTTTGGTACCTTAGAAACAGGATATCAATTTAGAGACTTAGATCATACGGGTAAATTTGTGTATGAAAGAGATGGATTTCAGGTACCTGAATTTTCTAGTGATGTAAGTTTAAAGAGAACTATTCATTCTGGGTACGCACAAGTTACAGGAGCAAAAAGCAAATGGGAATATGCAGCTGGAGTTCGTTTAGAATCTATGGATAGAGAGTATAAAGAAGCTTTACAAAGTGAGGTAACAGAAAATGTATATAACTACGATTTTGTAAAGTTGTTTCCTTCTGCATCTTTACAGTATAAAATTAATGATAAAACAAATATTAAAACAGCTTATAGCAAAAGAGTAGAAAGAACAACTACCTTTAAAATGAACAGTTTTGCAGAACGTGAGCATTCAGAAGTTTTTGAGCAAGGTGATAATACTTTAGAACCAGAATTTATAGATTTAGTAGAATTAGGAATTACTAAAAAATTAAAAGGAGGGAACTCTGTGTATGCAACAACGTATTTTAGACATGTAGATAATGTTATAAATCGTGTAAATACGTTAGCTTATGAGCAAAGTGGTGCAATTATAGATAGTGTAATTAATAGAGTATATTCTAATGTAGGGAAAAGTAATGCTATTGGTTTAGAGATTGGTGCAACAATAAAACCAAATGTAAACTGGACCAACTCTATTGGAGCCAATGTGTATAATTATGCTATTGATGGCGTGTTAAACTTTAACCATAGAGATGGAATTGATAGAAGTTATAATATAGATTCTAAATCAACTATTTATTCTTTTAACTTAAACTCTACGTATAGTTTCTGGGAAAACGCATCTGTACAATTCACTTTTAATTATTTGTCTGACAGAAATACTGCAATGGGAGAAGATTCTCGTTTTTACTCTCCAAATTTAACGTTCAGAAAAATGTTTATGGATGATAAATTAACAGCTACTTTACAATGGCAAAATATGGATATGGGCTTATTGAATACCAATGAACAGCGTATAACTACCTCAGGAGTTAATTTTTATACAACTACAAACTACAAGTATGAAGTAGATATGGTTTCTTTAAATTTATCTTATACCTTTAATGCAGCTAAAAATAAATCTAAATTTATTGATAGTGAATTCGGAAAGAAAGAATTTTAATCAATTAATTTTAAAACATAAAAAATCCCCTTACAGTTTTTGTAAGGGGATTTTTTATAATATATATTTTAGTATCTAATTGATAAAAGAATTATAAATTATAGAACTCCATACTTTCCACAATCAATTCTTCAGGAACTTTGCAGTCTATTTTGTAATCTTGATAATCGTTTAATAAAACAAAATTTACTTGTCCGTTTACGTTTTTCTTATCGTGTTTTAGCATTTCCATAATAGCAGCAAAGTCTTCTTTTAAAAGATTCGTTTTATTATAAATAGATAAAACAACGTCTTTTACTTCGTTTACTTTTTCGGTAGGGAAGCCTATTAATTTAGAAGACATAAAACACTCGCAAACCATTCCAATAGCAATTGCTTCTCCGTGTGTTAGGTTTTCTTTGTCTTCAGATTCTAAGTAAAAAGACTCAATAGCGTGACCTAAAGTATGACCAAAATTTAAAATTTTACGTAAGCTTTGTTCCTTCGGATCTTGTAAAACAACTTCGTTTTTTATCTCTATAGATCGATGTATTAAATCACTAATAACTAATTCTTTATTATCTTTTATTTCATTAAAAAGTTTAAGGTCGTAAGTAATACCGTATTTAAGTATTTCTGCTGTTCCAGATTTAATTTCTCTGTCTGTTACAGTCGTTAAATAATCAGTATCTACAATTACCATTTCAGGATTTGCAAACAATCCAATTTGGTTTTTTAATACGCCTAAATCAACACCTGTTTTTCCACCAACCGAAGCATCAACCATAGATAATAAGGTAGTAGGAATATTTACAAAGTCAATTCCGCGTTTAAAACACGAAGCTACAAAACCACCAAGATCTGTAATTACGCCACCGCCTAAAGTAATAATTAAACTTTTTCTATCTCCACCTAACTCTGTAATTACATTCCAAACTCCAACACAAGTTTCTAGGTTTTTGTTGATTTCTCCAGACTCAATTTCTATTACCTCAATACGTTTATCTGTTTCTAAATTAGGTATAAATTTAGGATAACAATGTTCCATTGTATTCTCATCAACCAAAATAAAGAGCGTAGAATAGTTATTTGTAGCGATTAAATTAGAAAGCTCTTTGTAGGCTTTGTCTTGAAAATGAACAGGATATGTTACTGCTTTAATGGATTTCATAGGTAAATTATTAAGTGTGCAAATTAAAAATAAATTATTCAATTATTGCCATTCAAATACTATATTTGTTTTACTAAATCGTTATAGTATGAATATTTTTGACAATACAGAAATTGCCTTTTCTTTAAAAACAGATTCTCAATTAGAACGTGCTTATTTTTTGTTTAGAATGATACAGAACGAACCAATGGTTAGAATTGGTAGTGCTGTAACAAATTTTGCATTAAAGGTACATTTGCCTGTAGAAGGCTTAATACGTTCTACTGTTTTCGATCATTTTTGTGGAGGCGTAACAGAAGAAGATTGTATGCCTATTATAGACAATATGTACAATAACGGAAATGTGCATAGTGTGTTAGATTATTCTGTAGAAGGGCAAGATCAAGAAGTTAGTTTTGATGGAGCTTTAGAAAAAATATTAAAAATCATTAATTTCTGCGAAGAAAAACAATCCATTCCGTATGCGGTTTTTAAACCATCTGGGTTTGGTCGTTTTGAATTGTATCAAAAACTTTCCGAAGAAAAAAGCCTAACTCCAAAAGAGGAAGAAGAATGGAATAGAGTGGTAGCACGTTTTCATAAAGTATGTAAAGTAGCCATTCAAAAAGATGTTCCTTTATTAATTGATGCAGAAGAAAGCTGGATGCAAAAAGCTGCAGATGAATTAATAGAAGAATTAATGGAGACTTATAATAAAGAAAAAGCCATCGTTTTTAATACATTACAAATGTATAAACACGACAGAATGGATTATCTAAAAACATTACATGCAAAAGCAAAAGAAAAAGGTTTTTATATAGGAATGAAAGTTGTTAGAGGTGCTTATATGGAAAAAGAGCGAGAAAGAGCAGAAGAAAAAGGCTATGCTTCTCCAATATGTGCAGACAAACAAGCTACAGACATTAATTATGATGCTGCTATTAATTACATGATGGAGCAGCCTAAAATGGCTTTGTTTGCAGGTACTCATAATGAAGATAGTTCTTATTTATTAATGGATTTAGCAAAAAAACATAACATTAAAGAAAACGATAAGCGTTTATGGTTTGGGCAATTATTTGGTATGAGTGATCATATTAGCTATAACTTAGCCAACCAAGGTTATAATGTGGCAAAATACTTGCCTTTTGGACCTGTTAGAGACGTTATGCCTTACTTGATAAGAAGAGCAGAAGAAAATACCTCTGTAGCCGGACAAACAAGTAGAGAGTTAAATCTATTAAAAACAGAAAGAAAGAGAAGAAAATTATAATGACAAGCATTGAAGAAATAAAATTATTAATTTATAGAAATAAGTTAAGGCTTGCTCAAGAATTAAAGCAAAGTAAAGAAGCTGTTTTCTTAATTAAAAAAGCTACACATTCTAATTTAACACCTATAGAAAAGGAAAAAATTAAAATACAGTTATTAGATATTTGTAAAGCAATACCTGCTTTGGCTGTGTTTTTACTTCCTGGAGGTGCCTTGCTATTACCGCTTTTAATAAAATTAATTCCAGATATTCTACCATCTGCATTTCAAGACGATTTGCCAAATGATAAAAAACAGGCTTAATTATATTGGGTTTATAATTTTTTTTAGAATTAAAGCTTAAAACTTCTTTTATATTTAAATAATACAATACATTTGTAAAGTAAACTTTAGGAGTAGCTATTAAATTAGTTTGAGAAAAATCCTTAGAACCTGATTTGGTTAATACCAACGTAGGAAAAAGTTGCTTAGATTTAGTTATACAAAAACTACCTCTCTACGGTTTACAGTAAATATTTAAAAAATATGATTACTATAAAAGTAAACCAAGAAAATCATCAATTTTCAGAAACTTTAGCGTTAGCAGAATTAATTCGTTTTTTAGAAATAAAAACGAACGGAATTGCTGTTGCTATAAATGGCAGTGTAGTTAAAAAAAGCGATTGGTCTTTACGGTTACTTCAAAATAGTGATGAAGTTTTAATTATTAAATCCACACAAGGAGGTTAGTAATTAGACTATTAAAAAACAAACTATTTAATTGATCTAACTAAAATTTATGAAGAGCAAAGACACCGCACCAAAGCAAGACGGAATTACAAGACATCCGTTTCCTAATTCTACAAAAGTATATGTAGCAGGAAAAATTCATCCACAGATTAAAGTCGCAATGCGAGAAATTGCATTGAGTGATACGACAGATTCTATGACGAAAAAGAAAACGCCAAACGAACCTGTTACTGTTTATGATACTTCTGGGCCTTATACAGATCCAAACAAAGAAATTAATATTCATGCTGGGATAGAAAGAATCCGTGAACAATGGATTCTAGACAGAAGAAACGTAGAACAATTAGATGGCTTTTCTTCGGAATATTGCAACGAGCGTTTAAACGATAAAAGTTTAGATCACATGCGTTTTGCCTTATTAAAGAAACCTTTAAGAGCAAAAAAAGGACAAAACGTTACGCAATTGCATTATGCAAAACAAGGTATGATTACTCCAGAAATGGAATACATTGCCATTCGAGAAAACCAACGAATCGATGAAATGACAGAGATTAGAAAGCAGCACAAAGGCGAGCACTTTGGCGCTTCTATTCCAGATAAAATTACGGCCGAATTTGTACGAAGCGAAGTTGCAAGAGGGCGTGCTGTAATTCCATCAAATATCAATCATCCAGAAGCAGAACCTATGATTTTAGGTAGAAACTTCTTGGTGAAAATTAACGCAAACATTGGTAATTCTGCTGTAACATCTTCTATAGAAGAAGAAGTAGAAAAAGCAGTTTGGGCGTGTCGTTGGGGCGCAGATAATATTATGGATTTATCAACAGGAGAAAATATTCATGAAACCAGAGAGTGGATTGTTCGTAATTCTCCAGTACCAATTGGTACTGTGCCAATTTACCAAGCTTTAGAAAAAGTAAACGGCGTTGCAGAAGACTTAACGTGGGAAATTTTTAAAGATACTTTAATAGAACAAGCAGAACAAGGTGTAGATTATTTTACCATTCACGCAGGTGTGTTGTTACGTTACGTACCAATGACTGCAAAACGTGTTACAGGTATTGTTTCTCGTGGCGGTTCTATCATGGCAAAATGGTGTTTGGCACATCATAAAGAAAGCTTTTTGTACACACATTTCGAAGATATTTGCGAAATTTTAAAACAATACGATGTTGCTTTTTCTTTAGGAGATGGTTTGCGTCCGGGTTCTGTAGCAGACGCCAATGACGAAGCACAGTTTGCCGAATTAGAGACTTTAGGCGAGTTAACTCAGATTGCTCGTAAGCACGAAGTACAGTGTTTTATAGAAGGTCCAGGTCACGTGCCAATGCACATGATTAAAGAAAATATGGAAAAGCAAATTGAGGTTTGCGATGAAGCTCCTTTTTACACCTTAGGTCCTTTAACAACAGATATTGCACCAGGGTACGATCATATTACATCGGGAATTGGAGCCGCTATGATTGGTTGGTTTGGTTGCGCAATGTTGTGTTACGTAACGCCAAAAGAACATTTAGGTTTACCTAATAAAGAAGACGTTCGTGTGGGGGTTGTTACCTATAAATTGGCGGCACATGCAGCAGATTTGGCAAAAGGACATCCTGGTTCTCAGCATAGAGATAACGCATTAAGTATGGCGCGTTTTGAGTTCCGTTGGCACGATCAGTTCAATTTAGGACTAGATCCAGAACGTGCTTTAGAATACCACGATGAGACGTTACCTGCCGATGGCGCAAAGGTTGCTCATTTCTGTTCTATGTGCGGACCGAAATTCTGTTCTATGAAAATATCGCAAGAAGTGCGTGATTTTGCTGCTGAGAACGACATTGTAGATAATGAAGTAATTGCTAAAGGTTTCGAAGAAAAATCGAAAGAATTTAAAGAAAAAGGATCAGAAGTGTATTTATAATATAATTAGGAAGTTCCCACGCTTAGAAAAAAAGCGTGGTCGGGCTTTCCGTTATATCTTTTGCTGAAAAAGCAAAAGGATGCCACTGCAATCCCTAACTCAACCAACAGATACGTCATTACAAGAAGTTAAAAATTGTCGTCATTACGAGGAGGTACGACGAAGTAATCTTATCTTTTAAAATCAAAACTAAAAACACTATGATAGTTCTTATTGCACCAGAAGAAGATATTCCGAATGAAATTGACATACTAAACCAGTTGTTCGAACATGGTTTGCGTTTTTATCATTTTAGAAAACCAGAAAAAAACTACGAAGAGCACGTTGCGTATTTAAATCAAATAGATAAAGAATACCATAACAGAATTGTAGTGCATTATCATCATGAGTTAATAAATGAATTCAATTTAAAAGGCATCCATTTTCAGGAACAAAAACGGATAGATTATATAGATAATCCGAGTGAGTATTTTAAAACGCTAAACATGTATGGAAAAACAATTAGTTCTTCTTTTCATGAACCAAAAGTTTTAAAAGATTGTTATTTCGAGTTCGATTACCATTTATTAAGTCCGGTTTTTTCATCGATTTCTAAAGAAGGATACGAAGGCAAAGGTTTTGATGTAAATGATATCAACAAAACCATTGTTGGTATGGGCGGAATTAATTCTGAAACCATACAAGAAACTTTACAACTAGGTTTTAAAGGAGTTGGTGTTTTAGGTGGTGTTTGGAATGCAGAAAACCCCGTAGAAAGTTTTAAAAGTATAAAAGAGAAGTTTTACTCGTTAGTTTAATGATGTGTCATTCCGATTGAGGAACGAAAGAAGGAATCTGTTTGTTGTGTATACTAATAATTGTCTGTCAGTTCGAGTGTTTTTATGAAGTGAGAACGAAATAAAAATGTATCGAGAACATATTTAGAAACACTAAGTCATTTTAAAAAACAGTTACTGATTTGCGTTAAGGATTGAACGGTTTGTTTGAGCTCTTTTTTAGGTGTCAGTTCGAGTGAATTTGTGAAGAATGAACAAATTTGTATCGAGAACAAACCTAAAAAAAGCGAGTAGTGAAAGCCTGACCTAAAAGGGAACGCCATTATTTAAAGAAGTAAAAAATAAAATAAGAAGTTTGAAAACTAAAAACTACATACTAACCATTGCAGGTTTAGATCCATCAAGCGGAGCAGGAATCACATCAGATATCAAAACATTTGAGGCGCATGATTTATATGGGTTATCCGTTTGTACGGCAGTTACGGTTCAAAATGATGTGGAATTTACAAACTGTGTTTGGATAGAGAAAGATATTATTTTACAGCAAATAGAAATGCTTTTTAAACGCTTTTCAATTCCTGTCGTAAAAATAGGAATCATCCAATCTTGGGAAATTCTATTAGAAGTGATTCAAACCTTAAAAAAGTTAAATTCGGATATAAAAATAGTCTTAGATCCTATTTTAAAAGCAAGTGCAGGTTTTACATTTCATACTATTCAAGATTTAGACACTTTCGAAAAAGTATTACTGAATTGTTCTTTTATCACACCAAATTACGATGAAATAAAAGCATTGTTTCCAGATAAAAACATTGAAGAAACGATCGAATTTATATCAGAAAAAACAAATATCTACCTAAAAGGCGGACATAGAACCGATAAAAAAGGATGGGATGAGGTCTATTACAGTAAAATAGTAAAACTGAATATTGCGCCAATAACCACAAAACTCATTTTTGAAAAACATGGCAGTGGTTGTGTTTTATCTGCAGCCTTAGCGGCAAATTTATCAAAAGAGATTCCTTTAGAAGACGCTTGTAGAAACACAAAATTGTATACAGAACAGTTTTTAGGCTCTAACGAATCTTTATTAGGAACTCATAATTATCAAAACGAATGATTCATAAATTACACTATATATCGCAAGGTGAAACGCCCGAAGAGCATTTAGAAAACATACAAAAAGCGTGTGTTGCTGGTGCAGATTGGGTACAATTACGTTTAAAAAATAGCGATGCTAAAACTATTTTAGAAACAGCAAAAGAAGCAAGAGAAATAACAACGCGCTTTAAAGCCAAGTTAATTATAAACGATCATTACAAGGTTGCCAAAGAAATAAAAGCAGACGGAGTTCATTTAGGAAAAACAGATGAATGTCCTTCAAAAGTTCGTGTTTTTTTAGGAATGTCTTACATCATTGGAGGAACAGCAAATACATTAGAAGATTGCAGAAACCTACTAGATAAAAAAGTAGATTATATTGGTTTAGGCCCTTATCAGTTTACAAAAACAAAACAGCATTTAAGTCCGGTTTTAGGTGTCGAAGGATATCAAAATCTATTAGATGAGTTACAATCAGCAACCCCAATTATTGCTATTGGCGGAATTGTTTTAGAAGACGTTGCAAAAATTACAAATACAGGTATTTACGGAATTGCAATTTCTGGAGCCATCACAAAAGATGTAACTAGTATTGCTAAATTTCAAGAAATTTTAAATTGAAAAAGAGAGATGTCAACTAGAGCGGAGTTTAAGTATTAGTGATAGGGGAATCCACTAAGATTAAATTTCGTTCAACCTGATGTCGAATCTAAAAAACATATAAAATGAGTCAAAAATTAAAAATAGCAGATAAAGAATTTACGTCACGTTTATTTACAGGAACAGGAAAGTTTAGTTCATCAAAATTAATGAAAGAAGCCTTATTAGCTTCCGAAAGTGAGTTGATAACAGTTGCTTTAAAAAGGGTAGATGTTCAAAACGAGGAAGATGATATTTTATCACATTTAAATCATAAGCACATTAATTTATTACCGAATACATCTGGAGTTAGAACTGCAAAAGAAGCCGTTTTTGCTGCCGAATTATCTAGAGAAGCTTTAGAAACCAATTGGGTAAAATTAGAAATTCATCCAGATCCAAGATACTTATTGCCAGATCCTATAGAAACGCTAAAAGCAGCAGAAGAATTAGTTAAATTAGGTTTTGTAGTAATGCCTTATATTCATGCAGATCCTGTTTTATGTAAGCGTTTAGAAGAAGTTGGTGTACAATGTGTAATGCCTTTGGGAGCGCCAATTGGAAGTAATAAAGGATTGAAAACAGTCGATTTTTTAGAAATTATTATAGAACAATCTAACGTACCTGTAATTGTAGATGCTGGTATTGGTGCGCCATCTCATGCTGCGTATGCAATGGAATTAGGTGCAGATGCTGTTTTAGTAAATACGGCAATTGCTGTTTCTCAAAATCCTATTGGGATGGCAAAAGCCTTTAAAATGGCAGTAGAAGCAGGTAGAATGGCGTTTGAAGCAAAATTGGCTCCGAGAAGTGAAATGGCGATAGCAAGCAGTCCGTTAACGAGTTTTTTAAATTAAAAATATGAGTCATTTTAAAGAACTTTTCGATACTTATAATTGGGATTTCAGTCTAAAAAGTATTTTTGATAAAACAACTGTTGAGGTAAAACAAGCGTTGGCAAAAGATAAACTCGATTTAGAAGATTTTAAAGCCTTAATTTCTCCTGCTGCAAAACCATTTTTAGAAGAAATGGCGCATAAAAGTCAGTTGCTAACTAAGAAGCGTTTTGGTAATACGATGCAAATGTATGTGCCAATGTATTTGAGTAACGAATGCCAGAATATTTGTACCTATTGTGGTTTTAGTATGACTAATAAAATACCAAGACGAACGCTAACAGATGCCGAAATTTTAAAAGAAGTCGCTTTTTTAAAAGCGAAAGGATATGATCATATATTATTGGTTACAGGAGAAGCAAATAAAACGGTAGGAGTTGAGTATTTTAAAAATGCTATTCAATTAATTCGTTCTCAATTTTCGAATATTACCATAGAAGTACAACCTTTAGACCAAGACGAATATGAGTTGTTGGTAGAAAACGGATTGTATGCAGTTTTGGTGTATCAAGAAACGTATCACAGAGACGAGTATAAAAAACACCATCCGAAGGGCAAAAAATCTAATTTTGATTACCGTTTAGATACTCCAGATCGTTTAGGAAAAGCAGGAGTTCATAAAATTGGTTTGGGTTCTTTATTTGGGTTAGAAGATTGGCGTGCCGATAGTTTTTTTACAGCTTTGCATTTAAAATATTTGCAAAAAACGTATTGGAAAACAAAGTATTCGATTTCTTTCCCAAGATTACGTCCGCATTCTGGTGGATTAGAGCCAAAAGTAGAAATGACAGATTCGGATTTAGTACAACTTATTTGTGCATTTCGTCTGTTTGATGAAGACATAGAATTATCAATGTCCACTAGAGAAAGTGAGGTTTTTAGAAATCACATTGTTAATTTAGGAATTACTTCTATCAGTGCCGAATCTAAAACAAATCCTGGAGGTTATACGGTAGAACCCCAATCTTTAGAACAATTTGAAATTTCTGATGAAAGAAGTACTGAGGACGTTGTACAAATGTTGAAAAATCAAGATTTAGAAGTAGTTTGGAAAGATTGGGAACATTTTAAGTAATCAATTACGACTTTCAAATTACGAATTATAAAGAATAATTATCATGCTTACATCAGAAGAAAAAAAGCAATACAATCGACATTTAATTTTAAATGAAATAGGAGCGGAAGGGCAATTAAAACTAAAGCAAGCCAAAGTTTTGGTTATTGGAGCTGGCGGATTAGGTTGCCCTGTTTTACAATATTTAACTGCTGCTGGTGTTGGTACAATTGGTATTATTGATGACGATGTGGTAGATCAAAGTAATTTACAACGTCAGATTTTATATACAATGGATGATATTGGTTTGTCTAAGTCTAAAACTGCTGCAAAACGATTGTCAAGATTGAATCCGTTTGTAAATTTTGATGTTTATAATGAGAAATTAACCAAAGAAAATGCCATTTTAGTATTCACAAATTATGATATTATTGTAGACGGAAGCGATAATTTTTCGACACGTTATTTGGTAAATGATGCGGCTATAATTACAAACAAACCATTGGTTTATGGATCTATATTTAAATTCGAAGGTCAGGTGAGTGTGTTTAATTATAAAGGAAGCGGTACGTATAGATGCTTGTATCCAACACCACCAAAACCGAACGAATCTCCTAATTGTTCAGAAATAGGAGTTTTAGGTGTTTTACCCGGAATTATAGGAAGTTTACAAGCTAATGAAACTATTAAAATTATTTGTGGAATAGGAGCCGTTTTAGCCAATAAATTATTGATTTATGATTCTCTACAAATGAATCAAATGCTATTGAAGTATGAAAAGGATAGTAAAACCAACGTTACTGCTTTAGAAACAGATTATGATTTTTTCTGTGGAATTTCATCCAAAGAAGAAATCTCTTTAGAAGAACTTCAAAAAAATAAAGAAAAATATAATTTATTAGATGTTCGAGAAATTTGGGAAAGAGAAAAATATCATATCAAAGGGCATCATATTCCTTTAGGTGAGTTATTAGAGCGTTTAGATGAGGTGTATCAAAATAAAGATTTAGTCGTGTATTGTCAATCAGGTGTGAGAAGTGCTAAAGCAATTGAAGTTTTATCGAATCATCATTTTAAGGCAAAACTATTAAATTTAAAAGGAGGTTGCGTCTAATAAAATATATTAAAATAGGATTGTCTTTTACCTTTTTAACACTTAGATAGTTAAAGTTTTTTAGATTGAATGAAATCTTTAAACTAAAAACACTACTTTTGCACGAAATTTAAGAATACATAAATGCAACCAATTAGAAATATCGCTATTATAGCCCATGTCGATCACGGAAAGACAACGTTAGTAGATAAAATTATAGATCAAGCTAAAATCTTAGACGATCGTAAAGAACGTACAGATTTATTGTTAGATAATAATGACTTAGAACGTGAAAGAGGAATTACAATTCTTTCTAAAAACGTTTCTGTGCACTACAAAGACACAAAAATTAACGTAATTGATACTCCTGGTCACGCCGATTTTGGTGGAGAAGTAGAGCGTGTATTAAAAATGGCTGATGGTGTTTTATTATTAGTGGATGCATTTGAAGGACCAATGCCACAAACTCGTTTTGTATTAGGTAAAGCCTTAGAATTAGGATTAACTCCTATTGTAGTTGTTAACAAAGTAGATAAAGAAAACTGTACTCCTGATATCGTTCATGAAAAAGTTTTTGACTTAATGTTTGCTTTAGAAGCTACAGAAGAGCAATTAGACTTTACTACAATTTATGGTTCTGCAAAGAACAACTGGATGAGTACAGATTGGAAAAACCAGACTGAAGATATCGTTCCTTTATTAGATGCTGTATTAGAATCTATTCCTGCAACTAAGTACAATGAAGGTACGCCACAAATGCAAATTACTTCTTTAGATTTTTCTAAATTTACAGGAAGAATTGCTATTGGACGTGTTTTTAGAGGTGACTTAGAAGTTGGTAAAGAATATAGTTTATGTAAAGCTGATGGTTCTACTAAAAAAGTAAGAATTAAAGAATTACACATTTTCGAGGGAATGGGTAAAATTCAAGTAGAAAAAGTACCTTGTGGAGATATCTGTGCAATTACTGGTATTGAAGGATTTGAAATTGGTGATACAATTGCAGATTTAGAAAACCCAGAAGCATTACCAAGAACAGAGATTGACCAACCTACAATGAGTATGTTGTTTACAATTAACAATTCTCCTTTCTTTGGTAAAGAAGGTAAATATGTAACATCTCGTCACTTAAGAGATCGTTTATTTAAAGAATTAGAAAAAAACCTTGCATTAAAAGTTGAAACAACTGATAGTGAAGATAAATTTAACGTTTTTGGACGTGGAGTTTTACACTTATCTGTATTGATTGAAACAATGCGTAGAGAAGGATATGAATTACAAGTGGGAAGACCACAAGTAATTCTTAAAGAAATTGATGGTAAGAAACATGAGCCAATGGAAACATTGTCTATCGATGTACCAGAAGAAATGGCTTCTAAAGCAATTAACTTAGTATCTCTTAGAAAAGGAGATATGTTAGTGATGGAACCAAAAGGAGATTTACAACACTTAGAATTTTCTATTCCTTCTAGAGGATTAATTGGTTTAAGAAACAAAATTTTAACTGCAACTGGTGGTACTGCAATTATTAACCACAGATTTAGTGAATATGGTCCTTATAAAGGAGACTTTACTGAAGAAGTTAAAGGAGCAATTGTTTCTTCTGCTGCTGGTAAAGCAACTGCATATGCATTAAACCGTTTACAAGATAGAGGAGTTTTCTTTATCGATGTAAATCAAGAAATCTATGTTGGTCAAGTAATTGGAGAGAATAGTAAATCTGATGAAATGGCTGTGAACTTAATTAAAGGAAAGCAATTAACAAACATGCGTAAATCTGGTACAGATGATGCTATGAAAATTGCACCGAAAATTGATTTCTCTTTAGAAGAAAACATGGAATACATTAAAGCAGATGAGTACTTAGAAGTAACTCCAGAAAGCTTACGTATGCGTAAGATTAACTTTAAAGGATAATTATCTTTTTCATTCTGATAAAGGATGAATTTATATAAAATTAAAAGCTCAAGTTTTAAACTTGGGCTTTTTTTATGAATTTTAGTTACTATTAAAATAAAATCAGAAAAATAAAGTAGCAAAAAAATAAGTTCTAAACCTTTTAAATTTTCGTAGTTTTCCATTCTTTAAAAAAATATAATGTTATATATAATTGCCATTGCGATACTTCTTATCGTTTTTTTTGTAAGCATACAGTCTAAGCGAAAAAAGAATACAGTTTCTTTAGAAAAACTTGTTGTTCCAGAACATTGGCATCCATTATTATTAAAACATATTCTATTTTATAAAAAATTAAATGATGATGAACAAGAATTGTTTCGCGCTAAAATGGTTTCCTTTTTAAAGGAAACAAATATTGAAGCAGTTCATTTTGAGTTAGAAGAATTAGATACTTTGTTAATTGCTGCGAGTGCTGTAATTCCGGTTTTTAGATTTCCAAATTGGAAGTATACGAACTTATCTACGGTATTAATTTATCCTGATTACTTTGATGATGATTTACAGTTTGATTCTCAAGTAGAAGGGAGAACTATTGGTGGTTTGGTTGGTACGGGAAGATTCGAGAAGCAAATGATTTTATCTAGAAAAGCATTACATCTTGGTTTTAGCAATAAAACAGATAAAGGCAATACAGCCATACATGAATTTATTCATCTTTTAGACAAGGCAGATGGTGTTGTGGATGGTATTCCGTCAGTTTTGTTAAACAAGCAGTATATTATACCTTGGTTGCAATTAGTGCATAAAGAAATGGAAGCGATTAATAATAATGCTTCTGATATTAGAAGTTATGGAGGAACGTCTGAAATTGAATTTCTAGCAGTTGCTGGAGAATATTTTTTTGAAAGACCAAAGTTGTTTCAGAGAAAACATCCAGAATTATATAAAATGTTAGCACTATGTTTTAGCAAGTAATTCTACAATTAACAATTTCTTATTTATATTTTTGCAGCATGAGCGATTTTAAAGTTTTTTTTGAAACATTACAAGAAAGTTTAACAAGAGATGAGTTTGTAAAACTGACTTTAAGTAAACCCATGCGAAAAAGTGAAGGTTTATTAAATGTCTATGCCCGTTTATTTAAGGTGGATGGTAAAGATATTTTTGAATTAAAATACCGTTTTGCAGAAGAGAATGAATTTAAACAATTTTCTTTTGAGACACTTACTGTTGAATTAGAAAAATTACTCTTAGAAACTTTTAGAACAGCCTGTTTATTTACGTTAAGTGAAGATTTAATCGTGCTTGTTTCTAAAAAGAAATTAGTTTCTTATAGAGACAACGCACCAAGTTTTAAAAATAAACTTCCAGAAATTCCAATGCAATCTTAATTTATAAGATTTTTTTACCTCTATTTGCAATCAACCTCCCTTTGTAATTAAAATTATTATTGCTTTTTGGGTGATTAAAAGAAGGAAATAAGTAATCAAATTTAAGCTAGAGTAAAAAAGTTTAAAATTTGTAATTTTATTTTTATTTTTTTAACAAGCTAGATTTATTACTATAATTTAATTTGTATGTTATTTTATCAAAAATTAAGGTTAATATTGGTAAATTGTTGTTTTTAACAATACTTTTTTGTCATTATAACAAACATAAAACAAAGAGCTAATGTATTTGTTTTCATGTAAATAGTGTTTTTAAATCACGAAGAATTCACATTAAAAAACGTCTATTGATATTGCTATAGACTACCTTTGTAATAAAATTGTTTTACAGTTATTTTTAATTAAATAAAGAAATACACAAAAAATTATGAATGCAATATTCACAGATGCTAGTTTTCAGAACATGATAAACGTAGCCAACAAATACGGAGTAAGTACTAATGCCGTTACAGATTTAACGCAAAGACTTATGAGTAGCAATGGCTCTATGGCACAATTCAATATTCCTGAGTTAGGCGGAGGAGGCCAGTGGATGCAAGGAGGTATGACAATGGTTGGAGATATGTTTAATAATAATCTTAAATATTTAGTAGATGGTCTTTGTGTAGATTTATCTAATTTAATTCACCAAGGAGCTATCCAATACAAACCTTTACCTAAGACAGAAAATGGGCAAGGTGGTTTTTCTGCTAACTGGTGGGGAGATTTAGGATTTCCGAATTCTACAGGTAGTCAAAACGGAACTAGTTATGCTATTTTTAATGACATTCACCGTTTGGCAATTCAAGAGAATGGAAAAGTAACCGTATTTGATACTTTAGATAATAATATTGGTGGTGTTGGACAACAACAAGGAGGTAATTATTCTGTAACCTTTACAAGTCAATATGGTAATGTAAATTTAGGTTCTTTGCCAATTGTTTCTGGTAGTGATGGCGTACAGAAATCACAACCGATTCAGAATAACGAAGCTCAAAAAAATGTTGTAGAAAACATTGTTGCACCAGTTAATGCTCCAATAGAAGCTGTAAATAACAATAGTGCTTTTGAAGAAGATATTTTTGTAAAAATTGAAAAATTAGCAGGTTTAAAAGACAAAGGAATTCTTTCTGTTGAAGAATTTGAAAATAAGAAATCTGATTTATTAAACAGATTATAAAAAAGTTCTGTTTTATTTCTTCGAGAGGATAAATTTTATTGAATATATATAAAAGCTCACGTATATACGTGAGCTTTTTTACATAATTAGAATACTTTTGTATTATTAGAAAGTTTTACAAGTAAAGAAGCTTAACTATATTATTTCAACTTTACTAACTCCGTTACTTTTCTTTCTAATTTGAATCTGAGTAGGAATACGTTCTTTTAAGTTTTCTACGTGAGATATAATTCCAATCATTTTTCCTTGAGATTGCAAGGTTTCTAAAGTAGAAATTACGGTTTCTAAGGTATTGCTATCTAAAGTTCCGAATCCTTCATCAATAAAAAGAGAATCTATTTTTACATTTTTGCTGGCTAAATCAGACAATCCTAAGGCCAAGGCCAAACTAATAATAAACTTTTCTCCACCACTAGAAGTATCTACCAATCTTCCTTGATCTGTTTGATAATGATCTATCAAATTAAAATTAAGCTCTTCTTTTGGCTTGTAAGAATCTTCCATTTTTAAAGAATAACGCTTATTTAATTGATACAAATGCACATTGGCAAGATCTAATAAATGTTTTAACGTTAAACGCTGTACATAGACGTTAAATGCATCTTTAGAGTTTCCTATAATTTTAAAAAGTTCTTTCCAAACTTTACAAATTTTATCTTGAGCATCTATCTTTTTATACGTTTCTTGGTTTCTATCTTTTATTTCTTTGTCTTTTCTAAAAGCTTCTACAATTTTACCTTTAGCAGTTAACAACGAATCTTTTTTAGTCTTTAAATCGACTAAAATTTGTTTGCTTTCAGATTCAGAAGTTTCAAAATTTTTGGTTTCTTGTAATAACTTTAGATCCTTAGCATGTTCTTCTTTTAAGGTCTTTATTTTAAGTTGATTTTCCTTAATGCGTTCTTTATTCTTTTTATACTCATTCGCGATTTCTTCGGTTAGTAATGCTGTTTCAATGTTTTCTTTTGATGTAAATTCACTGTCTTTTAATTTAGCATTGAGTATTTTAATAAAGTCAGATTTTTTAATTGATAAACATTTTAAATCAGTTGTAATATTTACCTGTAAAGTTTCTTGTTTTGTTTTAGTATTGAGTAAGTTTTGTAAGGATTCATTACTCAATTTTGCTTTTTCTACAAAGGTGCTTTTTGCTTTTTGTAGCTGATTTCTTTTGCTTTCTACCGAAATATCAATTGGTAAAATAGCAATTCTTTCTGTTGTTAATTTCTGCTGTTTTGTTGTTGCATCTTTAATTGTTTCAGCAAAAAACACTTTGTTTTTAGCATGATTTTCTAACAGATCTTTAAGGTTTTCTATTTTTGTGTTTAGAATCTTACTTTCAGATTTTAATGCGTCTAAAATTCTTTCAGCTTTGTTAAAAAGTGCAATATTTTCATCTATTTCTTTTAAAAATAGATTGATTTCCGAAAGAATAGGAAGTTGATATTTATATTTAGAGAGTTTTATTGTTAAGCTATTCTCTAATATTGTACAATTTGCATTTAATTCTAGAATTGATTTTTCTTCTTGAAGAATTACTTCTTTTGCATTTTTATTTTTTTCTTCTAATGTTGCAATTGTTGTTTTTAATTGATTGATTGCTTCTTGCTGTTTTTGAATCTCTTTAGACAATAGGTCTTTATCTATCTGTAATTGTTGAGCGTTTTTTAAACTAGTGTTAATTTCAGCTAACTTATTTTTAAGGGAAAGTAATTCAATTTCAACTTTTGCAAAATCAGTTAATTCACAAACAATTGATAACTCATTTACTTTAGAATTTATTGAAGATAATTCGGTTGATTTTCCTTTAATCTGTTCTTGAAAATTTTCTATACGAGTTTGTATTGTTGTTTTTTTAGTATTAAAAAGTGATTTTTCTTCGTTTAACTTTTTTAAATCTTCCTTTCTTTTGATTAATTCTATTTCAGATTCCGATACGTTTATTGTTGGTAAATGCTCTGTGTATGGATGTTCTTTTGAACCACATAAACTACAAGGTTCTCCTTTTATAAGGCGATTTCTATCCTCTTTATATTTGGCAACACTTCGCTCTAAATCTAATATTTTAGTAGCATCAATAACTAATTTATCCTGATTTTCAAGGACTTTTTGCAGAGCTATTATTTTATAAGTAATTTCTTTTAAATCGGTTACGTATTTTTTCTCATCCGTTTCTAAATCAGTTTTATTTTTTGCTATTTTTTGATGTTGTTCCGCAAAAACTTTAAACTGTTTCCAGTTATTTTCAGACTGATTGTATTTTTCTTTTAACGCTAATAAATCACTTAATGTATTTTTCTCTAACTCTTTGTTTAGTGCTGCAATTTTTTCTTCAATAACTTTTATAGCACCTGATTTTTCTTGAAGAGAACTCTTGTTTTCTTTTAAGTTTTCAGTAGTTTTAGTAATCTCTTTTTTCTTATGATCAACTAATAAATTGCTTTTAACAATGGCTTCTTTGTGCGTTTTTAAAGTTGATAAATCAGATCTCCAATCGGTTATTTCTAAGGCAACAGATCTTAAAAAATCGTTTTGTTTTATAAAACTTTCTTTTGTTTTAATTTGATTTGTAGTCTCATTAAAACTGTTGACTAATTTACTCTTGTCTTCGGATGCTTTTTTGATTTCTAACTCAAGTTTAGCTAGGCTCTCAGAAGCTTTTTCTTTTACAGTAAGTTCGTTTTTTAAAGCAGCGTCTAAATTTGTAATGGTATCAAACTTTGGCAACCATTCCGCAAAATCTTTTTCTGCGACTTCTACATTTTTAGTGTCTGCTTTGGTTTGTTTTTCTAAAAGAAGTATTTGAGGTTTTAATTCTGTTAGTGTTTTTTCAATTTCTTTAAGTTGATTTTCTTTTAAAACAGTTTCTTTAGCTGTTTTATTCAAATCTGTTATCAACTCTTTAAAAGGCAATGCTTTTTCATGTAAAGCCAATTGATCTAATGCTAGTTTGTGTTTCTCAACAAAAGACTGAACACTTTTAGATTTCTCTTCATGTTCTTCCCCTTCTTTTGTTAATTTTAGAAAGCTAACATACCAATCCACAACTTTTTGAGAAGATTTTATCGCTGTTTCAGTAAGTTTAATATCAGCATCAAGCCTCTTATCTTCAGTAATTAAATTCGCCTTAGCGTCCTCATTTAAAATATCATCCGCATTAATTTTGGCTTCAATTTCTCTTAGTTTTTTTTCTTCTTCAGATTTCCGATCTAAAATACCTTGACCAATTTTTTTATAAATCTGCTCGCCCGTAATCTGTTCTAATAAACGTCCTTTTTCTGGTCCTTTGGCAGTTAAAAAAGAAGCAAATTCACCTTGCGCCAACATTACAGATCGTAAAAACTGATTGTAATTTAATTGTGTAACCTTAATAACTTCAACAAGTAAATTTCTTTTCTGATCTGCTAAAATTTTACCTGATGACAAGTTTTTTAAACTTACTTTTTCTTGTGGATTTAAAAGCTTTTTTCCTGTACTAGAATCTAAACGAATACTCCAACTTGCTTCGTAAATAAGGTTGTTATTTTTAAAAGTAATTCTACTAAAAGCATCATGTGCACCATGACTTACAACATCTAACAAAGTACCTTTTGATCCGCTAAATCTAGGAACGTTATGATACAAAGCAATGGTAATAGCATCTAAAATAGTAGTTTTTCCTGCACCTGTAGATCCTGTAATTGCATACAAACCGACATCTCTAAATTGTTCGTTTTCAAAATCTATAACAATAGGAGTATCCGATTTTAAGGAATTTATGTTTTGTAATTCTATCTTTAAAATTTTCATAGAGAAGCTGCCTTATTGGTTTTTAACGGATTGTAATATTTCATTAAAAGCATCCCAAACTTCAGGTCTTTTTTCTAAATCATAGTCCATTTCTTCACATTTTAATTTAAAAACTTCTGTGGGTAATAACTCTTTAATTGATTTTGTGTTCTCCAATAACTCTTCAATACCTTTAACTTTCCGCTGATTTTTCAATCCTATTTTTAATATTTCGAATGGATATTGTGCTGCTTCAGACTTTAAATCGTCTGTGTTAACTGTATGATCTTCCTTTAAAGCAATCTCTACCCAAGGCGTTAATTTATAAGAATTAGAAGTCAAACTAGAAAATTTAGACATGCATTCTTCTAAACTACCTGTGAGTTTGTAAAACTCTCTAAAATTAGGAATTACATCATCTTTTATTTCAGTAATCTTATTGTTTTCTACCGATAAAATAATTACTTTTTTGTCATAATTAATTTCGCTAAAACTTAAAATATTTGGAGATCCAGAATAACGGACTTTGTCATTTCCGCCAATTATTTGTGGTCTGTGTAAATGCCCTAAGGCTATATAATCAAAATAGGTAGGAAAATCTTCTGCACCAATATGTCCTAAAGTTCCTACATAAATATTCTGTTCACTATCAGAAATGGTTCCGCCTGTTGCAAACAAATGTCCCATGGCAATTACAGGCGCATTGTTGGTGTTTATAAGTTTGCATTGGTCTGCAGCAGAGACATAATGGTTAATTAATGCTGTTTTATATTTATCTGTTAATTCATCAAAAGTTTCACCTGCAACTGCACGTCTAATATCACCATCACGCAAATAAGGAACCGAAGCAATAATTACTTTTTCGTTGTTTATTTCAATTTCGAAAACTTCATCTTTAATGTCTTCGGTTGCTTTACCAACAACTTTTATAGACAAAGCACCTAAGATATGTTTTGGTGCATTTAAAGTCCCTGGAGAATCATGATTTCCGCCAGTAATAATAATCGATTTACAAGTGGTTCCGTTTAGTTTTACTAAAAAACTGTAATACATTTCTAAACTTTGGTTAGATGGAGAACCAGTGTCAAAAACATCACCAGAAATTAAAAGCACATCAATCTTTTGGTCTATGATATAGGTTTCAATCCAACTTAAAAATAATGATTGTTCTTCAAACTGAGATTGTTCGTGTAATCTATGTCCTAAATGCCAATCGGCAGTATGTAGTATTTTCATTTCCTTTTTCAATTTGTAATTAAGAAATTCTGTTTTATCAATATTAAATCCGCTTTTAAAACCGAAAATTATTCTTGATATAACAAATGAATCGCCTAAAAGCTAAATTAACTTTTTTGAGTGAAAAAGTAGAAATCAAAAAGACCTTTTTGTAATTATTAAGAAGACTTATTAGAATAATAGGAGGGAGGTCTGTTTTAAAAATAAACAAGCCCAAGTTGTTGGCTTGGGCTTGTTGAAAATTTAGTATTAAGAATAAAATATTTTATATCAGATTTTTATAAAGCATATTCTCCTCGTAAACCATTGATAAAATTATTATTACCTGCTTTATCTACATGGTAATGATAGCCTCTTGTTTCATCATAATGACCTCTGGATTCATCTAAGTCCGTAGCTTCTTTTCCGTTAACATCTGTGTTTGCAAAGATTCCGTATCCGTCAAAAGCATAGCCAATCATTGGGGCATGATTATCTGCTTGTATAATTTTTTTAGAAACACCTGTTGCAGCATGGTAATGATATCCGGCCGCTAAATTAATATGTCCGCCTGCATCATCAAACGGAGCTAAAGTATAAGCACTTAAAATGTTATCAGTTGGGGCAGGAGCATCAAAAACAACACTATTAAAAGCCAATCCTCTACTAGAAGGCATTGTAGAACTATTTTCAGGACGTCTTTCTGGTCTTGGAGGTCTTTCACTTCCTTCTGGTCTTTTTCCTCCTGGAGGAGGACCACCAGCGCCTCTACCACCTCTAGAAAAAGTATAAGGAGTCGCTGCTTTTTTAGGAGTAACAGGAATGTAATAGGTATGAGTTACATCTGAAACATAAGAAGGCAAACACTCTACACAATAGTTTTTATATTCTTCTCCTACATTTGGGTTTGCAGCTTCTTCACATTCTTCCTTAGTAGTTGTTTTTGTAATTTCTCCTGTTTCGCTATTGTAAAGCATCCAGGTATCATCTTTATAAAAAGTGGCTAAGTTTTTTACAAACTCTCCATCTACATCATAGATTTCTCCATCTTGCATCCAAATTCCACCAGCGCTTGCATCATCAGAAATATTTGTAGGACACCAAGGTCCCATTGTGTGATCTGTAGGTGTACTTGTTGCTATAATTTTATAACAATCTGCGGTAGAACCGTCAGACAATGTTCTTGTTACTATTGTAATAGGTTCTGCCAATCCACCAGGTAAGAAATAATTACTATTCACAGCTATGGTTACTTTGTCTTGAGTAATATTCTTCTTACTTTCACTATTACTTTTACAAGCATAAAGTCCCACAAGAAATAGAATAAGTGTTAAGAGTTTTAAATTATACTTTTTCATATTAGTAATGATTTTATCTTTTATAGTAAGTGTTATTATATTTTTTATTTTACAGTTTTTTTTCTTTTAAGAACTAGAAATACTGCTAAAATTACTAATAAAATTGTAAAATAGCCCACATATTTAAAATTAGAAGTCATTTTTTCTTCTAAGATATTTTCCCAATTACCTTTTTTAAACGCTAAATTTATTTGATATTTATTATCAACATCTAAAGAGAATTTTTGTGTTGGAAATTGTTCTAATAAAAAGATCACTATAGATTGACTATGATAAATATCTTTAAATAAGGTATTTTTTAATTGAATGGAATTTATGGTTTCTGGAAGACCGATAATTTCTACAACTAGTTTTGTTTCATGACCTAAAAACACCTTTGGATTCTTAAATTGGATGGTGTCCTTCTTGTTAATAATCATAGAAAAACGACTGTTAAAATGTTTGATAACTAAGTTTCTAAATTCTTCTGGAGATTTATAAAAACCTTCGCCATTTACAAAGTTGACTTCCTGCTGAAAAGCAGTTAAGGAACTATTTACTTGTAAAATAACTTGCCCATTATCGGTTTTAGAAATTACGATATTAGATAAATCTGGTTGATGTGCAAATAAAGTATTGCTCATTAACAGAAATATCATTAATATAGAAAAGTTTTTAATCATTTTTTTATAGTGCATATTCCCCTCTTAAACCATTGATAAAATTATTATTACCAGCTTTGTCTACATGATAATGATATCCTCTAGTGTCATCATAATGTCCTCTAGAATCATCTAAGTCTGTAACTTCATTTCCGTTTTCATCCGTGTTTTCAAAGATACCATATCCATCTAAAGCATAGCCAATCATAGCTGCATGATTATCTGTTTGTGTTATTTTTGTAGAAAGACCGGTTGCAGCATGATAATGATAACCAGCAGCTAAATTAATATGTCCGCCAGCATCATCAAAAGGAGCTAAAGTATAGGCACTTAAAATATTATCTGTTGGTGCCGGAGCATCAAAAACAACACCATTAAATGCCAAGCCTCTATTAGAAGGTACGGTACTTATAGCTGTTCCTGGGCCTCCATCAGGTCCGGTAGAAAATACATAAGGAGTGTCTGCTATTTTAGGAGTAACAGGTATATAATAAGTGTGCGTTAGGTCTTCTACATAAGAAGGTAAACACTCTACGCAATAATTTTTATATTCTGCGCCAACATTTGGGTTTGCAGCTTCTTCACATTCTGTTTCTGTGCTTGTTTTTGTAATTTCTCCTGTGGTAGCGTTATATAACATCCAAGTATCATCATTGTAAAAAGTAGCTAAATTCTGAACAAAAGCGCCATCTACATCATAAACTTCTCCGTTTTCAAGCCAAATTCCACCTGCAGTAGCATCATCAGAAATATTACTCGGACACCAAGGTCCCATTTCATGATCTGTAGGTGTACCCGTAACTACTATTTTATAACAATCTGCTGTAGAACCATCAGATAATGTTCTGCTTTCAATGATTATGGGTGTTGCTAATCCTTCTGTTATAAAATTACTACTTTCTACAGATATTGTTACCGCGTCGCTAGTGGTTAAATCGGAATTAGTATCTTCACTACAAGAAGTTAAAACGATAAAAAATGAGCTTAAAACAAGTGCTTTGAATTGGTTGGATTTCATATAATAACATTGATTGAAAATCCTTTTTTAATTAAAAGGACTATGTATTAAGATGCTTTCTATTTAAAAAACTTGCGATGAACTCGCTATAATTTTTGAATTAACAATAATCTAAAAATTTAAGGTTAGATAGGTCTATAGGATTTTGCTATAAATTTTTCCTTATTTTAAGTTTAAGAAATGTTTTATGGTTTCGATGTAAAATTTTTCTATAGAGTAACGCTATCTGCCAAATCCCAGTTGTTTATATTTGTGTAATATAAATCTCTCTTTTTTTCTTCGGAAGTTTTTTTACCTATAGTTTTCCAATCTAAGATGGAAACGGCATCCAATTTAGGATCTTCATTTTTTTTTTTTTTTTTATAGCTTGATAATCAGAGAAACAAGTGTTTCTATATATTCTTTTGTTAAAGCGAATATTTCCCTTTTGAGTATTACCCCCGAATAATCTTAACCAATTATATTTAAGGTTTCTATAAAATCTTTAGTCATCATTTGATTAATGTAATCTTTTTGCAACTATTTTCTCAAGCTCATGCTGTTTAAAATCGAACCAGTTTTGTCTAAAATTAGATTGATCTATTTGATGTTTAAAATTCTGAAAGGGTTTTTGCCTTTGTAAAATAGCTTGTAATTCTATCTTAAAATTTAGGTCGTTTAATTGTGCTGCAAAGTCTTCCATTATTTTAAAGGACTCAAAGCTTTCTAAGGATTCAATTTTTATGAAATCTGTTTTATACTGCTCTAACTTTTCTAGAGCTTCACCAAAAGCCTCTTTAAATTCTTCTTCATTAAATGCTTGTGAAAAATCTGGAATTGCAATAATTTCATTTGTTTTTAAATTATAGTAGCAATCACTACCACAATCTAATTCTTGTGCAATTTCTCTAATTATTTGTTGTTTTGTAGTATTCAATGGTGGTTCGAATTTAAATAATTTTTTTATAGTAATTGAAACATTCTTGGTTGTCTGTTCTAGCTCAGTAGATAACTAACTGATTACTATAGTAAGTTTCGATTGAGCTTAATAGGACATATTATTTATTCTAAAATTAAATATATACAATTTAGAAAAAGCTTCTATTATCCAAAAAAGCAACCGTGTTTATCTTTTTTAATAATTGCTACAATTTCATTTAAATGTGTAGATTCAGAGAAAGGTTCATAGAGTTCCCATTTTCCACTGGCACGCATCCAATATAGTTTCCATATTTTTTTTGACTTTATACGCGTAATTTTAGCGAAATCAATTTGTAATTTCTCTTTTGGGTTGTCCCATTTTGGTCTTATTTGAAACAGAATTACCGATTTACCATCATAAGCATAGCCAATATCTATTTGTTTTCTAATCTCTAAATCTTCTGGCCTTAATGATTCTACATAACTTTTTATCGTAGCTTCGTTAATGTCTATAATTTTTGTTGGCATTTTGGTTAGTGGTTTAGGCTTTTAAATTTGTTTAGTATATGGTTTGTTGCATGTTTTAAGTAACTAATTTAGTAAATTGTTACCAACCACAAAATTCTGAGAGTACTTTTGTGAATAATCAAAAATGATATGAGGTTTTAAGGTTTTTACTTATTAAAAGTAGTTGATTATTTATCAACCTAAAAAATAACCATTCCAATTTGTCATCCGACGTAAGGAGAAAACCAACAGGATGATACTATAAACTTGAAAATATTTATGAGATTTCTCCTTTTTATTGAAAATTAAAGCTTCCTGTCAATAACAAAACTGTCATAAAATAATCTTAATTTTAAGTAAAAACTGACAAAGTTGCGGTTTCAATATTACACAACCTTTTTATTTATAAAAAAACAGAAAGCTTGTAGATTACTACTATAAGAGAGATAGCACTTTATTTTTTGTTTGTAAATGTAGCGAATTAAAGAAAATGGCATTAAAATTCTGGGTTTTGGCTTGGTTATGGCAGCGAAAGGTTTGTAAGTTTAAATTAAAATAGTTTTTGTGTAAGAATTATGCAACGCCTATTTTTTCAAATTAATTATAGTATGAGTCAAGTAAAAGCGAATAACACAGTAAAAGTACATTATACAGGTAAATTATCTGATGGACAAGTTTTTGATACGTCTGAAGGAAAAGAACCAATAGAATTTGTTTTAGGACAAGGACAATTAATTCCTGGTTTTGAACAAGGTTTAATTGATATGAAAGTGAATGAAAAGAAAACTATTACTATCGCTAAAGAAGAAGCGTATGGTGAGGTAAATGATCAATTGATTCAAGAAATTGATAGAGCTAATCTTCCACAAGATATGGAGCCAAAAGTTGGTATGGGATTGGTTTCTAAGTCTCCAGAAGGACAAGAAATGAATTTAATGATTGTTGAAGTTAAAGATAATAGCGTTGTTATTGATGGTAATCACCCTTTAGCAGGTAGAGATCTTGTTTTTGATCTTGAAGTAGTAGAAATTAAAGATACTGAAATTACAGCATAACGTAATTTTTTTCAATATTTTAAAGAGTCTTTGTTAAATCTAATTTAGCAAAGACTTTTTTTTTAGCGTAAGAAAAACCCCTTCAAATTTTTAAATCTGAAGGGGTTATTTGTAAAATTGATTTTCGTGTGTTGGTTTATTTTTTAAACAGTTCTTTTTGTAAACCGTTATTAAATTTAATATTGGTCCAGTTTACTTGAATCCAAGGAGCATCTGTAACTTCTGCATCCCAATTAGACGCTTTGTATTTACGTTGTGTAGGGATTAAAATACCTTCTATATTTTCATATTTCAGTTGCATTAAAAGAGGATCTGACTTTGCAAAATCCATCACAGTAAATAGAAACTGATCTATCATTATAGTTTCCTTATTGATGTATACTTGGTAAATATCTTTTGGCTTGTTATTACTACCATCAAAGGTAATTTTAACAACATCATAAACTGTTCCTTCAATTGTTTGCTCGTTTATATATTGATATTGTACACTAGGATCTAATAATTTTTGAATCATACAGAACCAGTAAAAATTAGTAGGTCTGTTAAACGCAACTTTTTTTAAGGCTGCCGAATCTGTTATGATTTCTCCATTATTTTTTAACCAATATTCATTTCCGTCATAGCCTTGTTCTACTTTACCTTTTAAGTCTGTTAAAGTTCTTTCATGCTTTGTATATGCTCCGTAAGAAAGTTCTCCATCAAAAATATATTTTTCTGTAGAAATATCTGTTTTCCCATCTGGAGTTTGGTAAGAGTAGGTGTAAACCACATCTTTTTTAGCTGCAAGTGTTTGGTAATTCCCCGTTTTTTGTACGGTGTTATAGACCAATTCGTGTCCTTTGTTTTTAAAGGTAATTGGAGTTTCTTTTTCTGTACTTATTTCTGATTTTACTTCTGAATTTGTTTTTTTATTTCCACAAGAAAAGAATAAGAAACTAAAAGCAATTAAGATGATTTTGGTTGTATGCATAAATGTTTTATTTGGTTGTTGATAAACCTCAAAATTAATAAAATACGATTGTAAACGGTACTACAGTTTTGTTAAGATTTTAAAAGAAATAGCTTTTTTTACTGATAAAAAAAATAAGACTTTTGGTCTTATTTTAATTGGTTTAACGCGTTTAATATGTCAGATGATTCTGCTCTTTCTCTATAGTCAGCATCTAGAAATGCATACTGAATTACGCCGTTGGTATCAATAACATAGGTAGCAGCTAATGGCAACTCGTTATTTTTATCTCCATTAAAATCACTTAAACCAAAACCAGCTTCATAAATTTCGGCAACTTCATCAGTTAGTTTAAAAACAACACCATATTCTTTTCCGACGGTATTACCAACATCACTTAAAACATTAAATTCTAAATTGTTTTTTTCGGATGTGCTTAAAGAATTATCTGGCAACTCAGGCGTTAAAGCTATAAGTGTTGCACCTGCTTGTTGAAATTTTGGTAACTTTTCTTGTAAAGAATGTAGTGTGATGTTACAATACGGACACCAGCCACCTCTGTACCATGTTAAAACTACCGGTCCTTTTTTTAATTCATCATATAGAGATACAGATTCGTTTAAAGCATTTCTCAGGTTAAAATCAGGAGCTTTATCTCCTACATTTAAAGCTTTTTCAAGTATGCCAGAATTTGCTACACTTGTAATTCCGTCTGCATAAATTTTATTCTTTTCTTTGGTGAATTTAGCTGCACCTTCTTTACGTTTTGCCGCTAATAATGCATCTAATTCTCCTTTATTTTTTTTTGATTCCATAGGTATATTTTTAAGATATTATTTTGTCTAATAAATTATACTTAATTGCATCGATTATTTTAGTTTAAATAGAAGCAATATATCTTGTTTGGTCTTTAGACTCTGCGTAAGACAAGCATAAGTAGAGAACTGTTTAATAATTAAATAGTTCTCTACTGCGCTCGAACGACAATAGTTAATTTTATAAACTATTCTTGTTCTTTCATTAATTCTGTAAGTACTTGTTTAAAAGTGTCTACAGGCTGTGCACCTGTTACTGCACTTTTTCTATTAAAAACAATAGTTGGTACAGAATTAACTCCTAAATTTTTCCAATAATCTTGTTTGGCTCTTACTTCGCTTCTTGCAGATTCAATATCTAATTTAGCAAGTCCTTCTTCTGCATTTAAACCAACTTCTAATAAAGCCTGTTTTAAAACATCTCTTTTAGAAACGTCTTTACGTTCGCCGAAAAAAGATGCTGTTAAACGCATTTTTAATTCAGTTTGTTTGTTAAAAATCTTAGCGTATTCTAATAAAACATGTGCATCAAAGGTATTTACCATGCGCATTTCGTCAAAATAATCAAATTTAAAACCTAATTCTGCACCAGCTTCGGTCATCATTTGCTTCGATTCGTTTTGTTGCTCGGTTGTAGAACCATATTTTTCTGTAATATGTTCGTTTACATTCTGACCTTCAGCGGGCATATTTGGGTTCAACTCAAAAGGTTGCCATTCTATGTCTACTTTATCTTGAATACCAAGTTCTATAATTGCTTTTTCTAAACGTTTATATCCAATTGTACACCACGGACAAACAACATCAGAAACGATGTCTATTTTTAATTTTTGTGTCATTTTATGTTTTTTTCAGGCTTATTTAAATTCAATATTTAAAGTTATAATTACTATTTGCTTATAATATCAGTATTTAAAAAAGCATGTTCTTTTTTCTGGTCTTCAATATTATTATCTTTTGATAACATATTAAAAATCATTGAATTTACTATTCTACTTTTATTTAGATCGGGTTTCACAATTTTTGCTTTGTGAAATACACCTAAGGTTTCTCTGCTTTGTTTTGGATTGCTATTATTAATTATAACAATTTTATAAGTAGGTTTATCAAATGATGCTAGCTTGGTAATATAGGGTTTAAGTATCGTTTCATCTTCCTTAAATACAGGCGTAAAATTTTTAAGATAGTCTTCTGAAGCCTCCTTATTCTCATTTGCATACTTATGATAATCGGCTATATACAATTCACTTTCTACTTCACTTGGTTGGTAACCTAGCATTAAAAAAGATTGATTTTCGGCATTATCTAGATGAAAAGGTGTGCTAACTTGTTGATCGAAACGAACCAACCAATGATAACTTAATTCTTTATTGAATTTCTTTAATGTAAAAGTGGATAATTCATTTTTTAGCGCAACCATAATAGCTCTAAGTTCGGGTGAGGTTCTATTTTCTCCAAAGTCAAGGTACACAAAGCCTGGTAAATCCGTATTTGTTCTAAAGACATTTTCTAGGCAATATTTTGCTATCTTTTTTATATTGACTTCTTTTACCTCCATGTTACCTTAAACCCCTTTTTATTGATAAGTTACAAGAATATCTGCTACTTTTTTTAAATCGTTTTCTATAATTTCTGTTTTAGGCGCTAATGGAAATAATTGTTGACCAGGTCTCGCTACAAAAGCAGCTCTTAAACCGGCGCTCATTGCTCCATATACATCCCATCCATGTGCTGCAATTAACATACACTCTTCTGGATTTACATCCATTTTTGATGCTCCCCAAAGGTAAGTCTCTGTAAAGGGTTTAAACTTCCCAGTTTCTTCAACACTTAATTGTTCATCAAAAAAATCGGTTAAACCAGCATTCTCAAATTGATTTTTTAAACCTTCGGTGGATGAGTTTGTAAACGCCACTAATTTGTAACCCGCTTGTTTTAATTGAAGCAATGCTTTTTTTACTTCTGGGTGAGGAGGTAAGTTTTGCATGGCATTTACAATTACCTCTCTTGCATTTTCTTCTGAGATGGTAATGCCATTATTAGCAGCCACCATTTGCAAAGCTGCAGCACCAATTTGTCCAAAAGGTTTATAATCTCCGCTTGCGGATGTTACTAATGAATACTGTAACATTGTTGTAAACCATAAGGGAAGTAATTCGTCTTTTCCACCCAAAGCGTCACCTACCTGTTTTTTCATTTTGGTAAGATCTAATAGAGTTTCGTTTACATCAAAAAAAAGCACTTTCGGTTTTATGTTACGGTTATTTTTCATCTTTATAAATTTATCAATTCACTAATTTGAAGTTCTCCTTGCACATTACTGTAATTTTTTACGTCATCTGCAAATACTTTTGCATGCGGACCAAATGAAGCCTGAAAAGAAGCAACATCATCAAATAATAAATGAGCAATAGCTATAAAGGGAGCGGGTTCTCCAGGAACTCTACTTGCAATTCCTAAATCTAACTCTAAACCTTTTAAGGCAGAACCCAATGCATTTACAATCATAGGTAAATGATTGTTTTTATAATAATCTACATCAAACTGTACATTATTACTGTTTGGGTACATTACAGATACTTTTATCATAATAAGTTTTTTTTAAAAATATAAATACCTACAAATTTCCCACTTTATTACGGAAGATTTGTAGGTATAATATTGTTATTTATAAATTATTTTTTCTCCCAAGCAAATGGTTGAAAAGCAGCATCTACAGGTGTATTTGCAATATGATTTGTGTAATTACTAATTACTTTTTGAGACAATCCTAAAATAATGTCTAAAACACTTCTTTCTGTATAACCCGCTGCATAAAATGTGCTTAATTCTTCTGGAGACACATGACCTCTATTACGTGTAATTATTAATGTAAATGTACGTAAAGCTTCTAGTTTTTCATCTGCTAACGGAGTTTCGTTACGTAATGCTTCTATAATAGCATCATCTACTTTCATCATTTTTGCAATTCCTGTATGTGCAGGTACACAATAATGACATGCGTGCTCTACGTTGATTGTTTGCCAAACTACTGTTAATTCATCTGCGTTAAAAGCTGTTTTTGTAAATAAATCGTGTAATATTTGGTAAGCTTCTAAAGCTTGAGGAGAGGTAGCTAATACTCCGTGTAAACCAGGAATCATTCCGTAAGCTTTTTGAGATTTTTCTAATAATCCTTTGCTTTCTTCTGGAGCTGTTTCTATGTTTTGAACTTTTAATGTTGTCATAATTTCTATTTTTAATTTATTATTATTTATGTTAATTTTAACTAAACTGTCGTTTAGTTATTAGGTAAAAAAAATGTTTATATATTTATAAAGGTCATTTCTATGTAATCTTCAATTTCTTTTTTACTATTTACTCTTGCTGCTGCTGCTAAACCATGTTTTGCCAATAGTAAAAAATTAGCTTGTTTTTCTATGGTTTCTAAATCTTTTGATTCATCTAATTTAAGCTTTTCTATAATTAACTCTTTTAAGTTATTCATAAAAGTACTCATTTCTTCTTTAATCAATGCATCCTCAGAATCTGAAAACTCATTATAGGTGTTTGTTACTAAACATCCTTTTATGTTGTCGTCTTTAAAATTAGAACTTACAGAATCGTAGAAAAATTGTTTGATATCTTCAACTCCGTTGGAAGCATTTTTTAATTTATTTAAAACCACATTTACTTTTACCTTATAGCATTTTAAGCTTTCAAGAAAAAGACTATGCTTATTTCCAAAACTAGCATATATAGAGAACTTGTTAATTCCCATCTCTTTCTCTAGCATTTGCATAGAAGTGGTTTTGTAACCATTCAGCCAAAAAAGCTTCATTGCTTTTTCTATGACTACATCTTCATTATATTCTTTTTTTCTTGCCATTATTTCTAAGTACGGGACAAAACTAAACAATCGGTTAGTAATAAAAAAATATTTAAATGCTTTCTTTTAAATTTTATGACGGTTTTAACAATTTAAAATAGAGAGAAGCCAATAAAATAAGAGGATTAAGAGGTGTTTTAAATGGTTTGTATTTTAATTTAATATTGTTATGGAAATAATTTAGGAGTTATTTTTTTAGAAATAATTTATTCTAAACATTGAAAATCATACAATTATATGTGTGTTTGCGAAAACAATTAACTAGCAGCAATGAAAAATTATAATTTAAATATCTTTAAAAAGAATAAAGTTCTATTATTTAATATAGATTTATTATGTGTTGAGCAGTTTAATGGATCTGTTTGGCGTATAGGTGAAAGAGGTTTGTTATCTTTTTTTGTGTTATTTATGTTTTCGACAACATTTAATGTAAAAGCACAAACAATTTTTGAAAAAGTAAATCATACGTTTAAAACTTCTGGTTATTTAAGGACAGGTGTTGGGCAAAGTGAAGGCGGAGAAACGCAAGCTCATTTTCAAATGCCAGGTGCTCAAAATAAATATAGTTTGGGAAATCAAGCGGATACTTATGGTGAATTAGAATTTGACTATTCTTATTATTTTGATAAAGAGAAATCAAAATCTCTAGATGTTATTTGGATGAGTTCTATTTATGAAGATTTTGGAACGGATACTCAAATGAGTTTTAATAAAACGGAACAATTATATGTGCGTGCAAATAATTTTTTAGGAAACGGAGAGGTTATTTGGGCAGGTAAACGATTTTATGATCGTAGAGCGGAACATATGTTAGACAGACAATGGGTAAATCCTGGACAAAGAGGTTGGGGGGTTGGTATGGAGAAACTGATTCAGAAAGGAACTGATGAAGATATTAAATTTGGTATTTGGGCTTTTCAAGAGAGAGGAAAGGATATTTCTTTTATAAATGGTGCAAAAGATCACTTAAGAGCATACACGGCAGATGTGCGTTATGTGCATTTACCGATTAGTGAAACGCTTAAAATGAATGTCTCTTTAAATTATAGTTATCGGGCAGAAAATGAAATCATGGAATATGATGCGAAACACGGTTTTGCGGTTATTTCTTGGTTAGATTATGAGAAGAAGTACATCACCAATACAACAGCTCTTATATTTAGACAAGGTGCTTCTATTCCAATACATCACTGGTCTGGAATGTCAGAAAAAGAAAATCCAGGAAATGATAACATTGTTTTAAATGATATTGCAAGTTCTTACTTCTTGGAAATCAACAATAATTTTTTATATGATGATAAAGAAACTTTTGCTGTAAATGGTATTCTGTCTGCTGTAATGAGAGATTACGGAACAAAGCCTTATGAATACAATAGTGCAAACCCTACTAACAGAACTTATTTGCAAGGGAGAGACAAAATGCTGTATTGGTTAACTGCAGGAGCAAGAGGAATGTATTATTTGAGTGATCATTTTAAATTACACTTAGAGTTGACGCACGAATATATTAATAACGAACAATTAAATGTTTCTGGTAATCTTGATAAAATAACGTTTACTCCAGAACTTTCCTTAGAAAAAGGTTTTTACGCGCGCCCAGTATTGCGTCCGTTTGTTACCTACGCTTTTTGGAGCGATGATTTAAAAGGACTGATTGGTAATACGCCTAATGGAGCTCCTTTTGGTAATAATACTTCCGGATTTACCTATGGATTACAATTTGAAATCTGGTGGTAAATCAATTTAAAAAATAGAATAAACAACAATTAACTTAAAATTTATAATCATGAAAAATACATTTTCAATAATGGCAGCAGCATTATTAATTCTTTTTGGAGCGACAACAATGTCTGCAGCGGATAAAAAAATAATCGTAAAATCTCCTGATGGTAAAACACAGGCAGAAGTAACTGTAGGTAAATCTATATATTACACTATTTCACAAGACGGAGTGCAAGTATTAGAGCCTTCTAAACTTTCTATGACCTTGTCTGATGGAACTATCTGGGGACTAGGCTCTAAAATAAAGAACATTAAAACAGCGAAAGTAAATACGATAATCAATGCTCATTTTTACAAATCTAAAACGGTAAAAGATGAGTATAATACTGTAAAGGTAACATTTAATGATTATTGGAGCTTAGAGTTTAGAGCTTATAATGATGGCGTTGCGTATCGTTTTGCTTCAACAAAAAAAGGAAATTATGAAGTAGTGAGTGAGCAAGCACAATACAAGTTTGCGCACGATGTAGAAACTACAGTACCGTATGTGTATTCTCCAGGAACTATGGAGCATCAACTTTTTCAATCTTTCGAAAATCAATACACACGTTCTAAAATTTCTGATTTAGATAAAAATAGGTTAATGTTTTTGCCTTTAAGCATCGAGTCTAAAAACCAAAAACGTATTACCATTACAGAAAGTGATTTAAGAAATTATCCAGGAATGTATTTAACCACAAGTATTGGTAAAAATACAATGAATGCTTTTTTTGCTCCTTTAAGAGATGAGGTAGAAGAACATACTGGGTACAATAATTTACAGGTGATTGTAAAGAGTAGATATCCTTTTATAGCCAAAGTAAATGGACCGCGTAGTTTTCCTTGGAGAGCGGCAATTGTAACAAGAAATGATGTGGAGTTGGCAAATACAACCATGTCTTACAAATTAGCTGCTAAAAATGTTATTGGAGATACAAGTTGGATTAAACCAGGAAAAGTTGCTTGGGATTGGTGGAATAACTGGAATTTAGAGGGGGTTGATTTTAAAGCAGGTATTGATAATAGAACGTATAAATATTATATTGATTTTGCTTCAAAAAATGGCATTGAATATGTAATTTTAGATGAAGGTTGGTCTGTTAATAAGGTATATGATTTAATGCAGGTTGTTCCTGAAATTGATATCAAAGAACTGGTTGAGTATGCAAAAGAACGCAATGTAGATATTATTCTGTGGGCGGGTTATTATGCTTTTGACAAAGATATGGAAGAGGTTTGTAAGCATTATAGTGAAATGGGCGTGAAAGGTTTTAAGGTCGATTTTATGAATGGCGATGATCAAGAATTGGTATATTTTAATGAGCGTTCTGCACAAATGTGTGCAAAATATAAATTAATTGTAGATCTTCATGGAACTTATAAACCGGCAGGTTTACAGCGTACATATCCAAATATTTTAAATTTTGAAGGTGTGCATGGTTTAGAGCAAATGAAATGGCAGCCGAAAGAATGTGATCAAGTTACGTATGATGTTACGTTTCCGTTTATTAGAATGATTTCTGGACCTGTAGATTATACGCAAGGTGCTATGAATAATGCGGTAAAGGCTTTAAATACTATTACCAATGAAGTAGAAACCCAATATGCTCCCAACTTCTCAAAACCGATGAGTCAAGGTACTCGTACGCATCAATTTGCGGAATATGTAATTTTCTTTTCTCCTTTAAATATGCTTTGTGATACCCCTACTAATTATGAGAAGAATCCGGTTAGTACAGAATTTATTGCTTCTATTCCTACTACTTGGGATGAAACCATTACTGTAGATGGAAAAATAGGGGAGTACATTATTACAGCTCGTAGAAAAGGAGATGACTGGTATATTGGTGGTTTAAATAACTGGGATGCTCGTGAAATTACCATCAATGTAAAAGAGATTACAGGGAAATCTGGAAGTGCTACTGTGTTTAAAGATGGGCCGAATGCAGATATGAATGGGGTTGATTTTGTGAAAAAAACAGAAAACATAAAAGATACGTTTACAGTACGTATGGCTCCAGGTGGAGGTTTTGTAGTGAAGATATAATAAGTTTTAATTTTTTTAATCCCACGATAGTTGTAAAATCTATACTTGTTGTAATTCCATACAGGTATAGATTTTTCTATGAATAAGACATTGTAATTTTTAAACAATTATATTTGTTGTAATTAAGGTTTGTTTATGAATAAAAAGGTAACATTTAAGGAAGTTGCAGAATTAGCAGGGGTTTCTACACAGACGGTTTCTAGAGTAACTAATGGAGGGGGAGGAGTAAATGCGAATACCTTAAAAAAAGTTCAGGAGGCAATTGATCAATTAGGGTATGTGCCAAATAAAGGAGCTCAGCTTTTAGTACGTAAAAAAGCAAAGGTTTTTGGTGTCATAACATTAGAGATGACCATGGAAGGTGCTTCTAGTATTGTCAATGGAATTCGCTTAGAAAGTGAAAAAGCAGGGTATGCTATATCTATTGCTGTTTCAAATTCTGAAGAGGAAAACTTAGAAAATGCGATACGGGAGTTAAAGTCACAGCAAGTAGATGTTGTGTTTATAAATTTACCCGTACAAAAAGAGTTGGCAGAAAATTTAGTAGCAAAACATAAGCATTTACCTTTTTTATTTATTGATGTTTCTCCTGAAGCAAATGTGAGTCAGGTTGCTGCAGACCATTATAAAGGAGCTGTGTTAATTGCCGAGTTAATGTTGAAGCATGGTAGAAAAAGGTTTGCGCTTTTAAATGGACCTGCACATTCGCACGCTGCAAATTTGAGAAAACAAGCTTGGTTAGATGTTTTAAAACCCTCTGATGCCGAAATTGTAACGGTAGAAACAGGAGATTGGAGTGCTAAAAGTGGGTATTATGAAACCACAAAACTACTCTTGCAACCACAAAATATAGATACTTTATTAGTAGGGAATGATCAAATGGCACTGGGAGCTTTAAGAGCTTGTGCAGAGCAAAAATATGCCGTACCAGATCAAATTGCGGTAACGGGTTTTGATGATACTGTAAATAGTGCATATTACAATCCGCCATTAACAACCGTTCATCAAAATTTTTTAGAAATAGGGAAACAAGCTGTAAAGCAAATATTAATACAGTTAAAAAATGAAAATAATATTTCTAAAATGGTGATTCCTGTTCAGTTAATCGAGAGACAAAGTACGATGCCTGTAAAAGAAAATTTAAATTCTGTAAAAGAAATTAAAGATTTACTTCAAAAAATACAAACACTTTTACCGAATAGTTAAGTTTATATGGCTTTTTGTTTTAAAATCTTATTCATTTAAAATAATTCTAACTTCTCTAAATGGTAGCTATAGGTTCTGATATTTTAGATTCTAGATTATCAAAATCATATAAATTTTTATCTAATAAATGAGAAGGAAATACGTTTTGTAAAGCGTTCATCATAATGGCATTTCTATTCGGGAACTCGGTTTCCCAATCGGTAATCATTTGTTTTACCTTTTTACGTTGTAAGTTTTCTTGAGAACCACATAAGTTACATGGTATAATAGGGAAGTCCATAAAATTGGCATACGTTTCAATATCACTTTCATTACAGAAAGCCAAAGGTCTTAAAACAATAATATCACCAGCATCATTTTTAAATTTTGGTGGCATTGTTTCTATTTTCCCTGCAAAGAATAAGTTTAAGAAAAAGGTTTCTATAATGTCGTTTTTATGATGTCCTAAAGCCAATTTATTACAACCTAAATCTTTGGCTGCTTCATATAAAGTTCCTCTACGCAGACGTGAACATAAGCTACAGGTTGTTTTACCTTCAGGCGTTTTGTCCATCACAATCTTATAGGTGTTTTTCTCTATAATTTTATAATCAACTTTTAAGTTGCTTAAATAAGTAGGTAATACTTCTACCGGAAAACCAGGTTGTTTTTGATCTAAATTTACAGCTACAAGATCAAAAGAAATAGGCGCTACTTTTTGGAAATACAATAACATGTTTAACATTGCGTAACTGTCTTTTCCGCCAGAGAGACAAACCATAATTTTATCTCCTTCGGCTATCATTGTAAATTGCTGAATAGCTTCTGCAACGCCACGCTGTAATTTCTTTGTTACTTGTTTTAGATTTTCCATGGGCGCAAAAATAGTACTAAAATCATTGCTATTCAATGAGTTTTTTGCGTTTCATTCAATTTCATTCAGTTTTATAGCTGTTATTATTAAATAAATAATAATTATATAAAAAATAAAAGCTCATAATACTAATTGATAGCATTATGAGCCTAGAGTAATAGTGTGTAAATTTAATGAAGAAAAGAGTTGTTTTTAGCTCGGTTCTTTGTTTGGGTTAGTTTTTATCCAAAATTAATAGGTATCGTTCTCTTTACTTTTACTGGGTTTCCATCTTGTTTTGCTGGTTTCCAAATTGGCATAAAATTGAACATATTATTAACTTCATTTTTTAAACTTGGATTCGTGTCTTTGAGTATTTTTACATTAGAAGTTTTTCCATTTGATTCAATTGTGAATTTAAAAATTAACTTTCCTCTTGTGTTAGAGCTGTTAGAAGTCAGATGTTTTTTAATAAAACTCTTAAAAGCTATTTTGCCACCAGGAAATTCCGGCTGAATTTCAAAATTATAGTATTCTATTTCTTTTCCACTTTTGTCAAAACACTTTCCGCTTTTAAGTTTACCTTTTTTAAATAATTCTTTTCTCTTTAATTCCCCGTTTTTCCAATAGCTAACTACTTGACCCAACTTGTGTTCCATTATGTTCAATGACTTTTCCAAATTTAGGACTTTTCCAATTATCCCATCCGAAAGTATATTCCATTTCCTTACTGTTATTAGTCAACTGAATCATTAGTTTTGTTGTCGAAGGATTTAAAAACTTATAATTTAAGACACCTTTTCCAAATTTTAGAAGGTCTTCTGCTGTTGACTGTATTCCTCCACCAGAATATGTGTAACTCAAATCATTTTTTGGACTTCTGTAAAAATGATTTCCGAGTTTTATGTAAACATTTGTTTTAGTCTGTTCTAAATTAGTGTTAGTCATATTTGCTGGTTTCCAAATATTTTCGTGCATATAAGTTTGATATGATTTTCCTGAAACTTTCTCTAAAATTGCACCAAGTAGTGTGTAACCAAATGATGAATATAAAAATTCAGTATCTGGTTTAAAAACTAGTTCTCTATTCTCAAATTTTTCAAGAGCTTTTTCGCAATTGTCATAGTGAGTAAAGTTGAAAATTCCTAAATCAGATTTGTAATGAGGAATTCCAGATGTATGATTTAATAATTGACGAATTGTAATTTCTCCTTTTTTCTTTTTTGGAAATTCAGGTAAATAGTTTTGGATTGGTAAATCTAAATTTATTTTTCCTTTTTCGTAAAGTTGAAGAATAGCAATAGCTGTCATTGGTTTGCTCACAGATGCAATTCTGAACTGACTATTTTTAGACGGTTTTTCTTGATTTCCTTTATTTAAAAATCCTGCTGTAGATAACCAATTTCCACATTTTTCTGAATAAACAGCTGTTGAAGTTGCTAAAAACTCATTTTTATTTATTCCGGAATTAATAATACTATCAGCTTTGAAGCTAAAACTATTTAAGTTGTCGCAATTCAGATGATTTTGACTTTCTGATAGTGAAATTGGCTTGTCTGAAAATGGAATTAAACTATAAGGCTCAAAAGCCCAATAGAACAAATAGGAAAGTAGAATTATAATTATTCCTAAAACTATTTTTCGTTTGTTCATTGTATTCGGAATGGTTTTTTCAGCTTGTGTCTAACGTTGTTGTGTTATGGTTAGTTGCGTGGTTAAGCAACTAATTTAGCAAACTTTTACGAACCCGTGAAAATTCCGCAGGAATTTTCGCAAGTAGGCTAGAACAAAGCAATTAATTATACACGGTGTTAGCTACAGTTTTTAATCAGTCCAATTTTCAATCGTTCCATCTTCGTTGAACCAAATTTCGATATATACTTTTTCGTAAATCGGCTCTCCTTTCCGTTTCAGAATGTCAAATTGTAATTTAGAAAGCGCTTTTTTAATAGATTTTAAGCAATAATTATATTCTTTTTTCGTGTCCCAATAATATTCAATTTCATCTGCAGTTTGATAATCAGTCATTATTACATCAGTTACTTTTCCGTTTCTTCCAATTTCGACCGTATATCTTTCTCCACAGTCGAATTTATCCAGTTTAGCCCATTTGTAATCTTTAATTGAGTTGAATAGAATATCGCTTATTGAATCTCTTTTCAATCTATTGATTCCGTTTTTTAAATCGATATAATTCTTTTCGTTACTGATTTGGGTTATTATTCCGTTCTCAACTTTTATAGCTGTTTCATAAATAAAAGTTCTTTCAAACACTCCATCCCAACGAATTTCTTTATTGTCATTTCTTTTTGTCGGAAAAGAGATATTTCCGCTATACCAATCGACAAATACTTTTCCATTTTTAATCTTATCTCCAAATACTTTTTCGATGTAATTTTTTGGAATTTCTTCTTTGTATTCGAGGGAATGGCAATCTAGTATTGCATTCACAAACAAACTGTCATTTTCAATCTTGTAAATTGCTTGATAACCTCTCCAGCAATTCAAAGATGTTCCTTCTATTCCGGTGATTGAGTTTCGGAAACTCATATCAAACAATCTGCCTTTGTCGTCCTTTATTGTTTGTAGATATTTTTCAACTAGTAAATTGTAGGTAGCGATTGTGTCATTTTTATAGATAAGGTAGTCAGGAACTTGCGGACTTGAAGCAAATATATTTGATAAATAAATGCAAAAAAGTAATGTTATTAAAATTCTATTCATTTTTTCAGGTGTGCGCGTAAATTGTAGCTAACTTATTATAAGGTAATAATACCTTGCTATATCCCAAAGAAAACAACCAAATCTAATTATTCTTTCAGGAATTATTAATACATAAAGATTTAGAAAACGTCTAGCAATTTTATTTTTTCATCAATCTGTTTCAAATTTAGAGTATTCAAATCATATAAATGAGATATTTACAATCAACTTAACAACTATTGTCAACTTTTTAATGTTGATAAGTCTTTCAATGTGAAAAGGATACGTTGCGTTGTTTAAGGGGTGAATTACACTGGGTGTTTACAAAAGTTATTTTTTTAATAGTTTTCTGTTCGTAATACTATGATTCTTATTAATAATTTTAATAATGTAGGATCCTGATTTTATGTTGCCCAGGTGTATTTTGTTATTTGTGAAATTATTTTCTTTAAAAATTAGCTTTCCATTTAAATCATAGACTTTAATTTGAGAAATATCATCTGGTCTATTAAAGTAAATAAAATCTGATGTAGGATTTGGAAAGACTTGCAATTCTTGATTATTTTTAAATGTATTTATACTAAGGCTATTAGTATTAAATTTCCATAGTTGATAATCTTTAGAATAGTACAAACCGTTTTTATAGATGATTTTTTGCCCAATGCCATGAAATAGGTTGTCTAATTCTTCAACAGGACTTAAAGTTGTAGAACTTTTATCTAAAATCCACCCTTTTTTACTTGTAGAATTTTTAGGTGAGCTAACAAAATAAAGATTGCCATTTATATTATCTAAAGATAATGCTGAATGAGAAGGTTTAAAGATAATTGGTTCTTGTGATGCTTGGTCTATTTCAATGATTTCTGTAACTAAATTAGTATTACTGTCTAAATAGAATAGTGAAGTACCGTTATTAGTATTCACAGAAGAAAAAATTAAATTATCGCCAGATGTATTTAAATATGAAGGGTAAAAATATTGGCTATTGGTTACTGTGTAAATTTCTGAAGTGCCATTAAATGTGCCATCAGATTTATAAATAGATAATTTATTCAAATTTTTAGAAAAAAAGGAAAAAAACATTTTGCCATTTAACTCAATTACATCACCAAAACTCACTATATCATTCTGAGCATTCCATACACTTGTAATATTGTTCGTTCCATTAATAGTACCATCTGTTTCATATAAAGAATAACGAGTAATAAAATATAATTTGTTGTTGTATTTTATATACTGACTAAAATTAGAAGTACTGCCTGTAGATCCATTACCATCTAATTCTTCAGTAAGTTCATAAGTTCCTGAATCAGTTCCGTCGCTCCTCCATACTCTAGAGTTATTAGTTGATGGTACTTGGATGGTGTAAATGAAAATGTTATTTACACTACCTTGAAATGTAGGCACACCCCATATGGCGATATTATCTTTTACTAATACTGTTCCTAAATCAGTCCCGTCAGATTTCCAAATTTGTAAAGTAGTATCATCAGTTTTTATTGTTATATAAATTAGACTTCCAACAGTTGTTAATCCAAATAATTTCCCAGTGTATTTTGTTACTAGAGAAGAACCTATTGTTTCTCCACTTGTTTTCCAAATTTCTCCACCTGAATAGCTGTAGTCATCATTTGCAACAAAGTACAATTCATTATTAAGTGTTGTTGAGTTTAAATTGGTTAATCCGTCAGTTTCACCAGGTTTAATATCTATTACTAAATTGGTCTTTGAAGATGTGCCATTACTTGACCATAACTCTCTGCCAGAACCATCATTTACAGCTGAAAAAAAAATCTTTCCATTAAATTCCTGTAATCCTATAGGATGCGAATTTTGAAGATTATTGTAAGTGAAATTAGAAACCTGTATTTGAGCATTTATGTTACAGCAAATTAATAATGAGACTAAAAAAAGTAAAGGTTTTTTCATATGGTTGCTTTTAATTTTTATTTAGGTAATTACACACGGTGTTCTACGCTGTTTTTTATTCCGCTTAATTTTTCTTTCAGCTTTCAATTTTACAAACTAGTTAAATTTCGGAAGCGTAAATTTAGTTTCTTAGTGCATTTTTATGCAACATTTATAAATTTCGTTTGAGTAATAATTCCGCAAGATTAAATACGGCATTTTGTTCCGACTCAGAGTATTTTATTCAATCGTTTTAATTTATTTCTTTTATTAATTTGCTAAATTTTAATTTTCCATTTTTTTGGTTTTTCTTCCATTTGTCAGATACAAATACACTATATATTGTTAATGCAACTCCAAAAGTTAGAGCGCTATATTGTTAAATTTTGTGTTCGTTCAAAATTGTTAAACCAAGAGTTGTAAACATCAATCCTATTACCATAAAGGTCGTTACAATATTTTTTTTCATTTCTTGTATGTTATTGTTCAGGGTATTAGTAGATTAAAATATTAATATGTTACAATTTAGATTTTTTTTAATTGCGTAGAACGTTTGTGTGTATGGTTTGTTGCGTGGTTTAAGCAGTAAAGTTAGTAAATAGAACACAGATTTTAGAAAATCCGTAGGATTTTCCCAAATAAGCTAAAACCAGCAATAAATTATACACGGTGTTATCTTTTAGTGCATTTTTGTTTAGAATTAATTGTTTAAAACGAGTATTAATTCCCGTTTTTTGAATTAAAGAAAGAGGTTGAAATATTTTAGTCTTGATAAAATTTATTTATTTTTACAATAAAAATATGAAAAATACTTTTACTTTTTTACTCGTTTTTATTATCTATATTGGTTATTCCCAATGTCCTTCAAACAGTTTAAATTTTTATACTCAATCTGACATAGATTCATTTAAAGTTAATTTTCCTAACTGTACAGATGTAGGCGTAAATATAAGTATTAATAATTATTCAAATGAAATCCAAAATTTAGATGGATTATCAAATATTACTTCAATTAAGGGCGATTTTTCAATTGCAGGACTTAATCAATCAATAAATATTAATGGATTAGAAAGTCTGACTTCAATTGATGGAGTTTTTACCATTTCAAATAATTCTATTGACAATTTAAAGAGTTTAAAAAATCTGACTTCAATTAGTGGTAATTTTAAATTAAATAATAATAATGATTTAACTGGCCTAAATGATTTTGAAGCACTAAAAAATATTAACGGAAATTTAGAATTCTCTAATAATAGTGCTCAAACAATTGCAGGATTTAAAGAATTAACCTCTATTGGAGGTACTTTGATTTTCGAACAAAATACAAGTTTACATATTAATGGCTTTAAAAAGCTAATATCTATTAGCAATGGAATTTTATTAGAACGTAATAATGCACTTATAGACATTAATGGATTTAATCTTCTAGAATCTATTAATGGTGATTTTTTAATAGAAAGTAATGAGAGTGATATTCTATTTAGTGGGTTTGAAAAACTGAATATAATTAATGGAAATTTAACCTTTAGATTTAGTAATGATTTCACATCTTTAGATGCTTTTGATACTTTACAAATAGTTACTGGTGATGTTAAATTTTGGTATAATTACACTAACATTATTGAAGGGTTTGAAGAGTTAGTTAATATAGGAGGTGATTTAGAATTTAGGTATAATAGAACAGAGACTATATCTGGTTTTAATAAACTTAAAACTATAGCTGATATTTTGAATTTTTATGAAAATTATAGCTTAATTACTATAAATGGTTTTAACGACCTTGAAACTATTGGAGGCTCCTTTTTTTCTGTGTTACGAAATGATGAATTAACTACAGTTGTCGGTTTTGATAATTTAATAAGTATTGAAGGCGATTTAGGATTCAGTTCTAATCCTAAATTAGCGACCTTAAGTGAATTTCCAAGTTTAGAAAATATTAAAGGAAGCTTTACTATATGGCAAAGTTCATTAAAGTCAATTAACGGTTTTAATTCTTTAACCGGATCTGTAAGCAATATTACAATTCAACATAGTAATCAGTTGGAAACTATTGAAGGTTTTAATCAAATTGAAGAATTAACAGGAGGACTTGGAATTGAAAATAACAATTCACTAACAAAAATTACAGGATTTAACAAACTAAAACAGATAGATGATGGTTTATCTATAGAAAGTAATCCTAATTTAGATGAAATAAGTGGGTTCAACTTATTAGAAACTATTGAATCTAATGTTCGTTTTAGTAAAAACTCAATTAGTGATTTCAGTGGATTTAATAATTTAAAAACTATTGGAGGTTATTTAAGTTTTAATGAAAATGGTGGAATAGTAGAATTAAACAATTTTAATGAACTTGAATCAATCGGTTCAGATTTAAATATGTATAAGTTTAGTGTGTCTAATTTAAGTGGATTTAATAAGTTGTTGAATTTTAATTCTTTAAATATAAACACCAGCAGTATAACTAATTTTAATGGATTCAATAATTTAGAACAAATTAAAGGGAACTTTAAAATTTATGATACTAATATTGGTAGTTTTGAGAGCTTTAAAAAATTATCTTCTATAGCTTTCAATTTGAGTTTTACCTTTAATAATACCTTAAAAGAATTAAAAGGATTTGATTTATTAACATCAGTTGGATTAGATATAGATATAAACTTTAATAATGGCTTAACTAACATTAATTCTTTAAATAACATAAATAGTGTTGGACGGATTATTCGAATTTATGGAAATTCAAATTTAAAAGTATGTAATATTAATATTGTTTGTGATTTTTTAGAAAATAATATCAAGAACATTGGTATAGGTAATAACAAAGATGGTTGTAATAATAAAGAAGAAGTTAAAACAAGCTGTGAAACTTTAAGTATTAATGAAAATATAAAAAGAGATATAAATGTTTTTCCTAATCCTACTAAAGACTATATTAATTTAAATTATGGTGATATTATTCCAAAAAAAATAGAGTTATTTGATATGAATGGAAGGGCTGTTTTAACTACAACAAAAATAAACTCTATAGACATAAATAGTTTGAGTAAAGGAACTTATATTCTTAAAATTCTATTTGTTAGAGGTGTTTATGTAAAGAAAATTATTAAAGATTAATTTTTTCTGACTTGTCACAAATGCTTATCAATTTTGAGTTAGATTAAGTTCAGTTTTTTCCTTTTCAGAACTTCAATTCCTTAAACTAGCTCTCGCATTAAAGCCAACTTATTATAAGGTAATATAAACTTACTATATCCCAAATAAAACAACCAAATCTAGTTGTTCTATCAGGAATTATTAATACTTAAAGATTTTGAAAACGTCTAGCAATTTTATTTTTTCATTAATCTGTTTCAAATTTAGAGTATTCAAATCATATAAATGATATATTTACAATCAACTTAACAATTATTGTCAACTTTTAAAGTTGATAACTCTTTCAGTGTAAAAGGATACTTACAAATCTTTCCACCAGTTATTGGTATAAGTCTGTAGAGAATCTTTCACCATAATTTCTTCGCCAATTTTAGGTGTAATTACTTTTAGGTTTAGTTCTTTCGCTTTTATAGTTACACGCTCAATGGGATCTGTCCATTCATGCATAGCCAATTTAAAACCTCCCCAATGAATCGGAATTATTTTTTCTGCTTGCACATCAATTCCTGCTTGGGCAGTTTCTTCTGGCATCATGTGTATATCAGTCCACATTTCGTTGTATTGCCCACATTCCATCAAAGCTAAATCGAAAGGGCCATATTTTTCACCAATTTCTTTAAAGTGATTTGCGTAGCCACTATCACCACTAAAATAAATGTTTTCATTTTTAGACTGAATAACCCAAGAACTCCATAAAGTACTTTGTCCGTTGTTTAATTTTCTACCAGAAAAATGTTGCGCAGGTGTACACACCAAGTTCAAATTATCTAACGGTACATTTTGCCACCAATCTAGTTCTGTTATTTTATCAGAAGGAATGTTCCAAGCTTTTAAATGCGCACCCACACCTAAGGGAACATAAAAATGATTGGTTTTGTCTTTAATCTTTAAAATAGATTCATAATCTAAATGATCGTAATGATCGTGAGAAAAAATGACGGCATCAATTTTTGGTAATTTGGCTATTTCTATCGGAAACTGTTCATTAAAACGATTTGCGCCTAACAGCGGATGAGGAGCAGGCACTTTACCAAACATAGGATCTAGTAAAATTGTTTTCCCGTCTATTTGTAGTAAAAAAGACGAATGCCCAAACCAAATCAATCTAGCTTTTCCTTTGTAATTAGCAATATTTAAAGAATCTATAGTAATGGGTTTTAAATCTTCTTTAGGTCTTGGGTTTGGTACTTTTTTAGTAAAAAATGTATAAGCTATTTTTAAATTCTCGTTAAAACTTAATTCTATAGGCACCGGATTGGTGTTGTTAAACTTACCGTTTTTAAATTGTTGAGATGTTTTGTAGGTTTCTTGTTCCTCTTTAGAAACATCTCCACCAAAACTTGGGTAATAATTTGTGAATAAGAAGTAAGCGATTACTAATATGCCTATGATAGTAAGAGTTGTGATCATTATGTGTTTTAATATCTTTTTAATCATTTTATTTAAATGGATGCATTACAATTTTTATCAAAAATAGTGCTTCTAAAGTATGTATCCGTATTATAAATACTATTAGCGGTAGATTTTTGAGTTCAAAAGATGTTTTTGAAGCGATTGTGCAGTAGCGTCTTGTTTAAAATTGATAGGATTCTAGGTAATGTTTAAATATGAGTTTGTTGATTGGGGAATTTAATTACAGAATGTAATATTTTTATTGAAATCTATTAAAAAACCAAAAACTGAAAGTTGTAAAATCAAACAAAAAATCAAAAAATGATAAATATTATCATAAAAACTAATTTTTAGGTGAATAGTTCGTAATATTAAAAATAAAATTTTGATATTTGCATAGAAATAAACAAGACATGACTTTTATTCAAAACCATCATCATCATTTTTACAATTGCAGTCAAGCGATTTAAAAGTGTATTGAATAAAATCAAGATATTTATAAACCCGTTTGAGCGAATCAAACGGGTTTTTTTAATTTTAAACCGTATTTGCTCAGGCATCAAACAAAAACAAAAATGAGTAATTTAAGAATTGCAGTACAGAAATCAGGAAGATTAAATGAAGATTCAATGAGAATCTTAAAGGATATTGGTATTTCTATAGATAATGGAAAAGATCAATTAAAAGCAGCAGCGAGAGATTTTCCTGTAGAAGTTTTCTATTTAAGAAACGGAGATATTCCTCAGTATTTAAAAGATGGTGTAGTAGATGCTGCCATTATTGGAGAGAATGTTTTAATTGAAAAAGGAGCAGATATTGAGTTTGTAGAACGCTTAGGTTTTTCTAAGTGTAAAGTTTCTATTGCAGTGCCAAAAGAATCTGAGGCGAATTCGTTAAAAGATTTAGACGGAAAAAGAATTGCGACTTCTTATCCAGAAACTGTTAAAAAGTTTTTAGATGAACAAAATATCAAAGCAGATATACACATTATTAACGGTTCTGTAGAAATTGCACCAAATATTGGTTTAGCAGATGGTATTTGTGATATCGTTTCTAGTGGTTCTACTTTATTTAAGAACGGTTTAAAAGAGATTGAAGTTTTATTGAAATCGGAAGCTGTTTTAGCTGTTTCTTCTAAAATATCACCAGAAAGAAGAGCTATCTTAGAGAAAATTCAGTTTAGAATTCAATCCGTTTTAAAAGGACAAAATTCTAAATATGTGTTGTTAAATGCACCGAATGATAAATTAGAAGCTATTTTAAAAGTGTTACCAGGTATGAGAAGTCCTACTGTTTTGCCATTGGCAGAAAAAGGCTGGAGTTCTGTGCACACTGTAATTAGCAAAAATGCATTTTGGGAAATTATAGATGAGTTAAAAGCAAATGGAGCAGAAGGTATTTTAGTATGTCCTATTGAAAAAATGGTGCTTTAAAAATATTTTAGAAAAATCTATTTAAAGCATACTGAACTTGTTTCAGTATCTTAATAAAAGAAATATAGTAAAAGACTCTGAAATAAATTCAGGGTGATTAACAAGTTAATCATGAATACAATTATAAATCCATCAAGAAAAGATTGGTCTCAAATTTTAGAGAGACCCACAAAAACGGTTGATGACATAGAGGGAGTCGTAAACGATGTTTTTGCAGATATTAAAGCAAATGGAGATGCAGCTGTAAAGAAATACACAACAAAGTTTGATGGTGTTTCTATAGAAAATACAATTGTTTCGCTTGATGAGATAAAAGAAGCGATTTCATTAGTTTCTAATGAATTAAAAGATGCAATTATTCTTGCAAAAGAAAATATCACCAAATTTCATACTGCTCAAAAAACAGCAAAAGTTTTTGTAGAAACGGCAAACGGAGTTTCATGTTGGCAAGAAAAAAGACCAATTACTAAAGTTGGTTTGTATATTCCTGGCGGAACAGCACCTTTGTTTTCTACGGTTTTAATGTTGGCAATTCCTGCACAAATTGCAGGTTGTAAAGAAATTGTGTTATGTTCTCCTCCAAATAAGGAAGGAAAAATTCATCCAGCTATTTTGTATGCTGCAAATCTTTGTGGTGTTACAAAAATTATAAAAGTTGGCGGAATTCAGGCAATTGCAGGGTATACATTCGGTACAGAAACGATACCACAAGTTTATAAAATATTTGGTCCAGGAAATCAGTATGTAACGGTTGCAAAACAATTGTCTACAAAACATGGTGTTGCCATAGATATGCCTGCAGGACCAAGTGAATTGTTGGTGGTTGCAGACGATTCTGCAAACGCAAGTTATGTAGCTTCAGATTTATTAAGTCAGGCAGAACACGGTGCTGATAGTCAAGTTATTTTGGTTTCAACATCCAAAGAAATGATTGCAGAGGTTGCCAAAGAAATTGATGTTCAGTTAGCTAAATTATCTAGAGCAGAAATTGCTCAGAAAGCTATCAATAATTCAAAATCTATTTTTGTAGAGAATGATGAAATCGCTTTAGAGTTGATTAATGAATATGGTCCAGAGCACTTTATTGTTTGTACAAATAATAATGATTTTTATATAGATAATATAGAAAATGCAGGTTCTGTTTTTATCGGCAATTATACACCAGAAAGTGCAGGAGATTATGCTTCAGGTACCAATCATACCTTACCAACAAACGGGTTTTCTAAATCTTATTCTGGAGTAAATTTAGATAGTTTTACCAAAAGTATTACGTTTCAACAAATTACAAAAGAAGGTATTAAAACTATAGGGAAATCTATTGAGTTAATGGCAGCGGCAGAAGGTTTAGATGCGCATAAAAATGCAGTTTCTATCCGTTTAAAAGATATATAAATTAAATGTCTCCTCGAGCGCAGTCGAGAGGTTTTATTATGAAAACAAACTTTAACCTAGAGAGCTTAATCAGAGAAAATATAAAATCTCTAAAACCATATTCTTCTGCAAGAGATGAATATAAAGATGCTAATACTACAGAAATGATTTTCTTAGATGCTAATGAGAATCCTTTTGAAAACGGTGTTAATAGATATCCAGACCCACAACAAAATGGTGTAAAAGATTTACTTGCTGAAATTAAAGGAGTCAGTAAAGAAAACATTCTTTTAGGAAATGGAAGTGATGAGGTTTTAGATTTAATTTATAGAGCTTTTTGCGAACCTAATAAAGACAATGTAATCTCATTGCCACCTACATATGGAATGTATGATGTGTTGGCAAACATTAATGCCATAGAAAATAGAACGGTATTGTTAAGTGAAGGTGATTTTCAGCCACAAGTTAGCAAGATTTTGAAAGCTGTAGATGCAAATAGTAAGATTTTGTTTTTGTGTTCACCCAACAATCCAACAGGAAATAGTTTTACAGCAGAATCGGTTAGAGAGTTGCTTACAAAATTTAAAGGATTAGTTGTTATTGATGAAGCGTATATCGATTTTTCTGAACAAAAAAGTTGGTTAGAAAGATTGTCGCAATTTCCTAATTTAATCATTACACAAACTTTATCTAAAGCATTTGGTTTAGCGGGTATTCGTTTAGGAGTTTGTTATGCATCCAAAGAAATTATTAAAATTTTAAACAACATAAAGCCACCTTATAACGTAAATGAACTAACACAGCAAAGAGCTATTTTAAGATTGGAGAAGATTGATGAAGTAGAGAACGAAATTTCTCAACTAATCAGCGAAAGAAAGCGTCTTAAAAAAGAGTTAGAATGTTGTGTGAGTTATATTGAAAAAGTATATCCTTCGGATGGTAATTTTTTATTGCTAAAGGTAGATGACGCTACAAAACGTTATAAACAGTTAATTGAATATGGCGTGGTTATTAGAAACAGAACTACACAACCTTTATGCGAAAACTGTTTGCGAATTAGTGTCGGTATTTGTGAAGAAAATCAAAGATTACTAAGAGCTTTAAAGGCAATACAGTAATCTATTAATACGGAGTGTCATTCCGGAAGAAGTTCATTGAGTAGAAATCTGATAATAATATTTCTCAAGAGTTTATTCTGAGTATAGTGAAAGACTTAAAATAGTTCATTTCGAAATGATAAAATTAAAATAAAACAAATCTACAAGGTTCTAAAAAACCTGCAGGAAAAAATATAAGATGAGTAAAAAAGTATTATTTATAGACAGAGACGGAACTTTAGTACTAGAACCGCCTGTAGATTATCAATTGGATAGTCTAGAAAAGTTAGAGTATTATCCGAAGGTGTTTCGTTATATGGCAAGAATTGCCGAGGAACTAGATTTTGAATTGGTGATGGTAACCAATCAAGATGGATTAGGTACAGACTCTTTTCCGGAAGATACTTTTTGGCCAGCACAAAATAAAGTAATATCAGCATTTGAAAAGGAAGGTGTTGTTTTCTCTGAAGTTTGTATCGATAAAACGTTTCCGCATGAAAATGCAGAAACTCGTAAACCAAGAACAGGTTTGTTAACCAAGTATTTTTCTGAAGAATATGATTTGGCAAATTCTTTTGTTTTAGGAGATAGAATTACAGACATGGAATTGGCTAAGAATTTAGGCGCAAAAGGAATCTTTTTATCTGAAGATCCAGAATTGGGTGTAGATGAAATTGAAACTTCTAAACAAGAAATTTTAGACTGTATCGCTTTAACTTCTACCGATTGGAAAGCTATTTATGAGTTTTTAAAATTAGAAGATAGAGTTTCTGAAATCACTAGAAATACCAACGAAACTAAAATTTACATCAAACTAAATTTAGACGGTTCTGGTAAAAATGATATTTCTACTGGAGTTAAGTTTTTCGACCATATGTTAGATCAAATTGGTCGTCATGGTGCGATGGATTTAACTGTAAAAGTAGACGGAGATTTAGAGGTTGATGAACATCATACCATAGAAGATACCATGATTGCTTTAGGTGAGTTATTCAATAAAGCATTAGGAAATAAACTAGGTATAGAACGTTATGGATTCTGTTTGCCAATGGACGATTGTTTAGCACAAGCAGCTGTAGATTTCGGAGGAAGACCTTGGTTGGTTTGGGAGGCTGATTTTAAACGTGAAATGATTGGAGATATGCCAACAGAAATGTTTTTACACTTGTTTAAATCTTTTACAGACGGAGCAAGATGTAATTTAAATATTAAGGCAGAAGGCGCAAATGAGCATCATAAAATTGAAGGGATTTTTAAAGCTTTTGCAAAAGCGATGAAAATGGCGGTTAAAAGAGATGCAAACAAGATGTTTTTACCATCAACAAAAGGAGTTTTATAATGAAATTAGTAATTATAGATTACGGAGCAGGAAACATAAAAAGTATTCAGTTTGCGTTTAAGAGATTAGGAATTGATGCTGTTTTATCAAATAATATTGATGAAATAAAAGGGGCGGACAAAGTGATTTTTCCTGGAGTTGGAGAGGCAAGTTCTGCCATGAAAATGTTACAAGAAAGCGGATTGGATAAAGTAATTCCTACTTTAAAACAACCTGTTTTAGGTATTTGTTTAGGAATGCAATTGATGTGTAATTCTTCTGAAGAAGGAAATACGAAAGGATTAGGGATATTTAATGTAGCAATAAAGAAGTTTTCGAATGCTGTAAAAGTTCCTCAAATGGGGTGGAACGTGATTTATAATTTGAAATCGGATTTATTTACAGGTGTTAAAGAAAAAGAATTTATGTATTTAGTGCATAGTTTTTACGCAGAAAATTGTGAAGAAGCCATTGCAACTACAGACTATGAATTTGAATATGCATCTGCTTTACAAAAAGATAATTTTTATGGAACTCAGTTTCATCCAGAAAAAAGTGGTTTAGCAGGAGAACAAATATTAAAGAACTTTCTAAATTTATAAATAAAATCGTTTGTCATTCAGAATGTTAATGAAATCAAAATATATTTTGATTGAAATTAAATAACGAAGCTAATTAATAGAGATCTAATAATCTCATTAAAAGATTTCTCAATTGCCTAAAAGGCTCATTTTGAAATGAAAATAATTAATAAAAAGACTATTTTGAGAATAATACCAGCAATAGATATTATAGACGGAAAATGTGTTCGTTTAACAAAAGGAGATTATAACACAAAGAAAATTTATAACGAAAATCCTTTAGAAGTAGCCAAAGAGTTTGAAGCTGCAGGAATCGAATATTTACATGTTGTAGATTTAGATGGAGCAAAAGCAAGTGAAATTATCAACTATAAAGTCTTAGAGCAAATTGCTTCTAAAACCAATTTGAAAATTGATTTTGGTGGTGGTTTAAAATCGGATAAAGATTTAGAAATTGCTTTCAACTCTGGTGCTAATCAAATTACTGGAGGAAGTATTGCTGTAAAAAATGCTGAAATATTTGAAAGTTGGATTGAAAAATATGGTTCAGAAAAAATTATTTTAGGAGCTGATTTTTATCCTGATGCAACAGGAGGAAAGATTGCAACCAATGGTTGGCAAGAAGAAAGTTCTTTAGAATTGATTCCTTTTATTGGAGATTATCAGCAAAAAGGAATTCAGTATATCATTTGTACAGATATTTCTAAAGACGGTATGTTGCAAGGACCAAGTTTTGATATTTATAATCAAATTTTATCTGAAGTAAACAATGTGAAATTAATTGCTTCTGGAGGAATTTCAACTTTTGATGAAATCCCAAAGTTAGCTGAAAGTGGTTGTGAAGGTGTAATTATAGGAAAAGCTATTTATGAAAATAAAATCAGCTTAAAACAGTTGGAGCAATTTATATTAACAAAATAAATGTCATTACGAGGAAGAATGACGAAGTAATCTCCTGATTAATTGACAGATTGCTTCATTACATTCGCAATGACGAATAACGTATATGTTAACAAAAAGAATAATACCTTGTTTAGATATTAAAAACGGAAGAACTGTAAAAGGTGTTAATTTCGTAAATTTAATTGATGCAGGAGATCCTGTGGTTTTAGCAAAGCAATATGCCGATTTAGGTGCAGACGAATTGGTTTTTTTAGATATTTCTGCAACGTTAGAAGGTAGAAAAACCATGATAGAAATGGTGCACCAAGTGGCGGAACAAGTGAATATTCCGTTTACAGTTGGTGGCGGAATTTCTTCTGTAGAAAATGTAAATGAGTTGTTAAAATGGGGAGCGGATAAGGTTTCCATCAATTCATCTGCCGTTAAAAGACCTGAATTGGTTAATGAATTGGCAGAGAAATTCGGAAGTCAGTGTGTTGTTGTTGCAATTGATGCAAAACAAATTGATGGAGAATGGTTTGTGCATTTGGCTGGAGGAACAATTCCTACAGAAATCAAACTTTTTGATTGGGCAAAAGAAGTTGAAAATCGTGGAGCAGGAGAAATTTTATTTACTTCTATGAATCATGATGGCACAAAAGGAGGTTTTGCAAATGAAGCTTTGGCTCATTTATCAGAAATATTAAACATTCCTATTATTGCTTCTGGAGGTGCAGGAACAATTCAGCATTTTGCAGATACGTTTAAAGAAGGGAAAGCAGATGCTGCATTAGCTGCAAGTGTTTTTCATTTTGGCGAAATTCCTATTTTGGAGTTGAAAGAGGAGTTGAAAAAACAAAATATACCAGTTAGACTATAAAATATAAAGAATGTTATTCCTAAGAAAAAGGAATTTCAGAATTGATAATAAACAAAAAGTTCTCGATACAATTTCGATGAAAAATCGAAATCACACGAACTGACAGAAAATAACAGAAATAAAAATGTCATTCCGAATAAAGAATGAGGAGAAATATAAATCTCTAAAAAAGCTCATTTTGAAATGACAATACAGTATAAAAATAATATTATGAATATCGATTTCAATAAAAACAACGACGGATTAGTACCTGCAATCATTCAAGATGCAACGACAAAAAATGTATTGATGTTGGGGTATATGAATGAAGAAGCTTTTGTAAAAACGCAAGAAACTAAATTAGTTACTTTCTTTTCTAGAACTAAAAATAGGCTTTGGACAAAAGGTGAAGAAAGTGGAAATGTATTGAATTTAGTAGATATAAAGCTAGATTGTGATAATGATACTTTATTAGTTTCTGTAAATCCGAATGGTCCAACCTGCCATAAAGGAACAGAAACGTGTTGGGGAGAAGAAAACAAACCAAACTATGGTTTCTTTTCTACGTTAGAGGACGTAATTACAGAAAGAGTAGCTAACAAAGACACTAAAAAATCTTATGTAGCAAGCTTGTTTTCTAAAGGAATTAACAAAGTAGCACAAAAAGTAGGTGAGGAGGCTGTAGAAACTGTAATTGAAGCAATGGATAATAACGACGAGTTATTTTTGTATGAATCAGCAGATTTAATGTTCCATTATTTAATGTTATTACAAGCAAAAGGATTTACTTTAAAAGATATTGAAGAAGAGTTAAAAGGTAGACATAAGTAGTTTGATTTTATTCTAAAATAAATAAAAAACCCTCATGGTATTAATTGTGAGGGTTTTTTATTTTTAAGAGTGAAAAAGGTTTAATAATCTTTCATTAAAATCACCTTAAAATTAGGGTAGTTTTCTTTGAATTCTTTTTCTAAACCAATTACATGTGCTGCACCAATAATAACAACGTTTCTGTTTTTCTTCGATTTTACTACTTGACTAGAAATGTTTTTAGCTATTCTCATATTTCTTTCATCGAAATACTTTCTGCCTTGCTTACAACCTTCTGTATCTTTAACAACATAAGAAAATGACGCCATATCGTGTAATTGTTGAAGTGATTTTCTTTTATTTGTGTGTTTGCCTAAACCTCTAAAAATTGCAGGAAAAATAGCGCTATTATAATTTTTCTTGTATAATTTAGAATTTGCTGCATTGTTACCGTTGCTAACCCCTTCTTTACTGCATTTGCCCCATGCATCATGATATTCTTTATTAGTTTGCTGGTCATCAATATTTATAACTGTTTTATGATTCATGTATAAAGCTAATTTGTAAGTTAAATCTCCATCTTCATGTCTTGTTGGTTTTTTTGCTCCATTTACACCGTATTTTTTTATGTAAGAATACAATTCATAATTTCCATGATCTCTTTTGTAAATGAAACATTTTATCAAATAATCTAAATCAACATTATTCATTTTTGAAAAATCTTTGCTAATAGTTGCATTGAATTGAGAATCGTTATAATTGAATTTTTTTTGTAAAGAATCTGATAATTTATAAAATTTCTGATACCCTTTAGACCAACCATTCTTTAAATATTGCCAAGATATAGAATCACTTGCCATTGGTGCTTCTACGTAGATAGTTTCTGGTTTATATTTTTTTGCAAACTTTAGCATTGGTTTGTAGCTTTTTTTTACAATTTTAAGAACTGTGTGCATTGTTCCTATAATTACAATTTCTTGTTGTTTATTTTGAGCAGATAAAACAAAGAATGATAGTAAAAAAGTTACTGTAAAAGTGAATTTAGTTTTCATGATTTTAATTTTTGTGATTAAATTTCCTGAAACAAAATTAGAAAGTAATCTTTTATAAAATCAATATATAAAGGCCTTTGGGGCGAAATGCAGCTATTCTGTGGTAGAATTCAATACTAACTTTACTTCATTTTGATAGGTTCTAGAAACAGGCACTTCTATGTGGTGAGATAACAGTGTAAAAAGTTTACTATTTTCTGTTTTCCATTGTACAAAGTGATGTGGATTGATTAAAAAAGAGCGATGCGTTCTTAAAAGTTGAGGGAATTCTGCAGTAATAATAGATAGTTTATTTCTAATTAGACTTTTCTTTAAATCATCTTCCAAAATATAAAATACTTCAATATAATTATCAGAGGATTGTATGCAAATAACATCATTTAGATACAAACGTAAACCTTCGTAATTTCCTTGACCTTTTATTTCAATTTTCTGAGCTTCCGTTTTTTTGTTTTTGTATTTTCCAAAAGCAAAACGACCAAAAAGTATAATTGGTAAAATGGTAGCAAATACGGGTAAAATTATTGTTTTAAGTTGGTAGCTTAAATCATGAGGAAAAGGTTCACCAGGTACAATTACATATAAGTAAAACAATCTCGTAGCAATAATTCCAATAAAAATAAATATTAGAAAGAATAATAGTTCTGTTTTAATAAACCAATTTCTATTATTTTTTATGAATAGAAAATGCTGTACCGGTAAAAAAAGAACATAACAAATAGCACCTAATACCCCATAAAGTGGTAAGTAAATTAATTTTTCTGAATCGCTAAAGACATTTACATCAAAAGGTTCTGTAAAGTAAAGAAATACAAAAATCCAAATAGCTAAACTAATTGCAATAATTAAATGGTGTTTTATGGATGGATCGAAAGGGTATTTTTTATTCAATTTTAGCTTTTTTTCAAATATAATAATTTAAAGAGTCTTTTTTTATCTCTATGAAATGATTTTTAATCATTTATTGAGCAAGCTAATTGTCTAAAAGTAAAATAAGTATGTAGCTAATTTATTTTTTTAAGGGATTAATAAAGTAGATAAATAAGCAGTAGCTATTAAAGAAAAGGATACCCATAAATTATTTACTTATAATTTACAGTTTTAATGTTATTACAAACAAAAGGGACTATTTTAAAAGATATTGAAGAAGAATTAAAAGATAGGCTGAAAAAAAATTATGGTATTGATGTAAAGACTAAAGTTTTTCCATAATAAGGATATTCACCTCCTGTAAAAACCATTCTAGTTTCACTAAGTTCCTCTAAACTAAGAATAGTAAGCATATTTCTAAAATTTTCATCAAGACTTTCTCCTTTAGAAATATTGATGAAAATTTTACCTGTACTTTCGTGAAAGCTATAGGTTAAACGACCATCTTGTTCTGTTGGGTTATCATAGTAACAATAAGTGTTACCAAGTGTTACTTGAGCTTCATTTGTATCGTAGAAAAAAGTATACTCATCATCGGTATAACAATCGTTAAATTCGCTGAGTAAATCATTTTCATAGGTTTTGTAAAAACCTTCAATTTTCCATGTTTTAGAACCGTTTCCATGGATTTTTTGTAAATCATTAATAGTATACCTAACATCTATTGCTTTCTCGTCTTTACTGCAGTTATATAAAAATAAAGTAGTAAGAATTAAAAGAAATATATAGATGTTTTTCATAGTAGCAATTTTTGGTTTTCTGAAATATTATTAACCAATTATTGTGCCATTATTTAATGCTTTTGCAAGTAAAAGTACTCACTTTAAAAGATATTGAAGAAGAATTAAAAGGAATACATAAAGAAAAATGTAGTTATTTTACATAATAAAACCTAACAAGTAAAATACTTGTTAGGTTTTATTATTTCTAAGATTCGAAAAACTTATTTTATTTCTTTATCAGGAATGTAATTAATTCCTGTTCTGTTATTCGAGCTCGGATTATCCTTATCATCAAAATTTAAGGTTAAATTCTTTTTTTTATTTTTTTTACTTGGTGCTTTATCTTCTTTGTTCATCATAATTATTTAGGTTTATCAATTGTATCAATTTCTGAATTTTTATTTTCATCACTATCAATGCTGTATAATTGATTCTCTTCATCTTTTAATGTTTCATTCGTTTTGTTTTTTGGTAATTTTCTACCAGGAATATCTAACGCTTGTCCACTAAAATCAGGTTTATTTACTTTATTTTTTATAAGTTCGTCATCTGCATTATCGTTTCTTAGATTTCCTGCTTTATCTCCTAAAGCTTGTAAATCTTCGTTTGTGATATCTGAATTATAGGTGTTCTCCTCTGTTTTCTTTGTTTCCATAATTAAATTATTTATTATTTACATATAGTGCATGTACAACTCCTGGTAACCATCCTAAAATAGTTAATAAAATACTTAGTAAAAATTGCTTTCCAATTCCGTGTTTTAAAAAAACGGCTAAAGGTGGAAGTAATACACTTATTATTATTGTTAAAATAGACATAGTTCTTTCAATTTGGTTATGTTGCAATTTACAGACACAAAAAGGTTTGAATGATCGTTATAGCTGTTTTTATTAACTCATAAGCTAATTTTTACAGATTAGAAATAGAGATGTGGTTTTATATAATGTTGTAACCCATCATTATTAATTTAAATTGTAAAAAGTAGTTGCTTCATTAAATTGTGTTACGTCTAAACTGTTTAAAATTAATAGGTATGTACAGAAGACTTTTGCTCATATAAGGTTTATTTTAATTCATATAAAACTTTAACTTTTATTATTTAATCTTAACAATTTTTAACAGTATGTTTTTTGATAACAGTCTGTTTTTGTGTAATTTAGATTTGAACTTAAAATAAATGAAGATGAGCACAATTAAAGAAAGTAGAAAATTTAAAAGAACAAAGACACAAGACAACCCTATGAATATAGAAGGGGTTAAAGACAAAAAAAATAAACAATTCAGTATTGATAATGATACTATTATTGAAGAAAAAGAGAAATAATAAAATTATATAACTTTTCAAATAACAAGCCCTTAGAAAATTTTTTAAGGGCTTGTTATTTGAAAAAAAGTAAATATTAAATCTCATTCATTAAAATTACTTTTAATTACAGATTATTTTCTTTCAATTCTTTCTTAAAATCACTTAAAAAATCATATTTCTCTTTTTTGATTGTCAATCATATTTAAAGTGACTACATAGATATCTTGTTTGGTCATTTTTGCTTTTAACCACGCAAAGAAACTCATCATAAAAATATCTTCTTTTTTGCTGTCTAACCAGTTAAAAGAAGTCTGTACTTTTTCTTTAAAAGTTGCAGTTATAGCTATCTCTGGATTTTTATAATAGATTTCTACTAATTTTAAATAGGTAATTACTTTTTCTTGGTTTATTTCTGTAAGATTCGAAAAATAGTTTCTTTTAAAACTTTTTAACCTAGAATCTACCAAATCTATATTTCCTAAATCTATTTGTAATAAAATTTCAATTAAGTTTTTTTTGATGGTCCAAACAATGCCTGCTTTTTCAATATACCATTTGTCTGTATGGTAAAGTTTAGATACCATTTTTTGAGCTTTTTCTAAGGATTTATGTTGATAATAAAAAACAATTAAAGAAAGTGTGAAATCTAATTGAGCAACAATATCTGTGTTTTTTTTATCAATATAAGGCTCTAATAAAGAAATAGCTTCGACTTGTTTATTTGTGTAGTTCAAGTTTAGAGCTTGTAATAAATCATATTTCTGAATAAAATCATTATAATATTTTTTCCTTTCTGCATTCATATAAACGAGCATCAATTTTAAATAATTTTCGGATTCTTCAAACTTCTTGTTTCTAAAAAGTACGTTTGCAATTAAATACAAAACCTCTAAGTGATAATTGAGTTGTTTGTCTTTTGATGTATGATTTTGAATAACTTGATACGTTTCAATAATGAATTCTTCAATATTATAATAATCAAATTTTTGAGCAGAAGATATACTTGTTATCTGAATAATTTGATATAATGATTTAAAGGATAAAGAATCACTAATTGTAATGTTTTGTTCTTTTAAAACAACATCTATCAATTTTTTAATATCAATGTTAGATTTATTTTGACGATAATTAGCCAATGAAGTTCTAATTTTAGCGTACGCAATATTTAGATTGTCTTCTAAGACTAGTCGATTTTGGTTCTCTTTAAAATCGGCGATTAACTTATCTAGGTTTATGTCTGGGTTTAAATGTGCATATTGAATTTTAGTATGATATACTTCATTTAAAATTGCAAATAGTTGGTATTCGTTTGCTGTTACGATTGTTTTGTCTAAAATTTGATATCCAACTTTTAGTTGCCCCTTTTTTAGAAAATACCTAGCAGAAAGAATATTTTTTATCAAAAGAATATCGATAGAGTTTTCTTCTTTCATGCTAGTATTTGCGGTAAAATCTATAATAGATTGAAACAATCGTTTTCTTAATGCGTGTAAGGCTGCTTTGTTTTGCTTACCATACAATTTATTAGAAATTTCTTTAGAAGATAAATTGTCTTCTAGCAAAAGGTTTACTAGTTGACAGTTTTTAGTATCTTTTCTTTTGTTTTTTTTATCAAGGTATGAGAGGAAATCTTGTTGTTGTTCCTTGGTAAAAGTACTTAATACTTCTTTTAAATTTATCATTATATCGTCAGTTAATGTATTGTAAATATACTGAATTTATAAATTTTTATATATTTTAATAAAATTATATCGTCAGTAATAATTGAAAGTTGAGTTCTTAGAACTTTAAAAGAGTCGCAAATTTGTATCATAATTATTAAACTAAATATTATGAATTATCAAACAACATCTTCAATTAATGAAGAAACTAAAAAAGAAAGTAAAAAGAAAAATGGAAAGAATAATTTAAATTCAAAACCAACTTCTGCCTATGTAGGCGCTTCTTGGGGAGCATTAACCATTGGTTTGGTTTCTTACTGTATCGGTTTGTGGAATGCTACTATGGAATTGAATGAAAAAGGATTTTATTTTGTTATTCTTTTAATGGGTATTTACGCTGTAATTTCTCTTCAAAAAGCAGTAAGAGATAAAGCGGAAGAGATTAAAGTAAGTGAAATGTATTACGGAATAAGTTGGGTTGTGGTTCTTGCAGCAATATTATTGTTATTCATTGGACTTAGAAATGCAGATTTACTATTAAGTGAAAAAGGATTTTACGGAATGTCCTTCTTGTTAAGTCTATTTGGAGCCATTACTGTTCAGAAAAATACAAGAGATATCGATTTTATAAACAAGAAAATAGAAGAAGAAAAAAGTTAGTTTAGTAATGGTTTTAGATAACCAAAACCTCACAAGTATTTACTTGTGAGGTTTAAATTTTATAAGAAGTTAATTTTAATGCAAAATAGGTTAAGCAGTAATTTTATTTATAGACTATCTATATTTATCTTTGATTGATAAATTACTTGTTTTGAAAAAATCAAAAATATTAATAGTTTTAGCCTTTTTTACAATTTACATTGTGTGGGGTTCCACTTATTTATTTAATAAAATTGCGGTAACGGCGTTACCACCATTTTTTATGGCTTCGTTACGTTTTTCAGGAGCTGGAATTTTAATAATGATTATTTCTAAAATCTTGAAATTAGATCTTAGAATTACAAGAAAACAACTAATTAACTGCTGTATCTCTGGCTTTTTTTTCTTGGTCTATGGTAATGGTGTTTTTGTATGGGCACTTGTGTATTTAGATAGCGGTTTTGCTGCTTTGTTAGCGTCTACTCAGCCATTATTTGTATTAATATTATTAAGATTGATAGATCGAAAACCAATGCAAAAACAATCTATAATTGGTGTTTCTTTGGGGATCTTAGGAATGTATTTATTGGTGAGTCAACAATCTATAACTGCATCAGAAGGAAGTTTACTCGGTATTTTTATGATTTTAACTTGTGTGTTAAGTTGGAGTTATGGAGGCGTGTTCGTATCTAAAGCAGATTTGCCTAAAAACTTCTTTATCACTACAGGGTATCAGACATTGTTTGCTGGTTTGTTTCTAATTATAATGAGTTTTTCTTTTGGTGAAACCATGATTTCACCTTTAGACTGGTCTCAAGAAGTGCAGTATTCTATGGGGATGTTGGTTGTTTTTGGAAGCATTATTGCTTTTACAGCCTTTAATTATTTACTAAAGTTAGTTTCTCCTGAAAAAGTTGCTACTTCTGCTTATGTAAATCCTATTATAGCAATGCTTTTAGGATGGTACTTTTTAGATGAAGTACTTACAAGTCAATCTATTATTGCGTCTATGGTTTTATTAACAGGTGTCTATTTTATTACTTCTAGAAAAAGGATTGCAAAGGTAGATGCAGAAGAAGTTATAAAACCTTAGATAAGTGAAAAGCGAAAATTCGTTATCTTTTATAATTCAGGAAGTTATTTTGATGTTTAAATCCTTTTTTGAGTCTTTTTTATCTTAGTTTTATTGAGGTTTAAGTAATCATGAAAATATAGAATCTTTTAACCATAACTCAAGTATCACAATAATTAACATTCGTTTATAAATAGTTCTTTATATATTTCACATAAATAATAATCATTGCAAACAATTACAATTCTATATATCATTTTAGCCTTGTTACTGAGTCTTTCGGTAGCTTATTTTCAGTACTTTTTTAAAGAAAAAAATAAGGCTAAAATCAATGTTGTATTATTTGTTTTAAGAACACTGAGTCTTTTTTTATTGCTTTTGTTGCTGATAAACCCAACAATTAAAAAAACAGAACTTATAAATACAAAGCCTGTTTTAGCTGTGTTAGTAGATAATTCTAAATCCATTCCGTATTTTAAAGAAACGAAGCGTATTACAACCTTTTTATCAGAAATTAAAAACGATAATAACATTAAGGAGAAATTTGATATCAATAGCTTTAGTTTCGGAAGTAATGTAAAGCCTTTAGATTCTCTTTCTTTTACAGAAAATGAAACCAATGTGTCTAAAGCAATAACTGCTGTAAATGATTTGTATGAGGATAAAATTGCGCCGATAATCTTATTGTCAGATGGAAACCAAACGATTGGGAATGATTATGAATTTATCAATTCTAAGCAAAAAATATATCCCATTGTTTTTGGTGATACCATACAGTATCAAGATTTAAAAATAAGTCAGTTAAATGTTAATAAATACAGTTATATAAAGAATAAATTTCCGGTTGAAGTATTCTTGAATTATGAAGGAAAGGAAAATGTGTCTTCTCAGTTTTCGATCTATAAAGAAGGAAAAACTGTTTTTACTAAAAAAATACAGTTTTCAGAAACGAATAATGTTCAAACAATTTCGACAAATATAACTTCAAGTAAAGAAGGACTTCAATATTACACGGCATCAATTAATAAGATAGAGGGAGAGAAAAACACAAAGAATAATAGCAAAAGTTTCTCTGTAGAAGTAATCGATGAACAAACAAAAGTATTAATTCTAACTTCTGTGTTACATCCGGATTTAGGAGTTTTAAAAAAATCAATAGAAAGTAATAAACAACGTTCTGTAGATGTTTTTTTAATTGATAAATTTAAATTCAATATCAATGATTATCAGTTAGTTGTTTTAAATCAACCAAACAATAGCTTTAATAAAATTTTAAATGAGGTTAAATCGAGTAATAGTAACTATTTTTTAATTTCGGGAGCAAATACAGATTGGAATTTTATCAATAAACAACAATTAGGTTTTACTAAAAACGCTCTGAATCAAACAGAAAATTATGGGGCATCTTTTAGTAATTCTTTTTTAACTTTTTCTCAAAAAGATATTGGTTTTAATCAATTCCCGCCACTTAAAGATCAGTTTGGAGAAGTTGGTATCTCTAAAGAACATCAAACATTATTGTTTCAAAATATAAACGGATTAGAAACCCAGCAACCATTATTGGCCACTTTAGAAGAGAATAATCAGAAAATAGGTGTTCTGTTTGGCGAAGGTTTATGGAAATGGAGAGCTACTAGTTTTTTAAACTCAAATTCTTTTGAAGATTTTGATGTCTTTATTGGAAATTTAGTGCAATATTTAGCTTCCAATAAAAAGATAAATCGCTTAGAAGTTAATGCGGAAAGTTTGTATCCTGCCAATGCTAGCATTCAAATATCGGCATTTTATACAGATAAAAATTACCTGTTTGATTCAAGAGCTTTCTTAGAGATCACTGTTACGAATTCTGCAACAAAAGAAGTTGTAAAAAATCCTTTTTCATTAATAAATAACGCTTATCAAACAGAAATAGAAAATCTGAATGCGGGAGATTATGAGTATAAAGTTTCAGTAAAAGGGCAAAATATTCATAAATACGGTAAGTTTAAAATTACAGATTATCAAATAGAAGAACAGTTTACCAATGCAAATTCAGAAAAGTTGCAAAAATTGGCAAATAGAACAGGAGGTAAGTTGTATTTTAAAAATGAAATAGAGAAATTAAAGAAAGTTCTTCTAGAAGATAAATCGTCTTATACAACTCAAAAATCAATTATTAAAGAACAAAATTTAATAGACTGGAAATGGGTTTTATTTGTTGTTATAGGCTTGTTATCAATAGAGTGGTTTATTAGAAAATATTACGGAAAAATTTAAACTTAAAAATTAATATGAGATTTCACACAAGAAAGTGGGTTAAACCCGAAGATTTAAACCCAAATGGAACCTTATTTGGAGGTAGATTATTACAGTTTATTGATGAAGAGGTAGCTATTTATGCAATTATTCAACTAGAGCACACAAGAACAGTTACAAAATACATGTCTGAAATAGATTTTGTTAGTTCTGCAAAACAAGGTGATATTATTGAAATAGGAATTGATGTTTTAAAATTTGGAAATTCCTCTATAACTTTAACATGTAGTGTTAGAAATAAGTTAACAAGAAAAACCATTATTGTGGTAGATAAAATTGTTATGGTTTGTTTGGATGAAAATGGGCACCCTAAAAAGCATGGAAAAACAGAAATTGAATATGTAAAAAATCGATTAGAAGATTAGATTTAATGTTCATTTTTATATCTAAAATTATGTTAAGTATTAACGCTTTTTAGCTAATATATAGATTATATATATTGTGTTTCACAAAGTTAAATTGTAAATTTGTAATTAATCAAAATTTATAAGTATGGCGAATAATCAAGTAGATATAAAGTTTCCTAAGGGAGGTGTTTTTTTTATCATTTTAGCGGTAGTAGTAATCATTTTATTTTCTAAATCTACAGTGACTATTGGGCCTGGAGAAGGTGGTGTTGTTTTTGAGGCATTGGGAGATGGTATTAATACAGAAAAAACATACGGAGAAGGTTTTCAGATTGTAGCTCCTTGGAATCGTATGATTGTAAGAAAAGTGCGTCAGCAAGCTATTTCTACAGAAATGAATGTACTTTCTGTTAACGGATTAGAGGTAAAGGTAAATGGTACAATTTGGTATGAGCCAGAGTTTACTAATTTAGGGAAATTAATTAAAACAAAAGGTGAGGATTATGAGCGTGAATTGTTAGATCCTGCAATTAATGCAGCTGCAAGAAGTGTTGTTGGTCGTTATACTCCAGAGCAGTTATATTCTAGTAAAAGAGATGTAATTGAACAAGAAATTTTAGATGAAATTCAAATCGTTTTAAAAGGTCAATTTTTAGCAGTAAAAAGAGTTTTAGTAGAAGATGTTAAGTTACCAACTACCATTAGAACTGCCATTGAAACAAAGTTAAAGCAAGAGCAAGAATCTTTAGAATATGAATTTAGATTAGCTAAAGCGTTAAAAGAAGCAGAAAGACAAAAAATTGATGCGGAAGGTAAAGCGGTTGCAAATAAGATTTTAAGTGCTTCTTTAACTGATAAAATTTTACAAGAAAAAGGAATCGGTGCTACTTTAGAGTTGTCTAAATCACCTAATAGTAAAGTTATTGTTATTGGTTCTGGTAAAGATGGTTTACCTATTATTTTAGGAAATCAGTAAAAAGATAATTTCCGCTAACGCGGGATGTAAAAATTAATAAGAGAAATTATTCTCAATAAAAATCCAGCGATAGCTGGATTTTTTTTGTGCTTATTTTTAGAAACTTAAAGTTCTGTTAAAGTACATTTTAACTTGTAACGATACTTCCTTTTTTGTGTCTTATAAATGTAGGTAGTAGAATTGACCTTTTGTAAGTTTTAAAATTTAGATAAGTTAGTATGAGGTGATTTAGACTTAGAACTTGTTTAAGATTTACTTACTATCAAAAATACCTCAAAATAACATTATGGTTTTTGAGATTCAAGATTATATAAAAGAATTAAAATAGGATAAAGGAAGTTTAAAAGGTATTGATGAAGAGATAATAAAGTTTAGAGACAAATACAGTAACACTGTATTTTAGTTGGTTAATAGTTAGTTTTAATAGTTGATTAGAGTCGGAAGCAATATTGTTTTCGACTCTTTTCAGTTTTGGGTAATTTTTTAAGAATGAAATATTAGTTGTCAATAAGTTTGTAGAAATAAAATGGCAATAAAAGAAGATGGAAAAAGTTCTTATAAATAAAAACCTTGAGGGTGTAGCCTCAAGGTTGTAATAATATTGTTATTTCTATATTAGAATATGTATAGAATTAATTTTTTACGGGAATTTTATCACGTTCAATTTTACCGTTTTTAATGGCTTTGTAGTTTTCGTAACAATCCAATACAGCCTCTATCATTTGTAAATCAGACGCCTTTTTAATAAAGTATTCAGAGTAGTTACAGTCTGTAAGTAATTCTGTAAGTTCTTGTCTGTCCATTTGCAGATATTCCATCATTACTTCTCTGTCAAACTTACCAGCTAACATTTTACGTAAATCATCCTCTTTTTTAAGCTTCTGTAATTTTTTTAATTGTTTCGGTTTGCTTCCAAAAAGATTGTATAAGTAATCTACAGGTTGAAATAATGCCGCAATAGGAGATGAGAAGTCTTTTCCTTTAGGTTTACCAACCTCATAGGTTTGTGGTAGTCCGTTTATTTTAATTCTTGTAAATCGATCTTTTGGTACTTGTTTTACGTCAATTTCTAAAACACCTATTAATTGTGTGGATTTTATAACAACTTCTCTAATTTCTTCTGGTTTTTCATACAAAGCAATTAGTAGTTCGTTTCCTTTTAATAAATCGTTTGTAATTTTTAGTTTTATAGATTCGTATCCTAAATAAGAAACTAAGATTGTGTCGTTTGCTCTTGTTGGTATTTCAAAAAAACCTCTATCATCTGTAATGGTTCCTTGAACTGTATTTAGGTTTAATATATGAGAAGCGCTTAAAGCTTTTTTACTTTCGGCGTGAATAATTTGTCCTTTTAACGTTTTAACACGAATGGTATCGTTCTGTGAGAGTGTGCTTAAAGAAGCGAATAAGCACAAAATGTATAATAGTCTTTGCATATTGCAATAATATGAATAATTGCTTTTAGAAAGGTTAATTTTTTGTGAAACCCGATGATTTATTTGTAAAAATGGATTAAATATAAAAGCGAAGTGTTTTTTAGTAGAAAAACAGCTCTTTAACTTTATTTAGAGCTTATCTAAATTGTAGGTATCTAAAAGTTGAAGATGTTCACTATCTTAATTATGAGACGAAAAAAAAGCTCTTTTCATAGAAAAGAGCTTATAAGTTAAAAGGAACTATATTTATCTATAACGTCTTTTTAAATTCCAAAGCGTTGAATTTGTGTTGCTTAAATTTTTTGTTGGTTCACCAACTTTACTTTTTACTTTCTGATTACTTGTTTTCATAAATTGCTTAATTTGCGGGTGCAAAATTACGCAGTTTATAATGTTATAAAAACAACAGGTTTAATGAGTTTGTATAGTATGTTAACTTTAGGTTAAGAAATTGTTTGCTTTATGGTAACGTGTTGTTGTTGAGGGAAATAAATTTCTGTTTTACTGTTTTTGATTGCTTTATAGATTCATTAATTCGGCATACAATTTTTGAACCGGTAAACCCACCACATTAAAATAGCTTCCTTCTAAATTATCAATAGCTATAAAACCAATCCACTCTTGTATACCGTATGCTCCAGCTTTGTCATAAGGCTTGTAATTTTTGATGTAATAGTTTATTTCGTCATCAGATAGTTCTTTAAAAGAAACTACGGTAATGTCATTTATAATCTTTTGAAACTGTTTGCTCTTTATACTTATAGAAGTAATTACTTCATGTTTTTTACCAGATAACGCCCTTAACATGGCAAAAGCATCTGCTTCGTCTTTTGGTTTTCCTAAAGCTGTATTTTCTAACCAAACAATGGTGTCTGAAGTAATTAAGATATCTTTTTCTGATAAATTTGAAAAAGCTTTCGATTTTAAATCTGCTAAAAAATCTGTAATGTCTGTTCCTTTTAATTCAGGTGGATAAATTTCTTCAACTTCTTTTAATTGAATTGTAAAATCTATATCTAAATCTTTAAAGAATTGCTGTCTTCTTGGAGATTTAGAAGCTAATATTACGTTATACTCTTTTAATTTTTCTCTTAACATATATTTGTGTTGTTCATCCTGCGGAAGCAGGAATCTATTTTTTATTTCAGTTTGAATAATATCATAGATAAAATTCCGAAAAGCATTATTACTTTCATTAAATTACTTAGAAAACTAAATTCCTTTTTGCTTTCAGAAAACCATAATTTGTACATAAAATAAAGTAGTGGAAGTAGAATTAATAGAATTCCGTAAGTTAATAGTATATAGTCATTAATTAAAGATTGTAAAACGATTAAAAGAAACACTAGTAAAATGGCACTAAAGAAAAAAGCGACTTTAGAAGCTCTTTTTCTTCCAAACAAAATAGGTAATGTATTAGCTTTTATTTTTAAATCGCCATTAATGTCTTCTATATCTTTAATAATTTCTCTAATAAGATTGGTCAGTACAGAAAAAACAATATAAGTTATCATTATAAAAAGAAAACGAATACTTGTGGCCATGTTAATTATTAATTCTAACAAATTACTGTTATGTGCTTTTGGTTCGTTAAATATTACGGTTATAAAGACCACCAAACCTAAGAGAACTGAAACTAGTAAATTACCAATAAAAAGAGTTTTTTTTAAGTATTTAGAATATAAAAAGAGAGCTAAAATAGTTCCTAAAAAAAAGAAACTATACAGATTGTTTTCGGTAGTAAAGGATAAATATATACCAGAGAGTAAACCTAGAATGCTGGTAAAATAGTAAAGAATCCAAGCCTTTTTTTTAGAAATAGATTTTTCTATAATTACTTTTAATGGTTTGTTTATTTTATCAGTTTCTACATCAAAAATATCATTTATAATATATCCGCCAGCGGTGATACATAAAATGCTGAAAACAAATAATATAAATAGATAATGAGTTAAGGTAATTCCTAAATAAGTAGTGTGTATTAAGGTGTAATTTTTAAAACTAAGATTGCTAAAAAAGATAGAATCTATTAGCGCGTATTTGGTTAAAACCATTGTTAATAAAACCATCAATAGGTTTTTGTAACGAATAAGTCTTAAAAAATCCATTAACCGTTAAAACTCTTTTTAATACGTGCCAAATCACGTTTGTTATCTCTGTCTTTAATAACTTCTCGTTTGTCGTGCGTTTGTTTTCCTTTTGCCAATGCAATTTCTAATTTGGCAAAACCTTTATCATTAATAAACAAACGTAAAGGAACAATGGTATTTCCTTTTGCTTCAACGTCTTTTCTTAAAGATCGTAATTCACGTTTGTGCATTAATAATCTACGTTCACTTTTTGGTTTGTGGTTAAAGTGATGCCCAAACATGTATTCTTGAATATACATATTAACAATAAACAATTCTCCGCCATCATTAAATTCACAAAAACTCTCTGTAATTCTAGCCTGACTTAAACGAATAGATTTTATTTCCGTTCCGGTTAACTGAATTCCAGCAACGTATTTGTCTAGAATTTCAAATTCGAAACGTGCTTTTTTGTTCTTTATGTTTATCTTTTTCTGAACAGCCATAGACTGATTTTAATTTTAATAATTTTAACAAAGATACATTTTTACTTTGGTCAAAGAAATGTAATTTTGAAATCTATTATCCATCTTATAAAACAGCAAACCATGAAATATTTACCAATTCTTTTTTTAGCTTTTTTAATTTCTTGTAAACCTTCTGAAAACAAGTTGACTGCACAACAAATTATAGATAAGGCTATTATTTCATCAGGGTCAGATAAAGTAGCTAATTCCGAAATTAATTTTGAATTTAGAGACAAAAAATATATTGCAAATAGAAAACCTAATGGAAGTTTTAAGCTTACAAGAAAGCAGAAAGATGACAAAGTAGGGTTTATTTCTGATGTTTTAAGTAATGATAAATTTGAAAGAATAGTAAATGGCATTCCATATCAAGTAAACGATTCGATAGCTAACATTTTAGCGAATTCAGTAAATTCTGTACACTATTTTTCTGTGTTACCCTTCGGATTAAATGACAAAGCAGTTATAAAAAAGTTATTACCATCAACTTCGATAAAAGACGAAGAGTATTATAAAGTACAAGTTACTTTCTCTGAAGATGGAGGAGGAGAAGATTTTGATGATGTTTTTATTTATTGGATTGGAAAACAAGATTTTTTAGTTGATTATTTAGCATATTCTTATCATACAAATGGTGGAGGAAAACGTTTTAGAGCTATAAACAAAGAAGTCTTAAAAAACGGAATTCGTTTTGTGAATTATGATAATTATAAGCCTTTAAATGATGGGATTTCTTTAATTGATATAGATAAGGCGTTTGAAAAAAATGAACTTAAAAAATTATCAGAAATAAATTTAGAAAATATAGAAGTACAGATTTTAGAGTAAGGGAAGTAGTGTTTTATGAAGCTATTTCCTACTTGGAGTTTATCTTGAATGAAGCTGAAAGAACTCGCTATTTTAAATATGAAATACAAACTAATCGTTTTTTTTAGATAAGTTTATGTATAAAAAATAAGTTATTCAACTTTTTCTACAACACTTGTTTTTTTATCACCAGAAATAGTAACAATATATAAGTTAGCGTTATTGTTATCGTCTATATCTTCATACTTTTTTTCTCCTAAAATCTTATTTACAAAAGCAGGAGTGGTGTTGCTATGTCCAACTATTAAAACGGTTTTGCCTTTTGTTTCTTGCTGAAAAATGGAATCGTACATTTTACTCGGGTTGTATTTTAAAATTTCTAATTTTTTATCTTCAGCGGTTGGTGTAGCAGTTTCTATAGTTCTGTTGTAGTTTGTTGAGTAAATAGCATCAAACGGAACGTTTTTAAAATGATTTGCCCATTTTTCTGCCCTTTCTATTCCGTTTTTATTTAAATTAGGATTTCTATTAGATTTATTTGTTCTGTCTTTTTCTGCATGACGAATTAAATAATACGTGGTTGTTTCATCGGAAGAACAAGCAGTTATAAAAGTAAAAGCGAAAACAAAAAGCAGTAAAAATTTCTTCATTATATTTGGTTTAGAGAACAAATGTAATCAAAAAGAAAAAGCGATGTTTTTTCAAACACCGCTTTTTCCAAACGAACTAAAACTCTTTATTGTTAACTAAAACTTGTTTTAGATTCTTGCTTTTAATGCTGAAGTAAATTCAGGATGACAAAATTATACATTTTCTACAAAATCAGACTGATTTCTAAAAACCAATTTATCATCAAAAGCATCAATTAAGATAATACTATCTGTTGTGATTTTTCCGGATAAAATTTCTTTAGAAAGCAGGTTTAAAACTTCCTTCTGAATCACTCTTTTTACAGGACGGGCACCAAATTCTGGCTGATATCCTTTTTCAGCCAAATACGTAATTGCTTCATCGGTTGCATCTAAAGTAATTTCTTGTTTACCAATCATTTTCTTTAAATGATCTATTTGTAATTTTACAATTTCAAATATATTTTCCTTGTTTAAAGGTGTAAACATAATTACATCATCAATTCTATTTAAAAATTCTGGTCTTACAGATTGTTTTAACAAGGCTAAAACTTCTATTTTTGCCAACTCAGTTACAGCTTCTAAATCTGCTTTTGGGTCGCTAAATTTATCCTGAATAATATGGCTACCAATGTTAGAGGTCATAATGATAATGGTGTTTTTAAAGTCAGCTACACGTCCTTTATTATCCGTTAACCTTCCTTCATCTAACACTTGTAATAAAATATTAAAAGTATCTGGATGCGCTTTTTCAATTTCATCTAAAAGTACTACAGAATAAGGTCTTCTTCTAACAGCTTCTGTTAATTGTCCGCCTTCATCATACCCAACATATCCCGGAGGCGCACCAACCAATCTACTTACAGCATGTTTTTCTTGATATTCACTCATATCAATACGTGTCATTGCGTTTTCATCATCAAAAAGATATTCTGCAAGGGCTTTTGCTAATTCGGTTTTACCAACTCCCGTAGTTCCTAAAAACAAGAAACTACCAATAGGTTTGTTTGGGTTTTGTAAGCCTGCTTTAGATCTTCTAACGGCATCAGAAATGGCAACAATTGCTTCTTCTTGGCCTACGACTCTTTTATGTAATTGACCTTCTAGTCTAAGCAATTTTTCACGCTCAGATTGAATCATTTTTGTCACCGGAACACCTGTCCATTTAGCAACTACTTCAGCAATATCATCATAAGTTACTTCTTCTTTTATCAAAGATTTTTCAGATTGATTCTCTGCTAAAACTTTTTGGAAACCTTCTAAATCTTCTTGGGCTTTTTTAATTTTCCCATATCTAATTTCGGCAACTTTACCATAATCTCCATCACGTTCTGCTTTTTCCGCTTCCATCTTTAAATCTTCTATGGTAGCTTTTGCATTTTGGATATTATCAACTACATCTTTTTCCGATTTCCATTTTGCGTTCATCTCATTTCGTTCTTCTTTTAGATTCGCTAAATCAGAACGTAAAGATTTTAACTTGTTCTCATCTTTTTCACGTTTTATGGCTTCAATTTCAATTTCTAATTGCATCACCTTTCTGTCTAAAACATCTAGTTCTTCTGGTTTAGAATTAATTTCCATACGCAGTTTAGCCATTGCTTCATCCATTAAATCAATCGCTTTATCTGGTAAAAAACGATTGGTAATATAACGCTGAGATAATTCTACCGCACCAATAATGGCTTCATCTTTAATACGAACTTTGTGGTGTGTTTCATATTTATCTTTAATTCCTCTTAAAATAGAAATGGCACTTTCTGTATCAGGTTCATTAACTTGCACTTTCTGAAAACGTCTTTCTAAAGCTTTGTCTTTTTCAAAATATTTCTGATATTCATCCAACGTAGTTGCACCAATTGCACGCAATTCTCCACGAGCTAAAGCGGGTTTTAGAATATTTGCAGCATCCATAGCTCCATTTCCACCACCAGCACCAACTAAAGTGTGAATTTCATCAATAAATAGTACAATATCTCCATCGGCGCTTGTTACCTCTTTAATTACAGCTTTTAAACGCTCTTCAAATTCTCCTTTATATTTTGCACCTGCAATTAATGCACCCATATCCAAAGAAAAAATTAGTTTTCCTTTTAGGTTTTCTGGTACATCACCATCAACAATTCTGTGCGCTAAACCTTCGGCAATAGCTGTTTTTCCTGTTCCTGGTTCTCCAACTAAAATTGGATTATTTTTTGTTCTACGAGATAAAATCTGTAATAATCTACGGATTTCTTCATCTCTACCAATTACAGGATCTAATTTGCCGTCTTGCGCTAATTGATTTAAGTTTTTAGCAAATTTATTTAAAGAATTATAGGTTTCTTCTTGACTTTGAGAAGTTACTCTTTCTCCTTTTCTTAACTCATCAATAGCTGCTTGTAAATGCTTTTCTGTGACCCCTTGGTCTTTTAAAACTTGTGCAATATTACTTTTAGATTTAAAAATAGCTAGAATTAAATGTTCGATAGAAACATAATCATCTTTCATCTTTTTTGCAATAACAGCTGCTTCTGTTAAGGTTTTACTAGCTTCTCTAGAAATCATTAATTCTGCACCAGAAACTTTAGGTAAACTCTCTAATTGTTTGTTTAAAATTTGGTTTACAATATTTATATTGATGTTCAGTTTTTTCAAAAGAAAAGGTAAAACATTTTCATCTACTTCTGTTAAAGCTTTAAAAATATGTTCATTTTCTATTTGATTATGACCAAAACCTTGCGCAATCTGTTGCGCCATTTGTATGGTCTCTTGCGATTTTGTTGTATAATTGTTAAAGTTCATTTTCTAAATTTTTATTTTTTTTGATAACAATAGAGCAATTTTAATACCATCCGTTCATTAGGTTTAAAATGAGTCATTTTGTCTTGTGAGTGATTGTTTTTGCTGACTTTTTGACAAATGAAAGTTTCGTATATTTACATCGACAAACCAATAAAAAACATACAATGAGTATATTTAATAAGATTTTTGGAGCAAAAGAAGATGCTACATCAAAAGTACAAAAAGTGTCATACTTAAACTGGATTCCTTTAACTTCTATAGAGCAATTAGAAGAAATTAAAGAAATTTCTAAAACAGAAGCTGTTTTAATTTTTAAACATTCTACTAGATGTGGAATTAGCAGTATGGTAATTAAGCAATTTGAAAAGCTTTTTACAGAAGAACATCAAAATTTAAAAGTTTATTATTTAGATTTATTAAATTATAGAGATATTTCTGATGAAGTTGGGTTTACTTTTCAAGTAATGCATCAATCACCGCAATTAATTGCAGTTAAAAATGGAGTTTCTATAGAGAATGCGTCTCATTATGAGATCACAAATACAAATTTATCGAGATTTATATAGGATAAACTTGCATAAACCCTTATTTAAGTCTTATTTTTGTAGCCTAAATTTATATTCCTTTGGCAGAGATAGACACTTCAGTAAAGAAAGTAGGTAAAGAATTATACGGTTATCAACAAGATGCACTTCAAGAGATTTTTAGGAGGTTTAAAGATGCACCTAAAGATTACCATTTATTGTATCAATTACCTACAGGTGGTGGTAAAACTGTTATTTTTTCTGAAATAGTTAGACGTTATTTAGAAACTTTTAAAAAGAAAGTTTTGGTTTTAACACACAGAATTGAGCTGAGTAAGCAAACTTCTAAAATGTTAAAAGAATTTGGAGTTTCTAATAAAATTATCAATTCTACAGCTGTTTTAGATGATCAAGACGATTTTAATTGTTTTGTGGCAATGGTTGAGACCTTAAAAAATAGGTTAAATGATGATAAATTAGATATTTCTGATATCGGTTTGGTAATTGTAGATGAGGCACATTACAATTCTTTTACAAAAATCTTTAAGTTTTTCGATGAGTCTTTTATACTTGGTGTAACAGCAACTCCTTTGAGTTCTAACATTAAATTACCAATGTATGAGAATTATCAAGAGTTATTTGTTGGAGAAACGATTCAGCATTTAATAGATCATGAATATTTAGCAAGTGCAAATTTATATTCTTATAATGTTGGTTTAACTTCTTTGGAAGTAGGAGCAAATGGAGATTATACAGTAAAATCTTCTGAAGATTTATATACGAATTCAGACATGCTTTCTAAATTAGTTTCTGCATATGAAGAAACTGCAAAAGGAAAGAAAACCTTAATATTTAATAATGGTATTAACACATCTATACAAGTGTTTCATGCATTTAAAAAGGCGGGGTATCCAATTGCTCATTTAGACAATACAAATACAAGAGCAGAACGTGAACTCATTTTAAAGTGGTTTAAGAAAACTCCAGGAGCAATTATTACTTCTGTAAGTATTTTAACAACTGGTTTTGATGAGCCAACCATTGAAGCAATTATATTAAATAGAGCAACAAAATCATTGACTTTATACTACCAAATGATTGGTCGTGGTTCTAGGGTTTTAAATAACAAAAGCACTTTTGATGTTATCGATTTAGGTAACAACTTTCATAGATTTGGTCCTTGGGGAGCAGATTTAGATTGGGAAAAAATGTTTAGAGCGCCAGACTATTATTTAAATGCAATTCTTTCTGATGAAGATATAGAAAGTACCTTTAGATATGAGTTAACTGCAGATGTTAAAAAAGAATTTGAAAAATCTACAGATACTTATTTCGATATGAAAAAAGTATATATAGATACTATTAGACAAGGAGAATCTTCTAAAAGGGTTTTAGAAAAATCTATTGTACATCATGCAAAAATGTGTATTGAAAATAGTGAAGATGTTTTTGACGCATTAATCTTAGCAAAATTATTAGGAGAAGAAATTGATGATAGAATTAATAGATATGCAAAATGTATTTCTAAAAGTACTCACAATTTTGTAACGTGGTTAAAAGACGATTATAGAAAGAAATTAAATGCTTATTTAAGAACTAATTTCGATGAAGATTTTGAGGAAATTCATGGTCATCCACCAATTGAAGAATAAAAAAAATAAAATTGATCTTTTGAAGTTGTTTCAAGAAGTCAAATGAATTAATCATAAATTCTGAAGAAATTCAGATTGACAAAAAACTCTGAATTTTCAGAGTTTTTTTTGTTTTAATATCTTTCCTTTAATCTGCTAAATAAAAGTTTCTTTTAGAAACTTTTATATCCTTATTTTGGTTATATCTCTTAGCTTCTTATCAAGAAGTGTTTGTAACTCCTTTAATCACTATTATTTACAAGTAAAATTAATAACCAAAAAAAATGTCATTTTTTTTTTGATTTTGTTATTTGTATTCAAAAAAAATATACATTTGCTTAACTTATTTAAGTAAAATGTTTAGTTTTTCTTATTTCGGAAATATCTTTCTATCGGAGAATGAAAGTTATATCGCATTTTGGAAATGCAACGAAAAAATTAAGGTATCTCCATTTTCAATTCTTCAAGAATTGCAGCTTTTTTCAAAGTTGCACGTTGTTTACTTGCAAATATTACAGTGATAACATCCTTTTTTCAGGCTTATAATTTCTATTCTAAAACATTCGTTTGTTTTTGTTTAGACGGATTTATCATATATAATTAAAAAAGTAAAGTGAATACAAAATACATAGATTTAGTCGAGCAAACGTTCGATTTCCCACAAGAAGAATTCAAAACAGAAAATAATAAATTGTTTTGGCACGGAATTAATTTAATGGAATTAATAGAACAATATGGTTCACCATTAAAATTTACGTATTTGCCAAAAATTTCAGAAAACATCAACAAAGCAAAAGGATGGTTTCAAAATAGTATTGAAAAACATAACTATAAAGGAAAGTATTTTTATAGCTATTGTACTAAAAGCTCTCATTTTAAACATGTTTTACATGAAGCTTTAAAAAATGATATTCATATAGAAACATCGTCTGCTTTTGATATAGATATTGTAAATAATCTTAAAAAAGAAGGAAAGATAAAAGACAATACGTACATTATTTGTAACGGATTTAAACGTGACCAATACATTAAAAATATTGGAGGTTTAATTAATTCTGGTCATACAAATGTGATTCCTATTATTGATAATTACGAAGAAATCAACCTATTATTAGATGAAACTGATAAACAGATAAATGTTGGTATAAGAATAGCATCAGAAGAAGAACCTAAATTTGAGTTTTATACTTCTAGATTAGGTATTGGATACAAAAATATTGTTGCTTTTTATGAGCGAGAAATCGCTACTAATACACAAGTAGATTTAAAGATGTTACATTTTTTTATCAATACGGGTATTAAAGACAATGCATATTATTGGAACGAATTGATGAAATGTTTAAACGTTTACATCAACCTAAAGAAAATATGTCCTACGTTAGATTGTTTGAATATTGGTGGTGGTTTTCCTATTAAAAATTCATTGGCATTTGATTATGATTACGAGTATATGATTGATGAAATTATCAATCAAATAAATGAAGTTTGTAAAGATGCAGGTGTAGAAGTACCAAATATTTTTACAGAGTTTGGAAGTTTTACCGTTGGAGAATCTGGAGCAGCTATTTACGAGATTTTATATCAAAAGAAACAAAATGATAGAGAGCGTTGGAATATGATAAACTCTTCATTTATAACAACTTTACCAGATGCTTGGGCTATAAATAAACGTTTTATTATGTTACCAGTTAATAAATGGAACAGACAATATGAACGAGTTTTATTAGGTGGTTTAACCTGTGATAGTGATGACTATTATAATTCTGAACAACATATAAACGGAATTTATTTACCTGTTTATGAGAAAGATAATCCGTTGTATATTGGTTTTTTTAACACTGGAGCATATCAAGAATCTATTGGAGGTTTCGGAGGTTTACAACACTGCTTAATTCCGCATCCAAAACATTTAATTTTAGATAGAGATGAAGACGGAAATTTAACTTCAAGAGTCTTTAAAGAACAACAAAAAAGTAGCGAATTATTATCAATTTTAGGATATTAAAAAGAAAAAAAATGAACAAAAATAAAACATATGCAGGAATTCCAGAAGAATTTGGAAACCTTTCAACATCAAAGATCGTAATTATTCCTATCCCTTATGATGGAACAAGTACTTGGCAAAAAGGAGCAGACAATGGACCACAAGCTTTTTTAGAAGCATCAGAAAATATGGAATTGTATGACATAGAAACAGATTCTGAGGTTTATAAAGAAGGTGTTTATTTGGCAGATGCTATTACAGAAAATACTTCACCAGAAGCAATGGTAGATGCTGTACATCAAGTTACAAAAAAGTACATTAACAGAAATAAATTTGTGACTGCTTTTGGTGGAGAGCACTCTGTGTCTATAGGAACTATAAGAGCTTTTAATGAGTGTTTTAGTAGTTTAACTGTTTTACATATTGATGCACATGCAGATTTAAGAAAAGAATATGATGGTTCTAAATGCAACCATGCTTGTGCGGTTTATGAAGCTAACCAAAATACAAATTTGGTACAGGTTGGTATTAGAAGCATGGATATTTCTGAAAAAAGAGAAATGAATTTAGACAAAGTTTTCTTTGCACATGATATGGCTGTAAATGAAGATTGGGTAGAAGATGTAATTGATCAATTAACAGAAAATGTTTTTATTACGTTTGATTTAGACGCGTTAGATCCTTCGATTATGCCATCTACGGGAACTCCAGAACCAGGCGGATTGTTTTATTATGAAACATTAGAATTCTTAAAACAAGTTTTTAAACAAAAGAATGTTGTTGGTTTTGATATGGTAGAATTGTGCCCTAATGAAAGTGAAAAATCTTCAGACTTTTTAGCAGCAAAATTATTTTACAAAATGTTAAGCTACAAATTTGCTTCTAATGATGATAGTTATGATATTGGTGATGATGCTGCTGATGTAAATCCATTTAGTAAATTGTCTAAGTTTAAAGGTGATGATAACGACGATTTTTAGTTCTATAAAATGATTAAAAACATCGAGAACATTGAGCTTCATTATTTAACGTTAACTGATTATAAACAGTTAAAAGAAGCAATGATTCAGGCATATTCAAGTATGCCAGGTTCTTATTGGAGAGAAAATCAAATTAAATCGTTGATTGATAAATTTCCAGAAGGACAAGTTATTATTAAAGTAAATGGTGAGTTAGCAGGTTGTGCATTGTCTATTAAATTAGATTATGATAGTTTCGACGATCAGCATACGTATGAAGATATTACGGGGAATTATACCTTTGATACACATGATGAAAATGGAGATGTTTTATACGGAATTGATGTTTTTATTAAAAAAGAATACAGAGGTTTACGTTTAGGTAGAAGGTTGTATGACTATCGAAAAGAACTTGCCGAAAAACAAAATTTAAGAGGAATTGCGTTTGGAGGTAGAATTCCGAATTATCATAAATATGTAGCAACATTATCACCAAAAGAGTATATAGAAAGTGTAAAACGTAAAGAAATTCACGATCCGGTTTTAAACTTTCAAATTTCGAATGATTTTCATCCTTCAAAAATTTTAAAAGGATATTTAGAAGGTGATGAAAATTCGGGTGAGTTTGCAGTTTTATTAGAATGGGATAATATTTATTTCGAGAAAAAGTCTAAAAAAGCAGCTACAAAGAAAAAAGTAGTGCGTTTAGGATTGATTCAGTGGCAAATGCGTTTGTATAAAGACTTGGAAGAATTAATGCAACAAGCAGAGTATTTTGTAGATGCAGTTTCTGCATACAGGTCGGACTTTGCATTGTTTCCAGAGTTTTTTAACGCTCCTTTAATGGCAGATAATAATCATTTACCAGAATCTGAAGCAATTAGAGAATTGGCAAAATATACGCCACAAATTGTTCAGAAATTTTCTGAGTTGGCAATTACGTATAACATTAATATTATTACTGGTAGTATGCCAGAAATTAAAGATGAATTGTTGTACAATGCAGGCTACATCTGTAAAAGAGATGGATCTACAGAACGTTATGAAAAATTGCATGTTACACCAGATGAAGCAAAAGTTTGGGGAATGCAAGGAGGAAATGAGTTAAAAACGTTTGATACGGATTGTGGTAAAATTGGCGTATTAATTTGTTATGATTCTGAGTTTCCAGAATTAAGTAGACTTTTAGCAGAAGAAGGAATGGATATTTTGTTTGTCCCGTTTTTAACGGATACGCAAAATGGATATTCTAGAGTACGTCATTGTGCACAAGCTAGAGCTATAGAAAACGAGTGTTACGTAGCCATTGCAGGTAGTGTTGGTAATTTACCAAAAGTAAATAATATGGATATTCAATACGCACAATCTATGGTATTTACACCTTGCGACTTTTCTTTTCCTGCAAACGGGATAAAGGCAGAAGCAACTACAAATACTGAAATGATTTTAATTGCAGATGTAGATTTAGATTTACTAAAGGATTTAAACCAGTTTGGTAGCGTACGAAATTTAAAAGATAGAAGAACAGATATATTTGAAGTAAGAAAACTTCCAAAAAAATAAAAAAACAAAATGAGCAAACCTATTACAAATTTTATAGAAAAATACTTTTTACACTTTAACGCTGCAGCTTTAGTAGATGCTGCAAAAGGGTACGAAGCACAATTAAACAAAGGATCTAAAATGTTAGTTTCTTTAGCAGGAGCAATGAGTACTGCCGAATTAGGGAAGATCTTTGCAGAAATGATTCGTAAAGATAAAGTACAAATTGTTTCTTGTACAGGTGCAAACTTAGAAGAAGATGTTATGAATCTTGTTGCACATTCTCATTACAAACGTGTGCCTAATTATAGAGATTTAACGCCACAAGACGAGTGGGATTTACTTGAAAAAGGATTAAACAGAGTTACAGATACTTGCATACCAGAAGAAGAAGCTTTTAGAAGAATTCAAGAACATATTGTAAAAATATGGAAAGATGCAGAAGCTAAAGGTGAGCGTTACTTACCACATGAATACATGTACAAATTATTACTATCTGGTGTTTTAGAGCAATATTACGAGATAGATATTAAAGATTCTTGGATGTATGCTGCTGCAGAAAAAAACTTGCCAATTATTTGTCCGGGTTGGGAAGATTCTACCATGGGTAATATTTTTGCTTCTTACGTGTTAAAAGGAGAATTAAAAGCAAGCACTGTAAAATCAGGAATTGAGTACATGACGTTCCTTGCAGATTGGTATACAAATAATTCGGAAAACGGAATTGGTTTCTTCCAAATAGGAGGTGGGATTGCAGGAGATTTTCCTATTTGTGTGGTGCCAATGTTGTACCAAGACATGGAAAAACCAGAAACACCATTTTGGAGTTATTTCTGTCAAATTTCAGATTCTACAACAAGTTATGGTTCATATTCTGGAGCAGTACCAAATGAAAAAATTACTTGGGGTAAATTAGATATTGATACGCCAAAGTTTATTATAGAAAGTGATGCAACGATTGTGGCACCATTAATTTTTGCTTATTTATTAGAAATGTAGCGTCGCAGATGCTTTTATTATAAAAGCAGAATTGCTAATTTTTAACTTATAATTAAAAAATATAAAAATGAAAAGAGTAATCGTAGAATACGCAAAATTGACTACTGATATATTAGATATGTTGGTAGAAAAGTATCCTGACGGATATGACTATGAAGACATTATTTCCTTTAAAAATGCAAAAGGAGAAACTGTAAAAGCAGTAGAAGTGAAGACAGAAGAAACTATTTATCTTGTAAAAATCAGTTCTAAGCTAGAACAGACTATGGAGGATTATGCAGAAGATGAAGATTCTTTTGATGAGGATGGAGATATAGATGTTGATGATATAGAGGGGGAAATATAGGTAAAAACAAAAATAGCTTGGAAATTTTTCCAAGCTATTTTTTTATCAAGAATAATTATTCTCTTATTAATTCATTGCAGGGTCAGACCTTTTAACACCAGCATTTGTATGTACATTACCAACTTCTGTAATTACTACACCTTCCGGACCCGCCATTTGCCAATGCGCAGATTCAACTTCTTCTAATTTAGCAAAATCACCTTCATTTGCTTCAATAATATGATTTGCTGTTACTTTTCCATCCCAGTGAAACTGAGGAACTATAACTTGAGGGAAATCGGCTCTATTGTCAACACCAACACCAGCTACATAACTTTTTCCGTGTCTTACAACCCAACCTTCCATTTTTGCAGGGTTCCCATCAGCAGCAAAGTGCATGTGCTCTCCTAACATTTGACCTGGAAGTAAAAAGATGTCCATAAGCATGTATTTATCTACTTCATTGTTTACAAACATTATAGAAGCTAAACCTAATTCGGCATATTTTCCTTTCTTATAATCGGTAAGCCAAATTCTTTCACGTAAACCTTCGAAAACAGGGTAATCGTGATAAGCTAACATTTCCATTAATGCATCTTTTGCTTTTTCTTCTAAGAATTTTCCATCAGCGTCATAAAACTGTTCATTGGTGAATGTTAATTCTTTTTTAGCAATTTGCTTTAGTTCTGTAGTTTCATTTTCTTCCGTATTTGCTTTTTTCTCTACTTTGTCTGCACAACTTGTAAATAAAATTGAAATTAATAAAGCGATTAATAATGATTGTTTTTTCATGAATTTGGTTTTTAATTTAATACATAAAATTTATGTACAGTTTTTTCAAATTTAAGATTTTTGCTAATTATTCTATATTAAGAAAAGCACTTTAACATAAATTATAGAAAGTAATATTTTTTTATAAATTATAAAAGAGTGTTTTACCCTAAATTATAAAGGTTAATACTTATTTTTTTATAAATTGAAAGTGGATAAATTATCTTGAATAGTAATTATCTTCTTTTTTTATATAATAAGTAGACATGTAGATTTAATTCATTTTTTTATAAAATATCTGTTTTTTGATGTCGTTATTCCTAAAAATGTAAAATTATTCTTATAAAATTACTTAAAACTTAATATCTGGTTTTATTATTTATGAGGAAGAATAGAGCTTAATAAAAAAACAGATTTTTTTTGTCAATTAAATTTGTTCAAGAATCAAAATGGTATAAATTAGCAGTGTATAAATATAAATAATTAATCTACTGTTTATCAAATCCATTTTATATTGGTATCAATAAACAATAGTAAATTTCTCCCTAAATTATTTATTATATATCATTTTTATTTTTCTAAGTACTAGCATCGTCGTCATTTTTTTTAGTTTTAAATTTCTATAATTTACTACTCAGAATGTGATTTTCGATGGCGAAGCCGTAAAATAGATGCAAATACCTTCCCCTAATTTTTACTGTTGAATATACTCCTTTATCAAGAAGTTTTTCACGTACACAAATTTCCCCTTAAAATATTAATAACCATTACTGTTGTAGTTAATATAAACACATATTAATTGGAGATAAGAAAAACGTTACAGTATGAATACAATCAGAAAAAGAAAAGAAGAATTACAATGGTTTGCCGTTTATACAAGACCTAAGGCCGAACAAAAAGTAAAGGAAAGACTCTCTGTTGCTGGCTTTGATACTTTTTTGCCAATGCAAACTGTAGTTAAACAATGGAGTGATCGTAAAAAGAAAACACAAGTTCCTTTTATTAATTCTTATGTCTTTGTAAAGTCAACCCAGAAAAATTTAGCTCAAATTTATCCAACAGCAGGGGTACTAACTATTTTAAAATATTTAGGAAATTATGCTGTAGTTAAAAATTATGAAATTGAAAATTTAAGAATTTTATCTACAAATAGTTATTCACTAACCACAGTGTATAAAAGACCAACAGGTTTCGCGAAAGGAACAAAAATAACAGTTTCTGAAGGAGCCTTTAAAGGTTTGTATGGTAGTTATTTATCTAATTCAGGGAAAGACAAAGTGATTATTGAAATGGAAGCCTTAGGGAGTTACGTTGAAGTAACATTACCTATAAATAGTCTGCAAAAAGTATGATGCTTTTTAATTTAAAAGACTGTTTCAAAATAAAATATATTTATTAATTAATAAAAACAGATAGCTATGAGCGTAATTAAAAAAGTTTTAAGAGTTGCATTAGTAGCAACAGTAGGTATGGTATTAACTGCTGTTGTGAATTTTATAATGTTTCCATAAAAATCAACTGTTTTATTGAATGGAATTCTAGATTTTTTTAACTGATACTGATTATTTCAGATAGTAACGATACAGCGTTAAAAGAACTTAAGCCAATAGGCATTTGTAAAAAAAGGATTTTAATGGGGTATTAGTAAGTTTCGTTGTCTACAATTATTTATATGTTAGAAAGTAAAGGAGTTTTTTTTAATAATCTAGTTTTAAGAGAGTGTAATTCTATTAATAATATTGAGGTAGAGTCTTCAATACAGTGAAGAAGTTAATATTCTGAAAATAGGATATAAAGTTAAATGACAAGTTTAAAGAAAAAAAGTTTAACAGGTCTTGTTTGGGACTTTGTAGGAAAATTAGGATTGCAGGGAGTTGGCTTTTTTGTATCCATAATTTTAGCTAGAATTTTATTACCTGAAGATTTTGGTTTATTGGCCATAATTACCGTTTTTATAAATTTAGCAAATGTCTTTTTAGATTTTGGTTTTAGTACAGCTTTAGTTCAGCGTACTAATGTAACTAATGAACATTACGCTTCTGTTTTTTTTATGAATGTAATTATGGGAGTCTTTTTAGGAGGGCTTGTTTTTTTTACAGCTCCATTGGTTGCCAATTTTTATGAGAAAGAGGTGTTAACAAATCTTATTAGAGTTATGTCTTTTAGTTTTGTTATAAATTCATTTGGTAATGTAACCAGAGCGTATTTAAGAAGGATCATGAATTTTAAGATCATATCTGTATCCAATATTATATCTGCTTTTATTAGTGGTTTTATAGCTGTATATATGGCATATAATGGTTATGGAGTATGGAGTTTGGTTGTACAAATATTGATTTCAGAAATACTTAACAATATTTTAATTTTTGTACTAAGTAAGTTTCGCTTTAAACTAGTTTTTAGTCTAAACGCAGTAAAAGAATTATGGGGATTTGGATCGAAAATTTTTTTAACAGGAGTTTTAGATACTATATTTATAAATTTAGATTCGTTAATAATTGGAAAAATATTAAATCCAGCCACTTTAGGATATTACTATAGGTCAAAATCTTTAGAAAATTTTTCATTTAGATATACAGCTTCTACATTATCAAATATTTTATTACCTAGTTTAAGTACTATTAATAACGAACCAATTGTATATAAAAATACAGTTTTAAAACTTTTTAAGATAATTTCATTTGTGTCTTTTCTTGCTTGTGGAGTATTTTTAGTTGGAGCACATGAAATTATATTATTGTTGTTTTCTGATAAATGGGAACCTTCAGTACGTATATTTCAAATAATTATATTTGGTGCTTTTGCACCACAAATTTTTAATTTATTTTATAATATATTATTAAGTAAAGGGTTGTCTGGGTTGTATTTAAAGATTAATGTTTTTAGTAAGATATTGTTTTTTGCAAATTTTATTTTTTTGTTTTATGGGAATTTAAATAGCTATTTAATAGGCTTCGTTTGTGCTCAGATTATTGTTTTTTTTACAGGTTTAATAGTGATTTCAGAAAAATTAAACTTTAAAAATGAATTGTATTACATCTCAATTAAAAATATGGTAATCTACCTAGTTTCAATATTAATTATTTTTGGATTGAAACAATATGTTTATTTACAAATCTTACATATAGACCTTTTAATCTCTTCAATTACTTTTTTAATTGTGTTTTTGACTTTCTATTTTGTGTTCATGAAAAAGGATTTAATTTTAATGGTCAAAGAAATTAAAGAAGTGTTAAATATAAAAAATGGTTAAAAATAAAAACATCTTAAAGCTCTATCTTCAGGAAGATGCTAAAGCTAATGATATAATTTCTTTAACTAATTACGAATTGTTTTTAACAATTTTTACACCTAATTTATTATGGTTATTTCTTAAATATTTAAGACATTATGAATATTATTTGAATGCAAATAAAAAAGACATAGCATCTAGATTAAAGCGAAAATATTATCTAGTTAAATATAAAAAGTTAGGCTATAAATTAGGTTTTTCTATACCACCAAATGTTTTTGGGCCAGGTCTTAGAATACCACATTATGGAACAATCGTTGTTCATCCTTTTGCAAAAGTAGGAGCTAATTGTGTATTACAAGCTGGTGTTAATATAGGAATTAATAATAATGGAGTTCCAATTATTGGGAGTAATGTTTACATAGGTCCTGGTGCTAAATTAATGGGTAATATAAAAATTGGTAATGATGTTGCTATTGGAGCAAATACAGTTGTTACAAAATCTTTTCCTGAATCTAATATAACTATTGTGGGTATTCCTGCAAAAATAATAAAGTATACAAAGGCAGATGAACGATGAAAAACCTTTAAAGATTTTAATAATATCATCAGCTAATTTTTTCTCTAATTACGGAGGAGGTCAGGTTTATGTAAAAAACATTGTAAACCAAATGATTGCGCAAGATATAGATGTTAGTATTGCAACACCAGTAATTTCTGGGTCAAAGTTATCTCACTATAAAGAAAAACCTGTTTATACTTTTACGAATAAAATGTTAGAGGGAGATTTATTAGAATTAAGAAATTTTATAAAAGAGATTAAACCAACAATAGTGCATCTTCATGGTTTTAAGGCTCCTTTTTCTTTGGCCTGTAAATCATTAGGTATACCATGTGTTGTTACGGCGCATCATGGTGGTTTAGTTTGTCCGGCAGGAGCATTGTTAAATTCTAAAGATAAAATTTGTACGGTTGCAGCATCAGGTACCAACTGTTTACCTTGTGTATTAAGGAATGTAAAGGGAGGTACATTTACTTTAGCACTACAAAAGTTTATTCCATTTAAATTACGGTTAGCAATTGGTAAAGTATTTAATAAAATTCCTTTTATTTATTATGTTACACCCATTGTTACTACTACCGTTTCTATAGAGAATAAAAAAATGGAATGGGAAAATATTTATAATAATGCAAGTTTATTAATAGCTCCATCAACAGCTATTAAAAAAGCAATGTTACGGAATGGAGCTCCGGAAAATAAAATAAAAGTTATTACTCATGGAATACCTTCTATAAATGTAAATAAAATTACTGAGGTAAAGAAAGACATAGAAGTATCAAAAGAAAAGAAACCCGTAAAGTTTTTTTATATAGGAAGAATTTGCAGAGAGAAAGGTGTACATGTTATGTTGGAAGCCTTTAATAATTTAACCTTACCTGCAGAAATTCATGTTATAGGAGGTACAGGTAATCATTTGGAAGAAAAGTATTTAAAATATTTGAAAAAAAAATACAAAAACGAAAACATCATTTGGCATGGTAAAGTACTTCCAGGTGAAGTAAATGAAAAAATAAAAATGTTTGATGTTATGATACATCCTGCTTTCTTTTTAGAAGTATTTGGACTTACCATCTCTGAATCTTTACTAATGGGTAAACCTGTAATAGCAACAAAATGTGGTGGAGCAGAAATGCAAATTATTCACAATAAAAATGGTTTATTAATAGCTCCTAATAATGTTAATGCTTTAAAGAAAGCAATAATAGAGATAATAGAATCGCCAGATTTATTACTTAAGTTAAAACAAAAAACCACTTTAAAAGTAAACTTAATAGATAATCATGTACAAGATTTAATGAAAGTTTATAGAGGTTTTGTATAGACAACTTAAGAGAGCATTTATTTCATCGACTTCTAAAATTAGATTATTTCTTAAGTATCAATTGTCCAGGGTTTATAGGTAATTATGAAAAAAATATTATTTGACATTAATTCTGTTGTTCCTTATTTATTAACGGGTAAAACTACAGGAGTTGGCAGAACTACTTTAGAGTTAATTGATTCGTTTTCTAAATTAGAAGAAAATTTACCTTTTGAGATTACTTTGTATTCTCAAAACATGAAAGGCATTGGAGCAAAAGATTTTATTGATGATTTTAAAACAAAGCATTTATACCTGCCGCATCGAGAAGTTATCAATAAAATAATTGAAAAATTACCAATAAAAGAAAGCTTTACAAAATACGACTTAATGCACGTTCCTCATAATTATGCTCGGATTTATAAACCCGAAAAAGCCATTATAACTTTACATGATGCCTTATTTATGAAAATACAAGAAAAAGCTTTTAATCATAATCAAATGGTAAAAGATGTACCGCCTTTAATGCAGCAGTGTAAAGGGATTATAACTTGTTCTGAAGCCTCTAAAAAAGATATTGTTGAAACGATGCAAATAGATCCCTCTAAAATTGATGTAGTTTATTGGGGAGTAAAACACGAGGTGTTTTATAAATTATTAAAAGATGATTTACTAAAAAAAGGAATTGAAAAGGTAGTTGGAATTGATTCTCCATACTTTTTAAGCGTATCGTGTAATGCAGAACGTAAAAATACACACAAGTTAGTTGAAGCATATATACAGTTATCTGAACAGTCTCCTATGAATGATTTAGTACTTATTTGGGGAAATCCACCTTTGTATGTTTTAGAAATGATAGAGAGATCTAAATGCAAAGAAAGAATTCATTTTATATCGAACATTACAGATAGCGAATTATCTATCATGTACAATGGAGCAACAGCGTTGGTGTTTCCATCTTCTTATGAAGGTTTTGGATTGCCTATTTTAGAAGCCATGGCTTGTGGTTGCCCTGTTATAGCATGTAGTAATAGTTCTCTAAAAGAAGTGGGGGCGAATGCTGCTTTATATCTAAAATCTTCAGAACCAGAGGATATTTGTTATGCGCTCGAACAATTTGAAAATAAGTCTTTTGACATAGATGAATTAAAAAAGAAAGGATTGGTACAAGCTTCCAAATTTATTTGGAGAGATACAGCTTTAAAATATATTACTATTTATAATAAATATTTAGCCATTAATTAATAGAATGAAAATTGTATATATTATTAATTCTTTAGAAAATTCTGGCGGTATGGAACGCGTTTTAACTTCTAAGGTTAATTGGCTTGCATCTCAAGGAAAATTTGAGGTAATTATTATTTCTAGAACTGATAATAAAAACGGTTGTTTTTTTGATCTTGATAAAAATATAACTGTAGAAAATTTAAATTTAAAACAGTCTAACAGTAATATTTTAAATCTAATTTTTAAAACGGATAGAAAAAAGTTTAAAAAGGAGTTATCTAAAAAATTATTCAAATTAAAACCTGATATCACTATTAGTATGTTTGGAGATGAATATCAGTTTTTACATACGATTAAGGATGGTAGTAAAAAAATTATCGAATTTCATTTCTCTAAAAACTATTTGAGTCACTTAATGTCGAATATATCTAATCTATCATTTAGAAGGCTTAGAAAGTTATATGCTTCGTATCTACAGTACAAGCAGCAAAGGGTAGTTTTAAAGTATGATAAGTTTGTGTTGTTAACAGAAAAAGATCAATTACTGTGGAATAATCCTGTAAATAGTTCTGTAATTTCAAATCCTTTATCTTTTAATTCTATAGAGAAATCGAATGGTAAACAAAAAGAAATTATAGCCATTGGTAGGTTTATAGCGCAAAAAGGATTTGACTTATTAATTAAAGGTTTTAGTTTAATTGCAAAAAATAATCCCGATTGGAAAGTAACGATTTATGGTGAAGGTCAAGATCAAGATTATTTATTAGAGCTTATAAAAAGTTATAATTTACAAGATATAATTTTATTAAAACCACCAACAAAAAAGATTAAAGAAGCATTATTAAATAGTTCTATACTAGCTTTTCCGTCAAGATATGAAGGCTTTGGGTTGGTGTTAACAGAAGCAATGGAATGTGGGGTCCCTTGTGTAGCTTTTAATTGTGAATGTGGTCCTTCAGAAATTATAACTGATGAGAAAGACGGTTATTTAATAGCGGATTTTAACGTAGAAATTTTTTCAAAATCTTTAGAAAAATTAATGATAAATAAGGAATTAAGGTTGTTAATGGGAGAAAAAGCATCGCAGAATGTGAAACGTTTTCATATAGATGAAATTATGAGAAAGTGGACTAAATTATTTAATGATACAATATGAATATTCTAATAAAAATATACATTAATTATATAAAGAAATTACAACTTTATATAAAACGATTAGAAAATGTTGTTTTTAATCAGAAAAGAATGTTTTTATATCTTCAAAAATAAATGGCTATAGGATTAAGTTTATTAGCTTTTTTAATTGTAATCATTTATGGTTTTGAATATGCCTTTTTAGGTAAAACCTATTTGGTAAGTACTACTTGGAATAAGAAAGTTAAATTTAAAGTAAACACGCAACAACGTTTTATTTTATTCTTATTAGCGACAGCAATTGTACAGGCAGGGAATTTTTCTGCATTGTTGTTATTAATTTGGATGGTATTTTTATTAGGGTTATTATTTAAGTATGGCATTCAAATGTTTTCATCACCAATGCTTAAAATTTACGCCTTGTATTTGTGTTGGCTTCTTTTTTCGTTGGTTTTAACAACTGAAAAAGGATATGGTATTCGTGTCTTTTTTAAATTTTTATTTCCTTTTTTAGTCATATTGGTTGTTACTTCTATAAAAATTACGGATGTATTTTTTATAAAAGCGTTAAAAATAAGTTTTTTAGCAGGTGTTTTTATAAATGGATGTATTGTATTGATGAAAATTATTCCCATCTATTCTATTTATAACCCTATTTTATGGTGGCCTCCTGCAGTAATAGATGTAAATCCATTTTTTATAGGTACTGGAATATTATTGTACAAGTTTTCAAAAAAGAAATATGTATTATTTGCCATACTTCTTTTTATTAGTATTCCAATAGTAGAGAGTGTTAGAACAGGTTTAATAGGTATTGGTGTCTTTTTTTTAGCGGTGTCCTTTTTTAAGTATAAGTTAAAAGCACTTCCTGTATTTATATTGATAATTGCCAGTTTTGTAGCGTCTGTTTTATTTGTGCCTACAGTAAGAGATAAAATGTTTAGGACTTCTTTTAATAGTGCAGAAGAAGTTCTTAATATGAGTGGTAAAATATCACCAGACACTATTGATAGTAATGGTCGTTTTGCAATGTGGGAATGGAGTTTAAAAGTTTTCTATAAAGGAAATGAATTAATGGGTGCGGGTTTAGGGCAAATGCAAGCTCGTTTTTATTCTGGAAATCATCCTTTTGGAGTAATAAGAATAGCTCATAACGATTACCTTCAAATACTTTGTGATACCGGCCAAATAGGATTCGTTTTATACTTACTCATAATAATAAGTTTTGTTTGGCAAGCATTTCGAATTTATAACAATAAAAAAAATAATGTTTCTGCAAGATATGCTGCATTTATTGCAGGTACTTCTCTGTGTGGTATTATGGCAACAGCGTTTACAGACAATGTTGTAAACTATTCTTTAATTACCTTAAGCTATCCTTATATATTTTTTGGTTTTGCTTTGGTAATGAAATCTAAAAGAAAGTAATTTTATCATGAAAATAAGTGTTGTTATTCCGCTTTACAATAAGAAAGATAGTATTGTTAATACTATTAAAACAGTCTTAAACCAAACTGTTTTACCAGATGAAATAGTTATTGTTAATGATGGTTCTACAGATGGTTCAGATAAAATTGTATCTAAATTAGAGCATCCATTAATAAGATTAATATATCAAAATAATTCTGGTGTTTCGGTTGCTCGTAATACAGGAGTTGATAAAGCTAAATATGAATGGATTGCCTTTTTAGACGCAGATGATATATGGAATATAAATTACCTGAAAGAAATTAAAGCACTGTCAAAAAAGTACCCAAATAGCAATGTATTGGCAACTGCTTATTTAATGGAAGATTATAAAGGAAAACAGACACCTATAAAATTAAATAAAATTCCATTTAAAGGAGATACAGGAATCTTAATTAATTATTTTGAAGTAGCTTCCTGTTCTCATCCGCCACTTTGGTCTTCTGCTATTGTAATCAAAAAGGAAGCGTTACTAGAAATTAATGGTTTTCCATTGGGTATTAAATCTGGAGAGGATTTATTAACATGGGCTAAATTGGCAATTAAAAATCAGATTGCTTATAATTTAAATGCATTGGCTGTTTTTGTGCAAGATAGTGCACATACCTATGACAATAAACCGAATAGAATACCAGAAAAAATAGATATAGTAGGTCAGGAATTATATGATTTATATAAAAAAAATAAGGATGTAACTTGTTTAAAAGAATACATTTCTTCTTGGAAAAAAATGAGAGCTTCCATTTATTTAAGATTAGGCTTAAGATATAAATCAATTAAAGAATCTTTAGAAGCGATATATTATAACCCTTCAAATAAAGTAGTTTACGCTTACTTATTTCTAACAATAGTTCCGAGTTCAGTTTTAAACAAGATTTTAAAGAAGAATCAAAAATAAAATTAAATGAAAGCATTAATTTTTCATCCTGCCTTAGCACCTTACAGAGTCGATTTTTTTAATTCTTTAAATGAGTATTATTTAGCTTCATTTTATTTTAGTTTAAAAAATGTTAGCGATCAAAAATTTAATCAAGAGAACTTAAAATCTCTTTGTAATTTTAAATGTAACTATGTTTCTAATGGCTTCGAAGTTTTTGGAAGATCAATAAGAACCGGTGTTTTTTCAATTATTAAAAAAGAAAATCCAGATATTATTTTTTGTGCAGAATATAGTCAAATTACATTATTGGCATTTTTGTATTGTAAAATTTGGAATCCTAAAATTAAAATATACACTCTAAGTGATGATAGTATAAAAAATTCTGAAGACAGAAAAGGCTTGAGGTTGTTTTTTAGAAATTTTATTTCAAAGAATATTAATGGAGTTGTGTTTACGAGTAAAGAGGTTTCTAATTGGTATAAAAACAATGTTAGCATTACTAATAATACACTTGATTTTCCTGTTATTCATTCAGAAAAATCACTTGTAAAAAAATATTCAAATGCTATAAATCAAGCCAACACAAATATTGTCAAATATGATTTAAAAGATAAAAAAATATTGCTTTATGTTGGACGATTAGTAGCTGTTAAAAATTTATTTTTTCTAATAAAATGTTTTTCCAATGTTAAAGGAAGTGATAAAAAACTGGTAATTGTTGGAGAAGGAGTTTTGAAAGAAAAATTAATTGAGTTTACACAGAAATTAGGCATTTTAGAGGACGTTTTATTTATAGGTAGAAAAGAAGGTGTAGAATTATACAATTGGTATCTTTTTTCTCAATTATTTGTTTTACCAAGTACCTATGAGCCTTTTGGAGCAGTTGTTAATGAAGCTTTAGTTGGTGGTTGTCGTGTTTTATGTTCAAGTGTTGCAGGTGCATCATCATTGATAAATGAGAATAATGGGGTGTTATTTAATCCTAATAGCGAAAATGATTTATCAACGAAGTTACAACAAGCCTTTGAAGAAGCGAAACCATTAGGGACTAGTATTACTGAATTAAGAGATAGCGCAATGCTATTTACTTTTGATCAAAAAATGCAAGACTTATTAAAAAACATATAATAATCTCTATAGTTATATCAAAAAATATAAACCTATAAATAAATTATGCTATTTAATTCTTGGCAGTATGTATTCTTTTTTTTCGTTGTTTTAGTTATTTACTTTTCTCTAATACATAAATGGCGCATACATTTTCTATTAATTGCGTCCTATATTTTTTACTCGGTATGGAGTTGGAAATTTGCGTTGCTAATGTTTGGAGTAAGTGTTTTAAATTTTTTTTGTGGAAAAAAAATATTTTATGCTGCTACTAAAAAGGCAAAAAGGAAATGGTTTGCAATTGCACTGATGTTTTCATTGTTGCCCTTATTTTATTTTAAATATGCCAATTTTTTTATTGATTCATTTTCTAATTTGGCCAATTTTTTTGATGTCCATGCTAATAAATATACTTTAAATGTTATACTACCAGTCGGAATTTCATTTTTTACTTTTCAGGCATTAAGTTACTCTATAGATATTTATAGAAATAGGGTAGGTGTAGAAACTAGCTTAGTTAGATTTACAACCTATGTTGCTTTTTTTCCTCAATTAGTTGCAGGACCTATAGAGCGTTCCACTAATTTACTACAGCAATTTTATGAGGAACATGAATTTGATATTAAAAGATTTGTAGAAGGAGCAAAATTGTTTATTTGGGGTTTATTTAAAAAAATAGTAATTGCAGATAGATTATCTGTCTATTCAGATTCGGTTTTTAACAATCCAGAAGCACATTCGAGTCCAACATTAATAGTAGCAACTGTATTTTTTACTTTTCAGATTTATTGTGATTTCAGTGGGTATTCAGATATGGCTATTGGTAGTGCAAGAATGTTAGGATTTCGTTTAATGCAGAATTTTAATTTACCTTATTTATCGAATTCTATAGGAGAGTTTTGGAAACGTTGGCACATTTCTTTATCAACTTGGTTTAGTGATTACGTATATATTCCTTTAGGAGGAAACCGTGTTTCAATTAGTCGTTGGGCATTTAATATTTCGGTAGTGTTTTTACTTAGTGGGCTTTGGCATGGAGCCAATTGGACATTTGTTATATGGGGAGCGTTGCATGCCTTTTATTATTTTATTGAATTTATTGGTAAAAAAATGCTGGTATTAATAGGAGCTAACGATGTAATGAAAAGAGGATACTATAAATTTATTAAAATTATTATTGTATTTATTTTGGTCTGTTTTGCTTGGATATTTTTTAGAGCAAATTCTGTTTCTGATGCTTTCTTGATTATTACAAAAATAATTAGTTTTTCAGGGCAATTATGGACAGGTGGATCCTCTGTAACAACAGTACTTTCTGTATTGTTAATCTTATTTTTAATAGGAGTGCAAATTTTGCAATTCAAAAATAAGGTATCCATTTACTTTTCAAAAACTCAATTGCCAAGTTTTGTTGAGTGGCTGTCTTATGCCTTTTTGTTAATTACAATTGCTTTATTTGGAATGTCTTCGAATGCTTTTATTTATTTTCAATTTTAAATTATGATTAAAAAGGAGATTAGCAACAAGCTTTTTAAGGACTACGTAAAAAAAGGATTACTATTTCTGTTATTGCTTATTGTTTTAGATAACGGAGTTAATTATTTTCTATTAAATGGGTTATATAAATATTATGGTTTATATACGGATAATGAAATTGCGCTTGTTGGTCACTCTCATTTAATGTTAGGTATTGATAAGGTAAAGATGGAGAAAGAACTTAATGTAAAAGTTTCTAAATATACAAGAGAAGGAGTAAACATTGTTGAAAGAGATTTAATGATAGATCAATTGTTAAAAAGTAATCAACAATTAGAATTAGTAGTATACGCTGTAGATGCTTGGATGTTTACAGGAGAGGGATTAAGTGAAAACTCTTACAAACAGTTTTATCCTTTTATGGGGGAAAAGACAATTAATGATTATGTTTTTGAAAACGCAACATTTGGAGATTTCTGGCAGCATCAAATTATAAAATCATCTAGATATAACGAAGGTCTAGTTAGTGGTAGTTTTAGAGGCTATTTAAAAAGTTGGGACAATTTAAAAGTCGGAATTCTAGATACAGTTGCTTTGAATTCTGATATTAAAAAAGGTGATTTTAGAAAGATTGTTTCTACAAAAGAGAATAGAAAAATATTTGAGAATACATTAAAAAAGATCACTCAAAAAAACATGAAAATCATATTGTTGTACGTTCCAACCTCCTCAATATATAACAACGCTGAAGTTGGAAAATTTAATTCTGAAATAACTTATTTCAAAAACATTGAATCTAAGTTTAGTAATATAAAGTTTTTAGATTATAACGAGTTATATAGTGCTAATGCAGATTTGTTTTATGACAGAATACACTTAAATCCTGAAGGGCAAAAGCTAGTTACTGCTAGCTTTATTGAATATTTAAAAAAATAGTACGCTTCCAATTAATACAATAGTATTTCTTGTAGGTAAAATAAGAAGTACAAATTTAGTTCTATGACATTATTGATAAAAGTATGTTGATTTCTCAAATAATACAAGCAGGAAAACAGAATTCTAATTTTAAAGGAAAAATTGTAGTCTGCAATTATGTCTTTATGCGATATTTTAGAATTAGAATGAATAACATTTTTACTAAAATCTTATTCTCTCCTGTTATTATTTTATACAAGTTTATAACGGATTTTTTATTGAAGTGTGAAATTCCAGCATCAACGGTTATTGGAGAAGGTTTAGTAATTCATCATGTTACTGGTTTGGTTTTAAACAACAAGGTTGTAATAGGAAAAAATGTAACTCTAAAACATAATACTACCATCGGAAATAAAGAATCTTTAAAAGGAGAAGATTTAGGTTCTCCTATAATTGGAGATAACGTATTAGTTGGACCTCATTGTATAATTATTGGTCCTATTACTATTGGTAATAATGCTGTTATTGGTGCGGGATCTGTGGTTGTAAAAGACGTACTTCCTTTTACTGTAGTAGCCGGTAATCCTGCAAAAGTAATTAGTGTTTTAAAAGAAGATATTTAATGACTAAAAAAATACTATTCCTTTTGCATTTACCACCTCCGGTACATGGTTCTTCTATGGTGGGGCAATTTATAAAGGAAAGCGATTTAATTAATAGAAATTTTGAAACCAATTATATCGATTTAGGAACATCAAAAACGATTGATGAAATAGGTAAAAATCCATTAGGAAAAATTTTAAGGTATTTGTCTATTGTTTTTCAGACGTTTAAGCAACTGTTAGTTAACAAGCCCGATTTAATCTATTTAGCTATGACGGCTAAGGGATTCGGTTTTTATAAAGATGCTGTTATTGTGTTTTTGGTAAAGTGTTTCCGAGTTCCATTAGTACTACATTTTCATAACAAAGGGGTACATACGAGACAAGAAAAAAGATTTGATAATTTTTTATATCAAAAGGTATTCAAAAACACAAAAGTGATCCTACTTTCTAAGCACTTATATTTTGATATTAAGACATATGTTGATGAAAACGATGTATACTATTGCCCAAATGGAATACCTCCTATAAATAAAGACTCGGTTACTAAACGGCTAAAAAATGAAACACCTAAATTATTATTTCTATCAAATTTAATAGCGTCTAAAGGTGTTATTGTTCTTTTAAAAGCACTACAAATTCTAAATAAAAAAGGAGTTGACTTTACATGTAATTTTGTTGGAGGAGAAGGAGATGTTACAAAAGAAATATTTACAGAAAAGTTAAAAGAATTGCAATTGATAAATAACGTTTTTTATTTAGGTAAAAAGTATAATAGTGATAAAACAGCAATATTTAATTCTTCAGACATATTTGTATTGCCAACGTTTTATCATAATGAATGTTTTCCATTAGTCTTATTAGAAGCCTCTCAGTTTGGTTTACCTATGGTTACAACTTTTGAAGGTGCAATACCTGAAATTGTAAAGGATGGTGTAAATGGTTTTTTAGTAGAGCAGCAAAATGTAGTTGACTTAGCAAATAAGTTAGAGATATTAATTAATGATTTCCCTCTTAGAAATCGCTTAGGAATAGCTGCTAAAGAGAAATATGAAGAATCTTATACGTTGAAAATTTTTGAAAAAAATATGTTTAATATTTTAAATTCTATCTAAAATAAAACCAAGAGATGATTAAATTAAAAGATGTTATAGAAAAGGTTTATTCTAACGATTTAAGTGAATTGTCACTTTTTAAAACAAAAAAAATAATTAATACAATAAACCCTCATTCTTATTGTGAGGCTAAAAAAGATCAATTTTTTAGTCAAGCTTTAAATGAAAGTAATGTATTGCTACCAGATGGAACCGGAATTGTTTTAGCAACCAAAGTACTTAATGGAAAAGTGATAAAAAAAATTGCAGGTGCAGATATACATCAATTTTTGTTAGAAGAAGCAGCATTAAAAAAACTAAATGTTTTTTATTTAGGAGCTTCTGATAATACCTTAAGTTTAATAAATACAAGAATAAAAAAAGAGTTTCCATCTATCACTGTAAATAGTTATTCTCCACCGTATAAACCGGAATTTTCTAAAGAGGATAATGTTAAAATGATAGCCGCAGTTAATAAATGCAAACCAGATATTTTATTTGTTGGTATGACGGCTCCTAAGCAAGAAAAATGGGTACATACAAACAGTGTCTTTTTAGATGTTAAAGTGATTACTTGTATTGGTGCTGTGTTTGATTTTTATGCAGGTACCGTAAAGAGATCTAGTCCTTTTTGGATTAAATTAGGATTAGAATGGTTCCCTAGATTATTAAGAGAACCTAAACGTTTATGGAAACGGAATTTTGTGTCTACACCCCTTTTTTTATGGGATTTGCTAAAAGCAAAAAATTATAAATAAAACCTACTAAAAATGCTACAACAACTTTTGTCTAACTTAACGGTGGTAAGCATACTAACTGTTATCAGTTCACTTTTATTAGTTTATTATATAATACCTAAAATTAGTTGGGTAATAATAAGGCGTAATTTAAATGAAAAACCCAATGAGCGTAGTTCTCATAAAGGAGCAACGCCTACAATGGCTGGAGTTGCCTTTTTTATAACTTTAATTTTAATGTTATTTTTTATTCAACATTTCGATACAGAAAATATTGGTTTAAATTTAATAGCAAGTACTACACTCATATTTATGGTAGGAGTTAAAGATGATTTAGTCGTTTCTTCTCCAAAAGCAAAGCTATTTATGGAAGCATTGGCTGTATTGTTTTTGTTTTTTCATAATGCTTTAGAAGGAAATAATTTGTATGGTTTTTTGGGGATTTATGAAATACCATTATGGCTAGTATATATTGCTAGTACTTTATTGGTCTTAACAATTATAAATGCCTATAATTTAATAGATGGTATAGATGGTTTGGCGTCTATTATTGCAATTATAATCTTTAGTGTATTTAGCCTAATATTTTATGCTATTAGTTTGTTTTTCTATTACTTAATCTGTTTAAGTTTTATTGGGATGTTATTAGCCTATTTATTTTTTAATTTTTCTATCAAGAAAAAAATATTTATGGGAGATACAGGCTCTTTACTAATAGGATTTTGTATTGCTTTTTTGTCTTTAAGATTTATGGCGATAGATATTAGCATGTATAGTCATTTTACATTTAAACCAGAAAATGGCTTTTTTGTTTTAATGGCTATTTTATGTATTCCTTTGTTCGATTTGTTAAGAGTAATTGGAGTTCGTTTACTGCAAAAGAAAAGTCCGTTTTATCCAGATAGAAACCATTCTCACCATGTTTTAATAGATTTTGGTATGTCTCATTTTAAGGCAACTATGTTATTAGGTCTTGTTAATTACCTATTTGTAATCTTTATCATAAAATTAGGAACTTACTTAAATAGTTTTCAAATGTTAGGTGTGTTTGTTCTGGCTTTCGGATTGTTTTTATTGCTTTTTTATAGACTAAAAAGTAGTATTAATACAGAACGCTTAAAAATTAAAGATGAGAAAATAGAAAGTATAATATAATAACTGTAAAAAAGAATTTTATCAATAATTAAATATCTATAAAAAAAATGAAGTATCTATATGTAACATCTGTATTGCTTTTATTTTTAGTCACATCATGTGTTTCTAAAAAAAAGATTGTGTATTTCGGAGATAAAAAAAAGGTGATAGTAAATAGTAGATTGCAAAAGTATGAACCTACTATTCAAAAAGATGATTTATTAAATATAAATGTATCTGCAGCAAATGCAGAAGCCGTTTTACCTTTTAACCTTTATGAAACTCCAATTTTAGATAATTCAATTGGAAGTGCAAAACCATTACCCTATTTAGTAAATGCTAGTGGCGAAATTAAGTTTCCGGTATTAGGTGTTTTAAAAGTAACAGGTATGACAACTAACGAATTAAGTAAGTTTTTACATACAAAATTGGCAGAATATATATCTAATCCTATTATAAATATTAGTACCATCAATTTTAAAGTAACTGTTTTGGGTGAGGTTAATAAGCCTGGTACATATCAAATTCAAAATCAACGAATCACCATTGTAGAGGCTTTAGGTTTAGCTGGAGATTTAACAATTAATGGAAATAGAGATATTACATTAATAAGAGAGCGAGATGGAGAACGTGTTTTTATACCTATAGATATTACCAATAAAGCCTTATTTAATTCCCCATATTACTACTTGTCACAAAACGATCTTATTTATGTGGAACCCAATAAAAGTAAGATTAACTCTTCTGGTATAGGGGCAAATACGAGTGTTATATTTACTTCGATAGCCACGTTTATATCAATTATTGCCATTTTAATACAATAACTATTTTTTAAATTATGCAACAAGAGAACCCTTTAAATTATATTTTTCAGGAAGAAGAACCTATAAATATAAGAGAACAGTTAGAAAAATATTTATTTCATTGGAAATGGTTTGTTTTTACTACAATAGTAGCAATAGGAATAGCATATGCGTATTCTTATTATACACCAAGCCAATATAGAGTAGCAACAACAATTTTAATTGATGATGACAGTAATGGTGGTTTATCTAGTGAGCTTTCTGCCTTTGAAGATTTAGGTTTAATAGGAGGAGGAAAAAAATCGATAGACAATGAAATAGGAGTTTTAAAATCGTATACGCTTATGGAGCGTGTTGTAAAGGAATTAGGAGTCTATACAACATTTTACAAAGAAGATAGAGGGCGTATTACAGAATTGTATGATACAGAAGTACCTTTTAAAATAACTTTTTTTTCTAAAGAAAAAGTATATAATTTAAATACTACATTTAAAATTCATGTACTATCTGCATCTCAATTTGAGCTTATTTCAGAAGATGAAAGTGTTAAGAAACATGTCTTTGGCGAGAGTGTAAGTACCGTCTTTGGTAAGATAACGATAACACCTACAAAGACAGAAATTAAGAATATTAATGAAACCATAACGGTTAGAATATCTGCATTAAAAAATGTTGTTGAAGGTTTAAGAGGAGCGCTGCAAGTAGGTTTAATGTTTGAAAAATCTAGCTTATTAGAACTTAGTTTAATATCTCAAAATAAAGAAAAATCAATAGCAATTTTAGATGGATTGGTAAGACAGTATAATGAAGATGCTGTTGCTGGTAAAAATTTAATAGGTAACAATACTCGTACTTTTATTGATGAGAGGTTGGCTGTTATAGAAAAAGACTTATCTGCTGTGGATAAAGGAGTAGAAGATTTTAAATCTAATAACAGGTTAACTGGTATTCCTGCGGAAGCGGCCATAGTACTAGAAAATAATGCAGAGTTAGAAAAGAAAATTGTAGATTTAAATACGCAGATTAGGTTAACTGATTATGTAATGTCTTATATCACTGAAAATAAAGAAAATTTAATACCTGCTAATTTAGGTTTAAATGATGGTAATTTAGACGGCAACAGTATTCAGTACAATGAGCTAATTTTAGAACGTAATAGAATTTTAAAAGGATCTAGTCTTAAAAATCCAGTAATTGTTAATTTAAACTCTCAAATTGCTCAGTTACGAGGTAGTATTTATCAAAGTTTGGTAAATTTAAAATCATCTTTAACTATTTCTTTAATTGATGCCAAAAAAGCAGAAAGTAAAGTAGGCTATAGAATGTCTTCTGTACCTAAACAAGATAGAGAGTTTAGGGATATTGAAAGACAACAACAGATAATAGAAACATTATACCTGTACTTATTACAAAAGAGAGAAGAAAATGCAATTTCACTAGCAGTAACAGTACCTAATGCAAAAGTAATTGATACCGCAAGAGGTAGTGATAGCCCAATAAATGCTAAAGGTAAAGTGGTATATTTGATTGCTATTTCATTAGGTTTAGCAATACCATTTGCAATTATTTATGTGTTATTTTTATTAGATAATAAAGTACACAACACCAAAGAAGTAGAATCTGTTGTAAAAGCACCTTTAATGGGAGAAATTCCAAAAACAAAGGATACTAGTAAAGTCATTCAGAAAGATGATAGAAGTGGTTTGTCTGAATCTTTTAGAATGATTCGAACAAATTTAGATTTTATGCTTTCTGGAGCCGGAATTAAAGATGTAGGAAAAACTATTTTTATAACTTCTACATTACCGAGTGAAGGTAAAACTTTTATTTCTGTAAATTTATCTGCGGTATTGGCATTATCAAACAAAAAGGTATTATTAATTGGTGCGGATATTAGAAAACCTCGTTTAGAAGAATATCTAGGTATAAAATTAGGAAAAGGAATCACCCATTATTTAACAGATAATTCGTTAAAAGTTCCTGATGTAATTGAACATGTAGATGCACTTAATATTGATGTGTTGCACTCTGGTGTAATAGCACCAAACCCTTCGGAATTATTAAGTAACGGACGTTTTGAAGATCTTTTAGCGTATGGAAAAGAACATTACGATTTTGTAATTGTTGATACAGCTCCGGTAAAATTAGTAACAGATACTATGTTACTAGGTAGAAGTGCCGATTTGTTTATTTATACAATTAGAGCCAATTATTTAGACAAACGTTTGTTAGAAATACCTGCAAAGTTATACAAAGACAAACGTTTACCTAATATGACCGTTTTATTGAATGATGTAGATGTAGAAGCAGAGTATGGTTACGGTTATAGCTATGGCTACGGTTATGGAGAAGCTGAGGTTAAGAAGTCTTGGTGGAAAAGAGGATAAAAGAACTATTTGAAAAATATAATTCATTTATTAGAGGATTAGCCAATATTAAATTGGTTGTCTAGAATTGAATATTTTGTGGTTTAAAATAAAAAATAGCTTGGAGGTTTTCCAGGCTATTTTTGTGATAATTATTACAGAATAAAAAAAAAGCTTTAAAATGAAGTAAACAGTAAGTTTCTAGCTATTGTTTTGCTCCGTTTATGCTCATTTTATGAATAGTAAATTCCATGTTTATAATATCTTCTTTAACTTCATTAATTCTAGAATTGGTATAGTATAATTCATCGTTATAGATGCTAAATGTATCTGCCCATTTAATTTTTTCACCTTCAGCAAAAACACTTATTTTACCATTAGATATATTAAATTTCATAATCTTGTTACTTTCTAAATCAGCAAGAAATAAAATACCTGATTGATCAAAAATCATTCCATCTGGAGCAGTTGTTTTTGCTATAAGTTTTACATTTTTTTCAATTTTAGTGTTATTACCTTTTAATAAAAATTCAGTAGATATAGCATATAAATTATAACCCGTTAAAGCATGAAAATATAAAATATCATTTTTAGTGTCCAATGCAATTCCGTCTGAATGAACCGTGTTTTTCCATACACTGTTTTTAAAAGTTAAGTGATTGGTTTCTGCAAGTGTTGAGGTATGATTATTTAATACTCTAAAAGAATCTCCAGAATTTATATCAATCACTACAAGTCCCGCATGTCCAGAATCTGTTAAGTATATTTTACCCTTTTTTTTATCAACACGTAAATCGTTTATATAAGAATCTTTTAGAAAACTATCTTCGGATAAAATATAGGTTCTTATCAATTGATTTGTAGAAAGGTTAAAAGCAAAAACTCTAGGATTATCTAATACCCCTTTAAATAATGGGTTACGGGTATCTAAAACATACACAATATTTTCGAATGCAACAACAGATTGTACTGCTACAAATACGCTATCAGACATTGCTGCACCTAATTTCCAACTGTTCCATTTTTGGTTAGGGTAAGCAGTCGAATTTTTATCATCAAGAACTTCAACAACCGAATTTTTAATGTTTTCTCTCCATCTTGGAAAATTAGCGAATATTCTACCTTTATCACTAACAGTTACACCTGTTACTTGTTGCCCTTTAAAAGAAGTGACTTGTTCAATTTGTTTTTTATCAGATTTACAACTCCAAATTCCAAATATGATAAACAGTACTAATATTTTTCTCATTATAATGTTTTAATAAAGTTCTTTCTTACTAATTTGACGATAAATAACGATTTAGATAATTTTATGCAACCTTTTAAAATTATTAACGATAAAATCGGCATTTTTTAAAGATTGATCTTCGGCCATTGGGTTTCTGTAACCAAATACAAAAATACCTGCATCATTGGCTGCTTTAACACCATTATCAGAATCTTCTATAACCACACAGTTTTCCTTTGGTGTATTTCCTAAAGTAGCTGCTTTGTTAAAGATTTCTGGGTTTGGTTTCGATTCCGTTAAATCTGCTCCACTAATTTTAGCTGTAAAATATTTGTTTAAATCAAATCGATTAAAAACTCTATCGATATTGACCATCGCAGAGGAAGATGCTAAAATTAAGGTCAAACCTTTTTTATGACAATGTTTTATTAAATCCTCTACACCTTTTACCAAATGTAATGTTGGGTCATTTTCAAAGAAATTTACATAGCGTTTTCTTTTATTTAAAACCAATTCTTCCGGATCTAAATCTAACTTAAAGTGTGCTACTAATTTCTGAAAAGCATTAATGGTAGACGAACCTGTTAAAGTTTTGTATAAATCGTTAGAAACAGTTACACCAATAGAGGCAAAGGTTTCGTAATACGCTTTTTTATGAATTTCTTCTGAATCTATAATTACGCCATCCATGTCAAAAATGACACATTTTATTTCTTTTGGTACGTTCATTTATATAATTTTTTTCTATTCTTTATTTTTAATCTAAAAATTTCGCATTTAATTCAGGTGTAGGAATCATGCAAGTTTCTTTTTTTCCATACCATTTGTAACGGTTTTTGGCAATATAATCGTAGACATAATTTCTAAATCCTTCTGGCAAAAATAAAAAGATTTGACTTAGACTCCAGATTCCTCCAAAGTCATTCATTATTTTTAAAGCTGCTGTAGATTTTATTTCATAAGAAACACCAGGTTCATACAAAACAATAGAATCAATTTTAGAAATGTCAATTCCTAATTGATTGATGATTTCTTTCCCTTTATCAGACTGTAAGGCTGTAAATAAAAAGGTGTTTTTTGTATCGTATTTTATTACCTTTAAGACAGAATCATTGCATAAATTACAAACTCCATCAAATAAAATAATCTTTTTGTCTTCTGGTAAATCAATCATTTTGCATCTCAAAATTAAAGAAAACAAAGATACTTTATCTTTTTTCGAAACCCATAAAAAAGAACTATGGTTTCTAAAGTAGTTTTCTCTATAATAAAATCTAAATATATCAGCAAAATTAAAAAAAATGTAATTTTCTTGTAACATTTTTTTTAATGAGGCGTCTTATGTTAGTATTCGAGTAAATAGGTCTTTTTTTTAAGGATATTTACTTTTAATATTTTAGCTTAAAATTAACCAACCAATGATTAGAATAGAAAAACTACACAAATCTTATCCGATAGGTAAAGATTCTCTACATGTTTTAAAAGGTATCGATTTACATATAAAAGAAGGCGAATTTGTTTCTATTATGGGATCTTCTGGTTCTGGTAAATCTACTTTATTAAACATTGTTGGTTTATTAGATGAACATGATGAAGGTGATTATTACCTAAACGGACAACTAATAAAGAACTTGAATGAGAAAAAAGCAGCAATTCTTAGAAATAAATTCTTAGGGTTTATTTTTCAATCATTTAACCTTATTTCTTACAAAACTGCTTTAGAAAATGTAGCGCTTCCTTTGTATTATAAAGGAATGGCAAGAAAAGAACGTTTAGAAAAAGCTTTAGAATATTTAGAAAAAGTAGGTTTAAAAGATTGGGCAAACCATTTACCAAACGAACTTTCTGGAGGACAGAAACAGCGTGTAGCAATTGCAAGAGCGTTAGTTACAAAACCAAAAGTTGTTTTAGCAGATGAGCCAACAGGAGCTTTAGACTCTACAACTACAGATTCTGTAATGGATTTATTAAAAGACATTAATAATGAAGGAATGACGGTGTTTGTTATTACGCACGAGGAGGAAGTTGCAGAGCAAACCAAAAGAATTGTACGTTTGAAAGACGGTCTTATTATTAGTGATGAATATACAAATGTATCTAAAACAGTTTAATTATGTTTGATTTAGATCGTTGGAGAGAAATTTTTCAAAGCATTAGTAAAAACAAGTTGCGTTCTGCGTTGTCTGGTTTTACGGTTGCGTTTGCTATTTTACTTTTTACGTTACTTTTTGGTATTGGTAACGGACTTCAAAATACCTTTAAAAATGAATTTGCAAAAGATGCTATGAACTCCATTTATATTTGGAGTAATAACACCACAATAGCTTATAAAGGAAACCAAATAGGCAGAAGAATTCAGTTTAAAAATGATGATTTTACCTATATCAAAGAGAATTTTGGAGATAAAATTCAAACCATAAGTCCAAGAATTCAGAGATCTGAAAATGTTGTTTATAAAGACGAAAAAGATAACTACACCATTAGAGGTGTATATCCAGAATATTACGTGTTAGAATCTGCAGAAGTAACAGAAGGTCGTTTTTTAAATTATAGAGATATACAAGAAAGAGGAAAAGTTGTTGTAATTGGTAGAATGGTAGAAAAAGATTTGTTTGGTCAATTAAGTGCTTTTGGAAAACAAATAAATATAGGAGGAATTATGTATAAAGTTATTGGTGTTTTCTCTGATCCTGGAGGAGATAGTGATGAAAGATATATTTATACACCATTTTCTACAATGCAAAGAATGTATGGTAATAATGATTATGTAGATGAATTTGGAATTACATATAACCCGGATTTAAGTATCGATGAAGCCATTGCATTTAGTAGTAAATTACACCGAGAATTAAAGAAAAGACACAATGTTTCGCCTAACGACCAAAGAGGAATTGGCTTAGATAACTACGCAACAAATAATAAAGAAGTATCTGGGATGATGTTTGGCTTAAGCATTTTAATTCTAGTAATTGGTTTTGGAACCCTAATAGCTGGAGTTGTAGGTATTAGTAATATTATGGTGTACATCGTTAAAGAAAGAACTAAAGAATTAGGAATAAGAAAAGCAGTTGGCGCAACACCAAGTATGATTGTTGCCATGATAATGCAAGAAGCTGTTTTTATTACGGCAATATCTGGTTATTCAGGTTTACTACTGGGAATAGGGATTTTAGAAATTGCTGGACCAAGTTTAGAAAAATACTTTATTTTAAATCCAAGTGTTTCTCAACCTGTAGTTATTGGAGCAACCCTAACACTAGTTTGTGCAGGTTTAATTGCAGGATATTTACCAGCCAAAAAAGCAGCAAAAATTAAACCCGTGGTAGCATTAAATTCAGATTAATTATGAGATTTTTATTTGAAAAAGATACTTGGCAAGAAATTTACGGTAGTATTCGAAAGAATAAAACTAGAACTGCAATCACCATTTTTGGGGCATTTTGGGGAATTCTATTACTGGTAGGTTTATTAGGTGCAGCCAAAGGAATAGAAAATAGTTTTAATAGCATGTTTGGTAATTTTGCTACTAACAGTGTTTTTATGTCTGGGAGTAGAACTTCAATGCCTTTTAAAGGTTTTCAAGAAGGACGCCAAATTAGTTTAAGATTAAGTGATGTAGATAAAATTCGTTCAGAAATAGAAGGTATTCAGTTTGTAGTGCCAAGAAATGCAACTGGCGGACAAGTGGTTCATGGTCTAAAGACTGGTAATTTCACCATTTTTGGAGATTTTCCTTTAATAGATGAAGTTCAAAAAAAGAACTTGATAGAAGGTCGATTTATCAATCAAAATGACATGGACGGAAACAAAAAGGTTTGTGTTATTAGTGAAGGTGTTTATAAAGAATTATTTGATAGAAATGAAGAGGCTATAGGTGTTTATATAAAAGTAAGTGGCATCAATTATAAAGTAGTTGGGGTTTATGAAACAAGTCAGTTTGAAGGGAAAAACAACATCCACATTCCTTTTAGTACCTTTAAATTAGTTTATAATAAAGGAGATAAATTCGAATGGATGGTTGTAACCGGAAAAGAAGAGTTTGATATTGTTCAATTAGAATCTGATGTAAAATTATTATTGAAAAATTTACATAAAATTCACCCAGATGATAACAGAGCATTTAGAGGATTTAATTTAGGAGAACGTATAAAACAAGTTACAGGTTTTTTAACAGGTATGCAGTTTTTAACATGGTTTGTAGGTATTGCAACCTTAATAGCTGGTGTTTTTGCAATTGGTAATATTTTATTGATTACTGTTAAAGAAAGAACAAAAGAAATAGGAATTAGAAGAGCTTTAGGGGCAACGCCAAATAAAGTAAGACAACAAATTATATTAGAATCGTTATTTTTAACACTGTTGGCGGGTTCTTTAGGAATCATTGCTGGTGGATTAGTTTTAATGTTATTAGATAATTTTGTAGAATTTCTTGTAAATCCTACAGTAGATATTCCTATTGTTTTAATAGCATATGCAGTATTAGTATTTTTAGGAACATTAATAGGCTTTATACCTGCGTATATGGCAACGATAGTGAAACCAATAGACGCATTAAGAGAAGAATAAAAAAAAATCAACTAACAAGAATAAATAGAAGATAAATGAAAAAAGTAATCATTTTTGGAGGAATAGCTGTTGCATTAATAGCAGTACTAATTTGGTTTGGTAAAAAGAACAGTGCATCACCGATAGAGTACAAAACAGAAAAAGCTTTTAAAGCAACAATTGTTAAAAAAAGTGTTGCTACTGGTAAAGTTACTCCGTTAGAGGAAGTAGAGATAAAACCGCAAATAGCAGGTATTATAGATAAAATTGTTGTGGAAGAAGGCGCAATTGTAAAAGCAGGAGATTTGTTAGCAACAGTAAGAGTTGTACCAAACGAACAGTCTTTAACAAGTGCAAAAGGGCGTATTAATTCTGTTCAAATTCAATTGAACAATACAAAAGTACAATACGACAGAAATAAAAAATTATTTGATAAAGGAGTTATTTCTCGTCAAGAATTTGAGTCTTTAGAACTTTCATATAATCAAGCAAAAAACGATTTACGTAACGCACAAAATGATTATCAGATTATTAAAAAAGGATCTGCAGGTTCTTCTGGTGCAAATACAAATATTAGAGCAACAACTTCTGGTATGGTGGTAGAAATTCCTGTTAAAAAAGGATATCAGGTTGTAGAAACAAATGGATTTAGTGCAGGTACCACAATTGCTACGATTGCAGATATGACTAAAATGATTTTTGAAGGAAAGGTAGATGAATCTGAAGTTGGTAAATTGGTAAAAGGAACAGAAATAGAAATTTCTCTAGGAGCTATCGAAAACAAGAAGTTTCCAGCAGTTTTAAACTTTATTGCACCAAAAGGAACAGAAGAAGCAGGAGCAGTTCAATTTAAAATTAAAGCTGATGTTTCTTTAGATGATGAGCATTTTATTAGAGCTGGTTACAGTGCAAATGCAGAAATTGTATTAGAAAGAAAAGACAGTGTTTTATCTATTAAAGAATCTTTATTACAGTTTGATAGAAAAACGGAATTGCCTTATGTAGAAATTAAAAATGCAGAAGGAACATTTGATAAGAAAGATGTAAAATTAGGAACGTCAGACGGTGTAAATGTTGAGATTTTAGAAGGAGTTACCAAAGATGATGATATTAAAATTTGGAATCAAACTTCTAAAGAAGATGATAAAGACAATAACAATAATTAAGAATTTTTAATATTCTATTTAAAAAAAGGGGCTCAGTTTTGAGTCCCTTTTTTTATTTCTAGTAATTAAGAATGAATAATAATGTTCTTAATTTTATTAAAAATAAAATAATTTATTTTCATTTATTATTTGGAAAACAAGGGGTTTAAGTTTGGTTTGTGGGGTAAATAATTTTTTTTTTTATCTTCAAGCAACCTTTTTAAGACTTCTGTAGTCTATATATTTGTAAGGCAGTTAAAACGAAACGAGAGGCTTGAAAATTATAAAATTACATAACAAAGAGAAATCGTTAATTAAAAAAGCGATAGACAACAATAGGGAAGCGCAACAACAATTGTTTGAGCAATATTCTCCTAAAATGTTGGGAGTTTGTAGGCAATATGTAAAAGATATGCATCATGCAGAAGATTTATTATTACAAGGTTTTTTTAAGGTTTTTACCAACTTACACAAGTTTAAACACGAAGGTAGTTTTGAAGGTTGGATTCGCAGAATTATGGTGAATACTTGTATTTCTTATCTCCGTAAAAAGAATTTAATTGATTTATCAGACGAAGATTATATCTTTAATGATGCAGCTACAGAAAGTTTAGAAAACACGTCTGTAGAAGATATTCAGAAATTGATAGATCAATTGCCAGAAGGTTACAAAATGGTGTTTAATTTATATGCCATAGAAGGGTATAAACATTCAGAAATTGCAGAGAAATTAAATGTTTCAGAAAGTACCTCTAAATCGCAATTATTTAAAGCACGTAAATTATTGCAACAGAATTATTACAAAATGAATACAGTGAGTAATGGAGACAAATAATATAGATAAAAACATAAAAAACAAGTTTCAAAATAGAACGATCAATCCATCGGCTTCTGCTTGGGAACGTTTGTCTACACAATTAGACGAGCAACCAAAAGCGAAGAAAAAAGGGTGGTTTTTTTATGTAGGAGCTGCGGCAAGTATTTTATTGTTAGTTAGTGTTGGTTTTCTGTTTTTCAATAAAAATGAAGATGTTAAACCATTAGAAATTATTGTTGAAAACCCAATAGATACGATTACAATTGATGCAAAAATAGATCAATTTATAAAAGAAATTCCTGCAGAAGAAGCAATTGTTAAGATTGATAAAGTAGAAGAGAAGCAAGTGGAGATTTCTAATAAAAATAAAGTTACAAAGGAGGAATCTAAAAAATCAATCAATAATTCTATAGTTGCAAATAACAAAAACAATGTAATTCCGACAACGGAGGAAGTTATCGAAACAGTGGTAGCAGTATCTGAAGATAATCCGACGAAGGAGAAAACAATAAATAAAGAAACCTTAAAACAAGACCCTAATGGTAGCATAAAAATTAATAGTGATGATTTGTTATTCGCGGTAACACATTCGTCTACAGAAGTAAAGGAGTATTATGCAAAACTAAATTTAACTAGAGAAGATGTTTTAAGTACGATTAAAAATGAGCTTAAAAACTCTAATATTAAAGTGAGTCCAGAAGCTATTTTGGCTGAAGTAGAACGCACTATTGGAGAAGAAGATTTTCAGAATAATTTCTTACAATCTTTAAAGAAAAGAGTAACAGATATTGCAACTGCTATTGCAAGTAGAAACAACTAAGTTAAATCACTTTTTGTTGCAGTAAAATTAAAAGACGTTTTAATTGAAACTAGTTTATGAAAGGATTTTATCAAGCAAAAACAATTTTTTAAAACATACAAGATGAAAAGAATACTACTAATATTAGTGTTGTTTAGTACAACTATTGCCGTATCTCAAGAAACAACTTTTGAGAAAGAAGTAAATAAAATATCTAAAAGGATAGAGCACATTACAGCAAATCAAAAAGATTCTTTACGAATAAAAGTGATTGCTATTGATGAAAGGCTAGAAAAAGGAGAAATTACAAAAGTAACTTCTAACACTTTAAAGAAAGAGGTTGCTTCTTATCATGCTAGAAGAATTGAAAAGTTAATAGGAGAACAAGAGCGTTTGTTGCAATTATTGGTGCAAGATAAAACCAATGGTAGAATAGCGAGTTCAGATGAAGATAGTGAGTTTGATGATGACAATAATACGTTTACTGTTGGAAAGAAAACATTTTCATTTAACTTAAATAATGATGATAAAAGTGAAAGAATAGAAAAGAGAAAAAGAAAAATGAATAGAAAAACTACATCTCAGTTTGTGTTTTCTATGGGGGTTAATAATGTATTAAATGACCATGAAGTATCTTCTTTAAATGATTCTGATTATAAATTCTGGCAGTCTCATTTTTATGAGTTAGGCTGGACGTGGAAAACAAGATTTACTAAAGAACCTTCTAAATTGTACTTTAAATACGGACTTTCTTTTCTTTGGAATAACTTACGTTTAGATAATAATAGTATCCATGTAAAAGATGGCGATATGACAGAAGTTCAGGTCTTTGATAATAAATTATCAGAAAGCAGATTGCGTCATGTACAAATGAATTTTCCGATGCATGTAGAGTGGGATTTTTCTAAAAATAAGACGGATAAAGATGGTTTTGTAAAAGATAGAACAAACAGATCGGTTCGTTTAGGTCTTGGAGGTTTTGTTGGTTTTAAATTAGGAACAAGACAGTATTTAGAATACAAAGATGAAAACAATGTTGAAGTTGAAGAAGTGCAATTCAATAATTTTAATATGAATACTGTTAACTATGGATTAAGTGCTTATGTAGGTTATAGATCTACTAGTTTTTATGTGAAATATGATTTGAACCCATTGTTTAAAAATACCGAAACTAGAAACATTTCTATGGGAATTCGTTTAGATTTAGATTAAATCGTTAAAGATAATATTACTGTCGTCAATTTTTTGTGAGTTTTATTGAGTATTTGATAATTTTAATGAATAGAATTTTGGTTTAAATCATTTTAAAATAATAAAAAATAGGACATCAGTAAAAATAACAATTTTTATTTTTTTTGTTAAAATACAAACAAAAAGACTGTAAATTTACTTGCTTAAAACATCTAAATTAAGCAATAATGAAAGTTGGAATTCCTAAAGAAATTAAGAATAACGAAAGTAGAGTTGGTATGACACCTGCAGGTGTTTTTGAGTTGACGAAAAAAAATCATACTGTTTACGTACAGTCAACAGCAGGAGAAGGAAGTGGTTTCTTTGATGCAGATTACATTAAGGTAGGAGCAACTATTTTACCTACCATAGAAGAAGTTTACAGCCAAAGTGAAATGATTGTAAAGGTTAAAGAACCAATTGCTTCGGAATACCCTTTAATTAAAGAAAATCAAATTGTTTTTACGTATTTTCATTTTGCATCGTGCGAACCTTTAACAAACGCAATGATAGAAAGTAAATCTATTTGTATTGCTTATGAAACGGTAGAAGATAGTGAAGGAACTTTACCCTTATTGACACCAATGTCTGAAGTTGCAGGAAGAATGGCAATTCAGCAAGGTGCTAAGTATTTAGAAAAACCAATTAAAGGACGTGGTATTTTATTAGGTGGTGTACCAGGTGTTGCTCCAGGAAAAGTATTAATTTTAGGAGCAGGAGTTGTTGGAGTACAAGCAGCAAAAATGGCAGCAGGTTTAGGTGCTCATGTAACTATTATGGATATTAATATGAAACGTTTACGTTATGTAAATGATGTATTACCAAACCATGTTACAACAGCTTTTTCAAGTGAATATAGTATTAGACAATTAATTAAAACACACGATTTAATTATTGGAGGTGTTTTAGTAAAAGGAGGAAAGGCTCCAAAATTAATTACTAAAGACATGCTTAAAGACATGCGACCAGGAACTGTTATAGTAGATGTTGCTGTAGATCAGGGTGGATGTTTTGAAACTACAAAAGCAACAACACACGAAGATCCTACTTATATTATAGATGATGTAGTACATTATTGTGTGGCAAATATGCCAGGAGCTGTACCTTATACTTCTACAATTGCATTAACAAATGTAACATTGCCATATATTTTAAATATCGCAAACAAAGGATGGGAAGAAGCGTGTGCTACAGATGTATCTCTAGAAAAAGGATTAAATATTATAAAAGGAAAAATTGTTTATAAAGAAATTAGCGAAGCTTTTCATTTAGAGGCTTTTGAAGTCTAATTTTAACTAGAATATTTTTGATAAACCTCTGGTGTTGTTTTGTGTTTCAACCTAGAGGTTTTATCAACCTTTTTTGTTAATTACACTTTTATAAATAAAAATTTAATTCTTTAGAAATATATCTAAGAATTTTACTTTTGATGTAAAGAAATAGAAGTATCTACATTTTTTTACCTAGAATTTTCCACTTTTACTTAAAGTTGATAAGAATAACTGTTATATATAACGCTAGTTATAAAAAAGTTATTATATTTGCAGCCTTAAAAATAAACAATAAATATTTAATTTATGAATCATTACGAAACTGTTTTCATTTTGAATCCCGTTTTATCTGATACTCAGATAAAGGAGACAGTACAAAAATTCGAAGATTATTTAGTTTCCAAAGGAGCTGAAATGATCTCAAAAGAGAATTGGGGCTTAAAGAAATTAGCATATCCAATCCAAAAGAAAAAAAGTGGTTTTTATCACTTATTTGAGTTTAAAATTGCTGGAGAAGAAATCTCTGCATATGAGTTAGAATTTAGAAGAGATGATAGCGTTATGCGTTACCTAACTGTTAAATTAGACAAACATGCAGCTGCTTGGGCAAAAATTAGAACTGAACGTGTTAAATCTACAAAAAAATAAGAAATGGCATCAATAGAACAACAAGCAAAAGGCGGTAAATCTGCTGACGTTAGATATTTAACGCCGTTAGATATAGACACTAAAAAAGAAGCTAAATACTGTAGATTTAAGAAAAAAGATATCAAGTATATCGATTTTAAAGATGCAGACTTCTTAATGTATTTAGTAAACGAACAAGGTAAAATTTTACCAAGACGTTTAACAGGAACTTCATTAAAATATCAACGTAAAGTTGCGCAAGCAATTAAAAGAGCGCGTCATTTAGCGTTAATGCCTTACGTTGGAGATATGTTAAAATAATAAAGAGGTAGAACATGGAATTGATATTAAGACAAGACGTAGAAAATTTAGGATTTAAAGATGATATCGTAGACGTGAAAAACGGTTATGGTAGAAACTTCTTAATCCCTACAAGACAAGCAGTTTTAGCTACTTCATCTGCAAAGAAAGTTTTAGCAGAGAATTTAAAACAACGTGCTTACAAAGAAGCTAAATTAATTGAAGACGCTAATGTAATAGCAGAAGCAGTTAAAGGATATGAAATTAAAATTGCATCTAAAGTTGGTTCAGGAGACAAATTATTTGGTTCTGTAAACAACATCGATTTAGCTGCAGCACTTGCAAAAGCAGGAACAGACTTAGATAAGAAATTTATTAAAGTTGTTGGTGGTTCTGTAAAAAGATTAGGTAAATATGAAGCTTCTGTAAGATTACACAGAGCAGTAGTTGCTGAAATTTCTTTTGAAGTTATTGCTGAATAAATAACAATTGTTAAATAATTGTTAAGAACTAAAAGTCTACTTTAACGAGTAGACTTTTTTTTTGCTTTATTTTTGGTTATATAAACTTAAATCCAAAAACATGAAGCAAAAATTATTTTTTTTATGTTCATTTATTTTAATGTTTAGTTTTGTTGCAAACGCACAAACAACAACATCAAAAATTAACGGAACTATTACGGACAATTCTGGAGAACCATTATTCGGAGCAACTATTGTTGCTTTGCATACTCCTACAGGTACTGTATCTGGTACAACAGCACAAGATAATGGTAGATACGCGCTATCTAACTTAAGAATTGGAGGTCCTTATACGATTACAATTAGTTATCTAGGTTTTAAATCTAATAAGATAACAAATATCTTTTTAACCTTAGGTAAAACCTCAAATATTGATGTTGTTTTATCCGAAGACAGTAATACTTTAGAAGAAGTTGTAATTAGCTCTGGTAAAAATGCTGTTTTTAATAACGATAGAACAGGAGCGCAAACCAGTATTAGAACTAAAGATTTAAAGATATTGCCAACGATATCTAGATCGGCATCAGATTTTACACGTTTAGACCCTTCTGCTTCAGGTGGATCTTTTGGGGGAAGAAATGACCAATTTAATAACTTTACATTAGATGGTTCTATATTTAACAATCCATTTGGTTTAGATGCAGCAACACCTGGTGGGCAAACAGCTTCTCAACCAGTATCTTTAGATGCGATTGAGCAAATTTCTGTTTCTACTGCACCTTATGATGTTACTTTATCTGGTTTTACAGGTGCTTCTGTAAATGCAGTAACCAAAAGTGGAACAAACACAGTAACAGGAACTGCTTACGGATATTACAGAAATCAAGATTTTACAGGAGGTAAAATTAAAGGAGAAAGTATTTTTGTTCCTAAATTATCACAATCTCAAGTAGGAGCTAGTGTAGGCGCACCGATTATAAAAGATAAATTATTTGTTTTTATAAATTTCGAAAAAGACAATAGATCAGATTTAGGTCAGTCTTGGTTACCAAACACAGGCTCGGGAGCTATTAATGAGTCTAGAGTTTTAAAATCAGATTTAGATGAAGTTCAAAGCGCATTAGCAGGTATTGGTTACAGTACCGGTGCTTATGAAGGTTTTACCCATGACTCTAACAGTACGAAAGGGTTATTTAAGTTAGATTGGAATATCACCAAAGACAATCGTTTATCATTTGTCTATAATTTTTTAAATGCCTCTAGAGATTTGCCAGCGCATCCAACAGCGCTAGGTTTTAGAGGTCCAAGTTCTCAAATGTTACAATTCGAAAATTCTGGATACCAAATTAATAATAATTTAAATTCTTTTTTACTTGAATTAAATTCTACTGTTACAGATAATATAACAAACAAGTTTCAAGCAGGATATACACATTTCGATGATTTTAGAAGCCCTAAATCAGCACCTATGCCAGCATTTAGAATTCAAGATGGTAACGGAGGGAATTATATAATTTCAGGTCATGAACCTTTTTCAATTAACAATACATTAGATCAAAAAGTTTTTCAAATTACAAATAACTTAAATATCAGTAATGGGGACCATAACTATACAATTGGTTTTTCTTTTGAAAAATTTGAATTTGAGAATTCGTTTAATTTAGGAGCATATGGTTTTGGAGATGCAAGAGGTTATGTTGGTGCATTTGGTGGAGATTTTGCCAATATGGATGCCTTTAGAACAGGAGTTTCTAATGGTCTTTTAGCTGATGCTATGGCTGCTGCTCAAAGCACATTTACAACTAATAACGCCAATGATTCTTGGGCGTTAGCAGAAACAAATGTTGGTCAGTTTGCTTTTTACGTACAAGATGATTGGAATATAAACGATAATTTTAAATTATCATATGGTGTTCGTTTTGATAAACCTTTATTTTTTAATTCTGCAGATAAAGCACAAGATGTTATAGATAAAAGTTTTTACTTACCTAATAATCCATACACAGATCCTTCTACAGGAGAAACAGTATTATTTGATTCTACTAAAATGCCAAATAATAACTTCTTAGTTTCACCAAGAATTGGTTTTAACTGGGATGTAAATGGAGATAACTCTTTACAATTACGTGGTGGTTCTGGCTTATTTACAGGTCGTTTTCCTTTTGTTTGGTTAGGTAACCAAATAGCAAATCCTAATGTATATTTCTATCAAGTAGTAGATCCAGATTTTAAATTTCCACAAGTTTGGAGAACAAGTTTAGGAGCAGATGTAAAATTAAAAGATGGTACTATTTTAACTACAGACCTTTCTTATACAAAAGACATTAATGGAGCACATGTACAAAACTGGGGGTTAAAAACACCAACCGGAACTTTAGCAGGAGGAATAGACAACAGATTAGTATACACAGATACAGATAGAAGTCCTAATTGGGGAGGTCCAAATGATAAATCAAATGCTTACGTATTTACCAACTCTGATAAAGGAAGAACTTTAAATGCATCCTTAAAAGCACAGAGAAATTTTGATAATGGATTGTATTTAATGGCAGCTTATAATTACTTAAATTCTAAAGATGTAAACTCTATTGAAGCAGAAATAACTGGAGATGCTTTCGATTTTAATCCAGTTTTATCTAATGCAAATGATGCAACATTAGCACATTCTAAATATGGAGATACACATCGTTTTATTGCGGTAGCTTCTAAATCTTGGAATTATGGAACAAATGATAAATGGACAACCACAATTTCTTCTTTCTATGAATTGGCAAAAGGAGGTCGTTTTAACTACACATACGCAGGCGATCTTAATAATGATGGTTCTAACTTAAATGATTTAATTTACATACCAACAGACAGCGAAATAGATGCAATGACATTTAAAGCACCAGTAAATACTGGAGACTTATCTATTCAAGATCAAAAAGATGGCTTAAGAAATTATATCAATCAAGATGATTATTTAAGTGATAGACAGGGAGAATATGCAGAACGTTATGGAGCATTATCACCTTGGAGAGGAAAAATGGATGTAAAATTTATTCAGAATTTAAAATTAGGAAACAATAATTCTTTAGAGTTTACTATAGATATTTTAAACTTTGGTAACTTATTAAACTCAAACTGGGGCTTAGTGCAACAACCAGATGCAGTACAGTTATTAGGTGTTACTGTAGATAATACAGGTTTACCAACCTATAGTTTTAATTCAGACTTAAAAGAAACTTTTGTATATAATTCTACGTTACTTTCTAGATGGCAAGCACAAGTTGGTTTAAGATATTCTTTCTAAATCAATAAAGAATTCAGATATTTGAACCGCCCATAATTGGGCGGTTTTTTTTTACCATAAATTATGAAATATAGACAACTTACCAAAGAACAATTCGAAAGCTTACACGAAGATTTTGCCCGTTTTTTAGCAACCCAAAGTATAGACGTTAAAGAATGGAATCAAATAAAAGAAGAAACACCAGAAGTTGCAGAAGAGGAGATGAATGTTTTTTCTGATGTTGTTTGGGATAATGTGCTAACAAAAACAAATTACGTAGAACATTTTTCTAAAACCTCTGTAAACCTGTTTAAGTGTGATGCAGAAGAAATACATAGAATTGCTATTAAAATTACTTGGGATATTAATTTATTAGAGCAAAAAGGATTTGAATGGTTGATGCAAAACCCTATGGATAATTCTGTAGAGATTTTTAAAGGCACAAAGCCTTATAATAAAGAGGACCGAAATAGCGAAATTTTCGATTTAATAGAAAAAGGAAGTTCTATTTCTAAAGGAGAGATTTTTGAGTTTTTTAGTCAAATAACTTCTTAGTTTTATAGAAGCTATTTCCTCTTTGGAATTTATCTTGAGCGAAGTAGAAAGACGGCATCTTTTTCGTGCCTCAAAAAGTATGATGTTTTAGTTAGGGCTAAGTTTAATTGCCTATTAACTGATTTAACTAAAAAAGGAATCTCAAATTTATTTTGAGATTCCTTTTTTTTTTAGTTGAAAAGTTTTACTTTTTAAACAAATATTATTCTTCTTGTAAAGCCTTACGGGCTTGTTTAATGGTTAGTGTACTTCCATCATGACTCCAACCTGGTGCGGCAAATGCATACATAAATTTATGATACCAGTTTTTAGATTTTTTCATATCATTCCAAATATCTTTATATTCATGTGTTAGAATAACAAATGGATTATAAGAATTTGGTGGATGCGTAACACCATATTTGATGTCAATATTTTCGTCGAATTCTTTAAAAGTACCAAACATTTTATCAAAAGTATTTAAAAATCCACCATGATTTTTATCCATATACTCAAAATTTTGAGCATGATGCACTTGGTGCATGGTATGCGTATTTAATATTTTATCTAAGAAGCCTAATTTACCAATGTAAACGGTATGTAATTGAAATTGCCACAAAGCCTCTATACCTAAACAAACTACTAACATTTCTGGAGGAAAACCAATAGCAACAATCCAAACATAAAAGAAAGGTTTGTAAAGAATGGTAAACCATCCGTTTCTAACGGCAGTTCCTAAATTAAAGTTGTCGGAAGAATGGTGTACAATATGTGCCGCCCATAAAAAACGAACATTATGATTTTGTCTGTGAAACCAATAATAACTAAAATCGTCTAATACCTGACAAATAAGCCAAATATACCAAGCATAACCAAAAGATTCGTACCCCATAATATTTGTACGAACTCCATCAACTAAAGGGTTGAATATTTCATAGACAAAACTAAAAAGTACAATTGCCGCGATTGTTTTTGTTAAAGGAGCTAGAATAGCAGAACCAATACCCATGGTAAGGCTAGCTGCTAAATCTTTCCATTTATAAATTTTCTTCTTTTCTTCTTTTTTATTGTGCTTACTATATGTTAATTCGACTAAAATAAGTGCTAAGAAACATGGTACACCATATACTAGTGGGTTTGTAAAATCCATTTACTTTTTTAAAATTTTTGATAAAACTAAGGTAAAATATGGAAACAGCTATAGGTTTTATCATTAGTTATTGTTAAAAATATAATAAAAAGTTTAAAAAGGAAAATATTAATTTTTAATATGTAAAAATTTAATAAAAAAAATGAAATTATAAACTGGTTTTGTATTTCATTAACATTAATATATGTACAAGTCATTGAAATATTCGTAAATTTGATGGTTATAAAATCCTTATTTAAAATAATCGAAAGATGAATTATAAACATTTACTAAAAGTAATTAAAGATAACACTAGTCGATTTACAACTAAAGAAGCAGTTTTTTATAAAGATGAAGCTTCAAAAAATTGGAAAGGTATTTCTTGGGATTCTTTTTATTTTCAAATTCAACAAGTTTCTAAAGCTTTAATCAATTTCGGAATTAAAGAACAGGACAATATTGGTGTTTTTGCTCAAAATATGACCGAGTGGATTATAGCAGATTTAGGGATTATGGGAGTAAGAGCCGTAACGATTCCTATTTACGCAACAAACTCTCAAAAGGAAGTTGAATACGTTGTAAATGATGCAGAAATTAGTGTGTTGTTTGTTGGTGATCAAGAAGAGTTTGATAAAGTAGAATTAATATCTGAAAATAATAAATATCTAAAATTAATAGTAGCCTTAACATGTACTGTAGATTTAAGAGGTCATAAAAACGCTGTTTATTTTACTGATTTTATAAATGCAGAATTTCCAAAAAGCATTGAAACAGTTTTAGAAAAGCGTCATTTAGATTCTAAATTAGATGATTTAGCAAGTATTATTTATACTTCAGGTACAACAGGAGAACCTAAAGGTGTAATGTTAGATCATAATAATTTTGCATCCTCATTAAAAGCACATGAAGCAGAATTAGATGTGGATGAAAATGATGTTTCTTTAAGTTTTTTACCATTAAGTCATATTTATGAACGTAGTTGGGTGTTTTTCTGTTTACAACAAGGAATTCAGGTTTATTTTAATCAAGACCCTAAAAAAATAGCAGATGTTTTAAAAGAAGTAAAACCAACATTAATGTGTACGGTTCCTAGAATCTTTGAGAAAATTTTTGCTGCTATTCAAGAAAAAAGAAAAGAAGCTTCACCTACTAAAATGAAATTAGCAAGTTGGGCATTAGGGGTTGGAAATAAATACCATAATAAGTATCAGCGTCTTGATAAAAAAGTACCAGCTATATTACAGCTAAAATATAAAATAGCAGATAAATTGGTGCTTAGTAAATTACGTGATGTCTTTGGTGGAAATATAAAATTTATGCCTTGTGGCGGAGCACCTTTAGTGCCAGACATGGTTTCGTTTTTTCATTCTTTTGCATTAAATATAAAATGTGGATATGGTTTAACAGAAACAACTGCTACCGTTACGTTATTCGGAAATCAGTTTTTTGAATTTAATTCTGCAGGTAAGCCAATTTCTGGAACTGAAATTAAAATTGGCGCTAATGATGAAGTTTTGGTAAAAGGTCCTGGTGTTATGAAAGGATATTATAAAAAACCGGAAGCTACTGCTGAAGTTTTTGATAATGGTTGGTTTAAAACAGGCGATGCAGGAAAAATTGATGAATTAGGAAACTTAGTAATTACTGATAGGATTAAAGATTTAATGAAAACTTCTGGAGGTAAATATATTGCTCCTCAAAAACTTGAAATGGCTTTAGTTAGTGATTCTTTTATTGAGCAAATTGCAGTAATAGGAGATCAACAAAAGTATGTTACAGCTTTGGCTGTACCAAGTTTCGAGAATATTAAAAAATATGCTGAAGAGCATAAAATTAGTTTTAAAGATATAGAAGATTTGATTGCTAACAATCAAATTAAAACGATGTTAGAAAAACGTTTTGAAGAATTACAAAAAGAGTTTTCTAAGTTTGAAAAAATTAAGAAATTTACTTTATTACCGAAAGAGTTTAGTATTGAAGCCGGAGAAATTACAGCAACTTTAAAATTAAAACGTAAAGTAATTTATAAAAAATATAAAGCACTTATTGATAAAATGTATGCTGAGTAAGTAGTGTTTTACTTATTGGCCGTATAAAGCGCATTTCGAAATTATAAATCGTTTAAAATTTAAGCACTTATAATTTTTATAACCAAATCTTTAGTCAATGGTTTTCCATTGGCTATTTTTTTGATGTTTTCAAAGGAGAAAACGAAATCACATCCATTTTTATAATTAGAACAACCATACGCCGTTTTTCCTTTTAAAATTGTTCCTTGCTTACATTTTGGACACGTAATTTTATCCGAACTCTTTTCGACAGAGTTAGAAGTGACTACTTTTTGTTTGGGTTCTAATTTCAATTTAAAGTCATCATCAAAACGTATTAATCCTTCAATAGCACCTGCATCTGTTTTAAAACCTTTTAAATTGGTGGTGCAACCTTTATCAACCAATCGTATTAATTGATTTTCAGAAACCTTTTTTCCGTAAATTTCAAAAGGAATTTTTAAATCACAATTGTTTTTATATTCAGAACACCCAAAGGCAGAAGAACCTTTTAAGAGTTGTCCTTTTTTACATTTCGGGCAAGTTTTTCCTGCTACTTGTTTTTTTGTTGATTTTTTACTCTTTGATTTAGAAGAGCTATCAACTGCATTCGAACTGACAGGTGGAGTAGAAGTAATTCGTTTTTTAGTAGTGTTAGAACGAACCTCATAGACCAATTGATCTACCATTTTTTTCATGTTATTAATAAAAGTTCCTGCATTGAATTCTCCTCGTTCAATTTCTTTTAAACGTTTTTCCCAACGTCCTGTTAACTCAGCAGATTTCAATAATTCGTTGTCAATAATATTAATTAAATCAATTCCTGTTTGTGTTGGTAAAACCAATTTTTTCTTACGTTCAATATATTTTCTTCGGAATAAAGTCTCTATAATACTTGCTCTTGTAGAAGGTCTTCCAATTCCATTTTCTTTCATTAATTCACGTAAATTTTCATCATCTACTTGTTTACCTGCGGTTTCCATGGCACGTAATAAACTAGCTTCTGTAAAATTTCTTGGTGGTTTTGTTTCCTTCTCTAAAAACGAAGGTTCATGAGCTCCTTTTTCTCCTTTTACAAAAGAAGGCAAGGTCATTTGCTCGTTTAATTCTTTCTTAATTTTGCTTTCTTCTGTTTCAAAAGCAACTCGCCAACCTTTGGTTAAAATTTCTTTTCCGGTTGTTTTAAAAGGTACTTCTGCAGCTTTCCCAATTACAGAGGTATTAGAAACGTCAGAATCTGGATAAAACACCCCAATAAACCTACGGGTAATAATATCGTACACCTGTTGCTGATTGTATTGCAAATTCCCTTGGATTCCTGTAGGAATAATAGCATGGTGATCTGTTACTTTTTTATCATCAAAAACACGTTTTGATTTCTTTATTTTACTACCTAAAAGAGGTTGTGTTAATTCGCTGTAGTTTGTTAACTTAGATAAAATTCCGCCAATTTTAGGATATACGTCATTTGGTAAAAAAGTGGTATCAACTCTTGGGTAGGTAACAACTTTCATCTCATATAGCTTCTGAACCATTTTTAAAGTTTCATCCGCAGAAAAGCCAAATTTATTATTACAATATACTTGCAAGCCTGTTAAATCAAAAAGTTTAGGAGCGTATTCTTTTCCTTTCTTTTTGGTTACAGAAACAATTTCAAAGTCAGATTCTTTTACTTTATTCGCTAAAACTTCACCATCTTCTTGTTTTAGAAAACGACCATCTTCATAATTAAAAAGTGTATTTCTGTATTTTGTTTGTAATTCCCAATAAGGTTGTGGTTTAAAATCTCTAATTTCAAAAAAACGATTAACCAACATCGCTAGGGTAGGAGTTTGCACTCTACCAACAGATAATACTTGTTTGAATCCACCAAACTTTACGGTATACAAACGCGTTGCATTTAAGCCTAAAAGCCAATCTCCAATAGCTCTAGAATATCCTGCATAATATAAATTATCATATTTCTCTGCAGGCTTTAAGTTTTTAAAACCTTCTTTTATAGCTTCTTCTGTTAAGGATGAAATCCATAAACGCTGAACTTCTCCTTTATAACCAGCCTGATTAATTACCCAACGCTGAATTAATTCTCCTTCTGTCCCGGCATCCCCACAATTGATGACAACCGTTGCTTTATCAAATAAAGCTTTTACAATATTGTATTGTTTCCTAATTCCTGCATCGCCTGTAACTTTGGTATCAAAACGTTCTGGAAGCATTGGTAAATTATTCAAATCCCAACTTTTCCAATGCGGTTTGTAATCTTTAGGTTCTAAAAGTGTGCATAGATGTCCGAATGTATAGGTTACCGCATAACCGTTTCCTTCATAGTAACCATCACGTTTTGAGTTGGCTCCTAGAATATTAGCAATTTCTCTTGCTACAGATGGTTTTTCGGCAATACAGACTTTCATTTGTGTTTTTTGTGAATTCGAAATTAAGAAAATTATTAAGAATACTGATTCGTTTTTTTGAAAGAAAATAGAAAATTAAAAATGAAGATAGCATTCTAAATTTTCAATTATAATATTATGTGTATATAATAATAGAAAGAAGCGTATTTTAGAAATGGTTCTTAAATATTAAAATATCTTTCTGATAAATTATGCAAATTATCAAATTAAGTGAAGCAGAAGAAATAAATGACTTCACAAAAGTATTAAGAGTTGAAAAAGGTGTTATCTACCTATTTCACGAAAACAATAAAGTAGTAAACAGTTGCTTTGTTGAAATGGAGGATAAACTTTTAAAAGAAACTAAATTATTGAATTTAAGTAATTTAAAATTAGGTGAAACTGAAGAAATAAATGGCTTTACAAAAGTACTTAGGGTTGAAAAAGGTGTTATTTATCTATTTTTCGAGAACAATAAAGTAATAAACAGTTGCTTTGTTGAAATGGAGGATAAGCTATTTATTGAAACTAAACCTTTTAATAGAATAGACCTTAGGTAGGTACTTTAATAGAGAATATAGTTTTTTTTCTTAATTCTATATTCTCTATTATTTTATTTTTTAAGGACGATTTTACTTCACCAAAGCTAATTGAATTCGTTTTTTCGCTATATCAATTTCTAAAAATTCACAATAATTGTGAAGGAAAAAGAACAATTATTTTTTACCTTAAAATTAGGAAACAAAAAAAACTTTTTTTTAAAAAAATTCGAAGGAAATATATTACTTCAATTTTGAGAGTTCTTTTTTAACATCGTCCCAAGTTGTTTTTTTCTTTTTGTTAGATTCATTAACTTCTTGTTGTATCTCATTCTTTTGAGAATCCGTTAAGTCATCCCAAAGATCATTTTTTTCTGTTTTATTGCTCATTTTATAAATATAAGAATTATTATTTTACTTTACTAAAGCCAATTGAATTCGTTTTCTCGCAATATCAACTTCTATTACTTTTGCAATAATTTGTTGTTGTAGATTTACAATTTTGCTTACATCTTTTACAAACGTATCCGATAAATTAGAAACGTGAATTAAGCCACTTTCTTTGATTCCAACATCTACAAAACAGCCGAAATTGGTAATATTATTTACAATTCCTGGTAAGAGTTGCCCTATTCTTAAATCGGCAATCGTTTTAATGTTTTTATTAAAAGAAAATACTTTCGCTTTTTCTCTTGGGTCCAAACCTGGTTTTTCTAATTCTTTAATAATGTCTTCTAGAGTAGGCAAACCAATAGTTTCTGTAATATAATTTTTTAGGTTTATTTTCTGAATTAATTCTTTATTACCAATAAACTCAGAAACTTTTATGTTATTATCTTTAGCCATTTTATCAACCAAAGCATAACTTTCTGGATGCACGCCAGAATCATCTAACGGATTCTTTCCTTTTTTAATTCGTAAAAAACCAGCAGCTTGTTCGTATGCTTTTCCTCCTAAACGAGGTACTTTTTTAATGGCATTTCTAGAAGTAAAAGAACCATTTTCATTTCTATGATTTACAATGTTTTCGGCCAATTTAGGTCCAATTCCAGAAACATAACTCAACAAAGATTCACTTGCAGTATTAATGTTTACACCAATGGTATTTACACAACTTTCTACGGTTGTATCAAGAGATTTTTTTAGTTTTGTTTGATCTACATCATGTTGATATTGTCCAACTCCAATTGATTTTGCATCAATCTTAACCAATTCAGCTAATGGATCTTGCAACCTTCTTCCGATGGAAACAGAACCACGAACAGTAACGTCAAAATTTGGGAATTCATCTCTTGCAATTTTAGAAGCGGAGTATATAGACGCTCCAGCTTCACTTACTACAAATACATCAACCGGATGTTTAAATTCAATTTTCTTTACCAATTGCTCCGTTTCTCTTGATGCAGTTCCGTTTCCAATAGCAATTGCTTCAATTTTATGCGCTTCTGCTAAAGAATTTATTTTTTTGATGGCTTCTATGGTTTGATTTTGTGGTGCATGCGGAAAAATAGTTTCATTATGCTCTAAATCTCCTTGCTCATTTAAACATACAATTTTACAACCAGATCTAAATCCAGGATCGATTGCTAAGATTCTTTTTTCGCCTAAAGGAGCACCTAAAAGTAATTGCTTTAAGTTTTTAGAAAATACGGTTATAGCATCTTCATCTGCATTTTCTTTTGCTAATGATAATCTTTCGTTAGATAAAGATGGATACAATAAGCGTTTATAAGCATCTTTTATAGCGAGCTCTATTTGTGGAGTGCATTCGTTTTGCGTACGAATAATTCGTTCTTCCATTTTTTGAATGGCTCTTTCTGTATCAATTTCTATTTTAACACGGATAAAACCTTCATTTTCTGCTCTTAAAATTGCTAAAAAACGGTGTGATGGAATTCTACTTAAAGATTCGCTCCAATCAAAGTAATCTTTAAATTTTTGCGCTTTTTCATCTTCAGACTTTGTTTTTATTACTTTAGATGAAATTGTAGCATAACGTTCTAATTCGCGTCTAATATTATTTCTGATATCTGTGCGCTCATTAATCCATTCTGCAATAATAAATCGTGCCCCTTCAAGTGCATTATCAATAGTTGCAACTTCCTTGGATGTGTATTTAGATGCAGTATGTTCTAAGTTGTTTACACGCTGACTTATGATCATTTTTGCCAGTGGTTCTAAGCCTTGTAAACGAGCTGTTTCTGCTTTTGTTTTACGTTTTTTCTTAAATGGTAAATACAAATCTTCTAAAGCAATTAAATCTCTAGAAGTAGTAACTTTTTGTTCTAATTCTGATGTTAAAACATTTTGTTCTTCTAATGCTTTTAAAATGGCTTTTTTTCGCTTTTCTAAGACCTCAAAAACTTCTTTAAATTTAACGATTTCTCCAATTTCTACTTCATCTAAATTACCTGTCATTTCCTTTCTATATCTACTTATAAAAGGAATTGTAGCATCTTCATTTAACAATGAAATAGTGTTTTCTACAGATTTAGAAGAAAGTTGTGTTTGCTGAATTATATATTGAAGGATTTGCATTTTTTATTTGAATTTTATCAGAAAAAAGAAACCTCATAAAAATGAATTTATGAGGTTGCTAATATAATAGATTTTTGTCTCCTTGAACGCAGTGGAAAGGTTAAAAAGTTCTCGAAACTTCGTTTGCTACTTTCAATCAAAAAATATTTTGATTTCAGCAATGATCGAAGAGATATTATGAAATTACTTTTTCAAAAGCCAATCTTTTTGCATTGTAATTGGTGTAAATTATTCCACAATAAGTGTAACCTAATTTTTTGATTAAAGATTGCATTCCGATATTTTCTTCATGTGTATCTATCTTTAAACTTTTTACTTTTTTATCTTTTAATTGTTGATGAAATTCATCAAATAGAAAAGTAGCTAAACCTAATTTTCTAAATTCCTTTTTAATCGCCATTCTATGAATAACTCCGTATACTTCTGTTTCATCAATACTCCAATTACCATCAATAACTTTATAGGTTGGTTCTGGATTTACAGTAAACATAGAAGTTGCCATTACTTGATTTTCATCATTAATAACAACGTAACTTTCGCCTTTTAGAATATCATTTTCTATTTGCGCTGTATTTGGATATCCGTTTTGCCATTGATCAATATGTAAAGATGCTAAAAGTTCTTTGGCATCATTAATAATAATCATAATTTCTGAAACGTCTTCAATTTTAGAAAGTCTAATTTTCATCAAAAAAAATAAATTATATCATTTTAAAATCTAACAACAACTCTCCGTTTACAGAACATTGTAATTGATCTCCTTTAAAAATTTCTCCTTTACCAAGAGCAGGTGTTCCTGTAAAAATTAAATCTCCAGGTTGTAACGTCATGTACTTTGATATAAACACAATAATATCAGCAAAATCGTTAATCATATAAGCCGTATTACTTTTTTGTTTTTCTTCTCCATTAATTTTTAAATCGAAATCGATATCTGCTAAATTATAATCAGCAACGGGTTTAAAACTAGAAATAGGTGCAGCGCCATCAAAACCTTTTGCAAAATCCCAAGGATGTTTTGTTTCTCTAGCATCTTTTAAAATATCTGTTGCCGTATAATCGATACCAACAGCAATTTCAGAAATGTAAGAATTAGCGTCTTCTTTAGCAATGTTTTTTCCTTCTTTACCAATTTTAACAACAAGTTCAACTTCGTAAATTAATTCGTTTGTAATGCTACTTGGGTATTCTACATCACAATTAACAGCCAAACTACTTTCTGGCTTAGAAAAGATGAATTTTTTACCTTTCTTTTTGTCTTCGATATCTTTTAAGTCGGTAACGTAGTTGCTTCCAATTCCTAATATTTTCATTTTAAATTTGTTTTAAATGTAGAAGGTAAATTTAATAAAAAAATCCACCAAAAAATATATTTTCTGATGGATTTATGACTTGTTTAAAAGCTTTTTTTAAGCTTCTACTTTTTCTGTTTTAGAAAAATCTACTACAACTTGGTTGTGTAAAATATCTTGAATAGTTTGTCTTTTTCTAATAAGGTAATCTTTTCCTTTATGCACCATAACTTCTGCAGGAATATAACGAGAATTGTAGTTAGACGCCATTGAGAAACAATATGCACCAGCATTGTGGAAACATAAAACATCTTCTTCGGAAATCTCTGCAATTCTTCTATTTGATGCAAACGTATCCGTTTCACAAATATAACCTACTACTGAGTAATAACGATCTCTTCCTTTTGGGTTAGAAATATTGGTAATGTGGTGGTAAGAATCGTACATCATCGGTCTTACCAAGTGATTGAAACCAGAATCTACATGTGCAAAAACGGTAGAAGTTGTTTGTTTAACAACATTTACTTTCGCTAAAAAAGAACCTGCTTCAGAAACTAAAAATTTACCAGGCTCAAACATTAAAGTAATGTCTTTACCATAATTAGCACAAAATTCATTGAATCTTTCTGATAATTGCAAACCTAATTGCTCTATATCTGTAGAAATATCTCCTTCTTTATAAGGAACTTTAAATCCACTTCCAAAATCGATAAAATCGATGTTTTCGAATTGTTTAGCAACATCAAATAAAATATCAGAAGCACGTAAAAAAGTATCGATATCTAAAATATCAGAACCAGTGTGCATGTGAATTCCGTTGATGTTCATTCCCGTATTTTCTACCACACGTTTAATATGAGGTACTTGGTGAATCGAAATTCCGAATTTTGAATCGATATGACCCACAGAAATTTTAGAATTTCCACCCGCCATAATATGTGGGTTGATACGTACACAAACAGGAATATCTGGATGTTTTTGTCCGAATTGCTCTAATATAGAAAGGTTATCAATGTTAATTTGAACTCCCAATTTAGCAACTTGTTCAATTTCAGATAAAGAAACACCGTTTGGCGTGTAAATAATATCGTGAGGCTCAATTCCTGTTGTTAAACACAATTGTACTTCTTGAAAAGAAACAGTATCTAAACCAGAACCTAAGTCTTTAAAGAACTTTAATATATTAATATTAGAAAGTGCTTTTACAGCATAATTTAACTTTAAACTTTTAACACTACTAAAAGCATTTGTTAGTCTGTTGTATTGAGATTCTATTTTATCTGTATCGTAAACATATAACGGACTTCCGTATGTATTTGCTAACTTAATTAATTGTGCGTTTTTCACTTTGTTTTATTTTATATCAGACGTCAAAAGTAATAAAATTGTTTAGTAAATAATGACTTGTTTGAAAATATAACATATTGTTTTTTTTTGTGATTTTTATGCGGAATTTGTATTTTTGAGTTCCTGTTAAATTTGATGATTTTACCTTAATTTTTTTAGATTTTATTTTTTATAAGTTGATGAAATTTAGAGAAAAAAAACGTTAAAATCATGTTGATAACTAATTGTCTGAATCCTTTTATTTTAGTTTGTTTAATGCTATTTTAGCAAGGCTTCAAACCTAACAATAGTAAGATATTTCATGAGTCAAGAAACAAAATATACCGAAGATAATATCAGGTCTTTAGACTGGAAAGAGCATATAAGAATGCGTCCCGGAATGTACATTGGTAAATTGGGCGATGGGTCTTCTGCAGACGATGGAATATACATTCTTGTAAAAGAAGTTTTAGACAACTCTATAGATGAGTATGTTATGGGCGCCGGTAAAACCATTGAAATCTCTATTCATGGAAGCAAAGTTATTGTTAGAGATTACGGACGTGGAATTCCTTTAGGGAAAGTAGTTGACGTAGTTTCTAAGATGAATACTGGTGGAAAATATGACTCTAAAGCGTTTAAAAAATCGGTAGGTTTAAATGGAGTTGGTACTAAGGCGGTAAATGCACTTTCGTCATTTTTTAGGGTAGAATCTTCTCGTGAAGGAAAATCTGCTTCGGCAGAATTTAGCCAAGGAAATTTAGAAAATCAAGAATTTTTAGAAGAATCATCTCGTAGAAAAGGTACTAAGGTTTCTTTTATTCCGGATGAAGAAATATTTAAAAAGTACAAATTCAGAAATGAGTATGTAGCCAAAATGTTAAAATATTATGTGTATTTAAACCCCGGTTTAACCATAATTTTTAATGGAGAAAAATTCCTTTCGGAAAACGGATTGAAAGATTTATTGGAAGATAACAACAATGTAGATGATATGTTGTATCCAATAATTCACTTAAAAGGAGATGATATAGAAGTTGCCATTACCCATAGTAAAACGCAATATTCAGAAGAATATCATTCTTTTGTAAATGGGCAACATACCACGCAAGGAGGAACGCATCAATCTGCATTTAGAGAAGCAATTGTAAAAACAATTAGAGAATTTTACGGCAAAGCTTTTGAAGCTTCAGATATTAGAAAATCTATTATTTCTGCGGTTGCTATTAAGGTAATGGAACCTGTATTTGAAAGTCAGACAAAAACAAAATTAGGTTCTACAGATATGGGAGGAGATTTGCCAACTGTAAGAACTTATATTAATGATTTCTTAAAAACAAAACTAGACAATTACCTGCATAGAAATACAGATGTTGCAGATGCGTTACATAGAAAAATTGTTCAGGCAGAGAAAGAGCGAAAAGAACTTTCTGGAATTAGAAAATTAGCAAAAGACAGAGCTAAGAAATCTAGTTTACACAATAAAAAATTAAGAGATTGTAGAATCCATTTGGGGGATACAAAAAAAGAAGCGTATTTAGAGTCTACACTTTTTATTACAGAGGGAGATTCTGCATCTGGTTCTATTACAAAATCTAGAAATGTAAATACACAAGCCGTTTTTAGTTTAAAAGGAAAGCCTTTAAATTCTTACGGATTAAGTAAGAAAATTGTGTATGAAAATGAAGAATTCAATCTTTTGCAAGCTGCTTTAAATATAGAAGATGGTTTAGAAGATTTGCGTTATAATAATATTGTAATTGCAACCGATGCCGATGTAGATGGTATGCACATTCGTTTGTTATTGATTACATTTTTCTTGCAATTTTTTCCTGAATTAATAAAAGAAGGGCATTTATATATTTTAGAAACTCCGTTGTTTAGAGTTCGAAATAAAAAAGAAACGTTTTATTGTTATTCTGATGAAGAGAAACGAGAAGCAATTGATAAATTAAGGGGAAAACCAGAGATAACTCGATTTAAAGGTTTGGGAGAGATTTCTCCGAATGAATTTGTGCATTTTATAGGTAATGATATTCGTTTAGATCCTGTAATGTTAGATAAAGAAATGTCTATTGAGCAAATGCTAGAGTTTTATATGGGAAAAAATACTCCTGACAGACAGAAGTTTATTATTGAGAATTTAAAGGTTGAATTGGATACTATTGAAGAGGATGAAATATAATAAAAAACTAATTAAGAATATTCTAACCGGAATTTTTGCTTTGATTTTATTGTTTTGGTTGTTTCAAATAGATTGGAATAACATGTCTAGTAAATCTAATTCTGGTGCATTATTTGGAGTTTTATCTGGTGCATTGTTTATAATTTCTATGCAAATAAAAAATAAAGAACCTAAAAAATAAGCATGAAAATTGGAGGTTTCAATTTGGAACTTCCAATTCTGAAACGATGAGTTTACGTTATGCTCCAATGGTTTTTACAGAACAAGGAGTTACCATATTATCTAGCTTATATGAATTGGTGGAGAAGAAAGAAAATACGCTAGAGAGAAATAAAATTGGTTTTAAAAAAGGAAAAAAATAAAGAATATAGTTGTTAAATATACTTGCGTTAGGGATTGAAGTGACATCCTTTTTTATTTTTCATAAAAAAGATACAACGAAAAGCCCGACCTTTAGGTAACGCCCAAAAGCTTTATCTACATTTATATTTTAAATATAGAAAAATACATAGTTCAACGATTAAACTGTTAAACGTTTAAAAATGAGTGAAGAAATTAACGAGAACGAACACGAAGAAGAATTAACGAATCCTGAAAATCAATCTGATTCTCTAGAAAATCCGGCAGAAGCAGTAGAAACCATAACCAAAGTTACAGGGATGTACAAGGAGTGGTTTTTAGATTATGCTTCTTATGTAATTTTAGAAAGAGCGGTTCCGTCGTTAGAAGATGGGTTAAAACCAGTGCAGCGTAGAATTATGCATTCTATGAAAGATTTGGATGATGGACGTTATAATAAGGTAGCGAATATTGTTGGTCATACCATGCAATATCACCCACACGGTGATGCTTCTATTGCTGATGCCATGGTGCAAATTGGTCAGAAAGAATTGCTGATTGATATGCAAGGAAACTGGGGTAACATTCTTACAGGAGATAGGGCTGCTGCTTCTCGTTATATTGAGGCTCGTTTGTCTAAATTTGCCTTGGATGTTGTTTTTAATCCGAAAACTACTGCTTGGAAAATGTCTTACGACGGACGTAGAAAAGAGCCGATAGATTTACCTGTAAAATTTCCGTTATTGTTAGCACAAGGAGCAGAGGGAATTGCGGTTGGTTTGTCTACTAAAATATTACCACATAACTTTATTGAATTAATAGATGCTTCTATAAAATACTTAAAAGGGAGAAGTTTTAAAATTGTTCCTGATTTTTTAACAGGAGGAATTGCAGATTTTACTCATTATAATGATGGAAAACGTGGGGGAAAAGTAAGAGTTCGTGCTAAAATTCATCAACTAGATAAAAAGACGTTGGTGATTACTGAAATTCCGTTTTCTACGACTACCACAACTTTAATTGATAGTATTTTAAAAGCCAATGATAAAGGGAAGATTAAAATAAAAAAGATTGAAGATAATACAGCTGCAGAAGTAGAAATATTAGTGCATTTACCGCCAAATGTATCGCCAGATAAATCGATTGATGCGTTGTATGCTTTTACAAGTTGCGAAACATCTATATCGCCTTTAGCATGTACCATAGAAAATAATACACCTGTTTTTGTAGGTGTTTCTGAAATGTTAAAACACTCTACAGATTTAACAGTTCAGTTGCTTAAAAAAGAATTAGAAATTCAGTTAAACGAACTAGAGGAGCAATGGCACTTTTCTTCTTTAGAGCGTATTTTTATAGAAAACAGAATTTACCGAGACATAGAGGAAGAAGAAACTTGGGACGGTGTAATTGAGGCGATAGACAAAGGATTACAACCACATATAAAACATCTAAAACGTGCGATTACTGTAGACGATATTACACGTTTAACAGAAATTAGAATTAAGAAAATATCTAAGTTTGATATTGATAAAGCAAGACAATTTATAGAAGGTTTAGAGGAAAAAATTGCTGTAGTTAAAAATCATTTGGCAAATTTAATAGAGTTTGCCATAAACTACTTTAAGCGATTAAAAGAGACTTACGGAAAAGACAAAGAACGAAAAACAGAAATTAGAATTTTTGATGATATTGTGGCTTCTAAAGTAGCAATGAATAATGCAAAACTCTATGTAAATAGAGAAGAAGGGTTTATAGGAACTTCTCTAAAAAGGGATGAGTTTGTAACCGATTGTTCTGATATTGATGATGTTATTGTCTTTAGAAAAGATGGTGGAATGATGGTCTCAAAAGTAGATTCTAAAACCTTTGTGGGTAAAGATATTATTCATGTTGCTATCTTTAAAAAGAAAGACAAAAGAACCGTTTATAACTTTATGTATAGAGATGGAGCAAGAGGCATGTCTTATATGAAACGTTTTAACGTTACGTCTGTTACAAGAGATAAAGAATACGATTTAACCAACGGAAATAAAGGGTCTATTGTACATTATTTTAGTGCAAATCCAAATGGAGAAGCAGAAGTTGTAACTGTAAATTTACGTGCAGCTGGTAGTGTTAAAAAATTAAAATGGGATATCGATTTTGCAGATTTAGCTGTAAAAGGTAGAGCGGTAAGAGGAAATAGAATTACAAAGTATGCTATTAAATCTGTAGATTTTAAATCTGAAGGTGTTTCTACATTAAAACCTCGTAAAATTTGGTTTGATGACACCGTGCAGCGTTTAAACGTTGATGAAAGAGGTGAGTTGCTGGGTGAATTTAGAGCTGAGGATAAGTTATTGATTGTTACACAAAGTGGAAAAGCAAAAGCGGTAAAACCAAACTTAGCAATGCATTTTGAAGATGATATGATTGTCTTAGAAAAATGGAAACCTAACAAGCCAATTTCTGCAATATATTTTGATGGTGAAAAAGAGCGTTACTATGTAAAACGTTTTTTAATTGAAACAACTGAAAAAGAAGAAGAATTTATTTCTGATCATGTAAAAAGTCAGTTAGAAATTGTTGCAACTGATTATAGACCAATTGCTGAAGTTCAATTTTCTAAAAGAAGTTTAGAAAACGAAGAAGTTAATTTTGAAGAATTTATAGCTGTAAAGGGTATAAAAGCGCAAGGAAATCAATTAACAACAGATAAAATTAAACAGGTTAATTTATTAGCACCTTTACCTTTTGAAGAACCAGAAGAAGAAGTATCTGAAGATATAGATGATGCTGATGAAGAAGTTATTGAAGATGAATTGCCTATTGATATTCCAATACCAGAAACTAAAAAACCTATTTTAGAAGAACTGTCTGCAGAAGAAAAAGCTAAAATTGCATTACAAAAATCGATAGCAAGAAAAAAAGCAGAGCAGAAAAAAATAGATGATGAAAATCAGACGAAATTGTTTTAATAAATATTTATTTTAAGGTTTTATGGAAGATAATTCTAGATTAAAGGATAACGATAAAAAGGAAGATAAGTCACCTGAGATTCAATATCAAAAAGACAAAACAAAACAGCAACAAGAGCAACAACAACAATAATAATAATAATAGGAACGTTTGCATGAAATTTAAGGCACTACTACTTTTTCTTTTTTTTGTAGTATCTACTTTTTCTCAATCTGAAATTTATTATTTTAAAGATGCTAATAGCAGTTTAAGTTATAGTGACATTGCTCAAGAAGAATTTAAACCTCTAAATAAACAAGTTTTAGAAAAACATTCTGATGCTACTTTTTGGTTTAAAGTGCCTGCTAATAAAACTGACTTAAATTATATATTTAGAATTAAAAGTATAAGAGCCACTAATGCAAAGGCATATCAAAATTTAAGTGAAATTAAAAAGTTGAATAACCAAAGGTATTCATCTTTTAAATTTTCTAGAGGATCACCAATCTATATAAAAGTTAGTTCTAATTTTAGTTCTTATTTTCCTGTTGAATTAAATACAGTGGAAGATGCTACTTTTGAAGAAAAAATACAATTACTTATTGATGGTTTTTATTATGGAGTCGCTTTTTTAGTAATTTTGTTCAGTATTAATTATTTTTATTTTTTTAAAGACAATTCATTTTTATATCATGCCTTTTTATTGGCAAGCTTAACGCTTAGTTTTATTTTATCGGACGGTATTTTGCATTTATTTGCTGTAGATGAAAAAAATATTGAATTTTTAATTCTTTTAAATTATGTGATACTCACATATTGCTCTTCTAAGTTTGCTAATGGTTTTCTGTTAATAGATGACTATTATCCTAAAGTAAAAAACTATACTTATATTATAGGTGGTGCTATTATTCTATTTGTAATTTTATTTTTAATCTTTAAAAAGAATGATTTATATATAATCTTAGGTATTTTAACATCGATAATTCTACTTATCTATTGGTTTTTAGGTGTGTTACTTTTTAAGGAAAACACGCATACTAAATTATTTACGTTTTCTTATGTAATTATATTGTTTAGCGGAATAGATTTTTATGTTTTAAAAAATTTCGGAATTTCTTTATTTGAAACCAATGCCACTAATTTAAAAATAGGTGGTTTTATACAGATTATAATCCTTTCATTTGCTGTGATATATAGGGAAAAGGATTTAAGAAAGTATAACTCTTTAATGAAAAATGAGATTATAAAGTTTTCAGAAGAAATAGAGCAACTTACATTACAAGAGGAACCTATAAAGATAAAATTAGATGTTTTAAGTTTTAGAGAAAGAGAAATTTTTAATTTAATTGTATCTAGTAAATCAAATAAAGAAATAGCCGCTGAAGTAAATATCTCTGTAAATACTGTAAAATTTCATGTCAAAAATATTTATGGAAAATTAAATATTAAAAGTAGAAAAGAAGTTTTAACATTAAAAAAAGTCATAAAACACTAGGGTTTTTAGTTGAAACCACCCAAATACTACCCCAATACTACCCGTAAAATAAATAGAATTACTTAATATATATAGTAAATTTGAAATATAAAATTACCCCCAATAATTTTAAAAGTAAAGACCTCCAATAGAAATATTGAAGGTCTTTTTTTATTTCATTTTCTCAAAAAATGTCATTTTATAATCGGGCAATAAATCTGGATTTGTAATTTTAATAAAATCTTTTAAAACTAAATCAGGTCTCGTAGCAGCTAATTCATAATATATAATTCCGCCCGTTTTTCCTTTCTTGATTGTAGATGTATAAACTTTATCATTTTTAAAAGCATCAAATTCAGCATAAATTTTATTGCTTTGTAATAATTGCTCTTTGGTAGAAAAAAATCCAGGAGAAATCCAATATTCAGCATTCTGACCTTTATCAAAAATACTTTCAAAACTTAGAGACAAACTTCCTTTTCCTTTTGTGTCTTTCCATAAGTAATTAAGGTTTGCGTCATTTATAAATTGTGCCACAAAACTTTCTCCTGCGGGTAAATTCCAAATATCTTTACTCATGATTGCACCAGACAAAATGGTTGGTTTTTTTGTTGATTTTAGTGCGATTTGTTTTGCTGCTAAATAATTATCTTCAATTACTTTAAAAATACTATCAGCTTGTTTTTCTTTATCAAAAAGAACACCAAAAAATTTAATCCATTCTGCTCTTCCTAAAGGAGTTTCTTCTAACCAATCTCCATTATAAATTACATTTATTCCTGCTTTCTGTATAGTTGTTAGGCTTTTATCTGCAGAAGTAACACTATAACCAACCACTAATTCTGACTGTAAGTCTAATAGTATTTCAGTATTTAAAGAGGTTTCTTTTCCTATTTCTTTTATTTTTCCTGCATCAATTAACTGTCTTGTTTTTTCTGATGATACATATTTAGCATAAGGAAAACCGATAATTGAAGTTTCTTCGTTTAACAACTCAACCATAGGGATATGTGTTGTAGAAGTAACTACAATTTTTTGAATAGGAGTAGAGATGGTGTTTTCTAAAGGTGTATTATTTTCTGATTTATTTTTAATAATATATTCAGTAACTTCTTTAGAGTTCTGATAGGCAGATTTTATAACTAACTTTTTAACGCCATTATCTTCTACAATATCAAATCCCTTTGCGTACTTAATACTACTTTTTACTTGTGTATGATTATCAACTTTAACAGCTTCTTTTTTACAAGAAACGGTCATCAACAAAAATAATAAAACAGGAATTAAATTTATGTTTTTCATTATGAATATACTTGATTTTCTTGCTCTTGAACTCTAATAAAAGTAGTTCTTTTGGTCAATTCTTTTAACCTACTTGCACCAACATAGGTACATGTAGATCTAATTCCGCCTAAAACATCTATAATAGTATCGTCTACATTTCCTCTGTAAGGAACTTCAACCGTTTTTCCTTCGGAAGCTCTATAATTTGCAACACCACCAACATGTTTATTCATGGCTGTTGTAGAACTCATTCCGTAAAAAGCTTTAAATTTTTCTCCATTTTTTTCAATCAATTCACCACCACTTTCTTCATGTCCAGCAAGCATGCCGCCTAGCATTACAAAATCTGCACTACCACCAAAAGCTTTAGAAAGGTCTCCAGGAATTTTACAACCTCCATCAGAAATAATTTGTCCCCCCATACCATGCGCTGCATCTGCACATTCTATAATAGCAGAAAGTTGCGGATAACCAACTCCGGTTTTTACACGAGTTGTGCAAACCGATCCCGGACCAATACCTACTTTTATAATATCTGCACCAGCTAATAATAATTCTTCAACCATTTCTCCAGTAACTACATTACCTGCAATAATTACTTTGTTAGGATGGGCTTTACGCATTTTCTGAACAAAATTTACAAAATGTTCCGAGTAGCCATTGGCAACATCAACACAAATAAAGTTTATTTTCGGAAAATCGGATAAAATTTGTTTTACTTTTTCAGAATCATCTTTTCCTGTCCCTGTACTAACGGCAATATTATTTAAAGTTTTTTCATCAGCTTTTGCTGCAAATTCTCTCCATTCTTCTATAGAATAATGTTTATGAATTGCGGTGAAAAGTCCGTGTTTTGCAAGAGCTTTTGCCATTTCAAAAGTACCAACAGTGTCCATGTTTGCAGCCATTATAGGAATTCCTTTCCAGACAACATCGCTGTGTAAAAAAGTAAACTCTCTTTCTAAACTTACTTGTGATCTCGATTTTAATGTAGATCGTTTTGGGCGAATCATTACATCTTTAAAACCTAACTTTAATTCATTTTCTATTCTCATTTCTATCAAAATTATCAATCCTTAAAGGTATAAAATTTGGAAACGAATTAATTAGATTGTTCATAAGAATGCATATATATTTGCAAAGATTTTGGTTTTGATGTAGAGATAATCTGCATCGAATTAAAAGGGAATCTGGTTAAAATCCAGAGCTGTTCCCGCAACTGTAAGTTTATACTAAGTTTGTGCTGAGTTTATTTTTAGCATCATTTAGTCCCTCTTTAGAGGATGTTATTAATTCTTTTGCCACTGACATTTTTTTGTTGGGAAGGTATAATAACATAAAACGAGTCAGGAAACCTGCCATAAATCACGAGTTTAAAACTTTCGGGATAAAGGTTTATGTACTAATTCTATTTTGTACACAAATTTACCTGATTTATTTAGATTCCTTGTTTAACAAGGAGTGAAACATTATTGTTTTCTTGTAAAAGGAGAAGACTTAAATTAAATCATTAAAAATGAAAAAACAATTATTAATTGTTGGTGTTTTGGCATATAGTTTTGCTAGCACAAATCTTTTTGCACAGCAAAAAGAAAAAGTAGAAGCTTTAGATGAAGTTGTTGTTACAGCAACAAAATTCAATCTAAAAAAAGAGAATACTGGTAAGGTAATTCAGAAAATTACTCAAAAAGAATTGCAACAAAATGCTGGTAAAAATGTTATTGAAATTCTAAATAATGTTGTTGGTATTGATGTTAGAGGTGTAAATTCTAATGCATCTGAACCAAGAAGTATTAATATTAGAGGGGGAAGAAATAGACAAGTTTTGGTTCTAATTGATGGTGTGCCAGTCACAGATCAATCTGCAATTAATCAACAATTCGATTTACGTTTATTAGCCGTTAGTCAAATAGAATCTATTGAAATTTTAAAAGGAGCATCATCTACATTATACGGTTCTGGTGCAGCAACTGCAGTTATTAATGTTGTTTTAAAGAAAGCATCAGCAGATAAAATTTCTGGTTCTTTTGAAACAAGTGTTGGTACAAATAATACCGCAAATGTTAAAGAAAGCGGATTGTCTGACAATAACCAGAATGTAAGTTTAAACGGTACTTTAGGAAAACTTAATTTCTTAGGTTCTTTTAGTATTACTGGAACAGACGGAATGTCTGCTGCAAAAAGTAAAACAAATGCTGTTTATGAAAATGATAGTTTTTACAGTAAAAATGCGTTGTTAAAATTAGGTTATGCGGTAAATGATAAGTTTTCTATAGAGACTTTCTTAAATTATGATAATTTTGATTATGATTTTGACGCAGGGGCTTTTTCTGATAGTGATGCAAATACTGGAGATCAAGAGCAGTTTAGAGTTGGTGTAAAACCAAAATACACTTATAATAAAGGAGAAGTTTACTTATTAGCCTCTGCAAATGTGGTAGAAAGAAATCTAGAGCAATTCAATTCTTATGGTGGTACTTTAGATAACTACGAGTTTGTTGGTAGAAGTGTAAATTTAGATTTAGTAAATAGATATGATTTTAAGGATGGTAAAATTCAATTAATTACGGGTTTAAATTACCAAATTCATAGTAATAATACAGTTACTCCTTTTGCCGAAATTGAAAAAGGAATTGCAAACTTTAATACTGTAGATCCTTATGCAAGTGTAGTGTATATAACAGATTTTGGTTTAAGTGCCAATGTAGGTGGACGATTAAATATTCATAATGTATATGGTAATCATGCAGTTTATGACGGGAATCTTGCGTACTCAGTTTTAAAGAATGAAAATGCTACTATTAAGTTATTAACCTCTTATAGTACAGCTTTTATTACACCAAGTTTGTATCAATTATATGATGGTTTTTCTGGTAATTTAGATTTAAAACCAGAATCTAATGAAACTTTTGAAGCAGGTTTTGATGTAAATTATAAAGATTGGCTTCAGCTTGATGTGGTTTATTTTAATAGAAAGGAAGAAGATGCAATTATTTATGATAATGCTACTTACAAATATGGTAATGGTTCTTCAGATGCAAATGGTTTTGAAATAAATACCAATATTACACCTGTTAATTTCTTAACTGTTAACGCTTCTTATACGTATGTAGATAAAGATAAAACAGAAGATTTTAACGATTATATTCCTGCAAATAAATTTGTAGCAGGTTTAGATGTGGATGTTTTAAAAAATACATTCTTCAATATTACTTATAAAAATGTAGGAGATAGAAGTATTTATGATAGATATGGTTCTTTTGGAACCGCTGGAGAAGATGTTACTTTAGAGAGTTATCAAGTATTAGATTTTGCTGCTAATTATAAATTATTAGGAGACACTGTAACTTTATTTGGTGGAGTTACAAATATTTTAAACGAAGATTATGATGATATTTTAGGGTTTTCTACACGTGGTAGAAACTTTAAATTAGGAGTAAGACTTCAGTTTTAATAAAGGGAAATTTGCTATTTTCGAAAAGAGGAAGAAGACCATCTATTTTAGATGGTCTTCTTTTTTATAATAACTTTTTTACTTCATTTTTAATAATACTTATAACAGTATCTGTTGGAGGTAATGTTTTAGAGTAATCGATAATCACGTTTTCGCGTAATTCATTAGCAGTTTTTGCAGTTTCTGCAACTTGTCTTAATTTATTAATAATGGTATTTTTTGTAGCCACAACTGCTGTCCAAGAATCGTCTGTAATGTACATTTGCTGTACTAAATTATGTTCAAACTCTTGATCTATATTTGCAATCAACAATTGTAAATAATCTTGTGTATCTTCTGTAATTGGTTTAATTCTTACCAACATTTTAACAGGGTTAATGCGCTCACAAAACAACAACATTCTTTCGTAAGCCTGTAATTTTATTGGTAAAACTTCTTTTTTTCTTTGAGATAATAGCGCTATTTTTTCATCAGAACTTAGCTTTATGATTAATCTGTTAAAAATATAATAAGCAACGAAACCGGTAACAGCAGCGGGTAGAATATAAGCAATACTTTCTATTAGTTTATCTTCCATAAATTAGATGAATTTTAAAGTGTACAAATATAGTACTCCTAAAAAGATAGCAATACCAAAACTTAATAAAGTACCAATTAAAATATATTCGGTTAATTTTCTGTCTTTTGATGATGTTAAATCTCCAAATCTAAAAACAGATTTTGCTGCTAATAGAAAACCGATTGCTTCCCAATGATTGGTAATTACAAAGGTAAAAACAAATAAACGTTCTAGAATTCCTATATAACGACCTGCTTTTGCAAGAGAATCATCGTTTTCTTTTTTACTTTCAGGGTTCCATTGTGTAATTATTATTTTGATGATAATTGCAGAAACAAAAATAACTAACAGTAAAAAGATAATCAATAATAAGAGTTGATCTGTTATTAAGTTTTCAGTTGATAAAGAAAAATTCACATAAAAAGAAGTCGCAAACGCTAGTACGATAAGATGCAAAACTTGATCTATAAAGAACCAAATCCGTTTTGTTTTCTTTTTTTGAAGATAGAGTTTTAATAGGTCTATACCATAATGAGATGCTATAATTAACAAAAAAGCAAGCCAATATTCTTTTAAATTAAATTGAATGACTAACGCTAAAAATAGGGCATGAAGCGCAATGTGATAATATAAATTTACCGATTTCACTTTCTTTTTTTCTTTATTTTCAACCCATTTTTCTGGTTGAAAAACAAAATCTCCTAAAATATGAGCTAACAAAAATTTTAACAATAAGAGCATTTTATAAATGTGTTTTTTGATTGATAATTTTTCTAAAACGTTTTTCTAGTTTCATAATAGGTTCAAAACCAGCACGTTTTTGGCGTTCGCTAACCCGTCCTTGTGTAATTCCTAAAATAGCTGCAATTTCATTTTGAGTACTGTTTTCTGATTCTAAGGATATTTTAAATACTTCTGCAGAGTTTTTTGTCCAAGAATCCATGGTTAATAAAGCTAAATCAAAAGCTATATTTAGTTCTGCATCAACTTCTTGCCAAGGTGTTTTTATGGCAATGGTTTGTTTCTTTAAATAAGTGTCAAACGCATAACCAGAATTTATAAAAGCTTCACCGTTAGACGCTGTAATTTCTGGAGTATTAAATTCTTTTTCTCCGATTCCAATTCCAATTCTAACATCTATATCTACTGTAGATTTTAAATGAGATTTCAACTTTAAAGCTGCATAAAATGCATTTTCACAGTTTTCTATTTCTAATTGAAAACTATCTCCTCTGTAAATCTGCCAAAATTTTGGAGAGTCACCAAAAGTACTTAACGCCTCTTTTAGCGTTTCTAACCAAAAATTATCATCCTTTTTTCTAGAATTGATGATGTCGCCTGTTAAAATACTAGTCATTTGTAAATCTTAATTTTTAGCTAATATATCAATTATTAAGCTAAACAACAATATTATCTGTCTGTAAGCAGATATTTTAAATTATCTGTCTATAGGCAGATATTTGTTTTTATCTGCTCTTAAGCAGATATGTTTAGGTTTTCTTATGTAAAAATTGTGAATAAATAGTATTCATCTTCTTTTATAGAAACGAATAGTTTGGTTAATTTCACGCTTTCAAATTCCTTTAAAATAAACCATTGAGCACATATTTAGATTCTTTAAACGAACCACAGAGACAGGCTGTCTTACAGAAAGACGGACCCATGATTATTATTGCTGGTGCGGGTTCTGGTAAAACACGTGTATTAACCTATAGAATTGCGCATTTAATGAAGCAAGGCGTAGATTCTTTTAACATTTTATCACTTACATTTACCAACAAAGCAGCCAAAGAAATGAAGGCTAGAATTGCCGGTGTTGTAGGTCATAGTGAATCTAGAAACCTATGGATGGGAACCTTTCACTCCGTTTTTGCTAGAATTTTGCGTACCGAAGCAGACAAATTGGGGTTTCCAACTAATTTTACAATTTACGATTCTCAAGATTCTGTTCGTTTAATATCAGCAATTATTAAAGAGAAGAATTTAAATAGAGAACAATACAAACCCAAACAGATTTTAGGTCGAATTTCTTCCTTTAAGAATAGTTTAATTACGGTTAAAGCCTATTTTAATAACCCAGAATTACAAGAAGCAGATTTACATGCAAGTAGACCAGAAGTTGGTAATATCTATAGAGCCTATGTAGACCGATGTTTTAAGGCTGGTGCAATGGATTTTGATGATTTGTTGTTAAGAACCAATGAGTTATTGGCTCGTTTTCCAGAAACTTTGGCAAAATACCAAGATCGTTTTAGATATATAATGGTAGATGAGTATCAGGATACAAACCATTCTCAATATATTATTGTGAGAGCTTTGGCTGACAAATTCGGGAATATTTGTGTGGTTGGAGACGATTCTCAGAGTATTTATAGTTTTAGGGGAGCAAATATTCAGAATATATTAAATTTTCAGAAAGATTACCCGGATGTAAAAACCTTTAAGCTAGAGCAAAATTACCGTTCTACAAGTAATATTGTAAACGCTGCGAACTCTGTAATCGAAAAAAATAAAACAAAATTAGACAAAGAAGTTTGGACCTCTAATGATCCTGGAGATGCCATAAATGTAATGCGCACAATTTCTGATGGAGAAGAGGGACGTTTTGTGGCACAATCCATTTGGGAGAACCAAATGAACCATCAATTAACTCCAGATGATTTTTGTGTTTTGTATAGAACAAACTCACAATCTAGAGCTATTGAAGATGCGTTGCGTAAAAAAGGAATTGATTACAAAATTTACGGAGGAATCTCTTTTTATCAAAGGAAAGAAATTAAAGACATCTTGTCTTATTTACGTATTTTAATCAACCCAAATGATGAAGAAGCGTTAAAAAGAATTATCAATTATCCAGCAAGAGGAATTGGTGCAACAACCATAGATAGGTTAACAATAGCTGCAAATCATTATAAAAAATCTATTTTCGATATTATTAAATATATTGACAAAATAGATTTAAAAATAAATACGGGTACTAAAAATAAGCTTCGTAATTTTATGACGATGATGCAAAGTTTGCAAGTAGAATCGCAAACAAAAAATGCATTCGAAATTGCGGAAACTGTTGTAAAAAAGGCACAATTAATAAAAGATTTAGAAAAAGACGGAACGCCAGAAGCAGTTAGTAAAGTAGAAAACGTTCAAGAACTTTTAAACGGAATTAAAGATTTTATTACCGATAAAATTGAAGAAGGAGGCGATACTTCTTTAACTACTTTTTTAGAAGATGTGGCGTTGGCAACAGATTTTGATGCTAAAAAAGAAGATGACAAACCATCTGTTTCTTTAATGACTATTCACCAGTCTAAAGGATTGGAGTATATGTATGTGTATGTTGTTGGATTAGAGGAATCTTTATTTCCTTCTGCAATGAGTATGAATACGCGAAGTGAATTAGAGGAAGAGCGCAGGTTGTTTTACGTAGCTATAACAAGGGCAGAAAAAGTAGCTTATTTAAGTTATGCGCAAACCCGTTACAGATGGGGGAAATTGGTAGATGCAGAACCTAGTAGATTTTTAGAGGAAATAGATGATCAGTATCTAAATTACATCACTCCAAAAAGTACCAATCCAGCAATCAATAACTTTGTTGATAAAAGTATTTTTGATGATGCTCCAAAAGGAATTCGTTTTCAAAAACCGATTCAGCGTAAAAAAATGGAACGTGATTTGGTGAAGAAAAAAGAGATTATTATTCCTAAAAACCTAAAAAAGGTATCTCAAGCAACCTCAAAACCCAATTTATTTGATGGTAATATTGTTGTGGGTAATTTTGTAGAACACAATAGATTTGGAACAGGAGAGGTAATTGGATTAGAAGGAAATGGACCAAATAAAAAGGCAGAAATTAAATTTGGTACTGTTGGTAAAAAGAAATTATTACTTCAATTTGCCAAATTAAAAGTGATTGGTTAAAAATCAATCCATAAAACTAAAAATAAATTGTTATTTTGCAACGTTAAATAACTACAAACTATAATTTTTCAGTTCTAGTGTTTTCTTTTGGTTAAAATGATAAAGGAAAATGTATCGAGAACACTTCTCAAAAATATAAAAATGACATTCGATTTAGAATACAATTCAGAAAGACCGTTAATGATAATACCAGAATACGGCAGACATATACAAAAATTAGTAGACCATTGTTTGGCTTTAGAAACTAAAGATGAACGTGATAAAATGGCAAAAGCTATTGTAGATGTTATGGGAAATTTACAACCACATTTACGTGATGTACCAGATTTTAAACACAAACTTTGGGACCAGTTATACATCATGGCAGATTTTAAATTAGATGTAGAATCTCCATATCCTCAGCCATCTAAAGAAGAATTACAAGAAAAGCCAGAAGGATTAGCGTACCCAAAATCAGCCTCTAGATATCGTTATTATGGTAACAATATTCAAACAATGATAGATATTGCTTTAAGTTGGGAAGAAGGAGAGAAAAAAGAAGCTTTGGTATTTACAATTGCAAATCACATGAAAAAGTGTTATTTAAATTGGAATAAAGACACTGTAGATGATGCTGTAATTTTTAAACATTTATTCGATTTATCTGATGGTAAATTAGATTTAAGAAATACAGAAGAAGAACTTTCTGAAAGTAAAAACTTGTTAAGAAAGCCACGTACACAAGGGCAAAGTACAAGTAAAGGTACTTACAAGAAACCACAACATAGCAATCAAAATAAAAATAGAAAAAGATATTAGTACATGGCATCATTTAAAATTGAAGGCGGTCATAAATTAAGCGGAACCATTACTCCACAAGGAGCAAAAAACGAAGTTTTACAAATACTCTGTGCTGTTTTATTAACACCAGAAAAAGTTGTTGTAAATAATGTTCCAGATATTATTGATGTCAACAAACTAATTTTTATTCTTGGAGAATTAGGTGTAAAAATAGAAAAATTAAGTAGAAATTCTTACGCTTTTCAAGCGGATGAAATCAATTTAGAGTATTTAGAATCTGCAGATTTTAAAAGAGACGGAAGTTCTTTACGTGGTTCTATTATGATAGTTGGTCCACTTTTAGCTCGTTTTGGTAGAGGATACATTCCAAGACCTGGAGGAGATAAAATTGGTCGTAGACGTTTAGATACCCATTTTGAAGGATTTATAAGATTAGGCGCAAAATTCCGTTATAATAAAGAAGAGCATTTTTACGGCGTAGAAGCAGAAGAGTTGTTTGGTGTAGATATGTTATTAGATGAAGCTTCTGTAACAGGAACCGCTAATATTTTAATGGCGTCTGTTTTAGCTACAGGAACTACAAAAATTTATAACGCAGCTTGTGAACCTTATATTCAACAATTATGTAAAATGTTGAATTCTATGGGAGCTAATATCTCAGGAGTTGGCTCTAACTTATTAATCATAGAAGGAGTAGATGCTCTTGGTGGTTGTGAGCACAGAGTTTTACCAGATATGATTGAAATTGGTTCTTGGATTGGTGTTGCAGTAATGACAAGATCTGAATTAACCATTAAAGATGTTAGTTGGGACAACTTAGGACAAATACCTAATGTGTTTAGAAAATTAGGGATTATATTAGAGAGAAAAGGAGATGATATTTACATTCCTGAACAAGAATCGTATGAAATACAGAATTTTATAGATGGTTCTGTTTTAACCGTTGCAGATGCTCCTTGGCCTGGGTTTACACCAGATTTATTGAGTATTGTTTTGGTAATTGCAACACAAGCAAAGGGAACTGTTTTAATACATCAAAAAATGTTTGAAAGCCGTTTGTTTTTTGTTGATAAATTGATTGACATGGGGGCGAAAGTAATTTTGTGCGACCCGCATAGAGCCACTGTAATTGGTATGAATTTTGAGAGCTCATTAAAAGCTACCAAAATGACATCGCCAGATATTAGAGCAGGTATCTCCTTATTAATAGCTGCTTTATCTGCTAGAGGAACATCTATAATAAATAATATAGAACAAATAGATAGAGGTTACGAGAATATTGAAGCTCGTTTAAAATCTATTGGTGCTAAAATTGAAAGAATTGCTGAATAAGAAAAAGTTTTTTATTAATTTAAAAATACTTTTAGATCATGATAAGAAGTTTGTGGAAAGAAGAATGGAAGCATATTAAATTTGATGAGAAAATTTCTGATGTAAAAAAATTTAAGATTTCTAATTTAGGAAGAGTGCTTTATTTTAAAGAAGATAAAGAGTTTTTAAGAAATAAGAGTTTTATAAATGGATATGAAACTATTTATGTAAAGCAAGTTGCTAATAACAAATCTACAAGTAGATATGTACATAAGTTGGTGGCAGAGCATTTTTTAGAAAAAGAAAACGAAGATCAAATTTATGTTTTACATAAAAATTATGACAAAACAGATAATACTGTAGAGAATTTAAAGTGGGCAACTAAAAGAGAGAAAGAGTTGCATCAATTTAAAAACCCTGTGTATATAGAAGCTATTAAAAATAAAAAAACTAGTTATAAGCTTACAGAAGGAAAAGTAAAAATCATAAAAAGGCAACTTAAAAATAAAAGAACAAGAATCACAATGATTGCCAAACGATTTGGAGTTTCAGATATGCAAATTCATAGAATTAAATCTGGAGAAAATTGGAGCCATGTTAAAATATAAAGAGGTTAAAAATAGTGTCAATCTGACACTATTTTTTTGTTGGCAACGTTTTTGCCTTTTAATAGTAGACATTTTAACGATTACAAAGATAATGAGTAAGAAAGATAACACCCAAGAAGAAGAAATAAAGAACGAACAAGAAACTGTTCAAGTTGAAGAAAATCAAGAGGTTGAGGCTGAAGTTGTAAAAGAAGAACCTACAACAGAAGAGTTACTTCAAACTGAAAAAGATAAGTTTTTACGTTTGTTTGCTGAGTTCGAAAACTATAAAAAGAGAACTTCCAGAGAAAGAATAGAATTATTTAAAACTGCTGGACAAGATTTAATGACATCTTTACTGCCAATTATTGATGATTTTGAACGTGCGCTGTCACATATTGAAGATGATAAAGAGGCAGAAGAATTAAGAAAAGGAGTGTTGTTAATTTATCAAAAATTATTTAACACTTTAGAATTAAAAGGATTGTCTACAGTGGAAACTAAAGCTGGTGATGTTTTTGATGCTGAAATTCACGAAGCAATTACACAAATTCCTGCTCCATCAGAAGATTTAAAAGGAAAAGTAATTGACTGTGTTGAAAAAGGATACAAATTAGGCGACAAAATTATTCGTTACCCTAAAGTAGTTATCGGACAGTAAAAAAGTATTCAGTTTACAATAACAGTGAGCAACATATGCAAAACTAATGTTGTAAACTAAAGAAGTATTAATGACAGTGAGCAGTGAGAGCTGAAAAATTGTTATGAAATACTGAAAATTAAAAATAAAAAATGGCAAAACAAGATTTTTACGAAATATTAGGTCTCTCAAAATCTGCAACTCAAGCAGAAATAAAGAAAGGGTATAGAAAAATGGCGATCAAATATCATCCTGATAAAAACCCGGATGATAAAACTGCTGAAGAAAATTTTAAGAAAGCTGCAGAAGCTTATGAAATTTTAAGTGACGAAAACAAAAAAGCTCGTTATGATCAATACGGTCACGCAGGTTTTGAAGGTCCACAAGGTGGCGGCGGTTTCGGTGGAGGCGGCATGAATATGGATGACATATTTAGTCAGTTTGGTGATATCTTTGGCGGCGGAGGCGGTGGCTTCGGAGGCGGCTTTGGTGGTTTTGGAGGTGGCGGAGGCCAACGACAAGCTAGAGTAAAAGGAAGTAATATGCGAATTCGTGTAAGACTTACTTTAGAAGAAATAGCTAAAGGAGTAGAAAAGAAAGTAAAGGTTAGACGTAAAGTACAAGCAGACGGAGTAACTTATAAAACCTGTACTACGTGTAATGGATCTGGACAACAAATGCGAGTTACCAATACAATTTTAGGTAGAATGCAAACTGCAACTACTTGTGGTACTTGTTCTGGTGCTGGAGAAATAATTAGTACAAAACCAAGTGAAGCAGATGCACAAGGTTTAATTATAAAAGAAGAAACTGTACCAATTAATATTCCTGCAGGAGTTACAGAAGGGGTACAATTAAAAGTAGGAGGAAAAGGGAATGAAGCTCCTGGTAAAAATTCTGTTGCTGGAGATTTATTAGTATTAATTGAAGAAGTTCCTCATGATGTTTTAAAGAGAGAAGGAACCAATATTCATTATGATTTATATGTAAATTTCTCTGAAGCTGTTTTAGGAACAAGCAAAGAAGTTGATACAGTTACAGGTAAAGTAAAAATTAAAATTGATGCTGGTACACAATCTGGTAAAATTTTAAGATTAAAAGGAAAAGGTTTACCAAGTATAGAAAGATATGGTACTGGAGATTTCTTAATACATATTAATGTTTGGACACCACAAGAGTTGAATAAAGAACAAAAACAATTCTTTGATAAAATGTCTGACAACGAGAATTTTAGACCTAGTCCAAATAAATCAGATAAGTCATTTTTTGAAAAAGTAAAAGACATGTTTTCTTAACGAAATGTTAATTTCAAATTAATAAGTATCTTTTTAAAATAAGTTGTATTTTATTTACAATATTTAATGTACATTTGCAGTGTTGCTGATTTTATCGGCAACACTTTTTCTTTTTCATAGCAATTTTTCCCACTCATTTATGAGTGGGTTTTTTTTATGACTAAAGATAAAATTATAACATAATATAGAAATTGCAGACTTATCTTATCGACTTGTGTATGCAAGTAGGAAAGTCCGGACACCAAAGAGTATCATAGCGGATAACATCCGTCCAGCGAGAGCTGAGGACCAGTGCAACAGAAAGAATGTACAGTTAGGCTGTAGTGAAACCAGGTAAACTCTATGAGGTGCAATGCCATGTAAATTAGAGCTTGAGAGCTACTCGCTCGATTCTAAAGGGTAGGCAGATAGAAGTTACGAGTAATTGTAACTCTAGATAAATGATAAGAGCCTTTTTAAGGAACAGGATTCGGCTTATTAGTCTGCATTTTCTATATAATTATTAAAACTTCAAAATAAATCAACAAACAATCCTTTTTGCTGATTTAAAATCAGTGTTTTATCGAATAACTTTTTTTTATTCATTAATTCACGCAATCTATTATTTATCTTTTAATTTTAATATAAAAAATGTAAGTTTGTCATACTAAAATAAATAAATAATTTTACAGTTTGTCTTTTCGTTTATAAGAATTAAAAAGGCCTACAGTAACTAAAGATTTCTTTCATGAGTATTTATAAAGACTACCTTAAGCAGATAGAAGAACGTAAAGAACAGGGGCTTCATCCACAACCAATTGATGGTGCAGAATTACTAAGCAAAATCATTGAACAAATTAAAGATTTAGAAAACGAGTACAGAGAAGAATCTTTGAACTTTTTTATATATAACGTTTTACCAGGAACTACAAGTGCTGCTGTAGTGAAAGCTAAATTTTTAAAAGAAATTATTTTAGGTGAATCAATCGTAAAAGAAATTACAACTTCTTCTGCTTTTGAGCAATTATCACACATGAAAGGTGGGCCATCTGTAAAAGTGCTATTAGATTTAGCCTTAGGATCAGATGCTGACATTGCAAAACAAGCAGCAGATGTATTAAAAACACAAGTTTTTCTTTACGAAGCAGATACAGCTCGTTTAGAAGAGGCGTTTAATAGTGGTAATAAAATTGCAATTGATCTTATTAAAAGTTACGCAAATGCAGAGTTTTTTACAAAATTACCAGAAATAGAAGAAAAAATAGATGTTGTTACGTTTATCGCAGGAGTTGGTGATATTTCTACAGATTTATTATCACCAGGTGGTGATGCACACTCTCGTTCAGATAGAGAATTACACGGTCAGTGTTTATTTGAGCATAATAAAGAACAACAAGCAGAATTAAAAGCAGTACAAGCACAGCATCCAGACAAAAGAGTGATGTTAATTGCAGAAAAAGGAACAATGGGAGTTGGTTCTTCTAGAATGTCTGGTGTAAATAATGTTGCTTTATGGACAGGTATTAAATCTAGCCCATATGTGCCATTTATAAATATTGCTCCGGTAATTGCTGGAACAAACGGGATTTCTCCAATTTTCTTAACAACTGTTGGTGTAACTGGTGGTATTGGTTTAGACCTTAAAAACTGGATACAACAGAAAGATGCAGAAGGAAATACTATTCGTGATGAAAACGGAGACCCTGTTTTAAAAGAAGAGTATTCTGTTGCAACAGGTACTGTACTTACAATTAATACAAAAGAAAAAAAATTATATAACGGAGATACAGAATTAAAAGATATTTCTGCAGCATTTACACCACAAAAAATGGAGTTTATGAAAGCAGGTGGTTCTTATGCTGTTGTTTTTGGTAAAAAATTACAAACCTTTGCTTCTAAAGTATTAGGTATAGATGTAGTGCCTGTTTATGCACCATCAAAAGAAATTTCTATTGAAGGACAAGGTTTAACAGCAGTTGAAAAAATATTCAATAAAAATGCAGTTGGAACAACACCAGGAGCAGTTTTACATGCAGGTTCAGATGTTCGTGTAGAAGTAAATATTGTAGGTTCTCAAGATACTACAGGTTTAATGACTTCTCAAGAATTAGAAATGATGGCTGCAACAGTGATTTCTCCAATTGTAGATGGAGCTTATCAGTCTGGTTGTCACACAGCATCTGTTTGGGATGATAAATCTAAAGCGAACATACCAAGGTTAATGAAGTTTATGAACGATTTTGGTTTAATTACTGGTCGTGACCCTAAAGGGAAATATTTTCCAATGACGGATGTTATTCATAAAGTGTTAAACGATCTTACAGTAGGAGATTGGGATATCATTATTGGTGGAGATTCTCACACACGTATGTCTAAAGGTGTTGCTTTTGGTGCAGATTCAGGAACGGTTGCCTTAGCATTAGCTACAGGTGAGGCTTCTATGCCAATTCCAGAATCAGTAAAAGTTACTTTTAAAGGACAAATGAAATCTTATATGGATTTCCGTGACGTAGTACACGCTACACAAGCTCAAATGCTTAAGCAATTTGGTGGAGAAAATGTTTTCCAAGGTAGAATCATTGAGGTTCATATTGGTACATTGACTTCAGATGAAGCATTTACATTTACAGATTGGACTGCAGAGATGAAAGCAAAAGCTTCTATCTGTATTTCTGAAGATGATACTTTAATTGAGTCTTTAGAGATTGCAAAAGGTCGTATCCAAATCATGATTGATAAAGGAATGGACAATGCAGGACAAGTTCTTAAAGGTTTAGTAGACAAAGCAGAAAATAGAATTGTAGAACTTAAAACAGGTATTAAACCTTCTTTAAGACCAGATGCAAATGCGAAGTATCATGCAGAAGTTGTTATCGATTTAGATGAAATCGCAGAACCAATGATTGCAGATCCAGATGTAAATAATGATGACGTTTCTAAACGTTATACACATGATAACATCAGACCATTATCTTACTACGGAGGAACTAAAAAAGTAGATTTAGGTTTCGTAGGATCTTGTATGGTTCATAAAGGTGATATGAAAATATTAGCTCAAATGTTAAAGAATGTGGAGGCTCAATATGGTAAAGTTGAATTTAAAGCACCTTTAGTAGTTGCACCACCAACGTATAATATTGTTGATGAATTAAAAGCAGAAGGAGATTGGGATGTTTTAGTAAAATATTCTGGTTTCGAATTCGATGATAACGCACCAAAAGGAGTAGCACGTACAGGATACGAAAACATGTTATACTTAGAGCGTCCAGGTTGTAACTTATGTATGGGTAACCAAGAAAAAGCAGCACCAGGAGATACAGTAATGGCAACATCTACACGTTTATTCCAAGGAAGAGTTGTAAAAGATTCTGGAGAGAAAAAAGGTGAATCTTTATTATCTTCTACACCAGTAGTTGTATTGTCTACAATTTTAGGTAGAACACCAACTATGGCTGAATATGAAGCAGCAGTAGACGGAATTGTTTTAACGAAGTTTAAGCCATCTCAAAAACAATTAGTGAGATAGTTTTAAGTTTCTAATTATATATTAAAAAGCCTGAGTTTTAAACTCAGGCTTTTTTTGTTCTTCTTATAAAAGAAATAAATTGATTTGAATTTGCAGAGTTTTAAATAGATTTTAAGTATAAAGACCCAATATGTTTTAATATCAATACACATAATTTGAATAAAACTTGTAGGATGATTATAATAATCTAAAGTCAAAATGATTTTTAAGTATTTATAATATTTACTGTAGATAAAACTTAGAATAGAGTTTGGGGTTCCCACGCCAAAAGAGGCGAGTTCGGGCTTTCTATTACAATCTTTTTGTTTATACTTCTCAAAAAGGATTTCCACTTCAATCCCTAACCCAGGCTATTAGTATCTTTTGATGTAATTGCATATTCCGAGCAACTATTTTCTATCAAAATTATCTATTTCACTATCAGTATTAAATCTTTTCTTAGCAAAATTCAGTTATAAAACTAGTAGATATTTTTGTATCTTAGTGTACTTATAAATATTAACAACTAAATTATATATAATCTTATGGCATTTGATATTAATATGATTAAAAAAGTGTATTCAAACGTAGTAGAACGTGTGGATGCTGCTCGTAAACTTACAGGAAAACCTTTAACTTTATCAGAAAAAATTCTGTATTCGCATTTATGGGATAAAACATCAGATAAAGCTTTTGTTAGAGGTAAAGACTATGTAGATTTTGCACCAGACAGAATTGCATTACAAGATGCAACTGCGCAAATGGCATTACTGCAATTTATGCAAGCTGGTAAAAGTAAAGTAGCAGTTCCTACAACCACGCACTGTGATCATTTAATTCAAGCTAAAAACGGTGCAAGTATGGATTTACAGTCTGCACTTAATACCAGTAATGAAGTTTTTAACTTTTTAGAATCTGTTTCTAATAAATACGGATTAGGTTTTTGGAAACCCGGAGCAGGAATTATTCACCAAGTAGTTTTAGAAAATTATGCATTTCCAGGAGGAATGATGATTGGTACAGATTCTCACACAGTAAATGCTGGTGGTTTAGGTATGGTTGCTATTGGTGTTGGTGGTGCAGATGCAGTAGATGTAATGGCAGGTATGGCTTGGGAATTAAAGTTTCCTAAATTAATAGGAGTGAAGTTAACCGGTAAATTATCTGGTTGGACTGCACCAAAAGACGTTATTTTAAAAGTAGCAGGTATTGTTTCTGCAAAAGGAGGAACAGGAGCCATTGTTGAATATTTTGGTGAAGGAGCAACTTCTATGTCTTGTACAGGTAAAGGTACCATTTGTAATATGGGAGCCGAAATAGGAGCAACCACATCTACTTTTGGGTATGATGAATCTATGGAACGTTATTTACGCGCTACAGATAGAAGTGATGTTGCAGATGCTGCAAACGAAGTAAAAGAATATTTAACAGGTGATGCAGAAGTGTATGCAAACCCAGAAGAATATTTTGACCAAGTTATAGAAATTAATTTATCAGAATTAGGACCATTATTAAACGGACCTTTTACGCCAGATTTATCTACAAAAGTAGGAACAGATATGGCAGAGGCTGCTAATGATAACGATTGGCCATTAAAAGTAGAATGGGGATTAATTGGTTCTTGTACAAACTCTTCTTACGAAGATTTATCGAGAGCTTCTTCAATTGCACAACAAGCGCTGGATAAAGGTTTAAAAATAAAATCGGAATTAGGAATTAACCCTGGATCTGAAAAAGTAAGATATACAGCAGATAGAGATGGTATTATTGGCATCTTCGAAAAGTTAGATGCAAAGATTTTTACAAACGCTTGTGGACCATGTATTGGTCAATGGGCTCGTTATGAAGATCCAAAAAACGCACCTAAAAATAGTATTGTTCACTCTTTTAATAGAAACTTTGCAAAGCGTGCAGATGGTAACCCAAATACGCATGCTTTTGTTGCTTCACCAGAATTAACAGCAGCTATTGCAATTGCTGGTCGTTTAGATTTTAATCCGATTACGGATAAATTAATCAACGAAAACGGAGAAGAAGTAATGTTAGATGAACCAACAGGATGGGAATTACCTCCAAAAGGTTTTGAAGTAAAAGATGATGGTTATTTAGCACCAGAAAAAGATGGAAGTCATGTAAAGATTGCAGTAAAAGATGATTCTGACAGATTACAATTATTAGAACCTTTTACACCTTTAGGAAACAAATTAGAAGGTGTAAAATTATTGATAAAAGCATTTGGTAAATGTACAACAGATCACATTTCAATGGCGGGACCATGGTTGCGTTACAGAGGGCATTTAGATAATATTTCTAACAACTGTTTAATTGGAGCTGTAAATGCGTTTGGAATGAAAACCAATTTTGTTAAAAACCAATTAACTGGTGAGTTTGGAGGTGTACCAGATACTGCAAGAGCTTATAAAGCTGCAGGTATAAAATCTATTGTAGTTGGAGATCATAATTATGGTGAAGGTTCTTCTAGAGAGCACGCTGCAATGGAGCCTAGACATTTAGGTGTTGCTGCTGTTTTAGTAAAATCTTTTGCTAGAATTCATGAGACCAACTTAAAGAAACAAGGAATGTTAGGTTTAACATTTAATAATGAAGCAGATTATGATTTAATTCAAGAAGATGATACGTTTAACTTTGTGGATTTAAATGAATTTGCTCCAGATAAACCTTTAACGATAGAAGTTGTTCATGCAGATGGATCTAAAGATATGATTGTTACAAACCATACTTATAATCAAGGTCAGATTGAATGGTATAATGAAGGTTCTGCCTTAAACTTAATTAAAAAAGAAAATGCTTAAAATTTAAGCGTTTTAAATATAAAACTCTCGGAGAAATTCGAGAGTTTTTTTGTTACTTCAAATTATGAATACAGAAAAATTTAATCAGTTTTTAAATCAAATATCTAAAGAGCCTATAGCTGTAATTGATTTACAAATTTCTTTAGAGAGTTATTATCATATTGTAATTTCTTCTCAAAATAAAGATTTATTACAATTTGATATCTCTTCTTCTTGGGAATGGGAAAGATATATAAAATCATTTTTAGAACAAAACAAAGGTAAGGTAGCTTTTGGAGGTTATTTAGAAAAAAGAAATATTTACGACAGAAGTGATTATTTTAAAAATGTATCAGAAAATGAAAAAAGAAACATTCATTTAGGTACTGATTTATGGTGTAAAGAAAACACCAAAGTATTAGCGGTCTTGGATGGGGAAGTCCATAGTTTTAAAAATAATAAAAATTTTGGAGATTATGGCCCAACTATTATTTTAAAGCATGAAATAGAAAATGAGGTTTTTTATACTTTATATGGACATTTGTCATTAGCATCCATAGAAAATATAAAAGTTGGAGATGCTGTTTTACAAGGAAATACCATTGGATATTTAGGAAGTTCTACTGTAAACGGAGAGTATGCGCCACATTTACACTTTCAAATTATTAGAGATTTAGAAGATAATTTTGGAGACTATCCTGGAGTGTCATCCAAAGAAAATATAGCATTTTATAAAAATAATTGTCCAAACCCAAATTTATTACTAAAATTAGCTATTTAGTTTTTTTGTAAGCTATTACGCTGTTTATAGACTCAATAGGTAACCAAAACTAAAACTCCTTTTATGAATAACTTATGGTTTTTTGATAACGTAAACTTATTTAACCTTCTTTGTCCTCACAAATTTAAAGAATATAAAAAGTGTCACTCTTTTGATGCTTATAAAAAAAGTGATTACATCTACTTTGAAGAAGACTCTGCAAGTAAAGTTTATCTCATAGAAAAAGGAAAAGTGAAGTTAGGGTATTATACAGAAGAGGGAAATGAAGTTGTTAAAGCCATTTTAACCAAAGGAGAATTGTTTGGAGAAAAAGCCATTTTAGGAGAGGAAATAAGAAATGAATTTGCGCAATCTGTAGATGCATCAACATCAATTTGTCCCATAGGAGTAGAGACTATGCACGATTTAATGCGTGATAATAAAACCTTTAGTTTAAAAATTTATAAGTTTTTAGGACTTCGTTTTAAGAAATTAGAAAGACGATTACAATTAATATTATTTAAGGATTCTAAAACAAGGTTTTTAGAATTTATGAAAGAGCTTTGTGAGGAATTTGGTCATGATTGTGAAAAAACAGGTGATAAAGTAATAGTCCATCCATATACACAAAAAGATATAGCCTCTTTAATTGGTACTTCTAGATCTAATTTAAATGTATTAATGAATGAGTTAAAGGAAGCAAACATTATCAGTTTCAATAGAAAAGAGATAAGATTACTTCAAAAAATAGCATAAGTGTTAGCTAGCTAACATTTAAAGACTTGTTAAACTTATAATTTTGTCATCAACATTAACATAAATATTAATAAGATGAAAAAAATTTTAAATTTAGCATTCGCATTTGCAATTGCAACTACTTTTGTAGCTTGTAGCGACGATGACAACAACAACAACATTGCACCAACAACAGGAGATTTAACAGTAGACTTTACAGGTTTAGAAGCATTAGGAGCTGATTTCGTTTACGAAGGTTGGTTAATTGTAAACGGAAGTCCGGTAAGTACAGGTACATTTACAAGCGTAACTTTTCCACAAACGTATACTGTTGGTATTGATGATTTACAAGCAGCAACAACGTTTGTTTTATCTATTGAGCCAGCTGGAGAAACAGGAGCAGAAGCTTTAGCACCAGCAGCAACGAAACTTTTAGCAGGTAACTTTTCTGGAAATATAGCAAGTGTAAATTCAGACAACATAGTTGTTGATGCTAGTGGAGAAATTAAAGATTTAGGATCTTCATGGGGAAAATATATTTTAGCTACACCTACAGATAATGACGATACAAATGATGCAAGTGGAATTTGGTTTTTAGATAATTCTAACGATCCTACTGTTGCGGGTTTAGGTTTACCAACTTTAACTGATGGATGGAAATATGAAGGATGGGTTGTTATAGATGGAACTCCAGTAAGTACAGGTACTTTTACTGCAGTTGATGTAGCAGACGATAACGCAGCAACATCACCTTTTAAAGGGTCTGTTAGTAATGGACCAGGTTATCCCGGTGAAGATTTTGTAACAGGATCTGCAGCAGGTGTAGATTTCCCTACAGATTTAAAAGGAAAAACAGTGGTGATTTCAGTAGAGCCAAGTCCAGATAATAGTTCTGCACCTTTTGCTTTAAAGCCTTTAGCTCATGTTGTACCAGCAGATGCAATGACTTTTACAGTAATAAATATGGTAACAGGACCATTACCAATTTTATCTGGAAGTGTAACAAGATAACAGAAAAAAAATATATCTACTATTGTGTTAATGGTTGATTTATTTGAAGGGTAATTATATATTATATAATTGCCCTTTTCTGTTTATAAAAAGGTTAGATAAATTTAGAAAGCACCTTATTCTGATACTTCGTCAATTGTCTTTAAAATGATGTTGCAGCCTTTAATTATTTCTTCGTCAGAAATGGTCAATGGAGGTGTAATTCTCATTGCTTTTTCTTCAAACAATAAAAAGAATAGAACTAATCCGTTTTCTAAACATTTTAAAATTACTTTAGAATTTAATTCGGCAGATTCTAAAATAGCGGCTAACATTAATCCTTTTCCTCTAATTTCTACAATTGAAGGATGTACTAAATGTTCTCTGATTAACGCTTCTTTTCGTAAAACTTCTTTAATAAAGTTATTCTGAGTAATTTCTTTTACAGTTGCTACGGCTGCTGCAGAAATAACAGGATGACCAGCAAAAGTAGAAATATGACCTAATTTAGGATTGTCTTTTAACAAACTCATGTTTTCAAAAGAGGAAATAAATGCACCAATTGGCATTCCACCACCTAAACCTTTCCCAGTAATTATGATATCCGGAATTACATTGTAGTTTTCAAACCCCCAAAATGTACCAGTTCTACCAATTCCTGTTTGTATTTCATCTAAAATTAACAAAGCACCAACTTCTAAACAACGTTGTTTTACTTTCGATAAAAAATCATCTTTAGATTCAATAAAACCAGCACCACCTTGTATGGTTTCTATAATTACAGCAGCAGTTTTATTCGTGATCTTATCTATTTCACTTTCATTATTGAATTCAATAAATCTTGTTCCAGGAATTAAAGGTCTAAAAGCTTGATTCTGTTTTTCTACCCCAGAAACGCTCATAGAACCCATTGTATTACCGTGATAAGAGTTTTTTGCAGCAATTATTTCTGCTCTATTAGTAACTCTTTTGGCTAATTTTAAAGCACCTTCTGTTGCTTCTGTTCCAGAGTTTGTAATATAAACAGTGTTTAAATTCTCTGGAGAATTTTGTGCTAAAATTTTACACAATGCTACTTGAGGTTGTTGTATAAACTCGCCATAAACCATAACATGCGCATACGCATCTAATTGGTTTTTTATGGCATCTGTAACTTTAGGGTGATTATGACCTAAACTATTTGCAGAAACACCTGCAACAAAGTCTAAATATGCTTTTCCTGAAGTATCGTAAATATAACTTCCTTTTGCCTTAGAAATTTCTATTGCAAGTGGGTGAGGAGTGGTTTGTGCTTGGTATTTAAAAAAATCTTTTTTCAAGCTTATTGTTTTTTAGGAGAAATATCTGACTTAGGTAATTTAATTTCTTCTTTCTTTTTCGTATTCTTTTTTGGACTAAGAAGGTCAGAAATATTATCGACTTTATCTTCTGTTTTAGTAGGGATTGTATCTTTATTGTCTTTTATAAAAATGTCTTCCATCTTTTTAGGTTGTTCATCTTCACGCCAAATAAAACCTTTTAGCTCTCTAACATCATCTGGTAATTTAGAAGGAGGATAGGTATTACCATCAGATTTTTTTAAATACTTTATAGTTTCAATCTGCCCACTGTCTAAGGTGAATTCTATGTTACTAGATATTTCTTTTGTAATGGTTTCTAACACATTTGTCTCTTCATTTCTATTAAAATAAACAGATTCAGCATTACCTTTTACCAAAAGCAAGTGCAGTTTATTTTCCTTAAACTTCCCAAACATATTTCTACCTTTTATTTGGTTAAAGTCTTTGTTAGAAACAGAATCTTTAGAGACAATAAATGAGTTGTTTAAAACTTTTAACGAGTCTAATTTTTCGGTTTCTACGTTAGATATTAAGTGGATTGTATCTCCTGTAATTTGATTTTGATCTGACCATATTACAGGGTTTTTAAACATTTTTGTCAAACCTGTTTCTTGGTTTGTATGTATGGAGTCACATTTTCCTTGTAAATCCGATTTAAAAATTTTTACATTGTGATACGTTCTTACAACCCTTTTATCAGGTTTACCGGTAACTAAAAGAGTATCTCCATGAATAAACATAGAATCTTTATCAATAATAGAAATGGCAACAGCTTTTTTAATAATATACAGCGAATCTTTTAATTCAAATATTTCTGCGTAATTTCCTTTGGTTATAAAGTTTTGAACCGTGTCTATTACCTGAATATTATTCGTTGCAGAAGCAAACCCTTTTCTCTTATCATAATACAAACTATCACCTTCTATAGTTCTTTCTTTTAGATAGAGTTTTGCATTTTTAACAAAATGAGAAACATCTGTTTTGGTATTATAGAATCCTTTTTCACAATAAATTCTATTATCATTTTTTGTATTTGTAATGGTAGTTGGACCATACAAGTAGGTAAGTCCGGAATTGGTATAATAATCTAAATGATCAGATTCTAGGTGATTTTCTGGGTTTACAACAGTAACTCTTGTAGTTGCAGTAAACTTTTTATCTTCTAAATAAAAGTTTCCATTTTTACTTTTTAAGGTATTTGTTTCGTCTTTTATAGTAGCGTAACTTTTATAATACAGTTTTTGATTTAGTCTGTCAAAATGCAATGTATCTGTAGTTAAAGTCATTGTTGGGTCTTTTAAAACTACATTTCCCCAAGAAACTGCCTGCTTAGAATTAGCATCGTAATCTGCATAACTACTTGTTTGTGTAATGGTGTCACCTTGTTTAATTAGCACATTTCCAATAGCTTTAAAGAAGTTCTTGTCCTTATAGTACAATGCTTGTTGACTTGTTAAAATAATTCCGTCGTGAATCATTTTAACATTACCAATTAATAATGTTGCTCCAGGATATTTTTCCTCATCAGCTTCTTGCTGTTCTGCATAATATTCAATTTTTCTGTTTTCTTGCGAAAAAGAAATGGCCGATGAAATAACAAGAAGTAAAAAAAGTATTCTTTTCAAGATGATGAATTTTACGCAAAAATAATGAAAAGATAATGGCTAAGTATTAAAGAAAAGTAAAAATTAGTTGAAATAAATCTATGAAAGTATAGTTAAAGATTGTTCTAACCTTTTAGCTTTTGGAAACAATATATTATTCTCTATATGAATATGATTATTTAATAATTCTTCAAACTGCTGCAGTTTTAAGTATAAAACTTTAAAAGAAATACATGCATTTTCTGGAATTTTGTAATTATTAGTTAATTCAGCTATTTTTTTAAAGGTTTTACTCACCTTTTCATGATCATCTTCTATGATATCAATAGGTATGTTTAAGGGAGAGTTACTTGTGTTAGTCACTATTTTTTTAGTATTCGCATCAATAAGCTTCTTAATATAAGGGAAAATAATACGTTCTTCATTTTTCATATGTTCAAGAATGTTATCTGCAACTCTTAATATTAACAGATTAATTTCTATAAGCTCCTTATATTCTTCTCCATAAATAGTTGCTACTTTTTCTCCATATTCCTTTAGAAGCAATATATTTTCTTCTTTGTATTCATGTTGAATATTCACTAAAAAGTCAATTAAAAAATCTAATTTCCAAGAATTATAATCTTTTAAATAGTAAACCTTATCATTTACGGCCTTCAAATCTTTTAGAATTTGTTTTAAATTGGTGTTTTTTTCTTCACAAGCCTGACTAAGTAACATGTTTCCATGAATACTAAAGTCTATTTTATATTTTTTAAAAATGGAGGCAGTATTTATGTTCTCAATAACTATTGTTGCAACACTTTTATTCATTAGATCCTTCACAATGATAGGCTTTGAATTCTTAACAAATATGATCTTATTATTAGGGATAAAAAATGACTTTTGTCACTTTTTTACATAATTATAGATATTTGTATTAAAACGATATCATTTTCGGATAAGTACATGTTAAATGATGAATAAAAATCATTTATTCATAACGTTAAAATGAAGTTTTTTGAACTTACTATTGAGATAAAACAACTTTTACCTTCAATTAAAGTTTAAGATGATGTAATTTGCGCTAAAATTATTTTAAAATGAAATCACCTTTTTATTTAACAAAAGAAGAAATGAAATCTTATGGTTATAAGATTGTAGACATTATAGTAGACCATTACAAAGAAGAAGAAAATAAAAAGCCAGTAATTAAGGCTTCTAGAGAAGAAATGGACTCATTATTTTTAAGTGAAGCTCCAGATGATGCTACCGATGCAAATGAAGTATTAGATTTTGTGGTGAATAATGTGCTACCAAATAGTAATATATCTACCCATCCGAAATCTTTTTCTTTTGTACCTGGCCCAAGTAATTTTATTAGTACTATGGCAGATTCTTTAGCAACAGGTTTTAATATTTTTTCTGGTGGATGGATTGTTTCCCCTGCGGCTGCAGAGTTAGAAATAGTAACTTTAAATTGGTTGCTAAAAATGTTTCATTTCCCTGTTACTAAAGGTGGCGGAATTTTTACAAGTGGTGGTTCTATGGCTAATTTAACAGCCTTAACTACTGCTAGAAGAATAAAGTGTGGTGATGATTTTTCTAAAGGTATTATCTATTTATCTGACCAAGCACATTCTTCTAACATTAAGGCAATTCAGGTTTTAGGGTTTAAAAAAGAACAAATTAAAATAATTCCGACAGATTCTGAATTTAAGTTTAGCATGAATAAACTTAAAAATGAAATAGCAAGGGATCAGTTAGAAGGTAAAAAACCATTTTGTATTATTGCATCCGCAGGTACTACCAATACAGGTACTGTAGATCCTTTAGACGATTTAGCAGACATCTGTGAAAAAGAAAATCTCTGGTTTCATATAGATGGTGCTTATGGTGCTGCTGCAATTTTATCTAAAAAAGGGAGTAGAATTTTACGCGGAATAGAACGTGCAGATTCTTTAACAGTGGATCCTCATAAATGGTTTTTTCAACCGTACGAGATTGGTTGTCTACTAGTAAAAGATGCCTCTTGGTTAAGTAATACATTTAGTGAAAAACCAGAATATTTAAGGGATATTGAAGGGAATGAGTCTGAAATTAATTTTTATGATTACGGGATTCAATTAACAAGAAGGTTTAGAGCTTTAAAGTTTTACATGTCTATAAAAACGTATGGTTTAAATGCATTTAAGAAAGCCATTACCTATAATATAGATTTGGCTGATAAAACTGAAGATATCTTAAGAAAAAGTAAAAACTGGGAAATTGTTTCTCCGGCTACTTTAGCAATTATTAACTTTAGATATAACCCGTTAAATAAAGATTTAACAGAAAAAGAAGTAGATACATTAAACCAAGAAATTTCTACGAGAGTGGTAGATTCTAGAGAAGCCTTTTTAGTAACCACTGTTTTACAAAATCAAGTAGTTATTAGAATGTGTTTAATAAACCCTAAAACAACTTTAAAGCATGTTACAGACACTTTAGACCAATGTGAAGTATTTGCTAAACAGATTCTTTTAGATTGGAAAAAGTAGGTTTTATATTGGTAATAAATATTCCCAAAACACCAATTGGCATCAATACAGAAATCAGTACTAATATTGTATAATAATTATTGATAATAGATAATTGCTGCCAATTGCAAAAACCTTTATAAAATATTAAAATTTCAGAAAAAAGAAATCCTATTAAGTAGATGCTTATCCAAATTTTGGGTAATTTTAATAGTTTGTTTTGATGTAAAAAAAAGAAGATACTCAAACTTATTACCCCTAAAAAAACGAGGTGTAAATACCCTATTACAAAGTCTTTAATTTGATAAGATAATTCTACAAAATAAGGAATTACCGTTATAGATTGCATTAAAGTTTTTAGAGTAAAAAACACCAAAACAAAGCTGATTAAATTAAAGAAAAAACGAGGTGTTTTCTGTTTTAAAACAAATTTATGGCTCTTTATTATTTGATATAAATAGTTTAAAGAAAAGAGTTGGATAAATACACCTAATATAGCTATTAAATAGATGGTTACATGTGGTTTAATCCATAAAAAAGATAGTGGTAAAGTTAGTATACATCCCCATAACATCAATTTATAAAAGGAAGCAACTTTTTCTTTAGAAATAACGCAGCGATACTTTTCTAAAAGTGAAAAAAACAATCCTAATAAACAGAATATAAACCATCCATTATATTGAAAATGTAAATAGAAATAAATGGCATTTTTATACCAATGAGATGTACTACCTAAAGTGTTCATAATAATCCCTAATGACCAAGGGCCAATACTAGAAATAATCATAAAAACTAGAGAGGTATTTATAAATTTTAAAGCATAACTGTCTTTCTCTAAATGGTTATTTTTTCTAAAAAAAGCAAAAAACCAATAAGAACAAATTATAAATAAGGTAGAAAAAATAATAGAAAATAAAGCATACCCAGTTATTGGAAAACTAATAAGCATTCCTACAATTGTAATCTGAGTACATAAAAATATTGTTGTATATTTTCTTTTAGCTTCCTCATTTATATACAAGTAAAATAGTAAGCTAGTTAATCCAATATATACCCAACCTAAAAGTGCTACATGAGAGTGGGTGTGTACAAAAAATTTATAATCAATATTTATATCAATAATTGGAAAAAGACGTAATAGAATACCTAAAGAAGAAGCTATTAAAAAATACAAAAGTGCCACAAAACTTTGTGTTTTGGCTTTTATCATTATTATAAAGTATTTATAATATTATTATTTTTAACATATTCCAAAGACATTTCTAAGATGGTTTTCTTTTTTAATTTAGAAATTAATTTGTCTTTAAATGGAGCATATAAATGATGAACAACACAAGGATTTTCCGAACTACATTCTGATTGACCTAAATAACATTCATTAAATTTTTCTACACCATCAATACAATCGATAATATCAAATAGGGAGTTTTTTTCATTAGCTTCTGTTAAATAAAAGCCTCCATGAGGACCTTTTACAGAGCTTATTATATTTTTTTTAGTTAATTCTTGTAACGTTTTAGCTAAAAAAGGAGCTGGCATCATTAAATCATTCGCAACCTTTTTAGAGCCAATTTTATTGTTTACACTCGCTTTTTCTGTAAGATATAGAACTGCTCTAATGGCATATTTACTTGAATTTGATAACATTTTATTTTTTTTGTAAAAATATAAAGATAAAACTATCTTTTAGTATGATAAATATCATTTATTTTTTTAATCAAGATTAATAATTTTGCTTTACAATAAAAGATTAAAGGGTCTTTTATTATAACTAAACCTAAAAATCAAAAAAATGAAATTATTAAAAGCAGTGTGCATACTATTTGCAGGAAGTTTACTATTAGTTAAATGTAAGAGTGAACCAAAACAAGAACTAGCTAAAGCAGATAGTTCTACCATTTATATAAAAGGAACTATGGAAGCAGAATTGACTTCTCCACCTTTTGTGCCAGCTCCAATAGGAAATAGAACAGCAAAAAAATTATTGGTAAATATGGAAATTCTAGAAAAAGAAGGAACCATGACAGATGGAGTACAATATGTTTATTGGACTTTTGGAGGTACAGTGCCTGGAAGTTTCATAAGAACTAGAGTAGGAGATGAAATAGAATTTACTTTATCTAATCATCCAGACAATAAATTACCTCATAATATAGATATGCATGCTGTGACGGGCCCTGGTGGTGGAGCAGAATCATCATTTGTAGCTCCAGGACATGAAAAAACGTTTTCTTTTAAAGCTTTAAATCCTGGTTTGTTTGTGTATCACTGTGCTACAGCACCAGTTGGAATGCACATTGCAAATGGAATGTATGGTTTAATTTTGGTAGAACCAGAAGGAGGTTTACCTAAAGTAGACAAGGAATATTACATTATGCAAGGTGATTTTTATACGAAAGGAGCTACTGATGAAAAAGGCTTACAACCTTTTGATATGACAAAAGCAATTAAAGAAGATGCAGATTATGTTGTTTTTAACGGTAAGGTTGGATCATTAACTGGTGATAACGCTATTACTGCAAATGTTGGTGAAACGGTTCGTTTGTTTGTTGGTAACGGTGGTCCAAACTTAACTTCATCTTTTCATGTTATTGGAGAAATTTTTGATAATGTGCATGTAGAAGGAGGAGATTTAATTAATACAAACGTACAAACAACGTCTATTCCTGCTGGTGGTGCAGCAATTGTAGATTTTAAAGTAGAAGTTCCCGGAACATTTATTTTGGTTGATCATGCAATTTTTAGAGCTTTTAATAAAGGAGCATTAGGAATGTTGAAAGTGTCTGGTGAAGAAAATAAAAAATTATATTCTGGAGTAAAACAAGAAGGAATTTATCACCCAGAAGGGGGAACAATTCAAACCATGCCAGTAGATAAAAATAAAAAAGAAGTTGCGGTTACTACAGAAAAACCTTTAGCTAAAAAAATAGCAGATGGTAAACAAGTGTATATGACTACTTGTTTTGCTTGCCACCAAGCGGAAGGGCAAGGAATACCAAATGCATTTCCTCCATTGGCAAAATCAGATTATTTAAATGCAGATGTTAATAGAGCTATTGGTATTGTTTTGCATGGTAAAACAGGAGAAATTACTGTTAATGGTAAAAAATATAATAGTGTAATGACAAGACAAACATTAACGGAAGGCGAAGTTGCAGATGTTATGACCTATGTATATAATTCTTGGGGTAATAATAAAACCAATGTTACCATTAAGAATGTACAAGATGTAAAAAATAATTAATAATAATTTCAATTCAATTTCTATGAAAACTATTTTAAGATTGACAATTTGTTTCATCCTCCTAAATATAACTTATGCAAGTTGTCAATCTAAAATGGTACCAATTAAAGGAGGAGCTTACATCCCATTATATGGTAGAGATTCTATGAAAGTTGAAATAGATAACTTTTTAATGGATGTATATCCGGTTACAAATAAAGAGTATGTGGCTTTTGTAAAAAAGTATCCAAAATGGCAGAAAAGTAAAGTCATAAAATTATTTGCGGATGAAAGCTATTTACGTGATTGGAAATCGGATACTCTTTTAGGAGAAAACAAAAAAGAAAACTCTCCAATTACTCAAGTATCTTGGTTTGCAGCAAAAGAATATTGCGAATGTCAGGGAAAAAGATTGCCAACTGTAGATGAATGGGAATATGTAGCCATGGCAAATAAAAAAATACCAGATGCTAGAAAACAAAAAGAGTACAATGCTTTTATTTTAAGTTGGTACGAAAAACCAAAGACCTTCAATCAAACTATAGGGTCTACTTTTAAAAATTATTGGCAAGTATTTGACTTACATGGCTTAGTTTGGGAATGGACTTCAGATTTTAATTCTGTATTAATTACAGGTGAATCTAGAAAAGATGTAGATACAGATAGTAATCTGTTTTGTGGAAGCGCAGCTGTAAATGCAACAGATTTAATGAATTATGCTGCTTTTATGAGGTATGCAATTAGAGGGAGTTTAAAAGCAAAATATACCATGAAAAACCTAGGTTTTAGATGTGTAAAAGATGATAAAAAATAGCAACATGAAAACACTTAAATATCTTATAGTATTAATTATTACAGTTACTTCATTAAGTTCTTGTAATACATCTACTTCTAAAGAAAGTAGTAAGGTAGAATACCAATGTCCTATGAAATGCGAAGGAGATAAAGTTTATTTAGAACAAGGTGCTTGTCCTGTTTGCAAAATGGATTTAAAACCAACATCTAAAATAGTGAAAAAAGTTTTGTCTACCATGATTTCTGATGAGTCTATTTTTAACTTAACTTCTAAATGGAATACGCAAAATGGTACTGAAATTCAGTTAAAAGAGTTAAAAGGTAAAACTTTGGTTATGGTAATGATTTATACAACTTGTAAAGCTGCTTGCCCTAGGTTAACAGCTGATATGAGAAATATAGATGCTAAAATTCCATCCGAATTAAAGGAAGATGTAGAATTTGTTTTGGTAAGTATAGATCCAGAGAATGATACGCCAGAGAGGTTAAAAGAATTTGCAGAAGAGAACTTTCTTACAGATAAAAATTGGACCTTATTACAAGGTACAGAAAGTGGTGTTAGAGAATTTTCAAATGTACTAGCGGTAAAATACAAACAAATTTCTCCTTTAGATTTTTCTCATTCTAACATTATAAGTGTTTTTAACCCGAATGGAGAATTAGTACATCAGCAAGAAGGATTAGGTGTTGATAATAAAGAAACGATTACAAAGATTATAGAAACTATTAAAACATATTAAAATGAAAATTACAAAGGATAATACAGTAGCAGAAGTAGTAACATATAATATTAAAACAGCAGATGTATTTAAAAAACACGGTATAGATTTTTGTTGTGGAGGCGGAATTTCCATAGAAAAAGCGTGTAAAAAACACAATATTTCTTTTGAAGAAATGGAAAAAGAACTACTAGATATAAATACCCCAAGTACTAATGCTTACAATTATGATAGCTGGAAGCTAGATTTTCTGGTAGATCATATTATAAACATTCATCATGCTTATGTAGAAGAAAATACCCCTATAGTATTGCAATATGCAGCTAAAGTTGCAAAAGTTCATGGGCATCATTATACAGAAGTTATAGAAATTAACAGACTTTTTAATTTGGTTGCACAAGAATTAGCGGCTCATTTAAAAAAGGAAGAACTTATTTTATTCCCTTTTATTAAAAAGTTAGTAAACGCAGATAAAGAAGGTGTAAAAGTAAATCAACCTCATTTTGGAACCGTAAATAATCCAATAGCAATGATGGAAGATGAACATGAAAGTGCAGGTGATATCTTAAAAGAAATTAAACAACTTTCTAATAATTATACACCACCAGAAGGAGCTTGTAATACGTTTAAAGCGTTGTATGCTAAGTTAGATGAGTTTGAGCAAGACTTACATCAACATATACATTTAGAAAATAATATTTTGTTTCCTAAAGCCATTCTTTTAGAGAAAAAAAATAAACAATAAGAATATTTCATTCTTAAGAGACAGTGTAAAAAACTGAGTGTTATTTATTTAATGCTTAGTTTTTTTTATTTCTAATGATATTAATCATGTTTTGTAGAAGCAAATAAATATAAATTGCAAGCTTAATTAAATTTAGTTAAACATTTAAATTAAACCATGAAAAACTCACATTCATTTCACATTCCTGTTATGGGAATTGGTTTTACTATAGATTCTCCTTTAAAAGTAGCACAATTTGGTATTGATTCTGTTATTTCTTTAGTGGATGATATTTTAGTAGAAAAAATGCGAAAAATTTACAGCGAAAAATTTGAAATACCATATAAAGAAATTTCAGATAAAGTTGATGATTTTAGAGCAAAGAGAATTACTTCTTATTTAGATTTATTACACGACCAAACAGAAGAAAAGTTCAATCAATTAAAGAATATTACATCAGAAAAAAGTAAAGCATTAATGGATTATATTCACATGTTACCAGAATATTCTTCATTAAAAAAAGACTTTTTAAAGTTGACTGAAGAAGGAGTCGACTTTTCTAAGATAAAAGATTGGGCAAATAAGAATTTATCAATGGGTAGTATTGATGTTAATATTATGACCAAAATTGATAAAGGAAATTATGTAGATAAAGAGTTATTACCAATAGAATACAACGATGCACATGCTGCGTTAAGAGGGTATTCTAATAGTAAACTTTCTTCGTCTTTAATTCTTTCTGCAGGTATGAATCCAAGGTTATATACCTACATGAGTAATTTTGATGATTTTTTTCCAGATGTAAACGGAAACATTAAAAAGAAAATTATTTTAAAAGTTAGTGATTATCGATCTGCTTTTATTCAAGGAAAGTTTTTGGCTAAAAAAGGATTATGGGTTTCTGAATATAGAGTAGAATCTGGATTAAATTGTGGTGGACATGCTTTTGCAACTGATGGTTTTTTAATGGGACCTGTTTTAAAGGAATTTAAAGAAAATAAGGAGACTTTAATAAGTCAAACGCAAGAATTAATGCAGCAAGCTTTAAAAGATGCAGACCGTATAATTCCTACCAAAGAATTAGAACTTAAAATAACAACGCAAGGTGGTGTTGGTACTGGTGAAGAGCATTCTTTTTTATTAGAAGAATATCAATTAGATTCTGTAGGGTGGGGAAGTCCATTTTTATTGGTTCCGGAAGCAACAAGTGTCGATGAGAAAACGGTAGCACAATTAGCAGAAGCCAAAGAACAGGATTTGTATTTAAGTAACAGTTCTCCTTTGGGAGTTCCTTTTAACACTCTAAAAGGAAATACAAAAGATGTGCAAAGACAAATGCTTATCGATAAAGGAAGACCAGGTACTTCTTGCCCTAATAAATTTATCGCTTTAAATCATGAATTTAAAGATACAGGTTTGTGTACGGCATCTAGAGAGTATCAGCATTTAAAACTGAAAGAAATTGATGCTTTAGAAATTTCATCAGAAGAAAAAGAAGAAAGAGTAAATAAAGTCACCGAAAAATCTTGTATTTGTGTTGGTTTAGGTACATCAACTTTACTTTTAAATAATATAAGTACAAAGAAAGTAGGAGACGGAGTTTCTGTTTGTCCTGGACCTAATATGGCATATTATGATAAAATAATGAGTTTGTGTGATATTACAGACCATATTTATGGTAGAAAAAACATGCTAACTAGAACAGATAGACCAAATGTTTTTGTAAAAGAACTATCTCTTTATATTACTCATTTACAGGATAAAGTAAATGAAGCAAAAACTACAATTGATAAAAAACAATTGAGAACTTTAACGAAGTTTAAAAAGAATTTAGAAGCCGGAATTGAGTACTATAATGAATTATTTTTAGCGAAAAAAGATGCTTTTAAAAATAGTAAAGAAACACTTTTAAATTCCCTTAAAATTGAACAACAAAAACTTGTTTTAATAGGTCTAGAAATAGAGAATTTATAAGGAACAATATATAACATGAAAAAGCCTCTTTTAATATTAAAAGAGGCTTTTTTATGTATATAAAGAATTATGTACTGTTTGTTTTTAAATAATTACTGTTTTTATAAAAGATAAAAAAGTCTTTTAAATGTGATAATAGTCATGTTTTTTAGCAGTCTACTTTTTTAAATTTGTTTGGAGTAATACAAATCAAATAGCAGTAAAAAGTATTATAAAAAATAATATCGATAGAAAAAATAACAATTAACCTTTTAAATAAAACAAAAATGAAATTAAGAAATTTAATCGCCTTATTTGCAGTACTATTATTAATTAGTTGTGGAAAAGAAGAAAAAAAGAAATCTACAGATGACATACCTACTAAAAAAGCAGCTGTTAAAAAAGCTCCTGAAAAAGCTAAAAAAACTAAAGTAGTAGAAAAAGAAGAAATAGCTATAGATTTAAATAACAAAGGAATTGGCCCTGTAAAGACTGTAACTTTAAAAGAAACTATTGATAAAAATATGGTTGCAGATGGTAAATTATTATTTAAAAACAAATGTTCATCTTGTCATAAAGTAAATAGAAAATTTATAGGCCCAAGTATGGAAGGAGTTATAGCAAGACGTTCTTCTGAATGGATTATGAATATGATTTTAAACCCTGAAGAAATGGTTAAAAAGGATCCAATTGCAAAAGCTTTATTAGTTCAATTTAAAGGATCTCCAATGGCTAATCAACATTTAACAGAAGAAGAAAGTAGAGCAGTTTTAGAGTATTTTAGAACGCTATAATCGATTGTTAATCAAACTCTAATTAATCTTATAATAAAGATTTAAAGATTTTTAAAATTAATAAACAGCAGCATAAATAATAAAAGCATCTTTCAAATAAATGAAAGATGCTTTTTAAGTTTATAGAATAAAAATTTTCTCCTAAGAAATTTCTCTAGTAATTGTTTGTTTTCTATCTGGTCCAACAGAAACGATAGATACAGGAACTCCAGTTTCTTTTTCAATAAAAGCAACATAATCCATTAAATTCTTTGGTAATTGATCTGCAGAAGTCATTTTAGTTAAATCTTCATCCCAACCTTTAAACTCAGAATAGTTTACAGAAACATTTTCTGGTTCTATGTTGTATGGTAAATGACTAATTTCTTCTCCTTTATAGTTATAAGAAGTACACACTTTTAAAGTATCAAATCCAGATAAAACATCACCTTTCATCATCATTAATTGTGTAACACCATTAACGTCTACAGCATATTTTAAGGCTACTAAATCTAACCAACCACAACGTCTTGCTCTACCTGTTGTTGCTCCAAACTCATGACCAATTCTTGCCATGTCTTCACCATCTTTATCAAATAATTCAGTTGGAAAAGGTCCTGAACCAACACGAGTAGTATATGCTTTAAAGATTCCAAAAACTTCACCAATTCTATTTGGCGCAACTCCTAAACCAGTACAAGCACCTGCTGCAGTAGTGTTAGAAGAAGTAACAAAAGGATATGTACCAAAGTCAATATCTAATAAAGAACCTTGCGCTCCTTCTGCTAAAATTGTTTTTTTGTCTTTTATAGCTTGGTTTAAAAACTCTTCACTATCAATAAAAGCTAAAGTTCTTAATTTATCAATTCCTTTAATAAATTCTGCTTCTAATTCTTTTAAATCATATTCAACCTGAACATCAAAGAATTCTAGCATTTTAATGTGCTTTTCAGTTAAAGCATCATACTTTTCTTTCCAGTTGTTTAACTCTAAATCTCCAACTCTCATTCCGTTTCTACCGGTTTTGTCCATATAAGTTGGACCAATACCTTTTAATGTAGAACCAATTTTAGCTTTACCTTTAGAAGTTTCTGAAGCTGCATCTAATAACCTATGTGTAGGTAAGATTAAGTGTGCTTTTCTAGAAATTAACAATTTAGAAGTATAATCTATATTGTGTTTGTCTAGATTTTCTAATTCTTTTTTAAAGATTACAGGGTCAATAACAACACCGTTTCCAACAACGTTTAAAGCTGTTTTGTGGAAAATTCCAGAAGGAATTGTGTGTAAAACATGTTTATGTCCATCAAAAATTAAAGTGTGTCCTGCATTTGGTCCACCTTGAAAACGTGCAATGATATCATAGTTTCTTGTAAGTACGTCTACAATTTTACCTTTTCCTTCATCTCCCCATTGTAATCCTAGTAATAAATCTACAGCCATTATAGTTGTGTTAATTGTTGTTTATTTTGTTATGTTGTTAATTAAGATTTGTTCTTTTTTGTTCCATAAAAATAAAGTGAATGATTATGAATATCAATATCAAAAACTTCTTCTATGGTTTTTTTTATAATTTGAATTCGTGGATCACAAAATTCTTTTACTTCTCCAGAATCTGTAAAAATAACGTGGTCATGATTTTTATCGAAATAACTTTTCTCATAACGTGCCATCGATTGTCCGTCAAACTGATGTTTTCTAACCAAACCGCAATCTAAAAGCAAGTCTATTGTATTATAAAGTGTAGCTCTACTAACTCTATAATTTTTATTTTTCATTTTTATATATAGAGATTCTATATCAAAATGCTCTTCAGCCGCATATATTTCTTGGAGAATAGCATAGCGTTCTGGAGTTTTTCTATGCTTATTTTCGCCTAAGTATGTGGTGAAAACTTTTTTTACTACTTCTTGATTTTCAAGAGAACTACTCATTTAGATTGATTTTTTACAAAAAGCAAATTTACAGTTATTTCTTAATTAAATACGACTTTTAATCAATTGATATTTATAAAGTATTAACACGATCTACTTTTTTAACTCCTTCTATTTTAAGAAGTTTTTTTATCAATTTATCTAGTTGTGAAATATTCTTTACACTTATAGAGATTTTACCTTCAAATACACCTTCATCTCCTTTAATATTAATGCTATTAATAAACACGCCCATATTACCAGAAATGGTACGGGTTACATCATTTGCCAGACCTTGGTTGTCTACACCAGAAATGTGTAAAATTACCTTAAAGTCTTGTTTTGTAGAATCAATCCATTTTGCAGGCATAATTCTATAGGCATAATTAGATTGTAAAGAAATAGCATTTGGGCAGTTCATTTTATGAACTTTAAGACCATCATTAATAGTTAAAAAGCCAAAAACTTTATCTCCTGGAATAGGATTACAACATTTAGATAATTTATAATCTAGTTTTTGCTCGTCTTTACCAAAAACTAAAGCATCAAATTTACTCGATACTTCTTCTGTTTCTACGTATTCTTTTTCTGGAGTATTTCTTTTTAATTTAGATTTAAAGAAATTAAATAATTTACTATTTCGCTGAGACACAAAAGCTTTTAACTGTGTATTGTCTATAGCACCATTACCAATTCTAAAAAATAAATCGAAACTTGTTTTTAATTTAAAATAATTAACGAGTTCATTGGTTGTTTTATCATTAAAAGTAATTTTTAAATGACGTAGTTTACGTATTAATATTGCTTTCCCTTCGTCTGCAATTAATTTTTCTTCTTCATTTAAAGCGGCTCTAATTCTTGCTTTTGCTCTTGCTGTAATTACAAAATCTAACCATCTAGCATTTGGTTTGTTAGATGAACTAGTAATTACTTCTATTTGGTCTCCACTTTTTAATTGATGACTTAAAGGCAATAATTTTCCGTTTACTTTTGCCCCTCTACATTTTAAACCAACATCTGTGTGTATCGAAAAAGCAAAGTCTAAAGCAGTTGCATTTTTTGGAAGCGATTTTAAATCACCTTTAGGTGTAAAAACATATATTTCTTTAGAATATAGATTCAGTTTAAAATTTTCTACAAAATCTACCGCATTTAAAGTCTGTGTTTCTAGGGTTTCTTTTAATTTATTTAGCCAATCATCTAATCCGTTGTCTTTAGTTACTCCCTGTTTGTATTTAAAATGTGCAGCATACCCTTTTTCTGCTATTTCATTCATTCTATTAGAACGAATTTGTACTTCTACCCATTGAGAATCTGGTCCTACAACCGTAATATGTAAGGCCTCATAACCGGTAGATTTTGGTTGAGAAATCCAATCTCTTAAACGAGTAGGGTTGGGTTTAAAGTAATCGGTTACAATGGTATAAATTTTCCACGCATCAAACTTATCATCATTAGAATTTGGGTTGTAAATAATTCTAATGGCATATTTATCATAAACCTCATCAAAAGTTACATTTTGATTGATCATTTTTCTACGAATAGAATAAATAGACTTAAAACGTCCTTTTATTTCATAGTCAAAATTCTCCTTATCTAACCCAGATTTTAAAGTCTCTTCAAATCGTTGCAAATATTTTTTCTGATCTTCTTTACTTTCTTTTATTTTACCAAGAATACCAAAATAAGCTTCTGGTTCTGTATATTTTAAGCCAAGATCTTCTAATTCTGTTTTTATATTATACAAACCTAATCTATGAGCTAAGGGCGCATAAATATATAAAGTTTCCGATGCAATTTTAACCTGTTTATGAGCAGGCATTGCATCCATAGTTTGCATGTTGTGTAATCTATCTGCAATTTTTATTAAAATAACTCTAACATCATCATTTAATGTTAAAAGCATTTTTCTAAAATTCTCTGCTTGTATAGAAGCATCTTGCTCTTTGTTTAAGCGAGATATTTTAGTTAATCCGTTTACAATTTTAGCAATGGTTTCCCCAAAAAGGTTTTCCATGTCTTCTAAGGTGTATTCTGTATCTTCTACAACATCGTGCAGAAGGGCAGAAGCTATAGAAACCGCATCTAAACCAATTTCATAAGCAACAATTTTTGCAACTGCAATGGGATGATAAATATAAGGTTCACCTGTTTTTCTGCGTTGATCAGAATGAGCATCTACAGCAATGTCAAATGCTTTTCTTATGAGTTCCTTATCTTCTTTAGACATAATCTCATACGTACCCTTTAGCAAATCTTTATATCGTTTTGCTATTTCTTTATTTTCCTCTTCTATGGTTGCGGTGTATTCCAAATGCGTTATTTTATTACTAGGGGTTAACTCAAAGTGAAATTAAGAATAAGTATTTTAACATACAAGTATTTCGTTTTCTAAATATATTTATTTCTTATTTTTGTAAAATGAAAAATATTTGTATCAGTTTTATCGTTTTATTTATCAGTTTTACTATTAACTCTCAAGAAAAAGCAGGGCAGAATCGTCTTTTTGAACTTCAAAAAAAGAAAGTAGAAATAGATATAAATAAAGATATTTTTACAAGTGTAACTACAAATATGTATGTATCACAAAATCCACAAGCATTAATTGTAGGTTTGTTTTTACCTATTTCTTATGAAACTAAAAAGACAAAAATAAATAATAAACCTGATGAAGGAATGGAGTTTAAAGGGGAGCAGAAGATAAATAGTAAAAATATTTTATTGTTAAGTGGTACGGTAATTAAAAAAGGAATTGAGTACTCAAAACAAAAATATTATATAAAACAAGATCAAAACACTTGTATAGAACTTACAACCATGCTTCCTGTTAATGCAGATGCTAAAGATAAAATGATGTTAATGAAAATAGTGCATTCCGTAATAGAAAAAAATTAACTTTCTAAATTATTAATTCTTTCCAACAGAGTTGGATGAGAGTAGTGCGCAAAAACATAAGCCGGATGCGGAGTTAAATTACTCAAACTATTTTTAGATAATTTTTTAAGTGATGTTATTAAGGCATTTCCTTCAAAAGTTTCTTTCGCATAATTATCAGCTTGATATTCAAATTTACGAGACATATAATTCATAAATAAACTTGTAATTTCTGATATCGGCGAATATAAAATTCCGAATGCAATTAATCCAATATGAAAACTAGGTATAGAAACACCTAATGCCTCAGATAAAACGGCAGAATTAATAAATAAGGAAAGAATAAACAACGTTAATCCTGTTAATAAAATTGACGCAACTAAATTAAAAACGATATGTTTTCTTTTATAATGGCCAACTTCATGTGCTAATACAGCTACAATTTCATCTGTTTCTAAGTCGTTTATTAAAGTATCATATAACGTAATTCTTTTTTGTGATCCAAAACCAGAAAAATAAGCATTTGCTTTTGTAGAGCGTTTAGAACCATCTATTACAAAAATATTATTGATGGTAAAACCAACACTTTTTGCATATTTTTCTATAGCTGTTTTTAATTCGCCATCTTCTAACGGACTTTGTTTGTTGAATAAAGGAACAATCAATTTTGCATAAAACATGTTCATAAGCAAAGAGAAAATAGCAACAAAAGCCCAAGCATAAATCCAAAAATTCTCTCCCGTAATTTGATAAAACCAAATAATTAAAGCTAAAATTCCGCCACCTAACAAAGCGCTCATTACCAATCCTTTTAATTTATCTAACCAAAATATTTTTCTTGTAGATTTGTTAAAACCAAATTTCTCTTCAATTACAAACGTGCTGTAATAGGAGAGAGGCGTGGTCATTATTTCTGATGCAAACATAATAACCCCGAAGAAAAGCAAAGCAACCAAAATTGGATTATCTGTATAGCTTCTTGCAAAATTATCTACATATTTAAACCCATCTACAAAAAAGAAAACTAAGGTTAATAGTGTAGAAAAGAATGAAGTTATATTCGAAAACTTTGCACTGGTCTTTTTATAAGCTTGTGATTTTTTGTATTCATCTTCATCATAAACATCCTTTAACTTTTCTGGAATTTCTGCATCAAAACGTTTTTCATTTAACGTGTCTAAAATTTTATCAACCAGAAAACTGATGATTAATATGGCAATAATGATATAGAATAAAGTAGTTGGTTGCATAAAATAGTTGAAAGGATCTAAACAGTGTGTTTAGTGTTGTTTTTATTAAAAGTGTAATTTCATTCCTTCGTGCGTTCCTTTGAACCCTAATTCTTCATAGAATTTAATTGCACGAGGTCTTTTTTTATCAGAAGTTAATTGTACTAAATGCACCTTTTTTTCTTTCGCTCGATTTATTGCCCATTCAAAAACACTTTTTCCTATTCCTAAACCTCTTTGATCGCTTCTAATAAACACATTTTCTATTTGTGCTCTCTTACCTCCACAATAACTTAAATACTGAATATAAGTAATTTGTAAAGTTCCAATAATTTCTAAATCATTATTTTCGACAACAATAAGTTCTTGATTTTTATCAGCATCTATTTTTTTAAATGCTTCTAAATAGAAGGTTGGTAAAGGATTCTGAAAGTTTTCTCTTTTTTGACCAAGTTCATCTTCAGCCATCATTTTAATAATTTCCGAAATGTCGTTTATGGTAGCTTTTCTAAAGTTCATAGTCCATTAAGTTTTACTGAAAGTAGTATTGTAAAAGGAAATTAATAAAGCGTGTTTTATTTTTTATGTTCTTTGCTCGCATAAATTGCTGCTCCAATAATACCAGCATTATTTTTATATTCAGCAACTTTTACTTTTACATCAGTTTGTAAATATTCTTTAAAACCGTCATATCTTTTGCTAATTCCACCACCTAAAACAATTAGACTAGGTGTGTATACAATTCTAATATATTCTAATAAAGAATCGAATCTTATTGCCCATTCTTTTAATTTTAAATTCTCTTTTTTCCTTACGGAATCGGCTGTATAAAACTCAATTATTTTTCCATTAGTATGTAGCATTTTACCTATTTCTAAATTAGGAATTAGGTTTCCGTTAAAGAACAAACCAGAACCAATTCCAGTACCAATGGTAACCATAATTACAACGCCTTTTTCTTTTTTAGCAGCACCTAAACTAACTTCAGCTAAACCAGCTAAATCGGCATCATTACTTACATAAAAGGGCAATTTACATTCTTTTCTAAATAATTTATCAACCTTAACATTCAACCATTTTTCACTTAAATTTCCTGGATGAATACATTTGCCATTCACAATGGTGGTAGGAAAACTACAACCAATTGCTTTTTTCCAATTAAAATGATTTACCATTTCATTTACAACCTTTGCTACTGCTTCTGGTGTTGCTGGTTTTGGAGTATCTATTCGGTGTCTTTCAGAAAGTAATTCTCCTGTTTTGGTGTTTACAATTGCGGCTTTAATTCCAGATCCACCAATATCAATTCCTAATACTTTCATTTTTACTTTTTAAATTTTCTTTGTCTTTTTGCTTCAAATAAAATAATAGCAGCAGAAACAGAAACATTCATAGAATCTATTTGTCCTTGCATAGGTATGTTTACGTTTTGTGTAGCAGCTTCTCTCCAAACATCAGTTAAACCAGTTGCTTCTGTACCTACAACAATTGCTGTGCTTTCAGTATAATTTTCTACATGATATTCATTAGAATTCTGCAAAGTGGCAGCATATATATTGATGTTCTTCTCTTGTAGAAACGTAATTATTTCTTCGGATGTTCCTATGGCAATCTGATTGGTAAAAACACAACCTACACTAGAACGAATAATATTTGCATTGTACAAATCGCTTTTAGGATTTGCTATAAAAACAGCATCTACATTTGCGGCATCTGCAGTTCTCAGTAAGGCGCCAATATTTCCAGGTTTTTCAACACCTTCTGCGATTAATATTAATGGATTTTTAGTTTGAAACAAGATATTCTCTAAAGAGAAGTCTTTTGCTTTTGTAACCGCAATTATTCCTTCTGTAGATCCTCTATAAGCCAGTTTCTGATAAACTTCTTTAGAGATTTCAATTCTATTTACATTTGCATTAAAAAGATGTAAAATTTCATTTTCTGAAATTAAATCTGGATAAAAAAGAATCGTATCGAATTCATATTCAGCAGAAATTGCTAGTGTAATTTCTCGTTTACCTTCAATAATAAATAAACCCTGTTTTCTTCGTTCACGTGCTTTTTCTTGCAGTTTAAGCAAATTTTTTACATACGTATTTTGAATACTAGTTATTTCTTTCATTAGTACAAATATACCTATTTATAGGTATTGGAAAAAAGGTAAATAATAACAATATTTGTGTTTATAAACCAAATTATTAATTTTTACTATTAAATGCACGTAAATTTAAATTTCTATGAAAAGGAGAGGTTCTATTTGGTTTCTATAAATTTAAAAGGCTCGCATTTTGCGAGCCTTTTCTATACTAATAAACTTTTTACTGTTTACTAGATTTTAAGAATACTAATTATTTTAAACTAGCTAATAATTTATCTGCAACTAATTCTGATGATGCAGGGTTTTGACCTGTAATTAAATTACCATCTTGTATTGCAAACGGAGCCCAATCTTCTCCATTAGAATAAAGTGCACCATTTTCTATAAGCATATCTTCTAATAATAAAGGTACAATTTCTGTTAAACCAACAGCAGCTTCCTCTTTATTAGAAAAACCTGTTACTTTTTTACCTTTAACTAATGCAGTTCCATCTGCATTTTTAACATCTCTCAACACAGCTGGAGCGTGACAAACAAATGCAATTGGTTTCTCTTGACGATCAAACTTTTCGATTAACGCAACAGATACTTTATCATTTGTTAAATCCCATAAAGGACCATGACCACCAGGATAAAATACAGCATCAAAATCATCTGCATTCATATCTGCTAATACCTTTGTATTTTCAATTAAAGACTTAGTAGCTGCATCATTATTATAACGATCTGTAGAAGCTGTAGCTGCGTCTGGAGCATCACTACTTGGGTCTATTGGTGCTGCTCCTCCTTTTGGAGTTGCAATAGTAATTGTTGCTCCTTTATCTAATAAAGTATAATATGGAGTAGCAAATTCTTCTACCCAAAATCCTGTTTTTTTTCCTGTGTCTCCTAATTTATCGTGAGATGTTAATACAAATAATATATTCATTTTTTTTTCTTTTTTAATTGTTGTTTTTACTTCTGATACTTTATCAGTAGTAGTTTCTTTTTTAGAATCCTTACAACTAGAAGCTGTAATAATTGTAAGCGTTAAAGCTATAATTTGTGTGAATTTCATACTTAAAATTAGTAAGCCATTTTTACAATTTCTTTTACTTTCTCTGGCGATAAATTTTGGTGTTCACCTAAACCTAACCAACCACGATCTGTAAAACGTTTTGCTATTTCTTCTGCAGTTCCTTCATAATTATCTGTATAATCAGATAATTTTGTTTCTATGCCTAATTTATGGAAAAAGGCAACTGTTTTTTCTATAGCAGCATACGCTCTATCTTCTTTACTACCTTCTTTAATTTTCCAAACACGTTCTCCATATTGAGCTAATTTTTCTTTTTTAGCGTCAAAATTATATTTGTAATGGCTAGGTGTAATTATAGCTAAAGTACGTGCGTGATCTATACCAAATAAAGCAGTTAACTCGTGGCCCATTGCATGTACAGCCCAATCTCCAGGAACTCCTTTTTGTATCAATCCATTTAAAGCCATGGTACAACTCCACATAAAGTTTGCAGCTGCATCATAATTTGTAGGGTCTTTTAAAACCTTTGGAGCTATTTCAATAATAGTTTGTAAAATACTTTCTGCAAAACGATCTTGTAACAATCCATTAACCGGGTACGTCATGTATTGTTCTAAAACGTGCGTAAAAGAATCCATTAATCCATTTTGTAATTGACGTTGCGGAATAGAGGCAATTACTTGAGGATCTAGTATAGAGAATACAGGAAATAAACCTGGACCACCCATTGCTAGTTTTTCTTTTGTTTCTCTTCTAGTAATTACAGCACCAGAATTCATTTCAGAACCGGTAGCAGGTAATGTTAAAACAGTTCCAAAAGGCATTCCTTTTTCTGTTTTAACGTTATTTGTCAAAATATCCCAAGGAGTTTCTCCTTCAAATACTGCAGCTGCAGATAAAAATTTAGTTCCGTCTATTACAGATCCACCACCAACAGCTAATAAATACGTAATTTGTTCTTCTTTAATTACATTTAAAGCTTCCATTAAGGTTGCGTACTCTGGGTTTGCAGGTATTCCTCCAAACTCTACAACTTCAATATTTGCTAACGCTTTTTTTACTTGGTCGTAAATTCCGTTTTTCTTTATACTTCCTCCACCATACAACAGTAATACTTTTGCATCTGCAGGAATTTCAGTTTCTAATTGTTTAATTGTATCCTTTCCAAAAATAATTTTAGTAGGATTTTTTAATTCAAAATTGTTCATCTTCTTTTAATTTTTTTAGATTTTAACGATCATTTTACCTTTGTTTTTACCATCAAATAAATCGATGAAAGCAGTAGGTATATTCTCGAAACCATTTACGATAGTTTCTGTGTAAGTTAACTTCTCTTCTGCTAACCATTCTGATAACTGTTTAATAGCTCCTGGAAATTTATCAGCATAATTAGAAACAATAAATCCTTGCATTAAGGCACTATTTTTAACTAAAAACGGTTGTACACTTACACTTTTAGGAATTTCAGTCTCATTATAAACTGAGATTGCTCCACAAATAATAATTCTTGCAAAACGGTTGATGTTAAATAATACAGCATCCGAAATTGGCCCACCAACATTATCAAAATAAATATCGACACCATTTGGTGCTAATTTTTTAATTTCAGCATTTATATCTTTATTGGTGTTGTAGTTGATACCTGCATCAAAACCAAATTTAGATTTTAGCATATCAATTTTTTCATCTGTACCTGCAATTCCAATTACATTTAATCCAAGAATTTTAGCAATTTGCCCAACAACAGAACCAACTGCACCTGCAGCACCAGAAACTACAATTGTTTCTCCAGCTTTCGGTTTTCCAATTTCGTTTAGTCCTAAATAAGCAGTTAAACCAGTCATACCTAAAATACCTAAAAAGGCACTTAATGGTGCTTTTGTTCCGTCTACTTTATTTAAACCATCTCCATTAGAAACTTGTTGTGTTTGCCAGTTTAATAAACCAGAAACATAATCTCCTTCTTTAAAATTATCATTTTTAGAAGCAGTAACTTTAGCAATAACACCAGATTGTACTGGTTCGTTTAATTGAAAAGGAGGTACATAAGATTTTGCGTCGCTCATTCTTCCTCTTAAATAAGGATCTACAGAAACGTACGCAGCTTCTAGAAGAATTTCTCCATCTTTAATTGCTAACTCAGTGTCTTCCGTTACAAATTCAAAATTAGAAGTTGTTGGTTTTCCTTGTGGTCTATTGTTTAATAAAATCGTTTTCATTTTTCTTTTTTTTATTATATTACAGTCACTAAATCTTTCATCGGTTTTCTAACTTTTACCAAGTTTACCAACCAATCTTCATCTTCTTTTCTATAACCTAATGGCAATAAAACAGCACTACGTAAACCTTTTTCCCTTAAGCCTAAAATTTCATCAACCGCTACAGGGTCAAAACCTTCTACTGGCGTTGCGTCTACTCCTTCGTAAGCTGCAGCAATAATTGCATGTCCGAATGCGATGTACGCTTGTTTGGCAGCATGATTAAAATTTTCTTCTGAATCTCTTTGCGGATAAGAGCTTAATAGCATCTGACGGTAGTTTTCCCAACCTTCGTTTTCAAAACCACGAATTTCGTTTGTTAAATCGAACATATAATTAATGCGTTCTGGGGTATACGTATCCCAAGCTGCAAATACCAATAAATGAGAACAGTCTGTAATTACAGATTGATTCCAAGCGATTGGTCTAATTTTCTCTTTTACCTCTTGACTTTTAACTACATAGATTTCAAAAGGTTGTAAACCACTAGAAGTTGCTGCTAAACGAGCTGCTTCTAAAATGCGTTCTACTTTATCTTCTGCTACAACTTCACCATTCATTGCCTTTGCAGCGTATCTCCAATTTAATTTATCTAATAATTCCATATTTTGTTCTTTATTTATTTTTTTGAAAGTTCTTTTATATCGTTTGAAGTAATTATGACTCCGGCATTATTTTTAGTATTTGCTAAGTTTATCATTGCTTGTGCAATATTTTCAGCATCTATAATTTTATATTCTTTTAGTTTTCCTATAAATAAAGGCTGAATTATTTTAATAACAACTAAACCTATTTTTTCTAAGATTCTACTTTCTTTTCTTTCTCCACCAATTAAGGAAGGTCTTAAAATAAAAGTGTTTATAATATTTTGTTTTAAAACATCACGTTCCATTTCGCCTTTTGTTTTATTGTAAAAGACAGTACTTTTTGCATTCGCTCCCATTGCTGATACCACTAAAAAAGTAGTGATGTTATTTTCTTTTGATAGTTTTGCAGCAGCAACCGGAATGCCATAATCTATCTTTTTATACAATGTTTTATCTGGAGTTTTTTTAGCAGTTGTACCAATGCAACAATACACTTCGTCTGCTGTAAAATTTGCTTTAAATTGTGTTAGATCTAAAATGTTACCTATAAACTGTTTTACCTTTTTGGGTAAACCATCAATTTTAGAACGAGAAAATAATTTTATTGTCTCGTAGTTTTTATCTTCAATTAATTTATGAAGAATATGATTGCCAGTTAAACCGGTTGCACCTAATATGATTGCCGTTTTCTTCATCTTATTTACAAAGTTTTATACTGCTCCATGCAGATTGAAACGCTTCTTCTAAATGAGTCTCGTCTAATTTAAAAGAACCTCTTTTCTCTGCCATCATTAAAAAAGATAGAGGATTTATAGCATATGCATACAATAAGTATTCTGACATAGGTTTTATAATTCCTTCTTTTTTTCCCTTTATCCAAAGATCGAGTAGGGGCTGTAAATGTTTAATTCCTTCTTGTCTACTTGGTTCATCAATCATTGGTGTATTATCACACTGTGCTAAAAACATAGCATTTTCACATTCCTTTAGTTTAAAGGTTGCAATGCGATACCAAATTAATTTAAAACCTTCTTCAATAGACATATTTGCTTTATAAGTTTCAAATGCATAATCTGTATATCTTGCTTTTACCTCTATATAGGTTTTATTTACTAAATCTTGCTTGTTTTCAAAATACAAGTAAATGGTAGCAGGGGATACATTTGCCATTTTCGCAATTTTACTCATAGGTGTCGCATGAAATCCGTTATTATTAACGAGCTCAATTGTTGCCTTTATTAGTGCATTACGTTTATCTATACTTTTTTGAAGCCTTGCCATATTGTTTTATTCTGATGCAAATGTACATAAAAATGAACGTTCATTCTTTTTTTAACAAAGATTTATATTTATACAATTATAGATATTATTGATTACGGTGCATAACCAAAAGTAAATCTAGAATAGGGAAGACAATAGAAAAGAGATATAATACAAGTTGATTATAGAAATTGGTATCTTTGATCAACCAATAACTAGAAGAAACAATTGCAAGAACCTTTCATTAAAAATTATAGTATTAACGACGTTGTCAAAATTATTGGAGACAAGCCACAACTGTACACAGATTTACATGTGCATATATCTAAAAATAATTTTGATGAAACTCCTTTTTTAGCACCCTTTAGATCCGGGAATTATACTTTTTTGTTGATACTTAAAGGATCCATTAAGTTACAGTTAAACTTAATTAAACACACTTTAGAAAGTAGTGAGATGATTGTAGTGAAACCCCAAACGGTTTCTCAAATTACAGAAATTAGTAAAGATCTAGAGATTATTAGCGTTAGTTTTACAGTCGATTTTATTTTTAAGATCCTTTTAAAAAAAGCAGAATTTGATGCCATAGACTTTTTAACGGCAAACAGTTATCCGAAGTTAAAATTATTGAACGGAGAAAAAGAAACTTCTATAGTATTGTCTAAATTATTAGCGAAAAACAACAATGCAGATGCACTTCTTTTACCTTTTAGAAATGAAATTATAATGCACTCCTTTGGTTTATTATTATATCATTACGGAGCCATTTTTAAAAGAGAATATCCAAATTTAGAAGCGCATTTAAATAGGAAACAGCAATTAACACTTCAGTTTTTAACCATTTTAAATGATCATTTTAAAAATGAACGTTCTGTTAAGTTCTATGCTGATTGCATGCATTTAACAGCTGCACATTTATCAAAGGTTTTAAAGGAGGTTTCAGATAAAACTGCCAGTCAATTAATTGATGATGCTGTAATTATGGAAGCTAAATTATTATTAAGCAATCCTTTATTAAGTATTTCTGAAGTTGCAAATGAATTAAAATTTAGCAACCTTTCTTTTTTTGGTAAATATTTTAAGAAAAATACAGGTGTATCACCTTCTTACTTTAGAAAAAACACAAATTAATTGAAGTACAATTTTTTGTTAAACTTCTCTAAAAACACGTTTTTGACCAATACATCCCTTTTTTCGACTACCTCATAATGCTGATTATTTTTTATCTTTGAGTATAATCAAATCATCTACCTTATGAGTATTATAGTAGCTACCAATTTTTCTAAACTATCTGATAACGCTGTATTATACGCCGCTGCATTAACAAAACAATTTCAGTCAGAACTTGTACTTTTCCATGCATTTAGATTACCTGTACATGCTGCAAATAGTAGGTTGTCTGCCATGTCTTTAGATATTTTATTTCAAAAAAATAAAGAAAAATTAAAAAAATTAGCTGCCAATTTAAGTAAAGAGTTTCAAATTAAAGTTTCTTACAAGAGTAGTTATAGCGATTTAGGAGAAGAAGTAGATCACTTAATGAAAGAGTATAACGGTCGTTTTTTAGTAATTGGAATGTCTCCAAAATCTATGGAACAAAATTTATTAGGGAATCCAACAACGAGTGTCATCAGTATGAAAGAATTTCCGGTATTAGCAATTCCTTTAGAAGCAAAATTTAAGGAAATAAAACAAATACTTTTTGCGTGTGATATTTTACAAGATATTCCATTAAAAACATTGGCTAAATTGCGTCAGGTTGCCTTAAGTTTAAAAGCTGCTGTAACTGTTTTTTATGTGGATCAAAAAGTTGAAGAATTAAAGACAGAAACACCTAGTATCTTAAATAAAGAATTAGAAGATGTTACCCATTTTTATAAAAATGTAAAATCGAACTCTGTAATTGAATCAATTGAGAGTGAAATTAAAAAATCGAATTCAGATCTTTTGGTTATGATGCCAAAAAAATATGGTTTTTGGGAATCTATTGTACATAAAAGTAAAACAAGAGTCATGGCTTCTGGGCAAAATATTCCGTTACTGTCAATCCCTATAGAATAACAATTCCTCATTGAATATTTCCCTAATTTAAATCTTGTATTGTTCCAAAAGGAATAGTACAAGGTTTTTTTATTAGCAAGAAACTGTTTTTTTAGGAAAAAAGGAGGGATGCATAATTAATATTTATTTTATAAGGGATATATTTGTCCTTTATAAAATATACCATATATTTGCGGCATTAAAACTAAGATAATATGTTTTCAAAAACTTGTGAATACGGCTTAAGAGCAGTACTATTTATAGCGCAAGAAACTGCTCATGGTCATAAAGTAAGTATGAGTAAAGTTTCTGATGAAATAAACTCACCACAAGCTTTTACAGCTAAAATTTTACAGCAATTAAAAAGAAATAATATTATAACCTCTGTAAAAGGTCCGTATGGCGGTTTTACTATTACAGAAGACAAAATGGAAACCAAACTAAGTGAAATTGTAAGTGTTTTAGATGGAGATACCATTTACAAAGGTTGCGGTTTAGGTTTAAAACAATGTGATGCAAATTCACCTTGTCCGTTACATTATAAATTTGTTGATATCCGTGAAAACCTAAAAAACATGTTAGAAAACACTTCTATTACATCACTTTTAAATGATATGAATTTAGAAGGTTTCATCTTAAAACGATAAAAATTTAATCAAATAAAAGATATAAAAATCTTTTAATACTTTAATTAAACTTAAACATTATGAAAGCAACATCAATAACAGAAAATTTAATCTACGGAGAAGACAAACCTGCAATAACCGTATTAATTAAAACAGCAACTACAAAAGAGATAAGAATCCTTATGAAAAAAGGGCAACAAATGAAAGAGCACAAAGCACCGTTTCCTATTGTGATAGAAATATTTGAAGGAGCGATAGATTTTGGAGTAGAAGGAGAAAAACAACTATTAAAAAGAGGAGACTTAATTGCGTTAGACGCAAATGTACCTCACGATTTATATTGTAAAGAAGATTGCATAATTAGACTTACAGTTTCAGTTGCAGACAGTGTACAAAGAGTAAAAGACGTAGTATAATTTATTAAAAGAAAAGAGAAATGAAAAAAGTTTGGATCGCATTTACTAGCGTAGTAACCCTTTCCTTTATAGTACTTATTTGGGTAGGAACAGAGGTATATCAAACACAACCACCCATCCCAGAAACCGTTATTATAAAAGAAACCGGAGAAACATTTTTAACCAAAGCAGATATACAAATTGGTCAGAATGTTTGGGAATCTATTGGAGGAATGGAAGTAGGTTCTATTTGGGGCCATGGTAGTTATGTAGCACCCGATTGGTCTGCAGATTGGATACATAAAGAAGCCGTATTTATGTTGAATGCTTGGGCAGAAAAAGATTTTAATTCAACTTACGAAAACTTAGGTGTAGAAAATAAGGCTGCTTTAAAAGCACGATTAATTCAGCATATTAAAACAAATACCTATAATGCTAAAACAGGTAGCATTACCATTTCTAAAGATCGTTATGCGGCTATATTAGAAAATTACAAACATTATACAGACATTTTTTCTAATGGATATGAAAAATATGCAATTCCTAAAGGGGCTTTAGTAGACACTACAAAATTAGCACAATTAAATGCTTTTTTATTCTGGACTTCTTGGGCAGCAAGTACCAACAGACCAGAGAAAGATTATACGTATACATCTAATTGGCCTCACGAACCTTTAATTGACAATACAATTACGCCAGACTCTCAAATATGGTCTGGGTTTTCTATTGTTCTTTTACTTTTATTTATCGGAGGGTTAACGTATTACTACATTCGTAATCATGAAAAAGGAGAAGCTGTAAAACACCCAGACAAAGATCCTTTAGATGCTTTAGTGCTTTCTAGATCTCAAAAAGCAGTATTAAAATACTTTATTGTAATTTCATTATTAATTGCCTTACAAGTTGTTTTAGGGGCTTTAACAGTGCATTATACCGTAGAAGGTCAAGCGTTTTTTGGTTTTGATTTATCTAGTTTTCTTCCATATTCTATTACCAGAACTTGGCATACACAATTGGCTGTCTTTTGGATTGCTGCAACGTGGTTAGCAACAGGATTATTTTTAGCACCAATGATTAGTGGTAAAGATATGAAGTATCAAGTATTCGGAATCAATTTTCTATTCATAGCGTTATTACTTATTGTATTGGGTTCTATGATGGGTGAGTGGTTAGGTGTGCATCAATTTTTAGATTTAACAACCAATTTCTTCTTTGGTCATCAAGGATATGAGTACATGGATTTAGGTAGGTTTTGGCAAATATTCTTAGGTGTCGGTTTGGTTTTATGGGTACTTATGGTAGGTAGACACGTAGTGTTTGCTATCAAGAAAAATGATGATTCTAAACATTTATTAATCATTCTTTTAATATCTGTTATTGCCATTGGTATGTTTTTCTTCTCCGGATTAATGTATGGAGAAAACAGTAGTTTACCAGTAATTAACTATTGGAGATGGTGGCTTGTACACCTTTGGGTAGAAGGTTTCTTTGAGGTTTTTGCAACTGTAGTTATTGCTTTTATTTTCTTAAGAATGAAAATTTTATCAGCAAAAACTGCAGGAAAAGCTTCTATTGCTTCTGCAACCATATTTTTAGCAGGTGGAATTATTGGAACTTTACACCATTTATACTATTCTGGAACACCCGTGCAAGCCATTGCTTTAGGTGCAACCTTTAGTGCTTTAGAAGTAGTGCCGTTAACTTTAATGGGATTTGAAATTCGTGAAAATTGGAATCTTTTAAAATCTAACGAATGGATTCAGAAATACAAATGGCCTATATTTTTCTTTATTGCTGTAGCATTTTGGAACATGGTAGGAGCAGGTGTATTTGGTTTCTTAATTAACCCACCAATTGCATTATATTATATTCAGGGATTAAATACCACAGCAGTACACGCACATACTTCTTTATTTGGTGTTTATGGATTGTTAGGTATGGGGTTCATTATTATCTGTTTGCGTTTTTATTCAGACAGAGTATGGAGTTCTGTAAAATTAAAAAGAGCTTTTTGGTTTTTAAATATTGGTTTAATAGCTATGGTCTTTTTAAGCATGTTACCTATAGGAATTATACAGGCATACACATCAATTACAAAAGGATATTCTTTTGCAAGAGATGCAGAATTATTGTATTCTCCAACAGTACAAACCTTAAAATGGATGCGTATGATTGGTGACGTTATTTTTTCTGTAGGTATCTTTTATTTTTGTTGGTTTACCATACAAGAAACCATTTATTGTATCAAAAAGAAAAATTAATTTTTAAATTAATATAGAATCAGCATAGGCCTTTCATAGGTTTGTGCTGATTTAATTTTTTATAAAATGAAAGAAATAGAAAACAGAGCAGATATAAATATATTGGTCATTACTTTTTATAATGAAGTTAGAAAAGATGCTTTATTAGGTCCTATATTTAATCATCATTTAAAAGCAGAACAATGGCCTCCACATTTAGAAAAATTAACCGATTTTTGGGTGACGGCATTATTGGGTGATGTTTGCTTTAAAGGAAACCCTACAAAAGCACATTTAAAAGTCGATAAACATTTAAAGCATACCATGAGTCAGGAACATTTTGGACAATGGTTACAGATTTGGTTTCAAACAATCGATTCTTTATACGTTGGAGATGTAGCACAAAGAGCCAAAGATGCGTCTAGAAGAATGGCAACAGGCCAGTATTTAAATGTTTGGAAAAGTAGAGAAGTGTAATCTCTTGTGCAGTTAGAAGCGCTTAAACACTAATACTTCTGTTTTTTATTGATATAATTAAGATCTAAGGTTCAAAAACTGAAATTCGTGTTTATTTTTATTTTTGATAATATTTAATTATGATAGCCTTTAAAATCTAAAAAAACGAAACCTATTTTAAAAAAGTAATTAAGTGACAAATGTCAGTAAGTCTATATTAGAATTTATATAGTTTTGCTGCTTGTAAAGTGTTTGAACATTAATTGCATCAAACAATTATTAAACAAATTATGAAAGTAATAAGACTTCTTTTAATTTTAACATTATTATCCAATTTTAGCTACGGACAAAGCAATAAACTAAAATTAAATCTCGATGAAACAGGGGAAACCTATATAAAAGCCTCGCTTAGAATGAATTTATGGGCTAGGTATATGGATACTAACCCGGGTACAACCATAAATAATGAAACTGCTAACAATGTGTTTGATGTCTCTATAAGGAGATTAAGAATGGGAGTTTCTGCACAATTAACACCTAAATTATATGTATACTCTTTGTTTGGTGGTAATAATATGAATAGCAAATCTGAAAAAGATTTTAAATTTGGTGTTTTAGATTTGTATGCCGAATATGAGTTTGCAAAGGAATTTGCTTTAGGTTTTGGAGAATCTGGTTGGGATGGTTTAAACCGTTGGAATGTAAGAAGTAGTGCTAATTTAATGGCTATTGATGCTCCTCTGTATTCTCTACTAACAGTAAATAAAAATGATGATATTGCTCGTGGATTAGGTATTTGGGCTAAAGGACAAATACATAAGTTTGATTATATTCTATCTTTAAAAGACCCTATTCAATATGGAGTAGCAGCAACGGAAGGTAAAGTAGACTATGCAATTAATAAACCAAGAAAAAGAATTTCTGGTTATGTAAAATATGAGTTTTTAGATAATGAAAGTTACAAATCTGCCTACAGCGGAGGAGCAGGAACTTATTTAGGAACAAAAAACATTTTAAATCTAGGTGCTGGTTTTATGAATCAACCTAAAATGACTTCGCAGCTTGTAAATGGTATCGAAAAATATTACGATTTTAAAAATTGGGCAGTAGATGTGTTTTATGATGCTCCTTTAAATAAAGAAAAAGGAACTGCTATTACTACTTATTTAGGATACAATCATAATGATTTTGGCCCTAATTATGTTAGAAACGTTGGTGCCAATGATATTACTTCAGGAGGGACCTCTTTTAATGGAAGTGGTAACGATTTCCCGATGATGGGAACCGGAAATACTACCTTTTTTCAATTAGGTTATTTATTAGCAAAGGGTAAAAAAAGTTATCAATTACAACCTAATATTGCCATACAATATTCAGATTTTGATGCCTTAGATGATACCATGGTGGTGTATGATTTAGGAGTAAACTGTTTCTTTAAAGGGCACAGTAATAAATTAAGTTTAGGATATCAAAATAGACCTGTTTATCAAAATATAAATAATCAAATAAAAGTAGATGAACGTAAAGGTATGTTGGTATTGCAGTACCAAATAATAGTAAACTAAAAACGATAGTTGTCGAGTTTATTATTTTTCAACCAAACTTTCTAGTGCATAAAACAAACGATTTGCCGCATTTTCTTGCGACCCGAAAATAGAACGATATAATTCTCCTTTTTCTGTAATTAACAACCATTGTGGTGTTCCTTCTGCTTTAAATTGATCATAAACTTTGTGGTTTTTATCAATATAAATAGGAAATGGATTCTCTCCACTTGTAAAAATACTTTTAATATTGGCTTTTGTTCCTTCTCTATTTGGAAAATCGGCATGAATGCCAGCAACTTGAATGGTTGGATATTTTTGCTGAAATTCATACGCCAACGGAATGGCACGCCCCGTGCAGCCTAAACAATCGTTGTTATAAATTATCAATAGTAAAACTTTATTTTGATAAGCAGTTATTAAATCTACAGCATTACCTTCTAAATCTAAAACAGGGATTGATTTTATAAAACTATGCATCTATATTTTTGGTTTTAAGAGTGATATACAAATTTAAGGTTTCATTATGTATATTAACAAAATATTCCCTTAAAAACGTACTGCTTTCTGTAATTTTGTACCCCTCAAAACGACTTTATATTTTAGATATAATTATTGATTTTAAATACTTATGAAAACTCAAAATACCGCATATTCCATTTTAGATTTTGCTTTAGTTTCTAAAGGAAATACTTTAAAAGATACTTTTAACAATGTACGAGAACTTGCACAAAATGCCGAAACATCATTGAGAAGTACTTTGAATTCAAAGTCTACTTCATTATAATTTTTTTGATAGTAGGAGGGGAGGGTAATATGTATAAGTGATCATAGTTAACCTGAAAGTAGTGGGTTACAGCTTCGTTTTAGATAAAGAAAGAAATGTAAATAGTAATTGATATTTTTTATTTAAATTATTCTTAAGAATCTTAAAACCTTGTGTGAGATGTCCTTCTACGGTTTTTATTGAAATACCAAGATAATTTGCAATCTCTATATTACTTAAACCTTCTTTTTTACTCATAACTAAAACCTGCTTACACTTTTTAGGAAGTACTTCTATTTCTTTTTCAAGTAATTCTAGTTTTCTGTTTAGGTTTTCATCGTATTCTTGCTGTATAACATCTGTTAATGTATCAGAAAAAGTCTTCTCAATAGCAAAAGTTTCTTTTTTATACTTTTTTATGTGGTCTAAATATTTGTACTTAATAGATTTATAAAGCCAACCTTTTAATACCGTATTTGTGCTTAGGCTCTCTCTTTTCTCCCATAATTTAAAGCATACATCTTGTATTAAGTCTTTTGCTAAAAACTCATCACGACAAAGGCTTTTAGCGTATATGTATATTTCATTATAGTACAAGTCTATTACTTTCATAAACATTTTTTTATCGCCATTTCGAATTGCGATTAATTCAATGTTATTGCTTTTTTTGCTTGTATTTTTATTGTATTCTTTCATAAAAGATTCAATATTACTAATAAATTTCAAAAAAAACCAAGGGTTTGATAAAAACTAATCGTTTCACTAATAAGTATTCGGGATTCCGTAATTAATAATTATGAAAAATAAAAATATTTCAAAAATCATTGCTAGTTTTTTAGAAAATAGGGCAACAGCCGAAGATATTAAAAAACTGACCAAATGGGCTAAGAGAAATCCTACTTCTTATAAAGATTATGTAGAAGTACATTATTTGCTTACAAGAGATATGGATAATGGTAAGACTGAAACGTTTAAGAAAGAATTGCTTTCTAAATTAGAGAACCATACAAAACCAAAAAAGAAACATAAAATTACTTGGTTTAAATATGCTGCAATTTTTGTAGGTGTTTTAACATGTGCTACCTATTTGTTTTTACAAACATCAGATATAGATAAAAGTGTAAATAATGATGTTACAATTACTTTTAATAACGGAGTAAAAGAGATTTTAAATGAAAAAAATTCTAGTGTTATTTCTAATTCTGATAAATATATAGCAAAACAAGAAGGGACAAAAATTACATATAATAAACAAGATATTGATAAAAACGATAGTGCAGAACCTTTAGTTTACAATACGGTAAATGTGCCTTATGGTAAAAAGTTTCAAGTTGTTTTATCTGATGGTACAGAAGTGTTTCTTAACTCAGGATCAACTTTTACGTATCCAACCGCATTTTATAGTACAGGAGAAAGAAAGGTAGAATTAATTGGAGAAGCTTATTTCTCCGTAAAATCAGATTCTTTAAGACCGTTTATGGTAAAGTCAAAAATGTTAAAGACAAAGGTTTTGGGAACTCAGTTTAATTTTTCTAGTTATCCAGACGATGAAATTGCACACGTTGTTTTAGTAGAAGGGCGTATCGCTGTAAAAAAAGTAGGAGATCCGATATCTTCGTTTGTGTTTTTAGAACCAAATCAAAAGGCATCTTACAGCAATTCTAAGAAAGATTTAATTGTAGAAAATGTTGATGTTAATAAATATATTTCATGGAAAGAAGGGGTTTTATTTTTTAAAAATGAAGACTTTTTTCATATCACTAAGAAATTAGAAAGACATTATTCTGTAAAAATAGAAATTAAAGAGGATTCATTAAAAACAGAAAAATTTACAGGTCGTTTTAAAACGGAAAGTATTGAAGAAGTGTTAGAAGGTTTTCAAAGAATCAAAAAATTTGAATACACTTTAAAAGACAAAAAAATAATATTAACTCAAAAAAGCAAATAATACATGAAATAACATTTAGTAACAACCTAAAAGAGTTATAAATATAACTATAAAACTCTTTAATAACGAAAAAATCAATTATTAAAACAAACTTAAAATATGAAAAACTCACTATGCAGAAACTTTTTTAAAAGTAAAATAGATCTGAAAATGAAAATAACCATCTTATTTTTATTTGCTAGCTTATTTAAAGTTAACGCAGAAACAAGCAATACTTTACAATCGATTTCTATGAAAATGGAAAATGCATCTATAGTAAATATTTTCAATGAGATAGAAAAAAGTACTGATTATAACATCCTTTATAAAGACTCTTCTCTTGATTTGAACAAAAAGATGACCGTTAACGTGGTAGAGGTTGAAATAGGAACTTTAATGGATATTATTTTAAAAGAGAGTAATGTTTCGTTTGAGGTAAGAAGAAAATTAATTGTGCTTATAGAGAAAGAACAAATTTCAGATACTAATAATGAGCAATCTATAAAAGAAATTAAAGCAGATGTTATTAAAGTTACAGGTAATGTTACAGATGAAAGTAATATAACCTTACCCGGTGTTAGTGTTGTTATTAAAGGCTCTAATAAAGGTGTCGTTACAGATTTTGACGGAAATTATACAATAGAAGTTGATAAGGGAAAAACATTAATATTTTCTTATGTAGGTTATGAAAGTAAAGAAGTAATAGTAGGAGAAGAAACAACAATTAATGTTTCTATAAAACCAGGGGTTAATAGCTTAGATGAAGTTATAATTACAGCAATTGGTACAAAACAATTAAAAGATAGATCGGGTGCAACAAGTTCTTCTATTCAATCTGCAAATATTGAAAAATCTGGTGAAACTGGCTTAATTAATTCATTAGCAGGTAAAGCTTCTGGTGTTCGTATTGGTAAATCAAACGGAGATCCAGGTGCAGGATCATCAATTCAAATTCGTGGAGCTAATACCATTCAAGGAGCAAGTCAACCTTTAATTATTTTAGATGGAATTCCTGTTAGTAATGATAATATTGGTAGCGTTAGTGTAAGTCAGCAATCTCGTTTAGACGATATTAATCCTAAAGATATTGAGTCTGTTCAAATTTTAAAAGGTGCGTCTGCAGCAGCACTTTGGGGCTCTAGAGCTGCAAATGGAGTTATAATGATAACTACAAAAAATGGTAAATTAAATAAGAAACCTTCGGTACAATATTCTTTTTCTCAATCTTATGATGATATTAGTGTACGTACTCAACTTCAAGATAAATACGGGCAAGGTAGAAATGGAGTCTATAGTACTTCTTATGGAGAATCATGGGGAGATAAAATAGCAGATCGTTCTGGTGAAGCAGACGTTGTTGATACCTCAGGAGCCTCTTTTACATCAAATACTTCTGGCCAACAATATTATTCTGTAATTTCTAAAAATTCTAAAGAAACTTTTAAAGACAGTAATTATGATCAAGTTTTTCAAACAGGAGCTTATTCTCAACATAATATTTCTGTAAATGGTGGTGGGCAAGCTGGTTCTTACTTTTTTAGTTACGAAAATTTAGATCAAGAAGGAATTATTAAAAATTACGATTATAAAAGACAAAATATTAGATTAAACACTAAGTTTAAAATTACAGATTGGCTAGCTTGGAATAATAGAGTTTCTTATACAAATACTACTTCTAACAGAATTGTGCAAGCAGGAGAAAATACAAATGGAGTTTTATTAGGGCTTCTAAGAGCTTCTCCAGATTTTGATATTTCTGATTATAAAGGAACTTACACTGATACTAGCGGAGATATCTATACAAATAGACAACGTTCTTATAGAAGACATCTAGGGCAATCAGAAAATCCAATTTATAACAATCCATTATGGACACTTAACGAGCAAAAAGCGCCAAGTGATGTAAATCGTTTTATAGTAAATCCAGAGTTAACGATTGATCCTGTAGATTGGTTAAAAGTTATTTTAAGAGGTGGTATGGATTATTATAATGATACAAGAAGTGAGTTTTACCCCATAGGATCTGCAAGTGGTACAAGAAGTGGTGGTTATTGGGCTCAAACAGATATTACTAATAAAGAAATTAATTTTGATGGAATTGCGATAGCAACTTATGATTTTAGTGAAGATTTAGGGGTGTCTGGCACTTTCGGTTTTAACTACAATAACAGAGATAGAATTGTTAATTACAATAATTTAAGTCCTTTTGCAGTGGATTCAGATTTAACAACGACAGATTTAAATCCAGATCAATCAGCATCATATTGGGACAGAACTTTAACTGAAATTAGTTCTAATCGTGGTTACGGAATTGTAGGGTTAAGTTTATATAAACAATTGTTTATCAATTTTTCTGGAGCTTTAGAAGCATCTTCTACAATTAAGGGGAGCTTTTTTTACCCATCTGTCGATATGGCATGGCAATTTAGTGATTTGATAGATTCTAACTTTTTTAGTTTTGGAAAATTTAGAACATCATGGGGTAAAGTAGGTATACAACCATCACCTTATAAATTTGAAACTTTAGCAACTACAGGTTTTTCTTCTTTTGGTGGAGCTTTTATGGTAGATTCGGAAAAAGGAAACTTAGACTTAAAACCAGAGATTAAAACAGAATGGGAAGTTGGAGCAGATTTAAGATTTTTTCAAAACAAAGTATCATTAGGCGTTACTTATTATAGCAATGAAACAAAAGATATTTTATTTGCAGTAAAAGCGAACCCTAGTTCTGGTTTCAACTATAATTATAAAAATGCAGCTATTATAGAAAACAAAGGTTTAGAAATAGATCTTACAGGTAAAATAATTAATACAGATGATTTTAAGTTATCATTAAACACAAATTATAACCACAATAAAAATGTTGTAGTTGATATTGCAGGGGCAGAAACGGTAGATATTGGAGGAACGTCTAAAGCTGTAAAAGGATATGCTATGAGTTCTTTTTACTTACCAGGAACACTTAGAAATGATGATAATAGTTTAGACCTAGATGCTAATGGTTTTCCGCAATTAGATACACAAAGTAGAGTGTTAGGTGACCCAAATGCTGATTGGCGTGGTGGACTAGGTTTGAATTTACAATATAAAAACTTTGATTTTAGTCTTTTATTTGAGCATTCTCAAGGAGGTGATTATATTAACCGTACTAACATTGTTCTTTATGGTTTTGGTAATCATGCAAATGTAGCTAACGAGGTTACTTTAACAGAAAACCTTGTAAACGTAAATGGAGAAGTTTTTACAGCAGGTACAACAGTAAGAGGTAATATAGAAAACTTTGGAAATGGAGATGTATTATTAGATGAATCTTGGTATCGAGGAATTGGTGGGGGATTAGGTTTTAATAAAACTAATGATCTTTATATAGAAGATGCTACTTGGACAAAATTACGTAATGTAACTCTTGGTTATACTTTATCTAATGTTAAGCTTAGTAAAAAAATGGCTTTTGAATCTTTAAGATTTTCTGTTACAGGTCGTGATTTGATTTTATGGACAGGTATTCAGGATGTAGATCCAGAAACTAACAATTACGGAGTTAGTAATGCATTTGGAATGAACTATTTCAATAATCCTGGAACTAGATCTGTTTTATTTAATATTCAAGCTAATTTTTAAAACCTTATTATTATGAAATCAACACACACAATATTTCTATTAATTTTTACAGCCTTTGTATTTATGGGGTGTGAAAAATTAGTTGACGATTTAAATGAAAATCCAAATCAATTAACATTGGATGATATAGATGCAGGTCTTTTCTTAAATGGGGCGGAATTATCTAATATAAGTATTCAATTAGGTTCTTACAGTAGAATGGCAGGTTATTGGTCTGGACAATTAGTAGGTTTTGAACAAACTGAATTTGAACGTTATCAATACAGTGTTACTAGCAGTACATTCGATTGGGATGGTTACCAAAGTGTATTAACACCTTTAAGAGAAATTCAAGAAAGAACAATAGATAATCCTTTGTTATTAGGTATTTCTAAAGTAATAGAAGCCCATTTAGTTGGTACTTATGCTTCTTTATTTGGAGATATTCCTTATTCTGAAGCTTTAACAGATATTGAAAATCCAATATTTGATAAACAAACAGTTGTTTTTGCACAATTACAACTTCTTTTAGATGATGCAATTACAGAGCTTGAAAATGCAGAAGGTTATGGTGTTTTAGAGGATTTTATTTTTAATGGTGATCGTCAAAAATGGTTAGAATCTGCCTGGACCCTTAAAGGACGTTATTATACACATACAAAAGAGTATAGTTTGGCTTATAATGCTGCTTCAAATGGAATTTCATCTAGTGCTAATAATATGATGTTTAATCCGCTAGATATTACAGGAGAAAATAGTACGAAAAATAAATATTATATTTTACTAGAAGCAGGTCCATATACAGGTACAAGTGGTAGTTATTTAGAACAATTGTTAGATGAAACAAGTAGTGTTTCCCGTAACAATTCTAAAACAGATGAAACAGCAAGATTAAAATATTACACTATAGACCAAACAAGTGGAGATGCTAACCTTGGTATAGCTCATGAATTAGAACCTCAACCAATGATTACTTATAGAGAAAACCTTCTAATTTTAGCTGAATCAGGATTAAGAACAAACGGTTTTTCTACAGGTCTAGAGCATTTAAATGAATTACGTACTTTTTTAAATACGGGTAGTTTTTTAAATGATAATTTTTCTTCAGAATCTTATGCTTATGAAGTTTATATCACAGAAGATTTTAATGCAGGTGGAATTGAGAACCTAGATAGTATAGATACAGATAGTGCTTTATTAAGAGAAATTATAGAAGAAAGATATGTTTCTGGTTTTACAACTTTTATGGCTTTTGATGATACACGAAGATTACAAAAATCTGATTCTGATATCGATGTTCCATTTGCTTTAAATGTAGCTACAAGTACACAAAATGTAGAACGCATGTTGTACCCAGAAGATGAAATCCTATCGAATACAATGGCTCCGTCAGATCCAGGTTTATATGAAGCTACAGAGGTAAATCAATAATATTAAACATCTAATATGAAAACCAATAAACAAATTAAGAAACTATATTTTACTAAGTATATTGCATTATGTTTATTTACTTCCACTGCATTTTTACAAATGCAGTGTAGTAGTAAAAAGGTAGTTTCAGAAAATAAAGAAACTGTTGCTGTAAAAGATGTTTTCGATCCTTCTTGGATAGAAACCACCCAAGGTAATATTCCTTTAGTGATAAGTGCTCCTCATGGAGGACGAATTTCTCCTGATGAAATCTCGGATCGTATATGTGGTACAAAAGAAAAAGATGATAATACTAATTTATTAGCATATCAGATAAGTGAAGCTTTTGAAAAACAAGGTAAAAAACCATTTTTAATTGTTTCTCAAATTGCAAGAGCAAAAATTGACTTGAATAGAGATATGGAAGTTGCTACTTGTAAAAACCCTTTAATGTATTCTACTTGGAAACAGTATCATAAATATATAGAAGAGGCGCTTGATAAAGCGATAGAAAAATATGGTTATGCTCTTTATATAGATTTACATGGTCAAAGTCACCCTGTAAAAAGATTAGAATTAGGTTATCAATTACGTAAATCAGATTTAGAGAAAAATAGTAAAGGAAAAAGTGGTTCAGAATTAAATGCTAAATCATCTCTTAATAATTTATTGAATTTAACTGGTAACAGTAAATCTCTTAAAGAACTAATGACAGGAGAAAATGCTTTAGGTACTTATTTCGAATCTAACGGATTTCCTGCAGTGCCTAGTTTACAAGATCCATATCCAAAATCTGATGAAGCTTACTTTACAGGAGGTTATAATACAAGAAGGTATACTTCTAAAGAACACCCAAAAGTCTTTGGATTACAAATAGAAGCTAATTATAAAGTTCGTGCTTCTGAAGAAAATAGAGAAAAATTTTCTGAAGGATTTGTAAAGTCAATAACAAGTTATTTAGAGTTTGTAGAAACACAAATCAATTAAATTAAAATTGACTCTTTGTCAATTTTAAAATTAAATAAAACCTGCCTTTATCGATATTTTAAATCTAAAAGGTGGGTTTTGTTTTTAATAAAGTTATAAATAGTAATTCTTAATACACTTAAAATGAACAATAAAACAGTTTATAGGTTTCTTATGCTATTGGGTATTTTACTTTGTGTAAAACAAGGTTATAGTCAAGAAACGTTCCCTAAAAATGATGTTACAGATGCCAGACCACAAAATGTAGCGTTTACAAATGCTACTATTGTAGTAGATCCATCAACTAAAATAAATAATGCAATTTTATTAATTAAAGATGGAATTATAGAAGCTGTACTTAACGATGGAAATGTTCCTGAAGGTTATACGCAAATAGATGTTAGTGGTAAATATCTCTATCCATCATTTATAGATATGTTTAGCACATATGGACAACCAGAAGTTGTTGTTCCTAAAAAAGTAAATCCATTTATAAAAAGAGAACAAATACAATCGAGTATTAAAGGACCTTATAATGCAAACGAAGCTATTAAAGCTGATTATAACGGAACAGAACATTTTAGTGTTGATGAAAAACGTGCGGTAAAATTAAGAGCACAAGGTTTTGGTACTGTGGCAAGCATGAAACCAGACGGAATTGCAAGAGGTACAGCAACATTTGTAGCGCTTGGTAATGATAACGATAATAACATGACCTTAAAGAGTAAAGTTGCGAGTCATTATTCTTTTGATAAAGGAAGTTCTACACAAGATTATCCTATTTCTCCAATGGGATCTATTTCTTTATTAAGACAAACTTTTTATGATGCGGAATGGTATGCATTAAATACTTCTCGTTCTTTTTCTGACCTTGGTTTAGAAGCTATTGAAATCAATAAAAATTTACCTCAAATTTTTGAAGCCAAAGATTGGTTAACAGATATTCAAGTAAATAAAATAGGAGTGGAGTTTGATATTAAGTTTATTATTAAAGGAGGAGGTAATGAATACCAACGTATAGAAGAAATTAAACAATTAAATTCTCCTTTAGTTATTCCTATCAATTTTCCATCATCATATAATGTTTCAGATCCAGTAATTACAGACAAAATAACATTGGCAGATTTAAAACATTGGGAGCTTGCACCTTCTAATCCGGCTAGTTTAGAAAAAAACGGAATTCCGTTTGCTTTAACAACATATCCTCAAGAAAATCCATTACATTTTTTAGAAAACTTAAGAAAAGCAGTTTCTTTTGGCTTAACGAAAGAAAAAGCACTTTCTAGTTTAACTACAACACCTGCCAAACTTTTAAAAGTAGAAGAAATAGTAGGAACATTATCAAAAGGAAAATTAGCGAATTTTATTATTTCTGATGGAGATATTTTAGAAAACGGAACATTGTTATTAGAAAATTGGATAAAAGGGAAACCTTATATTATTCAAGAAAGTATTAATAAAACGATAGCTGGTTCGTATTCTTTAAAAGTTGGTGATTTTAGTACAACGTTAAATATTGATGTTCATAAAGGGAAATATGTGACAACAATTATTTCTTCGGATGGATCAGAAAAAAAGGCTGATTTTAAAATGGATGGAGAACTTTCTGTTTTAAAGTTTAATGATAATCAATCTCAATTTAATTTAAAAGGTTGGAATGTAATTGAAAAGGATATTGATGTTTTTAAAGGTATAGGTTTATTAAATTTTAAAGACGAAATAGCTTGGACTGCAGTAAAAATTAAAGACGAAAAAATAACAGATAAAAAAACTAATCAGACAAATAATACAAACTTAGGTGATGTGTATTATCCTTTTTTAGCTTTTGGAGATACAAGTAAAACAACATCAGAAAAAATATTAATTACCAATGTAACTATTTGGACTAATGAAGATGTTGGTATATTAAAAAATACAAATGTTTTATTAGAAGATGGTAAAATATCAAAAATAGGAAAAGATTTAGTAGCTAAAAATGCTACTATTATTGACGGAAAAGGCAAACATCTTACTCCAGGAATTATAGATGAACATTCTCATATAGCATTAAGAGGTGTTAATGAAATTGCTCCGAATTCTAGTATGGTTCGTATGGAAGATGTTGTAGATTCCGAAGATCCTGGTATTTATAGAGCTTTAGCTGGTGGAGTTGTAGTCGCACATTTATTGCATGGTTCTTCAGACCCTATTGGTGGTCAATCTGCTATTATCAAACTAAAATGGGGAGAATCTCCAGATGGATTAATTATAAAAAACACAGATAAATTTATAAAATTTGCTTTAGGAGAAAATCCAAAAAGATCAAAAAGTAAACCTTCTATTCGTTTTCCAAGAAGTTTAATGGGAATGGAACAATTTTATACAGATGCATTTACAGAAGCTCTTTATTACAAACAAAATTGGGACACTTATAATAACTTAAGTAAGAATAATAAAGCTAAAACTATTAAACCTAGAAAAAACTTAGTACACGATGCAATGTTAGAGGTTATTGAAGAAGAAAGATTTATTTCATCACACTCCTATCAACAAAAAGAAATGTTAATGCTGATGGATGTTGCAGAACGATTCGATTTTAGAATTAACACATTTACGCATGCTTTAGAAGGATATCGTATTGCAGATAAAATGAAAGAGCATGGTGTTGGTGGTAGTACTTTTTCTGATCGATGGAATTTTAAATGGGAAACAAGAAATGCAATTCCTTATAATGCCACAATAATGAATAATGTTGGTGTTGTTACAGCTATTAATTCAGATAGTGGAGAAACTATTAGACATTTAAATCATGAAGCATCTAAAGCCATAAAATACGGTAAGACTTCTCAAGAAGATGCCTTAAAAATGGTAACATTAAATCCTGCAAAATTATTGCATTTAGATGATACAATGGGAAGCATAAAAATAGGGAAATCTGCAGATGTAGTATTATGGTCTGGACCACCTTTATCTATTTACTCTAAAGCCGAAAAAACAATTATTGAAGGCGCTATTTATTTTGATATCGAAAAGGATAAAAAACTAAGAAAAGTTATGCGAGAAGAAAGAGCTAGAATTCTAAGTAAAATGTCTGGATTAGGAAATATTGGTGTAAATCCAACAAAAATATCGAAAGAAAGAATAGAGTTTGATTGTGAATACATTCAAATGGGAAATTAATTTAAATATTAAAAACGATGAAAACATATAAAATTTTTACAATATTAATATCAATTATGTCCCTTTCATTTTCTAATAATTTGTTAGGACAATGGATGCCGAATGTTTCAAAACCACAAAAAGAAGCTATTTTACTTTCAGGCGGAACGATACATACAGGAGATGGTCTTGTTCTAGAAAATACTGCAGTTGGTTTTAACCAAGGTAAGATTACTTATATAGGGAAAGAAGAGGATTTAGATAAAGAATCTTATAACGTTATAGACATCTCTGGGCAGCATGTTTATCCTGGTTTTATACTTTTAAATTCTACAATTGGTATTCAAGAAATAAGTGCCGTTCCGCATTCTAATGATGTTTTAGAAGAAGGCGATTTTAATCCTAATTTAAAAACGGTATATGCTTTTGATACAGGTTCTACGTATATACCAACTTTACGTTTTAATGGTATTTTGTATGTAGAATCTATAAGATCTAGTGGTGTTATATCTGGTACTTCTTCTGTAATGGAAATGGATGGTTGGAATTGGCAAGATGCTGTATTTAAAAAGGAAGCTGCGGTACATCTTCATTGGCCATCTTCTCTTAAAGCGGTAGTTGATAAAAAGACAAATACACGTCAAATGTTACCAAATTCTGCTTATAAAATACAGAGACAAAAACTAGAAAATTTATTTAGTGCATCTAAAACTTATTTAGCATCAAAAGATAAAAGAGTCAATTTAAAATTAGAAGCTTTAGAAGGTTTATATCTTGGTGAAAAAGCATTAGTAATTCATGCCAATGAACCTAAAGAAATTATTGAAGGAATTATGTTTGCTCAAAAATTCGGAGTTAAAAATATTGCTTTAGAAGCTTCTGAAGCTACATTAAAAGTTAAGCAATTTTTAAAGAAAAACGAAATTCCTGTAATACTTCCGCCTACTTATAATTTACCAAGATCATCAGACTTAGATTATGATACTTATTATAAGTTGCCAAGTTTATTAATGAAAGAAGGTATTGTAGTTGCATTAAATCATTCTGGATCATTATCAAATGCTATGAACTTGCCTTTTTATGCAGGTACAGCTGCGGCTTTTGGATTAACGAAAGAAGAAGCACTTAAGACAATCACATTAAATCCTGCTAAAATTCTTGGTATTGATGATCAAATTGGAACCATATCTATTGGTAAAGAGGCAAGTTTATTTGTTTCTAATGGAGATGCACTTGATATTCAGTCTAATTCTTTATCAATAGCATTTATTAGAGGGAAACAATTGAATTTAGACGGTTCACATCAAGAGAATTTTAAAGTTTATTCAGAAAAATATAATCAAAAAAAATAATTTATTTTATGTATTTAAAACTAATTAAAATCGACTTTATTTTTAATTTAATGAAGAAGAAAACACTACTGTTATTTTTCATATTTAGTGTCTGTGTTAGTTACGCTCAGAAAGAAAAATTTAAAGGACAAGGCCCAATAAATATTGTTGCTACAGATTCTAAACCCGTACAAAAACAATGGAAAGGAGAATTTAAATTTTCTGATAACGATGTTACATTTTCTAACGAGTTTGAAGGAGCAAGATTAAACGGAATTACTCAAAATAACGATAGTACATATACAGCTTTAATCACCTCAGAAAATACACCAATAAATATTAGTCCTTGGTATACTTTTAAGGTTTGGTCTAAGAAAAAGCAAACTATAAATCTAATATTAACGTATCAAGAATTGATAAAACATAGGTATTATCCAAAACTTAGTACAGATGGAATAGGTTGGGTAGCATTAGATTCTATGCGTTATACAGCATACAATACAGGTAATACTAAAACATTTGGTAATAGTGCTTTGCCTCTAAAAGTTAAATTACGTTTAGATATAGGACCAGATACTTTATGGGTAGCAGGGCAGGAATTGCAAAATTCAACTTTAGTAAATAGCTGGATAGATAGTTTAACCCAAAAAAAATACGTTACAAAAAGTACCATTGGAAAAAGTACAGAAGGACGAGATTTAAATATGCTTAGTTTAGGTAATACAGATTCTAAAAATAGGATTATGATTATTTCAAGACAACATCCTCCTGAGGTTACAGGGTATCTAGCTATGAAAGCTTTTGTAGAGACGATTGCATCAGATTCTAAATTAGCTAAAAAATTTAGAAATAAATTTGCAACTTATGTAGTACCGCTAATGAATCCTGATGGAGTAGATAATGGTTTTTGGAGACATAATGCTGGCGGAATCGATTTAAACAGAGATTGGGCTAATTTTAATCAGCCAGAAACCCGAGCAGTAAAGGATTTTATGGAAGGTTTGGTAGCCAAAAATAAAGGGAAGTTTTATTTCGGGATTGATTTTCATTCTACTTGGGATGACATTTACTACACTGTAGATCCTAAATTAAAAGGAAATATGCCAAACTTAGTTCCTAATTGGTTGAGTAAAGTAAAGGAAAATATAGAAGGTTACGACCCTAATATAAGTCCGAATGATAAATTGGTTCCAACCACGGTTTCACGAAATTATTTTTTTATAGAACATGGTGCAGAAGCTTTAGTATTTGAAGTTGGAGATAATACGCCTCGTGACTTTCTAAAAGAAAAAGCTGTAATAGGCGCTAACGAACTCATGAAACTAATGTTAGAGAACATTAAAAACAAATAGCATTTACAACTAAAAATAACTACTTATGAGAAAAATACTTTATGCACTTACATTCTTACTAATTTTTACAAATTGTAAACAAGAACAAGAAATTGCTCCCACAGGTTTGGTTACAGAAAAAGCGATGGTTGTTTCTGCACGTGAAGAAGCTTCTAAAATTGGCGCCGAGATTATAAAAAAAGGAGGAAATGCTTTTGATGCTCTGGTAGCAACAGAACTTTCTTTGGCTGTAGCTTATCCATTTGCAGGAAACCTTGGCGGAGGAGGTTTTATGGTGTACAGAAAAAATAATGGTGAAATAGGAGCTCTTGATTATAGAGAAAAAGCACCATTGGCAGCACATAAAGATATGTATTTAGATTCTTTGGGCAACGTCATTCCTAAACTGAGTACTACTGGAGGTACAGCATCTGGAGTTCCTGGAACTGTTGCTGGTGTTATGGCTGTGCATGAAAAATTTGGGAAACTTCCCTTAAATGAAATTATGGAACCGATTATTGCTTTGGCAAAAAAAGGTGTTGTGGTTACCGAAAAACAAGCAAAAAGATTAAAAGGTACACGAAATCGATTTATTGAAGTAAATGGAGAAAGTACCAAATTCGGACAATTATTTAAGGAAGGAGACACTATAAAGTATCCTGAACTGGCTAAGACTTTAGAGATTATTATGACTGAAGGAAAAGATGGTTTTTATAAAGGAAAAGTTGCTCAGAAATTAGCCACATTTATTCAAGAACATGGTGGTTTAATTACAGAAGAAGATATGAGTAAATATGAAGCTAAATGGAGAGAACCTGTTCAATTTAATTATAAGGAATTAAGAATTATCTCAATGAGTCCACCAAGTAGTGGAGGTATTACTATGAATCAAATTTTTAAAATGATGGAACCTTATGATATCTCTAAATTTGGTCATAATTCAGCAAAAACAGTGCAATTATTTACAGAAGCCTCTAGAAGAGCTTATGCTGATAGAAATTATTATTTAGGAGATCCAGATTTTGTTGAAATCCCATATGATATGTTATTGAATGATAATTATCTTAAAAGTAGAATGTCTAGTTTTTCTTTTAACAAAGCTACTTTATCTTCAGAAGTAAGCCATGGTAATGTAGAAATTTACGAAAGTATGGAAACCACTCATTATTCTATTATAGATAATGAAGGAAATGCTATTTCTGCAACAACAACGCTAAATGGAGGTTATGGGTCAAAGTTATATATTGAAGAATTAGGTTTTTTTATGAATAATGAAATGGATGATTTTAGCTCTAAACCAGGAGTTCCAAACATGTTTGGGTTAATTGGTGCTGAAGCCAATAGTATTGCTCCTGAAAAAAGAATGTTAAGTAGTATGACACCTACAATCGTAGAAAAAGATGGTAAGTTGTATATGGTAGTTGGTACACCTGGTGGGTCTACAATTATTACAGCAGTAGCACAGGCAATTTTAAATGTTTATGAATTTAATTTAAGCATGCAAGATGCTGTTAATGCTCCTCGTTTTCATCATCAATGGTTACCAGACCAGGTTATATTTGAACCTAATGGTTTTTCTCCTAATTTAATAGAAAATCTTAAATCTAAAGGCTATATAATTAATGAAAAAAGAACACCAATTATTGGTAAAGTAGATGCTATTAGAGTATTATCTAACGGAGAATTAGAAGGAGGAGCTGATAAACGTGGTGATGATAGCGCTTTTGGATTTTAACTGTTAAACGATCATAAAACTTTGTTGAATTTAATGATTAAGGTATTTTTTTTAAGCAAATTTTTAGAAGTTATTTAAATGTAAGTTTTATCCACAAAAAAAATAATTATAAAGTATAAAAGCGTTGTAGCTACTAAAAGTACAAGTATTAATTTAATCTTTTTTATTTCTGATAAAAAGGTTATTTATTTTATGATATTTTTATAATAAAGGTATTTCATGTTCTGTAATTTTGTACCCCTCAAAACGACTTTATATTTCTGATATAATTATTGATTTTAAATACTTATGAAAACTCAAAATACCGCATATTCCATTTTAGATCTTGCTTTAGTTTCTAAAGGAAATACTTTAAAAGATACTTTTAACAATGTACGAGAACTGGCACAAAATGCCGAAACATTTGGGTATACGCGCTATTGGTTAGCAGAACATCATAATTCTACTAATATTGGTAGTATTGCTACCAGTATTTTAATTGGTTATGCCGCTGAAGGAACAAAGACCATTCGTGTTGGTTCTGGTGGTGTTATGTTGCCTAATCATTCGCCTTTAATTGTGGCCGAACAATTTGGTACGTTAGGTGCTTTGTATCCAAATAGAATAGATTTAGGTTTAGGGAGAGCTCCCGGTACCGACAGAGAAACGGCACAAGCCATTCGATCGGATTTTATGGAAGCAGCGCAACATTTTCCTAGAGAGATAGAAAAAATTCAGACTTATTTTTCTAAAGAAAACGAGCATGCAAAAGTAAGAGCAACTGTTGCAGAAGGAGTAGATGTGCCACTTTATGTTTTAGGTTCTAGCACAGACAGTGCACATTTGGCAGCTAAAAAAGGATTGCCGTATGCATTTGCTAGTCATTTTGCTACTACACATTTATGGAATGCTTTGGCAATTTATAGAGAAGAATTTCAACCTTCGGATGTTTTAGAAAAACCGTATATCATTGCGGGTGTAAATATTATTATTGCAGAAACAGATGAAGAAGCAGCCAATTTATCTACTTCTTTAATTAGAATGATACTTGGTTTGTTTACAGGAAAAAGAGATTTTGTGCAACCACCAACGCCAATGACGGATTATTATAAGGAGATTTTAGAAAATCCACAAGTGCATCAAATGCTAAAATATTCTTTTATAGGAAGTAAAGCAACTGTAAAAGCACAAGTAAAGGAGTTTTTAGCACAAACACAAGCAGACGAATTGATTGCCGTAACTAATATATATGGTATTGATGATAGAATACGCTCTTATAAATTGTTTGCAGAAATTATGAAAGAGTTGAATTCTTAATGAATCAGCAACGAATCAAAGTAATTATCAAATCTCTCATTCTCCGTTCGAGCGCAGTCGAAAACTATTGAATTGCTAACATAGGTTTCGACTCCGCTCAACCAAACATTTTGATTTAAGTCTATAGAATCGTTATTCGAATTTTATGACAATTATCTAACAACGATTGCCGTCGTAATAAATAGCTTATAAGACATTTTAAAAGTATATTTACGTGTATTTTAGAGTTTAAATAAATGATTCCAATACCTATAAATTACAGTGAACAACTTTCTAAACTAAATGTAAACATTCCTATAAACTTAGTGTTATCGGGAGGCGGCATTAAATGTGCTGCACATTTGGCTTTGATAGAAAAAATAGAAGATTTAGGCTTGCAAATAAATGCTATTTCTGGGAGTAGTGGAGGCGCTTTGGTTGCGTCATTATATGCTTCTGGTATTTCTACGCAAGAAATTTTAGAAATCTTTAAAAGAACGAGTCTTTTTAAGTTCTCATTCTTTAGCATGACAAAAGCAGGAATCTTTGATACTTTTTTATTCAAATCGATTATAGAAAATAAAATAAAAGATAAATTTAGAGATTTAAAAATTCCAATTTACATTACTGCCTCTAATATGCAAAGCGGTAAACCTCGTTATTTTAGTAAGGGTAAATTATTAAAACCTGTATTGGCATCTTGTGCGATTCCTGGTATTTTTACACCTATTATCATTAATAAAACCTTGTATTCCGATGGCGGAATTTTAGATAATTTTCCGATAAAACCCTTTCTAAAATCAGGATTACCCATTATAGGAAGTTATGTCGCAGAACCTGCTCCAAAAACGCGCTTACAATTAAATTCTACGTTTAAAGTAATTACACATGCTACTTATTTAAAATCGCATGCTGCAGAAAATTTTAAGTTTGATTTCACAAAAATGACTGTTAGTTTTCCGTTGTCTGAGTATTCTGGATTGGATAATAAAGATTCTGAAAAGATTTATAATATTGGGAAATTGTATTTAGATGGTCTTTAATTTATTCTCTTTTATTTAGCAACAATCTAACCCCGAAATATTATAATTTTAGTAGTAATTCAAAAGATATGGAGCGGCAAGTGTCCAAAGAGCTTTTGCGGTCTGGACACGATAGTGTAATATCTTGTAGAATTCAATAAAATTATCAGAAGTCTAGATTTTTGGTTCTTTTCATCAATGGGAAAGAACAATGAATATAAATTTTAAAAAGTATAACTTTAAGATCATTATAAACAAATCCAATTATTCTATAGTATCAGTTATAGATTGCTTCGTGCCTAACAATGACTTATAAAAAACCTTATTAGACTTTCCCTTTAAAAAGTGTAAATGTTTCTGAGACATAAAATGAAATACGATTGAAAAATATAAATCACAATCTAACCTCGACATATTATAATTTTAGTAGTAATTCAAAAGATATGGAGCGGCAAGTGTCCAAAGAGCTTTTGCGGTCTGGATACGATAGTGTAAAATCTTGTAGAATTCAATAAAATTATCAGAAGTCTAGATTTTTGGTTCTTTTCATCAATGGAAAAGAACAATGAAAATAGTTTTTAAAAGAGTTATTAAAGTTTTACTTTTTAATTCTTCTAGCTAAATTCCCGTTACTCACAGTCAATTTAATTGTAACTTAAAAAGACCTTTTAGATCTTAAAAACTTGAAGTCGGTTTAAATCTCATATTAATAAAGAATCCTTTTTATTATAAATAGGTCTTCTTCATGAAACATATCATAAAATTCCCATCCATAAAAAAAAGGTTTTCGTATAGTCAATTCCTGCAAACGTATATTACATTCTTATAAGATAGTATATAGTTTCACCTTTGAAGTGTTAATTTAAAACACTGATAAAATGAAATTATATATACTCATAGCAAGCTTACTATTTGTGCAGTTTTCTTTTGCGCAAGATGTAACTACAAATTCCGCATCAAAAGTATGGTCTTTGCAAGATTGCATCGAATATGCTTTAGAAAACAATATTACAATTAAAGATGCAGCACTTACTAAAAACATTGCCGAAGTAGATTATAACAAAGCAAAATCGTCTCGATTACCAAATTTATTTGCAAGCGCTTCTCAAAATTTTTCTAGTGGAAATACAATAGACCCTATTACTAGTGATTTTGTTACAGACCAGATACACAGTACAAACGTAGGTATCAATACTTCTATGACGTTGTTTCAAGGAAATCAGATTACCAACCAAATAGCACAAAATAAGATATTATTTAGCCAAAGTGTATTTGAAGAAGAAGTAACACAAAATAACATTATTTTAAATATTTTAGAAATCTATTTACAAACGCTTTATAGCAAAGAAAGTATTGAAATAGCAAAAAATAACTTGTTAGCTTCAGAAACAGAAGTAGTAAGAGCAAAGTCGCGTTTAGATGCAGGAACCATTGCCTTAAGCGATTATACCGAAGCTCAGAGTCAGGCAGCAACTAACAAATACAATGTAATTACTGCTAAGAATAATTATCAACAATATATTATTGCCTTAAAACAATTACTAGAATTATCTCCAATTCAAGAGTTGGAAATTGAAACCATTAATGAAAATATGGATTTGGTAAATATAGAATTAAACAAAGCGGATGTGTATGAAAAAGCATTGGGGATTTTACCAGAAATACAATCTAGTAACTTAAATATAGAAGCCAATAAAAAACAACTAGACATTGCAAAAGGAGGATTTTTACCAACACTGGCTTTATCAGGAAGTTTAGGTTCTGGATATACAAGTATTAACGATAATACATTTTCAGATCAGTTTGATGTGAATTTCAATCAGAAATTAGGGTTGACTTTAACGATTCCAATTTTTAATAGAAATCAAACAAAATCGGCGGTACAAACGGCAAGCATCAACATAGAAAAAGCAGAAATACAAAAGTTATCTACAGAAAAAGAAGTGTATAAAAAAGTAGAAACAGCGTATCAAAACGCATTGTCTGCACAAGAGCAAGTTATTGCAGCAGAAGCTTCTAAAACAGCTGCAGAGCAATCTTATAAACTAGCTCAAAAAAAGTACGAATTAGGGGCTTTAAGTACTACAGATTTAGTGATTAGTCAAAATACGTTTACCAATGCACAACAAAACTATTTGCAATCTAAATACTTAAATATTTTATACCATCAATTATTACAATTTTATCAAGGAAACGATATCAAACTTTAATTAATAAAATCATGAAAAAAAATAAAAATATCATCATTATCAGCATTGTAGTCGTTGTATTGGCTATTGTAGGATACTCTTTTGTAAATAACGATGATGCTATCATTATAGAAGCAAAAACAGTGTTGGCTAAAAAAGCAAATGTAACTACTATGGTTACTGCAACCGGAACCATAGAACCAATTACGCAAGTAGAAGTAGGGACACAAGTATCTGGAGTTGTAGAAAAAATATATGTAGATTATAACAGCATCGTAAAAGAAGGTCAGCTAATTGCAGAGTTGGATAAAACCAATTTAAAATCGTCTCTTTCGCAAACGCAAGCAAGTTATGACAATGCGGTAAGTCAAAGAAATTACATGAAAACAATTTACGATAGACAAAAATATTTGTTTGACAATCAAGTAATTAGTAGAGCAGATTTTGATGAGGCAACCTATAATTACGAAACCGCAAAAGGAACGGTAACTCAACGTTATTCAGACTTACAATCCGCAAGAACAAACTTAGGGTATGCCAATATTTATTCGCCAATAAACGGAGTTGTATTATCGAGAGCTATTGATGAAGGACAAACAGTTGCAGCTAGTTTAAGCACACCAACCTTGTTTACCATTGCGCAAGATTTAAAAGAAATGCAAGTAGAAGCAGATGTAGATGAAGCAGATATAGGTCAGGTTAAAGAAGGACAAAGAGTAGACTTTACTGTAGATGCTTATATAGGCGAAACTTTTAATGGTGTTGTAACGCAAGTACGTTTGGATCCTACAGTAACCTCAAATGTAGTGACTTATACAGTTGTGGTTAAAGCAGATAATGAAGACTTAAAATTAAAACCAGGATTAACAGCAACCATTTCAATATTTACCTTAGAGTTGAAAAATGTGTTAACAGCAGAAGCAAAAGCGATTAATTTTAGTCCATTAGCAGCAATTTTATCAACCTATAATGCACATCATAACATACTGGAAGCAACCAATTTTCCTACAAAGAATGAAACGACGCTTTGGGTATTGAATAAAGACAGAAGTATTACTCCAAAAGTAGTAACCTTAGGTGCAAGTGATGGTGTAAATGTTCAGATATTAAGTGGTGTTTCTAAGGATGATAAATTAGTGTATAGTTTAAAAGAAACTACGAAAGCATCAGCAGGATCAGGAGCTAACTCTAATGAAAGTCCGTTTATGCCACAACGTCCAGGAGGCAAAAAAAAATAAAAAGCCATGAGTAAAGAAATAATTAAAATAGCAGATTTAAAACGAGAGTTTACCATGGGAACCGAAACGGTGCATGCACTTAGAGGTATTTCATTTGATATAAAAGAAGGAGAGTTTGTTACTATTATGGGCTCTAGTGGTTCTGGTAAAAGTACACTTTTAAATATCTTAGGATGTTTAGACCAGCCAACTTCTGGTGTGTATGAAATTGATGGTGTTTCTGTAAAAGATTTAAGTAGAAATGAATTGGCAACCATAAGAAACGAAAAAATAGGATTCATTTTTCAATCGTATAATTTATTAGCAAGAACATCAGCCATAGAAAATGTAGAATTACCGCTATTGTACAACAGTAAGGTTTCTACAGAAGAACGAAGAGAACGTGCTATAAAAGCATTAGAAATGGTAGGCTTAGGAGATAGAATGGATCACACGCCATCGCAACTTTCTGGAGGACAACAACAGCGTGTTGCCATTGCAAGATCTTTGGTAAACAATCCGGTAATGATTCTTGCAGATGAAGCTACAGGAAACTTAGATACTAGAACGTCTTACGAAATTATGGCATTATTTCAAGAATTGAATAAAAAAGGCATCACCATTACTTTTGTAACGCACGAGCCAGATATAGCTACATTTAGTAACAGAACAATTGTGTTAAAAGACGGTAATGTTATTAAAGATTATCAAAATGAAAAAATTCTATCCGCAGCGATAGAATTAGCCAAATTACCTAAACAAGACGATTAATTATGAGACTATTAAACTTAATAAAAATAGCATTTAAAGCCATCGTTCTTAATAAAACAAGAACCTTATTAACCATGTTAGGTATTATCATTGGTGTGGCTTCAGTAATTACCATGTTGGCAATTGGTGAAGGATCTAAAGAAAGTATTAGAACTTCTATTTCTGCCATGGGTTCTAATATGATTACTATAAGACCAGGGTCTGATGTAAGAGGAGGTGTTAAGCAAGCACGAAGTGCTATGGAAACATTAAAGTTAAGTGATTATTTTGCCATTAAAGAACAAGCAAACTTACTAACGTATATATCACCATTAGTTAATGGAGGTGGACAAGTTATTAGTGGGGCTAATAACTGGCCAAGTACTATTTATGGTGTAAACCCAGATTATTTAAAAATTAAAGTAGTCGATTTACAAAGCGGAAGTATGTTTACAGATACCGAAGTAAAAACAGCTGCAAAAGTTGCTTTAATAGGACAAACTGTGGTAGATAATGTTTTTCCTGATGGAGCAGAACCTGTAGGGAAAATGATTCGTTTTAACAATATTCCTTTTAAAGTTATTGGTGTTTTAGAAGAAAAAGGAGAAAATACGTTTGGTCAAGATCAAGATGATGTTGTAATAGCACCTTACACAACAGTTCAAAAAAGGATTTTAGCTATAACTCATTTAGAATCTATTATGGCATCTGCAATAAGTGAAGATGAAGCACCAGAAGCTGTAACGCAAGTTTCAGAAATTTTAAGAACCCAACACGAACTAAGAGAAACTGATGAAGACGATTTTAATGTACGTTCTATGGAAGAATTAATTTCTACTTTTAGTTCTACCAGTGAAATGTTAACGCTACTTTTAGTAGCAGTAGCAGGTATTTCATTATTAATTGGTGGTATTGGTATTATGAATATTATGTATGTGTCTGTAAAAGAACGTACCAAAGAAATTGGTTTACGAATGGCAGTAGGAGCAAAGGGAGCAGACATTTTAATGCAGTTTTTAATAGAAGCTATTTTAATAAGTATTACCGGTGGATTATTAGGTGTTTTATTGGGACTTGCAGCCACGGTATTTATAGAGAAATTCTTAAATTGGCCTACCAGTGTGGCGTTATATTCTATTATTATTTCTTTTGTAGTTTGTGCTGTAACAGGTATTTTCTTCGGATGGTATCCTGCAAGAAAAGCATCAGCATTAGATCCTATAACAGCGCTTCGTTACGAGTAATAGCATTACATTTAATAATTAAAATATAACAGCTATTTAAGTATATTTTAAAAGACTAATTGTTTAAAACAGTTAGTCTTTTTTTATAATTGAAGTCTTTGGGTCATAAATAAATTGAACCATTAAAATAGCGATTGCTATAAGGAAACCTAAAGTAGAAACACCTTGCCAACCAAAATGTTCCCAAGCAAAAGCTCCTAAAAAAGTACCGAAAGCACCACCTATAAAAAAGCCGACCATATAAACTGTATTCACACGGTTTCTAGCTTCTGGATTCTTAGAAAATATACTAACCTGATTGGTAATGTGTAAAACTTGCAAACCTAAATCTACAATAATTACCCCTAATGCTAGACCAATTAAAGAGTATCCCGAAAAAAAGAAAATCATCCAAGAAATCATCAATAGTATGGTAGAAAAGACAATAAGTTGTTTTTGTTTATATTTATGACTTATCTTCCCTACAACGGTTGCTCCAAGTGCACCAACAATACCAAAAACACCAAAGGCTCCAGCAATATCACTATCGTAACCAAAATGATCTTCCATTAAAAAAACAAAGGTTGTCCAAAAAATACTCAATCCTGCAAAACCAAGTCCGCCACGTAATGCAGCCAATCTTAATGAGGGTTCTGTTTTAAAATAATGTCCTATAGATTTTAATAAACTTCCGTAACTTCCTTTATAACTAGGTTTAATTTTTGGTAGTTTATATTGAAGTAAAATAAACAACAATACCATGAGTACTGTTGCGGCAGTAAACATAAAGCGCCATCCGTACCATTTGCCTACAACACCACTTATAACACGGCTTCCTAAAATACCAATAAGTAGTCCGCTCATTACAATACCAATGGCACGTCCTCTGCCTTTATCATCCGATAATTGTGCAACCATCGGTACAAATAATTGAGGTATTGCTGATGAAAAACCAATAAAAAAACTACTTATAATCAATAGATATAATGTGCTTGATAATGAAGCCGCAATCAATGAAAGTATCATTAAAGCAAAATCGAACTGTAATATTTTTTTGTTAGAAACTTTATCCCCCAAAGGCACAATAAATAACAATCCAAAAGCATACCCTAATTGTGTTGCTAAAGGCACATTACTTACGGCAGATTCACTAACCCCCAATTCTACAACCATTTGGTGTAAAAGAGGTTGGTTGTAATAAAGGTTTGCAACAACAAGTCCAGCAGATATACTCATTAAGTATAATACGGAATTGGATAAATTTTTACTCATATTTTAAATCTTAATAATGCCTTTAAACAATGCATCAAAGGTATAAAACTATAAAAAGTATAAGTAATTAAAGGCTTAATTAATTTATCTAATTTTAGTTTTCTTTATTTTTTAATTAAGGAATTGTACTCCTAAAGCATGTACGACTTTTGTAATCGTTTTCTAATTTTTGCCAATGTGTTTAAAGTAATTAAATTAACTACAAAAACCGAATGGAAAATTTGATAGTATTTACAGAAATAGTGGATAATTAATTATTATGGGTATGAGCAATAGTATTTTTAAGGAATTATTTAATTTTACCATATATTCTTTTCGTTCAAGTAATATAATTGTGAATACCTTTGAAGAAAAGATTTGTTTTTTAGCTCAGTTCTTTGTTGGGTATGGTTATTTGTAATTTATTTCTCGGATTATCATTGTTTTCAAAGTTCCATTTTCAATTATCTTTTTTTCAGTCCAATTGTCAAATTGATCTATTTTATACTCAAATTTCTGATTTGACAGCAAAGAATCTTTTTCATTATATTCCTTAAGTCCTATAAAATTCTTTCGATCAGATTCGTAAACTGATTTTCGATTCTGTCCTTGTCTACGAAGATTGATAGATAAAATACTGTCAATTTTTTTATTAGTATTGAAGTAAGTAATCACCGTTGAATTTCGAATCGTGTCATTAGTTTCTTTATCAATAAATATTTGTCGCATTATCGATTTTTCTTTGGTTTTGTTATTTCTGTAATAATAATTTTCTATTTGCTCAAACCTTTCAGTTGCATTGTCCATAATTCCGCTTGACTGAAAAAGCAAAAAGTTTTTGTATGAATAGTTTACTTTGATAGGCATACTGTCTGTTAACATTTTTACAATTTCTTGCTTTAATCTGTCGGAAGAGTCATAGACATAATCAATTTCCATTTGTTCATTGTCAAACAAAGTTCTTCGAGTTTGAAGAGCAATTTGGTCATCATCTCTATATCTTTTTATCGCAATTAAAAGAGTGTCTTGAATTTCGTTTTTTAAGGAATCTTCTTGAATTCGAATCGTGTATTCGGTTATTTCTTCCACACTTTTGATCAATCCGTTGTCCAAAAACTTCTTTTGTTTACTGCAACCAATTATGGATAAAGAAAAAAATAATATCAGTAGTCTGTTCATTTGGTTTTAATTGTTCCCAACGGTTTTTGTGTATGATTATTGGCATGTTTAAGTAACTAATTTAGTAAATAAAAACAGAATAGAACATCTGCAAGGAATTTTGTAAGTGAGCAAAACCTATTAATTATACAGATATTAATAACTGTATTTATTTCATAAATTCTAAAGCTTTAAGAGTGATTTCTTTTCTTAATGTTGGAAATAATTCTTTATTCGTATTTTCATTAGGTTCAATATTAATAGCAAAAAAATACGTGTTATTTTTCGATTTACGATACCCTACAAACCAACCATTATAATTTCCATTTCTAACTGATAAACCTGTTTTTCCATATAATTTATATCTTTCGTTTTCTTCAATAAAAGATATTCTTTTTAGGATTTCTTCAGTTCTTTTAGAAATTTTCAATTCTGAATTAACAATACGTTTTAAAAAATCTATTTGTTGAAATTGATTAATTCTTGATTTTCCTTCTAACCAAAAGATATCTAAATTTTTAGAGGTAACATTCATATCTCCAAATTGTAATTTTTTAAGATATTTATTCATTCTTTTTTCTCCAATTTTATTAGCAATTTCTTGATAACACGGAACACAAGAATATTGAAAAGCATTTCTTAATATTAAATCTTGTTCCCAGATTTTATAAGCTCTTTTTTCTCCATTCCATTTGAATAATGTACTATCATTTTCTACAACTTTAGTTTCTAAAGCAATTATAGAATTCGGAATTTTAAATGTAGATGCGGGTAATCGTCCCGTTTTAGCCCAATCAAAGTTATTAGAATAAAATAAATCTTTATGTAGATTATAAATTAGAATAGATCCATCTACATTACTTGAATCAATAATTGATTGAAATTCAGGTTTAAGTATTTCTTTTGTTTTAGCTTTTTCATTACAAGAAACTAAAATACTTACTATTAAAATAATATTTAATATTTTTATTTTCATATGGTTACGGATGTTTTTGTATGTGTTTTGTTGCGTGTTTTAAGAAACTAATATAGTAAATAATTACCGACAAAGAATGACCTCGAAGACTTTTGCAAGTAGGTAATGGTAAGAAATTAGTTTTGATATCAGTTTCAAATAAATTGAAAAAAACAACGTTTTGCTATTGCAAAATAAGGCTTACCATATTACGAATCCTACGTTTCTGTTTTATCAAAATAAATAGTAATTAAATAAAAAATAAAAGCTCATAATACTAACGAATAGTATTATGAGCCTGTAATAATAATGTATAAAAGAGTTGCTTTTTAATTCAGTACTTATTTCAACCTCTCTCCTAAAAATGTCACTTTTTTCAACCAACTTGTTCTAAAGTTTGAAGAGGATTTTTTTATTGAAGCAATATAAGTTATTCTTACAGGGTTTACTCCGCAAAATTTTAATGTTCCATTTTTGAATTGGTTAATAGCTGGACTTTTCATAATCAGGAAATCATACCATTTTGGGGTATCTGCCGTAATTATTAATCTTGCAGATTTTCCTTTCAAAAGTTTTTCAGGTAATGATTTCCCTTCAATTGGTTGATATGTAATTCCTGGTAAAAAGATTCTATCAATAAATCCTTTCATTATAGCTGGGTAACCATACCACCACATAGGAAATATCCAAACAATATGGTCTGCTTTTTTAATCTTTTCTATTGCTACAGATAGATCCGGTTCCGTCTAATTCGTAATTGTTTTTCTTATTCTACTTAAATGTCTTTGGGTGATACCTAGATATGAAGCCAGAAAATTTAAAGGAATGGATTGTAAATATTCTGGGTGATTTATAAGTAAATCTGTATAATTTTTTTCAGCTGATTCTTTTTGCAACAACAAAACTCTCTTTTCCATTTTAATGTATTCTTGTTCAGTAATTAATTTGAAAAATTTCAACCAATTTGTACTTGATTTCTCCAATATTAAAATATCTTCTCTAGATATCGTTAGTAGTTCTATATCTGTGAGGGCTTGAATATTTTCAATAGTTTTGGTTTGAGATAAAAAAGAAGAGTAGGCGCTAACAAATGAATTTGAAAAGGTAAAACAATAGGTAACTTCCTTTTCAGAAGAAGAATAATAGAATGACCTAAACAATCCAGAAACGACAAATGCGACTTCTTTAGAGACTCGATTTTCTTTGATAAAAAAATCACCCTTTTTCAATTTAATATTCTGAACCTTACTTTCAAATAGGTCGATTTCATGTTCGGTTAGCATATTAAATTTTCGTAGGTAATTTCTCATTTTTTTATTGTTGTCAATGCTTTTCTAGCTCAGTTATTTATTGCTAACGTGTTTTCATTTTCCGACATTTTATTAATTTTCGGTTGTATAATCCAAATTCCAATAAAGTAAAACCATAACATAAAAAATTCACCTGCAAATTCCCCAAAATTCACTTCTTTTTGCAATTCAACTGTTTTAAATGTTTTTGCAACAAAATACAAAGAGTAAAACATTCCAAACATTGACAATAAATGAAGAGGAAGAATTATTCCAACCATTCCAGCGACAAATCCTGCACTTGGTCCTGTTCCGGTTTGCATTATTCCGCTGAACATTCCACCAATAAAAATAGAAATACAGAGTATATAAACTAATGGAATAAAAAAAAACACTTTAAATGTCTTCGTTTTCATTGTTACGTTTTCTGGTACTTTCTTTTGTAAGCCAATTGCAATAGACCAAAACCAACCAAAAAAGACGCCCATGTAGAGTATCATTATTATTGGAAAAAATTTAAATATATTAAACATTTCTGTTGGATCAGGATTTGTTTCGGAATTAATTTTCGAAAACATGGTTCCCATCATTACTAATTGGAATAGTATTGGAATTCCAAACATTAATGTGAAAAGTTGCCAATGTTTTGCTTTTAAAAATCTGTCTATCATTTTAGTTTCGTTTTAGCATTACTGCTAATTCTATTATATAAAATTAAATATATTAATTATCAAGTAGACCTTTTTGAATAAAGAACATTTTTCTTTGATATGATGTCTTTATATCGCTTATTTATATAACGCAAAAAGATGTACTACTACTGTGAATAGTAGTTTGTAACAAGCTTTAAAACTAGTTTTCGCTATTGCTAAATCAGGATTGACATATGATAATAATTATAGAAGTGTTTTAGTGAAAAATTAATGAGGTTTTACTTGTTTTATTTACCACACTACTTTGTTTTGTGTAGTTTTTATTATCCGCCACCATTCATTTGATTAATTAATGTTCCATGCATAATTAGAAATGCTGGGTAGTATGAATAAATAATTAATTCATTTAAATCAATTATTTCCTCTGGCTGTTTTATAATTTTACAGTTTATTTCAAAAACAGAAAAATCACCTTCAGTCTTTTTGTACTTTAATAAATGAATTTTATTGTCATCATACAGATTGAATTCCTGCTTAAAAGTATTTATTTTTAAGATGTATTTTTTTTCTAGTCCTTTTTGATTAATCGTTATTATACTATCAAGAAGCCAATTAAATTTGATAGAGCCAATAGTTTTTGAATTCTTAATTATAGAATATTGATATCTTTCCCACCAGTTATCTTTTGTTCTAAACTCAATAGAATCTCCTAAATAATTTGTTTTTCCAATTGAATTAGAATCAGATGTTAATTTGCAAATAGAGTTTCCATTTTCAATAATTTCAAAACAGTATTTGTTAAAGTCTGTTGTTATATTCATAAACATTTGTTTTACTATTTGAAGATAATAATAATGAATTGTTACACTTTTATGTAATTATTTTTTAATAAGCAGTTCCGTTCTGCTATTATATCGGTCTTGTATATGAAAAGTGACGGTTTCGATTGCTTTAACAGTGAAAGTGAACTTTGCAGTTATGCAGGTTTAACTCTAGCGATACGACAAAATGGAAGTAGTTAGTTATGGACGAGATTGAGAAAAAAGAGAAATCACAAAAATTTCAAGAAACTAGCAAAGACAATACCTCTGATAGGCTCACAAGGAGGAAAGGAATGAATGTAATTCTCTTAAAAAATTCTAATAGGAGTACACTAGTGATAGCCTATGTTTAAAGTAGAAGTTAATACCAAACCTAAAAAGAGCTTTGGTGCAATGATTTACAAATTACCTTATAATAGACCCATTTGGTTTATCCTGAGCGTTTGTTTGGGTAGGTTTGGGGGGGGATTTTTTAAATACATACTTTTACTAGGCAAATAGGGAGCAAACGAGTAGTAGCTTTATAATAAAAAGGTTAGCGTTTTGCTACTGTTTGCTTTTTATAAAAGTAATTGTCATCTATAAAAAGGTTGTATTGGTATAGAGAATACTGTAAAATAGCAATTATATACTACCAAAAGCCTAAATATTTTTACCTTTGGTTTGTGCTTTAAAAAGCGCATTATTAAATAATGAATTGTAAGCGAAATAAGTTTGCCTTTCAAACACTAACAAAATGCATAAAAATAAAAAAATAACCCTCTTTTCTCATCTACTCGTTTGGCTCGTGCTCTTTAGTATGCCTTACATATTATCTTACGGACAAGAGCAAGATTTAAATAGAGTTATTGCTCATTTTTGGGTACCCATAGCGTTTTACGCTGTTATTTTCTATATTAATTATTTTGTATTAATTGACAAATACTTATTTTCTAATAAAACAGTTCAGTTTATTCTTATTAACCTAGTAATAATTGCGTTCAGCCTTATTTTAAAAGAATTGCTTGAAGATTTATTTTTTGCTGAAAGTTTAAAGAAAACAGCTAATAAAGACGGAAATGGGCCACCTATTAAAATGTTTTTGTACGTACAAATGCTCTCGTATATGGCTCCTTTATTATTTTCAATAGCCATAAAAACCACCAAAAGATGGATACAAACAGAAGCAGAACGTAAAGAAGCGTTGAATGTTAAATTAAAATCAGAATTACAACATTTACATTATCAATTACAACCGCATTTCTTTTTTAACTCGTTAAATAATATTTATGCGATGGTAGATATTTCACCAGATCAAGCCAAAACATCTATTCACAGTTTAAGTAAACTGATGCGCTATATGTTGTATGAAACCAATGAAGAAACTATTTCTTTATCTAAAGAAATAGACTTTATGAAAAAGTACATCGATTTAATGAAATTACGTGTTTCCGACAAAACTGTTGTCAATTATAATTTTCCCCCCGAAGAAACAGGTATAAAGATTGCACCCTTATTGTTTATTTCGTTAATTGAAAATGCCTTTAAGCATGGTGTTTCCGCGAGTAAACCAAGCACTATTGATATTAATATTAGTACCTTAGAAAAAACAGTTTTGTTTATCATCGAAAATGATGATTTTCCTAAAAAATCTGATGATAAAAGTGGTTCTGGTATTGGACTTGTAAATATTAAAAAACGCTTAGAATTATTATATCCGAATAAAAATAGTTTTAACACCACTGTAAAAGACAATCGTTTTATAGCTAGATTAGAAATTGAAACCAACTAAATAATGAGCAATATAAAAATTACCTGTGTTATTGTAGATGATGAACCAATGGCGCTTAATTTAGTAGAAAGTTATGTAGAAAAAACACCTTTTTTAGTACTAAAAAAGAAGTGTAGCAGTGCTATAGAAGCCATGGAATTTTTAAAAAATGAGCCGGTAGATGTACTCTTTTTAGACATACAAATGCCAGATTTAACAGGTATTGAATTTTCTAAAATGCTACCAAAAGAAACTCGTGTTATTTTTACCACTGCGTTTGATCAATATGCGTTAGAAGGTTTTAAAGTGGAAGCACTAGATTACCTATTAAAACCTTTTGATTATGCAGAGTTTTTGGCTGCTGCTAACAAAGCAAATACCTGGTTTGAGTTGGTAAAAGGCAAAAAACAGCCTATAGTTTCTGAGGAAAAAGAATTTCTTTTTGTAAAATCTGAATACAAGCAATTGCGTATTAAATTGGCAGATGTCTTGTATTTAGAGGGATTGAAAGATTATATTAAAATTTGGTTAAAAGACAATCCGAAGGCTATTTTAACACTAATGAGTTTAAAATCTTTAGAAGAAGAACTACCAGAAACTCAATTTATGCGCGTGCATCGTTCTTTTATTGTATCGTTAAAAAATATTGAAGTAATAGAACGAAGTCAGATTGTAATTAACAAACAACGGATTACTGTTTCTGAAAATTACAAACCTAAGTTTTTAGAGTTTGTAAATAATAATTCTTTGTAATGAATTACTGTTATTTCAATCGAGGATTGTGGTATTCCAATCCAAACTTGTCATTCCGAAGAATTGAGGAACCGCCTAACAAGAGAACATTATGCATTTTATGAGATTCCTCCGTTGTCGGAATTGTAAAACTCAACTAGTTCTCGACTGCGTTCGAACGGAGATCTTATTCATTTACAGATCCCTATAGTTTTCTAATTTTCTTCTATAATAAAGACAGTTTCATAGATAAAATGTGAGGTATTATCTATTTTGTTTTATTTAAAAGAATAATACAAATACTTTTAAACTTTATAAGATCAAATAATTAGAGATACATATGTATAAAAATATTTTAATAGCAGTTTCTGTACTATTTCTTGGTTTTACAACGCAAAGTAATTCACAGAATAGCAAAAACATAAATATTCCAGTTTTAAATTTTGAAACTTTAAAGCCTTATTTATATACAGATTCGGAAGAAATACATATTGTCAATTTTTGGGCAATGTGGTGTGCACCTTGTGTAAAAGAATTACCAATACTAGAAGCGTATCAAAAGAAGCATCCTAATTTAAAAATTACATTGGTAAGTTTAGATTTTTCAGATGATTTAGAAACAAAAGTAAAACCGTTTTTAAAACGAAAAGGAATTATATCTAATGTAGTTCTTTTAGACGATCCAGACGCTAATAGTTGGATCGATAAAATAGACCCAAATTGGTCTGGATCTATACCATTTACTATCATATTCAATAATAAAAAAAGGACTTTTCATGAACGTATGTTTGAGAGTACAGAAGACCTTGAAAATGAAATAAAAAAAATAAATTAAAACCACAATCATGAAAAAAAGCAAATTAGTTTTCGCTGCCATTATTTTAATGAGTAGTCTATTTATTACCCATACAGCAACGGCACAAGATAGAAAAGGACCACCACCAAACGGAGAAAGAAAAGGTCCTCCAGGAGGCGGACACAGTCCAGTACAATCTAAAACATTAGAAGAAATTGGTGGATACAAAATAGGAGATGTAGCTGCTGATTTTAAATTAAAAAATGTAGATGAAAGTACATTTTCTTTATCAGATATTAAGGATGCAAAAGGATACATTGTAGTTTTCACGTGTAATGAATGTCCGTTTTCTAAATTGTATGAAGACAGGTTAACAGCGCTTCATAACACTTACGCTTCTAAAGGATATGCTGTGGTTGCTATCAATCCGAACGTAAGTGAAGATAATGATAAAGAAAGTTTTAAAGCCATGCAAAAAAGAGCCTCAGAAAAAGCGTTCCCGTTTGTGTATTTAGCGGATGAAAACCAGGAAGTATCTCCTAAATTTGGAGCTGTAAGAACGCCACACGTATTTTTATTAGACGCAAATAAAAAAGTACAATACATTGGTACTATTGATGATAATGCAAGATCTGCAGAAGCTGTTAAAGTAAAATATGTAGAAAATGCTATTGCGGCTTTAGAAAATGGTAAAAAACCGACACCAAACTTTACAAAAGCTATTGGGTGTCCTGTAAAAGTGAAATAGTACGTTATTAAATACATGATTACTTTATAGAGTAACAACTTAAAAAGACTGTTAAAATACTAGTGCGTGTGTGTTTGTGTTTCTTTTTTCTTCGGAAAATATGCACAAACATTTGCGTACTTTTTTTTATATATCCACAAAAAAATCATTCAAAATAGTATTATGAAACTGTTTCGTAAAATAAGAAGAAATTTAATAGACTTAAGAAAGTTTAAATCCTATGCCTTATATGCTTTAGGTGAAATAATTTTGATTGTAATTGCTGTTTCCATTGCTTGGAAAATAAATGAATTAAGCGATATTCAAAAAAACAACAGTCTGGTAGATGAAATTTACACCAATCTACATGATGAATTAACAACCAATTTGCGTTTATTAAAACGTTCTTTGGAAGAAAATACAGAAACTATAACGTCTTTAGAAAATACGTTAAATTATGTTGGTAAAAACACCAATGAACTAACACAGGGTGCAAAAGATACTATTTTAAATGTAGCAGTGAAAGAAGTTAATTTACAGGACAGTTCTGTAAAATCTATTCTTAGTACAGCTAAAATGGAACTGATAGAAAGTAGTAAGTTAAAAGATTTAATAGCTACGTATTTAACCAAAATTGAGCAATTTAATAATCAGGATAAGAAAAATAAAAACATCGTAGAAAACAAGATAAAACCTACTTTAGAAAAATTTATTTCATTGATAGATATGCTTCCTGACAATGATTTAAAGTATAAACATATTAAAGAATTTGGAAATAAATCTGATTATAAAACCTTATTGGCTACCAAAGAATATCAGAACAGTGTTATTGATCGATTATTACAAACCAAAATACAATTAGGTTACGCAAGAACTTTACATAGTAAAACCAAAATACTGATTACAAAGTTGCAAGAAGAAATAGAGTAGCGTATTATTAATTGGCTTTTATAAACTAAAATTTAGCTAAAAAATCTACTTCAAAATCACTATTTAATAATTAATTATTCCAGAATTATAGGTGATTTTTTATCATCATTCACAGAATAATCCAGTGCATTTTATTTTATCTGTTGTGAGCTCTTATTAAGCGGTAAATATATGGTGTTTGTCTATTTTGTTTTATAAAGCCAATCGTTAAAAGTACTTTTGATGCAACATAAAATCATACATATATTACATGAAAAAAATCGCATTAACCCTAGTACTTACCGTTACAATGTTTAGTTGTAATAGTATTCAGAACATTGGCTCTTCATCTAACCTTAAACAAGCTGCAACCTTATTAGGTTCTTTAAGTTCAAACTCTACTGTACAGCAAGTTTCTACTCTTTTTACATTATTAGACACTAATAAAGACGAAACAATTAGCACAACAGAGGCAATTGGTTCTGTATCAGAAAACTTTAACGTATTAGACACAGACAATAGCACTTCTCTAAACCTAACTGAATTAACAGGTTTATTAGCGTTATTAAAATAATATTGTTTTAAATTAGGACAAAAGAAGACATACTGTAAAGTATGTCTTCTTTTGTTTCTAATATGATTTGTCTTTTATTGATACTATTATAGATTTGGTTACGCAGTGTAAAACCTATTATGGTTATCAAATGGTTCTCTACTAATCTAAAACTAACAATAATACTTTAAATGAATTAAGGATAGGAGTGATGTTGGCCTTTTTTCATATATAATTGCGTCTATAAAATGATCTTGTTCATAGATATAAATCCCCTGTTTATCTATTCCTCTAAAAAGTCATTAAACCTAAGTTATATTTAGCAGTCTTAGAAGTATAAAAAAGAAGTTTAATTTAAAAATATGAATATTATGAAAGCATTTATAAAAACATTCGTTATACCATCTATGTTTATCGTTGCTGTTGCAACACAAGTTTCTGCACAAACACGTAGAACCACAACAACTAAATCTACTCCAACAAAAACAACAAGAACAGTAACTACAACAACGACTAAAAGAAGTACGGCAAGTAGAAGAATACCAAGTAAGACAGTAACGTATAAAAAGCCTACAAAAAAAGTAGTTTCTGTTAGAAATGTCCCAAATAGAACGGTTGTAAGCCATAAAGGACAAAACTATTATTATGCAAATAATAAGTATTACACACAATCTAGAGGACGTTATATCGTAATAGCTCCAAAAATTGGGTTTAGAGTACGTGTTTTACCAACAAATTATAAAAGAATTAGATTTAACAATTACAATTATTACAATGTAAATGGTACTTTTTATCTAAATATAAATAATGAATATGAAGTAGTAGAACCAGAAGTAGGAACTGTGGTTTATGAGTTACCAAATGATTATGAAAAAGTAGTTATAGACGGACAAACCTATTATGAATATGCAAATATTCTATATGAAAAAGTACAAGTAAATGGCACTAGAGCTTATGAAGTAGTGGGTGTTATAGAGGTAAATTAAGGTAAATATACTAGTTGATTGATTGAAGAAAAGGAGGTTAATTGTAAAATTACCCTCCTTTTTAGATGCTTTTAATTTATTGCTTTAAGTTTGTAAAGCTAGAATTACTAGGTAATTCAAAAACTTGTAAATTAAAATAAGGAACTGCTGCAATTACATGGTCAAAAATATCCGACATAATGTATTCGTAGTTTTTCCAACGTTTATCACTACTAAAAGCATAAATTTCAATCGGAATACCTTGCGTTTCTGGTGGCATTTGGCGCACCATAATCATCATATCCTTATTGGTACCAGAATGGTTTTCTATGTAGGTTTCAATATATTTTCTAAAAACACCAATGTTCGTTAAATTTCTACCGTTTAATAATAGTTCTTTATTGATGTTGTTTTTTTCATTATACGCATCAATATCTGCTTGTCTTGTTTCTAAATAAGCACTAATAGACTGAATTTTCTTAAAGTCTTCAACTTCTTGTGTAGATAAATAATGAATGCTTTCTAAGTTGATATTTAAAGACCTTTTAATACGTCTACCACCAGAATTAGTCATTCCACGCCAGTTTTTAAAAGAGTCAGAAATTAAGGCGTAGGTAGGAATTGTTGTAATCGTTTTGTCAAAATTTTGAACCTTTACTGTTGATAAATTAATTTCAATAACATCTCCATCTGCACCATATTTTTCAAACGTAATCCAGTCGCCAATTCTTACCATATCATTGATAGATACTTGAATACTGGCAACAAAACCTAAAATTGTATCTTTAAATACCAAGATAATAACTGCAGAAGCAGCACCAATAGTAGTAATAAATTTAATAAACTCGATACCCGTAATAATTGCAAAGGCAGATAAAATACCGAATACCCAAGCAAAAATCATAAATACTTGCGTGTAACTATCTATCGGTTTGTCTTTTAAACTAGGTAAGGTTTTAAAAAAATCTTTAAGAGAGTTTAAGAAACTTCTTACAATCCAAAGTACTAAAACAATGGTAAATACCTCTAAACTTTTCTGAATTATATTTTCTATATATTGAAAATCAAAAAACACAAAAGGCACGCATTCTAAAGCAAAAATTAATGGAACGATATGCGCTATATTCCGAGGTACTTTATTTTTCACTAAAATATCATCAAAATTGGTCTTACTTTTTGAAGCAAATTGACTGAACAACTGTACAAGAATTTTTCTAATAATATAATCAATTAAAAATGTAAGAATTAATACAGTTATTAGCAAAGCAAACATATTTATATATGCTGCATAGGTTTCAGGGATTCCCGTATTTACTAAATAATCGTATAATTGATGTGTAATTTTCATAAATGAAGATTTTAAATAAGCCTTAATGTTAAAAAATGGGCAACTTATTATATAAATAAATGTATTTAAAACAAACCAAATTATTCAGTTCATTTTATAAAGTGTAGCATTTTAGCTCTAAAGCTAATATGTATAATTATTTTATAGAGCTAAGCTCTAAAGTAAATTATTGAGACTAAAAAGTGTGTCGTTGCTCTTGTGTAGAAGATGCATTTAACAATTCGTTAAACTTTTTAATGGAATCAAAGTTTTGTGAAATTGCATCTGAAACGGCTATTCCAGAAACTCCAGTTTCTAAAATATCAGCAACATCATCTGTTGTAATTCCTCCAGCACCAATAATAGGAGTTTCAGTTTTTAAAGCTTGTACAATTAAAGAAAAACCATTTAAACCTAAATCCTTTATAGAATTCTCTTTCGCTTCCTTATTCTTAAACGGACTTAAAGTAATATAATCTACTTTTTTACTAATTAAGGTGTTACAATCTTGCAGGGTGTTTGCTGTTGCACCAACAATTTGCCAAGTAAATAAATGCTCTAAAGCCGTTGTAGCGCAGAAATCTATGTCCTCTAAATGAACACCATCTGCTTTTACTTCTTTCGCAATTTTAAAGTGATTGCTTAAAATTAATCTAGTTTGAAAATGAGATGTAATTTCTCTCGCTTCTAGTGCTAATTTTAGATATTTCTTTTCAGAAATACCAGCAATGTTTAATTGTACCAATTCTGCTCCAGACGAACATGCTTTCTGAATATTTTCTAAATGTTCTTTTGGAGAATTACCTTGAGATATATAGTGTAGTTTAGGAATCATTTTGTGTTCGTTTTAGGGTGATGGTTATAATCGCAAATGAATGCGTTTTATTAGTAAGTGGTTTTTAATTCCACATCCCATTAGATTCAGTCAAAATAATAGGATTTTTGTCTGTAATCAATATTGTTTGCTCATGTTGTGTAACGTATCCACCTCTATTTCCAACTAAAGTCCAACCGTCATTTAATTCTACAGCCACAGTTGATTTTGTTGAAATAAATGTTTCAATAGCTACTGTTGTATTTTTTCTAAACCTTTCACGATTAGATTTTACACGGCAGTTTAAAATGTTTTCAGGTTCTTCATGCAAACTTCTTCCTACTCCATGTCCTGCCAGATTTTTAATCACTTTAAAACCAGATTTTTTTGCTTCTGTTTCTATTAAATGTCCAATATCAGCTATTTTTACACCACCTTTTATGTTGCTTATAGCTTTGTGTAAAATATCTTTAGAAGCATTTACAAGAGGTTGGTGATTATGAATGTCTTTTCCAATTACAAAAGAACCTCCATTATCAGACCAAAATCCGTTTAACTCTGCAGAAACATCAATATTTATTAAATCTCCCTCTTTCAATATTTTTTTGTCTGAAGGAATTCCGTGAGCAGCTTCTTTATTTACACTGATACAAGCATACCCAGGAAAATTATAAGTTTCATAAGGAGCAGATTTAGCACCATAACTCTTTAATATTTCAGCTCCATATGCATCTAACTCTTTAGTTGACATACCAACTTTGGCATGTTTTTTCATGAGTTTTAGCGTTGTTCCAACAACTTCACTAACCCTTTGCATTCCGATTAATTCTGCTTCTGTAGTTATTGACATTTGTTTATTTTTTTGGATGAAATATTATTTAACAGATACTGTTTTAGCGTATTGCATAAAATAAGACTCAAATCGTTTTAAAATAGGGTCCATTTTTTCTGAATATAATACATATTGGCATTTATGAATACTTTGTGTAATTGCCATTAATGCTGCATAGGCAGTTTTTTCAACTAAAAACTCAGCATCATCTATACTCAAAATCTTTAATTGTGTGGTATTTACACCTTCTAATAAAAGTAATTTATTCATGGTTTTAGGCGTAGCAATAAGCACGTCAACACCTTCAAAAATTTCTGATTTTAACAACTCTATGTGTTCTCTATCATCACAAGCATAGACACGTAAAGCATCGTATTTACTAAGTTTTATAAATTCATCATGCAATGCAAGTGCTTTTTCAGAATTTTCTACTAGAACCAATGCCCTTGGAGCAGAACCAACTTCTTGGCACTTTAATTTATGCAAGGTAGTAAGTACTAGTGTAGTCGTTTTTCCACTGTTTGCTGGAGCTGTACAATAAATATTTGCACCACTTTTAATAACAGGTATACTTTTACTTTGAAATGGAGTAGGAGTTGTTATTTCTAGAGATTCTAAGATCTCTTTTATATCAGCATGTAATTTTTTAAAAGGCATATCTAAAAAAAGGTAAATGTTTGTTGTAAAAATAAAAGCAAATATACAATTTAATTGACGTACTCATTTCTTTTGAGGACTCGATTTTATAGGAACATTGAACAGAAATTTACACCAAACAATTCCCTCCGATTTTTCGGCTTTGAGTAAAAGAATTGGTAGTACCAGAATTTAGGATTGAAACTGCCTTAGAAATACATTTATCAGAATAATAGATAAAATAAAAATACTTAAAAAGGCTCAATTAAATAGGTTGCTTTAAGCGTATGTATTCTTCTTCTTTTTTAAACTCAGATAAGACCTATTTTAATGATTTTTTGGAGGTTTAAAAAGAGGATATATGTGTGTAAATATTTTAAGAAAAAAATATCATAATTACTTAGGTTATAAAGAACTAATTCAATTGTTTTGCAGATTCAAAACTTTAGAATAAATGGATAATTTAATAACCTTTGCAATAACTGTTTTTACAGGCTTTTTTGCAATAACCAACCCGATCTCTAACATGACGGTTTTTGTGTCTTTAACGAGAGGTTTGGACAAAGAAACGAAAAGAGACATTAACAAACGAAGTAATATTATTGCTTTTGTAATTGTAACTGTTTTTGTGCTTTTAGGTAAATATATTTTTGAATTGTTTAATATAAGTGTCCCTGCATTTAAGATTACAGGAGGTATTTTAATATTTTACATTGGATTTGAAATGCTACAATCTAAAAAATCTGATGTAAAAAACATTAAAAATGTAGATGTTGATGAAGATATTGCGGTGTCTCCATTGGCAATTCCTATTTTGGCAGGTCCAGGAACCATTGTAACTGCCATGAACTTTGTGGCAAATGTACAAACCATACACATCATTTTAGTGATTGTGATCTTCGGAACCATGAGTTTAATTACTTTTTATACGTTTAGATTGAGTGATTTAATCGTAAAAGTAGTGGGGAATAACGTAATTTCTGTGATTGGTAAAATAATGGGTTTAATCATTGCCATTATTGGTACAGGTATGGTAATTACAGGTATTAAAATTTCTTTTGATTTGATAACCACATAATTTTAAAGTAAATTTTTTAGTTTAAACTTTATGTCTGAAGGTTTCAAGATAATCTTAAATAAAAAAAGCCAGTTAGTAGTTTTACTAACTGGCTTTTACTTTTTAAAAAGAATGCTTATTTCTTTACAATTTTCATGGTCGTATTTAATTCAGCAACGTGTAAGACATAAACTCCTGAATGCAACCTAGCCATATTGTCTAAAGTTACTTTACCAGTTGATAGATCCATTTTTTTACTAAAAACAACAGCACCTAACATATCTATAATTTTTACGGTAGCCATTGTTATATTCGTTGATGTATTTAGTTGTAAATGTAATGTATCATCAAAAGGAATAGGAAACGTTTTAACCGTATTTACTGCATTATCGTAAACACTTAAAACAGTTCCTTTATTTCCTGGTGAACCTATAGCTGCTTCATTTGCATCATTTACTACGGTTGCATTGGCAAAATAAGGTGCTATATTAATTTCACTAAATCCAGCTTTTTCAACATCATACGATTGTCCTGGGTTAGAAGCCGTATCCGGATAGGTTTCAAAATCAACGATTGTTCCAACCGTAGTTGGTTCTCCAATCCATAAAGTTACAGCATCTCCACCGCCAGATAAACCAGCACCAGCATAGGTTCCTATTTGAACATCCGAAATAGCATAAACTCCGCCCCAAACTGATATATAATTATCTGTGTCTGAAGCATCAACTGCAATTACAGATTCTCCTGGTTGAATAGAAGAAATCCCAGAAATTAAAACTGCAGATGCAGGATCTTGAGAATCATCATCAAAATAAAGTCCACCTAATTCTGGTGTCCAAGGTAATGGTCCATTATTCGTTATTTCAAACCAATCTGCAGTAAGATTATCACCCTCGCCGTTCCCTGGCCAGATTTCTGTAATATTTAAAACAGGTCCAACAAGTTTGTTGTAAGAATTCGGTGTATTAATTGCTTCACCTTCTACAGGAGTTCCTGTAAATCCGTCAAAACCTTCACCATTATAATCATTTCTTACCCAATCGCTTGTACTATCTGTGTCTACACCATTTGGAATACGAGAAGCACCACCAACTTGATTTTCATTCCCATCAAAACCAGGAACTAAATCTAAAGCATAGACTAAATCACCGGTTTGTCCTTCCGAACTAGCAATACCATCTACAACTGCAGACCAATAAGTGGTATCAATTGTTCCATCGTCATTGGTGTCTATATCACCTCCAAGTGTCCCACTATAATCCTTCACTAATAAAAATGTTGTTGCTCCATTTTCAAGAGTATTTTCTTGAAAAGGACTGGTCCAATACCCATTTTCATCCGTAGTACCTACGGTAAAAGTTGCATCATCAATTAAACCGGTATTTCCGCTATCTCCTTCAATTTCTACAATCGTATAATTTGAATAATCCGTATAAGGATCTCCATAAATTTCTATAAATTCTCGTGTATCTGTTCCAGAATGATCGATTACAAACTCGTTTATTACAGGGGTTTTAATAAATGGTGTGCCAACAGTTCCCAAAGTAACTACATCACTTCTAAATTTTTTCCATTGATCTCGTAAGCCTTTATTTTCTTCACCATCATTATAAATAACAGTTGCACCTAAATCTACCAATAATTTTACAGTATCTGTATCACCATCTGCTCCTAAAAAGGTTGAATTTGGCAACGAAACCAAACCTTCAAAAGAACCGTTTGCATTTAATGCTGTTAAATCTGCATTTCTTAGTTCTGGTTGATCAGCCTCATTTCCGGTCCAAGTATATAATTTAAAATCTGTTTTTGTTCCGAAAGGACCACCGATTAAAATACATCCGTTTTCGTTACATTCCATACTTCTTAAACTTCTACCAGCTAAATCTAATAAAATAGGTGTTCCGAAAGTTGCAGAACCAGAAGGCATACCTGGTAAACTGGTAAAATTAGTTACAGGTATTACAATGGCTTTGTTTTCTACAGTAGAACTACGCAACCCTAAATAAGCAGTGGTTGTGCTGTTTGGTGCAAGTGCCAATGCTTCAACTTCTAAAACAGTACTTAATTGGAAATAGTTAGCGCCTAATCCATGTAGATTATTCTCATCCCAGTTTAATAAATCTTCTTGTAAATTGTTGTATTTATCATTGTATGATAAGTTTGAGGCAGCTCCGGTTCCTGATAAAGTAGTAGTAAAAATCACCGATCTATCAGCTTCTGCTGTAGAACCAATCCAATAAATAGTATCATCTAATCTAAAAGAACCTTCTAAATCTGCTTCTTTGGTTGAACTTAAAAAACTATTAAAATCGATTTCTTTTACAGGTAAACCTGATTGATTTGCGTTGTATAAACGAATCGTTTGATCTTCATCATCACCAATCCAAATATAATCATCATCTATCGCAATTCCTGTAGAACCGTCTGCAGAACCAGTATGAAAACGACTTGTACTTGGTGTAATAGAAGCTGCTGAAGCTGCATAATTAATGGTATATGTTGCAGCATTTTCTTCTGTATCTTTAACAGTAATTGTTATCGTTGAAAAGCCAAAAGTACTCGGTATAATTTTTAATAATCTTTCTCCACTAGTACCTGTAAGAACTAAGTTCGCGTTAGAAACAACCGCTTCATTACTACTATTTATAGAAACAGTTAAATCTGATAATGCTGTATTAGAGTCTGAAATTAAAAAAGGAATACCAATAGTGCTTGCAGGATCGGTAGCATCATTTACAACACCACTAACAAAGCCAGCATTTGTTTCAGAAACATCTAAAAACGACGTTAAATTAGCCGTATCTACAACGATATTTATAGTAGAAGCAGCTACTTTTTCTAAGTTACCAGGAGATCCTATTGCAGATTCACCTTCATTATTTACCGCTGTAGCTGCAGGTACAAACGGCCCTTCTCCAAGAACACTGAAACTTCCTTTGGTAACATCGTAAGACTGACCAGAATTTGTTGCTGTATCTGGATATGCTTCAGAATCTACTCTTGTACTATTATCCGTTGGAGTAGTGGTGCTTACAAATAAATTAACTGTATCTCCTCCGCCACCTAACCCTTTTCCGTCATGCGTAGCAATCTGAACATTGGTTAGGTTGTAAACGCTTTCCCAAACAGCAATAAACTGTGTAGAATTTTCATCTTTTATAGCAATAATAGATTCTCCTGGTTGTATTATGGTAACACTATTTAATAATACAGCATCGTCTACATAGTCAATTTCATCTCTGTCATCTACATAATAATGGTTTTCTTCGGCAGAAGTCCATGCGCCAGAACCTGTATTTGTTATTTCAAACCAATCACCAGTAAGATTATCACCTTTTCCGTTACCAGACCATATTTCTGTAATTTGTAAATTAGGTGCTGTAGAACCTGTATTTCCTGGAGATGCAATGGCAGATTCACCTTCATCATTTACTGCTGTAGCAACCGGAACATATGGTGCTTCACCAATAACACTAAAAGCGCCTTTAGTAACATCGTAAGACTGACCAGGATTTGCTTCTGTATCTGGATACGCTGCAGAATCCACTCTTGTGCTATTATCCGTAGGAACGGTTGCACTGATAAATAAATTAACAACATCACCACCTTTCCCTAATCCTTTTCCGTCGTGTGTTCCTATTTGAACATCTGTTAAATCATAAACGTCATCCCAGACCGATGTAAATTCTGTAATATCTTCATCTTTAATAGCAATAATAGATTCTCCTGGCTTAATAACAGCAATACCGTTTATGAGTACAGCGTCATCTATATAATCAATTTCATCTCTATCATCAATAAAATAAAGGTCTCCCATGGCAGGAGTCCATGCTTCTGAGCCTGTATTTGTTATTTCAAACCAATCACCAGTAAGATTACTCCCCTTACTATTACCGGACCATATTTCTGTTATTTTTAAGGTTGTTTGTGAATAACCAACAAAATAGCTAAATAAGGCTGCAGTTAAAATTGTAATTTTTTTATACATATTTTCTCTTTTAGAATAGCTACAATATTAACCTTACATCGTTAAAATAATTGAAACTTATTATTACATATTGGTTAATTAAATAACGGATATGTAAATAAATTGTTTATTTTGAAATCATTTTTTTAATTGTAATTAGTTAATTTTAAGTGCTTATAAAAGAAGTAAACTGTATTCTTTTGGCATTCCTATAGAAGTTTTTTTATTCTTGACTCTTTATACTTATTTATAGCAGAAACCTTTCTTTTTTTTTTATCAATGATAAAAAAAGGTCTTTTAATTAAAACTAATTTTAAACATTCGATTTCTTAAAAAAATAAGTAATTAATTTAATAATCGTGATATCTTTGAACTTAATATAATGATTTGCAACTTTTACAGTTGTAATTATAAATAAAGAACCAAATAAATAGAGTAAAAATATGACAGGAAGTTTACTTTTTGTAGCAATTATATTGTTAGCAGGAGCAATTATTTGCGTGTCTATTGCCAAACGATTGGGCTTAAGTTCTGTTTTAGGCTATTTGATTGCAGGTGTAGTAATTGGACCTTATATGCTAGGAGTTATTGGGGAAGAAGGACAAGATATTATGCATATTTCTGAGTTTGGAGTTGTAATAATGTTGTTTTTAATTGGTCTCGAAATTGAACCAAAGAATTTTTGGGAGATGCGAAAAACCATTTTAGGCATGGGAGGTATACAAGTTTCTCTAACTATGTTGTTGTCTTATTATCTCTTTACTTCTTTTGATTATGAGTCTAAAGTTGCCTTGGTATTATCTATGGCAGTCGCACTTTCTTCTACTGCAATTGTACTACAAACGATAAAAGAAAAAGGATTGATGCATACCACTTCGGGGGCTTCTGCTTTTTCAATTTTACTATTTCAGGATATCGTTGTTATTTTTATGATTGGTTCTATTCCGTTAATGGCGAGTTCTAATTCAAAGATGCCTGCAGATACTCATGGCGGTCATGCAAACTTATTAGATGGTTTGCCAATGGAATTGCAAACACTTGCCATTATTGCATCTGTAGTTTTTATTATTATAGCAGGTCGTTATTTAATTGTACCTATGCTGCGTAAAGTTGTAAAATCTGGAGTTAGAGAACTCTTAATTGCAGCTGCTTTTTTAATTGTATTCGGAATTTCCTTTGTAATGGAATACGTTGGCTTGAGTCCGGCATTGGGAGCATTTTTAGGAGGTGTAGTACTATCTAACAGTGAGTTTAAACACGAGCTAGAAAGTACTTTAGAGCCCTTTAAAAACTTAATGTTAGGGTTGTTTTTTATAGCTGTTGGAGCTTCGATTAACTTTATTGTAATTCAAAACAATCCTTTTACTATTGGAGGTATTTTACTTGCCGTTATTTTTATTAAAGCCATTGTTTTATTTATAGTAGGACTTGTTTTTAAATTAAAAATAGATCAAAATTTATTGTTGACTTTTAATTTGTCACAAGTAGGGGAGTTTGCTTTTGTATTGTTGTCATTTGCTTTTCAATCTAGTATTTTAGAGCAAGAACAATTAGATATTATGCTTGTAGTTACCGCCTTAACCATGGGGATTACACCTATTGCAAGTATGATTAACGAACGCTTAATTCTTCCTAGAATAGGTACAAAAGAGTCTATAAAAAGACCAATGGACGAACACACTAAATCTGAAAAAATTATATTAGTTGGTTTTGGACAATTTGGTAGTACTGTAGGTCGTTTTTTAAAATCTCATGATATAGAAACCACAATTTTAGATCACGATTCTAATCGTGTAGATTATCTTAGAAAATTAGGTTTTGAAGTGTATTATGGTGATGCAACACGTATGGGATTGTTAGAGTCTGCAGGTATTGCAGAAGCAAAAATTTTAATTTGTGCAGTAGACAACCCAGATGCTGCACATCAAATAAGCAAACAGGTTAAGAAAAAATATCCTCATGTAGAATTAATGGTTCGAGCAAGAAACAGATATGATGCTTATGAGTTGGTTAATTTAGGAATTGAAAATATTTATCGTGAAACATTAGATACTTCCTTAACCTTGGCTTGTGATGTTTTAACTAAAGTTGGTTTCGAAAAAGAAACATTAAAAAACCAAGTAGCAAAATTTATTAAGTACGACGAAGAAAGTATAAGGCGTTTGGCGGCTGAACCAAAAGGAGACGATGATTATATATTTAAAAAACGTGAAGAGTATAAACAACAAGTAGCATCTCTTAAAGAAGATTTTAAAAGAGATAAACAACAAACTTAAACTTATTGTTTATTATAGGTTGTTTAGTTTATTTAAAGACAGTTGTTTATGTTTTTATTTAAACATGATGTTCTAGCAAGTTATATTGATAAAATAACTTCCTGTTAATGTAAAACTACATAACGTAAAAGAAAATATTAGTCCTGCTTCGGTAGGACTTTTTTGTAACTGGATTCTAATAGAAAGTAGTAAATTACTTCAGTTTTCAAGGTTTACTTCAATCTTTAAGTCCATTAATAGAAGATTATCTACGTAGTAAAAAGGTGCTTAAAGTTATTGAAAATTATCTTTATCAATGATAAAAAAGAAGAAGTTAATGGCGTTTAATAAAACGGAAGAAGACAAAAAAATGGTTGTCTAAAAGAAAGTTTTACATCAATCTGAAGCTAGTTCAGTATAACATGATTTAAAACTTTTTAGACAACCACTTGTACTTAAATAGTAATACTTTTATTTACTAGAACCACTAAATTTATAAGTAACTCCAAAGTTTAATCCGAAAGAAGAATAAGGTACTTTTTGAGATAATTTTTTAGAACCATCAGTATTGCTGTGAGGTAATTCATCTACATACGTAGTTTCCTTATAAAAACCATCAGGTAAGTTATCTAAATTGAAATTAGCAACGACTGTACCATCAGGTAAAGCAACATCTGTATTGAATTCTTTTAATTCAGAATCTTTTCTTTTTAAACTAATTCCGTAATATTCTGCTTCTACAAAAAGAGAAAAATGTTCATTCAAATCAAATGAATATCCCAATGCACCTACAAAACCTAAAGGAAATTGTCCGTGAAAGTCTTCTATATAATTAGTTTCAGAATAAGAACCATTAGGTAAGCCTTGAGGCGATGGATTATCATCGGTATAGAATACTTTATTATAAACAACTGCTTCTGTTTTACCACCAACTTTTATCAAAGCACCAATACGCCCGTAAAAGTTCTCTGTAAAATTATATACCATAGAAGCAGAGGCTCCAAATGCACGAGCTCTTGCAACTGCATTTACTTCTGCAACTGTTGGTATAGATGTTTTGTTAATTGTTTGGTCTGCACCATGTAAATATCCTAAACCTAATTCTAATCCAAATTTTTCATTTAAAAAGTACGTTCCTCTTATTTGAACATTTGAACCTTCTCCGTAACTACCATAATTATTTTCGGTACTAGTTGTAGTTGTTGTGGTTCCTGTAAGCATTCCTGCACTACTCATTGCGTATCCTGTGCTTGCAGATACTTGAAATTGTGCGAAAGAAGCTGTACTAACTAAAATTGCTGCTACTGCTGTAATTAATTGTTTCATAATATATAATTTTTGAATTATTTATAAAAAGATAAAAATTTTAGGGATTCTAATATCTCACATAAATGCAACTAATTTACAAAAACTTAGAGATCATTATTGTACACCTTAAATTAAAATCGAAGGCAAATATACTTTTTTTTTGATAAGGTTGATGAACCTAACTAAAGGTAAAAAAATCCATCGAATTATTTCGTTTTAAAGTAAAAATATTACTTCTTAATTCTTAGGTATATTCGTTAAAAAGCTGATAATATGGGTGTTTAATTCCCGTTTTGGTGTGTAAATGAAAATCTAAAGTATTTAATTCTGAAATAATAGTTTAAATCTACTGTTACACTAGTCTAAAATCAATTTCCCTAATTTATTGTTTCCAGATAACCAAGCCGTATTTTTATCTACAAACTGAATTGCATAATACGCTTCTTTACTGACTTCTACCCAACTAAGACCTCCATTATTAGAGAACGAAATACCTGTTTTACCAACAGCAAAAACCTCTTTTCCGTTGGTTTTAGGCACATACTGTACACAGCTTTTGTAGTTAGGGTTTTGTCCGTCTGCAACTAAAGTCCAAGTGAGTCCGCCATCATTTGTTATGGCTTTATTTGCTTTGTTTTCTATAGGTTTTGAGTAGTCACCACCAATTGCAATTCCGTTATTTTTATCAGTAAAATCAATAGAATAAATACCTTGTGGTCCATTTCCTTGTACAATTGGTGTATCATAAACTTGCCAAGTATTTCCATAATCATCAGACTTTAAAATACGAGCTTTTTTTCCTCCGGACGCAATCCACACCGAGCTTCCAATCGTTTTTATATTGGTGTTACTTGCCGCAAAAAACGCTTCACCTTTTTCAAATTCAGGTAAATTAGCACACGGAATTTTAGACCATGTATCTCCACCATCCGAAGTCAAAAGGATAGATGCGCAATTTTCTGTAGGATCTCCAACTGCAATTCCATGTTGGTTATCATCAAAAAACTGTAAAGCATCGTAAAAAACTTTCTCGTGGTTTTCTGTATATTTTAAAGTTGCTTTTCCATCTGAAAGATGATATAATAAAGCAGGATTACTAATACTTAAGGCAAAAACAGCTTTGTTATTAGAAGCAATACTTCTAAAGTTAGGTCTAATAGAATCTTGATATTTTACTTCTAAAACCCTTGTTGTCAACATAGAATCTTCGCTATCTGAAAAGAAACCAATGTCTCCATTAGAACCTGCATATATAACTTCATGCTTATTGACAACCTGAATTGCACGAATGCTAACGCTGTCTATTTTAAACTCTTTTACGGTAATAGCATTGATTTCTCTAGGTTGATAATTGACTGCACAAGACGTCAAACCTAGGAAACCAAAAATAAATATGATTATTCTCTTCATTTTTGATACTTTTATAGCACTAAAATATAACAAATCATTTTTAGATAATGAAAAAAGCATTGGTAATTTCAGGAGGAGGAAGTAAAGGGGCATTTGCAGGCGGAGTTGCGCAATACTTAATGAAAAAAGAAAAAAAAGATTACGATATATATATTGGTACTTCTACGGGAAGTTTAATGGTTTCTCACTTAGCTCTTGGAAAATTAGATGAACTAAAAAAATTATACACGAATGTAAATCAAAAAACTATTTTCAGTAATAATCCTTTTAAAATTAAAAAAGTAGCTGGAGAAAAAGTGGTTACTATTCGACATTTAAATACCTTTTGGAACTTTTTAAACGGAAGAAAAACTTTTGGAGAAAGTAAAAACTTACGGACTTTAATTAAGAAAAAAATTACCAAAGAAATATATAATGAGATTAGAGAAAACAATAAAGAGGTTGTTGTAACAGTTTCTAATTTAACAGCCAATCAAATTGAATATAAATCTATTAACGATTGTACGTATGACGATTTTTGTGATTGGATTTGGGGGTCTTGCAACTATGTGCCTTTTATGAGTTTGTTAGAAAAAAATAATTGTCAGTATGCAGACGGTGGTTTTGGGTCTTTAGTACCTATTAGAGAAGCAATTTTACGTGGTGCCACAGAAATTGATGCTATTATCTTAGAAACAGAAGTGACTCAGTTTAATAAGTTGCCTGCTACAAACCCGTTTTCTTTATTGTTTGATGTGTTCGATTTTATGTTGGCACACGTAGAAAGACACAATATTACCATTGGTAAATTAGCTGCTACTAATAAAAACATTAAACTCAACTTGTATTATACTCCAACGGTTTTAACTACAAATTCTTTAGTTTTTGATGAAACTTTAATGCGTAAATGGTGGAAATCTGGTTATAAATATGCAAAGTCTAAGAGAGAAGAATTAATGAGTGAATTTAGACCCGATGTTTTAACAGATCAAGAAATAGAAGAAGGTTTAGACGATTTAGAGGACTTAAATTTGTAAGTTAATTAGTTTTTTTTGCCTTCAGATATAACGGTTACGATATTTCATTGATTATCGCACTTATATTAATCATTCGCTAGCGCGAGCGTCTCGCTCATGAAACAACAAATAAAGTATAACAAACGATTTTCGTTACGGTTGTTCGAGTCATTTATAGAAATTGTATTTTTTCTAATAGTGTGTTTATATTATGTAGGCACGAGCGAGACACTCTCGCCAGCGTATGGTACTTAAATTTGTAAGTTAATTAGTTTATTTTTTTACGCCTTCAGATATAACGGTTATGACACTTCATCAATAATCGCACTTATATTAATCATTCGCTAGCGCGAGCGGATAAGCTTAGTTAAATTTTCAAAAATAAAACTTAACGATTGAGCGTATATTTCTTTCGCTAGCGCGAGCGTCTCGCTCGTGAAACAACAAATAAAACACAACAAACGATTTATACAACGTTTGTTTGTGTCATTTATAGTGATTGTGTTTTTTCTAAAATAGTATGTTTATATTGTGTGGGCACGAGCAGGACACTCGCGCCAGCTGATAAGCTTAGTTCGATTTTCAAAAATAAAACTTAACGATTGAGCGTATATTTCTTTAGCTAACGCAAGCGTCCCGCTCGTGAAACAACAAATAAAGTACAACAAACGATTTACCAACGTTTGTTTGAATCATTTATAGTGGTTATATTTTTTCTAAAATAGTATGTTTATATTGTGTGAGCTCGAGCGGGACACTCGCGCCAGCGGATAAGGTTAGTTCGATTTTCAAAAAATAAAACTTAACGATTGAGCGTGTATTTCTTTCGCTAACGCAAGCGTCCCGCTCGTGAAACAACAAATAAAGTACAACAAACGATTTTCGTAACGCTTGTTTGAATCATTTATAGTGATTGTGTTTTTTCTAAAATAGTATGTTTATATTGTGTGGGCACGAGCAGGACACTCGCGCCAGCGGATAAGCTTAGTTAAATTTTCAAAAATAAAACTTAACGATTGAGCGTGTATTTCTTTCGCTAGCGCAAGCGTCCCGCTCGTGAAACAACAAATAAAGTACAACAAACGATTTACCAACGTTTGTTTGAATCATTTATAGTGGTTATATTTTTTCTAAAATAGTATGTTTATATTGTGTGGGCACGAGCGGGACGTTTGCGCCAGCGGATAAGGTTAGTTCGATTTTCAAAAATAAAACTTAACGATTGAGCGTATATTTCTTTAGCTAACGCAAGCGTCCCGCTCGTGAAACAACAAATAAAGTACAACAAACGATTTACCAACGTTTGTTTGAATCATTTATAGTGATTGTGTTTTTTCTAAAATAGTATGTTTATATTGTGTGGGCGTGGGCACGAGCGGGACGCTAACGCCAGCAGATAAACATAATAAACTTTATATATGAGCAGAAAATATAAATTTGGAGAAAAATCAGGAGCTTATTTTATCAGTTTTGCTACGGTAAATTGGATAGATGTATTTACAAGAGATGCTTATTTTTGGTGTATTATAGAATCTTTAGATTATTGCAGAAAGCATAAGGGAATGGAAATTTACGGATATTGTATAATGCCAAGTCACATACATTTAATTTTTCGTTCTGCATTAAATGATCCCTCTGGATTAATTAGAGATTTTAAAGGTTTTACTTCAAAAAAAATGTTGAAAGCGATTGAAGAGAATCCGCAAGAAAGCAGAAAAGAATGGATGCTTTGGATGTTTGAACGTGCTGGAAAAAAGAATAGTAATGTTACCAATAAACAATTTTGGCAACAACACAATCAACCAATTGAAATTTGGTCTTTAAAGGTATTTGAGCAAAAACTAAAATATATTCATAATAATCCTTTAGAAACCGGATTTGTAACTGATCCAATAGATTGGAAATATAGCAGCGCTAGAAATTATGGTAATGATGATTCTACGATTTTAGAGATAGATTTGAATTAGATTATTGTGATGATAAGAGGCACGAGCGAGGCGCTCTCGCTAGCTTGAATATATGTTATTATTGATTGAAATTGTTTGTAGAATTACTTGTTGGAAGCAATTAGTTTTCTACAAGTCAATAATATTTATTTTAAACTAGAAACTCATAATTACTGTCCGTTAACGCGAGCGTTCCGCTCGTGACACAATAATAAGAAGTCAACAAGCAATTTATAAAAAGCAAACATCAGATATTTTAATGATTAGCTTTTTAATAAAATAACACGTTATGTGTATAGACACGAGCGAGACGCTCGCGCTAACTTAAATGCATGTTATTATTGATTAAAACTATTTATAGAATCTACTAATTGGCTACACTCTGTTTTTCAATATCAATTATACTCATTTTAAGCTAGAAGCTAATATCATTATCTGCTGCTAGCGCGAGCGTCCCGCTCGTGACACTATACCAAAAAAGTCAAAAAGAAAATTAGAAAAAGCTGATATATACTGTTTTAAATTAATAATTTTTGAATAAATAAATAAATAAATAAATAAATAAATAAATAAATATTACGTAGAAATACGAGCGAGACGCTCGCGCTAACTTAAATGCATGTTATTATTGATTAAAACTATTTATAGAATCTACTAATTGGCTACACTCTGTTTTTCAATATCAATTATACTCATTTTAAGCTAGAAGCTAATATCATTATCTGCTGCTGGCGCGAGCGTCCCGCTCGTGACACTATAACAAAAAAGTCAAAAAGAAAATTACAAAAATCTGATATATAATGTTTTAAATTATTATTTTTTGAATAAATAAATATTATGTAGAAGCACGAGCGGGACGCTCTCGCTAGCTGATTTTTTTATAAGTTTCAATTCTAATTATTTAAAATCTACATACATTTCGTTTGCAAAAGGTCTTTGTAATTTAGAATTGGTAATTTTATTTTTATTGAAAGTAGTTATCGTTTTTCCTGTAGATCTAGCTCCAGTAGTTATATATTGAATAGTTCTTTCTAATAAAGGTTCTGTTTTATCTCCTAAAACACCTAAATTTATAACACCACTATCTTGACCAAAATCTTCTGCTAATTGAAATTCGGCAGTATATCCATTAGGATTATTTTCTCCATTTGCATTTTTTATTTCTAAAACAATAGGTTGCATTACATAGGTATGATTGGTGTTTAAATTAGCGCCATTTCTTCTATAGTCATCAGAATCATACAATGTAATAGAACCTACTTGCTTACCCACAGTTTGTGTACCCACTAATTTTACATCAATATAAGCACTTAAAGCATTTATAACCAATTCAGATGCCGAAGCAGTGTCTTCTGTAACAATAAAATAAACGGTAGAAAGCCCCAAACTATTAATAGGTTCATCTAAAATAACATTACCATTTTCATCCGTATTTGTTAATCTGTCTGTAAAATAATTTAAAAAGTTGCTAGGGTCATTATTTTCCATTACTTTTTCATTCCATATTTGTTGAGAATAAATAGTAGTATTTGGTTGCTTAGTAATCATACTACCTAAATAAGTAGCTGTTTGTACAGAACCACCACCATTGTAGCGTAAATCTACGATTAAATCTGTAACTCCACTTGCCTTAAAAGTTCCAAAAGCAGCGTTTAATTCACTATCATAAGAACTTGCAAATTGATTGTATAATAAGTATCCTATTGTATTTGCTCCTTCATCAAAAACTTCAACTTTTGCAACAGGATCTTCTTGTAATTGAATTTTACTTAAAGCAATAGAAGTACCGTTTAAAATTGGGTTTCCACCATTAAAATCGGCTAAATTAATGGTGTAATCTGTATTTGTACCAAATAATAAATTTTGATAATTATTAGCTGTAATTTGAGTTCCATCAACACTACTAAAAACCATACCTCTTAAAACTCCTTGTGTTTTTGCATCAGAAGCAGGTACTACATATCTAACAACGCCATAAACATTGGTAGTACTTCCGTTTTCTAAATATAATTGAAAGTCCATTCCGTTGCTTACAGTAATTCCCTGAAAAGCATTTTCTAAAGCAACATAATCATCAACAATCCAAGAAAAACGATCATAACCCTTTTCATTTGCAGGATAACCATTCTCTGCTGTATATAATAAATTATCAAATAAATTTTCTGGAGATGAAAAACCTTCTAAGTAACTATTTAATTGATTCTGATTGCTAAAACGTAAGTCAGACAAATCAGGAACATCACTTTGCCATAAATAGTAAGCATTTAGACCTCCCCAAACAAAATTTTCAATTTCTAAATCAGTTGGAATGCCATCTTCACTTTTATCACAGTTAATAAAGAGTAGAGAAACAATGAAAACAAATATTATTTTAGGGAATAATTTAAACTTCATAAATTTATGTTTATAGAATACAACGCAAGATAAAAAGAAATAGTATTATTTTTAAAAATGTTGTAACAAAATATATTGTGTATCGTCTTAATTATGTAAACCCGATATTATAAATCAGTTTACACCAAAAATCAACCAAACCAAATGAACCAGTCAGACTTTTTAAAAGTTGTTTTACCCTTTAAGGATAAAGTCTTCCGTTTAGCAAAAAGACTTTTAGTTTCTACAGAAGAAGCTGAAGATGCTACACAAGAGCTGATCTTTAAATTATGGAAAAGCAAAGAAAAGATTGCTGATTATAAAAATGTTGAAGCGTTTGCTATGACTATGACAAAAAACTATTGTTATGATCGTTTAAAAAGTAAACAAGCAAGTAATTTAACATTAATACACAGTAATTATAAAGAAAAAGATACGTCTTTAGATAAGCAAGTAGAACATCGAGACAGTGTAAACCAAGTGCACCAATTGATAGCAGCATTGCCAGAGCAACAAAAAATTATTATTCAATTAAGAGATATTGAACAATATGATTTTGATGAAATCTGCAAAATGGTAGATATGAAACCTACAGCAGTACGAGTAGCATTGTCTAGAGCAAGAAAAACAATAAGAGAACAATTAATTAAAAAACATAACTATGGAGTTAGCTAACATAGAAAAATTAGTAGAAAAATACGAAAACGCAGAAACGTCTTTGCAAGAAGAAACAACCCTAAGAAACTATTTCACAGGAGGGAATGTTGCACCACATTTGCAAGAATACGAATACATGTTTAATTATTTTGCTACAAGCAAAGATGAAACGTACACAAAAACCATTGAGTTAGAACCTAAGAAATCTAAAAAGAGAAACTTAAAATGGTTATCTGTTGCAGCGTCTGTAGTCTTATTATTTAGTGTATTTATTGGTCAGCAAGAATACAAAAGATACCAAGCTAAAAAACAATTCGAGCAAATAAGTAAAGGGTTAATGCTTTTATCATCTAACCTTCAAAAAGGAGAGCAAGCGGTGGCAACCTTATATACTTATGAAGATACCGTAAAAAAAATATTAAAATAAAAAACCAAGTAACAATAGTAAAACCAAGTAAACACAGAAATTATGAAAAAAATAGCAATATTAATAGCGTTAGTCGTTGCCCCAATGGTAACAAGCGCACAGTCCTTTTTTGACACTTTAGAAGATATGAACGGAGTAGACATGGTAGTAGTTACCAAAGATGCTTTTGAATTAATTTCTAAGTTTAAAAATGTTAAAGTAGATGATAACGAAGGCATGAAAGTCTTTCAAATGATTCAAGATTTAAAAGAATTTAAAATGTTTTCTACAAAAGATACAGACATCGCAAATAAAATGGAGTCAATGGCAAATGCTGCAATTAAGAAGCAGAATTTAACACAGTTAATGCGTATTAAAGACGATAATTCTCGTGTAAAAATTTACGTACAATCTACACCAAATAAAGATTATGTGAGTGAAGTTTTAATGTTTATTAAAGGTGTTGATAAACAAACAAGTGGACAGGCAGACGCGATTGTTGTTTCTTTAACAGGAAACATAGATATTAATAAAATGTCTGAATTAGCAGACACTTTTTCTAAAAATTAAATCATTAAAATAATGTCTTCTTGAGTGCAGTTGAGAACTTTATCAGTTCTAAAACGATAGAGGTAATTTTCAACTGGGCTCAAAAAGATTATTTATCAACAAAAACTTAAAATAAATTATGAAGAATATAACCAAAATACTTTCACTTTTATTACTTGTTTTGATGATTACTTCATGTAAAAATGAAAAATCATTACAAGGATATTTAGTCGAAAGTCAAGAAAAATCAGGTTTTATAACTGTAGATATTCCTACAAGCTTTTTGCAATTAAAATCGGAAGTTGTTTCAGACGAAGTAAAACAAACGTTAAAAAGTATCCGAAAAGTTAACGTAGTAGCTTTGCCAATTAAAGGAAATGAAGCTGCGTATGAAGTTGAGAAAACTAAATTAAAAAGTATTTTTAAAGATAATGAAGATTATAAATCTTTGATGTCTCTAAAAGCACAGGGAATGAACGTAAGTCTTTACTATACTGGGGATACAGAATCTATCGATGAAGTAATTGCTTTTGGTTACGGTAATGAAATTGGAGTAGGAGTTGCCCGTTTATTAGGCGACAATATGAATCCTGCTAAAATTATAGAAATGATGAACAACGTTAAATTTGATGGTGACAACGTAAATTTAGAGCAATTTAGAGCCATTTTTAAAGGTAAATAAATCTTTTTATAATAAGTTTAAAGCTGTAATTTCATTAGAAATTACAGCTTTTTTTTTTGCCTTCGAATTAATTACTTCTATTTTAAAGGATAAGAAATATTCTAAAAAATGAATGAGATCTATAATTGTCCTTTCTATGAAAATTAAAATGTAAACATAAATAAAACCAATTTACACTTAACTTTATGTAGTTATTCTCTTCATTTAAAATAACAAAATTACAAGTTTTTTTTTCTTTTGATTCCTTTTTTTACATCACAGATATAAAACAGAACAGACAGCAACTGTAACATCAACTATTTAACGGCTAATTAACGAATTGCACTAGTAATATTTATTACTTTTGAAACTTTACGAAAATATAATTTATGATGATTAAAAAAGTGCTGTTTATTGTTTTAATTTTAGTGAGTACGATCAGTTTTGCTCAAACCTATACTACGTATAAACCAGAAAGAGATAAAATTAACGATCTAGTTCATACAAAATTAAAGGTTGATTTTAACTTCAATGAAAAACAGCTAAATGGAGAAGCTTGGGTTACTGCCAAACCTCACTTTTATGCAACTAATAAAATTACATTAGATGCAAAAGCGATGGTTATTCATCAAGTTTCTTTAGATAACAAGAAATTAGACTATAATTATGATGATGCAAGCATTGTTATAGACCTACCAAAAGAATATAAAAAAGACGAAGAGTTTACACTTTATATAAAATATACTGCACGTCCAGAAAAAGTACAACAAAAAGGAAGTGCTGCAATAACCGATGCTAAAGGATTATATTTTATAAATGCTGATGGTTCTGACAAAAACAAGCCAACACAAATCTGGACGCAAGGTGAAACAGAAGCAAGCAGCTGTTGGTTTCCTACCATAGACAGTCCGAATCAGAAAACTACCCAAGAAATTTATATTACGGTTCCAGATAAGTTTGTGACACTTTCTAACGGAAAATTAGAAAGTTCAATTAAAAACGGAACAAACAGAACCGATTATTGGAAAATGGATCAACAACATGCGCCTTACTTATTTTTTATGGGAGTAGGAGAGTATGAGGTTATTAAAGATTCGTATAAAAATATTCCTGTAGATTACTATGTAGAAAAGGAATATGCTCCGTATGCAAAAGATATTTTTGGTTTAACTCCAGAAATGATTGGTTTCTTTTCTGACATCTTAGGAGTAGAGTATCCTTGGAATAAATATAGCCAAATTGTAGGTAGAGATTATGTTTCTGGTGCAATGGAAAATACAACAGCAGTAATTCATGGGGAACAAGCCTACCAAACACCAGGTCAATTAATTGATGAAAACACACAAGAAAACACCATTGCACACGAGCTTTTTCATCATTGGTTTGGAGATTTGGTTACTTCAGAAAGTTGGTCTAATTTAACGTTAAACGAGTCTTTTGCAAATTACAGTGAATACCTTTGGAGAGAGCATAAGTACGGAAAATTAGATGCAGACATGCATTTATTTGAAGATAGTCAGGCGTATTTAGACGGACAAAATACAGATAAACATTTGGTTCGTTTTAACTATGTTGATAAAGAAGATATGTTCGATTTAGTGAGCTATAATAAAGGTGGCGCTATTTTACATATGTTGCGAAACTATTTAGGTGATGAAGCTTTTTTCTTAGGATTAAAAACATTTTTAACTGAAAATAAATACCAAGCAGCAGAAGTTCATCAATTAAGATTGGTTTTTGAAAAAATAACTGGTAAAGACTTAAACTGGTTTTTTAACCAATGGTATTTTGGAGCAGGACACCCAAGAATTGAGGTTTCTTATGACTACAATACCATTCAGAAAAAAGTAACTGTAAACCTTTTACAGTTAAATGTAAATGAGTTTAAATTTCCTTTAGCCATTGATATTTTCGAAAACGGAAAAAAAACAAGACATAACGTTTTTGTAAATGGAAATGACGCTTCTTTTACGTTTCCTTATACAAAACAACCAACGTTAATTCAGATAAATGCTGATGGAGTTTTGCTATCTGAAATAACAGAGAACAAGGTTTTAAGTGATTATATCTTTCAGTTAAAAAATGCAGAGAACTATCAACATAGAAGAGAAGCTTTATTAGAAGTAGCTAAGAAACAGGAAGAAAAAGATGCATTTAATGCAGTTGAGGGAGCAATGAGTGATGCTTCTTACAAAATTAGAATACTTGCTTTACAGAAAATCGACTTAATAAATAAGTTTTCTAAAAAAGATGCCATTCATAAAATAATGCAAATGGCAAATAATGATGAGAAAACATTAGTACAAGCAACTGCTATTGAAACTTTGGGTAAATTAACAGATCCAGAATTAAAAGGCATTTTCGAGAAAGGCTTACAAAGTAAATCGTATTCTGTAATAGGAAAATCTTTGGTTGCCATGTATTATATAGACAAACCAACAGCAGTTGCCAAGTCTAGAGAATTACCAGATGAAATTAGAAAAATATTAGCGACGCCTTTAACACGTATTTACATTGAAGAAAAAGACGAAAACGAATTGCCTTTTATAGCAAAAAGCGTATTATCTGGTATGTTTTTAACAGGAGACGATGCTACAAAAAGCTTGTATCAAAAAGCATTTAAACAAATCTCTGAAAGTAATAACTCTGAGGCAATTCAGAATTTAGTAGATGATATGGTGGTTAAAGGAAATCAATATAAGTCCTTTAATTTTGATAAAGTGGTTATCAATTTAATGAGAACCATGATAAGCGATCAAAAGGCAAAAGACACAGATAATAAAGTTAGAAATACAGAAATTATAAAAGAAGGAATGGCAAAATTATTATAACGATTCCTTTTTAACACAGTCTCTTAAAAACAAAAAATCTAAGCTTAATAAGCTTAGATTTTTTTGTTTTATCAACTTTACAAAGTGGATATTAAAAGTGTTTTTCATTTATTTGAAATCTTAGGAAGCGTAAAGTAAAAAGTAGTTCCTTTAGCAACTTCACTTTTAACCCAAATTTCTCCTTTGTAAAAATGAATTACTTTCTTAACAATAGAAAGCCCAATTCCTGATTTAGTTTCACTCTCATCTATACTTTGAAATAGCTCAAATATTTTTTTGAAGTATTTTTCTTCAATTCCTTTTCCGTTATCTTTTACATAGAACTCCCAAAAATCAGGCATTTCTTTTACACCAACTTCAATTTTACCTGTTTCATTCGTGATACTTTTTATAGCATTCTGAATTAAATTCTGAAATACTTGAAGAACTCGATGCTTGTTCCCATTAATAATAGGAAGGTTTTGATCTATCTTGATTTCAATAGATTTTGGCACAAGAATTAATTTTACAATTTCGTTCACCAAATCATGCGTATTAATCTCGTATTCAGACATTTTATCATCGTCTATACTCGAGTAACTTAAGATTCCCGTAATTAGAGATTCCATTTTTTCTAGGTTCTCTAAAATTAATTGAGCATACATGTTGCTTTCTTCTGTTAATGTATTTTCAGGTTCTTCTTGAATCCAATTCAGTAAGGTATAAATGCTTCTTAAAGGCGATTTTAAATCATGTGAAACAATATGTGCATAGTTGTTTAACTCGGTATTTTTGTGTTCTAAATTTGTTAAAAGCTCTTCTCTTGCTTTGTTGGCATTTAAAATATCTTCCGATTGCTTTTCTATGTATTTTACTAAATTAACAGATTCATTCACTTCAGAAATATTCTCTGTAGAATCAATTTTTAAAACTGTTGCAATATAGTTTAGACTGTGAATTATTTTTTTAAGGTTTTTAGTTTCTTTTTGTGCTTCTTTACGTTCTGTAATATCACTAACAGCACCTATTACATTTATAATTTCGTTTTCGTCATTAAGTAATAGAGAAACGTTTAAATCACCCCAAATAACCTCTTTATCTTTACGTACATATCGTTTTTCTATGTTGTAAGAATCTATCTCTCTATTTATTAACTTATTAAATTGAATCAAATCGGTTTCTAAATCATCAGGGTATGTAAAATCAGAAAAAGTCATTTGTTTCAGTTCTTTATCTGAATATCCTAAAACATCTATTAATTTTTTGTTTGTAAATACAGGTTTTCCTGCTAAATCGATTAGTGTAATTCCAATACCTGCATTATTAAAGATCGAATAAAACTTTTTCTCTGTCAGGTTTAATTCATCTAATTTGATTCTTAAAGTTTCTTGAAGTTTATTTTTTAAATTTTCTAATTCATCATTTTTACCTTGTAACGAATTATTTTGAACATGCAATTTATGATTGTAATATTGAATTCCTAATAACACTAAAAGTATTAAAATGATTATAATAATAAAAGAAGACCATTTGTAGAAAACATAAATAAACTGAGAGGCTTGTACTTTTTTTAAATCTATTTTATGAATAAGTAAAAATGATGTTTTGGCTTTATAATTACTATTTTTGGTACTATTGCTATCTATTTTTAATTTTTCATAAAGATAGAGCACATCTTTAGAAGCATAATTTCCAACCGGATTTTTCTGAATTTCACTCCAAAATTCTTGATCTGTATTGTATAACGCCAAACTATCAGAACTAGACGTAATGTGCTTAAAGTTCTTGTGTGTGTCTTCTGAAACTAAGTTGAATCCCTCTTCGGTTCTTAGTTCAAAACTGGTATATTCTAGATTACTCTGAGTAGATAATTTATGAAACAGATTGTCCATAAAATAATTGATAATCAATACACCATTCCAATTTCCATCTGTGGTATATACTTTTTTAGCGACTCTAAGCACTGGATTGTATGGGGTTTCAATTTTACCATATTCCATATTCAAATCAATATCAGAAAAATAGATATCATCTTTTTCTAATTTCTGAGCATTTTTAAAATAGTAACGATCACTTTTATTTTGAAGCTTCTTAAACGCTGTAACTTTTGCTGCATTGATACTATCAAAATCTACACGAACAATTTCATTACCCAATGTATCTATAAAACGAACTTGATCATAAGTAGTTTGTAAATTAGCTAAATGAAGAAAAAGGTCTTCTAATTTGTCTTTATTTGGTTCTAAATCTAACGCAAAATCTTTTTTGTACTCCCAATCAATAATATCAATATCTTTTGCTAGATATTTATACATATCATTAATTAAAATTCCTTTAGAATTCAAATCATTAGCAGCTCCATTTTTAATAATCTCCAATTGATTTTCAGTAATAATTGTATAATAATTATCGATAACTAGATACGTTATTACAGATAATGGAATGAAAAATAGGAGTAGCTTTTTAATTTGTATAAATTTCATTCTTACTATTTTAAGGAAACAAAAACTGTTTTAATCTTTTTAAATTTCGGTTTTAAATTTTAAAAAAATAGGGTATTTATTATTTGAAAAACCTAATATCTTTTAATTTTTTAAATTTATAGTAAAACTTTTATACTGTAAAATATTTTGTATAGTTTGTTTTACTGAAAACAGAAAAGGGATTTAACAGAAAACATCCAACATTATCTAAAATGTTGGATGCCTATTTTGTACTATAACCGTGTTGAATCTGGTTTTTATTTTTTCATTACAAATTGATTTGTAATGTTTTCAATATTGTTTTCCGTAACTTTTTTGGCAGATTTCTTTATTTTTTCAATAAATACTGTTACTTCTGCTGCACTTCCTGGAGCACCTAAATTATTACCATTCACATCATAAGAATTGGTAATTACCTTTAAGTCTGCATCTAAAATAACCCAAAAAGGCAAACCTGCTGTATCGCCATTGTATTGCTTTAATAATTGATCTGAACCTGGGTTTTCTAAATGTTTTTTATCCTTAGATTCTTTAACTACAACAGGCACCATTACATAATTATCATTAAAGAACTTTTTTGTGGTTTCTGCTTTCATGTCTTTGGTCATTTTATGACACCAACCACACCAAGAAGCTTCAAACTTTATAAAGATAGCTTTTCCTTCTTTTTTAGCTATTGTTTGTGCATTTTTTAATAGAACATCGGTACTTTCTTGTGCAGATGTTTGTAAATTAACAGCTAATAAAGCGGTGATAAAAAGGGTAATAATTTTAATTTTCATGGATTTTTTTTAAAGTGATATTCAAATATAAATAATTTAAGACAGCTTTTTTAAAGCTTCAATAATTTCTTCTGGTTCAGAGCGTGATCTGTAGTCTACATTTACATAGTTCCAAGTAACAACGCCATCTTTCCCTAAAATAAAAGTAGCAGGAATAGGCAATATACTTCCATCTCCGTTATTTACTTTATCTAAATCTAAACCTCGGTCTGCACGCATGTGTTCTGCTAAAAATTCTGGCACTTTCCAAGCAACACCATATACTGTAGCTACTTTTGCATCTTGGTCGGATAATACCGTAAAATCCATTTCGCTAATTTCACTTTTGGTTAAGGAACCGTCTGGTACTTGCGGACTAATAGCAACCAAGCTTGCGCCAAGTTTATGAATTTCGGGTAATCTAGCTTGTAATGCTCTTAATTGTAAGTTGCAATACGGACACCAATCGCCACGATAAAATGTAATTACAACGGGGCCATTTTTTAATAATATATCTAAGGATATCATTTTTCCTTCAGCGTTTGGTAGCGTAAAATTGGGTGCTTTTTCGCCAACTTTAAGTGCATTTTTTCCTTCTTCAAAAGCTTTTGCTTTCTCAATAACGTCATCAACACCTTTCATAAAGTCTGGTTTTGCATTTCGTCCTGCTGCTATTTTAGCATCTGTTTGTTCTCTTAAAGTTTTCATTTTTATATTATTCGTTTAAATCTGTAAATGTTAAGCTTGTTCTGTCTAGCACTTCAACTTTAGAAATGGCTTCCATAAATGTAGTGTAATTTACAAGTACAGAACTCTTTTTAGGAAGCGATTTTAAAGGTTCTTTTAACGCAAATAACGCAATGGTATAGGTGTGTTTTCCTGGGCCACGAGAACAAGGCGAAGTGTAAGAAATTGCGGTTCCGTCTTTATTTGCTCCCATTACCCAATTGGGGTTGTTGGCCATTTTGTAAGGAATAGAAGTTACCGATGGATCAATGTTCCATAAAAGTAAGTACGAGTTTACTTCATCAATATTATTTTTTTTAGGATAATGATACATTACAACCGCTAAAGATTTGGTGCCTTCTGGTACATTAGCCCAAGATAAAGGGATAGAATTTTCTACATCTTTTACTTTTTCTTCGCATTTGTAAGCGGCTAACAACTCGCCATTTACAACAGCTTTACTGTTTACTATAAAGTCTGCGTTAATGGTTTTAAAATCGTCGTAGTTTTTAAAAGTGGAAGTCTGTTTTTGACAAGATTGCAACGAAATAATAGCTATTGCCATGATGAATAGGATACTTTTTTTTGATGCCATTTTAAGATCTCTTAATAATGTGATGTAATCCGTGAGGTGCTATAAAATCGTTTCACTAATGAAGCGTAAGCATTAACGAATTTAAGGTTTTTCAGTTAAAAAACCACAAGAGTCAATAGTCTTAAGGAAGTTTTAACAAAGAAAATATCTAGCAGCGTATAAAATGGTATCGATACTGTAAATCTATAAATTGCTATTCAAAAATAACACGTCTTTCTGTTGGTTTTTTATACAGATTCTTAGAAATTTCTGTACTGTTTTCTGTAGCGCAATAGTTTTTATGAGTTGGGTCTAGCGTATACTCTAGTTGATAAGCAATCATTTTTTCAAAAGGAATTAAAAAGTCTTTGGTATCGCATTTTTCTAATTCGGCTTTCTTTAATAAATTTAAAACTGTATAAACTGACTCAATAGTACTTAAACAAAGAGGATCTGGCTGCTGTTTGATAATAAATTTTGATGTTATCTTGTTGTCAAAACTCACTCTTTTTAAGGCTTGCAAGTTTTTACTTAGTTTCAACATTTTTCTAGCACAAGGCCAGGTGCCATCTAGAATAAAAATGTTAGCATTCGTATTTATAACCGTATGTATTTCTGCACTTTTTCTTGTTGATAAATTAAAACTATCCTTGCCAGGATACAATAAGAAAGAGGTACTATTTTCTTCTGTAAGTATCTCATTGATACGTTTATGATTCGTAAAATCGACACCAACGATGATTTCTGAATTTTCAAGTTGAAGATGCGTCATAAATCCCGTTCCTTTTTTTTCTTTTTTGTACTCCTTTGGATGCATCAAAATAATAAAACGTGTCTTGGTCTGCAAAGAACTAATGTATTTGCAAATACACGTGCTTGATGATCGCATGCATTTGTAACATTTTATTCTGGGTTGTTTTATAGTTAGAGGCAAGGTGTGGTTTTTTTCTATTTAAAGATAATGTTTATAGGGGTATTTTAACGTTAGATTTTTTTATAAACGTAACTAACAAATTTAGAGTTTTTTGGGTCAAAAAAGGAGTAAAAGCAAAGCACATTGTAATCAATTATGATTACAAAAAATAATCTTTGTTTAAAAGAAAGCATCTAATATTTCGATAAATTTCATTATTAAAATAAATCTGTTATTCTTTCCTCCACCTTTTTATTACATCACTAAATGTAACATCTGTCCATTCGTTTTCCCATTGGCTATGAAATTTAATACTTTCCGATTTTGGCTCAGGGTCAGGCATTTCCATTTGCACTATTGCCGGCATAGGTGTTGCGTCTCCAACAATTAAACATTCTCCAGCAGATAAAGTGGGTAATATGTCAGTAATTGAGTTAGCGTTATTGGGTAATAGTCCTTTTATGTAATTTTGGTCGCTAATATTAGTTAATCTTAAAGCAACAAAGTTATTGCATTGGGAAAAAATAGTATCAGAAACCTCAGAAGGTCTTTGACTAACAACCATTAAACTTAATCCATATTTTCTACCTTCTTTTGCAATACGCTCGATTGATTTTTTTGAAGCTTTGTATTCTGCACCACCAGATTTAGGAATATAATTATGAGCTTCTTCGCAAACTATTAGAAACGGAATGTCATTTAATTCACTAGTACTGTGTCTTAACTTTGAATAATGAAAAGCAAAATCAAATACTAATCTTGAAATTAAACTCACAGTTATACTTAGTACCTCAAAAGGAACACCACTTAAATCTATTATTGTAATATTCGACTTATCTAAATATCCAAGAAATTGTTTGAGTATTTCTTCAAAATCATCTGTTTTATATAATTTGCGATCATCTTTAATTGGTTCGAGTATAAAGCTTAATCGCTTATCATTTATTTTAGTTTCCAATCTAGAAATAAATCTTTCAAATTCACCATTGAAACCACCATATTTGGCAACTTTTTCTCCAAAAGTAGCGTGTTTGCTATTTGCTGTAGATGTTTCAAAAATTATTTCATTCCATAAGTCATTTTCCGAATACTCTTTTTCAAATGATAAAGTAGCTAATAAAAGTTTGTCTCCTTTTTTGTAAACAGTTAAATTATTTTTATTGCAAATGAAATTATAAACTTCTTGGATATTAAAATAAACAGGAGTGTCGTAATTTACGTTTTTTAGTGTTGAATTATGTTTTTCTTTATTTAGTGTGACAGCTTTCTTAAATTGCGAAACTTGGTTATGCGAGTTCTGTTCGTTACTTTCTATAAATAATGATTCTAATTCCTCAGAATTCATTAACCAATATGGAAGTTTTAACTTGTCAACATCAAGAGCGTTAAGATTGAAATTTTCTTTACTGTCAATCTCAAATGCAGATTTGTATTCAGAATGAATATCAAAAATAATTACGTGTGCATTCTTTTGATTACCATTATTTAAGTTAGTTTTTTTATTTATACCAACAACATCTTGTAGAATTTTAGCAACTGTACAAGATTTTCCAGAACCCGTTGAACCAACAACTGCAATATGTTTGCTGAAAAAACTATTTCCATTTATATGTAAATTTATCTCTCTATTTTGAATTAATTCACCAAATTTAAATGAGTAATCACTGTCTTTGCTAAAAATTTTACTCATAACATCTTTAGAAACAATAAATACTTCTTCTGTTGGTGAAGGCAGAATCGAGCTACCTTGTTTGAAGCCTTCTGAGAAAATACCAATTGGTTGAGAATTGATTATATATTTATTATTGTCGTCATTAATTTTTATGCTCTGAATGACGCAGATTACGTAATTATGGTTTCCCTCTTTAATTTGTAGATACTTACCTATTTGAATTGCTTGTTTGTTCTTTTCAAATGTCTCATCATTTTCAATTCTTATCATAATTGAATTAGAAGCACTTTCAATGACAGTTCCTATTTTTATTAATTCCTTATTTTCCATTTATTCAAAATTGTCAGTTAGCATTAATAAGTACTGTAGTTCATTTAGGTTAGATACTTCTAAAACTTCAATATTTATATCTTGTTTGTCTATTTGCTCAAAGTCTTCTTTACCAATTAAGAAAAGGTCATCACTTTTTTTAGTGTTTATAGCTTTGGCTGAATCAATATTATAATTGCAAATCCTTAGTTGGAATTCTCTCCAGTTTTTTGTGCTAATGATTGTAGGTTCTCTTAAAAACTCGCCTTGAAAAAAGTCATTCCCTTTTAATCCATTTTGAAATTTCAATCCTTTTTGGTGCAGCCTACTTTCTATTTGCGGGATTAAATTATCGTTTTCCGTTTTTATGGAGAAAACAGGTGTTTTACTATGGAGTTTAATTTTATAATGATATTTACTGATATACTCTGAAATAAACTTCACGATTTTATTTTCAAAATCTTCAATATTTGATTCATTGAATAGAAAGTATCTTTGTCTGTGATTAGCCTGTAAGTTCAATTTTAACTGACTTCTTCTTTTTGTTAAAAGTTTTGAATATGTTAAAAGTTCCCTTGTCCATCTCGTTATTGCTGTTTTTTTACTTTTTTCTAAACCTGATATAAAGTTAGTATTGTTTATTTTTCTGTCCTCTGGATTATGTAATATACTTTTATTAGCTATTTTTTGGATAGCATTTGGATAAAATAGTTCTTCAATATCAACTTTTGTAAAGCCACTTTTAGTTTCTAGTAATTGTTTTATATCTATTATTAACGAATCAAAAGACTTTCCAATAATAAACTTAAAACTTTCAGGTTTTAAAAAGTTATCTATATCAATTTTCAGCTCCAAATCAGTGGCTGTACCATAATATGTTGTAATTTTTTTTATGTCTTCTGCACTTTTTTTAGGTTTTAATAGAAGTGCTTTTATTGCTTCTGTTTTTGGCGGTTTTAGTTCAGAAATATAATTGAGATAAGATTTGTCTTTTGATTTTAGGATTGTTTCAATATCACTTTTAGAAATTGTTTTTTCACCTTCAGTTTCATCTGAGAAATGAGCGTAAAGTATGTATTGAATGTTTTTATCTTTATTTTTAGCATAATGAACTAACATTTGCAAAATTGGTTTTGAAATGTCAGATGATTTATATTTTTCTTTTGTTTCGTGATATTTACATTGAATTGCTTTTGTCAATCCAGCTGATACTACATCAATATCTTCTATAATTCCTTCTACAGTTATTTCAGTTCCATTTGGTTCAGATAATACTTGTTCAAGAGTTTTATTGAATTGATAGATAAATCCTTTGATTGTATAATCAGCTTCCCTGCTCATAGTTTTTTTTTAATTGACTTTAAGGTTAATTCAAAATTTTAATTTTCATAAACGCTCCTAACAAAATTAACCTTTTCCATTCAAAAAATTCAAAAGTTAAAAAGCAGGTTATAACAACTTATCAACCAAAAACCTCCTTCCAAATCCCCATCAACAAAAACCAATAAAACTTTTCTGCCCTTTTCCTAAATGAGGTAGTATCTTTGCACTTTATTTTATTTATGTCTATAAACACACTTCTAGTAACTCCACCATTTACACAGTTAAATACTGCATATCCTGCAACAGCCTACATTAAAGGATTTTTAGATTCTAAAGAGGTACCAACAACACAAATAGATTTAAGTATCGAGTTGTTTACGGCAGTGTTTACCAAAGAATTTATAGATGCTATTTTTAAACAAGCAGAAATGCTAGGTGGTAAAGAATTGCCTTTGGTTTGGCAACAAAAGGAAGAATACATTAATAAAGTAGATTCTGTAATGAACTATTTGCGTGTGCAAGAAGTTACGGCAGCGTATCAAATTGTGCATAAAGATTATTTGCCACACGGACACCGACGCATAAAATTAGACAAAGATTTAAGTACCGAATTCGGGAAATTAGGAATCTTAGACAAAGCCAAACACATTGCCACGTTGTTTGTAGAAGAACTGGGCGATTTTATAAACGCCAATGTAGATGAGTTTTTCTCGTTTACACGTTATGCAGAACAAATAGGTAGAGCAGCTTCTAGTTTCGATGAGTTAGACGACTGTTTGCAGTTTGAAACGACGCTGATAGAAGACGAAATGTTGTATTTGTTAGACCAAGAATTACAAGAAAACAAGTACGATTTAATCTGTTTTACAGTTCCTTTTCCGGGTAATTTGTTTTCTGCGTTGCGTTGCGGGCAGTTTATCAAACAGAATTATCCGAACATAAAAATAGGAATGGGTGGCGGTTATTGCAACACCGAATTAAGACGTTTGTCGGATCCTAGAATTTTCGATTTTGTAGATTTTATCACTTTAGATGATGGCGAAGGTCCGTTGTTAAGAATCACAGAATTTTTAGACGGAAAAATAGGCGAGGAGCAGCTAGAAAGAACCTATATCTGTAGAAATAACGAAGTTGTGTATGCAAATAAATTGCCCAACACGATATTTCATCATAAGAATTTACCAGCGCCAAGTTATATTGGTTTGCCAACGGAAAAATATTTGTCTTTTTTAGATGTAATGAATCCGATGCACAGAATGTGGTCTGACGGAAAGTGGAACAAACTCACCATTTCTCACGGTTGTTACTGGAAAAAATGTTCTTTTTGTGATGTAAATCTAGATTATATTAGCAATTACCAAAACACCACTGCCGATGATTTGGTAGATAAAATTGAACAAATAATATCGGAAACCGGAATTACAGGTTTCCATTTTGTAGACGAAGCAGCGCCACCAAAAATGTTAAGAGCCTTGGCAAACAAGTTGCTAGAACGCAAAGTGTACATTACTTGGTGGACCAACATCCGTTTCGAGAAAACGTTTAATGCAGAATTGTGCGCATTATTATCTAAATCTGGTTGTATTGCGGTTACTGGCGGATTAGAAGTTGCCTCTGATAGATTGTTAGAGAAAATGAAAAAAGGAGTTGACATCGGACAAGTTGCAAGGGTAACCAAAGCCTTTTCTGATGAAAATATTATGGTACATGCCTATTTAATGTTTGGTTTTCCTACAGAAACAGCGCAAGAAACCATCGATTCTTTAGAAGTGGTACGTCAGTTATTTTACAACAATTGCATTCAGTCTGCTTTTTGGCATCAATTTGCGTGCACAAGCCACAGTCCGGTTGGTAAAAACCCAGACGAATTTGAGATTAATATTATTGGTCCAGAATTTAAAGGATTTGCAGAAAACGATTTATATCACGAAGATCCAACAGGAGCAGAGCATCATTTATATAGCGAGGGTTTAAATTCAGCTTTAAACAACTACTTAAATCACAAAGGATTTGAAATTCCGCTGCACAAATATTTCGATTTTAAGGTTCCTAGAATAACGCTAGAAAGTAATTTGATTGAAAAATGCTTGAAAGAGTAGTTTTTCAACGTCATTGCGAGGAACGAAGCAACCTCTTAATGTATCACTCAAAACAAACAGATTACTTCGTCCTGTCGTCCTCGTAATGACAGTCCATTTATCATTGCGAGGTTACGAAGCAATCTCATAATGTATCACTCAAAACAAACAGATTACTTCGTCCTATCGTCCTCGTAATGACAGTCCATTTGTCATTGCGAGGTACGAAGCAATCTCATAATATACTACTCAAAATAAACAGATTACTTTGTCCTATTGTTCTCGTAATGACAGTCCGTTTGTCATTGCGAAGTTACGAAGCAATCTCATAATGTGTAACTCAAAACAAACAGATTACTTCGTCCTATCGTCCTCGTAATGACAGTAGATTTGTCATTGCGAGGTTACGAAGCAATCCCATAATATGCTACTCAAAATAAACAGATTACTTTGTCCTATTGTCCTCGTAATGACAGTCCGTTTGCCATTGTGAGGTTACGAAGCAATCTCTTAATGTGTAACTCAAAATAAACAGATTACTTTGTCCTATTGTCCTCGTAATGACAGTGCATTTGTCATTGCGAGGTTACGAAGCAATCTCATAATATGTAACTCAAAACAAACAGATTACTTCGTCCTATCTATCGTCCTCGTAATGACAGTCCATTTGTCATTGCGAGGAACGAAGCAATCTCTTAATGTGTAACTCAAAATAAACAGATTACTTCGTCCTATCGTCCTCGTAATGACAGTAGATTTGTCATTGCGAGGTTACGAAGCAATCCCATAATATGCTACTCAAAACAAACAGATTACTTCGTCAGAACTTCCTCGTAATGACAAAATTATTTATTTTAGAGGGAAAAAACATGAAAAAATACCATATTTACTTTTTAACCAATAAAAATAATACTGTTCTATATATTGGAGTCACTAGTAATTTATTAAAAAGAATTTATCAGCATAAAACGAAAGAGTACAAAGGTTTTACAGCAAGATACAATTGTGATAAATTAGTGTATTTTGAAGAATATGATGATATAAATTCTGCTATAGTAAGAGAGAAACAATTAAAAGCTGGAAATAGAAAACGTAAAAATGATATGGTAAATTTAGAAAATCCTAATTGGAATGATTTGTCTGATGGTTGGTTATTTCAGTTTTAATTATCATTGCGCAGAAGAGAGCAATTTCATAATTTGTAACTTGGAATAAACAGATTACTTCGTCCTATCGTCCTCGTAATGACAGTAGATTTGTCATTGCCATATAACGCGAAGTAATCTCATAATGTTTCACTCAAAACAAACAGATTACTTTGTCCTATCGTCCTCGTAATGACAGTCCATTTGTCATTGCGAGGTTACGAAGCAATCTCATAATTTGTAACTCAGAATAAACAGATTACTTCGTCCTATTGTCCTCGTAATGACAGTCTATTTGTCATTGCGAGGAACGAAGCAATCTTTTTGTCAAAATAGGGATTACTTCATTCGTACCTCATTCGTAATGACAAAACTGTTCGCTTTACTTTGCATACGCTCCAGAAGAATAAGTTAACTCGTAACTATGTGTGTACACTTCAAAAACAATTCCGAAAGGATCTTCTACATAACACATTTTAAATGGCTTGTATTTTGGATAATACTCTCTAATTGGCATTCTTTGTTTTCCTCCGTAAGCAACAATTTTATCGACCAATTCTTCTATATTAGGATCTTGAATGCAAAAATGAAAAAGCCCTGTATTAAAAGGACTAAATTCTGGTGCTTCTTTTATTCCGTTTGGGAAAGAAAATAACTCAATACCAACGCCATCTGAAGTTGACAAATGCGCAATTTCAAATTCGGTCCAATCTTCACCAAAAACATCAATACACATTTTACCAATGGCAGTTTCTGTTTCTTTTTTAACTGTAGAAGGTTCCATAATAATATACCAGCCCATTACTTCTGAATAAAATTTTACAGCTTCTTTAATGTTAGGAACGGTAAGACCAATATGTGAGAATGATTTTGGGTAATTTTTATTTTCAGTCATAATTTCTAATTTAGACTTCAAAATTAATCTATATTTGCCTTATAGGCAATAACTTACCTAAAAGTAGCATAGTTACCTAAACGAGTAAATTAATGATTATAAGTATTTTAAAAATTATATTTTGATAGAAAAAAATGTATGTCCGTTAAATTATACTATGAATTTAATTGGTACTAAGTGGAAACCTTTAATTTTATTCCATTTATTAGAAGGAGGTTTGCGTTCTGGAGTGTTGCAAAAACACATAATAGGTATTTCTAACAAAATGTTTACACAAACGGTAAGAGAGCTAGAAAAAGACGGGCTTATTTCTAGGAAAGTATACCCTGTTGTTCCGCCAAAAGTAGAGTATACGCTAACAGAAAGAGGGCGATCTTTAGAAGCAATTCTAAGAAGCTTAGATGCTTGGGGTTTAAAAGATATTGCAGAATAATTATAAGGATTTTGTTTTATTTATTTTAAAACGCAAAAACAAAACCACCCCAATTGTCATTTCAACGAAAGGAGAAACCGCATAACAACAAACACCACAATGGCATCACTTTATGTGATTTCTCACAAAGGTCGAAATGACAAAACTGTATGTATTAATTCTAACTCAAAACAAAACCTCATGATTGTCATTTCGACGATAGGAGAAATCACATAACAGCAAACACAACAACGCCATCACTTTATGTGATTTCTCCCAAAGGTCGAAATGACAAAACTGTGTGTATTAATTCTAACTCAAAAAAAAACTCATGATTGTCTGTTCGAGCGCAGGCCAGAAATCACATAACAAAAAACACAACAATGTCATCACTTTATGTGATTTCTCCCAAAGTTCGAAATAACAAAACTGTGTGTATTAATTCTAGCTCAAAAAAAACCTCATGATTGTCATTTCAACGAAAGGAGAAATCGCATAACAACAAACACAACAACGCCATCACTTTATGTGATTTCTCCCAAAGGTCGAAATGACAAAACTATATGTATTAATTCTAACTCAAAAAAAAACCACCCCAATTGTCATTTCGACGAAAGGAGAAACCGCATAACAACAAACACCACAATGGCATCACTTTATGTGATTTCTCCCAAAGGTCGAAATGACAAAACTGTGTGTATTAATTCTAGCTCAAAAAAAAACCTCATGATTGTCATTTCGACGATAGGAGAAATCGCATAACAACAAACACAACAATAGCATCACTTTATGTGATTTCTCCCAAAGGTCGAAATGACAAAACTGTGTGTATTAATTCTAACTCAAAAAACAAACCTCATGATTGTCTGTTCGAGCGCAGTCGAGAACTAAATGCTTCTATAATTTAAAAATTCGATTTTACTACTGCTTAAAAACAATAGTAAAACCGAATTAAAAAGTTAAGTTATATAATGTTTATTGGGTGTTATATAAACAATAGAATAAGTGTTAGGATAATTCCGCCAGCCGTAAAATACATTCCTTTTTTAAATACAGGCATTTTAGGTGTATACATCCAAAAAGCAGAAAAAACAAAAAATAATAAGGATGCTCCAAAAAAGATGTTTAAAAAATACAGCGGACTGTTAGTATTTGCTTTATGAAGATGTTCCATTTTATCAAGAATAAAAGGAAGCTCCATTTTTTTTATGGTAGCAATACCTGTTTTTTTATTATAATTTCCATTTTTAAGATATACAACGTCACCTTCTTTTTTTAACACTTCTGCACCTTTCTTAAAAATAGGCTTTAATTGACGGTCGTTTAAGTTTGGAGCTAATTTTTTCTCGGTAACAACTTCGGTTTTTAAGAAGTCTGTGTTTCTATAAACCATTATAATTCCGCTTAAAGCATACACAAACATAATTCCGGATAAAAAATATCCTAAATATCTGTGAATAATTCTAACTTGAAGTGATGCTGGTGTCTTTCTTTTTGCCATGATTGTTTTATTTTAAAAATCTATTATATAGACTTTAATGTTAGTTAAAAGTTTAATGTTAATTGTGTGTTTTTTTAAGTAATGTTATTTGCTTGGTTTCATGTGAATATCCATTTGTGGAAAAGGGATAGCAATATTATTTTCAACAAATTTACGCCTTATAACTCTACGGATATCACTTTTCATTCTATCGGATCTAAAAATGGTACTACTATAAAACAATACTTGAAAATTTAAAGACGATTCTCCAAAACTCAGTAATCGTGCTTCTACCTTTTTATTTATACTAACTTCCGCGTGTTCTCTAGCGCTTTCTTCTAGAATTTTAATTACAAATTCTACATCACAATTGTAAGAAACTCTAATATCAATTCTAAAACGATTCAAGTTAGCTTGATGACTCCAATTAATCACTTTATTAGTAGTGATTAAAGAGTTGGGGATAATAATAGAAATATCGTCTGTATTTAATCCTTTTGATGTTCGCAAACCAATCTCTTGTATTTTTACAGTATCTCCATCAATTTCTAGAACATCAGAAATTCTAATAGATCTTTCTGAGAGTAAAATAATACCAGAAATAACATCATTGAACGTTTGTTGCAAACCAAGTCCAACTCCAACTAATAATGCTGCAGAACCTGCAATTAGAAGAGTTACTTCAATACCTAAAGCCTCTAACATAAAACCAAATGAAAGAACCCAAATTATATATTTGATAATTTGAAATAAAGAATAAGTATTTCCTTTACTAAACTCATCTACACTTTTATTTCTAAATAAAGATTTTTTTAACAACCACAAAACTACTTTTGTTACTAAGTAAATTAGTAACACTAGGAATAAAGCACCTAACTTTAGGCTGTATTCTTCAAAACTAAAAAGTTCGAATTCTAAAATTGTCTTTAACAACTCCATTTAATTTTTATTAAAATTATAAAACATACTTTTCAAAAATATCCTTTAATTCTCCTTCAGGATTTTCGCACAAACCAGGATGCGTTTTAGAACTCTGTATAATGGTGCTTCTACAAGCCGCTAACCATCTAAAACGATCTGATATTTCAAATTTACCAATTTTGCCACCAGCAGCTTTTCCTTCGCAAATTAATTTCCAAGCATTTAAATAATTGTTTAAAAAATCTAACTCTAATTCTGGTGCTAGTGCTTTTAGTTTATCTTCATTTATCTTGTATTTTATCCCTAAGAATTTTTTACGTTTCGAAAACAGAATTACGCCCACGTTAAAGAATTCTTCACGTTCTACTTTTGGTACCAATCTAATAATGGCGTATTCGAATGTAACTTTATCTTGCATCTTCCGCTTCTTTAACTAATTGATCAATCATAGAAAGTTTTGCGTTTAAAAATTGAATATACGCTGCTCTAATTTCATCTGACGTTAAAACTTCTCCTTCATTTAATAACCAATCTTCTGGAATGTTTGCAACAATTTCATGTATTACATCTGCATTTATCACTTTTTTAATTTCTGATGAAGCTTCTTGTAAATTTGTTGCTTTAGGTAAAAGCACATGATATTTAATTAAAGGAAAGGTTCTTGTTAAATGATTTTGCCAAGTTGCCCAATTATGATGAAAATAAAAACTAGCTCCATTATCAATAATCCAAAGTTCATTATTCCAATTTAAAAGATTGGTGTTTTTTGCAGTCCTATCTATATTACTAATTAAGCTATCTAAAATAACAACTTTAGAAGCTGTTAATGTATCTACAGTAGAAACCAAAGGATCATAGGTAATTGCACTCGATAAGAAATGTAATCCTAAATTTAAACCTACACTAAATTTTAATAAATCCTGAATTTCTTCATCGGGTTCAGTTTTACTAAAAGAGTCGTCTAAGTTCATAAAAACCAATTCTGGTACATGTAAGCCAATTGCTCTAGCAAGTTCTCCTCCAATAAATTCTGAAATCAATGCTTTTTTGCCTTGACCTGCACCTCTAAATTTAAGTACATATAAAAAACCATCATCTGCTTTTACAATTGCAGGCAAAGAACCACCTTCTCGTAAAGGTTGTAAGTATTGTACAACATTTACTGTTCTAATATCAATTTTATTCATAAAGACTAAATTATGCTAATTCTATAACTTGAAGTTTAATTAGGAGAATTTGTTTTAAAAAATCTGTGTTTAATAAAATTTTATCATTTCTGATATTCATCAAAAGTACCATCAGAATAAAAAACGACAATACGCTGTATTTTTTTTCCAACCGTTTCAGACGAAGTATCATTAAAAAAAGTTGGAGCAGTAGTTGCCTTCGGTTCTGCATTTTTAGGAAAACTACCTTTTCCGTTTAACAACCAATACATATCTACATCATTAAATTCTGTAGTTACTTTTAGAATAAAATCTAAACTTGGTTTATTTCTTCCGGATAGGATATGGGAAATACTGGAACGCTGTACACCCACTTTATCTGCAAACATAGAGGCAGATAACTGGTGAAATTCCATCACTTGTTTTAATCGTGTAGTAAATTCAGATATGTTTACCATTGTAATAACGTTTCTTTATACAAATGTATACAATCTAATGATAGCAGCAAAAGATATAATTGTAAACAGTTTAAATAGTGATATTTATAGTGAAGTAAAACTTTATATAAATCACATAAACACCTTAATAATAATATGTTAAATTTAATATATAGAATTTTACTATCTAGTTTTACTTAAGAACAATACGAATAGTACTGATTACATAATGCAATTTACAAAAGTAACACACGTGTCCCGAAACTCTATTTACATTTGTAACAAGTGATGAATTTACAATTGTAACTTGTAAACTATTAACAATTGTAAATGCATAAATGATCATCAATTACTTAATAAAAAAATATTTTAAAACGACAATTCATGTAATACTTAAACCTTCTTTTTTTATAAATAATTATGGATATGATTAAATTTAAATGATAGCTAACTTTTAAAAATTCTTTATTTTTGAAAAAAAAATATCAGCATACCATGAATACTTTACCAATCGATTTTTTAGAAAATATTTATTCCGCAGAAAAAGAAAACACACTACAAGGAAAATGGATTACCTATAAAGACATCGAAAACCTATTTTCTAAATACGATTCAAAATTTGAGGTTTCTAAAATTGGTACTTCTGAAGAAAACAGACCTATTCATCAATTAAAAATTGGTACGGGTTCTAAAAAAATATTATTATGGTCTCAAATGCACGGAAACGAAAGCACAGGTACAAGAGCATTATTTGATCTTTTTAACTGTATTTTAAATTCATCTGAGCGTACTTTTCATAAAATACTAGAAGAATGTACGTTGCTTTTTATACCGATGTTAAACCCTGATGGTGCATTAGCATACACTAGAGTTAATGCTAATAATGTAGATCTTAATAGAGATGCAGTAAATAGAGAAGCAAAGGAAAGTAAACTTTTACGTAGTATTTTAGAAGATTTTAATCCACAGTTTTGTTTTAACCTACACGATCAGAGAACTATTTTTAGCGTAGAGGGAACCAAAAACCCTGCAACGATTTCTTTTTTAGCTCCTTCGGAAGAAATTACAAGAGGACTTACAAAAGGGAGAATAGCTACCATGGATGTGATTGTGAGTATGAATGCGATGTTACAAAACGTGATTCCTAATTTTGTTGGTAGATATACGGATGAATTTTATCCAACAGCTACAGGAGATAATTTTCAAAAATTAGGATACAATACTATTTTAATTGAATCTGGTCATTATCCGGATGACTACGACAGGGAAGAGTCGAGAAAATATACTTTCTTTTCTATATTACAAGGATTACATCACATTGCAAATTCAACTTCATTTATCAATTACGAGGAATATTTTAATATTCCAAATAATGATAAAATTTTCTACGATATCATTCATAGATATGCTGATCCAAAACAAGACGTTGCATATCAGTATGATGACAAAATAATAGAAGGTAAATTTGTCTCAAAATTAAACAAAGTAGATGAAAATAGTTTAATTTCTAAGATTGGACACTGCGAAATCGTTTTCGAAGGTAAAAAAGTTTAAGTATTTGTTAGTTTTATGTTAGTTTAATTAAATTAAAATCATAAATTTGCGTAGTAATTTGAATAATACGTAAAAAATGAAAAAATTTATATTAGACGAAATTGATCATCAGATTTTAGATGTGTTAATTGAAAACGCAAGGACTCCTTTTACCGATATTGCAAAACAACTATTAGTATCTGCAGGTACCATTCACGTACGTGTAAAAAAGATGGAAGATGAGGGTATTATTCAAGGATCTACGCTTACTTTAAACTATGAGAAAATGGGGTATTCTTTCATAGCACATGTAGGTGTGTATCTAGAAAAAACCTCTATGACTCAGAATGTTATTGCAGATTTAAGAAATATTCCTAATGTTACTGTAGCTTATGTAACTGCTGGCAAATACAATATTTTTTGTAAAGTAAGAGCAAAAGGTACTAACGATGCAAAAGATATTATTTACAGAATAGACGATATTCCTGGAGTAAATAGAACAGAAACAATGATTGCTTTAGAAGAAAGCATCAATGATAAAAAAAGAATGATGCACGAAATTTTTCAACAATTGTAAGCTTCTTTTTTTTTAATACCATTTAAAACCTTATCAGTAAAATGATAAGGTTTTTTTTATGGATTATCCCTTTATCTGTATGTTTGTTAGCATAACGATAAAATCTACAATTTATGTCTTCAAAAATTGATTTTATTGAACCTTCTTCCATTCATAACAATACATTTATTAAGCCCCTTTAAAAACATGCTAAAACCTCGCGCTAAATCGAGGAGAAAATACTGATTCTTTTAAGGCAAGGAAAAATATCTAAATGGTTTTCTGGAGTCGGTCAAGAAGACTCGTTGTTTGGTAGAATTTTGAGCGATATCTCAGCTTTAATCAATTAAAACTGTTTTGAACACTTAGATACTCCCGTAAAAAGAGTCGCTAGTTTAGGAACTCCAATTCCGTTTGATAAAAATTTAGAAAATCAATATTTAGGAAAAAATAGATTAGAAAAAGCGATTTTAAATTTGATAGATTATTAAAATTTGCTATTTTTAGATCTTAAATACCTTATAATGAACAACAAACAAATCACTTTAAAAAACCGTCCGATAGGAACACCTGACAAAAATACTTGGCAATTTGAAGAAAATCCAATTCCGGCTTTAGAAGAAGGAGAAATTTTAATTCAGCAACATTATATTTCTCTAGACCCAGCTATGCGTGGTTGGATGAACGATACCAAATCTTACATTCCGCCAGTAGCATTAGATAGTGTTATGAGAGCCGGTGCTATTGGTAAAGTAATCAACAACAATAACAATCCTAATTTTCAAATTGGCGATTGTGTTTCTGGTTGGGGAGGCGTACAGCAATATGTTGTTTCAAATGGTGAAGGCTGTTTTAAGGTAGATGAAAAATTAGCTCCAATGCCAGCGTATCTCGGTATCTTAGGTATGCCAGGAATGACTGCTTATTTTGGTATTTTAGAAGTAGCAAATGTAAAAGAAGGAGATATTGTATTAGTTTCAGGCGCTGCAGGTGCTGTTGGTAGTATTGTTGGGCAGATTGCAAAAATTAAAGGATGTAGAGTTATTGGTATTGCTGGTGGTAAAGAAAAATGTGATTATATTGTAAATGAACTAGGTTTTGATGCCGCAATCGACTATAAGTCCGAAAACATTTACACTGCTTTAAAACAAAAATGCCCAAAAGGAATTGATGTTTATTTTGACAACGTAGGCGGAAAAATTTTGGATGCCGCTTTAAGCAAACTACGTATGAAAGCAACCGTAGTAATTTGTGGAGCAATTTCTCAATACAACAACAAATCTAAAGTAGCTGGACCAAGTAATTATCTGTCTTTACTAGTTACACGTTCTACAATGAAAGGTATGGTTGTTATGGATTATACAAAAGATTTTGGCAAAGCAGCAAAGCAAATGACACTTTGGTTAAAAGAAGGTAAATTAAAGTCTCGTGAAGATATCTATGAGGGTATTGAAAATTTTCAAGAAACCTATAACAGACTATTTTCTGGAGATAAAAAAGGTAAATTAGTGCTAAAAGTAATAGAATAGTGGAAGTAGAGCATTTTTTTCAATGTCCACATTGTTGGGAAGAAATATCAATGATATTAGACCAAAGCGTCTACCAGCAAACCTACATAGAAGATTGCGAAGTTTGTTGTAATCCTATAGAAATTACACCAATTTTTGAAGAAGGAGAATTGGCTAGTTTTAGCGCACAGTCTATAGAACAATAATTATTACACAGAGATTTACAAAGATATTTAAAAAAAAACTCCGAAAACGCTGTACTTTTTCTCTGTGAATCTCTGCGAAACAACTTATTTACTCAATAGGATTTACCCAAGAAAAAGCTTTAAATAAGCTAATCCAATCTTCAGGAAAAGAAGCTTTTAAGATAAGTTCTTCTTCCGTAAAAGGATGTTTAAACTCTAGTTTTCCTGCATGTAAAAACATATTTTTCCAACCAAAATTTTCCTCAAACATTACATCATGATTCTTGTCTCCATATTTTGTATCACCAATTAATGGGTGACTTATTTTATTAGAGTGCACACGTAATTGATGCATTCTTCCTGTTTTAGGAGATAATTCTACCAAGCTATAACGAGAAGAATCATACGGTTTTACAGGAATATCTAAAGTGACTTGCTCTAGAGTTCTTAAATGTGTTAAAGCCTCTTTGTGCACATTCGCATCTCTTCCTTTTACTGGAGAATCAATAATTTTTGATTCCGGAGAAAAACCACGAACCACTCCATAATACGTTTTCTGAATTTCATTAGCAGTAAATAAATCTTGAAACTGAGAAACAAAGTGTGTTTCCTTTGCTAACAGAATAATTCCAGATGTTTTTCGATCCAATCGATGAATCGGATAAAACTTACCACCAACTTGTTCATCTAAAAACTGTAAAAGAGATTTTTCATCAGCAACATTTCTAGAATGATGTGCATGATGTACAAGTACATTATTAGGTTTAGCAACGCAAATAATAAACTCATCTTGATAAATTATAGGAATTTCCATACTAAAATATTATAATAATTTTTAAAGTTGATAAGCTAATATTTGGTTATTTTTATCTGCTATTTTTATATAAATACACGTCTTTTAAAATTAATTTCTCCTTAACTTTAGAAGTAGAATTAACAAAAGAGCAATAGTACCACAAACAAAAAAACCAATGAATAGAGGCAAAGCGGTGTCCGTAATATAACTACCAATAAAAGTTGCAATTGGTACTGCCATTATAGTAGAAACAAAACCATTAATAGCAGCTCCAACACCTGCAATATGTCCTATAGGCTCCATTGCCAAAGCTCTAGTATTACCAAATAAAAATCCGATTGAAAAGAACTGCAAGCCAAAAAATATCAATAAAACATAAATATTAGGATTTGCATCTCCATAAAAAAAGAGAATGTAGATTAGTGAAACTACCGTAAACATTATTGTAAAAAAGGAAACTAGTTTAAACATTCCCATTCTTACTACGAGCTTCCCATTTAAAAAAGTAGCCATTCCAATACTAATTGCCAAACAAGCAAAAATAAAAGGAAACTCTTCTTCTAACTGATATTGTTCTACAAAAATATGTTGACTAGCACTTAAATATACCATAAAAGATCCTGTAATAAAACCAGAGAATATGGTAAAAATTACAGCATATTTATACTTTACAAATTCTTTAAGACCTTCTACAAAAAGTGCTAACTTAAATTTCTTTCTTTTTTCTACCACTAAAGTTTCAGGTTGTCTTTTCCAAACCCAAAGCATAATGAAAACTCCAATAATTAACTGACTGTAAAAAATAGATTTCCATCCGTAGGCATCTAATAATATTTTACCTAAAGCAGGAGCAATAACAGGTACTAAAAGAAAGATTACCGTAATAAAAGACATAACTCTCGCCATGTAATTACCGCTAAAACGATCTCTAACCATAGCAATACTTATGGTTCTTGGGGCAGATAAGCCAATTCCTTGTAAAAACCGACCAACAATCATCATTTCTAAATTAGTAGCAAAAAGACAAATAAAACTAGCAAGTACAAAAACACTAAATCCAACATAGATAATAGGTTTTCTACCAAAACTATCAGATAATGGTCCTGAAATAAGTTGCCCAAAACCAATTCCTAAAAAAATCATTGTTATAAATAACTGATTGTTTTTGGGGTCTATAATATGAATTGTTTCACTAATATCTGAAATAGCAGGTAATAATGCGTCTATTGCAAAAGCAACTAAAGACATTAATGAGGCCATTACAATAATAAATTCCGATTCTGATTTTTGTCTAATTTTCACAAGGCAAAAGTAGTTTTATTTAGGGGTTAAAGTTGAGAAAAATAAACAAAAAAAAAGGTTGCTAAATAAGCAACCTTCTATTGTATTTTAATATTTGAAAGGGTTATTCTCTACCTATTTCATTTATAGCAGCATTATTTCCAATTCCCTTAGGGTTTTCTCCCCATTTATTTGCACCAGAAACACTATCAGTACATAATATTACCAATAACCATATAGCACCAATTAAAGGTATTAGTCCAATTAAAATGAACCAACCACTTTTTCCGGTGTCATGTAATCTTCTAACCAGAACAGCTAAACTTGGTACTAAAACAGCCAAAGTATAAATATAGCTTAAACCTGTTAATAATGGTGATTCTAAAGCAATACCGATCCCTGCAAACACAACACTTATTACAATAGAAATTATTGCATTAAATAATGTAAACATCCAATACTCCTCTCTTCTTGCTCTACCGTTAAAATCTGCGTAATGTTCTTTTACTACTTTTAAATACCAATTCATTTTTTTAATTTTTAATAATTATACTATTCTTGACCTATTTGATTAATTTCTGAGCTATTTCCTTCACCTTTTGGGTTTTCACCCCATTTATTTTCGCCATTCTCACTATTTGTGCAAGCTAGATAAAAATTATAAAATGGTATTAACATATACCAACCACTTTTTCCAACATCATGCATCCTTCTTACTGTAACAGCTATATATGGCACTAAAACAGCTAAACTATAGAACGTTTCAAGATATCCATCTTCACCAAATTCTCCGTAATTTGTACCAAAAATTTTGTCCATAAACATGAAACCGATAGAAATAATTGAATTTATTAAAATAAACATCCAATATTCCTGACGTCTTGCTCTTCCTTTAAAGTCTGAATACTGTTTTATTACTTTTATATACCAATTCACTCTAAAAAGTTTAGTTTTTTTAATAAGCTTACAAATATATTATTTATTCTTTACCAACAGCATTAATCTAATTATTTTTACACATGTTTTAAGTGTTAGTCCTTATTAATTATGCATAATTGTTTTCCATAATACAAACTGTAACTATAATAAGACTCATAAAAGTGATGAATTTTAGAAGCGATAATTACTCAATTTACTTAATCTATATCTGTCCTACTTTAACGTTTTTCTTTATGATATCTAACCTAAAATAACCCCCTAGATTTTAACTCTAAATACTTGTTAATGGTATCTCCTGTTAAGTTTTCTGGTTTTGTTAAAACAGCTTGAATTCCGTATTTTTTGAGTTCTTTTACAATACTTTTCTTTTCGTACATAAATTTTTCTGCAATAATACTATCATACACCCCTAAAACATCTTCACTTTGTGTTGTGGTTAAAGCTTCTAATGCTATATTTTCAAAAAAGACCACCAATACCAAATGATTTTTAGCCAATGCCCGTAAATAGGGGAGTTGTCTCTTTAAACCGTCCATAGTTTCAAAATTTGTATAAAGAATCAGTAAACTTCTTTGTGTAATTTTTCTTTTAACAACGGCGTATAACGTACTAAAATCCGATTCTGAGAAATCTGTTTTGATATTATGTAATGCTTCCGAAATTAAACTCATTTGAGAGTTTCTTTTTTCTGCAACCACCCAATCTTCCAACTTTGTTGAAAACGATAACATACCTGCTTTGTCTTGTTTTCTTAAAATAACATTGCTAATTGCTAATGTAGAATTGATTGCATAATCTAACAGACTTAAATTATTGAAATGCATTTGCATGGCACGACCTTTATCGATAATAGCATAAACAGGTTGCGATTTTTCTTCTACATACTGATTGATCATCAACTGATTTCTCTTTGCAGTGGCTTTCCAGTTTAAAGACCGAATATCATCACCAGAAACATATTCTTTAATTTGTTCAAATTCTAAAGAATGCCCAATTCTTCTTACTTTTTTTGTTCCGTAAGAAACAGCATCATTGTTAAATGCTTTAAAATCGAATTCTCTCAACTTTAAAAAAGATGGATAGCATTTTACTTCTTTTCCTTCTCCTAAAACGTGTTTTTTAGTTGCTAATTGTAACGGAGAACTGGCGTACACGTTTATATTTCCAAATAAATAAACACCTCGTTCTGTTGGAATTAAATCGTAATGAATTGTTTTTTCTTCTTTTTTTGATAGGATAATATTGAATATAAAATCTCTTTTTTGAAATTGAAATGGAATTTCTTCTATAATAGAAAGATGTGCTTTAAAACCATATAAACTTTGCAGTTGCATCGATATTTTATTTACATCTCCATTAGATAATCGCTCTGGTAAATAGCGATTCACCTTAATTGCATTTTCGGTATTGTATAAAATAAAAACATCAACCAATAGTAACACCACTAAAACAAAAAGCAACATTTTAGAAACTTCAAAAAAGAAAGGAATGAAAAAACCAACCACAAAAAGAGCTGAGATACTTCCTAAAATATAGAAAAATCGATTGTTTAAGAATAAAGTGTTGTAAAAATGTTTCAATATTTTATGTAATTGTTTATTTGTATTCGTTTTTTTTGTCATTGCGAGGTACGAAGCAATCTCTACTTAACAAAGAACTAAATAACAAACAGATTACTTAGTTCCTCGTAATGACGCGTATTTTTATCAATTTCAGTCTGAGCTTTATCGAAGACTTCCTTCTTGTTTTACTGATAATTGATTACAGATCAACAAGCACTACCTAGGAATTTCCACCGCTTCAATAATTTGCTCTATAATTTGTTTACTTGTTAAACCTTCCATTTCTCTTTCCGGTGTAACAATAACCCTGTGTTGCAATACTGGTATTGTGGCTCTTTTAATATCTTCTGGCGTCACAAAATCACGTCCTTCAATAGCAGCAAACGCTTTTGATGCACCTAAAATTGCAATACTTGCTCTTGGTGAAGCTCCTAAATATAAAAAGGAATTCGTTCTAGTATTCACCACAATATTGGCAATGTATTTTAATAGATTCTCTTCAATTTTAATCTGGTTGACTAAATTTCTAAATTCATTTATTTTAGCTCCAGAAATAACCGTTTCAATTTTACTTGCTTTTGTCGTATTCTCTAAAGCTTGCTCTTTTAAGAGAATTTGTAACTCCTCATCTGCATTAGGATAATCGACATTAATCTTGAATAAAAAGCGATCTAATTGTGCTTCAGGTAATCTATACGTTCCTTCTTGTTCTATAGGGTTTTGCGTTGCTAAAACTACAAAAGGCTCTTGTAACTTAAATGTTTGTCCGTCTATAGTAATTTGCTTTTCTTCCATGACTTCAAACAAAGCAGCTTGTGTTTTTGCAGGCGCTCTGTTTATTTCATCAATTAAAATCATGCTCGAAAAAATAGGACCTTTTTTAAACTCAAATTCAGATTTTTTTACATTAAAAACCGAAGTTCCTAAAATATCTGAAGGCATTAAATCTGGCGTAAACTGAATTCTACTAAAGCCAACATCTATAGTTCTTGCTAGTAATTTAGCTGTAATGGTTTTGGCAACTCCAGGTACACCTTCTATTAAAACATGACCATCTGCAAGCAGTGCAACGATCAATAAATCCATCATGTCTTTTTGACCTACAATTACTTTTTGTAGTTCTTTTTTTATCTTAAAAACACTCTCTTGTAATTCAGATAAATCAATTCTATTTTCAAAAGAGATACCTTGTTGTACTTCTTCGTTATTCGGTGTTTCCATATCTTATTTATTTAAGAAATTTTCTATCATTTTATGCAATACAATTAATTCTTCTTCAAGACATTCCGTCTTCTTATTTAAAGTAATAATTGTATTTACTAAATACTTTGTTCTTTGCAAATCATTACCAGATTTAGAAGCTAGTTTTTCTATAAAATCAGTATTTAAATTGCTGGTATCTAAAAGGTATTTAGAACGAACCTTTTCTAAAAAGTAGGCTATTTTTTTATCAACTAAATTCTTATGATCTTGTTCTTTTAAATACAAATTGGCAATAGTTTGAGTAAATTCTACTGTCGAATTTTGTAAGGGGTTTATAATAGGAATCGGACGTTGTTTTCTTCTTGCGTTGAAAAGCATAAACAGCAATAACCCTATTAAAGAAACAAATAAAAACCATGTTAACGTTGGGTGCTCTAAAAAGAATTTAAACACATTATTATCATCCTCTTTTTTATCTTCATATTTACTAGATTTTATCTGCGGATCCCAAATAACGTCTGCATTTGGTAAATACGAAAATACATTGGCTGCATACTCCTCTTTATTATTTAACAAATAGTAATTGGTAAAAGCAATGGGCTGTGTGTGTAAGTAAAAAGCTCCTTCTCCATAATGGATTTTAATAAAATTAGGCACTTTTTCTCCATCAACCGCAAAGGTTCCTAAAACACTTGTAGTATTCTCATTGTATTGTAAAAAGTAGTTTCTTCTAATGTTTCTATCAAAAGAAAAAGATGTTTTAGAAAAAGCTTTGTTGTTCAATTCAAAAGTTCCTTTTAACTTTTTTAAACCCTTTACATCATATACGTCTTTATCTAAATTATTCGTAGTAAATTTTAAAGAGGATTTTAAACTGTCTTTAAAACTATTAAATGCTAAAAACACGTTATTTCCTTTAGCTACAAAGTCTAAAAGCTCTGTAACACCTGTATTTGTCAATTTATAACCACTATGTTTTATCGCAACATAATTATATGTTTTTGTGCTGTCGTACGCTGAATCAAAGGCTAAATAGTCATAAATATTTTCCTTTAACAAGGTTACTTTTTGATTCTTAAACAGCGTTTCAGCTTCATTGTAAATAATATAATTGCCAAACGGACTTTTCTCTTTCTCTTTAAAATTCTCGTTCCAATCTGTTTTATTACAACCAATTAGTAGAAACAAGAGCAGGAGAGGAGCGTATTTTTTTAAATGTTGTAGTATCATTATTTTAAAGTGTTTTTAAAAGATTGATACTTGCTTTCTGCCAATTTAAAATTGGTTTCGTCTATCGGAAAATCTCCATACCATACATAAGAATAGACATACGATAAATATGAAAAATCAGTTCTTGTAGCGGTATTTTCAATTTCAAAAAGGTATTCTGAATTTGTTTTATCTTTATGATAATCTATCAGTTTCTTGTCTGATAGTGTTTTTAAAACCGATAAATAATAATAACGAATAGCCAATCGATATTCTTTATTTTGAATAGCATTTTGTAACAATCCGTCAATATCTGTTTCATGAATATCTTCATCTTCATAAATCAGTTTTTTGGCCACTATCTTTTTATATTTTTTAAAATTCCAAAAATTGGTTTCTGTACCTAACAAGGTTTTTAAAATAATAAATATGATAATTCCTCCTAATAAAAAAGGAAAAATAGTACTGATAAAAAATAAAAAGGCTTCAACAAATGCAGATTCTCCCGCAGAAGGTTTTTCTGGCTCTGTCTCTTCAATTTCTTCTTCTGTATATTGAAACTCTTTGTCGTTATACTTTTCTTTTATATTTTCTGTAAACGCTCTTTTTTGGGCATACTCAATAGATTTTTCATAATGAACAGTGTCTTTTTCAAATAAAATAAGACTGTCATTATCAACCTGTCCAAAACTAATGGAAGTAAAAATTAAGACGAAAAGAAATACCTTTTTTTGCATTAACGTAATTGATGTTTATTAGCTACCTTAAAAGGTAAAATTAAGTAGTAATAACTAATAGTAGCTAAGCTAAAACCAATGATTGCAAAACACAAAACGGTAGGCATAATATTAGAATATCGGGTAATATAACCTTCTAAAAAAGCAGCTGCTAAGGTAAACGGAATGGTGCTTATAAAAATATAAAACGCTGCTTTCATACCTATTTTAAAGGATTCGAAACGTTTGTATGCTCCTGGAAACAAAATACTAGCGCCAATAATATATCCTGCTGCTGCTTCTATGATCATACTAAAAATCTCGTAGGTACCATGAATCCAAATTCCTTTTAAACTGTCGAACAGACTATTATTTTGATAAAAGAATGCTTGAAAAACAGCCACCATTATAGCATTATATACTACGTAAAAACCAGTACCAATACCTATAAATAACCCAGATAAGAACATTTTTAATCCAACTCGTTGGTTATTATCGTAAATACCAATAAAAGTCCCCCAATTGCTACCTCCTTTATAAATTGCCATGGCATCGCCACTTTCTATGTTTTCTAGCGTTTGATCTATATAATTGTTTCCTAAAATCTGTCTTGCAAATGAAGTATCGTTTAATGTTGATAACAAACCGATGAAAAAACAAGCAAAAAAGACAATAAAAGAGAGATAAATATATTTTCTGTATTGGTAGGCGAGTAGTGGTACTTTATCAAAAAAGAAATACAATAAAACATTTTTGTTGCGTCTTTTTGAGTGATAAACCTTGTCAAAACTAGACTTTGCCAACTTATTTAAATACTGAGTAACTTTACTTTTAGGATAATAGGTTTGCGCATATACCAAATCGTTCATGATTTTTATATGCAGGTTTGCAATGTCATCTGGACTTTTTTTCTCTTTATTTGAAAAACCTTGTTCAAATTCGAGCCATTTTTCTTTATTTTGCTTTATAAAAGCGACCTCTCTCATACAGAGCGAATTTAACCATTGCATGAAAAGACTCCAAATAAAAACAGCACAAAATGTAAACATCAATTTTACCCTTGCAAATGTTGGCCAAAGGCTATTTGCATTTGGAGTAGATAATGTTATAAAATTTGCATATCTCTATTTTGCCATTGAAATTTTAGATTTTAGAATGTTTCAAACCGCATTGGAAGGAGATTCTTGGTCTTTACGTGCCATAGATGTACTCATTTTTCTGCCAGTTACCTTTTATTCTTTGTATTCAGAAATACTCTTAAACGGACAAACAGTTGGTAAAAAATTATTCCATTTAAAGGTAATTAATATTGATGGTTTTAAACCTTCTACAACAGATTTCATCATCCGTTGGTTTTTAAGAGTGGTAGATTTTAACCTTTTTACATTACTATTTGTTTATGTGGCTTCATTAGGATTAGATGATGAAGTAGCTTTATTAATGTTGCTTTTTTTCTTTGGAAAAATGATTGGTTTTTTATTGATATTATTCACAGATAATCAACAACGTTTTGGTGATATCATTGCTAATACGGTTGTTGTTTACCTAAAGGATGATGTACAGTTTTCTGAAACCATCTTAGAAAATATTTCAAATGCTTATGTACCAACGTATCCGAATGTTATTAAACTGTCTGACAATGATGTTCGTATTATTAAAAACACGTTTAATTCAGCAAAGAAATATAACGATTTTAAAACCTTAATAAAACTTCGTTCTAAAGTTTTAGAAGTTACCGGAATAAAATCTATTCACAAAACAGATAAAGAGTTCTTAGATGTTGTTTTAAAGGACTATAATTTCTACACACAGAATATGTAATCTTTTAGTTCTTAGTTTTATCAAATTATATAAATACTGCTGTTTTGCACTTAATAGCTGTATTTATATAATTTACCAGTTTAAAGAGAGGATTGTATGTTCTTTAAAAACCTATTTAACATAATATAAATTATAGTACATTTATGCAGTGATTTCTGTATAGCCCTATTTCAGGCTATTTACACATAATATCAGATATAATGTCTTTAGACTTATATCGATAGATATTATGTGTAAAGAAATTACGGCTAATTACTTGTAGGTTTATTTGATAGCTATAATTCTCTATTATGTTAAATATCCCAGAAATTCTTGAACTAACAATAAACATTGTTATTGGGGTGTTTAAACATTCTTCAACAAGTCTTAATTATAATTTCGTAGAATCTCGTATTTTGTCTTATTCAATAATATTTTTAAAATACGCTATTATATTAAACATTCGAACTATTTAACCTTTTAATTATCAATTATATTTACAACTAACTCTCTAAAATATTACGCTCATTCACCTATTGTTTTGCCAAATTTATATTAGGCCAATTGCGAACGCTTCATCTGAGTAAAAACGTGTTAATCTATTTAACATAATAATCTAATCTTTTAAATTATCAATCATCTTTTCTAAAGCATATTTTGCTAATTTTGGGATATTATTAGTAGAAGTTTTAATCTCCCAATTTGATAAACTTGGCATTATACTAACATTATTTTCTATGAAAATTTTTGATTTTTATATTTCGTTATGTATTGGAAATCTAATTAGTTTTCTCCAATTAAAAAATCTACTCCTTCCCTACCATCAGATTTTGGATTTAATTTAATTCCAAAACCTTCTACTTCTCATTTTAATAAAAATTATTTTAAATGATTATAGATTCAATCCAACAATAAAAAAGATAAGAAATAACATCTCTAGGTTTGTGAAATCCGATATCCTATTAATTGAGCATTAAATCCTTTTTTCTAGTTGGCACTAGAATTGAATATTCGGTATAATGGTTAAATAATTTTCAAATAAGCGATTCTACAGATAGTAATAAACTAACTTAATTTAAATAAAAAACGAGTTCAATATTGAAGGCTATAAATTACGCAGTCATTCCTATAACAAATACATCAATAATTTTTTTCATTTTTGATATAATTCTTTCACCAATTTCACAAGCCTTTAAAATACTTAGTCTATTTTTAAAACATTTAAAAACGTCTTGTTTAATTTTTAGAGTTATAAAAACAAGTATTCAACTGGTTTTAGATAAAAAAAAATCTAATACAGGAGAATTGAATATTGATGGTTAAAATGTTAAAAATATGAAGTAATGTAAACGGTTTAATACTGGAAATTAAGAAGGAATTTAATTCATTTTAAAGAGGAAAGTAATTGTGGGGAGAGCAGGATTCGAACCTGCGAAGACGTAGTCAACGGAGTTACAGTCCGTCCTCGTTGGCCGCTTGAGTATCTCCCCTTTTTACTTATTTTTTTCTTACAAATCTGTTGTAAAAGTAAACCAAATAACATCAGATTTTGTTGTAAAGAACTACCTTGTTTTCTTAAGGTGTGCGAATATACAAAGTTTTCATAAATGACCTAAAAATATTTTGTTTTTTTTTCAGTTTTATGCTTTAATTTAATGTTCAGAACTTGTTGCTTTGTTAGGCTAGCAAACCTTTATAAGAGTAACAATCTGAAAATAAAGCGTTTCGGGTTTGCAATGTTAATTACACCAAAATAGTAGTTCCTTTTGCAGTTTTATTTGCATCTTCATCAAAATAAAAATCAATACGTCCTAAGTTTACACCATAAGCTCCTACTTGGTTGACCAAGGTGTTTTTTCCGTCTGCATTTTTTACAATGGTTGGTTTTGGTAAAAAAGTATGGGTATGGCCACCAATAATTAAATCAATGTCTTTAGTAGCCTTCGCTAGTGTTAAATCTGAAACTTTATCTGGATTGTTTTTATAGTAATATCCTAAATGCGATAAACAAATAATCAAATCACATTGTTCTTCTTGCTTTAATTGACGTGTAATATCTTGTGTAATTTCAATCGGATTTAAATAACCGGTTTCTTTGTACATCTTCTTACCTACCAAACCTTCTAACTCAATCCCCAAACCAAAAACACCTATTTTAAGTCCGTCTTTATGCAGTATTTTATAAGGTTTCACATGCGTATCTAACACTGTATTTTTAAAATTATAATTAGCAGAAACAAAATCGAACTTAGCGTTTGGTAATTGTTTGTACAATCCTTCTATAGAATTGTCAAAATCATGATTACCAATTGTAGCAACATCATATTTTAAGATACTCATCAACTTAAACTCCAATTCTCCTCCAAAATAATTAAAATAAGGCGTTCCTTGAAAAATATCACCAGCATCTAATAACAAAGTGTTTTCATTTTCTTGTCGTATTTGTTCTATCAAGGTAGCGCGTCTTGCCACTCCTCCTCCATTCGGAAATCTGTTGTGGTTGGCTTTAAAAGGTTCTATATGACTGTGCGTGTCATTGGTGTGTAAAATAGTAATATGTCTTTGTTTTTTTGCAATAAAAGACGGTAATGTAATACCACCAACTAAGGCCATTGTAGAAAAGGCTCCTGTACGTTTTATAAAATCTCTTCTTTTCATTAGTTCAGTTTTACACGGTTATCAATGGTAGTTTGTAATGTATCTACTTTTTTAAAGTAATCTATAATAGCATCTCTCATTTTGTAATCTAATACAGTTAATGCTACAGGATTTTTAAAAAAATTCATTTTATCACCTCCATCTTGTAAATAATCTGAAGTTAATACAGTATAGGTCTTCATTTGATCCAATGGCTTGCCATTAATTAGTAATGTATACGTGTCTCCTATAATGGTCAATTCTATATTTTTAGACAAAGGATGTGCGGCGCTGTTTTTTATAAAATAGGTAACTAATTCTTTTATTTTATCACCTGTAAGGGTAGCAACAACCAATTCATTATCGAATGGCATTAATTTAAATGCGTGTTCTTTGGTAATGTTTCCTGCCGGAATGCTCGCACGGATTCCGCCACTATTAAACATCGAAAAATCGATAGAATTATTAGTTTTCTCTTTAAAAAGTGGGTTTGCCACTGCTACACACATATCTGCCAATAGGTTGCCTAAAGTACTTTGTCTGCCAACATTTTGTTTGGTTAACTTTATAGGTGTATAGGTTAAGGTTTCTTGCATATCACCGGTAAGTTGTTCTTTATAAGGTGCTATGAGGTTTGTTATTTTTGTAGATGGTACAAATGTACTGTCTATAGCAATGTTTTTAGCCGTTATTTTTGTGAGTTGCTGATCTGCTTTTTTGCAAGAAACTACAAGCAGTAGACCGCAAATAAAATGTAATAATTTCATGGTTTTCATATGAGGCCGAAAGCTAATAATTAAAAAAATAGTATCCTTTTTTTATTCTATTAATTTACCTGTACATTCTGTTAAAATATAATTAAAATGCTCCACATCGTCTCTATTTAACTTAAAAACACCTGTTACGGTTACAATTTTATCTGTTTTAAAATTTGGTTTATTTTTAAAATAAAGTTCTACTGCAGTTTCTGGACCACCTTCTCCACAAAAAAAGCAAGAAGACATAGGGCCTTTAGATAATATGTAAATATTTTCTTCTGGCGCAATATTTAAAAAATAGCCTTTAATTGTAATTTGTTTTCCATCTAGCGCCTTTACAGACGGTAAAAAAGTAGGATACATAAAAGTTTCATTATATTCTGTAAAAAATTTATCTGTATACGTTACTGCTGCTAAATCTTGCCAGGTAATTTCTTGTTGACTGTAACCATAAAAGCTACAGAAAAGCAAAACAAGAAGTAAATGTTTATTTTTCATTACTTAAAATTGTTGAAATATTCATTTTTATAATAGGATAAATAGCCAATACAACCGATACAATTATCATTGCAAAAATGAGGCTTGCTATTTGTAATAAATCTTTAAAAGGCAGTGCTTGCAGTACATCTTGCTGATAATTAGTTTGCATGCTAATTAGTGTAAAAAAGAAGACTGTTTTAACAAACAGAAAACCCAATAAAAAGGCTGTAATTACAATAGCTAGACCTTCATATAAAACCATTTGTATCAATTGAAAACTACTAGCTCCGTAGGTACGTAAAATAGCCAAATCAAAAGCACGTTCTTTTACCATTTTATACAAACTCGTAAAAATTGTGAGACAAGAAATTACTAAAATTAAATAAGCGATTCCAGAAATGGTTTTAAAACCAATGCTTGTATATTCCTGTAGTTTATGCAGCTCATAAGCAGGCAATGCAGCTTGCATATTGGTATCCTTATTTATTTTTCTAGGCATGCTTAGAAGTGCTCTTTTACTTTTAAAACGAACTAATAAAGAAGTGATTTCTTTCTCTTCTTCGTGGTGCACATCGTGTTCATCATGATGCCCTGCTGCATGTTCTTCATGTTCTTCTTCTTCATGATGATGTACATCCCAAATGCTTTCTAAATTAGTAATCAGTAAGCGATCAATAACTTTTTGTGTAGGCTTTAATATTCCTACTACAGTTATTGCATCTTGATGCACATCTAAACTATTTTCTACCAAACCGTGAGAACTTAAAAAAGTATCACCAATATTTAAATGTAATTGTGCTGCAACAGTAGCTCCTAAAACAACTTCCATAGAGGCTGATACATATCTTCCTTTTTCTAATTCCGCCTTGTAAATACCAAAATAGTCTTTGGTGGTTCCTACAATTCTATATCCTTTGTAATTATCGCCATAAGAAATAGGTATGGCAGATTGTATCATTGGGTGCTTCCCCATTTTTTTGGCTTCTTCATAAGAAATATTTCCAGTAGGATTGTCTAAATGCAATACCGAAGCTAACACCAGTTGTAACGGACTTCCCTTTGCTCCTATTACTAAATCGATATTACCTACATTGTGTTCAATTTGGTTTTTAAAAGCGTTTTTTAATTGTTGAATCCCTATTAAAAGGGCAATACTTAACGACAAAATAAAGACACTTAAAAAAGTATATAAAGGTTTCGATTTTATATTATGTAGACTTATACTCCAGATTTTCATAATAAAACGGTTTTATTAAAGAACGGTTTTACTCTCTGATCATGTGTAATTACAATTAAATTCGCTCCAGTTTGCTTTGCTTGTTTCAGGAGTAAATTCATCACAATTTCACAATTTTCATCGTCTAAACTAGAAGTTGGTTCATCTGCCAAAATAATTTTAGGTTTATGAATCACTGCTAAAGCAATACCTAAACGTTGTAATTGGCCTTCACTAAGTGTTTTTATGCTACTTTTTTTAAATTCAGATAAACCTAATTGCGCTAATAAAACTTCTATTTCCTTATGATTAATCGGTTTTTTACTAAATAAAAGCCTCGCTTGTAGGTTTTGAAATACATTTAAATTCTGAATTGCATATTTTTTCTGAAATACAAGTCCGATATTCTCCCCTCTAAAAGCATCTAATTTGTGGTTAGACAATGCATTAATATCGATATCATTAACTACAACAGTCCCATTTACAGGTTCTAATAATCCTGCCAATAAATGTAAAAAAGTAGTCTTACCAATACCCGATTTTCCTATAACGAGTAAGTTTTCTTGTTTATCTAAAGCGATATCAGGAAAACTAAAAATACGATCATTTTTATTATATTGAAAAGTAAGACTACTTGTTTTTAGCATTTTAATGTGTTTATGACACTTTTACTTTATATTTTTAATTGACATCATTATTGCATCAATACCATTCCTTTTCTTTTTAAATTGATGGTATAACTAAACATGGTAATGGCAATAACAACCACAGAAATTAGTAACAAACCAACAATGGCATAAAGTAAAGAATGATCTTTTTTAGGCGCATACGTAAATGTTGGTAATTCCTTATACATCGTTTTATTAAACGTTTTGTTGTTGTACAATAAAGGAACAAAATAATTACGCCAATCTGCAGCAAATTGATACACTTGATTTTGGTAATTGTTATAATCTTCTTTTGTAGTACCTGCCATAGTACCTAAGGCACTTTGCGTAATAATTGCTGGAGATATCCATTGAAATTTAGATACCCAAGATTGTTGTTTTTTTAATTTATCTTCATAATCAGAGAAAAGTGGTTCCAATTCTTCTTTAATTAATTGCTGAGAAGCAATATATCCGTGCCAAAACGAACGCGCTTGAGATGGATCATTTACAGCATATTCGGGGTGATCTCTTAAAAAGTTATCTAATATTTGATCTTGCTTTTTAGTAGCTGCTGCTTTGTGTTCGCGTATTTCACTAATCATTTCTGTTCTTGGCGGAATTGGATAAAAAATATCTCCGGTCTGACTGATAATAGAAGGCATTAGCAATACAAAAACAATCCATAATCCTAAAAGAGACAAAGCGTTTTTTGCAGATTTAGAGCTACTAATATTAATAGCAAAAGCCAAACTAAACCAAAATAGCATATAACAAAATACCAGGGCTAAAAACGAAAGGAAACTTATAAAAGGTACATTAGCGAAAAAACCAAATACAATGGCGGATACCACAATAATAATGACAAACAAACAAAACAAGCGCATGGCTAATTTTTGCAATACCCATTTTCTAATAGAGATCGGTTGTGATGCCAACAAACGTAAAGTACCTCTTTCTTTTTCTTCGGATAAAACATTGTAAGAAAATGCTATAATAAGCAACGGAAGTAAATAAACGATGACAAACATTAAATCGAAACTTCCAAAAAGCAACTGAATTGGACTGGTCATTTCGGTGAAATTCAGTGCAAAATCATCTCCAAATACGGTTGGTAATACATAATGCGTAAAAATATCACTTTGTCCTACAGCTAAAAAGCCCATATCATTAGGATCCATTGCAGCAACTCTAGGGTAGTAATTTCCAATAGAAATTGGGCTCGTCGGAATTTTATAACGAGACACATGCACATTCATTCCGTTTTCTAAAGAATCTAAAACAGCTAGCATGTTTTTATCTGAAGCTTGCACTTCAGTTCTTGCTTTCGAAATATTTACTTTCCTTTTTTCTACTTTATTTTCGCCATTAAAAGCAGCAAAAACAAATAAACCCAATAAAAGAATACTAATCAACTGTATCCAACGACTGCGCAGAAGTATTTTTAATTCATATTTAAAATTATAGTACAGCATGCGATAGTTAATTTTTTTTACGGTTAAAAACGAATAATAAAGAGGTGGTAAACAATACCCAAGCCAATAAAATAAGCATACTAATTTTCTGTTGTTTTAAAACAGTACTTAAGTTTACATGCTCGTACTCAAACTTCGGAAGGTTTTTCCAAGTATCTGATTTTGCTAAATAACCACGCTCCATATAACTTGTGTTATTCGCGTAATTATCATTTAAAAACTTTTGTGTTTCAATTCTATAACTTTCAGAAGCATCAGCAAAATCCCAATGAGATTGATAATCCGTACGAGCAATTCCCATAGATAAAAATCGAGCAGAAAGAAACGGTGAAATAACAGAAAGTGTATTGTACGTAGCTACTTGCTTTTGAAACTGTGCCTTTAAAACAGCATAATGCTTTTTATATATACTAGCTTGATACTCCTCTCCTTTTTGCATACGATACGCAATAAAATTAAAAGGAAGTTGGTTTAAACTATCCACACCATATTCTAATAACACGTCTTTTTCTAATTGTTTAGAAGCTTCACTCCAAGGGTTATGTCCGTCTAACCCTTCTTTTTTAGCATCAGAAATAGTAGTCGCAAATTCTTGATGAGTTGGATATGGATATTTTGATTCCGCAAAATTACTAGCAACTTTTGGCGCTACTAAGCAAGAGATAATCCAAACACCCAATGCGACAACAAGCGACACACTCGATTTTTTAACTTGAATAGAAATAAAAAGTACAATATTGATAAATACAGTATAATAAAATAAATAGATCAATAGCAATAAACCTAAAGAAAGCCAACTAAACGATGTATAGCCTTCTATAAATGAGAGTACCATACCCGAAAGCAGAAATAATAAGGTTGTAAGAATAAAAATAGGCAGAAAAATAGAGACCCACTTTCCTAAAATCATTTTCCAATATACCATACCCTGACTCTTTAATAAAGCCATAGTTTCCATTTCTCTTTCTTTGGTAACACTATTATATCCTATTAAAATAATTAAAAGCGGTAAGATAAATAGTAAAATAAAATCTGGTGAAAGCACTCCAAAACGCGCCAAACCTGTTTGGTCTGCAACACTACTAAATTGTGCTTCATTACGTTTGTGTGCTTCTAAAAAAATAGAAGTACCTGTGTATTTATTAACACCTTGATCTAATAACGAAAGTGGATGTTTAGGTTTAAATACATAATTACCATAATGTGCCGCAGAATGCGGATTTTTCTCTCCCTGATTTTCCCAAACAGCACGTTCTTCTGTTTTTGCTGATGCTACTTCTTCAATTGATTTTTTATATTGATTTCTGCTTATCCAAACCGAAACAAGCAATAATAACAATACAATAATTCCAGAAAGTTTAACACGACCATCTCTAAAGAGCTCTTGGATTTCTTTTATAATTGTTTTTTTAATCATTTTTACGGCGTATTTACAATCATGGTTTTAAGATATACTTTCTCTAATTCTGATAAAGAAATGTCTTTAGAAACAAATTGTTCTAACAATTGTCCGTTTTTCATAATCCCTATATTTGTAGCAATTTCTTTTGCTCTAAAAAGATCGTGTGTAGCCATTAAAATAGCTACATTTTTCTTTTTAAGTTCTTGTAGTAATAAACCAAATTCGTTACTTGCTTTAGGATCTAAACCAGAGGTTGGTTCATCTAACAAAAGTACTTTTGCCTGTTTAGCAAGTGCAATAGCAATCCCTACTTTTTGTCGCATTCCCTTAGAAAAAGCATTGGTGCGTTTGTAAAAAGCATCCGATTGTAAACCTGCTTGTGTTAAAAGAGATTCTAACTGTTCTTTTTTAAAATTCTGACCACCAATACCAGAAAAGTAATCAAGATTTTCTACAGCGTTCAATGTTGGGTACAACATTAAGTTCTCGGGAATATAAGCGATGTCTTTTTTGGTTTCTAAATTGTTCTTTTCTACATCTTTTCCATTAATCAATGCTGTACCAGAAGTTGCTTTTAGAAAACCTAACAATAAATTTATAGTGGTAGATTTTCCCGCTCCATTAGCACCTAAAAGACAATATATTTCGCCTGATTTTACCTGTAAGGATAATTCATTTAAAGCAACGAAATCTCCATATTTCTTTGTCAGTTTTTCTGTTTTAATCATGTGATTTATTTTAGTGATGTTTTTATTGTGTTATTGGCCATTGATCTTCTTGCGGAAATGATTTAGTTTTCCATGTTTCTATTTCTTTATCAGTTAATAAACAAGTGTTTAATTGAGCGATTATGGCTTCTTTCTCTAAATATTGACCAATAAAAACTAATTCTATTTTACGGTCTCCATATATGGCGTCCCAACCTTTTTCTATATCGTCTTTATTTTCTACAAAAACAGCAGAACTAATGCGTTCTCCAAAAGACATTGATGCCCACCAAACACCTGCAGAGTCTGCTTTACAAGATCCTCCTGCGGAACTCCAAAGTAAAGCTTGGTCAGACCTAGAGGCTAACCAAAAAAGCCCTTTACTTCTTATAATATTCTGAGGAAAATCTGTATTTAAATAGTTTAAAAATCGCGCTGGATGAAATGGTTTTTTACTCCTATAAACGAGAGAGTTAATTCCGTATTCTTCCGTTTCTGGCACGTGCTCATTTTCTAATTCTTTTAACCAACCTGCAGAAGCTTCTGCTTTTTCATAATCAAATAACCCCGTGTTTAAAACGCTTTCTATTACAACTTTAGAGTTTTGTGTGGTAATAATACTTGCTTCAGGATTTAATTTTTGAATAATTGCATGCAGCGTTGCTATTTGTTCTTCAGTAACTAAATCTATTTTATTCAAAATAATTACGTTTGCAAATTCAATTTGGTCTGTTAACAGGTTTACAATAGTTCTATCGTCTCCTTCTATATTCGTCAACTCTCTTGTGGCTAAATAATCTGCACTAGAAAAATCTTTTAAGAAATTAAAAGCATCTACCACCGTAACCATCGTATCTATATAGCTAAACTTGCTTAAATCTATTTTACCATCTTCACTTTCAAATGTAAAAGTTTGAGCAACAGGAATCGGTTCACTAATTCCGGTGCTTTCTATAAGTAAATAATCAAATTTATTTTGAGCAGCTAGTTTTTCAACCTCAATCATTAAATCTTCTCGTAACGTACAGCAAATACATCCGTTAGACATTTCGACTAACTTTTCTTCGGTTCTAGAAAGTGTGTTTTCATTTTCTAGAAACTGAGCGTCTATATTCACCTCACTCATATCATTTACAATAACAGCTACTTTTAACCCTTCTTTGTTATGCAAAATATGATTTAATAATGTGGTTTTACCAGCTCCTAAAAATCCACTTAAAACAGTTACTGGTAATTTTTTAATTCCTTTTATCATTATTATTTTATATTTTGAATTGGGATTATTTATGAAGGTTATCGTAATTAATTGAAGGTATTTAGGCTATTTGCAATCGCTTGTTCTAAAACAGCAGGTTCACTACCAGCACCAATAGTTAGTAATTTAGTTCCTGTTATTGGCACGCCTTTAAAAGGTCTTACAAATATTTTTCCGTCTGGAGTTCTTTCAAAATAAGTGTAATTTGTTTCTTTAGCTATTTGTACACAACCTTTAACTCTAAGTATACTCTTAGGCAACTGATTACAAATAAAATCTATGCACTCTTTAGAAGGTAAAACAGGTAAATCTATAGAACAAGAAGACCAATGTGCTTTTTGATGCGCTAATTTATCAACCACATTTTTAGAAGGTAAAAGAATGGGTAACAACTCAACGTCTAGTGCATCTAAAGTGATAATTTTAGCAAAAGGGTTGTGTTTTTTTAAGTCTTTAACCACCAATTCCTTCCTATGTTCTGAAGCCCCATCAAGATGTGTCAACACAATTAAAGAGGATACCTGTATTTGATTCGCTTCTAAATCATTATGTTCTCCTCTTTTTTGCCAATTTAGTACATCTACCACAGAGATTTGTATAGGTGGTAAAAACCGATTGTTTACACCTACTCCTAAAAACTCCATAAGTGCACATGCATCTGATGTTCCGTTGGCTTCAATTAAAGTAATTCCGTTTTTTCTAATAGGAATTCCGTTTACATAATTTCTAAGTTCATGTATGCCACTGCAACAAATACAACTTCCGGTAAGCGCTTTTATATGTTTGTTATCTACTTTATCTAGAAACTGCTGTACATCCATATTGGCATTTTCATAATCATTTAAGATCACAAAAGGATTCCATTCTTTTTCAGTAAAACGATCTATTAAATAGTTTAATAAAGTAGTTTTCCCTGATCCTAAAAAGCCGACAATGGTAATAATTGCTTCCATATTGTAAAAACGCTTACGCTGATTTATACTTCTAGTAAATTTAATTTATTCATTTTTTCTATTAAATTTCCTGTAATTGCTACCACTGCAGGTTTAGGAATATTATCTTTATCAAAAGGCCACGTACTTGTAGGGCTACTTAAATCTTTTGTTTGTTCACCAGGATGTTGAACACTTAAAAACAAGGTTTTACCATCAGGAGAAAACCAAGGTCCTGTTAGTTCCGCATCTCTTGGTGCTGTGGCAACTCTAATTACTTTACCAGCGTCTTTTCCGTATCTCGGAATTACAAATAAACTGTTGTTTTTAAAAGGTAAATACGGTTTATCGGCTCTATTCATTGCACTACCAGACATGTCTGATGTCATCCAAAGATTCCCTGCTAAATCGAATGCTAAGTTATCCGGACAAGAAAATCCTGATTCCTCTCCTCCTGCTTTGTACGTTTCTGCTTTAAAGGTTAGCGAATCAAAAGCACCATTTGTTTCTTCAATTTTTAAAATTGATCCGTGGTAATCACCTTTTGGTTTGTTATTTGTTAAGGAGACAAAAATGTTTCCGGTAATAGGATCTATTTCTATGTCTTCAGGTCTGTTTAATGCAGTAGCTCCAATTAGTTTTGCAGCTTCTCTAGCTCTAATTAAAACTTCTGTTTGGTCTTTGAATTTACTTTTTAAAATCGGTTGATTCTCCCAATCCATAGCCAACCATTTTCCGTTGATGGTATCCGCCACATAAAGTATTCCTTCTTTTAAAGAACCTGGTTTAGAAGAGATAAATTTATACAGATGTTCATCGTTATGATCATCACCAGTATATGCAACAACACGTTTATCTTCTAGTTCGTAAAGTGTACAACATTCGTGTGCAAAACGCCCTAAGGCGATATGTTTTTGTGCAGTTCCGTCTTTTGGATTTACTTCAACTACCCAACCATAATGCTCTGGTGGATAGTTATAAAACGTTTCCCATCCGTATTCACTTGCTCGATGAGAAGGATTGTTATTTTCATCATATTCTGTTTCTCCAAAGCAGGCATCATAGTTTTCTTCGCAGGTAATAAATGTTTTCCATGGTGTAATTCCGCCAGAACAATTACTATTTGTTCCAAATACGGTAGTCGCTTCTTTAATTGGAGTATCCCAATTTAATGTCATAGGTGTATTGGCTGTAATACGTCTGTTATGAGGATCATTTTCAACAACTTTCCAAATGCCATTTTCCTCTTTTATTCGTACAATACTGCCACCAACATTGTACATTTCTTTATCTACTTGCTCTTTTGTTTTTGGTACTTTATTTTCTTTGGATTCATTATAGTCAGAAACGAAAAATGGATTTATATATTCATGGTTTACCCATAACAAGCCATCTTTAGGATTGTTATCATCTAAAGGAATAAAACAGATAAAATCATTATTGAATCCAAAAGTATCGGCATTATTAATGTTTTCTCCCCATTTAATGATGGAATGATACTCTAATCCATTCGCTAATAATAAATCGTCTTTATCCGAAGGCAATAATCCTTCTAAAACCAAATTTTTTAAAGTTTTAAATTGGTCATCAGACATAACATCAATTCCTTTTGCTGGAGTTGTTGTATTGCCACAACTTACTAAAAACTGAGGAGCAATCGCTAAACCTACTCCTGCTTTACCAATAAAAGATATAAATTTTCTTCGATTATATTCCATATTACATTCTTGCTTTAAATAATTATTAATTCGTAATTAATTAAAAGCTAAATTATATTTTTTCTTGAGCGATGATCTTTAAGAAATCGTTACGTTTTTCTGTTTCAGTAAAACAACCTCCATATTCTATAGTGGTTGTAAAACTGCTTTGATCTTTGATACCTCTAGAAGAAACACAAAGGTGTTTTGCTGTCACCGAAACAATTACATCTTTAGTACCTAAAATAGTTTGTAAATCGTTCAAAATTTGAAGTACAAGTCTTTCTTGTACTTGCGGACGGCGTGCATAATAATCTACCAACCGATTTATCTTAGACAAACCGATTACTTTGTCTTTAGGAACATATGCCACATTTGCATACCCTATTATTGGCAAAAAGTGATGTTCGCAAGCAGAATCTATCGTAATATTTTGTTCTACTAACATTTTATTATACCCATATTTGTTTTCAAAAGTGGATAGTTTAGGTTTGTTTATAGGGTTTAAGCCATAAAACAACTCTTTTACATACATTTTAGCAACACGATATGGAGTGCCAGACAAACTATCATCAGTTAAATCTAAGCCCATTTCTTCCATAATCTTTTTAAAATGATATTGGATGTTTTCTATTTTTTCTTCATCACTTTTATCAAAAGCATCTGCACGTAAAGGTGTTCTTATACTTGATGAGAAATGATTGTCACCTACAATTTCTATTTGTTTTTTATTTTTCATTTGTACAACATTTATCGGTTTTACACTGGCAATATTTTCTATTATAGGTATGTAAAATAATTAGTGCAATTGCTGGTATATAAATTGCGCTTTCTGGTATAGAAAGCAATGCTATTTTTTCATTGATAATCACAATAAACAGTAGCAACCAACTAAACCACAAGGCAGGTTTCATCCAGGTATTTGTAGTAGTTTCCGTAGATCTATAAATGGCAAAAAAGGAGATTACTAAAAAGAAATAATCTATAAATTTCCACCAAACAGGTGTCGTACTGCAACAAGCTGATGCGCCTGCTTGCACTATAAACAATAAGGGAGTAGCAGCACAATGTATAAGACAAAGAGAACTTGCTATAGCACCAATGCTATCGGATTTTTGTTTTGAGATAATCATTACTATTTTATTAATACAACTGAGTTGCAAATGTAAATAATAAATTTGTTATTACAACTAAGTTGCACTATATTTGTTATATGGGAATTATTAGAAAAACAAAGGCTGTAGAAGTATTACTTAATGAGTTTAAAAACAGTTCTGTAGCTATTTCTGCAAAAATGCTAATAAATCAATTAGATACTGAATTTAACAAAACAACGATATATCGTATTTTAGATAAGCTAGAAGATGATGGTGTTTTGCATTCTTTTCTTGGTAAAGATGGACTTAAGTGGTATGCTAAATGTACCGGATGTTCAGCTACAGAGCACAAAGATGTGCATCCGCATTTTCAATGTCTAAGTTGCGGTAAAGTAGATTGCTTACAAGTAAAAGTTGTTATCCCTAAAATAGAGAACAGACAAATAGCTTTTTCCCAGGTGCTTATACAAGGGAAATGTGAAGGATGTATTGGATAAAAAAACCAACTAAATAACTTGTAATTTATTTAATTAGTTTTATAATACGCTTAATTTTAATTTATGATCAAAAGATTTTATTAGTAAAAAGCAGATACTTATACTGTTTATTCGACTTAAAATTACCGTTATTTCCTATGCAAATAATGTTTCTGTAACTGTATATATTTTTTATAACGAATTTTAAGAAGCTCCAAAAAAAATACTTGTAGGTTCATTTATTCTATAATATCCTAAAAGTTTATATTACCGTAAAAATCTCACTTTCAGCCAATCTAGATTTTGGTGTTTTTTCTGTTGAATTAAAATCAGATTCAGTTCTATAGCCCAAAGAAACAGCTACTAAAGAAGTGAAACCTTTTTCTCTTAATCCGAATTCTTCATCCAATGCTTTTACATCAATACCCTCCATTGCTGTTGCATCTATTTCTAAACTTGCAACTCCTAATAAAAAGCTTCCAATGTTTAAGTATACTTGTTTTTCCATCCAATGTTGATAGTCTTTTAAGTCATATTTATGAATGTTTGCAAAAGCATTCATTGCTCCATACATACCATTTTTGACGTCTTCATTTGGGAATCTTCCATCTTTATCTTGTAACTCTAAAAGGTGTTTAAAATAAGCATCATCTGCACCTTCACTTGTTTTTGAACAGAATAATACAACTGCAGAAGCGTTTACCACTTTTGGTTCGTTAAAATGAAAAAAACCTTTTGCCCCCTTTGCCATACGTGCTTTTCCTTCGGTAGTTTCTGCAATAATAAAATGCCAAGGTTGAAGGTTTACACTTGAAGGACTCATTCTTAGTAAATTTTTAACTTGCACCATATCCGCATCAGATATTTTCTTGGTTGGATCAAATTCCTTAGTGGTGTATCTCCAGTTTAATGTTTCTTGTAAGTTCATATTATATTTTTTTATTTTACTATCATTTTTACAGTGACAAAAGTATACAGAGCATTTGTATCTCACAAGAACGGTCAAAAAGGATAGTACCCAAACCCTCTTATAAAACACGCTTAAATAACTAAAATACAATTACTTAAATCAAATGTTAAATTTACTATAAAAAGTATAGTTGTATACCTTAGTATAGTATTATATCTTTGTTGGTTCAAAAAAAAATTACAGCCTTATGTACACATATAAAGGAAAAGAATATCCTTGTTGCGCAAGTTTAACTATGGGAATGATTGGTGGTAAATGGAAAACGGTTATTTTATTTCATTTACGAAACACTGCACTTCGCTACAATGAATTAAGAAAGGAAATGCCAACAGTTACAGAAAGAACCTTAAGTCTACAATTAAAAGCTTTGGAGGAGGATGGTATTATTAATAGAACCGTTTTTACCTCTAAAGCTCCTTTAAAAGTATCATATTCATTAACCGATTTTGGTAAAACTTTAATTCCGGTTGTACAATCTATAGCAGATTGGGGTTTTTCTGTGCTTGAAAAAGATAAAAGTGTTGGTGTTAATATTTAAATACTAAGACTTACAAACACACGTTAAATACATCATATTTTACCCCTATTTTCCAACTTTTCCAAAGTTAGAATTCTTAAATCTGATGAATATATAATATTTTTAAACATTAAACTAAAACCTTAAATAAAGTTATGTAAACTCTATATTATATGATGTTTATAAACATTATTTTAATATAATTGATAAAAAATACTTGAGTTTTAATGAACTCTTTTACAATAAGAATTACTGTTTATTTGTTCTGTCAGAAAAGAAGTACGTTACAATACCAGTTAATACAAACAACAACCCGATGGCACTTTCTTTCGGTTTTTCCATTAGCATATACCCTAATATCCATATACTAAAAACCACAAAAACAATTTGTAGAAATGGTTTTAACGGACTCTTAAAAGCTCCTTTTCTTCCTTTTAACCAAAATATAGAAGCAACGGTTAAGGTTCCCATTAATTGTAATAAGAAACTAGCATATAAAAGAACTTGCTCAAAAGTACCTGTAAGCGTTAATACAATACTTATTCCTGCTTGTAACCACAAAGCTCTTACTGGTATTCCGTTTTTGTTTTTAACGGCTATTTTCCTCCAAAAAGAATGATCTTTAGCCATTGCAAATGTTATTCTAGACCCAATCCAAAGATAACCGCTTACGGTTGCAATAAGTTGTATGGCAATTAAGTAACTCACCCAGTTTCCTCCTTCTGTGCCAAAGATGTTTTTAAAAGAAATAAAAGCGACTTCCACCTTACCCGAAAGTTGATCTACAGAAGCATGTTTTAAAAATACAACTTGCAGCAGTACGTAAATTATGGTGACTAATGCAGTTCCGAATAGTAAAGCTTTTGGTAAATTTCTTCTTGCATCATCAATTTCATCCACGATGTATGCGGCAGAATTCCAACCTGTATATGCATATGTTACATATAATAGTGAAACAGCAAAACCAGGTAATAATATTTCGTCTTGCCAAGAATTACTAAGATCTATAGCGGTTACATCTTGCGTAGGTACAAAACTAAAACCGAGTATGATTAAAATTAGTACAAAACCAATTTTAACACCTGTAGAAATGTTTTGAAATTTTCCGCTTTGCCCAACGCTTATAGAGTGAATTGCAGTCAATATTAAAATCACCAAAATACCGAACCAATCGTTAAATATAGTTGGATTTATAGGATTTAAATAGCTTTTCATCGCCATTACAGAAATAGCAATCGGAGCCGAAAAACCAACAGTTAAGGAAACCCAAGCGTAAATATACCCAACAATTGGATGAATTAATTTAGATAGAAATACGTAATCTCCACCAGAATCATCAAAATTTGTACCTAATTCGGCATAAGTTAATGCACCAATTAAAGCAAATAAACCACCTAACAACCAAATTAGCACGATACTCCATGTATTTTGAATATCAGTTAATTGATACCCTAAACTGGTAAAAACTCCAGTACCAATCATATTGGAAATAACCAAAGCTGCTGCTGTCTTCCACCCTATTTTGTGTTTACTTTTCATGAACCTTGGTTATTCCTTTTCAGAAATATCTAATTATATTTTGTAGTTTAATCTTGCAAAATAAAATGCTCCAGTTGTTCCCATTTGAACCGATGCATATTTAAATACACCAAAATAACTGTTGTCATAAATTTGTTCATCTGGCAATACATCAAATAAGTTATTTGCTCCAACTGTTAAAGAAAGATTATCATTGATATTGCAAGAGCCTGTTAAGTCTGTAGTCACTTTTCCTGAATGTAATTGAGCGCCTCCAAAAGGAAAACCATTTCTAGTTATTTCTCCCCAATACGTGTTTCTTAACATTACGCCAAACTTATTTTTTGTTAAATCGACCGTAAATATTGCTTTGTCTTGAGGATTATTAGATTCAATTAAACTTTTTTCTTGAGCACCAAAATACACATCTTCTTGACCTACAAAAATGTCCGGAACATTATTAAGTGTATCGTCTACTTCCGTTTCATTATGGTTGTACAATAAAGAAAAGTTTAATGCACCTTCACTTAAAGGGACTTTATAATTCATTACCAAATCTACACCTGCAGTGGATGTATTAATAGCATTTGTAAAAAAACGTGCAGAAGAAACACCTAGTGGCTTAAGAATATCTTGTAATTCTGATATTTCATCACCATAAACATCATTACCTAAACTACCTGTATAAATAATTCTATCGTCAATATCAACTTTATAAGCATCTAAAGTAATTTGAAAATTATTGGTAACCTTAGCTGTTAAACCAAGACTTATACTTGTAGAAGTTTCTTCTTTTAATTCAGGAATACCTAAAGTCTGAGCAATTTCACTATCGTTTCTAAACGTACCTCCATTAATAAGGTTTCCATCAACCAAATCGGTAGCGATATTATTAAAATATTGTTGTTGTAAAGATGGCGCTCTAAATCCGGTTCCAAATGCACCTCTTAAAACAACAGCATCTGTTAATTTATATCTTGCTGCTATTTTTCCGTTAATGGTGTTCCCAAAATCATTATAATTTTCGAATCTACCAGCTACATCAACTAAGAATTTGTCAGTAAAATTAAGCTCAACATCTGCATATATTCCTACAGAAGATCTTTGCTCATCTACTTCATTATTCGGTGCAAAACCTGGAAATGAATTTGCTCCATTGCCAATATACGAACCTTCTTCACCTGCATAAATCGTATAATTCTCGTATCTGTATTCAGCACCAAAAGCCAAACCAAGTCCGCTCATGATAGTATCATCAAATTTAGAAAAGTCTAAGTTTACGGTATTTTGTAAAAAAGTATGTCCACCTGCATCAAAAGAAGTCGGACTATTAATGCCCAATGCATCATTTACAGTATTAGAAATGCCATAATCAAATTGATTGTAACCATTGGTATTACTCAAATCAAAATCCCATTCACCAAGTTTTGTTTTATAACCTGCAATTAAAGAAAGATCGACAACTGTAGATTCTAACATGGGTTGAAACCCGTTTGGATATAACTCTAAAACATGACCTTCTGAAGGTAATCTTCTAAAACCAAAACCATTACCCGTTCTATAGTTTCCACCACCTGCAGCGTAAAAAGTGCCATTTTCACTTGTGGGAAGTTCAAGGTTTATAAAAACCTGGGTATTGGTTATAGCCGCATCTCCAATTTGAAAATTAAAATCATCACGAGTTAAACCAGCAGCATTAATCAATTCGTTATCACGTTCTCTGGCACCATCATTAGAAAAATCATACGCAAAGAAATTGCCTAAATCAGACTGGTCATAAATAACCAAATTATGATTTTGACTTCTACTTGTTTTACCTCTATCGTTAAATTCTGCCGTAAGGTTTATAAAACCACCTTTATTGCCTATTTTGGTACCATAATTTACATTTAAATTAAAAGTTTCTCCATCGCCTTCCGAAGTTAAACCATAAGTAGTACCCACCTCTAAACCTGTATTTTTCTTTAAAATAATATTGATAACCCCTGCAATAGCATCAGATCCGTATTGAGCAGCAGCACCATCTCTAAGTACTTCAATTCTATCGATAGCAGCTGAAGGTATCGAAGATAAATCTGTACCAACAGATCCGTTTCCAACCGTGTTTTGATTATTTAATAACGAGGTCGTGTGTCTTCTTTTTCCGTTGATAAGTACCAAAACTTGATCTGGACCTAAACCTCTTAAAGAAGCAGGATCTACATGTTCTGTTCCGTCCGAAGAAGATTGTCGATTAGAATTAAATGAAGGTACTAAATTCGCTAGCAAATCATTCGCCGTAGTTTGTGCACTTGTTAATTTAATTTTAGACACATCTACAATATCTACCGCTACAGGAGTTTCTAATTTCGTTTGTCTTGGATTTCTTGTTCCTACCAGTACAACTTCCGAAAGAATCTCTGATGATTCTTGTAAAACAATCGTTAAGTTTCGTCCTCCTTGTTGTTTCTGAGTTTTAAACCCTAATGCAGAAAAAACTAAAATTGCATTTTCATTATTGCTAGAAACAGAAAAATTACCACTGTTATCTGTAATAGTTCCTGTTGATGTACCTTCGATAATAACATTTACGTCTTCTAGTGGTGAGTTATTGATATCAATAACTTTTCCGTTGTATATTTTCTGAGCAGATAAACAGAGTGTTGTACTTAGAAATATAAATAATAAAAAGGACCTCATAAATTTTAATTTAAACTAATTTTGATTGAATTAAAGTATCTAATTAAAACCGTGCAAGATAATAAAAATCGAAATATTCGAACCCTTTTTATGATGTAAATGATTACCAACTAACACCCGCTCCACCACCACCAGAACTACCACCTCCAAAACTTGATGACGAAGAAAAAGATGACGAAGAACCAGAAGACGAGGAAGTCTGTCTTACTTTTTTAGCAAGAACTACCTTCTTTTCATCTTGATAATTACAATTCCTACATTCATAAAAATCAACGCGCTCTCCTGCAGATGCATAAGTTGCAGCTTTTAGAAGTTTAGAAGATTTTTTTCCGTACGTTTTATAACCACATTTTGTGCAATCACTATACTTCCTGCTATTAATTCCTTCGTATTCTAAAATTAAAATATCACTTTGGTCTTCCGTTACCCAAACATCGTAACGAGTAGATTTGAGGTTTTCTTCTAAAATTTGAGCAGCTTCTAAAAATTCATTTTCTGTCCATTCGTTTTTTAGATGTAATAATTCTCCATTCACTTTACTATAACGAGGAGCTGTACGATATTCTTGCAAGCGTTTTTTTACCAATTTAGAAATGAAAAGTATTGGAATTGGAAATAAATATATAAGACAACCTAATTTAAATTCGTCCAATCGATTATACTTGTCATAAAAATCGTCTTTAGATACTTGTGTTTGAAATATTACACCGTAATACCACACAAAAAATAATATACAAACAAAAGCATAACCAATTAACAAATAATGATACCACTGATAACCTTCATCTTTTTGATGTACAATACTAGTACCGTAGACTTCCTGAATAACTTGTGGATTGTCTAAAAACTCACGTATTCTAACCACCGAATTTACCAACCCTTCACCATAATTTCCATTCTTAAAATTAGGCACAATTTCATTTACGCCAATGCGATAACAAACAGCATCCGTTAAAATTGGTTCTAGACCATAACCAACCTCAAACTCTGTTCTCCGCTGGTCCATTACCGTTAAAATTAGCAATCCGTTGTCTGTATCTGCTTTACCAATACCCCATAATTCGAAAAGATCTACAGCAAATTGTTTAGGTATTTCTTTACCAATACTCGGAACCACAACTACTGCAACTTCTACAGATGATTTTTGTTCTAACTCAAATAATAATCGATTTATTTGAATTTCTGAAGAAGCATCAATATAATCATATGGATCGGATACATATCCAATAATTCCTTTGCCTCTTGGACTCGGTACCTCTTTAATTGAATAACTTTCTTTTCCGTTATTATAAACTGGTGCTTTAAACCTTGGATAAGTAATTTTTAGTTGCTCAACCGTCTTTTGGTCTAAAGGATTTTTGACAGAAGTGTCTATTACTTCTGTAGCATTGGTAGCACCCTCCGTAATTCCCTGACTAACAATTGATATTGGAGTAAAAAAACAGGCTAACAGCAGGCTGTACAGTACAAAGTTTTTAGTCTGTTTATAATAGGTAGCATGGTGTACTTTCATCAGTTATTTTTATATTTTTAAAACTAATAAACTAGGTTTTATCTATGTTCGATTAAACTTCTTTCCTCAACACTTCCAATGGCGGACTTTTTAAAACCGATTTTAAATTACTCAAACCAATTACAACTACTAAAAATGTAATTCCTGGGAGAAAAACTAAAAACGGAATTGCAGATGGTATAAACGGTTCTTTAAATATAAAGGTGGCTAATAATTGACTACCAATTAAAGACAATAAAATACCCGTTAAACTACCCAAAACTCCTAGGTAGACATATTCTAAGGCCGTAATTTGTAAAATTTGTTTGCTTTTTGCACCTAATGTTCTTAACAATACACTTTCTTTAATTCGTTGGTATTTACTATTTCTAACGGAACCAATCAACACAATAAAACCTGTTAAAATGCTAAAAAACGCCATAAAATTAATGATCCAAGAGATTTTATCTAAAATATCTTCTACAATGGTAAAAACCTGACGTAAATCTAAAATAGTAACATTTGGGAATTCTTGCACCAACGCTCTCTGTAATTCCGCAGAACCTTCTTTATTTGGTACATGGGTAGTCATTACATTAAATTGAGGTGCATTTTCTAAAACTCCCTTTGGAAACAAAATCATAAAATTGACTTTCATACTACTCCAATCTACTTTTCTGATGCTTCCCACGATGGTTTCCATCAACACACCTTGAATGTTGAAAACAATTGGATCTCCAATTTTTAAATTGGCATCTTCAGCAAAATTATCGGAAATAGAAATATTTATTGGTACTCCTTGAGTCATTTTTCCTGTCCACTCACCTTCTATAATTTCTTCGGTTTCTGCTAATTCTTCTCTGTAGGTAACTCTAAATTCTCTGTTTAAGATCCATTTTTTCATTTTAATAGTAGAATCTTTCCGAATCTCATTTACCGTTTTACCATGAATACTTTGCATACGCATGGTAATAATTGGTATGTTATCAATTACTTCCAATCCTTTGCTAGTAAAAGTTTCTAAAATAGCCGTTTCTTGCTTTTGTTGAACATCCATTAGAATAATATTCGCATCATTCTTTTTATTTTCTATGGATGTTTTTGCTAGTAAAATATCCTTCGTAAAGTATAACGTACTTATTAGAAAAGTCCCCAATCCAACCGCTAAAACAAGTACCATCGTTTGATTATTGGGTCTAAATAAATTCAATAAACTTTGACGTTTTGTATATCCCCAAGAACTTGGGAAGAATTTTTTAATCAATTTGATGAAAAGATTAGCAACACCTGCCATAATTGCAAAAGTGATAAAAATACCTGCGGTAAAAATCAATCCGTTTACGGCATCTTTTAGCATCCAAAAAGAAAACAAATAAATGAAAAGTAAAATTGCCAATACTACTGCAATTCGTGCTTTTTTAGGTTTTTGTAAATTATCTTCAGAACCTCTTAAAACTTCTAAAGGAGATACGTACCAAGTACCTAACAAGGGTAATAATGCAAATAAAACGGACATTAAAACACCTAAAGAAACGCCCATTATTATAGGTTGAGCAGAAATTGAAATGGCAACATCAAAAGGTAAAAAATCTTGTAAGAGATACGGAAAAGCATATTGTAAACTAACTCCAATAACAGCACCAATTAAACCGCCAATTAACCCAATGCCAATAATTTGGATTAAATAAATTAAAAAAGTTTGTTTTCTAGAAGCTCCTAAACATTTTAAAACAGCTACATTTTTTAGTTTTTCCTTAATATAAATATGTACAGAGCTCGCAATACCAATACACCCCAATAAAAGTGCAATAAAAGCAACTAAATTTAAAAATCGACTTACATTATCATACCTTCTACCCAATCGCTCACTGGTACTTGTATGCGTATCTAAATCAGCATTTTCTGCCTTAAGAATAGGATCTGTTTTGTTTTCTAAAGTGACTAAATCCATTGTAGGAGCTTCAAAAAAGTACTGATATTCTTTTCTACTTCCTAATTGTAACAACCCTGTTTCTTCAACAAAACGAAACGGAATTAAAACCGTTGGTGCCACAGAAGAAGAAATTGCTGTACTACCCGGAATTGATTTTAAAGCACCAATAATTTCAAACGTATTTTTACCTAATTTAATAGAATCTCCAGGGTTTATATTATATTGTAAAAGCAAGGTAGCATCTACCAAAGCACCTCCCAATTCTTGATATTTTTTACCAGCATTTTCAGGTTCCGTAGATAAATCTCCGTAAAACGGAAAATCACCTTCCATAGCTCTAACCTTTACTAATTTTGTCCCATTATTTTTAGGAAAAGCAGCCATAGACACAAAATTGACTTCAGATGCATCTGCGCCTAAAGAATCTATAATAGCTTGTACTTTTTTAGAAGGTATTTGTTTACTATCAATAATAAAATCGGCTCCCATTAAGGATTTCGACTGTAGCTTTATGTTTTGCTTTAAATTGTCACTAAATAACTGAATGGAAACTACAGCTGCAATACCTAAAATAATAGATGCCATAAAAAGCATCAACCTAGAAAGGCTTGCTTTTCCGTCTCTCCAAGCCATTTTTAATAGCCACTTAAAATTTACTTTTGAAGTCATTTTACGCATTAATAGTGTTTGTTTTTTCGTTAGAAATAATCTTACCACCTTTTAATCGTAAAATCTGTTGTGTTCTGTTAGCTAAATCTAAATCGTGTGTAATAATGATTAAAGTCGTGCCCGCTTCTTTGTTCAATTCAAACAGTAATTGAATGACCTTTTCGCCAGTTTCTTCATCTAAATTACCCGTTGGTTCATCTGCAAATAAAATAGAAGGTCTGTTAGCAAAAGCTCTTGCCAATGCAACTCTCTGCTGCTCTCCTCCAGATAATTGAGATGGATAATGATGTAAACGATCTGCTAAACCTACTTTTTCTAACAATGCTATTCCAAATTTAGCTGCATTTTTTTCGCCTTGTAACTCTAAAGGAACAATTACGTTTTCTAAAGCTGTTAATGTAGGTAATAATTGAAAATTCTGAAAAATAAAACCGACTTCTTTGTTACGCAATGCAGCACGTTCATCTTCATTTAAATCTTGTAAAGAAGTGCCGCACAACTCAATAGTTCCAGCAGTTGGGTAATCTAAACCTGCACACAACCCCAATAAAGTCGTTTTTCCACTTCCAGAAGGCCCTACAATAGAAAAAATACTTCCTTTTTCTACTTCAAAAGAGATATTGCTAATTACTGTTAATTTTTTAGAACCACTGGTATAAGTTTTCTCTAAATCATTAATCTTTAATATATTTGACATTACTTTTATTTAATTTTTTACTAAAATATTCCGATGTTGAAAAATAATCAATTGCTCATACATATCAACAATTTATCTCAAAAGGTTTTCTTAAAATTTTGTTGCATTTTTTTACTGATATTCATATTCTCTTGCAAACAAGATGCTTCTAAAAAAACAACAAATGCAGAAACAACGACTCCTGATACTGAAATCAATCAGACCGAAAATAACAATGTAAAAACAATTGTTTTTTTTGGTGATAGTTTAACTGCAGGCTATGGTTTAGATGATGTTAACGATGCTTTTCCAGGAATTATTCAACAGAAAATAGATTCTTTACAATTGAATTATAGCATTGTAAATTCTGGCGTGAGTGGAGAAACTACATCTGGTGGAAAAAATAGAATTGATTGGGTACTGAATCAAAAACCAACCGTTTTTATATTAGAATTAGGTGCAAATGATGGTTTAAGAGGTGTGCCATTAAAGCAGTCTAAAGAAAATTTGCAAGATATTATAGATGCTGTAAAAAAGAAATATCCAGAAACAATTATTGTGTTAGCCGGAATGCAAATTCCACCAAATATGGGACAAGAATATACTAATGAATTTAAAAATATGTTTCCTGATTTGGCAACAAAAAACGATTTATATTTAGTTCCTTTCTTGTTAGAAAATGTAGGAGGTATTTCAGATTTAAATCAAAAAGATGGTATTCATCCTACAAAAGAAGGACATCAAATATTGGCTAAAAATGTTTGGACTGTTTTAAAACCAATTTTAAAATAAAGTGTTTCTAAAATATACATTTTAATATTTCTAAATATTTTTATGAAAAATATCCTTTTAATACTAATTACTTCACTTCTCTTTGTTTCCTGTTCAAATCAAACAGAAATTAGCAAGTACTTTAATTGTAACGCCACTACTTTTAACAATTTAGAAGAAGTAAAAGACGTTAAAAATTTGTTTTCTTTAGAGATACCAAATACATGGAAAACGAATTTGTATTATGACGATTTACAATCTTCTATTTACACAGCAGACACTACAAAACAATTAACAGAAACTTTGCTTTTAGATGTTACATTTATCAATAAAAACATTAATTTTGATACGTCTTTTAAACTAGAACGAGCGCAAGAAGATCTATCAAAAAATCTCATCAAAATAAAATCTGAAGAGACTACTTTTTTAGAAAAACCTTCTTATTACACCGTTTCAAAAGGAAAAAAAAGAAAGTTTGAATACCAAGTTTGCCACTTATTTATAAAAATAAACGACCAGAATTTTATACTTGCAAAGGCGGAAGTTTATGGCGATTCTTTAGTTAACAAAAGATTATGCGACGCACTTACATTGATGAAAAAAATTAAAATTATTCAATAAAATGATTGAAAAACAACATATTACCGATAGATTTATAAAATACGTAACTATAGACACAGAGTCAGATCCTAACAATCCTGCTTTTCCGAGTACCGAAAAACAATGGGATTTAGCCAATGCATTAGTGGATGAGCTAAAACAAATTGGTATGAAAGAGGTAGATTTAGATGCCAATTGCTACATCATGGCAACTCTACCAAGTAATTTAGATTACGAAGTGCCAACTATTGGTTTTGTTGCACATATAGATACAAGTCCAGATTTTTCAGGTAAAAATGTAAAACCTCAAATTGTAGAAAACTATCAAGGCAATAATATTATTTTAAATGTAGAGGAAAACATCGTTTTATCGCCAGATTATTTTGATGATTTATTACAATATAAAGGTCAAACGATTATTACAACGGATGGTACTACCCTTTTAGGTGCTGATGATAAAGCCGGAGTTACAGAAATTGTAACCGCGATGGAATACCTAATTCAGCATCCAGAAATTAAACATGGTAAAATTAGAATTTGCTTTACTCCAGATGAAGAAGTTGGTAAAGGCGCACACATGTTTGATGTTGATAAATTTGGTGCAGAATGGGCATACACCATGGATGGAAGTCAGATTGGAGAATTAGAATATGAGAATTTTAATGCTGCCGGGGCAATAATAACCATTACTGGTAAAATTGTACATCCAGGATATGCAAAAGGTAAAATGATAAACTCTATGCTAATTGCTAATGAATTTATTACAGCACTTCCAACAAACGAGATTCCGCAAAGAACAGAAGGTTATGAAGGTTTTTTTCATTTACATGATATCAATGGAAATGTAGAAAAAACTGTTTTAGAATACATTGTAAGAGATCATGATTTAGATTTATTTGAAAAAAGAAAAAGTTTAATGCACAAAATTGCGTTAGATTTTAATACAAGATACAATCAAGACTTAATTGAAGTAAAGATTAAAGATCAATACTTTAATATGAAAGAAAAAATTACTCCAGTAATGCATATTGTAGATATTGCAGAAGAAGTAATGACAGATTTAGGAATTACACCTTTAATTAAAGCGATTCGTGGTGGGACAGATGGTTCTCAATTATCATTTAAAGGTTTGCCTTGTCCTAATATTTTTGCTGGCGGACATAATTTTCATGGTAGATATGAGTATGTACCTGTAGAATCTATGATGAAAGCAACAGAAGTAATTATAGGTATTGCAGAAAAAATTTCTGTGAAATTTGCATAAAAAAAAAGAGTCTTCAGTATCCTGAAGACTCCATATCATAGCATGATACTATTTGCGTAACATATTTCTTAAAAAATAAAGCCCCTAATCTCTATCAATAATTATATGTAACACACAAATATAATCTTTTTTATAAAACCAACCAAATAATTAAAATAATTCAGGGTTTTTCCCTTTTACGTCTTTAAAAAACGAGTGAAACACCTCAAAATCAGCATCTATACTTGCTGTGGCATAATAAGGTTTAGATATTTTTATCTTCTTATTTTTAAAGTCTAAGGTTGCCATAACAATAGGAACATTCGCTCCTTTTGCAATATAGTAGAACCCTGTTTTCCATTTATCTACTTTTTTTCTTGTTCCTTCAGGCGAAATTCCTAACCTGAATTCTTCCTTATTGTTAAACACATCAATAACGGCATCTACCATATTTGTACTCTTACTTCTGTTTACAGGTGTGCCTCCTAAAGCTTTAAATATAAAACCAAACGGACCTTTAAAAAGTGATGCTTTCCCTATAAAATGAACCATAGTACCCGAAGACATTCTAGATAAAATTGCTATTGGAAAATCTAACCAACTGGTATGGGGTGCAGCAATAACAACGTATTTCTTAGGTTCTTTAGGAAAATCGTTTTCTAGTTTCCATCCTAATATGGTAAATAATATAAACCTTGCAATTGTTTTCATATATAAAGATAGCATTAAAAAAATGCTTATTTAGAAGTTTTTTGTTAGCGTTTAAAATGATAAATTTATGAACTTAATTTGATATGATGAACGAAATGATAATTTACTTCTTAATTGCACTGATATCTAGCCTTGTAGGATTCTTAATAGGTAAACTATTAACCAAATTAAAATTTGAAAAAGCAAAAGGAGTTTCTGAAAAGGAAAAATCTGTATTAGAATTTGAAATTTCTAAACTAAATGAAACACTTAAAAATACAGAAATTACAATCGATGATTTGCAAGGTGAACTTAGATACGTTCAAAAAGAAAAAGAAACTTTAATTTCAGATAAAACACGTTTAGAAACAGAATTCAAAAATGTTGAGGAAAAACTAGCGCATAATAAAAATGAAGTCGAAAAATTACAAGAAAAATTTACCAATAATTTTGAAGTATTAGCCAATAAAATTTTAGAAGAAAAGTCAACCAAATTTACCCAACAAAATCAAGAAAACTTAAAAATTATCTTAAATCCACTGCAAGAAAAAATTAAAGTTTTTGAAGATAAAGTAGATAAAACACATAAGGAAAGTATCGATTATCATGCTGCTTTACGTCAGCAAATTTTAGGTTTAAAAGAGCTAAACCAACAAATGAGTAAAGAAACATTAAATCTTACCAAGGCCTTAAAAGGGGATAATAAAATGCAAGGTAATTGGGGGGAATTAGTATTAGAAAGAGTTTTAGAAAAATCTGGATTAGAGAAAGATAGAGAGTATTATGTACAGCAAAGCTTCACCAATGAAGATGGTAAGAGAATTCTACCCGATGTGGTGATTCATTTACCAGATAATAAAAAAATGATTGTAGATTCTAAGGTTTCTTTAACGGCTTATGAGCAGTTTATAAATGAAGAAGATGAAACCTTAAAAGCACAGTTTTTAAAAGAGCATGTGGCATCACTTCAAAGACATGTACATCAATTATCAGAAAAAAAATATGAAGATATTTATAAAATTGAATCTCCAGATTTTGTCTTACTTTTCATTCCCATAGAGCCTGCTTTTGCTGTTGCCATAAATTCTGATAATCACTTATACAATAAAGCATTTGAAAAAAATATTGTGATTGTTACTCCTACTACTCTTTTAGCAACTTTAAGAACCATAGATTCTATGTGGAATAATGAAAAACAACAAAGAAATGCTTTAGAAATTGCAAGACAAGCTGGTGCTTTATATGACAAGTTTAATGGTTTATTAGGTGATTTAGTTGGAATTGGTAAACGAATTGACGACAGTAAAAATGAATACTCAAATGCAATGAATAAGCTTTTTGAAGGTAGAGGAAACTTAATTACTTCTGTAGAAAAGTTAAAAAAAATGGGTGCTAAAGCTAAAAAGGCTATCCCAGAGAACATTATTAAACGTGCTAATGAAGTTGATGAATAGCTAATGCGTTATTATTTAACCGAATGTAGTTAAGCTGAAATTTACTTATTTTTTACTTTTGAAGTGAGTATTAACCTAAAAAACTAAAAAATATGTCAGTTATAAAACACGAAAGAGGTTTACATCCTTTAAAAGGAACCGTAAAAACAGATGAAAAGAATGAAAAAGATTCAGATAACAAAAAAGAAAGTATCGTAGCAGAAATTGATAAGAAAAAAGAGAAAGATGAATTAAAAAACCAAATACAGAGTGCTACTGATGATGCAGATGAAATTGCTGGAAAAATTAAAAGTTCAGAAAAAGAATAACTATTATCTAATGAGTCAAAATTTTAATAGATAGCATTCATAAGCAATTATAAATCTTTCTAAATTTACACTATTATTAACCAGTACTATTGTAGTACATAAATGAAATGAATATGAACTCGGATACAACAAAAGGAAATTGGAAACAAATAAAAGGAGAATTTAAAGAAAAATACGGTCGTATTACCAATGATGAGAGTACGGAAGCAGAAGGTTCTTTTGATAAACTAGTTGGAGAAATCCAAGAAAAATATGGTGAAACTCGTGAAGCCATAGAAAAAGAAGTAAAAAGTTGGTAAAACAACTTTATAATATATTTAAAACTAAAAAAGCATCAAGAATTAACTTGATGCTTTTTTTATATGTATTCAAATAAGTTGTCGACACTATATTATTAAAAACAAAATCACTCGAACTAATATGATTATTATATACCTTATGTAAAGGCATTGTCTTTTACATAACAAATAATCTTCTTGCACTCATCATGTGCGCAACACGCTCACCAATTTTGTGTAAAGCATCTTCATTTGCAGCGTTTATAATAGCTTCATCAATAAAATTAACAACAGCTTTCATATCCTCTTCTTCTAAACCACGAGTAGTAATTGCAGCAGTTCCAATACGGATCCCTGAAGTTACAAATGGGCTTTTATCATCAAAAGGAACCATGTTTTTGTTTACTGTAATATCTGCTTTTCCTAATGCAATTTCTGCATCTTTACCAGAAATGTTTTTATTACGTAAATCTATTAGCATACAGTGGTTGTCTGTTCCTCCAGAGATAATATCATATCCTTTTGCAACAAATTCTTTAGCCATTTCTGCAGCATTTGCTTTTACTTGTAATTGATATTCTAAAAACTCATCTGTTAAAGCTTCTCCAAAAGCAACTGCTTTAGCAGCAATAACGTGCTCTAAAGGTCCACCTTGGTTTCCAGGGAAAACAGAAGAATTAATTAAAGTAGACATCTTTTTAGGATTTCCATTTTTTAAAGTTTCTCCAAAAGGATTGTCAAAATCTTTACCAATCATAATCATACCACCTCTTGGTCCACGTAACGTTTTGTGGGTAGTTGTAGTAACAATATGACAATGAGGAATTGGATCATTTAAAATTCCTTTAGCAATTAAACCAGCAGGGTGAGAAATGTCTGCCATTAAAATAGCTCCAACACTATCCGCAACTTCTCTAAATTTCTTAAAATCGATATCTCTAGAATACGCAGAAGCACCAGCAATAATTAATTTTGGCTTGTGCTCTTTAGCTTGTGCAGCTAAATGATCGTAATCTATAATTCCAGTTTCTTTAACAACTCCGTAAAAAACAGGATTGTATAATTTTCCAGAAAAGTTTACCGGAGAACCATGAGTTAAATGCCCCCCATGAGATAAATCAAATCCTAAAACGGTATCACCTGGCTTTAAACAAGCAGCATAAACAGCTGTATTTGCTTGAGAACCTGAGTGTGGTTGAACATTTACATATTCTGCACCAAATAATTCCTTTGCTCTGTCTATAGCAATCTGCTCAATAACATCAACTACTTCACAACCTCCATAATATCTTTTACCAGGATATCCTTCAGCGTATTTATTAGTTAAAATAGAACCTTGGGCTCTCATAACATCATCACTTACAAAGTTTTCTGAAGCGATTAATTCTAATCCATTTAACTGTCTTTCTTTTTCTTCCTGTATAAGGTCAAAAATTTGATTGTCTATTTGCATTGTTGTTGTTGTTTTTAAAGAAGCATCAAAAATAATAAAATCAAATTTGTAAAAAACATGTTTTAACTATATTTTATCATTATTTATTATAATTGTATATTTATTAAAAATGTACTGTTAAAAATGCGTTTTTAATTGTTTTTTTATTTTAAAATAAAAAAAATTATGTAGGTTTGATGAAAAATAAATTTCAAAAGAATGATCATAACAGCAAATAATCCTAATAGAAAATCTTGGTTAAAAGTAGACAAAGATTCAGACTTCCCTATTCAAAACATTCCCTTTGGTGTTTTCATAACAAGAGATGATATTATTACTATTGGTAGTAGAATTGGAAATTTTGCTATAGATTTAGGTGCTTTTCATCAATTAGGTTATTTTGAAGGGATACCATTAACTGATGATATTTTTCTACAAGATAATTTAAATGACTTTATTGCGGATGGTCGTAAAACTTGGCGTTTAGTTAGAAACAGAATTGCTGAAGTTTTTGATGTTACCAATGGAACTTTAAGAGATAATGCCAATCATAAAGATAAAATAATCTTTAGAATGGACGAAGTAGAAATGTTAATACCTGTTGCTGTAGGTGATTATACAGATTTTTATGCGAGTAAAGAACACGCTACCAATGTAGGTTCTTTGTTTAGAGACCCAGAAAATGCATTGCTACCAAATTGGTTACACATACCTATTGGTTACCACGGTAGAAGTTCTTCGATAGTGCCATCAGGAACAAAAATTAGAAGACCTTACGGACAAACAAAACCTGAAGAAGGAAGTAATACTCCTGGTTTTGGTCCTTCTCAATTATTAGATTTTGAGCTAGAAATGGCATTTATAACCACAGATGCAAACGTTTTAGGTGATAGAATTCCGATTGAAGAAACGGAAGAATATATATTTGGATTGGTGCAATTTAACGATTGGTCTGCAAGAGACATTCAAGCTTGGGAATATGTACCATTAGGCCCATTTTTAGGAAAAAGTTTTGCATCTACCATATCTCCTTGGATTGTAACATTAGATGCTTTAGAGCCTTTTAGAGTAGGAAGCCCTAAACAAGTACATGAGCCATTACCGTATTTAAAACAAAAAGGAAAAGGAAGTTACGATATTCATTTACAAGTTGGTATACAACCAGAAAATGGAAAAGAAACCATCGTTTCTAATTCTAATTTTAAATACATGTATTGGACTATGGCACAGCAATTGGCACATCATACTGTGAATGGTTGTCCTGTAGAAGCTGGAGATTTAATGGGATCTGGTACTATTTCTGGTCCAACAAAAGATAGTTACGGTTCTATGTTAGAGTTAACTTGGCGAGGACAAAACCCAATTAAGTTAAACGATGGTACAGAGCGTAAATTTATAAATGATAACGATACTGTAATTATGCGTGCACATTGTAAAAATGATAAAGTACGTATTGGTTTTGGAGAATGTGTAGGTAAAATTCTACCTGCTAAATAGAATTTAAGTCTTTATATAAAATTAAAAAAGCTTCACAATTTGTGAAGCTTTTTTAATTTTACGCTATAATTTTTTTCAATAAGAGAAATACATTTCGTTCTAAAACATCTACAGAACCATCTGCAAAAAAGACATTTTTTATATCTTTTAAAAGATTTTCTTTTTCAATATCTGTATATTTATTTTCAGCTAAATACGTTTTAATTTTTTCCATAGATTGATAATCATTATCATGTACAATCTCTGTATGAATCCGATTAAATAAAGTTTCATTTACTTTCGATAAAATATAGGCACTTTCAGATTCGGTTTCTATATAATTACTTTGTGCCGCGTACAACAATACATAAGTTTGAAATTCTTCTTTTGTCCAATTGATGTTCATAATGTTTATTTTAAATTTCTATAGGTAAATTCTCCGTACTTCCCCACTCTGTCCAAGAACCATCATAAACAGCATAGTTTTTAGATCCTGATATTTCTGCACCCAAAGCCAACACAGATGCAGTGATTCCTGTTCCGCAAGAAAAAATAAAAGGTTTCTTTTTTGGATTTATTTCATTAAAAATAACCTTTAATGCTTCTTCAGACTTAAAAGTCCCATTTTCTATAATCTCACTAAAAGGCAAACTTACAGAATTAGGAATATGACCTCCTTTTACATCTTTTCTTGGTTCTGATTCAGTACTATTAAAACGACCTTTAGAGCGTGCATCTGCAATTAAAATAGTTTTATTATTAATTGCACTCAAAATATCGTTTGTAAATTTTATTTTTCCTGATTGATAATTAGTCTTAATATTACCTTTTGAACGTGAATTATTTTGTTGTTTTTCAATAGGATATTTATGTTCTATCCATTTAGGTAAACCTCCATCTAAAACAGCAACGTTTGTAAATCCCATTAATTGAAACATCCACCAAACTCTTGGTGAAGAATATACTCCTAAATCGTCATAACAAACAATAAGACTATTATTATTAATACCTAATTCTTGTACTTTATATTCAAATTCTTTTGGAGATAAAATGGTGTTCGGAAATTTTCCGTTTACATCTGAAAAAGTATTTTTAATATCAAAAAAAATAGCGCCTTTAATCTGTAACTTTTCATCAGAATTAACGGCATTAGACTTTTCTGTAACTTTTGGAATCGTACAATCTAAAATAATCAGATTTTTATGATCTAAATGCTCTTGTAACCAAGCTACGGAAACTATCGGTTTTGATATTTTTAAGGACATCATCGTATTAAAGAATTAGAAAAGTTATATAAAACTACTTTACATCTTCATAATTATCATCCCAATCTTTCGGTTTAGGATCATCATGTAATTTATCTAACGACTTAGCAATTATCATAGCTACAGTAGCATCTCCTGTTACATTTACAGTGGTTCTCATCATATCTAAAGGCCTGTCTACAGCAAAAATAAGCGCCAATCCAATTGGTAATAATTCCGCTGGAAAACCTATAGATTCTAAAACAATAACCAACATAACCATACCTGCACTAGGTACAGCTGCAGAACCAATGGAAGCTAATAAAGCCGTGGCTACAATAACAAGCTGATTAGAAAATGTAAGTCCTTCTGGCCAAATTACTTGCATAATAAAAACTGCTGCAATGGCTTGGTACAAACTTGTACCATCCATATTAATGGTGGCTCCTACTGGTAAAACAAAACCAGCTACTTCTGGATCTACACCTAAATGTTCTTCTACCCTTTCCATAGTTACTGGTAAGGTTGCAGCGCTAGAACTTGTTGAAAATGCTAATAATTGCGCCGGACTTATTTGTTTTAAAAACCAAAGAGGCGATTTTTTTGTATAAACACTCACTAAAATTAGATAGAATCCTATCATCAATAATAAACCTCCAACTACACAAAGTGCATAGACTAAAAGTTTTAAAAGGATTTCTGTATCATCAAAAGCAATAATAACATTTGCTAATAGCGCAAATACTGCATACGGAGCAAAAAGCATAATTAAATCTACCATTTTCATGACAACTTCATTTAAGGAATCAAAGAAGTTCATTAATGGTTTTGCTTTTTTCTCTGGAATTAATAATAGAGAAACGCCAACAAATAGTGCAAAAAAGATAATTTGAAGCATACTTGCATCACTTAATGATGTAAAAATATTACTCGGAAAAATATCTACTAAAGACTGTAGTGGTCCTGTATTACTTTGTGCACTCGCTTTTGTTAATTTATCTACAACATCAGAAGATGTTTCATATTTAACCTTTATCTTCTCTATAGTGTCTGCAGACATACCTGCTCCTGGTTTTACCACATTTACAATGCCTAAGCCAATTATAATAGCAACCAATGTGGTTAACATGTAGATAACCATAGTTCTAATTCCCATTTTTTTAATTTTAGAAATATCTTTTAAATCAGAAATTCCTTTAATTAAAGAGGCCAAAATTAGGGGTACTGCAATTAGTTTTAATAAGTTTATAAAAATGGTACCAAATGGCTTTATCCAATCTGTAACAAAACCTTTACCTCCTTCAACAGAGTTCATGATGAAACCGAAAAGAATTCCAAGAACCATACCAATTAAAATCTTCCAGTGTAATGCTAGTTTTTTCATTAAATAGTTTAAAAAATTAAGATTTTGAAAGGTAAAAAAAAAATTAAAGTATATGTGACTTTATTTGTATATTGTGTCATAATTTTTAGAAAAGATTCATATTAATTATTAAAAACATAAAATGGCAGGTATTTTAGACATATTAAATAGTGATTTAGGAAAACAAATAATCTCAGGAGTTTCTGGGTCAACAGGAAATGACACAAGTAAAACAAGTAGTGTTTTAACACTGGCTTTACCAGTGTTAATGAAAGCTATGGAGAGAAACTCCGCTACACCAGAAGGTGCTGCTGGATTAATGGGTGCTCTATCAGGTAAACATGATGGTAGTATTTTAGACAATCTTGGTGGTTTATTTGATGGCGGTGTAGACGAAAGTGTTAAACAAGATGGTGCTGGAATATTAGGACATATTTTAGGAAGTAAGCAACAAGGTGTTGAGCAAGTCATTGGTCAGAAATCTGGTTTAGATGCTGGTTCTGTTGCAAACATTTTAAAAGTAGCTGCACCATTATTAATGGGCGTTTTAGCAAAAAAATCTAAAGAAAACAACGTCACAGATTCTTCTGGATTAGGAGGTTTATTGGGCGGAATGTTAGGTGGTAATGATGCAGCTAACGAACAAAGCTTCTTGGAAAAAATATTAGATGCAGATGGAGATGGAAGTGTTGTAGATGATGTTGCTGGAATGTTTTTAGGTGGTGATAATAAAAACTCTGGAGGAATTGGTGGTATGTTAGGTGGCCTTTTTGGAAAATAAGACTTTCTAAATCTTAAACATAAAAAAGCTCAAACAAATGTTTGAGTTTTTTTATGTTTATATAACATTACTCTTATAACAAGATTTATAAATTTCTTCATAAACTGGTAATATATTTTCTAAAGAAAATTGCTTCGTATGATTTTTAGCATTTTTCTTAAACCTTTCTAAAGTAATATCATCTTTTACAATTGAGATCGCATTTTTTGCCATATCTGCTATATCACCCAAATTGCTTAAATAACCTGTTTCTCCATGAATATTTACTTCTGGTAAGCCACCTGTATTGGTAGATATTACAGCAGTCTCTGCTGCCATTGCTTCTAAAGCAGCTAAACCAAAACTTTCTGTTTGAGAAGGCAAAAGAAAAACATCTGTATAACATAATATTTTAGCAACTTCTGTACTGTTTCCTAAAAAGAATACATCTTCTGTTAGTTTTAAGTCTTTTACAACTTTTTCTGCATTTGCTCTTTCTGGTCCTTCACCAATCATTAATAGTTTAGAAGGAATTTCTTTTCTTACTTCACTAAAAATTCTAACAACATCTTCTACTCTCTTTACAGGTCTAAAATTACTTACGTGTGTAAAAATTCTTTCATTTGGTTTTGCTAATGCTATTCTTTTACACTCTTCTTTATGTGCATTATTATATTTCTCAACATCAATAAAATTATAAATTACTTTAATATCTTTTGTAATATTGAATAACGTATTTGTGGTTTCTTTTAAATTGTTAGAAACAGCAGTAACCACATCAGAATTATTAATACTAAATTCTACAGCCGTTTTATAAGTAGGATGACTCCCTACCAAAGTAATATCTGTTCCGTGCAACGTAGTTACAACTCTAACATCTAACCCTTTTTCTTTCAACATTTGTTTTGCCATATATGCTGCATACGCATGTGGTATTGCATAATGTACATGTAAAACCTCTAAATCATGCTTTTTAACTACTTCTACCATTTTACTAGACAGCGCTAATTCATACGGTTGGTATTCAAAAAGAGGGTATTCTTCTATTACAACTTGATGAAAATGTAGGTTATGAGATAGAAAATCTAAACGAACAGGCTGGTTATAAGTAATAAAATGGACTTCATGTCCTTTATCTGCCAAAGCCATTCCTAATTCCGTAGCTACTACTCCACTTCCCCCAAATGTTGGGTAACAAACAATTCCTATTTTCATATAATTTTTTGAAATATTAAATGATTTACAGTAAAAGATCCATAAATATGATTCATTAGTTGTAAATATACTTCTATTCTTACATTCGAAATCAAAATAAAAGCATAAAAAAAGCTTTTCAATTAGATCGAAAAGCTTTTTTAATATATTAATTTTAGAATCTAAAGACGCTAATTTTTTAGTAATCTCCTAAAGTTGCAGGATTTTGAGCTAATGCATTTTCTAACTGCTCATCACTTGGTGCTTTACCATGCCAAGCATGTGTATGCATCATAAAATCTACACCATTCCCCATTTCTGTATGTAATAAAATACAAACTGGTTTTCCTTTTCCTGTTAATGCTTTCGCTTCAGCTAAACCAGCTAAAATTGCCTCAATATCATTCCCTTTCTCAACATCAATAACGTCCCAATCAAAAGCTTCAAATTTAGCCCTAATGCTTCCCATTGCTAAAACTTCATCTGTAGTCCCGTCAATTTGTTTTTTGTTTAAATCGATTGTACAAATAATGTTGTCTACTTTTTTTGCTGATGCGTACATAATTGCTTCCCAGTTCTGTCCTTCTTGCAATTCACCATCACCATGTAAACTATATACTATTTTATCGTCTCCATTTAACTTTTTTGCTTGTGCAGCACCTAAAGCATTAGACATTCCTTGACCTAAAGATCCAGAAGCAATTCTTACACCAGGTAAACCTTCATGCGTAGTTGGGTGACCTTGTAAACGAGAATTTAACAATCTAAAAGTTGATAATTCTTCTACTGGGAAAAATCCACTATGCGCCAAAACACTATAAAATACTGGAGAAATATGTCCGTTTGAAAGGAAGAATAAATCTTCATTCTTTCCGTCCATTGTAAAATCTGTAGAATAGTCCATTACTTCTTGATATAAGCAAGTAATAAATTCTGCACATCCTAAAGAACCACCTGGGTGACCAGAGTTAACTTTATGAACCATGCGTAATATATCTCTACGAACTTGTTGCGTAAAATCTTGTAATTGTTGTGTTGTTGGCATTTTGTTATTTTAATTTGGACAAAAGTAATTTTTTTAATAGCAACTTACAAGATTAATTGTAAGCAAAAACAGCTTTATGATCAATTAAAATGATATTTTATGAAAAGAAGAATTTTAAAATGATAAAAATCTATGTTTTTTGTTTCTTTTTCTTTGCAGCAGGAAACAACACATTATTTAAAATTAAGCGATAACCTGGTGAAGTTGGGTGTAAATCTAATTCCGTTTTTGGATCGTTTACTCTGTGTGAATAATCTTCTGGATCATGACCTCCATAAAAAGTAAACATTCCTTTTCCTTTAGTTCCATGAATATAACGAGCTTCTCTATTGGTTTTATTTTCACCTAAAACCAATACATTAGATTTAATCGTATTTCTATTAAACGCCGTAGTTTGCCCCATAAACCCTTTTACTAAAACAGTATGATTTTGTGTTAACATCGTTGGCACTGGATCCCATTTTGCAGAAAACTCACCTAAAGAAAAATAATCTGAAGTTTTAGGAATTATTCGCTTATCAGTCGTATCTATATTAGAAAACTCGTACGTTCTTGGGTTTTTAACCAATTGAAAGTCTTTAAAAGCAAAGGTTTTATTATAATTTATTTTCGATTGATAGTTTAAGTCAGAAGCATCTCCATCAAACATTGCTTCGGCAATATCTACTCCTTCTGCAGATAAAGCAATATCAAAACTATCGGTTGCAGAACACATGGCAAACATAAAGCCACCACCAATTACATAATCTCTTATTTTTTTTGCAACAGCTAATTTCTCTTCAGAAACCTTAGAAAATCCTAATTCTAAAGCTTTTTTTTCTGAATTTTTCTTAGCTTCTAAATACCAAGGGGCAGTTCTAAAAGAACCGTAAAACTTACCATATTGCCCCGTAAAATCTTCGTGATGTAAATGCAACCACTCATATAATAGTAGTTTATCTTCTAAAACTTCTTTATCATAAATCACATCAAACGGAATCTCAGCATACGTTAAAACCATGGTAACAGCATCGTCCCAAGGCATTTTATCTTCTGGGGAATAGACTGCTATTTTTGGTGCTTTTTCTAAAGTTACTGCATCTTGATTAGAAGATGGTGATGAAATTTCTTGTAATATTAATTGTGCTTTTGCATCCGAAATTATTTGATAAGAAACACCACGTATTTTACATTCATTTTCTGCAATTTTATTGTTTTCAATTAAAAAAGCACCTCCATCATAATTTAATAACCATTTAGATTTTAAACCTGCTTCTAAAGAAAAATAGACAATTCCGTAAGATTTTAAGTGGTTTACTTGGTTATCATGGCTCATAGGGATATAAATAAATGATGCCCAAATTGAGTTTGATATTAAGAGAAAAGTTAAGATTGTTAAAAGTTTTTTCATTTAAATTGATATAGATTTCACCTTTGTACTTGTAGGGTGCGATAGGGAAACTTCTTCAATTTCTTTTTTGTAAGTTTTAAAAAATAATAAAGTATCTTCTTTTACACGATCTATAAAATTTTCTAAATTTTTAGAAGAAACAATCGTAATAATATTAGAATCTCCTTCACTAAAAACTTTTGTGTTTAAAATTGAAGAATAATCAACTTCTTTTAACTCTAAGTCATCCTTTTTATCTAGAAAAGATTCATATAATATTCCCTCAATAATTATCAAAGGAATATAAATATTACAAGATCTAGATTTACTTTCATTAAATTTTTCTGTAAGATATTTACAAGCTTTAAGCAAAGAAGTAGTTGAAGAGTAAGCTAAATCTTTAGTTTGACCTAATGAAGTTACTAAATTGAAACCTGCTCCAAATAAGTTTGGGAATAACAATTCAAACTTGTTTTCTTTTAAAACTTTAGTTTTATTTAATAATATCTCAGCATTTCTAGTTGTAAATGGTTTATATCTTTCTAATTGAGGATTGTGTAAATTATCATTTTTAAATACAACCCATGGTTTATCTGTTGATTTTTTACATTCAACAACAAAAGTAAAATTAAACCATACATTATTAATTACAGTATTAGAATATGAAATTATATCTAGCTCTCTTAATTTACTAGAATCTTCATCTCTATAAAGAACAGATTGTGAAACTTTAAAATCTGCTTTTTTAAAAAAGTTAGCCACCTTCATTTCGAAAGGGTAACCATTTTTAAGAATCCATTTTTTAACTTTATTTTCTAAATCATTCATTTCATAAAAATATGAAATTAAAACGGCATATCATCATCATCTCCTCCAAAAGCATCTTTAGGGTCTACTCCACCTTGACCTGCAAAAGGATCTTCAGGGAAATCTGCATTCATAGATGATTGGAATTCACTACTAAATCCTTCTTCTAAATCTGAGAATTTTGCTAAATGCCCCGTAAATTTTAATCGGATATTTTCTAAACCACCATTTCTGTGTTTTGCTACAATAAATTCTCCTTGTCCTTCACATGGTGAATGATCATCATCATCCCATTCTGTCATTCCGTAGTATTCCGGACGGAAAATAAACGATACAATATCGGCATCTTGCTCAATTGCTCCAGATTCACGTAAATCAGAAAGTAAAGGTCTTTTAGATCCTCCACGCGTTTCTACCGCACGAGATAACTGAGAAAGTGCAATTACTGGCACTTCTAATTCTTTTGCTAAAGCTTTTAAGTTTCTAGAAATCATAGAGATTTCTTGTTCACGATTTCCATTAGATTTTCCACCAGCAGTCATTAATTGTAAATAATCAATTACAATAATTCTAACTCCGTGTTGCGACACCAATCTTCGTGCTTTTGCTCGTAAATCAAATACAGAAAGAGACGGTGTATCATCAATAAAAATAGGTGCATCAGACAAACGTTTTACTTTTACGTTTAACTGTTCCCATTCGTGTGGTTCTAAGTTTCCTTTTCTTAATTTTTCTGATGTTAAGCCTGTTTCAGAAGAAATCATACGCGTAATTAACTGCACAGAAGACATCTCTAATGAGAACACAGCAACACCATGACCAAAATCAATCGCCATGTTTTTCGCCATCGAAATTACAAATGCTGTTTTCCCCATACCAGGACGTGCAGCTATAATAACTAAATCGGATGGTTGCCAACCAGAAGTTAATGCATCTAATTTGGTAAAACCAGTTGCCAAACCAGACATTCCTTCTTGATTACCAATTTCTTGAATCTTAGCTAAGGCTTGTTTTACTAAAGATCCTGCATCTTCAGAACTCTTTTTTAAATTTCCTTGGGTAACTTCAAACAGTTTTGCCTCTGCATCATCTAATAAGTCAAATACATCGGTACTTTCATCATACGCATTTTCTATAATTTCACTAGAAATTGAAATTAATCTACGCTGAATAAATTTTTGAAGAATAATTCTTGCATGGAACTCTATGTGTGCAGAAGATGCCACTTTTTGAGTTAAACGAATTAAAAAGAAATCTCCACCAACAAATTCTAATTTTCCATTCTTTTTTAACAAGTTAGATACAGTTAAAAGGTCAATTGGTTCAGAATTTTGAAATAATTCGTAAATAGTTGCGTAAATATCTTGGTGCTTCTGATCGTAAAAAGCATCGGCACTTAAGATGTCTATAACATCGTCAATACCTTTTTTATCAATCATCATTGCACCTAACACAGCTTCTTCTAATTCCACTGCCTGCGGCGGAATCTTCCCTTTCTCAAGTTGTACTAACCTTGATTTATCTATCTTTTTACCCGTAACAGGAGTCGTTTTTTCCATGGCTACAAATGTACTTTTTTTAGGTTGAAATTGGTCTGTTAAACTTTGCTTTAATTTGTAAACATTTATTGTAAACAAAATTGTTATTATCTTGTTAATAACCAGTCAACTTCCAAAATGAAATCTTATTTTTACAATTAAATTGGGCTTTTTTAAACTAGAACACCCTCTTATTTGAATATATATAAACGCATATTTACACAAAAAAATATCCTTGAAGATTCAAAAAAAACATTTAATATTTACAGTTTTACTTCCAGTTCAGATTTTATTAATTCAATTGGCTGCAAAAAACGCTGCGTTTATAGAAAAATATTATTCAAACGGAATCTACCCTCCTATTTCATCATTTTTTAGAATTATTTTAGGTTGGATTCCTTTTTCTGTAGGTGATGTATTGTTGGCTCTCGGACTCTTTATTTTAATTCGTTTTATAGTTAGATTGATAAAAACGAGGTTTAAAAATTTAATTCCGAAACTACTTCATTTTACAGCAATTTTATCAGTAATTTATTTTTGTTTTTATCTTTTTTGGGGCTTGAATTATTACAGAGAACCTTTGGCTAAAAACTTACAGTATCAACAAACAAAATATACCACAGAGCAACTTGAAAAAGTAACAACACATGTAATTAAAAAACTAAATGAATATCATTATAAAATTACAAAAAATGATACTTTAAAGGTAGAAAATCCTTATTCTCAAAAAGAGATGTATACAATGGCAATTTCTGGTTATGATAATTTATCTAAAGATTTTCCACAGTTAGAATATCAACATAAATCTGTAAAAAGTTCTTTAATGAGTTTGTTGCAAACTTATAATGGAACCGCTGGATATCTGAATCCATTAACAGGTGAAGCTCAGGTAAACGACAAACTTCCAAAAACAAGTTATCCAACTACAACATGTCACGAAATGGCACATCAAATTGGTTTTGCTGCAGAAAACGAAGCTAATTTTGTTGGTTTTTTAGCAGCTAATTATAATGACGATCTTCATTTTAAATACGCGAGTTATAGAATGGCTTTGGGCTATTGTATTTCTGAATTAAGAAAACGTGACCAAAATTTATCCCAAGAACTTTGGAAAACTGTTCATAGAGGAATTCTAAAAGATTTTAGTGAGAGTTATACATTTTGGCAGCAATACAAAAACCCATTTGAGCCAATTGTTAAAAAAGGTTACAATGCCTATTTAAAAGCCAATAAACAAGATAAAGGTGTGCAATCTTATAATTATGTGGTAGATTTATTTATTTCTTATTTTAATGAAGCAAATCCTTCTTAATCTTCCTAAAATTATGTTAAAATAATTGGTTTTAACATTTTCTAAAAAGCTTCTAATTATTTTAGAAACTTAATTCATTAAAAAACCAAACTTATATGAGAAAATTACTCTTATTTTTCTCCTTATTTGTGGCTTATTCGATGCATTCGCAAGAATATTTCCCTACAGATAGCGGAGTAAAAACTACTGAAAACAGCCGTTTTGCATTTACAAATGCTACTATTTATGTAACGCATAAAAAGATTGTAAAAAAAGGAACTTTACTAATTAAAGACGGTAAAGTTGTTAGCATTGGTAAATCTGTTAAAATTCCGAATGGGACAAAAACAATCGATTTAGAAGGAAAAACGATCTACCCTTCATTTATTGATATTTATTCTGATTTTGGAATTTCTAAACCAGAAAGACAACCCAGATCTAGAAATAGAACAACACAATACGAGCCAACTCGTGAAGGGTATTATTGGAACGATCATATTAGACCAGAAACAAACCCAATTAGTAATTTTAAGTTTGATGACAAAAAAGCAAAGAGTTTAATTGATGCTGGTTTTGGAGTTGTAAACACACATTCTAATGACGGAATTGTACAAGGAAACGGATTATTAATAGCCTTAAACCCGAATACTTCTGATGCTTACCGAATTTTAAACACTAAATCTGCACAGTATTTATCATTTAATAAAAGTGCTAAATCTACACAAGCTTACCCTAGTTCTAGAATGGGTGCAATGGCTTTATTACGCCAAGTTTTTAATGATGCAGATTGGTATGCAAAAGGTAATATGAAAAATAAAGATTTATCTTTAGAGGCATTTAACGATAATAAAGGTTTACTTCAAATATTTGAAACTGCTACTGTTTTAGATGCATTAAGAGCAGATAAGGTTGGTGATGAATTTGGTGTGCAATACACAATTGTGGGTAGCGGAGACGAATTTGAAAGAATTCATGACATAAAAGCAACAAATGCCAACTTTATAATTCCTATTAATTTTAGTGATGCTTATGACGTTTCAGATCCTTTATTAGCACAACATATTTCTTTAAGAGACATGCGTATATGGAATCAAGCGCCTTCTAATTTAAGTGTACTTTCTAAAAACGGAATCAATTTTGCATTGACAACACACACTTTAAAATCTGTAAATACGTTTCATAAAAACCTACAGAAAGCTATAAAATACGGTTTTGATAAAGAAAAAGCTTTAGCTGCATTAACTACAATTCCTGCAACTATAATTGGTAACACCACAATTGGAAACTTAAATACAGGGAGTTATGCAAACTTTATTATTACGTCTGGCGATGTTTTTGATACTAAAACTACCATTTATGAAAACTGGGTTCAGGGAGCTAAAAATGTAGTTAACAACATGAATATTAAAGATATTACAGGTGATTATATGTTATCTGTAAATAACAAAAACTACAATTTATCAATTACAGGTAAAGGAGCTAAGCAAACAGGAACTATTAAAATTGATGATAAAAAAATTAAGTCTAAATTTTCATACAGTGATGATTGGGTTTCTATCACATTAAACGATGACGAACATTTTACAAGAATGCTAGGTAAAATTGTTAATGCTTCTAACATAATGCAAGGTGATGCTTTTGATACCGAAGGAAATAAAACCTATTGGTCTACCAGTAAAAAGGTTCAAAAAGAGGAAGTTTCAAAAAAAGAAAAAAACGAAGAAGAAAAAGCAATTACAGTAGTTCCAGTAAGTTATCCTAATATAGGATTCGGTAATTATATTCAACCTAAAACAGAGACAATCTTAGTTAAAAATGTAACTGTTTGGACCAGTGAAAAAGAAGGCATTTTAGAAAAAACAGATGTCCTTTTAAAAGACGGAAAAATAGAAAAGATTGGTTCTAATTTAAGTGCTAGAGGAGCTACAGAAATTGACGGAACAGGCAAGCATTTAACAGCTGGTATTGTAGATGAACATTCTCATATTGCAGCTTCTGCTGTAAACGAAGGTGCTCAAAACTCATCTGCAGAAGTTACAATGGAAGACGTAATTGATCCTAATGACATAAACATTTACAGAAACATTTCTGGAGGAACTACTACTTCTCAAATTTTACACGGTTCTGCAAACCCTATTGGTGGTCGTTCTGCAATTATCAAACTAAAATGGGGAGAAAATGCAGATGAGATGATTTATAAAAATTCTCCTAAATTTATAAAATTTGCTTTAGGTGAAAATGTAAAACAATCTCGTCATACAAATGGAACACGTTTTCCGCAAACAAGAATGGGTGTAGAACAAGTTTTTACAGATTATTTTACAAGAGCTCATGAATATGATGCTTTAAAGAAAAGTGGAAAACCGTATAGAATAGATACAGAAATGGAAACTTTGGTTGAGATTTTACACGGAGAACGTCATATTTCTTGTCACTCTTATGTACAATCTGAAATTAATATGTTAATGAATGTTGCCGATAAAATGGGCTTCAAAATAAATACATTTACACATATTTTAGAAGGTTATAAAGTTGCTGATAAAATGAAAGATCGCAATATTGGTGCTTCAACATTTTCAGATTGGTGGGCATATAAATACGAAGTAAACGACGCAATACCATACAATGCAGCAATTATGCACAATGAAGGTCTTACTGTTGCTATTAATTCTGATGACAGAGAAATGTCTAGAAGACTAAATCAAGAAGCAGCAAAAACAGTAAAGTATGGTGGAATGACAGAATTAGAAGCTTGGAATATGGTTACCATTAACCCTGCAAAATTATTACATATTGATGATCGTGTTGGTAGTATTAAAGTAGGTAAAGATGCAGATGTTGTTTTATGGAGCCATCACCCAATGTCTATTTATGCTAAAGTTGAAAAAACAATTATTGAAGGAAAAGTGTTTTTTGATAGAAATGAAGACATCAAAAAACGTGAAGCTATTAAGCAAGAAAAGAGCAAATTAATCAATATGATGTTGCAGGAAAAAATGGGAGGAGCAAAAACCCAAATTCCAGCAAAAAGAAAAGATAGAAATTTTCACTGCGATACATTAGAAGAAATATAAAACTAAATAATGATGAAAAAAATAATATAGTTTGCTATTTTTCTTCTTAGTAGGAAATAGCATTGCGCAACAAACGCCCGCAGACAAACAAACTACAGATTATTCTATAGAAGGTGCAACAGCACATTTAGGAAATGGAAAAATTATAGAAAATGCTTTAGTAATGTTTAGCAATGGAAAAATTGTATTTGTTGGAAATGCAAATGCAAAAATAGCCAGAAGAGGAACCGTCATTAATGCCAAGGGTAAACATGTGTATCCTGGTTTTATTGCGACAAATGCCTCTATAGGTTTGGTAGAAATAGATGCTGTAAAAGCAAGTGATGATGAAGATGAGATTGGAGCAAACAACCCACATATTAGAAGTTTGGTTGCCTATAATGCAGAAAGTAAAGTGGTAGAATCTATGCGCCCAAATGGTGTTTTAATGGCCCAAATTACACCTAGAGGTGGTACAATTTCAGGTACATCTTCTGTGGTGCAATTAGATGCTTGGAATTGGGAAGATGCTAGTATAAAAACAGACGATGCAATTCACATAAACTGGCCAACTAGTTTTACAAGCGGAAGATGGTGGCTAGGAGAAGATCCTGCTTTAAGACCAGATAAAGAGTATCCTAAAAAAATAAATGATATTCAATCTTATTTTGCAAATGCTAAAACCTATTTAGCAAGTGATAAAAATAAAATGCATTTACCTTATGAAGCTACAAAAGGTTTATTTGAGGGAAGTAAGAAATTATTTATTCATGTAAACGGCCAAAAAGAAATTACAGATGCTATCACAATTACTAAAGAATTGGGCATCAAAAACATTGTAATTGTTCATGGTGATGAAGCTGATAAAGTAGCAGATTTATTAGTTAAAAATAACATAGCAGTTGTTTTAGAAAGACCACACAGAAATCCAGAAAATGAGGACGATGCTTATGATTATACGTACACAATTGCAAAAAACTTAACAGATAAAGGTGTAGTTGTTGCCCTTGGTATGGAAGGTCAAATGGAAAGAATGAATACTAGAAACCTTCCGTTTTACGCAGGCACATTTGCTGCTTTCGGATTAGATAAAGAAGTAGCATTGCAATTATTAACTTCTAATTCTGCAAAGATTTTAGGTATTGATGATATGGTTGGAACCTTAGAAGTTGGTAAAGATGCAACCTTATTTGTTTCTGAAGGTGATGCTTTAGACATGAGAGGAAACATTTTAACGGATGCTTTTATACAAGGTAGAAAAATTAGCCTAGAAACACACCAAACAAAACTTTGGAAACGCTATTCTAATAAATACAAAACCAAATAATTTAAAAAAGGCTCGCTAATTACGAGCCTTTTTTTTTAATCCTTAATAACTATCGTATATTTTATTAAAGGTCAATTCAAAAATAATGACACAAAAAAAGCCCATCAATTAATTGATGGGCTTTTATAAAACTTTAAGTATATTTCTTAGATAACTTTTACGTTAACCGCGTTTAAACCTTTGTTTCCTTCTTGTAAATCGAATTCAACTTCGTCACCTTCTCTAATTTCATCAATTAAACCAGAAACGTGTACAAAATGATCTTTGCTTACTCCTTCTTCAGTGATAAAACCAAAACCTTTTGTGTCGTTGAAAAACTTTACTGTACCTTTACTCATAATAATGTTGTTAAATTTATAATACTAATTGTATTGCAAAGATGGTTCCATTTTTCTGATATACAACCTTATAATTGTTTTCTTTTCTGTTTTTTTATTAATTTTTTTATTCCGAAGAATGATATACCTTTAAATACAGTCTTTAAAAAGTAGTATTACACTATTATCTTCTCAAAATAAATACCTAAAAAAGTATCTACTTTTTCCTTTAAAGCGTTTATAGAGTGCTTTTCTTTTCTGTAAATCGTTACATTTTCTGCTACCCTATTTCTACTAAAACTTTCTTGTACTTCTACAATACGAACCCCTTTTATGTTTTCTAGGAGATTCTTTAATCCTACAACAAATGACGTATCGCTTAAATAAATTTTTAAAGTTTGTTCTCTTGGTGAGTTTCTAATCTCGGTTCTAAATGCTAACATAATTATAAGTTTTAAGTGGTTTATAAATAATGTTACAGAAAAGTAACTCTCCTAAGTTACTATTTTAGTTTGATATTTACAAAAAAAACATCTATAATCAATAATAAAAAAAAGGAATACTTATGATTTTAGACCATATGTACTCCTTTTTAAATTTTATTCTACTTGTTATTTTATAATATAAAAACTACCAATCTATCGGAAAATAATCTTTTAAGAATTTACCAGACCAATGTTTACCAGTATTAATACCATCAATTAATGGATCCATCACTCTTGCGGCACCATCTACAATATCTAATGGTGGCTGAAAATCGTGCGTTTCTACTTTATGCTTAGACAATTCTGCAGGATCTTCATCTGTAACCCAACCAGTATCAACTGCATTCATATAAATACCTTTCTTTGCAAAGGTTGAAGCAGACGTATGTGTTAACATATTTAAGGCTGCTTTGGCCATATTTGTATGTGGATGTCTGTCTACCTTTTTAAATCGATGGAACTTCCCTTCCATCGCAGTTACATTGATAATATGCTTTTTACCCGTATTTTCTTTCATCATTAAATTAGACAAACGATTACATAACACAAACGGAGCAACAGCATTTACCAACTGTACTTCTACCATTTCTGTAGTTTCTATTTCACCTAATTTTAAACGCCAACTATTGGTTTTTCTTAAATCTACTTGTTGTAAATCTGCATCTAATTCGCCTTCCGGAAAAACTTCTGCAGTTTGTAATGAATTGTCAAAACTATACGGAATTTGAGATAATTCTGCTGAATTTCTTAAACCAATTCCTGGTTCTGGTCCGTGCCAAGTAACTGGCAAAACATTATTTTTATCCGTTTTAGCAGTAGAGACACTTAAATCCGCCAATTCTTCTAAACAACTTTCGTGATCTTGTAATAAAGTCTGTGCCAATTTTGGTAATTGGTCAATTGGTTTCTTTTCATTTTCCATTAAATGGAAATAAAAACCAGACGGACGTCTTACAGTTTGTGCAGCATTGTTGATTAAAATATCTAATCGATCGTATTTTTGTTCTATATAATTACAGAAAATTTCTACACTTGGTATGTGTCTTAAATCTAAGCCATGAATGTGTAGTCGATGACTCCAATCTTTATAATCTTCTTCTTTAGAAAAACGAATTGCAGAATCTGCAGGAAAACGCGTAGTTGCCACAACCGTCGCTCCAGAACGTAAACACATTAAGGTAATGTGGTATCCGATTTTTAAACGAGAACCTGTAATTACTGCTACTTGACCTTTTAAATCTGTTGTTTGAAAACGTTTTGCGTAATTTAAATCGCCACATTCTGTACACATCGTATCGTAAAAATGATGCAACTTGGTAAAAACCTTTTTACATACATAACAGTTTCTAGGCGATTCTAATTCTGGTGTATCTTCATTTAATTCTGCTGCTCCTAATAATTTTGGTGCAACAAATAATGCTGCTTCTCTTGCAGAACGTATTCCTGTAGATTTTCTAGCGTGTTTATCGCTTTCAATCATTTTACGTTTTGCAGCTTTTTTAGCGTCTTTACGTCTGCGCTGAAATTCATCACGATTTGGACGAGACAATTCGCCAGCAACTTTAAAAAGTGCGACTCTTTGCTCCTCTGGTAATTCAAAAAGTTGATTCGTGTCCTCCAATAATTTTTGAAGGGTATTGATGCACGAATTTACTTCTGTATTTAATTCTTTATTACTCATATTCTTATACTTCGTAAATACGTACTTTTTTCTTTTTTAAACGAGAATTATTTAATTTCTCAATCAATTCTTCTGTTAATGTAGATGGAACTGCCACAAAAGCACAATCTTGTTTCAACTCTATTGCACCTAGTTGATCTTTACTTAATTTTCCTTGTTTTATAAACAAACCTGCAATATCTCCTTTCGAAATCTTGTCTTTTCTACCACCTGAAATAAATAAAGTTTCCCAAAAAACAGGACTTCTTACTGCTTGTTTAGAAATGTCTTGTAAATCAGCATGCTTAATAAAATCTGGTAAACGTTCGTCTTTCCATTTTAGAACAAAGGCAGTTCCTTCTGCAGAAACTCTTGCAGTACGTCCGTTTCTATGTGTAAATTCTTCTACGGCTTGTGGCAATTCATAATGAATGATGAAACTCATTTCTGGCACATCAATTCCTCTTGCTGCTAAATCTGTAGCTATTAATAATTGATTGGTTCCGTTTCTAAATTTAATCAAAGAACGTTCTCTATCTTTTTGTTCCATTCCACCACTAAAACAACCGTGTTTTATATTCTTGCTCTCTAAAAATGTACTTACATTATTTATTGAATCCTTTAAATTACAAAAAATGATACCTTGCTTATTTCCTAAATGATTTAGTAAATGTAATAAGGTGTTTAGTTTATTCTTAGCAGGAGAAACTACTGTTTTTACTTGTAATTTAGAGGTTACCGCTTTTAAATAATTAACTGTATTTGGTTTACTTAAACCTACAAAATCAGGAATTTCAACTCCTTGTGTTGCAGAAGTTAATATACGTTTATTTAAAGATAGTTGATTGATAATATTACGCATCTCATACTCAAAACCAACCTCTAAAGATTTGTCAAATTCATCTAAAATTAAAGTTTTTATATGCTCTTTAGAAAAACGATCGTTTGCAAAGTGGTCTGAAATTCGACCTGGTGTTCCTATTAAAATTGCAGGAATATGCTTTAATTCTATCTTATCTTTAGACATCGGTCTACCTCCATACACCGCATTTACCTTAAAACCAGACCCCATAGAACGAATTACTTGTTCTATTTGAATTGCTAATTCTCTAGAAGGTACTAAAATTAAAGCTTGTACTTCTTCTAAATTTGGATCTAAAAATTCTAATAAAGGTAAAGAAAAAGCCAATGTTTTTCCTGTTCCTGTTGGCGAAAGTAAAATTACATTATCATTTTTATGAATGGTAGCAATAGCTTCTTTTTGCATTTGATTTAACTCTTCAATCTGCAATTTTGATAATATATCTTGTTGAGTTTTTATAATATTTGCCATGCTTATTTCTTTTTCTTCTTTTTAGTTACTGCTGTTTTTGTTTTTGCACTTGCTGTTTGCGCTAAATAATTAGCCAAAACTTTATCTACCAATTCTTCTTTGGTTAAATGATGAAAAATTGTTTTAATCTCTGCTTTTAAATCTTCTGAAATAGCACGATTTGGTTTTGTTTTAAACACTTTTTTAGCCCACAGAATTGTATTATTGTCTTCTATACTTTGTGCATCTGCTTTTTTATATTCTTTAAAAGTCAAACCTAAATCTTCTTCAAATTCAGGAATTTCTTCTAATTCTTCAGGTTGTATCACACTTAAAGAAAGTCCGGTTGCTCCTGCCCTAGCTGTACGTCCGCTTCTGTGTACATACGTATCATACCTGTCTGGTAAATGGTAATTTACTACGTAAGATATTTCTTTAACGTCAATACCACGAGCTGCTAAATCTGTAGCTACTAAAATATCGATATTCCCTTCTCTAAATTGTCCCATTACACGATCACGAATCCCTTGGGTTAAACTACCATGTAAAGCACCAGATGAAAATTTATTTATAGCTAAGTTTTTAGCTAATTTATTAACGGCTGCTTTTGTTTTACAGAAAATAATTCCGCGTTCTCCTTCTTTAGTCGATAAAAAATGCATTAAAACATTCAATTTTTCAATTGGTTCTACCACCACATATTGATGATCGATTCCTTTATGCCCAACAGAATCCATATCAGTTTCTATATGTTCTACGTGTTTAGACATATAGTTTTGTATCAATTGCTTGATGGTTCCGGGCATCGTTGCTGTAAACAACAACGTTCTTCTAACATTCGGAATTTCTTTTATAATAGCATCTACTTCTTCCTTTAAAGCGCTTACCATTTCATCTGCTTCATCTAAAACAAAATAGTTGATTTTTTTAATATCAATCGCTTCACGTTTCATTAAATCTACCAATCTACCCGGAGTTGCAATTACAATACTTGGGTTCTTTTTGATTGCTTCAATTTGTGGTTTTATTGGGATTCCTCCGCAAATAGAGACTATTTTTTCCTTTTGTTCATCGGAAGAAAAAGAAAGTAAATTGTCATATATCTGATGACCTAATTCTCTTGTAGGTGCTAAAATTAAAACTTGAATATGTGTTTCATCAGCTTTAATTTTTTGCAATAAAGGCAAACCAAAAGCAGCTGTTTTTCCTGTTCCTGTTTTTGCCAAAACCACCATATCTTTCTTTTTATGTAAGATAAACGGAATGGTTTTTTCTTGAACTGCAGTAGGAACTGTAATTTCTAATTTTGCTAAACGTGCTTCTAGTTCTTTATGAATTCCTAAAGATGAAAAGGTTTTTGACATTAAATATATTTTTTGCAAAGGTAGCAATATCGTTCTTGTTAATTAAATAAATTATGGTCCGTGAATTTAAAATATTTTAATTGAAAATAAAATGATTAGGATACTCAAAAATAAGCCTAAAATAGGCTTTCAGAATCCGTATATTTGCAACTCTATTTTAGTTTAATTATACATTTGAAACAGATAAAAGAATACTTACAGCAAATAGCCAACATATCTCAAGAAGATTGGGACTTTTTTACGTCTAAATTGCAACCTCGTGTTATTAAAAAGAAAGCCGTTTTCTTAAAATTAAACGAAATTGAAAACTACATATCTTTTATAGAATCTGGCGTGGTACGTTTGTATATTCCTAAAGAAAATCCTGAAAAAGAAATCACCTTTGGTTTTAGTTTTAAAGATCAGTTTATTAGTGCGTACGATTCTTTTTTAACTCGAAAACCTTCTGCCTACGAATTGCAAGCACTTACAGAAACTACCATTTTAAGTGTTTCGTACACCGATTTACAAGAAATTTATAAAAAAACTCAAATTGGTAATTTAATTGGTCGATTAACCGCAGAACGTTTATTTTTAATCAAATCTAGTAGAGAACAAAACCTTCTAAACCTTACTGCAGAAGAGCGTTATCTTAAATTATTTAAAGATCGTCCAGAAATTTTAAAAGAAATCCCTTTAAAATATGTCAGTTCTTATATTGGTGTTACTGCACAAGCTTTAAGCCGAATTAGAAAACGTATTTAATAATATCAATACATTTTATAACAGTTTTAAGGTGTCCTTTTTATCAAAAAGATAGGTCTTGTTTCTTGGTTCTTAAAACGTAGCGATCTTTTTTATTGATTTAGGTTCATTGTTTCACCTAAAACAGCAAACTATCTTTGTCAAAATTTTTAAATATGGCAGTAGTTATTTTTATTATAGTGCTTTGGTATGGAGGTTTGTTTTTTCAATCTTTCTTTTTACATCGTTATGCAGCACATCAAGTATTTACCATGTCTAAAACCATGGAGAAAATCACCTTTATTTTAACTTGGGTTTTTCAAGGGTCTAGTTATTTAAGTGCTTACGGATACGGAATTATGCACCGAATGCATCATGCGTATACAGATACCGAAAAAGATCCACACTCTCCTTCTTACGATGCAAATATGTTTGCAATGATGTGGAAAACGAAAACTATTTATCAAGATATTAACGAGCAACGCATTGCTATTGATGACCGTTTTACTAAAAATGTACCGCAATGGAAATCGTTTGATTCTTTTGCTGGCTCTCGTTTTTCTCGTTTACTTTGGATTACCTTTTACATTCTATTCTTTGTCTTTTTCGTAACCGCTTGGTGGCAATGGTTATTATTACCAATAGCCTTTTTAATGGCACCTATTCATGGAGTTATTATCAACTGGTTTGGTCATATTTATGGATATGTAAACTTCAAAATGAAGAACACCAGCAAGAATCTTTTTCATTTCGATTTTTTAATGATGGGAGAAGGTTACCACAACAATCACCACAAACATGCTAGTAGCCCTAATTTTGGAGTTAAATGGCATGAAATAGATATGACTTATGTAATTATTAAAGTTTTAGACTTTTTCGGTTTTATTAAGCTGAAAGCTATTAAAGTAAAAGAATAATACTGTGTAAAAAAGATATAGAAATCTGTTAAACCTATTTAATAATTATCTTTTTGTAATTAAAAATTATAACTAGAAATATCATTTAAAAACACCCTTTAATAAGTGGTGTTTTTTTCATTTTTAGTATCTTTGTTAGACACAGAAATCTCACCATAAACCTAGCTTTCTAACTCTAAAATGAAAAACTACAAACCAAAAAAAAGATTACCTGCACAAGCTTATATAGATGGTGTTTTAAAAGGTGATAGAGTAATTCTTTCTAGAGCAATCACTATTATAGAAAGTAATTTAGAAAGCGATAAAAGTTTAGCTAAAGAAATCGTTCAAGAAATATTACCAAATTCAGGTAAATCTATACGTATTGGTATTACAGGTGTGCCTGGTGTTGGTAAAAGTACTTTTATTGAAGTCTTCGGGTTGCATTTGGTAAAACTGGGGCATAAAGTAGCTATATTATCAATAGACCCAAGTAGTCAACGTTCTCGTGGAAGTATTTTAGGTGATAAAACTAGAATGGATGAATTGTCTGTTTTACAAGAAGCGTATATTAGACCTTCCGCCTCTGGCGATACTTTAGGAGGTGTTTCTAACAAAACAGGAGAAACCATGCTGCTTTGTGAAGCCGCAGGTTACGATGTTATTCTAATTGAAACCGTTGGTGTTGGTCAGTCTGAAACAGCTGTACACGGCATGACAGATTTCTTTTTACTTTTAATGCTTGCTGGTGCTGGAGATGAGTTGCAGGGAATTAAAAAAGGGATTATGGAAATGGCCGATATGGTGGTTATTAATAAAGCCGATGGCGATAATATCACCATGAGTAAATTAGCTAAAAGACAATACCAAAATGCCCTTCATATTTTTCCAGCTTCTGAGTCTGGTTGGACTCCTGTGGCTAGTACCGCTTCAGCCATAAAAAATATTGGTATAGATAATGTTTGGAATGAAGTTTTAAAATTTAAAAAATTAGTTGATGAGAATGGTTATTTCCTAAAAAACAGAAACCATCAACAAATAAAATGGATGTATAATAATATCAATGAAGAATTGAAACATTTATTTTATGGTTCTGCTAATATAAAAAGAGAGCTTTCATCATTAGAAAACGATATTGTTACTTCTAAAATTTCACCTGTAAAAGCAGCACAACAAATTATAGAAGAATTTAAAAATTCCTTTCAATTGAGTTAATAATTCATGAACTTTAAAAATTGTATGAAATGATATTTAATAATTATTTTGATAAACAATTTGAATTAAGGTATTTTGAAATGAATAAGTTTGGGCTTGCAACACCTACAATAATATTGGCTTTGTTAGAAGAAACAGCTGCAGATCATGCTCATTCTATAGGACACAGTATATTTGATCTATTACAAAAAAATGTAGGTTGGGTATTAGTTTCTGGTATTTTACAAATGAATCGTTACCCCAATTATAAAGAAAAAATAACCATTAGAACTTGGCTATCCCACTACTCTTTTATCAAAGGATATAGAGAAAATATTATTTACGATCAAAAGAATAACATTATAGGTAGTGCAAAAGGTTTATGGGTTTTCTTTGACATAAATAAAAGAAAGCCGATTCCTATTTTTAATGAAATTAAAGAAAAATGGTCGTACTTTAATGAACATTCTATCAATAGAAATATCAAGAAAAAAATAATTGCTATAGACTCACCTCAACATACAAAACAATTTAGAGTAAACCGATACGATATTGATTCTAATAAACACGTGAATAATATTAGATACTTACAATGGTTAATTGAATCGATTCCAAAAGATATTGTTGATAATTATTTTTTGCATGAAATTGAAGGTCATTTTATAGCGGAAGCTCAATATGGAGATACCGTCTTATCTTTAACCAAAGAGCTTAAAATGAAAAATACTTTTGCGCATACTATCAAAATTAAAGGAAATAATAAAGTTTGCGCCACAGCTAAAACTATTTGGAAAGCTTATTGACATTTACCGCACACTGTTTGTTTTATTGTTTTTTATGTAAATATTTTATCTAACATTCAACTTTCCATACAGTTTTGTCTTTTCGACCAAAGGGAGAAATCACATAAAGGTGCTCATTTTTGTGTTATCAGTATTATGAGACTTCTCTTCAAGTCGAAGTGACAAGTTCTTATGTTTTTTTACCCTTATAATACTGATAATTGCAAACACATAACAATCTAAAATCGTATTTATGTGGATGATAACAACAAAAAAAGCCCAAACAAGTATATGTTCGGGCTTTTTAAAATAAATTAATATAGAGCTTATTCTTGCTCTAAGTATTTTTCCATTATCGTAATTGCAGATTCAGAAATTACAGTTCCAGGACCAAAAATAGCGACCACTTTTCTTTCTAATAAAAAATCATAATCCTGTGCAGGTATTACGCCACCTGCAAATACCATAATATCTGGTCTACCTAATTTTTCTAATTCTTCTATTAATTGAGGAATTAACGTTTTATGTCCAGCAGCCAAACTAGATGCACCTACAAAATGCACATCGTTTTCAATAGCTTGTTTTGCTACTTCTTCTGGAGTTTGAAATAAAGACCCCATATCTACATCAAAACCTAAATCAGCAAAACTAGAAGCAACTACTTTTGCCCCTCTATCATGTCCGTCTTGCCCCATTTTCGCAATCATAACCCTTGGTCTACGACCTTCTATTTCTGCAAACTTATCCGTTAACTTTTGCGCTCTTGCAAACGTATCATCACTTTTTACTTCTTTTCCGTACACACCACTTATCAATTTAGTATCCGCTTTATGTCTTCCAAAATGAACCTCTAAAGCATCAGAGATTTCACCCAATGTAGCAAAATTTTCTGCAGCTTCTACAGCCAAAGCTAATAAATTACCTTTTCCTGTTCCTGCACAATCCTCTAATGCTTTTAAATTGACAGCAACCACTTCAGAATTACGTTCAGCTTTCATTTTATTTAAACGAGCAATTTGAGAATCTCTTACAACCGTATTATCAACTTCTAAAATTTCAATATTTGATTTTTCTGTCGTTTTAAATTTATTTACTCCTACTAAAATATCTTGACCAGAATCTAAACGTGCTTGCTTACGAGCAGAAGCTTCTTCTATACGTAATTTAGGAACTCCAGTTTCAATAGCTTTTGCCATTCCTCCTAATTCTTCAACTTCTTCAATTAATTTCCACGCTTTCTTCGCAATTTCTTGCGTTAAATATTCTACATAATAAGAACCCGCCCAAGGATCTACAGATTTAGTCATCTGCGTTTCATCTTGAATAAAAATCTGTGTATTACGTGCTATTCTTGCAGAAAAATCTGTTGGTAAAGCAATTGCTTCATCCAATGCATTGGTATGTAAAGATTGTGTACCTCCTAACGTTGCAGCCATTGCTTCTACACAAGTACGAGCTACATTGTTAAAAGGATCTTGCTCACTTAAACTCCAACCAGAAGTTTGACTATGCGTACGCAATGCCATCGATTTTGGGTTTCTTGGATTGAATGATTTTATTATTTTTGCCCAAAGCATACGTGCAGCACGCATTTTTGCAATTTCCATAAAATGATTCATTCCTACTGCCCAGAAGAAAGATAAACGAGGCGCGAATTCATCAATTTTTAAACCAGATTTTAATCCAGTTCTAATGTATTCCATTCCATCTGCTAAAGTATACGCTAATTCAATATCTGCGGTTGCACCCGCTTCTTGCATGTGATAACCAGAAATTGAAATTGAGTTAAACTTGGGCATATTTTTAGTGGTGTAATCAAAAATATCGCCAATAATTTTCATAGAAGGTAATGGTGGATAAATGTATGTATTACGCACCATAAACTCCTTTAAAATATCATTCTGAATCGTTCCTGAAAGTTGATCTAAAGCAACGCCTTGTTTTTTTGCAGCAGCTATATAAAAAGCCATAATAGGTAACACAGCACCATTCATTGTCATAGAAACTGACATTTTATCTAACGGAATTTGATCAAACAAAATTTCCATATCTAAAATTGAATCTATAGCAACACCTGCTTTACCAACATCACCCGTTACACGTGGATGATCTGAATCGTAACCACGGTGCGTAGCTAAATCAAAAGCAACTGAAAGTCCTTTTTGACCTGCCGCTAAATTTCTTCTGTAAAAAGCATTTGATTCTTCTGCGGTAGAAAAACCTGCGTATTGACGAATCGTCCAAGGACGCATGGCATACATAGCACTATAAGGACCTCTTAAAAAAGGTGGTACACCAGCTGCAAAACCTAAATGTTCTGCTTCTGCAATATCTTCTTTTGTAAATTGTTTTTTTACAGGGATTCCTTCAGGAGTATTCCAAACATCTTGATTCTCTGAAGTTGCAACAGTTTGTTTGACTGCTGAGTTTATTTTTATATCTGAAAAATCTGGTTTCATACTTCTAAAGATTTAAAGGTTTTTTGAACTTTTTTCTGAATACTAGAAAGTGAGACAAGAACATCAGTTCTCATATTTACAACACCATCTAAACCAACAGCCGTTAATTCATCAATGTTTTTTGGTGCACCTGCTAGTAACAATACTTTATCTGTATCTATGGCTCTAAATGCTTTTACAAATTCTACAGCAGTTTCATCATAATCTTCATCAGAACTACAAATAACAACTACATTTGAAGTTGATTTAGCACTTTCAGTAGCTGCAACCAAAGCGTTTGCAAAACTTTCTTCTTGATGCACATCAAAACCACTTACACCTATAAAATCATAAGCAAAAGCAGCTCTCGCTTTACGCATTGTTAAATTTCCATAACTCGCTAATTGTACAATTGGGCGCACATTTGTTTCATCCACTAATTCTTCTGTAACCCTTCGCATTGCCTCAATTTCTAAAGAAGCTCTTCTTGGAGTTAACACCTTAGGATTCTCACTAATTCCTTTAGAAAGTAGATTAGCAGATATTTTCTCCATTAAGTTAGGATACTTATTAATTCCAACCATTGGAGTTCTACGTTGGCTAATTAATTTTAATTTTTGAAGACGAATTTCAGCAATTTGTTGTTGAATTATTTCTTTTTCAAAATTGATATAAAAACCACCATCAGCTTCAATTGCTTTAAACAACTCTAATGCTTTTTCTGCTATTTTAGAACTAACCTCTTCAATATAATAAGATCCATCAACAGGGTTTGATACTTTACCAAAATAAGATTCTTCTTTTAAAATAGTGGTAATATTACCTGCTATTCTGCTTGAAAAATCAGAAGAACTTTTAAATTCTTTATCATAAGGATCAATTAAAACTCCGTCTACATTTCCTAAAATAGCAGCCATAGCTTCTGTAGTACAACGTAATAAGTTGGTTTCTGCATCTGTAATTGACTTACTCCAAATAGAAGTTTTAGCGGTTATTGTATTCGAGAAATCAGCAAGTTGATATTTGGCTGCAACCTCAGCTAATAAATTATTGAAGGCTCTAAATTTTCCAATTTCAACAAAATACTCTAATCCAATTGCTAAATTAAAATTTAGGTTGTCGAAAATTTGTTGCACTGCAATCTCTTTTTCTTTCAATTTTTCCGTTAAAAAAACAAGAGAACTTAAAGTATATCCTATTTCTTGCACTTGGTTTGCTCCACTATCTAAATACTCCGTTCCAGAAATAGTGATTGCTTTAAAGTTAGGAAAATGTTTTGTTAACTTTATCAGTTCTGCAGTTACATCTACAAGGCTTTCATTAAAACTACCTGTTGTTACATAGCCAGAAATTAAATTTGTATCAATATATCCCTTTAAATTTTTGCCTTTTGCAAAAGCAACTAAATCTTTGGTAAAAGGAATAGCATTATTAAATAATTTAAACGAAACCGAGATAGTATTTAAGTCTATTCCATTTAAAAGTTCTTCTACAGATACATTGGTTATCATTTGAAAAATAATACCATTTATTCCTTCTTCAATTGCTTTTAAGGCCAAATCATTTCCAGATTTACCACAACAAGCAGCAACACTTCTATAGTTTACTAATGATTGTGAGTTTTCCCCTGTATTTTTTAGCTGTGTAATTGAATTTTCTATATTATAACAAGGCTGAAAATTGATACCAGTTAGGTTTTTCCACACTAGTTTTCTATCAAAATCAGCACCTTTTAAATCTGCGGTCACTCTTTCCATCCACTGTTCAGTAGAAACTGAAGAGAAATCTGAAAAAAGTATTTTATTTTTATCGCTCATTATATGTGAATTTATTTAATACAAAAGGTTACAGTTCTTAAAGTTACAAAATTTAAGCCCTACCCTCCGTAAGTTTATTTTATCATTAAACTACTTCCAAATCTTTCAAAAATAGCTTTGTCCAATTCCTCTCTATGATTTGGGTGCGCAATATCTCTTAATGCTTGAGCTCGTTGTTTTAAATTTTTACCAAATAGTTCTGCTATCCCATATTCTGTAGCTATAAACCTAGCATGCGCACGAGTAGTAACAACTCCTGCTCCTACTTTTAACGCTGGAGTAATCTTAGAAACACCTTTAGAGGTTGTTGATGTAATTGCACATATTGGTTTCCCGCCTTTTGATAAAGCAGCTCCACGCATAAAGTCCATTTGACCACCAACTCCAGAAAACATTCTCTGACCAATAGAATCTGCACAAATTTGCCCTGTTAAATCTACTTCAATAGCAGAATTTATTGCTGTTACTTTTGGGTTTTTACGAATGATAGAAGTATCATTTACGTATGCAATGTCATTCATTTCAATTTCTGGATTATCATCTATAAAGTCATATAAACGTCTTGTTCCCATAGCAAAACCAGAAACAATTTTATAAGGGTTTGTTTTCTTTTTAGAACCGTTTACAACTCCGTTTCTCACTAAATCTATGACACCTTCAGAAAACATCTCTGTATGTATCCCTAAATTTTTATGGTTGTTTAAAAATGTTAAAACGGCATTTGGAATACCACCAATCCCCATTTGAAGCGTTGCACCATCATCAATAATTTCTGCAATATTTTTACCTATAGATTTCTCTATTTCAGATGGTTCTACAAAATTCATTTCGTAGATTTCTTCTTCTACTTCAACACAGGCATCAAAATGTTTTAAATGAATTTGAGCATCTCCAAATGTACGAGGCATGCGCGGGTTAATTTGAGCAATAATTATTTTACCTTGTTCTATACCAGAAATAACAATATCAACAGAAACACCTAAAGAACAAAAACCATGTTTATCCGGTGGCGATACATTTACCAGAACCACGTCCAATTTCATATATCCTTCACGAAATAAACTTGGTATTTCACTTAAAAAAACAGGAATATAATCTACCGTGTTTCCTACCATTTTACGAACGTTTCCACCAATAAAAAAAGCATTGGTATGAAAACTTTCTCTTAATTCTGGTGCAGTATATCCACAAGCTCCCTCGGTATGTAAATGAACAAGTTCAACATTTCTTAATTCTGACGCTCTTGCAACCATCGATTTTATTAAAGCTTGTGGTGTTGCAGAACCTCCTTGGATTAAAACTCTATCGTTAGATTTGATTAATTTAACAGCTTCATCGGCTGTCATTTTATTTGGTATTTTCATATTATCAAATTTTAAAAATTGTTGTTTTGTTCATTCACACACTAAAATGAACTTCTAATTATCCTTTATCCTAAGAAACTTAAAATAATACCTGCAGCAATTGCAGAACCTATTACACCTGCAACATTTGGCGCCATTGCATGCATTAATAAATAGTTACTTGGATCTGATTTTAAACCTTCGTGATGCACAACACGTGCACTATCTGGAACAGCTGAAACTCCTGCAGCACCAATAAGCGGATTAATTTTATTATCTCCTTTTAAGAATCTATTCATAAATCTTGCGAATAATAAACCTCCACAAGTTGCAATCACAAATGAGATTGCTCCTAAACCAAATATCAATAATGAATCTTTAGTGATAAAAATATCTGCTTGCGTAGAAGCTCCTACTGTAACACCTAATAAAATAGTTACAATATCAATTAATTTGGTTCTTGCCGTATCTGCTAATCTTTCTGTTCTTCCTGACTCTTTTAATAAATTTCCGAAGAATAACATCCCTAATAATGGTAATGCACTAGGAGAGATAAAAAGAGTTAATAATAAAGCAACTACAGGGAAAATCATTTTTTCCTTTTGAGTAACGGCTCTTGGTGGTTTCATTTTTATTTTTCTATCCTCTTTAGAGATTAACAATCTCATTAATGGAGGCTGAATTACAGGAACCAATGCCATGTAAGAATAAGCAGCAATAGCAATAGGTCCAATTAAGTTTTTAACCGTTGTACCATCTGCCAAAATATTAACTCCGTTTGCTAATTTTGATGATAAGAAAATTGCAGTTGGTCCATCGGCTCCACCAATAATACCGATGGCACCTGCTTCTGGAAGGCTGAATCCTAGATAAAGCGCTCCCATAAAAGTTGCAAACACACCAATTTGAGCTGCTGCTCCTAAAAGCATTAATTTGGGATTTGCAATTAAAGATGAAAAATCTGTCATTGCTCCAATTCCTAAAAAAATTAGTGGCGGATAAATACCTTTTACCACTCCAAAATAGAGATAGTTTAATACAGATCCTGTCTCATAAATACCTGTTTGATTTCCGGCTACAAAAGGTATATTTCCTAATATAACACCGGTACCAATTGGTATCAATAGTAAGGGTTCGTAATCAAATTTAATACCTAGGTAAATAAATCCAATTCCGATAATAATCATTATTAAGTTTCCAGAAGTTGTATTTGCAAAACCGGTATAACTGTAAAACTTTTTAATTCCTTCAAAACCTCCTTCAAAAACACCCACATCTTTTTGATGAGCTTTATCTACTTGTGTTGTAGCAACCGTAGTATCGGTTATGGAATCTGGGCTAGCATCTGCGCTTAATCCTAAAACTGGTCTTATAAAGATCAATAAAGATAAAACACAGAATATTAAAATTACTTTTTTCATATTTAGTGTTTTATTCTAGTTCTATCATTAATTCATCATGCAAAACTTGTTGTCCTACACTTATTTTTATAGCGGAAATAACACCTGCTTTTTCACAGACAATACTATTTTCCATTTTCATTGCTTCTAAAACAAGCATTCTATCCCCTACCTTAAGCGTATCTCCAACTTTTACATCAATAGATAAAACGACTCCAGGAATAGGAGCAACAATTCTTGTTTTTGCAGATTTTGGATTTACTTGTAAAGGTGCAGCTGGTTGTTTAGACGCAGATCTAATTAATGTAGGAGTCTTTGTTTTTTTAACCTCCTCTTGCATTTTCACCTCATAGGATGTACCATTAACTTCTAGTTGAATAATATTATCTTCATGAGATTTTATATTAACGGTGTAGCCGTTTTCGTTTACTTTAAATTTATAGCTTTTCATTTGTTATAATCTATTTTGAATTCCGTAAATTTTAGAACTCCAAGGTGAATATGTTTTTTTAACTTGTTTAATTGTTAAAATGGCACTTTCATGATCATGTTGTTCATTTTTGTACATGTGTACGGCAGCTCCAATAACCGCAGAAATTTCACCAGTAAAATTGCTATCTCCTTTTACTTTAATTTCACTAATTTTCTTATCCTTCCCTTTTGTAATTATTTTATAGGTATAAAGCAATACTGGTAATCCGTAATTAAAGAAAAGTGCGAGTATAACTAATGCGCTAAAAACAATGAATAACCCGGTAATTAGAATAACATAACCTTCGCTTATTGGATCTGTGTATAATAGTATATTTGTCATTATAATGGAATGTTTGAGTGTTTCTTTGGGGGATTTACATCTTTTTTATTCTGAAGTAATTCTAAAGCTCTAATAATTCTAAAACGAGTATTTCTTGGCTCAATTACATCGTCTATAAAACCGTATTTTGCTGCCATGTATGGATTTGCGAACCTTGCAGTGTACTCATCCTCTTTTTTCTGAATGTACTCTTGTTTTTCATCTGCATCTTCTATTTTTCTAATATTAGATCCTTCTAAAACTTCAACAGCTCCTTTTGCTCCCATTACTGCAATTTCTGCCGTTGGCCATGCATAATTTACATCTCCACGTAGTTGCTTACAACTCATAACATCATGTGCACCTCCATAAGATTTACGTAAAGTAATCGTTACTTTTGGCACAGTTGCTTCACCATAGGCAAATAGTAATTTTGCTCCGTGTAAAATAATTCCGCCATATTCTTGACCTGTTCCTGGCAAGAAACCTGGTACATCAACTAAGGTTACAATGGCTATATTAAAAGCATCACAAAAACGAACAAATCGAGCAGCTTTTCTAGAAGCATCAATATCTAAAACACCTGCATAATATTTTGGTTGATTGGCAACAATACCAACTGGACGTCCATTAAATCTAGCAAAACCAACACAAATATTTCTTGCATAATTTCTATGAACTTCTGTAAACTCGCCATTATCTGCAAGTATTGATATTACATCTACAATGTCATAAGGTTGATTTGGATTTTCTGGAATAATATCATTTAAAGCATCTTCTAACCTGTCAATTGGGTCACTACAAGGAAGTATTGGTGCTTCTTCTAAATTATTTGATGGCAAGTAACTTAATAATTTACGAACTAATAATAAGTTTTCTTCATCATTTTCTGCCAAGAAATGAGAAACGCCAGATCTAGTAGAATGAATTTTAGCGCCACCTAATTCTTCTGCAGTTACAACTTCACCTGTAACGGTTTTTACCACTTTAGGACCTGTAACAAACATATAACTTGTTTGATCCGTCATAATTGTAAAATCTGTTAATGCCGGAGAATACACAGCACCACCAGCACAAGGACCTAAAATTGAGGAAATTTGAGGAATTACACCAGAAGCCATAATATTTCTTTGAAAAATTTCTGCATATCCAGCTAAAGACCTTACCCCTTCTTGAATACGTGCTCCACCTGAATCATTTAATCCAATTACGGGAACTCCAATTTTCATTGCCATATCCATCACTTTACATATTTTTAATGCATAAGTTTCAGATAAAGAACCTCCGAAAACGGTAAAATCTTGTGCAAACACATACACAATTCTTCCGTCTATAGTACCATGACCTGTAACAACACCATCAGAAAGATAAATTTGTTTATCCAATCCAAAAGATTTTGTTCTGTGTGTTACAAACATATCAAACTCTTCAAAACTATCATCATCTAAAAGAATATCTATACGCTCGCGTGCAGTTAATTTACCTTTAGCATGCTGAGAATCGATACGTTTTTCTCCTCCCCCCATTTTCGCTTCCGCTCTTTTTTCAATGAGTTCGTTAATTTTATCTTGATTTGCCATTTTTATATAAGTATTTTCTTTTAAAATTGTTCTTTAGAACAAAGTTCTGTAAGTACTCCTAATGTTGATTTTGGATGTAAGAAGCCAATATTTAACCCTTCAGCACCTTTTCTAGAAACCTTATCTACAAGTCTAACCCCTCGTTCTTCAGCAGTTTTTAAAGCTTCTGTTGCATTGGGAACTGCAAAAGCGATGTGGTGAATACCTTGTCCCTTTTTCTCTATAAATTTACCTATTGGACCATCCGGAGAAGTACTCTCTAATAATTCTATTTTTGTGTTACCCACCAAAAAAAAGGCTGTCTTCACTTTCTGATCGACAACCTCTTCTATAGAATAACATTTTAAACCTAAAACTTCTTCGTAATATTTTATTGAAACTTCTAAATTTTCAACGGCAATACCTAAATGCTCTATATGTGAAATATTCATAATTTTTATGTTTAAATTTTATCAAATTTAGCATACATCTTGTTTTTATTATATGATAGTTATCATATTCACAGATTATTACAACTTATCTTAAATTATTTTGAGGAATCAAAAAAAGAATCTTTTAATTCATTTCTTTATTTAAAAATTATAAAGTTTACAAATTTTAAAGCAGTCTGTAGATATTACTTTTAAATCGACAAATTATCATTTTAACACTTTTATCGTATAAAAATTATTACAACACCAATAAATAGTATTAATATATATGTATTAATGAAGATATTCTGTACTTTTATTACTAAATTTATAAAAAATAAAAGTATTCTAAAACGATATTAAAAATAGATTTATTATGAAGCTGTAATGCTTTTTGAATCTCTTTTTTATTATGGATTTTAAGTTATTTAGAATAATAAATACTTAAATTTGCCGGCGTTTTTTTTCGCTTTATTTTGAAAGGTTAAGTAAAATTAACTAAGTAATTTGCACTCAAAACATATATGTATACATGGCATTAAAAATCGTAATATCTCACAAGACAACTTATAAATATGATAGAAAAGTATCTTTATCTCCTCATATTTTTAGGCTAAGACCAGCACCACACTCGAGAACACCTATAGAATCTTATTCTATTAAAATTACGCCAGAAGAACAATTCTTTAATTGGCAACAAGATCCTTTTGGAAATTATGTGGCTCGTTTGGTTTTTCCTGAGAAAACAGATGAAATGTCTATTGATGTTGAAATTATTGCCGATTTAAAAACTATAAACCCTTTTGATTTCTTTATTGAAGAGTATGCAGAAGAATATCCTTTTGTGTATACAGAAACTGTAAAGAAAGAATTACAACCTTATTTAGAAATTACTGATAAAGGAAAGTTATTAGAAGAGTTTATAAAAACGATAGATTATACGCCAAGAAAAACTATTTATTTTTTAATTGATATCAATCAAAAAATTTATGAGTTTTTAAATTATAACATAAGAATGGACCCAGGTGTTCAAACTTGTGAAGAAACTTTGAATCAAAAAAATGGTTCCTGTAGAGATTATGCATGGTTATTTGTACAAACTTTACGTCACTTAGGTTTTGGAGCACGTTTTGTTTCTGGGTATTTAGTACAATTAAAATCAGACGAAAAATCATTAGACGGTCCTTCTGGTCCTGAAGAAGATTTTACAGATTTACATGCTTGGGCAGAAGTATACTTACCGGGTGCTGGTTGGATTGGTTTTGATGCCACTTCTGGTCTTCTAGCAAGTGAAGGTCATATTCCGTTAGCGTGTACTCCTTCTTTTGAAAGTGCTGCCCCTGTTTCTGGAATGTCTGATAAATGTGAAACAGAATTCTTTTTTGAAAACAAAGTAACAAGAATTTTAGAATCTCCAAGAGTTACAAAACCGTATACAGAAGAACAATGGAAAGAAGTATACAAGCTTGGGAATAAAGTAGAAAAGCAATTAGAAAAAGGCGATGTTCGTTTAACAATGGGAGGCGAACCAACTTTTATATCTATTGATGATTTAGAGTCTCCAGAATGGAATACAACTGCAGATGGACCTAATAAAAGAAAATTAGCAGGAGATTTAACCAAAGGTTTGTATGACAAATTTGGTAATGGAGCTGTTTTGCATCATGCACAAGGAAAATGGTATCCTGGAGAACCTTTACCCAGATGGCAAATAGAAATTTGTTGGCGTAAAGATGGTAGACCGATTTGGTTCAACAAAAAGTATTTATCCAGCTATGCTGATAATCCTATTGTTCCAGAAAATTCTGATAAATTATTTTTAGAAACGCTTACTAAATATTTACGTGTTTCTTCAGAACATATTTTACCAAGTTTCGAAGATCCTTTTTATCATTTATGGGAACAAGGTAATTTACCGATAGACATAGATCCTGCAAAAGACAAAGACGGCTCTTTAGCACGTAAAAAATTACATGAAATTTATGAAAAAGGCGCATCTACACCTGTTGGCTATTTACTTCCTTTAAATAAAACGGAAGACAAATGGTTTAGTAGTGCTTGGACTTTTAGAAGACAACACATCTTTTTAACTCCAGGAAACTCTCCTATGGGATTAAGACTACCTTTAGATTCATTAATGGAAAAACCAGAACACGAGATTTTTCCTATTCATGAACCAGACTTATTTTCTAAAAAGAAACGTTTACCAAGTTTTAAAAATATTGTTAAAAAAAGACATCAAGAATTTTTAGACTTCGGATTAGAATTAAACCAACCTAACTATTTTGTACGTACCGCACTTTGTGCCGAAATTAGAGACCAAAAATTATATTTATTTCTACCACCTTTAGAAACGGCAGAAATGTTTTTAGATTTAATAGCTTCTATAGAACTTACGGCAAGAGAGTTAAACGTACCTGTTATAATGGAAGGTTATGAACCTCCTCATGATAACAGATTAGAATCTCTAAAAATAACACCAGATCCTGCGGTTATTGAAGTAAATGTACATCCTGTTACCAATTGGAAAGACTTGTGTAAAAACACATTTACTTTTTATGATGAAGCTAAAAAAGCAAGATTAGGTACAGAGAAGTTTATGTTAGATGGTAAACATACCGGAACTGGTGGTGGAAATCATGTAACTTTAGGTGGTACAACTCCTGCAGATAGTCCTTTATTACGTAAACCAAGCTTACTAAGAAGTTTATTAACTTTCTGGCAACATCACCCAGGTTTAACGTATTTATTTTCTGGCTCATTTGTTGGACCAACGAGTCAGGCTCCAAGAGTAGATGAAGCTCGTTTGGACAACTTATACGAGTTAGAAATTGCCTTTAATCAAATTCCAAAAGATGGCGAAGTGCCTTTTTGGTTAACAGATAGATTGTTTAGACATTTATTAACCGATTTAACGGGAAATACACACAGAGCAGAATTTTGTATCGATAAATTATACTCTCCAGATTCTTCTACAGGAAGATTAGGTATTTTAGAATTACGTGGATTTGATATGCCTCCACACCCTAAAATGAGTTTAGTACAAATGTTACTTGTTAGAACTTTAGTTGCTTGGTTCTGGAAAAAACCTTACGAACATAATTTAGTACGTTGGGGAACAGAATTACACGATAAATTCTTAATAGAGCATTACGTAAGAGAAGATATTAAGGATATTGTAGACCAATTAAATAAAGCGGGTTACGAATTTAAAGAAGATTGGTTCGATCCATTTTTCGAATTTAGATTTCCGCTTCATGGGATGGTAGACATTAATAATATTCATTTAGAATTAAGAGCAGGTATAGAACCTTGGAATGTTTTAGGAGAAGAAATGACTGGTGGCGGAACTGCAAGATATGTAGATTCTTCATTAGAAAGATTACAAGTAAAAGTTTCTAATTTTAATGAAGACCGTTTTGTATTAAGTTGTAACGGCGTTAAAGTACAATTAAATAAGACAAGTGTTCATGGAGAATATGTAGCTGGTGTTCGTTATAAAGCATGGGATCCGTTTTCTGCTTTACACCCAACAATCCCTGTAGATACTCCACTTGTTTTTGATATTGTAGATACTTGGAACAAACGTTCTATTGGAGGTTGTACTTATTTTGTTGCACATCCAGGAGGAAGATCTTATGATGAATATCCAGTAAATAGTTATGAAGCAGAATCGAGACGAATTAATCGTTTCTGGGAATTTGGACATACACAAGGTGAAATTGACCCTGTGGAAAGTATCAACCCAAATACAGAAAGCACTAGTAGAAGTGTAGAAACCAACAGTAGTTCTAAGCGATTTAAGTTTAAAGAACTACCTGTTAATTTTGAATTTCCTTATACCTTAGATTTAAGAAAAAAGTAGGGAAATTTATTATAGGTAGCATGAAATATGACGATAGAAGAAAATCAAATTGAAAAAACAATCTTACACGATTATTTTTTAAATAAAAGTAAATATGATGAACTATTAATCTCTAAAATGGAAGACACATCAGATTGGAAAGTTTTATTAGACAATTTACAAAAAATTGGACCTAAAAAATTAGCTTCTAAACAAGTTGATATAGATTGGTTATTGGCAGAAAATGGTGTTACCTATAATGTATATAACGATCCTAAAGGATTAAATAGACCTTGGAATTTAAACGTAGTTCCGTTTATAATTCATCAAAAAGAATGGAGCGAAATTGAAAAGGGAATTCAACAAAGATCTGAAATATTAAACCTTATTTTAAAAGATTTATACGGAAAACGTGAATTGCTTAAAAACGGAATTATTCCGCCAGAAGTAATTTACGCACATCGTGGTTTTTTACGTTCTTGTGATCAAATTGAATATAAAACAGCAAAACAATTACTGGTACATGCAGTAGATTTGGCTAGAGGTCCGGACGGACGTATGTGGGTTGTAAATGACAGAACACAAGCACCTTCTGGTATGGGATATGCTTTAGAAAATAGATTTTCTACAACTAAAATTATTCCTGAAATATATAAGCATATAAACGTTAGGCAGCCATCTACCTTTTTTAATGATTTTAATAAATTGTTATTAAGTGTAGCTCCGGCTAATAAAGAGAATCCAATGGTGGTTATTTTAACACCTGGTCCACATAATGAAACATATTTCGAACATTCTTATTTGTCTTCATTTTTAGGTCATCCTTTGGTAAAAGGAAATGATTTAGTAGTAAGACATGGCAAAGTTTGGTTAAAATCTTTAAAAGGTTTAAAACAAGTAGATGTTATTTTACGACGTGTAGATGACAGCTTTATGGATCCTTTAGAATTAAGAGAAGATTCTTATTTAGGAGTTGCAGGTTTATTAGAAGTTGTTCGCTTACAAAATGTTGCCATCGTAAACCCTATTGGAAGTGGTGTTTTAGAAAACCCTGCTTTAATTCCGTTTATGGAGAATATTTGCAAATTTTTCTTAAAAGAAAAGTTAATTCTACCTCAAATTGCTTCTTGGTGGTGCGGACAAGAAAAAGAAAGAAAACATGTTCTAGAAGATTTACCATCATATGTAGTAAAAAGAATAGACAGATCGCATAGAGAACATATCTATTTCTGTGAATTTTTAAGTAAAGAAGAATTAAAGGAACTAAAAGCTGAAATTTTAGAAAACCCAAATAGATTTGTAGCACAAGAAAAAATATCTTTTTCTACAGCTCCTAATTTTGTTGATGATAAATTAGAACCTCGTAAAATTGTGTGTAGAACTTTTTCTATTGCAAAACAAGATAGTTATAGCGTTATGCCTGGTGGCTTAGTCAGAGTTGCCACAGAACGTGAAGAGCTTTTTGTATCTAATCAGCGAGGAGGAACTAGTAAAGACTTTTGGATTGTTAGTGATAAAAAACAAAATTACTTACAAAACTATTCTTGGAATAAGAGCGTTTCTAATCAGGCAGAAAGTATTAATGACGTACCAAGTAATACCGCCGAAAACCTATATTGGTCTGGTAGATATTTAGGGAGAACTTTATTTACAGCAAGGTATTTGCGCATGGTTTTAAACCAAATGACACATGTACAATATAATGATGAAAGAAAATCTGAATCTGAAAGTTTAAAAATATTATTTCAGTCTATTACAAACATTACTTCTACGTTTCCTGGTTTTACAGGAGAAAATGAAGAAGAAGCTTTAAAGAATCCTCTTAAAGAATTAAAGTCGCTTACTCTTGATAATCAAAGAATTGGAGGTTTTGCTCAATCTATGCAGAGTTTTAACAATTCTTATTATTCTCTTAGAAATCTATGGTCTAAAGATATGTGGCGTGTTTTTGATGGAATTCAGAAACAACTTACAAAACTTAAAGAAGAAAAGGTTTACACTATTTCTACTTTATCTAAGTTCTTTGATAAAATAATTACAAGATTGATTGCTTTTATGGCTTTATCAGAAGAAAGTATATTAGTAAGACAAGGACTTCTACTCTACTTTATTGGTTTGCAAATAGAACAAGCATCTATGACTATAGAGAAATTTAGGTCTTTAATTATTGTAAATTATAATGAGGAATTAGAGTATGAAGTTTTAGAATCACTTTTAAATAGTCACGAAAGTTTAAACATCTATAGATACAGTTACAAGTCTTATCTAAGTATAGAAAATGTCTTAAAGTTATTAGTTTTAGATAAAGAATACTCTAGATCTTTAATGTACCAAGTAAAAAGGATTAAGAAAGATATTGATAAGTTACCGAATACAAATACATCTGTAGAAATGACTATTTGTCAAAAAAATATCAATACGGTAATTCATAAAATTGAAAGTTTATCACTAGAAGAAATTCTAGAAATTGATGAAACATCTAATATGCGTAAAAAGTTAGACAATTTACTGTCTGATTTGAGTGATTTATTACACTTAACATCTTTATCTGTTTCAGATACTTACTTTAACCACTCTCAGCAACAAAAACAGTTGGTAGATAGAAAAATTTCTAATTAATATGATTTTTGACCTTTGGCACAAAACAAAATATAGTTATGAAAATGGTGCTTCCTTTTGTCATAATATAACCACCTTAAAACCTAAAAGTTTTAAAGGGCAGAATGTATTAGAATACGCTTTAGAAATTAGCCCAGAACCTACTGATATTTCAGAAAGACTCGATTTTTTTGGCAATACAGTTACTCGTTTTTCTATTCAGCAAAGTCATGAAGAATTGGTTGTTATTGCACGTAGTAAAGTTTCTAGAGATTATGATTTACAAATAGAAGGACAAAATTTAACTGAAGGAAAAAAAGTTACCATAGAAGAAGCAATTAAATTATTAAAAGAAACCCATCCAGACATTATTGAAGCTAGACAATTTGTTTTAGGTTCTCCTTTAATTTCTGATATGAGTGCTGTTATTAAAGAATACGCATTGGTTTCCTTTAAACCAGAAAGATCTTTATATGAAGCTTCTTACGAATTAATGCAACGTATTTTTACAGATTTCGACTTCGTTTCTGGATTTACAAACATTGCAACGCCATTAAAAGTAGTAATGAAAGAGAAAAAAGGTGTTTGTCAAGATTTTGCTCAAATAGCCATTGCTTGTGTTAGGTCCATGGGATTGCCTGCAAGATATGTAAGCGGTTATATAGAAACACTACCACCAGAAGGAAAAGAAAAGCTGATTGGTACAGATGCTTCTCATGCATGGTTTTCTGTATTTATCCCAACCCTAGGTTGGATAGATTTTGACCCAACCAACAACCAAATCCCAAAAAATCAACATATTGTTGTTGCTCATGGTAGAGATTATTATGATGTACCACCATTAAAAGGAGTTATTTACAGTACAGGTAAAAGTAAAATGGATGTGGCCGTAGATTTAAGACCTGCCAAAAATTATCAAAGCCAAAGTCAGTCTTAAACTTTTAAAGAAAATAAGGTGAAACAATAAACCTCAAAGTTTTAAAAACTTTGAGGTTTATTGTTTTTTAAAATAATCGTTTAATAAGACAATTATTTTTACGTTAAATTTTATTGCTTTTGAGTTTGCTTTTTAACTTCAGTAGTAACTTTAACATCTGGTTTTATTGTACAATCAGAAATATTGAAATAATTATCTTCCAACTTATCAGCAATTAAAACTAAATGCTCAATTAAATCGGCAATAAACTCTTCTATATTATCTTCAATATCTGTTATCAGTTTATACTCAAAATCAGCTTTCATTTTACCTATCAAAAAAGCTGCCGAATCATCTGTGATTTGTCTGTTTTTAGAAATAATACAGATGTATTTGTATATTTGATACAAACAATTTTTAATAGATCTTGGACATTTTCCGTTTAAAATAATAAACTCTAATGTAGTTTTTCTAGAAGGCGTTTTTTTATAAAAACTACGCATCATATCATGTGTAGATACACATTTTAAAAGCGTAGACCACTGGTAGCTACCATCAATAACATCTCCATAAATTTCTTTAGCTGCCGCAACATCACTTAATTTAGAATTAATAATTCTTGATACTTGTATTGCTCTTTCTAAATATACACCTAACATAATTATAGCATATACTTCATCATGCAAAAGCGTACTTTTAATTTTACTTCTTACCTCAGAAGCAGATTGGGTTACCATTGAAGTAAACTCGTATAAGCCACTTTTTACAAATTTATCTATCGGATATCCTTTATAACTATGGTTAATTCTATTGATACATTCAAATAATTCTGTTGAAATTAAATCTCTAGAGCTTCTTGCATTTTCATGCGCATTAATAAAGGTATTTACAATTGAATAGGGTTGCTCTAAATTTAAACCAACATTAAATAAAACAGCTTCTTCTTCTAATGTAATATCTGCGTCTATAATTTCATTAGCAGACATGTACATTACAGATCTTAATACAAATTGTCTAGATTGTGATAATTCATCTGGTGCGTCTAAAGATGAAAAATAATTTACGTTTAAAAACCTTGCTAAGTGCTCTGAACGTTCAATATATCTTCCCATCCAAAAAAGGTTATTGGCTACTCTTGCTAACATATTTTTTTATTTTTTTAAAACCCAAGTGTCTTTTGACCCTCCACCTTGAGATGAATTTACTATTAAATTTCCTTTTTTAAGTGCAACTCTAGACAAACCTCCTTTTAATACAAAATCGGTATCTTTACCTAATAGAGTAAACGTTCTTAAATCTACATGTCTAGATTCGAAAGACTCATTTTCATCTATATACGTTGGGTGAGTAGATAATGACATTATAGGTTGAGCAATGTATTTTCTAGGTGCTGCCAAAATTGTTTTCTTAACAGTTTCTATTTCTTCTTTTGTTAGTTTACTTCCAATAGAAATACCATATCCTCCAGATTCATCCACTGGCTTTACAACCAATTTATCTATGTTTTCTATAACATATTTTAACTCATCTTTTCTACTACAATGATAGGTATGTACGTTATTTAGAATAGGTTCTTCATCTAAATAATATTTAATAATTTCTGGCATATAAGTATACACAGCTTTGTCATCTGCTACACCTGTACCAGGAGCATTTACCAAAGTAACATTTCCTTTTTGATACACAGAAAATAAACCAGGAACCCCTAACATAGAATCTTTTTTAAAGACTAAAGGATCTATAAATAAATCATCTACTCTTCTGTATATAACATCTACTTTTTCTGGTCCATAAATGGTTCTCATATACACAAAACCATTTTCTACAAATAAATCTCTTCCTTCCACTAAAACAACTCCCATTTGTTTTGCTAGAAATGAATGTTCGTAATAAGCAGAATTATAAACCCCAGGTGTAATAATAACACAAACAGGAGCATCTACCCCATTTGGTTTTACAGATTCCATAGTATCTAATAACTTAGAACCATAATCTACAACCGTGTGTGCATTATATTGATTAAAAACACCAAACAATGCATGCTTTACAGCATTTCTGTTGCCAATAACATAACTAACACCAGAAGGACATCTAATATTATCTTCTAGAACATAATACTTGCCATCAGCATGTTTTATTAAATCTGTACCCGAAATATGGTTGTAAATGCCTCCAGGAGGATCTAATCCTATCATTTCTGGTAAAAAATTAACAGAAGACTTAATTAAATCTTCAGGTACAATACCTTGTTTTATAATTTTTTGATCATGATACACATCCCAAAGAAAAAGGTTTAAAGCTTTACTTCTTTGTAAAACACCTTTCTCTATTGTAGTCCATTCTTTATTATTAATAATTCTTGGAAATAAATCAAAAGGGAAAATTTTTTCTTTTACCTCCTTATCTCCATAAACTTGAAACGTAATTCCTAGATTAAAAAAAGAATCTTTTGCTTGTTTATTTAAACGATCAAATTCTGATACTGAGTAAGAACCAAATAAATTATATAAGGTTTTATACACCTCCCTAACTTCATTATTATCCTTAAGTAGTTCATCATAAAATCTAGAATCTAGTTCGTAAGTTGAAAATAGCGGTAGTGTTTTAGTTTCTTTCAAATCTTATAATTTTTTAGTAAATATAAATTACTTTTATGAAAAAAGTAAGCATTTTTAAATTATACTGTGATTATTGTAACAATAATTTTATTTTATTTGATTTATTACATAAATCGTAAAAATTTATTATCATATTTTTAAATAAATAATTTCAAAAATAAGTTTTCTATCCAATTTCTACTAAAATCTTATAATCATTGATAAATAACAAGTACAGGCAATAGTAAAAAGGGCATTTACTTTTATTAAAAGCATCGTTGAAATACTTACAAAAGATAGTTATATTTTTCTTAAAATGATGATAAAAGAGGTAATTAAGAGAATAAACTTAAAACACTCTTATTTTAAAAACACCTAAAACACTACCTATCAATAAAATAAACTAAAAACCTGACTTTTAAAAAAAATAGTAACTATTAAAACTCTTCTATTTTTTTCATTCTATTATCTTCGCGCGCATTATGTGGATGTATTTAGGACTTTTAGCGGCTTTATTTTTAGGATTACATAATTTATGTAAAAAACATGCTGTACAAGGCAATGAAGTATTTCCTGTTTTGTTTGGAACAATTTCTGCTGGTTTTCTATTGATACTACCCTTCTATTTAGGATCTATTTGGAATCCCGATTATATGAAAAAAATAGGTTTCTACATTACAAGTATTCCTTGGAGTACGCACGGATTTATTTTTATAAAATCGATGATAATGGCAGCTTCTTGGGTTTTGGCATATCAAGCATTAAAGCATTTACCAATTACCATAGTAACTCCAATTCGCTCTGCAGGTCCCTTTTTTACATTTATAGGTGCTATTTTTATTTATAATGAAAAACCAAATTCATTACAATGGGTTGGTTTTTTCCTGATTATTCTTTCAGTTCTATTATATTCTAAAATTGGTAAAAAGGAGGGTATCAATTTTAAAAGAAATAAATGGATTTTTGCCATTATCGCAGCTACCTTTTTAGGTGCTTCTAGTGGCTTGTATGATAAATTTTTAATTCAGACTTTAACTTTAAACCCTCAAACATTACAATTTTGGTTTTGCTTTTATACCATTCTAATATTGTTAATTATTTTATCAATTACATGGTTTCCTTATGCTGATAAAAGAAAAGCTTTTAAGTTTAGATGGTCTATACCAGCTGTTGGAGTTTTATTACAAACAGCAGATTACTTTTATTTTAAAGCACTACAAGACCCTGATGCTTTAATTATGTTATTATCGGCTATAAAAAGAAGTCAGATTATAATTGCCGTTGTAGTTGGTGGATTGTTATTTAAGGAAAAAAATAAGCGTAAAAAATTGGTTCCTTTATTCGGAATTCTACTTGGGGTATTTTTAATCTTGTATTCTTAAACAAAAAAAGTTTCGTAATAAATTACGAAACTTTTTAATATATATTAATGTGTAATTATATTTTACACAGTTTTTTGTTCCATAAAACTTAGAATATCACTTTCTTTAATTTCTGGATTTGCACCTTCACTACTTGCCACTATTGCACCTACAGCACAAGCAAAATCTAATGCTTCTTGTGGAGCAACATCTTTTAATAGTTTATTAATTAAAGAAGCTAAAAAAGAATCTCCTGCCCCAACAGTGTCTACAACTTTTACTTTATAACCTTCATTATAATAGAATACATCATTATAATAAAGTATTGCTCCTGAACCTCCTTTTGTAACACAAATAGATTTTGTGTTTGTAGTTTTTGCAATAAATTGAATGTTCTCTTCTAAAGAAGTTGAATTAAAATTTAATCCCTTTGAAATTTCAATAATTTCATCATCATTAAATTTAATAAAACTAGCCTCATTCATTAAATAACTCAAACGCGCGATGTTATAATAAGGTGCTCTAAGGTTTACATCAAAAATTTTATATTTTGCTATTTTTAAAAGTTCATATAATGTATTTCTTGACACTTCATCTCTAGCTACCAAACTACCATACACAAAAGCATCTGAAACTTTTACTATTTTCTTTGCACTTTCTGTTAATTCTATTTGATCCCAAGCTCTTGGAAACATAATATCATACGAAGCACAACCTTTGTCATCTAATAAAACTTTTACTTTTCCTGTTTTTAGTTCTTCATCTATTTGTAACGCTGCTTTATTAACGTTATTCTCCTTAATAAAGTCCTTAATTTTTTGACCATTATCATCTTCACCAACCTTAGTTATTATATATACATTATTTTCTAAAGATTGTAATCTTACTGCAACGTTTAAAGGAGCTCCTCCTATTTTTTTATGCGTTGGAAACACATCCCAAAGCACTTCGCCAAAACATGTAATATTTGCCATCTAAATTTCATTTAAAATAGTACTATTAATATCTTTCACAGACTTCTCTATTCCGTTTTTAACAATATTCTGATAAGCATCTGTATAAGCATCTAAAAAGGTTTTAGAGTTTTTAAGTTGACCAAAAATAGATTCTATTTCTAAAAAGGCTGCTGGATTATTTCTTGATAAAATTGCTTTCTCAGTTAAAACTGCTTCCATAGCATCTTTAATCATTAGTTGAGACCCATTTTCATTTACGCCAACACTATAAATTGCAAAAGCAGCAATGATAAAAGCAGCATGATTTATAATTCTATTATTTTCTAACTGATTATAAACTGTAGGTAAAATAAAAATTGGAATTTTAGCAGAACTCTCAGAACAGATTCTTTCAATTTGATCTTTTATATAAGTATTTCCAAATCTTTGGATTAATGAAAATTTATAATTTTTTAAATTCACTCCTTCTAAGTCTCCTAAAGTTGGTGTAACTTCATTCCCCATATAAATTCTTAAGAAAGAACTGATATCAGCATCATTTGCAGCTTCATCAATAGTAGAATAACCATATAATGCACCTAAAATTCCTAATACAGAATGACCTGCATTTAGTAAACTTAACTTCATTTTTTCATACGGCACCACATCTTTTACAAACTGAGCACCAACAGTTTCCCAAGCAGGTCTTCCTGCTGCAAAATTATCTTCAATTACCCATTGTTTAAAAGGTTCACAAACTACTGGCCAACCATCATCAATACCAGAAGTTTCTTTTAATTTTTCGATATCTAATGCAGATGTTGCTGGTGTAATTCTATCTACCATTGCATTCGGAAACGATACGTTTTCATCAATCCAAGAAACTAAGGTTGGTTCTGCTACTTTTACATAGCTTAACAACATTTTTTCTGTCATATGTCCGTTTCCTTGTATATTATCACAAGACTGAATAGTAACACCTTTTAAACCATTTTCTTTACGCAGTTTTAACGCTTGTGTTAAATATCCAAAAATAGTTTTAGGTGCACTTGGAGTTTCTAAATCGTGCTGAATTAAAGGATTCTCAAAATTGAATTCTCCTGTTGCTTCATTATAGTTATAACCTCCTTCTGTAATGGTTAAACTGATGATTTTTACATCTGAACTCGCCATTTTTTCAATGACTTTTATTGGACTCTCTGGCGCATATAAAACTTCTACCATAGAACCGATAATTTGTTTTGTTAACGAACCGTCTAATTCTTTTATAATTAACGTATATAAACCGTCTTGCTCTTTTAGTATATTGTAAATTTTAGTATCAAAATCTAACAATGCAACACCACAGATACCCCAATCTTTCTGAGTATCATCGTTTAATAATAAGTCTGTATAAAACGCTTCATGTGATCTATGAAACCCACCAATACCAACATGTACAATACCTGTTTTAATTTCGCTTCTATTATAAGTAGGAGAAGTTATTTTAGTACTAATTTCTGCTAAATTCTTTTGATTTAATTTAATTATATTTTCCATGATTTTATTATTTATTTAAAGAATTACCTCTTTTAAGTGCCCAAATTGATGTTACAAAATATACTACAGTACACACAAATGCGTACGTATAAAATAGTTCTCTATTTTCTATATATACTTTTTCTGTTTCACTACCAAATAACACAATACAAGCCAACACAACTGTTATTGCCAATGCTAGTAGTGAAATCCCTTTTAATACCTTTGTAAATAATGATGTATCTATTATAAGTACAACTTCTTTTTGTGCCTTTATTTCTTGAAATTCATCTATGTGCGTATTTCTTACTCTCTCTTTTTCTTCTTCTTCTGGATATTTATCTTTAGCTCCATAACGTCCCGCTAAAAAAGTATAAATAAGTATTGTAAAAATCCATGTTGGTATAAATAAATAGTAAAAAGACATTACATTTAAAATGTTTAAACCAAAACCAAATAACAATCCTAATGCCCAAGAAGCAATAGCAGGAGTACTAAAAGTTAAATTACGATAATGAGACCAATAACGTGTATACCCAATTTTAGGGAAAATTTGATGCTCTGCAAAAACAATACTACCAACTGGTACAACTAATAAACCTGCATACGTTAGTAACGGAAGCATTTGTGAAAACACAAACGGAAAACAAGCGACTACCATAGTAACTAAACCAACAATTATAGTTGTCTTTTTTCTTGAATTTTTAGTAAAAATAGCTTGTGCAGCTAAACCTGCTCTATAAAGATTGGCTACAGCGGTTGTCCAACCAGCAACAATAACAATTACAAAACCAGACCAACCTAAAGCGTAATAAGCTACATCTCCTGGATCTAATTCTACGATAGATTTACCAATAATAACAGCTGCACCAGCACCCATTATTCCTGCCGAGATCCAAGCAACAAAATGTCCGAACATCATTCCTGTACTTGTTGTTAATCCGTAAGATTTCTTTTTAGCAAAACGAAATAAAGCCATATCAATAAGACCAAAGTGGGTAATTGAATTCGCTGCCCAAGCAAAACCAATAACTTCAAGTAATCCAATTCCTGGTTCTCCATCACTATTAAGACCTGTCCAAATGGATTGATCTCCTAAATTTATAAGTTCCGTCCATCCACTTGGCAATGTTTCACCTAAAACATCTAAAGAAAGTGCTGGCAAAAGTATAAATGCACCACTAATAAACATCACAAATAACCAAGGCGCACAAATTGCAGAGAATTTAGAAACCGCTGTAAAACCATATATAGCAATTGCAACCACAACAATACCAACGAGTAAAACTATTAAAACAAACCAAAGATTTGTTGGGTACCAATCTAGTTGTGCCGGAATATCAAAAGCAAACCGAACTGCTGTAGAAGATACGGTTATCATTGCCGCAGAAATGACTGTAAAAATAACAACATTTGCCCAATTATAGAGTTTTGTCATAGAATCTCCTGCTATTTTATTAAGATATGTGTACAAACTCAATCTAGTATCTACAGCAATTGGAGATGTAATTAACGTCCAACTTAAAACAGCTAATATATTACCAATCAATAATCCTAAAATAATATCTTTTGTAGTTGCACCTAAAGCAACAAACGTTGCTCCAATTACAAATTCTGTGGCGGCAACATGTTCTGCAGCGTACAAACCTGCAAAATGCGTCCAATTATGTAGTTTATTTTTAGCAATTGGTAATTGCTCTATTTCTAAGTCTTCGAACTGCTGATATTGATTAGGAGTTTCCATATGATGTTTATTTAAAGTTAGTTCTTTTTAATTTTAGTGATATTGTTATACATGCTGTAGTAAATATTTAGTAATTATATGTGTCTTAAAATAAAGTTAGATCTAATTGAAGTACCGTTTTTTCTTGTTCTGGATTCCACATTGCAGTAATTCCAATTGGTAAATTATAGTTGCCTATTTTAACATCTTTACTAAATGTTGCTCCTACATTTATAATATTAGCAGCACTTTCTGTATAAAAAGTTTTATAGGTAGTAAAAGACCAAGCACCACCTGCAAATAAAGATAAGCTAGCATCTCCTTTTTCCCAAACTTTACTATTTACTTCAAAATAATGCGTCCATGAATTCTTTAGAGAACCGTCCATTTGAACTTCATAATCTCCTGAACCTCCATTAATTATAGTTGCTAAATATAATAAAGTATTTGGAGATATATTGTATCCAAAATTAACATCTACAAAGTTATACCCTTGCGTTTTATCATAACTCCAAAATTGTAGTTTATCACCTCTTTCTTCTACACCTGTGTAATTGTTATGTGATACTGCCTCAATAAAAAAACGATCAGAAAAACGATATTTGGTATAAATAGAAACTTCTTTATAAAAAGCACTTTCAGTTTTTCCTGTTGTAATATTATTTACATCTATCGTAGAAAAACTTGCGCCTCCCCAAAGACCAAAAGTAAATTTCTCATTTTTTGAATTGTATTCTAAACTAGTAGCAATCATTGCTCCGGGATGTACAACACTCCCGTGCCATAAATGCATATTTTTAACATGTGCTCCAACACTAAAAGCCTGATATTCATCATTAACTAAATCGTTTTGAGCAGTTGTATGCTGTACAGATATCAATAAAAATATATTTAAAAGTACGATAGAAACACTTCCCTTTTTAACATAATAATTTAGTGGTTTCATTTCTTTTGATAATTGTCTCATTACTTATCTTTTAAATAGTTATAAATCTTAATATGATATCCTTAAAATAAAACGTCATAATGACGTTTGATAAGCAAATGTAAATAAAAAACTTTTACAAAAACAATAAAAAAGAAAAATAAATATTCTATATTAGCTTTAATATATGTTAAATTGATACCCTAAATAGTCATTTAATCAGTAAAAACGCTATACTAAGAAGTTCTGAATCGTTTTCAAAATTTGAAAAAATATTATACGTAATAAATACGTTTATTTAAAGTAATTAAAAAAAAAGAGTAACTTTACGTTATAATTAATAATATGAGCAACAAGAAAATATCAAATATATCGGTAGATTGTGTCGTTTTTGGATATGATACAGATACCAAATCTTTAAATGTTTTATTAATAAAACGATATTTAGAATCAAAATCTGAAAATAAAGTACTTGTTGATGATTATGTATTAACAGGATATCATGTCTATGAAGATGAAACTTTAGACGACTCTGCTTCTAGGGTATTAAAAGAATTAACTGGACTTACCAATTTATATAAAAAACAATTTAGAGCTTTTGGTGATCCAAATAGATTGACGAATGAAAAAGACTTATTATGGATTCAAAATGAGGAATTCAACTTAAGAACCATTACAATTGCTTATTATTTTTTATTAAAAACAGAAGATGTTGCTATCGAAAATAACAAATATAAAGCACAATGGTTTTCAATAAATGACTTACCTGAATTAGGATTTGATCACAAACAAATCATTTTAGAAGCCTATGAAGATTTAAAAACAAAATGTCTACAAGAACCAATTATATTTGAGTTATTACCAGATAAATTTACCATAAATGACGTACAAGACTTGTATCAATCTATATTGGCAATAGAAATAGATAATCGGAATTTTAGAAGAAAATTAATCAATAAAAAATACTTGGTTCCTTTAGACGAAAAACAAGTTGGCGTTTCTAAAAAACCAGCACAATTGTATATGTTTAGCAAAGATATTTACAATAAAATGTTTCAGAAAAATTACTTAATCAACATTTAATGACATTAAACACTTTTATTTTTGACATGGATGGAGTTATCATAGACTCCGAACCTTTTTGGCGACAAGCACAAATAAAAATTTTATCCACTTACAATGTAACCATTACTGTAGAAGATTGTATAAAAAACACCATGGGTAAAAGGATAGATGATGTTGCTCTCACTTGGTGTCAATTACATCAATTATCTATAAATCCTAAAATATTAGAAAAAGAAATTATTACAGCTGTAGTTGAATTAATTACTGAAAAAGGAAAAGCAAAAAAAGGCTTATTCGAGTTGTTAGATTTTTTAACTAAAAACAACTTTAATATTGCCCTTGCTACCTCTTCTAGCAAACCTATCATTGACGCGGTTTTTAACAAACTGAATATTACTCATTATTTTAAGGTAGTTTGTAGTGCAGACGATGAAGAATACGGAAAACCACATCCGGCTATTTATCTGAAAGCAGCAAAATTGTTAAAAGTACCTACTAGAAATTGCTTGGTGTTAGAAGATAGTGTTACGGGATTAATTGCCGCAAAAGCTGCTAGTATGCACACCTTTGTTATTCCTGAAGACAAAAATGATCCGAGATTTACATTAGCCAATAACATTTATACTTCAATGCTAGATGTTGTTAATTATTTAAAAACATTGCAATAATATAATCATAAAAATAGAACTAAACATCCATATTTAATGACATAAAAAAAGCTTCAAGATAATATTGAAGCTTTTTTATAATTTATAAAGTGTTTAACTTTAGTTCATTCCTCCATCTACAGATAAAGTCTGCCCTGTAATATAAGCACTCATATCAGAAGCTAAAAACACACATGCATTTGCAATGTCTATTGGCTGTCCTCCTCTTTTTAAAGGAATACCATCTCTCCAGCTTTGCACAGTAGCTTCATCTAATTTTTCTGTCATTTCTGTTTCTATAAAACCAGGAGCAACTACGTTACTTCTAATATTTCTAGACCCTAACTCTAAAGCAACCGATTTAGAAAAACCAACAATACCAGCTTTTGAAGCAGCATAATTAGTTTGACCAGCATTTCCTTTAATACCAACTACAGAACTCATATTGATAATAGAACCTGCTCTTTGTTTCATCATCGGACGAATTACAGCTTTGGTTAAATTAAAAACAGATTTTAAATTTACTTCAATTACTTTATCAAAATCGTCTTCAGAAATACGCATTAACAAGTTATCTTTTGTAATACCTGCGTTATTTACTAAAATATCTATAGCTCCAAATTCTTTTAAAACCTCCTTAGCTAATTCTTGAGCAGCATCAAAATCTGCAGCATTAGATTGGTATCCTTTTGCAGAAACTCCAAAAGCTTTTAATTCTTCTTCTAAAGCATTCGCTGCGTCTACAGAAGAACTATATGTAAATGCTACATTTGCTCCTTGCTTTGCAAATTCAATAGCAATTCCACGTCCAATACCTCTTGTTGCACCAGTAATGATAGCAGATTTATTTTCTAATAATTTCATATTAAGTCTTTATTTTTAAGATTGCAAAGATACTAAAAATAAAAAAACTCGTAAAACAAAAATGTCTTACGAGTTTATAATTATTATACCTGTATATTACAGATAAAATTAGTTTTTATTTTAAAACTTTTGCAATCATTTCACCAATTTTAGCTGGAGAACTCACAACATGAATTCCGTTTTCTGCTAAAATTTTCATTTTTGCTTGTGCTGTATCATCAGCTCCACCAACAATTGCACCTGCGTGCCCCATTGTTCTTCCTGCTGGTGCAGTTTGACCTGCTATAAAACCAACAACTGGCTTTCTGTTTCCATCAGCTTTAATCCATTTTGCAGCTTCTGCTTCTAAATTACCACCAATTTCACCAATCATTACAATTGCTTCTGTTTCTATATCATTCATTAATAACTCAACAGCTTCTTTTGTTGTAGTTCCAATAATTGGATCTCCACCAATACCAATTGCAGTTGTAATTCCGTATCCTTGTTTTACAACCTGATCTGCTGCTTCATACGTTAAAGTTCCTGATTTAGAAACAATACCTACTTTACCTTTTTTAAAGATAAAACCTGGCATAATACCAACTTTAGCTTCGTCTGGCGTAATTACTCCTGGACAGTTTGGGCCTACTAATCTACAGTCTCTACCATCAATATAAGCTTTTACTTTTACCATATCTGCAGTAGGAATCCCTTCTGTAATACAGATAATTACTTTAATTCCTGCGTCTGCAGCTTCCATAATTGCATCAGCAGCAAATGCTGGTGGTACAAAAATAATTGAAGTATCGGCTCCTACTTCATCTACAGATTCTTTTACTGTATTAAAAACAGGCTTTCCTAAATGCTCTTGACCTCCTTTACCTGGAGTTACCCCTCCAACTACATTCGTTCCATAATCAATCATTTGACCAGCATGAAAAGTACCTTCACTACCTGTAAAACCTTGAACAATAATTTTTGAATTCTTATTTACTAAAACACTCATTGGTTTGATATTTTATTTTGTTACACAAAAATAGTTTATTGATAGTTTCTAAAAAAGGATTCAAACAAATTATTATCAATAAAAAAGTAATAATTATATGTTTTAAGCTCCTTTATTTTTTAGAACAAGACAGTCTTAATGTTTTTATGAGTTTTAATTCTCAAAAAAAACAATCAAGGTTACTTTCTATCTTTTAAAAAACGTTTTATTTCTGCCATTTCTTTTAATTTTTCTCTTGATTCTGAAACTGGAGTTCCGAAATAACTTTTTCCTCCCGCAACAGATTTTGTAACTCCTGTTTGACCAAGAATTATAGCACCTTTACCTATGGTAATTCCGCTATTTGTACCAACTTGTCCCCAAATTGTTACTTCATCTTCAATAATTACACAACCAGCAATACCTGTTTGTGAAGCTATTAAACATTTTTTTCCAATTTTCGTATCATGACCTACATGAACTTGATTGTCAATTTTTGTACCTTTTCCAATAGTCGTATCTCCTGTTACACCTTTATCTATAGTACAAGATGCACCTAAATCTACATTATCTTCTAAAACTACCCTACCACCAGAAATCAATTTATCAAATCCTTCTGGTCTATTTTTATAATAAAATGCATCTGCTCCTAAAACCGTATTCGCATGTATAGTAACATTATTACCAATAAATGTATTATCGTAAATAGTTACGTTTGGATGAACTACACAGTTTTTACCAATTGTAACATTGTTTCCAATAAAAACATTAGGCTGTATTACTGTATCTTCTCCAATAATAGCGGTTGCAGCAATACTTACTTTAGATGCAATAAAAGGATTAAAATATTTTGTGATTTTATTAAAATCACGAAAAGGATCCTCGGAAATTAATAATGCCTTTCCAACTGGGCAATCAACTTTTTTGTTGATTAATATTGTGGTTGCAGCAGAATTTAATGCCTTGTCGTAGTACTTAGGATGATCTACAAAAACAATATCTCCTTTTTCTACAACATGAATTTCGTTGATTCCTAAAATCTCGAAATTTTCATCACCAATAAATGTAGTATCTATTAGTGTTGCTATTTGCTGAAGCGTTTGTGGTTTTTGGAATTTCATGTTTCAGTTTTCAGTCGCAATAATCAGTCACAGTTTCAGTATTGAGTAAGCACTGCAAACTGCTACTGAATACTGCTCACTAATTCTTACTCTTTAATACGTTCTTGATACGTTCCTTTTGTAGTTTCTACCTTAATTTTATCTCCTTCATTTATAAATAAAGGTACATTTACAGATGCTCCTGTTTCTACTGTAGCAGGTTTTGTTGCATTTGTAGCTGTGTTTCCTTTAACACCAGGTTCTGCATGGGTAACTTCTAAAATAACACTTGCAGGCATTTCAACAGAAAGAGGCATATTATCTTCAGAATTGATGATAATTGTAACAATCTCTCCTTCTTTCATTAATCCAGGATTGTCTAAAGCAGCTTCTAACAAACGAATTTGCGTATAATCTGCTTCATTCATAAAGTGATAAAATTCACCATCGTGATATAAAAACTGAAATTTATGAGTTTCTACACGTACATCGTCAATTTTTCTTCCTGCAGGAAAAGTATTATCTACTACTTTACCGTTACTAACACTTTTTAATTTTGTTCTTACAAATGCAGGCCCTTTACCAGGTTTAACATGTAAAAATTCTATAATTTTATATATATCGTTGTTGTATCTAATACACAATCCGTTTCTAATATCTGATGTTGTTGCCATATTTTATTGATGTTTGCTTTAGTTATTTACTATAAGCAATAGTTGTTAATTTTATTTTTAAGCTTTATAAACGATACTTTACTATAAAAAGTTAGTTCGCTTTAGAGTAACCTTTCATAATTCCTCTATGAGATTCTTTTATAAATTGAATAATCTCATCGCGTTCTGGAGTTGCTTCCATTTCTGCTTCTATAATATCAATTGCTTGTGAATTGTTATAATTTCTTTGAAAAAGTATTCTATAAATATCCTGAATTTCTCTTATCTTTTCTGTTGAAAAGCCTCTTCTTCTTAATCCTACAGAATTAATACCTACATAAGCAAGAGGTTCTCTTGCTGCTTTTACAAACGGAGGAACATCTTTTCTTACCAAAGAACCACCTGTTACAAAAGCGTGGTTTCCTATTGATGCAAATTGATGCACTGCAACCATACCTGCTAAAACAACATTGTCTCCAATAGTAACATGACCTGCTAAGGTTGTATTATTAGAAAAAATACAATTATCACCAACAAAGGTATCATGTGCTATATGACAATACGCCATAATTAAACAATTGTCACCAATTTTGGTTTTCATTCTATCTGAAGTACCTCTGTTTATGGTAACACATTCTCTAATAGTTACATTGTTACCAATTTCTACAGTAGTTTCCTCATCATTAAATTTTAAATCTTGTGGAATTGCTGAAATTACTGCTCCTGGAAAAATTCTACAATTTTCACCAATCTTAGCACCTTCCATAATAGTTACGTTAGAACCAATCCAAGTTCCAGAACCAATGGTTACATTATTATGAATGGTAGTAAAAGGTTCTATTACTACGTTTCTTGCTATTTTTGCTTGCGGATGTACATACGCTAAAGGTTGATTCATAGTTTATTTTTTTCTAGCAATTTGAGCCATTAATTCTGCTTCTGCAACTATTTTTCCGTTCGCATAAGCATACGCTTGCATGTGGCAAATACCTCTTCTTATTGGGGTAATTAACTCACATTTAAATGTTAAAGTATCTCCAGGTAAAACTTTTTGTTTAAATTTTACATTATCCATCTTCATAAAATAAGTTAGATAATTTTCTGGATCTGGTACCGTATGTAAAACCAAAACACCACCACATTGTGCCATTGCCTCAACTTGTAAAACTCCTGGCATTACAGGTGCCCCTGGAAAATGTCCTACGAAAAAGTTCTCATTCATGGTTACATTTTTCATACCAACAACGTGTGTATCAGAAAGCTCTAGAATCCTGTCAATCAATAAAAATGGAGGTCTATGAGGTAGCACATCCATAATCTGATGAATATCCATTAAAGGAGGTAAATTCAAATCGTATTGAGGAACGTTATTTCTTTTTTCTTGCTTAATAATTTTTGCTAATTTCTTTGCAAATGAAGTATTAATTAAGTGTCCTGGTTTATTAGCAATAACTTTACCTCTAATTCTAATACCAACTAAAGCTAAATCTCCAATAACATCTAATAACTTATGTCTTGCAGCTTCATTAGCCCAATGTAAAGTCAGATTATCTAAAATACCGTTTGGTTTAACAGCTATATTATCTTTTTTAAATGCTGTTTTTAATTTTTCCATGGTTGCTGCAGACAATTCTTTGTCTACATATACAATAGCATTGTTTAAATCACCACCTTTAATAAGGTCGTGCTCTAAAAGCATTTCTATTTCATGTAAAAAACTAAACGTTCTAGCATCTGCAATTTCTGTTTTAAAATCAGAAATCTTTTCTAGATTTGCGTTTTGCGTACCTAATATTTTAGTTCCAAAATCTACCATAGTTGTAACTTGGTATTCATCTGATGGCATTAAAATAATTTCGCTTCCTGTAACTTCATCTTTAAAAGAAATAATTTCTTTTACTACATATTCTTCTATATCTGCATCTTGCTCTTGTATACCCGCACTTTCTAATGCTTCTACAAAATATTTAGAAGAACCATCCATAATTGGTGGTTCTGAAGAATCTAATTCTATTAAAAGGTTGTCTATATCTAAACCTACAGCAGCAGCCAAAACATGCTCTGAAGTCTGAATTTGAACTCCATTGCGTTCTAAGTTAGTTCCTCTTTGTGTATTTACAACATACTCTGCTTTTGCCGCAATAATTGGAGCTCCCTCTAAATCTATTCTGCTAAAAGCAAAACCATGATTAACAGGTGCAGGTTTTATGGTCATATTTACAGTGTTACCAGTGTGTATACCTACGCCAGATAAACTTACCTCTTTCTGAATTGTCTTTTGCTTTTTACTCATTTATTATCAGTTTTTGAGACTTCAACTCTTTTTCTATATTGCTAATTTTCGATGCTATTTTAGGTAGATTCCTAAAATAAACCGAACTTTTATTAAAATCTTGTATTTTAAATGCAGGTGAACCATTTACCATCTCATTATCTTTTAAACTTTTAGAGATACCTGCTTGGGCTAATATTTTTACATTATTACCAATTGTTATATGACCTGCAAAACCTACTTGCCCCCCAATCATACAATTTTCACCAATTTTGGTGGAACCTGCAATACCTGTTTGAGCTGCAATTACGGTATTTTTTCCAATCTCTACATTATGGGCTACTTGTATTTGATTGTCTAACTTTACACCATCATGAATAATTGTAGATCCCATAGTGGCTCTATCAATTGTACAAGCAGAGCCAATATCTACATTGTCCTTTATAATAACATTACCTATTTGAGGTATGGCAGTATATACTCCGTTTTTATCTGGTGCAAAACCAAATCCATCCCCACCGATAATAGATCCAGAATGAATTTTGCAATTATTACCTATAATTGTTTCAGAATAAATTTTTACTCCAGAAAAAATGACGCAATTATTACCAATAATTGAATTATCACCAATATAAGCATTTGGATAAACCTTTACATTTTCTCCTAAAACCACATTTTCTCCTATATAAGAGAAGGCACCAATATACTCATTAACACCAATTTTTGCCGAGTCAGAAATAAAATGAGGGTTTTCTCTACCCATTTTATTATTTTTAACTTCATTGTAAAATGCTAATATTTTAGAAAAAGCTTCATAAGCACTTTCTACTTTTATTAGTGTTACATTCACTTCTTTTTCCGGAACAAAAGTATTGTTAACAATAACTACAGATGCATTTGTAGTATATAAAAAAGATTTATATTTCAGGTTAGAGAGAAAGGTTAAAGAACCTTTTTCTCCTTCTTCTATTTTAGATAATTTAGAAACTTCTACATCAGAATTACCTACGATGTCACCTTCTAAAATATCTGCTATTTGTTGTGCTGTAAATTTCATTAAGCGCAAAAATATAAAATTTATAGTGATTTGGCTAATCTCATTCTATTTTGGATAACAAATAAAGTATTTTATTACCGGATTTGTAAGCGCTTGTAAATTTAATTGATCCGATGCTTTGGCAATATCTCTTAGTTTTCCCTTTTTATTCAGAATAAAAATAGGTTTTTCTTGCTGATATGCTTGATTTTCGATTTTTTTGGTGAAAACAAAATATTTTGCTTCATTTTCTGAAAGCGTCAATTTTTTTGAAACTTTATTTATTTTTTTATTCAATTCTGACGTTTCAAACTCTTTTTGCTGAATTTCTATACGCAACAATTTTCTATTAACAATCATCATAGATAGTAAAGATAAAATTTTATCACTATGATTTGCCCATTCTTTTATGGCAGACATTACATCATAATCATCCAATTTAGAAAACATTTCTAAAGTTTCATCTGTAAAATTATCTTGCGATATTTTTTTATATAGAAAATAACGTAAAGAAGTACTTGCAAACAATTCTACTCCATCATCCGCCAATTCTTTTGCTCTTTTTAAAACATTAACCAGCATATTTTCTGCAACTAAACCCGTTTTATGTAAATATACTTGCCAATACATTAATCGTCTAGCAATTAAAAAGTTTTCTACAGAGTAAATTCCTTTCCCTTCAATAACTAATTCATCATCCTTTACATTCATCATAGCAATTAACCGATCCGAAGAAATATTACCTTCTGTAACACCTGTATAAAAACTATCACGCTTTAAATAATCTAATCGATCTATATCTAATTGACTAGAAATAAGCTTGCACAAAAACTTTCTAGGATATTTTCCTTCAAATATTTCGATTGCTACATCTAACTTACCATTAAATTCATCATTCAATTTTCTCATAAATTTTAATGAAATTTCTTCATGAGAAATGCCGTTTACAATACTATGTTCTAATGCATGCGAGAAAGCTCCATGACCAATATCGTGCAATAAAATTGCTATATACAAACCATTTTCTTCTTCCTCAGAAATTTTTACTTGCTTAAAACGTAAAACTCTTACTGCTTTTTGCATTAAATGCATACAACCAATGGCATGATGAAAACGCGTATGATTTGCACCTGGATATACCAAATTAGAAAAACCCATTTGGGTAATTCTTCTTAAACGTTGAAAATAACGATGTTCTATTAAATCAAAAACTAAAGTATTTGGTATTTGTATAAACCCATAAATAGGGTCGTTCAAAATCTTTAATTTATTATGTTTTTTATTCTTCAAATGAGTCTTTTTATCAATCTATGGCAAATTACAAATTAATGCCACGAACTAGCAAATTTAAAGTTTTAGTTTTTTCTGAAAGCAATTATATTTAGAAAAAGGAAACTTTGATAATAAAATATGATTAATAGCCTTATTTCTTTTTAAAAATAACGAATTCATTTATAAGTAGTATTCTCAAAATTGGCAATATTTTATCATTTTTAAAACCTAAAAAGTATAACTTTTAATTACTTTTATACTTAATTGTTAAAATGATAAACAAAAATATGAGCAGTATACAAATTTTATGGGTAGATGATGAAATAGAGTTATTAAAACCGCACATTCTTTTTTTGGAACGTAAAAATTACAAAGTAACTACTTCTACCAATGGTGCAGATGCTATTGATTTAGTAGGTGAGCATAATTTTGATATCGTTTTTTTAGATGAAAATATGCCTGGATTAACAGGACTAGATACGCTTGCAGAAATTAAACAAATACATGCAAATTTGCCTGTTGTTATGATTACAAAAAGTGAAGAGGAATATATAATGGAAGAAGCAATTGGTTCTAAAATTGCAGATTATTTAATAAAACCTGTAAATCCAAGTCAGATTTTATTAAGTTTAAAAAAGAACTTAGACCATTCTCGTTTAATATCAGAAAAAACTACCTCTAACTACCAACAAGAATTTAGAAAAATTTCTATGGATTTAGCCATGGTAAATTCTTATGAAGAATGGATAGATCTATACAAAAAATTGGTGCATTGGGAATTAGAGCTAGAAAACATTAGCGACCCTGGAATGTTAGGTATTTTAGAAAGTCAAAAACAAGAAGCCAATAGTCAGTTTTTTAAATTCATCAAAAAAAATTATGAAGATTTTCTAACAGCACACGATAAACCTACCTTTTCTCACACACTTTTTAAAAACTACGTGGTACCAGAATTAAGTAAAGACCAAGGAGTTTTATGGGTAGTTATAGATAATTTACGTTACGATCAATATAGAATTTTAGAACCTTTAATAAATAATCATTACAAAAAGGATCAAGAGCATTCTTATTTTTCTATTTTACCAACAGCAACGCAGTACGCTAGAAATGCAATATTTTCTGGATTAATGCCTTCTGAAATGGAAAAACGTCATCCAAATTTCTGGAAAAATGACACCGATGAAGGCGGAATGAATCTGTTTGAAAACGATTTCTTAACGGCACAAATAAAGCGTTTAGGTTTAGATATTACACACGAATATTATAAAATCACCACCTTAAAAAACGGAAAAGAATTAGCCGATAACTATAACGGAACCAAACAAAACGATTTAACCGCTGTGGTGTATAATTTTGTTGATATGTTGTCACATTCTAAAACAGAAATGGAAGTAATTAAGGAGTTGGCAGGAGACGATAAAGCATACAGAAGCCTTACGTTAAGCTGGTTTAAAAACTCACCATTGTTCGAAATCATACAAAAAGCACAACAATTAGGTCAGAAATTAATTATTACCACAGACCACGGAACCATCAATTGTAAAAACCCAACAAAGGTAATTGGTGATAAAAATATTAGTGCCAATTTACGCTACAAAACTGGTAGAAGTCTTTCTTACGAAGATAAAGATGTCTATGCGGTAAGAAATCCAAAAGACATTTTTTTACCAACTGTAGCCATGAATAGTCCGTTTATTTTTGCCAAAGAAGACCTGTTTTTTGCGTATCCAAACAACTTTAATCACTTTGTTAAATACTACAAAAACACCTATCAACATGGTGGAATATCTTTAGAGGAAGTTATTATTCCATGTGCCGTTTATAGTCCGAAGCAAAAGTAGTTTACCATAGCAGTAAAAATCATGTAATTTAAATTATTAGAAGCTATTTCCTGCTTTCACTACTCGCTTTTATTGCCAAAAAAAAGCAATAACGAGCTCAAACAAACCTTTCAATCAGGGCTAAACTTGTTTGCTAACACAAGTAATTATAAAAATAGTCTGACTGGTTTAAACTACTTGTCAGACTTTTTTAATTTAACAAACTGAGCATTAAAAACATAGCCTCTCCTCCTTCATTTATAAAGTTTAAAGATTATTGACTGTAAACAATTACTGATTACTGAATACTTTTTATATTTTTGTCTTTATGAAAAAAAATTACTCTTTAGAAGATTTATCTGAAGTTGCAGCTGAGATTATTACATCCGCAGAAAATAGAACGTTATTATTTTACGGACAAATGGGCGTAGGTAAAACAACTCTTATAAAAGAGATCTGCAAACAATTAGGTGTTTTAGACAACATCTCCTCTCCTACTTTTTCTTTAGTTAATGAATATCAGACTACAAATAGTGAAAAAGTTTTTCATTTCGATTTTTACAGAATTACAGACGAGGAAGAAGCCTTAGACATGGGAATTGAAGAATATTTAGATAATAATGATTGGTGCTTAATAGAATGGCCAGAAAATATAGAAAATTTACTACCTTTAGAGGCTGTTCAAATTTATTTGACTATTTTAAATAACGAACAACGAAACATTCAACTAAAATAACCTAACTATGAGTTCATTTTCTCCTTTCAGTAAAGAAGAATTGCTTCCGCAAGAAGAAACGTTGGAAATTAAAAGGCAAAAAGGAGAACTATTTATTGGTTTGCCAAAAGAAACCTATTTAGGTGAAAAACGTGTTTGCTTAACACCAGATGCCGTTTCCGCATTATGTGCTCATGGACATAGAGTTGTCATAGAAACAGGTGCTGGAGATAACGCAAATTATGCAGATAGAGAATATTCTGAAGCAGGTGCAAAAATTTCTTATGATGTAGAAGAGGCTTTTAAATGCAATATTGTTTTAAAGGTTGCTCCGCCCACTGAAAGTGAAATCGAATACATGAATCCGCAAACAATTCTAATTTCTTCGCTACAATTAAAAACTCAAAATAAAAAATACTTTGAGTGTTTGTCTAAGAAAAGAATCACTGCCGTTGCTTTCGATTATATTAAAGACGATCATAATACCTATCCAATTGTAAAATCTTTAAGTGAAATTGCTGGTACCGCCTCTGTATTAATTGCTGCCGAACTAATGAGTGGAATTAACAAAGGAAACGGTCTATTATTAGGTAATATTGGTGGTGTTCCGCCTTCTAGCGTTGTTATTTTCGGTGCCGGAACGGTTGGTGAATACGCTGCAAAAACAGCTATCGGTTTAGGTGCAAGAGTAAAAGTTTTTGACAATTCTATTAGCAAATTACGCAAACTACAAAATTCTTTAAGCGCACCAATTTACACTTCTACACTTCAGCCAAAATCGGTTGCAAAAGCATTAATGCGTGCAGATGTAGCAATTGGAGCCATAAGAGGTAAAAATAGATCACCAATTTGCGCTACAGAAGAAATGGTAGAAACCATGAAAGAAGGAGCTGTTATTATAGATGTTAGTATAGATAGAGGTGGTTGCTTTGAAACCTCTAATGTTACTACGCACAAAACACCTACTTTTATAAAACACGGTGTTGTACATTACTGCGTACCAAATATCCCTGCTCGTTATGCAAGAACAGCTTCTTTATCTATAAGTAATATTTTTACCCCATATTTATTAAATATTGCAGAAGAAGGCGGTTTTGAAAATGCCGCTCGTTTTGATAAAAGTTTACGAAACGGAATGTATTTCTATCACGGAATTCTTACCAATAAAACAGTTGCCGATTGGTTTGATTTACCATTTAGAGATATTAATTTATTAATTATTTAACCTTCCCCCTAAAATTAACCTTCCCTCATAACATCAATATTTTTCTATTATAAATATTTATTAGTATGAAACATTTAAAATTTAAAACGAGTAACCTAAATAGATTTTTTAAATCTATATTTTTTGTTGCTGCGTTATTACTTACATTTTCTACCTTTTCTCAAAAGGTAACGGTAGATGATACCAAAACAACAGAACAACTAGCTAATCAACTTATAGACAACTCTTGTATCAATCTCTCTAACGTAGATATTTCTTCAAGTAAATCTGTTGCCTCTTTTAATAATAATGGTGGTGATTTCCCTATAAATAAAGGTATTATTATAAGAACAGGTAATGCTAAAGATACAGAAGGACCTTTTACGGATACAAAGTTAAGTAGTGAAATTTCGTTAAGTGGAGACCTTGATTTACAGGACATTAGTGATAATGATGGAGGTAATAAAAACATTACCGATGTTGGTTCTCTAGAATTTAACTTCACACCTGTTAGCAAAAACTTTAGTTTTAATTACATATTTGCTTCTAATGAATATGGAGATTTCCAATGTGATAGTAGAGATTTATTTGCAATTATACTAACAAATAAAAATACTGGTGTTTCTATTAATATAGCAGAAGTACCTAAGTCGGATTCAGGCTCTGATGTAGTATCTGTAAAAAATATACGAAACTTTTTATATCAAGGTTTATGTGAATCCAATAACGAAACGTTATTTAGCACTCATTATGATAATAATAGTGATAACTCTACCATAAATATGAGAGGTTTTACAAAGATACTAAAAGCTGAAGCATCAGTAGTGCCAAATGATGAATACAAAATAAAATTTGTTATCGCAGATTATGATAATTCAGGTTTTGACTCTGCTGTTTTTATAGAGGCAGGAAGTTTTGATAATACTTTAGACTTAGGAGGAAATAAAGAACTTTGCAGAGGAGATGATGTTATTATAGATTCTGGTTTTTCTAAAACGGATGGTTTTAATTTTGAGTGGACAAAAAACGGCACTCCATTAACTGATAATGGAACTAAAATTACGATTAACACTATAGGTATATATGCATTAACAATTACATCTTCAACAGCCCCTAGTTGTCAATTAACCGATAAAATAGAAATTACATCATTAAAAGCAACAACTCCAGACGATATTGATATTTGTACAGAAGATACAACACTTAATATTCCAGATAAAGTACAAAGTCAAATATTAAATGGAGCACCACTATCTAATTATACTCTAAATTACTTTGAATCTTTAGATGATGCTAACAATAGCAGAAATCCAATTACAAACCCTACAAATTATCCAATAACAACAAATGCATTTACGCTTTGGGCAAGATTATCTATTACTGATAAAGAGTGTTTTGATATTGTTAGTTTTAATGTAAGCATTACTTCTCCTCCTTTAGTAGACCAATTACTAGATGCTTATGCTTGTAACGAATATGCGTTGCCAAAACTAGAACATGGAGAGTATTTTACTAAATCTGGTGGTATTGGTCCTAAATTAAATTCAGGTGATATAATCAGAACAGAAAGTACAATTTATATTTACAATAAAAATGAGACTACAGATTGCTTCAATCAAACAAGCTTTAAAATATACTTTGCTGAAAATTATAATATTGCTAAAGATCATTGTGAATATTTTACAATACCTGAGACTCCATTAGGTAAATTTTATACAAAAGAAAATGGAACAGGAGAATTACTAGCAACTGGTGAAGTTTTGACAGAAGATACAACTATCTATTTTTATTCTGAGTTTAATGGGGAAGCATGTGTAAATAAACAATTTGAGATAGTTTTAAATACAATTCCGCCTGTAGATGATATTGACGACATTATTACTTGTGAATCGTATGTTTTAGACCCATTACCTAATGGTGGTGCATATTATACAGGATATAATGGTACAGGTACAAAATACTCACCAGGAGATCTAATAGAATCTACAATTCGTTTATTTATATATAATAAGGATGAAGCTACTGGCTGTACTTCTGGAGGGTTATTATCTAATAGATTATATGTTACCATTATAAAACGTAGTGAATTTCCAGATATCATAAAATGCGGTAGTTATACCATACCAACTATAAGTATAGGGAAATATTATACCGACAATACTTATGGAACAATAATACCAGCAGGAACTCCAATTACTTCAACACAAAAGATTTACTATTATGCAAATGAAATAACCACTACACCAAATTGTACTGGTTATGAGATCTCAGTAACCATTAACCCATTACCAAAAGTAGATGATATTGAAGACATTGTAAGTTGTGAAGATGATTTACCTAAATTACCTTCATTAGAAAATGGAAGTTATTACACAAAATCTGGTGGTCCTGATGCCCCAGGACAAATTCTATTATCTGAAGGTGATGAAATAAATAGCTCACAAAAAATTTATATATACAATACTAACACAATTTGTACTGCAGAGACAGATTTTAATGTAATTATTAATAAAAAACCAATAATACCCGATTTTCCTGATGTTAAAAAATGTGACCCTTTTGAGTTACCAATATTAAGTTTTAGTGGAAGATATTTTACTGAACCTGGAGGACCAAACGGAACTGGGACAGAAATGTTTCCTGGAGATTTTATTGAAGAGGGTACACAAACTATTTTTATCTACAGCGAACACCCAGATTTAGAAACTTGCACTAATGAAAAAAGTTTTGAAGTAACTATTTTAGTCAAGGTAGTAGATGAATTTGATGATGTAATATTAGCTTGTGACTTTTTTAAACTCCCCGTTTTAGCCAATGGTAATTATTATAAAAATATTGATAAAACAGAACCTTTAACTGATGGGGATATCATTAATTCAAACCAAACAATTTATATTATTGGAGAAAATTCTATTAGATATGAACCTTGTCAGAGTATTAGTTCTTTCGAAGTTAACATCTTTGCCAAACCAAATTTGGAAGATTTAGGAGTTATAAATGATATAAACCAATGTAGTTCAGCTACGTTACCTTCGATTACCACCCCTGAAATTATAGTAGAATATTATAGCGATTTAAATAGAACTACTTTAATACCCCCTTCAGAATATACGATTACAAATAATAGTTCAGAAATTATTACTAATACTATTTATGTACGCGCATACTCTATAGGTTACCCAGGATGTTTTGCCGATGGTACCTTTTTAGTTACATTATATCCATTATTAAATATAGAGGCAAAAGGAGGAACTATTTGTGTTGATTATGACACAAACGAAACAAATAATCCTTTCTTAATAGAAACAGGAATAGATTCAAGTGCTTATGATATCAAATGGTATTTAAATGGAGATTTATTTGACAATTCTAGTGCTGAATGGGAAGCTGATAAAGTTGGTACATACCGAATAGAAGCTACACGAAAGATTGATATAAATAACCCTAATAGTAGTACTGACTGTAATTATCGCCCTACAGAAGTGGTAATAGAAAGTTCTACTCCTAAATTTGAAGTAAATATCTTATCAGAAAATTTCTCTAGTTCATACGAAATAGAAATAAACACAATCGAACAAGGTTTAGGTAATTATACATATTCTTTAAATGGTACAGATTTCTCTACAAACAATATATTTAGAAATATAAGTCGTGGTTCTTATATTGTTACAATTAGAGACCTTGACAATATTTGTAATGATATAGAACTTGAGTTTACTGCCTTAAATAATCCTGTTTATTTTAACCCAGATGAAGGTGATTATTGGAATATTACTGATTTAAAAGATGACCCAACAGCAACCATAGACATTTTTGATAGGTTTGGAATATTCATAAAAACCATAAAACCAAGTGGAGAAGGATGGAATGGTTTAAGTAGTAACGGAAATAGGATGCCAAGTACAGATTATTGGTATGTATTAAAATACACAAATACAGATGGAGACCCTGCAATTTTTAGATCTCACTTTTCTTTAATAAGAAAATAAGTAATATTGTTTAAAACTGAATAAAAGACTTAAATTTGCACTTCAAAATTTCACAATGCTCATTAAACGAATAGGTTATTATTTAGTAGGTTTATCATTAGGTTCTATTGCTGTATATTTTTTCTGGCAAAAGAAACAAGCTACTTTTGATTATGGAATGGATGCTAGAACACTAAAATCAATCAGAATAAAAGAACGTTTATTTTCTGATGATGCTAAAAATGCGATGCATAAATTTGATATTGATTCCTTAAAAATAAATACTATTTTATATACAGGTGATGTCAATTTTGGTAAAAGCAAACCAAGACAAGAACCTTGTCCTGAATATTATATTACAGGGACTAAAGACTTAGAAAAAGTAAGTTTATTAGTAAAACGTTGCGAATCTACCGCTACAATTGAGAAAATAATAGTAAAGTAATAATATTTTGTTTTTATCTATAAATTGATAAAAACAATCTATACTTCATAAAAAAAGTCATTCCTGTTAAAGTAGGAATGACTTTTTTTTATTCTCCTTTTAAATTTTCATGATAATGTTTTTCTATTTTATCTACATTTTTAATCGTTTTGCGAACCCAATTAAAATATAGAACGTCTTTTTCTTCTTTAGATAATTGCCAATCAACAGAAGAATTTCTCAATTTTGTGGTTACATCTTGTAAAATAATTGCTGCGGCGACAGAAATATTTAAACTCTCGGTAAAACCTACCATTGGTATTTTTAAAAAGCCATCTGCTTGCTCTTTTACATAATCAGAAACGCCCTCTGCTTCTACTCCAAATACAAATGCAGTTTTTTTAGTAATATCAAAATCTTGTAATAAACAAGAATCATTATGTGGCGTTGTTGCTATAATTTGATATCCTTGTTCGCGCAGGTGCTTTAAACAAACTTTGGTATTATCACCGTCTTTTTTATATCTTTTAGAGGTAATCCATTTTTGTGAACCTTTTGCTACATGTCTAGACACTCTATTAGTGTATTTATTTTCTATGGCATGTACATCTTGTACACCAAAAATATCTGCGGTTCTAACCACAGCACTTGCATTATGAGGTTGAAAAATATCTTCTAAAACAACCGCAAAATGACGCGTTCTATCTTCTAAAACCTTTTTAAAAAGATTTTTCCTCTTATCTGTTAAATAAGTTTCGAAGTAATTTAATAGTTTATCATCAATCATAAATACAAACTTAATTTTATTATTTTTACCTTACATTATGAATTTATAAAAATACAAAAACAGATACTCTAATGAAAAGATTAGTTGTTTTAACTGGAGCAGGAATTTCCGCAGAAAGCGGTATACAAACATTTAGAGATGCAGATGGTTTATGGGAAGGACATAATGTAATGGAAGTTGCTTCGCCAGGGGGTTACGCTGCCAATCCTGAATTGGTTTTAAACTTTTACAACGAACGTAGAAAGCAACTTTTAGAAGTTGCACCGAATAAAGGTCACGAAAATTTAGTGGCTTTAGAACAGAGTTTTAATGTTGAAATCATTACCCAAAATGTAGATGATTTACACGAACGTGCAGGAAGTAAAAAGGTAACGCATTTACATGGTGAACTTTTAAAAGTGAGAAGTTCTGTTGATGAAAATATGGTTATAGACTGGAAAAAAGACTTAATTTTAGGAGATTTATGTCCAAATAAAAGTCAATTAAGACCTCACATTGTTTGGTTCGGAGAAATGGTACCCATGTTAGATAAAGCGATCGAAATTACTAAAAAAGCAGATATTTTAGTAATTATTGGTACCTCTATGCAAGTATATCCTGCAGCTGGTTTGGTAGATTTTATAAAACCTAATACACCTATTTACTTTATAGATCCTAAACCTGCCGTTTCTAAGGGGCGTTTTAATAATTTAACGATTATTGAGGAAGTTGCAAGTGTTGGAACGGAAAAATTGATGGAGTTGTTGAAATATTAAATTACATCGTTTATTCTTTTTTTCACCTATATCATTTCGAAATGAGCTTTTTGGCCTTTCGACATCGTTCGAGATAAATTAATGAGAAATCTCATAGTACTTCTAGATTCCTCTTTATACCTCATTCAGAATGACATAGAACATGTTAATTAAAAATAGTCAGCAAACAACTCTAGCCCTGATTGAAGTGGTATCCTTTTTATAGCACTTAAAATTAGCTAATAAATTTCTAACAAAAGATTGCCGTTTCACACAGTAAAAGTACGATTCGCAATGACAGCTATAACAAGATATAACGAAAAGCAGGAAATAGCTTCAAATAAAAATTAATCAATCATATTTTTTAAGTAAAACTGCTCTACTTTTTCTCTTGCCCAAGGTGTTGTTCTTAAAAACTTTAAAGAAGATTTGTACGTAGGATTGTTTTTAAAGGCGTTTATATTTAAACTATATCCTAATTCTTCCCAACCATACTCTAAGAAAAGTTCTTCTAACATGGTGGCTAATTTTATACCGTGTAACGGATTATTTGGTTGTTCTGTGCTCATAATTATTAATCTAAATTTGGCAATACAAAATCGTCTAAAACAGACTTTTTTGCCATCATTATCTCTATTTCTTTAACGGTTCTGGGTGCTTCTTCTGATAGATTTACAGGACCTTTTTTAGTTACTAAAATATCATCTTCGATTCGAATACCAATTCCCCAATATTTTTTATCACAATCACTACCTTCAGGAATGTAAATTCCGGGCTCCATAGTAACCACCATATTTTCTTCAAAGTTATTATAATTTCCTGGATCGTGCACGTCTAAACCAATATGATGCAAAACTCCGTGTGGTAAATAGTTGTGTCTTTCCGTAATAGATTTTATAATTCCGAGTTGAAACAAGCCTTCATTAATCACTTTTATCGCTGCCATGTTTGGCGCACTCATTGGTTCCCCTATTTTATACAAGGCAATTCCTGCTTCTTGCGCTTTATAGACAATATTGTAAATTTCTGCTTGTGCTTTTGTGAATTTTCCGTTGGCAGGAATTGTGCGCGTTACATCTGCTGTGTACCCTCTATATTCCGCTCCTAAATCCATTAAAACTAAATCGTTGCCAACTTTTGTTTTATTATTTTCGATATAATGCAAAATGCAACCGTTGTTTCCGGCACCTACAATAGACGGATATCCTTCGTATTCTGCACCATATTTTTTGTACACAAATTCATGGATTCCTTGTAACTCTGTTTCCGACATGTGTGGTTTCATTGCCTTCATTACCTCTATTTGTCCAACAGCAGAAATTCGCACTGCTTTGGTTAATAACTTAACTTCTTCTACTGTTTTAACCTCCCTCATGGTTGCTAAAGTATTGGTTAAAAAGTAAAAATTGAAGTTATTATTCTTTTTAGCGATTAATCTTATGAAGATTTTTTTCTGATAATCTTTTAATTCATTATCACTTTTCGCTTTTGCAAAATTGGTAATCAGTTGGTCGTTTTGTAACTCTGGAAAACGAGTAAGATCTTCATTTATCTTTTTAGAAAGTTCAATCATATTTTTATCAGGAACATTTGCAATCTGATTATATGCTTTCTCTATGTTTTTAGATGAAAATTGAATTTCATTAAAACCTGATTTTTCCTTAAAACTTACTACTAAATCATAAATTTCAGCATTATTTCTAGATGAATTTCTGTAATCATCCTTAAACTCTGTAATAAAAACCTTATTAAATTTCTTAAAATCAATTTGTGACGCTATAAAATCTTCTGCATTCATTGTGGTATTAAAACCTAACTCTTCTGCTGCTTTTTCTGCCCCCAAGCGTTTTCCATACCACATTTCTGCTCTTGCATCCTTTTTTTGTACATATAAAACCTCGTTATAAGAATTTCCTTTTTCATCTATTTGAAACTCAGAAAACAATACTAAAACTGCATTTGGTTCTCTGTAACCGGTTAAATAATAAAAATTAGGATCTTGATGAAATACATAATCTACGTCATTTGCTCTGTTTCTTATAGGGTTTGCAAACACAACAGCCACCGAGTTGTTTGGCATTTTAGAACGTAAAATTGCACGTCTTTCTTTATGAAATTCTTTTGGTAAATAATCTGTAGGAGTTTGCGCAATACTATTTAGAGTAAATAGCAAAAAAGTGACAAATAAAAAGTTAAAAACTTTCATAAGGATGATTTTATAATTGAGAATTTCAAAAGTAACATTTATTATTTTCTAGGTAAAAATATTAACAAAGTATTCGTGATAGATAATTCCATTTTTTTCAATAATTTAGCTGAAATTTAAGAAATCTATACATGAAAAATATTGCATTAAATAATATTCACGTTGCTTTAGGTGCTAAAATGGTTCCTTTTGCTGGTTACAACATGCCTGTACAATACGAAGGAGTTACAGCAGAACATTTAACTGTTAGAAATGCCGTTGGTGTTTTTGATGTAAGCCACATGGGAGAGTTTTTAGTAGAAGGTGAAAATGCATTGCCTTTAATACAAAAAGTTACCTCAAACGATGCTTCTAAATTAGAAATTGGAGATGCACAATATAGCTGTTTCCCTAATGAAGATAACGGAATAGTAGATGATTTAATTTGTTATAAAATTAAGAAAAACACGTATTTACTAGTTGTAAATGCATCTAATATTGAAAAAGACTGGAACTGGATTTCTAAATACAATGAGGAGTTTAATGCTGATTTAAGAGACTTATCTGAGGGGTATTCATTATTAGCTATTCAAGGTCCTAAAGCTATAGAAGCAATGCAATCTTTAACTTCTGTAGATTTAGCAAGCATTCCTTTTTATAAATTTAAAATTAGTGATTTTGCCGGAATTGAGAATGTAATAATTTCTGCAACGGGTTATACTGGTTCTGGCGGATTTGAAATTTACTGTAAAAATGAAGAAGCTGAACAAATTTGGAATAAAGTTTTTGAAGCTGGAGCAGATTTTGGAATTAAGCCGATTGGTTTAGCAGCAAGAGATACTTTGCGTTTAGAAATGGGCTATTGCTTGTACGGAAATGATATTAACGATACAACATCTCCTATTGAAGCAGGATTAGGTTGGATTACAAAATTTACCAAAGAATTTGTAAATGCAGAAGCTTTAGCAAAAGAAAAAGAACACAAACCAGAAAGAAAATTGGTTGCTTTTGAGCTTGATGAAAGAGGAATACCAAGACATGGTTATGATATTGTAGATGGTAATGGAAACGTTATTGGAGAAGTTACTTCTGGTACTATGAGTCCTAGTTTACAAAAAGGAATTGGAATGGGTTATGTACCAAGAATTTTATCTAAAGTAGGTACACAAATACATATTCAGGTTCGTAAAAAAGCAATTCCTGCAACAATTGTAAAACTTCCTTTTTACAAAGGATAAAATAATATGTTCGTTAGAGCTCATTCAAAAATTTTATAATCAATAAAATTTAGACTGCACTCAAGCAGAAAATAGTTGTCTGTAATAAGACAACTATTTTTTTATTAAATCATCTATTGAAATTTGATCAAAAAAATATGAATTGCTTATTAACTGGAGGAACGGGAATTGTTGGAAGTCATATTATTTTTGAATGGTTACACAAAGCCATTGTTCAAAAAACAGTAAATCATCTTTTTGTAGTGATTAGAGCTAATGAAAAAACAGCAGAACAACGCTTACTATCTGTCTTAGAAGATGCTTCCCGTCCTGAATTTTTAAATGATTTTACACTTGAAAATTGTCTAGAAAAAATCACAATAATTCCAAATGATTTAGCAACAATTAGCAGAGAAGTATTAGAAACTTATAATTTTGATACCGTAATTCATTGTGCTGGTTCTACTAATTTATCTAGTACAAGTGATTCTAAGAAAACCGTACACTCACAAAACTATTTGGTAACCAAACAGCTTTTGGAGCAATTACCAGAGCGAGTAACACGTTTTTTATACATTAGTACAGCGTATTCTTTTGGTATCCAAAATGAAAAAGTATGTGATGCTATTGAAAACTATACCGTTACCAATTTTAGAAATCCGTATGAGCAATCTAAATATGAAAGTGAACGTTTTGTAAAAGAAACGTGCAAGCTTAAAAATATAACTTCTCAAATTTTAAGACCTAGTATTATTTGCGGTCGTTTAATTGATAAACCTTTTTACGAAACTCCAAAATATGATGTTTTTTATTCTTGGGCCATCTTTTTAGCAAAGTATGCTGCCAAATCTAAAGAAGCTTTCAGAATTTGGATTGACAAAAAAAGTGGTTTAAATATTGTGCCTGTAGATTTTGTTTCCAAAGCTATTTTACACGCTTTTTTAAATCCACAAATAAAAGAATTGAATATTGTAAACCCTACACAGATTTTACACAAAGAGTATGTAGGCGATGTTTTAGAGTCTTTTGATGTAAATTCTTATGAATATGTTACAGCTAAACCTAAGAACTTAAATTCTTTTGAAACGCTGTATTACAAAACCATTGGCGATATTTTTCAAAATTATATTTCTATCCCAGATTTACAGTTTAATACTGAACAAATTTTAAACCTTATTCAGCTGTTAAAATTAGAAAATACTTTAGGAGTTCATGAAAACTTTATGAACTTGATTAATTATTCAGTTGAAAAAAAATTTAGAAAGAGTTATTAATTATTAGTAAAAAAATAATCTAATGGATTCATTAACACAAATAGTTTTAGGGGCCGCAGTTGGAGAAGCTGTTCTTGGTAGAAAAATTGGTAATAAAGCCATGTTGTATGGTGCTATTGCAGGTACAATTCCGGATTTAGATATTTTTGCTAATTTTTTTTCAGATAAAGTTACTGCCTTAGAAATACATAGAGGTTTTACACATTCTATCTTTTTCTCGGTGCTCTTTGCTCCTATTTTAGCTTTTATTGTCACACGATATGAAAAATATAAAAATGTAAAAGATTGGTCTTGGCTTTTCTTTTGGGCTTTTATAACACATCCAATTTTAGACGCACAAACTACTTGGGGAACACAAATTTTTTGGCCTTTAGACATTCGTTTAGCTTTTAAAAATGTTTTTGTAATAGATCCGTTATATACAATACCTTTTTTGGTGTTTTTAATTTTGGCGATGTGTCAGAAAAAAGAAGCTAAAAAAAGGCGTTTTTATAATAATTTAGGCCTTATTACTAGTAGTTCTTATTTAGTACTTACCCTTGTTCTAAAAGGTATTTCTTATCAAACGTTTACTAAAGAATTAGTTGCACAAGATATTCAGTATAAAGAAATACAAACAAAACCAACACCTTTAAACACCCTTTTATGGACTGCTAATGTAGAAACAGAAAATGCTTTTTTAATTGGTCATTCTTCTTTTTTTGATAAAAATCCTGTTGAGTTTTCTAGTTATTCTAAAAATCATGAGTTATTAGGCAATTTAGTAAATCAACCAAAAACGCAACGTATGATTGCTATTTCTAAAGGTTGGTACACTGTCAATAAAGTAAATGGAGTATTGTATTTTAATGATTTACGTTTTGGGGCATTAAGCATGAAACCAAATGCTACAAATTTTGTTTTTAAATATAAAATTGAAATCGATGCTAATGGAGTTCCGTCTTTTATTGAAGAAGCTAAAGACAAAAGAGATGCAAAAAAACTGTTATCGGAATTATGGGAAAGGATTAAAGGGAATTAACCTTTTAACTTCTAATTTTACTTAATGAGTTTGACTAAAAATTAGATATTTTTGTCAAAATGAACTCGTTACTTATTCTTATAGCTTATCAACTTATTGAGATTCTGAAATAAATTCAGAATGACAGTGATTTCAGCTTTTCAGACGACCACTTTTTTATGATTATTATCATTGGTTCTCTTCTTTTCTATTGATAAATTACTCACATTTTAATTCCTATTTAAAATGAGTGATTTTATAACTTTAGATTCAGAGAGCATAGAAAATGAGCATATTTGTTGTGCTATTTCTGATAAAAAATGTTTATCAAGTTATCATGCAAAAAAGATTGGCTTAAAAATCAATTCGAAAAAGGCTATGTTTTTAGAAGAATAAATGAGAGAGCAAAAGTTTTTATTGAATATGCTGATGCGGAAGAATCTTGGGTACCTATTACGGCTCCAAATTATTTAAATATCAATTGCTTTTGGGTTTCCGGAAAATATAAAAAACAAGGTCTTGCTAAAAAGCTTTTACAGACTGCTATTGCTGATACTAAAAAACAACATAAAAGTGGTTTGGTAACCGTTGTTGGTGCAAAGAAATTCCATTTTATGAGTGATACAAAATGGTTTCTAAAACAAGGTTTTGAAGAAGTAGAAAAAATAGGAAGCGGATTCTGTCTTTTAGCAAAGAAAATATATTTAGAAGCAGAAAATCCAAAATTTAATGATTCTGTAAAATCCGGAACTTGTTCAGAGAAAAACGGAATTGTGGTTTATTATTCTAATAGATGTCCCTTTGCTGGATTCCATGCCAGAAACTCAATTACCGAAACTGCGAAAAAGAGAAATCTACCTCTAAAAATAATCAAAATAGAAACCAACAAACAAGCCCAAAATACACCAAGTCCTGCAACCTTTTTCAGTCTTTTTTTTAACGGAAATTTTAGAACCACAGATATTAGTGTGTGCATGGATTCTAGATTTGATAAAATTGTAAACAACAATTAAAATAGTCATTTTTCAATTTGATATTTAAACCCAAAAAAGTTAATTTCGTTCGATTGTGATTAAAGGCATGAATATTGCTTTGTATCAGAATTAATATTTTAAGAAATTTGAAACCAAGAACAACGTATCTTATGAAAAAATTACTGACAATTATTACCATTATTTCGGCATCAATAGTAAGCGCACAAAACAATAAAGACTCTTTAAATGTAATTTATAAAAACTATTTTGAGCTTTTGAAAACAAAAGAAAAATTGGACACGATTGTTTTAAAAGTGAATAATTTTGAAGAATTAATGAAGTCTAACAACAAAATAATTAAAGAATTTTCTGATGCAGAGCTTTTTGGTTTAAAGAACCAATTAGAGCAAAGAAGAAAAAAAATTATTAATACGACAGAATTTGTTTTTGCTTCAAACGCAAGTTTAAACGCCATAAAACAACTAGATGCAACTAGTGATTATCTTACTCAAATCTCTAGCTTAAACAATCCTGAAAATTCAGATTTAGGTTTTTCTTTATCCGAAGAAATTGCAGAAATTTTAGAGAATGAAATCATAAAAGGGAATCGAAAAATTAATGGCGTAAAAAAATCTAAATTTCTACTTTTTATTGATAACATTATAAAATCTCCTTTAACAGAAGAATTAACCAGTGCAATACCTGTGGTGAGTTCTATAAAGTCTGTTGTAGATTTGGTGATGGGCAATGCGCTTAAAGGAAACGATGTTTCCATAGATGATGTTATAGATTTAAAAAAATCATTAAATGTGTATTTGGTGCATTATGAGGGATTGGCAAAAGCACAAACAGAATTTGAACAAAACCTTGGCAATTTAGATATTAGAAAAGAAGGTTTGGTGCTACTTTTAACACAATACACTACAGAACGCTCTAATACTTTAAACCCTAATGCCATTTCTGAGCAGGATAAAAAATTAACCTTAACAAACGTTATAAATAAGCACTATACCAAAGGTATTGTACAGCAAAGTGTAGATAAAATAATTAGTGCTAAACCCTTAGATTACAACAATCATTTAACAAATAAAAAATTAATGTATCCTACGTATGCGTTAAACCAGGCGAAGTTTATAAGAGATGAAGTAGAGTCTTTAAGTAAAGAATATATATCGATTTTTAGCACTTATCAGTCTGCTTTAAAACAAGTTTTAGAAAAAAGTAAAGCTATTGGTGACAAAAATAAAATTGACAATAAAATATATGAATTAGAAATAAAACTTTTGGCTGTTCAGGTTGCATTTGATGATAATTTAAATATTTATAACTTAAATAGTAAGTTTAATGCATTAATGGAATATTAAAAATATCTAAAGTTTTAAAATCAGTTTATGAATAAAAATGTATTAAAAACAGGAGTTTTTTCTTTTGGAATGTCAGGACAAATATTTCATGCTCCATTTATTAATGAACATCCTAATTTTGAATTAAGTGCGGTTGTAGAAAGATCTTCTAAAAAAGCACATCTTACCTATCCTACAATAAAAAGTTATGATAATATTGATGAACTTTTAGCTGATTCAGAAATAGAATTGGTTATTATCAATACCCCAAATACTACTCATTTTGAGTTTGCTTTAAAGGCTTTACAAGCAAACAAACATGTATTACTAGAAAAACCTTTTACAGTTAAATCATCCGAAGCAAAGAAATTATTTACAGCGGCAAAAAAACACAATCGTGCTGTTTTAGCATATCAAAACAGGCGTTATGATAGTGATTTTTTATCAGTAAAAAGTGTATTAGATTCAGGTAAAATAGGGCAATTGGTAGAGTTTCACCTTCGTTATGATCGTTATAAATATGATATCGGTCCAAAAGCAACCAAAGAAACACCTGTTCCTGGAAGTGGCTTAGCATATGATTTAGGTCCGCATTTGTTAGATGCTGTAATCTCTATTTTTGGAATTCCGCTAGAATGGAAAAAACAATTAGGTAAATTTCGTCCGAATACTCAAGTAGATGATTATGCTCATTTTCATTTAATATATCCAAATGGACTGCAAGTTTTTATAACTACAAGTTTATTGGTTACCGATGCACAACCTGCATTTATTTTACACGGAACTAAAGGTTCTTATATTAAACAACGTGCTGATGTACAAGAACAACAATTACAAAAAGGCATGAAACCTTCTAACTCTTTGTTTGGTTTAGAAGATATTAATAATAAAGGTGTATTAACCACAATTAATGATGAAGGGATAAAGAAACAAGAAAATATAGTTTCTGAAAAATCTTCTTATATGCAAGTATTTGATGATGTTTATAATACGATTAGGGAAGGAAAACCATATCCAGTAACAGAAATTCAAATTATGCAACAGCTAGAGATTTTAGAAAGTTAAATAACTATTTCTTCTAAATTTAAAGTTGAAAAATAATATCTTTACAGCTCAATTCAATGATTCTTTTTTAGTTTATTGAATCGGTATGAAAACTAATTATTAAAACGACCAAAACGAATGCAAACTACTAAGCTGAGCACCGAAAGTATATTACCACTCACCTGCTCGCGAGCTGGAACTTGCTGTTTTGGAAAAGCGGTTATGCTAAATCCTTGGGAATTATTCAGTTTTAGTAAAGAGAAAAAAGTAAGTCCGAGAGATTTTCGAGATTTGTATACCGATTTTGGAGGTATTCGATTAACTTTTAACGGAAAACAAGATAAAAAAGGACAGAATGCTTGCAGTCAGTATATAGAAAATCACGGTTGTAGCGTGCACCAAGGTCGTCCGTTAGCCTGTCGCTTATATCCTCTAGGTCGTCAAATTCAATTTAAAAAAGCAGATTATATTTTTGAAGGAGCACAATTTCCGTGTTTAACAGATTGTGCAGAAGTTTTAAACTTACCAAAATTAAGTGTTGGAGATTATCTAAAAGGACAAGGTGCAGCTCCTTTTGAAAAAGCACAAGACGCCTATTTAAACGTAATGCAAAATATTGCTGACATTGCTTTTGAATTGTTATTAGACAGTGGTTTATCCGCCTCTGGCGATACAAAAACATTGACTTTATGGAGAGAAATGGGTAATGAACTTCCTGAGATCTTGGCAGAACGAATTGGAAAAGATTGGATAGACGCCTTAATGATTCCTGAAATAAAAGAAGTTGGAGATAATTCGATAGAATTTGCACAGAAACACAACGATTTATTACTATTAAAAGCACAAAAACAATTTGATAGTTTGCAAACGCTAGATCAAGTGCATGAAGCTTGTGTGTTAATTATGGGCGTTGCATTGCATTTATCTAGAGGCTTGGGAGCAGACACAAAAGGAATTGCAGAACTCTGGATAGAAACAGCAAAAAGTCACGGAGCAAAAGAATAATCCTTTTACGTTCTTGTTTTATCCTAGTTTTAATTCACATTTTAAAAAAGAATCAAATTTCTGAATATAAAATGTAAGGTTTACATTTTTAAACCGATTACATCTAATTAACATCCATTTAAAACAAACCACATGAAAAAAACATTTATTACATTATTTGCTAGTTTACTAATTGTTGTAAGTTGTAAAAAAGATCCAGCTAAAACAAAACAAATAGAAGAAAAACCAGAACCTGTTGTAGAAAAAACTTTTGCTCAAAAAATAGAAGTAGCACATAAAAAAGAGGCTTTTTTAGCAAAAGAAGCAATACAATTTGATGCTTTTATAGAATTTGGAGGAAACGAGGTTTTTAATGCTAACGTAACTGTTTCAACTACTTCTGATATTGCAAAAATTACTTATAAAAATGGTGATGAAATTTATGTAAATAAAGAAAATATTTTTGTTTCTCCTAGTTTAGAAAAAAATCCAGGAGTTCGTTTTCATGCTTATACTTGGAGTTATTTTTTCTTATTTCCTTATAAATTAAGCGATAATGGAACTATCTGGAATGATGCTTTTAAAACTAAAGAAGCTACTCTGAACTATGATACTGCAAAATTAAGTTTCGAAGCAAATACAGGTGATGCACCAGATGATTGGTACGTTGTGTATAAAGACAAAAAAACAGATCTTTTAGAAGATGTTGCTTATATTGTTACCGTTAATAAAAGTACAGAAGCTGCAGAAGCAGATCCGCATGCTATAAAATATATCGATTATACAGAAGTTGATGGAGTTCCTTTTGCTGCAAATTGGGAATTTTATGGTTGGAGTATTGATAAAGGTTTAACCGATAAAATTGGATTTGCAAAAATTACAAATATTAAATTTGTAGAAGGATTTAGAAATGACTTTGCTATTCCAGAAAACTATATTAAAAAATAATTTTTCTTTTTCATAAAAAAAGCCTCACAATAATTTGTGAGGCTTTTTTTAATTTCTAAACTTATTACTTGTAATAATATATTTTAGTTTTTCTTTTAAATCTTCTCCGGTATCATACACCATTTGCTCATTGCTAGGAAAAGGAGCTACTCTTAAAACTACCAAATCTAAATAAGATTTACTTAAAGCTCTTTTATCACCTTTATAATTTGCATAAATGTGTTCAAAAATAAACTCGCTTTCTATAGGATACGTTTCTATTAATTGATGAGAAGTTAAATCTACATATTTTACACGTCCAACAACTTTTGCTGTTTTTAATTGCGTAAATTGATATAAGTAACAACGAATATTTACCATTTTATCAACCTGAACTTTATTGCCTTCATTATCTAAAACATTTTTTCCGTTTTCATCTAAAAGATATTTTAAACCATCTTTAACCTGACTTTCTTTAATAATTTCTTTTTCTTTAACCTGTTCTGGAGAAATTGATATATTTCTAAGATTTAACTCTAAACTAAAATCATAGGTAATTTCTCTATTTTTTTTTCCGTGGTAAACAGTCCAAAAATCATTTAAACCATACGTATCAAAGTTTAATAAATCTTCTTCTAATTTTTTAGGAATTATTTTTTCTGATTCATTTTTCATAGAAACAATCACAAAATCTAATCCATTTTGATGCGCAATTTCCATTAAACTTCTAACATCTTTATAGTTCGGATTTATTTTTTCTAAATACTCTAATTCAGTATAAGCAGTTCTATAATCTAACTTATTATTACTATTAAATAGTTCTTTAGCTTTTTGATATAAATGATCTGATAATTGATTTTTTGTTGCTATAATTTCATTATCATAATTAACAAACTTAAAATCAGCATCTCTATCTTCATCTAAAATAGCTAGAGGTAACAGGGGTTTTATGATTTCTTGTCTATTTTTTAAATTTGCATAAAGTCCGTAAATAATTTCAATACTTTCTGGGTTATTGTCTTTCTTTAAGAAATTAATTTGTGCTAAATCTTTAGAATTTGCTTTTACAAAAGCCTGTTCTAACATAATAACAAACGGCTGATTTCCTTTTTTAGTCTTATTTTTCTTTAAGTTTTCTAAAGCTATGTTTATAGCTCCATCATAATTTCCATTATTAATAGCTTCCTGTGTACTTTTAACACTACTGCAAGAAGTAAAAATTAAAAATGATAAAATAAATAGTAATTGTTTTTCCATAATAAGTAGTTTGTAACCTATTTTCAATAGTTGTGCCAAAAATATTATTTTTAAAACTATAATAACTAATTTGACTCATGTACTTTATTGTAAAAGGATATTCAAAAAAATTAAAACTTTATTCAAAAAAATGCTATATGTGACAAATGTCACATTTCACCTTAAAAACCAATCGTAAATTTGCGATAGATATTATGAAAAGAAATTTAGACCCCTTAGAATACAAAGAAAATACGGAAGCCTTAGCAAGATTTGCAAAAGCTTTGGCACATCCAACTCGTATTGCTATTTTAAAACATTTAGAAAATCAATCCTGTTGTTTTACAGGCGATTTGGTAGAAGTTTTTCCTTTGGCACAATCAACAATTTCTCAACATTTAAAAGAGTTAAAAAATGCAGGTTTAATTCAGGGAGAATTAAAACCACCCAAAATAAAGTATTGTATCAATCAAGAAAATTGGACTGTCGCTAAATCGTTATTTCAACAATTTTTTGAGTGATATTTTTTTAATAATCAAATCGCTTATAGGCGATAAACAAATAAAACTATTATGAGTAAAGTAATTAAAATTTTAGGAACTGGTTGTCCAAAATGTAAATCTATGACAGCCGTTGTTAGTGATGTAATTGCAGAAAACAACATTAATGCTACTGTAGAAAAAGTAGAAGATATTATGGAAATCATGAAATATAATGTAATGACGACTCCTGCATTAGTTATTAATGATGTCATTAGCATTAAAGGAAGAATTCCCTCTAAAGAGGAAGTATTGGCACTATTAAAATAATATAGTAGTAATTTAAATAAGTAATATGTTTGGTTGCTCGCAGTCGAAAACTCTTTATATGGTTTAATAGTTCTCGACTGCACTAGAACTGTTAATAATAATATTACTAACCATTATAAAACAAAAAATTATTTAAACAAAAAGTCAGTATTTATTGACTGATCTTTAAATCTCAAGCTATGAATTATCAAATTAAAGCCTCTTCCCAATCAAAGGAAGATGCTGTTATTCATATAAAAAAATCGAATATTAATTTTGGTACAACTTTAAAAAATGCTGATACTTTACCGAATCCGGCTGAATTATTTTTAGGCTCGTTTGCTGCATGCATGCTAAAAAATGTAGAACGTTTTTCTAGTATGATGAATTTTACCTATTTAAAAGCTACCCTTGAAGTAAAAGCAACACGTTTAGAAAGTCCGCCAAGGATGGATAATATCATCTACAATTTAAACATTTACAGCAACGATAAAAAACTAAATGTAGATTTACTAAAAAAGAACATCGAAAAATTTGGTACTATTTACAATACCATAAAATTATCTTGTGCTATTTCTGGAACCATTAAAACTTTAGAAAATGTTTGATTGGATACAAAATTTTGCAGATTGGTTAATTTATTCCATTTTTAATATTGGTGCAGATACGCATTTAGGAACTGCCTTAAATTTCTTTGTGTATGACACCATTAAAATTCTAATTCTTTTATTTTTTATCGTTTTTATAATGGGAATTGTAAATGCATATTTTCCTATTGAACGATTAAAAGAGTATCTACATAGAAAAAAACTTTATGGTTTAGAATACTTTTTTGCATCTATTTTTGGAGCAATAACTCCCTTTTGCTCCTGCTCTTCAGTTCCGCTATTTATTGGTTTTGTACAAGGCGGAATTCCGTTAGGAGTTACTTTTGCATTTCTAATTACTTCACCTTTGGTAAATGAAGTGGCTATAGCAATGTTTTTAGGATTATTTGGAGTAAAAGCTACCTTAATTTACGTTATTTCAGGTATTTTATTAGGGAGTATTGGTGGCTGGTTATTAGGTAAATTTAACCTAGAACCATTGCTTTCTGATTGGGTAAAAAAGATTCTTGACAATAAAATAAATCATGCTGAATATGAAGAAGAAGAAAAACAAACTTTCTACCAACGATTACCAGAAATAACAAATGCCGCTTGGGATATTGTAAAAGGTGTTCTACTTTATATAATTATAGGAATTGCTATTGGTGCAGCAATGCATGGTTTTGTACCAGAAAACTTTTTTCATACTTATTTAGGTGGTGGCCAATGGTGGACAGTTCCTCTTGCTGTTATCGTTGCAGTACCTATGTATGCAAATGCTGCTGGTATTGTACCAATAATTCAAGTTTTTGTTGCTAAAGGTGTTCCATTAGGTACAGCAATTGCTTTTATGATGGCAACTGTAGGTTTGTCTATTCCTGAAGCTACAATGCTTAAAAAAGTAATGTCATTAAAATTAATTGCTATCTTTTTTGGTGTAGTTACTATTGCAATCATTTTGTCAGGATTTCTATTCAATTTAATACTATAAAATTCTATATGTCACACATACATAATCAGACCTCAGCTTCATTAAGTGTTAAAGATATTAACCACTCTTTTTTTAATGGTATTGCGTTAAATCTTGTGTATGCATATTGTTCTGAAAACTTAAAGAAATAAAATAGAGACATAAAAGAGGAGTTAATAAAACATAATAATACACTAGAGTTTGAAACAACAGATGAAAAAGTCTAGAGAAAAGAATAAATTATAAATATATATCAAATGAAAATAATTAAAATTTTATCAGTACTAACATTCGTCTTAATATTAAGCGCTTGCAGCGGAGAAAAGAAAAATAAAGAGCAATCTTTAGATCAATCAACTTCTAAAATAGAGGTTATAGATTTCCACTCTACACACCGTTGTATGACTTGTAATGCCATTGAAAAAAATACTAAATATACTTTAAACACGTATTTTTCGAAAGAATTAAAAGAAAATAAAATTACCTTTCAAGTGATTAATGTTGATGAAAAAGAAAATGAAAAAGTAGCCGAAAAATTTGAAGCTGCCGGAACTGCATTAATTATAAATGTGATAAAAAACGGAAAAGAAACACAAATAAACTTAACTGATTTTGCTTTTATGAACGGAAATGACCAAGATGCTTTTTCTAAAGAACTAAAATCAAAATTAGACAAGCAACTAAAAATGTTATAAATGGAGTTTTTACAATCTCTTATAGATAATTATAACATCCCAATTTTATCTGCTTTAATACTCGGATTAATGACAGCTATTAGTCCGTGTCCTTTGGCTACCAATATTACGGCAACCGCTTTTATTTCTAAAAATATAGCGAGCAAGCGAAAAGTTTTTTTAAGCGGATTATTATATTCCTTAGGACGCAGTTTTAGTTATACTGTTATTGGATTGATTTTATACTTTGGAGCAAGTAAATTCCATATTGCACGTTTTTTTAATCAGAATGGAGAAAAATATTTAGGTCCTTTATTAATCATTATCGGTTTGATTATGCTGAATATTATCAAACTAAATTTTTTAGGAAAATCTAATTTTCAAGAGAAATTATCTGATAAATTTAAAGATAAAGGTCTGTTAGGTTCTTTTTTAATTGGTGTTGTATTTGCATTGGCATTTTGCCCGTATAGTGGCGCTTTATTTTTTGGAATGTTAATTCCAATGACAATAGCATCTGTAGATGGATTGTATTTACCCATAATATTTGCATTTGGCACAGGTTTACCTGTTATTCTTTTTACATATTTATTAGCTTTTACAGCCGGTAAAGTTGGTCTGTTTTACAACAAAATCACCAAAATAGAAAAAGTAATGCGTACTGTTGCTGGTGTGGTTTTTATATTGACGGGGCTGTATTATATTGCTATTTTTATAGGAATATTGAAGTAGTAAATACGAGTACATAATTGAAACAACATCCTAATAATATTACAATAAAAATTTATTAATTTTTAATTTGTACCACATTAATACGTTGTTCTAAAGAATGAGCAACAGGTCCAAATTGATTAAAAATAGCAACATCTACTGCATCAAGACCATAACCTACAGTTACATACCCTCCTTTTTGTCCGATTTGAGTAGCATCAAAAGTATACCATCGCCCACCAACATAAGCCTCAAACCAAGCATGCATATCCATAGGTTGTAATTGGTGTAAATAACCAACGACCATACGAGCAGGAATACTTAAACTTCTGCATAATGCTATACCTAAATGGGCTAAATCTCTACAAACTCCAGAGCGTTTCTGATACACTTCTGTGGCAGAAATAGGGTAATCGCTACTTCCTGGAATATAACTTATATTAGTTCTCAGCCATTCTTCTATTGCAAATACTTGTTTATAACCAGCGGGTTTATCTAGAGTAATAGAATTTGCTAAATCATTAAAACGATCTGACTCACAGTACCTACTTGGTAATAAATAGCAAAGGACATCATTAGGTAGTTGCTCTATTTCTATAAAAGGTGCATCAAAATTGACATCTACAAATTCAGAAGTCTTTACGTCTGAACTCGTATAAATAGATAATTTACCTACCGGAGCCACAAAACGCTGATACAAATTACCGTAATCGTCTGTAAATTCAATGATTTTTATATTGGGTGTTATTTTAAATTCGTCACGCTCAATCCACTGTTCTGCTCCACTTCGAGGGCGTAATCTTAAAATAAAAGGAGTGGGTATATCTATATCAAAAGCCAAATTACAACTAACACGTAACCACATAATTAAATCTTATTAATAACAGTTGATATCGCCAAAATTGGCAATACTTAAATGTAGTGGATTCCTTGTTAAGAAGTGTTGCTTTATATGTTTTAATTACATCATAATTATATGTAAACAACAATAATTAGACCTATAATTAGTGAATTAAAAACTTTAATTATGCTTTGAAAACCCAAAATAGAGCTATAGATTCTAATTGCTGGATATAAAAAACAGGTGGATTCTATCCGCATCTAACAATAATAAAAAATTTGAAATAGAATAAAGTGATTTTATAAAAGGAGAAGTTATTGTAAAGTTTCTATTTAAAATTATCACAAAAAAAATCCAATGAAATTTCATTGGATTTTCTATATATGTAAAATTTTGAACCAAGTTCTGTATTTCGTTTTGTTATTACACGTTGAATCTAAAGTGCATAATATCACCGTCTTTAACAACGTACTCTTTACCTTCTACTTTCATCTTACCAGCTTCTTTTACTTTCGCTTCAGAACCATAAGTAGCAAAGTCTTCATAAGCAATTGTTTCTGCTCTAATAAACCCTTTTTCAAAATCTGTATGTATCACTCCTGCAGCTTGAGGCGCTGTAGAACCAATAGGAATTGTCCAAGCTCTAACTTCCTTTACACCTGCAGTAAAATAAGTCTGTAAGTTTAATAATTTATATGCAGAACGAACCAATCTAGAAACACCCGCTTCTTCTAAGCCAATATCTGCTAAAAACATTTGTCTTTCTTCATAATCGTCTAATTCTGTAATATCTGCTTCTGTACCAACTGCTAATACAATAACTTCTGCATTTTCATCTTTTACAGCCTCTCTAATTTTTTCTACATATGCATTTCCAGAAACGGCAGAACCTTCATCAACATTACAAACATATAACACTGGTTTTAAAGTGATAAATTGTAATGGTTGTACAAATTCCATTTCTTTTTCTGTAAAATCTAAAGTTCTTACAGAAACACCTTTTAATAAAGTTTCTTCAATTTTAAGTAAAACTACTAATTCTGCTTGCGCTTCTTTATTACCAGTTTTAGCTGTTCTCTTTACACGCTCTAAACGTTTTTCTACAGCTTCTAAATCTTTTAATTGCAGTTCAATATCTATTGTTTCTTTGTCTCTAACAGGATCTATAGAATTATCTACATGTATAATATTATCATTATCAAAACAACGAATTACATGTAAAAGAGCATCTGTTTCACGAATATTTGCTAAAAACTGATTTCCTAAACCTTCTCCTTTACTTGCTCCTTTTACCAAACCAGCAATATCTACAATCTCTACAGTAGCAGGCTGAACTCTTTCTGGAACAACTAATTCTTCTAATTTCTCTAAACGTGTATCTGGCACGTTTACAACTCCTAAATTTGGTTCTATGGTACAAAAAGGAAAGTTTGCACTTTGCGCTTTTGCATTTGATAAACAGTTAAATAAAGTTGATTTTCCTACGTTTGGTAATCCTACAATTCCGGCTTTCATCTAAATAATTTTTGCTTCAAAAGAAAGTTTTTTAACTTAAAATTAATAAACTCTCTTAAAGTTTTAAGAATGCAAATATAATACTTTGTTAAACTTAAAATGATTTTTATTTATAAATAAAGAATAACAATACATTTATAAAAAAATCAACATTTTATGACGAAAAAACTACTCTCTTTTTCAGTACTATTTTTAAATATTATAGTAATGAACTCTCAAACAATTTCAGGTAAAATCATCAGTCTAAATTCTTCAAATCCAATTGAGAAAGCAGCACTTTTAACAGACAAAAAATCTGGTTCAACTTCAGATGAATTAGGTAATTATACTTTAAACTTAGATAACGTAAAAATTATTACTATTTCTTGCTTAGGCTATCAACCAAAAACCATTACAAAAAGGCAACTAATAAATAATCATTACGTAGTAAACTTACAAGAAGACGTAAATCTACTCGATGAATTTCAACTAAACTTAACCAAAGTTACTTTAGATAGCTTATTGATAAAAACAGCTAAAAACATGAAAGAAAACTACCTTTCATCACCTGTAAAACAAGATGTATATGCTATTGAAAATCAAAATTTAGATTTTAAAAAACTAGAATTCGAGTTAAATGCTAGTTCACTTTTAAGTAGAAAAAAAAGAAAATTAGCAGAAAAAGAATTAATGCAATTTGCTGATAATCTTCAAGAAAAAAATCCTGCTTTTGGTACGGAGTTTAAAGCAACTATTTTAAATAAAAAATTCTATTCTGAAGAACGAAAAAAAGAAGTAGATTCTTACGAAGTAACCGCTATTCAAGGGTTTAAAAAAATAGATATAGGAAACGGTGTAACCTTAGAAAACATAACGGAAAGGCTTCAAAACGTCGTTTTAAAACATTTGAACTCTAAAAATACATATAAAGTAAAATCTGGACTTTTTAAACTAGAAGACTCATTGTCTATGGCGGAAACAGCTAGAGTTACAGATTCAATATCAAAAGACAATACTTTTAGTGATTACAACCAAAGTTATCCACTTAGAAATATAAAATATAGAACTGTATTTTTTAATGCTTCTAATCAAAAGAATTTTCTTGATCAGAAATATTATGAACATCAATTAGAAGAAAATGAAATATTAGGCACTAAAAAGTATTATGTAGTTTCATTTACTCCTAACAAATCAAAATCTAAATATTCGGGTAAAATGTATATTGATCCTACTGATTTCTTCATCAAAAAAATAGCATACCAATATGCTGATGGAAAACGTGGACAACATTTGAATTTAAAGTTTTTATTTGGAATCAAATTTTCTGAAAACCAACATCATGTAACTGTTTTTTATGAAAAAAATAAAGATGATAAAATATACACTTCCTACATAAAAGAAACCAAAACGAACTACGCATACATAGATAGACCTATAAAATTTATAGAAAATGCCAAAGATAAAAACAAGGTAAAATTTAATATTAAAGTAGAAATAAACGTCAGTGAAGACAGAGAAACCTTTGTAAATAATATCACCGATTTTGATGCTGATAGCTTTAAAAAGAAGACCAAAGAAGAAATTAAAGAAGCCTATAAAAAAAGAACTACTTATATGACTAAAGAAGCTTATGACGCTTCTAATTGGAAAAATAAAGTTTTAATTCGTCAATATTTAGAACAATATAATTAAGTATAAATCTACTTTAAAACGCTCTATTAAATAAATACCCAACGTAAACGAACGTTGGGTATTTACTTAAACAAAAACAGTATGCTTTTATGCCTTAAAATATAATTTTATCTAACTATTTTTTAATCACAAATTCATCTACAATTTTACAGAAGTCTTGTTAGGCTCAAATTCTTTTTTATTAGTAGAACAAGAAAAAACAAAAAAGGTCCTAAAATGATTACATACTTTTTCATAAATTATAATGATTTTTATAAAGGTTACTATATATTTAAATACTTATTTTTATTAAGGAAAAAGCTTCTAACATTTCTTCCAAATTATCAGTCAAAATAAAATCTACCCCAGCATCTAGTAATTCTTTCACTTGCTAAATCATGGGCTACAGAGCATGGACAATGGTTAATTGTTGGTGATAAAGATGGACCTAAGTTATTAAAAAAAGATATTTCAGGATGGTCTCCTCAAACGGTAATTAATAAGCAGTTGACAAACTTACCCCGTAAAGCTGATGTTTTTAAGAAAGAGAATGATGTACATATTGTCTTAGTGGATGAATGTAATTTGAGTGTTGTTAAAATGACTTATTCAAAAGAGGAATACAAAATTCAATGGAAACAGACGCTTTCTATTCCTAAAAACTGTCATTCTATAGAAACTGCAACGATTACCCAAGATTCTAAAATGAATTTTGGGTTTGTGCAGATATGAATGAAACCATAATGGTTTGGCATTCTTTAGACGAAAAAAATTGGTCTACACCATTTACGATTGCTGATAATATAAATAAAGATGACATTTCTTTAATTGCGAAATTAGAAAACCAACTATCTGTAATTTGGTCTAATCAAAATACACAAACCATCTACGAACGAATTCATTATGACGGAAATAAATTAGATAAATGGTTTCCACCAATCATTATTCAACAAGGAAACAATAACGCAGATGATCATTTAAACGCAACCGTTTTTGAAAATGGAGAAATAATGATTGCTTCTAAAAATAGTGTTGATAAAATTAATCAACCTCAATTTGTATTAAGAATAAGAGATAAAAAAGGAAATTGGACAAACATTCCGTATGAGCCTCTTAAGAAAGGAAAAAGTCCCAGTAGACCAATTATTAATCATGTAACATCCGGAAAAATATTTGAAGCGCATTCTGTAAAAAACAAAGAAAATAATAGATATTATATTTCTGTAAATGAAATTACAAAAACGAAAAATAAATATATTTTTAAAGAACTCATTCGATTAAAAACAAAAATAAAAGGAAAAAATGGTGATGTTACTTCTAGTAAAGATCCTTTTTTTTCTAAAAAATCAAAATTTATCTTTTTCTCTGATGATTTAGGTAATATTTATTCGTTTGATCTAGATTTACTATTCTAGAGATATTTTCTAAACAACTACTATAAAGGTATTTATAAAGTAAAAGCCCCAAATCTGATTGATTTGGGGCTTTTATAATATTATAAAAATATTTTATTAGTCGTTATGCATAAAGCTTTGCTTAGCTAACAACTCTTCTTCTGTTTCTACAACGTCGTCATCTGGTACACAACAATCTACAGGACATACTGCAGCACATTGTGGCTCATCATGAAAACCTTTACATTCTGTACACTTATCTGGAACGATATAATAGATTTCATCAGAAACTGGTTCTTGAACATCGTCGGCATTTACCGATTTACCATTTGGTAAAACTGCATTTCCTTTCAAATCTGTTCCGTCTGAATATTTCCAATCATCTGCTCCTTCGTAAATTGCAGTGTTAGGACATTCTGGTTCACATGCCCCACAATTTATACATTCATCTGTTATTATAATTGCCATAATTTTCTGTTCTGTTTTTGTACCTTTGCAATTGCAAAAATAAAGCCAAAATAATAGACAACCAAAATAAATGGATAGTATTCAAAACAGAATTATTGCTTTCGCAAAATTAGGCGCCTTTTTAGGTCAGTTTTCTATTGATAAAATAAAAAAAATCGATAATATTGAACATAATGAAATCTTTTTTGATGGCTTTTTACATCAAATAAAACTAGCACAAGAAAAGAACTCTTGGTTTACAAAAGATAATGTTTTATTCTCCTTAAATAGCCTACATAAATCACTAACAGAAAATAACTTAAATACATTTACCAAAAGTTTAGATTCAACTATTAAACCATCAAAAAAAGTGGCGATTGTAATGGCTGGAAACATACCTTTGGTAGGATTTCATGATTTTTTATCGGTATTAATATCTGGGCATTCAGTATTGGTTAAGCAATCTTCTAGTGATAAACACTTATTACCTTTTTTAGCGAAGTATTTAGAGTATGTAGAACCTACTTTTAAGGGAAAAATCACTTTTACGGAAGAAAAACTAACCGATTTTGATGCTGTTATCGCTACCGGAAGCGATAATACTGCGCGTTATTTTGAATATTATTTCAAGAATAAACCAAATATTATTAGAAAAAGTAGAAATTCCGTGGCAGTAATCACCGGAAAAGAAACCGAAGAAGATTTTATTAAATTATCGGATGATGTTTTTCAATATTTTGGTTTAGGTTGTAGATCTGTTTCTAAATTATATGTGCCTAAAGGCTATAATTTTGATGCTTTTTTTACAGGAATGTATGCTAAAAAAGACATGATTGAAAACGCAAAATATGCGAATAATTACGATTATAACAAAGCGGTGTATTTAATGAGCTTGTTTGATTTATTAGAAAACGGTTTTCTAATGATTAAAGAAGACGAAAGCTATGCCTCTCCTATTGCTACTATTTTCTATGAATATTACGACAATGAAACAGATTTAAAAATAAAATTACATCAAGATAAAGATAAAATTCAATGTATTGTTGCCAAAGACTTTATAGAAAATGAAATCGCTTTTGGGCAAACACAACATCCTGAATTAACAGATTACGCAGATGGTGTAAATACATTAGAATTTTTATCAACAATATAACCCTTACAAAGGGATATTAAATTAAACCGCGAAGACGCTCAGTTTTTCGCAAAGTTCGCAAAGTGTTACAACTTTGAATCTAAAACATTAAATATTGAACTTAAGAGTATGAAAAAACATAATTTCAGTGCAGGTCCTTGTATTTTACCACAAGAAGTATTGCAAAAAGCTTCAGAAGCAATCTTAAATTTTAATGATGATAATTTATCATTAATAGAAATTTCTCACAGAAGTAAACCTTTTGTAGAAGTAATAGAAAAAGCACGTTCTTTAGCTTTAGAATTGTTAGGATTAGAAAATAAAGGTTACAAAGCTTTGTTTTTACAAGGTGGTGCAAGTTTAGAGTTTTTAATGGTTGCTTACAATTTGTTAGATAAAAAAGCAGCGTATTTAAATACGGGTACTTGGGCAGATAAAGCAATTAAAGAAGCAAAAGCTTTTGGAGAAGTTGTAGAAGTTGGTTCTTCTAAAGACAAAGGTTACAACTATATTCCTAAAGGATATACAATACCAGAAGATGCAGATTATTTTCACTGCACAAGTAACAATACCGTTGCTGGTACGCAGATGAAAGATTTTCCGGAAACCAATATTCCTTTGGTTTGTGATATGAGTTCAGACATTTTTTCTCGTCAGTTAGATTTCGAAAAATTCGATCTTATTTATGCAGGTGCTCAGAAAAATATGGGGCCAGCTGGTGCAACTTTAGTCATTATTAAAGAAGAAATTTTAGGTAAAGTAGAAAGACATATTCCTTCTATGTTAAACTATCAAATTCATATTGATAAAGATAGTATGTTTAATACACCTTCTGTATTTGCAATCTATGTTTCTATGTTAACCTTACAATGGTTAAAAGATTTAGGCGGAATTGAATTTATTGAAGAAGTAAATAATAAAAAAGCAGCCCTTTTATACTCTGAAATTGATAGAAACCCGTTGTTTAAAGGAATTGTAGCCAAAGAAGACAGAAGTACAATGAATGCTACTTTTACTTTAACAGATGATTCTTTAAAGGAGAAATTTGATACCATGTGTAAAGAAGCAGGAATTAGCGGAATAAATGGACACAGAAGTGTTGGTGGTTATAGAGCAAGTATGTACAACGCCTTACCTTTATATAGCGTACAAGTTTTGGTTGATGCGATGCAAGAGTTAGAAAGAATTCAAAAATAAAATAAAAATCGTCATTCCGATTGAAATAAAGGAATCTTACGTTAAGATAGCCACATTTCAACATTAAGAATGACCCCAATAGTAAGAATGAAAATATTAGCAAACGATGGAATTTCTAAAAGCGGAATAGATGCTTTAGAAAAAGGAGGATTTGAAGTACTAGACATAAAAGTAGCACAAAATCAGTTAGAAAATTATATCAATGAAAACAATGTTGATGCAATTTTAGTAAGAAGCGCAACACAAGTAAGACAAGAATTAATGGAAGCTTGCCCAAGTCTAAAATTAATTGGACGTGGTGGTGTTGGCTTAGATAATATAGATGTAGAATATGCAGAAGACAACGGTTTACATGTAATTAACACACCAAAAGCTTCATCTGGATCTGTGGCAGAATTAGTTTTTGCACACCTTTTTGGGATGGCTCGTTTTTTACATTCTTCAAATAGAGAAATGCCTTTAGAAGGAGATTCTCGTTTTAAAGAATTGAAAAAAGCCTACTCTGAGGGAATTGAATTAAGAGGAAAAACAATTGGTATTATCGGTTTTGGACGCATTGGTCAAGAAGTGGCAAAAATTGCTATTGGTGTTGGAATGAATGTTTTAGCAACTGATGATGAAGTTACAAGTGCACCAATTACTTTAGAGTTTTTTAACGGACAAAAAACTACCTTTATTATTGAAACTGTAGATAAAGAAGAACTTTTAAAAGAGTCGGATTTTATTACTTTACATACGCCAGATCAAGAAGATTATATTATTACGGCATCAGAATTTGAAAAAATGAAAGACGGTGTAGGTATAATAAATACCTCTAGAGGTGGTATTTTACACGAAGTAGATTTAGTAAAAGCTATAGAAAGCGGTAAAGTACAATTTGCAGGTTTAGATGTTTTTGAAACAGAACCTACTCCAGCAGTACAATTATTAATGAATCCAGAAATTTCTTTAACTCCTCATATTGGCGCTGCAACCAAAGAAGCACAAGATAGAATTGGAGTTGAATTAGCAAATCAGATTATTGCTTTGTTAAAGAATTAGAAAAAATTATCAATACAAGATTCTTGAAAAAATAATTTCATTCGAAGTGACAGTTAGTTTATAACAACAACTGTCATTTCGAAATGAGTTTTTAAAACGATTGAGAAGTTTTATCCATACCTAATATTTAGAATCTTCGTCTGAATAACAAAAAAAGAAAACATGATTAAAGAAAATCTATTAGAAATAAAACAATCACTTCCAGAAAATGTAACTTTAGTTGCTGTTTCTAAAACCAAACCTTTAGAAGACTTGCAAGAAGCATATGCTGCTGGTCAGCGTATTTTTGGTGAGAATAAAATTCAGGAAATGGTGGATAAATATGATGCTTTACCAAAAGACATTCAATGGCATATGATTGGTCATTTACAAAGCAATAAGGTAAAGTACATGGCACATTTTGTAGATTTGATTCATGGAGTTGATAAATTCTCTACTTTAAAGGAAATCAACAAGCAAGCAAAAAAACATGATAAAGTTATCAACTGTTTATTACAAGTAAAAATAGCCAAAGAAGACACCAAATTTGGTTTGTCTTTTGATGAAATAAATGAAATTTTAGCATCAGAAGCATTCGCAGAATTAAAGAACATAAAAATTACCGGTTTTATGGGAATGGCCACATTTACAGACAATAAGAAACAGTTAGAAGAAGAATTTTCATCACTAAACACCTTTTTTAACGAACTTAAAACTCAAACCCCATCACTAAAAACTTTATCAATGGGAATGAGTGGAGATTATATGCTTGCTATAGAAAATGGAAGTAATATGGTAAGAGTTGGTAGTTCTATATTTGGTCAAAGAAATTATAATGCTTAATTTTATCGTAAAAGAAAAAGACTTTGTACGCAATTTTAGATATTGAAACCACAGGAGGAAAATTTAATGAAGAAGGCATCACAGAAATTGCTATATATAAATTTGACGGCCACACAACAGTAGACCAATTCATTAGCTTAGTAAATCCGGAAAAACCCATTCAAGAATTTGTGGTAAAACTTACGGGCATTAATAATAAAATGCTTAAAAATGCACCTAAATTCTATGAAGTTGCCAAACGGATTATAGAAATTACATCAGATTGTATTTTAGTAGCTCACAATACCACTTTCGATTACAGAATTTTAAGTACCGAATTTGATAGATTAGGGTACGACTTTAATAGAAATACCTTGTGTACTGTAGAATTAAGTCAGAAATTAATTTTAGACCAACCTTCTTACAGCTTAGGGAAACTTACCAAATCTTTAGGAATACCAATTACAGACAGACATAGAGCTTCTGGAGATGCTTTGGCAACCGTGCAATTGTTTAAATTACTATTAGAAAAAGACACGAATAAAAGTATTATACAAAGTTCTATAAAGTATTTTGACAGAAGACATCAAAAGCAAAAATTAAGAAGTTTAATAGAGGAAATACCAACTGTACAAGGAGTTTTTTACATTCATGATAAAGAAGGTAGAGTTGTATTTATTGGAAAAGGCAAGAATATTAAATCGGAAGTAAATAACCTATTTCTAAAAGTAACCAAAAGAGCAGTTAAAATTCAGGAAAGAGCACAATCTATTTCTTTTGATAAAACAGGAAATGAACTTTTTACCCGTTTAAAATATGCTATCGAATTAGACGCTTTAACTCCTAAATTTAATTTTAAGAAGAATCCGAAATTTATTACTCAAGATTTTAATAATGAAGATTTTATTATCATTGAAAAAGGGAGAGAAGTAGAAGAAAATGCCGTAATTTTAATAGAAAAGAACGAGGTTTATGGTTGTGGTTACACAAACTTAAGCAATCAAGAAAGTAAGATCGATATTTTAAAAAAGATCTTAACTCCTATTGAAAACAAGATTCAAGCAAAAAATATTATCAAAAATTATATCAACAAAAATAAAGTACAGAAAATTATTAGACTGTAAATGAAATCTTTAACACTATTACTCCTACTCTCATCCACTTTAATTATTGCGCAAAAAAGTAAAACTACTAAAATGGGTAAAACCACTCTAGAAGAATTACAAATGACAATTTACGATAAAGACTCTACGGCGACCGCTGTTGTTTTATACGAACACGCAAATAGATATCCAGATAGAGATAATGATGAAATTCCTAGAACAGATTACTACTATCGAATTAAGATTTTAGATAAGGCTTCTTTTAATTTAGCCGATATTACAATTAACTTATACGAAAAACAGAAAGTTAAAGACATTAGTGCAGTTACTTATAATATTACCGAAAACGGTACTATGAGCAGCACATATCTTGATGATAAGGATATCTTTACTACTAAAGAACGAGATACCTGGACGGTTAAAAACTTTACGCTACCTAATATAAAAGAAGGCTCCGTTATAGAATACACCTACAGTATTTTATCTCCGTATTTAAGCATTAACGATTGGGAGTTTCAATCTGACATACCCAAAATTAAAAGTGAGTTTGATGCATCTATCTTAGGGAATTATCAATATAATATAAAAAAAACAGGCTATTTACAATTAGATAAAGACGAACCTTCGGTGGATAAAAAATGTGTCTATGTTGATGGTATAGGTGAAGGAGGATGTGCAACATATTCTTATGGGATGAATGATATTCCTGCTTTTAAAGAAGAAGATTATATGTTGAGCAAGAAAAATTACATCTCTAAAATTTCTTTTGATATAAAATCGATTACTAGTTATAGAGGTGTTGTAGACAACTTAACGACTACTTGGAAACAAGCCGATAAAAGCTTAAAAGATCGTTTTTTTAATAATCAGACCTCAAAAAAAACTTTTTTTAGAAAAAATATTTCTGAAGCTATTTTAGAAACTGAAAACAGTTTAGATAGGGCGCAAAAAATTTACACTTTTATTCAGAATCATTACACTTGGAATGAAAAGTATTGGACCAATGAAGATGCAAAAGTAAAAGAAGCTTTTCAGCAAAAATCTGGTGATGTTGGTGAAATAAACATTTCGTTATACAACAGTTTAAAAGCGGCGGATATAGATGCCAATTTAGTCGTTTTATCTACAAGAGAAAACGGAATTCCTACAAAAATATTTCCAGTTATTTATGACTATAATTATGTAATTGTTCAAGCTGTTATAGATGGTACATCTTATTTTTTAGACGCAACAGACAAATTTATTCCTTTTGGAGAAGTTCCGTATAGAGTATTAAATGGAGAAGCTAGAATAATCAACTTTAAAGAAGAAAGCTCTTGGGTAACTTTAAAGCCAAAATACAGATCATCCCTAAACATAAACTCTAGTCTTACGTTAGATGAAGAAGGCGTATTTACTGGATCTTTAATGATGATAAGAAACGGTCTTTTAGCAACAGAGCAAAGAAAAAAAATGTCGTTAACTAATGAAGATAGTTATTTAGAAAATTTTGAAGCTAAATATCCAAACCTAGAAGTTGATGAATATGAAAGAGACAATTTAGAAAACTTAGATAAAAAATTACAAGAAAAATTTACGATCCGATTAGAAATGGATGAAGTCTTAGGTAACAAAATAAGAATAAATCCGTTTCTATTTAATAGAATAAAACAAAATCCTTTTAAATTAAAAGAAAGAAATTACCCTGTAGATTTTGGGTATGCTAGACTGAATAATTTTTACTTAAGCTTAACAATTCCAGAAAATTACACCATTGTAAATTTACCTAAAGACAAAGCAATATCACTACCTAATAAAGGTGGTAGATTCATACTTAAAACAGTAAAAAAAGGAAATACAATTACTGTTTTAACAAGAATGCAAATCTCAAAAAAAATCTTTTCTGTAGCAGAATATTATACTTTAAAGGAGTTTTACAAACAAATTATTATTTCTGAGAGTGGTTATATAATTTTAGAAAAGAACTAATTTATTTTATATCTGTCATAAACATTCAAAAATACTTTAAATTAAGAGTAGTAATCGAGACAATCAAATTATTTTTATGATTGCTATCATAAAATGACTGCATATCAATTTTATTTAATAGATTAGCGGCTGATACATTTTATGGATTTAGAGCTATTAATTTTACAATTTCAAAAAAAGGACGTTAAAGCCTATGAAAAACTATACAATATGTATTGTGATAGTATTTCTGGTGTTGTAAATAACATTGTTAAAAATGATGATGTTGCACAAGAAATAACGCAAGATGTCTTTATAAAAGCCTGGAATAAAGCAGATTCTTATTCTGCAAAAAAAGGCCGTTTTTTTACGTGGATACTAAACATAGCAAGAAATGCAGCTATCGATTATACACGTTCTAAAAAATTTAAACAGTCTAAACAAAACCATAACTCAGATTTTTTCGTAGATATATTAGAAACCAGTGATAGTTTAGATACTGCTACTGATACAATTGGCTTAAAAGAATTTGTTACCAAATTAGGAGACAAATGTAAAGCAGTAATTGAATTATTATATTTTAAAGGGTTTACACAAAAAGAAGCCTCTGAAGAATTAGAAATGCCAATTGGCACCATAAAAACAAGAAATAGAAATTGCATAGGCGAATTACGCACCATGCTTGGAGTTTAAATAATGAATATAAAAGAATACATAACATCTGGAATTTTAGAACTGTATGTTGCAGGCTCGCTTTCTGAAAAGGAAAACGAGGAAGTGCATGCTAAAATTAAAGAATATCCAGAAGTATTGGCCGAAGTTGTATCCATAGAAAAAGCAATTGCAAAATTAACAGCCGCTGCTAAAAAAGATACTCCATATTCATTTTCAGAAATAAAAAATCAATTAAAAGTTGAAGAAACAAAAGTAATCTCTATTACAAAACCGAAAACAAATTGGTTACAATATAGTGGTTGGGCTGCTTCTTTATTAATAGGAAGTGTACTTATCTGGACACTTACACAGAACAAGCAACTTAAAGATCAGGTTGCTACAGAAAAACAACAATTAGAAGAACAAATAGACAAAGCTTCTAACAACTTAGCAGAAGCAGAAAAATTAATTGATATCTTTAGAGATAAAGACATTGTTTCTGTGCCTCTAGCGGGTCAAAAAGTATCTCCAACATCTTATGCAAAGGTATATTGGGACAAAAAAACAAAGAGTATTTACTTAGATGCTAAAGGATTACCAGCACCTCCAAAAGGAAAGGTATACCAAGTTTGGTCTTTAAAATTAAGTCCTTTAACGCCTACAAGTTTAGGTACAATAGACACTTTTATGGCAGATACAAATAAAATATTTACCATAGAAAATGCCAACGAATCTGAAGCATTTGGTATTACTTTAGAACCTGCAGGTGGTAGTGCATCTCCTAATTTAGAGCAACTGTATACTTTAGGTGCAGTAGCTTCTTAGGTTTATTATAATCATCATTTTTTTTTACAATTTTATTGATTAAAAATAATTTTGTCATACGGAACTTTACTCCGTATCTAATCTATTGAAAGTCAACAATATTATCAAACTAAAAGAAATACAGCTTGATAAATTTTACTACTTTTAAATAACCTTATTCAATAAATTAAAGGGCATTTAAAAGTATAATCATCTAAAAAAACTAACTTTGCGCACTACTTTATAATTCTGAACTTTATAGATTTTTAATACATCCGAATACGTATTAATATTACAGGTCTTTTATAAGTACAGAATAAACGAAAACAAATGTTTAGACATCAAGGTAAAAGCAGAACTTTAAAACATAATTTAAGAATTGCAACCATACTTTCTTTTGTAGCTGGTATTGTAAATGTGAGTGGTTTTTTAGCTTTCAAACAATTAACTACAAATGTTACAGGTCATTTTGCATTGTTTATATATGACGTAGCTAATTTTGATTTTTGGAAAGGAACGATTTACTTCCTCTATATTTTTTCGTTTTTATTTGGTTCTTTTTTATCTAGCTTTCTAATAGAAAGATACAGTGAGAACAAAAAACTAAATGTATTTGTATTGCCAACAGTTATTGAATGCCTTGTTTTAATTTCTATAGGGCTTGTTAGTAATTTTATAGAATTAGAATACGCAAACCTTATTACCTGTTTGTTACTTTTTGCTATGGGGTTACAAAACTCGTTTGTAACAAAAATTTCTAATGCAGTAGTAAGAACGACACATTTAACGGGTTTATTTACAGACTTAGGAATTGATCTTTCTTTATTATGTTTTCCTAAATTGGCACCACAAAAAAAATTACTGAAATCTAATATCAAACTTCGTGTTTACATTATTCTATTCTTTTTTGCAGGCGGATTAATAGGTGGGTTTTTCTATTCTAAATTAGATTTAAAATTAAACACTTTAATTCTAGCTGCACTGTTTTTATTAGCAAGCTTATTCTTTGATGATTTTAGGTATAAAGTTATAAAAACGAGGCGAAAATATTATCAAAAAAAGAAAGCCTAATATCGTATAAACTAAAGCATCCCTCCTATTAAATGAATTCTTTAGAAGGAATATAATTAACTGCATAGAATTTAGTTTAAAAATAACTGATATGTCTGGTTGAACTCAGTCGATACCTATTTAATAGTCTAATAGTTCTCGACTAAGCTCGAACTGACAATAATAAATTTAATCACTAAAAAAATATAATAAGTAGAATTAAATAAAGAGCATGTATTTACCTACTTCTAGACTTCTTTTTTTAAATCTTAAACAAAAAAAAGGCTTCCTAAATAGAAAGCCCAAACTAAAGAAAAAAGAATACTATTAATTTCTTAATAGCTCTTTTTGTAAAATTGCTTCATTAATATTTACTTTAACGTATTTATGGCTATTAAAAAATTTCTTTTTAGAAGCTAACTCAATTGTTGCTACTAGATTTCCATTTTTTTTCTCTTTGATTGATTTAATTTGAACTTTTTCTCCTTTTACATTTTTGTAATTTGCAAGCCCACCTTTTTTTATAATAAAGTTTGCTCTAGGAAAATCTATATGCTCATAATTATTATTACTCACCTCTCCAACAACAAAAACATCTCCTATTTTGATGTCTGAATTAGAATTTTGAGAATACATAATACTTGATAAAAAAACGAATAAAAAACTGAATAATAGGTTATACTTCATAAGAAAAAAAATTAATATTAGTAATAAATCAAAAATAACGAAAATCTATAAAATTACAATATCAATAAAATAAGAAATCTTTATTATTGAATAATTAAAAATTATCCTATAAAATAAACGATTTTAGCAATATTTAAGTTTTTTTTAAACAATTAAACTTGCATAATTCTCAATTTATTTTTTAAGAAGTAAGTGCTATTGAAATGATGACACTTTTTAATATCATAACACACTGATAAATAGCTGTTACAATATTTGTTATAAAAAAAAAACTATATTAGCTAAAGAATCGTTTTGCACCTAAAAACACCTTCAACCCATAAAAAAATCCTATAAATGAGAAATATAATCTTCTACTTTTTACTTGTAACGATTACAATCGGATGTAAAAAAGGTATTGTTTACAATGATACAGTTCCTAAACATGATAGTTTAACGATTGCTTCTAAATTTGTAAATGAAGACCGAATCATTAATATTTGGACGCCACCAAATTACAACCAAACATTAGATAACTTACCTGTTTTGTATATGCCTGACGGCGGAATTAAAGAAGATTTTCCGCATGTAGCAAATACATTAGCTAAATTAATTAAAGCAAACAAAATACCTCCTTATATTTTAATAGGAATAGAAAACACCAAACGTGGAAGAGATTTATGTGGCCCCACAAATATTGAATATGATTTAAGTTATATACCAAATGCTGGTGGTGCAAACAACTTTAGAAATTTTATTAAAAATGAATTATTTACAGCAATTGATAAAAAATATAGAACAGCTACTAAAAAGGCTATTATTGGTGAATCTTTAGCAGGATTATTTGTGGTAGAAACCTTCCTTTTAGACAACAACATGTTTGATACCTATATAGCAATAGATCCTTCTTTATGGTTTAATGAAAGCTACTTGGTGAATAATTTTGAGAACTTATCTAAAGACAATTATAATAACCAAAAAAAACTATGGTTTGCTGGTTCTGATGCTGTTGATATTTCTAAACACACCAAAACATTAAACAACAAATTAGAACAATCTGATAAGAACTTAATTTGGAAATATTCAGACGAACCAAACGAGCAACACAATACCATTTTTAGAGCTACCAAAGAAAAAGCATTAATCTGGGCGTTAAATAACTAAATAAACAACATAATTAGTATTTATTATAAACAACAAAAAATGTCTATCACATTGCTGTAATAGACATTTCATCAAACTAAAAATTAACTTATTAATTTTCGCTTTCGCGGAAGTACTAGTTTCTCTTATAAATACAAGAAAAAACCTTTATAAATTTCTTTCAATTAAAACGTATACGTTATGGTTGCTTTGGCAAAAAACGGTGTTCCTGGTGTAAAATGAATTTCTTCTACAGCATCTGTTTCATTTTGTAACCTGCTTTCTGTTGCAAACTGAGTTTCATTCCACTCAACATCAAAAATATTTTCTAAAGCAACACCAAAAGTAACATCTTGATTCACTTTATAATTAATATTAAAATCACTTACTACATATCCTTCTGCAGTAATAGTGTTATCCTCATTTGCTGCTCTATCGGCTAAATAACGGTAACGTAATCCACCAGAAAACTTCCCTAAATCAGTAAAAGACAAACCACCTGCCATTGTAAAACTTGGTGCTAACGGAATGTAATCTTCTCCGTCTTCTGCTTCTAAACTTCTTGCATGTGTAACTGTTGCATCTGTATCAAAATAAATATGATCTGTTAATTGGTAACGGATTCCTACATCCAACCCAAAACGCTCAGATTCTCCAGATGGTTCAACAATACCAGCATCACCAACATACACAAATTCTTCTTCAGAAAACAAATACCAAGCTGCCGTGTTTACCACTAAATTTTTAGTAGGTTTCCAGATATTTCCTAGGTCTGCTCCGTATGCTCTTGGCAAAACTTTATCTGCATTTTCTTGTAAAACAACTCTTGCATCGTTAGAATGAAAACCAATTCCTGATTTTAAAAACCATTGTAAATTATCATTCTGCGTGTATAAAAAGTTCAATTTAGGATTTACAATTGCTTTTGTTTTACTCAATGTTTCATAAGTTGTACCTAAAGCATCATTGTATAAAAACTTAAAATAATCTAAACGAACAGAAGGTGCTATTTTAAATTTTCCAATCTCAAATTCTGAGTTAAAAAACGCATATAAATTGCTTTGTTTTACATCTCCTAATTGAATGTTATTTAACAATTCGCTTCTGTTTTTTGTATGCGATAATTCGTTATCAGAAATTAAATCGTAACGCAAACCCATCCCTTTTGTAAACTTCGCCTCTACATTTCCATACTCTTTAGTACTAATGATCTTGGCATTCATTCCGTAGATACTTCTATCCTCAAATTGTTTAATTTGATCTCCGTTTACAGCATCCTCTAAAAAGAAAGTAAAGTTAGAATACAGTTCAAAATCGTATTTAGAATAAAATGTGTTTGCTTCTAAAATAGCACCATTATCTAATGTCTTTTGTAATTGCGCATTTAAATTAGATCTAGAAGTAGAACCACCTTCTGTATCATCAATAGAACCAAAACGATTAATCAAGCCGCTTTCTACAGCTCTAACGGGTACTTGACCAGAAGCATCCCAAGAACTTGTAAAGTGAGAAGCTGTTAGTGTTAACTTATCTCTTCCGTTTAAAAACGTATTGTATTTTGCAAAAAGATTCAATCTATTAAAGTTTTGCGGAGATTCATAAGCACCATCAAACTCTATATATTCTACAGCAACATACGCATCGTTGTTTTTAGAGTTTTCTAATAAATTAAACAGACCAACGGTTCTTAAAGAGTTAAAATCTCCATAACCAACAGATATCATACTTTTATCAATAGCTGTTTTTGTATCAAAATTTACATAACCAGCAGTATTAAAATCTCCTTGATTTGCATAATAAGGTCCTTTTCCAAAATCTATTTTTTGTATGGTTTCTGGTATTACAAAATGTAAATCAGAATATCCTTGTCCGTGTGCATGAGAAACCATGTTTATTGGCATTCCGTCTATAGAAAGCGCAATATCTGTTCCGTGATCTATATCAAAACCTCTTAAAAATATTTGTTCTGCTTTTCCTCCTCCAGCATGCTGACCTATAAATAAACCAGGAACTTTTCTTAAAATTTCTTGAGAATTATTTACAGGATTTACTTGTACATCTATATTTGTTAAGGTTTGTAACGCATTTATTTCTTTACGCAGTACCAATTCTTCTAATTGAAAAATTTTTGTTTCTAGGTTTATGGTAATTCCGTTTTTTAAATCTTGTTCAGTTACTTTTAATGTCTTTGTACCAAAACCTAAAATACTTATCTGTAATATATTATTTACAGTTGTTTTTTCAAGAATAAAACTTCCAGCTTCATTTGTATGTGTATGTAAATTAGAATCTTGGTTGATAATATAAACGTTTTCTAAAGGTTCATTTAGCGGATTTAAAACAATCCCTTTTAACTGCTGACCGTAAGAATGTAAACAGCCTGTTATCACAAAAAATAGTAGTAATTTGTTCTTCATATTTTTAAAATTTTCGCGAATTTATATATTTTTTATGTTAATTTCTGTTAAAGGACCTAACTCTTATATAGCACTTATTAATTCAGTTTTTAATTTTTTGGCTTCTTAAAAAAATCCATTCATTTTCATTTAAGGCAAGTGCATATAAATAGACATTCTAAGGATCTTAAATGCTACTTGCATGTCTATAATAATCAGCCAAATTGGTATAAATCCACTCCCTTAAATAGATGTTGCTTGTAAATTTTGAAATCTCCAAAGAAGTTTCTAAATATATAGGACGAAAAGATTGTCATGCTTTTAACAAAAGATGTTTTATTTTAATTATTTTTGAAATCCTTTGGAAACAGAGAGAAAACAGTTGAAAAAATACTACATTATTAAAATAAGTGTAGTATTGTAAAAGAAATCTATATAAAATTTGAAGAATAACGATAAAAACACTTCTTGGAAACACCGTATTCATGAAATTATTTATGAAGCCGACACAAAAGCTGGTAAATTATTTGATGTTGTCTTATTAATAGCCATTCTTGCTAGTATTTTATTAGTGATGCTAGAAAGTATTGAAAGCTTCGACACAAGGTATCACACTTTTTTAAACATAGCTGAGTGGGTTATTACCATCCTTTTTTCAATTGAATATATATTAAGAATTATCTCCATAAATAAACCTTTTAAGTATATCTTTAGTTTCTATGGTATTATAGACCTACTTTCTACCATTCCAAAATACCTTTCATTATTTTTAGTGGGCTCTCATCATTTAGCGGCTTTAAGAGCTTTACGACTGTTAAGAGTGTTTAGAATATTAAAACTAGCGAGATATGTTGGTGCTTCTAACAGATTATTAATCGCTTTAAAAATGAGTAGAACCAAAATTTCGGTCTTCTTATATTTTGTAGTGATACTATGTGTTATTTTAGGTACAATTATGTACATGATAGAAGGTCCCGAAAACGGATTTACAAGCATCCCCACAAGTGTTTATTGGGCAATAGTTACCTTAACAACTGTAGGTTATGGAGACATTGCTCCACATACGCCTTTTGGTCAGTTTCTTGCAAGTATTATTATGATATTAGGATACGGTATTATAGCCATTCCTACAGGAATTGTTACAGCAGAAATGACAAAAAGCGCAAATAATAGCGTTGATACAAATACACAAGCTTGCCCAAATTGCTCAAAAGAAAACCATAAAGATGGTGCTCAATTTTGTTATAACTGTGGTAGTAAATTAAACTAAATGACTTCTAATAATTTTTTAATTACCATTGTTGGTCCTACTGCAATTGGTAAAACAGCCTTAAGCATTCAATTAGCAAATCATTTTAAAAGCGCTATAATTTCTTGCGATTCTAGACAGTTTTATAAAGAAATGACCATTGGTACAGCAGTACCAGATGCAGATGAATTGGCAGCTGCAGAACATCATTTTATACAAAACAGAAGTATTTTTGAAGATTATAATGTAGGCTCTTTTGAAAGAGACGCCCTTGTAAAATTAAATGACCTTTTTAAAGAAAACCCAATTCAGATTATGGTTGGTGGTTCTGGTTTGTATGTAGATGCCGTTTTAAAAGGATTGGATTATTTCCCTGAAGTAGATCCTAAAATAAGAGAAACCTTAACCCTTAAATTAGAAAAAGAAGGTGTAGCAGTATTGCAAGAACAATTAAAAGAATTAGACCCAGAAACTTACAATGTAATTGAATTACAAAACCCTAAACGGGTGATGAGAGCCTTAGAGGTTTGTATTGGTTCTGGTATTCCCTACTCCACTTTTAAAAACAAGCCCAAAGCACCTAGAAATTTTACTTCCATTAAAATAGGTTTAGACGCAGACAGAGAAATTATTTATAATCGTATTAATATGCGCGTAGATATCATGATAGAAAACGGCTTGTTAGAAGAAGCTAAAAACTTATATCCACATAAAAGTCTAAACGCATTACAAACGGTTGGCTATAGAGAATTGTTCTCTTATTTTGATGGTGATTTTACCAAAGAATTTGCCATTTCAGAAATTAAGAAAAATACCCGAAGGTTTGCAAAAAGACAAGGCACTTGGTTTAAAAGAGATAAAACAACCTTGTGGTTTGATTATCAAACTGACATAAACACTATTATTGCTAAAATTTCTGATAAAATTAACATATCAAAACCGTAAAAACTTTTGTAATTCATTCGCTTTTATATCTTTGTTGCACAAAAAATCAAAATAACATGAAATCAAAAATTATATGTATTGCCTTTGCTTTAATTAGTTCTATTTCTATTGCACAATCTAAAGTCGGTACAGTAGATAGTGAATATATTATTAACCTAATGCCCGAAACAAAAATTGTATCAGAAAGATCTCAAAATTACGGAGCAAAATTAGATTCTTCTTTTACCATAAAAGTAGAAACTTATAAAGCTAAAATAGAAGCTTTTAGAAAGAATGAAAAAACGCTTGGAGAATTAGCAAAACAAGCTGAATACAAAGAATTAGCAGAAATGGAAGCTGATATTAAAAAATACCAGCAAAACGGAAACCAATTAATGCAATTAAAGCAAGACGAATTAATGAGACCTTTATATAAAAAATTAAGTAATGCTATTGCTACTGTAGCTAAAGCTGAAGGGTACACTCAAATTTTAACCATGACTGGTAACGAATTTGCTTACATTGATACTAAATTTGATATTACAGAATTAATCTTAAAAAACTTAGGAATTGCAATTCCTGTTGCAGAAGGGAAATAAATTTTTCTCTCAAAATATTTACTATAAAGCCTCACAGAAATGTGAGGCTTTTTTTGTTAAAAGAAATAAATATTTCTATGACTCTATTAAACTTAAGATAGCTTTACGTGAAATCTCATTAGTTAAATTTTATAAATGATGTTCCTATAAGTGATTTCTCTAAAAGGTCGAAATTATAGAAGTCATCTAATTCGTGGACTATTTTGATTAAATACAAAGGGGCACTACACCGTTTATACTCTCATGTATCTTTTTTGGTTTTAATGATACAAACCCTCACAATTAGAGCACTTTTCGAGAGGAGTCCCATAGAGTTACTCTGGTTTTTGGTAATACTGTTATGCGACTTCTCTTAAAACCGAAATGACAAAAATGAAGTCTTTTTAAGGTTGATAATTAACAAATTACTGTTAATAAGTTAATCTATATAAACACCATATAAATTGTACTTTTATCATGAAAAATTCTTCCCTTATTTGCTATGAAAGAATTTCAAACAAAAAACTTAAATAATTGAGCATATTTCCCTAATAAAGGAAGATAAGAGGAGTTAAAGTAAGTATATAAACAAGTTAGCTTTAATTTAGACGAAAATAATGAAATTCGAGAAAGAAATAAGAAATGAAATTTTAAAAGTTTCTTATACAAAAGAAGACTTAATAAAAGAAAAATATTTAGTTTCTAAAGAAGGAAAAATCGAAATTTACTATGCTCCTTTTGACTATATAAATTTAAATGCTTCAATAATAATTGTTGGAATTACTCCAGGTTGGTCACAAATGGAGAAATCTTTCAAAACTGTAATAAAGGAATTGAAAGAGAATAATGATTTTTCATTAGCTTTGAAAAAGGTAAAATCTGAATGTAGTTTTGCTGGAAGTATGAGAAATAATCTAATTAAAATGTTAGATGATTTAGAATTAGACAAAAAGTTGAATATCAAATCAACGAGTGAATTGTTTGAAATTGAAAATAGCTTTTTACATTCTACTTCAATAATTAAATATCCAGTATTTAATAATGGAAAAAATTACACTGGCTCAGCTCCTTCACCACTAAAATCTGAAATATTATGGAAACAGATTGAAAAATTATTTATTCCCGAAATATCTGAATTTAAAGGTAAACTTATAATTCCTTTAGGAAAAAGTGTGAGTGAAATACTTTTAAAAATACAGTCTGAAAATAAGTTGAATGGGAATTTTATTTTAAATGGATTCCCTCATCCTTCAGGTGCAAATGGACATAGAGCTAAACAGTTTGAAACGAATAAAGAAAGTATGAAAGAAACAATTAAAGAATGGAAGGTAAAAAACTAAAGCTAACACCGTATAAACTTTATTGCTAGTTTTAGCTCACTTGGGAAATTCCTCCGGAATTTCGCCGTTCGTGTTTTATTTACTAAATTACTTGCTTAAACAACGCAACAAAGCTTATACAACAACGTTAGGCAACATTAGAAAAATGAAACAAACATTAATACTTCTTATTGGAATTTTAGTTTCCACAACAGCTTTTTCACAGAATAAAGCGACTGAACTATATACTTCTGGAAACTCGAATTTCAAATCGGGAAATTTTCAAGAAGCCATTTCAAATTATACTGAATTGATAGAAATAGTCGAAGAAAAAAGTGTCCAAAAAACTTGTTTCATAAATCGTGGACTTTCGTACGATCGAATTAAAAAATATGATTTAGCAATTTCTGACTTTACAGAAGCAATTAAACTAGACAGTACTGATATGGCTTCATTCATTGACAGAGGACTTTCTTTAATGCATGCTGGAAAATTAGAAAGAGCAAAAGAGGATTATAATTATGTTGTCCTAAAGAACAATAACAATGGAATGATGGAAGCATCTCTTTATTGGCTCGCGCGAATTAATTACTCTCAAGGAAAATTTGAAGATGTAATTAAGAATTGTGATAAATATTTTACCATAAATCCAAAAGACCCAGAATTGTATTTCATTCGCGGAACTGCAAATGATATGTTGCGGAATTTTGAGCAATCAATAATTGATTATTCAAAAGCAATTGAATTGAAACCAAATTATGTGGAATCTATCGCGAATCGTGGAACTGCCAAAGTAAATCTTCTGACTGGAAACGGAAATTTGCAACCGAGCAAAAAAGAAACAAAAAGTGCGTGTAAAGATTTAAAGAAAGCGAAAGAATTAGGAGATAATGCTGTCGAGGATTTGATTTACATTTATTGTGGTAGAAAAGAAAAAAAGAAACGGAATTAATAACGTAGCCTAACACCGCGTATAATTAATTGCTTGTTTTAAGACTACTTACGAACATTCCTGCGGAATATTCTATCTGTGATTTATTTACTAACTTTAGTGCTTAAACCACGCAACTAACCATACACAATCACGTTACCCAACATTTGAACAAAAATGCGAACTGAAATCAAATATTTAGAATTGAAAAGCGGTTTTTCCGATAATGGAAGTGCTTGGATTGGACTTGTTTCGTTCTCAAAAAGTGGAAAGACAATTTACTTTGACGGAAAAGCATTTCAAACTCTAGACGGAACTGGAATCAGTGGAAATTATTTCGAATTGGAAAGCGGAAACGAATATTGGATTTCGGGAGTAAAAAAAGATATGTCCGACCGACATAAATTTGGCGGAGGAATTATCTATGTGGAAAAACGAATTTTAAAAGATTATTTGGAGACCATCGGGAAAAACGAATTACCCAAAGCTGGATATGAAATGACTGAAGTCGATACCGAAAAACCAATTGAGCGGATTAATGAGCTGGAGAATGAAAAATTAGAACCCGCCGAATTTAGTACAGATTTATATTTTAAAAAACCTAATGAGTTGACCAAGGAGGAAATTCAATTTTTACTTATTGATTTGGAAGAAAGTGCAAATAGTCCTCAATATAAAAAAACACGGAGAAGCATCAAATCAAGAAGAATTGAATTAGAAATGGAACTTGAAAAGCGAGGAATAAAAAACGTTGGTTAACAATGAAGATTAAAACAAAACACATTGCTTTAGCGCTTTTTTTATTAGATGCTCTTCTTCTCATAATAAATTTGGAATATCGTGATGAAACCTTAAGCGTAATTCCTTATTTAAATTTCGCAAAGCTTTTATTTTATCTGGGAACTTTAAGTTTTGTCATTTATCTAACAATTGCAAAATCAAAAAAAACTTTAACCATTACTGTAATAATTTCAATCATCTCATTTAGCCTCTCTCTCTTTTATAACCTACGTATAGCAAAAACTAATTATGACAGAATTCAATGTCATAAAGGAATATCTGAATATTTTCAATATTTTGATTCTTGTGAAAAAATTCAAAAGCGATTTGAGGAAGACTTAACAAATGGAGAACTCAAATATTTTCAGGATGAATATGATTCCGATTTGGAATTTGAAGAACGACTTAGAGATGAACACGACATTGAACTCATTGGAATAAGTTGTACTAGATTTACCGTAATGGATTGTTATAACGACTTGGTAAAAAATTATATAAAGAGAAAAGATAATTGAATAAAAAACGTTGGGTAACACCGTGTATAATTAATTGCTTTTTAAGTGCTTACTTGCGAAAATTCCTGCGGAATATTCACGGGTTCGTAAAAGTTTGCTAACTTAGTTTCTAAACCACGCAACTAACCATACACAAACACGTTACCACACATTTGAGAAATGTACTTTCCTGAAATAGGTTGACTAAAAATTAAACACTTAATTATAGTCACTTATGAAAGCTCAAAAACAACCCTGGCGAAAAAAAACGTACGAAAAAGCAACTTTAGAACTCAAATTATTCGTCGTTGACCAAATTCAGAATGGACAGATTTCCACAAACTTTGCTTCCAAAAAATATGATGTTCCTAGAACTACAATTGGGTATTGGATCAAAAAATATAGTACTTTAGTCCAACAAAATACAGGTATGAGTAAATTAGATGAGATTAAAAAACTAAAGGAACGTATTGAAGAATTGGAGTTTGTAAAGGAATTTCAACAAGATATTATTGCTGACATGGAAATCATTACTGGAGTCGATTTGTCAAAAAAGTCGTTGCCCAAAACATTAGCGAAAGAGATAGAACTAAAAAAGAAAAACCGTTTAAAAGAAAATGGTTCTATGAGTGTTTTGGGATTAGTAAACAAGCCTTCTACAAAAGACTCAAAACCCAAAAAAACAAACGACTAAACGATGAAAAAGTCATCGCAATGATACAAGAATATCGAAAATTAGTTGGTATGAGAACTGGCGGAATTAAGTTATATGATGAACTTAAACAAGACTTTATAAAACAAGGTATTAAAATCGGTAGAGACAAGTTGTACGATGTGTTAAGGCTTCATAATTTACTTGTTCCTAAGCTTAAAAACTATGTAACAACAACAAATTCTAATCATCAATTTAGAAAATATAAAAACCTAATTAAAGACCAAGTTCCTACTCGACCAGAACAACTATGGGTAAGCGATATAACATACATTAAAACAGACAATGGACACAATTACCTAGCAATCGTTACAGATGCATATTCTAAGCAAATTATGGGCTATAAATTAGATAACAACATGAAGACATCACTTTGTTCAGAAGCGCTAGAAATGGCTATTAAAAATAGAAAATACCCTGATAAAAAATTAATACATCATTCTGACAGAGGTTTTCAATACTGTAACCCCAAATACACAGCATTTGCAGAAGAAAATGGCATAATGATGAGCATGACAGAACAATATGATCCTTATGAAAACGCAATTGCAGAGCGAATTAATAGAACTTTAAAATATGAATATGGACTTAGAAATTGCATTAAAAACACTGCCATTGCTCAAGAAGTAACAAAACAAGCAGTATATATTTACAACAATTTAAGAACCCATTTTAGCTTAGAATTAAGAAAACCAGCTGAAGTACATTTAAATCCAAACATCAAATACAAATCATATCGAAGAAATAATGTAAATTTGACTGAACTAACAATTTGAAAACAAAACTAGTTCAAAATATTTTTTGCCTTCTAAACGGCTAAAAAAATCTTTTGAACGGTATAAATTAACCTAAAAAAAGGTCAACCTATATCAGTATAATACAAACGAAATGGAATTTGAACCAGAATACATAATTGGAATAAGTAAAATTTTGAGTTTAACTCTGTTGATTTCTATTTTACCAATATATTTTTTCGATATTGAGAATATATTTATACTTTCTATAATATCAATTATCATCTTTTTTATAATCCTAATTCTGAAAAATAAAAAGTGGGTTAAAAGAGTGAAAATTGACTCAAAAAAAGCTGAATTTAGAATTGAATATCCAATGAATCTTATTGGAAATAAAAAAATGAATCTTTTATTCTCTGAAATTGAAAAAGCAACATATTATGAATATATGAGTAGAACACCATCTCACTATAAAATTGAATTTAATGGCGGAAAATTACGATTTAATTGTAGCGGAAATGAATCTGAAAAAATCAGTTCTATTCTCAAAACAAATGGAATTAAAACGAACTTTTATCATCAGGAAAAAGAAGTTGGATATAGATAAAATACTACCTACAACACCATATATAATTTATTGCTAACTTTCTGCCTACTTGCGAAAATCCTCGCGGATTTTCTTTGTCAGTAATTATTTACTAAATTGGTTCCTTAATTCACGCAACAAACCATATATAAACACGTTACAAAGAATTATTACGAAAATTCCTCCATTCAATAACTTAACGCAACAAATCTAAAATTATAGATTTGTAAAATGGAAGTAAAAAAACATAGACGATTAACTTTGAAAGAAAGAGTGATTATTCAGACTCTTTTAAATGAAGAAAAGTCTAAATCTTATATAGCAATTAAACTCAATAGATCTCGTTCAACTATCGGTAGAGAAGTGAATAAATGGGTGCAAAAAAAAGAACATAAATATGATGCTGAACTTGCTCATTGGTGTGCTAAAGAAGATTATTTAAACAAGAGAAATTTAGATAAAATAAGCACTTATTCTTTACTCAAATTTTTTGTTTACAAAGGACTTTTATCAAACTGGACTCCTGAACAAATTTCTGGAAGATTAAAAGAGTTGTATCCTAATAATCTAATAATGTCTATTTCACACGAAGCTATTTATAGACACATTTATACTAGACCACAAGCTCGTTTAAATAAAAAGTTAATCAAACTATTAGTACGTAAAAAAACAAGACGTAGAACTCCTAAAAAAAGACGTGGTGGTGGAAGTAAAATCATTAACCAAGTCAGTATTGACAACAGACCACAACATATTGAACTTAGAAATGAAGTGGGACATTGGGAAGGAGATTTAGTGATTGGAAAAAATCATAAAAGTGCTATTGGAACTATTGTAGAGCGCAAAACTAGATTTACTTTAATAGTAAAATTAGAGTCTAAAAAAGCAGGTGAAGTAGCTAATGAGTTTTCTAGAATATTAAACAAATTAAATCCTATTTATAAAAAATCAATGACATATGATAACGGAATTGAAATGGCGAGACACGAAATGATTACTAAAAAAACAGGTATGAAAATATACTTTGCACATCCATATTCTTCCTGGGAAAGAGGAACAAATGAAAATACAAATGGACTCATTAGAAGATATCTTCCAAAAGGAACAAACTTCAATGAAATTGACGTAAATAAACTCCAAAATATTCAAGAAAAATTGAACAACAGACCAAGAAAAATTATAGGATATAAAACTCCAAAAGAAATGATGGATTTAGAACTTAAATTTGTAGCTTAGTAACATCAATAAACAAAAACGGTTTGTTGCGTTACAACATTGAATCCAAGATTTAAAAATGAGAGAAAAACTATTTATTATTGGATTTCTAATTTTATCATTATCAACTTATAGTCAATCATCGAAAATAAAATTTGGTTTAAAAGGAGGAATGAATCTTTTTAATTTTAGAATTGAACAACCAAAAGAATATTTAAAAACTGAAATTAACAGTAAATTTAATGTTGGTTTTTTCGCAGGAATTTTTGTTAATTATAACTTTAATAACAAAATTAGAGTTCAAATAGAACCTAATTTTCAAAAAAAACAAACTGAAATATCAATTTCTAGAAAGATTGGAATCCTATACACTGACCAAGACTATGATATAAAAAAAATATTTAGTGAATATTCTTTTGAAAGCCCTTTAATTGTGAGATTAGCATTGAATAAAAAGGTGTCTTTAGAAGGAGGTTTTAACTTCGTTTATATATTTAAAGAAAGAGAAAATGGAAATATTGAAAATGAGAATTATTTTGAGAGTTTTGAAAGATCAAGGAATATAAATGAATTTGAAACTGGACTAATTATTGGAGGATTATATAATATTTCAAATAATATCGGATTAAACTTGAGATATAATTATAGTTTGAATCAAAAAGACGAAGAGTTTCTAAACAAAAGAATTATAAATATAGGAATTGAATATCAAATATAAACTGTTTGTAACACCGTATATAATTTATTGCTGGCTTCTCGCCTACTTACGAAAATCCTCGCAGACTTTCTTGGTCTGTAATTATTTAGTAACTTTACTGCTAAACCAACGCAACGAAATCATACACAACAACGTTGTCAATAATATGAAACAAAGATTATCATTTACATATTTAATTTTTATTTTTATAAATACTCTTTTTGTAGTTAAATATGCTAGCAGAATAGATGTTTTAAATGGCTACATAGTAGCCTTTATTTATACATTATTGATATCAATAATTAGTATTGTACACATTCGATTAAATTTAAAGAATTATTATAAACCTTTGTTTTATATTACTTCCATACTCTTCTTTGTTTTTACAATTTATATAAACATTAATGTAGATGGTAATTCGCTTATGGTGGACAGATGGTCAGCAATGGAAGTTGGTGTAAAAGCTCTTTTAAATGGAGAGTATCCTTATTCTGCAGTAGACCATTTGAATGGAAGAACTTCAAATTTACCTACCCTTCTTTTCATTGGAATTCCATTCTATTTTTTAGGTAATATTGGATTTTTACAATCCTTTGCATTTTTATTATTTATTTATATTATATCGAAAGTATTTAACACTTATAAGGAAAGGCTATTATGTTTATTACTTTTAATAGGTTCACCTTCATACCTTTGGGAAATATATGTTAAAAGTGATTTGATGTCTAATTTTATTATAATTTTAGCTGTTGTTGTTGTTATGCAAGATAGAATTTTTAGAAACATAAAAAATAACCCACTATTAGAATCATTTTTATTGACATCCTTGGTAATGACTAGAATTACTGCTATTATCCCAATTTCAATATTATTTTTCAAGCATTTTTACAGATTTTCCGTACAAAAAAAGATAACTTTTATAGCAGTATCTTTAGCTACCGTTATATTATTTTCATATATCTGTTTTAACAAAGTTAGCAGTTTGGAACACTTTTATAAACATAATCCTTTTGAACTTCAAAACAGACAATTACCTAGCATATTAAGTCTTATTTTAATCATAGCGCCAATGATATATTCTTTTCGAGCAAAAAACATAAAATCAATAATATATTTGATCGTTATTTTTCTATTACTACCTGTATCAATAGCATTCTTTACATCAATTTATTATAGTGGATTTAAGGCAACTCTATTTGATTCAAGTTTTGATATTAGTTATTTTAATATGGTATTGCCCTTCTTGTTATTGTCTTTGACATTTGATTATAAAATACTATTGCCAACAATGGATAAAAATAATAGCGATTTAGTCGCTAAAACCAAAGTATTGAAAATATAAAAAAGGTATTTGTTAATCCGGAAAGTTAGTGAATGAAAATCCGCTACTATTCTTATACATCAACGTAGACAATTTGAAAAAACGAAACGCTGAATGAAAACCGAATATATAAATAGTGTTAAAAAGCAATTTGAATATTACAAATCTGTCGGAGAAAAAACATTTGACCAATTAGAGGAAAAATACCTTTTTTGGCAGTTTAACGAAGACTCAAACTCAATTGCAATAATCGTAAACCACCTTTGGGGAAATATGAAATCTCGCTGGAACGATTTTTTGACCTCTGACGGAGAAAAAGAATGGCGGAAAAGAGATTTGGAATTTGAATCGGTGATAAAAACTAAAAATGAATTGCTTGAAAAATGGAATGACGGATGGAAATGTCTGTTCGATGCGTTAGACTCTGTTAACGAAGATAATTTTGAAACAAAAGTTTATATCAGAAATCAGGAACACTCAATTTTGGAAGCTATAAATCGACAATTTGCTCATTATCCTTATCATATCGGGCAGATTGTTTACATAGGAAAAATGATTAAAGGAAACGAATGGAAAAGTTTGACTATCCCGAAAGGAAAATCAAATGAATTTAACAAAGACAAATTTTCAAAAGGGAAACATAAGGGACATTTCTCTGATGACTTAAAAAATTAAAAAACTTGCTACAACAATGGCTATAATAAGCAATTGCTTGTTCTCGCCTACTTCTGAAAATCCTGACGGTTTTTCAGTTTGGTGTGTACTTGCAAAGTTTAGTGCTAAACCACGCAACTACTAATCGCCGAGACCATTAGCTGCAATTGCTCACTCATACTCAGAATTAACTTTATGATAAAAGAAATATTTGAAATTGAACCGATACAAAAAAACTCACTAATCATATTTTTAGGAATATTATTTTTAAGTTTTTACAATTATATATTTTTAAACATAATATTCTTGAAGAGGGAATTTTTATAACTGTCGGAGTTTCATTAGCAATTTCAATTTGTTGGGTCATACTTAATATTTTATCAGTTTTTATATTTTTTTACTTAATAGCCGGAAAGGAAAATAATTCTGAATTGTTTTATGATAGAATTGTTTTTTTTGTTGGAATATTAGTTCTTTTTTGGATTTCATTACTCACATATATTGGTTATGAATTTAAATTAAGTTTAAAAGAGTTTTTAAGAATGTCTATAATAGTGACTTTTGTAAGAACATTTTTATGGTTTATATTAAATTTATTTAGCGAAACAAAATAAAAGAAAAAGACCAATTGATGTTGAAATTAATTCTATAACAATAATTTTATAAAATATGTTTTTTTTCATTTTACTTGAATCTTAATTAATAATCTGAATTGAAAAAACTACAGCGATCAAAGTACTGTGATAGAAAACAAGTAAAAACTCATTAATTTTTCACTAAAACACTTCTATAATTATTATCATAAGTTAATCCCGATTTAGCGATAGCAAAAGCCTGTTTTAATAGCTTCTAAAAGAAGTTTGGAACTAAAATTAAATTGTAACTGAAGATGAAATTAATTATAATTAAATAACTATATAATATTTTCTTCTCATTTACTTTAGTTCTTGAATCATTATATTTAAAGTATAACGACTAAAAACAAAAAAAGCAACTCAACGAGTTGCTTTTTTCAATATATAAAACCTATTCTTTAATGTTTATCTGTCTTCAACAACGCTGGAAACCTTTTTTTAAATTTATTTAATCTTGGTATAGAAACCGCTTTTATATACCCTTGATTCGGATTTCTACGTTCAAAATCTTGGTGATACTCTTCTGCTTTGTAGAATTTTTTAAGCTTGGTAACTTCGGTTGCTATTTTACCATTGTACACTTCTGCATTTAATTTTGCAATCATTTTTTCTATAATTGCCTTTTCTGCTGCAGTTTCATAAAAAGCAATAGATCTGTATTGAGTTCCGTAATCTGGATGCTGTCCATTTTTTGTTGTTGGATCTTGAGAACCAAAAAACACGGTAACTAACGTTTCAAAAGAAACTTTTTCGGGGTTGTAATACACTGCTACAGTTTCTGAATGTCCTGTTTTACCAGTTCCAATACTTTTATATGTTGGGTTTAACGTATGTCCGCCAGCATAACCAGAAACAGCTTCTTCTACTCCACTTACACTTTCAAAAATAGCTTCTACACACCAAAAACAGCCACTTGCAAAATACGCGACTTTGGTATTTTCTTTAGCAGTATAACTTGCTTTGGTTTCAGTTTGAGTTTCTTTTTTATCAGTAAAACCGAAACAAGAAATTAATAATATTGATAAACTTAAAAAGGTAACAGACTTTAAAATATTCATTTTACTTAAGGATTAGGGTTAAAAAGAAAATTGCACAAAAGACAGTTGGTTGATCTTTAGTACAATTTTCCGAACTTTTAATTAAAAAAATCCCAAGGGTTATATCTTTAAGATATCCTTAGAAACATTCAATCCCATTATTTGGGAATCAAATTTAATTTTAACTTACCTAAGTAGTCGTTATAAATATACATATTTTACACGTTGTTTACAACTTTAGGTTTTTATTAAGAAAATATCTTGTAAAAAATACCTGATACCCCTATTTTTGTTGAATAATTTAGTCACAAAATAAACCGGTCTCGTTAAGCGAAGCAGAAAGTTTACTAATTTTTTAAACTTATAATGCCTTTTTTAATCAAAATTTATTTTTGATTTATAAGAACACTTAAAAAGACTTTAACAATATACAATCTATTATACATGGAGCATTTTATAGTTTCTGCGCGTAAATATCGTCCACAAGTTTTTGCGGATGTTGTTGGGCAACAAGCCATTACAAACACGTTAGAAAAGGCTATAAAAAACAATCATTTGGCGCAAGCCTTGTTGTTTACAGGTCCACGTGGAGTTGGTAAAACTTCTTGTGCTAGAATATTGGCTAAAAACATTAATCAACAAGATGCAGAAGTTTCTGCAGATGAAGATTTTGCTTTTAATATTTTTGAGCTGGATGCTGCTTCTAACAATTCTGTTGATGATATTAGAAGTTTAACAGACCAAGTTCGTATTCCGCCACAAACCGGTAAGTATAAAGTATATATTATAGATGAGGTACACATGTTATCTCAGGCAGCTTTTAATGCTTTTTTAAAGACGTTAGAAGAACCACCTGCACATGCTATTTTTATTTTAGCAACTACAGAAAAGCATAAAATTATACCGACAATTTTATCTCGTTGTCAGATTTTCGATTTTAAAAGAATTGGTGTTTTAGACGCTAAAAATTACCTAAAAGTAATTTGTGAAAAAGAAAATATTACGGCAGAAGATGATGCTTTGCATATTATCGCTCAAAAAGCGGATGGCGCAATGCGTGATGCTTTGTCTATTTTTGATAGAGTTGTTAGTTTTTCTGGAAACAATTTAACCCGTGAAGCTGTTACCGAAAACCTGAATGTATTAGACTACGAAACGTATTTTAATATGACAGATTTAATGTTAACCAACAAAATACCACAAGTATTAAATGCTTTTAATACTATTTTAGCAAAGGGTTTTGAAGGACATCATTTTATAAACGGATTGGCAAGTCATTTTAGAGATTTACTAGTTGCTAAAGACAAAGCTACTTTAGAATTGTTAGAAGTTGGTGATGCTGCTAAAAAGAAATACTTAGAACAAGCCACCAAGGCAAGCATTCCGTTTTTAATGCAATCTATAGAAAAAGCAAATCAGTGTGATTTGAATTATAGAGCAAGTAAAAATCAGCGACTGCTGGTAGAATTAACCATTATGCAAATTGCCTCTATCACTTTTGATGGAGAAAAAAAAAAACCAGCTAACTACATAATTCCCGCTACATTTTTTCAAGCACTTTCTCCTGCTGTAAAAGAGGCTGCAAAACTGGTTGAGAAAAAAATTGAAAAACCTGTTATTGCACAAGCTCCAAAGGTTGAACCACCTAAACCTAGAATAAAACCAATATTAAAATCTGTTGGTAGACGTGCATCTTCGTTATCCTTAAAAAGTATTCACGAAAAAAAGGTAGAAAAGAAAGCGGTTGTAGAAGAAAATTTCGACAACCATCCAAAAGACTTTTTTACAGAAGAAGCTTTACAGACTCTATGGAAAGAGTATGTTGCGCTGTTAATTCAAAAAGGAGAGCGTAGTATGGCTTCTATTGTAGGAACAGACGCACCACAATTAGGTAAAAACTATAAAATATCTTTTTCGGTACCTAATAAGTTAATGGAAGAGCAATTTAAGAAAGGAAGATCTGAATTGATAAATTTCTTAAGAAAAAAACTTAACAATTATGGTATCAGTCTTGATGTTCGCTTAAACGAAACCATAGAAAAGAAGTTTGCCTACACTCCGCAAGAGAAATATAATAAGATGAAAGAAATAAACCCTCTTATAGACAAACTACGTCAGGCTTTTGAGTTAGACATGTAACAATACTTCGATTATCATTACTTATAAATGTAACAATAACAACCTGTTTTTTGATGATCAATTAAAAGAAAGGAAACTAAAGACTAGAAATGCTCTTAAAATTTTAGAGTTGTAAAATATACTTCTAAAATAATAAAAGATACTAAAGAAATTGAAGCTAGTTATTTTGTTTGAGTTTTTGTCTTTTATTAAATAGTATTCTAATAAGTGAAAACTGGGCGGTTTTAAGCGTCTTAAACTGCACCCTTCGACAGACTCAAGAGGACATCGTGAGTATATTGGTTTAGCATTTTTAGCTAAGTAAATATCTTTATTAAATTTTAAAAAAAACAATAAAATACTAATATATTAACACTTACAAACAACTACTTAAACAAAAACTTTAGTACTTATAGAATTAAGAATTAAAATAAAATCCTTCGACAAGCTCTGAAAAAAATTGTGCGCTTTCATTTAATTAGTGTTTATAGTTAAGCAAATTGTTTTCACTAAATTATTACACATTTTTACCTAAGTAAATTAAAGTACAATCCTCTTTGGTTAATTCTGTTTTTTCAAATTCAGGGATTAGGTATAATTTATCATCTTTTCTGATAAATAAAAGCACCGATTTAAATTCATTAAACAACCTAGAAACCATTGTTTTGTATTCTTCTTCTGTATTAATTTCTACTTCATAAATTTTAGGATTCTCTCTAAAAGCTTCACTTAAATTAATATAATCACCTTTTGGATTGAATAATATTTGTTGTTGCTCTATACTTAAATTTGGATTTTTTATTTCTTCGGAAGTTGCCAATCGATACGAACCTTGTTCTCCAAAATTATTAGAAAAACTTTCTATAGCATATTTGTTTACCGCTTCACTACCCGTCATAGCAATAAGATAACCTACATCATTTAACTCAATATTATCCGTTAAGTCTTGGTTGTAAATATCTATTTCAATAGCTTCTATACCTGCCTTTAATGATTTTTGAATAAAGTTTTTATTAGAGTCTATCAAAATAACCCTTTTGTCATTGTCTTTTAAATATTTTGCAATTAACCTTGCAGGACTAGAGGCTCCAATAATTAAAATAGCATCGGATCTTTTTAGAAAAACACCCACCATTTTGGCAAACAACCTTGCTGTAGTGGCATTAAATAAAACAGTACCTAAAACAATCATAAAAACCAAAGGGGTAATATACTCTGCTCCTTCTACTCCTTGTTTTAATAGCTTACTCCCAAATAAAGACGCAATACCTGCCGCTACAATTCCACGAGGTCCTACCCAACTGATAAATAGTTTTTCATTGAATTTTAATTTAGAATTTCTAGTACTTACAAAAACAGCTAAAGGCCTTATTACAAAGACAACAGCAGCAAAAAGCGTTACTGTTTTCCAGGTATATAACAACAGCAAATCTTCCATGTTAATATTTGCAGCCAATAAAATAAATAGGATGGAAATTAACAAAACACTTAAAGATTCTTTAAAATAAAGCAATTCTTTTAAGTTGCTTAATTTTCCGTTTCCTAAAACCATTCCCATCACCACAACTGCCAATAAACCAGATTCATGTGCAAAAACTTCCGACTCTATAAACACCAGTAAAACGGTAGATAAAGAGACTACATTTAATAAGTAATGCGGTATCATTTTTTTATTGATAGCATACGCTAAAGCATGTGCAAACGTAAACCCAAAAGTGGTTCCGAAAAGTAATATTTTACCAAACTCCAATAAGGCAGTTTTAGTAAAACCACTTCCACCACCTACACTAATAAACTCAAAAACCAATACAGCCACTAAAGCACCTATTGGATCTATTAAAATTCCTTCCCACTTTAAAACCGTAGAAATATCTTTTTTTAGAGGAATGTTTCTTAAAATTGGCGTGATTACAGTAGGTCCTGTAACAATAATTAAACCCGAAAATAGAAAAGAAAGCTCCCAGCTTAAATCAAAAACATAATGCGCTACCATTCCTGCCCCAAAAAAAGTAATGGTAGAACCTATTGTTATTAGTTTTGTAATTACGGGTCCTACATTTTTAATTTCACTTCTTTTTAAGGTTAAGCCACCTTCAAAAAGGATAATACTAATAGCTAAAGACACAAAGTAGTACAAACTATCTCCAGGAAAAAGACCTTTTTTCCCATTCCAGACTGGCTCTATCCACTTTGTTCCATCTTCACTTAAAAACTCTGCAGCAATTGGTCCTACTAGTAAACCAATTAAAATTAAAGGTAATATTGCTGGGATTTTAAATTTCCATGCTACCCATTGTGCTAATATTCCTAAAATAATTATACCTGCTAATTCTATCATATATCAATCGTTCTATTAAATGTAAAAATAAGAATGTTTGCCTATCATAAAAATAAAATATGCAGTTTTTTATTATATCTAAATTTTACATTATTCTACAGATAAATGAAACTATATATCTCTTTTTTACATAAAGTTTATAAAATTACAAATAAGGCTACGTTTTCTCAAAAATTTAAACTTATTATTCAGCATAGAAGTATATGAACTAATGGCTTTAAAAACGAATATGTAGATTTAAAAACCTTTAAAAATAGATGCAATAATTAATTTTGAAGTTAAAGCATTAAAGCTAAGTAGTTAATTGGATAGCATTTAGTTAAAAACATATAAAAAGTCTGGTTGAATGCAACCTAAACCTATTTATTAATCTAATAACTCTCTACAGCGTTAGATATGACTATAGTAAGTTTAATAACTGAAAAAAAATATAACAAATTAAGTTAAATTAAAAGCAGCTTTTTACCTATCTCCTCTATAATTCTTTTGTTTGAAGACAACTTTTATTGATTTCTAACGAAATACATTTACAAAACGAATATTTTTAAACATAGCACACCACAAGTAAATAAAAAATGTAAGGTACTTTTTAATGAAAATTGCACTATTTTTGACGTTCAATTTTTTTTGAAGGTACACTATTTTGTAAAACAGGTTATTATAGCAACCGTATTACCTAATTATAATACAAATGCTTGCCCTATTTTTAAAGTAGATAGAAAACCTTTGTAAATGCTAAAAAATTAAATCTCTAGCTTATTTGAGCTTTAGATTACAAAAAAATATAAAAGTATGTTAGGATTACAATTTGAAACCGAAACTTCTTGGGCAGAAATAGCCAAAGACAATTTACAGCAAATACTTACAGATCATGCATTTTTAGAGCAAAAAGCAGCTTCTAATGCCGTTTCTATTATTATTAATTATTCTGAAGAGACAGAGTTGGTAAAGGAAATGAGCAATATTGCTATTGAAGAAATGCAACACTTTAAAATGGTGCATTTATTAATGGTAAAACGCGGAATGGTTTTGGGACGTGAGCAAAAGAATGATTATGCTATCCGATTGCAAAAATTCTTTAAAAAGACTGGAGACAGAACCGATGCTTTAATTCAGCGTTTGTTAGTTGCTGCCCTAATTGAAGCAAGAAGTTGCGAGCGTTTTAAAGTCTTTTCTGAAAACATGGAAGATGAAGAATTGTCTAAATTCTACAATAACTTAATGATTTCTGAAGCAGGACATTATACTACTTTTTTACAGTTTGCACGTCAATATCAAGACAAAGAGATTGTTAACGAAAAATGGAATGCTTTACTAGCTTTTGAAGCAGAATTAATGAAAGAACGTGGTAATACAGCTAAAATACACGGATAAACACTAGATATGGATATAGATAATATTTCTAAAATTGAACATTTTTCTGCTTTTATAGATGTGAGTTTAAAAGAATTTTGTAAGCAATTTAGTTCGGTTTTATCATTACCAAAAATGACTTTTATTTCTGAAGATGAAATAGAAAGCGCAGAAGTTAATTGTAACGGAATTGATTATCATATAAGCAAACCCTATAAAGTTGGAGTCTTAAACGAATGGGATGATAATGTACCTAAAGAGCATAATTTTGGAATTGTTTTAAACATTGATAAATCGAATTCTGATTTTAACAACACCAAATTAGAAGCAATTGCCAATCTTATTGCTACTAATTTTAATACAGATCTTTTATATTATAGAACCTGGTTTTCTACTGGGTTTAGCACAGAAAAGGTCCACATATTTACACCGAATAAAAAATAACAAATGTTCTCTAAAGAAGAATCAGCACTTTTACGAAAAGATTTTTGGACTAGTTTTGGGAAATCTTTCCCTAGAAAATGGTTATTATACAACACTAAAATTAAAGGTTTCTCTTTTAAATTTGTTGCCGAAAGAAAACAAGCTATGGTTTGTTTAGACATTGAGCACCCAGATGAATTGGTAAACCTGCTGTATTACGACCAAATGTTATCTTTAAAAACGTTGCTAGAAACAGAATTACCAGAGGTTATTTTTAACGATGAATTTGAGCTAGAAAGTGGTAAAATAATTCATAGAATTTATGTTCCTTTTGAAGGAAAATTTAGCGTTTATAATAAAAATTCTTGGAGAGATTGTTTTGAATTTTACATGGAAACCATGCCTAAATTCGAGCTCTTTTTTTACGAATATGAAGACATTATAAAGAACATTTAATCTTATATATTTTCAAACTTTTACTCAAATAATTACTTCTTATTTTGTGATTTAAATGGTTTTTTTATCGATAGTATTGTCTTTCACAATGTAATTACTGTGATAAAAAACAACTATAAATTAATAAAAATAAAGTTAAATTAAAACTTAAACAAATAACACCTAACTTATTGATTTTAAAAACCATAAAAATAAAAACAACTATTAAAAAGATAACTATCAATTTTTCTTATAGTCTATAATTTGTTTGCGTTAAGGATTGGAACGGCATCCTTTTTGTTTTTACAAAAAGATATAGTGTAAAGCCTGACCTTTTTAGGGAACGCCCAACTTAGGAATCATATTTACAACAAAAAAAATCGTCCTAAAAATGGACGATTTTAATAAGCAAATTTCTTCTTTTTCTATTTTATAAATGTAATGCTCAAAGGATAATTTGGAGCTTCATTATTACTTACTTTTATGGCATTTATAATTGGAAAAATTAAATAGAAAATCCCGATTACAATGAACCCTAAAATTCCTAATCCGAAAAGAAAAATTAAGGGAATACAAATTAAGATATAAATAAACATAGAGATTCTAAAATTAAGAATTGCTTTTCCGTGTGCATCCATTCCAAAGATTTCATCCTTTTTTGTGATCCATAAAATTAAAGGAACTATAAAGCCTCCAATGCCGGTTACAAAATCTAATAATTGACTTAAATGGGTAAGTACTAATAGCTGTTTATCTTCTTTCATTTTTATATATAAAGTTTTAGTTGTGTACTTATTAGACTTAAAAAAGTTTGTTTTGTTACATGTTTTGAGTTGTTATTTTATAAAAAAGTATTTGAGTTAATATGTATTCTATTTGAGCAAAGACAAACTATGCATTGATTGTAATTTTGTATGGAACTTAAAAACATATATTATGAATTACTTAAATATTGACAAAGACAAAGCATTACCAGTAGTATCAGAATTAAATGTACTGTTGGCAGATTACCAAGTTTATTATCAGAAATTAAGAAATTTTCATTGGAATGTTTTAGGTAAAAACTTTTTTGAATTACACAATCAATTTGAAGACATGTATAATGATACAAAACTTAAAATTGATGATATTGCAGAAAGAATAGTCACCTTAAAATACCACCCAATTAGTAAATTGTCTGATTACATAGAAGTTTCTAACGTTAAAGAATCTAGTCCACTATTAACAGATGTTGAAATGGTAAACATTTTAAAAAACGATCAAAATATAATTTTAACACAACTTTCTAAAGTAATAAAGAAAGCCAATGAGGTCGAAGATGAAGGTACGGCAGATTTAATTGGAGCATACATTAGAGAGCTAGAAAAATCTTCTTGGATGTTGAATGCATGGTCTAAAAACACGAGTGACGTATTGGACAGTAGTTTTGTAGAATAATAAAATTAGCTTACATTACTTCAAAATAATTTCATCACTTAATTAAAAAATGGATAAAATAACTGAAAAACTAGAGATCTGGAAAGATGTCTTTATCAAAAATATTCCCAATATTGCTATTGCAGTAGTTGTACTATTTGTAGCCTATTTTGCTTCAAGAGGAATGAATTCTATTGTAAACAAAACGATAGGAAAAAAAATAAGACAAAAATCTGTTAGAGATTTAGTTTCTAGATTTGCCTCTGCCCTAACTATTTTAGTAGGTCTATATTTGGCAATGACCGTATTAAAATTTGATGACACCCTAAAAGCCATTATTTCTGCTGCTGGTGTGTCTGGTATTGTAATTGGTTTGGCACTGCAAGGTACATTGTCTAATACCATTTCTGGTGTTGTTTTATCCTTTAGGCAAAACTTAAATATTGGTAACTGGGTAGAGACCAATGGCTATTCTGGCGAAGTAATAGATATTAATTTAAATTACTTTGTTATTAAAGAGGCAGATAATAATATGGTAGTTATACCCAATAAAACTATTTTAGAAAGCCCTTTTAAAAACTATTCTTTAACTACCAAAATGAGAATTTCTATAGAATGTGGTGTAGAATATGGTGCGGATTTAGAAAAAGTGCAAGCTTTAACAAAAGAAGTGATTGGCTCTAATTTTAGTCAGAATGAATTGGGTAAAAATGTAGAATTTTACTTCACTGAATTTGGAGACAGTTCTATTAATTTTTTATGTAGATTTTGGATAGATTCTACAAATGCATTAGAAAAACTAAAAGCCAAGAGCGACGCTATTATAAAAATTAAGCAAGCTTTTGATAAAGAAAATATTAGTATCCCGTTCCCTATGAGAACATTAGAAATATTACCAAATCAAAGGTTAGACATCAAGAATATTGTTGATAAAGAGCAATCTTAAACCTATAAACTTTATTCCCCCAATTACTTAAAAAGCTTAGCACATTTTGTGTTGAGCTTTTTATTTTTCTGTAAAATCTTGTGTATTTTTGCAATATGATTAAAAACGATACTATTATTGCTTTGGCAACTCCTGCTGGTGTTGGTGCAATTTCTGTGATTAGACTTTCTGGCGAAAATGCCATTACTATTGTTGATTCTTTTTTTAGATCGATTAAAAAAGGTAAAACACTGAAAAACCAGAAAACACATACCATTCATTTAGGGCATATTGTACAAAACGAAATCCTTATTGATGAAGTTTTAGTATCTGTTTTTAAGAATCCTAATTCTTATACAGGAGAGAATGTAGTTGAAATTTCTTGTCATGGTTCTAGCTTTATTCAGCAAGAAATTATTCAGTTATTTTTACAGAATGGTTGTAGAATGGCTGATAATGGTGAATTTACCATGCGTGCTTTTTTAAACGGTAAGATAGATTTAAGTCAGGCAGAAGCTGTTGCCGATGTTATTGCTTCTAACTCCGCTGCTAGTCACCAAATGGCAATTCAACAAATGCGAGGAGGAATTACCAATGAATTGAAAGACTTACGTGTTCAGTTGTTAGATTTTGCTGCTTTAATTGAGTTAGAACTCGATTTTTCTGGTGAAGATGTAGAATTTGCTGATAGAACGAAGTTTAAAGAATTGGTTGCTAAAATCACTTTTGTTCTAAAGCGTTTAATTGATAGCTTTTCTTTTGGAAACGCCATGAAAAACGGAATTCCGGTTGCTATTATTGGGGAACCAAACGTAGGAAAATCTACTTTATTAAATACACTTTTAAACGAAGAAAAAGCCATTGTTTCTGATATTGCTGGTACAACACGTGATGCTATTGAAGATGAAATGATTATTGATGGTGTTGCTTTTAGGTTTATTGATACTGCAGGAATTAGAGAAACAGAAGATGTTGTAGAAAGTATCGGGATTAAAAAAACGTACGAGAAAGCAGAGAATGCCCAATTGATTATTTTCTTAATTGACTCCAATAAATACGCGTATGCTAGTGAAGAGTTTTTAGAAGAAATAGAAACTATAAAAACACGCTTCCCTAACAAGCGCTTATTAGTGATTGCTAACAAAGTTGATACATTATCTTGTTCTGATTCGTCTATTTTACAGTCTGAAATTGATAATTTAATTCTACTTTCCGCTAAAAATAAAACAGGTATTGAAGAGCTTAAAAATGAATTGACTTCTTTGGTTAATATTGGAGCTTTGAGTAACAATGAAACGATTGTTACCAATTCGCGTCATTTTGAGGCGCTGAACAATGCTTTAATCGCTATTTCTTCTGTGCAAGAAGGTATCGACTTAGAAATTTCTACTGATTTGTTTTCTATCGATATTAGAGAGTGTTTGCGTCACCTTGGTAATATTACCGGTGAATATGATGTTGATAAAGATATTTTAGGGCATATTTTTGGGAACTTTTGTATCGGGAAATAGATGTGTTATCTTTTAGCTTCCTTTAGTAGGATTTTGTTTGCCATATATCTTAAATATGGTTTCATTACTTAACTAACAGAATGAAATTACTTTCCGTTAGACCAATTTTAAAATGTAAATGTATTTATAGCATTTTACTTTGTAAACCACACTAATTTTATTTAGCTGAAAATTAGATACCTTTACCTATAAATTTAAAATAGTATATTTGATTTATAAATAGTACTAACCAATATTTTAATGGAAGTTGAAACAGAAAAGCCTAAAATTATTTTTGAAAATTGGGTTAATGAATATAGTGACACATTATATTCTTGGGCATTATATAAAACTTCTGCAAAAGAAATTGCTGAAGATTTAGTGCAAGACACCTTTATGTCTGCTTATCATAAAATAGATAGTTTTAAAGGAAATAGCCAACCTAAAACATGGTTATTTACTATTTTAAATAACAAAATTATAGACTTTTATCGAAAAAATGCTAAAATTAAAAAGCATGAATTTAAAATTTCTGAAAAAGAAGGTTTTCAATTATCCGATGACTTATTTGATGAAACCAATAGTTGGAAAGATAGAAAAGTAGACCCAATTTGGGATAATGAGGAACATTTATTAGATAATGAAAATTTTAATGGAGTTTTTGCAAATTGCATTAGTGGTTTACCGAAAAAGTGGAATATTGCCATCACTTCAAAATATTTAACGGGTAAAAAGACCGATGAAATTTGTCAGGATTTGGGTGTAACTGTGTCTAATTATTGGCAGATAATACACAGAGCCAAACTTTTGCTAAAAGAGTGTTTAGAAACTAATTGGGCTTGATAAAGAGATAATTAAATGAAGAATACAATACCCAAAATATTGAATAAATTAACCAACTCTTGTAAAAAGACAGTTGAGTTAATAGATAAAAAAACGTTTTCTAAATTATCGGTAATAGAAAAAACGAAATTAAAATTGCACAAATCTATTTGCAAAACATGCAAAGCTTATGAAGACCATTCAAAATTTTTAGACGAAGCTGTAGATAAGTTATATAACCAAAAACAGCCTCATAACAAAGTTCAACTCTCAGCAGATAGGAAATCTAAAATCCTCGAAAAAATAAAAAAACAATAATTTTTAAAATTTTTTTGTCAGTAAATTAAAACTCAGAGTCTATTCTATTGTAACCCAAAAAATAGGATATAAAATGAGTATTAAGAAAAAAATAATTATCGCCTTAGGTCTAGGAATTGTAATTGCAGGTATAATAGCTGCAGTACTATTCTTTCAACCTCACAGAGATGTTCAAAACACTACTACAGATTTCAGCTATAATGCAAGTGAAATTGTAAATGAATATCTAACAGATTCACAAAAAGCAAACAATAAATACTTAGACGAAGAAGGCAACTCTAAAGTGCTTGAAATTAAAGGTATTGTTGCTAAAATTTCTGAAGACTTCAATAAACAAAAAGTTGTTCTATTAAAATCTGACTCAGATAAAGCAGGTGTAAGCTGCACATTCACAGCAGAAACTAACTCACATACTTTAAACATTAAAATTGGTGACAAAATCACCGTAAAAGGTGTAATACGATCTGGAGCAGCATTTGATGCTGATTTAGATATGTACGAAAACGTGATACTTGAAAAGTGTGATGTTATCACAAAATAAATTAAGAGTAACTACAAAATAATTCAAACAAATAATAATTAAAATTAAATTCTAATAACATGAAAAAATCATTTTTAACAATCGTCGCAGTAATAGCCATTTCTTTAACTGCATTTGCTCAAAAACAAGTAAGTGCTAATACCCACATGAAATTTTTCTCTACAACACCAGCAGAAGATATTGAAGCCAATAATTATAAAGCCGTAAGCACCATAGATCCAAGTACTGGTGATATTGTATTTTCTGTACCAATGCAAAGTTTTGAATTTGAAAAATCTTTAATGCAAAAACATTTTAACAGTAAAAAATTTTTAAATACAAAAGCAAATCCTAAAGCAAAATTAATAGGAAAAGTAGTTAATGTTGAAGCTATAAAGTTTAGTAAAAATGGTACTTATACTGCCAAAGTAAAAGGCAACTTAACTATTAACGGTGTTAGTAAACCAATAACTGAAAATGTAAAATTTACAATAGCTGAAGGTAAAATTAATCTTACTTCTAAATTCAATATTACATTGGCAGATTATGAAGTGGCTTTTGAAAAAGGAAAACCTTCAACAAACATTTCTAAAACTGTGGAAGTAACTGTTGAAGCAAATTATTAATAACTTCCTAAGAAGGTCGTATTATTAATTATAATTAAAACCAAGGTATCGTATTTTATCTTGGTTTTTTTTTTATTAAAAAGTGTAAGTAATCTAAATAATCAAGTCTATATAATAAAACAATACTAAAATTTTTACAATGCAATTAAATTTTAAAAAGATCTTTCAAAAAATTAAAGCACCTTTTCAACAAGGGTTGCATTGGAAATCGATATTAAAAGCAATTATCATTAGTCTTCTTATTACTATTATTCCTTTTTATGGTATAACAACTATAATACTCACATATGTTTCAATTAAATTTAAATTGAATTTACCAATTATGATTGTAGTAAACTTTATAGCAACTCCATTACAGTTTATGTTATTCTTACCGTTTATACATATTGGTGAAAGCATTATGAATACCAATCATACTTTATTAACAGTAGAAGAAATTAAAACAGCTTTTAATGTCTCTTTTTTAGATACCATAAAGCGTTTATTTTTTGAATTGATTTGCGGCATAACTGGTTGGCTATTAATTGTACTTCCATTAGGCTTTATGACCATAATTTTATTAAAAACGAAAACGTTAAAACCAAATAATCAACTATAAAATCAAAAGAAATTTTCTTTGTAATTGCTATATTTTATTATTATTATATTTTAAATCAGTCTTTTTTGAACTCCATCAAAAACCTTGATAGATTGATTATAATAGATTAATATTCAGCAAGTTATCAAACAAGGGTACTTCAATTTAGATATAAAGTTGATAACATTTAAGTCTAAATATTGTAGTTAAAAGATTAAACGTGGTTAATAAAATTATCACAGATATAAATATTAAGGCATGTTTGATATCGTTTCTATAACTCCTAGTGCAGCTTTTTCTCCGGAAATGATAGCCGCATTTAACGAACCGTTTAATAATGTGTCTCCGGCCAAAAAAACTCCTCGCGTTAATCTTGTTTCTAATGGTGCCATTTCGTATTTTAAATTGCTTAATTTTGGTAAAGCAAAAGGTATACTATATTGATTTATAAATCTTACAACATCAATATTGCAATATTTCTTTAATTCTATTTGTACACGCTCAAGAAGTACCTTCTTTGATAAATTTTGATTGTCAACCACAGTAACAGAAAGTAATTCTTTATTTGAATGCTTAGTTGTTTTTAAACTTGTATGATAAAAAATGTTATTTATCAAAGTGCCTTTTTTAGGAATAAGACCGATTAAAGGTTTTTTAATAGTTCGAGTTTCGATTTCAAAATAGAATGTATCGCAAGAGCTCCATGCCATTTTTTGATGTTTCATATTAGGAATTAAACCATGCGCTTCTGTAGCCAATATTATAAAATTACTTTCTAATATTGTATTATTATCCAAAGTTATTTTCCTTTCTTTTATTGAAACTACTTTAGTATCAAACTTAAAAGTAGTTCTCTTTAAGTTTCTATATAATTGATTAGGAATTTCTCCAATACCCTTTTTGGGTAAAGCAGCATAACCTTCCTGAAACATTTTATAGACAAATTCAAACATTCTACTAGATGTCTCTAATTTGTTTTCAAGAAAAATCCCGCTAAAAAATGGGGTAAAGAAATCATTTATCATCCTAAAAGAAAAACCAAACTCTTCTAAATATGACCATGTAGATTGCTCTTTGCAAGAAAATATTTCTGACATCGTTTTTTGCTTCAGCTTCTTATTCAGTTTTAATATTTTAATTTTATCAGAAAAATTGCCTATACCAGAAAATAAAGTTGAAAAAAGTAACGATATATCTCTAAAAGGATCTCCTAAAGTGGTTTGCGTACCGTTTTTAAAAATAGTGGCACCTGGTAAAAAATATTGTAATTCTAAAGATTTAAAATCAAGATATTTTTGAGCTGCAGGATACGCTGTAAGTAAGACTTGAAAACCATGATCTAATTGATAACCATCTATCAAATCTGTTTTCACCCTTCCTCCAACACTATCTGTAACTTCTATGATCGTAGGAGAATACCCATTTTGTTCAAGTACAGTAGCTGCTATTAAACCACTAATACCCGCACCAATAATATGTATTTTATAATCTTCTTTCTTCATATTTTTATTTTGTTTAACTTTTAATAAAAAGTATTAAACAAAATTATGTATTTTTGTTGTAATACAAGAATAATTTATACGTATTTATTTAAAAAAAGAAATAATGAAAAATATATTAATAATAGGCGGAAGCAAAGGTATTGGCCACGAAATAGTAAATTCACTTTTGGATAAAAACAAGGTTATAAATATAAGTAGAACAAAACCCGAAGATGAACACCCTAATTTAACACATTTTAATTGCGATATACTTACTGACGAATTACCAGATTTGGCTAATGTTGACAGTCTTGTTTATTGCCCTGGTAGTATTAATTTAAAACCTATCTCTAGATTAAAATTAAGTGATTTTAGAGACGATTTTGAAATTAATGTTTTAGGAGCCGTAAAAGCGATTCAAAAATATTTACCACAATTAAAAAAAGGAATTAATCCATCCATATTATTATTTAGCACTGTTGCCTCTAAGTTAGGAATGCCATTTCACGCAAGTATTGCAACCTCTAAATCTGCGGTAGAAGGTTTGGTAAAATCATTAGGTGCTGAATTGGCTCCAACAATTAGAGTTAATGCAATTGCACCAACCATAACAGATACAGAATTGTCTTCTAAATTATTAAGAAATGATAAAATGATTGAAAAAATAACAGAAAGACATCCTTTAAAAAGATTTTTAAATCCCAAGGAAGTAGCTGCAACCGCTGAATTCTTATTATCTGACAATGCAGCTTCTTTTTCTGGTCAAATATTTGAAATGGATTGCGGTATTGTATCGTTTAAAATATAATTGAACCTCAACAAAACGATAAAAAATAAGGCTGTTATTATTCTAAAATAACAGCCTCTATTTCTAACTTAAAACCTTCAGCCTTTTTATTTCCAATTAAAAAAGCTAATTCTTCTAGACTCTCTTTACTATAATTTGGTTTTTGTAATTTATTACCTCTAAAGGTAGGATACATATCTGATAACAATATTTCAATATCTTCCCATTCATTAGACGTTTCAAAAAAAGCAATATAAACATGATCATCTGTTACTTTACTTCTTATTCTAAATTGATATCTTTTTCCGTCTCCTTTAATTCTGATAATAACTTTAGAATATTTGTTCGGTACTATTTTATCAAAACGATTCCTCAACAAAGAAAATCCGCCATTATTTTCTAAAGACACAGTTCCACTAAAAACACAATTACCATTTTCTTTTAAAGAAAATAATCCATATGACTTCCCTCCCATTACGGCATCATTAATAATTTTCCAATTATCAGCATTACGATTTGTATTACTATCAAAAATAACTAATTGTTCCATATTTTTTTTTTTAAAATTAAGTTTTTGAGTATATTTATTTAGCATTCCTTAAAAAAACAAAAACATAAAAAAAATAAACCTATACCAATATAACTATTACTATTATAAGCAATATTTTTTCCTTTCTCTATATGACTTTTTTAAAGTTTTAAAAGATACCTCTCAGAATTTTTAATATGTAATTCTTGTTTTTCTAAAGGCATTTTATCAAACACACGCACTAACATCCCTAATCTTGGGTTCGACAAAAATAAATCACGATGTGTATTCATAAAACGCCAAAAAAGACCATCCCAAGTTGCTTGCCATTCTCCCTTTTTATAGTTACTCATTTTCATAAGATAATTACTACCACTTATATAAGGCTTCGTAGCTATTAAACCTCCATCTGCAAACTGACTCATTCCGTAAATATTAGTCACCATTACCCAATCATAAGCATCTATAAATAATTCCATAAACCATTTGTATACCTCATCTGGATCAAATTCACATAACATCATAAAATTACCTAATACCATTAAACGTTCTATATGATTACAATATCCTGTTTTTAATACTTTTTTAATCGTCTGATCAATTGGTGGAATACCTGTAGTTCCGTCGTAAAACGATTTCGGAATCTTCTTCGTAAATTTCCAAAAATTGGTAGTCCTTTCTTCACTTCCTCTCGCTTCGTAAATACCTCTTATAAATTCTCGCCATCCGATAATTTGCCTTATAAACCCTTCTGTAGAATTAATAGGAATATTATTTTCTTCTGCAAATAACAAACAAGCATCAACTATATATTTAGGCGTTATAAAACTAACATTAAGCATTGGTGTTAACACGCTATGATTTAATATTGAATTTTCAGCAACAATAGCATCTTCATACACCCCAAACTCAATAAAGCGCTGTTCAAAAAACTGATGTAACCAATTTTTACTCGTTTTAAAATCAGTTGGATATAAAGCGTAATTTGTTAAATCCCCTAAATTCTTTGAAAAATGAGTATTCACATACTGCTGTGCTTCTTTAAAATATGCATCAACATTAGGAAACTGAATTGACGGTGGTGTTTTTTTAGCTGGATATTTCTTTCGGTTTTCGGTATCAAAAGTCCATTTTCCTCCTGTTGGTTTTCCATCGGGTTCTAAAAGAATATTACGTTTTTTTCTTTGATCGGTATAAAAAGTTGTTTGATGGTATTTCTTTTTATCCTTTCTAAAGAAAACTTGCAACTCTTCTTTTGAGTTTAAAAACAGAGGAGAATCATAAATTGTAGAAGTTATATTATGTTCTAAGCACACTTTCTCTATTCTTTTATGAAGCCAATTATCTGTTGGGTCTATATAGTTAATATGTTCAATTCCTTTTTGCTTTAAAGCAGGAATCAATTCTCTAATATCGGAAGTATCTGTTATTGCTTCAATATAATGTACATCAATATTTTTTTCTTTCTGAAGAAAATCAGCATACCGTTTCATGGTAGCTCTATGAAATGCTATTTTCTGTTTATGAAAAGAATACTCCTTAAAAAATAAATATTCTTCTATTAAATAGACAGGTGCATCTACTTGAAAAATTGGAGATTCTTCAAATAATTGATGCGGAAATATTAAATTGATTGTTTTCATTTATTTCTTCTACAACGTTCACTACAATACTTTACAGCTTCCCAATTCTTTTCCCATTTTTTACGCCATGCAAATGGTCGTTCACAAACGATACATATTTTTTCAGGAAGATGTTGTTTTTTCATTCTTATAATTCAGGAACTTCACCTATTCTTACATAAGGATGCTTTGCTATCTTTTTTAGGGAATAATAACTATTTAAGCCAGAAATACCAATACTTTCGGTAGCTTCTAAATCAATATCACCATCTACGATAGCATCATCTGGAAAAATTAACTGTTCTATTTCTCCTATAATTAATTTGGTGCCGTTATGTTTTATATCAATAGCTTCTACAAAGCGCATTCCTATTTTAAAGTTACTTTCTTTTACAAATGGCGCCTTAAAATCTTCCATATATTCTTCAGTAAGATTACAGCGTTTAAATTCAGACGTGATTGTATCAAACTTTGCTGATGTATAATGCGCATTTTTTATAAAACCTTGATGGATATGATTGATTGTATAGACTTTATTCTCTTTAATATTAGCATACGTATGCCCTACTTCTGCTGTTTGTGGTCTTGTAATAAAACCTAACAATGCAGGACTACTACCTAAATGAACTATAGAACTAAAAATAGCTAAATTACTTTGGCCTTTATTATTTATAGTACCTATAAGGTTTGCTGGCTTTATACCTGTAACCGAATTAATGATTTTTAATTTAGTAACACGGTCAAATCCTTCTATATCTTGTTTATTGTAAATCATTATTTTCTATTTACGTGCATATTTAAAATGCGATTCTTTTCTTTTTCTACTGCAGGATGCTTTTTATGTCCCCATATTTTATCTCGAGCCAATTGCGCACTTTCTTGCAAATTAACAATGGGTAATGGATAATTTTCACCAATTATAACTCCACAAAACGTTTGCTCCATGATTGTCATTTTCCAAGGTTCGTGAATGTATGCTACTGGAACATTTGTTAATTCTGGAATCCATTTTTTGATAAAGACTCCCTCAGGGTCATGTTCTTGAGAATTCTTTACAGGATTATATAAACGTACGGTATTAATACCTGTAGTGCCTGCTTGCATTTGAAACTGCGGATAATGTATCCCTGGGTCATAATCTAAAAATTGCCTTGCCAAATGGTAGGCTCCATCTCGCCAATCTTGGTCTAAATTGAGTGTTAAAAATGAAACTACCATTGCTCGCATTCTAAAATTAATCCATCCTGTTTGTTCAACGGCACGCATACAAGCATCAACTAAAGGCACACCTGTCATTCCTGTTTTCCATGCTTTAATAAATGTTTCATTCTTTTGATGTGCTAATAATTCATAACCTTTATTTATACATGCCGTTTCATAACTGCATGCTACCTCAAACTTTTGAATAAAATGACAATGCCAGTGCAAACGTGTTAACATTGCAGAAAATGCTTTATCGTTTTTTGTTCCATTAGGATGCGTACCTACAAACTGAAAAGCTTGCTTTATTGTAATATTTCCCCAAGCAAGATATGGTGATAATCTACTACAAGAGACCCTACTTTCTGTTGGTTTTGAAATATGCTTTTGGTAATTTTTGCCTCTTTCTGCTGCAAACGATTTTAAATAACGCCAAGCATTTCGTTCTCCTGCAGGTTGAAATTGTTTTGGATATTCTTTCCATGCTTTTTCCAATGCTTCAGGTAACAAAAAAGGATGTTTCAGCGCTGCTTCTTTAGAAATTGAATACCTATTTTGAATTACCGGAGTATGCATGGTGATATGCCATTGCTTATTCCAATTATCTCTATTTTTAATACCTCGTAAAATACCGTCACGCTGAAATTCTTGCCAAACTATTTTATTTTGATTAAAGAAAGAGCTAACTGTTTTATCACGTTGCCAAGTTATTTGAATTCCACTTTCTTGATAACTAAAAACATTTTGTATATTAAATTCTTCATTCAAATGATGATATACCTCCATCGCTTCCGCATAAAAAACACTTACATTTCTGTTAAAAGGTTTAAGGGTATTGTTTAAAGCTTTAATAGAATTATAAATAAACTTTAAATGTCTTGGACTGGTATCTGGATATTCAATAATTGAAGGTTCAAACACATAAATTATTTTGTACGGAACACCTGATTTCTCCGCTTTATGCAAAGGTTCGTGATCTTGTGAACGAATATCTCGTTTTAACCAAACAATATTTATAGGTTGTTTTTTCAATAGGTATTTAAATAAATGACCTCGATGTAAACACGAGTTTTTTTTAGATATTATTTTATTTTTATCCTTATAAAATATGGAAAGTAATAACCTTGTTATCTCCCTCTTATTAACGTTTACTAATTCTATTACCCGAAATTGCTTTTTGACGAGAACACTTAAAACGTGTAATACTTGGATTGCGTTTTTTTAAGTGTTTTTGACTTACACCACTATGTACTCGTTTACGCCAACGTTTAAAACTTGATTCTTTTAAATTACCTCTCATTACAAGTATTACTTGCTTTTCTGGTAATCCGAATTGGAATTCAATAGCTTCAAAAGGAGTTCTATCTTCCCAAGCCATCTCTATAATACGATCTAATTCTCTTTCTGTAAATTGTTTTGTTTCTAATTTCATCTTATACCTTTTTCCAAATTTGATCTGCACTTAAATAAAAACTACCTAAAGAATTAAAACGACATTCATTTGGAGCTACAATTGATAAAAAAGTTTCTTCGTTATCTCTTTTGTACAAATGATATATTTCTCCAAGAATAGGTTCAAAAGTAAATTCCGCATCAAAAATCATTTTATTATACTCATACTCCTTCATCATATCTTCATATTCAGCTTTTAACTCTAAATACTTCGACTTCATTTTATGATTCACCTTATTAATACTTCTATTTTTCCAAGCAATACTATCAGAAGTTGTTATTACCGGAGCACCAACAGAAGTTGCATATGGTTTCAGCGATGCATCATACTTTTGAGTTTCTGTATTAAAAACTACATTGTCTGGTTTTTTATCTTCTTTCATATCTTTATAAAATCTATGCCTTAAGAGCTATTAATTGTTTCATCACTTCTTCTGCCTCACATGTCTTTTTATCACTCTTTTTTCTATCCGAAGTAGACAAAGAATAAGCTTCCTTCATAAGGTTTTCATATTTACTTTGTAATTTTTGTACTTCTGTTTTCTTTTTAAATATTCCGAACATCTCTATTTTTTGTGTAAATATACAAAATGTTTAACAATTATTTGTTTTGATTAAACAAAACTACATGTAAGAAGATTTAGTAATAAATAAGGTGATGCTTTTATAGCAGTTAAAAGTTAAGTTTTGTAAAAAAGCATATGCACAACACTCTATTCACACTTCTTATTGTTGATTATAAATATCACTGAAAACAGTTAGAAATATTTAAGTTAATTCCTTCAACTTTGTATTAAATAAAAAAACAATTATAATATGAAAGAATTAAATGTAATTCAGCGTATAGAGTTAAGAATTAAAAAAGACGAACATACAGAAAAGTTATTTAAGCTATCGCAATGTGATTATAATTTATCTTCTACTTTCTATCCAAACGAAGAACAAGACAGAGGTTTAGATGTAAATATATCTGGAGCAATGAATAATGATATTTGTACTTTCTTTTTAGAATGGTTATCTCGTAAACCAGGTGAATGGTCTGGTAGTTTAAAAATTTATCACCAAAACCAAGATGAACCTGTAATTAATTTTGTTTTTGATGATGCTATCATCCATAATTACAATCAATCTTTTTCAGAAAATAACGTACAGTCTCAAGGTACTTATTTTAGTGGAATTTTATCAGGTGTTGTTTTTAATGATGTAAAAATGAATTAAGAAATCTATAGTATAATTATCTAAAAGGCCTTTAAGATCTACATCTAAAAGGCCTTCTTATTCAATTTATAAATCCTATTTAAAACATAAAAAAATAATTAGCACATCTATAAATTACTTTCTAAATATTCGGTAATATCTAAGTCTGTATAATAACCACTTTGATGACCGCCCCAACATGCTGTTAAAGAAAATACACCACCACCTAATTTTAATTCTTTTTTAGTTTCCGCATCTTCATTAGGTACACAATATATTTCTATTGCGTTTATATTTGCTGCAATAACTTCTCTTAACTTATCGTTTTTACAAACTTCTTTTAAACCATCTGTAAGGCGTTGTAAACAGATACTTGGCACAAATTTAATAAAGTATATTTCAAAAGTATCCCAATTAATATTAATAGGGATTTCTTTACCTACAATCTCATTTACTTCTTTCTGATAAGCTCCTAAATATTGGTCTTCTATTAATTTCGCCGCTTTTTTTTCTTCTAATTTCATGATGCCTTTTTTTCATTTCTGTAATATTTCAAAGATATTAGAAGAGATTCTTAAATTTGTACCATCATTAAGTGAAACTAAAAACTCACTGAATTCCGTGAGTGCTTTACCAATAGATTCGTCTACATTTATTTTATAAAATAACAGTATATGAAAATTACAATTATGTCAATAATTTGTTTAATAATTTTAATACTAATCGTTGTAGGTTGTTCTAATTATATCGGAATTTCTAAAAAGAAAGCTTCTAGTAATTTAGAAACCTATTTACAAAGGGAATATAATGGCAAACTTGTTTTTAGTGATCTAAATCGTTTTTTTAATGCAGCAACAATGGACCCTAATATGTTTAGTGTCTTAATTTATGATAAAGACATTCCAGAAATTGAGTTTTATACACACATCAATGTAAAAGAAATCCTAGAAAATGACACTTTGCCGATGTATCCAACATCAGAATTAATAACTTTTGATGATTTATATCAAGACGCATTAAAACAATATAAAACAAGACAAGCGGTTATAGCCGATTTTAAAAATGAAATTCCTGAAATAATTTTTTCTACAAAAAACATTGAATTAAATTTTAAGAGAGATCTAAAACCTAATGAATTAGAAAATGTAATAATACGTTTTATGGATCGATTAAATCAATCTTATAATGAGTTAAACACTGGTTTTCAATTTAGTTTACTTGTTAAAACAGCGAAACATCCAAATGGTTTTATGATAATTCCATTAGATATTGATGATAGCAAATGGCAAGTAAAACCAATGGTGTTATCTAAAAAAGTGACTGATTTTGATATTTTAAAAACAATGATTACAAAAAATATACAAACTAAATTAGCAACACCATATCCTTATTTTAAAATTACTAAACATAGCAAAATTTATATGGATAAATCTTCTTTATCTAAAGGAGCTTGGATTCAGTATTTAGAGGATAAGAGAATTGTAAATGAAGGAAAAGGAAAATGGAAAAATCCACAAACAGGAATTTATATTGTCTTTTTTGATTTGGACTCTAAGTTTATTTATCGCGGAGAATTACTAACAGAAGAAAATGATAAAAGCTCTTATGTAAAAGAATTAAGACAAATTGTAGAAACAGTAGAAAAAGAAGGAATTATAACTAAATAATGATTTTTCCGTCAATTTTTAGAAAAAAAAGAGGCTTTACATATTGTAAAGCCTCTTTTTTTATTAATCAAATAAACCAGATTCTATGGCGTATTTTACAGCTCCGGTTGTTGTTTTAGAGCCTGTTTTTAAAAGGATATTTTTTCGATGCGTTTCTACCGTATTTACAGAAATAAACAATTTTTCAGAAATTTCTTTAGACGTTAACTCTTCTGATAAAAGCGCTAATACTTCTTTTTCTCGAGGAGAAATTTCTATATTTTTATATTTTTTACGTTTAAAAACGCTTTCCATATAACGTTCTTTTATCAATTTAGAAAAATATTGTTCGTTACCTAAAACAGTTCGTACCGCTTTTTGCAATTCGTCTTTACTTGTAAATTTTGGAACAAAACCATCAGCACCTTTTTGTATTACTTTATGTACCGTTCTATGGTTATCTAACATGCTTAACATAATAATTTTTACCTTACTATGCTTTTTCTTTATTTCGGTAAGTAACTCAATACCGTCCATTTTTGGCATGCTAATATCACTAATAATTAAGCCAACTTCAAACTGACTTAACAATCGAATTACTTGTTTACCTTCTGTTGCTATATGTATTTCACCAATTTCTTCCATATCACTTAATATGGTGTTTATGCCTTCTAAAAACATAAGGTGATCGTCTGCGATAATAATGTTTGTTTTTTTCACAATATTTATGTTGTTGGAATGTCTATTGTAATAGAAGTTCCATGATTAGAACTGCTATCTATATCTAAAGATCCATTTATTTTTTGTAAACGTTCTTTAATATTACGTAGCCCAATTCCTTGTTTTTTATTCTTTACAAACCCTTTACCATTATCTGTAATTACAATATTTAAATGGTCTTCATGTTTGGTTAATTGTACATCTGCACTTGTTGCTTCTGCATGTTTTAGAATGTTATTTAATAATTCTTGTACAATTCTATAAGCATCTGCTAAAAGTGCTGCTGGTAATTTATCTATATCTTCTTCCGGGAAGAAATAGGTTTGAATATCTAGTTTAGATTTCTTTGTTATTTGATCAATAAAATCAGTTAAAAAGCTAGTAAATCCTATTTTAGAAAAAGAAAGCGGATGTAATTGATGAGAAAGACTACGCACATCTACACAAGCATTATTTATAGCATTTGCAATTCTTTTAGATTGTAACTCCTCTTTACTATTTTCTGTAAAATGTTCAAAAGCTATTTTTATACCCGCCAAATCACTTCCAATTCCATCATGAATTTCACGTGCTAATCTAGAACGTTCTTCATCTTGCCCTTCTTGATAACGTTCTATTACAGATAATTTATGATCCTTCATCATATCTGTAATTTTTTGTTTTGCATTTTCTTCTTGTTGTAAATTCAATTCTTTCTGAATGCGTAAACGTTTAACGTAAGATAATCTAAGTATAATTAAAATGATTACTACAAGTACAAAACCAGCTATAAAAGCATTTCTAACAATACGTTGTCTTTTAACAGTTAATTCTACTTTTTGTAACTCAACTTCACTTATTTTTTGTTCCTTTTCTAAAAGCTGAATTCTAGCTTCTTTTAATTGTGTTTCATACCCTTCTTGAATTTTCGCTACATATTTTTCTTTATCTAATGTATTTTGATCTGCAACGGTAGCAACTCCTTTTTGATAAAATTCTAAAGCTTTTTCAAAGTTTTTTTCTTCTTCATAAAGTTGTGCTAAATTCTTGTAAATATCAGATTTGTAAACGGATAAAGATTGCACATCTCCAATTGCCAATGCTTCTTTAAAGTAATTAATAGCTTCTTTTTTATGACCTAATTTAGCTTCACATAACCCCAAATCGTTTAAAACAATAGCAATATCAGAATGAAATTTTAGCTCTTTTAAAAGCCTTAATGTTTTCTTTAAAGCAATTACAGCAGCTTCACAACGTTCTTCTTCTACCAACATTTGAGAAAGATTAATGTTTACATAAGCAATAACTGCTTTATTTCCTTCTCTTTCTCTATAGTCTAAAATTGTTTTATAATGCTTGCGAGCTTGGTCAAACTTCCCCTCTTCTTTTAAAATATTAGCAAAATTAAATAAAGTTGTTAAAACACCATCATCATCACCTAGTTCTCTGTAAATATTGGCTGCTCTATCTAAATTTTCTGCAGATTTTTTATATTCTTTTTGAAGTAAATAAAGGGTTGCAATATTTTGATAAGCATTTGCCTCTTGCGCTTTATTATTTGTTTTTTCTGAATAACTTAAACATTGCATAAAGTTATCAATAGCTTTCGGGTATTCTCCTAAGTTTTTATAAGCAGATGCCATAATATTATAACAAGCTGCTAAACCTTTTTCTATATTTAATTTATGAAGTAAAGAAATAGCTTCATTTGTATACTTAATGGTGTTTTTGTAATCTCCAGTAATGTTACTTAAGTTTCCTAAAGCATAAAGCGCACTAACTTCTTGAATATCAATTTTTAACTTCCTACTTTCTTTAAGCCATTCTGTAGCTGCTTTTTTTGCTACTTGCGGATTAGAATTAAGGTTCTTTTGATATTCTAAAGTAAGAGAATCTATACGAGGCGTATTATTTACCGCCTGTGCAAAAGTGAGATTAATTACGCCTAAGAAAAGGAGTATTACTAAAAGATGATGTTTTATAAGTAGCTTCATTAAGTTCTGTAAACATAGTACCTTTAAGCGAAATAAATGTTTCTAATTTTTGTTTTCAATTCTTTTAACATTTCAATTTCTCCGTTTTTAAATTCAATATTTAATTTAGAAACGTTTTCCAGTAAATTATGTTGCAAAAATACATCTTCTTTATAATTTGTGGTTGCAATTTCTAATTGTTCTAACAAAGCATCTTCAGACGGATTATCTTTACTTAGATACATCGCATTGTATTTTGTAAATCCCTCTACATTATTTAACTCTTTAGAGAAATGTTTAAAGACTCTTAACATTACATTATACTCATCTTTAGGGAAATTAAAAAACGATTCTTCCGGATAACGTTGTAATAAATTTTGATGTGCTAATAAAGCTTCTTCATGTTGGTTATCTTCTTTTAATAAGTTAGCATACTCAAAATCTAGTTTCCAATCTCTAGCTTCCGGAGCTTCTTTTTTAATGGTTTCACAAAGTGCTATAGCAGATGGCTTATCAAACCCTTCTGTTAAACACACTAATGCTAATTTTAAATAAGCACCTTTATTCGTAGAAAGTTCTGCTGCCTTTTTTAAAGATTCAGATCCATCCGTAGTATTTCTTAACATCCAAAAGATAAAACCGTTATTTCTGTAATCTATAAATGTAGTTGGGTTTTGTACTAAATCGGCTTCCGTAACTTTCTTTAAATCGTCTGGTTTTTTTAAAAAGGTGTAAAAACAGATCCATTGAAATACAGGATATAAGTCTGCCGATAATTTTCCTTGCTCATAATTATAAATCGCGTATTTATAACTTTCTTCACAATCTCCTTTTTCTATAAGTGCTTCAATACACATATTCATGGTACTACAATAATCGTCATCACCAATTTTATAAAAGTTAATTTCTTCTTGCATATCTTCAAAAAAGGCGGTGTAATTATGATTTATTTTATGAATAATCATACGTAAATTATACAACCAAGGTGCGTACGAATGTTGTGGTAACGGAAAATCTAAAAGTGCTTCATTAATAACTTTATAAGCTTCATTAAATCTGTTTAATTTAATAAGCGCACGCGCTTGAAAAAATAAGGTTTTAAGCGTTGGTACTTTTCTTCTGTGAAATTGTACTACAATATCTAAAATACCTTGCCAACTTTCTATTCTACTATTCACTTCTAGTAAATAAAACAAATATTCACTCATTCTAAGTCCATTTTTAAAGGCCTCATGATAAGCTGCTCCCGTAGCGTTATAATCTTTTACAAAGAAAAAAGACTTCGCTTTTAAAACTAGTAGTAACGGGTTTTTGGGGTTTATAGCCAAACCACGTTCTACACAAATTTCTATGGTTTTTTTGTTTTTTGAATAATAGTATGATGAATTTCCTATTAACAAATATTGATGTTGTGCCAATTGCCAACCAGAGTTTGCTAAGGCTTCCATATAATTTTGATATTCTTGAAAATTGGTGTAATTTTCTTCTGGAAATATAGGTTTTTGTGGTGCTGCTAAAATTTGTGACACCATATCATACATCATAAAAGATTTAGCATAATCTGCTAATAAAAAACGAGTAATATCTGTTAATTCTAAATGTCTCCATTCTGCAATCCATTGCTTTTTATTTTCGGAAGATTTATTTTCCCATAAGGCCACTTGAATACGCGCTAAATTTTGATCTGCTTGCTCTAAATTATCATCAAATTGTAAGCCTTTTAAAATTTCTTTACGATGAGTATCTGATGCTAAATTTAATAATTCATAAGAATCTATTACTTCCGTAGAAATACGTAATTGCTCTATACGAGCAGTTTCTACTTCCCAAAGTAAAAGTCGTGCTTCGGTTAACGCAGGATAACATTCTAAAATATATTTTAACGTAACAATTGCTTCTTCAAATCGGTTTTCTTCTTGCAGCTTTAAAGCAAAATGGATGTGTAAAGTTTCGTTATACGGATGTGCCATTAATGCCGTTTCATACACCCAATCTTTACATTGTTTATAATAACTACAAACGTATTCGTAATCTGAAGGTAAAACTTCATTTATATTGATTAAAGCTTGTAAATAAGACTCTAAAACGGGCATATTTAGTTCTTCAAAAACACCAATATAAAGCATATACATACGATAATATCTGGCAGTATCTGCAGGATAACTCTCTCCTAATATTTCAATATTTTCTTGAATATTGGCCATAATAGGTTGCAAAGGAGCATAAAGATTTGCTTTATAAAGTTCTTCTGCACGCGCTATTTGTGTGATAACTTCTTGTCTTGTTAAACTCATTTTTTCCATGTTTTAAACCAATCGGCATGTTCTATATATAAGCGTTGGTAGCATTCCCAAAGTGTTTCCATACCAGGAAATTTACTAACATCTTGTTCTGTTGTTCCTAAAACATATTCATCTCCTAAACATACATTTCTGTGAAATTCTCTCCAACTAGAAAAGGTAGATTTTATAGTGTCGTTCGCTTCTTCTAAACGTAAAATCATTTCTCTTGTATCAATAAAACCTAATACGTGCCCTAAGCGCATTTGAAAAATATAGTACGCCATTTCATACCCAATCAATTTTTGCTTTTTTAGACTAAAACGATATTTCCAAACCATTTTATAAATGCCTTTAGTTTTTGGGTTTTCTTCGGCATTGTATTTTGCATCAAAATCTTTTGTAGTATTCATTCGGAATTCTATTGCAAGTTTTTCGAATGTATTAGAAACCATTTCTCCGTTTTCGTAACGTTGCAAACTATTACGTAAATGCAAACCAGATTTTATGCCATATAAACTTAAAAGTCGTTTTGCTTGCTTAACATGCATTTGGTTTTCTAAATCGAAACCAGACCAACTTGTTAAGTCTGCACTTTTATAATTTTTCTTCAAAATCAAGGCCGATAAATTTAATTGGTCTTGTATTTTTGGTGTTATTTCTTGTGTCATTATCTAAGCTTTTAAATGGTCAACTAGTTCTAATAAAGCCGTTGTTAAATCTTCTGAATAGGCTCCAGATTTTGCCATCGCTTTTAATCCCATTCCGTATGAAGGCGCCATTTTAGTTCCTTTTACCAAATGCACAAATAAACTTCTACAAAGTGTTCCGTAGGTTTCTTGTTCCGCTTTTGGTGCTAAATTTGTATCAAGTAAAGTCATATAAAGCGCTTGAATAAGTTTAGCTTCAATTCCTGTTTTATCATCAGCTAACCAAACTTTAAATTCTTCTATTTTTTCATCTAAAGGCTCTAAGAGTTTAATATCGTAACTTCCATTTTCCTTATAATTTTCTAGATTATAAAGTACAGCATCAACATATTTTTGGTTAATTTCTTTAACTTCCATTTCAACATTAATAGTTTGCAACTCTGCTGCAATACTTTCCATTTCTGTTTGAGGTTCTCCTTTAAAGTGAAAATGATAAAAACCATCAATAGCGGCTAATAATTCTTCTTGATATGTAAAACACGCTATAACACTTCTACTATAATCAGTAAGGTATTTTACCGTGTTTGCATTTAATTTCCTTTTATTTAATGTCGTTAGAAAATCGGTTAAATACGTATCAATTTGCATCGAAATGTAGCCTAACATACCGTTGTCTTTTTCTTTGAGTTTGCATTTTCTATGAAAAGCGATAATTCTATTAATAGCTCTATCTAAAAAGTAACTCGCATCTTCTTCTATAGTATTAAAATAGTTTGCTGTACGAATACCTTGCGTACTTAAAACATCAGAAATCCAAACGGCTTCTTGTCTAGAACTGTAATAAAAATCACCTAAATAATTAAACCAAGCTTGAATAATATGTAAGTTTAAAGGACGATCTTCATTAACGTAATGGCCTTTTGCAAAATCGTTACAAAGATCGGTAACGCAAGAATCAATGTTTTTTAGCGCCCAAATTTCATTTACACGCGTAAAATCACCAGGTTCTACACATAAAATAGCTAGTGTTTTTACAATAAAAGGTAAATTTTCTTTTCTGATATCGTCGCTAACATCTCTTGCGGAATAAGCAATTTCTAATAAATACAATTGTAAAATTTCTTGCTGAACTGCATTATACAAAGTTGATAATTCTTCGCGAGCATCATAAAAAGTGCGAATTAAAAACTGATTTAAAGGATTTTTAATTCCTTCTTTTTTAAAGTCTTCAAGAAAACCTTTTAAGTTGTCTTTATTCTGATAAACATTTTGAATTAAAAATGAACCCGTCATTTGAAAATCATTGTGATCATAACGCATTATAGGAAGTTTTCCTTTTCTGTCTTTAATTAATAAATTTGAAAATATAGTATTGAAGGTTTCTGTCTGATTTTTAACACCTGTTTTAGGGTGACATTTATCAAACCAAAACGGAATAAGTTGTAACGGAAGTGCTTCTGCCCTATTTTCAGTAAAAATTTGTTTTCCGTAATCTTTAAAAGTTTCTGAGTAAAAATTGCTTCCGCCATCGGCGTTTAACCAATCTACAAATCTTAAATAGCAAACATCTAATTGCTCTTGCGGAATATTTTTATCACGATTATTGAATAATAAAACATCGCCTGCATCCCATAATAATTTAGGTCCTAAAGCGGCAATTAACGGGTGGAAACCTTCAGTAGTTTTTAGGTTTAATAATTCTAAACTATTTGCTTCTCCATAAATAATTCGCTCTTTAATTGCTTTATGCGCTTCAAATATTATTTGTAAATTATTGTAATAATACGCAGCTAATTCTGTACTAAACCAAGGCAACATTAAATCGTATGCTCCTTTAACATAAACACGACCTACAGGTAGTATTTGATGAAATTTTGTAATGAATTTTCGCCAATCATTATCAAAAAAATATTGAATAAAGTTGTTGTCTATTTTAAATGGAAACGTAGTTATAGTTTTGTCTGAATTAACGACATAATAGGTGTCATTTAAAATATTATTTTTGATACAATGCTGAATTAAAAAATCGGAACTAAATACATCTCTAATGTCAAAAATTCTATGAACTAAAAAACGAGCTACAGAAAGAGAAGCCTTAGATTCACTTTGTACCAACATTTTTAAAACCTTAAAAATTTGCGTTTTCAAATCGTCAGAAATAGCATCGGTTTGTAAATAACTCAGACTAAAATATAAAAACTCAACAAGTTTATCACTACTTTTTTTATCCGGATAAAATCCGTTTTTTAACAACGGTAACCAAGATGCAATAAATTCTAATCCTTCTTTTTCGTTTGCAAAAACAGTAGGATGAAAGTAAATAAGTTGTGCTACTTTTTCTGTAAATTCTGCATGTACACCTTCTGTAGTACTATTATTTTTTGCCTTTATATAAACATCGTTATCAGTAGTATCCATCAACTTAAAAACTTGAAGGATTGCTTTTATTTCAGAAACCTCTAAAGATGACATCTCTAATTTCGGAACTATTTTCTCTTTAAATATCGCAGACATTTACTAAGTGTTATTCAAATTATATTGTAATATACTTTATTCTTTTTCAGAAGATTTTATTCGATGTAAAACCATTCATTTTCTTCAATTTCTCCTTCGTTACCCATTAAACTTTTTAAGAAAGTATTTAAATCTTCTGCTTCAATATATCCAATTTCTTGATCTGCACCATAACGAATAATTTGTCCGGCTGTACCTTTTGTATTCGGAGCAAAATCGAAGGCTAAAAAATTACCATTCTGTAAATCGAAAAACGGAATCCAATATGGTGTAGTGTACATTAATAATGCTTTCCCTTTGTTTGTCGAGTATGTGTCTAACAACTCTTCTTGCGTCCAATCATCATAACAATCTTTCCATTGTTTCCACTCTTTATAGATATCTTCGGCACTCATTATGGCGCATCTATCAATACCATTATGCAACGTTAAGTACTCTTTAATTATTGTTGGAAAAGGAAAACCCGCTTCTTTTTCAAACTTAACATATATGTCTTCATTGTTTTTTGGTGAATGTATTGTCAATCCTTTTTCTAAAATTAAAGCATTAAAAGATTGTTTTACTTCTTCTAAATTAATTTTAGATTCTAACTGAATAAAAGGGCTTATAAAATCTGTTTTTTCTTTAGCTAATTTTTCGGCTATAAATTGATTCGGAATAAATTCATCAATAAAAGCACCTGTGTTTTCTTGAAAAGTAATATTCTTTAAATTAGAAGCAGGTTGAGAACTATAACAACTCTTACTAAAGGTATAAATTGTAGCGCTTTTGTGTTGTTCATCATGAATAACTGTAAACCATGCTTCAAATATTGGCGTATGCTCTATTTCAACAGTAAAAAGCGTTTTGTCTTCTAAATACCCAATACCATAAAATTTATGAATGGTTTCATAATCTGGTGTAATAAATATGAGGTTTAATAAATTTTTTCCAGACGCTTTTTCTACAGCTTTTAAAAGCGCGTCTCTAAACGTAAAAGAATTCTTGTAATGTTCAGGATCTTCAAGAATTGGAAGTGTCTCTATTTTGATAGGTTCAAAATTAAAATCATCCCATTTTAATAATTTAAAATCTTCTGAATATTTGATACTATTGTTCATTTTCTCTTATATTTTAATACTGCGAAGATACTTTGGATCAATATTTTTTTTATCACTGAAACTAATGATTTTAAATACTACAGAATATTTTTAGCAATAGATATGCAGTAATTATTTTGATGAAATTTGTGTAATACATTCTCGTTTTGGTCCGTAACTTTCGTAAACCATATTGAATTTTACATCTAAATTTTGAAGTAGATTTTTAGTAGAAAAACTAGGTAATTGATCGATGCAAGTTACCATTAGATTTTTCTTTAGTTTTAAATTCTGATGATGAATTGCATCAGCACTTAAAGCATAATTTAATAATTGTGTATCTAAAGCTTGTGTTCTAAATACACCTTGAAACTCGTTTGTAACGTTTGCTTCATCTTCATTATTTTGAAGTGAAACAGGTTCTGTGTTAGCCATTGGTCCGTTTCCATGCCTTGTTTGATAACAGCGTGTAACGTAAAAAATAGCTATTTCTGTTTCTTCACCTAAATGAGTTTTAATAAGCTGAATTGCATTTTTAGAAGTAGTATAACTCCACGTAGTATGCGGATAAAAACCATGTTGTGTATCTAATAAAACACCTTGACTTCCTTCGAAAATAAAATTTTTAAAAGAGGTTGCTAAATCAGAAAGAGCCTTTAAATTATAAAATTTCTGAATAGAAAAACAACTTTCTATAAAATACGCTTCGTTATAGTCCTTTAATTCGTTTTTGTAATATTCTTGAACGCTTTTTGGTTCCGTTTTTAACTTTGTTTCGTAATAGTTTTTTATACTAATTAAACGTTGCTTTAAAACCCAATGAAACTGTAAATCGTTTGCATACAAATAAACTTCTTCTTTATTTCTAGCAATAGTTGTTCCAAAACCCAAACCACAAGAACCATTATTTTGTTGCTTTTCTACCGATCTATTAAAAGCAATATCATAAAAAGTTGTAATCATCGCAAGCGGATGAAAATACAATTTTGGATGGTATTTTTGTAAGAATTCTCCTTCATCTAAAATAGCAGGCGGAAAAAGTGTAGTAAGTTCTGAATAATACGTTGGAACGCCTAATAACGTACCAGAACCAAAATTACTAAACGTATGCGTAAGTGTTTCTGTACTTACAGTATGCCCTATTTGATGTCCTCCAGAAAACCGAACTACTAAACTTTCTTTAGAGTTTTGTGATGCTAAATAATCGGTAGTTAACCCTTTTCCAGCATCACCAAAACCTAAATCTATAACAATACTACATTTTGTCATTTATAACATATTTTCTACTTCTATATCATCAGAAGAAGTATTGGTATTTGTGGTTGCATTAAATGGTTTATGATTTTGAATTACCACATCTGCAATACGTTTTGCTACGGTTTTAAAATCTGCAATTTCTAAAAAATTATCTCCTAAAAGTGCTTTCCAATTTCCTTTTCGATGTTCACTTTTAGACCATTCATTATGCTCTAAATGCATATGAAATACATTGTATTTTTCTTGAGCTTCCTTAATAATATTTTCCGTAGTAATTGTTTCTGCTTCTTCTGCGCTGGTGTATCTTTTTATAATTTCTGCTGGAATTGTAGGAAAAACAGGTTCATCACCAATGGTGAATAAAAAACCTTTTTGCTTTCTTTTTTCCCAACAATCAATCGAAGTATGGCGAGCAGCAAACAAATGTGCCAAGTTGTACCCTTCTTGGTTGTTTCCGCCACCACCGCTTTCTAAATAAACGCGCGTTAACCAACGGTCTAACAATTCTGCAGAAGACTCGAACTGACCAACTTGTAAAGGAGCAGCATCATAAATAAAATCTCCAATCCCTAAAAATAATACTTGCGGATCTTCAATTCCTGCTTCCATTAAAGAACCAATAAGATCTGGTAAAGCTTCCTTAACAATATGTTCTGGCACAAAACCCATACTTCCGGTAACGTCTAATGCTACAATAATAGAAACCGTTTCTGGATGTTCTTCAGAATCTCTAGATTCTCTTACAATTGCCTTTACAGGATCCATTTCTGTATCTATACTTCTAGCTGTAAATATCTCTTCTCTAGACTTGTTACTATAGCCTTTTGTTTTTCTTAATTTTTTATAAGCGTCGTTACTAAATCTTCCTCCTCCCATAATTATAATTCGTTTATGATTCCGCCAAATAAATGCGTGTATCGCTTTTTGGCTAATTCTAATTTAATTTCTAAATTTCTAATCTTTACAGACATTTCTAAGTCTTTGGCTACATAATCCTTCGCATCAAAATCTGACGCTAAAACCAAACTATTTGCGTCGGTCGGACTCATGTCTAACATGTTTTCTTGCTCACGTTTTAATCGTTTTAATGATAACGCTAAATCTTCCGTTTCGCGTTTATACATTAACTGTGCGTCTTCTGCAATAGCACTTGCACGATCGTCTCTTATTTTTTCGTTGTTGCGCTTTAATGAATCTAAAAAAGCAGCACTTTTAATTTTATCCTCCATAAAATATATTTTCAACAAAATTATAGGTAACTCTTCATTTTTTTATCCCCGAAAAGGGTGATTTATATTTTTATTTAAAAGATTTATAATTAAATATCACTGAAATCAGGCAGTACCATTTTTAAACGAGTAATTATCTTTGGCATTCTTAAAACGTACTTATGACAACAATACATTTATCTTTAACAGGTTTTTTAATTAATTCTGTTTCTATTCAATTTCCTATTTCTATAAACACTTTAAAGGAATGTTTAAATGATAATTACAGAACAACTAAAAGAAAAAGCAATACTATTTTTACTTGGGATGATTTAGGTCTTCTTGCATATTCTAAAAATGGTGAATGCATAGAATCTTTAACTTTAGAACTACAACTTGATACTTACAGTTTTTGTCCTAAGCATAAATTCTCTGGAGCGTTTTATTTTAATGATCAAGAGATTACCAATTATTATAAAACTAATAAAGAAGAACGTGTACAGCTTTTTAAAGATGATGATTCTGGCGCTTTAGTTCTAAATACTATTTGTGCTTGGTTTAGTGTTAATGAAGAAGAAACTATAAAGGCTATTGAAGTAAGTGCTTATCAACCTTATGTACGTTGGCAAGGTATACCAGACGATAAATATACTATTAAACCTATAGATGAAGAAGAAATTACTTTTGTAGATTTTGGCTTTAAGCTGTCTATTATAGAGGAATTAATGTATATGAAAGGCTTACTAGAACCTAAATTCGACATTTATGAATTTGCAGATTGGTATAGAGAGCGTAAAATAGATATTGATGATGAAGGTTATGAACCCATAGCAGAAGTGGTGCAATATTTTAAAGATTTACCAATTCCGAAACGTTTGGCTACAGAAATTACAGACATTTATCAAGATGGAGGAAACGATATTTATATGAACCTCTCCCCTTTTTCTGGTGGCGGTGAAGATGATTGGGATATGGAAACGGCTGTTGATGACAAACAATTTCCTAACCTTAAAAAAGCAACCTTATGTTATGCTAAAGATTGTGTTTATGATGAGTTTGAAAAAATGGGCATTGACGCAGAATCGTTATAAAAATAAAACCTTTATTTTTTTTTACTTAATAATGAAATGTATGATTTAATAATATCATTAATTTCAGTGATAAACAAAAAGCACATTCCCTCTAATTTTGTCTAACAATATAAAAAACAAAATAGTTATGGGATTAACAATTTCTAGTGGAATATTAGTAGATTTTAAAGAAAATGAACCAGAAGGTTACGAAGCTTATAAAGTCATTTTTGATAATATAAATACAATATTAATAAAAAATGGTGTTGAAACTTACCAAGAACCAAATGAAATGGAAATAGAGCCATTACAATTTGGAGGTTTTCCTTATAGTTTTTTACATCATTTAAGACGTTTTGCAGCCCACGTTTGGGAGCATAAAGATAATGAGAATTGGGATTGGACACCAACTCCTTTTTCTCCGGAAGAAGAGCCAGAAGGTGATGCCATTTTAGAAGATCATTATTCTTATATGTCTAGCCATCTTTTAACACATTCAGACGCTGAAGGTTTTTATATTCCTGTAGCATTACCAGAAGTTCTTTTCGATACTGATAAAGCACCTGTACCTGGCGCAATGATTGGGTCTTCTTACGATCTTTTAAAAGAATTAAAAAGTATAACAAAGCATTTAGGTATTGGTTTAGATGAAAATAATGATGTTACCAATATTGACGAATTAAATAAAATTGTAGCAGATGAAGGTGATTTTTGGATAGAAATATTAGTTTGTGTTACTCTTTTAGATGCAGCTAAATTTAGTATCAATAACAAAACAGCTATTGCTTTTAATTAAATAATAACCTCTTTTAACTTTAGGTTCTCTCCAAAAAAGAAAAAAATAGTACAAATGAAATTCACAGACAAGAATACAAAAAACATCAAACAAGCTTGGAATTTATTAGGAAGCAAATATGCTTCTGACGTAAATAAAATGGTGCAGTTTGGTGAAACGAACGGATGGGAAAATTGGAAAGGAGAAGAACCTAAAGACGAAAGAGAGTATTTAGCAGATGCTGTTTATCAGCTTTTAAAAGAGGCTAATAAAAATAATACCATTACTCAATTTAGAGATGATTTTCCGCCTGCACACACGCCTTTCATCAAATTTATACAAGATAAAGGACAAAGTGTAGAACAGTTACATTTTATAAATGAGCAGAAAATTGTGTTTTTAATAGGTACTGCTTATCAAAAAAGACAAGCATATATTCTTAAAGACGATACAATTATAGAACTTAAAACCTCTATTAATGCAATAGGAAAATCTAAACAAAATAATGTTTTTGCTATTGCATCAAACAATACTATTGTAACAACACAAGGTTGGGAAGGTACTGTTATAGCTGCATTTAATTTAGATAAAGCTAAAGATTTAAGGATTTCAGAATTAACTCCTTTTAACGACGGACATAAAATTCTAATAACAACATCCGAAGGAATTTATATTATTTCTAAAGATGCAGAAAACATGATTCACCCAGTTCCGGATCTAGAAGACGAAGAATGGGAATCTGATATGGACATGGAAAACGCAACAATTTCTAATGATAATAATTACATTGTTGTTGGCGACCAATGCAGCGACCATAGAGTTTTAGATAATAATGGCGTAGAAATTGGAGAAGTTGGTCCGCAATCTTCTTATCCAGATTTTTGTCTTTTCTCTAAAAATGACCATCAATTAATTACAAATTCTTGTCACTTTTATAATGGTGTAACTATTGGTGTAGATGCTACAAACTTAACAAATATCAATATAACAGCTTATGAAGAAAGCGAAGATTATACAGTTATAGATGACGGAATGAGAGTTTATTGTGGTGTAGCAACTTCTAAATATTATATTTTAGGTGATGCTTTTGGATATATTAAAGCCATTGATACCAAAGGGAATTGCATTTGGAAATACTTTTTAGGTTCTACAATTACTAGTATAACTATTTCTGATGATGAAAACACATTATGGATTGGTTCTGCATCAGGAATGCTTCATAAACTACAATTAGATAAAGGTCTTAGAGATAACCACACCATTGGAAATGGAAATCATTATGAAGAATTTAGGTTCATTTTTTGGAAAGAAGAATCCATTATGCAATGGTAATTCTATCAGAAACAAAAAATAGCAAAACACTTTTTGATATTTTAATATCACTGAAAACAGTTACCTAAAAACACCACTAAAGTTTCATCTTTGTTCGTATAAAAAAATCATATAGAGATAAAAACAATTCATTTTTTTAAAAGACTTAATAGATGTTTTTTATACAGAAGCTACAATAACATGAAACAATCATTACTAATTATATTCAATTTAATCTATTTAACTGGGTATTGTCAATATCCTTTTGAAGAATTTCCTAAACCTGTTTATGAGGAATTCAACGATTGGAAATTATACGATTTAACAGAAATAAAACAACAAGCAGATTATACAATTACTATTAATGATTTTTTTGAAACAGAAGCTTTAACCATTCAATTAACATCTTATACAGGAGATGCAGATCAAGAATCTTCCATAAGTATATTTAGAGGTAAAACTCAAATTCAGAAACTTTCTGAGGATATGTTTTTTAGTACGTTAAATATTTTTGAACCAATTAGAATAACTGATTTTAATGCTGATAATCTAAAAGACATAAAACTTTTAATTCCGTATATGGGTAATGGAATAGCTGCTTTAAATGTTCGTGTAATATATCTGATACAAAATAAAAACAAAGGATTTTCAAAAATTTCTTACGATGATATGATGGATGGAAATCGTGAAGAAAGAGATTTTAATAAGGATGGAATCTTTGAAACGATTACGATGAAACTTGATCATTATGAAAATAACAATTATTGGACATTTAACATTTTTGAATTTACAGAAATGGGACTTACCAATGCTAATGAAAAAAATAATTATCCAATAATGACACAATACCTTTATAAAAAAAACTTTAAGGTCAGTAATAAAATAAGTCATTCTAAAATGAAGACGTATGCTTTAGAAAAACCTAAAGATTATAACTGGCAAAAATAAAATTGGTAATACAATATAAAGCAAATAAGCTATTCTTTTTAATCTAAAGATTATTGCTATTTACAAAGTCATCAAATCTTTTGATTTGGTATTAAAATTTAAAAAAATAAATAATTAAAAACAAAGAAATTATGAGTCAAGAAAACAATATATTTTACACTGAACAAAACGAAAAAATGAAAGCTGCTTATCTTAAAGCGCAGTCTACCTTTAACTACTTTTGGCGCGAAATTTATTGGGAAGCTAAAAGAGTTGTTCCTGCTCACGATTTAGCTTTAGTAAAAATTCCTTTTCAACAAAAAATTGAAGAAAAAGAAGAACCTTTGGTAGAACACATGTGGATTAGTGAAATTGATTTTGATGGAGAATTTATTACAGGTATTTTACAAAATGCACCAAATAAATTGACAAATGTTGCTGAAGGCGATACCGTTACCAGAAAAATATCAGAAATATCAGATTGGATGTTGTCTATAGATCGTAAAACTTATGGAGGATATACCATTCAGGCACTACGTTCTGATATGACAGATAAAGCGAGAGAAAACCATGATAATGCTTGGGGATTAAACTTTGGGGATTATAATAATATTCTAATCGCTCATCAACAAGAAGAAAAAGAAGAAAACCTTATTGAGCACCCAATGAGTAAAGTAATGGAAAAACCTGCTAGAGATTTCTTTACAGAAAACTTAGATGTGGTAGCTGCTGTAGCTGAAAATGGAATGACAAGATTACACACAGAAACCATTGCAGGAAACAAAACTGCGGTAGATATTTTATTAGAATTAGGTGCAGATAAAAATGCTAAAACTAAAACAGGTAAAACAGCTTTAGATTTTGCTACCGCTTTAAACTGGTCTCACCTTATACCTGTATTAAAATAAAATAATAAGTCATCATTTTAAATGAAAGCAAAAATCAAATATATTTTTATTGGTCTTTTAGCCATTCTTACGCTTTCTTGGTTCTTTATTAATAACCCAAAAAGCGCTAATACGAATTCAATTTTTAATGAAAAAATTAAAGATGGTGATATTATTTTTAGTGCTCTAAATACTGATAACGGAGCAGTCCTTCAGAAAAAGGGAAAATAGGTCAAGTGGTAAGGTTTCTTCACGACCCAAATGAGTTTGAAGTGATTGCAGATAGTTTTGAAGCCTATTTACAAATGCTTATTGATACTGAATTCTCTTTTATAAGAGAAGGTTATTTAAGATAAAACACTACGTTAAATAAGTCTTTAAATATGAATAAAAAAGTAGCCTTACTTCTTCTAATACTTATTTCTTTACTAATAGGTATTGTAATTAATTACAGAAGTCTAGAAAAATATAAAGAGCAAGAAAGTCATATTTCTCAATCTTTAGATGGTCGTTTAGCAATATACTTGGAGTCAGGGAGAATGCATGATGCTGATTATTGTAAAGTTTTTATTTTCGATACAGCGGTTTATCCAAATTTAAAAGAAGCAGGTGTATTTCCATCAAAATTACAGAAGAATAATCCTAAAGCTTTATTCTTTATTCCTATCAAATTTTATGCTCGAATTACAGATTTTGAATGGAATGATAAAAATAACAAAGTAAGCATTAAACAAGCGGCTGTTAACGACGAGAAAGCTTTAAACTACGAAATTGATTTGAATAGTTTTAGCTTTTACAAAAAGGACGAATAAACATATTTAGATTAAAAGTTAAAACGGATTAGATGAATTTAGATAATGCCTTCACAAAAATTAAAAACTTCAACGTCAATGACGATATGGAAGATTATGAAATAAGTGAATTTTTTGATGTTATTGGAGATGAATTAACTGATGTAGGTGGTTTTACAGATTTGCAAAAAGAACAATTAATTCAAACACTTTTTGATTTTCTAAAACGTCAAGATCCAGAATTAGATGAAGATTTTTCTTTTATCCATTTTATAGAACATATAGACAAGCCAAATTACAAAATTTATAATGCTGAATTATTAAAGTTCAATACAGAAAACGGAACCATTATGGCTACCCTTTTATTGAATCGGTTTATTAATGGTTTAAAAGAAGAAGAACGTAAAAAATACATCGATTTATTAAAATCGATTTCTGAGAATAGGAATTATACCGATTTAGTGAGAGCGGAAGCATTGAGTTATTACCAACATCAAATAGAAAAATAATGAACATAGAAAATGCACTCTCAAAAACTAAAAATATTTTAATTGATTTAACTAATTCAGCAGATACTTCTGAAGCTTTAAATTATTTAAAAACCAATTTTAATGGTCGTATTGTAAATCATTTTTCTGAGATTAAAAACACAGAAAAAGGAACTAGAATATATGTTATTGGTGATATTAAATTACTAAACACTGATGCTAAAGATGTATTAATTATTAAAGAATTTTCTTTTAATTATGATGACATTCATACTGATAAATATAAAATTATTGATGAAGGACAAGTTCCTATAAATATCCATAATGCTGGTGTGTTTTATCGTCAGTTTTTTGAAGACAACGATTACTTTTCAAAAATAGAAAAAGAACATCAATTTCAAAATTTAACAGAATCTACCAAGCAAACTGTAGCTTTAAGAAAAGGAATTTATCTAAGTAAAATAACCAAGAAAAAATCATCTAAAAACGAAGAGCAACTTCATTTTAAACTATTAAGATGTTCTAGTAATTTAACCGGACCAACAGATAACTTTAGAGCAACAGACACACATATTGTCAATACAATTAACGAAGCCGTACAATTCGATTTTGAAAAAAAAACCGAATTAAACCACGTATTAGCTCAAATTTACGAGAATAAAAAGAAAGACAAAGACCATCCAAAAGATGTAAAAGCGAAGATAAAAGCGCATTCTGATAAAACAAAAGACATGCCAAAAGAAGGTTTAATTGCTTTTTGTACGTTTTACAACACAACTAATTTTGATAAATTAAGTCCTTCTAAAACCAATAAATTTGATAGGGTTTATGGTAAATCTAGCGGCTTATCTAGATTGCTTTTCAAATTAAAATCGTCTGTAAAAGATGCTACTTTAGTCAAAGAATTTTCGGTGACATTATATCCAAATTCTGTGTTTTTAATTCCGTTGTCTACCAACAGATTATACACGCACGAAATTAGACCATCGGTTTTAGACATCGATTTAATTCCCATTAGAATGGGCTATGTAATTCGCTGTTCTAACTTAGAAGCAGTTTATAAAAATAACCAAACCTATATAAAACAAGAAGATAAATTAGTACAATTAGAAGCTATGGATACTGAAAATCTTGTTAATTTAAGAACGTCTTATTACGAAGAAAACAAGACCGTAAAACGTGTCGATTATGGTAAAGTCCATTTTAGTATGAATACTGGAGATTACAAAAAACCAATCTATTAATTAGAAAATGTAACCGTTATGAATAACCATCCATTTTATAAAACGATACTTCCTTTAGAAACCAATCTTTTTGAATCTTTATCAAAAGAAATTGTCTTTGAAACTTTAGGAAAAGGACGCGTTGGTAATCATATCGTTAAGTATATGGATGCTATTCCAATAGTAAGAACAACCACTAAGTTTACAATTCTGTCGCATTATTTTACTGTACCTCATCTTAATATTTTAAACCAAATAAATAAGATTTTAGAACAAGAAAATCAACCAAAAACAGCTTTTAATTGTGGTCTTATTGAGATATACGACGAGAATTACACAAAAATGGGTTACCATTCAGATTTAAGTTTAGATCTAAAAACGGACTCTTATATTGGTTTGTTTTCGTGCTATAAGCATCCAGAAAAGTTAACAGATACAACCACTCGTATCCTTAGAATTAAAGATAAATCTACCGAAGAAGAATTTGATATTCCGCTAACTCATAATTCTCTTGTTTTATTTTCTTTGGAAACGAATGCTAAATATTCTCATAAAATAATACTAGAGAACCCAAACCGTGAAGCATTAAAATTAACAGACAATAAATGGTTGGGCATCACTTTTAGAACCTCTAAAACCTTCGTGAAATTCAATAATGATACTCCTTATTTTGAAGATAATTCAATAATGGAACTTGCAAATGAAACGCAAGAAAAAGAATTTTATAAACAACGCGGTGAAGAAAATAGAAGTTTAAACTTTACATATCCAAAGATAAAATACACACTTAGTGAAGCAGATCTTATCGTTCCTAAATTAGAGGAGAACGATACATGCAATAACAAAAAAACACAACAATTATGATACTCGCTTTTGATACTTATTATTACAACGGAAAAGCTAAAACAATTGCGGTAAGCTTTAACGATTGGGAAGACGACGAACCAACAAAAATTTATACGGATATTATTGAAGGTATAGAACCATACGAACCTGGATCTTTTTACAAAAGAGAATTACCATGTATTTTAAGCTTGTTGAAACAAGTTAATTTAGATGAGATAGACTTAATTATAGTTGATGGTTACGTTATTTTAGAAGAAAAACATTTGGGCTTAGGTGGTTATTTGTACCAAGCTTTAGAAGCTAAAATTCCGGTTGTTGGTATCGCTAAATCTGAGTTTGTGTCTAAAACAGCTGTATTTAAAGAAGTGTTTCGTGGCGAAAGTAAAAAGCCATTGTATGTAACTGTTATTGGTACTGATAAAGATGAGGTTTGTAACGCCATAAAACGAATGCACGGTAAATACCGAATGCCAACATTATTACAAATTGTAGATACTAAAACAAAAGAAAATACTAAGAACTAATACTTTAAAAAAGTTAAAAATATGAATGAAGATTTAATCATAACCTCTGTAGATGAATTAAAACCAATGTTTAGAAAAAATTACAGGGAGTTTATTACGGAAAAATCAAGGGTAGTTGTATTTGAGGAAGAAGAATTTAAGTTATATAATTTTGAAAAAATGATGGAACTTACCAACATAGATGGAATGGAAGTCAGTAAGATTCACGCGTTAAAACCATATGTTAAAACATTAAGTGAATTTATGAATCCGACATTTAAAGATTTAGATGGGTACAAGTGGAGTTTAGAAAAATTAGCTTTAGGTAAAGCTATTGGTGCTAATTCTGAAGGTGATTTATTGTTTTTTGGATGCTATGATAATACTAAAGTACATCTTTTTCGTCACGATGATGGTAGTATAAAGAGAACTAAATTAACCTTGTTTGAAATTATTAAACAATTTTCTGAGTAAATTTCAGGTATTCATCGTAAATAAAAAAAGCCCAATTATACATTTATAATTGGGCTTTTTAGTTTTTTTATGACTGAAATTATTCGGTGTATCTTAAAAATAAATGATTTTTATTTTTAATAATCTCTTCTAATTTTTCAAATTCTGATGCTGTTGTATTATACAATTTTGCCAAGTCAGCTATCAATGCTTTTACTTTATTGTCTTTTAATGATTCATTTTTAATAAATCCTAAAAAGGAAGCGCCAATTCCAAAAAGTTCAAAATTATAGGTTTCAAATAAGTACTTCGATAGCGCGTAATTTTCAAAAGGACTTAAGTCGGCATCAAAATATCCATTCGGAAATCCTGTAAGTCCTTCGTATGGCTTTTCAACGGGAAGAATTTTCAGTATAATTTGTTGGTCTAAAAAAGCTAATGGAGATTCATTAATGTTTTCTAAATCTAAAACATCGTCTTCAGAATTGCTTAAGTCTTTTTCACAAACCGTTTTAAAATCAATCCCTTTTGTGTGTTTTAAAAAGTTTTCTCTGATTATGAAATATTCAGATGGTGTAGAAAGATGACCCAAATGTTCATTATCTTCATCATAACAGGCTTTATCAAGTCCAGTTAAATCATAGCCATCAGTATCTAGCAAAGAATTATAGTCACACGCATGACCACTAGTATATTCGGCTTGACCTAAATCATCAAGAGTTAAGATTATAGTCTTGTCGGGATGATTTTGTTTGTAGGTTTGGTAAACCTCCATAAGTTCTTCGTACGACTTTATATTTTCGATTAAGAAACTGTCAAACAACATTTCGTGGTAAGGCGAACGATTATTAGTTAATTTTTCTATTGTCATCTATTTTGTTTTAGATAGCAGATAACCACAAAAGTTAGGCTATAGCTTCTTTGCTAAACTCTTTTTTCAATTCGGTATAACCTTGCGTTATTAAGTTGTTATACTTATCTGGACTCATGTTATAACCACGAAAACCAGAAAGGTAATATTTTAGTTCTTTCAGCTTTAGTTTTGTAAAGTATTCTGGCACTGCATTTTCAAATGAGCAACCATCAATATCTAAGCGTTCTAAATGAGGTAAATCTGCTATCCAAGTTGGTAAATCTACAAAGTCATTTCCGCCTAAGGATAAGGTTTTTAAAGTTTTAATCTGCTGAATGTATTCTGGTAAAGCGTCGTACTTGTGACCTATTAAAAATTCAGTAAGCTTTAATTCCGTAATACTTTTAGGAATGCTGTTTACATCGCTACTAATTCCCATAAGGTTTAGTTTTTGTAAAGCTTTAAACTGGTTTAATTTAGCATAAGCTTCCATTCCAAATTGGTAACTTAACGCGATATATAAGGATTCTAAAAGAGGTGCCTCTAAAGTTTCAAGCGTTTCAAAAGACGTATAACTTACATTTAATTTTTTTAGATGTTGCAATTTAACTTTAGGAAATCTAAGTGTAACGTCATAATGGGCCATTTCTAAGGTTTCTAGATTTGGCATATTGGCAATAATGTCCTCTAGGTTTTCGGCTTTATAAAAATCTAATTTTAAATATTTTAATTGAGGCGCAGGTTTAGGTGTTAAAGCCAAAAGGCTAGCTTCATTATTATCTAAATGTAAATACATTAAGTTGGTACAATAATGAAGTATATTTTGAAAATGCCCAGTATTAGTATAAGCCTTTAGAGTGGTCAATACTTCCGGTTTTGGCAAATATTGTATTAAGTCTTCTTCTGTGTTTTCACTTTTATTAATACCAGAAAAATGAAGCGATGTTGTAATTAAATTTCGAAATAAAACTAGAGGATCTTCAATCGCTAAATTACCAAAATAAGCCTGTTCTGTTTCTAATAATTTTTCTGAAGCAATATATTCCTTAATGTCGAATAAATGCAATTCTTTAATTTTAGAGGGTAAATTTTTAGCCTCTAAAACTAAACTTCTACAACTGTTAAAGCATAAATAATCTAGGTGTTGCAAGTCTTTTAAACCTTCAGGAATACTTTCTATGTTGGCACCGTATAATTTTAAATAACTTAATTGCGTGCAGTTTTCAATATTTTTAAACAAGGTTTCCATTTGGCTTCCTTGATGAACATCAATAGCTTTAAGTGTTGTTAATTGTCCGAATCCTAGCGTTACATCAGAAAAATCTGTGATATATTGAATTTTTAGTTTTTCTAATTGTGTAAAACGTTCCGGATGCGATAACACGTAATTTAAGATTTCGACATCATTAATTAATAATTCTGTATTTAGAATTAGCGAATTTCCTGTTACAATTTCTAAACCATCATCTAAAGTGATGTATTCACAACGCTTTGTAAATATTTGATGGTCTTCAATGGTTTTAATTAAAGGAATGGCATCTAACTTCAGTACAAATAAATTGTCTAATTGGTTGAATCCGTTAGGTATTTCACTCAAATTAGGACACAGGTACAAATCGAATTTCTTAAGGTTTTTAAGCATAGAAATATGCGCAGGAAGTTGAGTTAAATGTTTTAAACGAATAAAACTTATTTCCTTTAAACTTGTTGGTAATTGTAATTGAGAGGCATCTTTTAAATTGACTAAAATAAAATCTAATTCTTCTAGTTTTATAAGTTTTTCTAGCTGAAGCGATTCTTGAAAGTCTGTTTCTATGTCGCTTAATTCTAGTTCTTTTATGTTTTTTAAAGACCAAAACGATTCTGGAAATGAAGCGAGTTTTGGTAATTTTAAAGTAACACTTTCTAGCTGTTGTAAATTCCCTATAGAAACTGGTAATACTTGGTAATTGCCTTTAATTTCTAAAGACATTAAAGAGGTAATATCACAAATTTCCTTTGGCAAACCGTTACTAAACAGATCATCTATTTTTAGGTGGCTAATACCATTTAAACGCGAAATAAGATCAGGTTGCTTTTCTAGTGTTTCTGCAATCGTTTCCTCTCTAATAGAAAGTGATGAAAATTGAAAAGCATTGTAGATTTTACCAATAGGAAACAATGGATCTTTAAGTCCGTATTTAAGCAAGGCGTTTAAAACATTTGCTGAATTTTCACCGTTTTCAGGCAGTTTATTACGGGTGTTAAAAGCGCTAAGAAGTTCTGGCGTACCGTGCGCTTCTAAAGTTTTAGAAACCTCATCAATAATAATTGAATCTCTAGAAGTTTTACCAACTGCAAAAAGCTCATAGAGATAAGCTTTAGGGTAATTTTCTTTTTCTTTTAAATTGTTGTAATAACGTTGAATGTTCGATAGATCTAATGTCATAATATAAATTTTTTAATACAAATCGTGGCTATTTATTAGGCAAATGGAATTATTAAGAATCGTAAATAATGTAAAAATTTATGCAGAAATGTGGTTAATTGCTTCCATACGTTTTAAAATAATAGGTACAAACAAAGCAAACTTAGCATTAAATTCTTCCTGAGTTTTTGCTGTGTTTAAGTTTTCGCCCATCGTTACCCAAGTCACGTACAAAGCGTCTTTAATATTAGCTTCATCAGTATCTATATTTAAAGCTTTTATTAGATTAAAGTTTTCATCTTGACTGTAAAAACCAGATTCTTTAACAATTTCGAAAACAAGTTCAAAAATGCTTCTTGTATCTAAAAGCTCACTAATCATTAATGTTATTTTATCGGAAGCATTTATAGACTCAAAAACATCTACCATTAAGTTCTGTACCCTATAGTTGATACTACAATCTAGATTTTTCAATTTTTATTTTTTAAAGTTTATTTTTAATATGTATCGTTCGCTATTTACAACCAACAAAAGAAATATAAGTGGCAGTAATTTGTTAGACTTATAATACTACATCTTATACATTTACTACAAAATTAAACAAGCACATACGTTTTTTCATCACTGTATTCAGCCATTTGTTTATTTAGTGGTTTATCTGATAGATTTTATAATTTTCAATTGATAAAAGAAATAGTATTTAGCTATTTTTATTCCTCTATTGTTATATTATCTAAGGCGATATGTCCCGTAATTCGGCCTGCTTTCATGGTGAAAAGAATATTTGCTATTGGCGCATTTCCATAACTATCGTCTTCCCAAGCGTCTTTGTGTAAGCCTAAAAAAGCTTCAAGTAATTCTTCTTCAACATTTCTCGAAATTACCATCATACAAGAGCGCCTTGGTACAGAAACAAATAATTCGTCGGCTTTTAACATGGTGTGTGCTTTTAACATATGTGCTTCAGAAAGAATACGTTCACTAGAAAAATCGTTTCCACTAGAGGTTAGAACCTTATTTTGCAGTACTTCTGAATATGTAAATTCTGTTTCATAATTCCCTAAGTTTCTAAAAGCTTCATTTGTAATTTGCTTTTGATCCATAGTTTCTAAATGCTTTTGTGTTAGAAATACAAAATTATCTGGAGTATTTATACCATACGCAATAACTACTTTTGGTCCCGCTTCTGATCTTATTAAGTTAGAATTTAATGCCCCAGCTTTAAGACCAACCCAATCGCCTGGTTTTAAAATAGGGTATATTTTCTGATCACTATTTTTAGTCTCTTCAACTATTTTTTCTATTTCTTTTTCTGATTTTTCTTTTCCGTAAAGAGTACCACTCATAATGTTTAGTTTTTATTATTTACTACAAAATTAGAGAAGCATATAAAGTTTTTTATCACCGTATTCAGCCATTTCTAGATTTAAGGAATTATTTATGATGTTTAATTAAATAGAATTAGAACCATAAAAAAAGGCATTCTTAAAAATAAGAATGCCTTTTTTGTAATTATTAAAATTGAATTATAATGGAATGTGTCCTACAATAGTTCCTTCTTTTACAATAAAAAGAGAATTGGTAATAGGTGCATTTCCAAAGCTATCATCTTCCCAAGTAAAGTTATGTAAGTACGCAAATTTATTCATTGTCTCTTCATCTACATCTCTAGAAATAATGGTCATACATGTTCTTCTTGGAATAGATACCAATAACTCTTCTGCATCTAACATGGCATGTGCTTTTAACATATGTGCTTTAGAAAGAATTATTTCACTAGAAAAGTCGTTTCCGTTAGTAGCAACCGCTTTATTATCTAATGATCCAACAAATTCTAATTCCGCTTCATAGTTTCCTAAGTTTTCAAAAGCTTCACTTGTAATTTGCTGTCCATCCATAGTTTCTAAATGTTTTTGAGTTAAAAACACAAAGTTATCTGGTGTATCCATTCCATATGCAATTACCACTTCTGCTCCATTTTCGGAAGGAATTAAAGTATTGCTTAAAGCACCTGCTTTTAAACCAACCCAATTTCCTGGTTTTAAAATAGGATATATTTTTTTATCACTATTTTCAGTTTGTTCAATTATTTTTTCTACTTCTTTTGAATTTTCATTTCCGTTTACTGAACCGCTCATAATGTTTTGTTTTTATTATTTACTACAAAACTACAGAGGTCTCTAATTTTTTTTATCACTGTATTCAGCTATTTCAAAATTTAACGGTTTATCTATTCTGGACGTTTTCTAAATAAAATTATAAAAAAAAGGCATTCTTAATATTAAGAATGCCTTTTTTTTATAATTATTTCCTTAGAAATAGAAAACGTTACTAAATCTATAACATAGCGTTTAGATTTATAGATATACGATACCTTCAATATTACCACTTTTTACATAAAAGAGTATATTAGCAATGTGAGTTTAGTGTTTCACATTTTTTTATTGCTTTAATAAATTCTCTTCTTTCATTATTTTTATTGCTTTTTCGGTTTCTTTTGTGCCATTTTTCATTGAACCTGGTAACATTATGATACGTTTCTTAATTTTTCCTTTTTCGTCTTTAAAAAGGACTTCAAATCTAGAACGCGTTATTCCGAATATTGCTTTTTTAAATTTGATACTCTTAATATCTTTTCGTTCAATTATTGGTGTTGCAGAATTATTAATGCTTTTAAAGATTCCATATATAAGAAATAAACTAACTATTAAAGAAAATATCGATATCAAAATTTGACCTTTTTGAAAACTATCAAATGCTGAAAAAAGTAAGAAAGCAGCAATTCCTCCATAAATGATAAAAACTCGAGTTATGCTTTTTCCTACCGCCACGTTTGCAACATTTCCAATAATTCCGTCTCTTGTTAGAATAATCTTATCAGGTAAAATATGACAAAATCCTGTTTTAGTATTAAATTGTTTTTCCATTATTTTTAATAGATTTATTTTTTGTTTTCTAATTAATTTTCAACAGCTTCTTAAAACTTTATTCCTCAATTTCAAGCACTGTAAGTTCAATCATCTTCTTGTTTGTATATTGATAAACTCCTTTACCGGAAACTTGTTTTGTAAAAAGCCTAATATCATCACCCGAAGAAACACCTACATTAACATCAAATAAAAATTCTGCTTTTTTAAAAGTGAAAGAATTAGTTGTAATATCTACAGAAATGTTAGTTGGTTGCAATGTAACAGTCCAATAACTAGAAGCTTCGTTACCAAAGTTTGTATTCGCTAATAAATTTCCCCAGGTTTTATTATGGTTAGAAATTTGTACAGCTAATTGGGTTTGTATGTTTTCTGTTTTCATACTTGCTGATTAAAAAAACTACCAATACGTACCTACTAAAAAGGTCATTCTTATAAAAGCAATTACACTTTCTGACGTTAGGTCTAAAGGTGCTTTTAAATCTGTAATTTCGTCTTCATCTACAAAAACCACAAACAACCCGTCTTTAAAAGCGAGTAAAACATTATCGATTGCTTTTTGCAAGTTTGCTAAATCGGTATTGGCTAATTCGCCAAATTCTACTTTACCACTTTCTGCTTTTTCTTGTATTTCGGCCGGACTTAAAAACCCAATTACATTAACTTCTGTTCGTTTTTTATTAAAAGCTTCTACTTGATTTTTTACACAACCAATTAATAATTCTTCTAAATTTTTAGGATTTTCTTCTAAAGTAAAAGGTACTTTTTTTACTTTCTTTTTGCCTAATCTTTTAAGTTGTAACGTTAATTCCATAATATGCTAAATGCTTTTTGCGTTAGGGATTGTCGTGGAAAGCCCACAGTGCGTTAGCACGAGGACTTGCAACAGAAAGCCCGACCTCGCCTAAGCGAGGTAACGCCCTTATTATTTTTATATTAGCTATTTATTTGTGCTAAAATTGTTGGATCTTGAATTTTATTATCTTCGGATAAAAGCTTCATTTTAGAAATAATTTCTGCCGATTTTGGATCGTCATCTACAAAGGGTAAAAACATACGTCCTCTGTGCTGACTATGCACCGGAATTATAGACAATGCTAATCCGTTTTTACTTACTTGACCACTTCCTAAATGAATACTGTATTCGCCAAAGGTTCCTTTAATAAACACAAAACGTTCTTTAACGGTAATGTTTTTAAGCTTGAATAATCTTGCCGATTCTTCTGCCAAAGCAGCACGCATTTGCATAGTACTATGACTTGCTTCTGGATCTACACCACCAACATGTGCAACACTTACCACAAGATCTATATCTCGCATAATTTCACTAAAAATTACAGACGGAATCTCGGTAAGCGGAATTCTTTGATATGTATCTACAGAATGAAAACAGATATCTTCTATGGTTGGCGCTTCTGCTTCTGAGGGCGAATACCAATCTGCCATAGCATACATGGTTGCTATAAAACCTTTTTTGTGATATACTTTTTGCAAACCTTCTTCCATACTAACCGTCCAACCACGACTTCTTAAAAGTGCTATGGTTTTTTTAGGCTGAATTTGATGTCCTTGGTAACGTTCGGAACGATTGCTGTGTTCGCGTTCATCATCGGTAACTAAATACAACTCTCTAAATACTTGTTTAAAAGGCTGTGTTAAACGCTCTGCAAATAAGTATTTCTGATACATATCCCATTCTATAGCTTTGTATAAATGAGAGGCGTGCGCAATAACTAAAAGGTCGTTTTCTTCTAATTGATGCATTTTTCCGCTAGCATCTGTTAAAACACTTTCATTGTAAAAACCAGAAATTTCTTTTTCTGGAACATACATTACCAATTTACTCAACATTACTTTTACAATAGGATGTTGCATCATATTATGAATTTCTAGTGCTGTAAATTCATCTTCATTTACCATTGCATTTTCTAATGATAAACGAGTTCTACTGTATTGTCTAGAAAGGTATGTTTTGCTTTCTTTTAAAGCAATTACTTGTTTGTCTTTACGTAATTTGGCAGGAATATTTTTTAATGACTTCCCTCCTTTTGTAACTTTAATATCTGTTTTACCAAGATTGTTAATGACCAATTCTACCTCCGTTTCTTCTATGGAAATTTTAGAATTCTCCATAATTTTTTGAGTAGCCTTTGCTTCCATTGCCCAACTAAAACGTACACGATCTTGATAACCTGCGTTACGAGATAAATTGTCTAAACCAATTTCTACAGCAATAGCCTCACTTTCTTGACGTTGCGCTCCAAATTGTTTGCTTTCTTTTAAGAAATCTTGCAATAGGTTGTAACGCTTTAGTAAATCTTTTTCTGGTATGGTTTTACTTAACGGAATTAAGCCTAAAGCACGCACATAATCTTTATCTCGTTTGTCTTTAATTTTCTTTAATGTTTCGGTGATTTTTACTTCGCCTAACATTACGCTAGAATATAATTTTACTTGTCGGTGTCCGTTTCCGTCAGAAATATATTTGGCTGCGTCATGTAATAATTTCCAATTGGTTTTTCCGATGGTTTTATACACTCTATTAAACCAATCTACATCTATGGCACCAAGTGCAAAATCGCTTTTTGGAATGTTAGAATAACGAGAAATAATGGTTTCTTGTTCGCTATTCATACGATCTGAAGCGTGTGCTTGAAACCACCAAACGGCATCTTCTAATTTTTCTAATCCTAAATATTCGCCAATAACACCTGTCCATTGTGTTGCATAACAGGCAAGTTCTATCAAACGTTTTTTAGTAACTTTAGAAGCATCTGCACGTGCAGCAAAATCCGCATAACTTTCAGTATCTTTAAATAGAGATTTTTTAAGCATAGCACTAAAAATAGTTTTTTTACTCTCTCCATAATAACTATAACCACGTTCAAAATTATCTTTACCTAAACGTTCTAAAATTCTAAATACATAATCTACACCTTCTACACGATGAATACCACTCATGTAACCTGTAGCAGTGGTTTCTAAATCTCCACGTTCTAATTCTGTTTCTAATAAATTGGTTTTTAAAGGTGCTAATACGTGCTTAGGTACGCTGTCTCTTTCTATCCATTTATAATTCATTCTATAATTAAAACCACCGTCCATAATGACCATTAATTCACGAGAATGTAAGGCTTGAAAACATAAATCATCATCGTTAATTAATCCTTTTTTATAAAGTCTTAAAGTTACTGCAATACTTGGGAATGGTACAATTCCTGGTCTACTGAATTGTTTTGTTATTACTTTTACATCTGCAGTAGTATTAGGATGTTCAATATCTTGCGCAACTAAATACATATAAAAGCTCCAATATTTTTGAACTTGTTCTTCTGTAAGAAGTTCTAAATTATTAATACTTAAACTTGGTACAAGTGGTAAAATGATGTTTGCCCAATTGTACGTTTTTTTATTATAGCGGTAATTAGAGGTTTGATATTGTACTAGCTTAAGCTTGTCTGGAAAATTAGCAATCATATCTTCCATAACATCTAGCTTAAAATTAGCTATTGTTTTTTCTTCTACATAAACTTTATATAAACGTTGTAAAATTTCATTATAAGCTTCAGATTTTGAGTTGTAACTATCTTCTTTATCTAAATTTAATCCGCCTAAATCTGGATAATATTGTCTTGCAAAAGCGCCTAATTCTTTGTAATCTCCAAATGGATTATTATGGTGAGTTAAATAACGGATTGCAGCGTGCATTTCAAAATCATTCAATTTACTTTGCTCGTACCAAGCAATCCATAATTTTGCTAAAGGAAGGTTCTGTAAATGATCTTCTGCAGTAGCATCATCACCTAATTTTTTTATACTACGAATCCCTTTTTCTATATAAGTGGTTGCTATTTCTCCTCTATATAGTTCTGCTTGATATTCGAAATGTTTGTTTTTAGTAACAATTGCTATTAACTTATTTACCTCTTTTACAATCTTATTAGCGTCTATAAATTCTTTAAATTTAAACCCTGCTGAATCGGAAGTGGTAATGCCTAATTTATCGAAGAAACTGGTCTTTTTTTCGAAACGAGATTGTGGTATGTATAACGGTGTTAAGTTATCATAATCTATAGCACCAAAACCATTACTATAATTAAACTCTTCTGCATTGTCAGAAAATTTATCTAAATAAACCTGTTCATTTTTAGAAATTCTAGGTCGTTCGTTATAGATACGTATTTGGTCTTCTACAAAGTTAGACTGTCTATTATCGTCGTGTAAAAGCGTTAACATTTCTAAACCACCTAAACGTTGATCTATACTTTTTGCTGTTACCAAATTTGTAGCACTGTTTCTTAAACGATCTGCTGGTAATTTTACCAATAACTGAATTAAAGAGGTGCGTAAATCTTTATGTTTTCTTCTTAATAAATCTTCTGCAATTTCTAAATCTTCATCATAAAGATGCATTCTACTAAACAAATTAAGTCCGGTAGCCATTAACAATTCGTTTCTGTTATAAATTGCTTTTCTTGCTAAAGCTCTTTTCCAAGAATTTTTATCAAAATTTAAAGGTTCTTTTTTCTCTGAATCTTTTTGATAATTGTAAAAAGAATAACTGTAATCTATAGGGAAAACTTTACGAATGTAACTCTCTCTAAATTCTGTTGGCAACAGTTCTAAATCGTTCGCCATTAATTCTAATTGCTCTTCTGTAGATCCACTTAAAAGAAACTGATAAAAATAATAAGAGTTAGGTGTAAAACTCCACCAAGAGAATATTTTAGTTTCGAAAGTTTTACCTTTTTCTTCTGCTGCTTTTGCTACATCAAATAATTTTGAAAAAGTGTCATTATCTAATGAAGTATTGTGTGGTAAATTTACTGCCATCCAATGATCTAAAGCATAATCTTTACCAATTTCTTTTTTAAAATAAGCAACTAAAGAATCGTTTGTTCTGTCTGTTTTAGATATAAAATATAATGCTAAAATCTTTTTATTTCTATCTTCTGATGTATACACAAGATCTAACGCTTTGGCATTGGCTTTGTCTACATCTAAAATTGCAATAGACCATAAAGCGACTAAAACCTCTAAATTATCTTTACTTTTAAGAAGTGTATCGACTTCTTTTAAGTTTAAAATTAAAGATTGTGACAATTCTAAAACTCTATTGATTACCGATTTTTTAGGCGTATCCCAATTTAAACCAAACCAAGTACTTACTGCTCTAGTAACACTACTAAAACGTGTAAGGTCGTTTTCTAAAACGATATTAATCATATATTTTAAAGCACCAAGACCAGCTTCATCTAAAGATTCTAAAATAGTTTGCCTTAAACCTTCTTGACGTTGGGCTGCGAGTAATAACTTACCAACCATTTCCCAATGCTTTTCGTTTTCAGAAAGTAATAACGCCTTTATAATATCTATACTAATACCACCAATTTCATCTTCAGACTGAATAATATCGTCTAATAACTCATCAAACATCCCATCTCCATTATGCAGTAAGGTTGCTAAGAAATAACTACTTGAACCTGGAAAATACGTGCTGTATTGAAACTGTTCTTGCAATGTTAAGCCGCCAAACCCCCTTCTACTTAATCGTAAAAATTGTGTAAAAAACTGTAATTTATTACGTAATGTATCTTGCGTTTTTACAGATCTAAAAGCTTTTCTGTCATATCCTCTTTGATAAGGTAACGTATCCATAAAGTCCCACATATCGGCTAAATATGGAGTTTGAACAATACCATACAACTGTATTCCTAAACGCATTCCTTCTTCGGTTCTCCAAGGATTTATCGTAATTGGATTGTCAAAAATAGCAACAAAATCACTTACATTATAATAGTTTCTTCTTTCACCTTTATCAAAACCTCCTAATATTTTAGCTAAAACTCTATAAGGTTCAGAAAATGGACGAAAGTCAAACCTATCTAATTCTGGTTTTTTATATTTTTCTATATATTTTTTAGCGTCTTCTACTGGAATCATATCTTTTAATTCTTTAAATCAATTATAAATGCTGATTATAAACCTTATCAAAAAAAGGAGTTATAATTAGTGGCAAGATAAAAGTACTTCAACTTTTTTTACTCACGGTATTTAGTGATATTTTTTTGTAAAGGTTTAACTTTTTAAAATGAAGGTGTATTATTAATATCACAGAATACAGTGATAAATTACATCTACTTTTAAAATAGGTTTGTAAAACCAAAATAAAACAACCTTATGATACTTGCTAAGCACGAACTTGGTTTCAATTTTTATGAAGATGAAACATCTTTTGAAAAAATTAAAGCTTGTAAAAATTACCCAGAAGATTTTTATTACGAGATTTTTGTACTTGCTAAATCTACTAAAAACAAGCAGATTAGAACTGAGTGTACCAATATCATAAAAAAACAGGCACCAGAAGCTTTACAACTCGCCTTTAAGAGTCGAAAAAAAATAACGACAATACAAGATTCTCAATCTTTTAACAAGAAACTGATTGCTGTATTAGAGTACGGCGTACTTTCAGAAGACTTAGACCTTTGTAAACTATACACACTTGTTTGTAAGCGATTAACGCTTTCGCTTGAATATAGAAGTAAAGAAGTTATTGAACTTTTCATAGAAACACCACGTCTTTTAAGTCAGTTTAACGGTGTTAAAGAATTAACAATTAGCACCTCTAGACAGAAAGAAAGTTTTAGTAGCGTTGTAAACAACATAACGCAACTTTCTTCATTAGAGAAACTTGAGCTTGACATTGATTATAAATACATACCAGAAGAACTAGAACGATTAGTTAACTTAAAAGAGTTTATACTAGCAGCACCTAATTTGGTATGGGTTCCCGTAGGAATAACCAAGTTAAAAGCACTTAAAAAGTTGGAGTTTAGAGGAGATTTTCGTTATGGTGATGACGATCCTAACCCTAACATCGTTAACTTTATTTGGCTTACAGAACTTACAAGTTTAAAGCATTTAAGAATAGGTTCTTTTACAGTGCAAGATCTCTCTAATGTTGAGCTTCCGGCAAGTTTAAAAAAATTAGAGCTTTTTAGGTTAGAAAATCTAACCGCTTTACCCGAAACACTTGGTCACTTACCAAAACTAAAAACATTAAGGCTAAGTGGTATGAGGGAGCTAGAACACTTTCCTGCATCTGTTAGTGAATTTAAAACCTTAGAGGTTTTAGAAGCTATTCATTTATCTAAATTAAAAAAAGTTCCTGCTGCTTTTATTTTTGGACCCAATATTAAACGTTTGCTAGGTTTGTATACAGAGTTTATACCTTATGGTGAAACACCTGTAACTAAGCTAAAAAGAATTGATTTCACCCATCCAGAGCTTCTTAGTTTTGTATTAGATAATGCCTTGTCTTTTACTAATTTAAAAGAGATAGAAATTAATTGTGATGCACCAAAAAGAAGAAGTGCACATACGCTTTCTGCATTTAAAAAACTTAAAAACCTTAAGTATAGATTAGCGCATCATTTAGAATGGGTTTTAGAGGATATTCACGAATGTAAAAAGCTAGAAGACGTTCTTATTTATGGAATATATAATAGGACTGATGCTGAAATAACAAACGCTGATGTTACTAATTTTCCTCAGGCATTTTCTAGGATAGAGCATTTGCAAACCTTAAAAGTACACCGTGCAAAAGCACTAGTTTTAAATACAGATTATTTACCTATAAAGACAGACAGTCTTACCATTACAGATATAAAAGTCATTGAGCCAGGTGTAGAAGATTTTGAGGTAAATCATATAAAAGTAATAGGTACACCTATTACCGCATTGCAAAAATTTTATTCGGTAATACGTGCTAAAAAAATTAAGTTAGACGATGTAAACAGTGTTAAAAATGAGACTTTGGATTTTGATAATTTTAAAGACCCTGAAAGCTTTAAAGATTTTATATTTAATAGTAATGTAAAAGGCTTAGACAAAGCATTAAAAACACTTTGTAATTTACAATCACTAACCATTGATTTTAATAAAGATAATGCCAAACAAAACAACGGTTTAACCGCTTATACACACCATAATTTAAAGAACTTGACTATTAAAAATTTTAATGGTGACACTAGTGTTATTAAATTATTATTAGAACATACGCCTCATCTAGAGTTTTTAGAAATTTACGATTGTGTAGGCCTTGTAAATCTTCCTAAGGTTACTTTAAATAAACTAAAAACGCTAAAATTATTTTATAGCGATGATATACAGTCTATAGAAAACTTAACAGTGCCCAACATAGAACTTTTTAAAGTTTTATCGTGTGACAATTTTGGTTACAATGCTATGGTTACGGCATCACATTGGAAAACGCTTAAATTTCTTTGGTTAGAAAGCATTAGTCAAGATCTTGAAACCTACCCAGAGACCATTTCGGACTTAAATTTAGATACCTTTTTTATTGATGGATTTTTAACTAAAAGACAAATCCCAAAATGGATAGGCAGAATGAAATCCTTACGAGTTTTAGGTACAGAAAACTTTAAGTATTCCCCATTACCGGAAGAATTAGCCGAATTAACCCAATTAAAAATAATGAGCATTAGAAGCTGTGATTTTACAGTACAAGTGTCTGATAAATTTAAGAATTTGAATTTAGAGGATTTAATTTACAGGTATTCAAAATTTAATGGAAACAATATGAAATCGTCTAAATTTCACGCATTAGCTAAAAATAAAATCTTAAAAGAAGATTTTGATAACAGATATGAAAAATATGATCTGTACTGCTAAAGAAATTTAAGCACAACGTACCGCAACTCAAATCCCTGTTTTCAAAAAAAAAAATATACTTTAAAAATTAACGATTACTATGACAAAACCAACAGAAGTCCCTGAATTCACCTATTATAAAATGGATGAATATTATGAAGATATTAAAAAGTGTAAAAACTTTCCAGAAGATTTTTATTATGAAATTTTTACGATTGCAAAAGCAACAACAGATAAAAAAAATAGAGCAGAGTGTGTTAACATTATAAAAAAACAAGCCCCAGAAGCTTTGCAACTAGCCTTTAAAAGCCGAAAAAAAATTACACAAAAAGGAAGGAACGCAGCTAGAATGATTTCCTTTTTAGAATACGGGTTGCTATCTAAAGACTTAGAACTTATTAAATTACACGATCTAATGACGAGAAAGAATAGAGAACTGGGATTTTTTTGGTTTTCGGTACATTTTTTAGATCGCTTGTTAGAACATCCTCATATATTAAGCCGATTTAACGGTGTTAAAAAATTGACAATCCATTTAAAAGATCAAGGTAATAAGTATGATAGTATTATTAAAGAGATATCAAAATTAACGTCGTTAGAAGAAATAGATCTCGAGGGTGAGTTTGAGCAACTACCAGAGGATTTTGGGAATTTATCAAATTTAAAAAAGCTAAAGCTTGTTGCGCCTTGTTTAAAAAGGTTTCCAAGTACAATGTCTCAGTTAACATCCTTAAAAGAAATACGTATTGAAGGCGCTTATTGGACTGGGAAATCTACTCCCAATATGAATCTAACTGATTTTAATTGGATTACAAAATTTACTGAATTAAAAGAGTTGAAACTACGTTTTATCGGCGTTCAAGATCTATCTCAAGTCAAGTTTTCAGCATCCTTAAAAATTATAGAATTTTTTGGCTTAGATGAATTAATAGCATTGCCTAAAGATGTTAGTAATTTAAAGCAACTAAAAGAGTTTGAGGTTTTATCTAAAAGCATAGATAACTTACCAAGCGGATTTGAAGATTTACCAAAATTAGAACTTTTTCAACTTCATGCGCCTAAGATAGATTCCATATCGTCTACCTTATTTTTTGGAGATGCGTCTAGATGTTTTGAAGAAACGCCTAGACCTAAATTAGAAACAAAAATTACATATAGCGAAACTAATATATCACCAATGACGGAAATTAGTCTGCGAGAGTCTATAGAAATAGATTCGCCCAAACTACTTAATTTCGTGTTAGATAATGCATTATTTTTCCCTAATTTAAGGACGATAACTGTAGATTGTGAAGCGCCTGAAACCCCACACAAAAGATCATTAGCTGTATTTAAAAATTTAACAACGCTTAAGTACAAACTAGAACATAAACTAGACTGGCTTTTTGAAGGGATTGAGCAATGTACAAATCTTAAAAATATTGAATTATACAGATTTCAAGAGTGGCATACTAAAGATATAAAATTAGCTGTTAGAATTTTTCCAAATGTGTTTTCAAAAATAGCACAGTTAGAAAACCTGACGATTAAAAATGCGAGTGCTTTAGTTGTAGACACTGACCATTTACCTAAGCATATTACCAATTTAACTATTTCTGAAATTAAAGGAATAAAAGCAGGAACAGAACCTTTTGATCTGTTTAATCTGGAAATTAAAGCCACACCAATTCTTAATTTACAGGAATTTTATGCAGTAATTAGTGCGGCTAAATTTAATCTTGGACATAGAAATGATGATGTCAATAATGTATTAGATTTTGAAAACTTTAGACATCCAGAAAAAATTGAATCGTTTGATTTTACCAGTGATGTGAATCAGTTAGATAGCTTACTTAAAAACTTCATAAATTTAAAGGAACTTACCATTACATTTAAGAAGGCCAATTCAGAACATAATAATGGATTAACGGCCTTTAAACACACCAATTTAAAAGTGTTAAGAATTGATGATTATAACGGAACTACCGAAGCCTTAGAGCGGTTATTAACACACACACCAAACCTTGAATTCTTAGGGATATTTGAAGCCAAAGGCTTTGATGCTTTTCCAGCTGTAAATTTGCCTCAGCTTAAAAAATTAAGAATGCAGAGTGTCGCGCTTAAAACCATAGACAATCTAAACGTTGAAACTATTGAAGCGGTAAAACTGATACATTGTGATCATATTAACGATGAAAGTATTGAAGCAATATCGCATTGGAGTTCTCTAAAACACCTTTGGTTAGAAGGTTTAGATGAAAATGGTAACACGTATCCTGAATCGATTTCTGAGTTAAATTTAAAAACACTTTTTATCAGCGCACATAACAGAGAGGAAAAAATACCAACTTGGATTGCCAATATAAAAAACCTACGTGTTTTAGGTCTAAACAATTTTAAACAAGTTGTTTTACCTGTTGAATTAGCCACATTAACACAGCTTGAAGTATTAAGTATTAGTGGTTGTGATTTTTCTGAAAAAGTAGCCGAAGACTTTAGAACCCTTAACCTACAAAAATTGGTGTATTGGACGTCTAAATTTAATGGTAGCAATATGAAGTCTGAAATCTATGAGCCATTAGAGAATAAGTTGGTGTCTCAACGTAATTTTGATGATATAGATAGTGAAGTCCCTTTTAGGGTGTAGCTAAAAAGAATAATTTACAGCGAACCGCAACCTAAAAACCCTGTTTCCAAAAGAAATTTATACCTTAAAAATTAACGATTACTATGGTAAAACCAACAGAAATCCCTGAATTCACCTATTATAAAATGGATGAATATTATGAAGAGATTAAAAAGTCTAAAAACTTTCCAGAAGATTTTTATTACGAAATTTTTACGATTGCAAAAGCAACAACAGATAAGAAAAATAGAGCAGAGTGTGCTAACATCATAAAAAAACAAGCTCCAGAAGCTTTGCAACTAGCCTTTAAAAGCCGAAAAAAAATAACACAAACAGGAAGGCACGACTATAGAATGATTTCTCTTTTAGAATATGGATTGCTATCTAAAGACTTAGATCTTCTTAAATTATTTGATCTAATGACGAGAAAGAATAGAGAAATGAGATCTTTTCATCTTTCAACAGACTTCTTAGATCGCTTGCTAGAACATCCTCATATATTAAGACGATTTAATGGCGTAAAAAGTTTAGAAATCCATTTAAAAGGAGAAGGCAATACCTATGATAGTATTCTTAATGAGATATCAAAATTAACGTCTTTAGAAGAAATAGATCTAGAAGGTGATTATGAACAACTACCAGAGGATTTTGGTAATTTATCAAAATTAAAAAAACTAAAGCTTATTGCGCCTTGTTTAAAAAGGTTTCCAAGTACAATGTCTCAGTTAACATCCTTAAAAAAATTACATATAGAAGGTGATTATTGGATTGAAAAAATTATTCCTAATATGAATCTAACCGATTTTAATTGGCTTACAAATCTTACGAAATTAAAGGTATTCAAACTACGTTATGTAGGTGTCCAAGACCTGTCTCAGGTCGTGTTTCCGGCAACCTTAAAACGTATAGAATTGTTTTACTTACATGAATTAACAGCATTACCTAAAGATGTTAGTCATTTAAAGCAACTAAAAAAGTTTCAGATTTTATCTAAAAGCATAGATAGCTTACCTAGTGGTTTTGAGGATTTACCAAAATTAGAATATTTTGAGCTTATTGCACCTAAGATAGATTCCTTATCAGCTACCTTGTTTTTTGGCGATGCGTCTAGATGTTTTGAAGATGTACCTAGACCTAAATTAGTAACAGAAATTACATATAGCGAAGAAACTAATATTACACCAATAACGGAAGTAAATCTGCGAGAATCTATAGAAATAGATTCACCCAAACTACTTAATTTTGTGTTAGATAACGCGTCGTTTTTCCCTGATTTAAAGAAGATAACAGTGGATTGTGAAGCACCAGAAATTCCACATAAAACAGCGTTAGCTGCATTTAAAAACTTAACAACGCTTAATTACAAACTAGAGCATAAACTAGATTGGCTTTTAGAAGGGATTGAGCAATGTACAAAACTAAAAAATGTAGAATTATACAGGTTTCAAGAGTCGAATACTAGAGATATAAAATTAGCTGTTAGAATTTTTCCTAATGTGTTTTCAAAAATAGAGCAGTTAGAAAACTTGACAATTAAAAATGCTAGTGCTTTAGTTGTAGACACTGACCATTTACCTAAGCATATAACCAATTTAACTATTTCTGAAATTAAAGGCATAAAAGCAGGAACAGAAGAGTTTGATGTGTTTAATGTGGAAGTTAAAGCCACACCAATTCTTAATTTACAGGAATTCTATGCGGTAATTAGTGCTGCTAAATTTAATCTTGGACATAGAAATAATGATGTAAATAATGTCTTAAATTTTGAAACCTTTAGACATCCAGAGAAAATTGAATCGTATCATTTTACTAGTGATGTGAGTCAGTTAGAGAGTTTACTAAAAAACTTTATAAATTTAAAAGAGCTTACCATTACGTTTAAAAAAAATAAGCCAGAACATAACAATGCATTAACTGCTCACCAACATAAAAATTTAAAAGTATTAAAAATAGATAGTTATAACGGAACTACTGAAGCTTTAGAACGTTTATTAACCCAGACACCAAACCTTGAATTTTTAGATGTATTTGAAGCCAGAGGTTTTGATGCTTTTCCTGCGGTAACATTGCCTCAGCTTAAAAAATTAATAATGCAGAGTGTGGCTGTTAAAACCATAGACAACCTAAACGTTGAAACTATTGAAGCGGTAAAACTGATACAATGTGATCATATTAGTGATGAAAGTATTGAAGTAATATCGCGTTGGAATTCTTTAAAACATCTTTGGTTAGAAGGCTTAAATGAAAATGGAGGTATATACCCTGAATCGATTTCTGAATTAAATTTAGAAACACTTTTTATCAGAGCACATCATAAAGAAGAAAAAATTCCTATCTGGATTGCCCATATGAAAAATCTACGTGTTTTAGGAATAAACAATTTTAAACAAGTTGTTTTACCTGTTGAATTAGCGTCATTAACACAGCTTGAAGTATTAAGTATTAGTGGTTGTGATTTTTCGAAAAAAGTATCCGAAGAATTTAGAAACCTTAACCTACAAAAATTGGTTTACTGGACCTCTAAATTTAATGGTAGTAATATGAAATCTGAAATCTATGAGCCATTAGAAAATAAATTAGTGTCTCAACGTAATTTTGATGAAGAAGATAGTGAAGTGCCTTTTAGGGTGTATCTAAAATGTTTATTATTACATACGAATAGGTTTGTTTAGTAAAATTAAGTTGTTAGTCTAATTGTTAATCAAATTAAACGAACAACTTCATTTTTACAAAAAATATATTGTTTTGCTGCCCTATCAATTTATAGTAATTTAAGCTATACTAATAAGATGATATACCTTTATATTTGCATTAAATAATTCACTAAATCCTTCTACTTAAAAGGAAATATTGTATTAGCAAAGAATAAACAATGAAATGTCCGTGTAATCCATCCAAGTTATATGTTGATTGTTGTAAAAAAGCGCATCAAAATATACATACTGTAGCTACCCCAGAAATTTTAATGCGTTCAAGATATAGTGCATTTGTTATGGCTAATATTGATTACCTACAAAAAAGTCACCATAGTACAACTAGACCCTCTAACCTCGAAAAAAAGGAAATATTAACTTGGACAAAATCCGTAGAATGGGTAAAACTAGATGTTTTAGAATCTACAGAAAATACGGTTGAATTTAAAGCATATTTTTACGAAAATGGATCTTTAAATCTGATACATGAAAATTCCTTTTTTTCAAAGGAAAATGATCATTGGGTATATCAGTCGGCATTGTAAAAGGATTAATATATTCCCTAAAAAACTTATGGTACAGCTTTAAAATAAATGATCTAAAGAATCCTAAAGAATAAACATCTTATTTTTTAAAAAAATTTTAAAAGCATCATTTTTCGTTCATAATATTTACATTTAAGAAATATCTTAATTATTACAATAATCTTAAATGACTATAAAACCATTACCGAGCCTTCAATTAGTTTTGATAATTGGTTTCTAACAAGGTATCACTACTCCATTTGCCATATGTTTAGAAACGTATTTTTTAAAGCAATCTCATTGCTAGTAACCAAAGTGTTTTCCAAATAAGTATTTATGCAATTAATTCGATCACTTCCAGAAGGATGTGTAAAAGTAGTAGCACCCAATAAATCTTGCAAAAAAAGAAAATTAGAGGTTAACAAATTAAACTCTTTATTCTGTTTGGTTTTAATTAAATGGATAGCTATTAAGTCTGCTAAATATTCTGCTTTTTTATAATCATTTGTTACAGTACCTTTAGGGATACTTCCTTGTAAATCAAAAAGCCTTGCTTGTTTTATAGTTACAATATGAGCAACTTCATGTGTTAAAGCAAATAATTGAATATCTTCTTTGGTTAAGTTTACCAAACCCTGACTCACTTCTACATAACCAAAAGCTGCTCCTGCATTTATACCTAAATCGTTTTTATCTATCTTAAACTGTGTAGGTATTTCTGTATCTGAATATTCTTTAAATAAAGGTAAAACAGATTCGTTATATATTTTAATTATTTCTTCTTCTTTTGTTAATGGAATCTCTTCATTATCAGAAAGAATTACTTCGTTTGAAGAATTAGAATTACAAGCAAACATCAAAAAAGAAAAGAGTACTAAAAAGGATTTCTTCATTTTAAAATAAGTTTTATAAAAACAAACACCCTTAAAATTAAGGGTGTCTGTGTAATAAATAAAAAAGGGGAATTAATTGATCTAATTAGTTAGCGTAATATGTAAATGTTCTAAGTACCGTTAAGCCAAATTCACTATTAGTATAAGAAGATTCTAAAGGATAATCATCTGTATTATATACATAAGAAACATTAGCATCTGCAGTATCACGAGTAAGAGGATTGTTTGTATTTACAGCATCAAAACCAACATTAATTGCAGCATATGCAGCTGGATAAATTCCTTTAAAAGGATTGTTTTTTGTGTCATAAGTTGCTTCAGAAGGATTTGTTTGAGCTGTTCCTCTGTTCGTTTTTATAACATTACCATTAGCGTCATATTCAAAAGTAGTAATATCATCTACTAAAGCATCATTACCTTCATGATTTGTTCTTTCTTCTTTAATTAAGTTTCCAGATGTATTATAGGTATAGATATAAGTATAAACTAACACATCGTCTTCTTTGTATTCACCTTTTACAATTTGACCATTTTCATAAGAATAAACCGTACTTGTTGCGTCACTTGTTTTTTCAATAACTTGGTTTTTATCATCATAAACTAAGGTAAAAACAGAAGCTCCGAATCCTTCATCTATAGAGATTTTATTTACAAATCCAAAATTATCATCATACTCATAAGTAGTAGTTGTGCTTGCTGCAAAAAAAACATAATCTTCCGTAAAAACTGTTGTTTCTAATTGAGATCCACTACCAACTTCACCACGAACATTAACGGTTACAGTATAGTTTTTAGTAGTTACTTCATCTTCTGCAGTTACTACAAAAGTTTTTGCTACTCCGTCTACAAAAGTAATTTCTGTATCTGAATTTGGAGAGATCGTTGCATTTTCTGAAACTGTAATAGTAGGTACAACTGCTGTTAAATTTGTTCCGAAAGGGACAGTTACAATAATATCAGTTCCTAAATCGTAAACAATATCATCAGCATTTACGCCATCAATAGCAATTGTAAAATCTGTAATGGTTGCCAAAGATGATAAAATTGGCGCATCATCATCACTAGAACATGAAACAGTAGTTATAGCTAAGGCTAAAAAAACACTAAGAATAGAAAAAATTTTCTTCATAATTTAAAATATTTAATTGGGTTGTTTTTATCTTTTTGTTGAAATTGTAACCTATAAGATAACAACAGGTTACAACGGTTTATTATTTATAAATTAGGGTTATTAATAGTTGCATCATTAGGAAAAGGAATGACATATCTGTCGTCATTATTCTCTAATGTGTAGATTACTCCGTCAAAAATCTTAGTTAATTTAGGTTGGGTAGTTCTTCTTAAATCATTCCACCTTTGCCCTTCAATTGCAAATTCTCTTCTACGTTCTTCTAAGATTTCTGCTTTTAGGTCGTTACTATTTAATGAATTTACGTTTGCTTTATAAGCAGTAAAACCATCGGTTGTATATCTATTTTCTGCAAATGATATTAACTTCTCTTTTGCCAAAAGGTCTTCATTTAATGCTGCCAAACATTCTGCAATGGTTAAATGTAATTCTGCTGTTCTATAAGAAACCTTAAATTTAGTTTCTGCACTTTTATTAGAACTGAAACTTCCGTCTGTATTTTCTTTAAAATAAAGCGAAAAACGGACATCTGCTGTTTGATTATAAGAATCAATTAAAGTCTTAGAAATAGTTGTATTGTTAACCAGATCAAAAGAAGCAACTGTTTCTAATGCCAAAATAGATTCTACAGCGTTATATTCTGATGGCATTATAGAAGTGTCTAAATTTAAATTTTGAATTTCTGCATTGATTGCCAAAGCTTCATTTGCCAAATCAATCGTTTTCTGCCAATCTTGTTGGTATAAATAAACTCTAGATTTAAAAGCTTTTACAGCGATCATAGAAAATCTATAGTTATAACCGACCTCTTGTTTTTGGATATTAATTAGAGATTCTGCCATGGTAAGATCGCTTAAAATTAAGGCATACACATCTTCAACAGTTTGTAATAAAAACTCTTTTTCGGCATCATATTCTAAAGTAATTGGCACACCAGCATCAGTATTTGCTGTTGATTTATTGTAAGGTTTCGCATATAAATTGATCAACTCGAAGTATTGCATTGCTCTTAAAGCATACGCTTCTCCTAACAATTGCTCTTTATCTGATTGATTTCCTTCAATAGTTGCTTCACTATTTATTATGTGATTGGTATAAAAAATAGTATTGTATAAACTCGCATACGGAAAAACACTTGTTAAAGGACTTGGGTTTACGTCATTCCAGATAAAAAGATCCTCATATTGTTCTACACCCAATGCATCTGCACTTAAAGCCAATTCATCAGTTCTGTACGTTGTTAATACTTTAGATTCTTTTGTAATTGAATATGCAGAAGTTAAAAAACTTCTATATTCTTCTACAGATTTAGGTATAACTTGTCCTACTGTTTCTATATCTAAGTACTTATCACAAGAGATAAAACTTAAGGTTATAAAGATGCTGTATATTATTTTTTTCATAAACTCTTTTTTAAAAAGAAAGATTAAATCCTGCTGAAATAATTCTAGGAATCGGTTGTGCATACAAACTTCCATAGGTTTCTGGATCAAAGAATCCGTTGTAATCTGTACCGAAAACAAATAAATTACGTCCTTCTAGATTGAAATTTAAACTTGATATTTTTAACTTTTTTAATTTCTCTGTTGGTATGGCATAACTAAGTTTAATACTGCTTACGCGGATGTAAGAAATATCTTTAACCCAAATATCTAGATCATTATAAGTTTGCCCATCATCTGAAGAGTTAAACCAAGTGTACACTAAATCGGTATCGAAACCAGGTGATGTTAATCCTATTAACGCAGGATAATTACCTGTACCTGCTTTTAAAATATCTGTATTGTAATTATTTCCTGGTTGCGCCAAAGCAAGATTGTAACTTGGTGCTGCTTTTACGGTTTGCTTAATATTAAAATTAGTTAATACACGTAAATCAAACTGTTTGTGTTTAAAACTATTTCTAAATCCTCCGCTAAATTTAGGAGTTCCATCGCCTACATAAGAGTATAAGTTTCTATGTTCTTCTCTTGTTAATTGGTTTCCATTTGTGCCTTCTTCTAAATTATAAAAATCTACTGCAGACACTTTTTTACCATCTTTCCAAAACAAAGGCAATCCGTTGCTATCTAAACCTGCTGTTTTAATTGCAAAAATGGCATTTACACTATATCCTTTTAAGGAAGGTTTAAAGTCTTCTTCTCTAATTTCTATATTATCAACAATACTTTTATTGTGAGAAATATTAAATCCACTTGTCCATTTAAAATTAGGTGTATCAATATTTGTGGTATTGATAGAAAGTTCAAATCCTTTATTACTTACAGTTGCCCAATTGGTATTGATAAAATTATAGCCACTCTCTAAAGGCACAGATCTTAAACCAATTAAATCGGTACTTTTTCTGGCATAATAATCTCCGGATATATAGATTTTATTATTAAACAATCCAAGATCCAAACCAATGTTAGAGGAGACTGTTTTTTCCCATCTTAAATCTGCATTAGGCGCATTTAAAGCTCTAATAGTTTCTTCACTAACACCTGGTAAAATAGAAGATGTATAATATTCTCCAACCACAAAAGGAGATGTTGTTTTATCTATATTTCCTTGTACTCCGTACGATGCTCTTAGTTTTAAATCGCTTACAAAATCTAAATCATACATAAAGTCTTCTTTATACACATTCCAAGAACCTGCAAAAGACCAAATAGGTAAGTATCTATATTTAGGATTTACTCCAAATAAGTTAGAGCCATCATATCTTAAACTCGTAAAAGCGGTATATTTTTGATCATACGTGTAAGAAGCTGTTCCGAAAAAAGAAGCATACGCATTTTCACTATACGTTTTTTGATAAGGATCAAACAAAGAATTTGTTAATGAACGTTCATCTGTAATAGCAATAGAAGTTAAAGTATTGCTATTATAGCCAAAACCTTTGGTATGAATTTGGGTTCTCTTATTTCTTCTAAATTCTGTCCCCAACATAACATCTAATTCATGCACATCGTTAAAAGAAGTGTTGTAATTCGCTGTCGTTTTCCAGTTATATTGAAAAACATCTGCATTCCAATTCTGAATAATTCCGCCTTTAGGCATATAATACGAAGTACCTGTAGATGATGCATATTGAGATCTTTGCTCATATTTACGAGTATAGTAACTTTCTTCACCACTATATTTTTCCGTCTTATCAAAATCTAATTGTAAACCTAACTGAGTATTAAAATGAATCTCTTCATTTACTTTATAACCTGCGTCAAAAATGGCTTTTAATGAACTCGCTACTAACTCATAATTGGTATTTTCTCGTTCTTCTAAAATATTATAATTTAGATTTAAGTCTGATCTTTCTACCAAATCTGGATCATAAACATAATTTCCATCTGCATCTTTTATTTCTAAATATGGATTGGCATTTCTAGAATAGTTAGACGGATTTGTATACGCATCTGCACCAGTAATATAAGATGATGTTATTGTTTGACTACCAAACAACGCCACACCTACTTTTAATTTATCATTTATATTAAAATTATCTTTTAACGTAATATTAAATCGTTTCTGACCGGTACTTTTAGTAGCTCCTGTTTCATCAAAAATTCCTGTAGAAAAATAGTAATCATTATTCTCTGTTCCTCCAGAAATACTGACACCATATTGTTGGTTTACTGCCATTTGATATAGCTCGTCTCCCCAATTAGTATTGATGTTTTTTAAATTATTGATGTCATTTTGAGCGGCACTAGAAATACTAGCAAAACCATTATCTCTAAAATTATTATACTCGCCATAATTATTTAAAATTCTAGCAACTCCTCCTCTATCTTGTTGATATTTTAAATCTGGTCTACTTGCCAATAGTAATTCGAAATCTACTTTTTCAGAAGAGTTCATTAAATTCAACTTACTAAAATCTGGTTTTTGAGTTACAAATACATTCGCGTTTACATTGATACGCATTGCACCCTTTTTACCATTTTTACTGGTGATAACAATTACCCCATTGGCAGCTCTTGCTCCGTAAATAGACGTTGCAGAAGCATCTTTTAAAACAGTAATACTTTCTATATCTTCTGGATTTAAACCTGCAATTGGATACGATTGTAAATTATCGATATTGTCTTTGTCTCTAAAATCTTGTGGAATATCATTTCCGTCTAACGGAATACCATCTAACACCCATAATGGATCTGAAGAGCCATTTAAAGTAGCGGCTCCTCTAATAGATATTTTTGAAGGAGCTCCTGGAGCACCACTTATTGGTTGAATGGCAACACCAGATAATTGACCAACCAACATTTGATCTACACTAGAAACACCTGCCTGATTAATATCTGTCATTTCTACTTTTGCGTAAGCAGATGTTATTTTACGTTTTTCAATTTTTTGATATCCCGTAACAATAATTTCATCTAAACTTTCTGCACTTTCCTTTAAAACAACTGTTAGGTTTGAAGTAACCTTAGAGATATCTATTTTTTCTGTTTCATAGCCGATATAAGAAATCAAAATGTATTTAATGTCTGCTTCTACTTTTAAAGAAAACTCACCATCAAAATTTGTGGTAGTACCTAACATGGTACCTTGTATAACTCCTTTGGTATTCGTTTCATTTCCTATTATTGCCGATGACGCGTAGACCGATGCACCAACAATAGGCATTTGGAAGGCGGCATCCATAACTTTTCCCTTAATTACTTTTTCTTGCTGAGCAAAAAGTAAACTCGGAATAAAAATTAATATGTATATTAATTTATTCATGATTTAGTTTTTCAAATTATATTCAATTCTTGCTATTAAGTCACTATAATGTGCTTGAGTAGCTCTATCTCCTCTATGTTCTTTTTTCTTTAAAAGCTTTAATATTTTTTCTAATGCAGCTCTTTTATTGGTACCTATATCTGCTACTCTTGGTAGGTAAGAAAAGTGTACATTTTTAAAGGTATTAGCATCTTCTGAAATGGTGTTTTCTTTCGTTTTTTCTAATAATTTATTTCGATCTACAGTTAATACATCCACATAATTTTTCTGAGTAATTCTATCAAACATATCTAAAGACTTTCCTTTTTCTGTTTTCTTAAAAATGGCTTCAAATAATTTATCAAATAAATATTGTTCTGTAAATACGTCTTTATTGTCTTTTGATAAAACCTTATTCTCTGTTATCCTCATCAATCTATCTGTTTTTATCAGCGCATAAATTGCATTGGTTTGATGAATGCGTAACATAGAAACAGGCGAATAAAAGCGTTCTCCATCTGGCGCATCTCTTACTGCAAAAACCTTATTGATAATTTTTGGCATAAATAACCATTTTTGAGGTAAAACAGCATTTTTTATGATATAACTCAATGCCTCTTTTTGCCTTTTAGCAGATACTGGTTCAAAAGTATTTTTGCCATCTCCATAAACCGTATTGTTTACATAAACGCCACCAATATTTGCCATTACATGACCATTATAGGTTCCCCATTGGTCTATTACCGCTTTGTATAATTTTGAAGCTTTGTAATAATCTTGTCCTTCTGCTGCTGTCCAATCTAAAATATTTGGCAATATTCTTTTTAAGTTCTTCAATCCGTATTCACTCGCTTTTACAGCATTATCACCTAAATCTTCACTTTGAGATCTTGGGTCAATCACTTGAGCTTGTTGCGGTCCATAAAAATATAAAGGATCATTTTCATGTTTACGAATCCATTGGTTTAAAACCGGAAGTTCTTCATGAGCAGATGTATTTTCAATCCAACGATATCCCCAATCAATTGCATATTTATCATAAACACCAATTTTAGGCGTAATATCTGTAATTTCATCTTCTGGTTGCGCTACATAATTAAAACGAGCATAATCCATAATAGAAGGAGCTGTTCCGCCCATTTTAGCGGTAAACGTTTTAGATCTTAAAGAATCTACTGGGTAGCTAAATGATGCGCCCATATTATGTTTTAATCCGAAGGTATGACCAACTTCATGTGATGAAACAAAACGAATTGCCTCTCCCATATGTTGTTCAGAAAATTTATTAGGTCTTGCTTTTGGATCAATTGGTCCGGTTTGTACACGAATCCAAGAATGCAATCCTTTCATTAAATTATGCCACCAAATAATATCCGATTCTAATATTTGTCCACTTCTAGGATCTACTACAGAAGGTCCCATAGCATTTTGTTTTTCTGATGCTGCATACGTAATTACAGAATAGCGAACATCATCTGCATCAAAATTCCTGTCCTCATCCGAAGGAAACTTCACTTTTAGCACATTCTTAAATCCAGCAGCTTCAAAAGCAACATTCCAATCATACACACCTTGTTCTATAAAAGGTCTCCATTGTTTTGGCGTAGCAGGATCTAAATAATAAATTATTTGTTCTTTGGGCTGTACCAATTCTCCTTGTTTATATTTTTCTACATCTTCCTCTTTAGGCTCTAACCTCCATCTTGTAATCATTCCTCTAGACTCAACTTCTTGTTGATCATCAGAAAAATAATCCATTGGTTTATCAAAATACCCAATACGTTTGTCTGAAAAACGAGGTTTCATTACATCTGTTGGCAATAAAACAATATTAGTAGTAACTCCAATTGTTAAAGGTAAAGCTGCACTTCCGCCCTCTTTAACAGAAGTAGTTAATAAAGATTTTACAACAATATTTTTAGGGAAAGATTTAATTGTTTCTAAAATAGATAAGTTTGTTTTTAAACTACCGCCCAAACCTATATTGGTTAACAAATCACTAAAACTCTGTTCTTTACCGTTAAATATTTTATTTACTTTAATAAATACGGATGTAGAATCTGTATTTTTTGCTTCTATTTTAAACTCTTCTATAATAGACTCACCAAAATTATCTTTTACAGATAAAGTAATTGCATCATTTTCTGGAGATTGAACTCTTGGATTCACCGTTTTAACCCAAACCTTGTTTAGAATAGTATCTTTATAAAACCGAATAAGCTTGGTTTCAAAAGTCATTCCTTTATTTAAACCATGTCCGTTTAAAGCATAAGGAACACTAGATACCTTGTTTACAATTAATAAATCTCGAGACAATAACGAATCTGGAATTTCGAAATAATAATCTTCTTTTATAGTGTATACATTAAATAACCCCTTTTTAATATTCCCTTCTTTTAAAAACTTTTGATAGGAAAGTTTTTTATCATCAGTAGATTTTATAGAATCTTTTTTTTCGTCTTTAGCTGTTTCCTTTTTATCTTGAGAAAAACCAGATAAAGAGGTAAATATCAAAAGAGAAGTCATTAAAAATGGAACCAATAAAGCACCTTTAAAAGAGGATGTTTTCATAAATAATAGTGTTAAAACATCAAATTTGCATGATATCAACAACTTAGCAAAACAGAATAGAGTGAACTCTATAAAAAACGGAGTGAAATACTATCTTTAGGTTATATAAGGCAATGTGCAGACAAATTTACCGTCTACAACACCTGTTTTAAAGGTAGCAATTTGATAATATTGGTAGGTATTCTCTAAATAATTCAACCCAATATGATGGCTATCTTTAGCTTTATGCTTTCTTGGTGTAAAATTATTTTTTACAGTAATAAAATCTTTATCAATAATAATCTCTATAATTAAAGGCTTTATTTTAGTGATTTCATTATGTTTTATTGCATTTTCTACCAAGGTTTCTAAAGACAGAAACGGAATCTTTCTTCCCAAAATTTCAGCATCACAATTATTAACGATGGATACACTTAAGCTTTTATTAAATCTAATTTCTTGCAAAAAGACATACTGTTCTAAAAAAGTAATTTCCTTTTTCACAGAAATTAAATTTCCTTCACGCTCTTCTAAAAGGTATCGATATACATCAGCAAGTTTTAATACAAATTGCTGAGATAAATCTGGATTTAAATCAATTAAAACATGCAAAGAATTTAAACTATTGAATAAAAAATGTGGATTTATTTTTTTCTTAAGTTGATTTAATTGCAGAATAGCATTTTCTTTTTGATACTTCTCGTTGCTATTTATTAAATGTTCTTTTTCTTCTACAACCTTTATATTCTCTACATATTCTTTTTTTAACTGTAATCTAGAAACCAATAAGATTAACATAAATGTAGAAAAAGCTAAAAAACTAATCCAAGAGAAATACCCTTGTATATTTTTTGTGGTTTCTTTTAAATGAATATCTATAGGAAAACTAATAACGACTATTAAAGGTGAATTTCCAGTCATTATGGTATCAAAATAACGTAAAACTTCCAACCCAAGAAATTCTGATATTGCTTTATCTTTTAACGAATTGACATTATCAGGCACATAATATCCATTAATTTTAAGGGAACTTTTTAAAATTTGTTCAACAGAAATGGTATTAAAATACATGTCTATTTTTTTACCGATGTATTTTGTATCGGGATGTAGCATACAAATACCGTCTTTATTGGCAACTACCGTATAACCTCCGTCTCCTTTATAAGTTTCAGAAAAATAACTCCATAATGAGATTAAATCTACATCGTACCCTGTATAAACAATCTTATTGTTTCGCAATTTTTTTGCATATATTTTTCTATTAATTACGTTACCTTTCTTAGTTAGAATTGTATCAATTAAAACATCTTTATTTATAAATTGAATCTCTTTTAGTAATGCTTTTATTTCTTTTTGATACAAGCTATCTTTCTTATTAGAAAAATAATTTTCATTTACATCATTAGAGCTTATTATAGACACAAAACTATTATGAATACTGTGATGCTCTAAGGCTAAATCTGAAGTAAAAAGTAATTTCTCCTTTACAAACTCGAAAGAGTTGTTTTCTAAATTTTGTAAGATTTTTTGTGAATTTTTAAAAGAATTATTCAGTTGATTAAATTCGAATGCAACAATATTCTCTTTAGATTTTAAATTCCCCTGAATTATATCTTGAATTAATTCTTCTGTTACTGATGTAATTTTAGGAGTGATTAACGAATTACCAACAAAAAAAATAGCGATCAACAATAAACTGATATACAAATATTGCTGATTCTTTTTTAATCGGGTACTAAATTTAGATGATCGCATATTAATTATTTAACCATTCTTTAAACTCTCGAACATTTTTAGAACTAATTAAAATAAAATCGTTGCCTTTAGAAAAAGGTTCTAATTCTATTTTTAATCGATTCTGACTGTATTTTATAATTGTTTTTATAGCACTATGTCTTACAATGAATTTTCTATTTATTTTAAAAAAATCCTTTTTAGATAATTTTAAATCTAAATTCAATATAGTATCGTCATACAAATAACTTTCTCCTTTAGTAGTAAATAAAAAAAGTGATTTATTTTCTGCCATAAAATAGGCTATCTCACGATCGCTAATCGAAATTAATTTTTCTCCTCTAGAAACTAAAAATCTTTTTTGATTTGTTTTACTTTCTTTAGAAGTGTTTAAATGAGATAACAAATTTTCTAAATCACTATAATCAGTAACTGGTTTTGCTGTATAGTTGGTGTATTTTTCTAAAGCATTATTTAATTTGTCTTTATCGTAAGGTTTTAATAAATAATCAATGGCAAAAAACTGAAACGATTGTATTGCATATTGATTAAAGGCGGTTGTAAAAATAATAGGAATTTTAATTTTTAAATTTTCAAAAATCTCAAAACTTTCTCCATCTCCTAGATGGATATCACTTAAAATTAAATCGCAACTGTTATTTTTAAACCATTCTATAGATTGTGCAACACTTTCTAATCGTTTTTTAATACGTATCGGATAATTACTTTTTAATAATAACTTTTCTAAAGATGCTGCTGCCAAATCTTCATCTTCAATAATAACAATATCCATTCTAAATTGATTTATAATTTTAAAGCCGAGGGTAACTTACTCAATATTATTATAAATAATTATCGTTATTTATAATGATATTGAAAAGCAAAAATACAAATCTTCATTAGAACTAAATTATATAAAAAATATAGGATTTTTTTATGTAAAAAGTTAGTCATTCAGACGTTTTGTTAAACTTTTATAAATTATTTTATATAATGGACAAAAAAAAGGATACTAAAATAGTATCCTTTTTAAGTTAAATAAAAATATTAATTATTCTTTAATAAATTTTGCTGTTGCAAATACGTTATTTATAGAATACTTAATTAAGTAAATTCCAGAGGATAAATTAGAAACATCAATAGATTCGTTATTTTTATTGATTTCCAAATTCATTATTTGTTTACCCAATAAATTATAGATAACGGCACTTTTAATAGGGTTTTGAGCTGAAATGTTTAATCTACTTGTAGTAGGGTTAGGAAACATCGAAATTTTTATTAATTCATTATCTTTTACATCTGCTGTTGCAGAATTAAATAAAACAACATCATCAATATAAAAGGTATTGTTTGCACTTCCATCTCCCATGGTTCCTAAATCGAAAATTAAAACAACACTGTCATAAGATCCGCTTGGAATTGCTGAATAATCGAACGTAATTGTTTCCCATGCATTTGCTGTAGATATGGTTACTTCTTTCTCGAAACTAGTAGCTGGACTTGCTGAATTTTCTACTTTTAATAATACTTTAGCGTTTGCTCTTGGAGAATATACTTTCATTGTAAAAGTATCATTCGCTGCAAAATCCATTGCTGAACTTAATTTGACGACACTTCCCCCCCAAGGTTGACCTGCATTTTTCACCATTTTACCAACATTTGCAGAAGAATTGTCTGCATTGTTATAAGGGTTTGTTTCTGTGGTTACAACTCCTCCGTCAAAATTGGTCCATGTTGTTGCACTTTCAAAATCTAGAGGTAATGCTACTGTAGGTAGTACAACGCCTGAAGAAGACAACGTAATATCATCTATATAAAAAGTATAATTTGCGCTTCCATCTCCCATTATGTCATTGTCAAAAATAATAACTAATTTTTCATAAGATGCCGTTTTACTTATTGCTGCATAATCAAAAGTTAAAGTTTCCCATCCATTAGCAATTGTTGTTAGAACTTCTTTACTATAATTAATTCCTGCATCTCCAGAATTTTCTACTTTTAATAATACTTTTGCTCCTACTCTTGGTGAATATACTTTCATTGTAAAAGTATCATTATTAGCAAAATCCATTGCAGAACTTAAGGTTAACGCACTTCCTCCCCAAGTTTTACCTTCAAATTTTACCATCTTACCAACTTTAGCAGAAGTATTGTCTGCATTGTTATAAGGGTTTGTTTCTGTTGATACAACTCCTCCATCAAAATCTGACCAAGTTATTTCGCTTTCAAAATCTAATGGTAACGAAGCAGTACCTGCAACAGGAGCTGCTGGTGCATCTGTTAATTTTTCTGCATTAAATTTTATATTATCAATATAAATGGTATTACCTTCTGCTCTATCAGCCATATCTTGCCTCCAATCTACAAAAACAACCATTTGACTAATATTTGATAAATCGCCATTAGGATTTATACCAGAAAGATCGAATGTTAAAGTTTGCCATTCATTTACAACTGAATTACCAACATTTTGGTCTGTAATTTGAAATGATGTTCCTGCACTATTTGTTCCCATTTTAATACCTACAGTACCTACGTAATTTTTATGTACATCCATAGTTAAGGTTAAGTTATTTGCAACACTCATATCAATTTTCCAAGTACCAAATTTAGAGTCTTCCCATTTATTATTAACACCTGCATAAAAAGCATTACCAGGTCCCATAACAACCTTCATTACTTTAGAAGCGGTAGTATTTACACCATTTAAATTTGGATTGTCTACTATTTCTGCTGGAGCAGGTTCGTTATCAAAGGTATACCAATTAGACGCTAATCCTGACGGAGTACCTTCTTCAAAATCTAAATGATATTCTTGTTGTTGTGAAAAGCCTATTGAAGTAATTAAAAAGGCTAGTAGTAAAGTAATTTTTTTCATAATTGTTTGTGTTTTAAATTTACAAAACAATATTAACCCTATTGTATACTATATTAACATAAAACACTACAGCAAAAAACATACAACCAAAAAATATTATGGATTTTAAGTTTACTTATCAATGAAATAAGTACTTAACAACGTTTTATTTCTCACTTTAAATCACTAATTATTAAACAGATATATTTATTTGTATTGGTAATGTATAGCTAAAGAAACATAATTAGAGTTCTATTTTTGTTTGAGATTGTTCTAAACCAAAATAAAACGGATAACTTTCGACTATACACAAAATAAACAATTCATTTATCAAGATCTTAATTACTTTTATGCAATTTGAATCCCCTTTATGTTCTTAAAGTAAAATAAGGATTAAAACCTGTTACACCATCCTACACAAAAAGTATAACTATTACAACCCCTAATTTGACATCAATAACCATTAAAACATCAACTTAAACTCCTTTATTTATGTAATATAGATTCTACAAAAAAAAACGCTATAAATAGTTAATATTCATAGCGTTTAAAAAAATAATTTAAAAAGTAACTTATCTTATTTCTTAATATTTTAATTTTCCTTTCTTAACCTGTTAACTGTTATCCATAGAAACTTAAACATCATCCATTTCTCTAATTTAGTCTTCTTTACGTTTGTCTAATTCTATTCTAATTTCACCTGAACGTTTTTCAGAAAGGTCATAATTTCTCATGATGTACATTGCAATAAGAGTTCCTGCTATAGGAAACCCTGAAAAGAATAATCTTAATCCAATAAGTGCCTCTTCTGTCTGAATATTAACTGCAGAATCAAAACCTACTACAGATAAAATTGCACCACTTAAACCACCTGCAATTCCAAATCCAAATTTAACCATCCACCAATAAATAGCACCAAAAACACCTTCTCTACGTTTTCCTGTATTTAACTCATCTAGATCGATAACATCTGCAGTCATAGACATCATTAATGTAAATAAGCCACCAATACCAAAAGAAAAGAAAGGCAATGCAAATAGAAACATATAAGGTTTACCAGGAATAAATAAAAACCATAGCATAATATAACCAACTACAGAAATCCCTTGAGAAACCATAAAAGCTTGTTTTTTCCCTAACATCTTAGACATTTTAGCCACAATAGGAATTACTAAAAAAGTAGTTACTAAAGCACCTATACTACCAAATAACGTTGGCCAAATTCCCGCGGCAGCGGCATCTCCTTTAAAAAGATAATACACAATAATAAAAAAGGTAAAACTTGCTACAGTATTAAATGCATTAAAAACAAAAAAGGTAGCAAAACATAATTTCTTAAAAGGTTTAGACTTAAAAGCCTCCACAAAGTTATCTCCTATTTCTTTTAAACTTTTTCCAATATTTTTTAATGTTAAAGAGGCATAATTCTCATTTACAGTAGATTTACTTTCAATAAAAATTGCTGGTATCATTGCACAAATTGCAAAAATAACGCCTACCCAAACGGCCAATTCTCTTACAGCAACGTCCGCAGTTATATACCATTCCGGATCATACATAATAACCCAGAACCAAGGTGCAATAACCCAAGCCCATTGACCAATCCATTGTGCAACTGCCATGATACTTGTTCTCTCATGAAAATCATCACTCATTTCATAACCCATAGCTACATAAGGAACACTAAAAATGGTAAGACCTAAATAAAATGCAAATGAGGTTAATAAGAAATACCAAAAATTATAATCAAGCGAGTTTTCTCTAAACAATTGCCACATAATTATAAAAGAAATTCCCATTACAATTGCCCCAATAAACACATATTGTCTTCGTCTACCCCAACGAGATTTTGTGTTATCTGAAATATATCCCATAATAGGGTCTGTGACAGCATCAAAAATTCTTGGAACTAAAGAAATAACTCCCCACATCCATCCTGGAAAGCCTAAATCTTTTACCAAAACGACTATAAAAATACCAATTACAGCTGGAAACATTTGATTTGCAAGCATTCCAACTCCAAAGGCTATTTTTTGGCTCAATGGAACTTTAGAAGACGTTTTATAAGTAGACATATTGTTATATTTTTAATTTGTTGCAATCATAATAGTTTGCAGTGCTTGGGCATCAATATTAATAAGGGTTTCTTTTTCTCCTAAAGAGATTTTAAAACTTTTCTTTGTTTTTCCTTCATTAAAAACCACCACAGCTATAGAACCATCAGTATTTTGTGCTGCTGTAACTTGTAAATCTTTATCTGAATTTTCTAGCCCTATAACTTTTGCTTCTGGTCTAATGTATTTGCTAAAATGAGCCATCGTATAATAAAGTGGTGTAAAATACACCTCATCTTTTTCTGGATCTACAATTACCGGAGCCACACACCAATTCTCAAACCAATTTGGACCACCTTTTGTATCTAAAACCATATTCCAATCTACCCAACCGTCTACCCAATTATTAAGGCAACCAATAATGTCTCTTGTATATCTATTTACAGGAGCATATTTTGGGTGTAAATATTTATTCTCTGGCTCTCTCCAGTCATATCCCCAATCTGTTGCTTCTTTTTTCCAATACCAAGCATCATCTTGCCAAACAGGTATTTCAGAATCGATACATCCTTCTGTTTCAATTAAGTATTTTTCTGGTGCTTTATCATGCGCATATTGTAACGCTTCTGGAAAAATTTCATACGTACTTTCATACCAATGGATAGCAGTTCCATCAAAATATTTTGATGAACTTTCGCTTCTATACATTTCATCAACCCATTCTTTTAAACCTTCTCTATTTTGGTCATAACCTAAAATAATTTTATCACCATACCCATCTTTTTCTAATTTTGGACCTAAATGAAACTCTACAAAATCGGTCATTTCTTTAGGCGTAAAATGCATGCTCTCCCAGTTATTCCCATTTCCGTGTGGTTCATTTTCAACTGTAAACCCCCAAATATCTATTCCTTCTGCCTCGTAAGCATCTATGTATTTAGAGAAAAATAATGCCCATGTATCATAATATTTTGGTAGTAATTTTCCTCCAACCCACTCATTATTGTCTTTCATCCACGGAGCAGCTGTCCAAGGTGAAGCAAATATTTTAAATCCATCTTTAGACGCGTTCATGGCATCTTTTATCATCGGAATTAAATCATCCATATCATCTTTAATTGTAAAATGCTCTAATTTTACATCATCCGCTACTGGTGAATATGAATACTGACTTAAAGAAAAATCACACGAATTCATATGTGTTCTTGTTAATGAGTAATTTGCGCCTTCTTCTGAGAAATAAGCCTGAATAATGGTATCTCTGTTTTTCTGACTCAATTTATTTAATAAATAAGCAGATGATTCTGTAAATGCACCACCAAAACCTGTAATTGTTTGAAAAGTTTTTTTAGGATTTAGTGTTATGGTAGCTGCATTTTCAACAGCAACAAAATCTGTAATTTGGGTTAACTTATTCCCTGCTTCCGAAGTTTCATAAACCTCTACAGATAATTTATTATCCTTTTGATTACAACTAATCATCACTACTAAAAATAGCGTGTAAAAAAAATAGTTTGTTTTCATTTTTATTATTTTTATCTATTATATTCTGTATTCGGAACCAAAACATCATTCATTAATGCTTCTTTATTTCCATTATATGTTTTTGTAATTGACTTTCCTCCTCTTGTTAATCCGTTAAAAACACCTTTGTCTACTAAATTCCAAATTGGGAATTTTGCTTCTCCTTTTAGGTTGATCAATCCAAAGTGATTTTCCGATCCATTTGGGTTTTCCGCATCTTTCCATTGTTCATCAAAAGCCTCAAAATAGAAACAAGAAATACCTTCTTTATTCGTCCATTCTCTAAGATGATTGTAATACAATCCTTGCTTATATTCATCACTAGCCCTAGAACCGTTTACACCATAATATCCGTTAGAAATAGTTGACCAACCTGTTTCACCAATATGAATAGGTTTGTTTACTCCCAAACTTTTCATATAGCTTTTTACAGCATTATATTGCTTTATGGCAAATTTTTTAGACCTTAACATGGCTGCATCAATTTTATCTTTGTCTGATAAATGAAACTCATTATCGGGTACTTTCCAAAATTCTGAATTGTGGTGAGAATTATGATATGGATATGTATGTGTTGAAATATAATCTACCGCTTTTATTAAATCTTCTAAATCTTTAGTGTGATACAAAGAATCTCCGCCACCCCAACAAGAAAAATCGTCTGAACTTGTAATCCAAACATCTTTAGACAACTCTCCCTTTTTCTTTAAATTCTGAAGGTAATTTACCCATTTTAAAATCACATTCGGTTGCACAAAATAACTTGCCGCCCATTTTACCATTGCTTCATTACCAACAGCTATTACTTTTACAATGTCTGGGTATTTATTTGCCAAGGCTACAGCTCTTGCTATTTCTCCTTCATTTTCTGGACTTTCAAGATTATGATTTGGCTCTTTGTCTGTCCATGCATTTAAACAATCTATCCAAGCACCTAACATTACATACATTTCAAAATTGGCATCTTCATTTTTAAGTTGATGAATGGCTTCTAAAACATTAGCTGCATGTGGTAATTCTGGTTGAACATTGTAAGTTCTTAAAATACGAATCCCCATTGCGTGCATCAACTTTAAATCTTCTTTTAGTTGAAGAATTGTTGGCTGATTATCTTCTCTTGATTTTCCTCTATAACCTCCATAAGAAATTGCTAAATAATCAGGATTTCCTAAAATATGCTCTGCAGTAAGTTCCTTTTTTTTAATTGCTGTTTTAGAATTACAACTAACAACAGAAATTAACACAATAATTACAAAAGATATTTTAAAAATTGAATTCATATTTTTGATGATTAAATGCTATTTATACTCCAAAGCTGAAACTTTGAATGTCTTTATTGTCTAATATTTGTAATGAAACATAGCACTTAAGCTAATCTTATGTTTCGGGTTTCTTTACTTACTACGTAAATGAATAGTTTGAACAGATCTAGGTGCAATTCTCGATATAAAAGTCTTTGTTTCTAATGCAATCGATACTTCTTTAATTTCTTCATTTTTATTAAAAATAACAACAGCAATTGAACCATCAGAATTTTTAGCAGCAGTGTATATCAATCCATCTACCTCTTCTCCTTTTACACCTATTCTATGTGCATCAGGGCGAATGAACTTACTAAAATGACTAAGCAAGTAATAAAGTGGCGTGTATGTTATCTCATCAGTAACAGGATTAATAAGTACCGGAGCACTATTAAAGTTGTCGTAAGGATTTGGTTGTCCTTTGTTACTAAGAATACTACACCATTCAATGTATCCTTGAGTTCCATGATTTAAATCTGTAATAATATCGTAAGCATACGTCTCGAAAGGAACAAAAGTACCTGCATAGTCTGTACTTGCTCTCCAATATTGCCCAATCGGGTCATTAGCATCAATATCTATACTTGATTCCGTATGAATCATCCCTTTATTAGGCCAAGTTTTTTCTAACTCAGCTAATTCATTCGCATACCAGTTATTTTCTTTTAATTCAGAATTTGTATACCAATGAAAAGCAGTTCCCCAAGCATATTTAGATGCTTCAGGATCTCGGTAGGTTGCTGCAACATAATCATTCATTGTCGATTTATTATGATCATAAATCAATACGCGTAATCCAGCATCTAAATCATCAAGTTTAAGATGGCCATCTTTTACAAGTTGAGGACCAAGATGGTCTCTTAAAAAGTCTCTACCTTGTTCAGGAGTAAACCCATTACTATCCCATGCTGCATCATGAGCATGTAGTGGCTCATTCTGTGGTGTTAGCCCCCAAAGAGTAATCCCTTTTTCTTTATAAGCACTTACATATTTTGATAAATATTTAGCCCACAGACCATAATATTTAGGAAGCAAGGTTCCGTTAGTCATTTTAGCTGTTTCTCCTGTTTTCATCCATGATGGAGGACTCCATGGCGAAGCAATAATTTTAAAATCTGCACCAGGAATGCTAGATGCTTCTAAAATCATTGGGATAAGATCATAATTTGGATCTATCAATTCAATACCACGTACCTGATCATTTTCATCACCAGAAAACCCTTTCATATCTTCTTGAATACTGAATGTTGAAAGATCTTCATCTCCCTCTTCAATATACGTATAGTGCGTGTTTGAATAATCACTGCTATTAATGTGCGTTCGTGTAAGGGTGAATCCTGCACCTTCTGTAGGACTAAAAAGTTTGGTCAAAACATTTTTACGTAATTCAACCGGAATAGTAGCTAAATTCCATGCAGAGGACTCTGTAAATGAAGCTCCAAAACCGTAATACTTTTGAAATTCTTGATTAGGAAGAAGCTCTATTCTTACTTTCTTTACTTCAGAAGAAGTTGTCTTAGCGACATCACTTGCTATTAATTTTAGGTTGTCTCCAGCTTGAGATGTTTGATACACATCTGATACGTACTCTTGATAAGCACTTTTTTGTGAGCAACTCGTAAGTAATATAGACATAACCAGAAATTGTAACCAAGTAATCTTTAGAAAATCAGATTGAGTACTCTCTCCTTTATAATTTTCTCTTTTATTTTTGATACTAAACATATTCTTTCTATATTTTTTTCTAATGTTACACACCTACAAAGTAAAAAGACCTTGCAGATGCGTAATACATTATAATTTTAAATACTTCTTTAAATTATTTTTTAATAGCAACTTCTATACGATCTATTTCTCCTGTTCTCTCAAACATTTTTTTCGAAATAGTCGCATTAAGAATTAAGCTTTCTGATGTGACTGTTTCTGCATTTGTAAAAAAGATTGTAACACCTTCACCTCCTAAATTTTTATAAATAATTGGTACCTGACAATAGGTAAAACAAAGGGTACCTTTTTCTAAATTGATAGATTTTGGTTCTTTATTAATTGCATTATATTTAAAAACCTTAGCAGTTTCTACAAACTCACTTCCTTTTAATAATCTTGGATTAAAGTTGATTTTTCCATCCTTAACAAAAACACCCAATTCCCCTATTCTACTTAACACATCTTCTTTTACCTGCCCCGTCATTCCTGGTTGTTGCGCACCTTTTCCTGCTGGTGTATGAGAATACGGATCTGTAGGAAAAGCACCGTATAATTGAGGCGATTTATGCACTCCAATTCCTGCCTGAATTTCATAATAATGATCTAATAACTGACCAATTACAGCTTCATCTTCATTATTTTTTATGGCTAGTAAACAATTTTCTTGCACTGCCAATAATAATTTAGAAACCATGTGCCAATAAATAGACCCCAAACCTTCATAACCAAAGAAAGTTCCAGAACGACCTGTAAATGCCTTGTGGTTAAAAACCTCTTCGAAAATAGTAGCTAATAAATTAGCTTCTTTTTCTACTAAATCGGCATATACTTCTGGTAAACTTTCAAAAGTTGCTTTTAAACTATTTGCATTGTTAAAGTTGGCATTGAAATGATAGTTACCTAAAACATCTTTATTGATAATTTGAGTATTATTATCAGCAATTAATTTTGATAATAATTGAGAACCGTCTACCGAAGCTTTCGGAATTACGTTTTTCTCATCAAAACTTGGTAATTCTTTATTTGGATATAAAATATAACTGTATTGATCTTCTCTAAAAAGCGCACTAGCTTTCATTCCGTCTAAAACTTTTAAAGCTTCTTTTGGTGCCAAATACCCAGCACTTAATACAGCAACTTGACCTTCTAACATTTCAGATAGATAAGAAACAGACACTTCTGCATCATTTTCAATAGTCATTAAATTATAAGAATGGTATAAATTATCTGAACGCTTATTCGCTTTTATAGTATGCTCTAAATATTGTTTTGTAACTGATAAAAATTCTAAAAGACCTGCTTTAGATAGCATTGTTTTATCACTAGAAAAACCAACCTCATAAACAGTACTTCTATAAGTACTTGCTGCAAAACCCAATCCATCTAAAACAACTTTTCTATTCTTATCAGATACTTTTCCTTCAAGAATATTTTTATTTTCTTTAAGCGTAGCAACTACCTCTTTAAAGAAAGTTGATAATTCTGATGAAATCTCAAATTGCTCAGTATCTGATTTTGAAACTACTTTATCAAAGAAGTTTAAAAAACGATTCAAGTAATTTAGTGTTACCATAGAAACACCATTTCCTACCAGAGCGTTGTTTGCATCATTCCATTCTGGCCTTTGAGTATTCATCCAAATTCCACCTTCAGGAATAAAATTAGAAACTTTTGCTAAAACTGTAGCTAATAATTTTTCAATTAAATTTACTTTATAAATAAAGTAGTTTTCATCCCTTAATAAAGCACCATCAGCACCTAATCTTTCTCTTCTTTTTTCTATATTTTCTTGCTCTTCAAAATCAAAATCAATAGTATCTTTAGGATTTTTTAGAATGTCCTCATACTTTTTAATTCTATAAGGCACATTTGCATATACAAAAACAGCTTCAGAAAAACGTTTTTCTAATTGATTTGGATAGTGATTCTCTATAAATTCTAAGAATTTTAATAAGTAAATAATTTGATGATCTCCCCAATAACCAATATAAGACCAAGGATCATTCTCTTCAATAACTTCCCAATCGAAACCATCTTTTGTAACTCTATAAGGATTGTAACCATCAAAAGTTGTGGCGTTTAAAAACTTATGAATCATGCTTTCTATAAACTCTGGATATGAATGTGCTAATGTTTCCCAATTCTGAAAAATATCACGCCAATTACCTTCATAATCTAAAACTTTAGAACCGTCAATTTCATTTTTTGTGTTGATAGAAAACTTATTCCAAGGTCTACTTGGGTCTCCATGTCTTCTACTAAATTTTAATGGTAAATATTCGAAACAAAGTCTTTTAAAGTTTTTATCTTCATCTTTCTCTGCAATAGCTATAATGGTATCTAGTGTAAATAATTCTGGTAACTCATTTAGAACAGCCTCTTTTAATTTTAAAACTTTTTTATTTGCCTTACCAATATATTTTATAAAGTCATCTTTTTCAATTTTATAATCATCATCAAAAGTACCACCTCTCATTAAATTGAAAAGTGTATTTGCAAAGTGTCTTGTGTTTACCAAAGCATCATTAGATACTTGCAAACCATCTGCTGCACCTGTTAAATCAATTAACTTTTTTGTTCCTAATGCTATATCTTTATGAATAATTTCTGATAATTTTTCATCATCCTTTATTGCTTTAGAAACTCTTTGAATATCTCCAATAGTTTGATTCACATTGGCTATAAAAATCCATTCTTTCGTTTCATCTGCTTCTAAAGTTACCTCTGCACTAATAAAATAAGCTCCTTTTTCGGCTTTAATTGCCACCTCTTGCTGTAATTCTATACCTCTTCTAAAATTATCTAATTGTAATGATGATAACAAATACGTAGGATTCTTAACACCTAAAGACCAAACTATATTTGCTTTTAAAGCTTCACTAGGTTCTGCTTTATCAACAATAATAGCACTTAATGCATAAATACCTAAACCAGCTTCTACTTGCAGTTCGCTCTTTTTATAAGCATCTACTAAATTACTTCTAGAATTTTGTAAGTCTGTTTCTACATCCGAAGGTAAAATATTCTGTAAACCATCTAAAAACGTAACAACTGTTTTATCTGAAGAATTATTTATTAAAGTTGATTTTTTTACAAATCCAAATTTATCAGAAGAACTCCATTGATATCTAAAAGTAACTCCTAAATCTTCATTAATTTCTTCGAAAACAACTTTATTTCCAAAACTGTTTTTATATAAGTTTTGTTTTGTTTTATATAACCCTATTTGTCTTTGAGAAAAAGGTTCCCATAAATATATATTCCCGTTTTTTGAAACTTGAAAAATAGATTTACTACCAGTTACATCTGCAGATTCTGTAATTTTATCATCTGTATAATAAGGAAAAAGTGAGTATTCACTATTTTTTCTACCAGCAGATAAACCTCCATTACTAGAAATAAACATCCAATGATTAGAGTCTGAAACAATACTCATAAAAAAAGGTCTCATTTCATTACTATTCGAAATTTTATAATATACTTCATTTTCGAAGTTGATCATTTCCCCTTTTACCTCTTGCGTTTTAAACTCGGCCTTATTATTTCCTAAAAAAACAGTTTTTTTTGTCATCAAAATTATTTTTTTAACCTCTTATTCTTAATTAAAGAAGTTGTTATTTATTTATCCTGTAAGGCTTTTTTAACCTTGTACGTTTTTGTTATTAATTAGCTAAAAGCTTTTAAATTTTAATTTCTCTAAAATGTTTAGAAATTAAATCTGTCGTAATCCCTTTTGAATAGGGATTTAATTGGTGTGCTTTTTGTAAAGCAAAATAAGCAGCTCTTGGTGTTAACGTATAAAAACCTTTTGTATCAGTTGGTCCTTTTGCACAAATACCAAACCACTCCTCACTCATATTATTGGCTCCTTTTATATAATCTAAAGCGTATCCTCCATTTGCCCAAGAAGCTTGGTTATCATGAATATGTAAGTTTGTTGTTTGTCCAAGTTTCCACCAGCCATCACTAAATTGAAACGTAAACCCCCCAATAGCATTTCCTGCCTTTTCTAAACCCGAAACATTTTCATAAATCTCTTTCCAATTTTCTAACATGTAATAGGCTTGCATTTTTTGATCTTCCTTTAGCGTTATTGAGTTAAAAGCATCAGCTCCAAATTCTGTAAATAATATGGGCATATCCAATGTTTTTTTAGCTCTTTCAAAAGCATCTCCAAAAGATTTACCTCGATACATGTTTGTTCCATAAATATCTACGTCTGTACATTCTTCTGCAATGATATCTATATACAAATCATCTCCATTACAAATAGCAACCGGGTGATTTTTATCTATCTCCTTCATTTTAATGGCAGCTTCATTCATTAACTTATACATTGCTCTACCTCTTAACTCTCCTATCTCATTTTTTTCAGATTCTCCTTCAGGAAAATCTTCTGTTTCTGATCCTGCCCAAAAAAGTCCGAAGTTATTTTCATTACCTAAAAGGAATAATAATAATCCAGGAGTATTTTTATATGTTTCTGCCATTTCACTAACCTCTGTTAGCAAGCTTTGTTGTGCCTTAGCATTACTGTAGTCTGTTTCTTGTTTCCAATTTCCATTTATAGCAACACCATATCTACCAAAAGAATGATTTAACATAGTGTAAATACCATACTCTTTATAGATATAAGTAATCCATTTGGGTTGAATACCTTCATAAACACGAATTGTATTAACGCCCATTTCTTTCAATAAATTCATTTCTGCATCTAATGCCGTTTTTATAAACGCATCTGATTGCTCCCATAAACTGTAAGAAAAATTTGTACCAATCGGAAAATAATCCCAATTCATACCATTAATTATAAAATCTTCTCCATTTACAACTAATTTCATTCCTTGCTTATTCTTTAAGATAGATACTTTATCTGTTTTTGTATCACAAGAATTTAAAATAAAAACTAATAGTATAATTGGTAAGAAAATATATTTCATAAATATCAACTTTGACATAAATTTTAAAGTATTGTAGTTATAAAAATATAGAAAAATAAGGCCAGCCATATAAAACTGACCTTATTAAAAAATAACCCAATAATATTATTGAAATACTTTTACATAATCTATTTCCATAGTATCTTCTGTAAATCCATCGTCTACACTTCCTCCAAGTGAACCTCCCATTGCTACATTAAGAATTAAGAAGAAATCTGCATTAAATGGTAAATCTGCATTGTTTGTTAACTCATAAAAAGGAACATCATCTACATATATTTTTACTTTTTCTTCCGACCATTCTAAAGTATATAAATGGAATTCTGAAGATGCGTTAGAAACAGAAGTTGTTTCACCATAACTTGCGTTGGTAGAACTAGCACTATCTAACCAATGTAAAGTACCTAAAGACGTATTTTTATCTGCACCTGTCTGTTCCATAATATCCATTTCACCACATAGAGGCCACCCTACAGTTGGAAAGTTAGAACCCAACATCCAAATTGCTGGCCAAGTACCTGCCGCAGCTGGTAACTTTGCTTTTACCTCAACTCTACCGTATTTAAATTTATACAATCCTTGAGATTTTAACCTAGCAGAAGTATAACCTCCACTACCATCAGCTTTTGCTGTAATAATTAAAGAACCACCTTCTACCTTGGCATTTTCTGTTGTATTGGTATAAGTTTGTAATTCTCCATTACCCCAACCACCTGCACCTAGGTCGTAAGTCCAGTTTGCTGCATCTGGTGCTCCATCTGTATTAAAATCATCTTCCCATACTAAATTATTGTAGGTATAATCTGGAGTACTTGCTCCTTCTACAGGTTTAGTTGATGTAAATTTATGATACCAAGCTGCACCACTACCAGAATTTGAATTTTCTATAATTCTAACAATCATTTCATCATTAGAAATCGAAATAATATCATACGTACTAGCACCTACATACCATCCCATAAATCCACCATCAGAAATTTCAAATTCAGTACCTCTGTATTCCACATTGTTATAAGAACCTTCTGTACCTGCTTTAGATGTTGAAGGTCCAAAAGAAACATTTTTAGTTCCAAACATTGTTGTTACTACAGTTTCATCATGACATTGATCTCCACTTACACCTAATACACCTGCATACGTTCCTGGCACAAAAGCAGGTCCAACAGTTTGTTCAAAAGTAAGTCCGGTTGCTGTTCTTGTAAATACAAACTCATTATCATACATACAAGATTTTTCATCATCCCATGCTTTAATTCCATTCCACCAAGCTTCGTAAGCAAACTCTCCATTTCCATAATCATCTGTAGCTGGTCCCATACCTACATGAACAGCCACATCTGCTTGCCAATACCATTTTTTACTGTCACCAACATTGGCACCACTTAAAAAGTTTTCTGCATCAACATCAGAAAAAGAACTATAAACTTCTACATCTATTGTTTTTGTTGATGAAACCCCACCTGTACCATTTGCTTTTACAACAACTGTATACAAGTTTACACCTACTTTAGAAAATCTATTTGTGAAGATTCCTGAAGGTGCAGCTTCTGCAACTCCGTCAAAATAATATACATAAGAAGAAGCATTGGCAGCAGTAGCTGTAAAATTTACAGAACCGCTTCCGTCTCCATAAGGGTTGTCTACATCTGCACCTACAATTTCTGCAGTAATGACGATGTCTGTTGGTGAAACAATTTCTCCAAATTCGTGCTCATTCTCTTGACAGCCATAAAGTACTGTCATTAAAGAAAATAAGATTATATAAATATTTTTAAGTTTTTTCATAATCATTATTTTAAAATTGTGATATATCATCTAGATAAATAGTATAATTAGCAGAACCATCTCCTTCTGTACCATTATCCATTATTAAAACTAAGTTTGTAAAATCTACAGAAGTACTAATTCCAGAAAAATCGAATGTTAATTCCTCCCAAGCATTAGCTGTTGTTGTAGCTGCTGTAATTTCTTCGGAAGCAACTGTATTTGGCCATGCGGTAGCATCTTCAAACTTTAATAATAAATTTAAACCTGCTCTCGGAGACCAAACTTTAACTTTTACACTTGTTCCAGCTGTAAAGCTAAATGGTGTAGGAACTGTAATTTTAGATCCTGCCCAAGGCTGACCCGCATTTTTAACAACTTGTGCAACCATTGCAGATGCATTTCCGTCTGTGTCTGGATTTGCAATTACAGAAATTGCTCCACCATCAAAAGAACTTAATATAAATTCTGGTTCAAAATCTAAAAGAGGAGTTGTAGAAATATCATCTAAATAAATAGTATAATTAGCAGATCCATCTCCTTCTGTACCATTATCCATTATTAAAACTAGATTACTAAAATCTACAGTTGTGCTTATTCCTGAAAAATCAAACGTTAATTCTTCCCAAGCATTCGCTGTAGTTGTTGTAGCTGTAATTTCTTCTGAAGCTACCGTATTTGGCCATGGTGTAGCATCTTCAAACTTTAATAATAAATTTAAACCTGCTCTTGGTGACCAAACTTTTGCGGTTATTACTGCATTAGAAACATCAAATGTTGATGAAATTGTAACTTTAGAACCAGCCCAAGGTTGACCTGCATTTTTTACAAGCTCTAAAACTGAAGAAGAACTATTACCATTTGTATCTGGATTTGCTACTACATCAGCTGCACCACCATCAAAAGAACTTAATTCGTAATCCACTTCAAAAGTTAATGGTGTTACACCAGAAACAGGAGTTGAACTCACTTTGTAAAAATAAAGATTGTCTATAAAAACAGTACCAGAACCTTCTAACTTGAATTGGTGAATATCATTTAAGGTTAATCCCTGATCTGTAAATGCTGAAATAGGAATGTTAATCGTAGTCCAAGCATCTTTTGTTAATGCAGTTTTTACCATTTTCTCTCCACTGCCAACACTAATTAAATAGGTATCTAATTCCGTAGCATCTGCTGTCCAAACATCTAAATGAAGAAACTCCATAGTAGAAACATCTTGCATTGAACCTATTTGAATTCCTTGATAGTTTAAATTACTATACTGAATCATTGCATCTCCATTTAATTCAAAAGGAGTATAAATAGTTGATTGGCTCCAGTTTGGATTAAAATCTGTACCCGCAACATCTGTATATTTATCACTAAAAATAGAAATAACATCTACAGCATCTCTTGCCGGTTGTGTACTTGCAGATTTTAAAGGTGCTAAAATAGCAGTAACTTCAAACTCACTCGTGTATTCTGTTGTTTCGATGGCACCACCTTTTGCAATCACTTTTACAGTATACGTGCCTGCTGTAGAGTATTGATAATTTATAGCATCACCAATATTAGCTGATGCTGCTGGTTGTGCTACGTCTGCTTCTCCTGAATAAAAGTCATAAGTGGCAGCATAATCTGCTTTCGCTGTAATATTTACTTGTTTAGAGATAGCAATATCATTTTCTAAAGTAACTTCTAAATTTTCTGGAGCTTTAAAAGAAACTATTAATTCTTGTGTTGCTTCTGTTGTATCTCCTTTAGTATTATAAGCTACCACTTTTACTGTATAGGTACCTTCCCCATAGGTATGTTGTGCCATTTTACCAGCTTCAACACCCTTTTCTTCTGCCGATGCATCTCCAAAATACACATCAAATGAGGTAGCCCCAACTGCTGTTGGTAAAATAGTAACCAAACCTGAATTATCTTGAGATAAGTTATAACTAGCTGCAACATTTGATGGAGGTACTACATTATCTAAGAAGTCTAAAGATCTATCTTCTTCTGTACAAGCACTAATGATCAAAAGTATTACTAATGCTTTGTATATTATTTTTAATTTCTTCATAATTATTAGTATTTATCGTTTTGTTCCCAATTTCCTTGTGCAAATTGTATTTCTTCAATCGGAATTGGAAAAACCTCATTTTTACCCGTTGTAAAACCTGGTATCTGAGATCCTCTACCTGTTCTTACCAAGTCGAAAAATTGATGACCTTCTCCTACTAATTCCACTCTACGCTCTTTATAAATTGCAGCTGTTAAATTAGAACCTGTTGTAACAATATTATGATCTGCATCACCAAAAGCTCTTTCTCTAACCCTATTTAAATATGTTTTTGCTTTAGCATCATCTGGACTCGGTTTTCTATTAAAAGCTTCTGCTGCCATTAATAAAACATCTGCAAAACGAATAGCTCTATAATTATTAGGGTTTGTTAAGTTTAAATCTCCTGCTGCCTCTTCATTTCTTTTTCTAGGAAGATATTTTCTATTAAAATAACCTGTATGCTCATAACCTGTAGTAAATTTTGCACCTGTAGAAGCTGCCCATGCATCAATATCTAAAATAGCAACCTCTTTTCTGTTATCTCCATCTTCAAATTCATCTACCACTTCTTGTGTTGGTACATTAAAACTAAATCCAGAAGTAAACAAACTACCTTCATAACCTCTTACACCCTGATACCCAACGGCAACATTTCCTTCACTACACTGTAAACAATCGAAACTTGCACCTTGTGTATCTGTATATTGCACTTCAAAAACAGCACCTGTACCGTTTTCTCCGTCAAATTCAAAAATTTTGTTATAGTCAGACTCTAATACGTATCCTCCGTTATTAATTACATTTTCTAAAATGCTTGCAGCTTCATCAAATTTATCTTGATATAAATAAACTTTTCCTAATAATGCTTGTGCAGAACCTTTTGTTGCTCTACCAACTTGAGGCGCTGTATACGTCATGTTTGCAATTGCATATTCTAAGTCTGCTTCAATTAAAGCATATACATCTGCTTTTGGCGATCTTGGTATTGTTTTTTCATCACCCAAAACAAAACGACCGTCTGCTTTAATAGGAATATCTCCAAACCATTTTACCAATTCAAAATTATAATACGCTCTTAAGAAATAAGCTTCCCCAAGAATTACATTTTTACCTGTAAAGTCTGTTTTATCTTTAAATTCTATTATATAAGCGGCTCTATTAACACCACCATACATTAGGCTCCAAAGGTCTTGAAGTTGATCGTTAACAGGAGTATGAGTCATATCATCTATTTGCTGATATCCAGGAACATCTGTAGCTGTTTCTCCACCACACAAAGTATTGTTAGAAGCTATTTCTCCCATTAATACATTTCTAAATGTAGATTGTAAAGGATCATAAGCTGCTACCAAAGCATTGTAATAATCTGTTTCTGAATTGAAAAAAGATTCAGAATCTTCTGCGTAAATTTTAGAATTATTTAAATAGTCATCAGAACAAGCGCTTAAAATAAATAAGCTTGCCATAAAGATGAATCCTAATTTTATTATTTGATTGTAATTTCTCATCTTTTATTTTTTAAAATTCAACATTTAAACCTAACAAGAATTGTCTAGCTGATGGGTAGTTACCAGAATCGATACCTGCACCAATTGCTCCGTCATTAATAGAAGGATCATAACCAGTGTAATCTGTGAGCGTAAATAAGTTATTGATAGAAGTATATAATCTTAATTTAGACAACCCTACTTTTTCTAATAAATCTGGTGCAAAAGTGTATCCTACTTGTATGTTTTGCATACGTAAAAAAGAAGCATCTTCTACAAAGAAATCTGAAAAAAGTCTGTTATTTGTAGCATCGTTAGTTAATCTCGGTACCGAGTTACTTGTACCTGCACCTGTCCATCTATCTAAATAATAAGCAGGCTTATTCACATTTGGTAAAAAACGTTCAAAATTTCTAACCATGTCTTTTCCTAGCTCTGCATATAAATAAGAAGTAAAATCCCAATTTTTATATTTTGCAGAAATATTGAATCCCATATAGAAATCTGCTTGAGGATTACCAATGTTCACACGGTCGTCAAAGTCTATAACACCATCGTTATTTGTATCTTTATATCTGATATCTCCAGGAGAAGTAACACTTGCTCCTAGCCTTGTTTGAGAAGGATGTGCATCTACTTCTGCTTGTGTTTGAAAAATTCCGTCTGTTTGTAAGCCTAAGAAATAACCAATTGGTTGTCCTACTTCCATTCTTGATGTTGGAAGGTTACCGATTCCAAAATCACCTCCTTCTACAATAGCGTCGTCTAAAACGTCTGTTACTTTGTTTTTTACATAGGTAACATTGTATCCAATATTTAAAGAAAAATCTTCTTTAGAAATAGCATTATAATTAATTGCCAATTCTCCACCTGTATTTTTAGAAGTTCCTGCATTTACTGTTGGGTTTGATCCTCCTGCTGCACCAGAACCTAACAAACCAGAAACTGGGAAGTCTTCAATTAATAAATCTTTTCTTGTTTCTTCAAAATAATCTGCAACAATTGTCAGTTTATCATCAAATAGATTCATATCTAAACCAATGTCTAATTTCTCTGCCGTTTCCCAAGTTGCTGACGGATTAGACAAAGCACCTTGTGCAGTACCATCTACTAAGCTTCCATTAAAAACATACTCACCTTCACCATCTAATAAAGATCTGTACAGATTATCTCCAACTAAGTTTCCTAAAGTACCGTAACTTGCTCTTAATTTTAAAAAGTTAATCGTTTTATTATCTTTTAAGAAGTTTTCATCAGAAATTTTCCAACCTGTAGTTACAGACCAAAAATTATCTACTCTTTGATCTTCTGCAAAAACAGAAGCTCCGTCTCTTCTAACTAATCCAGAAAATAAATATTTACCTTTATAATCATACTGAGCTCTACCAAAGAAAGAGGTTAACCTAATATCTCCATTCCCAGTATTTAAACTTCTTTGTTCACTTTGTTTATTGGTTAAACTAATGTCCGCAAATTCATACGAGTTATTAGGCACATCAAATCCTGTAGCATAGATACCATCAAACAAATCATTCTGTACACTTGTACCTACAGTAAAAGTAGTATTATGGTTTTCTAAAAATGTTTTCTGATACGTTGCAAATGTTTCCCAATTTACTCTTGTAGAAGTTGCTTTAAACTGATAAACAGAACTTTGTGTTTTATTGTATACTTTAGCTAAACCATATTCTTGAATAGGTGTAAATGAGCGTTGCTTTTCATTATAAATCTTATAACCAACACGTGAAACGATATTTAAACCTTCTATTGGTTTATATTCTAGCTTAAAATTACCTTCTATTCCATTACCATTATTTTCACCAAAAGTATTTTGTAACAATGATAAAGGGTTTACAACCTCTATCCCTAAAAAGTTATTTGTATCATTTTCATTTAGCCCAAAAGTTGGTGCATAATTTAAACCATTAAATAAAAGTGAAGCGTCAAAACCTTGCGAAGCACTTGTGTAGTAGTTTGCTATTACAGAGAAATTTAATTTTTCACTAATATCTATACCTAAGTTTAATTTGATATTGTTTCTAATAAAATTAGACTTATCTTTTGCAATAATACCATCTTGCTCTGTTCTAGATGCACTTACAAAGTATCTAAAACTTTCTCCACCACCAGATACACTAATATTATGATTCATTAACATGGCATCATTAAAAAGTTCATCTTGCCAGTCCGTACCTTTACCTAATTCTCCTACATTACTAAAAGGTAATGTTTGCCCACTTGCTGCATACGCTTCGTTTAAAACTAAAGCATATTCAGTTGCGTTTAAATAATCTAATTTTTTGGTAGTTTGTTGAAAAGCAGCATACGTATCATATTTTACAGTTGCTTTTTTATTTTTCTTACCAATTTTAGTAGTTACCAAAACAACACCATTTGCTCCTTTTATACCATAAATAGCTGCTTGTGCATCTTTTAAAACGGTAATAGATTCAATGTCATTTGGATTGATACTATTTAAATCTCCTTCATAACCATCTACAATTGTTAACGGTTGATTATTGGTATTAGAACTAACACCTCTAATTAAAATATTCACTTTTGCACCTGGTGATCCAGACGAAAGATTAACAGCAACTCCAGAAGTTGTTCCTTGCAATGCACTCGTTGCATCAATAGGTTTTAATGCTTCTAAGGTTTTCTCTCCTACTATAGATACAGAACCCGTAACATCTTTTCTTTTTTGCTTACCATAACCAACAACAACAATTTCATCTAAAGCCTCTGCCGACTCTTCTAAAGAAATATTTAAAGTTTGTTGATTAACCAATACTTCTTTTACAGCGTATCCTAAATAATTAAATACAAAAGTTGCTCCTTTCTCAACTTTAGCAAGACTAAAAAGTCCATCAAAATCAGTTTCAGTTCCAACAGTTGTTCCTTTAATTAATATACTTACTCCCGGTAATGGATCACCCGTTTTAGCATCTTTAACAACACCTTTTACATTTATAGTTTGTGCAGAAGCACAAAAACCTACAAATAAAAGGAGTAATAATGTGATTTGTTTTCTCATGAATAAGGTATTTATTATTTGATTATAAAATTATAGTTAAATTATAGTTAAATGATAAAAACAACCACAACAAAAAACATACATCACAAATAAAACAGCTAAAAAATACCATATCCCTAATAAACACAAGACTTTAAACATGTGTTAAATATTAACCTAAAACACAATTAAATTACCAATGTATAGGTGTTGTTGTGGTGAAAAAAGAAGATGTAGGGGTGTTAAATTTCCAATATATAATTTGTTAAGTTCTCATCATGTGGTAACCCCATTTTTTTCCTTAAGCGATATCTTTTAACTTCTACACTTCTAGGAGAAATATTTAATAAAGGAGCAATTTCTTTAGAAGATAGGTTTAACCTAAGGTAGGCACAAAGTCTTAAATCATTTGGAGTTAAACTAGTGTGCTTGTCTTTTACCTTTTTTAGAAAATTTTTATCAGCATTATTAAATGCTTCTTGAAACATTTTCCAATCGTCTGTATTGTTTAAGTTCTTATCAATAATCTTAACCACTTTTGAGACGTCTTTACTTTCTCCGTTTGTCAATTCTGTTTTAATTGTGTTTAAAAAATCATTTTTCTTTATAATATTCATTGTAGAACTAGCCAACTCTCTACTCTTACTTTCTATATCTACTTTTAATTTATCATTATTAAGTTTCATAATTATTTGAGCACTTTCCAACTCTTTTAACTTTAACTCTTTCTGCGCTTTCTCTAATAGAATCTTATTTTTACGTTTATACCTTCTTCTGTAATAAATATTTATCAATACAATAATAAACACCATAAATATTACATAAAAAACTAAATATAAGTTGCTTAAATAAAAAGGACGCTTGATAGAAAATTCAAAAGATTTAATATCCGTCATCTGGTTTCCATATTTACCTCTTACGTTAAAAGTGTAATCTCCATAAGATAAGTTTTCATACAATTGCGTAGAGTCCTCTGTCCAATCTGACCATTTATTAGTCAATCCTTCTAACTGATATTGATATTCATTCTTTATCATTTTATCATATTTAGAAATACTATATGAAAACGATATATTATTCTGCTTATTTTCTAATTCTACGGCTTCTGTTAATGAAAGATGAATCTTATCACTATCTATTTTATTGACAAGTATTTGTTGAAAAGAAATATCTACGTTTTTTTCATTTTTTACAAGAGCATCATTTAAAAGTAAATACCCATGAGAGGTACCTATTAAATAATTCTCTGCACTAATTTGGGTTAAGTTCTCAAACCCCAAAACATTATTTCTTATGGCACCATCAATAGGAATCGCTTTTACTTGCGGACTTAAACTAATACTGTTAGAGGTGATAAAAAGAATATTATTTTTAGAGAAACTGTATAAAGTGTTCTTTATTTGAGCTAATTTCCTTATCGTTGTTAAGTTATCTAAATCTTTTAAATTTTTTGTAAACAATGAGTCTACTTTAAAACTACCATCGTCTTGTTTTTTATACACACCTTCTGATGATGAATAAAATAAATTATTGCTAAAAGAAAAAATATTAGATCCATAACCAACTTTTGGAATGATAATTTTCTCTTTTTGCTGAACTTTAGCATAACTATTATCAATTTGTAATTCATATAAGCCTTTTAACTCATGATTTACATATAATCTATCATTATAAAACTCAAAAAACCTACTAGAAACATCAAAACCATCAATGTTATTTCTGAACTGCCAATCCCCATTGTCGTTCTCTAAAATAGACAAGCCTTGATAACTCCCTTGAATTAAATAATTATTGTTTCCTGGTACTTTTTTTATGTTCCAGGTTCCAAGCTCTTCGGTTATAGCATTAATTACCTTTTTGTTTTTAATAATAAAAGTTCCTTTATCATGCCCACAAAAAAGATTCCCATCAATTTCTTTCAAAAACCAAACTTGTCCTTCTGTATTTTCTATTAATTTAAATTTTAAATTTTCATCTTTAAAAAACAGTCCCTGATTTGTCCCTAAATAAAGTTCATTTTCAAAAAACAAAGAGGTATAAATGGTACCTAAAGTACCTTCTTCATCTTCAAAAATTTTAAATGCTGAAGAAACATTTAAATAATTTATACCGTTATCTAAACCAATCCAAATATTACCAGAATTGTCTTGAAGCAAAGACAACGCTGTATTATTACTTAATCCATTCTTACGGTTAATAGTAGACGTAATTTCCCCATCTTTACTCAGAAAAACAATTCCATTAGAGATTGTACCAAGCAAAAAACTTTTATCTTCTAATTGAATTGCACTAAAAATTAAAAAGCTCTCATTATTTAAGTCTGTTTCTTGAGACACAACTTTACTTCCTTTTACTGAAACAAAACCTTTTTCTTCAGATAAAAAAACAAGCTCTTTATTATAATAAAAACAATTGATAATATTATTGTTTTTAAAAAACACATCATCTGAATAAATTTTTTCTTCTCCATTTTGTAACGTGAACAAACCAATGTTCTTTTTTTGAAAAAAAATGGTGTTGTTTATTATAAAAAGTCCAGAAATGGTTTCCTCAGAATCAATTATTTTAACTTCATTAGAAATGGTATTTACAAAATAAATTCTTGTTTTAGATTTAAAAAGAATCCAGTTTTGATAAAATTCAACTTCCCAAAACTCCTCTCCTTCTTTTAATTTTATTTGTAACTTTTCTACTAATGAATTATATTCTAATTGGCCTTTTTTATTTTTTTTCCAAAAACCAAAATCCATAAAAGACCCCGTATAGATTATTTTATCTTTTACTTTTACAGATCTTAAAATAGGATTTGAAAAATGAGTATACAATTGCCAATGCTCACCATTGTATTCTAAAAGACCTCCATTATTCGCTACATATATTAGATTATCTTCAGACTGTGAAATTTCCCAATTCTGATTTTGAGCATTGTAATCTTCTGCTGTAAAAATTTTAATTGGCGGTAATTCTTGAGCAGTAGTAACAACGTTAATAAAAAAAATAAAAAATAAAAGTCTATACATAACTTGTTGTAATATGTTTGGTTACTAAGTTACATTAAATATCATTAAATAAGACTAAAATTAATAAGTTGTATGGTTTTTATTTAGAAAATAAACCTTATTAATAAACAATACAGAAATTCCCTTTACCTCACTCATATACTCGTGTTAAAAGAATTCTATTTTTTTCAGCTTATTATATCTTTATTTTTTTATTAATAAACTATATTTTTTTAATCTTCGTTGAATGGTTTTCCTATGGTTGCTAAAATCCCACCATCTACATATAAAATATGACCGTTTACAAAATCGCTTGCTTTAGATGATAAGAAAATTGCTGCTCCCGCCAAATCATTAGGATTTCCCCATTTTTCTGCTGGAGTTCTGTTTACAATAAAATCGTTAAACGGATGCCCTTCCATTCTAATAGAAGCTGTTTGTGAAGTCGCAAAGTAACCAGGACCAATTCCGTTTATTTGAATATTAAAACGCGCCCACTCAGTTGCCATGTTTTTGGTTAGCATAACCAAGCCTCCTTTTGCTGCTGCATAAGCCCCAACTGTATTTCTACCCAACTCGCTCATCATAGAACATATATTAATAATTTTACCAGATTTTCTTTTCATCATTCCACGAACTACGTGTTTAGAAACAATAAAAGGACTCACCAAATCGATATCTACTACTTGCCTAAAATCAGCAATCTCCATGTCTACCAAAGGAGTTCTTTTAATAATTCCTGCATTATTTACCAAAATATCAATAACCCCCACATCTTTTTCTATTTTTTTAACGGCAGCAATAACTTCTTCTTCATCTGCAACATTAAACTGATAACCAAAAGCTATAATTCCTTCTTTTTGATATTCAACAACTGCATTGTCTACTTTTTCTTGTGATGAATTTCCATTCACAACAATAGTAGCTCCTGCTCTCCCTAACCCCATAGCCATCGCCATTCCTAAACCATGTGTAGCTCCCGTAATTAAGGCAACTTTTCCTGTAATATCAAATAATGTTTGAGACATATTTTATCTTAATTTTATGTTTTGTGTGCCCATCTATATTGTTTTTTTTCTTCTTCTGATAAAATTAGAAAATAAAAACTTAATTTTTATTGTGGGTGCTTTTTATTTGCACATCAAAATTTAAACTATGTTTGTTTCAACAATACTTATTCCTAACTTTTCAATAATTATACAGACCTCTAATTCCAATTTCTTAGCCATATAAGCTCCTCAACCAGAATTATCCGGCTTATTTTTTAAATTACATAATATTTTAAAACCATAATTTAGTATATAAAATAGTAAAATTAATTATGAAATTATAAAATAGCTTATTATTGTAAACTTAAAAGTCTAAACCTTTCAAAAAAAATGACAATTCAAGATTTAGTAGGTACATTTTCAATTATAGGAAGCAACCAAGATGCTAATGAAAATTCGTATAAAGGAGAGCTACAACTAACTTTAGATGAAAATGACAGAATTGTTGCTAAGTGGAATATTAGTGACTCTCAAGAGCAAACAGGAGTAGGTTTCTTTAAGAATAATATTCTTGTTATCAACTTTAAATATTTAGGTTTTGAAGATAAAGTTTATAAAGGAGTAGTGGTTTACAAATGCTTGAATAAAGATATTCTAGAAGGATTTTGGTCTGAAGAAGCAGGAGATTCTAAATTCTTGGGATTAGAAAATTGTTTTAGAGTAAAGCACTCTAAAACAATTTTAAATTAGTTTATAAATTTATTTTGGCACACTTGCCTTATAAATTTCTACTTCAGAAGTTGTAGTAATTTTATACCTAGTATTTGCTTTTATAAGCACAGACTGCCCTTTATCTAAAGAGATCGATTCATTTTCTTGAGTAACAACAGCAGCTCCTTTTAAAGCCATTAATATTTCTACGGAATTTGAAGTTGAAGTATGAGACATTTTTTTTATCAATTCAATTTTACTTAATTCGAAGTCTTTTGCTTTGGTTTTAAAAATAACTTCTCCATTCTCTTTATTTTCGTCACCGAATAAAATAATAGGAATCGTTTCTTCGAATTTTGTGTTTTTTATAAGTTCTTCAACATCTATGTGTTTGCTAGTTAACCCTGCTCTTAACACATTGTCTGAATTTGCCATTAACTCCATATTTACACCTTCTAAATACGCATGCGGCACTCCTGCATCTTGAAAAATTGCTTCTCCTCTACTTAAATTTAAAATATTAAAAAAGTAAATAGAAAAAATACCTTTATCAATATCTTCAGAATCTTTATTGTTTAATGATTTTGCTGCCCAATATGCTGGTGAAGATTTCTCTAATTCATTATTTACAAATTTTGGAAGAATTCTTTTTACCAAAGGTCTCAAAATTGTATTTACTTCTTCTTGTGAGTATTCCATCACTTTTTTATAAAGCCCTAAATAACCTTCTTCTAAGAAAGTATTTAATAAGAAACTTAACTCTATAGTTTCTTTTAAGTTTTTTGCTAGTTTTTCACTTTCTAAAAATCCATGTAACAACCAAAAATCGGTTAAAGCCACCATTATTTCTGGCTTATGATTTTCGTCTTTATAGTTTCTATTATCAGCAGTTAAAGGAATTCCTTGTTCATTTTCTTCTTTGTACCCTATTTTAGCAGCAGCAATACTTGGATGTACTTGAATAGATAACATTTTACTAACATCTAAAACTTTGAATAGATATGGTAGTTTACCAAAGTCTTTTGCTACTTCAACGCCTAAATTTTCTGTTATATTTTGTTCTAAAAACTCATCTAATGAAACACTACCTTCTTCTGTAATAACTTTTGAAGGTGCTTTTAAATGTGCTCCTAACCAATATTCTGCATATGTAGTGTTTGGCTCTATAGTTTCTGAAACTAAATTAGGAATGAAGCTTTCTCCTCCCCAATCATAATTTTGCACTTTACCTTCAATTCTAAGTAGTTTGTTTTCTAAGTTTTTCATTATATATTTTTTATAAACTAGTAATTTCGTTTAACGAATACACGCTTCGCAACAAAACCCTTTCATTTTTTTTATTTATGAAATTTTCATCCTTAATACTTTCTAATTTCTTTTTTAAATTGTGTTTAAAAACACTTTTTGGGGTAGTATGCACAAATAACTGAACATCATATAAGTTAGACAAAAACCGCACTCCTGCTTTCATTGCTAACTTTAAAGCTGTTTCTTTTCTCAAGTTTAAAATAGAAATATCAAATTTAGAAGATTCTTTTAACTTAAGTAAGAAATTTAATATTTTATTATTGTTACCATTATTAACGATACATATTTTAAACTCTTTATTAAAAAGTGATTTAAAACGGATTTCCTCTAAAACATCAAGGTCATTCTTATTACATATTATTATGATTCCTTTTTTCATATTTTTTCGATAAAAAAGATTATGCAACAACAGTACTTTTATAATCTTTTTTTCCACTTCTATAATGCCAAGCAATTTGCCCTAGTTGACCAACTATTTTAACAGAATCTTTCATTGATAGTTTAGAGCCATCAGCATGAATCCATCTTTTTAATGGCTGTTCACATAATATTTCTTTCGCTTTTTTTAATCCAAAATGAAGCGTTATTCTTCTAAAAATTTCAACATCAAAAATCCATTGGGTAACAAATTTTTCTTTAAAAGAAATATCTATCACATCTTTATGAAAAATTTTAGCACCACATTGGGTATCTTTAAAGTCCATAGAAAGAATTTTTCTAATGATATAATTAATGGTCAAACTAATAATCTTTCTTGCTGACTCTTTTGTAATATTTGCGCCCATTCTACTAATTCTAGAACCACTTACAATCTTATAATTAGATTTTTCAATAGTTGAAACTAAATCATCAAAATCGGCTAAATCTGTTGATAAATCTGCATCTAAAAAACCTATATAGTCTAAATCTTCTTGCTTAGCCATATATAACATACCTTGCCTAACAGCTTCTGCTTTACCTCCATTTTTTTCACAATCATAAACAGTAATAAAGTCTTCTCTACCTTTTCTTAACTTATGTAAAACCTCTAAAGTTTTATCTTTACTTCCATCATTTACAAAACATAAGTGATATCCGGTATTTTTATCTATATAATCTGTAAATTCTTTGCTGAGCAATCTTTCTTCTTCATTATAACAAGGTATTACAACCCCAACACATCTTTGTTGTATAATAGTGTTCTTATATTTTTTTGTAGTATCTGTATTTTCAGGAAGACCAATTAATCTTTTTGTTCTTAACCCAACCTCTGTTAAACTTAGAGGTTTTTTCATATAATCGTTTACACCTAAATCAAAGCCTTTTGTAATCATGTCATCATCTGTATTACCAGATAAAATCATAATTGGTGTATTAGATTTTTTAACTTCCCTAATATGTTTTACAACCTCTAAACCAGAAATAGTTGGCATATTAATATCTACAATCACTAAATCTGGTTTAAAAGAATTGTATAATTCAATTCCTTTTAAAGCATCTGTTTCTGTTAATACTTCATACCCCATTTCTTTTAACCTACTTTCTAAAGGTATTAGAACTAATTTTTGATCATCAATAGCTAAAATTCTCATAACGATATTTTTATATTACTTATTTACACCTCAAAAATACTTTTGTTTTATTTTTATTTTATAATATGATCTTTAAAGGTTGATTAATTAGGATGAAAGGTAAGTTACTTTAGACAAATAAAAAAAACTAAGCTTAAAATTTTTACCTTTACATGATTCTAAGTCAGATATCTATTAATGAAAGAAAAATCTAATAAATACTTAATTACTGCAATTCTATTGGCAGTTCTTTTTCATGGTTCTACTATTTTCTTTACATTAGAAACTACCTATGACGCTTTAATTCATTTATTTTTTGCAGATCATTATGCAACTAGTTGGTTTGAACCCTGGAATTATAAATGGTATACTGGCTTTACAGTGCAGAGTTATCCTCCATTGGTACATCAAACAATTGGAGCTTTATCGTTAATCGGAGGCTTAAAATTTGGGATGTTTACAGTGGCTCTAATAGCCATTGTTCTATTTGTTACTGGGGCTTACAGATATTCTTTATTAATAACATCTAATAGAACTGTTGCTGGTTATGCTGCTATTTTAGCTGTTTTTTCGTCTTCTTTTGTAGAGACTTTGCATATATTTGGTCAATTACCCAGTATTATAGGAGTTTCTGTTTTAATGCATTCATTACCCGAAATATACCTATGGCTTAAAACGGGAAAATATAAATTTTTCTTTACTTCTCTTTCCTTAATCGCTGTTACCGTTACTTCTCATCATGTTACCCCTATCTTTGGAATGTTATTTTTTATATTTCCTTTAATAGGAACAGTTATTATGGATGTTGCTAGAGAAGAAGTTAACTCTTATAAAGAAGTTACTTTATCTTTATTTCTAAAAACATTTATGAAACAACTGAAGAAAAACCTTGCGTTTGGGTTCTCTTCACTGTTCCTTATAATATTTTGTATTTTTCCCTATTGGATGAATTCAAAATTAAACCCAATAACACAAGTACCTATCCCTCACGGATCTAGAGACAGCTTTATAGATATAACATCTTCGGGTTTAGTATTTTTCACAATTCCATGGGGAATTTTACTATTCATTTTTCCTTATATCTTTTACAGATACTTTAGTAAAAGGTATTTATTTTTCGGATTGTCTTTTACCATGTTAGTTATTTTGGGAACGGGTGGCACAACACCAATACCTAAAATGATTTTAGGTGAAACGGCCTTTAATATTTTAACCTTAGACAGGTTTACACTTTGGGGTTCAATCATGTCTATTCCTATATTTGGAGAGTTTATCTATAGGTTTGTAGAAGGAGATTTAAAAGTTCTAATACAAGAACGATTTGGTGCCGTTTATCACCGTTTATTAGGAGGCCTTTTGGCCGCTTTTTATATTTCTATGGTAATTTTTACCATGAGTTTGGGATATTTTAGACCTTCTCAACCTCAAAAGATAAAAATGCTTCCTATTGTAAACTTTCTAAGCCAAGATTCGCATGACCATTGGAGGTATTTAACGTTAGGGTTTGGAGATCAAATGGCGTGGTTAGCAGCCCAAACAAACGCAATGAGTGTAGATGGTAATTATCATTCTGCTAGACGTTTGCCAGAGCTAACAACAAGACCTATAGAGCGTTTAGAAAACTCAAAGTTTAAAGGAGTTGCTGGTATTGGTTCTCTGCAACAATTTTTAACAACACCAGAAAAGTATAATTTAAAATATATTTTTTCTAATGATAAATTTTATGACCCCGTATTATTTTTCTGCGGATGGCAGCGTTTATCGCAATTAGAGAACGGTATTATGGTTTGGGAAAAATTAAACGTACCCCCTATTTCATCTATTTTACCCAAAGAAGATGTACCTGCTTGGGTAAAAATAATTTGGGGGATCATTCCTTTTTTAACTGTACTTATTGCATTTATTTTAAATATACAGTCCTTATTTGTTCATAGTTTAAAAACAAAGTTTAAAGCTGTTCCTGTATACTTTAAATTTAAAGTAGATTACAATAAGTTTCCGAGAATTGTATTAAAAGCATTTCATATCTGGGCAGTTATTTTAATAGTTACAATTGGTTATGCATGCTATATGTTTTATATTAAAAACGATACACAAAGATCTCCAGAAAATGTAGTAAAAGCATATTATGACGCTGTCGATTTTAAAGAGTTGAATAAAAGTTATACCTACATAGATCCAAAAGACGAGCTTACAAGAGCACAATATTTATTAGAGATATCTGTTACAGATGGCTTGTTAAGTTCTTATGCAAAGTTAGACGCTATAACCACAGAGATTATAAAGCAGACAGATAGTTTGGCCACTTTAAAGGTAGAAACAAAATGGATTACTCCATTAGAAAAATTATCAAAAACTGAATTTAAAACAACTGTTAAAAGAAACAGTAAATGGTATTTAAAACCAACAAGAAAATCGATAGATTTACCACCAGATCAATTATATTCTAAGAATTCTACAGGTTATTTTAATCAAGGAAGAAGAAGAATTACTACAGAACAAACCCATCACGAAGATGTTTTAAAACAACCCGTTTTAGAAATTGTTTCTGCTAAACTAATAAAGTTTAACAAACGTTATGCTATTATTGGAGAAGTACAAAATATAGATAATGTTCCATCAGACGTAGTCTTAAAAGGGACACTTTATAATGATGAGAATAAAGAATTGGCTACTTATAATGCTAAACACATTTTAAAACACAAATTAATGCCAAAAGAGATTAGTGCTTTTAGAATTAATTTTGAAGGTATTGCTTGGTCTAAAACAAAAGATTCTATTCCTAAAACTTTTAATCCTGACGAATTTACACCTATAGAACTCAGTGAGCAACCCACAAAATTTAACTTACAAGCTGCAGGAAACACAACCAATTCGGACTTGTTTAAGGATATTGTTTTAAGTGAGGTAAATATAAAACCAACTAGCATAAGCGGAACTTTATTTAATAGTGGAATTCAAGAAATTACGGTTCCTCAATTAATTATTACATTTTATAACAAGGATAAAGAAATGATTTGGGTAGATAATTTATTTTTAAAAGAAGGGATACGACAAGAAAGAAAAATTCGTTTTAACTATGCTATTCCTCTAAACCCAACCATTAAAACAATAAGTAAAAATATGGATTTTTGCTTTGTAAACGGTTTACCAAATAAAGATATTGCTTCTAAAATAATGCCAAATAGAATAAAAAACCATACTATTGGTAAACTACAAAAAGTAATCCATCCACTTTTTAGCTATGTTAGAATAGAATTAAGTATGTATATCGGTAATCCTAAATAATGAAATTAAAACAAGTATTTTTTCTACTTCTCTTTCAATTGGTTATTGTTTCTTTTTTTTCACAAGAAACAACAACTAAAAAACCTGCTGTTTTATTAGTATCAACAAAAACAAATTATCTGGTTGGTGATAAAATATCACTCGATTTTAAAGTTAAAAAAGATACCACATTTCAATTATATTGTGCTAACAGTTATGGAGCTACAGTAATAGAATCTAAAAGTATCAATAAAAAAGTTACATTTAAAATCCCCGATTTTTTAACAAGAAAAAGAGGAATACTTTCTTGGAAAACTACACAAACAGATACCATAATTTCAGGGAACATTTCTATTTCACCTCTGCAAGAACCAACATCCATAGAAACTTATTTAGGTCCGCCAAGTATAGATGCAGGTGATACCGATTACACAATGTTGGTGGTAATACCAACAGATAGCTTAGACAATCCTATACCGAATAAAAGTAAGGTGGATGTAAAGTATCAATTTCTAAAATCTGAAAAAACCGAAGCTATTTTTACAGATAAGCTAATTAGTTATAAAAATATTTATGCTCCTAAAAAAAGTGGTAGAATGATTATTTCTTCAGAATCTTTCGGTTTAAATTCTAAAGAATTTGATGTAAATGTAATGCCAGCAATTGCTACTAACTTTAAACTATATGTTCGTAGAAATCATGAGTATGCAGATGGAAATCAAATAACAACATTTTTTACATCAACAATAAAAGACAAAAATAAAAATATTGTTAGTGATGGTAGTTATATTGAATTTTACGTTACGAATAAAAAAGGAAATATTTTAAAAACTGCTGGTACTACTGTAAACGGAGTCGCACACGCAAAAATTATACATCCAGATTTTGAAGATACTTGGAACGTGCAAGCCTATTTTATTGGTATTGCAGAAAGCAATACAATAACAGTAAAGTATAAAAAAGTTGTTGAAGATTATATCGTTTCCTTTTTAGACAAGAATAGAAGTATTAAAATTGGTCCTTTAAAAAGTTTTATGGATCAAATCATTCCAGATGGTTTATCTGTAAAACTATCTATTTATAAAAACAACGTACTTATCAAAGAAAAATATAATGAGTCTTTAAACGGGATAGCAATTTTTTACTTAGATCCCAATATTTTTGAAAATGATGTTTATGATTTTAGTATTGAAACTGCAGGTCTTAAAAAAGATTTTAAAAGTATTAAATTATGGTAAAAATAAATAAACAAATTCTTAGAGGTGTGTTAATGCTAACTTACCTAGCAATAATTGGCGTTCTTTTATTCTTGGTAAGCTCTCTATACAGTTTTTTAAACACTGGTGCAGATAGAAGCAAAATGTTGCATACAGAAGTTAAAAAAGTAGAACAATACTTACCTAAAGTAACATGGAAAGATGATGGTAATGAAGGCAGAAAAATAAGTGCTCAAAAAATTGCTGCCGTGCAAAACGATTATTTAGACGCGTGGTATGTAAAGCAAATTGCTTACAAAACAAACACAAGAGTTGGTATAGAAGATTACTTTACTAAAAGTGCAAGAAAAAACATCTATGCTAATTTAGATTACAACAAGCTGAACAACACTTCTATAGAAGCTACTACATTAGAACATAATTTAGACATCGAGTTTTTTAGTGAAGACGGACAATTAATTGTTTTAAAAGACACCAATGCAATCGAGTATAAAAAGGTTTTTAAAGATGAAAAGTTAATCTTAGAAACTACCGAAGTTACTTCTTACAAATATGTATTATTATTAGAAGATGGCTTTTGGCGCGTAAGACACATGGTAAAAGAAGCTTCGGAAAATTTTAAAAATACTCCTGTAAAAAGATCCTTAGAATTTGCAGATATTAAAGGGATCAATTATTACCCACAAGCAACCCCTTGGAATATGTACGGTGATGAATTTGATATTGATATTATAAAAAACGATTTTAAAATTATAAAAGAGGCTGCATTAAATTCTATTCGAATTTTTGTGCCTTATGAAGATTTTGGTAAAGCAAATGTGAAACCAGAAAAACTAGAAAAACTAAAAAAAGTATTAGACACCGCATTAGCAGAAAACCTAAAAGTTGTGGTTACTTTGTTTGATTTTTATGGAAATTATGATGTTTTAGACTGGACATTGAACCAAAGACATGCAGAAAAAATTGTTGAAACTTTTAAAGAACATGAAGCTATTTTAGCTTGGGACGTAAAAAATGAACCTAATTTAGATTTTAACTCTAGAGGTAAAGAAAATGTAACCGCTTGGTTAGATTTTATGATTATTTTGATAAAAAATATTGATAAAAAACATCCCGTAACCATTGGTTGGTCTAACACAAAAAGTGCCACTATTTTAAAAGACAAAGTAGATGTTGTTTCTTTTCACTATTATGAAGACTTACTTAATTTTGAGGATGAATACTTAGCCTTAAAAGAAGAAATAAAAGACAAACCTATTGTATTACAAGAGTTTGGGCTATCATCTTATGGTGGTTTTTGGAGACCTTTTGTTGGTTCTGAAGAAAAACAAGCTAACTATTATAAAGAAATACAAAAAGTCCTAACAAAGAACTCTGTTCCTTTTATGTCATGGACTTTATATGATTTTGATGTGGTTCCTAAAGAGGTTTTAGGTAGACTGCCTTGGAGAACTAATCCGCAGAAGAAATTTGGTTTTATCAATAATAAAGGAGAAAAAAAATTATCTTATAAATACATTTCTAAAGAATAATTATGACTTCTTTTGGGCTATAATTTTATCAAATTCTTCTAAATAAATATCTGTAATTCTTGCCATAGGGAACGCCGTTGCTGCTTTGTAATTTGCTTCGCCAAGTTCTATTCTATATGTATCATCTGTTACAATTGCTTTAATTGCATTTGCCAAACTTGTTACACTTTCTGGTTCAAAAAACTCACCTCTATAACCTTCATCCTCAATTAAGGTTGCTAAATCTCCTAAATTAGGCATTACCACTGCTCTACCATAACTTCCAGCTTGATGTAATACTCCAGAACTTCCGGTTGTAGACGTATAAGGAAAAACAACTACAGCACTTTCTGTAAACAACGGTGCTACTTCATTTTCTTCTACATACCCAGTAAACGTAAGTTGTGGTACATGTTTGTAAGTTTCTTGAGCATTCTCTAAATAACCAGGTACATTTGGGTTGTCTGTTCCTGCAATTACAATTTCTAAATCTAAACCTGTTTCTTTTCTTACAATTTCTACAGCTTCAATCATAGATTCTACTTTTTTGTAGGTCCCAAACTTTCCGAAAGTCATAATCTTTAAAGGACCTTCAGGTAATTTTTGTGATGGATTTTCTGGAATTTCAAAAGTTCCGTGAGGAATCATTTTCACATTATCAACCTTGTATTTATCTACTAAAGTTGTTACATATTTATCCATGGTAACCGCAACTAAATCTGCTTTTAAGATCAACTTTGTTAATGAAGTACCAATAAAATTATATACTTTTTGAGCCAATTTATTTGAGGTAAATCCGGCACTTTCTAAATCTACTTGTTCTAAAATATTATGTAATAAAACAATGGTAGGAATTCCTTTCACCTTACAAATTAATGGCAATGTTAATCCTAATGCAGCAACAACTTTCTTGTCTCCAAACTTCATAAATTGTAAGTTGAATAAAACAGCATCTGGCTTTGTTTCATTAATTGCTTTTATAACATTATTAGTATTAGCGTAGCTATTAAATTGCCAACATTCTTTTACCGTAACTTTACAACCATCTGCTTCAAACTGAATCTCTTTTTCACCTGGAGTTTCATCGGTTAAAAGAATTAATTCTGTAACCTTTTCTTTCAACCTAAAACTTTTAACTAAGTGATATGCATATTCGTTTAGGGTTACTTTACTTGGTGGATACGCTGTTACGATTGCTAATTTCATATTGTTTTTTTATGGTACTACAAATTTCAAAATTTTGCAGCAATTTTAATTAAATAAACTGCTCAAACGCCATTATATATAGTTGATTGGAAAATATCTATAGACATTGCTTTTAGGTTATTTCTTTTGGGTTTTTGGATGACTTAGAATCTTTAAAAAAAAAGAAACTAAGTTGTACTATTAATAATAAAACCATTGCTATAATTTGCACATGTACAACTTGTTCTAAACTTTCATGAAAAAGTACAACTAAAACAATTTGTAACATTCCAAAAATACCAGACAGAACAACGGGCACATACTTGTCTAATGATAAATAATAATAAGCAAATATGTTTGAAATTGCAAAAATACCTGTTGCTGATGCATATTTCCATAGTAATGACGCTACAGACACGTATTCATTACCAAATAAAATATTAATAATTTCATTGGGAAAGAAAAAGCAACTAATTACAATAGTTGCAGCTATAAAGCCAATATATGCTACATATTTTAATAAGATAGGTAACGTATCTTTTCCTTCTTTTTTAAGTTGAACTACTGTTGGCAAAAGTAACATTACAAACATCCAAGCAATAAAATAAACAACTCTACCTATTAAAGCTAAAGAAGCATACAAACCTGCTTCATAAGAATCAAAATAATGTTTTACTAGCAAAATATCACTATTGTTTATAATAATTTGAGTTAACTCATAAAACGCCGTAATAATAAAAAAATTCTTTACCAATTTCTTATTGACATTGTCTAATTTAAAAGGTTTGAATAAAGAAAAGTTACTCGTTCTAAAAGGAATTAACCCAAAAACAAAGGAGAAAAAAATACCAATAGCAATTATCAATGAAGAATCTATGTCTAGAAAATACAACAAGGCAAATGTTAATAATAACCTACTCATCATTTCTGATTGATAAGTTACAGACAGTGATTTCAATTCCTGCTTTCCTTGAAAAACACCTCTATTTACACTCATTAAAAAGTAAAATGGTACACCAACTCCAAAAATAACAAACATTGTAGAAGAGGTCGTTTTAAAAAAATGTTGTAATTGTGTAGCAAAAACAATGATTGCAATACCTAAAATAATTCCTGTAAATAAAGCATTTTTATAAATTTTAGAAATAAAACCCGAAAAAATACTATCCTCAAAAAGTACAGAAAACTTAGCTGTTACCAACTGAAAAGTCATGGCTACAAAAGATAAAACCAATAAAAAAGTAATTAAAATAGCAGCATCTGCAAATTTCTCAGGACCTAAAACCCTTCCTAAAACTAAATTATATATATAATTACCTCCGTTTACTAAGAGCACACTTAGCATAAATAATTGTTCAGGTTTTATACCTTTTTTTACAAACCTTATAATTTCTTGCATTTTTTTGCTAATTTATGATCCTATTTAGGCTTTTAAAATTATTATAAATTTCTTTACAATCACTAGTATTCTTTTATTATTTTACAATTAGTCAAAAATTACTGATATTAGTAACATTCAATTTTTAAGTAATACTTAGACAAATATCATCTAGATCCTTTAAAAATAATACATTTCTAGGTTGAAAAACACTTTTATATAGTTTAATGATTAATTACTAATGCTTAACTTGCCAAAGCTAAATCAAAATCTATGAAATTTATATATTCAACACTGATCTTCTTTCTTTTCTTTAGTATACAAAGTTTTAGTCAAGACATGCAAGAAGGCTTTACCTATTTAGAAACAGGTAAATACAAGGAGGCCGAAGTTTTTTTTAAAGACATATTAAAAGAGTATCCTACAAATAAAACGGCCAGACTTTGTTACGGAAGAGCTATTGGTTTAAATGGGAAAGCTACTGCTGCCGTAACACTTTTTACCAACTTATTAAAAGATTACCCTACAGATTTTGAAGTAAAACTTAATTATGCAGAGTCTTTGCTTTGGAGTAAAAATTACCCTGATGCAAAAATTTATTATCAAACATTATTAAAAGAAAATGATAAAAGCTTTGCTGCTTTATTAGGATATGCAAATACGCTATCTAATTTAAAAGAATTTGAAGATGCATTAATCAATGTAGATAAAGCCTTAGAAGTATTGCCTGGAAACCCGAATGCACTGGTTTCTAAAAAATATATGAGATTAGGATTGGCAAGTAAGAAAGTAAGTGATCAAAAATATAAGGAAGCAGAAACCATTTTAAAAGAAAATTTCACTTCATTTAAAGACGATAAAGAAACATTACTAAACCTTGCTAATTTATATTTAATTTCTAAACAAATAGAAAAAGCAAAAAACACTTATGAAATTATAGGTAAAAAGCCAGAAGATAAACTTATTTCGTTAAATGGAATAGCTTTAGCACATCACTTAGATGGTGATGATAAAACAGCATTAACTGTAAGCAAAACAGCGCTAAAAAGTATTGATAAAAACACCTCTGAAACCTTAAAAAATCAAACGATAGAAAGATACATTCAAGCTTTAATTTGGAATAAAAAATATACGTCTGCCAAAACTGAAATTGATAAACTATTAGATGATAATAAAACCCCAGAAAACTGGATGCTTTCTTTACGAGCAACACTTAATATTTATAAAAGTGATTTTAAGAAAAGTATTAATGATTATAATTTAATCTTAAAAAAAGACAGTGCTTCTTTTGATGGTAATTTAGGAAAAGCAAATGCTTTAAAAGCATCTGGCTATTATAATAATGCTTATAAAAGTGCAGAAAACACTTTAGTTTTTTATGAAAAACAAAAAGATGCCTCTAATTTTATAAAGGAACTAGATTTAAGTTTTACTCCGTATGTAGAAACCAAATATTCTTATTCTTATGATAATGGAAATAACGAAGCAAATGCATACGACCTAAAAGCTGAAGTTCCGTTTTCTACAAAGTTTAAAATTTTAGCAAACTATAACTTTAGAACAACTCTTAATAATCAAATTGACTCATTAAAAGCCACTACAAATAACTTATTGTTAGGTGTTTCTTATCAATTACTAAATAACCTAACCTTAAAAGGTAGTTTTGGTGTTACTTCTTCTGATTCAGAATCAAAAAAATACAATCAACTATTAACAGATATTTCACTTAATATAAAACCATTTAAGCTTCAAAGCTTAGAATTAGGATACAAAAGAGATGTTCAGAATTTTAATGCAGCATTATTGAATGATGAAATTGTGCAAAATAATCTTATTTTAAATTATAGCTTAAATACCAACTTTAATTTAGGTTGGTTTACTCAGTATTATTACACTTGGCAAAGTGATGACAACGCTAGAAACCTATTATTTACTTCTCTTTACTATAATATTTTTGCAAAACCTTCTATAAAAGCAGGATTTAATTACCAGAACATCTCTTTTAAAGAATCTAGAGATAATTATTTTAGTCCTAGTAAATTTAATGCTGTAGAGATTTTTGTTAATCTTATTAAAGATGAAGCGGCTGCAAAAAACAAGGAGTGGTTTTATGGATTAACGGCGGCTACTGGTTTGCAGTACATAGAAGATGATGACGCTCTTAGCACCTATAGGGTTCAAGCTAAATTAGGCTATAAGTTTTCCGAACGCGCACTCTTAAATATCTACGGATTACAAAGTAATATTGCTTCTGCTGTTGCCACTGCAGGTTCTGTTGGTTTTACATATACAGAGTTTGGTGTAAGATTTAAATGGATTTTTTTAAGAAAACCTTTATATAAAAAATAAGGCAAAAGATTTCTCTTTCGCCTAATAACATTCCTTCTAGAAATTGGGGGACTACTTGACGATAAAGGTTCCGGAATGTTGCTTGTATTCATCGTCAATCAAATTATATTTATAAACTCCTTTTTTTAATTGAGGAGCATTGTATTGTACTTTTGTAAAAGAAGAACGGCTGCTTATTTTTTGGATATCTACTACTCTACCCATTAAGTCATAAACTTGAATTTGAATATCATTAGAAGCTGCTGAAAGTTGAATTGTTGTAGAACTCGTAAAAGGATTAGGGTAATTTATTAATTTGTTATTATTTTCTAGGATAAGATCATCTGTACTTAAATTACTATTTGTTGTAAATGCTATTTTATTTATATCAAAATTAAAAGGTTTGTAATTGGTATAATCACCTATAATTGAAAATACAATAGTTTTAATATCTGAAATATTTACATGATTTCCTTGATGATCTACAAAATCTAAGAATGAAATACTATACCTTTTTTCTTCTGAATTTACAGGAATTGTATAACGTAACCTATTTTCCCAAGCTCTATCTTCACCAGACATAAGTACTATTTCTACAGGCTCATTATTTTTAATATTAAAATTAATCAAGTCATATTGAGTTACATTTAAAGTTTTATTTTCAGGTAAAAGGTGTCTAAATAAATTAATATTTCCTTTCACCTCTCCAATAGCCTTAACACTTCTTTCTACCTCATATACATCCTCTTTTAATTCTCTTTCAAAAGTATGTACTTCAAAGTCTGAAACCGTTACATATTCTTTTAAATAATCTAAACCCCATGTTCCACCTGCCAAATACAAATCATCTTTTTGAGAAGAAGAAGAAGTTTCTAAATAAAAACCAATATCAAATAAAACGCCTGTTTGTATTGATAAAACTTCATTATATGCTCCTGATAGAGAAAACGTATTAGCCACTTTAACATGCTCTGCAATCTCAGTTTCTGCTATATTACCAACAAAATTAACAGATTTCTCTTGTGTTCTATTTACCAAATTTAAATGAACAATACCGTTAGAATAAGTTCCTTTTTTCACAAAAACATTAGGTAATACCCTAGGTACCAAAGTACTTTTTAAGTTATTTTTTTCAGTATGCTGTTCTATAATATACTCTGCTATTGAATAAACCTGAGCGAAAGAACTTCCCCAAATAAAATAATTTTGATAATTACTCGAAGGATATTGGTCTATGTTCCAAAAACTAAACAATTCATGCTCTTTTCTATGTGTGTTAATAGAAAAACTTAAAGTATATTCTGATTCACCTGAGACGTTGCTAATTTTAGTTTTTATTAATTTGTGTTCTTTAATTAAAATTGTATTAATACTGTCTAAACTAACGCCATTAAACCTATTACAAATTGCTTTAAAATGATTATAAATACCGCCTTCTGTTTTTGTTGCTACAACCGAAGCTACTTTATGTTCTCTTTGATAATAAACTACCGACAAAAAATCTTTTATATTTTTATTTACAACAAGTTTTTCAGGAATCGAAACTAATGCTGTTTCTGTATGATTCATTCCTGTTTCTGGTAAATAATCGATAAAAGAATTTGTAGAATTCTTTTTATAAAATTGTTGCTTATTTTTCACACGATCTCCACCAACAAAATTACTTTTGTCTGTTTGAGCATTTGTGTTTCCAATTGTTATTAAAAGGAGAATTAGCACTATTTTTTCTATGATATGTTTCATTATACCACAAAAATAAGCACAAAGTAAAGGTGGTTTATAAACTTTTAGCCACTAACACTTTAACTATAGATGAGCTGTAAGACTTGTTTAGACAAGCATTAAAGTAAGTCTAGTCTTTTCATTAATTCTGGACGTTTAGACCTACTAACAGGGATAACATCTTTTTTGATTAAGACACTATTATCTTCAATATCTATAATTTTTTTAATATTGATGATATATGAACGATGTATTTTTAAAAAAAGGGATTCAGGCAACTTCTCTTCTATCTTTTTAAGTGTAGAGTGAACCGTATAATCTTTGGTTTCTGTTTTTATTTTAATATAATCTCCTTTAGCTTCTATTAAGTAAATACTTGGTAAGTCTATTTTTATTAATCTACGATCGATATTAATATAAAAATCGTTATCAACTTTTTTAGAGTCAACAACTTCTTTTTTAGGTTCATTAATAGAAATCGTTTTAGTTTCTGCTTTAAGAATAGCTTTCTTAAATCGAGGAAATTCTAACGGTTTCAATAAATAATCTATAATAAAATCATACTCAAAAGCTTCAATGGCAAACTTAGGATCTGAAGTTGTTAAGATAATTTTAGGTGGGTTTTTTAAAGTTTTTATAAAGTCTAATCCACTAAAACCAGGCATATGGATATCTAAGAAAATTAAATCTACCGTATTTTCTATCAAATATTTCATGGCTTCAATAGCTCCAGAAAACTCTTCAACAACGTTTAACGACTTAACTTCATTACAAAGGGTTTTTATAATAGCCCTTGCCATTTTTTCATCATCAATAATAATACAATTCATAAAACTTATATAGTTTCTATATAGTCTGAAATTGCTTTTAAAATTTTATCAAAATCTTCCTGACCTTCTAAACTTTGTTCTCTAAGATTATGTTCAAACTTATTTGCCATTTCGTAACTCTTTTCAAGTCCCAAAATACTAATTTTATGTTTAATCTTATGAACATTTTCTTCAATTTTTTTAAATTGTTTATGCTCTAAGCTATTATGGTATTCTTTCTTTTCTTCAGGAAACTCTGTTTTAATCACCCCAATAAGCTCTGTTCTAATAGATTCATCTCCTCTTGCTAATTGTTCTATATATATTAAGTTTGGTTGTTCCATCTTTATTTTTTTATGCTAAAGTAAAAAGTAGAACCCACATTTTGCTCAGATTTTAAATAAATTTCTCCATTATATACTTCAACAATTTTTTTTACGATAGACAATCCTATTCCAGTAGATTTATAATCATCTTCTAATTTTTGAAATGCAACAAATATTTTATCAAAATATTTGTTATCAATTCCATTTCCATTATCCTCTATGTAAAATTTCCAAAAATCAGAATCTTCAGTAAAACCTATTTCTACCGTAGGTTCTTTTTTATCATTAAATTTGACAGCATTATCTAATAAATGTAAAAATAATTGCTCTAATCTAAATTTATCACCTTTGATGGTAGGTAATCTTTCAGGAATTATATAAGTAGCGCTATTTAATTTTTCTTCTTTCTTTTTTAAGTTATTTACTAAATCATTTAAATTTACATCATAAATATCTTTTTCCATTCTACCGATTGTAGAGTATTCTAAAATTCCTTTTACAAGTGTATCCATTTTCTCTACATTGTCTCTAATAAATTGTAAATTTTCCTTTCCGGCAGCATCTAACACCCCAGAATAATCTTCTAAGACCCATGCAGTCAAAGCTTCAATGCTTTGTAGAGGAGATTTTAAATCATGAGAAACCATGTGAGCATAATCATTTAATTCCTGATTTTGGCGTTCTAAATTTCTTAAAAGTTTATCTTTTTGCTGATTAATTTTAATGATTTCTTTAGTTTGATCATCAATAAAGTCAACCAATTTTAAAGAATCTACGCTTTCTTTAGGACGGTTATTTTTTAAATCATAAAACTGTAATTTGTCTATGACACTTTCTAATTTTGAGATTACTTTTTTCTGAGAATCAGATTCTTCTCTAAGTTGCTCATTTGCACAAAATAGCTCCTCAGAACTAAATTTAGTAGCTCTCTGAAGCATTAAAAACTGCTCTTCTGAAGTAGTATAAGATTTATCAACAGCATCTAAGAACCGCTCTAAATCTTCATTAGATTGCAATTCCTGGGGTAGATACTTTCTTATTTGTCTTTTTAATAAAGAATTCATTATTCGCTTATTAGTGTAACTGTCATGGTTTGGTTATGAAGTTGACAACTATTTTCTCCAATAAAAGGAGCAATTTCTCCATAAGAATACAAGCCTGTTATTGTTGTTGTATATCCTACAACTTCTATCACTTCTTCTACCTCTTCCTCTACTCTTTGGTCTAAAACCAATTTTCTACCAATACAACTTACTAAAATTGCTAATTCTGGTTTTTTATTTCTAAACTCTAGCGCACTTTTAGCCGCTTTTTCTGCTGCATTTACAATATTATCTACATTGGTCATCATTAATTGTACTTTAGAATTCTCTAAGATATCACCAGCCAAAATCATAGAATTTTCAGCTTCGTTTATATTTAAAATACTTCTTACAATCGTATTGTGTCCATTTTCTGTTTTTACATTTAATGGATACAATAAGGCTGCTCCTGGCAATTCTTTAGATTTTTCTCCTAAATATTTTTTGTATAAATCTAATGCTGGTAAGTTATCTAATTCATATAACGTATTTCCTTCAGATTTTGTTACAATTCGTTCTGGTCCAAAAGGAGTCCAACCTCCATTAATAGAAAATGTTATTTCCAAAGATTCTCCATACAAACCAATGGCAACTATTTCTCCTGGTTTTGGTTTTTCGTTATAAGAAGCTATTGTTTTTTCAAATCTAGCATCATCACCACACAAAGCTCCAGTAATTAATAAGTTATTATCTGTAGCCGAATTCATGCCTTCTGTTAATTGACTACCGTTTATAAAACTACCTTCAGAAACTACAAAAATGTGCTTTAGACCTTCTTCAGAAAATTGGCTAATTAAATCCTTTCCAACTTTAAAACTATCTACTTTAGCATCAGAAGCAGCATTTAAAACATTTGTAGTTTTAATAATAAAATTACTTTTTTCAAACTCTATAGCTGTAATAGTAATACTTTCATCATCAATAGATTCTGATGAAATATCTCCACAAGCCGAACCAAAAACTATATGTCCGTCTTTAAATTTGTCTCTAATTTCTTCAAAAATAATTTCATCTTCTAATAAATATCTATTTCCAAATACAAGTACTAACGGTGCTTTTAAAGTTATATTTTCCGATAAGTATTTCCAATCAGCATTTTTATGTTTTTTAAGTTGTACGGTTTTCATTTAAGTTTTTTTAATGGTGAAATAAAAAGTAGTTCCCTTATTTGGTTCACTTTCTAACCAAATAGCTCCCTCATGTAAGTCAATTATTTTTTTTACAATTGACAACCCTATTCCTGTTGAATCTTCTCTTTTATTTAAAGAGGTAAAAACTTCAAAAATTTTATCATGATATTTCTTTTCAATTCCAATACCATTGTCTCTTATAGAAAATTGATGGAAAGTAGTATCTTCTATATAATCTACTTCTACAATCCCTATTTCTTTGTCACAAAATTTAATTGCATTACTTATAAAATTTTGAAATAACTGCTGAAATTTTGTTTTATCTCCTTTTATTATCGGTAATATTTTTAAGACATTAACAGAAATATTTTCTGGTATAAATAAAACCTTTTGTAAATCGCATAGCGTAGTATTTAAATCTACCTCTTCATCTTCTTGTGTAATAGAACCTGCACTCGAATACTCTAAAACATCAGAAATTAATTTTTCCATAGTTTCTAGTGTCGTTTCTAAAAGGTCAAAATTTTGAAGTGTTATTTCATCAAATTTTCCTTCATTATCTGTTTTAATCCAAGAAATTAAAGCTTCTAAACTTCTAAGCGGAGATTTTAAATCATGAGAAACAATATGTGCGTATTCATGCAAATGTTCATTACTGTTTTCTAATTCTTTTAAAATTTGTTCTTTTTGTAATTCTAATTTTTTAATTTCTGTAATATCAAGACTCAAGGCAATAGACCCAATATTTTCTCCAAATAAATTGTAATTAGGAGCAGCACTTACCAACCAATATTTAGTTTCTCCTTTTTTATTTTCCGTTTTAATTTCATAAGAAGTAGACTCACCTCTAAGTCGTTTTTCTTTTTGATTTTTTAAAACCTCCGGACTACCTTTTAATGTAAAAATATCACGACCTACTTTTCCTAATAATTCTTCTTTGGCATAACCAGACATTTCTAAAAAACTTTGGTTTACCATCGAAATTTGATCATCTATATCAATCTCTAGCAATCCTAAATTCATATTAGCTATAATATTGCTGTATTTTTCTTTTTCTACCTCTAAACTTAAGTTGTATTTCTTCTCTAAGGTTACATCACTAAATGCCCATAAATAACCTTTTATTTTACCGTTAACAATAACAGGTGTATAATTTCGTTCTAAAATTTTACCATCAACCATTTCTAGTTCTTCACCAAAAACAGCTACTTTATTTTCTACAATTTCATTCATTCTTTGAACAAAATTAGAAGAGTCTTTAAATAACACTTTATTCTGTTCAGATGCTTCTCTACAATCCATACCTATTAAATCAGTTGGTTGTACATCTATATTAAATAGTTGACAAAATTTGGTATTTGATAAAACTATCTTTCTATTTTCATCTTCTAAAATAATACCACTATTTAAATTTAAAACAAGCGCAGATAATCTATTTTCTGATTCTATAATTTTTTCTTTATCTAATCTTTCTTTCTCAATATCTTCTACGGTAACTACATTATAGTTAATAATATTATTGTCATCTTTTACGGCAGTAACTGTAACTTTTGCCCATAAAACATCGCCATTCTTTTTTATATATCTTTTTTCTAAATTGTAAGTACTTATTACTCCCTTATAAAGTTGATCTGTTAGTTTTTTAGATTTTTCTATATCATCTGGGTGTGTTAAGTCTCCAACTTTAATATTATCAAATTCTTCTGAAGAATAACCTAACATTTCTTTTAAAGAATTATTTATTAATAATAATCCTTTTTGATCATTTCTAGATAAAGTAATACCAATAGGAGAGTTATTAATAATAATACTTAATTGGTGTTTTTGATCTTCTAATTGCTTTTTCATCCTTACCCATTCGCTAACATCTCTAATAATACCTTGGGCAGCAATTGGTTTATTTTCTTTATTATAAATTAAAGAACAATTTACTTCTATCCACTTTAGATTATTATTCTTATCAACAATTCTTGCGGTATAATCATTAAAAGAACCCTCTGTGTATAATTTATTAAAAGATTTAGCGGTATATTCTAAATCTTCTTTATAAACAATTTTCGAAAGATTAAATGCCTCTTTATTTATATCATAGCCAAAAACTTCTACAGCAACTTCATTCATCTTTAAAACATTTCCATATAAATCCATAACTAAATATGCATCATTAATGTTTTTAAAAACTCCTTCTAGTGTAGATGATTTCTCGTTTAAAAGTTCTGTTAACTCTTCAGATTTAGAATATAATTCTCTAGACTTATCTTCAAGAATTTTTTCGGCAGCTTTCCTTGCTGCTTTTTCGCGTTTTAGAGCGCGCTGTAATATTCCTATTTGGTCTTGATTTTCTTTTAAAGGGGTATTCATTTTATATTTCTTTTATAATATAGCTCTTAAATTTAATTTATTTTTAGCTCATAAAAAATTCTGATATAAATAAAACCTTTTTTAAATTTTGTGGACAATAAACCTTACTTCTGTTCCGTCTTCTTTAATTTTCTCTAAAACAATAGATGCCTTTGCATTAAAATGTTCAAAAGTTTTGTTCATTAAACCTAATCCAAAGTGATGCATTGCTCTGCTAGATTTATAAAGCATTGTAATAGAGTTATCTGTTTTTTCTTCTACAACAAATGTTGGTAGTTCTGCATCTGGATATATTTTTTGAACTTCTACATGTATATGATTTTCTATAGAAGCTAACATTTCTATTGGGTCTTTATATGTTTCTAAAAGACCAGGATAACTCGTTTTTATAACGGAAAAAAAATGTTCTGCATAAACCAAAAGTAAATCATCTGTAGAGATACCTGTATTACCACTTAAGTTAGTTACCAATTGTAACATTTCAGAAAAACTATAGGTTCCTATAGATGTGTACACTCCTTCAGAGGCTAATTCTGATTGAGAAATAATTTTATCAACCATTTCTAAACCAAACTTTTCCTCAACTAAATCTAAAAACTCTGTAAAAACTATCCCCTTCATCTTTAATATTTTTTTAATTCATTTGTACTCCAATAGGATAAAACTTTTTCAATTTTATGAACATAATCATCATATTTTAACGGTTTTAAAATATAACCAGAAACCCCAATTTTATAACATTGGTCTAAATCTCTTTGATTATCTGATGTGGTTAAAATTACAGTAGGAATATGCTGTATACTTTCATCCTTTTTTAGAATAGATAAAAATTCTATACCACTCATTTTTGGCATGTTTAAATCTAATAAAATTAAATCAGGAAAATTACTTTTATCTTCTAAAATTTTTAATGCTTCCTCACCATTTTTAGCTTCTTGAATTGTATGTTCTAATTTTAATAATGAAAGTGTTCTTTTCATTTTCATTATTTCAATTAGATTATCTTCAATTAATAATATTTTTAAGGTCTTAGACATTTCAGAGGTTTTTAATTTATGTATACAAATCTAAGATAATTTAATTGAGCATTATTTAGGTGGTTGGTCAGGAATGTTAAAGTATCGACGAAATGCAAAAAAGTATAGACCACATTTAATTGTAAAAACAAAAAAGCTCCAACTTTTCAGCTGGAGCTTTTTGTATTAAATAGTTTAGACTATTTTCTTACTGCTTTTACAATAGCTAAAGCTGCTCTCACATCTTTTTCTAATTTAGCATAATCTTTATTTGCAATAATTTCTTTTGAAATTAATTTAGATCCCATTCCAACACAAGTTACACCTGCATCAAACCAACCTTTTAAATTTTCTTCCGTTGGAGAAACTCCACCTGTTGGCATTAAGCTAGTCCAAGGTTGAGGCCCTTTTACTCCTTTAACAAATTGTGGTCCATAAATATCACCAGGAAATAATTTTACGATTTCACATCCTAATTCTTCTGCTCTAGTAATTTCTGTTAAAGTACCACAACCAGGAGACCATAATACTTTTTTACGGTTACAAGCAATTGCAATATCTTCTCTTAAAACCGGAGTTACAATAAAGTTTGCTCCTAAAGCCATGTATAAAGATGCTGCTCCTGCATCTGTTACAGATCCAACTCCCATAATCATACCTGGTAATTCTGCAATAGCGTATTTAGTTAACGCTCCAAAAACTTCGTGAGCGAAATCTCCACGTGCTGTAAACTCCATTAAACGAGCCCCACCATCGTAACATGCTTTTAATACTTTTTTACTTAATTCTATATCGTTATGAAAAAATAAAGGAATCATTCCTGTTTCTTTCATTACTTGCGCTACTTCTAATCTTGAAAATTGTGCCATTTTATTTTGTGTTTTTTTAACTGTTTGTTTAATCCTTTACTTGGTTATTGTTTAATTACGTAATTTAAAATTGCAATTAATTTAACAATTAAACAATTACACGAATTAAATATTATACCCAGTTTAATATTTTTTTGAAATCGTATGCTTCCGGATTGGTAACATATTTTTTCGCATTTTCATAGTCTTTTTCTTTTAAAAAGAATAAGTTTTGTATGAATAATTGTGCCATATCAGAATTGATATCTACTAATCTTGGTGGAATTTTACCATTTTCATCTTCAAAATCTTTTAGATATAAAGGTGAAATATCTCCATTAGAATTAGCACTTACAATACAACCTGTAACACCTTGATCAAATAATTTTTTAACTCCAATACCAAGCAAAGTACATAAGGTTAAATCGAACGCTATAGGATTGCAACATCTTAATTCATATCCCAATTCTACTGGTCTAGATTTAATATTTAATCCTATTTCTTTTAATTTAACTTGCAGTAAGTAATTAAATATATGCGATTTACTTACGTTTCCTAATTCTGGATGTCCGTGATCATCATAAGTAAAGTTAATCCCTGAATTGATAATTTCTTTCTCTTCCATAAAGTGAAAAACACCTTCGCTAATTAAAGCGACACCGTATTCTACCCCCATAACCTTACATTTTATAATAGAAGAAATAATCATATTGATTAACTTCTCAAATGTAATCGTTGTTTTGTTAAACATTTCTGGAATAATCACCATTTGAAAATGACATGCCGAAGCAATTCCAAACGCCAAATGTCCTGCAGAACGTCCCATTGCAGACATTACAAACCAGTTTTGACTGGTTCTAGCATCTTCATAAACGGTATTTCCAATACGAACACCTTCATCTTTTGCTGTATGAAAACCAAATGTTGGGTTTCTATCTGGCAAAGGTAAATCGTTATCTATTGTTTTTGGAACATGGATATGTCTAACGTCTAATGCTTCACTTTTTAAATATTTGGTTAATCTATTTGCAGTAGAAGCAGTATCATCTCCTCCAATAGTAACCAATAATTTTACGTTATTTTTCTTAAAAAAATCTGCTTTAAAATCACTGTCTTTAGGTTTAAATCTACTCATTATAAGACTAGAACCACCTCTACTAAAAATACGATCTGCACGATGAAAATCAAAAATCTCCAATTCAGGGTTTTCCGAAAGCAATCCTTGATATCCATGATGAACACCAATAACTTCATAACCATCTTTCATAAAGGTTTTAGCAACAGTACTAATTACTGTATTAATTCCTGGAGCAGGACCACCTCCACACATTATAGCTATAGATTTCTTCATATTATATCGTTGATTTTAAAGTTAGTATATGTACAGTTATAAATTTATTTAACTGTTAAATAGTGTAAACTACTTAACAGTTAAACAAAAAACTAGATTTATCTAGCTACTCTTCCAGATGCATCACCACCCATAAGTTTATTTACTTCTGCAACTGTAACTAAGTTTGCATCACCTTTAATAGTGTGTTTTAAACAAGATGCAGCAACTGCAAAGTCTAATGCATTTTGATCGTTATCTGGGTATGTTAATAATCCGTAGATTAAACCTCCCATAAAAGAATCTCCACCACCTACTCTATCAACGATATCTGTAATTTGGTATTGACGCGTTTGTAACATTTCATTTCCATCATATAAAACTCCTGCCCAAGTATTGTGAGATGCAGAAATAGAACCTCTTAAAGTAGTAATTACTTTTTTAGCTCTTGGAAATTTCTCCATCATTTGCTTACAAACAGATAAGAAAGCTTCTGCTTTTACATCATGTCCTGCTGTTTGAACTGCCGCTCCATCAGGCTTAATTCCGAAATGCATTTCTGCATCTTCTTCATTTCCTAAAACGATATCACAGTAAGAAGTTAATTCAGTCATAATAGACTCTCTATGAGCATCATCACAGAAATTCCATAATTTTGCACGGTAGTTTAAATCTGTAGAAATAGTAATTCCTTTTGCACTAGCTGCTTTTAAAGCTTCTAAAGTTACATCTGCTGCACCTTGAGAAATTGCAGGGATAATACCTGTCCAATGAAACCATTCACATCCTTCAAAAACTGCATCCCAATCGATCATTCCAGACTCTACTTCTGCAATAGCAGAATGCGCTCTATCATAAACCACTTTAGATCCTCTAGATACAGCTCCAGTTTCTAAGAAATAAATTCCTAAACGGTCTCCTCCATAAACAATCTTATCTACACCAACACCTCTTTTACGCATTTCCATCATTGCACACTCACCAATATCATTTTTTGGTAAACGCGTTACAAAATCTACATCAATTCCGTAGTTTGCTAATGATACTGCTACATTAGATTCTCCACCTCCGTAAACTGCATCAAAATTATTTGCTTGTGAAAATCTTAGAAATCCTTGAGGAGCTAATCTTAACATGATCTCTCCAAATGTTACTACTTTTGCCATTTTAATCCTTTTTTTAATATTATAGTTAATTGGTTAAACGTTTAAGCAATGTTTCAAAATAAAATCAAAAGGAAAGAAATGAACTATCGTTTTGATTATATTAAATATCGAATTACATTTGCTTAATCGATTAAGCAAATATATAAAAAAAAGTATTATCAAAAAGAAAACTACCATAAAAGATATTGCAAGTGTTTTAAACATCTCTCCAGCAGCTGTTTCTAAGGCATTACATAACGATTCTCGAATAAGTGAGAAAACAAAAAAAGCCGTTAGACAAGTTGCAAAAAACCTAAACTACCAACCAAATCACCTAGCAAGTGCTCTTAGAAGTGGAAAAAGTAAACTAGTGGGGGTAATTGTTCCTAGAACAAATAGCAATTTTTTTTCTTCTGTAATACAAAATATAGAAGAAGTACTAAATAAAGAAGGCTATAACATTATTATCACCCAATCTAACGAATCTTTTAAAAAAGAATGTGCTAGTATAGATACTTTATTATTTACTCAAGTAGATGGTATTATTGCTTCCATGGCAAATGAAACTGTGGACTTAAGTTATTTTGAAAAAGTTAAAAAAGCAGGAATTCCTTTGATCACATTTGATCGTGGAGAAAATGATTTAAATGTAGATTATATTGGTATAGATGATTACAATAGCAGTCATTTAATAGTAGCACATCTTGCAGAACAAGGATGTAAAAGAATTGCACATATTGGTGGTTTTAAACGTACCCGAATTTTTAACAACAGAATTAAAGGATATATAGATGCTTTAAATAAACACAACTTACCGCTCATAGATGAGTTATTGATAGAAAGTAACTTAACAACTGAAGATGGTAGAGAAAAAATGCATCAATTACTAGCATTAGATCATAGACCAGATGCTGTTTATGTAGCTGGAGATTATGCCGCTCTTGGTGCTTTACAAGTGTTAAATGAAGAAAAAATTAGTATTCCGGATGAAATAGCTTTGGTTGGTTTTGGTAATGAACCTTTTAGTTCTATGGTTACTCCTTCTATTACAAGTATAGAGCAACATAGTGAGGAAATTGGTAAACTAGCTGCACTTTCTTTTTTAGAACATGTTAAAAATGATGTTGTAAAACAAACACTTACCAAAAAGATTTTAGATGTAGAATTACTTATTAGAGATTCTTCTAATAGAAAACACTCCTAACCTTTTCTTTTGCTTATTTTTGTTAATACCTAATAGACAATAATCAAACCTTATGAAACAATTAATTATTTTACTTTTATTGATTATTGCCTTTTTTATTGGTTACGGACAATATTCTCAATATAAAAGATTCAATTCTCCTAATGTTGATTATAAAACGACAAAAGAAATAGATAACGCTTATTACAACCAGGAAACGGTTATCAATTATTATAAAGCTATTGAAGATTTAAATAGTTTTGTAAAACTGCAGTGGACAGCTAATAATATTGATGTTAGAACTCCTGAAGAGGATACAGAAGAAACCAAATTAGCCGTTAAAAAATATGCAGATAAAGTTGCAACTATTAAATTTTATGAAAGTAAATTAGAAAAATCTGCTGTATTAAAAACGAGAGGTTTGTCTAATGAAGAAATTCAGTTTTTAGAAAATACCGGAACCGACTTAAAATCTCACCAAAAATCAATTGCAATCAATAAAATTAAAAGTATGTTTAATCCTGATAAAACAATGCTTTATGGGTATAAAAGTGCTTTGATATTTGAAATTCAAAAGCAATTAAATCAAAAGGGATTCAATATAAAATTAGATGGGGTTTATAAGCTTGAAACTTTAAATTCGATTAAAGATTTTGAAGAAAAAAACAACCTTTTTGTAGATGGTGTTTTAGACGTTTTAACTCTAGACGCTCTATTTGAATAAAAAAGATGTTAGCTTTTTCTGCTAACACCTTTTACTTATTTCTTGTTTTTAGAAGTCTTACCTGATTTCTTTGTTGCTTTTGCTTTCTTTTTCTTAGGCATTTTTCCTTTTATTCTCTCTTTTTCGATAACAATATCTGCCATAAATTCTGAATTAAAAGTATGCTCTTTTGCTAACTTTATAAAAGTAAGCGCTGTTTTATAGTCTTTTAATTGCTCATGCAAAATTGCTTTCTTTAGATATAAAAGTGCTTTATCAGATCCTTTTACAGTTAAAGCAAAATCTATAAAATCTTCTACTTCTTTATAATCTTCATTCCATAGAAGTGTATTAATATAAGGTGTATATACCTCAAAAGCATGAATATTTTCTGCCAAAGCTTGTTTAAAATACACAATTGCTTCTTCATATTTATACAACTTTTCCGCATAAACCCTACCCATTAAAGTTAATGCCATTGTATTTTTATCATCATAAGATAATGCAAAATTTAAAGCCTCCATTACCTCCTCCAAATCGAAAGGGTAGCTCTCTAATGCTTTAAAAATATAATTATTTACTAATGTCCCCATATTATTTCTTTATTTGTCATTTTACAAAATGACTCTTTATTTTCTCAAAAAAATATCGATTTAAGCTGACAGCAACCAACTTAAATGATACTTCTTTTTGTGCACTTGATATTATAATTTACAACTTTTTTTTGTAATATCTAAATAACACACTTACTTTGTTTATCTATTCATTAATTATGCCAATTTGTAGTAGGCACTTACTTTATGAATAATTGCTAGTTAAATTGCTTTTAAATACATTGTTTTTTAGCAAGTACAAAAGTACGCTCTGTTTGTGCTATTTTTGCGGATTTTTTATTATTTTTTTTATAGACTTTTCTTTTTTTTTAAAACAGAAAAATGAAAATAAAATACAATCTAAAAACAGACTTCTTTATATAATTTTTAAAATTCTATTCATTCTTTTATTTTACTCTTTTGTTAGCAAACGTCCTTGCGTTAGGGATTGAAACGGCATCCTTTTTGTTTTTCTCAAAAAGATATAGTGTAAAGCCCGACCTTTAGGTAACGCCCTGAAAATAAATTAGTATACATAAAAACGTCCAAAAATAAATTTTGAACGTTTGTATTACTAGTTTAATAATTAAAATTTACTGTTTTTCTAACAAAACAAGATCAAATTCTGAGTTTACAACGACTTTTCCGTCTTTCACTTCTACAGTTTGGTTAGAATAAAAATCATTCAATTTCTCTCCATTTTTAAATAATGATAAAACCTCAATTTCTTTATTTCCTTTCTGTAAATTGATACCCACAATAATTTTATCTTCTTTTCTAACTCTCGAAAAAACAACTCCATTTTCTTTTGAAATAAGGGAGTGTTTCCCTGCACCTACCGCTGGATGATTGGCTCTAAACTGACCTAATTTTTGCCAATGCTCTAAAATTTTCTGAGTTTCTTCTTTCGATTGAATGTCTTCCCAATTCATAAAAGAACGCAAGGTTGCATCGCCAACAGCGTCTTCTATTATTAAATTTCTTGCCGATTCATCTCCATAATATACTTGTGAAGTCCCCGGAGTTAATAGCAACATAGTGGCTGTTTTATAAGGCTGCTCTCTTTCTTTATCAAAAGGCTGACCATCATCATGAGAGGTTAGATAATTCAAAATTCCGTATCCCTTAAAATCTGTATTTAAAAGTGAATCGTATTTTTGAAAAACAGCTGTTTCTGCCATTTGTTTCACATTCCATTTCAATTCAAAATTGATTAAACTTTGAAAAGCATTGTCATAATAATTAATTTTTTCTCCACCTAAATCAAATTCTTTTCCATCTGATATCGTGTAATTATACACCTCGCCTACTAAATAAAAATTATTTTCATCTAAAACTTTCTCAGGATTATTTTTTTTATAAATAGCAAAAGCGGCATCACACTCTTGCTTAAATTCTTGCCATACAAATTCTTCTGTATGTTTTACGGTGTCTACCCTGTAACCATCAATTCCAAATTCAGTAATATAATCCGTTAGCCATTTCATAATGTAAAAGCGAGGTGCTCTTGGGTGACCAGTTCTTGTAAAAAACTCCTCTAATTCTTTTACTTCTAGCTCGTAACGTCCTTCTGCTTTCCACTTTTCTACCAACTGAATTGGCAATTCTACAGCATTATTACTTTCTGTTTTAATGTCTGGTAAATTCTCTACCAACGTACAAGAAACCGTATGCTCATATGAATCATACGTACACGTAGGCTCTGTTCTTACCCAATCTGAAGGCCATACAGGATCTTTTTCTGTAACAGGCCCTGTGTGATTGATAACGGCATCTAATAAAATACGAATTCCGTTTTTATGCGCAATAGCCACCAATTCTTTCAAGTCTTCCTTAGTCCCAAAATTTGGATCTATACTTGTCCAATCTATTGTCCAATAGCCATGAAAACCATAAGATACTCCAGTTCCTTCATCGGTTCCACCATGAATTTGCTCTACAATTGGCGTCATCCAAATAGCATTAATTCCTAACTTGGTAAAATAACCTTCTTTTATTTTTTGAGTAATTCCTTTAATATCTCCACCTTTAAAACCACGTAACTTCCCTGTTTCTTTAGTCCTTTCAAAATTAATATCATTGGAGGTATCTCCGTTATTAAAGCGGTCTGTCAATAAAAAATAAATATTTGCGCCTTTCCAAACAAACTCTTTTTGAGCAGTTTGTGTTGCTACTTTTTCTTTTGATGAATTTTCTTTACAACTAAAAATAGATGCTAAGAAGATGAAAAAAACAAGGTTCTTCATAATTATATTTTATGTTTTAAACCTCAAAAGTTTTAAAACCTTTGAGTTTTATGTTATTAATACTTAACTTTAAGGATAAATGATTCTAATGGTTTTAGATCTACTCTAACTCTAGCTTCTCCGTTTTTTACTTTTAAAGTTGATGAATACTCTTTATACAATTGATCTTCTACTTGATATTCCCCCTCTTTTAAGTTCCATTTTGCAATAATATCTTGTGGTAAACCTAACTCGAAACCATAAGTATCATGAGCATTAAAATTAGAAACTATAATTAATTTTTCATCATCATTCCATCTTACATAAGAAGCAACTCTTTCATTATACCATTCTGTATTTTCACGATTAAAATGATGAATATCTTGATACTCGCCCATTAAAGCATCACTTTTAATGGTAAAGTTTAGCAAACGTTTGTAAAAATCTCTTAATGATTTTTCTTGATCTGTAGATTGGCCTCCATCATACTCTTTATCATTTACCCAACGTTGTAATGTAGGCACACCAATATAATCGAAAATTGAAGTTCTAGATGGAGTTCCAAACCCCGCATTTTCTGCACCTGGTTCTCCAAATTCTTGCCCGAAATACACCATTGTTGGTGCCGTAGAAATTGTTGCAGAAACCACCATTGCTGGTTTTCCTTTTAAAGCATCTCCCGCAAATTCTGGACTTGCAATTCTTTGTTCATCATGGTTTTCTAAGAAATGTAACATATTGTGTTCAATATCTTTTAGATCTTCTTGAATTGGCGCAATATGATCTGTTAATCCATGACCTTGCATAATATTTTTTATGGTATCATACAACTGCACTTTGTCATACAAATAATCCATTTTTCCTTTTCTAATATAATTTCTATATTCATTTGGGTTGTACACTTCTGCCAATAGAAAAGCATCTTCATTCTTCATTTTAATGGCAGAATTCATAAAACTCCAAAACTCTACAGGCACCATTTCTGCCATATCGTATCTAAATCCGTCTACACCTTTTGCGGTCCAATACAATGCAATATCTCTAAATTTAATCCAAGAACTAGGCACTTTTTTATCTTGCCAAAACTCAAAGTGTTTTTTGTAATCTTCATTATCAAAACCTTCTGGTAATTCTTCAAAATCTTTTTTCCCATCAGGAGAAATCCCATAATTTACTTTTACAGTTTCATACCAATCATTAAAATGAGGTTTTGCAGCTCGTGAACCATTACCTGTCCATTTTGCTGGGTTTTCATCAAATTTATTATCTGATAACGGATTTTTTTCTCCGCCTAAAGGCGCATATCCATTTAAAAAGTCTGGTACTAGGAAAGCTTCATTAGGCACATAATAAAAGTTATTATCTACATTATACTCCACTTTTTTATCATCATCTGCTCCAAAATCTTTAGTCCCTTCTGGGTTAGATAAGCTTTGATAATTTCTAGCAACGTGATTTGGTACAATATCTATAATTACTTTTAATCCGTTTTTATGAGAACGCGCTATTAAAGCCTCAAATTCTTCTAATCTGTTTTCTACATTTACTGCTAAATCTGGATTAACATTGTAATAATCTTTTACTGCATATGGAGATCCTGCTCTACCTTTTACAATATCTGGATCGTCATTTGAAATGCCAAACGCGGTATAATCTCTAATTACATCATGGTGCGGAACACCTGTGTACCAAATATGTGTAACTCCTAAATCTTTAATTTCAGACAAGGCTTTATCAGTAAAATCATTGAATTTACCAACACCATTTTCTTCAATAGTTCCCCAAGGTTTATTAGTGGTATTTGTATTACCGAATAATCGTGTAAATACCTGATAAACCACTGTTTTTTTCTCTTGATTTGAATTCATCTTCTTAATTTTTGGTGTTTTTTCTGTTGAACAACCAATTATTATTGCTAACACTGAAACAGATATAACGCTGTATATTTTTTTCATAATTGATTTCTTATTTTAATAAAATTTTTACTTTTAATTCTTTCTTAGAATTCCAATTTAATGGAATTGTAAGAGTGTTTTTTTCTGATAAAATTCGTCTTCTTTTTCCATCAACTTTTATCTTTTTAGGATTCCAATTGATATTATGCAATACCAACGTAATTTCTTTTTGCTCTGGATTCCAATTTTCACCAAATGCTGCTTTCATTTCAAATTCTAAGCAACGTTTGGTTAATTTAGACTTAAATTCTAGAATTTCATAAGCTCCTTTTTCAAATGCTTTAGAAAGCAAACCATTATCATTATAAAATGTTCTTTTACTTTCTTTAACAGAAGTATCTAAATAATAATGAACTTCTAAAACATCACCTTTATAAGCACCTGTAGTCTGTACTAATTTTGCCATCGGTATAAAAGCACCTCCTCTAACATAAGTAGGAATTGTTGCTTCATCTAATTCAACGGATTTTGTTTGTCCACCAATAACTTTTTCATCTGTATAAAAATTAAACCAATTGGCTGTATTTGGAAAATAAATTTCTTTGCTTGCTACCGAATCTTTTAAAATTGGTGTGATTAAAAAATCTTTTCCCCATAAATAGGTTGATGAATTAGTCATCAATCTTTCATTGTCTTCTTCAAAAAAGATAGGTCGCATCAAAGGCGTTCCTTTTTGATTGTTCTCAAACGCTACATTGTAATTATATGGCAATAATTTATAGCGTAATTCAATTGCTTTTTTTGTCAATTTCTTAGCTCTATCACTTCTAAAAACAGGTTCACTTGCAACATCTTCTTGAGCATGAGGTCTAAATATCGGTTGAAAAACACCATATTGTAACCAACGGATATATAAATTATCATTTAAATTTGCGCCAGCAAAACCGCCTAAATCAGAATGCATGTATCCCAAACCTTGCATTCCCATTTGTAAGGAAATTTCTGGTTGAGATTGTAATCCTCCCCAAGTTCTGTTAACATCTCCAGACCAAGGAATCATCCCAAAACGTTGCGACCCAGAATAACCTGCTCGCATTAAAATAAAAGGTCTTTCATTCGAAAAATCTTTTTGATATCCTTCAAAAATTAAACGTGCCCAATCATGCCCGTAAATATTATGAATTTCGTCTGCTTTTTTATCTTGAAAATTGACCCAAGAAGGCAAAACCTCTGGCTCTCCTAAATCTCCCCAAAGTCCTTTTGCTCCTATATTTATAAGTTCTTTATATATGCTCCAGAACCATTCTTTCCCTTCTTTTTTATAAATATCTACTATACCTGTATTTCCAAAATAGAAATCATATTTTGCAGGATTTCCGATTGAATCTGTTGCTAAAACTTTTTTGGCTACAGCTTCATCCCATTTTTTAGAAGTAGATAAAATAAAAGGTTCTGTAATTAAAACCGTTTTCACACCTTTGTCTTTAAGTCCAGAAATCATTCCTTTCATATCTGGGAAAGAATCTTTGTAAACTTCCAAATTCCCCATGGTTCCTTGCAACTCTTTTCCAAACCAATACAAGTCTAAAATCACTGCATCTACAGGTATTTTTTCTTCTTTAAATTTTGCAATTGTTACTTCTGTTTCTTCTTGAGAATGATAACCAAATCTACTCGAAAAATTTCCTAAAGTCCAACGAGCTGGTAAAGGCTGTTTTCCTGTTAAATCTGTATAATTGTCAACCAATTCTAGCCAAGAATCACCAACAATAACTTGGTACGTTTTTCTTCCTGAAATAGTTTCGTACGTTAATGTGTTGTCTTTTTTACTGTCTAAATCTAAATAACCAATAGGGGCATTGTCAAAATGAAGCATGTATTTTTTTGAAGAAATGACCAAAGGAATCGTAAAATTCATTAACTCCGCATGTGTTTCATAACCATACTGAGCTCTGTTATAAAGCGGCAATCTATTGCCTCTTCTATTCATGCCCAAAGCTCTTGATCCTGCACCATATAAGACCTCATCTGAAGTTAAATTGAATTCAATTTTATCCGTTTTATCGGCAACAATATTGCCTCTAACCAAATCCATTGGTTGGTGTTCCGACTTAAAATAACCTGCCTTTTCTGAGATAACAACCTCATCATTATACTTATAAATAATTTGAAAAGGTTTATGTTTTACAAGTACAGTAATTCCTTCTGAAAAGAAATTACTTTCATTTGCACTAATTACAGGGGTAATATCTACTTCTGATGGTTTTAGAACTACCGCATGAGATTCTTTAATTTGCTGCTCACCAGCAGGAATAAAGCTAGTTTCTATAATTTTTGAGTTTAAAAATGTAACAATGTACAAACCATCATTCACATTAATATTAAAACCATTAACTGTTTGTTTTATGCTTTTAAAGACTCTGTCTGTATTCTGTGAAAACGAAAAAGTTGTTATAAAAAGTAATAAAAAAAATATTTTATAATTCTTCATATTTTATGTTTAAAAACCTCAAAAGGTTTAGACCGTACTACCTATATTTTTGTTGTTAAAAGAACACTACCTTTTTCAGATAAATGAATTTCATTTCCCCAAATAAAAGTATCGCCCGTAATAATGTTTTTTAAGGTTTTCCCCTCTAATCCAACCTCTTCAAATCGCTTTAAATCTATTGTAATTGGTTGGTCATTTTTATTGATAATATTTACAACCGTTTCATCATCCTTTGTTCTAAACAAGAAATAAGTTCCCATAAAAGGAGCAAAATGAATGGTTTTACCATCATGAATTGCTTTACTCTCTTTTCGATAATTCAAAACCTTTGTTACAAAAGATTGCATGTCTTTTTGATATTCATTTAATCCTTCACCCGTAAAAGCATTTACAGCATCATCCTTAAAACCTCCTGGAAAGTCACTTCGTATTAAACCATGATCTCCAGGGTTTGCAGAATCATTCATTAAAATTTCTGTACCGTAATAAATTTGAGGAATTCTAGGTAAAGTTAATATATAACTCAACCCCATTTTTACTTTTGAAGTATCTTCCCAAAGCTCTGTAAAAACCCTTGTTTTATCATGATTATCTAAAAAGATAAACACATCTTTTGGCGATGCATAATGAAAGTCATTGGCTAAACCTTCATATAGTTTTATCAAACCTTTGTCCCAAGACTCTTCTTCATTGATGCCTTCTACAATAAATTTTTGCATAGGGAAATCCATGGGAGATTTTAAGTTAGATTCATAACCATCTCTATTATTAGCCCCTTTTTGCCAATAACCAACAATTAACGGATTGTAACTCCACTCTTCCCCAACAATAGAAAAATTAGGATATTCATGCATAATAGCTCCTGCCCAATCACTCATAAAGTTTTTATCTGGGTATGGATATGTATCTTGTCGAATACCTCCTAAACCCAAGGTTTCTATCCACCAAATACTATTTTGAATAATGTATTTTGCTAGAAACGGATTTCGCTGATTTAAGTCTGGCATTGCAGGTGTAAACCATCCTTCATTATTTCCTTTTAAATCTGCTTTTGATACGTATATATCTTGATTTGTAGTTCTTCTATGGTTAGACCCAATATTGGTTTCATTGTTCCAATTATCAATATTCTCTTCATAATTTTTTTGATTGTTTAACCAATCACCAAAAGGTAAGTCTTCCATCCACCAATGTCCAATACCACAATGATTGGCAACTTGGTCCATGATTAATTTCATGTCTTTTTTTCTTAATTTATCAGCTAACTCTTTATATTCTGATAAATTTCCAAAACGAGAATCTACTTTATAATAATCTGTAATTGCATAGCCATGATACGAACTTTCTGCCATATCATTTAAAAGTACAGGCGTTGGCCAAACAGTTGTAAAACCAAGCTCTGAAATATAATCTATGTGATTTATAATTCCTTGTATATCGCCTCCATGACGCTTGTAATTATCAGAACGGTCTATATCTGTTTCTTTTAATGCTGTATTGATATTATTAGAATCATCTCCGTTTGCAAAGCGATCTGGAGTAATTAAATAAATAGCATCAGAACTGTTAAAACCTATAAAATCGTCCGACTTTTTATCTCTTAATTTTAACTCGTAAGTATGTGTTTTTTTTGTGCCATCCGTAAAAGTAAAATCGATATTAAATTTCCCTGCTTTTGTAGACGCATCAATTTTTAAATCAATAAATAGATAATTATTACTTCTAGCTTTGTTCACTTTTTCGAGAGTAACTCCTTCATAAGAAATAGAAGGTATTGCATCACCAATATTTTCTTCTTTTACTAATAATTGCAACGAAGTATCCTTAAAACCTACAAACCAATTTGGTGGTTCTACTCTTTCAATTTCGTTTATTACTGCTGTAATTTCCTTAGTAACCTCCATTTTATTTTGTTCTCTTTTTTGGCATGAAAACAAAAATACAATAACAAAAATTAAGAATAAGTTTTTCATTTTTATTAATGATATAATACCTCAAAGGAGCTAAAACCTTTGAGGTATCTATTTATATTTATTTACTTGGTGATACAATTACTTGTTTTCCATCAACTAAAATATCAATTGCTTCTTTTCCTTCCAATGTAAATTCTGTTCCTGTTTGAGAAACATTTACTGTAATAACTTGATGTCTAAAATTCACTTTAAATGAATACGCTTTCCATCCTTTAGGAATCTTTGGCGAAAAAGAAAGGGTGTTATTTTGCACTCTCATTCCTCCAAAACCTTCTACAATACTCATCCAAGTTCCTGCCATAGAAGTAATATGTAACCCTTCTTCTACTTCGTGATTATAATCGTCTAAATCTAAACGAGAAGTACGTAAATAGAACGTATATGCCTGATCCATTCTATCTAACTTTGCAGCCTGAATACTATGCACACAAGGAGATAATGAACTTTCGTGTACTGTATATGGCTCATAAAAATCGAAATGACGCTCTAATTCTTCTGTAGAAAAATCATCTTCGAACATATAAAAACCTTGTAAAGTATCTGCTTGTTTTATGTACGGCGAACGTAAAATTCTGTCCCAACTCCATTTTTGGTTAATCGGTCTCTGACTTTTATCTAAATCGGCAACCGTTATTAATTCTTTATCTAAGAAACCATCTTGTTGTAAGTACACATTGTGTTTTTCTGAATATGGAAAATACATACCATCTGCAACACTTTTCCATTTTGCCAATTCTTCATCAGAGAAATTTACCTTTTCTTTAATTCTGATGTAATCTGAAATATGATCTGTTTTTACAATTTCAATATTTTCTAACGCATAATTAATACACCATTTTGCAATGTAGTTAGTGTAAAAGTTATTATTGATGTTATTCTCATATTCATTTGGACCTGTAACACCCAAAATCATAAACTTGTTTTTATCTGAAGAAAAAGTAGCTCTTTGTTGCCAAAAACGTGCAATGGCAATTAGAACTTCCAATCCTTTTTCTGGAATGTAAGAATAATCGTCGGTAAAACGGTGATAGTTATAAATGGCAAAAGCGATGGCACCATTTCTATGAATTTCTTCAAAAGTAATTTCCCACTCGTTATGGCATTCCTCACCATTCATGGTAACCATTGGGTACAATGCTGCTCCGTTTGTAAAACCTAACTTCTCTGCATTTTCAATAGCTTTGTCTAAATGATTGTATCTGTATTCTAACAACGTTCTTGCTACAGCTTGGTCTTTGGTTGCCATGTAAAAAGGAATACAATATGCTTCGGTATCCCAATAAGTACTTCCTCCATATTTTTCTCCTGTAAAACCTTTTGGTCCTATATTTAAACTAGCATCTGTACCTAAATACGTTTGGTTTAATTGAAAAATATTAAAACGGATTCCTTGTTGTGCTTTTACATCACCTTCTATGGTAATGTCACTCATACTCCATATTTGTGCCCAAGATTCCTTTTGTTTCTCTAATAAAACATCAAAACCAAAACTTACAGCTTTGTCTAAAGCTACTTTTGCAGCAGCAACTAATGCGTCTTTATCATAATCTCTATCAACCACATAACCACCAAATTTATGGATGGTAAATGTTTCATTTTCTTTAATTTCTTGTTGATATGTGCAAGAAATTAAATTTGAAGTTTGCTCGCTTTTACAAGGTAACTCTACTTCTTTATTGTCTACAAACAAACGAGACTCCATAAAAGTACATGTATAAAAATGTGTTTTCATGGTTCTTGCCTCAATGTAAGCTTGTTGCTTATTTTGAGATACTTTTAAGACATCCCAGAACTGATCATCCCAATTAGTATCTTCATTGGTAATTCCTGCATCGATATAAGGAGTATACGTTATTTTAGCACCTGATTTTAATGGAGTTATATTATACCTAATGGCTCCAATTTCATCTAACTCTAAACTTAAAAAACGCTTTGTAGCTACTTTAATCTTGATTCCGTTTTGCAAAACAGCTTCAAAACTTCTAGACAACCAACCTTCTTGCATGTTGAGTTCTCTTTTAAATTTAGAAACCTCTTTACAAGTGTTTAAATCTAATTTCTCATCGTTGATCAATACGTTAATACCAATCCAATTTGGTGCATTTAATACTTTTGCAAAATATTCTGGATATCCATTTTTCCACCACCCAACTCTAGTTTTATCTGGGTAATAAACACCACCAATATAACTTCCTTGAAAAGTTTCTCCTGAATAATTTTCTTCAAAATTAGCTCTTTGTCCCATGGCGCCATTACCAATACTGAACAAGCTTTCTGATGATTTTACTTTGTCTGAATTAAAGCCTTCTTCTATAATAGACCATTCGTTTGGTATGATGTAATCTTGATTCATTGTGTGTTTTTAATATATTAGAACATAGAAGCTATATAGTTAGACTGATTCTTGCTCTATAATTTATTTTTTTCTATTCTATTGTTTCTGTTGACTTATTTATCAATCAACTGCTGTATAAAATCTGTGCTGATTTCAGTAAAGTCATTAAAATTATGCACTGCTTCAGAAAGTATCTTTTTATCTCCAATACCAATGCTGATCATTTTTGCTGCATTTGCCGCTTCTACACCTGCAACTGCATCTTCAAAAACTACACAATCAGCTGAATTTACACCTAATTGTTTTGCTGCCAAAAGAAATACTTCTGGATCTGGTTTTGCTTTTGTAACATTGTTTCCGTCTACAATAGCATCAAAATAGTGCAGTAAACCAACTTTTTCTAAAATAGGTTGCGCATTTTTACTTGCAGAACCTAAGGCTATTGGTATATTTTGTTCTTTTAAAAAAGCCAATACTTTAGGCACATCAGGTAAAATTTCTGAAGCATCCATGTTTTCGATATACTTTAAATAATCTACGTTTTTTTCGACCATCCAAGTATCAAACTCTTTTTGAGTTGCTTCTCTTTTTCCAATTTTTAACAAAATCTCTAAACAACGTTTTCTACTTACGCCTTTAAATAATTCGTTTTGTTCTTTGGTAAATTCGAAACCTAATTCGTTTGCTAATTTTTTCCACGCTAAATAATGATATTTCGCAGTCTCTACGATAACCCCATCCAAATCGAATATAAATCCTTTTTTCATCTACTTTTAATATTTTAATTTTGATATAATATTAGTTTTACAACTAATTAATTTTATTTATGTTCTTATAATTTTGCTTGTACAACATCATCTACATCTTTTACTTTATAGACCAATGCTGCAGCAATTAAAAAACTAACGCCACTTATCATTAGAGCAAATATTGCTTCATTATTATAAGCATACTTTACTAATGGCCCACCAATTAAAGCATTTATTATCTGAGGAACAACAATAAAGAAGTTAAAAATTCCCATATAAACACCCATTTTTTTAGCAGAAATAGAACCTGCTAAAATTGCATAAGGCATCGCTAAAATACTTGCCCAAGCTACTCCAATTCCAATCATAGAAACTATTAACCAGTTTTCATTAGGCATTATATAAATTGACAATAATCCTAAACCACCAATAATTAATGATATAGAGTGTGTTCTTTTTCTTCCAATTTTCTTTGCGATGTAAGGCAATGCAAATGCATAAAATGCTGATACTAAATTGTAAATTCCAAAAAGAATTCCTACCCAATCTCCTGCATTTTGATACGTAGCACTGCTACTGTCTGTATAAGGTAAACCATAGATGTGTTGTGCAATTGCAGGGGTTGCAAAAACCCACATTCCAAAAAGACCAAACCAAGAAAAGAACTGCACCCAACTTAATTGACGCATTGTTGTTGGCATTTTTTTGAAATCTTCAAAAATATCCATCAAACTAGAACTTTCTTCTTCTATATCTTCTTCAGAATCCACATCAAAACTTGCTAATTCTTCTGGTGAGTATTCTTTTGTAGTGGTTATTGTAACTAAAATAGAAATTATTAAAATTGCAGCACCAATAACAAATGACCAAATTAAATTATCTGGTACAACGCCTAAAGATGTTCTATTAGAAACACCAAACCAATGGTGTAATGCATACGGTAACCAAGAACCAACTACTGCTCCAAAACCTATTAAAGCTGTTTGTACACTAAAACCTTGCGTTCTTTGGTCTGTTCTTAAATTATCACCAACTAACGCCCTAAAAGGCTCCATGGCAATATTAAAAGAAGCATCCATAATCATTAAAAAACCTGCTCCTACCCAAAGTGCTGGTAAAAAGGCTAAAAAGATATCGGCTTGTGGCATTAAAACTAAACCTATAGAAGCTAAAATAGCGCCTACTAAAAAATAAGGTTTTCTTCTACCGAATTTCCCCCAAGTTTTATCGCTATAATGCCCAATAATTGGTTGAACAATTAATCCCATTAATGGTGCAATAATCCAAAACCATGAAAGTTCATGAACATCAGCTCCAAAAATCTGTAAAATTCTACTTGCGTTTGCATTTTGTAGAGCAAACCCCATTTGTATTCCTAGAAACCCAAAACTCATGTTCCAGATTTGCCAAAAACTTAATTTACGCTTTTCCATTTATCGTATGCTATTAAGTGAATATAACGATAAGCGTTTAGACTTATCAATTCATAAATTTTGTGGAATGTAATTTATTGATAAATCGTAAATATCTAACAAAGATATGTGTTTTTTATATATGTGAAGAAAAGGAAAGTAAAAATCTACGACGACGGTTTCGTAGATTCTCGTAGTTTTAAATCGCTAGAAATTACGATTTTTTTAGGTTTAAATACTTCAGATTCTTTTTCTATTCGTTCTATTAAAAGTTCAACTGCTTGTTTCCCCATTACAAAACCATGTTGTGCTATTGTTGTAATAGAAGGTGAAGAATATCTAGAGATTAAACCATCTGTAAAACCTATTACAGAAAAATCTTCTGGTATTTTATGTCCTTTTTGTTTTGCTGCTCTCATTGCCTTAGCTGCATAAATTTCATTTACAGCAAACACTGCATCAATATCTTGTTCAAATACTTTTTCTATTTGATCAGAGATATCAGCTTCCTCATCAATTTCAAGGATTAAATTAGAATCTGTTTTAATATAGGCTTCTATCAATGCTTTCTCATAACCTTGCCTTCTTAAAGCTCCAACATTAACGTGCTTTGGTGTTGTTATTAGCGCAATTTTTTTTCTACCATTTTCTAACAAATGCTTCGTTGCTTTATAACCAGCACCAACATCATCTACCACTACTTTATCACACAAAATTTCATCTACGACTCTATCTATTAAGACCAACGGAATTTCTTCTGCAACAAGATCTCCAAAATGTTTAAAGTCTTTATTTTCTAATGTTCCACTTGCAATCGAAACAATTAAACCATCTACACTTCCGTTTGATAACACTTTTAAGGTTTCTACCTCTTTTTTATAAGATTCATTAGAGAAACAAACCATAATATGATACCCTTTTTCAATAGCACCTTCTTCTATCCCCATAATAACGGTAGAGAAAAAATGATGTACTATTTTAGGTAAAATAACACCAATTACTTTTGTTTTTTGATTGCGAAGTTGCAGTGCTAAACTATTAGGTTTGTAATTATAGTAATCTGCATAAGCTTGAATTTTTTCTTTAGTCTCTTTACTTATTTCGTGACTGTCTTTTAAAGCTTTTGAAACGGTAGACGTAGAGACTCCTAATTCCTTAGCAATTGTTTTTATGGTAATTTTTTGCTTCATTATTTATCAAAAATAAAATATTAGAATTAAATTCTATTAATCTAGCAATAATAATTCAAAAAAAGTTGTTAACACGAAAACGTTTTCGTGATTTTTATCATATTGTAAACATGTTACTAATCTATATATTTACAATGTGGAATGTAAGTTTATTGTAATCAAAAAAGTCAAATTTAAAGTTATTATTTAACAAATTATACATGGAAAAATTTAAATTATTGTTAATTGGAATTCTTTTAACATCATCATTTAGCATGTTTGCACAACAAACTGTTAAGGGAGTTGTAAAAGATAAAACATCTGGCGATCCTTTGCCTGGTGTTAGTGTAGTTATTAAAGGAACTATTAGAGGTATGCAAACCGATTTTGACGGAGTCTTCACTCTAGATAAGGTACAAACAGGAAACGTACTTGTCTTTAGATATTTAGGTTTTGCTGACAAAGAGGTTACCATTGGTACAGATTTTAATCTTTCTGTAGTTTTAGAAGAATCTTTAGAATCTCTAGATGAAATAGTTGTAGTTGGTTATGGTTCGGTAAGAAAAGAAGATTTAACAGGTACAACAGATTTACTAACAAGTAAAGATTTTAACAAAGGACCTATTGTATCTGCACAATCACTTATTAGCGGTAAAGTTGCAGGTGTAAATGTAATTGGAGGTTCTGGTGCCCCAGGAGATGGACAAACCATTAACATTCGTGGTACGGGTTCTTTATCTTTAAAGAGTCAACCATTATATGTTATAGATGGTATCCCATTAGACAATGGTGGTGTTGATGGATCTAGAAATCCATTAAACTTTATAAATCCTAATGATATTGAAACATTTGTAGTTTTAAAAGATGCGTCTTCTACTGCTATTTATGGTTCTAGAGCTGCAAACGGGGTAATTTTAATTACTACTAAAAAAGGGAAAGACAGTGAGTTTAAGTTTAACGCAAGCTCTCAAACAACTGTTTATACATTAAGAGATAAAGTAGATGTTTTATCTGCAAATCAATTTAGAAGCTTAATAAATGATATTGGTACACCTAATCAAGTTGCTTTATTAGGTACTGCTGAAACAGATTGGCAAGAAGAAATCTATACAACTGCTATAGGACAAGATCATAACTTTAGTGCATTAGGTAAAGTTTATGGAATACCAATGAGAGCTTCTTTAGGATATTCTGAACATGAAGGAATCTTAAAAGGAGATAACTTACAACGTACTACTGCTTCTATGAACTTATCTCCTACTCTATTTGATGAACATTTAAAGATAGATTTTAATGTAAAAGGAATGTACACAGAAAATGAATTTGCAGATAGAGGTGCAATTGGTGGAGCTGTATCTTTTGATCCTACACAATCTCCTTATGATTCAAATTCTCAATACGGTGGTTACTTTGCATGGTTAGACGCCGGTACCGGAAACCAAAACAACTTAGCACCAACAAACCCTTTAGCTTTATTAGACTTAATAGATGATTCTGCAGAAATTAGACGTTTTGTAGGTAATGTAAAGTTTGATTATAAAATTCATGGTTTAGAAGATATAACTGCAACAGTTAACTTAGGGTATGATACTTCTAACAGTCATGGTAGAAAAGTTACTTCAGAATTTATTCCAACTTCAGATGCAACTTTTAATGGTTCTTTATCAAGATTTACTCAAAATTCAGACAACAAAGTTTTAGACGCTTACTTAACGTACGCAAAAACTTTTAATGAAAAGCATAACTTCACAGCAGTTGCTGGTTATGCATATCAGTCTTTTGAATATGATAACTATAGTTATGATAGTGAAGCAGAAGAAGATGGTAATACCTATGAATTTGTAGATAAATCTAAAAATGTGTTATTATCATATTTTAGTCGTGCTAATTACGATTATAAAGGTAAATACTATTTAACAGCAACAGTAAGAGCGGATGCTTCATCTAAATTAAACCCTGATGATCGTTGGGGATTCTTCCCATCATTTGCTGCAGCTTGGAGCATTCATAAAGAAGATTTTATGGAAGATTCTTTCTTTAATGAATTAAAATTACGTGTTGGTTATGGTGAAATAGGTAATATTAATGGTTTAGGTGATTATCAGTTTTTAACTAGGTATCAAGGTAGTACAGATACTGCTAACTATCAATTCGGAAACTCTTTTTACCAAACATTTAGACCAGAACCAATTAATACAGATTTACGTTGGGAAGTTGGAAGAACTTTAAATCTTGGTGTAGACTTTGCTTTTCTTGATAGAAGAATTACAGGTTCTGTAAATGCTTATTTAAAAGAAACAAACGATCTTATTGCTAGTTCTATTGTAGATCCTTTTACAAATTTTGGAAACAGAATTAACGCCAACATTGGTAATATGGAAAATAGAGGTTTAGAGTTTAACTTAAACACAACCCCTATTAGAACAGATAATTTTGAATGGACTGTAGATTACAACATTTCATTAAATGATAATAAAATTACCAAATTATCTGCAGACCAACCACAAGGAGGAATCTCTACAGGTGTTGGTAATAATGTACAAGTACATAGAGAAGGTGAAACTGCAAATAGTTTCTTAGTTTTTCAACAAGTATACGGTGCCAATGGAAAACCTTTAGAAGGCGTATTTGTTGATAGAAATAACGACAATATGATTAATGATGATGATAAATACATTAATGAAGACCCTTTTGGAGATGTTTTAATGGGCTTTAACACAGGTGCTAGTTACAAAAACTGGGATGTATCTATACAAACTAGAGCAAGTTTTGGTAACTATATGTACAATGATGTTGCTGCAAATAAAGGTGTTGAAAAAAACGCTACAAACAACAGCATCTTATCTAATTTACATGCAGATTACTACAATAGTGGTTTTACAGTTATTAATGATAGAACGGCTTTAAGTGATCATTTTGTACAAGACGCTTCTTTCTTTAAAATTGATAATATATCACTTGGTTATACTTTAGACAAGATAGAAAACACAACGTTTCGTTTTTATGGATCATTACAAAATGTTTTAACAATAACCGATTATGATGGTTTAGATCCAGAAATTAACTTAGGAATCGATAATGATTTTTACCCAAGACCTAGATCTTTTGTATTAGGCGTAAACGTTAACTTTTAATAAAAAGAAAAATGAAACAAAAATTTAAATATTTAATTGTAATCATGTTATTCTCTTTAGGAGTTATATCATGTCACGAAGATTTGAATCAATTACCTATTGATCCAGATAGTTTTACAGAACAAGATGTGTTTTCTAATGCTACAGAAGCACAAGGAGCACTTGCTAAATTATATGCAAGTTTAGCTTTAACAGGCCAAAAAGGACCTTCAGGAGAAGCAGACATACAAGATATCGATGAAGGTTTTTCTCAATATTCTAGAATGTTGTTCAACTTAAATGAATTAACAACAGACCACGCTGTAGTTGGTTGGGGAGATGCAGGTTTACCAGATTTACATGGAATGTATTGGTCTGGTAGTAATGATTTTTCTGAAGCATTGTACTATAGATTAGCACAAGAAGTATCTTTTTGTAACTCATTTATAAATAATGCAGCTGTTTTAACAGATACGGAGGTTGCAAGTTATATTGCCGAAGCTCGTTTTTTAAGAGCATTTGCTTACTATAACTTAATGGATATATACGGTAATGTACCTTTAGTAACTTCTGTTTCTACTGAGTTGCCAACGCAAGCATCAAGAACAGAAATATTCAATTTTATTGAAACTGAATTATTAGAAATTCAAGATGAATTAAAAGTAAGTGGATCTAGCGAGTATGGTAGAGTAGATCAAGTTGCAGCTTGGGCATTATTATCTAAATTATATTTAAATGCAGAAATTTTTACTGGAACAGCAAAATATGCAGAAGCAGTAACTTTTTCAAACAACGTTATGTCTTCTAGTTACTCTATTAACACTACAGATGCTAATGGAAACGGAAGTGCTTATGACGAACTTTTCTTAGCAGACAACAATACAAACGGAGCACAAAATGAATTTATTTTCGCATTAAATTTTGATGGTCTTAGATCTCAAACTTATGGAGGTACTACATTTTTAGTACATGCTGCAATTGGTGGCAACATGAATGCTACAGAGTTTGGTGTAAACGGTGGTTGGGGAGGCTTAAGAACTACCAAAAACTTGGTTAATAAATTTGATGCAAACGATAAAAGAGGGATGTTCCATTCAGATGGACAAACTTTAGAAATCGAAGAGATTCCTACTTTTGAAAATGGATATGCTGTTACTAAATTTAAAAACATCGATTCTAATGGAAACCAAGGATCTGATGCTGCAGGAGATTTTGTAGATACAGATTTACCGTTAATAAGATTAGCAGAAATCTATTTAAACTACGCAGAAGCATCTCTTAGAGGCGGAGGCGGAGATTTAGGATTGGCTGTAACTAAAATTAACGAATTAAGAGAAAGAGCTTTCGGAAATACCAGTGGAAACATCAGTACAACAGACTTAACTTTAGAATTTGTTTTAGATGAAAGATCTCGTGAGCTGTATTGGGAAGGACAAAGAAGAACAGATTTAATAAGATACAACTACTTTACTTCTGATACTTATTTATGGCCTTTTAAAGGTAATTCTAAAAACGGATCTGGAGTTCAAGATTATAGAAATCTTTTTCCTTTACCTAACAATATTATAACAACGAATCCTAATTTAACACAAAATCCAGGATACTAATAACTAAAGACATGAAAAAAATAATAAATTCATTATTCGCTCTTATTATTGTATCAATTGGTTTTACCAGTTGTGAAGATATTAATGACAGAGTAATCATAAACCCAGATGTAGCAGCTACAACAGAGTTGATTATTCAAGAAACTACACCTATTGTACTTTTAGAGGAAAATCAAGATGAAATTGCTTTAAATACAAATTGGACAGCACCAGATTTTGGTTTTGATGCAGTGCCAACGTATAAAATTTTAATAGATTTAGCCACAGGAGATTTTAGTAGTGCAGAAACCATAGAAATTGGTGACAAATTAGAGAAATCATTTACAACTTTAGAGTTAAATTCTATTGCATTGGCTTTAGGTGCAGAAGCAGATGTTGCTTCAGATTTATCTATAAAATTACAAGGTTTTATTGGCAATCAATTGTTAATTGATACTAATTTACAAACAATTAATATAACTCCATACTCAAGTATTTTAGATTTATCTACTACATGGGGAATTATAGGTTCTGCAGCTAATGACTGGGGTGCAACTCCTGATTTACCATTCTTTACAACAAGTACAGCTGGTGTTTTAGTTGCATATGTTACTTTAATTGATGGAGAAATTAAATTTAGGGAAAACAATGAATGGACCAATGATTTTGGAGATAACGGTGCAGACGGAACTTTAGATACTGGTGGAAGTAACATAGTTGTTGAGGCTGGTGCTTATAAAATTACCATGAACTTAAATAGCAACACCTATAAAATAGAAGATTTCTCATTAGGTATTGTTGGTTCTTCATATAATAATTGGGGAGAAACTCCAGATTTTGCTCTTACTTACGATTCTTATTCAGATCAATTTAGAGGAATTGTAAAATTATTAGATGGTGAAATGAAATTTAGAATGAATAATGATTGGGCTGCAGGTTACGGAGCAGGTGCTGCAGGATTCTTAGATGCATCTGGACCTAATATTGCTACTACAGCTGGTAGATATATTGTTACTGTAAACTTAAACGATCTATCTTATTCTTTAGAACCAATAGAAGATATTTGGGGACTTGTAGGAGAAGCAACTCCTAATGGATGGGATGGTCCAGACGTATTATTTACAAGAGATTGGTCTCAACCTAATGATGATATTTGGATATTAAATAATGTTGCTCTTAAAGCTGGTGAATATAAATTTAGATCTAATGGAGCATGGGCATTAAATTATGGAGATGACAATGCAGATGGACTTTTAGATAATGGAGGAGCTAATTTAGTAGCGACTGCTGGAACTTATTCTTTTGTATTAAACTTTACAGATCCAGAAAATCCAACGTATACAATAAATTAATTTTTTTTTAAACTTTACAAAGACTACCCCTAAAAGCGGTAGTCTTTGTTTTTTAACACTATTACTTATGAAAAAAATTACACTACTTTTATTATTAATAACTACTTTAAGCTACAGTCAGGTACAAAATGCTATTTTTTCTGTTTCCCCTACTACTTTTAACGAGAGTGATAACATAACAATTACAGTCTCAGGCATTACAACTGCTTCTTGGGGAGTTTCAGATATCTATTTATGGTCTTGGTCTTATGACATTGATGACAGCAACTCTATGGATTCTCCAACAAATGGAAGTTGGACAAACTCTAACGAAACTCAAAAACTAACAAATAATAGCAATGGTACGTATTCAATAACTCTTAAACCCTCAACTTTTTATAACAGAACTGGTTTAGGACGTATTGGTATGTTAGTTAAAGCTAAGGATGGTTCTGGAGATAAAAAAACGCAAGACCAATATTTTGAAGTTGGCGCTTATCAACTAACTTTAAATGCTCCTACAACTACTACAACAATACTAAATTCAGGAGAAAGTTTAGCAATAGAAGCAACTACTTCATTATCTGCAAACTTTGTATTAAAAGCAAATGGAGTTGTTATTAATCAACAAAATAATACATCAACATACAACTACAGTCCTACTGTTACAGAAAGTACTTCTTTCATTTTAGAAGCTACAAATAACGCTGAAACTAAAAGCACAACATTTAAAGTAATTGTAAAACCAACCGTTTCAGAAGCAGCTGTTCCTGCAGGAATGAAAGATGGAATTAATTTAAACGCATCAGACAATACAAAAGCTACTTTGGTGTTTTATGCACCCAATAAAGAGTTTGTTCACCTAATTGGTAGTTTTAACAACTGGCAAATCAACAATACTTATTTATTAAAAAAAGACAGTGCTACAGATCGTTTTTGGATAGAACTTACAAATTTAACTCCGCAAACAGATTATACATATCAATATATTATTAATGCAGATTTAAGAGTTGCAGACCCTTACTCTACTGTAATTTTAGATGAATATAATGATCAATATATAAATGCAACAACTTATCCTGATTTACCAAGTTACCCTACCGGAGAAACCAACCACGCAGTTACTTTATTAAGAACTGGAGATTCAGATTATGTTTGGAAAACTACCAACTTTACGAAGCCAGAAAAAACAGACTTGGTTATTTATGAGCTTTTAATAAGAGATTTTGATGCATTGCATTCTTATGATGCAATAAAAGCAAGATTAGATTATTTAGAAGGATTAGGTATCAATGCTATCGAATTTTTACCAGTTATGGAGTTTGACGGTAACGAGTCTTGGGGTTACAATCCTTCCTTTCACATGGCTTTAGACAAATATTATGGAAATACTACTTCTTTTAAACAATTTATAGATGAATGTCATAAAAGAGGAATTGCGGTAATTATAGATGTTGCTTTTAATCATGCTTCAGGTCAAAATCCGTATTATAGAATGTACAATACAGACAATGGTGGTTATGGCGGACAAGCAAATTCAGATAGCCCTTTTTTCAATCCAACAGCAACACATTCTTACAGTGTTTTTAACGATTTTAATCACTCTAAACAAACTGTAAAAGATTATGTAAAAAGAGTTTCTCAATATTGGATTGACGAATACAAAATTGACGGTTTTAGATGGGATTTAACAAAAGGGTTTACTCAAAACTGTGCTTCTGGTGATGCTTGTACAAATGCATACCAGCAAGACCGAGTAGATGTTTTAAAAGAATATGCTGATAATCAATGGGAAATAGACCCTAATTTTTATATTATTTTCGAACATTTAGGCACCAATGAAGAGGAAACTGAATGGGTGAATTATAAATTAAATGAAGGAAAAGGAATTATGGTTTGGGGTAACCACAACCATCAATACAACCAAGCTACAATGGGTTATGGAACTGAAGCCGATTTTTCTTGGATTTCTTACAAAAATAGAGGTTGGTCTGTGCCAGCAAATGTAAGCTATATGGAAAGCCATGACGAAGAACGTTTAATGTATAAAAACATACAATTTGGTAACGCAAACGGAAGCTATAATGTTAAAGACTTAAATACAGCATTAGCTAGAGAAGCATTAGCGGGTGCTTTTTATTTTACAGTTCCAGGTCCAAAAATGATATGGCAATTTGGAGAATTAGGGTATGATATTTCTATAGAAGAAAATGGTAGAACAGGTAATAAACCAATTTTATGGAACTACTTAGACAATGTTAATAGAGAAAGTTTAAAAGAAACTTGGTCTAAATTAATTCAATTAAAACTGAAGTATGATATTTTTGAAACTTCAGATTTCACTCTAGATGTTGGCAATGCTAATGGCTTAAATAAAATTCATTTAACAAATACATCTGCTACAGATATACAAAACATTACTATTATCGGTAATTTTGGAGTAACCACGCAGAATATTTCTCCTGCTTTTCAACAAACAGGTACTTGGTATAATTTATTAGAAGACAACACTACAATAACAGTTACAAATACAACTGCTAGTATATCGTTAGCTCCAGGTGAATTTAAAGTGTATGCAAATAATCCGGCTTCTCTTTCTTCGGATGATTTTACGATAGACGATAAAAGTTCTATGAAGCTGTATCCAAATCCGGCTAAAACACACTTTGTTCTTTCTGATAAAACAAATGAAGTTACCATTTTTGATATTACCGGAAAACAAGTAAAATCATTTTCTAAAGAAGTAATAGACAGCAATTACTTTGAAATATCAGCATTTAAAAAAGGTGTTTATTTTATTAGAATTAAGGATGCAAAGAATCAAATTCTTACTAAAAAATTGATTTTAAACTAACTCAATAATTATTAATTTAAACAAAGAAAGCGAGCAATATATAAATATTACTCGCTTTCTTTATTTATAAAAAATATGCAAACCTAAACTCCAAATTGAGTTAAGTGATGATCTAAATGCTTGTAAAATGAATTATTCCATTCTACAGCAGTTAGTTTACCAAAAGAATTAGATTCTTTACCCTCAAAATAAGTTTCTCCTAATTCTTGGGTTTTAATAATATAATCTACTAAAGTTTTCTTTTCAGTTTCAAATTCCTTGTCATCAGCAATAATGAATTGAGCTGCTGTTCTTCCATTTTTAGCATACGGCTTTTCCGACACCACAATCTTTTTGACAATCATTTTTAAAATCCATCTGGTAAAAGCATTTGGTTTTGGATACTTTTCTGTAAAAACCATCTCATAAGTAACAGCACAGTGCGCTAACATTTGAGACACAGACATTTTCCCCCAAGTTGGTTTTGATGTAGCAGATAAATTATTGATTCTTTTAATTACGTCGTTTGTAATTTCTTTTTCGAAAATATTTTTCATTTTAATGTAATATTTTAAACAATAATTCTTTTAATATATCTTTTTGAGATTGGCTTGCTCCCACACCTTTACTTTTTACATCTGCATCTCTTAAAAAAGCAATTATTTGTGCCACTTTACGCATTGGGTAATTTCTAGCGGCTAAAAAATATTCATCAACAAAATAAGGATTAACACCTAATGTTTTTGCTACAGAACTTTTAGACTTGTCTTTTAAACCATGAAAAGAAAGGAGTTGTGTAAAATATCCATTCAATAAAGAAATAGTCATCACCAAAGGATTATTCTTTGGGTTTTCTGCAAAGTAATTTATAATTCTATTCGCTTTTACAATATCCTTCTCTCCTACTGCTTTTCGCAATTCAAAATTATTAAAATCTTTAGAAATACCAATATTGTCTTCTATATGCTTATCACTAATAATAGATTCTTTAGGTAGAATTAGCATTAATTTATCTAACTCGTTAGAAATTTTACTTAAATCTGTACCTAAAAACTCTACTAACATCTGAGATGCTTTGGGTTCTATTTTATATTTTTTACCACTTAAAACTCTACGAATCCAATCTGAAACCTGATTCTCATACAGTTTTTTACTTTCATAAATTAAACCTGTTTTTGCAATTGCTTTGTGTAGCTTTTTACGTTTATCAAGTTTTTTATATTTATAGTTAAAAACTAAAACAGTGGTTGGTTGTGGCGTCTCTGCATAAGCAACTAACTTTTCTATATTTCTACTTAAATCTTGTGCTTCTTTAACAATTATCACCTGTCTTTCCGCCATCATTGGGTAACGTTTTGCAGCAGAAACAATATCTTCTATGCTTGCATCTCTACCATACATTACTTGCTGATTAAACCCTTTTTCGGCTTCCTCTAAAATATGTTCTTCTATATAGTCAGAAATTTTATCAATATAATAAGGCTCATCACCCATTAAAAAATAAATTGGCTTTATAATTCCTTTCTTTATATCTGAAACAATGTCTTTTATTTCGTTCATTTACTTACTTTTGACTGATGCAAAAACTTAACCTACCTTCTTATAATTTCAAACTCAAAAGTAGCGAAAATAAGACGCTTATTTTTGATAAATTGAGAAAAAAATATATGGTTTTAACTCCAGAAGAATGGGTACGTCAACATTATGTTTCTTTTTTAATTGAAGAAAAAAAATATCCTACTACTTTAATTGCCTTAGAAAAACAGTTAACCATTAATAATCGCAAAAAAAGAACAGATATTTTAGTTTTTAATAAAGAAGGAAATCATGAAATTATTGTTGAATGCAAAGCACCTTCTATTAAAATCACACAAGATACTTTTGATCAAATTGCACGATATAATTTAAAGTTAAAAGCCAATTACTTAATCGTTACCAACGGTTTAGAGCATTTTTATTGTAAAATGGATTTTGAAAAGGAAACTTATATTTTTTTAAAGAATATTCCTGATTATAAATAACAATTGTCATTATTCTAAAAGTAAAACAGAATAAAGAATAGAAAAGTATACTTCTCTTTTGCTTAAATTTATGTGTAAGTTCAATTTATTTATACTTTTATTAAGACAAATTATATAAAAAAAATAACTTATAAATAGTAAATTCGCATTCTTGAAAATAGCAATCGTCATATTAAATTGGAATGGTCAAAAACTGTTAGAACAGTTCTTACCATCGGTTATAGATTTTAGTTCTAAAGAAGCTAATATTTATATAGCAGACAATGCCTCTACAGATTCTTCTGTTACCTATGTAAAAGAAAAATTCTCAACCGTTAAAGTAATAGAAAATACTATAAATGGTGGATATGCAAAAGGATATAATGATGCTTTGCAATCTATAGATGCAGATATTTACTGTCTTTTAAATTCTGATGTTGAGGTTACAGAAAATTGGTTACAACCAATTAAAACTGTCTTTAAAAATGAAGAAAACACTGCTATTATTCAACCTAAATTATTAGATTTTAAAGACAAAACAAAATTTGAATACGCTGGCGCTGCAGGAGGTTTTGTAGATTTATACGGGTATCCTTATTGTAGAGGACGTGTATTTGATCAATTAGAAAAAGACAACGGGCAATTTAATGATGAGGCTACTATTTTTTGGGCTTCAGGAGCATGTTTATTTATTCGTTCTAAAGTATTTCATCAACTAGGTGGTTTAGATGAAGATTATTTTGCACATCAAGAAGAAATAGATTTATGCTGGCGAGCACAAAATAGAGGTTTTAAAATAAAATATGTGGGCACTTCTACAGTATACCATGTTGGTGGAGCTACTTTACAGGAAACAAATCCACAGAAAACATATTTAAACTTTAGAAATAGCTTATTAAATATTATAAAAAACGTTCCAAAAAAATGGTATCTATTCGTTCTTTTTTCTCGTTTAATTTTAGACGGAGTCGCGGGGTTAAAATTTTTATTAGAATTAAAACCAGTTCATACCTTAGCAATTGTAAAAGCTCATTTGAGCCTTTATAAAAACTTCTTTAAATTTTTGAAAAAACGTAGAGTTTTACAAAAAAAACAAGACTACAATTTACACACGAGTATTGTTTGGCAATATTTTGCATTGGGTAGAAAAAAGTTTGACGAACTAAAGTAATTCCTTTTCTAAAACTTCTCTCCATTTCCCAGACTCTGCATAGTCTTTTATCACCTTATTCCTTTCAATTAAAAAACACTGCATATATTTTTTTAGAAAAATAAAATCAGCAAGTTTTCCAAGAACACCAAAAGGAGAAACATAGTCAAAAATATCTTTCACAATTACTTTATCACCTTTCTGCTCAAGAAAATGTTCATGTCTAAAACTTTTAAAAGCACCATGAACCATTTCATCAGCAAAAAAAGTTGATGCTTCAAAATCTGTTATAATAGAAGTTAATTCTTGGGTAATGCCTAAATGCTTTGCTCTCCAAGTTACTGTTTCATTAAGTGATATTAATCCAGAAGTTTTACCAGCAATTGCTTCTTCTTTAGAGTTTTTTGTAGAAATTTTGTGTAAATCTATACTTCTAATTAAATTGAAAACAATATCAATATCAGTTATATTAATAATGGTTTCTAAGTGAATTTTTGGCATTACAAGATATCTAAACTTCCTTTACCTTCTCTTATTACTTCCGGATATCCATCTGTAAAATCTATAATTGTAGATCCTTGATTGTCTCCGTAGCCACCATCAATCACAATATCGACACGTTTAGACCATTTTTCAAAGATTAATTCTGGGTCTGTAGTATATTCTAAGATTTCATCTTCATCTCTAATAGAAGTAGATACTATTGGGTTACCCAACGTTTCTACTAAAGTTCTAATAATATTATTATCTGGAATACGAATACCTACCGTTTTTTTCTTTTTAAAGACTTTTGGTAAGTTGTTACTTCCTGGTAAAATAAATGTATAAGGACCTGGCAATGCTCTCTTAAGAACTTTAAAGGTAGCACTATCTATTTGCTTTACATAATCTGATAAATGACTTAAATTGTTGCAAATAAAAGAAAAATTTGCTTTTTCTAATTTTACACCTTTTATCTTAGCTACCTTTTCTAAAGCTTTATTATTAGTAATATCACAACCTAAACCATAAACAGTATCGGTTGGGTAAATAACCAAACCGCCACGTTTTAAAACAGCAACAACTTTGTCTATTTCTTTTTGGTTTGGATTCTCATTATATATTTTGATAAATTCTGCCATATATTAAATATACAAAAACTCAACCTGATAACCAATCATGTTGAGTTTTTTATTTCTGGGAAACTTATTTTTATTTAAGATTTATCTACCATTCTAAATCCTTCACCATGTATATTTAAAATTTCTACATGTTCATCTGGTTTTAGGTATTTACGAAGTTTTGCAATATAAACATCCATACTTCTAGATGTAAAATAATTGTCATCTCTCCATATTTTTGTCAATGCTAATTCTCTTGGCATTAAATCATTTTTATGAATTGCCAACATACGTAACAATTTACTTTCTTTTGGAGATAATTTTATAGGTTCTCCATTTTCACCAATAGATAAATGTCTTAATTTAGAATTGAAGAAAAAGCCTCCAATAACAAATTCGAATTGTTCTGATTCTGCAGTTTTATCTGTGTCTTTACGTTGTAAAATTGCCTTAATTTTATGTAATAAGACTTCAGAATCAAATGGTTTATTTAAATAATCATCTGCACCAACTGCATACCCTTTTAATACATCTTCTTTTAAGGTTTTTGCCGTTAAGAAAATAATTGGCACTTCTTTATTAGTCGTTCTAATATCTTGTGCTAAAGAAAAACCATCTTTACGCGGCATCATAACATCTAATATACATAAGTCATAATCGCTGTTTTTAAACATGATTAAACCTTCTATACCATCTTTAGCGTGTGTTACATTATAATCATTTAATGCTAAATAATCTTTTAAGACTGTTCCAAAATTTGGATCATCTTCAACTAATAAAATTTTTTTACTTCCCATTGTTATGTTTTTAAATTAAAGGTAATTTTACTGTAAACGTACTTCCTTTTCCTTTTTCACTTTCTACAAAAACAGTACCATGATGTTTTTCTACAATCTCTTTTACATATGCTAAACCAAGTCCATGGCCTTTTACATCATGTATGTTTCCTTTTTGTTCTCTATAAAACTTATCAAAAACTTGTTTTTGAACCGCTTTACTCATTCCTATTCCTTCATCTTTTATTTTAAAGATAAAGAATTTATTAGTACTTTCTGTGTACACATTAATTTTTGGTGCACCTTCAGAATATTTTAAACCATTTTCTAATATATTAACAATTATATTTGTTAAATGAAATTCGTTACCAGGAATTTCTGTTATAATTGCCTCAAAATGTGTATTTATCGTCCCTTTTCTATCTGCAATTAATAAACTTACATGTGTTATTGCATCTTCTATTGTGTCGTGCATATCAATAGTTTCCTTACTAATATCTAGCTGATTTTTTTCTAACCTAGATATTCTTAAGACATTTTCTACTTGAGAGTGCATTCTTTTATTTTCGTCTCTAATCATTTTTACATAACGCAACACTTTTTCGTTATCATTAATAATCTTTGGATTCTTGATAGAGTCTAAAGCAAGGTTAATGGTAGCAATTGGTGTCTTAAACTCATGCGTCATATTATTTATAAAATCAGTTTTTATTTCTGATATTTTTTTCTGTCTAATTAATTGATATAAAGAACTAGAAAAAGCGATAATAATGATAAAAATAAATGACAATGAAAGTATTAGAATTCCCGAGAGACCAGAAAGTATGTGTTTATCTTTAGACGGAAAAGTTACATATAACTCATACTCAACATCTCCATTTTCATTAAAAAAAAGAGGATACGGATAGCTTTCTTTTTTATTTATAGTATAATATCCAGATTTTAGTTTTGTAGCTAAACCATCTTTACTATAAACACCATATTTAAAATCTAAATATACATTTCGTTTTTCTAACTCTTCCTTAATCGTATTATTTAAATCGTTATTACTTATTCTTTGATGAAGAGGAGTAATTTTCTTATAGTCTTCAAAATATGCAGAATTATAAGCATTTTCAATTTTCTTAAATCTTTTAGTAAAAGAGTATCTATTTTCATCTGTTGAAGAAAAAGCATTGTCTACTCCTTTAATTAATCTTGAATGAAAAAAATCTTGTTTGCCAGTAACTCTTTTTACTATGATAGAATCATTGTCTAAAAACTCTGTTGGTAATTTAAAATTTTCTTCTAAATAAGTAGTTCCTATAGAAAAACGCTCTTTCGTAATAGTATCTATTTCTTGAAATAAATAATTTCTTATTTGAGCATCGTTAGCCAAACCAACGTTATCAAAGAAATCTTCCATTTTTTTATCAAAAAAAGCTTCCTCTTTATCATTTATTCTCTGGGTTACATTCCCCAAAGATTTTTGAATATCATTCTTAAATTGCTCATTTCTGCTTTCAACCGCATTGTTTATCCAAAACAATTGTACAGCAATAATTCCTATCAAGGAAATGCTCATTAAAACCACAATAAGAACAAACATTTTCTTACCCATACATCAAAGTTACGGCTTTCAAAAGTTGATTTTATTGTTTTTAACCTAAATTAACAACTTTACTTTAAATTTAAGACTATTTTAACAATCCTATTGAATAAAATTAAATTGAGACCTCTTTTTTTGTTAAAATATTATGGATTTTAAGGACCTGAAAATGAGTATTTTCTTTGCTTAAATTGGTAATAACATAATTAGATTGTAGTAACTTTTTATCTTCTAACCATTGGTTTTTTATTCTGTTTTCTACCGCTATTTTAGAACTGTTATCTCTTAGCATTGTCCTTTCTATTCTAACATTAAGAGGTGCATAAACAGATATAATAATATCGCATTTAAGATTACTCTTACTTTCAAAAAGAATCGCATTTTCATATAAAATATACTCTTTATCTGTATGTAGTTTTACAAATTCATTAAAGTGATTTTTTACTTCAGGATGCACAATTGCATTTAAGGCTGCTAATTTGTTTTTATCCTTAAAAACAAGGTTCGCTATAAAAGGTCGATTTAATTGATTATCTAGGTAAGATTCATCTCCAAACTCTTCAATAATTTTAGACTTTATTAGTGGAGAGGTATTCATTAACTTTTTAGCTTCTAAATCTGCATTGTAAATAGCAATCGTATTAAAATTGGCAAAAATATTAGCTACTGTAGTTTTTCCGCTTCCTATACCACCTGTTAAACCTACAACCATTTTATTTCTGAATTAAAAAATCTATTTTATTAGGTATCACTTTAAAACTTTTAACATAATCTGGTTTTCCTATAACTTTAGGTAATAAATACCCAAGGTTATTATCTTTAGAAAGATTATAATCACAAACTACCTCAAAAAAGTTTTTATCAATTTTATTAAAGTTAGAAAGACCTACTACATAAACTATTTCTACAGTTTTATTAAGTATCGTTAAATCGACTCCTCTTGGAAGATTTTTAATTGTAAACGGAACCTCTAAAGTACCCTCTGTAAACTTCTCTACTTTACCACTAATAGTTGTAAATTTAGAATTAAACTTAATGTTACCGGAGTTTTTAGGCAATACAATTTCAACATCCTTAGAAAAATCTTCTCTAACATTCTCTAGTTTTATTACTTTTAAATCGATGGAAGTTATGTTCTTTACTTGTGCTTCTGGACCAGAAATAAAGATACTATCTGGTTCCACACTTACTGGCTCTAAAATATCATAACCAATTTGATATTTAATATCTAAATTTGGTTTTAAGGCGACTTTTTTAGAAGTTAAAGTACCAATATCTAAATAAATAGTATCCAACACAATTTGTTGTAATTCAATGCCAGAATGCAATTGTTTTTGAATTGTGCTAACTTGGTTTCTTGTTAAAAAATAATAGCTCCCAGAAGATTTTTTACGTAAACTATTAGCGTTTAGGGTAATTGTTTTATCACCAAAACCAGATCTTATAATATTAAACCCAGTAGATTTTACAATAATATCTATTTCTTTTTTAGGATTATTCTGTAATAATTTATCTTGAGGAATATTTTTATAGTTTACAGAAAAAGTGAGACTAGTGGTATATTCTTTAGAAAGCGTAATTAAAAACCACATTAAAATAGAGGCTATTAAAAAACTAATAAAACTTTTCGTTATTTTTCTATTCTTTATCAAGGTAATAAATCAATTTTAATGCAATCTACACAAAAGCTTGTTAACAAAAAAGTGAGCTGTATCTAAAAAGACATAGCTCACTTAATATTTTAATTAACTAACTATTTATTTTTTAGCTGGTGCTAATTTTTTGTTTGTTAATTCCATAGAAACAGCAGAACGTTCAAACTTAATTTTCCCTGCTCCAGTTTCTATAGTTACGGTACCTTCCGCTTCATTAATTTCAGCTATTTTACCATGAATACCACTAGAAGTAACCACTTTTGCTCCTTTTTTAATTTCAGATTGAAAAGCTTTTTCTTTTTTCTGACGATTCATTTGTGGTCTTATCATAAAAAAATAAAACACAACAATAATTGCTAAAAAAGGCAACATGCTCATTAAACTACCACTCATTCCTTCTTGTAAAAATATTACAGTATACATATTTTTTATTTTGCTTTTGGTGTTACAGAACCTTTAATTGTTAAAACCTGTCTACCAGCTTCTGTGTTTGTTGTTAAGGTTACTGTTTTCTGTTGTCTATTTGGTCTACCGTTTGTATTAAACTTCACATCAACAATACCTGTTTCACCTGGTTTAATTGGTGCTTTTGGCCAAGTAGGAACTGTACAACCACAAGATCCTTGTGCGTTTGTTATTACTAAGTCTGTTTTTCCAGAATTGGTAACCACAAAACTAGTTTCTACCAAATCTCCTTCATTTACAGTACCAAAATCATAGATTGTTTTATCTAATGAAATTAAAGCTGTTCCTTTTTTAATTTCATTATCTCTAGATGCAGCGTTATCTAAATTTTCTTGATTTACTTTTTTAACGGCACTTCCTCCGTCTTTACAAGCTGTAAAGAAAGATGCTGTAATTACAAATGCTAATAAGATTGTTATTTTCTTCATTATGATTTAATTTTGCGTAAAAATAATAAATTAATTACCTAAAACAATAGTTTAAAGCAATCCTCTACCTATTTTAACAATTCTTTTACTTTCTATAAATTCTTTAGAAATTTTATCTAAAACTCCATTGATAAAGTAGCTACTCTTTTCTGTAGAATAATCTTTAGATATTTCTATATATTCATTAATAGTAACTCTGGTTGGTATAGAATGGAAATTAAAAAACTCTGCAATTGCCATTTTTATTAGAATCATATCTATATCGGCAATTCTATCTGTTTCCCAGTTTGGTGTTTTTTCTTCAATAATAGACTCGTACTCTGTATTATTTAAAACTGTTTTCTTAAACATTTTAGATACAAAATCTTCATCATCCTTATCTTTATATAATTTACCTAAAACAAAAATAGTATTATCTTTTTGCTTACTTAACGTTTTTACAACCCAAGTATTTACAAAAGGAATATCATCTGACCAAGAAATCATAGTGTCTTCAAAATATTCGCCTAATTTTTCATTTGGTGCAATAATTTCTTTAAAGAAATCAATTACAAAAGCTTTATCTACTTTATAAGAATCTTCTTCAGTAGCTAAATATTTTTTATACAAATCGCTATTTTGCAATTTGTCAAAAATAATTTTTACATACTCATCATTTTCTTCCCAGTTGTTTACATCATTTAACTCAACATAACCTTCTATACTTACGCTTTCTGCGATGGTATTTATAAGTCTATTGTTTAAAAACTTGTTGTTTGGGTTTAAATCTTCTTTGGTAGCAAGAATTTTCTTTTTAGAAAGTGCTATTTTTTTAGCTGCTAATTTTTGTACTTCTACCAATAACTGTAGGTTTAAAACGTACAAATCGTACATTTTTAATATACTATGTTTTAAAAATTTTTCCTCTTTAATGATATCATCATTATAAGAATGTAACATAGCGTACACAGATTGCATTACTTTAACTCGAATATGTCTCCTGTTAATCATTTTCTAAAGAACTTATATATAAATTTGGGTGCAAAAATAGTGTTATTTTACTTTTATTCGACTACCTTTTTATTCTTTTTTAAGAATTAATTCTATCCTGAATCTTGTATCTTTGCATTTTTACTTATTTAACAAAAAAATAATTTATAGATATTATAATTATTGTAATTTTATTTTTTAAAAATTCAATATTCATTGAAGGAACTAAGACACGTAAACAAATACTTTTCTAAATATAAATGGCGATTATTAATAGGGTTATCAATAACCATTTTAGCCAAATTTTTAGCTTTAAAAATCCCTCAAATAGTAGGAGATTCTTTAAACATTGTAGAAGATTACCAAGACGGTACTGTTACTAATCTAGAAGAAGTACAGCACCAATTATTAATAAATGTGCTTCTTATTATAGGAGTTGCCATATTATCTGGTTTTTTTACTTTTTTAATGAGGCAAACTATTATTGTTACTTCTAGGTTGATAGAATTTGATTTAAAAAACGAAATTTATCAACAATACCAGAGGTTATCACTCAATTTCTACAAAAAAAACAGAACAGGAGATTTAATGAATCGTATTTCTGAAGATGTTTCTAAAGTAAGAATGTATGTAGGACCTGCAGTGATGTATACCATTAACATGATTGTTTTGTTAGTTGTTGGTTTTACTCAAATGATGAGTATTGATGTGAAACTAACCACGTACACTTTAATTCCTTTTCCTTTATTATCGATTTCAATATTCGTTTTAAGTAAAGTAATACATAAAAGAAGTACTATTGTTCAGCAATATTTATCAAAATTAACCACTTTTAATCAAGAGTTTTTCTCAGGAATTAATGTGGTTAAATCTTACGGAATTGAAGCTTCAATTATAAAAGACTTCGATAAAATTGCAGATGAAAGCAAGGAAAAAAACATCCATCTTCAAAAAGCAAATGCATTATTTTTTCCGTTGATGGTCTTTTTAATTGGTATTAGTAACTTATTAGTTTTATATGTTGGAGGTCAATTATATATAGAAAATGAAATACAAATAGGTACCATTATAGAGTTTATGCTTTATGTAAATATCTTAACTTGGCCCGTAGCTGTTGTAGGTTGGGTTACCTCTATGGTGCAGCAAGCAGAAGCTTCACAAGCTAGAATTAATGAATTTTTACAGCATGTACCAGAAATACAAAATAGCAGCAATTTACCAATAGAGTTAAAAGGAAATGTTACTTTTAAAGATGTTACTTTTACATATGATGATACTAATATAACTGCTCTAAAAAACATCAACATCTCTGTTAAATCTGGCGAAACCATTGCTATTTTAGGTAAAACAGGTTCGGGGAAATCTACTATTATAGAATTAATTTCTAGGTTGTACGATACAAAAACAGGAACAATCTTACTAGACGACATCCCTATTAAAGAAGCAAATTTAGATGCCGTTAGAAGTCAGATTGGTTTTGTACCACAAGATCCATTTTTATTTTCTGAAAGTATAGAAGACAATATTAAATTTGGTAAAGAAGACGCTACACAAGAAGAGATTATTGCTGCAGCAAAAAATGCGGATGTACATAAAAATATTATCGATTTCCCTAACGGATACAAAACCGTATTAGGAGAACGTGGTGTAACCCTTTCTGGCGGACAGAAACAGCGTGTTTCTATTGCAAGAGCAATAATAAAGAAACCTAAAATTTTAATTTTTGATGATTGCTTGTCTGCTGTAGACACAGAAACTGAAGAAAAAATCCTTTCGAATTTAGAGAGAATATCAAAAAATATTACCACTTTTATAATTAGTCACAGAATCTCTTCGGCCAAAAATGCCGATAAAATTATTGTTTTAGACCAAGGAGAAATCATACAACAAGGAACTCATAATCAACTAATAACCATAGACGGTTACTATAAAGATTTGTATGACCAACAACTTTTAGAAAAAGAAATTTAATCTTTAACCTTGCTACATAAAATATTTTGTTAGATTTGTTAAGTATAAAAAAAATATTATAATTACTATTTTACAATAATTATGGCAGAGAGAGCAGAGAGAGTTGAACAGGAAGAAATTTTTTCACAAGTATTAAGAGCAGGAAGAAGAACTTACTTTTTTGATGTAAGAGCAACAAAAGCAGATGATTACTACTTAACTGTTACGGAGAGCAAAAAATTTACACATGATGATGGGTCTTTCCATTACCAAAAACACAAAATTTACTTATATAAAGAAGATTTTACAGATTTTCAAGAAATGCTAGGTAAAGCAACCGACTATATTTTAAATGAAAAAGGGAGCGAAGTAATTAGTGAGCGCCACCAAAAAGATTTTAAAAAGGAAGAAGGAACTGAAACAACTGAAGAAATAAAATCTACAGAGAGTTTTACAAATGTTTCTTTTGACGATATATAATAGTCCTAGACTATTTTTGTATTTGCTTAATTGAGAATATCAAATAGGAACAAATAAATACGTTAAAAATATTTTATTTCAAGTTTTACACAAAAAGAAAAACCGCAAATTTACTATTTGCGGTTTTTTGATTTTTATTTTTATAAGTTAAAGCACTTTCTTTATTGTCTTTGTTTTAACAATGGTTTCCTCCCACTCTTTTTTTGCTGAACTATCTTTTGTAATTCCACCACCAACATATATAGAAGCTATTTTATCTGCTACACTCATGCATCTTAAGTTTACAAAAAGAGAAGAACTATTATTTTCAATATTTAGTTCTCCTAAAAAACCGCTGTAAAATGTTCTTTTATAGTTTTCATATTTAGAGATAAACTCTTCAGCTTTAACTCTTGGAAGACCACAAACAGCAGGTGTTGGATGCAAACTTCTAATTAATGTTTTTAAATTGGACGTAAACCTCAACTCACCTTCTACACTACTTCTTAAATGCAACAAACTCCCAGCTCTTACCGTTTCTATCTTGTCAATTTTAAGATTGGTAGAAACTGGTTTTAATTGACTTTCAATAAAATCGGTAACCAATTGTTGCTCTTCTAATTCTTTGTTTTTCCAAACAACATCTTCAGAATCCACATAAACTTGTGTACCTGCTAAAGACATCGTTTTAAAACGGGTTCCTTTAATATTTAAAAGGGTTTCAGGAGTGGCACCAAACCACAAACCTACTTTTGGATGAAACCAAACATATACAAATGCATTTGCATAGGTATTTAGTAATTTTTTAAAAGTAAGAAGTACATCAAATTCATCTAACTGAATTTCTTCTTTTCTAGAAACAACTACTTTAATAAGTTCGTTATTATTTATATCATCTAGCGCTTTTTCTACCAAATGAAGATGTTTTTCTTTATCAGAATTCACCTCACTTGAAATAGTATCATTAAGAGATAAATTTTCTTCAATTAAAATATTTTCATGAATAAATTCTGATTTTTCTAAAGGAAATAAAACAGCTTTTTCATCGGAATTAAAAGGCGCAAAAACAAATCCAGTTTCTTTAAATTGTGTTGTAAAATTCAATGCATCATCCTTCATAAAAAACCCATTAACGGATTCTGTATTCGGTTTTCTATAAACTACAAAAGGGATGTTTCTTTTGTAATTTTCTTCAATTTTATTAAAAATAATATTCAATGTATTGTATTTATGATCTCTTTGTTAAAACAATATTTGTCATTTTTGCTACGGAAATTAAATCGTCATTTTCATCAACAATTCTAACTTCCCATAAATGCGTTGTTTTACCTTTATGAATATTCTTTGCAGTAGCAAAAACCATACCTCCTCTTTTGCTTTTTATATGATTTATAGACAACTGAATTCCGTTTACAAACTGCGTTTTACTATCTATAAAAAAATTAGATGCAGCACTCCCTACACTTTCCGCCAAAGCCGCCGTTGCGCCTCCATGTAATTGTCCGTAAGGTTGATGAACCTTAGATTTTACAGGCATTTTTGCAGTTAAAAAATCATCTCCAAGAGCAACATATTCAATATCAAGAGTTTCCATTAATGTGTTTTTAGAACTCTCGTTAAATGCTTTTAAAATAGCAACTGTATCCATATCATTCGTTTTATATGGTAAAAGTACATATAAAATTTTGTATTTTTGCAGCAGAAAAACGAAACCATTTCATGTACAAAATACGCATAATTTTAGACACAAAAGAAGATGTAATCAGAACTATTTTAGTTGATGACAGCTTAAACTTAGAAGTTTTACATGCAACCATTGCAAAATCTTTTGGTTTTGGAGGTCAAGAAATGGCTTCTTTTTATAAAACTGATGATGAATGGAACCAAGGCGAAGAAATTCCGTTGTTTAATATGGAAGAGATTGGCGAAGGTATTTCAATGCAGACTTGTATTTTAAATGAGACGTTACCCCAAGAAGGTGATAAACTAATTTATGTTTACGATTTCTTAAAAATGTGGACTTTCTACGTTGAAGTTATTGAGGTTTCGGCTGATAAAAAAGGTGATTTACCACAAATTATTTTAACTGTAGGAGAAATACCTAGTGAAGCACCAGAAAAAGAATTTATTGCAGAAAAATTAGACGATGGTTTTGGTGATGAAGAAGACATCGATGATGAGTTTGGTCATTTTGATGATGATTACGATTTTACTGAATATTAGGAAATACGTGTAATTGTTTAAGCGTTTTTTAGTGTAACTGTGTTTAAAATTACACTTACAATAATTATTGAGGCTCTAATTTTGACAATTACAACTTTGTACAGTTTAACATTTACCTAAATTTCCCGTAACAAAATTGTAAATTAGTCGTCTTACAAACATAATCGACTAAATCAATTTCTTTGGAAACTATCTTATCACTCAAAAATCTCGATAAAAAATACGGAAAAGTTCACGCAGTAAACAATCTTTCTTTTGATATAGAAAGAGGGAATGTTTACGGAATTTTAGGACCTAACGGAAGTGGAAAATCTACCACTTTAGGTATTATTTTAAACGTTGTAAACAGAACTTCTGGAGAGTTTTCTTGGTTTGACGGAAAACTAACTACACATCAAGCCTTAAAAAAAGTAGGTGCAATTATAGAGCGCCCTAACTTTTACCCTTACATGACAGCTACTCAGAACTTAGCTCTAATTTGTAAGATAAAAGAAATATCAACAGAAAAAATAAACGAGAAACTTGCAACTGTAAATCTTTTTGACAGAAAGGACAGTAAGTTTAGTACGTTTTCTTTAGGTATGAAGCAGCGTTTAGCTATTGCTTCTGCCCTATTAAATGATCCTGAAATTTTAATTTTAGACGAACCCACTAACGGTTTAGATCCACAAGGAATTCACGAAATTCGTCAGATTATACAAAATATTGCAGCAAACGGAACGACTATTTTATTAGCTTCTCACCTATTAGACGAAGTAGAAAAAGTATGTTCTCACGTAGTGGTTATAAGAAAAGGTGTAAAATTATATGCAGGTCGTGTAGATGAAATGACAGCTTCTAATGGTTTATTCGAATTAAAAGTAGAAACGAACGAAGATAAATTAATGACTATTTTAGAAGAACATCCTGCAATTGGTAAAATTAGTAAAGATCACGAAACCATAATTGCTACTTTAAACAGCGAAATTTCATCAACAGAAATAAATGAATTTCTATTTAAAAATGGAATTATTCTATCTCACTTGGTAAAACGCAAACCTAGTTTAGAGCAACAATTCTTAGATCTAACCAATAATAATTAATCATCTTTTAAACTACAAAGTCATGTTAAGACTACTTACTATAGAATTTCATAAATTAAAACACAACAGCGCCAGTAAAGTATTATCTCTTATTTACTTTGGTCTACTTACCTCTATTGCATTAATTGCAGTGATAAAATTTGATATTGGTCCAATAAAATTCCATTTAGCAGATATGGGCATTTTTAATTTTCCTTACATCTGGCATTTTAATACTTACATGGCTTCAATTTTAAAGTTTTTCTTGCTCTTGGTTATTGTTTCTATGATGGCAAATGAATATAGCTATAAAACGTTAAAGCAAAATTTAATTGATGGTTTAAGTAAAAAAGAATTTATACTCTCAAAATTTTATACAGTAGTTGTATTTGCTTTAATTTCAACCATTTTTGTATTTGTAGTTTCTTTAATTTTGGGCTTAGTGTATTCAGATTACAATGAACTTTCAATAATTACAACAGATTTAGTTTACTTATTAGCTTTTTTTATAAAGCTAGTTGGTTTCTTTTCTATGGGTTTATTTTTTGGAATTTTAGTAAAACGTTCTGCTTTTGCTGTTGGAGCAATGGTAGTTTGGCTTATTGTAGAAAGTATGTTTAAAGGGTATTTATTTTGGACTTTTAGAGACGCAGACAAAACAACTGAATCTGTAGATTCCATTATGCAATTTTTACCTCTAGAAGCTATATCAAACTTAATAAAAGAACCTTTTTCTAGATTAGGTGCTGTAAAATCTGTTGCTAGCCAAATAGGTGAAAACTTTACAAAAAGTTACGATGTACATTTTTCTTCTATTCTAATTGTTTGCTTCTGGTCATTTATATTTGTTTACCTATCTTACAGATTACTACAAAAGAGAGATTTATAAGCATATTAAATATATTAATACTATAATTAAATAAAAAAAAATCAATAAACTTTTGTAATTTGGCATTAAATTATTGTGTTGTTAAAATTGTTTAACCACTAATAATAAGAATACTTAATTTAATGTTACAATGCGCAAAAGTTTCCCCCACGTATTACTATTTTTTATCTGTTTTATTACTTTTCAAAATATAAATGCACAATTAAGTAGAAAGCATTTTATTCCGCCATTAACGTATGCGGAAAACGGAAATGCAAATCCAGAAAATCAATATTTTTATATTTCAACTCCAAGCAACCAAAATGTAAGTTATACAATTACCCAAATTGGTTCTAATGATGATATTACAGGTACTGTCACCAACACCTCTCCTCAAGAAATATCGATAGGAACCGGAGATACTCAGCTTTTTATAGATTCGGGACAAACAAGTGTGGTGCATTCTAATAAGGGGTATATAATAGAAGCTAGTGATGTTATATATGTTTCTATACGTGTTTTAGCTGGTGGAGGAGCGCAAGCTGGAGCTCTAGTAAGTAAAGGTTCATCTGCTTTAGGAACCTCTTTTAGAGCAGGAATGTTTACAAATGAAAATCCACAAGACAACTACTTAAATTTTATCTCTGTAATGGCTACAGAAGATAATACTATTGTAGATTTTGATGATTTACCTGCGGGAATTTTGATAAAAAATTATTCTGGTTCTTTACCAATTTCTAATATTCTTTTAAATGAAGGAGAAAGCTATGTTGTTGCTACAAATTCTTTTGATAACACGATAAATAGAGATGGTTTAATTGGTACTTTAATTACTTCAGACAAACCTATTGTTGTAAATACAGGTTCTGCTAACGGAAGTTTTCATAATGGCAACGGGAGAGATTACGGAATAGATCAAATCGTTGGTATCGATAAGGTTGGTTCGGAATATATTTTTGTAAAAGGAAATGGTTCTAATGATTGGGAAAACGTATTAATTGTTGCTCACGAAGATCATACTGAAGTGTTTATTAATGGAAACACTACTTCTGAAAAAACTATAAATGCTGGAGAATATTATTTAATAGAAGGTAATAAATACAGTTCAAATGGAAATATGTATGTAAAAACTTCTTATCAAGTTTTTGCTTACCAAGGAATTGGAGCAAATAACAACGAAGCAAATCAAGGTTTATTTTTTGTACCTCCTTTAAGTTGTGAAAATAGAGGAAAAGTAGATAACATTCCAAATATTGAAGATATTGGTAACACAACTTTTACAGGTGGAATAACTATTGTAACCAACATTGGTGCAACTGTAAATATAAACTCTCAACCAATTGCTAACTACTCTACTTCTGGCCCATTTAATGTTGATGGAAATTCTAATTACGTAACTTATAAAGTAACTAATTTAACAGGTAGCATTTCTATTGATAGCACTGATGAATTATATTGTGCTTATTTCAATCAAAATGGTTCTGCATCTTCTGGTAGTTTCTTTTCTGGTTTTCCTTCTAACCCAGAAATAAAATTTAACGTAGCTATATCTACATTAGGTAACTGTCTTGGGAATGATTTAAAATTACAAGCTGCAAACACAGAATTGTTCGACTCTTTTAAATGGTACTTTAATGATGGAAGCGGTTATATTGATACAAATGAAACTTCTGCTACTCTAATACCAACTGCACCAGGAAGCTATCAACTAATTGGTAAAATAGATTGTACAAATACAACTTTTGAATCTTCAGAAATCCCTGTTAGTATTTGTCCGGATGATTATGATAATGATGGTATTATAGACAACGTAGATGCTGACATTGATAACGACGGAATTTTAAATTGTGATGAATCTTTGGGGAATAAAACCATTGATTTATCTGATATAAACAATCCAACTGTAGAAAATAATTTAACAGCAGTTTCTGCTAGTTTAACTACAGAAAACACAACTTTTACAGGAAACTCAACTGGTGATTTTATTTCTACGGCTAATGCAAGTGGAACATCAAACTCTAAATACACATTAGATTTTGACGACAACATCAACTTTAAACTAACCCAAAACAGTACTACAAATCATACCATTTCTAATAACGAGTATTTTATTATAAAGCTATCACAAACGGAGAAAAACATCACTTTAATAGATCCAGATAATCAAATTTTAATAGACTCTAATTTTGATGATGAATTTGAAGATGATTTTACGCAATTTTCTGCTTCAGTAATTAAGTTTAAATTTAAAGAAAATCTTGTAGCTGGTACAAGTACATTTCAATTTGTTGCTAATCAAATTACAAACATTTCTTTTGAGCATTATAACAATATTAGTCGTGATATTTCTACTTTTAACGGAACTATCCGTTTAACGTGTTTTACGTTAGATTCTGATGGAGATGGTATAGAGAACATGTTCGATTTAGATGCTGATAATGATGGAATTCCTGACTTGTATGATGCTTATGGTCAAGATATTTCGTTAACAAAAAAAGATGCTGATCTTGATGGTTTAGATGATGTTTTTGGTACCATTACAACAAATTTAGATGCAGATGCAGATGGTGTTAAAAACTATTTAGATTACGATGCTGATAACGATGGTATTTATGATGTTATTGAATCTAGAAATGGAGTTTTTGATACCGATAATGATGGAAAAATTAATGGAACAGTTGGTACAAATGGTTTGTTAGATGACTTAGAAACTTCACCAGATTCAGGAGTATTAAAGACTCCTCTCAAAAATTCTGATAGCACTACATTAATCGTTACTAACCAAGACTCCTTCTTTGATTTTGTTGATTTAGATTCTGATGGTGATGATTGTTTTGATGTTATTGAAGCTGGATTTACGGGAGATGCTTCTGGTAGGTTATCTCCAAATTATTTAGATGTTGATAACAACGGAAAAGTAATAAACTCTGACGGTTATATAAATCCTATTAATACCAATTACACAATCTCAGCACCTATTATTATAACAACATTTGAAGATGTTATTTTTTGTGAAGGAGATGTAAACGAAATAGAAATTGAAACAAATGCCTCAACTTTTCAATGGCAAATATCTGTTGATGATGGAATTAGCTTCGTAAATATTATCGAGAATTCAATTATTAATGATACTGAATTTAATAATGTAGATACCTCAAAATTAAAAATTACAGCAGCTTCTAAAGAAATAAACAATTATCAATTTAGAGTACAACTGAACAAACAAGGTAATACTTGTGGTCTAATCTCTAATACAATTACTTTAATAGTAAACCCAAAACCTGTTATTGAAAATAATTCTGCAGAATTATACCAATGTGATAATGATGCAGACCTGCAAACAACATTTAATCTATCAGAAGCACAAATTAGCATTACAAATGAAACTGATGTAACTTTTAAATACTACGCTACTGAATTAGACGCCAAAAATAACTCACCAGAAGTTGCAGATAAAACAAGTTATTTTGTAGACAATACAGGAGAAGCTTGGGTAAAAACCATTTCTAATACAACAGGATGTTACAGTATTTCTAAAATTAATTTAACAGTTAGTTATGCTCCTAATAAAAATTTTAATGACACCATTTATCAATGTGACGATTTTTTAGATACGGAAGGAAATAACACCATTAACAACGACGATAAAGACGGAATTACTTTTTTTGACTTAAGCAGTATACCTAATAAAATCTCTACAGATTCTGATATAAAAATTGAATTTTATGAGTCTGATGATGATAGAACAAGGTCTTTAAATGAAATTACAGAAACACAAAACTTAGCAAATTACAGAAATAAAAACAATCCGTATATAGGTGTTCCAGTCACTATTTTTTACAAATTAATCAGTATAACAAATAACAATTGTCAAGGAATTGGTGAGTTTTATTTAGAGGTAAATAAGATTCCAGAATTTACTGTTGAAGGGGAATCACCTGGTGAACCAATAATTATATGTACAGAAAATATTCCTTACACATTATATCTATTAAACCCTGCTGACACATACAATTACCAATGGACAAACAAAAATGGAGATGTTTTAGGAAATAGCAAAAACTTAGATATTAGTAATGCTGGCGAATATACAGTTACAGCATCAACAAACAGTTGTTCTCGTTCTAGAACCATCACCGTTTATAAATCAGATTTCGAGAATTTAGAAGAAAGTTTTGTTACCATTACAGATGATCTTTCTATTATAAATTCTAATTTAAATATCCGAATAGACATTCCTAGAAATCCACTAATTAACGAAGAATTTCTATATGCGCTAGAAGATGAAAACGGAATGACAATTCGATCTTATCAAGACAGTAATGTTTTTGAAGATATAGAAGGTGGAATTTATAAAATAATTGTTGAAAATAAAAATGGTTGTGGTTCTTCAGAACTAATAGTTTCGGTTATTCAATTCCCTAAATTCTTTACGCCAAATGGCGATAGAAAAAATGATACTTGGGCAGTAAAAGGAATTAATACCAGCTTATATCAGTCAAACAGTACTATTAACATCTTTAACAGATATGGCAAGTTAATAGCACAAACAACCATAAATAGTGACGGTTGGGATGGTACCTACAATGGTAAACTCCTCGCTTCTAATGACTATTGGTTTTCTGTACAACTAATACCTATTGATACTGAAAAAAATCCAATTCTTAAAAAAGGCCATTTTTCTTTATTAAGAAAATAAAAGCGTCTTTAAAAAAATAAAAGAGGTCTTCTAAAAAGTTTTAAACCTTGTCATACTGAACTTGTTTCAGCATCTAAACTTACTAAATTTAGGTAATTCTAAGATTCTGAAATAAATTCAGATTGACAAAAAAACTCCTTTTTAGACAACCTCTTTTTTTTATCATTTTAATCAAAAGAATATTTCTTAAATTAGCATAAATTAAGAAATAAATTTCGATGGATATCAACTTCAATAAAAACGAAGATTACAATAAATTGTTAGCATCAGATCTAAAAAGAAGATTTGCCAAAGTAAAACTAGGTGGTGGTCAAAAAAGAATTGACAAACTGCATGAAAAAGGTAAAATGACCGCAAGAGAAAGAGTCGATTATCTTTTGGATAGCAATTCTAAATCTATAGAAATTGGTGCTTTTGCTGGTGAAGATATGTATGCAGAACATGGCGGTTGCCCTTCTGGTGGTGTAGTTGTAAAAATGGGATACGTAAAAGGAAAACAATGTATTGTTGTAGCAAACGATGCTACTGTAAAAGCAGGTGCTTGGTTTCCTATTACAGGAAAAAAGAATTTACGTGCTCAAGAAATATCCATAGAAAATAGATTACCAATTATTTACTTAGTAGATTCTGCGGGTGTTTATCTGCCTTTGCAGGATGAAATTTTTCCAGACAAAGAACATTTTGGACGTATTTTCAGAAATAACGCCATTATGAGCAGTATGGGAATTACTCAAATTTCTGCCGTTATGGGAAGTTGTGTTGCAGGTGGTGCTTACTTACCAATTATGAGTGATGAAGCTTTAATAGTAGATAAAACTGCAAGTATTTTTCTTGCTGGAAGTTATCTAGTAAAAGCCGCAATTGGCGAATCTATAGACAATGAAACTTTAGGTGGCGCAACTACACATTGCGAAATTTCTGGAGTTACAGATTACAAGGCAAAAGACGATAAAGATGCGCTTGATAAAATAAAATTCATTATTGATAAAATTGGTGATTATGACAAAGCTGGTTTTAGTAAAACTGAAGCTTTTCCGCCAAAAGAAAATGAAGATGATATTTTCGGAATCCTTCCTAAGGAAAGAAACGCACAATATGATATGTTAGAAATTATAAAGCGTTTGGTAGATAATTCTGAATTTGAACAATACAAAGAAGGTTACGGAAAAACCATTTTAACTGGTTATGCTCGTATTGATGGTTGGGCAGTTGGTATAGTTGCCAATCAACGTAAATTAGTAAAAACACAAAAAGGAGAAATGCAATTTGGAGGAGTTATCTATAACGATTCCGCAGATAAAGCTACCCGTTTTATTGCCAATTGTAATCAGAAAAAAATACCGTTGGTTTTCTTACAAGATGTTACCGGTTTTATGGTCGGTTCTAAATCTGAACATGGCGGAATTATAAAAGATGGTGCAAAAATGGTAAATGCAGTAAGTAATTCTGTAGTACCAAAATTTACAATTGTTATAGGAAACTCATACGGAGCAGGTAATTACGCAATGTGTGGTAAAGCATACGATCCTAGATTAATTGTTGCGTGGCCGAGTGCTGAATTAGCAGTAATGAGCGGAAATTCTGCTGCAAAAGTATTACTACAAATAGAAACGGCATCACTAAAAAAACGTGGCGAAGAAATAACTCCAGAAAAAGAAGCTGAATTATTTGACAAAATAAAATCGCGTTATGACAAGCAAATTTCACCTTATTATGCCGCTGCCAGAATCTGGACAGACGCTGTAATTAATCCGTTAAGAACTAGAGATTGGATTTCCATGGGAATTGAAGCAGCAAACCACGCTCCTATTACAAAACAATTTAATATGGGTATTTTACAGGTTTAAATTTCTGCCTACATTTTGTAAATAATATCTAAACAGGTATTTTTTTTCTATAAAATCAACTTCCAAAAATGACTATTATCATACTTAATAGTTCCTTTAAAACATATTTTTGCAAATACAATTAACAAAAAAAAATGAGTAAAGCTATATATATTGCCGCAATTGAATCCGACAGTGGTAAATCTTTGGTGTCATTAGGTCTTTTAAGAATGATGTTAACCAAATCATCTAAAGTAGGATATTTTAGGCCTATTATCAACGAAGTTAAAGACAGTAAATTTGATGATCATACCAATACTGCTATTAACTTTTTTAATTTAGATATTGATTATGATGACTGTTATGCATATAAGCACAACGAGGTTGTAGAACTTTTAAGTGAAGGAAAAACAGATGACGTTATTCATAAAGTAATTAAAAAATATAAAAAGCTTGAAGCTAAATATGATTATGTTTTAGTAGAAGGTACAGACTTTTCTGGTGAAGGTGGTTTTACAGAGCTAGATGTAAATTTAATGATTGCCAAAAACCTAGGTATTCCTGCTTTAATAGTGGGTTCTGGAAATGGCAAGAAAAAGAAAGATTTTGTAAACACCATGCAACTTACTTATAAGTCTTTTATCAAAAAAGAAGTAGATGTAATTGGTATTATTGCTAATAAAATTGAAGTTGATGAGGTAAACTACATTCAACAAGAATTAGAAAAAAGTTTTCCAGAAAACTTACAAATAAACGTAATTCCTAAAATTGACTTTTTAGCATATCCAACCGTTAGAGAAGTTTTACAAGCTTTAGAAGGTAAAGTATTATTTGGAGAACAATTTCTAGACAATGCCATAGGAAGTTATAGTACTGGAGCTATGCAACTGCGCAACTATTTAACAAGAATTAGAGAAAATGCTTTAGTAGTTACTCCTGGGGACAGAGCAGATATTATTTTGGGTGCTTTACAAGCTAATGCTTCTACCAACTATCCAAAAATTGCAGGAATTGTTTTAACAGGTTCTTTACTACCAGAAGAATCCATTACCAAACTAATTGAAGGGGTACAATCTACCGTGCCTATTATTTCCGTTAAGGGAGGTACTTTTGGTATTACCAATAAGATTGGCGCAGTAAAATCTAAAATTTACGCAAGCCACAACAAAAAAATATTACTATCTCTAGATACTTTTGATACGTATGTAAATGCAGAAGGTTTAACAAACACACTTACTTCATACAATTCCGTAAAATTAACACCAAGTATGTTTCAATACAACTTGCTACAAAAAGCAAGAGCTTATAAAAAACATATTGTTTTACCAGAGGGTGATGATGAAAGAATTATTACTGCAGCAGCGCGTTTACAATTATTAGATATTGTAGACTTAACCTTATTAGGAGATAGAAGTACAATTCAACTTAAATGTGATCAAATTGGATTACAAATAGATTTAGATAAAATAAACATTCTAAATCCGGAAGACTCTATACATAATGATGCTTTTGTAAAAACATTATATGAAGCACGTAAACATAAAGGCATGACAGAAACCATTGCCGAAGACTTAGTAAACGATGTTTCTTATTTCGGAACTTTAATGATTATGAATGGTCTAGCAGACGGTATGGTGTCTGGAGCAGTGCACACAACTATGCATACTATAAAACCATCTTTACAGTTAATTAAAACAAAACCAGGTGTATCTGTAGTTTCTTCTGTATTTTTTATGTGTTTATCAGACCGAGTTTCTGTAATGGGAGATTGTGCTGTAAACCCAAACCCTAATGCAGAACAATTAGCAGAAATAGCAATTTCTTCAGCGCAATCTGCAGAAGCTTTTGGTATAGATGCAAAAATAGCAATGTTATCATATTCTTCTGGAAGCTCAGGAAAAGGTGAAGAGGTAGAAAAAGTAAGAAAAGCTACAGAAATAGTGAGACGCTTACATCCAGAGTTAAAAATTGAAGGACCTATACAATATGACGCAGCCGTAGATATGTCTGTGGCAAAAACAAAAATGCCAGATTCTGAAGTTGCTGGACAAGCCTCTGTATTAATTTTCCCAGATTTAAATACAGGAAACAATACCTACAAAGCTATACAAAGAGAAACAGGAGCTTTAGCAATTGGCCCAATGTTACAAGGTTTAAACAAGCCAGTAAACGATTTAAGTAGAGGTTGTACAGTAGAAGATATCTTTAACACCGTTTTATTAACAGCAATACAAGCACACCAAGGATAATATGAATATTTTAGTTATAAATGCAGGCTCTTCATCTTTAAAATACCAATTAATAGAAATGCCTTCTCAAGCTGTAAAATGCGTTGGTTTGGTAGAAAGAATTGGTATGGAAGATGCCATTTTCACACACAAAAAAGAAGATAAAGAACACTCTGAAGTCGCACCAATATTAAATCATGAAGTTGGTTTAAAAAAAATAGCAAAAGCTTTATTAGATCCAGAATTAGGTGTTATAAATTCGGTTGATGAAATAAAAGCAATTGGACATAGAGTTGTGCATGGAGGAAGCAGATATAGCGGTACTGTTCTTATTACTGAAAAAGTAAAATTTAATATTAAAGATTTATTTGATTTAGCTCCTTTACACAATCCTGCACATTTAACTGGTATAGAAGTTGCTGAAACCATTTTTACCTCTGCAAAGCAAACAGCTGTTTTTGACACTGCTTTTCATCAAACAATGCCAAAGGAAGCGTACCAATATGCAATTCCTACTATTTATTTAAAAGAAAATAAAGTAAGAGCTTATGGTTTTCATGGTTCTAGTCATAAATATGTTTCCGAAAAAGCAATAGAACATTTAGGTGAAAAATCATCAAAAATAATTACGATTCACTTAGGTAATGGTTGTAGTATGTCTGCAATTAAAGACGGAAAATGTATTGATACCACTATGGGATTTTCACCAACCAACGGTTTAGTTATGGGAACTCGTGCTGGAGATATCGATCAATCTGTTATTTTCTTTTTAATGAAGAAATTTAGTAAATCTGCAGATGAAGTAAATGATATTTTACAAAAAGAATCTGGAATGAAAGGTTTAACTGGTTATTCTGATTTAAGAGAAATTGAAGAAAAAGCAGGTAATGGTAATGAAGAGTGCCAAATCGCTTTAAATTTAGCAGGTTATAGAATTAGGAAATTTATAGGTGCTTATACTGCTGCTTTAAATGGATTAGATGCTATTATATTTACAGCCGGTATTGGAGAAAACTCAATTTTAATGAGACAAATGTCTTGCGAAAATTTAGAGTTTTTTGGTATTGAATTAGATGAACAAAAAAACGACATTCGTTCTAAAGAAATTAGAGAAATTCAGAAAGATACAGGCAAAGTGAAGATTTTAGTAATTCCTACCAACGAAGAACTAGAAATTGCAAAAGAAACGTACGATCTTTTAAAATAACCATACGCATATGTATTAAAAGAGCCTTCTAGTAACACTACTTGAAGGCTCTTTTTGGTACATAAAATAATTTTACTTTTAATTTTTTATTATTCTTTTTGTAACCACATTACCTTTTTCTGATTCTATTTTCAATAGATAAACGCCATTCACTAAATGTGCTATATTTATTTCATTTTTAGTTGATACAAATACTTTTTTTCCTAAAACGTTAAATAATTCTATATTTTTTAAAGTAAAACTAGTATCATCAATCTTTAAAATTGAAGAAGTTGGGTTTGGAAACACTGCAAAATCAATAGAACTAAAATCTTTTACACTTGCTGTAGCTCCTCCATAATTGTAAGTCGTTCTATAATCTTCTTCCTCATACCCTAGTATTTTATTTACATAAAAATTCTCTTGCCCTGTTAACGCATCAAAACCAAATTGATCTTTAAATGGATGCGTAAAACTACTCATCATTTGAGTTGAATCAAACGTATAACTTGTTTCATAAGAAAGTTCATAAGAACCATTACTATAATCAAAACTTTTTTCTAAGATTAAATTACCATTTGCATCATAAGTGTACTCTTCCTTAAAGTAGGTTTCATAGGCAGCCCCATTCCAATCATAAGACATAATACGGGCAATTTTATTATTTGTATTATATGTATACAACTCTTTATCAACTAAACTCCAAGAACTACCGTCCCAATCAGCATAAATAAATTCTGAAACCAAATCATTTGCACCATAACTTATGGTAATTTTAGAAGAAGCGTCTTGCTGATCCCCATCAGTAACATAAACCCAAGAGGAACCATTCCAATCTTGACCTACGACACTAGTAATTTTTCCATTAGTATATGCATAAGTACTTTTATATTGGTTTACCCAAACTCCATTAGTAAATTCTAAATCAATTGATTCCGTAACTTGATTATTACCATTATACGTATAGTTTGATTTATAACCATAAGAAATATTTCCTGAACCATCAAAACTTTCATAAGTACTACTAACAACCCTATTGGCAGCATTATACACATAGGTTTCACTACTACTAAATTCCCAACTAGTAGTACTACTATCCCTATAATAAGATTTTTCTGAGACTAGGTTATTGTTTGCATCATAAGTAAACGTTCTTTTATAATTATTCTCCCAACTTGTACCATTGTAATATTCTTCTGTAGCAGAGGTTAGTTTTACTTGCGAAAAAGCAGTAATTGAACAAAGAAGTAAAAGTAATAAAGTAATTTTTTTCATAATTTATATATTTAAAAGGTTCACCTTAAAACTATAAAAAATAGTTACTCAGAACAATACCTACAAATAGGTATATTTCTAAAAAATCCTTGTTTAAAAAATTGTGAATCAACTTGCTAATTTTTACATTTGTATTTATAATTTTTATAAAAACATCATTAGAAATGGGAAGAGCATTCGAGCTTAGAAAAGGACGAAAAATGAAACGTTGGTCAGCAATGGCAAAAACCTTTACTAGAATTGGTAAAGATATTGTAATGGCTATTAAAGAAGGTGGTCCAAATCCCGATTCTAACTCTAGATTAAGGGCAGTTATGCAGAATGCAAAAGCTGCAAACATGCCTAAAGATAATGTAGAACGTGCAATTAAAAAAGCTACCGATAAAGATACTGCAGACTATAAAGAAGTTTTGTTTGAAGGGTACGCACCTCACGGAATAGCGGTTCTTTTAGAGACTGCAACAGATAATAATAATAGAACTGTAGCCAATGTAAGGTCTGCTTTTAATAAGTGTGATGGTAATTTAGGTACTTCTGGTTCTGTCGTTTTTATGTTCGATCATGTATGTACTTTTACAATCAAAAAAGAAGATATTACAATCGACTTAGAAGAGTTAGAGTTAGAATTAATCGATTTTGAAGTTGAAGAAGTTTTTGATGATGAAGAAGGAATTATCATTTATGCTCCTTTTGAGCAATTTGGAGCTATCCAAACTTACTTTGAAGAAAATAGTACAGAAATTTTATCTTCAGGATTTGAAAGAATCCCTACTACAACCACAAAATTAAACGAAGAGCAACAAGCAGATGTAGAAAAATTGTTGGAGAAACTAGAAGAAGATGATGACGTGCAAAACGTCTTTCACTCTATGGAAATGTAAAAAGTATTTGGGCGTTACCACAAGGGTCGGGCTATTCGTTACAAGTCCTCGCCCTTTCTGGGCTGTGGGCTTTCTACTTCTATACCTAACGCAAGACATTTTAGTTTTTAAAATAGTATAATAAATACAAAGACCTTAGATATTAAAACCATCTGAGGTCTTTATATTTTATAAATTCAGGGTAAAAAAAACACCATGTGACTTATTAAAAAAAATGGTGTCCTATAAATGAGGTGTTCTTAAAAAGATACTTCTAACAAAAATCAAAAAAAGAAACCAGCGTCCTAACAACGCTGGTTTTATTGTATATGGTTTTTAAGTATTGAGTTAAACACTTCTTGTTCTTCTAAAAAAGAAGTTTGTATTCCTAAAAATGAAAGAGCTTCCACCCTATTTTCTAAACGCACGTAATCTTTTTCTGTTGTTAAAATAAGCTTTTTAGAAGACTTTAAATTTGTGTATTCCTTCTTAATTATTTCTATTTCATTATCTGTAAAATGATGATGATCTGGGAATTTTAAATGTTTAAAATTCACGTTTTTCTCCGTTAAAAAAGATAAAAGTGGTGTTGGATTTGCAATTCCTGTTATTAATAAAACATCGTAATCTTTTAAATCATTCACAAAAATAGAATCAGATCCAGCCGTTTGATCATCATAAGAAATCGTTGTAAAAAACACCTTTTTATGGAACTTCTTTAACTTTTCTTTAATACTGTTTTTGGAAGACTCCGTTAAATTTACTGGGCATTTGGTAACCAAAATAACATCCGCTCGCTTTGCTCCACTCCTACTTTCTCTTAAATTTCCTGTTGGCAATAAAAAATCATCTGTAAATAAATCATCATACTTTGTCAATAAAATGTAAAAACTACCTTTTACTTTTCTATGTTGATAAGCATCATCTAATAAAATAACTTCAGGAGCATTGTCTGTAATCAACTTAGTAATTCCTGCTACTCTATTTGCATCAACAGCAACATCAATGGTATTAAACTTTTTATAGTATTGTAAAGGTTCATCTCCAACATCTTCCGCAGAATGCGTACTATTAAGCAATACAAAACCTTCTGTTTTACGTTTGTATCCTCTACTTAAAACAGCTGTCTTAAAACCATCTTTTAATAAACGGATTAAATATTCTATTTGCGGAGTTTTCCCAGTTCCTCCCACACTTAAATTGCCAACCACAATTATCGGAATCTTAAAAGAAGTCTGTTTAAAAAAACCTACTTCAAAAAAAAAGTTTCGTATGCTAGTGACCACATCATAAATAATGGCAAACGGAAAAAGTAAAAATCTTAGAAATTTCATTGATTCAAAAATAAGCAGGTTACACACATTAAAAAAGAAAAAAAACACGAATTTCACGTAAATTTCTTTTGTAAAGTTTATCGATTATTTTGATTGCTGTATTCTTTAAAGCGGAAATTAGTTCGTTATATAAATTATTAGTGTCAATCTAAATGTATAGTTAATGTTAATCGAAACTTATTTTAGAAACCTAATAATTCTCGACAGCGCTCAAACAGACACTACAAAAACCTGCAATTGTTTTAAAACAAATAAGTTTAATCAAAGAAAAGGATAAATTTGTCTACGCAACTTTCTTTTAAAACCTACTTTAAAGAGTTTCCATAGGCTATAACGCAATTATTTTAACAAATTGAAGAAATTCACATCCAAAAAGTAAGTCATTTTTATGAATTTATAAACAGAAATGTTAACTTTGATTTTTGACACAATATTTATTTATGATCATAAAAGACATCACCAACTACTTAGAAGAATTAGCGCCTTTAAATTATGCTGAAGACTTTGACAATGTTGGTTTATTAGTGGGGAATTATAATACTACCGTTTCTGGTGTACTAGTAACTCTTGATACCTTAGAAAAAACGGTAGATGAAGCAATTGCTAAGAACTGTAATTTAATTGTTAGTTTTCATCCTATTATTTTTGGAGGTTTAAAAAAACTAAACGGAAATTCGTATGTAGAACGTGTAGTTTTAAAGGCCATAAAAAATGACATTGCCATTTATGCAACGCATACTGCCTTGGATAATTCTAATAATGGTGTTTCTGCTAAAATGTGCGAAGTTTTAGGTTTAGAAAATCCTAAAGTTTTAATTCCTAAGAAGGGAATTATTAAAAAACTAACCACTTATGTTCCTACTAAAGATTCAGAAGCAGTAAGAAATTCTCTATTTGCAGCAGGCCCAGGAAATATTGGGAATTATGATAATTGTTCTTTTAATATTTTAGGTGAAGGAACTTTTAGAGGTAATGAAAATTCTAATCCGGTTATTGGTATAAAAGGAAAAAATACAACTGAAAAAGAAACTTTAATTTCTATCACTTTCGAAAGTAAGAATGAAGCTGCTATTTTAAAAACTTTAAAAGCAAATCATCCTTACGAAGAAATAGCATATGAAATTATAACCACAGAAAATATACACCAAAATATTGGAATGGGAATGATTGCTGAACTTCCATCAGAGATGGATGAAACCGACTTTCTTTTATATTTAAAAGCAACAATGAAAACAGATTGTGTGCGCCATTCTAATTTAATCAATAAAAAAATAAAAAAAGTAGCTGTTTTAGGTGGATCTGGTAGTTTTGCCATTTCTAATGCAATAAAAGCAGGTGCAGATGCATATGTGAGTGCAGATTTTAAATATCATGAGTTTTTTAAAGCTGAAAACAGTATCCTTTTGGCAGATATTGGACATTATGAGAGTGAACAGTTTACAAAAAACCTTTTGGTAGACTATCTTACGAAAAAATTTAGTAATTTTGCAGTCATTTTATCAGAAGAAAGTACAAATCCTATATATTATATATAAACATGGCAAAGAAGAAAGAAATTTCGGTTGAAGAAAAGTTAAGAGCTTTATACGATTTACAATTAATCGACTCTAGAATTGACGAAATTAGAAACGTTAGAGGTGAACTACCTTTAGAAGTTGAAGATTTAGAAGATGAAGTTGCCGGATTAAACACGCGAATTGCGAACTTAAACCAAGACGCAGCAAACTTAGAAACTGACATTAACAACAAAAAATTAGCTATTGATGAGTCTAATGGGTTAATGAAAAAGTATGATGAGCAGCAAAAGAAAGTTAGAAATAACAGAGAATTTGACTCTTTATCGAAAGAAATTGAATATCAAGATTTAGAAATTCAATTAGCTGAAAAAAGAATTATTGAATACAAAGCAAAAATAGCTCAGAAAAAAGAGGTAATTGATGCTACTAACGAAAAGTTAGCAAAACAAGAAAAACATTTAAGCCATAAAAAAGCTGAATTAGATGCTATCTTAAAAGAAACTGAAAAAGAAGAAGAGTTATTAGCTCAGAAATCTGAAGAGTTTTCTCAAACTTTAGATGCACATTTATTTGCTGCTTATACAAGAATTAGAACTAAAGTAAAAAACGGTTTAGCAGTAGTTGCTATTGAGCGTGGTGCTTCTGGAGGTTCTTATTTTACAATTCCACCTCAGGTGCAATTAGAAATAGCAAATAGAAAGAAAATTACTATCGATGAGCATAGTGGTCGTATTTTAGTAGATGCTGCTTTGGCTGAAGAAGAAAAATTAAAAATGGAGAAATTCTTTTCTTAATCTTTCTACTCATAAATTATAAAAAACTCGAAGCTTTTAGGCTTCGAGTTTTTTGTTTTATATAGAAAATGTTTCAAAACTGCTTCGCTAAAAAATACAAAAATCAAGACTAAGTTAACTTTTCTTATTCTTTTTTCACACATAGATTGTCATTCATAAAAGAATATTTTACCCTATGTTTACCCTTTTGGAGAGAGAAACTATTCAGAGATACTAACCAAGTAGAAAAAAGAACAAAACTCCAACTTATCACTTTTAATGGAATGAAAAGTCACATAAAGAAGAGAACACAGCGTTGAGCAACTTTGTGTGATTACTCTCTACCTCGAAAGGTCAAACTTTGAGAAAAATTATTTAAAAATATAAAAACCTCCCAAACTTCAAAACATGTCACTCCGGCATTTTGGAAATAGTAAATTAAAAGTAAGCACACGAAATAAATAGTTATACTTATACAATTTTTGGGCACCGTATATAAACAAAAAAACTCGAAGCAAATTGCTTCGAGTTTTAAACTTCATATACTTTATAAGTAAATTAGTAATCTAAGTTCTTAATATAACTTAACTTTTCTTTCCAAATAGTCAAATCTGCTTTAAACTCATTTACTCTATTTTTTACATTCAATACTAAAGGATTATCATCTGTTGCGTTAGAAAAGAAACCTAAATTATTCTCTAATTGTTGAATTTCTTTAACAACCTCATCAATCTTCTTTCTAACAAACATTTGCTCAGAATCTAACTTTCTAACATCGTTATCTGCTGCAAGGCTATCTACAACATGTGTAAATTTTAACATAGCAACTTCATTCTTGTCTAGATCTAAACCACTTAAAGCTCTATCGATTAACTTATTAAATTTACCATCAATGTGTCTTGCATTTCTTGGCAATGCACCTAAATTTCTCCAGTTATTTATAATTTCGAAAATACCTTCTTTAGTAGGATCTTTTAATTCTTTAACCGTTTCCAAGAATTCTTTTTTAGCATCTACAACCTCTTGTTGCTCTTTATTTAAAGAGTTTTTCTGTTCGTGGTATCTATCAAAATAATGGTTACAAGCTGCTTTAAAACGCTTCCAAATATCATCAGAAAATTTACGAGGTACATGCCCTATTTTTTTCCAATCTGCTTGTATTTTCTTTAAAGTATTCGTCGAAGACTCCCAATCTTCACTTTCTTTTAAAGATTCTGCAAGCTCAATTAACGCCATTTTCTTCTTTAAATTCTCTTGCTGATCGTTTTTTTCATGCTTATAAAAAACATTTTTAGCGCTGTTAAATTTCTTTGTAGCCGCTTTAAATTTTTGCCAAACTTCTTCACTTTTAGAATACGGAAGTTTGCCTGCATTAAAATATTCTTGTCTTAATTCTTCTATATCTTTAATACTTTTTTGCCAATCGTTATGCGTTTTATTATTAGAAGTATCAAAAGCATTTAATTTTTCTACCACCAATAATTTCTTCTCTATAATTTCTTGATGCTTAGAACGCATTTCTCTAAAGTGATCATGTCTTCTATCGTGAATTTTTTTAGTTGCTTCACTAAATTTACCCCATACATCTTCCCTCATTTCTTGAGAAACAGGTCCAATATCCTCTTTCCAAATTTTATGTAAATCTTGTAACTCTTTAAAAGCAACATTAATATCAGCTACTTCTGCCAATGCATTTGCTTTTTCTATAATTTTTAATTTTTCTTCTAAATTATGTTTAAAGTCTAAATCTCTAAAATCATTGCTTAAATGTAATAAATCATAAAAACGCTCTACATGATGATGGTATGTTTTCCAAGTATCATTATAATGGTTCTTAGAAACAGGTCCAATAGTTTTCCAAGAATCTTGTAATTCTCTAAAACTTTTATACATTGTTGCTGTATCTGCATTTTCAATTAAATCTTTTAATTGCTCAATAACAGAAAGTCTTTTTTCTAAATTAGAAGAAAGTTGCTTGTCTAAATCATTATAATGTGCATCACGTTGTTTTTTATAATCAGACAACAGCGTATTATAATCCGTTTTTATAGGGCTAGAAAATTGAAAATCGATAGAATTACCTCCTTCTTCTAAAAAAGCTGCTTTCTTTTCTGCTAAAAGAGCTCCAAATTTCTGATTAAAAGCACTTTTAATACCTTCAACTTGAGTTTTTATTTTTTGAACAGGATTATCAGAAAGTGTTTTTTTAAGTTCTAAAACTAAATCTTCTAAAGATAATTTTGAATAATCTACAACATCAGATTCTGCATCTTTATCAGTATCTTTTTCAGCATCCTTAGCAATAGATTTCTCTATTTCATCAACTGCATCAACAGTATCATCTGTTTTTTCAAGATTTTCTACAACTTCAACTTTTTTAGTTTCATTTAAAACTTCTTCTACTTTCTTTTCCGTCTTATCAACGTTTACTTCATTTTTTTCTAACATATCTACAATGTTTAAGGTCTACTATAATACTACTATTATATATCTTATAAAGATACTGACAACTTACTAAATCTACAAACTATCTAACTATAAAATAATATAGATAATTTACTTTTGGGCGTTCCCTTGCAGGTCGGGCTTTCCTTTACAATCTTTTTATTCATTCTTCATAAAAAGGATTTCCAATGCACCCCCTAACGCGCTGCGCTAATTGCCAACTATTCTTTTAATATTAAATAAATAATATCATTCTAATTATGCTTTATTCCAAATTCTCCAAGATTCTTCTGCTTGTAATTGCAACATTTCATATCCGTTTTTAATTGTAGCTCCTTGTGCTTTTCCTTTTGCTAAAAAAGTTGTCACTTCTGGATTGTAAATTAAATCGTACAACAAATGTTTTTCTGTAATAAACTGATACGGAATATCCGGACACCTATCTGTATTGGGAGATGTACCAACTGGAGAAGAATTGATAATAATTTGATATTTCTCCATGATTTCTTCCGTTAAATCTTGATAAGAAATTTCTTTTTTACCTTCTGGGTTTCTAGAAACAAATTTAAACTTAATATCATTCTTTTTTAAGGCATATGCAATTGCTTTAGAAGCACCTCCTGTACCTAAAATTAAAGCTCTTTTATGGTGTTTTTTTATCAATGGAAATATTGATTTTTCAAAACCTACAACATCAGAATTATATCCTTTTAAATTTCCTCTTTTAGTAAATTTAATAGTATTTACAGCACCAATTGCTTTTGCTGTTTCATCTAATTTATCTAAGTATTTCATTACTTCTTCCTTATAAGGAATGGTAACATTTATTCCGCCTAAACTATCTCCTCCTTCTTTTATTACAGCAGTAAAATCTTCTATTTTTTGAATATCAAAATTAACGTACTTACATTTTTGTAAATCTAATTTTTCAAACTTTTCTGTAAAATACCCACGAGAAAAAGAATACTCAATATCTTTTCCTAATAATCCAAAAACTTTATTTTTTCTTTCTCCCATAAAAATCTATTCCTAAAATTAACAAAATACCTAACACAATATAAAACACAGCTGTCCAGGTTTCTAAATTTGAAAAATCAGGAACAAATCGTTCATAATTTTCCACGATTTTATTTCCTTTTTTATCTATTAAAAAACTTCCTTCTTCTTGTAAATACACAGCCTTTTTCCAAGGCCAAACAATCCCTAATGATCCCGTAATAAAACCTATAATAACTGCATTTACAATTTGATTCCACCGTTTTAAAACATAGCCTAAAACATGACTAATAGAAACCAAACCAAAAGCAGAACCTGCAGTAAAAACACTAATTATTTTTAAATAACGTACTTTTATCGGATCAGACAAAACCGTAAAATCTCCAGATAAAACATTGGTAACTACATTAAATAATACGTTTACAGAATCTACTAATAGTAATACATAATTCCCTAAAAGGATTAAGATAAAAGACCCAGAAAGTCCTGGAAGCGTCATCCCAGAAACACCAATAATTCCGCATACAAAAACAAACCAAAGATTGTCGTTTTCTGTTGCTGGCGTTAAAAAACTAATTCCAATTCCTATAGACGCTCCAATAACTAAAGATAGTATGTTTTTAAAATTCCAATCTCCAAAATCTTTTCCAATATAATAGATAGATCCTATAATCATTCCAAAAAACCAACTCCAAACATACAACTCAAAGTTGTCTAAAAAATAATCTAGTATTAAAGAAATACTAAAATAACTAAAGACACTTCCGCCCATAACTAAAAGCAGAAAAGAGCCATTAATGTAGCTATAAAAACTTTTAAATCGACCATTTAGCAGCAACCTAAATGCTTTTAAGTTTACCTTTCTAAATGAGTAAATTAATTCTTCATAAAAGCCAAAAACGAAAGAAACTGTTCCGCCAGAAACACCAGGAACCTTATTTGCAGCCCCCATTGCCAACCCTTTAAAAAAAAGGATTAATTTCTGTAAAAAAGTTCTTTCTACTAACATTTATTTTTTCGCTACTGCTAATTTTTCCATTCCTAGAATAATTACAAAACCAACAACTGCCAATACAATTGCCATGGTTAACTCTGCATCTCCATTAAAAGAAAAAGGACTTACACTTTGTTGATTAAATGGCACTTCTACTCCATGAGAATTTATACGCCATGTTAAGGTTTGTTTCCAAGGCCAAATTTTATTTAAAGATCCAATTATAAAACCTGTTAAAGCAGCTAACGTTATGTTTTTATAATGTTTAAACAACCATTTTAAAACTCTAGAAAATGTTAATAGACCAATAATTGCACCAGCCATAAAAACTAAAATAGTTTTAAAATCTCTATTATTTAAAGCATCTAAAACAGGTTTATATGCACCTAATAACACTAAAATAAAAGAACCTGAAATTCCAGGTAAAATCATTGCACAAATAGCAATTGCTCCTGCAAGGAATATAAATAACGGAGAAGAATTTTCTGAAACTAAAGGATTTAGAGTCGTAATATAATACGCTAAAAAGGCTCCTAAAACCAAGACTACTACAGAAATAACATTCCATTTTGTAATTTGCTTAGCGATGTAAATTATACTAGCCAATACCAAACCAAAAAAGAACGACCATAATAAAATAGGCTCATTTTCTAATAAATATTTAATGACTTTTGCTAATGAAATTATACTTATAAAAATCCCTATAAATAATGAAGCTAAAAAATTACCGTTTAATTGTGTCCAAGCTGCTTTTAATCCGTCTTTTTTTAATGTCTTAAATAAGTCTAGATTTACATTGCTAATAGATCCTAATAATTCTTCATAAATACCAGAAATAAAGGCAATTGTACCACCAGAAACTCCAGGCACTACATCTGCTGCACCCATTCCCATTCCTTTTAAACCAATAACTAAATAGTCCTTTATATTTCTACTCATTTTCTGTCTCTTTTTTTTAGAAAAACGAAGATAATAGAAATTTGAGAAAGATTATGAAAAGCTTAGTAATTTCAAGGTCTTCAAATCAAAAAAAAGCGATGTATAGATTTTATAATCACTTTTATATATCAGTAAATAAAAACCTGCTTTTTATTTACCTTAACTTCTTGTTTTATAGTAGCTACTTAATTTATTTTTGTCAGTTAGATCGCAGTTGAGAACTAATTCGATTACTAATATAGTTTTCGACTCTTATAATCTATATAATTAACTATTTACCTCTAATCCTTTTTTTAACATTACTTCCTTTTTTGCTCTTAATTTTAAAGAGATGGCAGCAATGACAAAATAAATTACCGTTAACAACCATAAGTGATTCCATTCTTTTATTACATCTAAAAATGAAGCTTCCATTTGTGTTAATTTAACAAAGCCATTCATACCTGGTGTTGATGGAATGATGTCTGAAATAAATTTATAAAACTTAGAAAACCCTTCAACAGGAAAAGACAACCCGCTTAACATTAATGACGGAATAGAAAGCAAGACTAAAAAAACAATAGAATCTTCCCTTCTTTTAAAAAAGGAACTGATGGATATTCCTAGAAACACCACAGAAAATATATAGGGAATTATAAATACGTAAATTGATAATAATGAAGAACGCACCGGAATTCCAAACAACGTGTACACAACGCCAACTTGAATAGGAATAATAACGATATAAATTAAAGTATATAAACACGCTTTCGCTAATAAAACAGATAGCACGCCTCCTTTATGTAATATTCTTGGAAATTCTTTATGTGTAGATTTTGATTCTCGTCGAGATCCACTTAAAAGACCAATTCCCATCAATAAAACTAATTGAATAATTAAAGCAGTTAACATCGGAATTAAATAAGTTGCATACCCAGAATTTGTGTTAAACAAACTGGTGGATATTGCTTTTATTGGCGTATAATTTTTCTGAGCTTCATCAAAAGAAACTCCTTTTGCCATTTCTTTTTTTACTGCAATTCCTGCACTAAAATATCCGTTAACCGCAGTCACATCTCCTAAAACACGTTTGTAAAACAACATATTTGCAGCGTCAGAAAAAGTAGTAATGGTTGTTTGTCTGCCACTTCTAATATTCTTTTCAAAATTCTTTGGAATTATAACAATTCCTTGCACTTCTCTAGAATAGTAAGCTACTTTAGCTGCTTCTAAATCTGCAAATGATGTTATTGTTTTTGTACCTTCTGTAGCCGCTAACATAGCAATATAATCTCTACTCATTCTGGTACCATCTTGATTTACAATTGCAACCGGAACTTCTTTAATTATTTGATTTGAATATATATAAGTATACACCACCAAAATAATAAGGGTTACAGATAAAAAAGTACTTGCCACCGCTTTATCCGATTTAATTGAATTCCATTCGGTACGGAATGTATTCTTAAATGAAATGATGCCTTTGTAAAATAATTTATATAAATTCTTCATTTTAAATACTGTGATTAAACTTCCCTTTTAAAAACAATCTTTTTAACTTAAACCAACTTATTGAAATTGGCACAATACACAGAACAACTAAAATAATGATTGCCTTTAAAGAGTAAAATGCAGGAAACCCTCGTTGCGATTGATCTAGTAATAATTCAAAGAAATGGGTAAACGGAAAAACCTGACTCAACCATTGCAATATTTCTGGCATTCCAAAAATTGGAAATGTAATTCCTGAAAAAGAAAGACTTACAGCTCCAAAACCAGATCCAATTGTTAAGGCTTCTCTAAAACTACCACTAATAGCAATAAAGAATAATGCAAATGACTGATTTGCTAAAATCAATAAAAGTAAACCTGCTAAAACGGTTGTTTTACTTCCAAAAAAAGGAAAATCTTGCCATACGTACATACTTAATAATGTAACAATACCTACAAATAAAAACCAAATCGTATAGGGTAAAACTTTTCCTAAAATAATAGCAGATAAGCTTCCATTTGTAATGCTCAATAACTTATTTCCTTTGCTATACTTTAGATCTGCCCCAAAACAATAAATAGTGGTTAGCATGACAAATAATTGAAAAAACATCGTTAAAAACCCGGTATTTAAGTAATAGGAGTAATTTGTATACGGATTAGACAATATATGATTATTTGCTTTTATAGGTTGATAATTCACCAATGCTTGTTGCTTTGAAACTCCTTTTTTACGTTGCTTTTCTATATTTACACCTGCCGAAATTGTGCCAATAACTTTCCGAAATGCTTTATACTCTAATCCACCAGCCAATAAAAAATTACTATTGTACTGGTTGATGATGTTTACTTGTTTTCCACTTTTTAAATCTGCTTCAAAGTTTTGAGGAATTGTAACGACACCATACGCTTTTCCCAAGCTAATTAATTCTTCTCCTTTTTGCTGATTTATAGGAAAAAAACCAATTTTAATATCCGGTGCAGCATCTAACTGAGCAATAACATTTCTTGAGGTTGCAGTATGATCTAAATCTACCACAGCTACTGGTAAATCTCTAGCAACACCTTCACTTAAAAGCGTATTGAAAAACAAAATGGACACAAAAGGCAATATCACTGCAAGAACAAAAGTCGACTTACTGTTAAATAACAGTGCGATCTCTCTTTTTGCAATCCGTAAAGAGGGTTTCATTTTACTCATTAAATTGAGAATAATCAATTAAAATACTCATTCCAGGTCTTAACTCTACCTCTTTTTCAACAGGCATCGCCTTAATTTCAAAAGTTCTAATATCAAAATCTCCAGTAGCTTTTGTTGCACTCCAAGTAGCATAATCTCCTAAAGCAGCAACATAATAAATTTTAAATTGTACTTTTTTATTGTTTAAAGCAGGAATCGTTGCTTCAAAAACACTTTCTTTTTTAAAATTGAAAAGACTCGTTTCTTTGATATTTAAGATAGCGTAACTATTTGTTAAATCAACCAAATGAACAACTGGGTAACCTGCCCCTATTAATTCTCCTTCTTCTGGTAAAAAATCAAGAACTTCTGCATCTATAGGTGCAATAATATTACGCTCATTTTTATAACCTTCTAACTCAATTAAAGCGCCATCTGCCTGTTTTACCATTGCTGTTGCAGCATCTATGTCTTCATTTCTAGCACCTTTTTTTGCCATTTGATACATGCTTAACGCCGCTTCTTGGTCTTTTAACGCAACTTCTTTTTTTGCAAATATTTCATCTCTTTTTTGTTCAGAAATTACGCCATCCTTAAATAAGTTTGCCATACGAGTGTATGTCTTATTCATTACATTGGCTGCTGCTGTTGCTTTTTCATAGACACTTTTTGCTGCTCTAATTTCTTCTGACCTTGCTCCATTTTGTGCTTTATTCTTTTGAGCATTTGCAGCATCTCTTAAAGCTAACGCTTGTTGCTCTTTTGCCATAATTTCTGGACTTAAAAGCGTTGCTATCAATTGTCCTTTTTTTACACTTGCTCCTTCTTTCACTTCAAAAGAATTGATACGTGTAGGTATTTTAGAAGACAAATAAATTTCTTTTGCTTCAATTCTACCTTGTAAAACAACAGATTTAGGTTTCGTTAAAAACCACACACCTGTAAGAACTATAATTGAAATAATTACAACACCTATTAATGATTTTATAAATTTTGAATTTCTCATTTTAATTTTATTATTAATTTTGATTTAAGAAAGAAGCTGTTTTTCCTGTAAGTACCATTAACTCTCCGTAAGCTACATTGTACTCATATAAGGCTTTTATTTTATGTAATTTAATTTCTGATAACTTTAGAGTTGCGTCCATCACTTCTAGTGAAGTTCCAGTTCCTTCTTCAAAGGCACGTGTTCTCATAAATTTTAGTCTATTTGCCAATGCTTCATCTGTATGTAAACTTTCGTATTGCTCCAGTTCTTTTTGCATGGTATTGTACAGTTTTTCTGTATACGTCGTTAAATTTAATCGAGCTTGTCTATCAATTTCTTTTACTTGAGAAATTTTATATTTTGATGCTTTTATTTTATGTTCTCTTTGAAAACCATTAAACAATTCCCATTCTACACCAACACCAACAAACCATTTTGTATCTACCAATGGTAAATTATCTTTCCAAAGGATATATTTTCCAGAAACTCCTACTTTCGGAAAATAATCGCTCTTTTCTACTTGTACACCTACTTTTGCTAACTCATGATTTTTTTCAATGATTTTTAACTGTTCATTGTCTGTCAACATATCATTGGTAAAATCTTGCAAAGGTTTTACTATGGTGGGTTCCTTAAATTCACTACTGAAACCAGAAATGGAATTTACTCCTATTAAGTTCTGAACAGCCGTAGTAGCCAAATCGACATCTTTTTTAGCCCCTAACAACTCTCTATTTGCATTAGACAAAGCTACTTTAGCGTTTAAAGTTTCTACTTCTGGAATAATACCATTTTCGAAAAACTTAGTTGCTTGGTTGTTATGTAATAAAATAACATCATATACTTCTTGTCTTAACTGAACTGCTTCTTCGGCTAATTTTAACTTAAAAAAGTAATTGATTAACTGAATCGTCAATGCATCTTCTTTAATTTTATGCTTGGTTTCTGACAATGCTAATTTTATTTCTGAAGCTTTGTTAGCGGCATTAATCTTTCCTCCTGCATAAATTGGCATCGATATATCTGCAGTGGCAAACCCCATATTTTTTTCTTGCAGAGTAAAATCCCAACTACCTAAAACGGCTGCAGGATCTGTAATCCCTAATAAGCCACCTACCATATTTCTTTGCTCATTTAAATCAGCCGAAATATCTTTATCTAAATGCATATAAGTACCAGAAACACCTACCGTTGGTAAACGCAATCCTTTTGTAGCTTTATGCTCTTCTTCCATCGCTTTTACTTCAAAGCTAGAGGCTTTTGCATCTCCGTTTTTAGACAACATTAAGTCATACGCTTGCCTTAAGGTAATATCTTGGGCGTTTGTAAATGTTGTTATAAAACCTAATACAAAAGAGAAAAATACTCCTATTCTATTCAATTTCATTGATTTATTTTTTAAATTGATATTCACTTATTTTAAAATATTTAAAATATTATCAGTTAGTTTATCTACATCATCTATAGTAACTTCTTGTTCTCCAAAAATATTTTTTCTTGTAAAATTGATATAATCCACGGCATAGACCAAAATGTGATAATGCAATTGATACACCGTTGTTTCTTTCGAAATCTCACCAGATTTCACTCCAATTATTTTGATGCTATTCATTAACTCAGCACTTTTTTCTTTAATGATTTCTGATGCAAAAAAGTTTTCATTATGTAACAATTGATAAAAAAATTTTGAAGCATTTGGCTCTTCTAAAAAGTAAGTAACTCTATTTCTAATAAACTCTTCTATAAGTGGTTTAATAGTATCTGTGTTTATGGTTAATAAATATTCTAGCTCTTTATATAAAGAGTTTACCTTATCACGATAGAGTTCATTTATTAAATCTTGTTTACCCGTATAAGTTCTATACAAATACCCACCACTTACGTTTGCTTTTTTAGCAATCATAGCAATTGTAGTTGCTTCAATACCATGTTCTACAATGGTATGCATAATCGCATCTTTAATTCTTGCTATTTTATCTTCATCAATTTTACGCGCCATACTTAGAATTATTTTCCTAACACAAAGTTATGAATAAATGTTCATTCATTTATTAAAAGTGAATAATTTTTTATAAATTGTAATTAACTTAAATATTTTACTATAAATATATAATCATAAAATTTAAAACATTATTGTCAATAAAAGATATAAAACCGCTTCTTTTTTAGATATAAAAACATAGATTTATGAAAAAAATATGTTCCAACTAAATAAAAAATAATCTCTATTCAAAGCTTACTGTTATATAAAATAGTAAGCTTTGAATGCAGAAAATATGAAGTTTAAATATTTCATCTTTTATTGATAAATAAGAAATTTATATGGAAGAGAAAAACAGTAGTGCTAATAAACACATTGAATACAAAACTTTAAGGAGAAGATTATAAAACATATTAAAATAAGCTTTAATTCCTAACGGATGAAGCTGTAATCAGATCTGTTCTGTTAGTTATTTTTATTGTTTGTATAAATAAAGATTCTTAGACATTTTTTGATTGAAAATAAAGAGATTTAATTTTTTCGTAATACTGCAATAGAATACTCTCTACTGACCCACTCTCCCGTTTTACTTTTTACTGTTTCTGTTTTATTTTTAATCTTTACTAACTTAAAATCAGTCTCAGCTATTAGGTTTATAAACGTTTCATGATCATAAAGACTAAAAACGTTTGTATTAGCAACAAAAGGAAGTTGTTTCATAAAACTACTATTGGCAAAAGACACTACAAAAACACCATTAGATTTAAGTACTCTGTGTATTTCTGTTAAAAAATCTATGGGATTTGTCCAAAAATATATAGTATTTACAGTAATAATTTTATGAAAAAAATTAACAACATATGGAATGTTTAGTCCATTGTATAATAAAAATAATGCAACCCTTTTCTTAATGTATTTTGCATTTATTTTTACTGCTTGTTGTTGCATAATTTCAGATATCTCCATTCCAAAATATTTCAATTCACTAGCCTGTTTTAGTACATCGGGTAAATGAGAAGCATTTCCATGCCCCAATTCTAATACCCTATCTTTATCTTGTACATCAAGTAATTTCACACTTTCTAAAACCATACCTTTATTAGTGTCGCTTAATAACTCACCTATAGAAATACCCTTTTCTCCCTTTGGACAACAAAGTTGCTGTGCCAATTGATTTAATTCTTCTTTATCAACCGATTCTATTAATTCTTCTTTCATAAATACTCTATTTAATTCTATACTCATCTAAAATATCGTCTATATTTAAAATAAATTGAGTACCTAAAATTAAATCCTCTAAAAGCCCTAAAATTGTGTCATCCACTTTAATACAAGTATCAACTAATTCACTTGTAGTCCAAATTTTATTACATCGTTCTCCTTTGCAGCTGTCACAATTACAAGGAACATGAGATCCTCGAACAACATCTAATAAATTATCTAGTTCATTTTCTGCCATAAAAACTCCTACAGAGCCAATAACTATTTGCATTTCATAATTTTGGTTTGGGTATTTATTTACTTTATAACTTGCTCCATATTTATTTTTATAAATTAATTCCATATTTAATTTTAAAGGTTTTTGCCTAGCTCTATTTAGAACAACTCTAAATAATATTTAGCAAATATAGTTTTTTATTTTATTTAGAACAATTCTAAATAAAATAAAACATCAATTAATAAATATTGAAGAAATCTAATTGTAAATACATGTTAATACGCATACTAAAGATGAAGAAAGCAAAAAAATTAAGAGTTAGAACGACATATAATTTATGAGTAACGATTATCAAGCATTATGATAAATATATTTAGGAACTAATAAAATAAACCATTGTGTATTTATACAATATTATTTTTTTTGATTAGAATATAATTTAAGTAAAACTTTAAGTCAACACTTGTATTTCTATATAAACACAGAAAACATGTGTTACGATTTCCACTTGAAATCGTTTTAAAAAACAGTTAATTTTAAAACTCAAATACAATTCAGATAAACACACACAAATAAAGTACTAAAATACAGAAACATAAATATAATTTAAAAACAAAATTAACCTTATTTAAATTTAATCTAAATAAATTTTGATGTTAAATTTAGTTAAAATACATTTGTGAAATAATTTATAATTTAATTTTTATTTAAAAATGGTAATAAAAAAAATAGTAACTTTTTTTATATTAGTACTAACATTAACCGCAGCTGTAGCGCAACAGAATACTATAAAAGGTACAGTTTTAGACAATAAAAAAACACCTCTTGCAGGAGTAAGTGTAACTATTAAAGGTACAAAAAAAGGTTCTGAAACCGATTTTAAAGGTAATTTTGAAATTAAAAATACTCAAAAAAATCAAACCTTAGTGCTTTCATACCTTGGTTTTAAAACGAAAGTAATTGTAATCAACGATAAAACAAACTTAGGAGAAATTGTACTGTTTGAAGGTAATGAGCTTTTAAGTGAGATTGTATTAAAAAGTAGAAATAATAAATTTTCTCGTAAAAAAACCGCTTATGTTTCTAAATTACCTTTAAAAGATTTAGAAAACCCTATAGTATACAGTACAATTACAAACGAGTTATTAGAATCTCAAATTGTAACCAATTTTGATGATGCAATGACAAATGCTACCGGTATTACAAAACTTTGGGAATCTACAGGACGTGCTCCAGGAGAAGGTACTGCTTATTTTTCTACCAGAGGGTTTTCTGTACAACCTTCATTAGTTGATGGTATGCCAGGCTTTACATTTAGTGCTGTAGATCCATCATATATAGAAAGGATCGAAGTTATAAAAGGACCATCTGCAACATTGTTTGGTAGCACAGTTTCTTCTTTTGGAGGTTTAATAAATGTGGTAACAAAAAAACCTTATAAAGGTTTTGGAGGAAGCGTTTCTTATACAGGAGGATCTTTTGGAATGAATCGTGTATCTGCGGATGTAAATACTCCTTTAGGCAACAATGACGATTTATTTTTTAGAATTAATACCTCTTACTTAACACAAGATAGTTTTCAGGATGCAGGGTTTAGAAACACATTTTTTGTTGCTCCTTCTCTATCTTACACTGTAAATAATCGTTTAAACATATCTGTAGGTATCGAATATTCTAATACAGAACAAACGAATCCTTCTATGTTATTTTTAAGAAGAGGGTTGCCTTTGGTTTCTAATAATATTGAACAATTAGGCATAGATCCAAATAAATCTTTTACTTCTAATGACATCACTTTAACTAGCCAGATTTTTAACACACGTGCTATTGCTGATTACAAAATTTCAGATAATTGGACTTCTCAAACCGTATTTGCATCAACTTACTCTGAAGCTAAAGGATACTATCAATATTTAATTGACGGCGCAAGTGCTGCTTTTTTTACTATTCCTAATTTATTAGGGGATGCTGCTGCTTATGTACAAAATGATTTAGATTTAATTCTTGGAGAATCTGCCATTCTATTACAAGATGATGTATTTGCTCGTTTGTATGACAAAAGAGATGCGGATGCAGTAAAAACAAATATTCAACAAAATTTTATAGGTGATTTTAAAATTGGAGAGGTTCGTAATCGATTAATTTTAGGCTTAGATTATGTTTACAGAAATGCAAATTCAAGAAATAAAAATGGAAATCCTACATTAGCCCAAAACTCACAATTCCCAAACATAGTGAATACTTTTAACTATGCAATTCCAGGAGCTGGTGATGCTTTTGCTGCTCAATTAGCTAGTTTTCCTTATTTTGATGGTTTCTTTTCTTCAAACGGAGAAGTAGTAGCAACTTCCTTTACCCCAAATGCAACTTATAAGACTACTAAATCTGATTTAGATGCAATTTTTGATCCACTAACAGCAAACCACATTAGTACAAGTTCTCAAACTTTTGCTTTATATGCCTCTAATGTAGTTAATATTACTGATAACTTAACGGTTAATCTAGGACTTCGTTTAGATCATTTTGACCAAGATGGTAATGATGATGATCTTTTAGATGATTATACTAAAACAACGTTTTCTCCAAATGCAGGGATTCTATACCAAGCAATCCCTAATAAATTGACTTTATTTACCAATTACCAAACAGGCTTTGTAAATAACGATCCTTCTGTAAATTCTGATGGAACTGTAGACACTTTTAAACCAACAAAAGCCATTCAGTTTGAAGGTGGTATTAAAACAAACTTTTTTAAAGGAAAGTTAAATGTTGGCGCAAGTTATTACAATATTACAGTAGAAGATTTTGTAGGATCAGATCCTAATTCAGTTTTATTTCCAGAAAGTTTAATTCTTAATGAATCACAAAGTGAAGGTATTGAGTTAGAAGTGAACACAAATCCTTTAGCTGGTTTAAATTTACGCGCTTCATATTCTTATAACGACAGTAAAATAACGGATGCGTATAGCGAAACAACCGGATTACAATACGATGAATTACAAGACAGAAGACCAGAATCTGCCGGACCGGATGCTACTTATAACTTTTGGGCAGACTATAGATTAGTAAATTCTGATAATAAATTTTTACAGAATTTAGGTTTTGGAGCAGGTTTTAATGGTACTTCAGAACACATAACAGCAAATAATGCAGTGACAGGTACCTTTACATTACCAAGTTATACAGTATTCAATTCAACAATATACTATAATACATATAAAATTAGAATCGGATTAAAAGTAAATAACATTACAGATGAAACCTATTATAAAGGTTGGAGCACTGTTAACGCACAAGCACCTAGAGCATTTTTAGGAACGATACAATACAAGTTTTAATATTTATTTGAGTTGATTTTTAAACAGCTCTAAATCTAATGGTTTAGAGTTGTTTATTTTTAAATGATTAAAATGATTACAATTAGTTTATTATTAATTTTATTAGCAAGTTTAGTTTTTTATAACACTTCTAAAAAAGCACTATTGCTATATAATTCAGCAATAGAAATCTGGATTCAAGTAAATAAAAATTATTCAAAAGCTATAGCCTTACTGTTTTTAATAGTTAGTTTACTATCTATAATTTTAATCTTTGGTTTTACCTCTGGAATTATTTTTTGGTTAATCTCATTCATCTCTTTTTTAAGTACTATCGTTATTATTTATCCTTTAAAGATCGTCAACTATAAACATTTAATCATTTTATTTTTAATACTACTCGTTTTAGAATTAATAACATAAATATGCCTGCAAATACTAAATACTTAAACAAATCTCCTTGGCAACAATTTGCAAAAATTTCTGCTGGTATTATAGGAGGCTATTTAATTGCCGCACTTTTTCATATGTGTTTGTCATTATTACTTCCAAATCCAAAAGAAGTTTTAATAACATCTACCATAACCATATTTATTGTTTGGTGCATACTTTTAATTGTCCCTTTTTTATTTAAAAACGGATGGAAAGCATGGTTACTTTACCTTTTAACAATTCTAATTCTTTTTAGTGTTTATTATTTAGCATCTAAAAACAATCCTTTTATATAATGAGTAATAAAAATTACAACGTTTTTTTTAATACACATACTGTAAGTGGTATTGTTATTAGTTTTGCCTTATTTGTTATTTTTTTTGCAGGTGCTTTTTCTCTATTTAAAGAAGAAATTGCTATTTGGGAAAATGGAAACTCAATAACTCATACAGAAAGACAAGATATTGATTTCGATAAAATTTTTAAATCTTTAGATGAAGATCATCAATTAACAGGAAGAGATTTGCAATTAAATTTCGGAGAAAAAGACGACCATATTTATGTTTCTCTAGGCAAAAATAGAGACTCTTTAGCCACGGAAGAAACAAAAAAAACAAATTACTTTTCTGTTAACATCAATACAAGTGAGGCAAAAAATTATGAAGAACATTATAGCTTAGGAGAATTTTTATATCGATTACATTTTCTTGCTCAATTTCCATATATAGGTATTTACTTAGCTGGTTTTGTTTCTCTATTTTTCTTGTTTGCTATTGTAACGGGAGTTATTGTTCATTGGAAAAAAATAATATCAAACTTCTATTCTTTTAATCCTAAAGCTGCATTAAAACGAGTTTGGACAGATGCTCACACAGCATTAGGTGTAATTGGCTTACCTTTTCAATTTATGTTTGCCGTAACTGGAGCTTACTTTTGCTTAAGTTTATTGGTCTTAATACCTGCTAACTTTTTATATAATGGAGATCAAGCTAAATTAATGGAAGATGTAAGACCTGATCGAAAAATTTACGAATGGGTTGCTAAATCAGATAAAAACATTCCTAGTTTTAACCAATTTGCAGAAAAAGCAGTAAAAGAATGGGATCATTTTCATTTAACCAGAGGTTTTGTAAGAAACTATGGAGGTACTAATATGAAGTATATTCTTATTGGAGACCTAAAAGATAGCGAACGTTTTATAGGTATTGGACGAATTATTTACAATCCATATACAGGTGTTGTTGAATCTATAAAAAATCCTAATAAAATTAATTACATAGAAGATTTTCAGAGGGTTTTAGGACGTTTACATTTTGCTGATTTTGGCGGAACCCCCATTAAAATCATCTATTTTCTACTTTCTTTAATTACTTGTTTTGTAATAATTACTGGAGTTTTAATTTACGTAGAGGCCAGAAACAAAAAAAGCATCACTTTAAAACAACGATTATATACAGCTAAAGTTGGTCATATTTATTTAGCAATATGCTTATCTATGTTGCCGGTTACAGCCTTATCTTTTTTGTTTGTTAAAACATGTATAGGTTACTTTAACGATAATCAAGCTGCTATTTATTGGTTTTACTTTATTACATGGCTTTTATTTATTCTATTTTTTAGATTTAAAAGAGATAATTATTACACCAATAAAGTAAGCCTTCTTTTAGGTGCTATATTCGGATTTTTAGTACCAATTACAAACGGAATTATCTCTGAGAATTGGTTATGGAAAACCTTTGCAAAAAACCAATTTGATATTTTAACAATTGATGTGCTTTGGATTATTATTGCTTCAATTTCATTACTGTTTTACTTAAAAATAAAACCTAAAGTGAAAGAACAAAGTGCATTTACAAAACATCCTATTGACTATAAGAATCGAAAAAAATTATTATCAGAAGAAAAGAATAAACTATCCAATACTAACAAAACAGAAATTACAGATAAAGATTTACTAAATAAAAACGAGATTCCTATGAGAACAAAAATTATAATCCTTTGGATATTTTTAGCAATCGGTTGGATTGTTCATCACATTTATGGTCTTTTTAATATCTATTATAACGAAACTTTAATTATTGAAGGTGCAACAGGAGAAACTCCTTTTAATCATCATATTTACAGAATTTTATTCGAAGGTCTTTGTCTACTTTTTGGTTTATTAACCATAGAGGTTTCAAAAAAATGGTTTAAATGGACTTCTTTTATTTGGGCTATTATTGCTGGAATATATAATATTTATCATTTTATTGAAGCACTAATTTTTGAAAGTGATAATATTTCTGAAATTTTTATGCTTGCGCTAGTTTCTCTAGCTAGTATTTTCCTTGTAAGAAACTTGTATCTATGGAAAAAATAAAAGACATTGGCTTAATTTACGGTTCAAACACTGGAATGACCGAAGAAATTACAAGTTCTATTATAGATAATTGGAATTTATGCAACATAGACGTTATAGAAGTTTCTCAAGTAAAAAAAGAAGATTTTAATAAATTCGACATCCTAATTCTTGGCCTTTCAACTTGGTATGACGGAGACTTACAAAGCGATTGGGAGTCTTATTATGATGAATTTAAAACAATAGATTTTACAGGTAAAACAGTTGCTCTTTATGGTTTGGGAGACCAATATGGTTATGGAGAATATTTTATTGATGGCGTTGGAATGTTAGCAAAAGTTATTTTAGAGAATAATGGAAAAATAACAGGTTATTGGTCCACTAATGGCTATGATTTTGAACAATCTAAAGCATTATACAATGATGATTTCTTTTATGGATTAGCTATTGATGAAGACAATCAATCGGAATTAACCGAAGAAAGGTTAAGCGATTGGCTTTCTGTTTTAAAAGATGAATTTTCTATTCTTTTAAATTAGAAGAGATAACCTTAAACTAATAGATAATTCTCTTAACTTTTAGAACTAATCTTTTATATTGCTATTAAAATAAGTGGTTTATTATAAAAACAAAAAGCATCCAAAATTTGGATGCTTTTTTATGTTCTAATAATTTCTAATTACTTATTCAAATACATTTTACGTCTTGCGTACAAATCATAAAACTGATCGTCTCTTAAACTATCAATAAATAAAATACTCTCACCAGTTGACTTCATTTCTGGTCCTAGTTTCTTATCAACGTTCGGGAACTTGTTAAAAGAAAATACAGGTTGCTTAATTGCATACCCTTCTAATTGAGGGTTAAAATTAAAATCAGTTACTTTATTATGACCTAACATTACTTTAGTTGCATAGTTTACATACGGTTCTTTGTATGCTTTTGCAATAAAAGGTACTGTTCTAGATGCTCTTGGGTTTGCTTCAATTATATAAACAATATCATTTTTAACAGCAAACTGAACATTAATCAATCCTACCGTTTTTAATTCTGTTGCAATAGTACGTGTATGATCTTTAATTTGTTGTAAAACTAAATCTCCTAAATTAAATACAGGTAAAGTAGCATTAGAATCTCCAGAATGAATTCCACAAGGCTCTATATGTTCCATTATTCCTATAATATACACATTACCATCAGCATCACAAATTGCATCTGCTTCTGCTTCTATCGCTCCATCTAAATAATGATCTAACAGTAATTTATTACCAGGCATTCTTCCTAATAAATCAACTACATGTTTTACCAATTCTTCTTTATTGATCACAATTTTCATCCCTTGTCCTCCTAATACATAAGAAGGTCTTACTAAAATAGGGAAATCTAATTCATCTGCTAAAGCCAAAGCTTCATCCGCAGTTTCTGCGATACCAAACTCAGGGTAAGGAATGCTATTCTTTTTTAACAATTCAGAAAAAAGCCCTCTATCTTCAGCTAAATCTAATGCTTCAAAAGAAGTACCAATAATTTTAATTCCGTATTTCGTTAACTTTTCAGCTAATTTTAAAGCGGTTTGTCCTCCTAATTGTACAATAACCCCTTCTGGTTTTTCATGACGAATAATGTCATAAATATGTTCCCAAAAAACAGGTTCGAAATATAATTTATCAGCAGTATCAAAATCTGTAGAAACCGTTTCTGGATTACAGTTGATCATAATGGTTTCGTAACCACATTCTGCAGCTGCTAAAACACCATGCACACAACAATAATCAAACTCAATTCCTTGTCCAATTCTATTTGGTCCAGATCCTAAAACGATGATTTTCTTTTTATCAGTTACAATACTTTCGTTTGCAATGATAATTTCTCCGTCTGCTGTTTCAATTTCATTTTCAAAAGTTGAATAGTAGTAAGGAGTCTTTGCTTTAAACTCTGCAGCACAAGTATCAACTAATTTAAAAACACGTTGTACTTTTAATTCTTCTCTTTTTGTATATACTTCACTTTCTAAACAGCCCAACATGTGTGCTATTTGTCTATCTCCGTATCCTTTTTGTTTTGCTTCTAATAATAAATCTCTTCCTAAAGTACCAATTTTGTAGGTAGAAATTTCTTTTTGAAGTTGAAATAACTCTTCATATTGTTTTAAATACCACATGTCTATTTTTGTGATATCGTAAATCTGAGTTAATGGAATTCCCATTGCAATTGCATCATAAATTGCAAAAACACGGTCCCAACTTGCATTGGTTAATTTTTCTATAATTTGATTATAGTCTGTATACCCTTTTCCGTCTGCACCTAAACCATTTCTTTTAATCTCTAAAGACTGTGTTGCTTTGTGCAATGCTTCTTGGAACGAACGTCCAATTCCCATTACCTCTCCAACAGATTTCATTTGTAAACCTAAAGTTCTGTCTGAACCTTCGAATTTATCAAAATTCCAACGAGGTATTTTTACAATTACATAATCTAAAGTTGGCTCAAATAAAGCCGATGTAGATTTTGTAATTCCGTTTTCTAACTCATCTAATGTATACCCAATCGCTAATTTTGTAGCTACTTTTGCAATAGGATACCCTGTTGCTTTAGACGCTAAAGCGGATGAACGAGAAACACGAGGATTAATCTCGATAGCAATAATATCTTCTTTTTCGTCTGGCGAAACTGCAAACTGTACGTTACAACCACCTTCAAAATCTCCAATAGAACGCATCATTTTTATAGACATGTCACGCATTTTCTGAAACGTTTTATCAGAAAGTGTCATAGCAGGTGCTACTGTAATAGAATCTCCAGTATGAATTCCCATAGGATCCATATTTTCGATAGAACATATAATGACAACATTATCGTTCTTATCACGTAATAATTCTAATTCGTATTCTTTCCATCCCATCATCGCTTTGTCAATCATCACCTCATGTATAGGAGATGCTTCTAAACCGAAACTTAATAGTTGGTCAAAATCTTCTGCTTTATAAACAATAGAAGCTCCTGCCCCACCCAAGGTATAAGAAGAACGAATAACTAAAGGAAAACCAAATTCTTGTGCAATTTCTTTTCCTTTTAAAAATGAAGTAGCTGTTGCTTGAGGCGCCATTGGCACATCAATCTTTAACATTAGCTCTCTAAATTGCTCTCTATCTTCTGTAATATTAATAGCATCGATATCTACACCAATTAATTTTACATTAAAGTCTTCCCAAATTCCTTTATCATCTGCTTCAATACAAAGGTTTAATGCAGTTTGCCCACCCATTGTTGGTAAAACAGCATCAATTTGTGGATGCTCTTTTAAAATTTGAATGATAGATTTAGTTGTTAAAGGCAACAAGTAAATATGATCAGCCATAGAAGGGTCTGTCATAATTGTTGCAGGGTTTGAGTTGATTAGAACTGTTTCTATTCCATCTTCTCTTAAAGAACGTAAAGATTGTGAACCAGAATAATCAAATTCACAAGCTTGTCCAATAACAATTGGTCCAGATCCAATAATTAAAACTGATTTGAGGTCTTTTCTTTTTGGCATTGTAAGTTGTTGTGTTATGTTGTTTTACAAAAATAGTTAGTGCTTGGGTATAAAAAAAGGCATTACTTAAAAAAGTAACACCTTATATATTAACAAATGTTAATCATTTATTTTTTATGTCTAGTTTCAGTAGAAACAGAAATTTTCTTTCTTCCTTTAGCTCTTCTACGAGCTAACACCTTTCTACCATTAGCAGAAGCCATTCTTTCCATGAAACCATGTTTATTTCTTCTCTTTCTCTTTGACGGTTGGTAAGTTCTTTTTGGCATTATCTGTATTTTTAAATGTCTTCTATTATTATGTTATTGCTTTAAATTCTACTCTTTTAAAGCGTTGGCAAATATACAACTGTTTTTATTTATGACAAACACTATTTTAAAAAAAAATGAAATATTTTTTAACGAGACAAAAGTACAAGTTTTGTAAATCTTTTCACCTTTTTTATTTGACAGAATTTTTAGAGTTAGTACTTTTGCGCAAACCTAAGAATACCATGAGTAATACTAAATATGTTTTTGTAACAGGAGGCGTAACATCATCCCTTGGAAAAGGAATTATTGCTGCATCATTAGCAAAATTATTACAGCAAAGAGGATTTTCTGTAACTATCCAAAAATTAGACCCTTATATTAATATAGACCCAGGAACTTTAAATCCGTACGAGCATGGAGAATGTTATGTTACAGATGATGGAGCAGAAACAGATTTAGATCTAGGTCATTATGAGCGTTTTTTAAACATTCCTACAAGTCAATCTAATAACGTAACTACAGGTAAAATTTATCAATCTGTAATTAATAAAGAGCGTAAAGGAGAGTTTCTAGGAAAAACGGTACAAGTTATTCCTCATATTACAGACGAAATTAAACGTAGAATCCAGATTTTAGGAGAAACCGGTGATTATGATATTGTAATTACAGAAATTGGTGGAACTGTTGGTGATATTGAATCTTTACCTTATGTAGAGTCTGTAAGACAAATGCTTTGGGAAAAAGGAGAAGATAATGCCATTGTTATTCATTTAACATTAATTCCTTTTTTAGCTGCAGCAGGTGAATTAAAGACAAAACCTACGCAACACTCTGTAAAAATGTTAATGCAAAGTGGTGTAAGCCCAGATATTTTAGTGTGTAGAACAGAACATGAAATTTCTGACGACATTAAACGTAAACTAGCTTTATTTTGTAATGTTAAGCAAGAAGACGTAATACAGTCTATAGATGCAGAGACTATATATGATGTTCCTAATTTAATGTTAGCACAAGGTTTAGATACTGTTGTTTTAAATAAATTAAAGCTTTCTTCTAAAGGAGAACCAGAATTAAAAGTTTGGAACAACTTTTTAGAGAAACACAAAAACCCAAAGCATGAAGTAGAAATTGCCTTAATTGGTAAATATATTGAGTTGCAAGATTCTTATAAATCTATTACAGAAGCTTTTATTCATGCAGGTTCTACTCATGAAACTAAAGTGAAAGTACGTTGGGTACATTCAGAAAGTTTAACACCTAAAAATGCAGAGAAAAAATTAGCAGGTGTTAATGGTATTTTAGTAGCTCCTGGTTTTGGTGATAGAGGTATTGAAGGTAAAATTAGAGCTGTAAGATATGCAAGAGAAAACAATATTCCTTTCTTCGGAATTTGTTTAGGAATGCAAATGGCAGTAATAGAGTTTGCTAGAAACGTTTTAGGTTTAGAGAACGCAAGTTCTACAGAAATGAACAAAAGCACTAAAGACCCTGTTATTAATTTAATGGAAAGTCAGAAAGATGTTACCGAAAAAGGTGGAACCATGCGTTTAGGTGCTTGGGATTGTGAACTGAAAAAAGATTCTAAAATATACAAAGCTTATAAATCTGAATTGATTAGTGAACGTCACAGACACCGTTTTGAGTTTAACAACGCATATTTAGAACAAATTGAAGCTGCAGGAATGAAAGCAACAGGATTCAACCCAAAAACAGGATTGGTAGAAGTTGTAGAAGTACCTACACACCCTTGGTTTGTTGGTGTACAATACCATCCAGAATATAAAAGTACCGTTTTAAAACCACATCCTTTATTTGTAGATTTTATTAAAGCTGCCTTAAAACAGTCTCAAAAATAAAAAAAGAATTTAATTAATAGCAGTCGAAACTTTAATATTTCGACTGCTCTTAAAGTGACATTATAAAAATTAGGAATACTATTTGAACTACATAGTTAGTATCAAAAATAAAGTAGCAAAAATTATATAAAGCTGCTTTTTAACTACATTTGTCGCTTTTTAATCAAAAGACATTTTTGGTTTAATGACAAATTGACATTTTAAAATAACACATGGAACAAAAAAAATTCGATATCAATTCTTTTATAGGAATGTTATTATTAGGAGGTATTTTATTATACTGGATTAACTCTACCAAACCAGATGAAACTACGGATCCTTCTACGAATACAGAACAAATTGTAGACTCTACAAACAACACATCGAATACTTTTACTGAAAACACACCTGTTTTTGAAAACGATTCTTTAAAACAAATTGCTTACACAACTAAACTTGGTGCTTTTGCACAAAGTGCAATAAAAGGTACTAACGGTACTTCTGTTTTAGAAAACGACTTGGTTAAATTAACCGTTAGTAATAAAGGTGGACAAATCATAGAGGCTGAAATTAAGAATTATAAAACTCATGATTCTTTACCTTTATATATGATAAAAGACAAAAACGCGTCTTTTAACATCAATTTTGGTACTACAGACAATAGAATTTTAAACACTAAAGACTTATTCTTTGAACCTACAGTTTCTAAAAATGGAGAAACGACTGTTCTTTCTATGAAATTAAAAGTTTCAGACACTCAATTTCTAGAATATAGATATGAGATGAAACCAAAAAATTACATGGTTAATTTTGCTGTTCGTTCTCAAGGTTTAAGTACTGTAATTAACTCTTCTAACCTAATTAATTTAGATTGGTCTTTAGATGGTTATGCGCATGAAAAAAGTGTAAAAACAGAAAACACCATGTATTCTCATCTGTACTATAAAACAGAAGATGATGTAGATTATTTGAATGCTGGTAAAACAGAAATTTTAAATGATGTAGATTGGATTTCTTATAAACAACACTTCTTTACCTCTATTTTATTAACTGATACTCCTTTTAATAATAGTACTGTAACTTCTACAGATCTTATTAAAAATGAAGAATTAGATACAGTATTCACAAAACGATATGAGTTAAAAACTCCGTTAGAATTAGCTAGTGGTGAGTTAAATTATAACATGAAATGGTTTTACGGACCAAGTGATTATAACTTATTAAAAACTTTTGAAGGTACAGATTTAGATCATACAGCAGATTTAGGTTGGGGAATTTTTGGTTTCTTAAACAGAACTGTATTTTACCCTGTATTTAATTTCTTAAAAGGATTTTTATCTAATTACGGATTAATTATTATTTTAATGACAATTGTTGTTAGAATCATCATGTCCCCATTAGTATATAAATCTTATTTATCGAGTGCTAAAATGAAGGTAATAAGACCTGAGTTAACAGCTTTAAATGATAAATATCCAGGGAAAGAAAATGCAATGAAACGTCAGCAAGAAACCATGGCTATTCAGCGTAAAGCTGGAGTTAGTATGTTGTCTGGTTGTATACCTGCCATATTGCAAATGCCAGTATTCTTTGCTTTATTTAAGTTTTTTCCTACAAACTTAGCATTAAGACAAGAAAACTTTTTATGGGCAAATGATTTATCTTCTTACGATATGATTTATCAATTACCTATTAAGATACCATTTTATGGAGATCACGTAAGTTTGTTTCCAATATTAGCTTCTGTAGCAATTTTCTTTTACATGAAAATGAACCAAAGTCAGCAAGCAAATATGCAACCACCTACGCAAGAAGGAATGCCAGATATGGGGAAAATGATGAAGTACATGATTTACTTCTCTCCTATTATGATGTTGTTTTTCTTTAACAACTATGCAAGTTCTTTAAGTTTGTATTACTTTATTTCTAACTTGTTAACTATTGCAATTATGTTAGTAATTAAAAACTACGTAATTGATGAAGATAAGATACACGCTCAAATAGAAGAAAACAAAAAGAAGCCGGAAAAGAAGAAGAGTAAATTCCGTCAAAAAATAGACGATGCTATGAAACAAGCGCAAGAACAACAAGCGCAGCAAAAGAAAGGCAAAAAATAAAAGGCAATCCTTTTCCATCATTTTTAAAAATCCAAAACTTAATTGTTTTGGATTTTTTTTGGTTGAAAAACAGGTAGTATTACTCTTTACTTTTGTCACAAAAAAGCTAACTTAGCTATCTACTGATGTAATTCATTAAAACGATGTCATATCAGTGTTAACGTTGGGCAATATTACCAATCACTATGAAAATAAAAATAAAAGGAACAGATCAAATAAAAGATATTTCACCAAGTGAATGGTCTGGAGTTGAAAAAAATGGACAATCTTCAGAATATGAAATAATTGAAAGAAATACTGTTTGGGCAACACCAATTGATAATAATGGAAATATTATCGAATCACAAAAACGTGAATTTGAATTAGAACATTGGCAAAGAATATTAGGTTTAGGTTCAAAAAATAAGTGGAAACGTTTTGAAAATGGGAATAATGAATTTAGTAAAACAAATCTGGAATCTGAAATTATTGAAAATTCAGAAACCAATACAAAAGCCAATACTGAAATAATCGAGTTAAGTCAGTTACAAGTTGAATTGACTCAAGCTCAAATTGATGAAAGTAAAGCTCAAAAAAAGTTTATTGAACTACAAACCTCTGATTTAAAATATAAATATCTCTATTTTATAATCGGAATTATATTAGGAAATTTGGGAACAGTTCTATTGTGGATACAATGGTTAAACAAATAATAATTGAAAAAAAAAAAAAACATTGTCCAACACTGTGTATAAAAAATCGCTTATTTTTAGCTTAACCAAAATTAGTTTCATTTCTGTAAACTCCTATTTTCCTGCGGAAAATAGCTGTTCACTTTAAACGTAACTTTCCATAACACAACAACGTTAGCTAAATCAAAGAAACACCTTAAAAAAACTGAGTATTATTAAGTTTTTATTAAGGTGTTTTCACATATCAGTAAAACAAAACTCAATACTCCCTAAACCTAACAAACTCGTGAAGCCCTAATTGAAGTGACATACTTTTTGTTTTTCACAAAAAGATATAACGGAAATTAGCAAATAGCTCCCCAAAAACTAATTCCGTTTAATAATTATGTGTACTTATACTATCACTACTTAAAGCTAAAAATTAACTATGCAGATAGGTCTAATATTTCACAAAATGTTAAATAAAATTACGGAAAACCGTAGTCTCAATTTAAAGAATTAAAGTAATTTTAGAAAATTAAAATAGTGAATCAATCATATTTAAATTATGTCTGAACAAGCTGAAAAAAGACTTAAAAAAGAAGTAGGCATAATTATATAACATTTCTTAAATGAAAAAAACTTTTTTTATTATGGTTATTGCTGCAGCACTAACCTCTTGCAAAACATCTAGCCTTTATAGTGGTGGTTATCAACAACAAAATCAAACTCAAACAATCTTATCAAGTTCTAATTTTAACGTATTAGGTAGTTTTACTGGTACTGTTACAGAAAAAATATTGACAGGAAACATCACAAATAAAGTAGGAATTATCGCTAGAGCTAAAGCAAAAATGTTAGAAGATGCAAAAGCTGCAGGTGTAGAATTAATAGGTAGTAGAGCTCTTGTTAATGTATCTGTTGATTTAATTGAAACAAAAAAAAGAATTTCAGCAACTATGACTGCAGAAATAATAGAGTTTAAATAAAACACTAAATTCAGGTTTTCTTTAAACAATCTAATTTTAAATAAATCTCAACAAAAGCAGAAAACAACTTTATACAAATTAGATTAGAAAACTAAAAATGTCTTAAATAAATCGAAATCATTCAATTTATTTAAGACATTTTTTAATATTTAGCTTTTCTTATATAGGTTTCCTAACTTTTACAAACAAGTCTAGCCCTGATTGAAGTGACATCCTTTTTTTTTTACAAAAAGATATAACGGAAAGCAGGAAATGGCTTCTAATAAAGATTCCCCAATCGTTAAAAGAACTTATTTCTTAATAATTAACAGATTGCTTCGTTCCTCGCAATGACTTAATCATTTGTATCTTCCTCTGTATCCGTATCGTCTTCTTTACGTTCTTTAAACTTACGCGTTCCTTCGTACAAATCATACTTTACAAACTTACAGTTTAAATCTCCGTTTTTAAGAGCAATTCTTTTAGAGGTTCTTAGGCCCACACATTTTAAAGCATCTGTATCCGATGTAATTAACCAAGCCGTAGAACCAGGATAATTATTTTTAAGTGTATCTCCTATTTTTTTATAGAACTCTTCTGTATCAATGTTTAAACGCTCGCCATAAGGTGGGTTAAACAAAATTGTAGTGTTTCCAAAAACTTCTTTTGTTGAGTTAAAAAAGTTTACATGGTGCACACCAATAAAATCATCTAAATTGGCATTTGCAACATTGTCTTGTGCTTTTTGTACCGCAGAAGGCGCTTTATCAAACCCCATTATTTTAAAATGAGAAGAACGTATTTTCTTTAATAAGGATTCTTGAATTGTAAAATATAAATCCTCATCGTAATCTTTCCAATTCTCAAAAGCGAATAATTTTCTGTTGATGTTTGCCGGAATATTATTGGCAATCATAGCAGCTTCAATTAAAATAGTACCAGAACCACACATTGGATCAATAAAGTTTTCCTCACCCGTATAACCAGATAATAATACCATACCTGCAGCCAAAACTTCGTTTATTGGCGCAATATTAGTCGCTGTTCTATACCCTCTTTTATGTAAAGAATCTCCAGATGAGTCTAAAGAAACGGTTAACCAGTCTTTTTGAATGTGAATGTGAATTTTTAAATCTGGATAATCTAAATCTACATTAGGTCTTTTACTATATTTATGTCTAAAATAATCTGCAATTGCATCTTTAGATTTTAAAGAGATATAATGTGAGTTAGACGTAAAGTTCTTAGAATTTACTACTGCTCCTATTGCAAAAGTACCTTCAGTTTCTAAATAGTTTTCCCATTTAATTTTCTGAATTGCTTCATATAAATCTTCTTCATCGTAGATTTTACAAACTTTAATCGGTTTTAAAATTCTTACAGCGGTTCTTAAAGCAATATTTGCTTTGTACATAAAACCTGTATCTCCTCTAAAAGAAACCATTCTAACTCCCTCATTAACATCTTGTGCTCCTAGGTCTCTTAACTCTTTTGCCAAAACACCTTCTAAACCGAAAAGTGTTGTTGCTGTCATTTTAAAATCTTTGTTCATGCTCATAAAATTGACTGCAAAAATACTATTTATAAATAGCTTTTATACTAATTAAGAAATTCATTTTACAGAACGTAAGATTTGGTTACTTTTACAGACTGAAATGTCTATAATGGCACAAGGCTAAGAATGGCCAATAGCAATGAAAGTAATTCGCTGGTTATTGCAAATTTTATAAAAATGAAAACAAAAGATTGGTTTACAGATTGGTTTAACACCCCTTACTATCACACACTTTATAAGGAACGAAATGACAATGAAGCGCAATTGTTTATGAAGAATATTACTTCTTTTTTAAACTTGCCAAAAACAACGCATATTTTAGATTTACCATGTGGTAAAGGGCGTCATTCTGTCTTTTTAAACTCTTTAGGCTATACTGTTACGGGTGGTGATTTGGCAGAAAACAGTATTAGTGCTGCAAAAGAATTTGAAAATGATACGTTAAAATTTAATGTGCATGACATGCGCAAACCTTTTCATCATACTTATGATGCTATTTTTAACTTATTTACAAGTTTCGGTTATTTTAAAGACGATAAAGAGGATATTTTAATTCTAGAGAATATTAAAAACGGCTTGAATAAAGACGGAGTTTTTGTATTTGACTTTTTAAATGCCGAAAAAGTAAAGCTGAATTTAGTTAAGAAAGAAACAAAAACTGTAGATAATATCACCTTTCATATAGAAAGAGAAATTAAAGATGGTTTTATCTTAAAGCATATTTCTTTTTTTGCTGATGGAAAAAACCACTCTTATACAGAACAAGTTAAAGACTTAGACCTTATTAAAATGACCACATTTTTAGAAAAAGTAGGATTTACAATTACAAGCGTTTTTGGAAATTACAACTTAGATACCTTTGAATCAAAAAATTCTGATCGATTAATTATTATTGCAAAATGAGTTATGTCTTATTATTAACAGCAGTTTTTATTGGTTCTTTACTGGTCTATATAATAAAACCAAGTAAAAAAGCTGTTCGTCTATTATTAGCTTTTAGTGGCGCTTATTTATTATCTGTTACTATTCTGCATTTACTACCAGGAGTATATGCTGAAACTACAGAATATAAAAAAATAGGAATTTTTATATTAATCGGAATTATTATTCAGTCTATATTAGAATCTTTTTCTAAAGGAGCAGAACACGGACATATTCATATTCATTCTGATGGTAAAGAGTTTCCAACCTTGTTATTTATAAGTTTGTCTTTACACGCATTTTCCGAAGGTTTACCTATTCATCATGCAGGAGATAATTTATTATGGGCAATTATAGTGCATAAAATACCAATTGCATTTGTTTTAACAACCTTTTTAATTCAGACGAAATATTCTAAAAAAATAACTTTTATTTTCTTGATTGTTTTTGCATTGATGAGTCCTCTTGGATTATTATTAGGAGATAAAATTCCATTTTTTACAACCTATGCAAAAGAAATAACAGCTATAATTATTGGTGTCTTTCTTCATATTTCTACCATTATTCTTTTTGAAGGCTCTGAAAATCATAAATTTAATTTAAAAAAATTTATTGCCATTATTTTAGGGGTATTACTTACTATTTTTACTTTATAGAATTTTACTTCTTTTACAATACAAAAAAGCACCTATTTCTAGGTGCTTTTTTGTATTGTAATAAATATTCTACTAATATTTTTTTTATTCTCTATAAGAACCTGTATTAATTAGCGACTTCGTTTATAAATTTAATTCTCATTAACCTTAATTCCTCTTCATCATAATCACCATCAAACTCATCTAAAGACTCTTGAATATTATCAGAATCTGCTTCCATAAAATAATCATGAATTTCTTCTTGTTGATCTTCGTCTAGCAAATCATCTAAAGCATAATCAATATTCAGCTTCGTTCCAGAAAAAATAATTCCTTCCATAGCCTTAATTAATTCTCCCATTTCAAGTCCTTTAGACTTTGCAATATCTTCCAAAGGCAATTTTTTATCCGTATTCTGAATAATAAAAAGCTTTAAGCCAGAGTTTGTCCCCGTACTTTTTACTATTAAATCATCTGGTCTTAGAATTTCATTCTCTTCTACATAAGAAGCAATTAATTTCACAAAATCCTTTCCAAATTTTCTTGCTTTACCTTCTCCTACTCCATGAACTGTAGAAAGTTCCGCTAAGTTAATTGGGTATTTTAAAGCCATATCATCTAATGAAGGGTCTTGAAAAACAGCAAATGGAGGCACTCCTTGTTTTGTTGCTACACTTTTACGTAAGTCTTTTAATAGTTTTACTAACTTATCATCAGCAACACCACCTGAAGATTTTGCATTTGTAATAATAGAGTTATCATCTTCTTCACTATAAGAATGGTCTTCTGTCATCATAAATGAAGTAGGATTCTTTATAAAGGCATCTCCTTTTTCAGTTAATTTAACAACACCATATTGTTCTATTTCTTTCTTTATTAAATTAACCACCAAAATCTGTCTGATAAGTGCCATCCAATAAAGTGCAGATTTATCTTTACCACTTCCAAAAAAGGATTGTAGATGTGTTTTATGAGACGTTAATAAAGCGTTTTCTTTTCCTACAATTGTATTTACAATCTCTTTAGATTTATATTTTTGTAAGGTCTTTTTAACAACATTTAATAAGAGTTTAACGTCTTCTTTTGCTTCGTGTTTTTTCTTCGGATTTCTAGAATTGTCATCCATATCTGCTCCCTCACCATTTTCAACGTCAAATTCTTCGCCAAAATAATGCAACAAATATTTACGTCTGTTCATAGAGGTTTCTGCATAACCAACCACTTCTTGCAATAATGCATGCCCAATTTCTTGCTCTGCAACAGGCTTGCTAGCCATAAATTTCTCTAACTTCTCTATATCTTTATAAGCATAGAACGCTAAACAATACCCTTCTCCGTCATCACGCCCCGCTCTACCAGTTTCTTGATAATAACTTTCTAAACTTTTAGGAATATCATGATGAATTACAAAACGAACATCTGGCTTGTCAATTCCCATACCAAATGCAATCGTTGCAACAACCACATCACAATCTTCCATTAAAAACATGTCTTGATGCTTTACTCTTGTTTTAGCATCTAAACCTGCATGATACGGAACAGCTTTAATTCCGTTTACCTGTAAAATCTGAGCAACTTCTTCAACTTTTTTCCTGCTTAAGCAGTAGATAATTCCAGATTTACCCATTCTTTGTTTCACAAAGCGAATAATATCTTTTTCTACTTCCTTTGTTTTTGGTCTTACTTCATAAAATAAATTAGGTCTATTAAATGACGCTTTAAATCTATTCGCTTCCGGAATTCCTAAAGTTTTTAAAATATCTTCTTGTACTTTTTCTGTTGCAGTTGCCGTTAAACAAATAACAGGTACATTATCTATTGCCTTAATGATATGTTTTAGATTTCTATATTCAGGTCTAAAATCATGACCCCATTCAGAAATACAATGTGCTTCATCAATCGCTACAAAAGAAATCTTTTGAGTTCTTAAAAAAGCAACATACTCTTCTTTTATTAAAGATTCTGGCGCTACATACAAAAGTTTTGTAATTCCGTTAGCAATATCTTCTTTAACTTGAGCGATTTCAGTCTTATTTAAAGATGAATTTAAAACATGTGCCACACCATTGTGTTCAGAAATACCTCTAATTGCATCTACTTGATTTTTCATTAAAGCAATTAATGGAGAAACTACGATAGCAGTTCCTTCTGTCATTAATGCAGGTAACTGATAACAAAGAGACTTTCCTCCACCTGTTGGCATTATTACAAAAGTGTTGTTATTCTCAACAATACTTTTAATTACTTGCTCTTGTAAACCTTTAAATTTATTAAATCCAAAGAACTTTTTTAGAGGGGTATATAAATCCATTTTTATTAAATATTATTTTAACTTTAAAATCAACTCACAAACATACTATTATATTTGCTCTAATTATTATTTATAGTAAATTTGCTTGTTTCTTAATCTAAAGATATAACTTTTTTTTATTCTGATAAAACACCAAACATTTGAAAAAGACAAACACAATTATAAATACTGCCAAAGAAACTATTTTAACAGAAAGTAATGCTATTGCTAATTTAGCAAAATTAATTGATGCGGACTTTGAAGAGGCCGTTAATTTTATTTTAAATTCTAATGGAAGGGTTATTGTAACCGGAATTGGTAAAAGCGCAAACATTGCTGCTAAAATAGTTGCTACATTTAATTCTACAGGAACACCTGCTATTTTTATGCATGCTGCAGACGCTATTCATGGAGATTTAGGAAATGTACAACAAGACGATGTTGTTATTTGTCTCTCTAAAAGTGGTAATACTCCAGAAATTAAAGTTTTAGTTCCATTGATAAAAAATTATGGGAATAAAATAGTAGCAATTACAGGAAATGTAGACTCCTATTTAGGCGAACATGCAGACTTTACATTAAATGCTTATGTAGAAAAAGAAGCGTGCCCAAATAATTTAGCACCAACAACAAGTACCACTGCACAATTAGTTTTGGGTGATGCACTGGCTGTTTGTTTACTAGATTTACGCGGTTTTACAAGTAAAGATTTTGCAAAATACCATCCTGGAGGCGCTTTAGGTAAGCGTTTGTATTTAAGAGTAGCTGATTTGGTAGAAAAAAACCAAGTTCCTGCTGTTAACGAAACAGATAGTATCGCAAAAGTTATTGTAGAGATTTCTGAAAAAAGATTAGGGGTTACTGCTGTTTTAAATAAAGAAAAATTAACGGGTATTATTACCGATGGAGATATTAGAAGAATGCTTTCTAAATCTACACAAATTTCTCAAATTACAGCAAAAGATATAATGGGTAAAAACCCAAAAACTATTTTAGAAGATGCAATGGCGGTAGATGCATTAACTCTAATGGAAAAAAATAGCATTACACAAATGTTAGTTGTAGACCATAAAAACAAATATGTTGGTGTTGTACATTTACATGATTTAATTAAAGAAGGTATTTTTTAATGGCAGAGCAACAAAAAGAAATGTCCTTTTTAGGTCATTTAGAAGAATTAAGATGGCACTTGGTAAGAAGTGCTGCCGCAATATTTATCATAGCAATTGTATTATTTGTGTTTCAAAAAGAAGTGTATGAAAACTTCTTATTAGCACACAGAAAATCCGATTTTATAACCTATCAACTATTTTGTGATTTTTTCACTTTTTTTAAGTTGGATAGTAGCTTTTGTAATGTTGTTTTTAAAGACAACTTAATAAGTTTAAAGCCCACCCAACAATTAATGAATTCTATTTGGTCTTCATTTATATTGGGTATTATTTTGGCTTTCCCTTATCTATTATGGGAAATTTGGCGTTTTGTGGCACCTGGATTAACAAAAAAAGAAGTAAATAAGTCTAGAGGATTTATTTTTATAGCTTCTTTTTTATTTTTCTGTGGTATCGCATTTAGCTTTTATGTAATTGCACCTATTTCTATACACTTTTTGTATAATTATCAAATTACAGATTTAATTCAGAATAACTTTACAATGGACTCTCATATAGGGCTAGTCACCAATATGTTATTAGGTGTTTCAATTTTATTTGAACTACCCGTTTTAGTTTACTTTTTAACTAAAATTGGTTTGGTAACACCAGAGTTTTTAAAAAAATATAGAAAACATGCTTTAGTAGTTGTATTAATTTTAGCAGCTATTATTACGCCACCAGATGTTGCTAGTCAAGTAATTGTGGCCATTCCTATTCTTATTTTATATGAGGTAAGTATTAGAGTTTCTAAAATAGTAATAAAAAAACAAAATAAAAATGCACGAAAAAGTACAGGAGTTTAATGACTATCGTCAGAAAATGAACGATAAAATTTTAGATTCTGATAATAAAGTAATAAAAAGAATATTCAATTTAGACACAAATACCTTTAAAGAAGGTCATTTACCTGTTAAAACAAAAGAACTTTTAGGTTTAGTTGCTTCTGCTGTTTTACGTTGTGATGATTGTGTACAATATCATTTGGAAGCTGCTATGAAAAATGGAGTTACTAAAGAAGAAATGATGGAAACAATGTCTATTGCTACCTTGGTTGGTGGTACTATTGTAATTCCGCATTTAAGAAGAGCTGTTGAGTATTGGGAAATGCTAGAAAATAAGTAAGCTCTTTTGAGTTGCAGTAATCAGTAAAAAATGAATGTTGTGAATCTATTAAGATTAAAAAAAACATAATTTATTACTTTTACACAAACTAACATTACACGTTTCAACAATTAAACAATTACATATTTATAAAATATGATTTTAAGAGCAGAGAACATAGAAAAAATCTACGGAAGTAGAAAAGTTGTTACCGGGATTTCTTTAGAGGTAAAACAAGGTGAAATCATCGGACTTTTAGGTCCTAATGGTGCCGGAAAAACAACTTCTTTCTATATGATTGTTGGGATGATAAAACCAAATTCTGGTAAAATTTTCTTAAATGATGAAGAAATTACCGAAGATGCCATGTATAAGCGTGCTCAGAAAGGTATTGGTTATCTAGCACAAGAAGCTTCTATTTTTAGAAAATTATCTGTTGAAGAAAATATTATGTCTGTTTTACAATTTACAGATTTATCTAAAAAAGAACAAAAAGAAAAATTAGAGTCTTTAATTGAAGAGTTTAATATTGGCCATGTTCGTAAAAACAGAGGAGACTTATTATCTGGAGGAGAAAGACGTAGAACAGAAATTGCACGTTGCTTAGCTTCCGATCCAAAATTTATTTTATTAGATGAACCTTTTGCTGGTGTAGACCCTATTGCTGTAGAAGATATACAAAGCATTGTGGCTCATTTAAAAGACAGAAATATTGGTATTTTAATTACAGATCATGATGTACAAGCAACTTTAGCGATTACAGATAAAACCTATTTAATGTACCAAGGAAGTATCCTAAAAAGCGGGACTCCAGAAGAGTTGGCAGCAGATGAAATGGTTAGAAAAGTATATTTAGGTAAAGACTTCGAATTGAAAAAGAAGAGAGTTTTTTAATCTTTACAGATTGATAATTTATCTTCTTTTTTAGAAATATTAAAATAGAAACAAACTCCTTTTTTATTATTTTCTCTTTTCTTTAAACCAACATTACCTCCAAGTCTTTTTACTATAGATTGTACTGTTGATAAACCAATACCGGTATTATTATCATTTGTACTTCCTAAAGTTTCAAACATTTCAAAGACTTTTTTAAAGTATTTTTCTTCAATACCAGGACCATTGTCTTCATAAATGAAATAATAGCTTTCTACATCCTCTTTAAAACTAACAGTAATAATAGATTTTTCTTCGTCAAAAAATTTCCTTGAATTAGATATTAAATTCTGAAAAACTTGTAGAAGCCCAATTTTAGAAGAAAAAACATTTAGATTTAAATGAGAAGTGTCTAAGAATATCTTATTTTCAAAATCTATATTGGTTATAATACTATCTAAAAATAATTTTAAATTAAAATGTTCAAAAACAATATTTTCACTGGTTACTTTAGAATAATTTAAAATTTCGTTTATCAAAGTATTTATATATACAACTCTATCTGAAATTAAACCAATGTACTCTTCTGCTCCAGTATTTTTAAAAAGAGCAATATGATCTTCTTTTAAAACATCTAACAAAAAACTAACACCATTTATTGGCGATTTTAAATCGTGTGTTAATCGATAAGCAAAACTATTTAGTTGGTCGTTTAACTTTTTTACCTCGCTATTAGAATTAGATAATTCTTTGTTTTTTTTTCGAAGTTCTAAAAGTACAACTACTTGTTTTGATAATAATTTTAAAGAATCTTTTTGATTATCTGTTAGAATCTTTGGTTTGTTATCAATAACACACAAAGTACCTAAAGGAACCCCTTCTGAACTATTTAATGGAGCGCCTGCGTAAAAAATTACATTCGGTTCATTAATCGTTAAAGGATTATCAAAAAAACGTTTATCTTTTGATGCATCATTTATTATAAATAACTCATTGGGATCTAAAATTGCATGTGAACAAAAAGCGACATCTCTTGGTGTTTCTGTTACGCCTTCTATACCGTGTGTAGATTTAAACCATTGTCTATTTTTATCAATAATAGAAACTAGGGCAATTGAAGTATTACATATACTTGATGCTATTTTTGTAATTGCATCATATTCATCTTCCGGTAAAGAGTCTAAAATATTATAACTTTTTAAAACGTCTAACCTTTCTTGTTCATTTTGGGGGATTCTGGCTATTTCCATTAAATACAATTATTTTGTTAATAAGTGATATTATAATGTACAATATAATAATAAATGGAATAGAAAGGAAATGTAAAGTGTAAATTAAAATTAAAGATGCAAAAAGAAAAGAATATACAATTATGTTCTTTTTAAATGAATAATCTTTAAATTTTAAAGAAAATAAAGGTAATTCTGCATTCATTAAATAGGTTAAAATCAAAGTAACAGCAATTAAAAAGGAATTACTTGCTATTAACTCCTGAGCAAATGCTACCGTTGAGTATTCTTGAATTAGAGGTAAAGAAATGATAAATAAACTCATTGCAGGTGTTGGTAACCCTATAAAAGAATCTGATTGTCTTGTATCAATATTAAATTTGGCCAATCTATAACAAGCTCCTAAAGTTAATAGTAAACCTAAAAAAGGCAAATAACTTTGCTCATTAAAATCTTGTATCCCTGCAGCATTCTCTATCAATAATTTATAAACGATAATTCCCGGTACAACTCCACTTGTAACCATATCCGCCAAAGAATCTAATTGTTTACCTAACTCTCCAGAAACATTTAGTAAACGCGCTGCAAAGCCATCAAAAAAATCAAATAAAATTCCTAAAACAACAAATAAACCTGCATATATAAAATTACCTTCAACCGCAAAAATAGTAGCTACTGTTCCACAAAAAAGATTACCTAGCGTTATTAAATTAGGAATGTGTTTCTTTAAATTCATTTTTTAGTTTAATTGAAAAGCTAAAATAAGAAATCAAATTTGCGTGGTTTAAATTATTCTTTATTTTTTTATGATATTTGTAAGTATTTTTTTAGAAAAAATCACAATTCATACTATACAACGAGTAAAACTTTTAATTTCAATTTTTAAAATAGTTTAATTTCAATATATGCCTGTATTTACATCAGACTTCACTCCTACTTTTCTCTTTAAAAGTGGTCATTTTAATACTATTTACAGATCTGTTTTTACCAAAGAACATTGTAATTATCAACGAAAAAGAATTACTACTTGGGATAAAGATTTTATTGATTTAGACTTTTCTTTAGTGGGCTCTAAAACCTTGGCTTTATTAATTCACGGTTTAGAAGGAAGTTCTAATTCTAAATACATCATATCTACCACAAAACATTTAAATACAAAAGGATTAGATACTGTTTGTTTTAATTTAAGAGGTTGTTCTGGTGAAGATAATTTACTTTTAGGAACGTATCATAGTGGTAAAACAGAAGATGTAGATTTTGTTGTAAAACACCTTTTAGCCCATTATGACTATGAGAATATTGTACTAATTGGTTTTAGTTTAGGCGGTAATTTAACCTTAAAATATATAGGTGAACAATCTGAAAATATATCTTCTAAAATAAAAGGAGGAATTGCTGTTTCTGTTCCTATTGATATTGCTTCTGGAGAATATGAATTAGAAAAATTAAAGAACAAATTGTATTTAGAGCGGTTTTTGAAAAGCATGAAAATTAAAATTTTAGAAAAAGCAGCAAAATTTCCTGAATTTCATGTAGATAAAGATCAATTGGCAAAGGCTACCCGATTTAAACATTTAGAAAACCTATATACTGTGCCTATTTTTGGTTTTAAAAGTCCAGAAGATTACTGGGAAAAAGCGAGTGCCAAACCGTATTTATCAAAAATAAAAATACCAACTTTACTCATCAACTCTAAAGATGATACTTTTTTATCTGATAAATGCTTTCCTTTTGAGGAAGCTAATAATTCTAAAAATTTCTTTTTTGAAACTACAAATTATGGCGGTCATTGTGGCTTTATTTCTTCTTTTTACAACGCTAAAAACAACTGGCTAGAACTTAGAATTGAAAGATTTATCAAACAAAATATCCAGATTAATCTATTGTAAACAATATCTTTAAAAAACTACTGTTATTTTAGTATGTTTTTAGATATTTGTTACTGATAATTTTCACTCTTTGAAACAAAAAATATTATTTTTTATACTACTTAGTCCGCTCCTTTTATCTGCACAAGCATTTAGAAGTTACTCTAATGAATTTTTAACAATAGGAGTTGATGCGGCAGGCTTAGGAATGAGTAAAAGTGTTGTTGCTACAACCAATGATGTAAACTCTATCTATTGGAATCCTGCGGGATTAGTAGGTATAGAAGACTATCAAGGATCATTAATGCATGCTTCTTACTTTGCCGGAATTGCAAATTATAATCACGCTAGTTTTGCAATGCCAATAGACAAAGAAAGTGCCGTTGGAATTTCTATAATTCGTTTTGGGGTAGATGATATTTTAAATACCACAGAGTTAATTGATAGTGATGGAAACATCGATTATAACAGAATTCAACTATTTTCTTCCGTAGATTATGCTTTTAACTTTGCGTATGCTAGAAATTTAATTTTTAAGGATGTTAAATTTGGTGTAAATGCTAAAATTGTTAGAAGAATTATTGGTGATTTTGCTTCTTCTTACGGATTTGGCTTTGATGCAGGAATTCAGTTTGAACGAAATTCTTGGAAATTTGGATTGATGGCAAGAGATATTACCACTACTTTTAATAGTTGGGCAATTAATGAAGATGAATTTAACAAGATTAAAGACGCCATTCCTGGAGAAAATCAAGATTTACCAGAAACAACAGAAATTACCAAACCTAAATTACAATTAGGAGTGGCTAAAAGTTGGAGGATAGGCCGTATGTTTAATCTACTTTCGGAAGCAAATGCAAATATGCGTTTTACCAAAACCAATGATATATTTTCTTCTGATGTAGTAAGTATAGATCCAGCAATGGGTTTTCAGTTAGATTATGATGAATTAGTTTTCTTAAGAGCTGGTGTTGGTAATTTTCAATACATAACAGAATTCGACAATTCAAAATCACTTTCTATGCAACCCAATTTTGGTGTTGGCTTTAAATACAATGGCATAAAAATAGATTATGCTTTAACAAACATTGGTAGTGTTGGTAATGCATTGTATTCAAATATTTTTTCAATCACTATAGATTATAGTTTTTTTAGACCTTAGTTTTTATGAACAAAAAGTACTTTCTCTTACTATTTTTACTTTCCATATTTTCACCCTTAAAAGCACAACTACAACTTTCGGAGTATGCAGAAGTAAGTATTGTTACTGCAGGACCAGGAGAAGAATTATATGAAGCTTTTGGACATTCTGCCATTAGAATTAAAGATCCCGTTTTAAAATTAGATTTAATTTACAATTACGGAATGTTTGATTTTAATCAGCCTAACTTTTATACAAATTTTGCAAAAGGAAATATGATTTATAGCTTAGCTCGTTATGATTTTAAATACTTTATAGCAAGTTACAGAAGAGACAAACGTTGGTTAAAAGAGCAAGTTTTAAATTTAACAACGCAAGAAAAGCAACGCTATTTTAAATTTCTAGAAAACAATGCTTTGCCAGAAAACAGCAACTATCAATATGATCCTTATTTTGATAATTGCGCTACCAAATTAAGAGATATTACTAAAACTATTTTAGGAGATAAAGTTGTCTTTGACTACAACAACCTAGAAAAAAACATCACATTTAGACAATTAACAAACAATGAAATTCCTTGGAAATCTTGGGGTACTTTTGGCTTAAATCTAATAGCCGGTACAAAACTAGATGAACAAGCTACTTTTGAGCAATATATGTACTTACCAGACTATGTCTATAGTTCTTTTAAAAGTGCTACCGTTTATATTAAAAATCAACCACAAAAATTGATAAAGAAAGAAATAGTACTTCTAAACTTTAAAGAAAAAAAAGCTAAGACATCTATTTTTAATCCTTTTTTAATCTTTAGCGTTTTAGCCTTATTAGGTATTTACATTACATATAAAGACTTTAAAAATAATAAAAGAACGAAGTCTTTAGATTTTACCTTATTCTTTGTTACAGGTCTTATAGGTTGTGCATTATTTTTTCTTTGGTTTTTCTCTACACACTCCACAGCACCAAATAACTTTAACTTATTATGGGCATTTGCTCCTAATGTAGTGGTTGCTTTTCTATTGTTAAAAACACATCAACCAAGATGGTTGAAAAAATACATGCAATTATTACTATTATTTCTAGTTATAGTTCCTATTTTGTGGATCGTAGAAATTCAGGTGTTCCCTGTAGTTATAATCCCTTTATTAGTGTTCCTTGCAATAAGGTATTACTATTTATCAAAAAAAATTATTGACCTTTAAAATATAAGACCGTAGTAAATGTCTTTATAAAAATTTTGAAATCTAAAAAAGTACTACGTTCTTTAATATAATACAAGTCGTAACGTAATTTAGTTTCTTGCTCTTCTACAGTATTTGCATACGGGTAATTCACTTGAGCCCACCCCGTTAACCCAGGTCTAACAACGTGCCTAATTGCATAAAATGGTATCTTATCTTCTAAATCTTTTACAAACTCTGGTCTTTCTGGTCTAGGACCAATTAAACTCATATCTCCTTTTATAATATTAAAAAACTGAGGCATTTCATCTAGTCTAGTACGTCTTAAAAACTTTCCAAAAGCAGTAATTCTAATATCATTTTTTTTAGCCCAAACTGCTCCTCCTTTTTCAGCATCTCTAACCATAGACCTCAGCTTAAAAATTCTAAAAGGTTTACCATTCTTCCCAACTCTTAATTGAGTGTAAAACAAAGGACCTCTGTTTGCGATAATGTTACCAACAAAAATTAATGGAATAACACATAAAAAACCTATAGCTCCAATTAATGAAAGTAATATATCTATAATTCTTAAACCAAAAAGATAAAAATTATTAGAATTATTCTTACTAAAATTGATGTGCCTATAAAAATTATGGTCTAAATATTCTCTAGGAATTCTAACATTTACATCTTCATAAAAAGTTTCATAACTCACAATATTTACGCCTTTCTCAAATAACAAAATAAGTTCTTTGTTTAGACGATTCACTACTTCGTCAGAAAGATCTCTTTTAGATACAACTACTTCAGTAATAAAATTGTCTGCCAAAATTGAAGATATTGTAGTTTTAGAAATATCTATAAAACCATTAATTCCTTTAATTTCTTGATCAGATAAATAAGCAGAAACATCATGATAAGAATCATTATATACTTGAGTCAATAATTTTTTAATTCTTTCTGAATTACCAACGAAAACGATAGATTTAAAATATTTTGGAGAAAATATTAATGATATATATATAAAACGCCAAAGTAAAATTGGAATAAAAGAAAGCAAAAAGAAATAGCCTATTTGTAATCTATTAGGAGGTAATTCTGGCGAATAATAAGGAGTAAAAATATAAAAAATGGTAGTTGCAAAAACCGTAAGAACAGCCGCTCTAACGGTTAAATACCTATTATTAGAGACGTTTAAACCATACAGTTGAAAAATTTGACCAAAAATTGAAAAATAAAAAATTAATAATAATAACCAATTAAAAATGGCATTGCTATTAAATTTTATGTAGGTAAAATTGATAAATAATGAAGCTAGGTACAAACTAGAAATAAGAATAATAACATCTATTATTCTTAAAAAAAGTTTTCTTTCGGATACATTAAAGTAGGATATTTTTGTTGCCAAATGATGCTGTTTTTTAACCTGTTTTAATTTATTCAATTACATAAATGAGATTGAAAAAAGATTACTAAAATACTTTTTGGGAGTTGGTAAATTTATAAAAAAATATTAATTGATTAACATTTTAAAATTATTTATAAAAAATAATGTACTCTGTTTTCTTCCTTTAGTATTTACATGTATTCCATCATAAAATAATTCATTTTTATCTTCTAAAACTGATGAATGGTTTATAATAGTATATTCTAATTTATTATTAAAAGTAAACTTTTCTTGCTGATAAGGAGCGATATAAATTATTAATTCGCAATTATTTTCAATCAAATAATTTTGAACCTCTTTAATTATTGGATTGGTAATTTCTGTATTTATTTCTTTAATTTCAGAATTAAGGTTAACCTCTTTATGACTAGAAGATGGGTATGAATAGTTACCAAACTCATCAAATTTATTTCTAAACTTAGGTTTTATTGCACTCAACGTTGCAGGTAATAATAATTCTAAATTATAATATGAATAAGCAAAAAAAGGATTAAAATTAGAATTAGTTAATATGTTTAAAGCACTGTTTTCATATTTTTTAAAATGATTTCTCACATAATCTCTATTTACAAACGGTGCAAATCGATAGTCATTATTACCTAATTCTAAAGACGTTTTTGTAAAATGATTGGCATCTAAAACTAAAACCAAATAATCTGCTTTAAAATTAGATCTAAAAAAATGTTGAATCATTAAAAATTGAGTCTTTAAATCGGTATCATCCATAGATAAGTTAACACCTTTTACGCCTAATTTTTCATCAATTAAACCGCTATTAAGAGTCGTTAAACCTCTACTTGAACCTACTACAAAATAATCTAATTTTTTATCGGGATTAAATCCGTTTACTAAAAAAGAACTTTTATAAAAAGTAGATTTTCTTAAAAAATAATTAGTACCAAAAGCAATAATATTACCTATAATTAAAGTTAAAGCCGAAAAGTAAATTATTTTTTTTATAAATTTTTTCATCTTTTAAAATTGAAAATAGATAAAATCTGCATGATTTTTTATCGCTCCCAAGAAAGCAATAAATAAACATAAGAAAATTAAAAAATAAGAATTAAAATACGTTTCAACTCTTCCTTTTTTATCGTTATAAAGCTCTGTTGCTATTAAAAAAACAATGCTACAAAACGTAATACCTGTAATAATTAAATACTTACTTGTAGAAGCATAAAAACTTCCTCCGTTAGTTAAACTTAGAATTCTTGAAATATAATTAAAAGCATCAGTAATAGAAAGAGACCTAAATACAATCCATGAAAACATCACCAAAATAAAAGTAACTGCAATTTTTAAAATATTTAAATTGATATTCGTTTTCTTTACGTCTATTTTTTTTTTTTTTAATGCTATAAAAAGAGGAATATACAAAACTGCATGTATAAATCCCCAGAAAATAAAGGTCCAATTAGCACCATGCCAAAACCCACTAACTATAAATACAATGCCAACATTTCTTATAGACTTAAGTAAAGTTCCTTTACTTCCTCCTAGTGGAATATATAAATAATCTCTAAACCAAGTAGAAAGAGAAATATGCCAACGTTTCCAGAATTCCCCAATATTTTTTGATAAATAAGGAAACTTAAAATTGGTCATTAAATCAAAATTAAAAAGTCTAGCTGTACCAATTGCAATATCTGAATAACCAGAAAAATCTCCATAAATTTGAAATGAAAAAAGAAAAGCTCCTATTAAAAGAGATTCAAAAGATTGATTTTCATAGTTGTTAAAAATACCATTTACAATAATGGATGCATTATCTGCAATTACTATTTTCTTGAAAAATCCCCAAACAATTAGTTGTACACCAGAAACTGCTTTTTCATAAGAAAATGTTCTTTTCTTATAAAATTGTGGTAATAAATTTGAAGCCCTTTCTATGGGGCCCGCAACTAATTGCGGAAAAAAACTTACAAATGATAAAAAAGCTAAAAAATTATTGGTTGGTTCTAGTTTCTGTCTATAAATGTCTATTGAATAACTTAAGGTTTGAAATGTATAAAAACTGATACCAACAGGTAAAATAATTGTAAGTCTTTCGGCTGAAATAGAACTCCCAAAAAAGGTAAATGCTGATGTAAAACTCTCTAAAAAGAAATTATAGTATTTAAAAAAACCAAGTAAACCTAAATTAACAACAATACTTATTGTTAAAAATATTTTTCGTTTAGACGAGTCTTCTACTTTTCCTAGTTTTTTTCCAATAAAAAAATCTATGATAGAACTAAATAGTATTAAAATAAGAAAACGCCAATCCCAAAAACCATAAAAGACATAACTAGCAATTAAAACAACCCAATTCTGTCGTGTATTTGTTTTTGAAAAAACAAACCAATAAAGAATAAAAACTATTGGAAAAAAAACAGCAAAATCTATAGAGTTAAAAAGCATTTTTTAATTTAAGTTTATAAAATGTTGAAGTTTCTCCATTTGTAACTCTAAGTTAAATTCATTTACGTGAGCATTAATGTTATTTTTAGAACACATAATATAATCACTATTATCCATTTGTTTAAAAATAGAAATGTTTTTACATAAGCTTTTAAGATCGTTGGGCTCAGAAAATAAGCCAGATTTTTTAGAAGCAATAATCTCTTCTGCTTCACCAGAACCTACATATAAAATAGGAATACCTAATTGCATTAATTCAAATATTTTAGAAGGCAGAGCTCCATAAATTTTATTTTTTAAAGGAACAAAACCAATATCGAATTTTCTTATTTCATCTTTAATTTCTTTGGCCGATTTTACTCCATGAAAAAAAATATTGTTATCAGATTTTTCTGAAAACTGCTTAATTTCATTTTCTTCCATTCCTGCACCATAAATATGTAATTCTACACCAATTTCTTTAAAATTTATTTCATTACAAATATTTAAAATACCTTGTGCATAACCTAATAAGCCTGCATAGACAATTTTTAAATTGCCCTTGCTTTTTTCCTTAACCGAATACTTTCTGTAATTAGGTACATTTCTATAAATTAAAAAATCTGTATCAACAACTCCCTTTATATGCGTTAATATTTCTTCGGATTGTCCTATAATCTTATCAGCTAATTTATAATTTATTTTTTCAATTTTTTCTAAAAAGCTATAAAAGCTCCCTTTTTTAATCACCTCTAACTCTAAAGCCGACAAAGGCCAAATATCAGAAACATTTAAAATATTTTTACATCCTAAAACCTTACTCAATAGTAAGCCAGATAGCGCAACTAATAATGGTGGAGACTGAATAATAAAAACATCTGGTTTTTTTCTTACTAAACTAAAAATGGAAAACCAAAAAGACCAAGCAAATGATAACATACTAAATAAGCGTACAATTGCTTTTTTTGATTTAGAAGGAAATATCCAATATCTTTTTACAATAATCTCTTCTACTATTTCTTCTACAAAAAACTTTCCGCTATATTTTTCAAAAATTTTACCTTTCGGGTAATTAGGCAATGGGCACATAACAGTAACCTTATTCCCTTTACTTTTTAAGCCTTCTGCTAAATTTTTAATTCGATTGGCAGCTGCCCCCATTTCTGGAGGATAATAATTAGAAATAATGACAATATTTTTACTCACAGTTATAAATAGGTATTTTGTAAATGAATTTTTATTTTTTTAAAAGCTTTGATTCAACTATTTGTGGTTTTCCAGATTTTGAAGCAGCTATATAGGTTACTTCTTTATAACGTATTTTAAACTCTTCATCTAAAATATACTTTTGCAACTCCTTTGTTACACTTACTAAAACATCTTTATTAAAGCCCTTATCTTTAATATATTCAATAGTTATTTCACCTAGTTGTTCTTGAATTACTTTAAATTGTTTTATTTCAAGAACATACTCAAAAATACCAGTAAAGGAATGTACGGTCAGTTTTTTATTCTCAGACAAAAGTACAATATCAGTATCTCTACCAATAATTTTTTCTAATAGAGGATAATTAAAAGCTCGATTTTCGGGGTATTTTTCTTTAGGTAATTTAATCGCTAAATCTCCAATTTTATATCGTATTAGTGGCATCGAAAAACCATCTAATCTTGTAACAACTACATGTCCTAACTCTCCATCTGGTAAAGGATTATTATCATCATCTAAAATTTCTAAATATACATGTGGAGACATAATATACTTATATTCCAAATCTTTTTGACTCGCAATTAAAAAGCCTTCATTACAGCCATAAGTATCATAAACTTTAGTTGTAAAAGCTTTTTCTACATTTTTTTTATAGTGATTAAACATTTTATCTCCAAAACTAATGGCTGCCTTAAAATGTATATTGTAATTGTGTTCTAAAGCATATTCAGCAATAATATTCAAAGAAGATGCGTAACCTGCTAAGTAATAATTATTAGTATTATTCAACTCTTTAAAAAGGGTTTCTAACTGTTTTTCGGTTAATGAAAAAGCGGTTATATACTTTGTTTTAAACAAACTATCTTTTATAGATTTTAAAAAACCTCTATTGGGAGACATCCCCGTTTGTACAATAGAATCTCCTACTTTATAACCACTCCACTCCCACCAATGAGATAAAATAGCTCTAATAATTGACTGCTCTTTTTTATCCATAAAAACAGTGCTTTGAATACCTGAAGAACCACTACTCGAGTAAGATATTAAATTAGCTTTATTTACTTTATTAGAAAGTAAGCTATCTGAATTACCTCTAATATCATCCTTTGTCAAAATAGGAAAACCTTCTAACCAGCGATAAGGATCTTTCCCTTTTAATTGAATGGAATTGTATTTAGAAACTGTATTTACCGTATGTTCTAAAATATTTTTTAGATTCTTTTTTTGAAGATTTTCTAATTCAATTTCAGATAAACCGTCTACCTTTCTCCAATATTTTAATTGCTTTAAATATGAAGATTTATTCATAAAATCTCCTAGAGGTAAAAATAGATTTTCAATTAATTTATTATAAATCATTTTAAAATTTTAAACCATTTATACTTTATAATATCCCAATCGAATGTTTCTGCTTTTTCTCTAGCCTTTTTGGATAATGTTAGGTATTTACCTTCAATAACATCAATAATAGCATTTGTCATTGCATCAACATTCTCTTTATCAACCAGTAAACCATCTACCTTATTTTCTATTAAATACGGCATTCCTCCTACATTGGTACTCACAATAGTTAAACCTAACGCCATTGCTTCAATCACACTTATCGGAGTATTATCAAAATTAGTAGTATTTATAAAGACATCATATTCTGTAGCTTTTTTATGCCAATCTTCTTTTGTTAAAACGCCTGTAAACTCAACAGAGTCCTCTAAATTATATTTTTGAACTAAGTTTACAGTTTCTTGATATGAATCATCTAAAAATGGACCAACCATACACAGAACTGCATCAGGGTATTTCTTTTTTAATTCTAAAAGTATTTTAATCGCTAAGGTTGGGTTGTATAAATGTTTAAAAGATCTTACCCATAATAATTTAGGCTGAATGTTTGTTCTTTCTAAGTATTTATAGTCTTCTAAAGGAATTGTATTAGGAATAAATTCTGTTTTAAAGTTCTCTTTTTTAAATGCAACTTTTAAATAATTAGAAGGCGCTACATTTTTATAAGCATTTTTAAAAATAGTTTTTGATAATACTGGATTTTTGATAAGTCTTTTAGGTAAATCTCCTCCTCTTAAAATAGGAATGTATTTTAAAGAAAATAGTTTACATATTAATGAGATGATATAAGCATAATAAAAATTTAGCGTACTAAATGTATCGATCAAAACAAAATCCACCTTATTTCTTAACAGTATAGTCTTATAGATCATATCTAATAATCTAATTAATTTATTAGTCTTATTAGAGACTACTGTTAATTGAAAATGTTCTTTTTCTAATAACTCAGAAAGTATCGCTATTGAAGTTTTGTATTTCGATTTCTTAGAAAGATTATTGCCTATATATAAAATTCTTTTATTTATCATCTATCAAATCATTTTCAATGTCTGTAATTCTTATCAAACTTAAAGCATATATAAAACCAGGTAAAGCAACTCTCATTGCCGAATGGTTAATCGTTAAAAACCACATTATATAAAATGCTATTATAAATGCTTTTTGAAAGTTATTTGCTTTAAAAAAGTTAATGAGTGGTACAATTAATAATAATAGTAACAAAATAAACCCAATTAGACCATGTTCTTCCACTAACCTCCCCACCTCATTATGAGAGGCTGCCGTAAGTCTTTCATGAGATTTCATTCTTTCATACTTACCATTTCCTACACCAATACCCAAAGGATTCTCAAAGAAATTTATAAACTGATAAGCTAATATATCTATTCTACCAGTAGTAATATCTTTTTTTTGTATTCCAGCTGCATTTTTACCTGTAAATCTATTATCTAACATTCCACCAGTTATATTAGAGGTATAAACCCAAATAGCGACAAGAAAGAATCCAAGAATTAACGCATATTTAAACACTACCTGCACACTCATTTTTTTATATAAAATAAAAAAAAACGCAAACAAAATTAAAGCTATAGCTGCCGTAAAAAGTCCACCTCTAGAAAAAGTTAATAAACCTCTGTATATAAAGTAAATTAAAAAAAAAGAATCTAAATAAATATACCCTGTTAGCTTCTCTTTCAATAGTAAAAAAATAGCTATAATAAGTATACCAAGTCCAACAGCTGTAGCAACTTGATTAGGACCAAATCCCCCTGAGGTTTCAGCTAACGCAGCCCCTCCAAAAAGAATTTCTTTTAAATCTGGAGTTCTAAAATACATAAAAGTAATCATCGAAAACAAAGGCAGTAACATAAAAAACAAAGCATCTAGTAATTGTTGTTTACTTATAGGTCTATAATAGAAATATAAAGCACAGACACCTAATACAATAGGACCACTTAAATTAAACACAATATTTGTTCGTAAAGACTCTCCTTCTGGTACTTGTGTAAAAACAATACCCAATAATAAAAGTAAAATATAAAAAAGATAATGGACAGAAAACCTTTGTTTAAAAGGTCCTAAAAAGATTCCCAATACTAAAAACAGCATTACTCCGTATTTACCTGTTTCATAAAGAAAAAGCCCTTTAATCATTCTTAAAAAGATTTCTCCTCCTGCCATATAAGAAGCAAATAAAAAAGCTTCTTCATTTCTATTATTCGAACTAAAAATAACTATTAAAGGAATAATAAGACATACCAATCCATAAATTTTCGGGAATAAAGGAAATGTACCTAAATACCCTATAAGAATATGAATAGCTATAAGTTTTAATTTATTATTTAATATATATTGAATCAAATTATAAAGTGTATATTTTTATTAATTGTGTAATAAAATGTTTTTGTGAGTATTTTATTTGCACATTTTTATGATGTAATTCTCCATAAATATTTCTTTTATCTCCTGAAAGAATATATTCTTCTAAGGCTTCTGCCAATTCTAAACTATTTTCTTTGTCTACAACGATACCAGATTTTCCGTTTTCTATCACCTTATTACATTCGCCTACATTAGTTACCACTACAGGTAGTTTCGCCAATCCATATTCTAATAAAGAAACTGGTAAACCTTCTGACTTAGAGGACAAAGCCCCAATTGTAGCTTGGTTAAGTATGTTTTCTATATCTAAACACAAACCATATAAAAAAACAGAATTCTCTAAACTTTTTTCTAAAATAAATTGTTTTATTTTTTTTGAATAATTGTCATTAAAATCCTTACCTATAATATGTATGGTCCAGTCGGTGTATTTACTATGTATTTTATTAAATGATTCTAAAAGGTTTAGATGATCTTTAACTTCTCTCAAAGAAGCCAAAATTACAATTCTTTTATTTTCTTTCCCAAGTAACTGTGTTGTTTTATTTTTATTTATAAATTGAGGAAAATTATCTAATTTTATTGATTTTTTATGTTTTAGTTCGTTTTTTGCCCAAATATTAAGTTCTTCATTAACGTTAATAATTCCGTCAAAAAAAAGACTCATAAACTTAATTATAAAAAATTTAAATCCTTTTAAATTCACATAATTACCGGTGTGGTTATGCCAAATTATTTTTACTTTAGGATAGATAATCTTTACACAAAAGGCAAAAAAACAAGATGTAGTATGAGCATGAATAATACCAATATTATTTTTCTTTAAATACTTCTTAAATCTAATAATTGCAGAAAAATCGATACTTTTTTTTCTTTCTAAAAATAAAAAACCTATATTTTCTTTTAAATTATTTTTTAAAACTCCTTCTTTTCTTGTTGTACATAAATGTGAATTTACACCTTCATCTCCAAGAGCGTTTGCAATATTAACAGCTAACACTTCTGCTCCACCTGCATCTAAGGAATCTATAAGCTGTATAACTCCTATTTTATGCATTTAAAAGTATTTTTTTTATTTCTGATGAAAACCTTTCCATAGTATATTGTTGCGACCAATTTTTAGCTTCTAGAACTTGTTTTTTATAGCCATCTTTATTTTTGATATAATTTTCAATAACAGTCACAGTTTCATTTTCTTTTACATTACTTTCTACTATGGCTCCTCTAGTTCCAGAACCTAACATACTCTCAATACAAGAAACTTTAGATGAAATAGGTAAGCAGCTCCAAAACATGGCTTCTGCAACTACTTTTGGCCAACCTTCAGATTTAGAAATGAAAATTAAAAAATGAGCTTTTTGAAACCCTTTTTTAACGACTTCTTTAGATTGATTGCCATGTAAAATAATATTGTCTTCGAGATCATTTTGTTCAACATATTCTTGAACTTTTAGAAACTCTACCCCATGACCATACATATCTAACTGAGCTTTTATATTCTTTGCTAAAAGTTTTTCTATAACTTTAACGCTTAACAACGGTTGTTTTCCCTCTGTAAAAGCACCAACAAAGATAAAATTAATTTTAGAAGAAAAATCTTTTTTAGGAATATCTATAATTTCATCATTCACATAAGATGCTGTAAAAAATGGAACAATATTCTTTGATTGATTCTCCCATTCTCCATACACTAAAACTTTACAATTTTTAGTTAAAAAAGTATTTGAAATTATCCATTTTTGAATTCGATAACTTATTGGTTGCTTACTGTTAGGATCCCAGTTACCTGCATATTTTACAGTTTTGGGTTTAGAAGGGAATAAAATTTGCACAATACAACCTAATAAACCTACATTACCTGGGCAACGTAAATGAATATGATTTGCCCAAAAACAAGCCTTTATAATTTGAATTAAAATGAACGGAATTTTAAATATAGAAACTAATTTCGTTTTTAAAGACAATACATTAAAACTAGGAATTTCCTTTAAATGAATATTACTTCCATTATAAGCTACTTCAATAGCCTTCATTTTTTCTTCGGATATAGGGGCTACTATTCTAGTTTCAGAAACATTTTCTAGCCAAAGATTCATTTCACGAACATAAGGTTCGTAAGCAAAGAGTTTTTCATTCTTCCTTTTATGTAAAGTATGTGTTATAATCGCAAACTTCATACTTTTAATGGTTTGTTAAAAATTAAACTAATCCACCCCATTTTTCTACCCAAAGCTTCTGTAAATGCTTCTTTTTTCTTATTTCCTTTTAAGCAATTAGAAAAACGAATTGTCATTAATAGCAATACAGTAGCATTCCATTTTAATCTTGCTTTTAAAGATGGCTTAGGAAATTTTGTTCGCCAAACATACCACCCATTTCTAATTACCATTTTTCCGTAAGAATACTTATTGGGCCTTCCTCCGTCTTCATGATAATGATGCAAAGTAGCTGATGTATTTACATATAAATTATAGGTTTTAGAAACCCTTAAACAATATTCTAAATCTTCATACAAACCATAGCCTTGAAAATATTCTGAGAATTTTATGGTATCTACCACTTCCTTTTTAAAGGAAGAAACGCCTCCCATAAAATATTCTGCATTATAGATTTTATTGTTTGGAGGTAAACTTCCTACAGAAAATCCGTTTGAAAATTCTGGCATTAAACAAGGTGCTTTATCAGATAATAATCCTAATCGTTTTCGTAAAACATTTCTACTTCCTAAATTTCTAACATAACCATCAATTTCATACTCTTTAAAACTTGGCTTATCACCTTTGTTTAAACCCCTCCATTTAACTTCATTTAAAATATAACCTCCAACTCCACCAGCTGCTGGATATACTTTATATGTATCCATTAAATTTTTAAAATACGGTTCTTCTAAAATAATATCATCATCTAAAAAACAAACAACTTCTATATTTTCTGATACTCTATCAATACCAAAATTACGTTGTTTTGTTAATCCCCTATTTGCATCATCAACTTTAAAATAGTTAAGGTTTTTAAACTTATTTTCCTTTAAAACAATGGTTGTTTTATCATCTGTAGAACCATCAATAATTAAAATCTCATTAGGATACAATTCTTGTTTTTCTACAGATTTTAGCAACTTTATAATTGCTTCTGGACGCATGTAGGTGCAAATAATTAAACTAAATTTCATTTATTAAAGTTTAATATGATTATACAGTTTAATATTCTCTATTATTATCTTATTCATATCAAATACATCTACAATTCTTTGTCTAGCATTTCTAGCCATTTTATCCGCTTCTTCCGGATTATTTAGTAAAGTTAAAGTCTTATTTTTAAAATCTTCTGTATTTGTAGGATCAATCATAAAACCAGTAACTCCATCAATCATTAATTCTTTAGCCCAACCTATATTAGAGGTTATTAGCTTTTTTTCCATAGACATGGCTTCTAACCAAGTCATAGGAAAAGCCTCTGCAAAACTAGGTAACAAAACCACTTCTGCTTGTTGTATATAATTTATTACTTGGTTATAAGGAACAGCTTCTACATAGCTTACTTTTTGTTTTGCTTTTTCTGAAAGAACATCTTCTATCATACCTAAAGTAGAAGTTCCTGTAAATATATCTTTATTATCTTTCCCTAACAAAACAATAGTAACTTCATCATCTACATCTACTAATTCATTAAGCATTTTGGCTATTTCTAACACTCCTTTTTTACGAATAAGAGTACCAAAATACAAGAGTGACTTTGCTTTTATCTGTTGATGATTGGGATTAAACCCATAAGAAGAAATAGCATTGTAAATTGTATCTATTTCTTTCTTAACACCAAACAATTCTTTTGTTTTTAAACCGACAAAATCACTGACCCCAATAATTCTATCAGCTCCATTTAATGCTGATTTTTCAAAAAATTTATTCTTCTTTTTAACAGGTCTATTTTCTAAATCACAAAAATAAGTATCTGATCCATGCAAACGTATTAGCAATGGGCACTTAAAATTCATAAACGCAGTAAAACCTGTCCATTCGGGAGCTTCAATTACCTCTATCTTATTTTTTAAAATAATTTTATTTACATACTTATTAAAAACCCTTCTATTTGTATACCAAGTAATTCCTTTTACCCTTTTTTTAATAACAAAATGAATTTCAATTCCATTTTCGTTATAAACCTCAGCTTTATTTTGGCTATGAACAAAAACGGTGACTCTTTCTCCTTTTTTAACCAATTCATCTGCTAAGTTTTTTGTAAACGTCCCAATTCCGCCAATACTTCCTTTAAAGTTGGGGTGTGGGTATTCTGGAGTAATAAAAGCAATATGCATATTTTAAATTATTTCATTTAATACATTCATATAATTAGTAGCAAAACCTTCTATTGGATGCTTCACAATAGTTTCTGCCCATTTTTGTTGTTTTACGATTGCTGTTTTATTTTCTGCGGATATTCTTTTAAAAATTTCCGTAAAGTCATTCTTACTTTTAAGATGATAAATTGCGTTATTATATTCTTTTAAACTTTTAAAATGAACCAATTTATAAATTTCATCAATAGAAAATAAAGGAGAACTATTTTTAACCGTATAATCTAAATAAAAAGCAAGTTTACCTAATAAAGTTGCATCTAACCCCATGGTAGAGCCAACATTAACCATAGCATCTGTATAATATAATGTAGAAAATAAAACTTGAGAAGCATTAAATTTAGACTCTTTTTGATGTATCACTCTAGTAACATCTTTAGGCTTTTCTTTTAATAAAGCATCAAATCGATTAGAACCTTCAGTTGGGTGAGGTCTAAATATTATATGAATATTCTCTTCATTTATAGAATTGTATTTTTTTACTTCTTCAATTAAATCTTCTAAATATTGAGGTTCATCTTGCCCAATAGCTTTAAAATTTGCCGAAAAACAAATATAAAATTTAGCTTTTGGAATTTTAAATTCATTGAAAAAATCTTCTTTGTGTATTAACTTCTGATTAGAATTATAATCATGAAATTGAGGTGTACCAGTTGTAAAAATAGTATCTACTTTTACATTAGGATAATAATCTAACAATTCATTTTTCATGTAATCACTCCAAACTGCATAATAATCTGCATTTACTAGTTTGTTACCTTTAACAATATTATCCCAAGAATGAATAGAACTTAATACTGGTAATTCTATCTTGTTTGCTGCTAATGAAATACCTAAAGTTATGCTCGTAGATTGATGCGTTATTAATAAAATATCTGGATTTTCTTCTTTTAAAATTTTAGTAGCTTCTTTAAAAAAACGTGTTTTTTCCACATAACTATTCAGTTTATTTTCTAAAAATGAAATTCCTTTATCTGATTTAAAAAAATTAGAAAATAAAAGAATGCTTTTAAATTTTAATATATTTTTAAAACCTTGTACTCTTTTAAATCGCCTATAATAAGTATGTGTACGTTGTTTCTTCGTTTTATCGAAATACTTTAAACTCGCTTTTTCTTTTAAATACTTTAAATATTCAATTTTACCATTAAAATCTAAAGAAGGTAATTGAATTGAAGGAAAACGAGTTTCTCCATCATACCAAATCTTTAAATCATATTTGTCATGTAAGGATTTTAAAACGCCAGAGTTTTCATAATTCTCATAATTAGACTTATTTACAAAAACAATTACTACTTTTTTCTTTTTAATTGACATTGCTCGCTTTATTTTTAAAATTGCTTAAAAATAATAATAGAGAGATTAATCTATGTAAAAAATAAATTCCCCTTCCTGGGTTTTTAACCTGTTCTTTACACAATTCTATAGTAGCTTCTTTGTCTAAGAATTCATTTAAAACATCAAAGTTTTCTTCAATGATTTTAATATAAATAGCTCCAATATAGGTTGTAAATCTATGATTCCAATCTTGTACAGTAATATCTGTTTTTTCTAATGGAGATTTAAAATATTTTTCTAAGGAATTGTTAGACTTCAAAATTATTTGATGATGTAAATTATCATCTATAAAATTACTTTTCTCTAAACCATAACTATGCTTCATAAAGTTATAAGCCAAAAAAGGTGATGTTTTATCTGCATAAACATTAAGTATTTTATGTCTATTTCCAAAATTACCAGGCATTCTTGCTTGCCTGTAAAAGTTAATAGAAATAGCACTATTTTCATCCTTACAATACGTATCTTCTAATAAACCTAAAAGCTCGCTTCTTTGTGTAGAAAACAACTTTTTGTGCTTATCATTTATAACTTTGTTTACAAAAATATCTGGAGTTAAATATTCATCAAACTGTTCTTTATTAGATAAGTTATGATCTAACAAAAGACGTACACAAGCACCAGCTTCTCCCATAAGGTAATTGCTGTTATCTGGAATGTTAGATGCAAAACTAACCATATCTACATATGATAAAGTAGATAAACCTCCCGAAATATTTGAGATGCTATTCGCAAAATTTAAAAAATTAACTTCACTTACATTATCAAAATTTTTAAATGGAAGATTTAGTTTTTTACTTATAATTTTTCCTTGCTTCACATCTGCAGCATCTTTACTTCCAAAATTACAAAGCTCTATATTATTTTTATCTTTTAAAGTACTTAAAATTGTTAAACAATCTCTACCTGCTGTTATACCAACAGTAACGTTTTTAAATTTATTAGACTCTTTTGCAAAAGCTTTAATTGCTTTATTTAAGTTAGGTTTACTTTCTAAAAAAGTAAATTTATCCTCAACTATTTCATTACCTTTTATAGTATATTTAATAGCTGCTTTTACTTTTTTTAATTCTTTATATAATTCTGGAAAAGGGTTTACTCTATAGCCAAAAGTAAGTTGAGAAAACAAACCTAAAGGAGCTATCGTTAACTCTTGTTCTAGTTTTTCTATCTTATAAAAATTTTCAAAAAAAACAAAAGAAGTATCCTTTTTTAAATAGTAAAAAGCACCAATACCTAAAGCATCAGAAAACACTTCGGTCTTCTTGTTTTTTTTGTCATGTACAAAAACCTGAAAAATTCCATCTAAATTTGAAAGATTCGATTTTAATACTTTTCCTTTACTAGAAATAACATTTGAAATAAACTTTTTAAATTGCTTTTTTTTATTATCCGAAGAAATTAATAAAAAAACAAAACCACCTGTTTTACAACTTAAATGCTTACTCCCTTTTAAATCTTTTTTGGGTTTAAAAAAGGTGTATTTAAACTTATTTTTAGAAATAGTTACATGCGTATTAATTGCTTTTTTTATGACTACATTCATACTTTAACTATTTATTTTTTAATATACTTTCTGCTTTTTCCCAATCTTTTAAAGTATCTATATTTACATAATCTTCTTTAGGAGTAACCATAAAAGCCATACTATCGCCGAATAAAGAATTATGCTCTTCAATAACGTTCGTTTTTGTTAAATAAACACTTCCATCTCTATGATATGTTATTGGTAATTCTTGTCTTCTAGAAATAATGTTTTTTTCTCCTGTAGTAATTTTTAAATTCCCTTCATCATTCATTTTAAATGTCCAATGAGGGTTGTATTCATGTGGTACTTCTTGCACTGATACTAATGAATCTGTTCCTTTTTTTACAAATTTGTTAATCGCTTCATCTAAGAACTCTAATGTTCTAAAAGGGCTTGTTACTTGTAATAAACATACAGCATCAAAATGTTCTCCTTTATCTTTATAAAACTGCAGTGCATGCTTTATTACTGGTAAAGTAGGTGATGCATCTTCAGCTAAGTTTGAGGGTCTTTTAAAAGGTACTTCAACACCTAATTCTTTTGCAATAGCTATAATAGCATCATCATCAGAACTTAAAACTACTTTAGATAAATATTTAGAAGCCAAAGCGATTTCTGATGTATATTGCAGTAAAGTTTTTTTTCCTAGTAATTTTATATTTTTACCAGGAACTCCTTTAGATCCGCCTCTTGCAGGTATTAAACCAAGAATTCTCATTAATACGTAATTGTTTTATGAAATAATAAAGGGATCTCAGCTAAAACGTCTGCTATTTTTTCTCCTGAATTACCATCGCCATAAATTGCCGAAGAAGTAATATTTTTATTATTAATTTGGACTAATATAGCGTCTTTTATAGTGTCTTTTTCATAAGCAACATCCAATACATTATCTCCTCTTTCTCTTCTATTTTGACGACTTCCTAAGTTAACAACAGGAACTCCTAAATAAGAACATTCTCTAATACCAACACTAGAATTCCCTATTAAACATTTAGAATTTACTAACAATCTTAAAAAATCATGAGGTTCCATGTTTTTAAAGAAATGAATGTTTTGAGGTTTATTTATTTCTCTAAATTGTCTAATTCCGCTTGATGTTCCGTCTGAACCAGCATCTACATTTGGCCAAAACCAAAAAGTAGGAATATCTAATTCTGCAACGGCATGTAATGTTTTTAAAACATCAGATTTTGCTGCCTTATATTCCGTTGTAACCGGATGTTGCATTACAACAATATATCCTTTTTCTTTCCATTCTAAAGAAGTACCTACTCCTCCGTATTTCTCTATTGGATTAAAATCTAATAAAGGTTTTTCTTTAATTTCTTTTGCTAAATCTATAGATGGACAACCGGTATTTATTACATAATCTGGACTTTCGCCTAACTTTATGACACGCTTTTTTGCATCTTCTGATGCTACCAAATGAATATCTGCTAACTTGGTATTTGCATGTCTCACTTTTTCATCGATATTACCTGTTACCTCTCCTCCTTGTATGTGTACTAAAGGTATATTTTGATAAGCAGCCGCAATAGAAGTTGCAATCGTTTCAAACCGATCTGCAATAGTAATTACAGCATCTGGTTTTAAATTATAGAAAACCGTTGCCAATTCCATAACACCTAAACCAGTAGTTTTAGCCATGGCCGTAGGGTTTTCTCCCTCTAAAACCATAAACACTTTTTCATCAATATGAAAACCATCTTTTTCAATAAAATCTACGGCATTACCATATCTACCTAACAAAGCAGAACCTGCAATAACTAATTGTAATTCTAATTTAGGATGATTTTTTATAGCTGTAAGTGCTGTTTTAATTCTACTGTAAGATGGTCTTGCAGTTACAACAACACAAATTTTTCTCTTTAACATATTATTCTTTTAAATCGTTAAAAGTTAAAAAGTCCCATTTATTTAGATCTTTGTTTAACTCTTTACCAATTATACGTTGATAATCGCTGGCTAAAATACCAAATCCCTTTGGTTTTTTTGCTTCAAGATCTGAAAATTTTATAACGTGTCCTTCAGTTAAATCTTTATTAATTGCCAAAGATTTTTCGAAAATCTGTTTTAATTCTTTAAAATTAGAATTATCGTTTTTATCGATAGGATTATTTAAAGCCTTTTTGATATTTCTTACTGCTTTTACTAACTTTTTAGTTTCCTTAAAGTTTAAAGAAGCTTTGGCATCTGGCCCAAACATTTCATTATTAAAAACAACATGAAATTCTAAAATATCTGCACCTAAAGCAACCGCTGCAATACTTGCTTCAATTGAAGAGGAATGATCAGAAAAACCAACAACAACATTGTATCTTTCTTTTAATTCTTTAAGTACATTAAAACCAAATTGCGATGGTTTTGTTGGGTAAGCAGTTGTACATTGTAAAATAGAATAATTAGCATTTCTATTTTTTAAGAATGTAACGGTTTTGTCTAACTCTTCAAAAGAACTCATTCCAGAAGAAATTATGATAGGCTTACCTGTCTGAATAATTTTCTCTAATAAAACAAAGTTATTAACCTCTCCAGAACCTATCTTATAACGCTTTACGCCCACTTCTTCTAACAAATCTACCGCAGTATTACTAAACGGAGAACTGATAAATTCTAAACTAACTTTATCACAATGGGCTTTTATTTCTTTCCACTGTTCTAAAGTAAATTCCATTCTTTTCCAATAATCATAACGCGTTTTATCTTCAAAAGAAAAATTTACACGAAAAGGCTCTTCTAAACTACTTTCTGCTTCTGCAATATGGGTCTGAAATTTTATAGCATTACAACCTGTTTTAGCTACAGCATCTATATAAGAATGCGCTAAACCTAAACTTCCATCATGTGCTTGTGCAATTTCTGCAATTATAAATGTCTCTTTCATTATAGTTTGTCTAAAAACGTTTTTAAATTTTCTTTTTGTGATAGTGCTGTAAAGTGATTTTTAAATAACTTTTTACCTTCAATAGCTATTTCACTACCCTTATCACTACTTTTATATAAGGCAACAATCTTTGTACTCATATCAATTAAATCATCACATAAAACAGTATTTTCTACTGTAACTTCTGGGTAACATTCTACTGCTGCTTTTGTTGAAACTAAAACCTGCTTGTAGTTAAAAACTACAGGAACTCTTGTTCTTGTTCCTGTATTAAATTCCCACGGAATAATATGAAAATCTCTAGGTAATAAAACAGCATCTAATTCTTTAACAAAACCTAATGAAATAATCTGACTGTCTGAATGAATAATTTCCAATAGATTTTTAGAAGCTCCTTTTAATTTTCCAACAACCACCAATTCTACATTAGGGATTTCTGCCTTTATAAGACTCCAACAAACAGTAATAAACCTTTCTAAACCGATTCTGTTTGCTGTTGTTCCCATACCTCCTAAATGTACTATTCTAGGAAATTTACTTGGTTTTATATCTGATTCTATATTTATATAAGTTGTTGGTAAATAAAGTGCATTTTTTTGATGTTCTAAAACTTCATTTGTTTCTGTATAAGAACCAGAAACTACACCAGATACACTTTTAATTAAGTTGATTTCAACACGTTTTTTTTGATACGTATGAAAACGTTTATTTAAATTCTGATTAGGACTTCTTAATTTTGCTAATTTATATTCCCAATCATGATGACTGTAAATACTTGGAGTTTTTAAATTAAAAGCAGCAATCATAATTGCATTCCATCTCCATTCTGCCCAAATAAAATCTATATTATGTTTTAAGATAATGTCCTCAAAAAAAAATTTATTTTCATTATTTATAAAGTAATACTCGAATTTTGTAGGATTAAAAAAAGCTTCTCCTAATCGTTTTAATCCTTTATTTGGTTTCTTTTTTACAACAGAGTAAGATACAATTGTATCTATTTTATCTCTAACATCATTATAATCGTCATCATTAAAAATACTTACATCATTCCATTGGGTTGCAAGTAATATAATTTTATAACCTAAAGCATGTAATAAATCTACATGACTATAGTATACAGAAGCACCACCACTAGAATTTAAATCTATTTTACTATTATTTACAACAAATAAAACTGTTTTTAAGCTCATGTTATACTGTTAAAATTTATTTTCAATTTTAGAATAGACATCTAAAACCTTTTTTCTGATTACATTATACTCTAATTTCTTCGCAATTTCTTGATTCAGTAAAAATGCACTATCTAATAATTTTTCATTATTTAATACCTTAGAAATTAACTTAGAAATTTCAATAGCATCTTCTGGGTTTTGAATTAAAAATCCATTTTCACCATCTTTTATATAATCTTCAGAAACACCTCCAGGATTAGATTGTATTGGAAAAGCACCTAAAATAATAGCTTCTAAAAGTGTGTTTGGTATGCCGTCTGAAATATTATTTCCAATTGCTATTTTAGCTTTTGCAAATAACGTTAATAATTCAGCCTGACTCACTTCTTTTTTCCGACTAATATATTCTATATTCCATCCGTTACTGTTCATTTCTGTAATCTTATCGAGAACATTATCATGAGCAGAATATACTAAAATCTTATAATTTACTAAATCTTTCTTTATAAAATCTAATGCTTTTAAAACCACTAAAGCTCTACCTGCCCAATGATGATATCCTTTAATTATAATTGAATTTTCTTTTTTTATTTGAGTAATACTTTCTTTTATTTTTTCTAATTGATAACCTCCTCCTCCAGGAAAAACACCTGCAACTTCATTTACAAAACCTAACTTTTTAGCGATATCAATATCTCTATGATTATCAACAAACAAATAATTTAAATTAAAAAGAACTTGCTTTATCTTTTGTTGATGTTTTTTTTCATTTTGATATAAATACAAATCGCTTCCCCAAGAAAAATAAGCCCAATTAAAATGGATTTTTTTTCTAACTTTTAACAAAGGATATGTTTGCGATTGCATCTCTAAAGAATGTACCAAATCTGGTTTGAGTTCTTTTATCAATGTCTCTAGTTTTTCTGAAGCTGTTACTTTTAAATACGGTTCTATTTTATAAAAAACACTTGGCATTTTTTTTTCAAGAAAATACTCACCTTTTAAATAAGGTACTTTTCTTTTACTCCATCCCGTAATATTATTCGTCCACAATAAATCTTTATGAATAGGTCTATCTAAGCAATCGAAAACATAAATTTCATGTTCTGTATCTTTTAATTGATTTATCCACCTAGCTGCATGGATATATTGAAGACAAACGAAAAGGATTTTCATAAACTAAGTTTTAAAATACTATCTAATTTTTTGGTAAATAACTTTGCTCCTTTTACGTTTAAATGATCTGAATTTTCAAAATATTTATTTTGTTTTATATTAATTTTTTTTGCCTTTAAAATATAGCTATTATATTTAATAATTGAATCAACCTTTTTTTCAATAAACTTATGGTAACTTGTATTTGAAAACTTATAATAATCTGGGTGGTAAGGAGGAACTACAAAAATCACTTTAAAATTATGGTCTTTAGTTAATTCGTCTATTTTTTTTACAAATGATAAATTAAAATCAATATGATTAACACTATCTAAATATCTACCTTCCATCGCTTTTATTCTCTCTTTAGTCTCAACTAGATTATTGTTATAACTATTTTTATTTGCCCTCCACCCCTTTTTAGAAATAGAAAGATTATTATTTTTCTTAGACCCTAAGAACAAATTGTCTACCAATTCTTTAAAAGGATTATTTAATAACAATAAATTATCATAAAAATTTTGATTATATTTTTTCAAATTAAAATATCTATAGTATAATCTCTTTTCTTGAGAAGACAGACTTCCGGATAGCAATGTGTAATGAGAAATAGGTATAATTACGTATTTAACATTTTGTAACTTACTTAAATTCTCTTTTAAAAGATAGTAATCAGTCTCTATCTTTCTTCCTTTATTTGCTATATTAATCATTTTAAAAGAAGATTCATCTGGGTTAATTCCAAAAAAAGTGTGTGAATTCCCTAAAATAATCACTTCTACATCTTCTATATTATTTAATAATTTATATTTTATTGTCATCTGATTATTGTTCATTGGAAAAATAAAATATTCAAAAACAATAAATATTAATAATAATATTATTATTAAAGATGACATTTTTATTATAAATTTTTTCATAAAAATTATTTTCTAAAAGGCTTGTAATAGTATTTAGTAGATAATTCAAACATTTCCTTATCTCCTTTACTATCTCCAAAAGAAAAAACTTCATCGTAATTTGTTAAAGTAACAACTTTACTTATACGATTTACCTTCTCAATACCTTTACAATTTTCCCCTTTAAAAAAACCAGTAAACACATTGTTTTCATACTCAAGTTGTGTACACAAAAGATTAAACCCCATACGATTCGAAAAATCTGACAACCATACATCTAGGGAAGCTGACACTATAAAAATATCACTTTTACCCTTATTAATAGTACTTAAAAATTCTAAAAAATTCGGTCTAATTATACTATCTAAATTTTTTCTTGAATATTCTACTCCTATCTTTTCAATTTCTTCTTTAGTTTTATTTTTTAAAAAAATTGAAAGCAAAAGCTCTTTCACTTCAGATTTTTTTTTACAAGTTAAACTCAAAAAAAATATTTTAAAAAAATTTCTAAATAACTTCAAAAATATATCCTTATTAGAGAAACTGTTTTTCACAAAATGAACAAAAGAATCTTTAGTCGTTATTGTGCCGTCAAAATCGAATAGATAAAGTGTTCTTCTCATTTTATTTTTTTTCAATCCATAATTCATTATTAAATTTTTCTGGATTTTTTAGAGTTTTAACATCTACTACTTCAAAAATAATATTATACTCATTAAACAAAACTTTATTGCCTAAGTATGCCCCAAAATCAACTTTATATTCTTTTCCTGATGTAGATAATTCCATTAATTTATGCTTTAGTGTGATAGAATCTTTATAACGTAAGCCTAAAGAAACTACGAGTGTTAAACAAGCATTAATTGCTACCAAAACAAATAACAAACCTAATCCTTTTGTCTGCTTTTTATATCTATCGATAGAAAGAAATAAAAACAATGGAACTAGCCAAAAATAAGGTGTATAACGAAGCCACCAACCCGCTTGATTTAGAAGCATTAAACCAAAAATAACAGCTATTAAAAATTCATACTCAGAAAATTGAAATTGCTTTCTTACTCTTAAAATTCCTAATAAATAATACAAAACAGAGCTAATTAAGATTCCTCCCCACCAAACACCAAAACTACCAAGTCTTGGCCCTCCATTTCTCATTTTTTGTAACTCATTAAAAGTAAATGAAAAAGGTATTTTTAGTTGAGAATCACTTCTATTTCCTATTGAAACAAAATTTGTATAAATTAACTTGTTAAATCTATTTTTTTCTTTTAAAACATCTGGAATATAATAAGTTGCTATATCTACTTTTTCTTTTCCCATTAAAGGATAAAAAAAATGTCCTTTTTCTATAAAGTTCTTACCATAAGGAGTTAGCAAAAAAGGACTTATTAATAAACTTAAGAATAATAACTTTTTTAAAATTATTATTTTATTTTCTTTTTCAAAAAAGATTAACTGTAATAAAAACAATAAACAAAGTACTACTCCAAATATAAGTCCTGTAAATTTGACATTTATTAATAAAACTAAACTTAATAAAAAATCTATTAAATAGGTTTTTCTTTTTTTACTTAAAACGTAAGTAAAAAAAGAAATAATTGTTGTAGCATATAAAAAACCATCATTTAAATTTGTAGTTAGTTGAATTAATACAACTGGGTTACAAGCTATAATAAAAGCAATAATAAAAGCTTTTTTCTTTTTATATTTTTCTTTAAAAAACAAAAAGGAATAAAAAAATGAAAGTATACAAAAAAGAATATTAACTGATTTTGCTGTAGTAATAGAATTTGTAATATTATAAAAAAAAGAAGCTAATACCTCATACGATCTAGGGTAATGATTAACCCATAAACTCTGAGAGTTTGACATCTTAATCGATTCATAAACTGGATTCCATCCATTAGAAATTTGTATCATTATTTCTTGATGATAAGCTTGTCCATCAAAAGTAAGATCGATATATTGATAAGAAATAAAAACTGTAAATAATATAAAAACTATATTTATTGCATTGATTATCAAAAAATCCTTTTTTATCTGTAAAATAAAATTAGAAATTATTAAACTAAAGATTGCAATAATATAAAAAACATTATTTGTAGCTTTCCCTCCAAAAATAAAAAACAATCCTAAAATAGTAAAAACACCACTTATAAAAATAAAATTTAATCTTGTACTTCGTTCTATTAATAATGAGGTCTTAAATTTAGATTTCATTTTAAAATTAAATTTTATATATTAAAAAATAATAAGTAGTTAACCAACATAGTATAATTATAAAAATAAATTTATCTTCAAAAAGGAATTTAACAGGTGATTCTGTATTATTTTTAATTAAAGTTTGTTGTAAATGTCTTAACATACCTAAAGCTACAAATATGGTTGTTATATATAGATGCTCATTAGAAAACCTTTGAACAACCGAAACATCGATGGTATACATCATATAACAAACAATGGTGACTGCCAAAATAACAACCATTGAAAAAGTTAAATATTCTTCTGAATATTCCTTTAAAACTTTTCTAGTTTTTATAGCTTTAGTATTTAAAATCTCACCTCTTCGTTTAGATAATATAATATATAGTGCTCCGAAAAAAATGAGGCTCACAATCCACTTAGAAGGAATAACATCTATTTCTTCTGCTCCTACTATAACACGTATTACAAACCCTAAAGCAACAATAAATAATTCTAAAACAGCAATTGTTTTTAAATGTAATGAATACATCAAATTTAGAATTAAATATAAACTGGTAACAAAAACAGTAATTGGTTTTAAGTAAAAAGAACCCGTAATTAACAGCATTAAAAGTAAAACTAATAATAAAAAAGCGCCTTTTATAGAAACAGCTCCACTGGCCAAGGGTCTTTCTTTTTTTTCTGGATGTAATTGATCACTTTCTTTATCTTTTAAATCATTAATGATATATACAACACTTGCCGCTAAGGAAAAATAAAAAAACAAAAATATTAAAATATAAATATTTTCTAAACTTTGAACTTTTCCTGAAAAAAAAGCTGGAAAAAATATCAAAACATTTTTTATCCAATGCTTGGGTCTCATTAAAACTACATAATCTTTTATCATTGAAAATAATTTATTTTATGTTTTTTCTCAAAATACTATCTATTTTCTTAGTATACAATGTAGCTCCCTTAGCATTTAAATGATCTGAATTCTCATAAAAATCTAAGTCTGTTGACATAAACATATTTGACTCTATAATAGTTAAATCTTTAAAATTATCTTTTAAAATCCCTTTTATTATACCTGTATACTTGCTTTTTGTAAGTGAGTAAAAATACTCGGAATAAGGAGGTAATACAACAAATAATTGAATTTCTTTATCTGAACAAAAATCAATTAAGTCTTGTAAACGATTTATATTTTTAGAAATCACTTTTTTATGATGAATTGATTGCTCTAAATTATTAATTTTGCTTTTTATCTGAGAGTCAGCCTCAAAGCTCACATTATTTGCTCTCCAACCTAATTTAGAAAAGTAGCTTTTTTTAGTAAATGGGTTTAAGAAACTGTTATCAATTAATTCTTTATAAGGTTCGTTTATCAATAAACTATTTTTATAAATTCCTTGATTATAGTTTTCTAATTTATAAAATCTGTAATACAACCTTTTCTGTTTAATATGATCCTTAGAGAAATTATTTAACTCTGTGAATAATGAATAAAAAGATACCGGAATAATAACAGCTTTTAATGATTCAATATGATCTAAATATTTCATCAAAATATCCACATCAGTTTCTAGTTCCCTTCCTTTATTAGCTATATTGATGGTCTTAAAAGAAAGACTATCTGCTTTAACACCAAATAATAAATGTGAATTTCCGGCAACAACAACTTCAACATTTTCTTCTTGAAATAAATTGTATTTATAAGAAAATGGATTACTATTTTTTTGAAAAACAAGATATTCTAGAATTATAAAAATAATTCCTAAAAACAATAAAAGTGCTATTAATTTCAATAAAAAATTTCTCATATATTAAAATTGAAAATAAATAAAAGAAGTTTTATTTGAATCTGATGAGTAATACAAAATCATAAAAATAAACAAGATATAAAACACATACCTAAACTTGTTTTTAAAAACAACTACAATTTCATCTCTTCTAGAAAGCCATTCAATTAAAATAAAGATAAACAATACCGGAAACATTCTTTTTTGACGAATAACTGACGGTAAAAAATTAGAAATATCAAATATGCTACCAATATACTGTATCGCTTCTGTTATTGTTTCTGCTCTAAAAAACACCCATGCTAAACAAGTAACTGAAAAGGTTGCTATAATGCTTAAAATGTCTTTTATGGAAGTGTTTTTATGATTGACATCAATATTTTTTCTATTTCTATTGGTTAACAACAACGGAACAAACAACAAGGCGTTTAAAGCACCCCAAGCAATAAATGTCCAATTAGCACCATGCCAAAAACCACTAACCAAAAAGATTATAAAAACGTTTCTTAACTGAAATGTTTTAGAACCTTTAGAACCTCCTAAAGGAATATACACATAATCTCTAAACCAAGTGGTTAAAGAAATATGCCAATTACGCCAAAACTCGGCAATATCTCTAGAAAAATATGGATATTTAAAATTCCGCATTAAATCGAACCCAAATAATCTAGCTGTACCAATAGCTATATCTGAATACCCACTAAAATCCCCATAAATTTGAAAGGCAAAAAATACTGCTCCAATAATTAATGTTAGTCCAGATTGTTCTTGATAATTATCAAAAATCTGATTTACATAAACAGCACAATTATCAGCAATAGCCACTTTTTTAACCAACCCCCATAAAATTAACTTCATACCTGAAACGGCATAATTATAATCAAACTTTCTTTCTTTATGAAATTGAGGTAGTAAATTAGTTGCTCTTTCAATTGGGCCTGCAACTAATTGAGGAAAAAAAGAAACAAAGCTAGCAAAAGAAACAAAGTTATTTGATGGCGTTAACTTTTTTTGATATACATCTATCGTATAACTTAATGTTTGAAATGTATAAAAAGATATCCCAACTGGTAAAATAATCTGTAAGCTAGAAACATTCATTTGAATACCTAACTGTTGAAACCCAATAACAAAGTTTTCTATAAAAAAATTGTAGTATTTAAAGAAACCTAACATACCTAAATTAAAAAAGAGACTTAATCCTAATGCCCATTTTCTTTTTCTTTTTTCATCAGTAATTTCTAAGTATTTACCTATCGAAAAATCGACAAGAGTACTTAAAAAGATTAAGGACAAAAATCGCCAATCCCACCAACCGTAAAAAATATAACTGGCTAATAAGATTAAGATATTTTGTTGCTTCGTTTTTTTAAAAACAAACCAATACAAAACAAAAACAATAATCAAAAAGATTAAAAATTCGATGGAGTTAAAAAGCATAAATTAAGCTTGGTAAAGTTTATTAAAAATTTAGAAATAATTATTTTTTAAATATGCACGCTGAATAAAGTTGTTAGTTCAAAAAAAATTACATTTTAATCCATTCATTTGGAATTATATCATCATCCTCTGAACCATTACACCATTTTTTTGGTCCTATTATAATTTTTTTTGAATTTTCTATCAACCAAGCTCCCCACCAACTAAAAGTACTATTAGCTATAATACCGTGTTTAGCTTGAGTCATTAAATACATATCTTGCCACGAATTATCTCCATAGTTAAACTGAACGTAAGTAGCTGATTCAATATTTAAGTTTTCTTTAACCCATTCTTGATCATCTGAAAAAAAATAAAACCTTGGATTGTTAATACTCTTCGATAAATATTGTATAGATTTCTCATAATAACTCAAATTACAAATATTACCTAACGCTGTAACGTATTTTTCGCTTAGATAATCCCCTCTTCTAATATGGACAAAGACACTATTACACTCTTGCATTTCTATAGCAAGTAATTTTGTATCTTTAGACAATAAGTTTTTATTAAACTTAAAGCAGTCTCTAACTTCTTTTTTTGCATTTAGGAAATATTTCTCACTCTGCCATGTACCTAAATATAATTGATTTAATGATTTATTTTGATTAAATACTTTTTTATAAAAACAAAAACTTTTAGGTTCTGTAATAACTTCTAATTGAAGTATTTTGTATATTTTAAGTCTACGTCTTGATGAAAATTTCTTTAAGACTTTTATTAATAATTGTATATACCATTTATACCCATACGATTTATGTTCAGATTTATTTATAGAAAACAACTTCTCCAATTCATATCCCTGATGACCGTAAGAATGTGAATTATAATCCTCTGATACAAATACAAAAGTTTTATTGCCTTGTTTTCTAAAAGCCAGACAAAGAGCATAATCAAACATTTGATTACCTAAACCACCAGCAACATTTACAAGCTTCATATTTATTTTATAAATTATTTATTTTAAATTTAGAGAGTTTTTTTTTTAAAACTCTTTCCTGAATGTTCCTCAATTCTCTCTTTATTATTATCCTTAAAATCATTTAACAGTTTAAGCTTTTAGGTTTTAAAATGGATTCCTTTATAGCTGATAATATCTTTCTTAAATATTTATAATTTATTTTTTGTTCGTGATTTACATTTTTCACTAACTCAACAAAACCTTTATTATACTTTCTTGCCCTAATATATTCAAACTCATTAAAATCTACCCATGATGCATCCCAAAGATGCACGGCATAACTATTTGCCGTTAAATAATTTTTATAATTATTTTTTTCTGAAGACTTATTGGACGGTAATGGATAGAAATAATCGGTAGGATAAACGATAATATCTTCTTTTTCTATTTTAGATAAAAAAAGATCATTATAATTATATGTTTTTTTAAACGTCTCAGTGATTATTTTAGGAATGGCAATGGAAAATAAGTTCACAAATCCTCCAATTTTTAAATTACTATACTTTTCTAAAATTTTAGAAATAAATAGATGGTTTTTAGTTGCTCCAAAAATAGCTGCATTAATAGTTAATTTATCTTCAATTCCAACAAACATTTTATTTTTTAAAAGTTCATCAAAGTTTTTTACGACCAACACATCTGTATCTAAATAAATACCTCCATATTCATATGTTTTTTGTAACCTAACATAATCAGAAACAAATGCCCATTTTTTTAATTTATAAGCATTTTTAACAAAGCGATGTTCAAATTTAGTGTTTTTTTCATTCCATTCCATAAACTGGTAATCTGGTAAATACTTTTTCCAAGAAGAAATACAGTCTTTTACCAAATCTGGTTTTGGTGCTCCGCCAAACCAACAATAATGTATTATTTTTGGAATCATTAATTAAATTTAAATCTATAATTAAACATAGCACTAAATTAGAGTTTTACTTTTTAAGGTTGTGAATAACTTATTGCTTTATGGATAATTAAATTATGTTTATTTTCCAAGATTCTACTTGAATTAAACACATTATCTTCTTTAACTTTTATAGAAAATGCATCTTCCAGTGCTTCAAAATTAGATAAACTTCCAAAGTAAATTGTTATGTAATATTCCCCCTCTCTGTAAATTGGAAAGTTAGATATAATTAAATTTACAATATTAGTTCCTTTAGTTATTTTAAGAGGAAAACCTACATGTAGATTATTAAACCTCATAATAGACTCTCTCTTGTTATTACAAATTCCTATACCTAATTCTGGAGCAAAATAATCTTCTTTTACATTATAAGTAAATTCTATTTTAAATTCAGAACCAGCTTTTATAATTCTTGTTTGTTTATTATTGCTAAAGGTTTTTATAGATTGTATTCCAAATTGTTTTTTAAAATCAAAAAAAGCGGTATCATTTTTTAATACTTTTTTCAAATTTAAACTTTCATATTGGTTGAGGACTTCTTCTATTTCACCTATACAAGAAACCTTACCATCTTCTAATAAAACACCTCTAAAACAAAGGCTTTTTATTGCAACTAAATCATGACTAACAAACAATACTGTTCTTCCATCACTATTAGAAATATCTTGCATCTTACCAATGGCTTTCTTTTGAAACTCAGCATCTCCAACAGCCAAAACCTCATCTACAATTAAAATATCTGGTTCTAAATGAGCTGCTACAGCAAAAGCCAAACGAACCTTCATTCCGCTAGAATAACGTTTTACAGGTGTATCTATATAACGTTCACAACCAGAAAACTCTACAATTTCATCTAATTTTTCAGAGATTTCTTTTTTAGTCATCCCTAAGATTGCACCATTTAAAAAAACATTTTCTCTCCCTGTCATTTCTGGATGAAAACCGGTACCAACTTCTAATAAAGAAGCAATTCTTCCTTTAGATTTGATAGAACCTGTAGTTGGGCCCGTTACTTTTGATAAAATCTTTAAAAGAGTAGATTTCCCTGCACCGTTTTTACCAATAATACCTAGAACTTCTCCTTTTTTAACTTCAAAATTAATATCTTTTAAAGCCCAAACATATTCAGATTCACCTTTTGTAGCCCTATTATTAGATTCTCCTACTTTTAAATATGGGTCTTCTTTTCCTCTTATTTTTGCTAAAAATCGATTAAAATCATGACTAATTGTACCTGTACCAACTGTTCCTAAACGATATTGCTTAGATAAATTTTCTACCTTTAAGATTACTTCTTTTTCCATATCTAAATTGTATCTATAAACGTTTTTTCAGTTTTATTAAAAATTAATAATCCTAAAAAGAAAACTATAATGGTAAATATAGATGTATAAATAATTCCGAAAGTAGAGTAATTACCATCATTTAAAAGTATAAATCGACCAAACTCTATTAAGTGAGCAATCGGATTAAAATCTACAATCCAAGAATAATCTGTTCCTTCTTCAGTATTAATTAATTTTTCTCTCATTAAATCTAAAGGATACATTACCGCAGATATATACATTAATAATTGAACACCAAAAGAAACTAAAAAAGTTAAATCTCTATATTTGGTAACCATAGAACTAATTATCATTCCTAATCCCAAGCCCATCATCCCCATTGCAATGATTAATAAAGGGAAAAATAAAATGTATGCATTAGGTAAAACCTGAAAGCCATTAAAATAATAGTAAATATAAAAACATATAAAAATAAATATTTGAATCCCAAATTTCAATAAGTTAGAAACAACTATAGACATAGGCATTATTACTCTAGGAAAATACACTTTTCCAAAAATTGCTTCATTCTTTTTAAAAGTATCTGATGTTGCTATTAAACATTCTTTAAAATAGTTCCAAATAGTAATACCAGCTAAATTGAATAAAAAAGGAGGAACTGAACCTGTTGAAATTCCTGCTATATTATTAAAAACTAATGTAAATATAATAGAAGTAAATAAAGGTTGTATTAAATACCATAAAGGACCTAAAATTGTTTGCTTATATAATGTAACAACATCTCGTTTTACAAAAAGCATTAACAAATCTCTATATTGCCAAACTTCTTTTAAGTTTAAGTCTAAAAGACTTGTTTTTGGCGTTATTTCAAAAAGCCACTTTTCTTTCTCCATTTATTAAATTTTCTAAAAAACAAATATAATTTATTTAATGATTTTAACACTTAACATCAACCATAATTATATCTTTTTATGCATTAAAAAAAAAGAACCTTATCAAATCATAAAAAAATAACTTATAGAATTTTATAAATATTAATGGGGAATAAAACTAGCAAAACTAACACCAAAGCAACTATATTATAAACAGTATATAACATAAAACTATTAAACGTAAATTTATATTAGTAATCAAAAAGCAGTGTTATTCTTATTGAATCCATTAAAACAAATATTAAAAGTAGTTTTAAACTCTTTACTTATTTTTAAAAAAAATGTCAATTCTAAATTATATAAGATATTTATAATTATTAATTATAAACTTCATATTCATCAATCCCAATAACAAAAAATGTGCTACAAAAAATAAAAATTCAAGCTTATTTTTGTTTTTACTTTTTACATACTTATAAAAATAAGAAAAAAACAAAATTGGTATTAATACAATTACAGGTAAAAACCATCTAGGTTCTACATAAGAACAAATAATTAAAACAATAATTATGTTGTAATTTATAAAAAAAGCAGCTATTTCATTATTAATAATTTTTTTAAAAGTAATCTCTTTTTTAAAAACACCTTTAAAAAAGAAAAATAAACCAAAAACAAAAACGAGTCCAAGTATTCTTGTATAAGGTTTTATCAAATAAACAGCTTCTCTAGTTGATGTTTTTATACTTCTAGGAATATTAAATGTTATTGTTTCAAAAACTGAATTAGGTAATGAATTACTCCCATTTTCATCAATATAAGCAACAACATCTTCTGGTTTACAATGTTTACCATATTTTAATTTACCTTCCTCTAACCAAATTGCTGTTAAGTATTGTACTTGAGGCCAAGAAACATTTTTATATTCTATCTTTTTTTCCATAAAAGAAAGTTTCCCTTTTTCTTTTATAGAGGGGTAATTTAATAACAATAAACCAATTATAAAACTAACTACTATGAATGTGCTTTTATGAATAATGAGTTTATAATTTATTTTTTCTTTATAAAAATAGACACCTAAAATAAGAAAAAATGTTGGAAAGATTAAAACACTCATCATTCTTGTTGACAACATTAACGCGAGAATAAGCCCCAAATAAATATAAAGACTTTTACTTTCTCTATTTTTTTTTATGTGGAAAAAAATTATAAAAAATAATAACGTAAAAAAAGTTAATACGCTATCGTTAATGCCTTTAAATATAAAAGATAATAATACCATGGCATTAACAGAAGTAATTATAATGGATCTTCTATAGAGTTTGGGTAAATAACTATAATTTCTTTTAACAAACAACCAAAGTAATAAAATACTAGCCAGACCAAAAAACAAGCTAGTCATTCTCATTGCCATTACCCTTTCTATACCTACTTGATAAAATAAAAAGGAAATACAATTAAAGAAAGTTGAATTTCCTAAAACATTTGCCTCTGAAAACCCAGAATCTATAAAAACATCAAATCCTTTAATAAAAAAAACTTCATCTCTTATAAGTCCTGTCTGAATAAATATTGACAACAATCTTATAGCTGCATAAACACTAGTGGTTAGAATACTAAAACCTACAAATAAATTTAAAATATTTTTCTTATTCATAAATAACACAAGATTGTTCCAACTCATAAAACAAAGGCATTCTTACCAAAGTATCTGCATATCTATCGCAATTAGGTAATTCTCTGCCATCATGCTTATCTTTAAAATACGGACTAGAGTGCAAGCTTACATAATGAAAAACAGGATTTACTGCTCTTTCTTTATACCCAGAAATAAACTCATTTCTCTTTTTCAAAGATGCTAAAAGCACATAAAACATGTGTGCATTATTTGTTGCATAATTGGGCACCATTGGTAATGACACCTTTTCCTCTTCTTTAAAAAACTTATAATATGTATTCCAAATTTCTTTTCTTCTTTGCTGAATATCTTCTAAATTTTCTAATTGAGCCCATAAGAATGCTGCAATAATTTCTGAAGGTAAAAAAGAAGACCCTACATCTACCCAACCATATTTATCTATTTCTCCTCTAAAAAAAGCGGAACGATTGGTTCCTTTTTCCCAGATAATTTCTGCTCTTTCTATAAATTGTTCATCATTAATACCCAACAAACCACCTTCTCCACTAATTACATTTTTTGTTTCGTGAAAAGAAAATGCCGACAAATGACCAATACTTCCTAATGCTTTTCCTTTGTAAAAAGATTCTATCGCTTGGGCGGCATCTTCAACCACATAAATTCCATATTTTTTAGCCAATGCCATAACTGTATCCATTTCGCAAGCTACACCTGCATAATGTACTACAACAATTGCTTTTGTTTTTGATGTAATTAAGTCTTCTAGCTTATTTTCATCAATATTAGGTTGATCTTCTCTGGAATCTGCAAACACAATTTTAGCGCCTCTTAACACAAAAGCGTTTGCTGTAGATACAAATGTATAAGAAGGCATAATAACCTCATCTCCTTCTTTTATATTTAAAAGAATAGCACACATCTCCAAAGCATCTGTACAAGAAGTAGTTAATAATGCTTTTTGAATACCATATCTTTCTTCAAAAAAGTGTTGGCATTTTTGTGTAAAAACCCCATTACCAGAAATTTTCCCAGAAGCAACAGCTTGTTCTATATATTTTGTTTCATTACCCGTTAAATAAGGTTTGTTAAATGGTGTTACAGTATTTACTCCCATAGATGATATATATATTCTTTTTGTACAATATTATACTGTATTTTCTTATAAAATGTTACAGCAATTTTATTACTTTCTTGAGTTTCAACTGAGATTTCACTGCACCCATTGTCTAATGCCCACTTTTCTACAGCCAACATTAACTTACTACCAATTTTAGCACCTCTTTGATCTTTATCAACAGCTAACAAACCAATTTTACAGACTTTTTTATCTTTTTTTAAGGTAACCATGCCAACATCAATTCCGTCAATTTTATAGGTAAATACCTCATCACTAAAACTTCTATTTACAGAGTTTAAAATCCATAATTTATAAAATTCTAAAAATTTATCATTAGGTATTTTAGGGTCTATTTTAAATCTAGAATACTGACCACTTTGATAAGTTAAATAAAGTAATTCTTTAGAAACCTTATTACCTAAAGGATAAGAAATTATTTTAGGATCTATTTCTGTTTTTCTCTGAGTCAGTATTTTAGTAAAAGTAACTTTAACATCAAATAAAGACTTCTCTAATAACGTTACCGCTTCTTCACAAAACAAATAAGTTAATCCTTTATTAAGTTGTATTTCGTTAGCTTTTACAGCACTTTTACATTTACTTCTATAAACATCAATTCCAAAAAAAATCGAATCCCATTCTAAATATTCTACTATCATATATTCTTTTTTTGATATACAATATAAGAGGGTCTTGCCTTTACTTTGTCAAATACTTTACCTAAATACACGCCGATAACCCCCATAATAGAAATTAAACAACCCGATAAAAACCATATTGAAATAATAATAGTTGAATATCCTTTAACAACAATATGATTAGATAAACTTAAATATAAGTTGTATACAATCATTAATACAGAAATAAATACAAGCAAAAACCCAAACTTTACAAAAATCTTTAAAGGCTTATTAGAAAAAGATACAATATTATCAAACGCCAAACTTAATAATTTACCAAAACTATAACTAGAACTCCCCTCCAACCTTTTAGCATGTTTTACAGGTACAACTACTTTATCATAACCTACCCAATTAATCATAGTTGGCAAAAACTTTATGGCATCTCCTAATGATAATACAGAAAGAATAACATCTTTATGATACACCCCAAAATTACCTACTTGATGTGATAAATTAGATCCTGTAAAAAAGTTTAAAATTTTGTAAAATATTAACGAACCTAACTTCTTTGTAAACGTATCTTTCCTTTCTTCTCTCGCTCCTAAAACAATTGGAAACCCTTTTAATGCTTTGTTATATAATTTTTCAATTTCCTCTGGTACATCTTGTAAATCTCCGTCCATAACCACAACCCAATCTCCTCTTGAAAATTCCAATCCACAAAAGATTGCTGGGTGTTGACCAAAATTTCTACTTAAATTGATAGATTTTATATTATTATTTCCTTCGGATAATTTTAAAGCTACTTCCCAATCATTTTCTGGACTTCCATCATTTATTAAAATAATTTCATAAGAAATATTTAATTTTGAAAAAACTTTTATTAATCTTATGCATAGCTCTTCTATAGTGTTTGCACATCTGTACAAAGGAATTACAACCGATATTTCTTTTTCTTTTTCCACCTACAAAAAACTCTCAATTCCCAACTCATAACTCTTTAGACCAAAACCTAAAATAACTCCTTTACAAACCGGAGATAAATAAGATTTATGTCTAAAAGCTTCTCTATTGTGTACATTAGAAATATGCACTTCTACAACTGAAGTTGTAATACCACTAATTGCATCTGCAATAGCAACAGATGTATGCGTATATGCACCTGCATTCATAACAACACCATCATATGAAAAACCAACTTCGTGTAATTTATCGATGATAGCACCTTCACTATTCGACTGAAAATAAGACAACTCTACATCATTAAACTTTAATTGAAGTGTTCTAAAATAATCTTCAAAAGTTTCTGAACCATAAATTTCTGGTTCTCTTTTTCCTAATAAGTTTAAATTAGGTCCGTTTAGTATAAGTAGCTTCATAAATCAAAAATACATTTTTTCAACAAAAAAACGGAAGCTTTTCAGCTTCCGTTTGTAAATATAATCAATATTTCTATTTTAGATTCCGAACATTACGCCCAAACTAACATTATTCATTTCTAAACCATCATTTGAAATTCCAGAATAAGAGACATTCAATTGTGTGGTATCATTAATTTTATAACCAACTACGGGTCTATAATAAAAACCACCATCTAAATCTTCACTTAAACCTATTGCATAACCAAGGTTTGCTCCAACTACAAATTTTTCTGAAACATTAAATCTTGCAGCACCAGATATTGGTAAAAAAGAAGCGTCTGAAACCTCAATAGAACTCCCTCCTAACACCTCAACATCTTTACCAAAAAAGTGAGAATATTGTATCGATGGACCTAAAGTAAAACCATCTGCAACAGGATACATATAATTTAACTCTGCTCCTAAAGTTAAACCATAAAAGTCATTGGCATCACCTGTAGGCACTCCTACATTTAGCCCTCCATTTAAAATACCTTCTTGTGCATTTGCAGCACCTACACCCATTATTGTTACAAAAGCAACTATCAATAATTTCTTCATAATTTTTAAATTTTTAAGTTCTCTACAAAAGTAAATCAGTACTGCTTTTTACTTGAACGGAAAAGATTTAAAAGTTGACTCAAATGAAATTGAGTAAATTTTTAGCATAAAAAGAACTACTCAACTAGTTGTATTAGTAAGGTTTCTTTTAAAAATAATTTTATAAGAAACCCTAGTAAAATTCTTTAGCTATCTTTTCTGCTAACTTTTAATATCTTTATCCCATGAAATGGCAAAACGCAATTAGAGATTTTCAACTCTTTTTAAAGATAGAAAGAGGGCTTTCTAAAAACACAATTGATAGCTACACGAGAGATTTAGAAAAACTGATGTTGTTTTTAGAAGAAAATGAAATCAACCACACTCCTATTACTATTGACGAAGAGTCCATTCAGCAATTTATTTATGAAGTTGCTAAAAAAGTGAATCCTAGAAGTCAAGCTCGTATTATTTCTGGTTTGCGTAGTTTTTTTGATTATTTAATTTTTGAAGATTATAGAGAAACCAATCCGACAGATTTAATTGAAGCTCCAAAAATTGGAAGAAAATTACCAGATACCTTGTCCGAAGATGAAATAAATGCACTTATTTCTGCTATCGATTTAAGTCATCCGCAAGGCGAAAGAAACAGAACTATTTTAGAAACTTTGTACAGTTGCGGTTTGCGTGTGAGTGAACTTATTACACTACAAATTTCTGATTTATTTTTTGAAGAAGGTTTTGTAAGAGTGATCGGTAAAGGAAATAAACAGCGTTTTGTACCGATTCATTATGCTGCTCAAAAATATATTTCGTCTTATATAAAAGACATTAGAACTCATATCACACCGCAAAAAGGTTTTGAAGACACGGTTTTCTTAAACAGACGCGGCAAAGGGTTAACCAGACAAATGATTTTTATCATTCTTAAAAATCTATCTCTGGAAATTGATTTAAAAAAGAAAATTAGTCCGCATACGTTGCGTCATTCTTTTGCTACACATTTGTTAAAAAACGGAGCAGACTTAAGAGCTATTCAACAAATGTTAGGTCATGAAAGTATTACCACAACCGAAGTGTATGTGCATTTAGATAAAAGTTATTTAAAAGAAGTGGTAGAAACCTATCATCCTAGAAAATAAAAAAAACTGTCTAAAAAAGTTTAAATCTTGTCATACTGAACTTGTTTCAGCATCTAGTTCTAAGAACCTAAAATAAATTCAGGTTGACAAAAAAACAATTTAAAGACAGCCTTTTTAACTTGTTAAAAACAACTTCTTACTTTATAAAAGAAAAAGGTTTCCCAATTGAATCTGTTGTTACTTCTAAATCTAAAAGCTTTCCTACAGAAGCAGCTACTTGATTTGTATACAATTGTTCTTCCGATACAATTTCTCCTTTTGCTTCAATTTTATTTCCAAAAGCAATTACCCAAACTTGGTCTGTATCTTTTATGGAGTCTCCATGATGTTTCCAGGTTTCTAAAGGTTCTGTACCTCTACCATGATCTGTCGTAATTATAAAAGTCGTTTTTCCTTTATAAAAAGGATCTTGTACTGTAAAGTCCCAAAGTTTTTTAAGGAATGCATCTGTTCTTTGTGCCGATTTTAAATACGCATCATATTCTCCGTCATGTGCAAAATCATCGGTTTCTCCGTAAGAAATAAACACCAACTTCGGATGTTTTTTCTTGATTGTTTCTAAAGCATAATGATGTGTAAAAACATCTAAACGAACACCTCCCCAAGGACTCGGAGTTTCTGCTTGTAATTCATTTAAGAAAACTTCTTTATCTGACAAATCAGTACCTTTTGCTTCTCTAAAACCTGCATTTACATATAAACCGCTTCTTTCTTCATTGATAATCGACGGAAAAACATCCCAACTTCCTAAAGCAACAACCTTACCTTTATAGGCTTCCGATTTTTCTGCTATTTCTAAAAACGTAGTATTCGGATTCTGAATTTTATTGTTGCTATTAATTCTTACATCATCTGCCTTTCCTGTTAAAATCTCATTATAACCCGGATACGAAAAATGCATTCCGTTGGTTAAATTCATTTTACTTCCTTCCCAACGGTTTCCGTGAATTTGCCCTGTTTTAGCAACTTCCCCCCAAATAAAAGGAAGCAACACTTCTCTTCTTTTGATTGCAGATTCCCTCCAAAATTCTTTTTTCAAACTTTCGGGATTCCCAACATATTCTTTATTTCCTACCAATAAAGAATCAGCACCAGCAAACAATTCTTGCCAACGCAAACCATCTAAAGTAATTACAAAAACCTTATTAGAGTCGTCTTCTACAAAGGTTATTTCATTCTTTTTTTCTGAAGAACACGCAGCTAACATCAACAAAAAAAAGACACTTAATAATTTTAATATTTTCATTATTTAATTGTTTTAAATGTTTTTATCGCAGACCAATTACTCCAATTTAAAAATTGATCTCTGTAACGTACACGGACATAATAGGTAGTATCATTTTGTAGTTTTCTGTCTAAAACCTCATCCGTTAAATCATCATTCTTTTGTCGGTTTTCTCTGTAATACCAATTTTCATGTTGTTTCCATGAATCATAAGTTGGTTTTGCAAAATCTGCTGTGGTAGATACTTGCCAATTTGCTCCTGCATGAAAAGTATCTTTTTTATCACTTGTAAAAGAATTTGCTTTTAAAACTACTTTATAAATAGGTTGTTCTTCTTTGCTAAAACTAACTAAAACAGGTGTTTTTGGCTGAATCGTTTTTTTAAAAACCGTAATACTATCTCTTAATTCGTTATTTCTAAATTCAATATTATTACCTCTACTTATTCTTTTTAAGGTAAAAGAAGGGTTCTCTTTATCTGGATCTATGGTTGCTAAAACAAAACCATATTCGTCTTGTGTTACTGTAAATTCGTCATAATCTCTACCTTCAAATTCGCCCCAATTATCAATTGCGCCTCCGGCGGAAGCAACATTTACCCAAAGATGTTTGTGCTCTTTAGATTGTCCTCTAGAATAGCCATGTGTGTGTCCGAAAAAGTGCAAACTTGGTTTATTAGATTCTTTGGTAAAATCTTCTAATAATTTAACAACTTTTCCTGAGAAATCTTCTTCACCAGGAATCCATAGCTCAGATTTATGTGGATGATGTAATTGTGCAAAAACAAAATCTATAGAATCATTTTGGGCTGTTTTAGTCAAAAGCTCTTTTAACCAAGCTAATTGTTGCTTTATATTTCGATAACCATCATTAGAGTCTAAACCAATAATTCGGGTATTAGCATAATCTTTAAACCACCAATGTTCTGCATATTCTGGACTTCCGTTTTTAGGAAGGCTAAAATACTTAAAGAAATAATCTGAATTCCGTTCATGATTCCCAGGAACTGGATACATAGGCACTTGAGAAAATAATTTTTCTGATTGTTTAAAAAAATGTTCTTCCCATTGATTAAAAGTACTGCCAGTAACTACCAAATCTCCTGGAATTACCACCATTGCTAGATTGTCTGAAATATCTCCGTCGAAATTTTCCTTAAAATAAGGTAAAACACCTTCTTCTACAATTTCTTGAAATTTTGTTGGATGCTGCCAATCATTTTGCATATCACTCATAGCGACTAAGTTTATCTTTTTAGAACTGCCTGCAAAAGGAGGTGTTTTAAATTGATACACTTCAGAAACAGCTTTACCTGTTTGTACTTTATAAAAATAGGTTGTAAACCTTGTTAAGTCTGTTATTGCAACTTCATGCACTCTTTTATCTGTAAAATTAATATCAAAAGAAGTTCCTGAAACTTTATTTTTTAACTTATTCTTTTTTGTTCCCCAATAAACAATAGATTCTTCTCCAAAATCAGTTTGCCACATAATTTTAATAGAAGTAGGTTCTGCATCTTGTAAATAAGGTTTTATCTCTATTTTTTGCGCCCACAAAAACGGAGCACAAAACAGTATAGAAAATGTAATGAATATCTTTTTTTTCATTTTTATTTAAATTAAAAATAAGGCCATAATTAAAATTACAACCTTATTTAGTTTGTTTTTCTTTTACTTTAACCACCAAGTCAATTCTCTAATTCCATCATTAGAACCTCCAAATTGTCTATCAATAGCTTCCGTAACATTGGTAGCATTGTTATTGTATTCATCTAAAGGATAAATCCATCTTGTTGGAGGTGTATCTGAACCTAAATATGGAAATTCTGGATAACCTGTTCTTAAATGATCAAAATACATGTTCCATCCACCTTGTAAAAAAGAAGTCAAATATTTTTGAGTAAGAATTAATTCTAATTTTTCTTCGTCTGTAGTTGCATTTAAAAAGTTCACTTTTGTTCCTGCAATATAATTTACAGCTTCAGCTTGCGTATAATACGCTTCATAACCTTTTGCATACGTATTATAGAATTCGAAATTTGCTTTAATTCCGTTTTCATAATAAATTTGAGCACTTGTTGAAGAAATCCATCCTTTTACTGCTGCTTCTGCCAAAATAAATTGAACCTCTGAAAAACTTAAAAGATTATGTGCCTCTGTTGTTGGGTCTGCTGTATACCTATCATTTACTTTAGATATATCTCCGGCTGCTGCCACTAAATTCACATCATTATAAGCCGCAATAGGATTTCCTCCTGCGTACGCAGTAAAATCATCTATAGACAAACCTGCTTCTTTTGCATTTTTAGTCTGACCTGCAATAGCAAATAATCGTTTATCATCTCTTTCTACCAACATATCTATAAAAGTAGATGCCATGTATAAACCAGAACCATACCCACTAGAATTGAATTCTGTATATCTAGAATCTACCACATCTACAAATTCTAAACGTGCACTTTCTTCTGGAGTTGCTATTATAGATTCTGAGTTGTAAATAGAGGCAAATTCATTTTTAATATTTAAAGAAGAACTTCCTTCCTTTTTAGAAAGTGTCAACAAAACTTTTAAACGAAAAGAGTTTACTAACTTTTTCCATTTGCTAACATCTCCATTAAAAATAGGATCTCCAGTAATAATACTTGTTCCATCTAACAAAGTGTTTGCCATTTCTAACTCACCTAAAACCCCTGTAAAAACCTCTTCTTGTGTACTGTATTTTGGTTGATATAAATCTTCCGTTTCTCCTTTTAAAGCGTCTGCATAAGGAACATCACCAAAAGTTAAGGCTAAATCATAAAAATAATAGGCTCTAAAAAAATATCCAATTCCTTTGTAAGAATCATCATCAATTCTATCTGCTTCTTCCATCATTTTACTTACTTGTCTTAAGCTATTGTATGCATCAAAACCAGCTCTATCCCATTTATAAAATTGCGAAGTACTCTCGCCATCCGTTTGTACAATCATTCTTGAAGCATACATTGCCCCTGTTCCTTTTACCTGAAAAGCAGATGTTACAATGTTAGTTAGTAATAAATCTGGATGTGTTACACTTACTTTATTTGGATTGTCATTGATGTCTAAATCTTCACAAGAAGAGACTACAATAGTCATCATTAAAAATAATATTATCTTAAAATTTTTCATTTTTATTAAAATTTAAAAGTTAAACCTAAACCTAAATATCTTGTAGAAGGATCTTGTAAATTATCATCATTTCCGTAATCTGGATCAATGATATCTGCCTTTTTTAAGATGAATAAGTTGTAACCGTTTATACTTGCATTAATTTGTTTAATTCCTTTTACTTTTAACACATTTGTTAAATCGTAACTTAAAGCAACGGTTCTTAGTTTAAGGTAAGATCTGTCGAATACATTGGCAAAAGTTTCGCTTTCTTCTTCTGTAACTTGCGCTCTATAAGGATAGTTTTGAGACCAAGATTGCCAGCTTACTGGAGAAGTATGTGTTGCATACGTTCTTGTATCTGATGTTACATTTCCGTTTAAATCTCTTTGCACAGAACCACCAGTTACATTTACACCATTTGGTACATATACTGTTCCAATTCCGTTTGCATATTCTGCATCTCTATATTCTGTAGAGTTTGGATGTTTACCACCCCACCACATTTTTTCTACAGTTAAAGATCTCATTAAACCTCCCCAAACACCATCAACACCAACCTTTAATGAAAAGCCTTTGTATTTAAAAGTGTTTTCTAAACCAAATCTAAAGTCAGGGTTTTTATTTCCTATATTTTGTTCATATGGATTTTTAGTTGGCATCCCTGTATTAGAATCTAAAATTAATTCTCCTTCTGCAGATTTTTCCCAAACGGTTGCATAATATGCATCAGTTCTATCATTTAAACGTAAGCTATTGTATTGTTCTGCTCCTTCATCTAACCTTGTTAAACGCTGTACCTTTTTAGACCAGTTTGCTAAAACATCCCATCTAAAACCTGTATTTTTAATTGGAGTTGCTCTTACAGAAACTTCAAAACCATTGGTTGTAAATTGGTGTGCATTTTCTTTTCTTGATGAAAAACCAGATCCTAAAGAAATTGGTAAATCAATAATTGAATTTTCGTCAATTGCATTATAATACGCAAAATCTAACCCTATTCTATTATTTAAAAAACCTGCACTTAAACCTAATTCTACATTGGTTGTTAAAGATCCTTCTATATCAGGATTTACCAAACTCCCTGAATACGACAACTCTGGACTTCCATCAAAAGTACCCGCGTTGTCATAATAAGAGTTTATTTGATATGCACTTAAAGATCTTTTTACTTGCGCCCAAGAACCAAAAGCTTTTAAATAGTTGATAGATTCTGGTAATTCAATCCATTCTGAAACAATAGTACTTAAAGAAACAGAAGGATAAAATAAAGAATTATTATCTGTTGGTAATGTAGAGTGCTTATCCGTTCTACCTGTAAATGTTAAAAATAACTTGTTATCAAAATCTAATTCTAACATTCCATATAAACTGTTTACAGACCTTTCAGAAAAATCTGTACTTGCTATAACGTTTCCTTTTGTATTATTTAAACTATATAATTCTGGTACAATAATACCATCTGTAGCATTATATTCTTGTTGGTATTTATGATATTCTGATGAAGCTCCTGCATTTAGACTTAAAGAAAATTTATCTGTAATTTCTTTATTATAGGTAGCTAATACATTATAATCTACATCCACAGAATTGGTATTCCAAGTTTTGTAATCTCCATCTCTAGGGTCACCATAGTTTAAATAAGATTTCGGACTTTCTCTGTTTTCAAAACGGTCTTTCATAACTGCAGAACCCATTGCCTGAATACTAAAATCGTCTGAAATTTGATAATTTAATTTTAATTGTCCGTTTAAAACATTAGAGTCGTATCGCTGATTTAATTCATTAGCAGCAAAATACACGTTATTATACCAAGCGTAATTAAAGTTTGCTTGTCTATATCCTTCTTGACCTGGAATGTATCTGTGTTCATTTAATTCTTGACCATTTACATCATCTCCCATCCAAATTAAGATAGTGTACATGTGATTTTTTGGTCCGTAACCATGTCTTGGATAATTAGGAGAGAAAACTTTGTTATACGCCAATTTACTATCTAAGGTTAATTTATCTGATAACTTTGTTGTTGAATTAAAAGTTAATCCTCCTGTTTTTAAATCGGTATTTGGCACTCTACCGGTATGCGATTTGTAGTTACCAGATAATCTATAAGACCCATTTTTAGAGGAATTTGCTACAGAAAAAGAAGTCGTATTGATAACTCCTGTCCTTAAAAAGTCTTTTAAATTATTATGATATTCCCAATCAATTGGCACTCTAGAATAACGAGACTTATCATCATATTTTGTTCCACTTACATCTCCCCACCAAGGAGTAACATCACCAGAAATATTGTCTTTAATAGGACTATTCCATTGTGCTATTTTTACTCCAGGCTCAAATTTTGGTCCCCAAATCATATCTCCATCAGAAATACCACCATCCTGTCCGTCCCAAAACTCATATTGACCGTTAGAACCATTTCCATATTCTGTTTGTGTTTCCGGAAAAACAGTAAAACCAGCACTCACCATGGTATTATGAGAAACTGTTATTTCTAATCCGTCTGATTTTTGACCTTTAGATGTTGTAATTTGTATCGCACCATTTCCTCCTCTATAGCCGTATAAAGCAGATGCAGAAGTTCCTTTTAGTACCGTAATATCTACAATATCGTCTGGAGAAATGTCATAAAAATCTGTGCTAACAGGAATCCCATCCACCACAATTAATGGAGATTTCCCTCTTAATGTAAAAGAAGGTGCCTGAAATAAACCTGTTGGATTACTAACTGTTAAACCAGCAACTTTACCAGTAATTAAACCTGCAGCATTTGGCGCAACAACTTCTTTAATAATAGAAGCATCTACTCTTTGAGTAGCATAACCAACTTTCTTTTGTTCTCTTTTAATACCTAAAGCCGTAACAATTACCTCACTTAAAGCATTAACCTCTGGTAACATTGTAATGGTAATATTTTTTCTATTTCCAATAACAATATCTTGACTTTGATACCCAAGAAATTCTACTCTTAAAATACTGTTTTGATCTGTAAATTCTATTTTAAAATTTCCATCAAAATCAGATGTAGTCCATTTATTATCTTTAACTATATGAACACTTGCTTCTGGTAACAAAGCGCCTGTTTCATCTATTATTTTCCCTGTTAAGACTTGCTGAGAAAAAGCTGCAGTCCCAAGAAAAAGTGACATTAAAATTAAAAATTTACTTAAAATTTTGTGTTTCATTTTGTAGTTAGTTTAGTTTTGTTATTGAACTACAAAGCAAAAAATATTAAGTTAAATCAACCTAAAATGAACGTTAGCATACTGCAAGTAAAATCACTAATTAGCTTACCATTTTGTTACCTAGAGATGGTTTTCTGATTTTATATTAACATTAATTTAAGAAACATGGAGATAAAAAAACCTTAAGAATACACTAAAGGCTAATTAATTTTTAATTTATCGGGTTCTCCAACACCTTTCTTATAAGGCATTTAAAATCCTAGTTTAAGAAAATATTTACTTATTTTCAGTGGGTTTTATCTTAGTAAATACTACAAATATTTACTCTATAAAAAAGCTTCGCTAATGTTACAACAAAGAAGGTAAAGGACTAGAAACACAAATATTAAGAAATGTATATAAGCATAAATCCCTACCATAAACATGATAGGGATTTATAAGAATATCTTGATAACACAAAAATGTATCTTCTTTGGGAAGGATAAGAATGGGCTTTATCTACTTCGCCACATTAACCGCTCTTGTTTCTCTAATAACAGTTACTTTTACTTGACCTGGATATGTCATATCGTTTTGTATTTTCTGAGAAATACTAAAAGATAACTCAGCAGCTTTAGTATCATTTACCTTACCACTCTCTACCATTACACGTAATTCACGTCCTGCCTGAATAGCATACGCTTTTTGAACACCTGGAAAACCAAATGCAATATTTTCTAAATCTTTTAAACGTTGAATGTAAGAATCTAAAACCTGACGTCTTGCTCCTGGTCTTGCTCCTGAAATAGCATCACAAACTTGTACAATTGGTGCTATTAAAGTTTTCATTTCAATTTCATCGTGGTGCGCTCCAATTGCATTACAAACATCCGGTTTTTCACCATATTTCTCAGCCCATTCCATACCTAACAATGCGTGTGGAAGTTCGCTTTCTGTATCTGGCACTTTACCAATATCGTGTAATAAACCAGCACGTTTTGCTACTTTTGCATTTAAGCCCATTTCCGAAGCCATAATACCACAAAGATTTGCTACTTCACGCGAGTGCTGTAATAAATTCTGACCATAAGAAGAACGATATTTCATTCTACCCACCGTTTTTATCAATTCTGGATGCAATCCGTGGATACCTAACTCTATTACAGTTCTTTTACCAACTTCAATAATTTCTTGGGTAATTTGATTCTCTGTCTTTTTAACAACCTCTTCAATTCTTGCTGGGTGAATTCTACCATCGGTTACTAACTTATGCATAGACAATCTTGCAATCTCTCTACGAACAGGGTCAAAACAAGAAAGGATAATTGCTTCCGGAGTATCATCTACGATGATTTCTACACCAGTTGCTGCTTCTAAAGCTCTAATGTTACGTCCTTCTCTACCAATAATTCTACCTTTAACATCGTCTGACTCTAAGTTAAATACAGACACACAGTTTTCTACTGCTTGCTCTACACCTACTCTTTGTATGGTTCCTAAAACTACTTTTCTAGCTTCTTGTTCTGCTGTTAACTTCGCTTCTTCAATAGAAGTTTGTACAAAAGCCATTGCCTCTGTTTTTGCTTCGTCTTTTAAAGAAGTAATCAATTCTTTTTTGGCTTCTTCTGCCGATAAACCAGAAATTTGCTCTAGCATGTCTACATGACGCTTGTGCATTTTTTCTAATTCTGATTCTTTATTTTCTAAAAAGTCTAATTTTTTATTAAACTCTCCTTCTTTGTGTTCTAAAGATTTATTTAACCTTTTATTTTTATCTACTTCAGAGGCAACTTGAGACTCTCTATCTCTAATACGTTTCTCTACATCAGAAATCTTTTTCTCTCTAGTAAGAATTACTTTTTCATGCTCAGCCTTTAATTCAATAAATTTTTCCTTTGCCTGTAATATCTTTTCTTTTTTTACAGAATCGGCATCTATCTTAGCTTCTTTTAAAATTGTTGCGGCCTCTTTTCTAGTGCCACTAAGTATTTTTTTTCCTTTTGCTTTTTCCATCGCTTTAGCGATCAAAAATCCACCTGCAATTCCTATCAAAACTCCCACAATAATGGGAAGTATCATTCCATCCATAATTTAAATTTAATATATAAAAAAAAGCCTACATTAGTGAGGTTTTTTAAACTCCAAATATGGTTACTTATAGGACTAACTAACTGTTCAAGGATCCATTCTAGATGGCTTGCTATAGTAGTTAAGACTCATCCTTCATAATTGAATCGTGTTGAGTTTAATAAACAATGTACTAACGTAGGCAGTGTGTTGTTAATGTATATTTTAAAGAACTTATTTTAAATGAGAATCAACCAAATTAGTCAACTCTTTTATTTTATCTACTACTTCTCTATCTGTAGAATCCTTTTCTAATGAAGTTATTTCTGCTTTTGATGCAAACTGTAACGCACACATAGCTAAAACATCTTGTTTATCGCTTACTGCGTAATTTTCTTCATACATAGAAATTAATTTATTAATAGCAGTTGCGGCTTTTCTCATGCCTTCTTCCTCTTTAGTGTTGTTCACACTTAAAGGGTAAGTTCTACCTGCTATAACAATATTAATTTTAAGTTTTCCCACAATTTAATGAACTTTATTTGTGTAACTGTATGATACACTTGTCGATTTCTCGAATTAAAGTATTTATTTTGAGTTTTGTATCTCTTGTATTTGTACCACTGCCGTCTATAGTTTTGGCAACCTTAAGCAATTCATACTCTTTTTTCTGCGCTGCTAATAATTGCTCTCTTTCTTTTAATTGATGTTGTAATTTACTTGTATTCTGAAGCAGAATTTCATTTTCATTCTTCAAAAATTCATAATTTGACAATAAGCTTTCTAACTTATCTTCCAGTAAATGAATTGCCTCAATTGTATTACCCATCTATATATTAAGAATAAAACTATAACTACAAAGTTAACATTCTGTTTTAAACTTTACAACATTTTGTTGCTTATTTTATTAAAAAACTAAAGATTAACTCTTTAACCAAAAAATGATTTTCCCTATTTTTGCAGAAAACATTTTCATTTTGAGACAAACCTTATTGTTATTCACATTCTTATCTGCTTTTTTTAGTTTTTCACAAGAAAAATACCCAAAAGACTATTTTAGAAATCCCTTAGGCATCCCTACTATTTTATCAGGTACTTTTGGCGAATTAAGAAGTAATCACTTTCATTCTGGAGTAGATATAAAAACCCAAGGAAGAGAAGGCTTAAAAATATATGCAGCTGCAGAAGGTTATATTTCTAGAATAAAAGTTGCTCAATATGGTTTTGGAAAAGCGATTTATATTACGCATCCAAACGGATTTACAACCGTGTATGCCCACATCAGTAAATATGCTGATAAAATACAAGAGTATGTAAAAGCGATACAATACAAAAAGGAAAATTATGAAACCGGTAATTTATTTTTAAAACCAGATCAATTTCCTATAAAAAAAGGAGAAATCATTGCTTTTTCTGGCGATACTGGTAGTTCTGGTGGACCTCATTTACACTTCGAAATAAGAGATACAAGTACAGAACACATCATTAATCCTTTGTTTTTTGGGTTGAAACCTATTGATACAAATCCACCTACTTTTTTAGCATTAAAAGTGTATCCATTAGACCAGAATGCTAGAATTAACAATAAAAATAGAAGTACGGTTATATCTCTAAAGAGTATAGAAAAAGGAAAATATAAAGTGGGTAAAATTGCTGCTTCTGGACATATTGGTTTTAGTGTAAATGTTTTTGACCAATTAGACAAAGCATACAATAAAAATGGAATATTTAGTTTAGAAATGCTTGTTAATGGAAAACGTTTTTATCATCATGATGTAGAAACATTTTCTTTTGCAGAAAGTAAATTCATCAACTTACATATAGATTATCCGCACTATAAAAAATATAAGAAAAAATATCAGAAAACCTATAAAGAAAAAGCCAATAAACTATCTACATATAAGGGATTAATAGATAATGGCATATTAAATATTGAAAATGGATTGAATTACAATATAGAAATTATTGCAAAAGACTATAAAGGAAACACAAGTACCTTAAAAATCCCCATTACTGGTGTAAAAAACAACACCCTTTTTACACAACCAAAAGACACCACTGCCTATAAAATAGTTTCTAAAAACTTTCAAAAGTTTAAAGAAGAAAATGTTACAGTTGCTTTTCCTAAGAATACTTTTTATGAAGATGTATATTTAGATTTTAAGGTTGATAAAGGCGTTGCTAAAATTCATACTCCTAATATTCCGTTAGATAAAAGTTTTACATTAACTTTTAATGTTTCTAAATATTCTGAAGCCGAAAAAAAACAACTTTATATAGCGAATGTAGAAAACTCGAAATATCCATATTACCTAAGCACTCGAAAAAAGGACAGTACGTTTTATACAACTACAAAAACGTTGGGTAAATATGCTTTAGTTTCAGATACTCATAAGCCTAAAGCTAGCGTCTTGTATTTTAAAAATAACGATTGGATTTCTAAAAGAGAAACTATTAAAGTAAAGATTTCTGATATTGGTTCTGGAATTAAAAACTATAGAGCTACTTTAGATGGAGAATGGATTTTAATGGAATACAATCATAAAAAAAGAATATTAACCTATAACTTTAGTGATAAAAAATTGGTTGGTAGCAAACATATCTTTAAAATTGTAGTCTCAGACAATGTTGGGAATACGAATACACTTTCTACAACGTTCTTTAAAAAACAAGTAAACTAAAACCTACGTGAAAAAAATCTTACTCTTTTTATACTTTCTCCCTGTTTTTGCTTTTGCTCAAAAAACAACAATCCTTAAAGGAACTGTTAATGATAAAAACAAACAACCTATTGAACAAGTTTCTATAAAGTATAACAACGTTGGTACTACCACAGATAAAAATGGAAACTACTCTATTCGAATTCCTTTTAAAGAAGAAATCACCTTAGTTTTTAGCCATTTATCCTATAGAACTTTTACTAAAAAATATATTGGAAACAGCAGAAACGGTGTCCGTTACTCTGTTGTTCTTTCTTCAAAAACAGAAGAATTAAAAGAAATTATAATTAAAGACAATGTAAGAAATGCCCAAGGTATAAAGAAGATTGATGTTGCTGTTGTTAAAAATGTAATTGGACCCAATGCGGGTGTAGAAAACGTATTAATGACTTTACCCGGTGTTAGCAATAACAACGAATTAAGCACACAATACAATGTAAGAGGTGGTAATTTTGATGAAAACTTGGTATATGTAAACGGAATTGAAATTTACAGACCTTTTTTAATTAGATCTGGTCAGCAAGAAGGCTTAAGTTTTATCAACTCTAATATGGTGCAGAATATTAATTTTTCTGCTGGTGGATTTCAAGCAAAATATGGAGATAAATTATCTTCTGTTTTAGATATTGCCTACAAGAAACCTACAGAAACGGCTACGACAATAGATGCAAGTTTACTAGGTGCAAGCGTTACTTTTGAAGGTAATTTTCTAAATAAAAAACTAAGTACAATTACAGGTGTTAGATATAGAGACAATAGCTTATTTGTAAATAGTAAACAAATTGAAACTAATTTTAGACCACAATTTACAGACGTACAAACCTATTTATCTTATGAGTTTTCAGAAAAATTTACTTTAAATTTTCTAGGAAATTTTTCTTTGAACGATTATAATTATCAACCAATTTCTAGAAGAACACGTTTTGGTACGGTTGCAGCCCCTTTAGAATTAATCGTTTTTTATTCAGGGCAAGAGCAAGATAAATATTTAACGATGTTTGGTGCTTTTTCTGCGGATTATAAAGTGAATGACAACTTTACATTAACAACTACAGCGTCTAGATACAACACACAAGAAGAAGAGCATTTTGATATTGCTGCAGCCTACAATTTAGGTGAAGTTGACGCTAATATAGGTTCAGACAATTTTGGAGAAGTAGATTTCTCTCAAGGAATTGGCTCACAATTAAACCATGCTCGTAACGATTTAGATGCAGTAATTACCAATATTCAAATAAAAGGAACTATCAAGAAAGATGATATACAATGGAGTTTTGGAGCAAAATATCAAAAAGAAGACATTAGAGATCGTATTAGAGAATGGGAAATGATTGATTCTTTAGGCTTTTCTATAAGACCTCCAAACCATACCTCTAACAATCAACCTTATGAAGCTTTTGAAGGTGAAATCACTCCTTATCAAAACATCAGAAAAGATAATAACGTTGCCATTAATAGAGTTTCTGCCTTTGTACAATTTAATCAACGTTCATTTTGGAATGAACATGAAGTTTTTTATAATTTAGGACTTAGAGCTCAAAGTTGGTCAGTTACAGGAAACGATATCGAATCTAAAAACCAGACAATTATTAGTCCTAGAGGTCAATTTGCTATCAAACCAAATTGGGACAAAGATATGCTGTTTCGAATTTCTGGTGGATGGTATTCTCAACCGCCTTCATATAGAGAATTAAGAGATTTTAATGGTGATATTAATGTAGATGTAAAAGCTCAAAAATCGATTCACTTAGTTACAGGAATGGATTATAGTTTTGATATGTGGGACAGACCATTTAAACTAACTACAGAAATGTATTACAAAGACTTATCTGATGTAAACGCTTATTCTATAGACAATGTTAGAATTCGTTATAGAGCAGACAATGTTACAAAAGCGTATGCAACCGGTTTGGATGTTCGTTTAAATGGCGAGTTTGTTCCAGGTAGCGAAAGCTGGGTAAGTTTAGGGTATCTAAAAACAGAAGAAAACATAGACAACCAAGGTTATATTGCTAGACCTTCTGACCAACGCATTAAATTCGGAATTCTTTTTCAAGATTATGTTCCTAATTTACCAAACTTAAAAGCCTATTTAAACTTGGTCTACAACACAGGTGTTCCTGGTGGTTCTCCATCTTATGCAAATGTGTATGATTATCAAAGCCGTTTAAGAGATTATAAACGTGCAGATTTAGGAGTTTCTTATATTTTTGTGGATGCAAATAAACAATACACAACAGGTTGGATGTCTAAATTTAAAGAATTATCAGCAGGTTTAGAGCTTTTTAATATGTTTGATATTCAAAACTCAATTACCAATACTTGGGTAAGGGATGTATATTCTAAAACACAATTCGGAATCCCAAATTATATGACAGGAAGAGTTTTAAACTTTAAAGTTGGCATGAAATTTTAATAATTATAATAACAAATATGACAAAAAAATTACCTTTACTAATAACACTTTTATTTTGCCTTAATTTTTATAGTCAAATTACTTTCGAAAAAGGCTATTTTATCAACAATAATGATGAAAAAGTTGAATGCCTTATAAAAAATCTAGACTGGCTTAATAACCCTACTTCTTTTAAATACAAATTACTAGAAAATTCTGATGAAAAAATAATAACAATTAAAGATGTTAAAGAATTTGGTATTCATAATTTTTCGAAATTCGAAAGATATACAGTAAACATAGAAAAATCTAGAGATAATACAACTGCTGATTTAACTCAAAATAGAAATCCTTTATTTGTTAAAGAAACATTATTCTTAAAATTATTAATTTCCGGAAGTGCTAACTTATATTCATACGAAAAAAACAGTATTTATAAATTCTTCTATACTAGTAACAACAATACACCTAAACAATTAATTTATAAAAGGTATTACATTAACAGATCTACAATTAAAAAAAATAATAGATTTCATCAACAACTATCTAAAGATGTAAAATGTGAAACCATATCTAATAAAGAAATTCAACGACTAGATTACAAAACAAAAGAACTAACCAATTACTTTGCAAGCTATAACAAATGCGTAAACCCAAAATTCACAGAAATAGTTTCTAAAAAAGATGAAAAAATAATTAGCTTAAACCTTAAAGCAGGAGCATCTTACGCCTCTACAACTAATAAAACGTATACGCAAACAAGCTTTAATAATGAGGATGATTCACAAGGGTTGGGTCTAAAAATAGGACTAGAAGCCGAATTCAATTTAAATTTCAATAAAAACAAATGGGCTATATTTATAGAACCTAATTATACTACTTTTAATTTAGACAAATACACAAAACGTAGTAAGCCTTTTTTTGACCAACCTACACCTTTTTATACTTTAAAAACAGAATACAACAAATTAGACATCCCTTTAGGAATAAGACATTACATGTTTTTAAACTCAGATTCTAAACTTTTTATCAATGCTTCATATTCAATATTTACTACTGGAAAAACAACAATAAGCTATATAATAGCTGATGAAACTAGAAATACTGCAACAAGAGATCATAAAACAAATGGTTTTTCTTCTGTAGGAATGGGATATAGCTTAAAAAACAAATATACTATTGAACTAAGATACGAGAATCAAAAAAGTTTAAACTACGACAATGATACAGTTGGTTTCAAAAACAACATAGTTTCTGTTATTTTTGGTTACACATTATTTTAAAACTTAGATATCTTAAAAAACAAAAACGAGTTGATGTACATCAACTCGTTTTTGTTTTTAATATTTGCAACACTTTTACTCTAATATCTGAGCAGCGTGTGCTTTTATTTTACTTTAGCAATAACATCTTCTACAACACCATTTTCATCAATTACAAAAGTTGGAATGAAGTTTTGGTTTTAGACTACTATTTAAAACAATCAGATTTTTTAGGAAAATTCTTAGGATTTACTAAATCTCTTCTATAAAATAAAACCTGACCAATAGAAATGTTAGATTTCTTTGCAGACATACCTAAAAACAACTCCTTTTTACCTTTTTTGGCAAAATCGTAAGTTAAATCTTGATGTAACGCTTTTTGAACGCCTTTATACCTATAACAAACTAAAAGCCCATAAACACCAGAGGTTTTGGTAGGCTTTTTTGCTGCCATATCATAAGTATTTGGTGTTATTATTAATCTAGCATTACCATATTCATTTTCTTCTAACAGGGTTTTTACGTTTGTAATTGCCTGTGAATTGATGTTTTGAGTTATAAACATTAAGCTAACTATAAATAATATTGTTACTCTTTTCATTTTATTTAAATTTAATAATTACTACACTCTTTTTTAATATAAAAAGTGAACACGTTTTAATTTGCCCACTTTTTTCATTCAAACAATTTTACTTCTCCTTTTTATATCTTATCAAAAAATATTAAATGCATTTGCGTATTTATACAAATCAAATATTGATTCTAACTCTAATTTTTGTTTTATACTTTTTCTATGCGTACTAACTGTAGTAGGCTCTATAAAAAGCTGTGTTGAAATTTTATTTGTTGTATTTCCTTGAACAACCAATTTAAAAATTTGAAGTTCTTTGTTTGTTAATGAATTAAATTTAGATTTATTCAATTTTTTAAAACGCTTTTCTTCTTGTAAATTTTCAGAAAACTTACTAAGTGTAGACAAATCGTGTAAATTTAAATTATAAAAACTAAGAAAATCTTCTATAAGGTTTATTGGTATTTCTTTATCTTTAATTTGATATTTATTACCAATAATTTTTAATTCATTATAATCATATAATTTTTTAACTTCCATATTTTTTTCTTTTTCATCTACAAAATTAAGAGGAAGTCATAAAAAAAAACCATACTTTAGTAGGGTATTTAAATTCTATTTGTGAAAATAAAACTAATCTTCCTCCTACTATTGCTCACTTTAAATTCTTTTTCACAAGAGGAATCTTCTTCAATATATCATTCAATATCCTTTTTTAAACAACCTTCTAAAGATGCTGTTTCCATTACAGAAATTATAAAAAACTATGAATTAGGTAATTTTGAAAAGGAAGAGCATCCTAAAATTTATAAACATTTAGGAGGAAATACTTTGTGGAATCACTTTTCATTATTACCCGCAACTTCAACAAAAACAGCATACAAGTACTTTACAATTGCAAACCCATATTTGCCTTATGGAAAAATTTATTTAAAAAAGGGAAATCAAATCGACACACTTTACAAAGTCTCTAATAACAAAGAATTTCCGCATAAAAATATTTTTTATAGATACCCTGTTTGGAAAATACCAGTAGATAATAATATAAAAACCGATGTTTTTCTGGAGGTTAAAAATAAGGATACTAGAACAAGAATGTCTTTCTTTTTAGAAACAGAAAATCAATTTTTAAAGCGTGTAGAAACAGAATATTTTTATTTCGGAATGTTTATCGCGTTTCTAATTTCGATGGCATTTATACTGGTCTTTTTTGCCATTTTAAAAAAAGAGTACACTGTTTTATTTTATCCATTATATATTTTTACTGTTTTAATAGAATTTCTAGCAGGTAAAGGAATTGGAGTACAATATTTCTGGTCAGGAAGTGAGTTTGCTATCAACAATATTAGAAGTATTAGCCAAACAATAGGAGTAGCTTGTATTGGTTTTTTTTATCTGAAGTTTTATAAATTAAATAAATCTCAAGTAATTCCTAAACTACTTTTTAAGATAGGAGCCTACATTGCCTTAACACTTTTACTATTCTATATCTATAAATTTTTATTTGGCGGATTAATTGTTTTATACCTCTATGTTTGGACAATCTTAAAAGTAATTGCTTTTATTTGGGTACTAAATCACCTCTATTTAACCATTACAAAACAACTACCAATTTATTTAGTTATCGCTTTTATACTGCCAATTTTAGCAATAATAAGTGGTCAAATTATAAACCCAAGTGTCCACAATAGTTTGTATATAAAGTTTAGCGGATCTACAATTTATTATATCACGTTGGTTATAGAAATATTACTATTTACTCGATTTATTTTTGGTTCGGTCATAGAAACTCAATTTAAATATTTTAAACTCAAAAAAGTGAGTAATGAATTAAAATATAATTTTCAAAATAAAACATTAGCCTTTCAACACACAGAAAGAAACAACTTAGTAAATAATGTTCATGATACTTTTGGAGGATATTTAGAAGCTTTAAAACTACGTTTATTACAGAAAGATGAAAAAACACCAGAAAAAGTAGAAGAAATTTTAGATGCTTTTTATAAAGATTATAGATATTTATTAAACAGCTTATACGCACCAAAAGTAAATGCAGATAATTTTATTGATAGTTTAATAGAATTCTGTACTAAAATAGACCATTTAACAAAACACAAAATCAGTTATAATTTCAACCTTAAAAACATCGAATTATCGCAAGATAAATGTGTACACTTATATCGAATAATCTCTGAGCTTACTACAAATGCTATAAAATACTCTAAAGCTTCAGAAATTAAAATAACGCTAAACCAACATAAAAACCAACTAGTTACACTAAAAGTAAATGATAATGGAATTGGTTTTGATGAAAAAATAATAACCAAGAAAGGTTTGGGTTTAGAAAGTGTAAAAAACAGAGTAAAACAAATTAACGGAACTTTACAAATAAACACCAATAAAAAAGGTTCTAATTTCGAAATCAATATCCCCATTACAAATGACTAAAACCCCAATAAGAATAGTTATTGCAGACGATAATCGTTTTTTTTGTGATGCTTTAAAAGACAGCTTAAATGTTCATTCGGAATTAAATGTGACCAATACTTTTATCACACTAAAAGAACTAATTGCATTTACAAATTATCAAAACTTAGATGTTTTAATCTTAGATGTAAATTTTAATGGAACATGTTCTTTAGATTTTATTGATGAAATAAAAAAAGGAAATAATCATTTTAAAATCATTGCATTAACTACCATGAATAATAATTTCATCAAAGAAAAAGCAATAAATAAAGGGGTAGATGTTTTTGTAGGAAAAGATGAAGACTTACAAAATTTTAAAAAGGTAATTCTAAATTGTTTCGTTCATCAATCTATAAAAAAAGGTAAAACCTCCTCAAAAATAAATATTGATAATTACACGTTTACAAAACGAAAGTTAGAAATATTACAGGCATTATTTGTGCATTCTGATAAAAATGAAAAAGAACTTTCTGCAATATTACATATTACAGAAAGTTCTTTAAAATCTCATAAAAGAGAGCTATTTGAAATTACGAATACAAAAAGTACTCCTGAACTCATAAAATTCGGAATTCAGAAATCGTTAATCATTGCTTAATCTAAAATCTGAGCAGCATGTGCCTTTGTTTTTACTTTTAAGATAATATCTTCAATCACTCCTTTTTCATCAATTACAAAAGTAGTTCTGTGAATTCCATCATATTCTTTCCCCATAAACTTCTTTGGTCCCCAAACATTAAAAGCTTCAATTACAGCTTTGTCTTCATCTGCTAAAAGCGGAAAAGGCAATTCATTTTTATTGATAAAATTTTGTTGTCTTTTTTCAGAATCTGCACTTACTCCTAAAACATCATATCCTTTTGCTAAAAAAGATTGATAGTTGTCGCGTAAATCACAAGCTTCGTTAGTACAACCTGGAGTGCTTGCTTTTGGGTAAAAGAATAAAACTAATTTTTTACCTGTATAGTCAGAAAGTTTAATGATATTTCCTGCGTTGTCTTTTGCTTCAAACTGCGGAGCGTTATCTCCTATTTTTAGTGATGTCATTTTTTTTATTTTTAATTACAAAGATACAAAGTAACAAAGTATTCTTGAAGTCTAAAGTAGGTAGCTTAATAAATAGTGAATATGTTTTTAAAGTGCCATTTTAATCATCCATAAATCAATTAAAGTTTCTAATATCACACTGAGCTTGTCGAAGTGTATTTTTTTCAATCTAAAAGTTAATTCATAAAAACAAATAAGGTTTCAACTAGAACTTTGTAACTTGCAGACTTGTAAATTTTGTAACTTCAAATAATGACAAAAAAAGAAAAAGTACAATTTGTAATTGACACACTTCAAGAAAAATATCCTGAAATACCAGTTCCTTTAGACCATAAAGATCCTTATACGTTATTAATTGCTGTTTTATTGTCTGCGCAATGCACAGATGTTAGAGTAAATAAAATAACACCTTTATTGTTCGCTAAAGCGGATAATCCTTTTGATATGGTAAAAATGACCGTAGAAGAAATTAAGGAAATTATTCGTCCTTGTGGTTTATCACCAATGAAAAGCAAAGGAATTTACGGATTGTCTAAAATTTTAATTGAAAAATATGATGGAGAAGTTCCGCAAACTTTCGAAGGTTTAGAAGAATTACCTGCGGTTGGTCATAAAACGGCTGGAGTTGTATTGAGTCAAGCTTTTGGTATACCTGCTTTTCCGGTTGATACTCATATCTTAAGATTAATGTATCGCTGGAACTTAAGCAACGGTAAAAGTGTTGCACAAACAGAAAAGGATGCAAAACGATTGTTTCCAAAAGAAATTTGGAACGATTTACATTTACAAATCATTTGGTACGGAAGAGAATATTCTCCTGCTCGTGGTTGGGATTTAGATAAAGATATTATTACAAGTACAGTTGGTAGAAAATCTGTTTTAGACGAATATCATAAAAAAAATAATACACCTTAATTAAGGTGTATTATTTATACTAAAAAGAAGTTTTATGAACTAGGTATTGCTTCACCTATTAACGTTTCTCCTGCTATTATTTCAAAAGTATTATTAAGAGCTGCAGTGTCATATAAAGCATGTACTAAAGTTTGTGCAACATCATCTCTACTAATTTCTCCATGTTTGTTTAATTTACTACTCAACTCTATTTTACCTTTCCCTTTTTCATTATTTAATGCTCCAGGTCTCACAATAGAATAAGGTAATTTACTTTCTCTTAAATAAACATCTGCATTTTGTTTTGCCTTTAAATAATCTTTAAGTTTGTCTGAACTTTCTGGATTATCTGCCCCCATAGAACTTAACATTACAAACTTTCTAACTTTTGTATGCTTACCAGCGTCTATTAATTTTTTAGCACCTTCTTGATCTACTGCTACTACTTTTTTGCCACCAGAACCGGCAGCGAAAATAATTTTATCAATATTTTCTGTTGTAAATGAAACGTCCTTTTCTAAATCTGCTAAAACAGTGGTTACATTTTCATCTTCAAATTGCTTTTTCTGACTCTCTTTACGAACCATAGCAATTGGATTAAAATATTGTGATTTTTGTAATAAGTTTACTATTTTTTTTCCTGTGGTACCATTGGCACCTGCTACTAATATATTTTCCATGACTGCAAGTTCCGTAAAAGTCAAAGACTATATTAACTCATATAACATAAAAAAAGATGCATACAAAAAAAAGCCCCAACGTTAGTTGAAGCTTTTTCCTCTCTTAATTCAAATTCAATTCAATGAAGTCTTTTGATTTCGTTTTTACAAAAGTTAGCGATTTGGAAAAATTAATCAAAAATTGAACTGTTTCTTGTTTGGGTTGCATCTGTAAATCAGAAGGCTTTTTTGAGTAAAGTTGCATCATATAGTTTGTTTAATAAATTGGTTATAAACTACTAACGACAACTTTTTTCATTTATTGTTAATCTACTAAAATAATTTTATGTTTCTCTATTAACTTACGCATATTTATAAGTGCATAACGCATTCTACCCAATGCAGTATTGATACTAACACCTGTATTTTCGCTAATTTCTTTAAAACTCATATCTTTATACATACGCATTACCAAAACCTCTTTTTGCTCTTCTGGCAATTCATTTATAAGTTCTCTAACATCCGTATGAATCTGATCTTTTATAATTTGTTTTTCAGCATTTAGGTTTCCATCACCTAAAACAGAAAAGATATCAAACTCATTTGTATTCTTAAAGGAAGGCATTCTATTGGTTTTTCTAAAATGATCTATCACCAAATTATGAGCAATTCTCATAACCCAAGGTAAAAACTTACCCTCTTCGTTATAGTTTCCTTTTTTTAAAGTTCTAATAACTTTTATAAACGTGTCTTGAAAAATGTCTTCTGTAATATCTCTATCGTGTACTTTACTATATATAAAGCTAAACAATCTTTGCTGATGTCTTTTTATTAAAACTGCTAAAGCAGCTTCATTACCTTTAATGTAATCGCTTACTAAAGTACTATCTGTATTTGAGTTTTTCTGCGTCATAACTACTATTGAAGAACAAGTTGCTCTTCTTTTTTTATTATTAAATTAATAATTTAAAAGTAGTTTTTTATGTATATGCGTCTAATTTAGTGGTGCTTATGAAAGCCAAATATCAATATTATTTTTTAAATCGACAAATATTTTAACAAAATTCATTCACATTTCTTTCAAAATGGTTTAAAAAAACGGTATTTTTATAGCTTATATTTTTCATGAATGAAGACTGACATTTCTAAAGTAAATCCGAAAGAAAGTATTATTATTAAAGGAGCTAGACTCCACAACCTAAAGAATATAGATGTAGTTATACCAAGAAATAAATTGGTGGTAATTACAGGTCTTTCTGGTTCTGGAAAATCTTCTTTAGCTTTTGATACGCTATATGCAGAAGGTCAAAGACGTTATGTAGAGAGTTTATCTTCTTATGCGCGTCAGTTTTTAGGAAAATTACACAAACCAAAAGTAGATTATATAAAAGGTATTGCACCTGCAATTGCTATTGAGCAAAAAGTAAATTCTACAAATCCGCGTTCTACTGTGGGGACTTCAACAGAAATTTACGATTATATAAAATTATTATATGCCAGAATTGGTAGAACCTTCTCTCCTATTTCTGGTAAAGAAGTTAAAAAAGACACTGTTTCTGATGTTGTTAATTTTGTAAAAGAGTTTGATGATAAAACAAAACTGTTATTATTAGCACCTATTACAATTGATGAAAACCGAGATTTAAAAACGGTTTTACAAGTTTTAGAACAACAAGGCTACGCACGTTTAAAATGGAGTGATAAAGTTTACCGAATTGCAGGTTTTCCGCAAGCGGATTTTAAGAACGAACCTTTATATTTAGTAGTAGATAGAATTGTAACAAAAGACGATGAAGATTTTTACAACCGATTAGCAGATTCAATTCAGACTGCTTTTTTTGAAGGAAAAGGTATTTGTTTTATAGAAAATTTAGCCGATAATAAAGTCGCTGAATTTAGTAATAAGTTCGATTTAGACGGCATGTCTTTCTTAGAACCTAACACGCATTTATTTAGTTTTAACAATCCCTATGGTGCTTGCCCAACTTGTGAGGGCTATGGAAATGTAATTGGTATTGATGAAGATTTGGTCATCCCAAATACTGGTTTATCAATTATGGAAGATTGTATTTTTCCATTTAAAACACCTTCTTATATACATTATAAAGAAGATTTAATAGATGTTGCCTATCAATTTGATATTCCTATTCACAAACCTTGGTTTCAGCTTACAGAAGAACAAAAAGAATTGGTTTGGAACGGAAATAAATCATTCAACGGAATTCATCATTTCTTTACCGTTTTAGAAGAAAAGAGTTATAAAATTCAGAATAGAGTCATGCTTTCTCGCTACCGCGGAAAAACAAAATGTACATCGTGTAACGGAAAACGTTTAAGGCATGAAACTAATTTTGTCAAAATAAATGAAAAGACAATATCCGATCTAGTAACACTTCCTTTAGATGAATTGGCAGTCTTTTTTAAGAACATCAAACTAGACAAATACGAAGAAAAAATAGGAGAACGTTTGTTAACGGAAATTAACAATCGTTTGTTATTTTTAACCGATGTGGGCTTGTCTTATTTAACCATTAACAGAACCTCTAATACACTTTCTGGAGGTGAAAGTCAGCGTATCAATTTAGCTACTTCATTAGGGAGTTCTTTGGTTGGTTCTATGTATATTTTAGACGAACCAAGTATTGGTTTACATCCAAAAGACACCGAAAGATTGATTGGTGTTTTAAAAGATTTACGAGATTTAGGAAATACCGTTGTTGTGGTAGAACACGACGAAGATATTATGAGAGAAGCCGATTATATTATAGATATCGGTCCGGAAGCAGGTACTTATGGCGGACATGTAGTTGCCGAAGGAAATTTTGACGAAATCTTAAAATCAGAATCTTTAACCGCTAAATATCTAAACGAAGAATTAAAAATTGAAGTTCCTACAAAACGTAGAACTTCTAGAAATAAAATACAAATTATTGGAGCTAGAGAAAACAATTTAAAAAATGTAGATGTTACATTTCCATTAAACTGTTTATCGGTAATTACAGGCGTTTCTGGTTCCGGAAAAAGTACGTTGGTTAAAAATATTTTGTATCCAACCATGCAAAAAAAACTGATTGGTCATGGAGAAAAAATCGGTCAGCATACAGAAATAAAAGGAGACTTTGACACTCTAAAACATGTAGAATTTATCGATCAGAATCCTATTGGACGTTCTTCTCGTTCTAATCCGGTAACATATATAAAGGCTTATGATGACATTCGTTCACTATTTGCAAATCAGAAATTATCGGGTATTAGAAACTACAAACCAAAACACTTCTCTTTTAATGTAGAAGGCGGTCGTTGCGAGGTTTGTAAAGGTGAAGGAGAAGTTACTATCGAAATGCAATTTATGGCAGATGTGCATTTAGAATGCGATGTTTGTAACGGAAAACGCTTTAAAAAAGAGGTTTTAGAAGTAAAGTTCGATGGAAAATCGATTGACGATATTTTAAACTTAACCATAGATGATGCTGTTGCTTTTTTCTCGGAAAATTTAGTTCCTAAAATAGCGAGTAAATTAAAACCGTTGCAAGATGTAGGTTTAGGTTATGTACAATTAGGGCAGTCTTCTTCTACTCTTTCTGGTGGAGAAGCGCAACGTATAAAATTAGCGTCGTTTTTAGTTAAAGGAAACACCAAAGACAAAGCATTATTCATTTTTGATGAACCTACAACAGGTTTACATTTTCATGATATTAAAAAGTTATTGGAGTCGTTTAATGCCTTAATCGAAAAAGGGAATTCCATAATCGTCATAGAACATAATATCGAATTGATTAAATGTGCAGATTATATAATTGATTTAGGTTTAGAAGGAGGTAAAAATGGTGGAAACCTTATTTTTGAAGGAACTCCAGAAAAATTAGCTAAAAATAAGGAGTCTTATACAGCTAAATATTTGGCGGAGAAACTAGTTTATTAGAAGCTATTTCCTGCTTTACACTATATCTTTTTATAGCCGTCATTGCGAAGTTTACTTTTTTGTAAACTGTAGCAATCCCTTAATTGAGGAGATTGCTTCGTTCCTCGCAAAGACACCTATTAATAAAGGCTATAAAAAGGATGTCATTTCAATCAGGGCTAGACTTGTTTGCTAACAAGGTGAAAAGGAGCGTTTATTTATCATTCCGAGTAGAAAATAAAGAGTAATCTAAAAAAAATGGAGTTATAATGATGAGATTTCTAATTAGTTTATCTTGAGCGGAGTCGAAAGGTTCAAAACTTATTTAGAAATGACAAGCTTTATAAAAAATAAAATAAAATAAAATAAATAGATTATAAAGAACTCACAGTTTTTTTAAAACCTGAGAGGTCTGGTTCAATAAATAATTAAGATGATCACAAATCTAACAGACAAACAGAAAATAAACTGGGTAAGAATCCTTGCTATTCTTGCTGTTTTAATAATGATGGTGTACGCTCCAAAATTATGGGTCACCACAAAAAACTTCCCCATAATCCCGTTATTCGATTGGTTACCGATACCAACATATCCGTTCGATTATATTTTAGCCGGATTCTTTTTTGCGATACAAATTGTCTACATTTTTCTGAATAAAAGATGGCAAGGTTGGACTATTCTTGGTTTATATCTCTTTTTAGCGCTCGTAGATCAAAACCGACTACAACCCTACTTTTATCAGAGTTTTTTAACCATTTTTGCGATTGAAATTTTCAACAGAAAAGCAAATCCAAGAAAAATATTATATGCCATCATTTTGATCTTTTTTGCTACCTATTTCTGGAGCGGAATTCAGAAATTAAATGAAGCTTTTTACATACAATGGTTGGGTGCTATCAATAAACATTTTAGTTTTTTACCTCAATGGTTTTTAGTTGCTTTTACGTATGCTGTGCCTTGGTTAGAAGCTTTAATGGGCATTTTATTGCTCTTTAATAAAACAAGAAAATTTGGAGTCGTGTTTATTCTTTTAATGCACGGTACAATTACCGTTTTACTCTTTTATTTAGGATATGGTTACAATGTGGTGCCTTGGAATATTCAGAACATGGTAAGTGTGGTAATTCTATTCTGGACGTTAAAAACATCGAACGCCTTTGAGTTTTTTATACAATTTTTCAATACGCAAAAATTGGCCATTTTGGTTTTTACGATTATGCTGCCGTTAGCAAACAACCTAACTGGTTTTTATGACAATCTATTATCATTTCATTTTTTTACAGCAGATTTAAAATATTACATTATTTATCTAGATGAAGAATTGCAAGAAAAACTGCCAGAAAATGCACAAAGTTTCTATAGAACTTTTGAAGGTAAAACGTATATAAACGTTATAGAATGGTCTACCGACCAAAACAAAGTTTTGTTTTATCCAGAAGATAGGGCCATCGAATATTTAGATACTTATCTGCGTTCTTTTGCCGAAGAACCAGATAAAGAAGGTTTAACAGAATTGGTAAATTACAACCAAGTAATTAAGAAATAAAAAAGCCATTTAAACTTTCGTTTAAACGGCCTTTCCAACTAAAATAACAATCTAAAGATTGCTGAGGGACTATTTTATTGTAATAAACTATATACAAATTCAGGATATCCACGCTCACCTGCTTCATTAGTTAATGCTAAAAATTTTAATTTATATAAATTACCATCAGTATCAGTTATTACATAAAAGACGTTCTCTTTCAATGAAGGTAAACTACTAGGTCCTCCCCCATTTCTCCAACTACTACCAATACTTCTTTGGTCTGTAGTAAATTTTGTAGCGTCTACATCGGTAATAGAAAAATCATCATAAGTAAACCCATCTTCTTCTGTATCTAGCATATAAACTTTGGCATCTGATTTTATATTATTTGTTACATAATCTGGATATACATAAGGTCCTGCAGTAGGGATTAAGTTTGTGAAAATTGTAAAATTTAAATCCCATTCGTTTTTTAAAGGTTCTACACTAACTTCATTTTCAGTATTAAAACTAAAAAAAGTAAAATGATATGCTTCTTTTTTAGAGATAGTAATTTCTTTGTGTGTAGTAGCATCTAAATCAGCATACTGTAAGATATAATTGTTAGCATCTTTCAAGATTCTAATTTTTTTCCAACCTCTAGCTTCTCCATTTGCCGAATAGCTACCTGTTGCAGGTGAAGTTGTATCTACTTCATACCCAAGATTTACTAAATATACTTTGTTCTCAGAATCCGTATCAGAAATTTCAGAAATCGCAGTTTCAAGAATATCTCCATTTGGAGCATCAACAAAAGGAACACTTTCATCTGTATACGTATTTGTTCTTACCAATGGTTGTAAATCGATTACTTCTTGATCGGAAGATTTAACAGCATCAATATTTGTTGTAGATAGTTCAGCGGTTGCCATAGAAATTGATCCATTTAAGCTAACTCTAAATTCTGATCCTGAATAGAAACCTAAATCCCAAGAATCTCTTTTTACAACAGTAGTTGTATTTGTACTTAAGTCTACATATACTTGATGTGGTTCATTTGGTCCACCAACTTCTGGTGAAATAGCTGCTCCGTCTATAACTACAACTATTGGTGCTATTGGTGCATCTTCAGAGTCACAACTTGTAAAAGAAAATACAGCTGCACATAAAATAAAAGTTAAAAATTTGTTTGTCATGATTTTAATGTTTGGTAATTATTAGTGTTTAAAAATTAAGGTTATATAATAGTTTTAAGTAATAAGAACGTCCGTAGCCCAATAACAAAGAATTGTTGTTAGAAGCATGTGCTACTCCGTCTGTGCTTGCATTACTAACATTTACGTTAGTAACATCAAATAAGTTTCTACCGCCTAAAGTGGCTTGAATTTTATCATTAAAGAATGATTTTTTTATAGAAGCATCTACCCAATTATAAGCGCTGGTAGAAGATTTAGAAAATACAGCATTACCGTTATCATCTACACCCGATGAAATATAATTTTGCTGATTACCATTGTGTTTAAATAATACAGTAAATGCCGTTTTCCATTTTTTGATGTTATAATTGGCACTTGTATTTAATTGAAAAGAATATAAAAAGTCGTTTTCGGCATGTATTTCATTGGTAGCAATTCTAGAAATACCTTGTAAAGTAGCACCTAAATTAAAAGTCCAATTCTCTTTTTTAATACTATTTTCAGAAGAGATTCCCCATAATTTATAAGCATCAATATTAATGTATTGATATTGTAAAGGAGTAGGATTTACAATAGCCAAATCTATTTTATCGGCAACATCTAAATAACTAACTTTTAAAGTATTTAATAAAGACAACTCATTAAAGTAACTGTGTTTTTTTAGGTTGATAAACGCCGAAAAGCCATTTTCTGGATTTAGGTTTTCATTTCCTCGAACATCATGGTTAGAATCTACAAAGTAATAGTACAACTCTTCAAAATTTGGCGTTCTGTAAGATGTACCAATGTTACCACGCAACTCAAAACCATTATTCATTAAATAACGAGCACTAATAGATGCTAATACTTTAGACTTAAATAAAGAATTATATTCATATCGGATTCCGGGTCTTACTAAAAATGCATCAGAAAACTTAAATTCGGCAGAACCATAAAAAGCATAATTACTCTGAGATTGCGTCTTATCTTGTTGTGTAACATCGCCAGAAGCTTGTGTATCAAAACCATTGATAAACCTTGTTTCGTATCCTAATTGAAAATTAAATAAATCACTCTTAACAAGGTTGTTAATACTTCCTTTAGAAAAGAAAACTTTACTAGATTGATATACATCATCCGTTTCATTACTTTTTTCTCTACTTAAAATGTAGTAGTTAAACTCGTTTAAATAACGTTTTTGTTGCTGGTAAGAAAGTGAAACATTGTAATTAGCGCCTGTGTTTAAACTCCCTACAAGATTTAAGTTGTTTACAAACCGATGCGTTCTAAAAATTCTATCCGTTGCAGACGGATTACTCGTTTGCGCCTGTGTATCTATATTTGCTCTAACCGCTTCATCATAATAATTTATTAACTCATTAAAGTATTCAAATTTGTAAAACAGCTTAAAATTTTCTTTTTGATATTGTACAAAAGCAGTTGAATTAAATTGTTCTTTTGGTAACCAATCATATCCTCTTAAACCATCATTTTGATAATAGTTTTTTCCTTGTCTATCATTAAAAAATCCTGCAAACTGATTGCGGTTTACACCAACTCTAGCAAACCAATTCTTATCTATATTATTAGATATATTAAATGCTTGTATATGCCTTCCTTCATCAAACCAAGCATATTCATCACTTACCGTTTCTTCTTGTAAAGAAGCATTAATATTCCACTTATTTTTTATCGATTTTTTAGTAATAATATTGATCACTCCAGATACCGCATTTGCGCCATACTCTACGCCCATTGCACCTTCTACTATTTCTATTCGCTCTATATCATCTAAATTTACTTGAGTTAAATCGATGTTATTTCCAAGTCCATTATCACTTACTAAAGGAATATTATCAACCAAAATATTAAAATATTGAGCATCTAATCCGAAGAAAGAAATCGTAGACTTACCTGTTTGAGAACTAGGTACAATTGTTAAGTTTAAATTAAAGTTTAATAAATCGGCTAAATTATTGGCTGCCTGACTTTCTATTTGTGCTCTTTTTATAACAGTAACATTATGTACCGATTTTTTTACAGATTGAGGATTGTACTGCCCAGTAACCACAACTTCATCTAAAACAGTTATTTCTGTTGAATCCTTTTTTACTTCTTGACTAAAAGTAGCAATAGAAAACATTAGTAATACAACTGTAATTTCTTTATTTAGAAACATTCTTAATAATTTTCGACAAATATATACCTTATTTTTAATCAGTCTAAATAAATTGTATATTTTTGTAAAAATATTTATAACCAAAAATTTTAAAAAATGAATAAACTATTATTGAGTACACTACTACTTTTCCTTTCCATTTCTGTAAATGCACAAAGCAAGAAAAAGAAAGATCAAAATGCGATAAAAGAAATGTGTGGTTGTTTTGAAGTAACCTTCAATTTTGCTGAAACTTTTAATTATAGTAAAGACTCCACTTACAAACCTTCTAAAACTAAAGTAGATAAAGGTTTAGAATGGGCTGGTTTGGTAGAAGATAGTAATAACAAAATATCAATTCAACATTTATTACAAGTTGGTAACCCAAAAGACCCAATGATTATTAAACACTGGCGACAAGATTGGTTGTATGAAAACAACGATTTCTACATGTATAATGGTGATAATAACTGGACTTTTGAGCAAAAAAGTAAAAGCGACGTAAAAAAACAATGGACACAAAAAGTATATCAAGTAGATGACAGTCCGCGTTACGAAGGTTCTGGAACTTGGGTTCATGTAGACGGAAAAAGCTATTGGGAAAACGAAACTACCGCTCCTTTACCAAGAAGAGAATACACCAAAAGAAGCGATTATAACATCACTTTAAGAGGAAACAGACATGAAATTACAAGCTACGGTTGGCTTCATGACCAAGATAACAGTAAAATTATCCGTGAAGCAGGAAAAGAAGATGTTGTTTTAGCTAAAGAAAAAGGATACAATACGTACGTAAAAGTTGATGATAGCAAATGTAAAGCGGCTTCTGACTGGTGGAAAGCAAACAATAACAAATGGCAGTTAGTTAGAAATAAATGGAACGAAGTTTATGGTAGAAACACCAATTTATCTTTAGAAACTAAAGTTGAGTTTAAAGAACTTTACAAACATTTATTTTCTGATGAAACAACAAAAGAAAAAGAAATTAATACCATAATAGAATCATTTGTAAAAAAATAAAAAATGAAAAGAACTAAACTAATAGCACTTGTTGCTATATTATTTATAAGCACAGTAGTTGTAGCACAAAGAAAACAACAGCAATCATCAAATATATTTTTAGATAGAGATTTTTGGGATACAAACCCAAGCATCGAGATTATTGATCAGAAAATAGCACAAGGCAACAACCCAAGTGAAGCCAATAAAGGTGGTTTTGATGGTGTGGTATATGCTATTTTGCAAAAAGCACCAAATGCATCCATTAAATATTTACTTTCTAAAGAAGGGAATGATGTTAACAAAATTACACACGATAAGCGAACATATGTTTTTTGGGCTGCCTATGCAGATAATTTAGAACTTACTGCTTACTTAATTAAAAACGGAGCGGATTTAAGTTTAAAAGATTCTCATCAATCTTCTCCATTAACGTTTGCTGCAAATGCAGGAAATACCAATACCAAAATCTATGATTTATTTATTGAAAATGGATTAGACATTGCAACCGACACCAACGGTCACGGTGCAAACGCTTTACTTTTATTACTTCCTTCATTAAATAACTTAGATTTATTAGACTATTTTACATCAAAAGGATTGGCTTTAAACAGCACTGATAATGATGGAAACGGTGCATTTAATTATGCTGCTAAAAAAGGAAATAAAGAAATGCTAAACTTATTAATAAAGAAAGGTTTACCATACAAAAACTTAAATAAAAATGGTGAAAATGCACTTTTATTAGCAACAAGAGGTGGCCGTGGCGGTTACAATTCTTTAGCATTTTTTAAATACTTAAATAGCTTAGGTCTTGACGCAAATGTTACGAATAAAGACGGACAAAATGCATTTCATTTTTTAGCTTCTGGTAATAAAGACATTGCTACTTTTAATTATTTTTTAAGTAAAAATGTTGATATCAATCATGCTGATAAAGAAGGAAACACACCTTTATTAAACGCAACTGGTAGAAATTCTTTGGAGATTGTTACTTTTTTAACTGAAAAAACAAAGGATATTAATCACACAAACAAGCAAGGAAACTCTGCTCTTTCAGTAGCTGTAGAAAGAAACTCTAGTGATGTTGTGGCTTATCTAATTAACCAAAAAGCGAACATAAATGTAACTGACAAAGACGGAAATACTTTAGCGTACTATTTGCTTAATAGTTACAACGAAAGAAGAAATGATAATTTTGCGACAAAAAAGAACCTACTTGTTAAAAACGGATTAAAATTAAACCAAATTCAGGGTGGTAACAATACATTATTTCACTTTGCTTTAGACCATAAAAATATCAAATTATTAAAAGAAGTAAATTCTTATGGTATTGATGTAAACGCAAAAAATAACGAAGGTTATACGGCACTGCACTTAGCAGCTATGAAATCTAAAGACACTAAAATTATCAATTATTTATTAAGTATTGGTGCAGATAAAAATATAAAAAACGAATTTGAAGAATCTACTTATGATTTAGCTTTGGAAAATGAGTTATTAAAAAATACTGATATTAAATTTTTAAAATAAAACTTAAGAATGAAAACTAAAAATATATTTAAAATAACACCTATTATAATTGCAATCGCATTTGCATTGTTCAGTTTTAAAAGTAGCGAAACAAGTTCATACAAATGTATGATTCAGTTAACTAATTACACCGGAGAAGGAGCTTATATTGTAATTTCTCTAATAAATTCTGATGGAGAATATGAAGAAACCCTAAATGTGTTAGGAGACGATGATGAATGGTACTCTAACCTAGAAGAATGGTGGAAGTTTCAAGGGACAAAGCGTAGCGATATTGATGCTATTACAGGAGCAACAATTAGTGGAGGAGAACGTGCTATTAGTGTTATAAAAATTGATGACAGTAAAATTGATGCTGGGTATAAAATCCGCTTTGAAACTTCTGTTGAAAACCAAGCATATTACAAAGATGATGTAGAGTTTGAATTAACATCAGAAAACGTTAAATCTAAAGTTGAAGGAAAAGGATTTATTCGTTATATAAGAATCATGCCACAATAAAAAATTTTATAATGACGATTTCCATTTGGAGATATAGCCACTTAACTCTGGCTATATCTTCTGCTTTATTTATTATTATCGCTTCTGTAACCGGAATTATATTGGCTTTCGAACCAATTTCTGATAAACTTTCTCCTTATGATGTTGTAGATATTAATACAGTTTCTATTCAAGAAACAATTGTTGTATTGCATCAAAAATATGATGAAGTAATCACCATAGAAGTTGATGAAAATGGTTTTGTAGCTGCAAATGTTGTTTTAACAAATGGTAAAAGCGCTACTTTTTACATCAACCCAAAAACAGGAGAAAAGATTGGAGATATCATAGAGAAAAAACCAATTTATGAATTTGCAACAAACCTACATCGTTCGTTATTTTTAAAATCTACGGGTAGGTTTATTATTGGATTTGTATCTTTTTTACTGCTGCTAATTTCTGTTACCGGAATTGTATTAATTGCAAAAAGACAAGGTGGTATTTCTAAATTCTTCTCTAAAATAATTAAAGAAGATTTTAATCAATATTACCATATTATTATTGGTCGATATACGCTAGTACCTATTATAGTAATTACATTAACAGGTGTATATCTATCTTTAGACCGTTTTTCTGTATTACCAAAAGACAATAGTAAACATGTAGAAATTACACAAAATAAGACACTACAAAACAATGCTATTATTGATTTTTTTGAGTCTACAAAATTAGATGAAGTAAAAAGTATAGAATTCCCATTTTCTACAGATGAAGAAGATTATTACTATGTAAAACTTACTGATAAAGAAGTTGCTGTACATCAAATTACGGGACAAGTTATTAGCCTAAAAAAACAACCATTCGTTACTTTTGGTTCTTATTATAGCTTATTACTTCATACCGGAAAAGGCTCTATCTTATGGTCTATTGTTTTATTATTAGCTTGTTTTGCTATTTTATTCTTTATTTTTTCTGGCTTTGCCATGACTTTAAAAAGAAGGAAGAAAACTAGCTTGGTTAAAAATAAATTTACTAAAGATGAAACCGAATACATAATTCTAGTTGGTTCTGAAACTGGAAGCACCTTTAATTTTGCAACTGCTTTTTACAAGGCTTTAATCGCTTCTGGAAAAACGGTGTTTTTATCAGAATTAAACCAATATACAAGCTATAAAAAAGCAACAAATATTATCATATTTACAGCAACTTATGGTGAAGGAGAAGCCCCTATAAATGCGAAGAAATTTATTTCTAAAATTGAAAACACGTCGCAAAACAATCTTTTAAATTTCTCTGTAGTCGGTTTTGGTTCTAAAGAGTATACACAGTATTGTAAGTTTGCTATTTTGGTACATGCTCATTTACAAATGCAAGACAAATTCACTCCTATTTTACCTGTTTTTAAGATCAATAACCAATCTTTTTCTGATTTTAACCAATGGTTACAAGAATGGAATGCTTTCTATAAAACAACACTTATAGTAACCACAGAAAGTCTTTTAACAACAAACAAAAAAGAACAAGAATTTACGGTAATAAATAAAACACCTATTAATACTGATGATACTTTTTTAATTCAATTAAAGCCGAATAAAAAAACAACTTTCGAATCTGGAGATTTACTTTTTATTACTCCAAAAAATGAAACAAGAAGTCGTTTGTATTCTATTGCCAAAATAGATAATACTATTCTGTTAAGTATTAAGAAACACGAATTCGGACTTTGCTCTACTTATTTTAATAGTTTATGTAAAGCCGATAAAATGGTAGCAAATATTCAAAAAAATGTAGCATTTCATCTTCCGAAAAAAACAAAAGAAGTTATTTTAATTGCCAACGGAACCGGAATTGCACCTTTTTTAGGAATGATTAATAGAAAAAAATCAAATACAAAAACGCATTTATTTTGGGGAGGAAGAACAAAAGAGTCTTTTAAAATTTACAAAAACAATATACAGACAGCCATAGAAAATAATACGCTCAACTCGTTCCACGCTGCATATTCTCAAGAAGAAAAAGAGAAAATATATGTTCAAGATTTATTAATAAATCACGGAACACTAATTGCGAATACCATACATAATGGAGGTTTAATTATGATTTGCGGGTCTATATACATGGAAAAAGGAGTCACAAAAGCATTAGAAGAAATAACTAAAAAACACTTACAATCTTCATTACATAAATTTGAAGAAAACAATCAAATAAAAACTGACTGTTACTAAAAATTAAAACAATGTGTCAAAAATCTAAAATAATAGCTAGCGTTAAAAACGGAGAAATATCAATTTGTAAAGATTGTAATAACTACAATCTTGTTTTTAATAATATCTTTTTTCAATTTGATAAAGAACAACTGAATAAGTTTAGAGAATATGTTGCAGAAATAGATGTTAATTATTGGTTAGACTATAGCGCAAACACAACACAAAAAAGAAAAATACCTGTACCTACTTTTCATCAGAATTTAGTGTTGGTTTTTGATACTTATGAAATTGAAGAACTTAAAATACTATTAGGGATTTACTCTGGTAATAAAAACAAAATGATATCTACGGCAGACATAGATTATTCTTTAATTTTAAATTAATAAAAAAAACTCAAGATTGAATTTAATCTTGAGTTTTTTATTAAAAATTATATATTTTTTGATATTTAACAACTAAAGAAAGCTACTTAATTTCTTTTAAAATAACATCAATAGCTCTATCTAATTGTGGTGTTTTATTTTCTAATCTATCAGTAAAACTTTTACCTACATAAATATCTGGCGAAACTCCATTTAGCTCTAAATCTTTACCATCTAAAGTATAACATCCCCAAGATGGTAATCTATAACTAGAACCATCTACTAAAGATTTACTAGTTGTAAAAATAATCCATCTATAAGTTTCTGTACCTATAATTGTACCTAAACCTAGTTCTTTAAAACCTGCTGCTGTCATTTCTGCATCAGAAAGAGATTGTTCGTTTATTAATAATACAATTGGCTTATTGCCATAATTAAAGTTAGATTGACTTGCTAGTTTTCCTTCTCTATATTTCCAACTTAAATATTGTTTTTGTTGTAAAAAGTTAAGAACAGCATCGTGTACATTTCCTCCTGTATTATATCTTAAATCTAAAATTAAACCTTTTTTATAAGCTTCATCACTCATTAAATCTTCATAAAACTTAGTTAACTCACCACCACTCATATTTTTCATGTGTACATAAGCAATATTATTATTAGATTTTTGATCTACATATTTCTGATTTTCATTTTGCCAATCATCGTACATTAAATTTTTAATTTGCCCATAAGTTGTAGCATGTACAAAAACGGTAAACACTTTTTTTCCTCTAGAGAAAGTCAGTTTAATTTCTTCTTTAAAATCAGGATTTATAAAATAGGATTCTCTATTTTTATTCTTATCAATTTTTACATTATTTACAGAAATTAAAACATCATTTTTTCTGATATCTTTACTTTCAATATCTGTTGGACTATTTAAAACAATACTTTCTACTTTATAGGGATTCTCATTATTAAAAATAATTCCTGTAGATGAAGTTTTGGTACCGTAATATGTTTTCTCTTCAGAACCTTTAGAATTAAATCCAAAATGAGATGTATTTAATTCTCCTAACATATCATTAAAAATTAAACGTAAGTCTGACCTTTTTGTAATAAAAGGTAAATACTTTTTATAACTATCTCTTAATTTTTGCCAGTTTTGTCCGTGAAAATTTTCATCATAAAAATTCTCTTCCATTCCTGCCCAAGCTTCAAAATACATTTGTTCAAATTCATTAGATAAAGTTTTATTAAATTTAAAATCAATCGAAATTGCTTTTAATTTATTAGAACTTAAATTTAAAGTTTGAATTGATCCATTTACAAGTATATAATGTTTCTTTTTTATCGTTATTTGTTGATAATTAAAAACTCTTTTATCATCAATTTTAACTGTTTTATTCGCTTCAAATGGTTCTATTGTTGTTTTCCATAACTTATTTTCACCTTTATCATGATTAGATACATATAACACATGCGTCTTTTGTCCTTCATTTATAATTGTAATATTTTTTTGATTACCAAATCTTGGACTGATTCTAGTAAGTCTTGTCATTAAACCTTTTTGGTTTATTTGAACATTAACAGCTGTTTTATTTTCTTTTTTATTTGCTGTATCTTTTTTAGAAAATAATTCATTTGCCTTTTCCATTTTAAAAGGTTTTTCATATTTATCTAAAGCCATTTGGTATATTTTAGACTCACCATTTCCTCCACTAGGAAAATTAGGAGCCGTTCTTTCTGATGAAAAATAAATAAATTTTCCATCATTAGACCAAACTGGTCCAGATTCTGAAACCTTTGTATTGGTTAGGTTTATTTTCTTTTTAGTCTCTAAATTATATACTAAAATTTCTGCTTCAAAATCTTTGTAAGCATTATAAACGATGTATTTACCATCGGGTGAAAAATATGGTTTAGAGTTATAGAATCCCCAAAGTTCATCTTGTACAACTAAACTACTTTTAAAACTCTTTAAGTCTATCGTATAAATTTCGTTTCTACCTCTTAAATAAACACCTTTAGACATTTCTTTATTAAAAGTAATAAACCTATTATTCTTACTGTTTTTTGTAATTTGTTTTGTATCAGTTAAATTATTAACATCAACCGTAAACCAATTATAATAACCGTTATAAGATCTAGAATATAAAAGTGATGTGTTATTTTTTAACCATTTTACTTCTTCAACTGCTTCTGTTTTACTTGTAGGTATTTCTTTAACAAACTTCCCTTCAATATCAGAAATAAATAATTTCCCTCTAGATACAAATGCCATCTTTTTTCCATCAGGAGAAACATCAAAATAAGTGATTTTACCTTTTATATTGTATGATTGATTTTTATTAACAGTTATATTATTGTTGATATTTATATTTAATCTATTCGATTTTTTTGAGGCTACATCATAGATATACAACTGATAATCTTTTCTAAACACTATTTTTTCTCCATTAGCACTCACTTTTGGCCACATAATAGAAGTATCAAACTCAGTGAGCTGTTTTTTAACACCATTATTTAAAGTATATAAATTATATTCTCCATTATATTCATCAGATTTAAAGTAAATATTTCCTTTAGAATCTATAGTTGCTCCAAAATCTTTTCCTTTATAAGAAGTGTGCTTTGTATACTTTTTAGTAGCTGTGTTGTACGATTTAATATCTGGGTTATAGTCTCCTTTATATCTTTTTCTATTTGCATAACTTGAGCTTTCCCAAGATTCATTAAAGTAAATGTCTTTAGTTTTAGGATGCTGAACAACATTATGAATGGTATTAAAATAATGATTAAAGGTTCTTTTTGCTGTTTCTCCTTTAGTAGAAATAGTATAGTTTGTTGTTCTATTATATCTATTAGAAGCAAAATTAATTGTTTTACTATCCCAATTCCAAGAAGCAACTCTATCATCACTTTCATGAAAAGTAAGTTGTTTTATTTCACCTCCGTTTAAAGGCATTAAATACACATCATAATTACCATACTGATTACTAGAAAAAGCCAACCAATTTCCATCAGGAGAAACAGAAGGATCTGTCTCAGTTCCATCCATTGCAGTTAATCTAAAAGCAGTTCCTCCATCAGAGTTAACTCTCCATAAATCATCTTGATAACTAAAAACAACAACATCTCCATTAGGTGTTAATGTTGGTTTTAAAGTAAAATAAACATTCTCTTTTTGAGAAAAGAGAGAAATCGAAAATAAAAAAATACTAATTTTAAAAAAAAACTTCATTACTAATTAATTTGGTTAAGTTTTTAAAAGTAATCAATAATTTTTCTACAGTAAAATATCAAAAAGTTAAAGTTTTTTTTAAAACGAATTCTAATTCATAAGCAACGGATTCTAAAATTGGTAAAATCAACCTCAACTTCTCCTCTACTTTTACAGTGTATTAACACTTAAAAACGTAGAAATTATGAAAACTATATTAAAAAAATCAGTATTTGCAGCAGGTATAATCTTATTAAGCAGCCCGTTTATTAGTTGTGATAATAAAAAGATAATAAAAAAAGATAAAGCAATAGTTCTTGCAGAAAATGTTGCTCCTATTAAAAATGAAACTACTATAAAAATTACTTCTAGAGAACCCATTGTTTTTATTACAGGTTTTGACGTCGGAAATGAAACCTATTACACCAACGCTAGAGCTTATTTTGAAGAGAAAAACATCAAAATAATAGACGGACAATATTCTCTAGAAGAAATAATTGTTTGGCTAAATAAAAATGCTAACGAAAATCCTTACGGAGATGTTCATATTGTAAATAACAGCAACCCGTATAAAGGCATGAATTTAGAAACTATTGTTAAAGGTGATAAAATTACCGCAGAAACTTTAAGAAAAACGATAACTCAAGGTACTTTACCAACGCTAAAAAATGTAGTTAATAAAGATACAAAAATAGTTTTTCATGCTTCTGGATTGGTTGAAAACACAGCATTATTAAAAACGCTAAAAGACGCTTTATCGGCTCCAACATTGCCAAAAGTTATTGCATCTCCTTATTACACTATTTTTAGTGGTAAATTTTCTAATCATTATTTAGCACAACCTTATTACGTATTTTATCCTACAGCTCATTCTCCTGGAAAAATAGATTTATCTAAAGAAATTGCGAATAAATATCCAGAAGAAAAAGACATTAACTGGTATGATGCTTTAAATAATGAAGAAGAAAGATATGTTGGTGATGCGTATACCACTCAGTTCTCTATACCAATTAAATGGGAATTTGGTTACCACCATACAGACAACGAAATGCCAATATTTACTTCAGAAAAAGAGATGATCGATTGGATTGAGCAAAACGAAGAATTAATGGTAGAAATTAATAACTATAACATTCCGTTAGATAAATACAGATGGACATGGAATAGTAAAAACAGCACCTTAATTATTAGAGGTAGAACAACGGGTTTGGTGGTATTAAAACCCTTAATTAAACCGTATGGAGATTTAAAACACATAGAGCCAGACACCAATAACAAGCGTTTGTATGCTATAAAGTAAATTGAAATAGAAATTGTAGATTAGACGCCATTACACAAAACTAAAAATGAGGTAATGGCGTTTTAATTAGTAAGTTTGTAATTATGATAATATTTTTTGAAATTTTATATTCATTAAGTCATTCTATAAAGGGTATACCTAAGAACCGACTGAATTTATTGTTTTTACTTTTTTTCATTCTGATAAACCAAACGCATTCACAAAACCTTCAGCTACAAAATTTCTCTATTTCTGATGGATTACCATCTACTACTATAAATGATATTCAGCAAGACGAAATAGGCTATTTATGGCTAGCAACAGATAATGGTTACTCTAAATTTGACGGTGTAAATTTCACCAACTACAAACAAGAAAATGTAAATTGTATTTTTATTGAAAAGAATAAAATTTATATCGGTTTAAAAAATGGACTTCTCGTATTACAGCATCATAAATCTAACTTTTTTGAAAGCAAAGAAATTCTAAAAATAAAATCTATTAACAATAAAATTATTTTAGCCACTGTACAAGGTGTTTGCGAACTAAAAAAAGACGCAATACAGCCTATAGAAATACAAAACCAAATAGATTTTTCTATAATTCATGATATCATTTCTTTTAAAAACATTATTTACATAGCTTCTACAAAAGGCTTATGGAGTATAGATAAACTATACAAACCTTTAAAAATGGATAAACTTATAGAAGAGAATACCACTTCCTTTTTAATAAATGATAATCAATTAATTGCTGTAACAGATACTAAGGGATTAAAAATTATTGATGATCATACTGTTTTAAAAAATATCTTAACAATAGAAGACATTTCTTCCATAAAAAGAATAAAAGATGAAATTTGGGTGGCTTCTAAAAAAAATGGATTAGATATTTTAGATGCCAACACCTATATTTTTAAAAGGAAAATAAACAAATACAATACATTTATTTCTAGCCAAATAAACACTATTTTTAAAGACAAGCAAAACTCAATTTGGATTGGTAGTTTAAATAAAGGTTTATATAGATATAATACCGCTACAGAAACGGTTACACCTAAAGTGTTCATTGAAAATATAGCAGTTAATTATAAATTTATAGATTCCTTAAACGCAACCAAACTTGCCTTAAAACCAAATGAAAACAATATTTCCTTTTCTTTTAAAACAATCGATTTAAAGAATCCTAAAAATATCGAATACCGTTATCAATTAAAGGATGATTTTACACCTTGGAGTCCTCAAAATAAGGTTGATTTTGCTAATTTAAAGTCAGGGAATTATCAATTTACTGTTCAGTCTAAAAAAGGTAGTTTACTTAGTAAAAAAGTATCTTTTTCATTTTTTATTGACACTCCAATTTATCAAAAAGCATGGTTTATAATATTATGTGGCGCAATTTTATGTCTACTTTTAGCGCTTTTTGTTGAGCTGCATATAAGAAAGTTGAATAAAAAAAATCAGCAAAAGATTGATACTTTAAAAGTAGAAAATCATTTACTTACTTTAGAACAAAAAGCATTGCAGTTGCAAATGAATCCGCATTTTATTTTTAATGTTTTAAACGGAATAAAAGCACTTGGCAATTCTGGGAACTCTAAAGAATTAAATAAGACCATTTCACAATTTTCTGTACTTTTAAGAAGTGTTTTAAACAACTCAAGATTAGAAGAAATTAGCTTACAAGAAGAAATAAATACCCTAAAAAACTATTTAGATTTAGAGCAAAAAATGAATTCAATGTCTTTTGAGTACGTTATTGAAACCTCTTTAAATAACATCGATTCAGAAGAAATTTTAATTCCGCCAATGCTATTACAACCTTTTGTAGAGAATTGTATTAAACACGCTTTTCAGCCTAATAAAATCGATGCAAAAATTAAACTTCTTTTTGAAATTAGAAATAGATTCTTACATTTTACAATAGAAGATAACGGGATTGGTTTTCATCAGTCTAAAAAAGAAAAAGTAAAATCGAATCATCAATCTGTCGCTTTAGAAGTTACTAAAGAACGAATTCAGCATTTATCGAAATACAACTCATTTTCTATTGAAGAAATAAAAGACAAAAAAGAAGTAAAAGGAACCAAAGTTGGGTTTAAGATTCCACTAAAAACAGATTATTAAAAAAATGGAAAGAAGAAAATTTATAAAAAACACTTTACTTACAGGAGTTGGAGCAAGTATTTTAAGTGGACTTTATTCTTGGCAAATAGAACCTTTTTGGTTGGAATTTGTACACGTAAAAATGCCCATTAAAAATTTACCAAAAAACTTAATAGGAAAAACATTAATGCAAATTAGTGATGTTCATGTTGGTAATAAATTTGATTACAACTATATTATAGATTCGTTTAAAAAAGCACGCCTTTATAACCCCGATTTTGTTGTTTATACAGGAGATTTTGTTTCTTATGAAACACCAGAACAGTTTGATCAATTAGAAGAAGTGTTTAAATATGCCGTAAACGGAAAATTAGGAACTGCAGGTGTTTTAGGCAATCATGATTATGGTATAGATTGGCTAGAACAAGATGTTGCTGATAAGATTTCTAATATTTTAGATAAAAAAAACATTACAATTCTAAGAAATGAACAAGTAAGTTTTAGTGGTTTAAATATATTAGGTATTGATGATTATTGGGGTTCTAATTTTAACCCAACAAAAATTATGACCAAATATGATGCAGAAAAAGCAAACCTTGTTTTATGCCACAACCCAGATGTTTGTGATTTAAATATTTGGAACAATTACAAAGGGTGGATTTTATCTGGACACACACATGGCGGACAAGTAAAACCTCCATTTTTACCCCCACCTATTCTTCCTGTAGAAAACAAAAGGTATTCTTCTGGCGAGTTTGATTTGTATGATGGTAGAACATTATACATAAATAGAGCACTAGGTAATTTATACCAAGTAAGATTAAATGTAAGACCCGAAATAACCATTTTTGAATTAGATGAAGAAATATAACATGAAAGAACTAACTGCAATTTTAGTAGATGATATGCCAGTAGCACTAGAAATGTTAGCAACTGATATTACTAACAATCATCCAGAGATTAAAATTATAGGAAAAGCAAAATCGGTTGTAGAAGCAGCAAAATTATTGCGCAAACAACAACCAGAGATCTTGTTTTTAGATATTATGTTAGGAGACGGAACAGGTTTTGATATTCTTGAAATTTTTCCTGATTTAAAATCGAAAATTATCTTTGTTACTGCAAGTGATGCTTTTGCTATTAAAGCATTTAAGTTTGCAGCAATCGATTATATTTTAAAACCTTATTCCAATGAAGATTTGGCAGTTTCAATAGAAAAAGCGCAAAGCCAAATTCAGCCAGATAAAGAACAGCTACATGTTTTGCAAGAAGCGGTAACTGCCCCTAATAATAAGCCTAATAAAATATCTTTACATACTTCAGAAAAAATAATTGTTGTAAATATTGAAGATATAATCCGTTGTAAGTCTGATAACAATTACACTACCTTTTATTTTAAAGACAATTCAAAAATACTCGTTTCTAAAACATTAAAATATTATGCAGATATGTTAAAGGAAGTCGGTTTTTTAAGAGTACACCAAAGTCATTTAGTAAATACTACCTTTATTAAAGAGTTTATAAAATCTGATGGTGGTTATCTAATGCTTAGTGATGGATCTAATATCCCCGTTTCAGTAAGAAAACGAACTGAAGTATTGGAAGTGCTAAATTCTTTCTAAAAGAGAGAATAAGGATTGTTTATTACTATTTCAGTTAAAGCTGTTAACTTTAAGATAAATAAAAGAAATTAAACAACTAATACGGAAGAAGTACTTAAGTGCGCACGAGAAGATTCGAACTTCCACGTTCTTGCGAACACAGCCCCCTCAAGGCTGCGCGTCTACCAATTTCGCCACGTGCGCATTTGTATAAACCAAAAATGTTAAGCATATTGCTTAACATTTTCTTTGTGACCGGGCTGGGGCTCGAACCCAGGACCCTCTCCTTAAAAGGGAGATGCTCTACCAACTGAGCTACCAGGTCTTTTTTGTAAACCGGTTGCAAATATACTATCAAACATTGGAATAATAAGCATTAAATTGATTTTTTTTTATAGATATTTGCATAAAAACACAAATAGATGAAAATAGTACTTTTAGGTTATATGGCTTCAGGAAAATCTAGTATTGGTAAACGACTTTCTAAAAAGCTGTCAATGAATTTTTTAGACTTAGATGATTACATTATTGAAAAAGAAAAAATGTCTATTTCTGAAATATTTAAAACCAAAGGAGAAGTCTATTTTAGATTGATAGAAAACAAATATTTAAAAGAAATTCTAGCAAAAGACAAAGATTTTATCCTTGCTTTAGGTGGAGGAACGCCTTGTTATGCAAATAATATGGAAGAAATTAATAATTCTGATGCAAAATCGATCTATTTACAAGGTAGCACAGCAACCATGATAGAAAGATTAATTAGAAAAAAAGCTAAAAGGCCATTAATAGCTTCTTTAGGTGATAATCAAATTCCAGAGTTTGTAGCAAAACACCTTTTTGAAAGACGCTCTTTTTATGAACAAGCAAAGACTATTGTAAAAATAGACAATAAAACTAAAGCACAAGTTGCGGAAGAATTGGAAAGCTTATTAAGCTAAATAAGCAATTACTTCATTTGCAGAAAATTCTACTTGTATATGTTCTTTTATAGAAGTAGACAGAGAAATTCCTTTAAAATCTGCCTTAACAGGATATTTTTTATGATTTCTATTTACCAATACAGCTGTTTTAAATCTCTTTAAAGGAACGTCTAAAAAATGCTTAATTCCGTAAATTAGCGTAGTTCCAGAGCTTAAAACATCATCAACTAAAACCAAAGATTTATTTTTATAATCTTCAATATTTAGAGAAGTGGTAATAGGTTTTAAAGGATTTTTTTTATCAATATTAACTTTACAAAGAGTTACTTTTAAAGGTGATATTTCTTGTAAAACTTCCATTAATTTTTCAGCAAAAATAAAGCCATTACCTACAATACCAGCAAGAATAACTTCTTTCTCCGAACTATTTGTTTCATAGATCTGATAAGCAATCCTTCTTATTTTTTGAGAAATTTGCAATTGATTTAATATAATGCTACCTGATGTTGTCATATTTCTTCTGTTGTATCTTCTTGATAATCGTCTATATCTCGCCTGTCTTTTTTAGTTGGCCTACCTGTACCCTTTTTTCTGTAATAGTCTTTAGCGTATTTTAAGAGGTCTGTTTTCTCAAACTCCTCTTTAGGCGTTACATCTTTTCTATAAAGATCTACTATTTTAGCCCCAACTCTACTTTCCGGTAAATCTAAAACTTTTATTTGATAGTTTATTTGATTTTTTCTTACTAAAATCAATTCATCTCCAAACACTTCTTTAGAAGGCTTTAAGCTTTTATTATCTATCTTAACTTGCCCTTTCTTACATGCTGTAGATGCTAAACTTCTTGTTTTAAAAATTCTAATACACCACAAATATTTATCAATTCTCATATAAATAGTTAAAATATAACGTTTGTCTTTTTACAAAGGTATAAAATTGGTAAATTGCACGCTCAAAAATTATAGATTAAATGAATAAAATTAAAAGTATTTTTGCATTTATTGTTTTAAGTGTCGTAATATATTCTTGTGGAGATGATAGTAATGGAATTGACAATCCTTTTTTAGATATAGATCATGAGGAACTTGCTTTGTCTGATAATGATTCTATAGTGAAGTTTTTAAAGAACTATTATTATGATGCTTCTTTAGATTCTGTTAAAACATTAGTTTCTGGAAAAACACCACTATATGATAATATTATTAAAATGGAGGTTAAAAGAAATGATATTGATTATACGCTTTACGTATATAAAATAAAAGAAGGAAACCCTATCGATCCAAACACTGACAATCCTTCTGTTGATAAAGGATACCCTTCAGTATCAGATTCAATTTTCGCTAGATATTCAGGCCAAGTTATTACGTCTTCTACAGAGTTAAGTGCAACGTTTGACAGTAATTCTCAGGGTGTAGGAGATTGGTTTAGCTACGATAGATTAGCTGTTAGAGGTTGGTCTTTTGGTTTTGAAAATTTTAAAGGAGGATATTTAAAAAAAGAGGATAATGGAGATACTTTTAATGGACCAATAACTTATTTAGAAGGAGGAAAAGGAATTTTATTTATTCCTTCTGGACTGGCTTATACATCATTATTCACAAATAATTATTCGAGTAGTTTAGTGGACCAAAACTTACTATTTTATATTGAATTACTTGATTTTGTAAAAGATACTGATCATGATAATGATGGTACACCTTCAAGTGAAGAAGATAATAATGGTGATGGAGACTTAACAAATGATTTTAGTGATACAGATTTCCCTACAACACCAGATTATTTAAACCCTAACGTTTAAATAAATAAGATTTTAAATATTGTAAAAACTCTTGATTTCTCAAGAGTTTTTTTTTGTCCTAATTTTTCACTTTTCACCAAAACAACGATATTAGAAACTTTAAGAAATAGAGTTGATAAAAAAACTTAAATAAGCACATTAAAAGAGGTTGATATACTTCTTCATATATAATCTTATCAATTGATTACAGCGTATCTTAAAGACCTTATGAAGGATAAAATGATAGTAGCTCTAAAGATTTACAGCTTTTAAATGAATAGAGTTTTCATCAACATAACCATTTTAAGGAGTTTTAGATACATCTAGCTTAAAACATCACAAACCGATTTTACTAAAGTCACAATAAAACAGAAATGCACAACTTGTAACCTAATATCCCCTTTATAGAATCGTAGAACAAATAATAGAAAGAGGTTTCTAATACCTAATAAAAATAAACCTCTACAGTTCTATTACACTCAGACTGGAAAACAACAGAAAACAAAAAAGCTCTTGAAAATTTCAAGAGCTTTTTTAATATTAAATAATTTGTGTACTTATAATTTTAAAGAAAGTCCAAATATTATTTGATTTGTTCTGTTATCTACGGTAAAATTATCTGTAACAAAATTAGCCTCATTGTTAGTCAAACCTCTTTCCCAACGTACATCAACACCTATATTACCAAATTCTACTCCTACTCCCATTTGAAGCCCTACAGAGAATTTATCAAGTTCATCAGAAGTAAATTCTTTATAACTAATTTCATCATCTAAAATGTATTGAAAAGAAGGACCAATAAAAACATTTGCAAATCCTAAGAATTTTTTACCTACTAAAACAGGTACATCTAATTTCTTAAATGAATAATCATCTGAATCACTTAGTAATTCAAATTCTGTTTTAACTTGTGTATAAACAATTTCTGGTCTTAAGTATAAACCACCTAAAACAGGAATATCTCCTCTAAACCACAAACCTACATGATAACCAGTCTTAGCTTCTGCTCCTCCATCTATAATATCTGCTGAGGATTCTTTAAAAGAGTCTTCTCCCGCATTATTATAGTTTACACCTGCTTTTAAACCAAAATCTATCTGAGCATTTGAAAATTGTGTAAATCCAACGGCCAAACAAAACATTAAAATTACTTTCTTCATCATTTATTATTTTAAGTTACTATTAAAGATCTTTAAAATACTAACGCTTTTATTTTCTAGAAATTACTTTTTTAACAGCTTTTACAACTGCGGCAGCATCTAAACCATATTTAGCCATTAATTGTTCTGGTGTTCCAGATTCTCCAAAAGTATCATCTGTAGCAACAAATTCTTGAGGTGTAGGTGTGTTTAAAGCTAAAGTTCTAGCAACACTTTCTCCTAAACCACCTAATTTATTATGCTCTTCTGCAGTAACAATACAACCAGTTTTAGCAACAGACTTTAAGATAATATCTTCATCTAAAGGTTTAATGGTATGAATATTAATTACCTCTACAGAGATTCCTTCTGCTTCTAATTGTTCGGCAGCTTGTAAAGATTCCCAAACTAAGTGTCCTGTTGCAACAATAGTTACATCTGTTCCTTCTGTTAATTGTATTCCTTTACCTATTTCAAATTTTTCATCTGTTGGCATAAATACTGGTACTTTCGGACGACCAAAACGTAAATATACAGGTCCATCAAAATCTGCAATTGCAATTGTTGCTGCTTTTGTTTGGTTGTAATCACACGTATTAATAACCGTCATTCCTGGTAACATCTTCATCAACCCAATATCTTCTAATATTTGGTGTGTTGCGCCATCTTCTCCTAAAGTAACTCCTGCATGAGATGCACAAATTTTTACGTTTTTACCAGAATACGCCACAGATTGACGAATTTGGTCATACACTCTACCTGTAGAAAAGTTAGCAAATGTACCTGTAAAAGGAATTTTACCTCCAATTGTTAATCCTGCAGCAATACTAATCATATTTGCTTCTGCAATACCAATCTGGAAAAATCTCTCAGGGTTTTCTTCAATAAATTGATCCATTTTTAAAGAACCAATTAAATCTGCACATAAGGCAACTACGTTTGGGTTTGTTCTACCTAATTCTGTTAAACCATCTCCAAAACCTGAACGAGTGTCTTTTTTTTCTGTGTACGTGTATTTTTTCATTATAAATTTGTTGTGTTGTAAAATTTGCGTAAAAATAAACTTTTATTTTACTTTAGAGAAGAGAAAACACATAATAGGTAAAGACTTTTCTAAATATTACAAGCAAGCTTGATAAAAAGCATAGATAAAAGTATTTTAAATTGGTTTTTAGGTTTTTCTAACCAACAGTTCATCATTTTATAAAACATCATCAGAAAAAAGTAAGGACACAAAAAAACCTCTTATTTCTAAAAAACTTTATTTTTTTTTGGGGATGGAAGACGGGACTCCTTTCGACTCAGCTCAAAACAAACTTATCGTCCCAAACTAATTTCAAAAAAACTATGGGCACAAAAAAAGCTTCTTATTTCTAAGAAGCTTTGTTTTTCTGGGTGGAAGACGGGACTCGAACCCGCGACACTCGGTACCACAAACCGATACTCTAACCAACTGAGCTACAACCACCATATAATTGCGGCTGCAAATATATATCTTTTTTCTAATTCAACAAAATAAAATATTAAATTAATTTACTTAAATTTTCTACAGCCACATAACGCTCTGTAGTAAAGCCTTCTGCAGATTCCACTCCAATCAATCTTCCTAAATCTTTTGCTCTATAATCTACACTATCTGTAAAATTCTTACTTGTAATAGGTGTTTCAGGCTCATTACTTGTTGGATCATAGAACTGAGAAGTGTAGGCTATTACAGATTTCTTTTTAATATCCATAAACCCGGTAACGTCAATTACAAAGTCTGGAGTTATATTTTTCCATTGTATATAATGATATACTAATTTTGGTCGCCATTTTTCTTGCAACTCTCCTCCTACTTCTGTTTCAATTTTTAATAGACCACTTAAAAAGCATGCATCAGAAACTAAACTACTTCCTTTTGCATGATCTATATGACGATCATCAACAGCATTACACAAAACAATTTCTGGTTGGTACTTTCGTATCATTTTAATAATAGCTAATTGATGCTTTTTATCATTGGTGAAAAAACCATCAGAAAACCTTAAATTTTCACGTACAGAAACCCCTAAAATCTTTGCTGAATTAGCAGCCTCAATATCCCTTAAATCTGCAGAACCTCGAGTACCTAATTCACCCCTTGTAAGATCTACAATTCCTACTTTTTTTCCTAAAGAAATTTCTTTTGCAATAGTAGCTCCACAGCCCAATTCTACATCATCTGGATGGGCCCCAAAAGCCAAAATATCTAATTTCATATATAATGTACTTATTTAATATAAATTAATTTTTTATCAGTTTTTACTATAAAAAACATTCTGTTGTCTTAAAATAGACAACAAATTCATCGTTTTATTAATTAATCTACAACAAAACAACAAATTGAATCATCAAAAATAATCATTTTTTAAAGAAACGTAATAAGAAATTATTTCTATTACGTTTTCGTATTTAATTTTATATAAAGTGGGCATCTTTTTGTTAGGATTATCATAAAAATTTGCTGTTCGGCGCCAGTATGATATATGTCATAAAACAACCTCTATAATGTGAGTAATTTTACAGTATAGAAAAACAATAATATAAAAGCCAACAAATTGGCAATTGTAATACACATTAATTAATAAATATAAAATTATGGAAACCAACAGAAACATGGAAACCTACGGATTAAAAAACGTAACTGTAAAATGGAACTTATCTCCTGCTGAACTTCAAAAAATTACTATTGAAAAAGGAATGGGTAAAGAAACCAAAAATGGAACTTTAGCTATTAACACAGGTAAATTTACTGGTAGATCTCCTCAAGATAGATTTATTGTAAAAGATGACTATACAGCAGACAAAGTTTGGTGGGGAAAAACCAACAAACCAGTTTCTCAAGAAAACTTCGATAAATTAAAAGCGAATGTTGTAGATTACTTATCTAACCGAGAATTATATGTAAGAGATGGTTATGTTTGTGCAGATCCAACTTACAAAACAGATATTAGAACAGTAACAGAATATCCTTGGTCTAGTTCATTTGTATTTAACATGTTCTTAAGACCTTCTGAAGAAGAGTTAGCTAATTTTGATGAAGAATGGTTAGTTTTATGTGCACCAGGTTATGTTTGTGATGACCCAAAAGCGTACGGAATTCGTCAAGGAAACTTCTCTATCATTAACTTTACAGATAAAATTGCTTTAATTGGAGGTTCTGCTTATACAGGAGAAATTAAAAAAGGTATTTTCTCTGCATTAAACTTAGTATTACCAGTAGAAAGAGATGTATTACCAATGCACTGTTCTGCAAATGTTGGTGAAGATGGAGATACAGCAATTTTCTTCGGATTATCTGGAACAGGAAAAACAACTTTATCTGCAGATCCAAAAAGAAAATTAATTGGTGATGATGAGCATGGATGGACAGCAGAAAACAATATCTTTAACTTTGAAGGTGGATGTTATGCTAAAGTAATTGATTTATCAGAAGAAAAAGAACCAGATATCTTTAGAGCAATTAAACCAGGCGCTTTATTAGAAAACGTAGTATTCAATAAAGATGGAGATGTAGATTATATGGATAGCACAATTACACAAAACACACGTGTAAGTTACCCAATTTATCACATAGATAACATTGCAAAACCTTCTTATGCAAGTAACCCTAAAAATATTTTCTTTTTAACTGCAGATGCTTTTGGTGTATTGCCTCCAGTTTCTAAATTAACTCCTGGACAAGCTGCATACCACTTTATCTCTGGATATACTGCTAAAGTTGCAGGTACAGAAGCAGGAATTACAGAGCCAGTACCATCTTTCTCTGCTTGTTTTGGTGAGCCTTTTATGCCATTACACCCAACAAAATACGCAGAAATGCTAAGTAAAAAAATGACTGAAGCAGGTGTAAATGTTTGGTTAATTAACACAGGTTGGTCTGGAGGTCCTTACGGAACTGGTTCTCGTATTAAATTAAAATACACAAGAGCAATGATTACTGAAATTTTAAACGGAAGTTTAGATAACATCGAATTTGAACAACACCCAATTTTCGGATTATTTATGCCAAAATATTGCCCTAACGTACCTACTGAAATGTTAAACCCAATGAATACTTGGATAAACAAAAGTGCATATATTAGTAAAGCAATTCACTTAGCACACTTCTTCCACTTAAACTTTGAGAAATTTGCAAATGAAGCATCAGAACACATTATTGAAGGTGGTCCATTAATTGACGAACACCACCAATTAGATCACATGTAGAATTTATTATTCCTTTTTACATTAAAAGCAAAGAGTTTAACTCTTTGCTTTTTTTATTGCTTGTAAAATATCTTCAATTAAATCTTCTGATTCTTCTATACCTACAGAAAAACGAATTAAACCATCTTTAATTCCTCTTTCTAAACGTTCTTCTTCACTTAATAAAGCATGTGTTGTTTGTACAGGACTTACTGTGGTACTTTCTAAACCTGCTAAACTCATTGATGGTTTTATCAATTGTAAATGATTCTGAAATTTCATTGCATCAATTCCTTTAGATAACTCAAAAGACATCATTGCTCCAAAACCTTTCATTTGTTTCTTTGCCAATTCATACTGCGGATGACTTTTTAATCCGGGATAATAAACCCTATCAATGTCAGTGTTATTTTCTAAGAACTCAGCCATTTTTTGGGCGTTTTTAGTCTGTTCTTTTACACGTAAATTCAGTGTTTTTAAACTTCTTTCTAACAACCAAACAGTTTGATCACTTAAATTTCCTCCAAAATTGATGGCCGTTTTCCATATTCTTTCAATATGCTCTGTAGTTGCGGCAATGGCTCCTGCAGAAATATCAGAATGACCTCCCATATACTTAGTAGCAGAATGCAACATAATATCAATTCCGAAATCTATAGGATTTTGATTTATAGGTGATGCAAACGTATTATCTATCATTGTTAGAATACCGTTTTCTTTTGCCAAAGCAGCAATTGCTTTCATATCTGTAATACCTAATAACGGATTAGAAGGCGTTTCTATATACAAGACTTTTGTGTTTTCTTTTATCAAATATTTAAAATCTTCTACTTTATCAGATTCTGTAAATGAGTACTCAATTCCAAATTTATCAAATTCTGAAACTATAAAATTATAAGTTCCACCATAAATTACTTGCTGTATAACTACATGATCTCCTTTTTGTAAAAAAGCAAATAATGCTGCAGAAATAGCTGCCATTCCAGAACCAAAAATTAAAGCATCCTCTGTTTTTTCTAAGGCAGCAATTTTCTTATGTAACATTTCTTGATTTGGCGTGTTAAAATAACGCGGATAACGTTTAACATCTACACCATCAAAAGCATAAGAAGTAGAAGTATAAATAGGAGAAACAGCTCCTTTAAACTGTTCGTCTTTCACCTCTCCAACATGTACACAAGTAGTATTTATTCCTAGTTTCTTAGATTCTTTCATTTCTATCATTATTTTATGATTGCTAATTTAGTAATTCCTTGTGTAATCCTCTAAAAAAAACAATATCTTCGTTTTATGATATCTGTATTACTCGTAGGAAAAGGAAATGTTGCCACACATTTATATACTGCTTTTTTAAAAGCTGATACTATTTCAGTTACACAAATAAACTCTAGAGATTTAGAAAAAATTCCGAAAGCAGATATTACTATAATTGCCGTTTCTGACGATGCAATTGCAGAAGTTTCATCAAAAATAAATAACAGACTTGTAGTACACACCTCTGGTGGATGCTCAATTGACGAGTTGAAAAATAAAAATAACAAAGGTGTTTTTTACATGCTACAAACTTTTTCTAAAGGAAAAGAAGTCAATTTTAATAACGTTCCTTTTTGCTTAGAAGCCACCAATAAAAAAGACCAACAATTACTTGATAAAATTGCAAAATCTATAGGCGAAAAAACTTATGAAGTAGATTCTGAACAAAGAAAAGCATTGCATGTTGCCGCTGTTTTTGTAAACAACTTTACCAATCACCTTTATAAAATTGGGAATGATATTTGTACAGAGCATAAAGTACCTTTTGAAGTTTTGCTTCCTTTAATTAAGGAAACGGCTTCTAAAATAGAATCTTTATCACCAAAAAAAGCACAAACAGGACCTGCAGTTAGAAAAGATAAAAAAACAATAAAAAATCATTTAGATTTGTTGAATCTAAAGCAACAAGAAATCTATCGACTTTTAACGAGGTCAATTCAGAATTCGGTTGATTAAATTTATTTTCAACAAACAATGTCACTTCTAAAAACGTATAGAAGTTTTATAAAATATAAATATGGAAATTAGCTACAAACAATTATTACCACAAATAAATACTTTAATTTTTGATGTAGACGGTGTACTTACCAACGGTATGGTTACAATTATGCCTGATGGAGAATTAGTAAGACACATGAATATTAAAGATGGTTATGCTTTAAAAACGGCAGTAGATAAAGGCTTAAATGTTTGTATTATTTCTGGAGGAAAAAACGAAGGAGTTAGAACTCGTTTGGCGAATTTAGGAATCAAAGACATTTATTTAGGTGCTCACGATAAAATTAAACAATACAACGAATTGGTAGAAAAATACAATTTAAAACCCGAAAATGTATTGTATATGGGAGACGACATTCCCGATTACCCGGTTATGAAATTGGTAGGAATGCCTTGTTGCCCAAATGATGCTGCTCCAGAAATACAAGGCGTTTCTAAATATATTTCTTACAAAAAAGGTGGAGAAGGCTGTGTAAGAGACATTATTGAACAGATTTTACGTGTTCAAGGAAAATGGGAAAATAATTTTAGTGCAAAATATGACTAAATGTATATTTGTTTAATATAAAACTATAACTTACAAACCATTAAAATAAATTAGACCTCGCTTATCGATGTCTTTATAAAAAAAATAAAAACATGAAAAAATCTCTTTTTACATTCGTACTATTAATTATTTCTTTTTCTATGAGCTCACAAACCATTTTTGGAAAATGGAATTCTAAAAATGATGAAACGGGTAAAGTTGACTCTGTTGTAGAAATCTATGAAAAAAACGGAAAAGCCTTCGCTAAAATAATAGATATAAAAAACCCTGACAGAAAGACTGCTGTTTGTAGTTTATGTGAAGGTGAAAATAAAGACAAGCCTATTTTAGGCTTAAATATTTTATCTGGTTTAGAAAAAGATGGTAACGAATGGTCTGGAGGTACTATCTTAGACCCAAGAAACGGTAAAGTATACAAAAGTTATGTTGAATTAGTTAAACCTAATAAATTGAAAGTTCGTGGATATATTGGTCTTTCATTATTCGGTAAAACTACTTACTGGGAAAGAGCTATATAATTAATAATTTCAGGTTTTTTTTCAAAAATTCATAAAATTACCATGGAGAACATCCATTTTACAATTGAAAATAAAAGTCTTTCTTCTAAAAGTTCTTTAGTAGAAAACATTTTAAAAGGGATACATAGTTTCCCTAATTTAAAAAACAAAAAAGGACTTTTATTTTCAAATTCTATTTTAGATAAATTTATAGACGAAGAAGCAAAACACAGCAAGCAAACCTTAACAAGTAAAGAAAATAGAAGCATAAGAACCTTGTCTAGTGGTGAACAAAAAAAGGCTTTACTGAACTATTTGTTACAACAAAAACCAGACTTTCTAATTTTAGACAGCCCTTTTGAAAGTTTAGATATTGCCTCTGTTTCTAATTTAAAAGAAGACCTTATTGCGTTATCTTCAGAAATTATTTTAATTCAGGTTTTTAATCGAAAAGAAGAAATTTTACCAATAATAACAAACGTTTTAGAAATTAAAAATGATGAGATTATTGAGAATATTCCTATAGAAAAATATACTTTTAAAGAAATTGACTTCGAGTTTAAGGGCGAAGTTCCTAAACCGATTACGTTCTACAAAAACATACCAGAAGAGCTTATAAAGCTTCAAAATGTAAATGTAGAGTATGATGAAAGATCTATTTTAAAAAACATTAATTGGACCATCAATAAAAATGAATTTTGGCATTTAATTGGTCCTAATGGCTCTGGAAAAACCACCATTTTATCCATGATTTATGGAAATAATGTAAAAGCTTTTAGACAAGAAGTCTATTTGTTTGGCAAAAAAAAAGGATCTGGTGAAAGTGTTTGGGAAATAAAAGAAAAAATAGGCTATTTTAGTCCTGCAGTTTTAGAATTATTCAAAAGAAGAATCAGCATTTCACAAATGGTGATTTCCGGTTTTTTTGACAGCGTAGGCTTATACCAAACTCCTACGACACTTCAAATTAAAATAGCTGATGATTGGCTTGAACTATTAAATTTAAAAAGAAAAAGAAACACCTCTTTTCAGGATCTTACTACTACAACTCAAAGATTGGTTTTAATAGCAAGAGCCATGATTAAACATCCACCATTATTAATTTTAGATGAACCATTAATCAATCTTGATAATCAAGGAACAGCTATTGTGGTTGCTTTGATTAATAAAATTGTAAAAGAAAGTGACACCACCATACTTTTTGTTTCTCATAGAGAAGTAGAAAACCTACAACCTAATTTTATTTATGAGTTAACACCTAGTAAAAATGGATCCACAGGTAAAATAAAAGAAAATAGTTAGTTTTTCTCTTCTAACATTGGTACAAAAGCAAAATCTCCTAATTCGTGTTTTTCGAATTCTGTGGCAGATTTTCTAATAAACAAAGTCATTATTTGTGTTTGATCTCCAACAGGAATTAACAATCTACCTCCTACTTTTAATTGAGACAATAAAGGCTTAGGCACAAAAGGAGCACCTGCAGTCACTATAATTTTATCGAATGGTGCTTCTACTTTTAAGCCAATATATCCATCTCCAAAAATAAATCTTTTTGGATTATACCCTAACTTCGGTAAAAACAGAGACGTTTTCTTAAACAACTCACGTTGTCTTTCTATAGAATACACTTCTGCTTTTAACTCTAATAAAACAGCGGTTTGATACCCTGAACCAGTTCCAATTTCTAACACTTTTTCACCAGGCTCTACTTGCAATGTTTGCGATTGAAAAGCCACTGTATAAGGCATAGAAATAGTTTGCTCTGCTGCAATAGGAAAAGCTTTGTCTTGATAGGCATGAGACTCAAAACTACTATCAATAAATAGATGACGTGGAATTTTACGTACTGCATTCAATACATTTTTATCAATAATCCCTTTTGCGTTTAGTACTTTAGCAAGTTGGTTTCTAAGGCCTTGGTGTTTAGAAGTATCTTTCAATTTTTATAAATTTCTGGAGTCTAAAAATAGTAATTAATCCATATACATAAGCATAAAATTGTATCTTTGTTTTTGGCTGATTTTTAAATCAGTAAAACTAAACTAACGTCCTTATAATGAGCATCGTTGCTACAAAGCAAGTAATCTAAAATAACAACGATATTAAAAGAGTTATTTTACTTTGCTCTAAAAGACTAAAAATATAATATATGCTTAAAGTAGGAGTATTAGGTGCTGGGCACTTAGGAAAAATTCATTTACGATTATTACAACAATCAGACAAATACAACTTAGTCGGTTTTTTCGACCCTTCTAAGGAAAACGCAGCAAGTGTTGCAGAAGAATTTGGCTACACCGCTTTTGATTCTGTAGAAGCCTTAATAGATGCTGTTGAAGTTGTAGATATTGTAACACCTACTTTATCTCATTTTGATTGCGCTAAATCTGCTATTGAAAAAGGACGTCATATTTTTATTGAAAAACCTATTACTAAAACTGTTTTAGAAGCGGAAGCTTTAAAAACCTTGGCAAGTCAATTTCATGTTTTAGGACAAGTTGGACATGTAGAACGTTTTAACCCAGCCTTTACAGCCGTAAAAGACCAAATTGAAAATCCAATGTTTATTGAATGTCATCGTTTGGCAGAATTTAACCCAAGAGGTACAGATGTGCCTGTAGTGCTAGATTTAATGATTCATGATATTGATATTATTCTTTCTGTTGTAAAATCTCACGTTAAAAGTGTGCACGCAAGTGGGGTAGCTGTTATTTCTGAAACTCCAGATATTGCAAATGCAAGAATTGAATTCGAAAACGGTTGTGTCGCTAATTTAACTGCAAGTAGAATTTCTATGAAAAACATGCGTAAATCTCGCTTTTTTCAAAAGGATGCCTATATTTCTGTTAACTTTTTAAGCAAGGAATCTGAAGTTGTTAGAATGAAAGATGTTCCTGCAAACCCAGATGAATTTGCAATGATTTTACAAAATGCTGAAGGCGTTAAGAAGCAAATTTATTTCGAGAATCCTGAAGTAGAAAACAACAATGCAATTTTAGATGAATTAGAGTCATTTGCTGGTTCAATTAAAAGCAACACATCTCCTGTAGTAAGTCTAAGACAAGGAACAGAAGCATTAAAAGTTGCACAAATGATTATTGATTGTTTTTAATTTCAGAGCGATAATCTATTATTTTATCCTATCTAAGTATGGCTTGAAATGAAAAGATTTGCTACACAAGCATACCTCTTCATTTTGGGGCTAGATTATTGATTTAAAAATAACAAGGAACCGATATTTACTTTTAAAAAGCGAATAGTTTTTTGACTAAATAATGGAGTTTATAAGTAATTGCGTTAGGGATTGAGCGGTTTGTTTGAGCTCTTTTGAGGTACAAAAAAAGCGAGTAGCGAAAGCCTGTAAAAACGCCCAAATAAAATAGAATATACATGAAAAACATAGCTATTATTGGAGCTGGAACCATGGGAAATGGAATTGCTCACACCTTTGCACAGTTTAATTATAAAGTAAGTTTAATAGACATTTCTGAAGTTTCTTTAGAAAAAGGAATGAATACCATTGCTAAGAATTTAGATAGAATGGTGGCCAAAGAAAAAATTTCTGAAGACGATAAAACCCAGACATTAAAAAATATTAGCACTTTTATATCTATTAAAGACGGCGTTAAAAATGCAGACTTAGTCGTGGAAGCTGCTACTGAAAACGCGGTTTTAAAAGGGAAGATTTTTAAAGAATTAGATGAATTTTGTGGTGAAAACACCATTTTAGCAACCAATACTTCTTCTATTTCTATAACCCAAATTGCAGCAGCAACTAACAGAGCTGATAAGGTTATTGGAATGCATTTTATGAATCCGGTGCCAATTATGAAATTGGTGGAAATTATTAGAGGTTACAACACTTCTAATGCCGTTATGGAAACCATAGTAGCACTTTCTAAAAAGATTGGTAAAATTCCGGTGGAAGTAAATGATTACCCTGGTTTTGTGGCAAACAGAATTTTAATGCCAATGATAAATGAATCTATTGAAACTTTGTACAATAATGTTGCTGGCGTAGAAGAAATAGATACCGTAATGAAGCTTGGTATGGCACACCCAATGGGACCTTTGCAATTGGCAGATTTTATTGGTTTAGATGTTTGTTTATCTATTATGAATGTTTTATACGATGGTTTTAAAAATCCAAAATACGCTCCTTGTCCTTTATTAGTAAACATGGTAATGGCAGGGAAATTAGGTGTAAAATCTGGAGAAGGTTTTTACGATTATTCAGAAAGTAGGAAAGCAGAAAAAGTTGCTAAAATGTTTTCATAATCTCTATTTTATAGAGCAAAAATTTTCTATTAAATGTACAAAAAGCACTATCTATTTTTCTTATTCTTTATACTGATATACACTGTAAAAGCACAAGAAAATAAAAAAGGAATTCTAAACATTAAAAAGGTTGGGGCTTTATATAATACAGTAAATGCTAAAAACTTTATATTTGAAGATGAAGATTATAAATACACCTCAAACACCTTAAAATTACAAGCATTTTACAACTTAGGAAAATGGAGGTCTTTTGATTTTGAGTTGATTGTTCAACCGCAAATACAGGTTATAAAACATCAATTATTAAACTCCTATTTTGTACTACCTTCAGAAGAAAATTTTGAGGATAAAATAATAGAATTTACAACACCTAAAACAATGCACTTATATGCTTTTGAATTGGGGTTTGTAGTAAAGAGAGAGTTTCTTAAAAACTTAGATTTTCAGTTTACAGCAGGTTTAGGAGTTGCAACTATAGACACTAGAACAGAGCGTTTGGCAAAAGGTTTTACTTTTTTAGAAAATGCTTCTCTAGGGTTCTCTTATAAAACTACTAAAAAAACAGCTTTATATATTGGAAGTAATATAGGACACATTTCTAACCTTGATTTTCAATCTCCAAATAATGGATATACTTTTTTAGGCTTTGAAGTTGGTGTTTCTTATTTCCTAAAATAAAAACTATCCTATGAATAAAATCCCTATTAGAACTAACATTTATATTAGTTTTAATAGGAATTAAATAGTGTAGTAATAAGATACTGAAACAAGTTCTACACAACAAGTTTCTTTCTTTTATTAATTATTTACCTAACCAAGAATTTAACATCCAGATAGTTTTTTCTTGCTCTGCAATAAAATCACTCATCATAGAGTTTGTTCCTTCGTCATTTGCCTCATCTGAAGATTCTAGTATCGTTCTTTCGTTTTTTAATAATTCTGAAAGTGAGTTTACAACCAACTCTACTCCTTCCACATCATTAGAAATATTTTTTCCAACAGGAACTGTTGCCAAGTTTATATAATCTGTAAAAGTATGTAATGGCTTGCCTTGTAATGTTAAAATACGTTCTGCAATCTCATCTATTTTTACTTGAGAATCTGTATAAAACTCTTCGAACTTCACATGTAATTCAAAGAAGTTTTTACCTTTTATGTTCCAGTGCAATCCTCTTAAATTCTGATAATAAATTTGAAAATTTGCTAATAAACCGTTTAATTCTCCTACTAAATTTGCAGTTTCTTTTTTATCTAATCCTAATATTGACTTGTTCATGATATTGTTTTTTTTTGATACATCAAATTTATGAGAAATTTAACCAGATAATGCATCATTATAATTGATAGTTTTAATATCTTTATCAAAAAATTTTATACATAATGACTATTACCCAATTAAAATATGTTTTGTCTGTTGCAGAATACCAAAATTTTACGGTTGCTGCAGAGCACAGCTTTGTAACACAACCAACGCTGAGTATGCAAATTCAAAAATTGGAGGACGAATTAGGTGTTAAAATATTTAATCGATCTAAGAAACCAATTGAGCTAACAGAAGTTGGTAAAAAAATCGTAGAACAGGCAAAAGTAATTGTAGATGAAAGCAATAGAATTTTAGATATTGTTCATCAACAAAAAGGATATATAGGAGGCGAATTTAAACTGGGAATTATCCCTACAATTATGCCTACACTATTGCCAATGTTTTTACAAAACTTCACTAAAAAATACCCGAAAGTAAAGTTGATTATTGAAGAATTAACTACGGAAGAAATTATAAGAAAATTAACTGATGGACACATCGATGCAGGTCTTGCTGCGACTCCGCTAGAAAACGAAGCTATAAAAGAAAGACCTTTATATTACGAGCCTTTTGTTGGGTTGATACCACAAAACCATAGATTATCTAAAAATAAAACCATCACAGCAGAAGAGTTAGAAATGGAAGATATTTTACTTTTAGAAGATGGACATTGTTTTAAAGACAGCATCATTAATTTATGTAGCACTCGAAAAGTAGATAATAAAAAAGGATTTCAATTAGAAAGCGGAAGTTTTGACACTTTAATTAAACTATCTAAAGAAGGATTAGGAATGACCTTATTACCTTACTTACACACATTAGACTTAAATGATGAAGATAAAAGTCATTTAAGAGAATTTACAACACCTCCTCCAGCGAGAGAAGTGAGTTTAATTTATCATAAATCTCAATTGAAAATGCAATTAATTGAAGCTCTAAAGAAAACAATAGATGGTGTTGTTAGAGGAGCAATTTCTTTTTCTGATGTCAAGATTATTAGTCCGTTACAGAAGAAATAAAAAGACACGAATTTCGCAGATATTTATGTTATCAAAGACACTCTTTTATAGCATTCAATATTCTTAAAAAATTTAATCTAAATAATAAAAAAAGACCTCACAAATTTTAAAAATTTGTGAGGTCTTTTTTTATTAAAGTATTGAATACTTCTAAAACTCGTGTCTCTTAGAAATTAAGAATACATTTTATCTCTTAATTCTTTAATTTTTGGATCTGATAAATAATCATCGAAAGTAGAATATCTATCAATTGCACCTTTTGGCGTTAATTCAATAACTCTGTTAGCAACCGTTTGTGCAAACTCATGATCATGTGTTGTAAACAAAATCGTTCCTTTAAAATTGATCAATGAATTATTTAAAGCTTGTATCGATTCTAAATCTAAGTGATTTGTTGGCTCATCTAAAACTAATACATTCCCTCTCTTCATCATCATTCTAGAAAGCATACAACGTACTTTTTCTCCTCCAGAAAGCACATTACTTTTCTTTAAAGCTTCTTCTCCTGAAAAAATCATTTTCCCTAAGAAACCTCTTAAAAAAACCTCTTCACGTTCTTCTTCTGTTTGTGCATATTGTCTTAACCAATCTACCAAATTTAACTCTCCATCTTGGAAAAAAGAAGAATTATCTAACGGTAAGTAAGACTGTGTTGTTGTAACTCCCCAATCGAATTTACCAGCATCTGCCTTTTCATTGTCAGTAATAATTTGATAAAAAGCTGTTACTGCTCTAGAGTTTCTTGAAATTACCGCAATTTTATCACCTTTATTCAAGTTGATATGTACATCATCAAATAATTTATCTCCTTCAAAGTTTTTAGATAAACCCTCTACATTTAAAATCTGATCTCCAGCTTCTCTATCTCTATCAAAAATAATGGCAGGGTAACGTCTACTTGAAGGCTTAATTTCATCTACATTTAATTTCTCGATCATTTTTTTACGAGAAGTTGCTTGCTTAGATTTTGCCATGTTTGCAGAAAAACGACGGATAAACTCTTCCAATTCCTTTTTCTTTTCTTCTGCCTTTTTATTTTGTTGTGCTCTTTGTCTTGTAGCTAACTGGCTAGACTCATACCAAAACGTATAATTCCCAGAATAGTTATTTATTTTACTATAATCGATATCAGAAATATGCGTACAAACTGCATCTAAAAAGTGTCTATCATGCGAAACCACAATTACACAGTTGTCAAAATTTGCAATAAAGTTTTCTAACCAAGCAATAGTTTCAAAATCTAAATCATTGGTAGGCTCATCCATTATTAAAACATCTGGATTCCCAAAAAGTGCTTGTGCAATTAATACACGTACCTTTTGTTTACCATCTAAATCTTTCATTAATGTATAATGTAAATCTTCAGAAATACCTAAATTAGATAACATTGCTGCGGCATCAGAATCGGCATTCCAACCATTCATCTCTTCAAAAATTATTTGAAGCTCACCAATCTTCTCAGCATTTTCATCTGTATAATCTGCATACAAATCATCAATTTGCTTTTTAATTTTAAACAGCTCTTTGTTCCCCATTACCACTGTCTCCAAAACTGGGAATTCATCAAAGGCATAATGATCTTGCGTTAGCACAGACATTCTTTTACCTTTTTCTAAATGAACTTGACCAGAAGTTGGTTCTTGAACACCTGAAATAATTTTTAAGAAAGTGGATTTTCCTGCTCCGTTTGCACCAATAATCCCATAACAGTTTCCTGTTTGGAATTTAGTATTAACATCATCAAACAAAACTCGTTTTCCGAATTGAACAGATAAATTAGAAACTGATAACATACTCTATTATTTTTAATTTTGTGCAAAAGTACAAATTTGATTTATCTTTTACCCCTTGATTTAAAACGGTTTTCAATAAATTATAATTTGGTTTTTATGACCAATTTAAGAACTATTTTAACAATGAATTAACAACAATAGCCTAGATGAATACCTAACTTTGTTATAAAGAATAGATCCCTAGAGTAAATGATTAAAAATCTACTTCATATAATTTTATTAATTACAATTACCGCCTTTGTAGGCTGTACTTCTAATTCTAAAAATACAGCAACTTATTTTGGTGGTAAGATTATAAACCCAAAATCTAAATATGTTGTATTATTTTCTATGGAAAAAGTAATCGATACTTTGTTCCTAAATAAAGACAATAGGTTTTTAGGGAAATTAGAAAACGCCAATGAAGGTTTGTACTATTTTGCACATGGTAATGAAAACCAATTTATCTACTTAGAACAACAAGATAGCTTAATGCTGCGTTTAAACACCTGGGATTTTGATGAGTCTATTGTTTATGCTGGTAAAGGTGCAGAAAGAAATAATATTTTAATAGATTGCTTTTTACAAGAAGAAAGAGACAATAAAATGTTTTACAAATTAAATCAATTAACGCCTGATAATTTTATTAAAAAGACAGATTCTCTACTCGTGTTAAAAGATAAAACATTTAAAGAATACGCCGAGAATCATCCAGGAGAAACAAAAGGATTTAAACGCGTTTTAAATGTGGCACTTACCTACCCTATATTTTCTAGAATAGAAAGATATCCTATTGCTCACCTAAGATATAACCATAAAAAAGACTTTCATAAAGTGAACAAGTCTTTTTACAAGCATAGAGCATCTGCAGGTGTAAATAATGATTCTTTAATGTACTATCAACCTTACTCTAAATACGTTAGAAATTTTTTATATAACAGCACCTATTCTTTAGGCCATAAACCAATGACTAATGAGTATTCTTCTGACTTTACAGTAGATTTATTAAAAACAATAGACAAGAATATTACATCTGATGCTTCTAAGAATGCTTTTCTAAAACAAACAGTTATTAGTCATTTTTATAAAAAATCTAGTTGCAATGTAAATAAAGAAGCTTTTGAAACTTATTTTAAACTAAGTACAAATACTAAAGACAAAGAACATGTAAAACTATTGCTATTAGACAGTGAAGAATTACGTAAAGGACAAGAATTGGTAGATTTTACCATTACAGATTTAACGAACGGCATTTATTCTATAAAAGACATTACAAAAAACAAAAATACGTTTCTATTATTCTGGAATCCAGAGAATACAACACCAATGTATATCTCTTCTAGAATTAATTATTTAAGCAAACAATTTCCGGATATACAATTTATTCAAATAAAAATTGACGGAAGTACACAAGATCGAATTGAGCAATTAGATATAAAGAATCAATTTTTTATTACAGAAGAAAGTGAAGCCAATAAGTTCTTAACCAGTAAAATGACAAGATCTATTATCATTAATAAAGAAGGAATTATTACAAATGGTTTTGCTTCTATTTCTTCTAAAAAATTATATTCTGATTTAAAAAAACTAAGAGATTAGTAATTTATTTCGATAATCTAAAAATTAGTTGTACATTTGCACGATTTTTATTCTGAGTCTAACTCATTAATAATCAGGTCGAATTTATAATCGGGTTTGCAGGTGGGCGTTCTGTGAATCCAAAAAAACACAGTAATGTCAACATTTTTAGAATTAGGTTTAAAAGAACCGATTAACAGAGCATTGACGGATTTAGGTTACGAAAAACCTACCGTAATTCAGGAAAAAGCAATTCCACAAATTATTTCATCTACAGACGATTTAAAAGCATTTGCACAAACAGGTACAGGTAAAACTGCTGCTTTTAGTTTGCCAATATTAGAGCTTTTAGATACAAGCAGTAAAAACGTACAAGCAATTATTTTATCACCAACAAGAGAACTTGCAGTTCAGATTGGTAATAATATTAAAGACTTTTGTAAGTATTTACCAGATGTTAAAGTAGCTACCGTATATGGTGGTTCTAGTATGGAAGATCAAATTAGATCTTTAAAAAGAGGTGCACAAATAGTAGTTGGAACTCCAGGTAGAACTGTAGATTTAATTAACAGAAGAGCTTTAAAATTAGGAAACGTTCAATGGTTAGTCTTAGACGAAGCTGATGAAATGTTAAACATGGGTTTTAAAGACGAGTTAGATAAAGTCTTAGAAGCTACTCCAGAAACAAAACAAACCTTATTGTTTTCTGCAACTTTCCCTAGAGAGGTAGAGTCTATTGCAAAAAACTATATGACAAAACCAGTAGAAATTACTTCTGGTGAAAAAAATACAGGTTCAGATAATGTAACTCATGAGTTTTATGGAGTTACAGAAAGAACACGTTACCCAGCATTAAAAAGAATAGCAGATTTAAACCCTGATATTTATGCAATTATTTTTTGTAGAACTCGTAGAGAAACACAAGAGGTTGCAGACAATTTAATAAAAGACGGTTATAGTGCAGATGCTTTACACGGAGATTTATCTCAAGCACAAAGAGATTCTGTAATGGGTAAATTCCGTAAGAAAACAATTCAGATTTTAGTAGCTACAGATGTTGCTGCTCGTGGATTGGATGTTACTGAATTGACACACGTAATAAACCATAAATTACCAGACCAGATAGAAAACTACACACACAGAAGTGGTAGAACTGGTAGAGCTGGTAACAAAGGTATTTCTATTGTTTTAGTTAACGGTAAAGAAAAAGGGAAATTACGCCAGATTGAAAGAATCATTAAGAAGAAATTCTTAGAAGGTAAAGTTCCTTCTGGAAAAGAAATTGTTCAAAATCAATTAATGAATTTAATTGATAAGGTTCAAAATACGGAAGTAAACGAATCTGAAATGGAGGAGTTTTTACCAAATATTTATGAGAAACTAGAATCTTTAGATAGAGAAGAGTTAATCAAAAAATTTGTTTCTTTAGAATTTAATACCATGTTAAAGTATTATGAAAACTCTAAAGATTTAAACGATCTATCTTCTAGAGACAACTCTAGAGCTAGAATGGAGAATGAAAACATGACCCGTTTCTTTATCAATATTGGTAGAAAAGACAACTTAAACCCAGGTAAATTAATTGGTTTAATTAACGACCAAAATATTGGAGATAAGATTGAAATTGGTTCTATAGATATTTTAGATACTTTCTCTTTCTTTGAACTTGATAAAAATTTCGAAGACCAAACATTAGAAGCTTTTGCTAGCAATCAACCAGATTTTGACGGACGCTCTGTAAACATAGAGATTACTAAGAAAGAACGTTCTGGTGGTGGACGAAGAGGTGGTAAAAAACCTTTCGGTAAAAAAGATGGTGGTTTTGGAAGACGTAGAGGTTCTGAAGGTTCTTCTAGTAGAGGAAGATCTGACAGACGTTCTTCTGATAGACCAGACAGAGCTAACAGAAGTTCAGGTAGTGCTTCTGGAGAGAGAAGATCTTCTGGCGGTTTTGGAAGAAAACGTAGAGAAAGCTAAATAGTACTAAACTATATATACAAACCTCATCATTTTAAAATGATGAGGTTTTTTTATGCCTATAAATTAAACATAATTTAAAAATCTCTTCATTCATAAATACTTCTCTAAATGATCGCTTAAATTCAATTAATTAGTTTAACATTTTATTTATGTACCAACAAGGCATATTCCTTAATTCTGAAGTGTATTTAAACTTTAAGAAATATAGAAGTTAAAAAGTGAAAATTATAAACACAAAAACCGAGCTATATAGCTCGGTTTTTTATAATATCTAAAGAGATAAAAAATTACACCATAGAAGCTGCAATCTTTTTATAAGTACCGTTTTCTAACAATTCTCTAATTGCGGAAAATGCAGTAATTGTTTCGTCTATATCTTCTTGTGTATGTGTTGTAGTTGGAATTAATCTTAAAATAATTAATCCTTTTGGTATTACAGGATATACAACAATAGAACAGAAAATCCCGTGGTTTTCACGTAAATCATTTACCATAGCCATTGCTTCTGGTATATCTCCCTTTAAGAATACTGGTGTAATACATGTTTGTGTAGTTCCTAAATCGAAACCAGCATCACGCAAACCAGATTGTAAAGCATTTGTGTTTCTCCACAAAGTTTCTTTTAACTCAGGCATTGTACGCAACATATCTAAACGTTTTAATGCTCCTTTAACCATTGCCATTGGCAATGATTTAGCAAACATCTGAGAACGCATATTGTATTGTAAATACTGTATTACTTCTTTATTACCTGCAAAGAAAGCTCCAATACCTGCCATAGACTTTGCAAACGTTGCAAAATATACATCTATTTCATCTTGTACTCCTTGCTCTACTCCTGTTCCTTTACCGTCTTTACCTAAGGTACCAAAACCATGAGCATCATCTACTAAAAGTCTAAAATTATATTCTTTTTTAAAAGCAACAATTTCTTTTAAACGACCTTGCTCTCCACGCATTCCAAAAACACCTTCAGAAATCACTAAGATTCCACCGCCTGTTTTCTCTGCCATTCTTTGAGCACGCTTAATGTTTTTCTCAAAACTTTCCATGTCGTTGTGCTTGTAAACAAAACGTTTACCAGCATGCAAACGAACACCATCTATAATACACGCATGTGTATCCATATCATAGACAATAATATCGTTTTTAGTTACTAAAGCATCAATAGCAGACACCATACCTTGGTATCCAAAGTTTACCAAATATGCAGCATCTTTTTCAACAAATTCTGCACATTCTTTTTCTAATTGTTCATGAAATTCTGTATGTCCAGACATCATTCTAGCACCCATTGGGTAAGCCATACCATGTTCTGCAGCTGCAGCACCATCTACCTTTAAAACTTCAGGATGATTAGCCAAACCTAAATAATCGTTGATACTCCAAGTAACAACTTTCTTACCATTAAAAGACATCCTGTTAGAGATTGGTCCTTCTAACTTTGGAAAAACATAATAGCCTTCTGCTTGTTTTGCCCATTTACCTAAGGGACCTTTATCTGCTTCTATTCTTTCAAATAAATCTTTCGCCATGTGCTCTATTTTATTATTGTTATTCGAAACGCAAAGAAACTGCTTTTTTTGCAGTTAATCAAATTGCGTTTGTTTCTATTCTTTTTACAAAAATTTATTTTCTTTCATCCAATCATCGCTATAAATTTTATTCATATAACGAGATCCATGATCTGCAAAAATTAACACTACAAAACTATCTTCATTAAACATATCTTTTGCAGCATATTGTTTGGTAGCTTGCATAACAGCTCCACTTGTATATCCTGGAAAAATACCTTCTTTTCGAACAATGTTTCTAGCCTCTAAAGCAGCTTCTTTATCCGATACTTTTTCATAGATATCTATCACATCAAAATCGGTAGCCGTAGGAATTAAGTTTTTACCCAATCCTTCAATCTTATACGGACTTACTTCATTTAAATCTAGCTCTCTAGTTTCATGATATTTCTTTAATACAGAACCTATTGCATCTACTCCGAGTACTTTAATATTCGGATTTTGTTCTTTTAAATATTTACCAGAACCAGATATAGTACCTCCTGTACCACTTGCAACCACTAAATGTGTGATCTTACCTCCCGTTTGTTCCCAAATTTCTGGTCCAGTTGTTCTATAATGTGCCTCTGTATTTAGCTCATTAAAGTATTGATTTATATAAACTGAATTCTTTGTTTGTTTATGTATTGCTTTGGCAACTTCATAATAAGATCTTGGGTCTTCTGGTGCTACATTTGCAGGACAAACATGTACCTCTGCTCCCATCGATTTTAGTAAATCTATTTTATCTTTAGAAGATTTATCACTTACTGCTAATATACATTTATACCCTTTAACAATACTTATCATTGCCAAACTAAAACCAGTATTACCTGAAGTAGTTTCTACAATGGTAGCTCCCTTTTTAAGGATGCCTTTTTTCTCTGCGTTTTGTACAATGTGTAAAGCAATTCTATCTTTTGCTGAATGACCTGGATTAAAAGCTTCGAACTTTGCGTAATAGCCGCCAGGTAGATTTTTTGTAATCTTATGAAGTTTAATTAGCGGGGTTTCACCTACTAAATCTAATATTGAATTGGTAATTCCTTTGTTTCTCGTCATTCTCTCACTATTCTCAAAGTAAATGTCATTACGATTTTGCGCTACGTATTTATCTTTTATTGCTAAAAATAGCTTCGTTACGCTCGCAATGACACTTATTTGATCTTTGATTCTTGCAGCAAAAGTACGGTTAATCCTTAAATACTGAAACTGTTTTTAATACTTAATTTATTTGGTATCTAATTTACCCTCTAATGCTAAAAAGAAAGAATACATTTTAGCAGTTTCTTTTAAAGCATCAAAACGCCCTGAAGCACCTCCGTGTCCTGCTTCCATATTTGTTTCTAATAACAGTAAATTGTTGTCTGTTTTTAACTCTCGTAATTTTGCAACCCACTTTGCTGGCTCCCAATATTGTACTTGAGAATCATGAAAACCTGTAGTAACTAAAATATTCGGGTAGTCTTTTGCTTTTACTTGGTCATAAGGTGAATACGATTTTATATAATCGTAATACTCCTTGTCATTTGGGTTACCCCATTCGTCATATTCTCCCGTTGTAAGCGGAATACTATCATCTAACATCGTAGAAATTACATCTACAAAAGGTACAGAAGCAATAATTCCGTTATACAGTTCTGGATTCATATTTACAATAGCTCCCATTAATAAACCTCCTGCAGACCCCCCCATAGCGTATAAATGCTCTGGTGATGTGTAGTTGTTATCAATTAAATACTGAGAACAATCGATAAAATCATTAAAGGTATTTTTCTTATTCAACATTTTACCATCTTCATACCATTCTCTTCCTAAATATTCGCTACCTCGGATATGTGCCAACGCATAAACAAAACCTCTATCTAATAAACTTAAACGAGTGGTAGAAAAACTATCTGGAATGGTATATCCGTAAGAACCATAAGCATATTGCAATACCGGTGTGTTATTATTTAGCTCTGTATCTTTATGATAAACCAAAGAAATAGCTACCTTTTTACCATCTCTAGCACTTACCCAAACACGTCTGCTTATGTAATTTTCTTTCTTAAATTTACCTCCTAAAACTTCTTGTTCCTTTTTAACCTCTTTAGATTGATTCTTCATATTGAAATCAATCACAGAACTTGGTGTTGTAAAAGAATTGTATGAATAACGAATAACATCTGTATCGAAATCTGGATTTGCATACACGCCCACAGAATAGGTTTCTTCATTAAAAGGTAAGTAGTAATCCTTGGTTTCATCCCAACGCTTAATACGTATTTTATTTAAGCCATTAGTACGCTCTTCTAAAACTAAATAGTCTTTAAATATTGAAAAATCTTCTAATAAAGTATCATCTCTATGCGGAATTACATCTACCCAATTCTCTTTTGTAGTATTTGTAATTGGAGTTTTCATCAACTTAAAGTTAATGGCATTATCTTTATTCGTTAACAAGTAAAAATAATCTCCAAAATGCGCAACACTATATTCTAAATCTCTTTCTCTAGGTTGTAGCATTGTAAATGCTCCTGTTGGATTGTCTGCATCTAAATACTGTGCTTCTGTAGAGATTGTATTGTAAGAACCAATAATAATGTATTTATCAGATTTAGATTTGGTTACATACGTACCAAATGTATCGTCGTTTTCATGAAAAACTTCTACATCTTCAGAGGTTGGTGTACCTAAAACATGTCTAAAAACCTTTTCACTTCTTAACGTTTCTGGATTCTTTTTGGTGTAAAAAATAGTTTTATTATCGTTTGCCCAAACAGATCCACCTGTTGTGTTTTCTATAATATCTTTATAAATTTCACCCGTTTCTAAGTTTTTAATTCTTAAAAAATACTGTCTTCTACTTACAGTATCTGTTGCAAAAACGGCTAATTTATTATCCGAAGAAATATTTAAACCTCCTAATTGATAATAATCGAAATCTTTAGCCATTTCGTTTACATTAAAAAGAACTTCTTCGTCTGCCTCTAAATTTTCTTTTTTACGGCTATATATTGGGTATTGATTCCCTATTTCATAACGCGTAATATAAAAGTAACCGTTGTCTTTATAAGGTACAGAAGAATCGTCTTCTTTTATTCTACCTTTCATTTCTTCGAATAATTCTCCTTGAAACGGTTTTGTATATGCAGTTACCTCATTATAATAGGTGTTTTCCTCTTCTAAATAATTTACTACTTTTTCAGTTTGAGTGTCTTTATCTATGGCATTTTTTTGCTCATCAGACAAACGCATCCAAAAATAATTATCTATTCTAACATCTCCGTGTTTTTCTAACTTTGTAGGCTGTTTTTCTGCTACTGGAGTTTTTGCATCTGTACTTTTCATGGTCTCATTTTTACAAGCGGTTGCAAATGTAAGACTTAATACAACGAAAGGAATAACTATTTTTCTCATTTTTGGTTGATTTAAATTCTTATAAAAATACTAAATTTGTAACAAACTTAAATTTTAATAAAAAAATATGTTAGGAGACTTATCAGGAATGATGAATAAGCTTAAAGAAGCTCAGCAAAAAGTAGAAGAAACAAAAACAAGATTAAACACTGTTTTAGTAGATGAAGTAGCCGCAGATGGTAAACTAAAAATAACATTAACAGCAAACAGAGAAATTAAATCTATTTCTATAGATAATTCTTTACTTGAAGATGCCGAAGAATTAGAAGACTATTTAATTCTTGCTTTAAATAAAGCTATCGAAAAAGCAACTAAAATTAATGATGCAGAAATGGCTGTTGCCGCTAAAAGCGGAATGCCAAACATACCAGGAATGGACATGTTTAAATAATTAAATATGTTTTTAATTACAAATGATTATTTACTGCCTTGTTTAAATAAATCTCTTTTCGGGATAGATTGTCCAGGTTGCGGAATTCAAAGAGCATTTATGCTGCTTATAAAAGGAGACTTTGTAGCTGCTTTTAAAATGTATCCTGCAATTTACACATTACTATTATTTGTTCTATTTATATTGATAACCTTTAAATCGAGATTTAAGAACAAGCAGAAAATAATTATATCATTTGCAACGATAAACGTGCTAGTTATCGTAATTAGTTACTGCATTAAAATGAAACCTTTATTTACACTTTAAAAAAAATTAATGGAAAAACAAAATTTACCCAATGCAACCACTTCTTTAGTACTTGGTATTTTATCTTTAGTAACTTGTATTTGTTATGGAATTATAGGGCTGCCTTTAGGTATTATCGCTTTAGTTTTAGGTAACAAAGCTATAAAAGAATACAATTTAAACCCAGAAAACTACAATAGCGTTGGTAACGCTACTGCAGGGAAAATAACAGGAATTATTGGTATACTCTTAAACGCAATTTTTTTATTGGTAATTGTATGGTTCTTTTACCAAATAGGTTTAGCAACTTTAGAAGACCCAGCCTTATTAGAACAAAGAATAAATGAAATATTTGGGCAATAATACCAATATATACTAAACTACCAATACTGTAATTCTTACCAAGAGTTACAGTATTTTTTTTCAATTCATTTATATTTAACGTTATATAAACACATTAAAGAGTGTCTAAATTGTATTTTTGCTGTTGATATTTAATCAACTTAAAAAAATGACAAATACCGAAAAGAAGAAAAAGTCTTTAGTCTCAAAAATTCTTAAATGGGGTTCTATAACTGCTCTTGTATTGATAATAGCAGTAATTTCAATTCCCTTTTTGTTTAAAGATAAAATTGTAGTGATCGTAACCAATACCATTAATAACAATATAAACGCTACTGTAACTTTTAAAGAAGCAGACCTTAGTTTACTTAAACACTTTCCATTAATTAGTTTAACGGTAAACGATGTGGTTGTAGCTAATAAAGCACCGTTTGTTGGTGATACTTTATTCAATACAAAAGAATTAAGCTTATCTTTAAAACTAACAGAGCTTTTTAAAAACTCTAAAGAAACGCTTTCTATAAAAAGTATTGCTACCAAAGAAGGAGATGTCAATATTATATTTGATAAAGAAGGAAATGGAAATTTTGATATCGCAAAAGCACCCGAAGAAACGCCAACAACAAGTAGCGAAAGTACTTTTTCATTAAACATCGAAGACTATGAGTTGGAAGACATCAATTTTAATTACATAGACAGAGGTAGCAACACCAAAATGAGTTTAGATAGTATTTACCATTCTGGTGAAGGAAACTTTGCTGAAGATGTTTTTAACTTAGATACCCAAACAACAGGTTATTTATCTTTAGACCTAGACAAAACAAACTATTTAAGTAACGTAAAAATTTCTTTGGATGCCGTACTTGGTATCGATTTAAAAAACAGCAAATACACCTTTAAAGAAAATACAGGCTATATAAATCAATTGCCTTTAGAGTTTGATGGTTTTGTTCAATTAGTTGATGAAAACCAATTATATGACCTTAATTTTAAAACCCCTACCTCATCATTTAAAAATGCATTGGCTTTATTGCCTAAACAATATGCAGGTAATTTAGAATCTATTAAAACGGAAGGTAATTTTGAAGTAAATGGTGTGGTAAAAGGAACGTTGTCCGAAAAAACAATACCTACATTTAATATCGAAATTATTTCAAAAAATGCTTTGTTTAAGTATGCCGATTTACCTAAATCTGTAACCAACATAAACATAGATACTAAAATTGTAAACAAAACAGGTTTTGTTAAAGACACATATGTAAATATTGATCAATTCAACTTTAAAATTGATGATGACACTTTTGCTGCAAACGGAAATTTCAAAAACATTACCACCAATCCGTATATTAATTTAACAGCAAAAGGAACTATTAATTTAGCTAATATTGGTAAAGTATATCCTGCTCCTATAGAGCAAGAGTTAGAAGGTCTTTTAAATGCAAATATTTCTACTAATTTTGATATGAATTCTGTTGAAAAAGGAACCTATCAGAACATTAAAAACTCTGGGAACCTAACACTTAGCAACTTTAAATATGATGGTAAAGATGTTGCTAATACTTTTTATATTGATAAAACATCTATCGTTTTTAATACAAACACCATTAAATTAAACGAATTTAAAGCTAAAACAGGTAGTTCTGATTTAGCTATCAATGGAAATTTAGATAATTTTTACGGTTTCATTTTTAAAGATGAAGTTTTAAAAGGAAACTTTGTTTTAAATTCTAACAATTTAAAAGTTGGCGATTTTATTACAGAAAGTACACCTGTTGTAACAGAAGAAAAAACAAATACAGAAACAGCAGCAAGCTCAACCTTAAAAATACCTGCTTTTTTAGACGTAACTCTAACTGCAAATGCTAAAAAAGTAATGTATGACAATATAAACTTAACCAATGTTTCAGGACAATTGATAATTCATGATGAAACAGTAGATTTAAAAGATTTAAAATCTGATATTTTTGGTGGTAATATTGGTTTTGATGGTAATGTTTCTACCCAAGGAACTATACCTAAATTTAAAATGGATTTAAACCTATCTAAATTAAATATTGGAGAATCTTTTGGTGCTTTAGAAATGTTAAAATCTATTGCTCCAATAGCAAAAGCCATAGAAGGAAAAATGAATTCTACTATTACTGTCTCTGGTGATTTAAATAAAGATATGACACCTAATCTAAAAACCATTACTGGAAATTTAATAGGACAGTTGTTAGACACTAAACTAAAAGCTAGTAATTCTAAAATGTTAACCACATTAACAGAAAAAGTAAGTTTTTTAGACATAAATAAACTAAACTTAAACGAAGCAACTGGGGCATTTTCTTTTAAAGATGGTAAAGTTACTGTAAAACCAATTCCTTTAAACTATCAAGATATTGGCTTAATAATTTCAGGGACACATGGTTTTGATCAATCTATGAATTATAACTTAGTTTTTGATGTTCCTGTAAAATATTTAGGTACAGATGTAACCAATATAATAGCTAAACTAACAGCTAAAGATGCTGCAAGTATTAAAAGTATTCCTGTAAACGGAACCTTAACGGGTAGTTTTAATAGCCCTAAATTTACTTCTAATATTAAAGAGGCTACAACAAATTTGGTAAAGGATTTAGTTGAAAAACAAAAAAATCAATTGATAAATCAAGGAAAAGATAAGTTGAAAGATTTAATTGGTGGTGACACTAAAAAGGATTCTACCAGTACAGAAACGGCAAAAGATAAGGTTACCGATAAAGTAAAAGATGTTTTAGGTGGTCTTTTTGGAAATAAAAAGAAAGATACTGTAAAGAAAAATTAATATCGGTTCTTCTAATTAATACAACGATTCTCATAAGCCATATCAAAAGGGTACTTCACGTTATTTAATAAACTGAAATATCCTTTTGTATGGTTTTATTATTTACTGCAGAGTTACAGTCTAAAGAACATACTAATTAACTTATTTAATAAAAATAGAAATCATGGCAATGGTATCCATATAAAAAAAAGCTATTTACAATGATATTGAGTTGATTTATTCTCTAAGAGTTCGTTTCGTTTAAGAGATGCAAAATTTATATTTTTATCATTTATAAAAATATAATAATTAGTAAAAAGCAAAGAAGATTAAAAACTGTAAGTAATAGAAATTATGTTACGATTTAAACTTATTGTGTGATTAAAAATATTTGTAAAGCTTTGTAAATAAAAAAGCAACTTATTTCTAAGTTGCTTTAAAAGTTTAAAATGGTGATAAAATATTTTGGGGGAAAATTAAATATTTTGGGGAATCACTTATTATGTAATCAAATATAAATAATAAGTCTAAATTTTACACTAAAAAAGAGGTAACAAAAAGTAACAAAGTATTTTTAAAGCGTAACAAAAAGTAACAAAAACACACCACTTAAGACATAAACAACTAAAATAGAACGCATTAAACTACACCTCTAACTTTTGAATAAACATCTCTAATTTTTCACCTTTAGGTACATTCATTTTCTTTCTTATTCTGTAGCGTGTAACTTTTATTGCATCTGAACTTGAATTTCTAATTGATGCTATTTCCTTAATCGATAAATTTAACCTTAATAATGAACATACTTCTCTTTCTGTTTTAGTAAGCTCTTTATAAGTGATAACTAACATATTATTAAAACCATCATTAATAATATCAATCTTATTTTTAACCAAAGTTAATTTACTATCTGTTGTAATTTGTTGCTGAATTTTAAAAGATAAATCTTTAATATAATTTTTCACTTCAACTGAATCACTCGATTCTCTTTGATTTTTAAGTTTTAATAAAAGTTGTTTTAAAAACTCTAACCTCATAGAATTATCTGCAACCAAACTTCTTATATCTGATTCAGATCTTTTGAACTTTTCCTGTAAAACCTCTTTTTTAATTTTTTCTTTTTCTAAATTTCCTTGTATTATTTTATTTTTATTAACTGAATTTCTATAAAATAAAAAAACAAGAGGGATACCCAATAATAAAAAAACAAAAATTATAATTAAATACAACCTCTTCTCAAAAACTTCTTCTTGATTTAATATTTGCAAATTTTTGGTTTCCACTTTGTGTTTATTTACTAACTCGGTCTCTTCAAGTGTGTTTGTTAATTGAGATTTAAAAATAGAGTCTGAATAAGTTTTATACTTCTGTTGATATAGATAAGCAGATTTGTAATTTTTCAATGAATAGTTAACCTTTGAAATTGAATTATAAGATTTTGCTAACCGTAGTTTAAAACTTTCTTCTTCGGCTACCACAATAGCAGAATCTAAATATTTTTCAGCTTTATCATATTCGTTCAATTCACTATATGCGGCAGCAATGTTATGGTAATTTACAGTTATAAGTAGTTTCTTATTTTCCTTTTTAGCATATTTTAAAACTAAACTTCTAATATTTATTACTTCAGCATATCTTCCCTGTTTATAATACGTATTCGCTATGTTATTATAAACATTATAAACTCTATTTTCTTTCTTTATTTTTTTAAAAAGGTAAAGTGCTTTATTATAAAAATAAATTGAGGAATCTAATTTTTTTAATCTAGTGTAGTAATTCCCTAAATGTAGATAACCTTTTCCTATTAATGTTTCACTTCCTCCTTCACTTAATTTCAATCCTTTTTGGTAGAATTCAAATTCTTTATCCATTTGATTTTTATATCGATATACATATCCAATATCAAAATAAACAGAGGCTAAACGTTCTAAATCATTATTATCTTTAAAGATATCTTTTGCTTTATTAAAATACCTGAGACTTGTACTTAAATTTCCTTCATTTTTCTCTACAAATCCTAATTTAAATAAAGCTCTACCTTCCATCAAATTATTCTTATCCTTATTTAAAGCCAAAGCTTCTCGATAAAAATATTCCGCTTTATTACTATTTTTAGAATAAAAATATTCACCACATTCATATAAAAACAGTGCTTTTTTTTCGTCTGTTTTTATAGATTTTACAATTTCTTTTTTTGAAATAAAAATAGAATCTAAATTCTGAGAGTTGGTTTTTAAAATAAAAAGAAATAAAAAAGGGAGTATTATTTTGAAGTACATTTTTTTGTCAGTCTATTTTTACTTTTACAAAACAGTAGATATCACAAAAGTTAAAGCAAAATACAACTAAAATTAATATCAATAAAAAAAACGATGTAAAAAAAGGCAAAACGAATCGTTTAGCCTTTTTTATCTTTTAAGAAATCCATTCTTTAGGATTTTCTAAAACCTTAATCAACCTTTCTTCTTCAGAATTTTCTTCTGGTTGATGATTGTATTTCCATTGTACAATTGGCGGTAAACTCATTAGAATACTTTCTATTCTACCGTTTGTTTTTAAGCCGAACAAAGTACCTCTATCATGCACTAAATTGAATTCTACATAACGTCCTCGTCTTACTTCTTGCCAATCTTTATGTTCTTTTGTAAATGCTATTTCTTTTCGCCTTTCTACAATTGGCACATAACTTTCTAAAAAACTGTCCCCTACTTCCGTAACAAAATTGAATCTGTCTTCTATAGAAAACTGCTCTGTTTCCTTTTGATAATCGAAAAATAAACCTCCAATTCCTCTTGCTTCTTTTCTGTGAGCATTCCAGAAATACTCATCACATACCTTTTTAAACTTCGGATAAAATGCTGGATCATGTTGGTCGCAAGCGGATTTACATACTGTATGAAAATGAGTAGCATCTTCATCAAATAAATAATAGGGCGTTAAATCTTGTCCTCCACCAAACCATTGAGTAACGATATTTCCTGCTTCGTCATACATTTCAAAATAGCGCCAATTTGCATGCACTGTTGGCACAAAAGGACTTATTGGATGTAAAACGAGACTCAATCCACAAGCAAAAAAGTTACCTTCTTTTACTTTAAATTGTTTTCTTAATGCTTCTGGTAATTCACCATGAACAGCAGAAATGTTTACACCACCTTTTTCAAAAACTTTTCCATTTTCAATCACACGAGTTCTTCCACCTCCACCTTCTTCTCTTTCCCAAAGGTCTTCTTGAAATTTAGCACCACCGTCTACCTCTTCTAGTTTACAAGTAATTGTGTCTTGTAAGTTTTCTATGTATTTATAAAATTGATCTTTCATTTAATTGCAATTTTAGTCATATTTATTTTTTTAGTGGTTAGCAATAGCGTTTCTACTACAGCCAAAAAGCAATAATAAAAAAAACCAAAGCTAATAGCCGTATGTGGTCTCTCCATAAACTCTCCACTTGCTGTTAAAGTTTCAAAATACCCCGACGAATTTAAAAATTCTTGTGTTAGTCCTAATTCTCCAAAAACACCATTTGAAAAAAGAGTGATAAAGATAAGTATTAAGTATAAAATTGCTGCCGAGATAGAAAACAGTATCGCTCTACTTCGTATTTGAATATCGACTTCTGAAAAGGCAAAGCGCATTCTATTTAATACAACTAATAAGTATATAATTAATATATCATTGCCTTCCATTGCAGACGAAAATCCCCAGGCAAATAAACCATAAAAAGGCACCAACAGAAACAAAGATAATCTTTTAGGCATAACAGCCATAAATACTCCTGAATGTACCATTATAAACTCAAAAACCATTAAAATAGCCATTGAAGATATTTTAGAAACATCAGAAGCTTCTGGTTGAAACCAAATAACAGAAAATTGATAAGCAATAATAAGTTTCATTATTATGCCTGCATACTCAAAAGGTTTATCGTATTTTTTTAAAAAATTCACTTATTATTTTCAGTATTTAATAAGGCAACCGTTTTTACAGATGCAGCTGTTACAGAAAGTGGTAAAACGATAATAAGTCCTATTACAGGAATTAGCATGCACATCATAAAAACAATTCCATTACCAATAGCAAAACCTCTCTTTTTTCCAACAAAGTTGATGCTATCTTTATAGTTAAAATATCTTTCTAAGGTATAATCCATATTTCCGAAACCGACATAATAAGCTTGTAATAAAAATAATAAAGCGGTAAAAAAAAATCCTATTATGGGAATAAAACTTAATAATAACAACGGAATCGTTAATAATAACTCTTTACCTATGTTTCTTAAACTAATTCTAATTCCTCTAATTAATTGTTCTTGAAAGCTTGTTTTTCTGTGGTTGTGTTTTAAATCTCCATTGATATGAATTTCTATCTTTTCTGATACAGGACTCATACATGGTGCTGATAAAGCCAATACAATATGTTTATATAATAGAAAACCAATAACTAATACAAAGAGACCTCCAATTACAGATGTAATGGTTGTAAATGTTTCTTTTCCCCAGTCCCAAATCCATATTTTAGCCAAAAAAGCACCAATATTATCGGATAATCCGTACGCTGTAAAACCAATAATTGTTGCCGTTACCACACTAATTACTATTGGAATTATAAAATATTTCCATAGTTTTAATTGAGATATTAAACCAAAAGAACCTGCGTAGGCACTTATGCCTGAAAGTATATTTTTAATCATTAGCGTTGGTTTGCGTTAGCGATTGAAATGGCATCCTTTTTGCTTTTTCTGCAAAAAGATATAATGGAAAGCGCGACTTTATGCTGATTTTTTTCAGCATAAAGTAACGCCCATATTATGTATCTAAATCATAGATTTATTACAGTAAGTATTAGCTTCAAAGTCTCTTATATTCATAGAAATAACGGGTACTTTAGGAAACAATGTAGTTAAGGTAGCTACAATTGCGTAAGAAAGATCTGATTTTTGATCACTAGTTCTTCCTTCCATTATATTACCAAAAACATGAATAAAATCGGCTGCTTCACTTTGTACTAAAGAATATTTAAACGGATTTAAACGTACTTTAATATCATCTCTATCAAATAAACCCGTAGAAAAAGCCGTTTCAAAAACGGCTTCTAATACTTTTCTTGGTTCTCGTAATTCTAAAATGTTTTCTGAACAATCTAAAATAAAATGTGGCATTTTTTAGTCTGCTTTATATTCTTTTACAGCATCGATAAATGCTTTTGCGTTTTCTAACGGAATGTTTGGTAAAATACCATGCCCAAGGTTTACAACTAATCTGTCTTTACCAAATTCATTAATCATTTGATGTACCATTTTTTTGATCACCGCTGGTGGAGAAAACAATCTTGTTGGATCGAAATTACCTTGTAGCGTAATTTTTCCGCCAGATAAATAACGTGCATTTCTTGGAGAACAAGTCCAATCTACACCTAAAGCCGAAGCGCCAGATTTAGACATTTCGTCTAAAGCAAACCAACATCCTTTACCAAAAGCAATAACAGGAGTTTCATCTTTTAAAGCATCGATAATTTGCTGCATATATTGCCAAGAAAATTCTTGATAATCTACTGGAGATAACATACCTCCCCAAGAATCAAAAACCTGAACAGCATCTACACCTGCAGCTACTTTTGCTTTTAAATAAGCAATGGTTGTATCTGTAATTTTCTGTAATAAAGAATGAGCTACCACAGGATTTGTGAAACACAATTCTTTTGCTTTATCAAAGTTTTTAGATCCTTGCCCTTGTACACAATAACAAAGAATCGTCCATGGCGAACCTGCAAAACCGATTAATGGTACTTCATCATTCAGTTTTTCTTTGGTTGCTTTAATAGCCTCCATTACATAACCTAAAGTATCTTGAATATCTGGAACAATTACTGAATCTAAATCTTTTTGAGTACGAATTGGATTCGGTAAATAAGGTCCGAAGTTTGGTTTCATTTCCACATGAATATTCATTGCTTGTGGAATTACCAAAATGTCTGAAAATAGAATTGCAGCATCCATTCCGTATCTACGAATTGGTTGCACTGTAATTTCTGATGCTAACTCAGGAGTTTGACAACGTGTAAAAAAATCATATTTCTTTTTGATTTCTTGAAATTCAGGTAAATATCTTCCTGCCTGACGCATCATCCAAACAGGTGGACGGTCTACAGTTTCTCCTTTTAAGGCTCTTAAAAATAAATCGTTTTTTATCATTTTTTAGCTTTTGGCTATTAGCTTTTGGCTATTAGCTATTTATGATTATTGAACGTCATTGCGAACGTAGTGAAGCAATCTGCTAATTCATACGGAGATTACTTCGTCATTCTTCCTCGTAATGACGATTTATATATTTACATTTTTGAAACAGCTAACATTCCCTTATCAATCGCTTCTGCTATTTTCTTTATATCCTTATCTGATAATGCTGATGATAAAAACCATGCTTCAAACTGACTTGGAGGTAAGAAAACTCCGTTTCTAATCATTTCCCAGAAAAACACTGCAAACTTTTTAGTATCTGACAATTGTGCTTCTACAAAATTAGTAACTTCACTATTTACAAAGAAAGGATTTAACATAGAACCAAACCTATTTACAGTTAAAGCAACATTGTATTTCTTAGCAGTTTCTAATAAAATCACCTCTAAAATACTACCAGTTTCCTCGAATTTTTTATACGGATTTTGCTTTTTCAGTTCCGTTAAAGTAGCAATTCCACCTGCCATAGCAATTGGATTTCCACTTAACGTTCCTGCTTGATACATTCCGCCTAAAGGCGCAACTTCTTGCATTATCTCTTCTCTTGCTCCGTAAGCTCCAACGGGGAAACCTCCACCAATAACCTTACCTAAACAGGTAATATCTGCTTCTACACCTAGTAATTCTTGCGCTCCACCAAATTTAGAACGGAAACCTGTCATTACTTCATCAACAATTAATAACGCTCCTTTTGTTTCTAAATACGCTTTTAATTCTACTAAGAAATTATTTTCAGGAATTACAACCCCCATATTACCAGCAATTGGTTCTATAATTACACCTGCAATATTGTCATCATTTTCAAAGTGTTTTTTTACACTATCTAAATCGTTATAATTAGAAATTAACGTGTTTTTTACAGCTCCTTCAGGAACACCTTTAGAACCGGGTAAACTTAATGTTGCCAAACCAGAACCTGCCGCTACTAATAATGCATCTTGATGCCCATGGTAACAACCTGCAAATTTTATAATTTTATCTTTTCCGGTAAATGCTCTTGCCAAACGGATTCCGCTTAAAACAGCTTCTGTACCAGAGTTTACAAAACGAACTTTGTCCATTCCTGGGAAAGCGTCGCAAACAATTTTTGCTAATTTTATTTCATTTTCTGTTGATGCACCAAAAGAATATCCCTTTTGTAATGCTTTTTCAACAGCTTTTTGCACTTTTTTATGTCTATGACCTAAAATCATTGGTCCGTAAGAAAGCACTAAATCTATATATTTATTACCATCTACATCGGTAATTTTAGTCCCTTTTGCTTTTTTGATAAACAACGGATTTCCTCCAACTGATGAAAAGGCTCTTACAGGAGAGTTTACAGCTCCTACCAGATTTTTTAATCCTTTTTTATATAATTTTTCTGATTTCTTGAAATTCATTTCTTTTGTTTTTCTGTCATTGCGAACGTAGTGAAGTAATCTACTTATTAATTTAAGAGATTACTTCGTCATTCTTCCTCGTAATGACGTTATTTCTTCAACAATACCTTAGCTGCTTCTTTTGCAAAATACGTAATAATAATATCTGCTCCTGCTCTCTTCATAGACAGTAAGCTTTCCATCATTACTTTTTCGCCATCAATCCAACCTTTTTCTGCAGCAGCTTTTACCATTGCATACTCTCCGCTTACATTGTAACATGCAATCGGACGATCGAAATTATTTTTTAAATCTCTAATAATATCTAAATAAGACAATGCTGGTTTTACCATTAAAACATCTGCACCTTCTTGATCATCAAAAGTTGCTTCTCGCATTCCTTCGTCTCTATTTGCAGGATCCATTTGATAAGTTCTTCGGTCTCCAAAAGTAGGAGCAGAATCTGCAGCATCTCTAAAAGGACCGTAAAAAGCGGATGAATATTTTACAGCATACGCCATAATTGGTAAATCTACAAAACCTGTATTGTCTAAAGACTGACGAATCATATCAATCGTTCCGTCCATCATTCCCGATGGCGCAACCATATCTACACCTGCTTTTGCATGCGAAATAACTTGTTTTGCAATATTTACTAACGTAGCATCATTATCTACATCATTGTCGTGTATAATTCCGCAATGACCGTGAGAAGTATATTCACAAAAACAAACGTCTGTAATTACATATAAACTTGGGTAGTTTTTCTTGATAAAACGAATTGCTTGTTGCATAATTCCGTTATCATTCCAAGTTTCTGTTCCTTCATCATCTTTTGTTGATGGAATTCCGAATAATAAAACGGCAGGAATATTTAATTCGACCACCTCATCTAATTCTTTAGAAATTCTATCTAAAGAAAAACGTTTGATCCCTGGCATAGAAACAATTTCAGTTTCTATATTTTCTCCTTCTTCAATAAAAAGTGGATAAATAAAATCGTCTACAGATACTTTAGTTTCTCTAACTAATCTTCTAATTCCTTCTGTTTTTCTTAATCTACGAGTTCTAAACATAACTTTTACTTATGTCAGGTCGAGCGCAGTCGAGACCTAATTTATAAAAACCTCTCGACTGCGCTCGAGGAGACATTCTTTATTATTTTTAATACCTGTAAAATTAGATCCTTTATAGGAAATACGTCTCTATCTTGAATAATACAAGTTCACCAATTCTAAAAGGCTGTCTACACTTGGCATGTTTGCTACTTCTACTTTTTCAAAATATTTTCTTGCTTCTACCGCTGTAGTTTCTCCAATACAAAAAGCAACTCTATCTGGGTTGTTTTCTTCTAAATAACTTTCAATTCCTGATGGACTGTAAAACAAAACTCCAGAAACTTCATCATCAATTTTTTCTGAACTTAACATCGTTTTGTAAGCCTCTACTTCCGTTACTTGTATTCCTTCAGCTTTTAAAGAAGTTGGTAAAACATCTAACCTTAGATTACTACAAAAATAGGTTACTTTTTTAGTGTCTAATTCTTCTGCTAAATATTCCGCTAATTTCTTAGCATTTTTTGCAGCGTGCGCAACTTTACCTATTCTGTTTTCAATTAGTTTTTTAGTTCTTCTACCTACACAGTAAATGTTCTTAAAATTCATTTCTTCTCTTGTGAAAGAATTTAAAAGTGCTTCTACTCCATTCTGACTTGTGATAATAACGTTTTCTATTTCGTTTTTCATCACCTTAGCAGGAATTCGATTAAAACGGATTTTAATAAAATCGCTATCTTTTACGCCAATGGTTTCAGATACTATTTCTTTTTGAAGCTCAGAAAGTTTCTTTGTAGAAAATATATTTTGTAATGTTTCAACAGCATCTTCTGCGTCTTCTGCCATTAACTCTTTTCCTCCTTTATTAATTACATAATCTGCACAATCTTTAGCCAAATAACGATGGCTTCCCATTTTTGCATTTTTAGTAACTGTAATTTTTTTAGTACCGTCTTTTTTTAATAAAACTCCTTTAAAAACTACTTCTTCGGTTCTTGCATCAATATAAGCCAAAGCTCCAATTGGTGCAGTACAACCACCTTCTAAAAGGTTTAAAAATTCTCTTTCTATACCAACACAAACCTTTGTTTCGTAATGATTTATTTGCTCACAAGCATCTCTTACAAAATCATCTTTTTCTAAACAAGCAACCATAATTGCTCCTTGCGCTGGTGCAGGAACCATCCATGTTAACGGAATTGCTTCTGCATCTCTTAAGCCTAATCTTTCTAAACCTGCAGCAGCAAATATTGCTCCGTTCCAAGTTTCATTATTTTCTAGTTTTTCTAAACGTGTGTTTACATTACCACGTATTCCTTCTACTTTATGAGTTGGGTAACGATCTAACCACATTGCTTTTCTACGGATACTACCCGTTGCAATAACACCATCTGGTTGTCCAAAAAACTCTTCGTTATCTTTTAAAACCAATACATCTATATAATCTGCACGTTTTAAAACAGCAGCTTGTATAATACCCTGAGGTAAAACAGTAGGCACATCTTTTAAAGAGTGTACAGCAATATCAATATCGCCATTTAACATAGCAACATCTAAATTCTTAGTAAAGACACCTGTTATTCCTAATTCATATAAGGGTTTATCTAAAACAATATCTCCAAAAGATTTTATAGGTACTATCTCAGACTCATAGCCCAACTCCTTTAATTCTTTGCGCACTTTATTAGCTTGCCAAAGCGCTAATTGGCTATCGCGAGTTCCTATTTTTATTATTTTCTGCATGGTATTGTGGTTAAGATTTAAAAACCTTATTAATTACTTGTAGGCTTTGTGTAACAGATGTTTCTTCATCTTTTAAATGTTTCACAAATTGGGTGGTTATTTTCTGTATAAAACGTGAAGTTAAGATTTCTGCCTGACTTTCATCAAAACCAGCAATTTTTTTCTTCTGAAAATTAATTTCGTCGTTTGTAATATTTTCTAATGATTTCTTTAAAGCTGCAATTGCAGGCGTAAATCTTCTATGGTTTAGCCATTCATTAAATTCTGCTTTGTGAGTCTCTATAATAGCTTCTGCATACGGTACTTCTTGTTGACGAACCGCTAGAGTTTCATCAGTAATTTTAGAAAGCTCATCTATATTTACTAAAGTAACTCCATTAAAGTCAGTTACATCTTTTGCCACATTTTCTGGCATTGATAAATCTAAAATTAATAAATCTTTATTCTTAGCAATAAGTTCTTTTGTAATGGTAGGTTTATCTGCTCCTGTAGAAACAATTAAAACATCTGCTTTTTCTATTTCATCAGATAAGTTTTCTATTACTGATTTTCTAATAGTAGCATGTTCTTTTACAAATTCTGTTGTTTTCTCTTCCGTTCTATTAATTAGACAAACAGATTTATTTTGCGTGTATTCTGCTAGGTTTTTACAAGTGTATTTCCCCATTTTACCTAAACCAAAAACTAAAATATTTTTAGAATTATAATCTGGTAAATGTTTAATAAGATATTGAATAGCAGCATAAGAAACAGATGTTGTTCCAGAGCTTAACCTTGTTTCATTTTTAACTCTTTTACTTGCTTGCAATACAGAGTTAATTAACCTTTCTGAATACGCATTGGTCGTTTTTAAAGATTTTGCTACTTTATAAGACTGTCTTAATTGTCCTACAATTTCGTAATCTCCTAAAATCTGACTTTCTAAACCGGTACCAATTCTAAATAACTGATGTATTGCTTCTTGGTTTTTATAAACATTAGAAACTTTAGAGAACTCCTGGATGGTTCCTTCAGAAAACTCACACAACAATTCTATTAATTGACATGGTCTTTCTGCAAAACCGCTTATTTCTGTTCTGTTGCAGGTAGAGATAATAAAGACCCCTTTATACCCTCTCTCTTTTGAAAGTTTTAACAACGAAACTTGATTTTCTTTTGATAAAGAAAATTTTCCACGTGTGTTAGCATCCGCTTTTTTGTAACTAACGCCAATATTATAAAAGTGCTCTTGCCTGTGCTCTTGCATATTATTCTAAAAGTTGGACAAAAGTATAAACTTCAATTAGAAAAAAATGTCGCTTAAAGGACTATTTATATCGTTATATGTTTTTTAATTAATTTTTATCCATAAAACACCCTAAAAGCATTACTTTTGCTATGTAATTGAGTTTTTATTTCTTTTTATATAGAATGATTCTAAATAAAAAAAATGAAACTAAAAAGATAAGATATGTTCAAAAATGTCGGAGAAAGTACATTTGAAGAAATTACTTTAGAAAAAGGGTTTTATGTGCTTCATTTTCAGAACGAAAGTAAAGAAGTAGAAAACTTTGAAAGGAAAATAAATAATGCCTTTATACAAATTCACTTTTGTTTAAGAGGGAAATCTAAATTTTTATTTAATAATGGCACCTACTCTTTTGATGTTCTAGACAATAGAGCAATTTTATTATACAATCCGCAAGGAGTTTTACCCATCAATTTAGAGATTCAACCAAAAACAACATTGGTTTCATTGTTAATTTCTATCGAAAAATTTCACTCCTTATTTTCTAAAGAATCAGGTTACATTCCTTTTTTGAGTAATGAAAACAGTAACAAGAAATATTACGATGACACAGAAATAAAACCAACTGTTTCTATTATTTTACAACAAATTATCAATTCTAAAACAAATAACTCTATTAGAGATTTATATGTTAGAGGTAAAGTATACGAATTGTTAAGCATCCATTTTCAGAAAGAAGAAAATCCAGAAGGCGAGTTTTGTCCGTTTTTAGTAGATGAACAGAATGTTTTAAAAATTAGAAAAGCCAAAGAAATTATTATTGCAAGAATGGCAGAACCACCAAGTTTGCAAGAACTAGCAAATGAAATTGGTTTAAACATAAAAAAATTAAAAGAAGGTTTTAAACAAATTTACGGAGATACTGTTTATAGTTTTCTGTTTGATTATAAAATGGAATACGCTAGGAAATTGTTAGAGAGCAATCAATTTAATGTAAATGAAGTTGGTGTAAAAGTTGGTTATAGTACCTCTAGCCATTTTATAGCAGCCTTTAAAAAGAAATTTGGCACAACGCCTAAGAAGTATGTAATGAGCTTAAAAGAGTAAGCAAAAATAAAAGTACATCTTTTTAAAAAACTTTGAAACAAAATTAATTTGGAACAATTAACACATTACGATATAGAAAACAATCAAAAGCAATTTCCGATAACAATTGTTTGTGATGCAATTAGAACACCTGAAAACATAGGAATGTGTTTTAGAATTTCGGAAAGTTTTGGAGTGCAAAAAATTTATTTTCACGAGAATTCACCTTCTACAGAAAATAGAATTGTAAAAAAAACGGCAAGAAATACGGTAAATCAAATTGAACATGACGTTTACAACAATTTTGATGCGCTAATACAGCAATTAAAGCAAGAAGGAAACACCATTATTGGTATAGAAATTACTGATAAAAGTATCGATATTCAAGATTTTAATTTTAAAAATTATGAAAAAATCGTATTACTTTTGGGGAGCGAAAGAAATGGAATTGAAAACATAAATTTACTGGACGAAACAATTGCAATACCAATGTACGGTAGAAACTCTAGTATGAATGTAATACATAGTTTAGCGATTACATTATATGAAGTTACAAATCAGTTGGCAGTAAGCAGTAAGCAGTAAGCAAAAAGCAAAAATAAAATTCTGAAACAAGTTCAGAATAAAAAATAAAATAACAAAAGTCTATTTTTTCAATCTAAAAACTTGAAATTTTAAAACTTTGAAACTTTTTTAAATGAAGGGAATATTACTTAACAATTTAGGATCACCAGACTCTACAGAAACACAAGACGTTAAAAATTATTTAGGAGAATTTTTAATGGATGAACGCGTAATTGACATTCCGTATTGGAAACGTTGGTTACTAATTAACGGAATTATACTACAAACAAGACCCAAAAAAGCAGGTGCCGCTTATAAGAAAATCTGGTGGAAAGAAGGTTCTCCGTTAGTGGTAATATCTCAAAGATTTACAGATAAAGTGATTAAAAAAGTAGACCTACCAGTTGCCTTGGCAATGCGTTATGGTTCTATGACCATGGAAAAAGGGATTAAAGAATTGGTTGATAAAGGGGTTACAGAAATCTTTTTAGCGCCATTATATCCTCATTACGCAATGTCTTCCTACGAAACGGTTGTTGTAAAAGCTGAAGAAATTTTAGCTGAGAAATACCCACAAGTAAAATTAGACGTTTTACCTGCCTTTTATAACGAGCCTGATTATATAAAAGCAATGAGTAATAACATTGCCAATCATTTAGAAGGGTTTGATTACGATCATATTTTATTTTCTTACCATGGAATTCCAGAGCGTCATATCATGAAATCAGACGTTACCAAAAACCACTGTAAAATAGATGGTTCTTGTTGCGAGCGTAACTCTGTTGCACACCACACATGTTACAGACACCAATGTTTTGAAACAACCAAAGAAATTGCGAAAACCTTAAATTTAAAAGAAGGCACATATAGCAATTCTTTTCAATCTCGCTTATTAAAAGACCCTTGGTTAAAACCTTATACCGATTTCGAAATTGAGAAATTTCCTGGCGAAGGTAAAAAGAAATTAGCCGTTGTTACACCAGCTTTTGTTGCAGATTGTTTAGAAACTTTAGAAGAAATTGCCATGGAAGGTAAAGACGAATTCATGAAGTTTGGTGGTACAGATTACAAACACATACCATGTATGAATGACAATGACGATTGGGTAGATGTAATGGTGAAATGGATTAACGATTGGAAGAACAAGTAAAATTATAAGAAGCTATTTCCTGCTTTACATTATATCTTTTTTCTTCTGTTCTCGATACAAATTTGCAAAAAAGCAAATTCACTCAAACTGACAGAAAAAAGGATGCCATTTCAAATGCAAAGCATTCAACGACTCAATAAAAATTTTAAAGTGGAGTTAATCAGGGCTAAACTTGTTTGCAAACAAATAGTGAAACATAAAGCACATTTAAGTTTTCATATTTCATTTCGAAAATAACTTTCTTAATCGATTGAGAAATCTAAAGATAAATAAATTTTAGATCCTCTTAATACTTCTTTCGAGATGACATCGATAAGAATAAATAAAAATTAAAAGATTATGGATTTCCTATACGTAAAAGCACTTCACATTATTTTTGTTGTTACTTGGTTTGCAGGGTTATTTTACATTGTTCGTCTATTTATGTATCACGTAGAAGCAGAAAAAAAACCAGAACCTGCTAAAGAAATTTTACAAACTCAATACAAATTAATGAGCAAAAGATTGTGGTATATAATTACCTGGCCTTCTGCTATTTTAGCAAGTTTTTTTGCTTTCTGGATGTTGTATAAAAATCCTATTTATTTAGAAATGCCTTGGATGCACATAAAACTTACTTTTGTTTTAGCATTATATGTTTATCACGGCTTATGTCATAAAATATACAAACAGCTACAGAATGATGTTATAAAATACACAGCATTCAAATTAAGAATTATAAACGAAGCACCAACAATTATTTTATTTGCAGTAGTCTTTTTAGTAACACTAAAATCTGCCATAAATTGGATTTGGGGCGTTGTAGGTATTATCCTTTTTGGAGTAATATTGATGTTAGGGATTAGACTCTACAAAAAAATAAGAGAAAAAAGATCTTGGGAAAAAGCTGAGAGAGAAGTTTTGGAAAGTGATGATAAAAAAGAATAAGTAAATAAAACTCATTTCAACATAAACTATTTTAAAAATTGATCTCTTTGATTAAAAAATATGAAAAATAAAATTTTAGCATTCTCTATCCTTATCATCTTATTTTCTTGCACTTCTAATGATGACCAACCAGAATTTTATGGATTGGGTGATTTTAGCGGTAATTTTAGAGTTAGACAATTTACCCCTTCAATACAAACATATTGTACAGGTAGTTCTGTTGACGACTCTATTGATTTAATCATTAATTCTGATGACAGCTTTATTCATAGAAAATACAAAAGAGATGCTAATAATAATTGTGTATACTCAGAAACCTTAACCGGTAAATTTACAATAACCCATAGCCGTTATAATAAAATTTGGGGATCTTTTAAATACGACAACTCTGATGTTGAAAACTACTTTAGTCTCAATCCAATTATTGACGGAAAACATCACGAAATTATTTTTGACTTTGAAAATCCTAACACGGAAAATCCTAACCAAATATTTTTTTACAGAATCGATTAAATTACCCTCTTATACTTTGTTCAAACGGAATTCTATTTACAATAGACCTACCTAGAGTAACTTCATCTGCATATTCTAATTCATCACCCACAGAAATTCCTCGTGCAATTGTAGATGTTGTAATCTCAAATTTTTCTATTTGTTTAAAAATATAAAAGTTAGTCGTATCACCCTCCATGGTAGAACTTAAAGCAAAAATCAACTCTTTTACCTCTCCGCTTTCTACTTTTTTAACTAAACTTTCTATTTTTAAATTCTGAGGACCAATTCCTTCAATCGGAGAAATCTTTCCTCCCAAAACATGGTACAATCCATTAAATTGAGACGTACTTTCTATCGCCATAACATCTCTAATATCTTCCACCACACAGACAATCTCCGGCTTTCTTTTTACATTATTGCAAATATCACACAAAGCTGTATCAGAAATATTATGACACTTTTCACAATTCTTTACATCATTTCTTAAATGCAATAAAGCTTCCGATAGAAACTTTGTATTGTCCGAAGGTTGTTTTAATAAATGTAATACCAAACGCAATGCAGTTCTCTTACCAATTCCGGGTAAACGAGACACCTCATTTACGGCGTTTTCTAAAAGTTTTGATGAAAAATCCATAACTGCAAATTTAACTCAATAAAAAGAAAAGATTCAAGAAAAACATTCTTTTATAATTGAAATACTTATCTATTTTCTTTCCCCTAATATCTATTCTCTATTCACTAAAAATCCTATATTGTGCATCATAATTCAACATTCGTAATTACTACATGCAACCACTTTACATACTACTATTAATAGTCGCTTATTTTACCGTATTAATCGGTATTTCTTACCTCACCGGAAAATCTGCAGACAACAAAACCTTTTTTAAAGCAGACAACTCTTCTCCTTGGTATTTAGTTGCCTTTGGTATGATTGGTGCTTCACTTTCTGGAGTTACCTTTATTTCGGTTCCTGGTTGGGTAGAAACAGATTCTATGAGCTATTTTCAAATGGTTTTGGGTTATGTTGTTGGATATGCCATTATTGGTTTGGTATTACTTCCGTTGTATTACAAACTAAATTTAACGTCTATTTACACCTATTTACAAGATCGTTTTGGTAATTATTCTTACAAAACTGGTGCTAGTTTCTTTTTACTTTCTAGAATAGTTGGCGCTGCATTCAGACTCTTTTTAGTGGCAAATGTGTTACAAGCAATTTTATTTGACGCTTACGGAGTTCCGTTTTGGGTAACCGTTTCTATCACAATTCTCTTAATTTGGTTATATACTTTTAAAGGAGGTATCAAAACCATTGTTTGGACGGACACTTTACAAACCTTATTTATGCTAATTGCAGTAGGCGTTTGTATTTACACCATTTCAAACGAAATGAAAATTGACAATCTATTTACCTATGTTGCCGATAGTAAAATGTCTAAAACCTTCTTTTTTGATGATATAAAGGCTGGAAATTATTTCTGGAAACAATTTTTATCTGGTGCATTTATTGCCGTTGTAATGACAGGTTTAGATCAAGATATGATGCAAAAAAACTTAACCTGTAGAAATTTAAAAGATGCTCAGAAAAATATGTTTTGGTTTACCATAGTGTTGGTAATTGTCAACTTTTTCTTTTTAGCTTTAGGTGTTTTATTAACAGATTATGCACAACAAGCAGGAATTGAAGCACACAAAGACGAGCTTTTTCCTATTATTGCAACACAAGGAAACTTAGGTTTGGCTACTGCTCTATTCTTTTTATTGGGTTTAATTGCAGCAGCTTATTCTAGTGCAGATTCTGCGCTAACATCTTTAACTACTTCTTTTAGTATTGATATTTTAGAAATTGATAAAAAGAAGGATAAAAACGAACAAGAAAAAATAAGAAAGAAGATTCATATTATTTTCTCTTTTGTCTTGATTGCAACCATTTTAATCTTTAAATATTTTATTGCAGATGCAAGTGTTATTGCCAAAATATTCACATTTGCAGGCTATACGTACGGACCTTTATTAGGTTTGTATGCTTTTGGAATGTTTACCAAAATAAAGGTAAAAGATAAATTAATACCTGCCATTTGCATAATTGCTCCGATTCTTACATATGTAATTAGTTATTATTCTAAACAAAAACTTGGTTTCGACTTTGGCTTTTTTGTGTTGGTTTTAAATGGCCTTTTAACTTTTATTGGATTGTATTTAGCGAAGAAGTAATTTAGTTTGTTTCTAACTTTGTTTTTAGATAAATTCGCTAACTTCTGATATAATTATTAAAACGAGGATATATCATCAAATAAATGAACCATTTGGTTATAATTTGATACTTAATGAATTTGAAAAGTATAATTTTGAGATAGTATTTCACCCAAAATCACAAGACTGGATAAAAAATGATATCAAAAAAATTCTTAAAACAACAAATGTTAGTATAAAATCGAGTGATTCGTTATTATAACTATAATAACCAATTGCAACACCGTATAAATTTTATTGCGGTTTTAGCTCACTTGCAAAAATTCCTCTTTATATCATCAAAAAAATAGTTTGCATTATTAACACCGCCCCTTTTACGTTACTTTTAGATGCTAAAAAGTTTAATGTTACTATTATTTATCAAAAACAACACAACTTTAAGTATATAAATTATTAAAAACACTAGAATAACAAACCTTATGAACAACAGAATAATAGCCTTTTTTATAATTATCTTATTAAGTAGTTGCGTAACATACAATTATAAAAAACAGGGGTTTGTAACCAAAAAAGAATACGTAAAAGAAATTCCTTTCACCTACGAAAACGGATTTATATTTATACCAGTAACAATTCAAGAAAAAGAGTATAATTTCCTTCTTGATACAGGAGCTGAATTAAACCTAATTGCCCCAACAATATCAAGTGAATTAAATGTAAAACAGCTAAAAAAAGGAACTGTTTCAAATGGTAGTGATTCAGTAAAAAAAGTAGAGAGAGTTCAAATAAACTCAATAAAAATAGCAGGTATTGAATTCAGGGAGACTGTTAGTTTAATTTGGGACGTATCTAAATTTGGAAAATATATTAGATGTAAAAAAATAGACGGTATCATTGGAAATAATTTGATGAGAAAAGCCAATTGGCAAATAGATTATCAAAAACAAACTATTAGAATTACAGATAACAGTGAAAGATTTGAAATATCAAGTAATTCTAAAAAAGTAAAAATGAATTCTGAAGAGGTTGGTAATATTCATTTTAACCTAAAAATAGGTCAAAAATCAAATTATTTTACTTTTGACACTGGGTTTAATGGCTTTATTCAAACAGGAGATACAACTTTATTAAAAAACAATCCGTCAATTACAAAGGTTGGAATAAAAGGTTTTAATTTTACAGGAGCAAAACAAGGAGAGACACACTTTAAAAAGCTAGATAGTTTTCAAATAAACGAACAAGTATTTAAGCGACCTTCTTACCTCTTAATTAAACCAGGAAACTCTTCCCTTTTAGGTAATGACTTTTATGAAAACTACATCATTACAATAGACTGGAAAAATGATTATTTAATTTTAGATAAGACAGAAAAATTAGATTCTATTCTGCCAAATATTTACGAAGTTGGTTTTTTTACAGATTATGAAAATAATACAGTTACAGTAGCTAACATATATGATAAAAGCAAACTGGTTGGAAAAATAAAGCCGAATTCAAAAGTATTAAAAATCAACAATATAGATTTAATTGAATTAAAAATAACAGGTAAATTCTGTGACTTTTGGAAAAAAGAATGGAAAACCTTAATTACCAACGACATTTTAAAAATTGTTATAGAATCTGATGGAATACAACAAACAGTAGAGATAAACAAAATTAAAACACCTTGGTAATATCCTACAAAATTAACTACGGGTTTTAACCTATTTTATAAAGTAGTAAGTTGCCGATTTACTTTCGCCTTTTAGTACTTAAAACAAGTAAAAAATCTTAAAAAACAATAATTCCTGTTTGTATAAATTAATATCATGAAAAAATCAATTTCAATTATTGGCTCCGGACCTTCTGCCCTACTTTTAGCCGCTTTTTTAGATACCAAAAAATTTGATATTACTATTTATGAAAAAAATAAAACAGCAGGAAGAAAACTATTAGTTGCAGGAAAAGGTGGCTTTAATTTGACACATTCAGAACCTATTCTAGATTTTATTGAACGCTATACTCCTAATGATGTTTTAAAAGATGCTTTACTAAGTTTCACCAATGATGATTTTAGAAATTGGTTACAATCCATAGGAATTCCTACGTATATTGGTAGTAGCAAAAGAATTTATCCAGAAGAAGGTATAAAACCAATTACTGTTTTAAATACTATTTTAAATCATTTAAAAGGAAAAGGAATTGTTTTTAAATACGAACATACTTTTTCTGGTTGGGATGCAGAAAATAATTTAATAGTTAATGATGCAATTATTCATTCTGATTATACCACTTTCTCTTTAGGCGGTGCAAGTTGGAAAATTACTGGTTCTGACGGAAGTTGGTTAGAAACGTTTCAAGAAAAAGGTGTAAACACGACTCCGTTTGAAGCTTCCAATTGTGCTTTTAAAATTGATTGGAATCTAGATTTCATCAAAGAAAACGAAGGAAACCCTTTAAAAAACATTGCTATTTCTTGTGCTGACAAAACACAAAAAGGAGAAGCTGTAATTACCAAATTTGGAATAGAAGGAAATGCTATTTACGCATTGAGTCCGCAGATTAGAACACAACTAAAATCCGAAGAAAAAGCAATGATTTACATCGATTTTAAACCTACTTTTTCACTAGAAGAAGTGAGCAATAAAATTGTAAACTCCTCTTTTAAAAATACTACACAAATTTTAAAGAAAGGATTAAAATTAAGCACTTCTCAAATAGAGTTACTTAAAATGCATCTTTCTAAAGAAGCATATCTAGATGCAACAATTTTATCAAAATATATTAAAAAATTTCCTATAGAAATTACAGGCTTAGGAAAGTTAAATGCTGCCATCTCTACGGTTGGTGGAATTGAATTAAATGCAGTAGACACTCATTTTCAGCTACATAAAATTCCAAATCAATTTTGTATTGGAGAAATGTTAAATTGGGATGCTCCAACTGGAGGATATTTAATTCAAGGTTGTGCAAGTTCTGGAGTTTATCTTGCAAAACATATCAATAAAAATCTTTAAAAAGGGGGATTTAGAGTGTTAATACTCTTAAAATATTCTGTATTTTTACTCTATAGAATTTATATATAATGTCTAAAGATTTAAGTAATTACAGAAAATCCTACGAAAAACAAGAACTTTTAGAAAGTACTTGTCCAGAAAATCCTATGGAATTTTTCCAAACTTGGTTTCTAAAAGCCGATACATCAAACATGGTAGATGAAAGTAATGCCATGACTGTATCTTCCATTGGTTTAGATGGTTTTCCTAAAAGCAGAGTTGTTTTATTAAAAAAGTTCACTTGGGAAGGTTTTATTTTTTACACCAATTACAATTCAGAAAAAGGAAAAGCAATTGCAGCCAATAACAATATCTGTTTATCTTTCTTCTGGCCTGCGCTAGAACAACAAATTATTATAAAAGGAAACGCAGAAATATTAGCCGAAAACTTATCTGACGGTTATTTTGAATCTAGACCAGACGGTAGCAAGTTAGGTGCTTGGGCATCTAACCAAAGTGATATAGTTACTTCTAGAGAAGAATTAGATGGTAACCTAAAAACTTTTGAAAACAAATTTAAAGGAAAAGAAATACTAAGACCTAAGCATTGGGGAGGTTATTTGGTAAAACCAATTTCTATAGAATTTTGGCAAGGGAGACCAAATAGAATGCATGACAGAATAAGATATACCTTAGAAGAAGATTTTTCTTGGAAAAAAGAAAGATTAGCACCATAAATTTTTATATTTACAACTCAACAATTAGAATTGAATGAAAACTTTATACATTGTTAGACATGCAAAATCTTCTTGGGAATACTCAGGAATAGAAGATATTGACAGACCTCTAAAAAAACGCGGCATAAAAGACGCACATTTAATGTCTAAATTCTTATCAACAGAAATAGACAGACCAGATGTTTTTGTATCAAGTAGTGCCAATAGAGCATTACATACATCAATTATTTTTTGTGAAAACTTCGAGTTTCCTTTATCAAACCTTCAAGTAAAAAGACAGTTATATAGCTTTAGTGATGGTTATTTGGTAAAAACAGTAAATGCTTTAGATGATGGGTTTAATTCTGCCATCATTTTTAGTCATGATCACGGTATCAATACCTTTGTAAATAAGTTTGGTAACAAACCTATTTCGCATGTATCAACTTGCGGAGTTGTAGGTATTCAGTTCGAAGATAAACATTGGAAAAACATAAAAAAAGGGAAAACGTTTATGATAGAATTCCCTAAGAACCATAAATAAAATAGTTTGTTAGAAATTAAAAAATATGGAGCTATAGACATTGGATCAAATGCAATTAGATTACTAATATCCAACGTTATAGTATCTGACGACAAAGAGCCTCAGTTTAAAAAATCTTCTTTAGTACGTGTTCCTATTCGTTTAGGTGCAGATGCTTTTGTTGGCGGAATTATCTGCGAGAAAAACATCACCAGAATGATTAATGCTATGGAAGCATTTAAATTATTAATGGATGTAAATGGTGTAGAAAGGTATAAAGCCTGTGCAACCTCTGCAATGAGAGAAGCAGAAAACGGTAAGGAAGTTGTTGAAAAAATTTTTAAAGAAACTGGTGTAAAAATTGATATTATTGGTGGTAAAGAAGAAGCCGCTATAATTTCATCTACAGATCTAAATCAATTAATACAAGGTGATAATTCTTACCTTTATGTTGATGTTGGTGGTGGTAGTACAGAGTTTACCATATTTTCTGAAGGTAAGATTCTTACTTCAAAATCTTTTAAAATGGGAACAGTACGTTTGTTAAGTAACAAAAAAGCTGTGAACAAAGAAATGTTTGCCAACGTAGAAAAATGGATAAAGAAAAATACTAAAGATTTAAAGAAAGTATCTTTAATTGGTTCTGGCGGTAACATTAATAAGTTATTTAAAATGTCTGGACGAGCAGAAGGAAAACCTATTTCTTATATTTATCTAAATGCTCAATATCAATTCTTAAAACAAATGACTTATGATGAACGCATTTCTGAGTTAAGTTTAAACCCAGATAGAGCAGATGTTATTATACCAGCAACCAAAATTTACTTGTCTGCTATGAAATGGAGTGGCGCTAGAAAAATTTATGTTCCTAAAATTGGACTTTCTGACGGAATAATTAAAAGCTTATTTTACAATAAGTTGTAATTTTTTTATGATTTCTTTAACATAATTTGTATTTTTGAGTAACGTGATGTGACTTACTAAAAAAGTTTGTGTCATAAAATTGAACTATTAACACAAAATACAAGTTTATTATGAAAAAAATTTTACTAAGTGCTACATTATTAATGTTTGGAGCAGCAGCGTTTGCTCAAGACTTACCACAGAATCCAGAACCAGGAAAGTGTTATGTTCGATGTAAAACTCCAGAAGTTTGGAAAAACGAAGATGTAACGATAGAAGTAGCTCCGGCTTACAAAAAAATTGTTACACATCCTGCAGAATACAACACAATAACAGAAAGAGTTCTAATTAAAGAAGCTGGACAACGTTTAGTTGTTGTACCTGCTGTATGGGAAAACAAAACAGTTAGCTATACTGCCAAAGTAGATGCAAATAAGTTAAGTGTAGTTAATGCTACTTTTAATTCAGATTCTCAAACAATAGAAACAAAAGCTGCTTCTGCTAATTGGGAAATGAGTGAAAAAGCACCTGATTGTGAATCTAGCGACCCTAACGACTGTAGATACTGGTGTTTTGTACCTGTTGCTGCTCAGTATGTAACAGTACCTTTAACTAAATTAGATAAAGACGCAACTACTGTATCTAACAAAGTTCCTGGATATGATAAAACATATACTACTAAAGTAATGGTAACGCCACCAACTACTAAATCTATTGAAATTCCTGCAGAATACGGAAGCATCAATAAAACAGTTTTAGTAAAAGATGCATGGCAAGAAGAAGTTACTGTTGATGCTAAATACAAAACAGTTACTAAAGAAATTTTAGTTAATAAAGGAGGCTTAACAACTTGGAAAGAGGTAGAATGTGAATTAGTAAACAATACAATTTTACCAATTAACTGGAATTTAGGAAGCGCTACTTTAACTTCTACAGCTAAAGGAATTATCGATACAAGATTATTACCTGTTTTAAAAACTGGTGTATCTGTAGCTTTAGAATCTCATACAGACTCTAGAGGTACTAAATCATCTAACCAAGACTTGTCTGAAAGAAGAGCTCAAGCAGTAACTAACTATTTAATTTCTAAAGGTATTAACCCAAGTAAATTAACTGGTAATGGTTACGGTGAAGCTAAATTAACTAACAGATGTGCTGATGGTGTTTCTTGTACAGAAGCGCAACACAGAGCTAATAGAAGAACTACATTTAGAGTGGTGAATGAAAAATAATTTTATTTTTCTAATATAATTTAGAACAACAAAAACCGAAGCAATATGCTTCGGTTTTTTTATGTAATAAAACTATATATAATGAACCTATAACGGAAAGTGTTGTTAAGTTATAAGTATATTTTTTTAATAATTTTCGATAACAGATTGAATAAAAGGATAGTAATAATCGGTAAGAATTAATCCTTTTTTATAGCCGATCATTTTACCTTTATGATTTACAAACACTAACGTAGGAAAAGATCTTATTTTAAATTTTCTCTTTAATTCATTATTTACTTCTAAAGTCTCCGGAGAAATTAAATCTACATTTCTAGGACTATCTGCCTCATACAATACTAAATCTTTATCTGCTATAGCCCTAAATTTTTCTGTATGAAAAAGTTTCTTATCTAAAATAATACAGGGACCACACCAATCTGATCCTGTAAAATAAATAAGTACTGGTTTATTTTCTTTTTTAGACTTCTTTAAAGCATCGTTAAAAGAAGGTTCCCAGTTTATATGAACTGAATCTTCTATATTAACTTCTTGCTTTTCTATTGGGTGTTCTTGTGCTACAATATATGTAATGGAAAAAAAACAAATAGTAAATCCTAAAATAACTTTTTTCATGAATGGTAATTTCATCAAAAATATCAAAAATAATACCATAAAAAAAACTCCCTAGAAAATTCCCCTTAATTAGGCGTTAAAAAAAGATAGTATCTCTCAATTAAAAAAGTAAATCTGGTAAAAACATTAGGGATAAAAAAAGAAAAAGCCGTAATTAGAAAATTACGACCTTAGGTTATTCTTAGAATATAATAAATTCAATCCCCCAATTTAATTATTATGTATTATCGTCAGAATAAATACAAATATATAAAAAATATAAATATTTTTCAAGATAACTGTAACATTTAGTTATTAATTATGGTAAATTCAAAATAATGATAAGAATAATATAATATTATTAAATAGCTAAGAAATTTTGAGCACTATTATATGAATCTTAAATGTATCGAATTATCCTTTTATTATTTCAGAGAGAAAGTTTTCTCTTTCGGATATAATATTACAAAATAATGAAATATTAAAAATGAATGTATAAACCTAGCTTCTTATTTTAATAAACCTAAGGTCTTGACACGTTGAATTTTATTTGTTTCGGTATCTATAAAACTAGCAACAAAATAAATTTCTTTTGGAATCTCGAATTTAGTAAGTGATTTTAATTGCTTTATTTTTAATTTTAAGGCTACTTCTTCATCTAATGAAGCAAATGGTTGTTCTATCATTAAAACAAGCTTCTGCCCTAGCTTATCATCTGATATACCTGCAACAAAAAAACGTTTGCTTATTATTTTCGATAACTTTTCTTCTATTTTTTCTGGATGCAATTTTACTCCTCCTGAGTTTATTACATTATCTAAACGACCTAACCATTCAAATTGATCATCAGAAACTAAATGAATGATATCATTTGTAAAAATCACTTCATTGGAAACCTTTGGCGCTTTAATTACCAGACAGTTTCTAACATCTTTATAGATTTCTACATTTGGTAGTGTTTGATAAAAGTCCTTTTGAAAAGATTCATTACTATTATTGTTTTGTAATGAAGAAAAACTATTCAACCTTTTAACGGCAATATGAGTAATGGTTTCCGTCATCCCGTAAGTTGCAAAAACACTACAATTAGAAGCCTGAATTTTATCTTGTAATTGACTAGAAACTACGCCTCCACCAACAATTAATTTTTTAATTAAATTTAAAGACTTGATAGAATTCTCCAACTGTAACGGAACCATTGCAGAAAAATCATACTGTTTTTTTATCCCACGTAGTGGATAAGAAGATGGTGCTACCATATCTAAATGCCAGCCTAAGGTTAAAGCACGAATCAACATCATTTTACCCGCAATGTATTCTGTAGGCAAACATAATAATGCTGTTGTGTTTTCTTTTAAATCAAAAAAACTACCAGTAGCCAAAGCAGAATTGATCATCTGCTTTTTATGCAATTTTATGTTTTTGGGAACACCTGTAGAACCAGAAGTTTTCACTGTAATAAAAGCATCGGCTGAAAACCAACTTTCTAAAAATGGATATATTTCATTAGAAAAACGAGATGCATACGATAGAATTTCATCTACAGAAGCAAATGAAACCTCATTTAATTGAAAGTTGCTATGAAACTTATCTATTTTCAATCTTCTAAAATTCTATAATTTTCTTTTAAATTAACCGGTTCAGTAATCTTACCAGTTAATTTTTCTTTCCAATTTTTCCATCCATATTTTTTAGAAAAAATAAATAATAGAATTGGATATAAAACCAACACAGGGAAAAACATTTCCCACCCTACAGAAGGTTCTGAGGTATCTACATACAATGCATCCGTTTGAAAAACAGTCCAATTTGTAGTTACAAAAAATGCGGCGACAATATTATTTATAGCATGTAGGCCAATTGCCAATTCGGTTCCTTCGTCCATTAAGGTGGTAATTCCGTAAAAGAATCCTGTTCCAATATAAAAAACCATAGAAATGTAACCTAGTTTCTCTACCTCTGGATTTGCGCCATGTAATAAACCAAAACAAACTGAAGTGATAAATAAAGGCACCCATCTATTTTTAGCTAAAATCCCCAAACCTTGCATAAAGTATCCTCTAAACAATAACTCTTCAAAACTAGTTTGAAAAGGTAAAAACAAAAAAGAAACTGCTATTAAAGTAAAGAAAGGTATCGGTTTAAAATTCCACTCATAACTTTCTGGAGATAGAAAAATACCACTCATAATTACAACGGCAGAAACGATTCCCCAAGTAATAAAGCCAAACCAAAAACGTTTCCAATCTATCGACTTTCTACTGGTAACCAAAGATGTTAAAGTTCTTTTATGAATGTACTTAATTGCTATTAAAAGACTGACCAAGCCAAAAAAGAACATTAGAATCATAAAAAAAAGGAAAAGATTTTTATCGATCTCTAACGTCATAAAATTATTTTGAGCTGCCGCAGTAAACTCTGCTATATCTGCAGAATGCATATAAGCTAAAACTGTTAAAGGCAATACACCTATAATTTGCCAACCAACAAAAACCACCAAGATGGTTAATACCCAATGAAACCATTCATTTTTTCCTTTATATGCTTGTTGTATAAAATTCATATTTATAAATTAAAATCCCAATTTTGAGTTTGATTATAATGCAAAGCTCCATTTTTAACTTCTAACGGACTCGTAAAATTATTTGTAAACAAACCACCTGTTCCTAACCCTTGTGGTAAATTATTTTTTAATGTATGTGTAAATTGCGCAATAGCATTCAAGCCGATATTACTTTCTAATGCAGAAGTTATCCACCAATCAGCATTTATTGCTTCTGCACATTTAATCCATTCTAAACTCCCGGCAAAACCACCAATTAAACTCGGTTTTAAAATGATAAACTGAGGTTGAATTGTTTGTAACATTTGTTTTTTGTCTTCGGATGAAAATATACCTATCAACTCTTCATCCAATGCAATTGGCAAAGGTGTCTTGGCACATAAAACAGCCATTTCTTGAACTTGCCCTTGTTTGATGGGTTGTTCTATAGAATGAATTTCTAATTCTGATAAACGCTTTAATTTTTCTAACGCATTTTTAGGATTAAAAGCACCATTTGCATCTACCCTTAATTCTATTTCTTTGGATGAAAATTCTTTTCGGATGGATTTTAACAATGCTATTTCTGCTTCAAAATCAATAGCACCAATTTTCATTTTGATGCAAGAAAAACCAGATTCTAATTTTTCTTTGATTTGCTTTTTCATAAACGCTTTTTCTCCCATCCAGATAAGTCCATTTATGGCAATAGCTTCATTTCCTTTTGTAAATTCTGATGGAAACAATGTAAACTTATCTTCGCTTTTAAGCGATAAAAAAGCCTGTTCTAGTCCAAATTGTATGGATGGAAATTCACAAAGCTCTTTAAGCAAAAACACCAAACCTTTGTTAATATTTGTACAAGCCCAAATTAGTTTTTCTTCATAATTAACAACATCATCTATACTTAAACCTCTAAACAAACCAGTTTCACCAATACCTGTTTTACCATTTTGCTCTAAAATAATAAACCACGTTTCTTTGGTTCTTAAAATTCCACGTGAAGTTCCACTTGGATTTTTAAAATTGAGGGTATATTTTTTATGAGTAGCGTGTATCAAAAGAATTTATTTTTTATAAAATATTTATATGAATACCATCTTTTTAGTGCTTTACCACAGCCAATAAAATATTTTTAACGGTCTTTTCAACGAAAAAAGAAGAATTAATCTTCTCTTTTATCTTCTACAAAATCTTTAAAATTATCTAAATAAGATTGATCTTGCTCCATGAATGTTCCTTTAAAATAAGGAAAAACACAAGCCATTAAAAAGGTGTCACTTTGGCAACTTGCATTTAAAGTAACGGTGGTAACTCCGTCTTTTTCTGTAAAAATATAATCGTCTTTTTTAAGCATACCCTGTGCATTAAAAAACAAGGTTACTTTTTCATTAGGTACATACGCCAATACCTTTTCGGTCATTGTAATTTCTTGCCCTTGGTTTAAAACCACTATTTTATAGATGCTTCCTATTTTTCCTGGATTTTCATTAACTACCTCAAAAGACTGTACTTCTGGAATCCAGTTATTTACATCCTCCGAATTATTAAAAGCTGTAAAAACCTCGTCTACAGACTTATCTATAGACACTTCTGCCGTATACGTTGTTTCTTTTACAATTAAACCTGTTAGTAAAAAAATCACTATAAAGGTAGAGATGATTATTAATATTACTTTTATTGTTTTCATTTTATAATTTTATATTTCCTCCTATTTCTAATATAACTAATTCTTTATTTTTTGATGAGAATTTAATTTTGGCATCATTTACATCTATTTCAATTGGAGGAAAAGTATCAAAATGACAGCCTATTATTTTGGTACACTCCACTAAATCACTTGCAATAATTGCGTCTTCAACTCCCATTGTAAACGTATCTCCAATAGGAAAAATAGCCGCATCAAGTTTTGTTGTTAAAGGAATTAGTTTCATATCCATGGTAACAGCAGTATCTCCTGCAACATATAAGTTTTTATCTTTAGATGAAATAACAAAACCACCTGGCTCACCGCCATACGTGCCATCTGCAAAAGATGAAGTATGAATTGCATTTACATATTTGGCAGAAAAGTGCTCCGTTTTAAAAGTCCCTCCATGATTTAATGCAGTTACTTCTAAATCTTTTGCACCATAGTACATGGCGATTTCATAGTTAGAAACAATGACTGCTTTTGTTCTTTCTGCAATTACTTCTACATCTAAAACATGGTCTTGATGCGCGTGGGTTAATAAAATAAAATCTGCTTTAAGAGTAGAAATATCTATATGAGAAGCCAATGAATTACCCGAAATAAACGGATCTACTAAAATAATTACTTTATTAATTTCTATAGAAAAACAAGAATGCCCTAAATATTTAATCTTCATATCTTACAATTATAATTGAATTCTAATTTACAATATTTGTCCAATTCCAAAAAGGATTGCAAACAAAAAAGTACTCAATGCTACTTTCTTTAATTCACTATCTAATTCCGAAGGTATCGTGTTGTTTGCAACAGTTTTTACGTTTTTAATTAATGGCACAAAAGCCATCAAGAAAATAAGTTGATAAACAAATTTAAAATCTAAAAAAGTATATATACAAGCAGTAATTAAAGCACCAAAAATCAATGCATAATGGTATTTTTTTGCCTTTAAGATTCCTAACTTTACCACTAGCGTATTTTTATTATTTTTTTGATCCTCTTCCCTATCACGTAAATTATTAAGGTTTAGAACGGCTGTACTTAGCAAGCCAACAGATATTGCGGGTAGAAAAATAGTATAATCCACCTGTTTTGTGTACAAGAAATAACTACCTACTACACTTAACAAACCAAAGAATAGAAAAACAAAAATATCTCCAAAACCACTATAACCATAGGCTGAATTACCAACTGTATATTTTATAGCTGCTGCAATAGAAGCAATTCCTAAGCCTAAAAATAATATTGAATACCCAAAATTTTCTTTTCCGAAAGAAACATAAATTAGCAATAACGCAATTATCAACGTAATAATTGTTGTAATTATCATGGCAGATTTCATTTGTTTCGGAGTAATTGCTCCTGATGAAACCATACGTGCTTCTCCTGTTCTATTTTTATCGGAGCCTTTAATTCCGTCTCCATAATCGTTTGCAAAATTAGACAATACTTGAAAACCAATAGTGGTTAAAATTGCTAACCAAAAAATAGGCGATTCTAAAATTGAAATCTGATTATTTAACTGATCACTCCCTAAAAAACTTCCAACAATAATCCCTGAAACCGATAAAGGTAAGGTTCTTAATCGTGCTGCTTTTACGTAACTTTTTACATCCATAAATCTGTACTACTTTCCACTTTAAATAAAGTATAATTGTAAATTTTTATCGCCTCGCTTTTTTCTATACAAGGAAGTTTAATTTCTCCAGAAGCGGTTTGAAAAACCAAATCTACAACCTTATTTCTTTCTTGAAAAAAAGTTTGCATCATTTTAATATTTTGAACCTTAAAAAACGGTAAATATGTTAAATGAGTGTCAAAAACTCCAGAACCAACAAGCAAAACATCATCGCTTATTTTATAAAATCTTTTATTGAATATTAGATGGACAAAAAGGATAAACAAAGGAACCAATAAAACATTCCCGAAGAAAACCAATCCATCTAAAAAAGTAAGATAAAAAACTCCGTTTAATATCAACAAAAGTATAAAAGACAAAAAATACATTCTCTTTTTTAAATAAACATGCACCTGCTTTTTTTCTAAATCGTCTACTTCAGAAAAACTAAAAAGTATTTCTTTAATCTTACTAACCTGAGCTCTCTTACAACCAACAATTCGTATTAACTTATCCTTTCTTTTTCCACTTACCTTGCCACTAACAGCTTGTTTAAATGTAATAAAGAAAATACCTAGAATCTTTTTTATTGGATTTGTAGAAATAGTAATACTTTGAATTTTATCCTTCTTTAAAATAATAGATTTCTTGGTAAGCAATCCTTGATAAATTTCAAAATTCTGGTCTTTTATAAAAACAGTTAAATTAAAATGAAATAAAAACACTCTCATAAAAGAACTTAAAATGGCTATAAAAACCAGTAAAATAAAGAGCACAATAAATACAAATACGCCTTGATGAAACGAATTACTACTCTTTTCTATGTATTCATTTAGCAAGTAATCTTTTCCAATACCACTAAATAATTGCTCTAATTGCTGATAAAGACCTAATAATAATGCCAGAAAAATAAGCAAACTTTGTAGGTGATTTTCTGTTAAACTAACCTTTAACAATTCTAATAAACTTATTTTTAAAAAAGGTTTTTCAGCAACACTTTCCTCTTTAAGTATGTTAGAATTATAAGATGAAAGTTGACTTTTAAGTGCTTTTGCTTTTTGAAAAGACAATGCTTTTATAGAAATTTCTGTTTTATTAGACCCAGCAGTATCTATATTAACTTCATGAACATTAATAAGTTGCTGAATAATATTTTGCTTAAAATTAATATTCTGAATTCGATCAAAAGAAATGGAAGTATTTGTCTTTTTTAAAATTCCTTGTTTTAAGATAAAATGATTATTTTGAACCTTAAACTGAAAGTTTTCATAAATCAAAAAAGCTCTAATCAGAAAAAATAGGAACAAAAACCCGAGTCCCATGTAGATGTAGAAAAATGTACTCTCATTAAATTCAGAGAACTTTTGAATAAATAGGAATAGCAAAACCCAAAAAGCTTTTAAGACTTTATATAGTAACTTAAGATAAATTACAAGAATTCCTTTTTTAGACTGTTTAGAAAATTGGCTAAAATCAAACGTATTATTCATTGATTTTTTGACTGATAAATTCTTTTATTTGTATAGCTTCTTTTTTGGTAATACCTTTTATTTCTAAATCATCACTACTATCCCCTGCCGTAAAAACACTTAAGGAAGCCAATTTAAAAAACCTAGAAAAAGGACTTTCATCTACTTCTATATGCTGAACTCTAGAAAATGGTACTGTAGTTATTTTTTTGAAAAACAAGCCACTTTTATAAGAAATATCTTTTTGTCTAACCGCATATTTTCTTTTTTTAAATCCGAAGTAAAGTAAAAGTACTGTAAAAATAAAAACGATTATAAAAGCGATATAAATAAGGTAAACATAAGGACTAATTCCTTGAAGAAAATTATAATAACTTGCAAAGTAAAGCCCTAATAAGACAGCAGTAAAAAGTAATAATACATTAAATAAAATGACTTTTAAATAATTCTTATGAATCCGTTTAAAAGCTATCTCAGTAATATTTGGTAAATTAGAAACAAATTCGTTTTCAAACATTTAAATTATTTTAATGTTTTTATCTACAAATTATTAGCCTCTGCAATTAACTCTGCAATATCTTTAACAACAACCTCTGCTTCTTTTTCTTTAAATTTAATTCCGTCTGTCATCATGGTATTACAATAAGGGCACCCCGTAGCAATAATATTGGGTTTGGTTTCTAAAGCATCTTCTGTTCTTAAAACATTTATCTCCTTATCCCCTTTTTCTGCATCTTTAAACATTTGTGCTCCTCCCGCTCCGCAACATAAAGCGGTAGATTTATTGCGTTTCATTTCGGTTAAATTAACACCTAATCTTTTTATTAATTCTCTAGGAGACTCATACACTTCGTTGGCTCTACCTAAATAACAAGGATCGTGAAACGTAACTCTTTTACCTTTTAAAGTAGTATCATCTATTTTTAAACGACCTGCTGCAATTAAGTCTTGTATAAATTGTGTGTGATGGAAAACTTCATATTTCCCTCCTAAAGAAGGATATTCATTTTTTAAAGTATTAAATGAATGCGGATCGCAAGTAACAATCTTTTTTACTTCGTAACCATTTAACACTTCAATATTCATCATTGCCTGCATTTGAAACAAAAACTCATTTCCTGCTCTTTTTGCGGCATCTCCAGTAGAGGATTCTTCCGTTCCTAAAACAGCAAAATCTACCTTAGCTTGATGTAATATTTTTACAAATGCTCTCGATATTTTTTTTGCTCTATCATCATAACTTCCTGCTGCGCCAACCCAAAACAACACTTCTGGTTGCTTACCTTGAGCCATCATATCTGCCATTGTTGGTACGTTCATAACTTTGATGTTTATTCGTTTAAATGATTAATCGTGTGTTCTCGATACAAATTTATTCGTTCCTATTAAATTCACTCGAACTGACAAAAACTGAAAACTGTAACTGTTTACTGAATACTTATTTTGAAAACTACAGCTTTTTACTACCAGCTGTAACCGTAAACTGTAAACTACTTTTTACTCTTCGTTAGCCCAGTTTAATCTGTCTTGTTGATTGTATTGCCATGGAGCTCCATTATTTTCGATGTTTGTCATCATCATATTTAACTCTTGTGGTGCTGCACTTTCTTCCATTACTAAATATCTTCTCATATCCATAATAATAGAAAGCGGGTCTATATTTACAGGACATTCTTCTACACAAGCATTACAGCTTGTACATGCCCAAAGTTCTTCTGGAGAAATATAATCGTTTAATAATTGCTTACCATCATCAACAAAAACGCCTTTATTAGCATCAATATTTCTACCAACCTCTTCTAAACGATCACGAGTATCCATCATGATTTTTCTTGGAGACAATTCTTTTCCTGTAAGATTTGCAGGACAAGATGATGTACATCTACCGCATTCTGTACAGGTATAAGCATTTAATAACTGCACCCAATTTAAATCTGCAACGTCAGAGGCTCCAAATTTTTCTGGAACAGCTTCTTCCGCTCCTTCAGCTGGAGCTGCATAAGGATCTGCATCCGGATCCATCATTAATTTTACTTCCGTAGTAACAGAGTCTAAATTGGTAAACTGCCCTTTTGGATTTAGATTTGCAAAATAGGTATTTGGAAACGCTAATAAGATGTGTAAATGCTTTGAGTAGTATAAGTAGTTTAAGAAAACTAAAATACCTAAAATATGAATCCACCATGCAGTTCTTTCTATTGTATGTAAACCTTCTGGAGAAAAACCATCAAATAAAGGTGCAATAAATTGACTGATTGTATTCCCTACTCCTAATTGTTGAAAACTAACGTCTGTTGCGTTCATTACTAAAAACAATGTCATTAACACCATTTCAAAATAAAGGATATAATTTCCATCATTTTTAGGCCAACCTTTCATTTCCTTACTTAAGAAACGTTTAATATTAGATATATTTCTACGCAACCAAAAAACAATAACAGCAACAAAAACGAGTACTGCTAATACTTCGAAAACACCAATTAAAAATCCGTATATACCATCTCCTAAAAGCCCTTGAAAAACTCTGTGAGTTCCAAATAACCCATCAATAATAATTTCTAAAACTTCTATATTTATAATTATAAAACCAACATACACAATAATGTGAAGAGCTCCTGAAAAAGGTCTTTTTACCATTTTAGATTGCCCAAGAGCAATCATCAACATATTTTTTAAACGTTCAGGTTTTTTATCCGTACGATTAACCTCTTTCCCTAATTTTATATTTCTAAATAATTTGCGAATATTCATCACAAAAAAACTAAGTCCTAAAGCTAATGCTAAAGCAAAGATTATGTTTGGTAAGTATTGCATATTCGTAAAGGGTTTATGTAAAATTAGTTGTTTTCTTCTTTTTCTAATTCGTCGTCTCCATTAGGTGTATAAGGCTTTGCTTTTTTACCAAATAATGAAAAGTGTACAAATCGCTTAGGGTTCAACTTCATTTCTCTAAGCAACTCTTCTAGTTCTTTAGAAGCGTTTTCTAAATTTGTGTACATCGCTTCATCAGTAATTAATTTACCTATAGTACCTTTACCAGAGTTGATACCTTCTAATATTGTATTAACAGAAGTAAGCGTATATTCTGCTTTTTTTACAACCCTACCAATATCTGCATTTGCTAACGTATCTGAAACTTTTGCAAAATTTTCTGTAATTGTTTTTGTATTTTTTACACTTGCTTTTAAATCTGAAGAAGTAGCATCTATCATCCCGTTTACAGATGACATCATTTTATTTACTTCATTTAAAGTTGCCTCTAAGCTAGAAACCGAATTTTTTAGACTATTTTGTGTGTTGGTATCTAAAATATTGTTTACATTTTTAAACAATGAATCTGCTCTTACCATTACTGTCTCTAACTTTGCTTGTATTGGATCTAAACGCTCACCAATAGAAGTAAATAAACTAGATTCAATTTCTCCTTCAAGATAATCTCCAGAAACAGCCATTTCGCCTTCATAATTAGGTATTATTGCTAAGTTAGAACCACCTAAAGGGCTTGGAGAATATATTTTTACAATACTCTTTTTAGAGAAATCAAAATCTTTTTCAATAGCGAAATCAACTACTAATTGCCCTTTTTTATCATTTGACTTATTAAAAGCAATATCTATAACTTTACCTACTTTTAACCCATTAATAGTTACTGAGCTAGACTCCGTTAAACCACCAATATTGGTGTATTCTACTTTAAAATAACGGGTACTTCCATCAAACAAGTTTTGACCTTTTAAAAAATTATATCCCCATATAAATATGAATATAATAACAATAGCTACAATTCCTGTTTTTAATTCTTTAGACATCCATAAAAGTTTAATAACAAAACTACTAATAATTTTTGGTTGAAACCATCAAATCTATTGTATTTTAAGCGCTTCTTGTACAGAGATCTTTTCCCCATTCTTAAAAGCGACAATAAAAGCAGATGTATATCCTTTAGATTTTGCTGCCCTTAAAGATTGTTTTACACTACTATAGTTAGAAGTATTTCCATAATAATATTTATAAAAGCTCCCTACAGGAACTCTTTCTATATCTCTTAAACCCTTAAAATTATATGCTTTTGTTTCTATTTTATTTTTTCCTGAGGCAACTTGCACTTTGTATTCAATATTACCTACTACTTTGCTTTCTGATATATTATTGTTTACAGTATTTAGTTTTAAATTACCTATATAATTTAAAACAGCCGCTGTAATGGCAGTTCCCATTTGTTCTTGACCTTTTTTAGAATTTAAGTATCTCCCTTCTGTTTTATTAGTTAAAAAACCTAATTCGACCAGAACGCTTGGCATAATTGTTTCTCTTAAAACCTGAAAGTTATCTTGCTTTACCTTTCTATCGTGTCTTTTTAATTTAGATGTAAAACTATGTTGAATTAAACTAGCAATCGCTAAACTTCTATCTAAGTTTTCTTCCTGTAAAAGTGATAATCCGATTACAGATTCTGCTGAGTTAGAATCAAAACCTTTATACTTCTCTTCATAATTATCTTCATAAAAAATAGCAGCATTTTCTCTTTTGGCGATTTCTAGGTTCTTTTTATTACCTCTTAACCCTAAAACAAAAGTACCTGCTCCGTAAGCATTAGAGGTATGAGAGTCGCAATGAATAGACAGAAATAAGTCTGCTTTTGCATGATTTGCAATTTCTCCTCTTTTCCATAAATCAATAAAAACATCATCATCCCTAGTATAAACAACTTTTATATCATTCGCTTTAGATAATTTTTTACCGACAATTAACGCAACTTTTAACGCTATATTCTTCTCTTTATAACCATTACCCATGTTACCAGGGTCTTTACCACCATGACCTGCATCAATAACAACTACATATTCTTTTTGCCCAAATACTAATGATGAGTTCATTAAAAATGAGAACACAAAGAGAAAAAATAAAAGATTTTTAACTTTGATATTAATTTTGTGATTTTCTTTAATTTGCATCAATAAAATTTAACTAATTTTGGCTTCGTAAATTTGGTGTTTCAAATATTGAGCCATACTTTTAACCTTTATACAAAAATAGCATTTAAAGCCTTGCAAACAAACCTATCATACATTCTTTTATTTTGCAGCATATTTTTTATAGAAATAGGCTTTTCACAAGAACTAAAATCTGAAGATAAAACAGCAATTACTAATGTTGAGAAAGATTCTCTATTTAAAAGTAAGAGAGATTCTTTGGCATTAAAAAACACAGATTCTATTTCTTTAGATTCGATAAAACCTAAAGAGACTATAGAAGACATTATTGTGCATGTTGCTACAGATTACACCATACAAAACGCAAAAGACCAAACGGTTACTCTTTATAACGAAGCAAACATCACCTATACAGACATCGATTTAAAAGCTGGTTTAATTGTTGTTGATTATAAGAAAAACACCCTTTTTGCAAAAGGAATTATAGATAGTACAGGCTATGTGCAACGTCCAATATTTAAACAAGGAAGTCAAGAATCTGAACAAGATTCTATTATCTATAATTTTAAAACTGAAAGAGCTTTAATCTACGGATTAAAAACAAAACAAGGAGAAATGTTTACGTATGGAGAAAAAACCAAACGTATAAATGATTCTACTATATATGTAAGAAACATTCGTTTTACAACCTCAGAAAAGAAAAATCCGGATTATTACATAGCAACTGACAAAGCAAAATTAGTGCCTGGAAAAAAGATTATTGTAGGTACTAGTAATTTAGTTTTAGCAGACATACCTACACCTATATTTTTACCTTTTGCTTATTTTCCTATAACTGAAACAAGTGTATCTGGTTTTTTAATTCCTTCTTTTGATACTGGTAGTAGTGATAGAGGTATTGGTTTTCAGAATGGTGGTTATTATTTTGCCATAAGTGATTATATGGATTTAACTGTTTTAAGTGATGTATACTCTAACGGAAGTTGGGGAGCTAGAATATCATCTAACTATAGACAAAGATATCGCTTTAATGGTTCTTTTAGTTTAAACTTCGAAAACAATATAAGCGGAATTAGAGGTTTTGATGATTATAGTAAATCTAACAATTTTAACATTAGGTGGTCTCATAGTCAGGATGCTAAGGCGAGTCCTAACTCTAGGTTTTCTGCTTCTGTAAACCTTGGTAGTAGTAAATTTTTTAGAGAATCTCAAAATCAATATAATATAGCAGAAACATTAACTAATACATTTAACTCTTCTATAAATTATAGTAAAACTTTTGTGGGTACGCCGTTTAACATGAACCTTACCGCTAGTCATCAACAAAACACAAATACTGAAGCTATTACAATGACTTTACCGTCATTGACTGTAAATATGAGTAGAATATACCCATTTGCAGGAAAAAATGGTATCCAAAAAACTCCTATTCAAAAAATGGGGTTTAATTACACCATGCAAGGTCAGTATTTAATTAACACTACAGATGATGAATTTTTTACACCTAAAATGTTTGAAACAGCAAGATCTGGAATGCAACATAAAACAGGAACCAGCACAAACATAAAAGCCTTTAAATACTTTACATTGTCTCCAAGTGCTAATTATGAAGAAACTTGGCAGTTTGATTATATTCAAAAAGATTATGATGTTACCGATAATGTTGTGGTAACTGATACTCTTAGAGGTTTTAAAAGCTATAGAGAGTACAATGCAGGAGTTAGTTTATCTACAAATATTTATGGTACTTTTAATTTTAAGAAAGGAAGATTAAAAACCATTCGTCATACTTTTAGACCTTCTGTTTCCTATTCTTACAGACCAGATTTTAAAGATAAATACATAAAACAAGTACAACAAAGTGCAGATGCTACCGACTTATTAGACTACACTGTGTATGACCAAGGTATATATGGAGCACCTTCGTCTGGATTAAGTAACTCAATCGGTATTTCTTTAAACAACGTTTTAGAAGCAAAAGTGGCTCCGAAAGATCCAGATAGTGATGAAGAAGATGAGAAAATAACGCTTTTAAATAATTTAAACTTTAGTAGTTCTTATAATATTGCAGCCGATAGTTTGCGATGGTCTCCGGTTAGTTTTTCTGCAGGTACACGTTTATTTAAAGATAAGTTATCTGTTAATTTAAGTGGTTCTATGGATCCTTATAAAGTAAATAGCGACGGTGTAAGAATTAACGAGTTTAATGCAAATATTTTAAGGCTAACAAATGCTAATTTAACCGCAAATTACTCTATATCTAGCACTGATTTTGGTAAAGATAAAAAGGACAAATCTAAACAAAGTGCTAACGGAGGAGACAACAATGTAGATGTTATTGGTGCAGATATTAATCCTACCGGTAGAGATAATAGAAACAACGCAAGTAATACAGAAGAAACAGATAAAAAGAAAGAAACCCAGCTGTATAAAGCAGACATCCCTTGGTCTATCAATTTAGCATACTCTACCAATTATACAAATAATGGTATAGACGGTGGTAGCATTGGTGTGCACAGTATTATGTTTAGTGGTAATTTAGAACTCTCTCCAAAATGGAAAATGGGTTATTCTTCTGGTTACGATGTTAAAGGAGGTGCTTTTACGTTTTCTAGATTTAATTTCACGAGAGACTTAGATAGTTGGCAATTTAATTTCAATTGGGTTCCTTTTGGTACAAATTCATCTTACACCTTTTTTATAGGTGTAAAATCTTCTGTCTTATCAGATCTTAAATGGGATAAAAGCAAACCTGCAGATAGAACGTTGTTTTAAAAAAAAGTATTCAGTATTCAGTATTCAGTATTCAGTATTCAGTATTCAGTATTCAGTATTCAGTATTCAGTATTCAGTATTCAGTATTCAGTATTCAGTATTCAGTATTCAGTATTCAGTATTCAGTATTCAGTATTCAGTATTCAGTATTCAAAACTAAAATACTTAGATTCCCTCGTACGAACAATCGTAAAAACTTATTAACTTTGTTACTTTAGAATTCTCTAATTTAGAAACATAAAATCTAATGAAAAAAATAATAACAACTACAAAAGCACCAGCTCCAATAGGACCTTATAATCAAGCTGTATTAAGCGGAAATACATTATATACTTCTGGCCAAATTGCCATCAATCCAGAAAATGGAGAATTGGTTTTATCTTCCATAAAAGAAGAAACAACTCAGGTTATGGAAAACCTAAAAGAAGTATTAGCTGCCGCAGATATGACTTTCGAAAACGTCATTAAAACTTCTATTTTTATTTCTGACATGAATAATTTCGGAGAAATAAATGCTATTTACGGAAACTATTTTAACGAAGAAACAGCTCCTGCAAGAGAAACTGTAGAAGTAGCTAACTTACCGAAGTTTGTAAATGTAGAAATAAGTGCAATTGCTATTAAATAGCAATTGCCTTCATTAACAAATCTGCAGAAGCAGGGTTTGTTGCTAACGGAACGTTGTGTACGTCACAAATTCTTAACAGCATTATAATATCTGGTTCGTGAGGGTGTTTTGCATGAGGATCTCTAAAAAATAAGACCATATTGCATTTGCCTTCTGCAACTCTTGCTGCAATTTGCGCATCTCCTCCAATAGGACCAGATAAGAATTTTGTAACTACAAAACCCGCTTTTTCTGCTTTAGAACCTGTAGTTCCTGTAGAAACTAACTTTATATTTTTTGTAAGCAAAACCTCTTTGTGTTCATTTAAAAACTGAACCATTTCTGCTTTTTTGCCATCATGTGCAATAATTGCTATTTCCATAAAATAGTATTAAATTTATTTAATCTAAAGATAAAAAAAAAGCCTGATAGAAAATTAATTCTATCAGGCTTTTTATTATGTATAAGCTACTTTATATTATAAAGAAGCAGCATATTCGATTAAATCAACAATCTTAGTTGAATAACCCATTTCGTTATCATACCAAGAAACAACTTTTACAAAGTTATCGTTTAATGCGATACCAGCTTTAGCATCAAAGATAGAAGTACGAGTATCTCCAACAAAGTCTTGAGAAACTACCATATCTTCAGTATATCCTAAAACACCTTTCATTGCATCACTTTCTGAAGCAGCTTTCATTGCAGCACAAATTTCTGCATAGGTTGCTGGTTTCTCTAACTTCACAGTTAAATCTACAACAGAAACATCCATAGTAGGAACTCTAAAAGCCATACCTGTTAATTTTCCGTTTAATGCAGGAATTACTTTTCCAACAGCTTTTGCAGCTCCAGTTGAAGAAGGAATTACGTTACCAATTGCAGAACGTCCACCTCTCCAGTCTTTCATAGAAGGACCATCAACAGTTTTTTGAGTTGCAGTTGCAGCATGTACAGTTGTCATTAAACCTTCTGAGATACCCCAGTTATCGTTTAATACTTTTGCAATAGGAGACAAACAGTTTGTAGTACAAGATGCATTAGAAAAAATCTTTTGATCTGCTTTTAATTCTGTATTGTTAACACCCATTACAAACATTGGTGTATCATCTTTAGAAGGTGCAGATAATACTACTTTTTTAGCTCCTGCTTCTAAGTGCTTCCCTGCAGTTTCTTCTGTTAAGAAAAATCCTGTAGATTCGATTACATATTCAGCTCCAATTTCATCCCATTTTAAATCTGCTGGGTTTCTTTCTGCTGTAATTCTAATTTCGTTTCCGTTTACAACTAACTTACCGTCTTTTACATCAACAGTTCCTTCAAATGCTCCGTGAACTGAATCGTATTTTAACATGTAAGCTAAATAATCTACGTCTAATAAATCATTAATTCCTACTACTTGTACGTCTTTTCTATTTACTGTAGATCTGAATGCTAATCTTCCAATTCTACCAAATCCGTTAATTCCTATTTTAATCATTTTACTAGTTTTTAATTAATTATTTTTATGTTGTTATGATATCAGAAATTCTAAGTAACTCGTGGTTTATAGAATGTCCACCAGCAATTGCTACTTTAATATCTGTACTAATTACTAAATTATCTTTTAAACCTACCATTAGATTTGTTTTACCATCTAATAATAACTCTACCGCTTTTACACCTAGTCTACTTGCTAAAACTCTATCGAAACAAGAAGGAGAACCTCCTCTTTGCATATGACCAAGAATACTAACACGAACATCATATTCTGGTAAGTTTTGCTCTACATAACTAGCTAGTTCGTATACATTTTTACCAGATTTATCACCTTCTGCAACTACTACAATACTAGATGATTTTCCTGCTCTTCTACTTCTTTCTAAAGATTCTAGCATTCTATCTAACCCTAAATCTTCTTCAGGAATTAAGATCTCTTCTGCTCCTGCTCCTACACCTGCATTTAAAGCGATAAAACCTGCGTCACGCCCCATTACCTCAACAAAGAAAAGTCTGTTGTGTGAAGATGCTGTATCTCTAATTTTATCTATTGCTTCTACGGCGGTATTTAAAGCTGTGTCATACCCTAACGTATGTGAAGTTCCAAAAATATCATTATCAATAGTACCTGGAATACCTACTACAGGGAAACCAAATTCTTCGTTAAACAATACTGCTCCTGTAAAAGATCCATCTCCACCAATTACAACTAGTGCATCTACCTCACGTTCAATTAAGTTTTCGTAAGCTTTCTGTCTACCTTCTTTGGTTCTAAATCCTTTAGATCTAGCAGATTTTAAGATTGTACCTCCTTTGTTAATAATATTATGAACGCTCCTTGCATTTAAATCAACAAGATCATCTTCAATTAAACCTTCATATCCTCTATATATACCTACACAACCTAAACTATAATAGGCACAAGACCTAACTACGGCTCTAATTGCGGCGTTCATTCCTGGAGCATCTCCTCCAGAAGTCATAACTGCTATTTTTTTAATTTTCTTCATATCCTGATGTAAATTTACTGCTTTATAACCATTTAAAATAATAAAATTACGAAATCGTTTTAGGCTAATTTTCGTTATTATAAGTGAAAAGTAGCTATTTTTTTTTAATTATTTTAATGGTGTACATTAATCTTTTGTTATTATTTTTTCAGACGCAAAAATAACCATGAACTCGAAAAAATTAAATGATAAAAATCACTTTTATTTTAATAAATAGTAAGTTTATTAGTTTCCTTCAAAATTTATTAACTTATCCTTTAATCTTAGGGTAGAATCTCTTTTTATGAAAGTTTCATTTTCTCTAACACCCCTTTTCTTTCCTTTAATTTTTCTTAACAAACCAGAAAGTGTATTAAAATTAACCTGATAAGAAAGTCCTACACCTTGCGTATAGCCTTCTTCTTCTGTAGAATATTGTATTTCGTTTTGTCTATTAAAAATAACTCCTCTAAAATTACCTTCTTTATTTAATAGTATTTCAACTTTTACTTCACCAACTACACTAGATTGCGTTTGTGTACCAACAGGCACTCCCACTTTTCCGTTAATAACAACTTTATCACCCAATTGTGTACTTACAGAAACATCAACTTGATTATCTGTATATAAACTACCTATATCTGTACCACTATTTCCTTGTTGATAATCTACTCCTAATTGAAATTTACCATCAGGGTTATTTAATAAACTAGAAAAAGCTGCAGACACTGCACTAGAAGCTGTATTAGAAAAAGTTTCACCTGCATTAAAATCTGCTCTATCTGGGTTGGCAAAACTACCAAAAGCAAGTAATGATATAAATTGTGTTGTTTTTTCGTTTACATTATTATCATTTAAAATAAACTCCAACTCACTCGCAATCGATGGGTCTACATTTGTTAATTGAATGTCTAAATCTTGTTTAGAACTAAATAAACCTCCTGTAATTTTGGTTACTAGATCTACCTCTATCTTTCTATTAGAATTAAAATTTTGCAATAAAACTCCTGGGTTGGCTTTTGCTTTATAGATTGCTGTTACATCTAAATTGGCTTCATACGGATTTCCGCTCCAAGAAACGGTACCTCCTTTTTGTATTAAGAATGGTTTACTTACAATACCTCCATATTTAAAATCGTAAACACCACTATCTATCATATAATCGCCAAACATGTTAAATTTACCACGTGTATTTATCTCTATCCTTAGATTTCCTTTACCGCTACCAGTTAACTGACTCCCATTCACCTCATCTATAACTACCTGAGCCGTTGCGTCTCTTGTTACATCTAAATCCATGTTTAAAGACAATCCTTTAATAGCTTCTAAGGCAACCTCTTTTTGTTTTTCTTGAATTCCAGTTTCCTTCGTTTTAAAATGGATTAAATTATAACTATCTACGGTTTCTATATCTTTTAAAGGAACAACAAATGCAGTACCAGGCATGGTTTTAGCGTTAATATCTATTGTTAATTGATCTGTTAACCCCGTAATATTAGCTGTACCATCTATAAAAGCAGATCCGTAATAAAGTGATTCATCAGTATTTTTAGTATCTAAAACTAATAAATTATTACTTTCTATTTCTATATTTAAAAACCACTTTTTAAAATTCAAATGGGTTATATCACCAATAAGCCTCCCACGGCTTTTATGCTTGGTATCTACCAATTTTACTTCTTCAAAAATAAACGACTGTTCTTGTAAACTGATTATAGATTCTCCTTCAAAATCATAATCTACATTAAGATACGGAAACTTTAAACCTGCATTTTTAAGCGTTAAAGTTCCTTCCATTTCGGGGTTCCCTAAGAAACCTCTTAAAGAAAAATCTCCATTTGCAGTACCTCTTATAGAGGATAAAACGTCTTGACCAAGCGGACTAAAAGCATCTAAACCAAACTCTTCTAAGTAAACATCTAGATCTATTAAAGGCCGTTTTTCTGAAAAATCCAAAGAACCAGTTGCTGCAATACTTTTTACCTTTTCATTATTTATAGATAAATCTACTTGATACTTTTTATAAGAATTATTTCCTTTTACATTTAAAGATAAATCTCCTTGCTTAAAATTATTGACTTGAAAATCTGCAATAGAAAGTAATGCTTCCGGATTGTAAACACCTTTACTTTGAACAAAGTCTACATGACCAGACAAAACTCCCTTTAACGCAAGGCTATCAATCTTAGGTAAAAAACTCTCTAATTTCACTTTTGTAAAATCTGCTAAAAGTACTTTCTCAGAATCTCCTTTTACACTACCAGAAAACTCTATTTTTTGCTCGCCAGAAGTAAATTTAAACTGACTAAAGTTAAAATCATTTTCTTTGATATTGAAAGTAACTTTATTTTTATTTAATACGTCTGGGTTAATCTCCCATGTATTTTCTTTAAATATTAAGGATGATTTTTCGAGACCAACAACAGATTTCCCTTCCGGATTAAATGTATAGAAAAAATCGAGATTAAAATTTTCGTTCTTTTTATTACCTCCTTTAAATTCTGATTTAAAGTACAAGGTATCATTCTGATTTAAACTTAATAAGTTTAATTTAGAAACATTATAATATTTTGTATTTACTTCGGATGCTGTTAAATGGGAATTATAAAGCGGGTTCTGATTATCTGTTCTTAACAAAATATCTTTTAGCTCATTGCCATAAGCTTCTATTTTGGGCGAAGAAAACGTTAACCTTAATTGGTTTTTATCTGCTTTAATTTTACCTTTTATCTTTGTATTATTATCAATAGAAACCTCAGGAAAAAAAACCGTAACAATTTGATTATAGATCGTGAAATTAAAATCTAGAAACTGATTTGGTGCTACAGTAAAAGGTGTATAGTTTGTATAAACACTACCCAACGCATTTTGTGCAACGGGTAACAGTTCAGAAAAAGAAAATTTACCCGTAAGATATCCTTCTGCAATATCTTTAGAAACTACCTCTATTGTTTTAATACTATCTTTTAAAGAAGATAATACATTAAATTCTTTAAAATTAAATTCTTCTTTTTGGTTTGTGTATAAAATATTCGTAAAAGTTGCTTTTCCAGTAATATCATCAAAGGTGTTTCCTTCTACATCTAATTCTATATCACCCTTTAAAACAGCAATACTATCTCTTGTAAAAAGGTTTGTTTCTTTTAAATTAAGGTACTCTATATTCGATTTAAAATCGAACTTATTGATGTCTGTAGACAAATCTGCTAATCCGTTAAACTTCATTTTAAAGTTAACGTCATCTATCTTTAAATCTCCATCAAATTTATTATTTTGATACTGACCATTTGCTTCAATATTTTTATAGGTATACTTTTTAAAATTGAGCGCTGCAACAGTACCTATAAAAGAAGTATTAATATTATCTAATTTAAAACCACTACCTTTTACATCTCCTTTTAGGGAAACATTACCAAATAAAGGATCATTAAATAACTCACCAATATCAAACATATTTAACGCTATTTTTCCGCTGTAGGCGGCATAATCAATATCGTCTATATTAGAAATTTGCAAGTCGGAAACAACATTCCCTATTTCAGATTGTAAATCTAAATTGGCTTTAATTTCTTTAGAAGTAACATGTACTTGCCCTTTTAAAGTAAATCTTCCAAATTTAGCAAATTCCGATGGCAGTGTTTTTCCCAAAACGTTCGGTAAAATACTTTTTAAGTCATAATAAGTAGCTGCTACATCTCTTAAATTACCATTAAAAATAAAACCTTTTTCAGAATCTACCGCATTTACAAAACCTAAATCCCCAATTACTTTAATCCCTCTATTAGAACTTAATCTAAGATTATTTAACGAGAAATTATTTAACCTTCCTTTAAAGTCTCCAGTAAAAGTAACGATATCATTTCCATACAACTCTTTATAATACTTCTTTAAATCTGGTATAGAAATGGTGCTTTTATTAAAATCTGCTATAATATCTACCTTATTATTAAAGTCTATTAAATCTTCTCTTTTGTAGTTAAAAGCTATGGTGCCTTTAATATTTGATTCTCTAGTTTGTAATGATGTATTTACAAAATGCATTTCCGTTCTAGAATACGAAAAATCGGTTGTTAAACTTGTAACCTCTAAACCTCTATTATCTACAAAAAAAAGCCCTCTTATATTCGATGAAAAATCAGGTCCATAAACTAATAAGTCTTGTAAGTTTCCACCACCATTACTTGCGGAAAACAAAATAGGATTGTTACTATTTTCGTTAATCAATTTATAATTTAAATCGCTTACATAAACATTGTCAGACTTTAAGATAAAAGGCTTGGAGAGAGAATCTTTTGGTGTACCATCATTAAAATTATCTATAAAAACAGCCATAGAATCATCTTTCTCTCCTTTATAGGTTTTCATATAAACATAAGCACCGTCTAAAGAAATACTACCAAGATTCACTTTATTATCTAAAAAATTCTTTGCATTTAGAATGGAACTCGATAATTTTTTAACATAGATTAAAGTATCTTGATGATGGTCTTTAATATCTACTCCTTTTAATTGAATGTTCCCTAAAAGGGATAAGTCTATTTTTTCTATAGAGATATTCGTATTAAAATCTTCATTAAGTCTTTGGGTGGCATAACTACCTAACTTTGTTTGTACAACAGGTAAAGAAATCAAAATAAAAATGAACAGCAAAAAGAGTACAAAGTACCCAAGCCATTTCAGTATTATTTTTCCAACTTTTTTGATAATTTTTTCTATTTAAAATGAGTGTAACAAAGATGATATATAGTAATCAAAAACGTTGCCAATTACTACAAAGAACGTGCAAATTTAACAAAGAATTAAATTTCTATTCTTAAAAAAGGAAGACAACATAAAATAATCCTTAATTTTGCTTTAAATTATCATTTTTAATGAAAAAACAGGTTTATATATTAGGGATAGAATCTTCTTGTGATGACACAAGTGCCTCAGTAATTTGTAACGCAAAAGTGCTGAGTAATGTTGTTGCTAACCAAGAAATACATTCTAAATATGGTGGTGTTGTTCCAGAATTAGCGTCTAGAGCGCATCAACAAAACATTGTTCCAGTAGTGCAACAAGCTATAGAGCAAGCAAATATAACTAAAGAAAATTTATCTGCAATTGCATTTACAAGGGGTCCTGGTTTAATGGGTTCTTTACTTGTAGGTACTTCTTTTGCAAAATCTTTAGCCTTAGGTTTACAAATACCTTTAATAGATGTAAACCATATGCAGGCTCATATTTTATCTCATTTTATTGAGGATGAGAATAGTAAAATGCCTCCTTTTCCTTTTATATGTTTAACTATTAGTGGCGGACATACACAAATTGTAAAAGTTACCAATCATTTTGAAATGGAAGTTTTAGGCGAAACCATTGACGATGCTGTTGGTGAAGCTTTTGATAAATCTGCTAAAATTTTAGGTCTTCCTTATCCTGGTGGTCCTTTAATAGACAAGCATGCAAAACTAGGAAATCCGAAAGCTTTTCAATTTACAAAACCTAAAGTAGGTGATTTAGATTTTAGTTTTAGCGGATTAAAAACGGGGATTTTATATTTTATTCAGAAACAAGTAAGAATAAATCCGAATTTTATTGAAGAAAATTTAGATGACATTTGTGCTTCTATACAATATACAATTGTAGAGATTTTAATGGATAAATTAAAAAATGCGGTAAAACAAACAGGCATTAAACATATTGCTATTGCTGGCGGAGTTTCTGCAAATTCAGAAATTAGACATCGCTTACAGTTAGCAGAAAAACATTTTGGATGGACAACCTACGTACCTAAATTTGAATATACAACAGATAATGCTGCAATGATTGCTATTACTGGTTATTTAAAATACTTAAACAACGATTATTCTGATGTTTCTGTAACTGCAAAAGCGCGTTTAAAAGTTACTGAGAATTCTTAGAAACTTTTTAGATAAAATAAACATAATTAACAAACTGAATTTCCACTCCTTGAAAACATTAAAAAACAGATTTCTATTCAATATTTATTATTTTCTATTATGGATAGGATATTTTGCGTTTGCACGATTATTTTTCCTTCTTTTTTATCTTGATAAAACAAAAGAGTTAGACTTTTTAACGACACTAAAAACATTTCTTTACGGTGTACGATTAGACAGTTCTTTTGCCGCATATTTATGTTTTATTCCGTTTTTAATCATCATTTTTTCTGTTTTTATCAATTCAAAAATAATTGGAACAATTATAAAATGGTATTCGGGTATTATGATTGTTATTTTAAGTTTATTACTAATTATAGATGCTAGTTTATATCAATCTTGGGGAACGCGTTTAGATACCGCTTTACTAAAGTATTTAAATACTCCAGAAATTATGATTGCTTCTGTTTCTACTTTTCAAAAGATAACCGGAACCCTATTTTGGATTGCAACTTCTTTCATCTTTATAAAATGGTTTAACAACATTATTTCAAAGAAAATAGCAAAGGTAGAAGAAGGCTTTTGGCTACAAGCTGTGCTATTTTTCTTAATAACAGCTGCATTAATTATACCAGTAAGAGGCGGTTTACAAACCATACCTGTTAACCAAAGTAATGTTTACTTTTCTAGTAATATGTTTGCAAACCACGCATCCATAAATTATGCTTGGAACTTTTTTAACGCACTTACACATAAACCAGATGGTAAAAACCCTTACAAATTTTTTGATAGTGAAATAGCAAAAAACACCATCAAAAAAAGAAGATCTCAACTTTTAACAGCTGATACTGACAGCATTTTAAACACCACAAAACCCAACGTAATCTTTATTATCTGGGAAAGTTTAACAGCAAAAGTTGTAGGGGCTTTAGGTGGTGAGCCAAATGTAACAGAAAATCTAAACAAGCTCTCTAAAGAAGGTATTTTATTCACCAATTACTACGCGAACGGAGATAGAACAGACAAAGGGATTCCTGCTATTTTAAGTGGGTACTATCCCCAACCATCGCAGAGCATTATGAAAATGCCAAATAAAAGTAGAAACCTACCAATGTTACCTAAAAAAATGATCGATTTAGGCTATCATACTTCGTTTTATTATGGTGGCGATTTAAACTTTGGTAACATGAATACCTATTTAAGAAATTCAGGAATTACCGATTTTGTAGATGGTAATGATTTTGATGTAAAAGATTGGAATTCTAAATGGGGAGCGCACGATCACGTGTTTATGAAACGTTTAGCAGACGATTTGTCTAAAAAACAAAACGAACCTTTCTTTAAAATAGCGTTAACACTTACAAGCCACGAGCCATACGAATTCCCTGACACCTATAAATTCGGAAAAGATACTGAAGAAAATAAGTTTAGAAGCGCGCATGCCTATACAGATAAAACCATTGGTACATTTATTAATTTTGCAAAACAACAGCCTTGGTACAAAAACACCTTAATCGTTATTATTGCAGATCATGGGCACCGTTCTCCGGAACATAAAGGCACCTTTAATGCGCCCATAAAATTTCAAATACCTATGTTGTGGTTAGGTGGTGCTCTAAACAAAAAGGGAATTGAAATAGACAATATTGCTAGTCAGGTAGATTTATCTTACACACTTCTAGACTTACTAAATGGTGATAATTCTGATTTTAAATTTAGTAAAAACATTTTTAATACTTCCGATAAACAATACGCACATTATATCTTTAACAAAGGATTTGGCACACTTACTAAAAATGGACTTTATCTATTTGATCATGTCAGTAAGAAAGCAATTTTAGAAGAAGGTACGGAAGCTGCAAAATTAGACTCTTTAGGAAAATCTATTTCTCAAGAAGCTTTTCAAGATTTTTTAGAGCGTGATTAAGTTACTAAATAGAGCTTACACTAAGATTTCTTTTGTTTGATCAATTATTAATGAAGAAAAACATTTCTAATTTTCGCTATAAAATCAACAATAGTATAAGGTTTAGAGATAACTCCAGAAAAACCTAAGATAGAATACCTTTCAATATCCTCCGTAGAAGTATTGGCTGTTAATGCTAAAAAAGGGGTTCTAGAATTGACGTTTGTAGTAGTCGCTTTCTTTTTTATCAATTCTTCACCAGTCATATTTGGCATGTTGATATCTAATAAAACAACATCAAAAACTTCATTTTCAATTTTAGAAAGTGCCTCTAAGCCATCATTTACAATGGTTACATTCACTTTTTCTTTTTTCAAAATATGCGCAACTATTGTTTGATTCATAAGATCATCATCAGCCACTAAAATATTTTTTCCTTCTAAATCGATATTTTTATTATTACCCTTTTCTGGAATTATTACCTGCTTTTTTAATTTTGACTTTTTTTCAAAAGGAATTTCAACAAAAAAGGAAGCTCCTTTATTTAATTCACTTTTTACAGAAATATTACCATTCATAGCTTCTACCAAACGTTTTACAATAGCCAATCCTAAACCAGCACCACCATAAACTCTATGGTCATTTAATTCGTTTTGTTGGTATTCTTCAAATATTTTTAAACGTTGAGGCTCGCTCATCCCTCTACCAGAATCTGTAACTTCAAAGATTACGGCAACCTTACTTTCTGTTTCAAAAGACACTTTTAAACTTATAACAACTTTCCCTTTATTGGTGAACTTAATAGCGTTACTAATTAAATTTGATAATATCTGTTGAATTCTTACAGCATCTCCTAAAACAATTTCCGGCAGTTTTTCTGATGCTAAAAAAACTAATTCTACATTTTTATTGGTATGAATATGCTGAAAATCATTTTTGCAATTCTGAATAGTTTCTACAATAGAAATTTCTTCATTTACCAAAACTAATTTACCAGCTTCTATACGTGATAAATCTAAAATATCATCTACTATAACCTTTAAGTTTTTCCCTGAGGATGATAAGTTTTTAATGTACTCGGTAACTTTCTTATTCAAATTTTCTGATGAAATCATTTCAGAATACCCAAGAATTGAGTTCAATGGATTCCTAATTTCATGACTCATCATTGCTAAAAAACGAGATTTCTCTTCGTTCGCTTTATCTGCAAGTTTTCGTAGCTTTTCTAATTCGATATTTTTCTCTGCAAGTTCCCTTTTGATAAAGAAAATATCATTTCTATTTTGATTTAACTCACTTACATATTTATATACATTGCTTCTATTATGTATTAAAATAGTGATTTGAGCATCCTCTTTAAAAAGTTCTAAATCTATATTATATTCTGTATCTTCAGATACAATAACCATTCCCTCTAATAAAAAGGGATCATTTAACGGTAAAGCTTCTAAAGTTCCCTCTAAGAAAAGGCAAGAATCGTAAATAGAATCTTTAATTGTAAATGCAGTTTTAGCAAAACTCCCTGCATCAATGTTTGTAATAACCCCCGAAAAATCGGTAGTTAATTGTATAAAAACATCATCTATTTTTGCAGGTATCAATAGTATTATTTTAAAGCTAATGTAGTTAATTTCATAAAAGCATCTTCAACATTTTCATCTTCTTTGGCACTGGTAATTAAATCTATATGTACAGAAACTTTCTGTACTACATTTTCTAATTCTTCTGCAGAAAGTAAATCTTTTTTGTTACCAACCACTGTTATGTTTTGCAAACCAGATAATTCTTTAACCATATTTAGATTCTCGTCTATAGTTAAATAGGTTTCCTCTCTGCTTACATCAAACACAAACATTGCCGCATTAGACCCTAAAAAATAAGCTTTGGGTATTTTATCATTGCCACTTGTACCTGCAACATCCCAAATCATCAATTTAATAGTTTCATTTTTATATTCCACTATTTTTTTACTCACTCTAACTCCAATTGTACTAATGTAATCTTCAGAAAACTCATTTAAAACAAACCGTCTAATTAAAGATGTTTTACCAACACCAAAATTACCAACGAGTAGTACTTTTTTTGCAATCATAAATTCTGAATAATTATTTACTCTTTAATCAATTCGTTTAAAATTAAATTATTCAAACGCTCTTCATCCGATAAATAAGAACGATCTCTTAAAATAATTTCTGATAAGTTATTTATATTGTCAGACAATTCTTCTGCATGCTCTTCTGTAATAACACCAGAAGTTGCAATGGCAATATAAATAGTTTTAAAGTTTTTTATAGAAAGCTGAAAAGTTTCAAACTTTATATTTTCTAAATCCTGACCTTCTTTGGAAAAGGCATCTTCAGCAAAAGACTTAATAGCTGTTAACATGCCAGAAATCATATCCTTATCTGCAATATTTCCTCTAGAATAATTTCCAGAGAGTAAACCAGATTCTTTTTCTATGATAAAAACTTCTTCTATAACAAATTCAAAAACCCCTTCTAAAACAATACCAGCATCATTTCTTTTTCCTTTAAAAAATCTTTTAAGAATTTGTTGAATAGAGAATTTTTCTTTAACAGTTTCATTAATACTGTCTGATAATTTAGTAATTTCTGCAACAATAAATTTCTTAACCATTTTACCCATAATTGGGTATAAGGCTTCTACAACTTCATCTTGAGAGTCTCTTATTTGAACTTTTATCGTTTCTGTAATGGTGCCTCCAAAATCTCTTGAAAAATTATTACGTAAGTCCGTAATTTTTTCATCTACAAGAGGAGCAACTCTTTTAGACAATTTTTCTCTAAGGATAATTTCTTCACTAAGAGAATCAAATTTCTCTCTATCATCAGCTAATAAAAGGTCTCTGAGCAACTCAAAACGATTGTCTTTATTGTTATCTGCAGGCATTTTTTTCATCTATTCTTGCAACATCAATGCAATTTTCTCTAAAGCTTTACCTAATTTTTTTCTGTCTGCTTTTTCATCATCTAAATCAGCTAATCTTTTATCTAGATCATCATTCAAGTCTTGAAACTTGTGTTCCATTAAACTTTCTAGATCCGCTAATTTATTTTCTAGGTTTGTAACAGACTCAGATAGGTTTTTATTAGTTTGATCCTTTAATGTTTTTATCTGGTCGTACACATCAGCAAATTCTGTACTGTATTGCTGCATGTTTTCTCCAAAAATCAAGTCTCTTACCGCTGCAATTCTATCATCAATTTTATGATTTTCAACTACAGGTTGTTTATTTTCTGAATTTTTTTCCATTTATACTAAAAGTTGGTTACTATAAGTAATAGTTATTGTTCTTAATGAGTGGTAAAAATTAGGCACTCCTAACAAATATACATCAAAAAAGAGTTTTTATAATCTTAAACTGTTATTTTTAAACCATCATAGGCTAAAAATACGTTTTTTGGTAACATTTTAGATACCGCATCATGAAAACCTAGTTTATGACTAATATGCGTTAAGTAGGCTTTTTTAGGTTTTATTTCTGCAATAAAATCTAAGGCTTCTTGTAAGTTAAAGTGAGTAGGATGCTCTTCTATTCTTAATGCGTTTATTACTAAAACATCTAAATCTTTCAATTTCAATTTCTCTTCATCAGAAACCGTTTTCACATCAGTTAAATAGGCAAAATATCCAAACCTGTATGCAACAATAGGTAATTTTCCATGCAAAACTTCTATAGGCGTTACCTCTACTCCTTCTACATTAAAACTTGTTTTATCTACCAACTTTGGCAATACACTCGGCGCACCAGGATACCTGTTTTCTACACTAAAAATATAATCAAATCTTTTTTCTAAACTTAGTAAGGTTCTTTCCAATAAATAAATTGGCATTTCCCCGATTTGATAACAAAAAGCTCTTAAATCATCTAAACCACCAATATGATCTGCATGTTCATGCGTAAAAAAGACACCATTTAAAGATTGTACATTCTCTCTTAACATTTGCTGTCTAAAGTCTAAACCGCAATCTATAGTATAAGAAACATGGTCCCAAGAGATTAAAACAGAAGACCGCAAACGCTTGTCTTTTAAGTTTTTAGACAAACAAACAGGATCATTACTAGCAATCATCGGAATTCCCTGTGAAGTACCTGTTCCTAAAAAAGTAATATTCAGTTGTTTCTTAGTAAAGTTCATTCCAACAAAAATAAGATAAAAATTGACTGATAGCCTTCTATTTTAGTACATTTGTTTCAACCTTAAAAAATAGCATTATATGGCAATATCTTTAAAAGGAGATCAAGAGATTAGTAGTGTTCCTACAATTAAAAGCAAAGCGCTAAGAATTAATTTAAATAGAGATATTTACGGAACTTTTGCTGAGATTGGCGCAGGACAAGAAACTGCTCGTAACTTTTTTAGATCTGGAGCTGCTTCAGGAACAATAGCAAAAGCAATGAGTGCTTATGATAAAGATTTTTCTGATGCTATTTATGGCGTGGAAGAAGACAATCGTTATGTAACACAGCCGCGTTTAAAAAAAATGTTAGGTCACGAAATCGATTTAATGGAAGATCGATTAAGCAGACAAAAACATCCAGATAAATTATTCTTTAGTTACGCAAACACAGTAACTACTATAGATTTTGCAAAACAATTTAAAGGACACGGTTGGGTAGGAATTCGTTTTCAACTAGATCCTTTAGAGGGCTACAATGAAATTGTTTTACACTTACGTTTTAAAGAAACGGATGCTCGTTTACAGCAAGAAACCTTAGGTATTTTAGGTGTAAATCTAATTTATGGTGCTTTTTATCTGAATGATAATCCTAAAGATTTAGTAAAATCTTTTTACGACAACTTAAGCAATGACCAGTTAGAAATTGATATGATTAATTTTGCTGGACCTCGTTTTATGTATGTAGACAACCGTTTAATGAGTTTACAATTGCTGAAAAATGGTATGACAAATGCCGTTATGTTCGGCCCCGACGGAAATAACTTATTACCAGCACAAGTTTTATATAAGAAAAACATTTTAGCTTTACGTGGAAGTTTTAGACCTGTTACTAAGGTAAATATGGACATGTATGAAAAGTCTAAAAAAATATTTTTATCAGAAAATAAAGTAGAAGAAAGTAAAACTCAAGTAATTTTCGAGATTACCCTAAGTAACCTAACTTCTGAAGGTAAAATTAATGAAAGAGATTTCTTAGACAGGGCAGAATTACTTTGCTCTCTAGGACAAAATGTAATGATTACAAGCTTTCAACAGTACTTTAAATTGGTAGAATATTTTAGTGAATTTACCAAAGAAAGAATGGGCTTAACCATGGGAGGTCAAAATCTTATAGAACTTTTTGATGAGAAATATTACCGTAATTTAAGTGGAGGAATCTTAGAAGCTTTTGGTAAATTATTTTACAGAGACTTAAAAGTATATACCTATCCTTATCATGATACGAAATCTGACGAGTACATTACAATAGAAAAACTTAAGGTTCATCCAAGAATGAAAGAACTATACAAGTTCTTTAAAAACAACGGAAAACTGGTTAATATTGATGATTTTGACAAAGATATCTTAGATATTTTTTCTCGTACTATCTTAAAAATGATTTTAAACGGAGAAAAAGGTTGGGAAGAAATGTTACCTGAAGGAATTTCTGATACTATAAAGCAAAAAAGACTTTTTGGTTACTCTAGAACAAGAGTCAGAAAATAAGCATTAAACCTTTTATTACTATTTAAGTCTAAACTTTATAAACTATTATAGTTGACAGACGAAACTATTTTAATAGAACAATTAAAAAATGTTCAGACTAAAGACAAAGCATTTAGAGAGCTTATAACTCTCTATAAAGAACGCTTGTATTGGCATATCCGTAAAATTGTGATTTCTCATGATGATGCAGATGATGTTTTACAAAATACGTTTATTAAGGTTTTTAAAAATATAGATAAGTTTAACCAAGAGAGTAAGTTATTTTCTTGGATGTACAGAATTGCAACCAATGAATCTATCACTTTTATAAACAAAAGAGCTAAAAAACGAAGTTTAGACATTACTGATTACCAACAAGAATTAGCATCTACTCTAGCGAGTGATGATTTTTATACAGGTGATGAAATTCAAATTATTTTACAAAAAGCAGTTGCAACATTACCACAAAAGCAACAACTTGTTTTTAACATGAAATATTTTGATGAAATAAAATATGATCAAATGTCTGAAATTTTAGAAACCTCTGTTGGAGCTTTAAAAGCTTCTTATTTTCACGCAGTTAAGAAAATTGAACTTTATATAAAAAAAGAAACCAATTAAACCTTTCTATAAATAAAAGGTCTAAAGAGTATCATGGAAAACAAGATTAAAAATAGCGAAGAGTATTTAAACTCAATATTAGGAAAGAAAAATAGTTTTTCGCTTCCTAAAAACTATTTTGATACAATTGAAGATGCTATTGATACAAAATTGGCAGAAGAGAATCTGACTAAAGAAAATGGTTTTACAACACCAGATAACTACTTTAAAGATTTAGAAGATAATATTCTATCTAAAGTTTCAGAACCGAAAAAAGAAGCTAAAGTTATTTCTTTTAAAGAAAGAATTCTAAAAATAATTCCTATTGCTGCTGCAGCATCAATCATTTTATTTATCGGTTTAAATTCTTTTGAGTTTAACAAGAAAGAAGAACTAACCATAGATTCATTATCTGATGATGACATGGAGTTTTGGTTAAATTCTGCTACTATACATACTAATGACATTGCTATTGTATTAGAAAATGACCTTTTAGAAGAGAGTGACTTTTATTTTTCATCTTTAGAAGATGAAAACATTGAAGATTATATAAATTCTATAGACAACACTTCATTTTTAAATGAAATAAACTAAAATTAAGAATATGAAAAAAATTATAACCCTTATTTGCATTACCCTTTTTTGTACTCTTACCTTGTCTGCTCAAGATAAGCAAGGAAGTAAAGAGAAAATTAAAGCTCTAAAAATATCTTATTTAACAGAACAATTAAATTTATCTCCTAGCGAAGCTGAAAAGTTTTGGCCTATTTACAACACCTATAGTAAAGAACAGTATAGTTTAAGAAACATACTAAGGTCAGAAATTAAAAGAGCTATGATAGAAGGAGATATTAACTCGGTTTCTGAAAAAGAGGCAGAAAAATTAATAGCTTTAAAACTAGACACAGATCAAAAAATTTATGAATCTCAAAATGATTTTATAAATAACGTAAAAAAAGTAATTTCTTATAAAAAGATTGTTAAACTACAGTTAGCAGAAATGGAGTTTGGCAGAAAACTAATGAGTAAATACAAACATAGGAGATCAGAATCTAAAAATTAAACAAAAAAAAGGAAGCTAAATGCTTCCTTTTTTTTTGTTACTTAATTAATGCCATGCAAGAATATAATTCTGGTTTATTAGAAGTAAACTGTCTTAACCAAATCGTTAGCTCATCTACTTCATAAGGTAACAATCGACTTAAGGCCTTTTCTAGTTCTTTACAAAACAAATCTGAATTAAAACTTACCTTTTTTAGTACCGTTTTAGTGTACTCAAACATTGCTCTAGCCATTTCTATTAATTAAATTAGACAATAAACACAACTACTAAATCGTTATAGTAGCTTTACCAAAAGTAACGAAAAAAACCATCATTTTATAAATGATGGTCTTAAATTATGCTTAAAAAATTGTTAAGATTATAATGTATTAATCTTTTCAACTAATCCTTTCGCTTTTTCTTCTAATTCTAGGTTGATTGCTTTAAAGTGCGCTTTTTTGTTTTCTACCTTACTGTTGTTAACTTTAGCAACTAAAGTGTCAAAAGTTTCGATAGCTTCATCAATAATCGCTTCTCCTTTTTCTGGTGCATTTTTTAAGATTGAAACATCTAATGCATATTCGATAACATCACCTAAAACGTAATTGATATCTTTTTTTAAGTTTTTTATACTTGCCATAACTTCTTTAAAATTTAATTTTGCAAAGTTAGGTGTTTTTATCTAATTGTTTCTGATATTCTTCAAAAAATAAACCAATATGATATCCGTCTACTAATGCATGGTTTGCAGCAATAGCTACAGGCATCATTATTCTATCGTTTTCTTGATAAGTTTTACCAAAAGATAACTTTGGTATACTTTCATTTTTAACTCCAGAAACAGGTTCTTTTTGACTCGTAAATGTAAACCAAGGCAAAGCTGAACAATAAATACAACTATCTGATACTATTGGAGGAAATAAATCTGTAGAATTTAAAATTCGTTCTTTCTCCTCTAAAAAGTTCTTATTGAATATTTCTAAACCTTCTGCATAATGAATAAAAGAAAACCCAAAAGTATGGTCTTCTCTTGCAATGGTTGCCGAAGCATGAATCGTATCGCAAATAAATACTTTATCTTCTTGTATTCTGTATTTAAAATTCTCTATACTGTTTAACGCTACCAAACAAGCATGCAAATACATGGCAAAGAAAGATTTCTTTTCCAATTTTGACCTTTTGTATAACGTAGTAACATCAACATTAACCGTCACTCCAAAAAAAGGATCTTCTAAATTTCTAAAATGTTCGTAATGTTGTTTCCTATTCCAGTTTTCAATATTTAAATACTTCATAAAAAGGGAACGATATCTTTAATGTTAGTAACTGTTTTGTACTCTGAATCAGATTTTTCTTGATCACTCACTTCTTCATGAACCCAAGTGGTATGAAACGGAACATGAATTGCAGATGCTCCTAAAGCAACTAATGGTAAAACATCTGATTTTAACGAATTGCCAATCATTAAAAATTCTGATGGCTTGATATCTAAGTGCTTTATTAATTTCTTATAATCTTTCGCCTTCTTATCACTCATCACTTCTATGTGATGAAAATATTTTAGCAAATTAGATTTCTCTAGCTTTCTTTCTTGATCTAACAAATCTCCTTTGGTAGCAACAATTAACTTATATTTTCCTTGAAGAGATTGCAACACCTCTTCTACTCCATCTAGCAACTCTATAGGTTTATCTAACATCTCTTTACCGATGTCTAAAATTGCGGCTATTGTTTTTTGATTCACGTTATAATTAGAAAGCTCTAAAGCACATTCTACCATCGATAAAATAAAACCTTTTACACCATAACCATAATATACTAAGTTTTTAATTTCTTTCTTAAAAAGCTCTTGGTCTATTTTATTTTCGGTCTCGTACTTTGCTAATAATTTTGCAAATTGATGTTCTGCATCTCTAAAATAAGTTTCGTTTACCCACAAAGTATCATCCGCATCAAAAGCAATTACCTTTATGTTGTTACTTATTTTCATGATTTATAATTTTAAAAATTGAATAGCTTTTTCTAAATCTTCCGGAGTGTCTATACCTACAGCTTCTACATCCGTTTCTACCATTTTAATCTTTTTACCAATTTCCTGGTATCTAATGGCTTCTATTTTTTCTGCAGCTTCCAATGGTGTCATTGGCGTATTGTAAAAATCTATTAATGCTTGCTTTCTAAAAGCATACACGCCTTTATGTTTATAATACTTAACAGCAATGTCTTTATCTCTATGAAACGGAATTACACTTCTAGAAAAATAAATTGCCAAATTATCTACATCGGTAATTACCTTAACATTATTAGGGTTTTCTATATCTTCTTTATTGGTAATTTGTACTTTTAAAGAAGCTAAATCTATCTCTTTTTTATCGTCTTTTTTAAAGACATCAATTAATTTAGATAATGAAACTTCATCAATAAAAGGTTCATCTCCCTGAACATTAATTACAATATCTGCTTCAATATTTTCTACTGCTTCGGCAATTCTATCAGAACCACATTCGTGTTCTTTGGTACTCATAATTGCTTTTCCGCCTGCTTTTTCTATGGTTTCAAAAATAACATCAGAATCTGTTACAATAAAAACATCATCAAATAAATTGGTATGCAATGCGGCTTCATACGTTCTTAAAATAACAGGTTTCCCTCCTAAATCTTTCATTAACTTTCCTGGGAAACGAGATGCACTATATCGTGCAGGAATCATGGCAATTATTTTCATAAATTATATTTAAAAGGTACTTGTAAAATGATTACTCTCCAGAATAACGCACAAAGTTTCTTCGTGTTTCGTATAAAGTTACTTCTATTTCTAAGTTTGCTGGTATGTGAGCTCTTAATTTATTATAAATAATTATAGAAATATTTTCTGCAGTTGGATTTAAGTTTTTAAATTCTGGTACTTCGATATTTAAGTTTTTATGATCAAAAGGCTCTTCTATTTCCTCTTTAATCAATTCTCTTAGCACCCCTAAATCATATACAAAACCAGTAATAGGATCTACTTCACCAAACAATGCCACAATCATTTCATAATTATGACCATGGTAATTGGGGTTGCTGCATTTACCAAATACTTCTGCATTTTTCTCATCCGACCACTCTGAATTAAACAGTCTGTGTGCCGCATTAAAATGTGCTCTTCTATAAACTTTTACTTTAGGCATTTTTTAATTTTTCAAAAGATTTATCAAAAATAATTTTAAACCACTCTGTATATTCATTTGGATTGTTCTCCATATCTTTTTTAACATCAAGTAAAGTCATCCACTTATAAGCTTCTACTTCTTCTTTATTTATTTTGGGAGCATCGTTATAATAACCAACCATCACATGATCAAATTCATGCTCTGTTAAACCATTATCAAAAGGTGCTTTGTACATAAACGAAAAAACTTCTTTTATCTCCGTAACAAACCCCATTTCTTCCATTAATCTTCTTTTACCTGCAGCTAAGTTTGTTTCTCCATCTCTTTGATGAGAACAACAGGTATTTGTCCATAATAAAGGCGAATGATATTTATGTGCAGCTCTTTGTTGCAGCATTAACTCTCCTTTATCATTAAAAACAAAAACTGAGAAAGCTCTATGCAATAATGCTTTTTCATGTGCTTCCATTTTTGCCATCAATCCAATCGGATTGTCTTTTTCATCTACTAAAACTACTTGTTCTTCCATATTCGCAAAAATAAGAAAATCAACGAGTATTAAATCATAAAATAATTACAAAACCCATAAGAGTTTTCTATTCTTTTATATTGATAACATATATTTGTAATTCTTAACATCTAATTTGTTTTATGAAAATTTTCCTAAAAGCCCTTTTTATAGTTACCATAATTGCATTTTATCAATGTAAAGATGAAAAGAAACCTGTAGAAAAACAAACCAATAAAAATAAACTAGAAGAGAAGGTTGTAAAAGCTTGGGATAGTCTAAATAGTGAAAACACAGAGGCTTTTTTAACCGAATTCGGCAAACAAAACCCAGAAACCATTGTAGAAATTACAACCGATTTTGGCAAAATAAAATTACGTTTATTTGAGGATGTGCCTATTCATAGAGCAAATTTTATCTTCTTAACCAAAATAAAATATTTTAACACCACTGTTTTTTATAGAATTGCTAAAAACTTTGTGCTACAAGGTGGTAATTCTGATGAAATGTACACCCAAAGAGAACGAAGAAAATACGGGAACTATCTGTTAGAACCGGAATTTAGAAATAACAGAAAACATAAATATGGTGCATTGGCCGCTGCCAGACAATGGGACAATAATCCTAATAAATTATCAAGTCCTTTTGAGTTTTATATCGTTCAGAGTAAGAGAGGTGCTCATCATTTAGATAATGAACATACTGTTTTTGGCGAAGTTATTTCTGGTTTTGATACCATGACAAAAATGTCTAAAGTTGAAGTTGGCGTAGATGAATGGCCTGTTGATGATGTAAAAATGCACATCGAAATTATAGAATAGAAAGCATATTTCACAGAGATTTGTTAAGAAATCACACTATTAATGTCTATTAAAAAGACATAAGACCGCTACACTAAAAGACACAAGAAACAAAACTTATTCAAATAACTATTTTTGAGTGTTTTGTCTGTTAAAAGAAAAAGCAAAAAAAAACTGTAAAACAAGTATCTTTTTTTTCTTTTTATCACCAATCAACAACCTTTTATCAAGGATATTAGACATGGTTCTAAAACAAATATTTTTCATTTAGAAACAAACCCAAGCGAGTTGAATCCTTAGCTATCGATCTGCGATTAAAATCACTAAAAAAATTATAGAATAAACCCTATATTTGCACCTCAAATTTTGTAGATGACATTTTTAGAAGAGATAGCTCGTAGAAGAACTTTTGGTATTATATCGCACCCGGATGCTGGTAAAACAACTTTAACAGAAAAATTGTTACTATTTGGTGGTGCAATTCAAGAAGCAGGTGCTGTAAAAAATAATAAGATAAAAAAGGGAGCAACTTCCGATTTTATGGAGATTGAACGTCAGCGTGGTATTTCTGTTGCTACTTCTGTTTTAGCTTTCATTTATCAAGATAAAAAAATAAACATTTTAGATACGCCTGGTCACAAAGATTTTGCTGAGGATACTTTTAGAACTTTAACTGCTGTAGATAGTGTTATTGTGGTAATTGATGTTGCAAAAGGTGTAGAACCACAAACCGAGAAATTGGTGGAAGTTTGTAGAATGAGAAAAATTCCGATGTTGGTTTTTATCAACAAGTTGGATAGAGAAGGAAAAGATGCCTTCGATTTATTAGACGAAGTTGAGCAAAAATTAGGTTTAACTGTTACCCCAATGAGTTTTCCTATAGGAATGGGATATGATTTTAAAGGAATCTATAATATTTGGGAAAAGAAATTAAATCTTTTTTCTGGTGATAATAAAACTTCTATTTCTGAAGGTGTTGAGTTTGATGATTTATCAAACCCAGAACTAGATACTATCGTTGGTAAAAAAGCAGCCGATACTTTACGTGAAGAAATAGAATTGATTAGTGAAGTGTATCCAGAATTTAATCGAAATGATTATTTAGAAGGAAATTTACAACCTGTATTTTTTGGTTCTGCTTTAAATAATTTTGGTGTAAAAGAATTATTAGATGCATTTATTAACATTGCTCCTGCTCCACAGCCTAAAAAAGCTGAAGAGCGTTTAGTAGATTCTAAAGAGAAAAAAATGACTGGTTTTGTGTTTAAAATCCATGCAAACATGGATCCAAAACATAGAGATAGACTTGCTTTTATTAAAATTGTATCGGGAACTTTTAAAAGAAATGCGCCTTATTTACATGTTAGAAATGGTAAAAAAGTAAAATTTTCTAGTCCGAATGCATTTTTTGCAGAGAAAAAAGAAATTGTAGAAGAATCTTTTCCTGGAGATATTGTAGGAATTCACGACACCGGTAACTTTAAGATTGGAGATACTTTAACAGAAGGAGAAGAGTTGAATTTTAAAGGAATTCCTAGTTTTTCTCCAGAACATTTCCGTTACGTAAATAACGCAGACCCAATGAAATCTAAACAATTATATAAAGGTTTAGATCAATTAATGGATGAAGGTGTAGCACAGCTATTTACTTTAGACATGAATGGTAGAAAAGTAATTGGAACTGTTGGTGCGTTACAATACGAGGTTATTCAATACAGACTAGAACACGAATATGGAGCAAAATGTTCTTACGAAAATTTAAGTGTTCACAAAGCATGTTGGGTAGAACCAGAAGATATAAAGAACGATGAATTTAAAGAATTTAAACGTGTTAAGCAACGTTATTTAGCAAAGGACAAACAAGGTCAGTTGGTATTTTTAGCCGATTCTGAATTTACCATACAAATGACACAAAGTAAATATCCAACCGTAAAGTTGCATTTTACAAGTGAATTTAAAAAATAATTATGATGAAGAAATTTCTTTTTTTACTGCTAGCAACTCTCAGTTTTAATGGAGTTTCACAGACTTATAATTTATCAGATTTTAAACCTAAAGAATTACACAATTCTATTCGTTTAAATTATATTTTAATAGACCAACCAAATAAAACATATGATTATGGAGATGGTAGTACCTACACACTTCAACCAAGAATGGGTTTATTTGGACTAAATTATAATTTTCCTTTAAATGATTGGTTATATACAGGTGCTGGTTTTCACGGAGCAGTATATGGTGATCAAGGTGGTTTATTTACTTTAGGAGTAAATTTAGGTGTAAACACTCAACTTTATAAAAACTTATATTTCGATGCCAACGTGCATATAGGAGGTGGTGGTGGTTTTAGAAGCTTAGTTGATGGCGGTGGAATTATCTACCCAAACATAGGTTTACAATATAAAAATAACGGATATGCATTTGGTTTGCAATATGGTTATGTAAACTTTTTTACTGGAATTCAAAAAGGAGATAATATTTCCTTTTTTGTAGAAATACCAACCTCGTTAAGAACTACATCTTACAAACATTCTCAAAAATATTTTACAGTTAACGATGAAACTAAAGATAAAGTTTGGACTAAACCTGCTGTAAAAAGTGTACAACAAATTACTTTTGATTACCTTTTTCCAATAGGATCTTCAAGAAACGATGGTCTTGGAAACTTTAATAATACAACTCCAATTACCCAAACATTAAGCCTTTTAGGTTTTGAGTACCAACGTTATTTAAATAAAAACACCTTTGTTTACGCACATGTAGACGCCATGTATGGTGGTTTAAGAGCTGGTTTTATGGATGTTTTTTTCGGTATTGGTAAAAACTTTGTAGAAACAGAATATGTAAACTTTTTTGCCAAAGCAGGAATTGGTGCTGCAGGAGGTAGAATTTTTCCTGAAGGTGGTTTAACCATGTACCCAAGTGTTGGTGCAGATGTAAAAGTTACCAAAAATTTTGGTTTAGGTCTTCATGGTGGTTATCATAAATCTGTTAGTGGTACTTTTGAAGCATATACAGCCGGTTTTAGTTTAAAATATTATGGTTTAAGTGGCGGAATAAAAGATCCTTACACAGCAGAAAAAATTAAATATATAAAAACCCAAGGAATACAAATTGGAGTGCAAAATCAAACTTATTTTGATGTTGCCATTCTTGATAGATCTTACAAAGAACATGATTTAGAGTTAATAGCATTAAAAGTTAATTACGACCTAAACAATCGTTTTTATATAGCCGGAGAAGCTTCTTTTGCTTATTTAGGTGGTGCAGGTGGTTATGCTCATGGAATTTTTGGATTAGGAATAAAATCAAATAAATTTTTAAATGACAATTTTTCATTATTTGCAGAAGCTGCAGCAGGTGTTGCAGGTGGTGGTGGTGTAGATTCTGGCGAAGGTGTTTTAGTAAGACCAACCGCAGGTATTAATTATCATTTAAACGATAACTTTTCGTTTACAGCTTCGGGCGGACAAATGTGGTCTCCTAACGGCAACGTAAACTCAACAAATTTAAATATTGGTTTTACCTATGGTTTATCAATTTTAAATGCTAAAAAATAATGTATTCTGAACTTGTTTCAGAAACTTATCAATAACAATAAAATCTTGATGTATTTCAAGGTTATTAGTAATGTCAGTTCGAGCGCAGTCGAGAACTATTAAACGAATAAAACATCTCGACTGCGCTCGAGAAAACAAAAAAGTAAATTAAAAGATTATGAATAACGGAATTTATGCAAAATTCACCACTCCAAAAGGTGAGATTTTAGTACAATTAGAACACGAAAAAGCTCCTGGAACTGTTGGTAATTTTGTTGCTTTAACAGAAGGAAATTTAGAAAATGCTGTAAAAGAGCAAGGAACTCCTTATTATGATGGATTAAAATTCCACAGAGTAATTCCAGAATTTATGGTACAAGGTGGTTGTCCACAAGGAACAGGAACTGGTAACCCAGGTTATAAATTTGATGATGAATTTCACCCAGATTTAAAACATGATGCTCCAGGAAAATTAGCAATGGCTAACTCTGGTCCTGCAACAAACGGAAGTCAGTTTTACATTACCCACGTTCCTACTCCATGGTTAGACGGTAAACATACTGTTTTTGGTTCTGTAATAGAAGGACAAGATGTTGTTGATGCAATTGCTCAAGGAGATGATATGACTGTAGAAATTATTAAAGTTGGTGCAGAAGCGGAAGCTTTTAATGCGGTAGAAGCTTTTAGAACTTTTGAAGGATCTAGAGAAAAGCGCGAAGCAGAAGAAAAAGCTAAACAAAAAGCATTGTTAGATACGGTTGCTGCTGGTTATGATATAACTGCAAGTGGTTTACGTTACCAAATTTTACAAAAAGGAACAGGAAAAAAAGCTACTAAAGGAGCTGGAGTATCTGTACACTACAAAGGTCAATTATTAGATGGTACTGTATTCGATTCTTCTTACAAGAGAAAAGAACCAATCGATTTTAATGTTGGTGTAGGTCAGGTTATTTCTGGTTGGGATGAAGGAATTCAATTATTACAAGTAGGAGACAAAGCTCGTTTTGTAATCCCTTCTAATTTGGCATATGGTTCTGCAGGTGCAGGAGGAGTTATTCCACCAGATGCAACACTTATTTTTGATGTAGAATTAATGGCTGTTAAATAAGAATAACATTCTTTACAAGTTATATAATTACAAAAAGCTCCCTGATTTCAGGGAGCTTTTTGCATTTGGGGGTGCGTGATTCATAATAGTATATAAAGAAATTGGTAACTATTTAAGAAAACACCGGAACCACAAAATATACCTACTATTAGGTATTGTCTTATAGAAACAAAGTTTATAACTTGAGACTAACTAAAATGAAAAACTTAATATTACTTTTTACAATAATTTTAATCTCACCTGAAATCTCTTTTTCACAAAATTGTGTAACTACCTCTGAAAATAGAATTGAATAAAAAAATAGCTACAACACCTATAATCATTACACATAACTATAATTTAAAAGTAATTTATTATAAATTAAAAAAATCAAATTCTTCCCATTTGGTATTAAAGATTTTCCTCTAAAAAATAAACTTATTATTGAGTATATTTTCCATTAAATGGAGGGTGTACGCAATTAAATTTAGATTATAAAGAAGTTATATGTAAGTTAGAAAAAACAAATATTATGAAAAAAACCATCTATTTAATTTTAACCTGTTTAGTATTAATTTCTTGTAGTAAAAGTCTTTATACTTCAAATTATGAAACAGATAAAAAAGGAATCTCATATAATTTACCAAAAAACTTACTAAAAATTGAAGTCGTCTATACGATAAATGAACCTCGTTACATAGATAATGGAGAAGATAAAAAACTTATTGGAGAATTTCCCAAAATAACAATAGAAGACCCAGTATCTATTTCTACAGTTTTGGTTGCTGACAAATCAAAAACCTACCTTATCACGTCTAATGAAATATCTAATAGTTTCTTTTTAAAATCTGATATAGATATTAAACTTTCCGATAATGGCCTTTTATCTTCCATTGATTCAGAAATAGATGACAATTCAATCGACTTTGCTGAAAATATTGTGATATCAAGTGCAAAATTGGCTAAAACTTTAGCTGTACCAGGATTTCATAAAGGCTCACCTTATTTAGATGGCCAATTAGAAGCAACTCGAAAAGAAATTTATGATTTTATTATAAAAATACAGAGAGATATCATTAAAATAAAAAAGAAAGAAGATTTAGAACTTGCTTTGAAAAAAGTTGATTTTTATAAAAGTCAAATTGAATGGAGCTTAAAGAATTTTAAAACATATTACAAAAAAACAAAAATAAAGTACACGATTATCATTGACCCAACAGAGAAGTACACGAAAAAAGGAATTTCATCAATTATTGAAAATAATAAAATATATCATAACATATTACCTACACATATATTTTCCGAAGGAAGTAAATTTAACGATACAATTTCTATCGAAATACCTCAAACGAAAGAAAATTTATTCGACCCATTAAAAGGAAAAGAACAAGTACAAGGAATTGTATACAGAGCACCATCAAATGTGAATATAGACATAACATCAAATAAAAATTTATTAGGTACAACATCTATTTATCTAGCTCAATTTGGAAAAACCTCTGTTATTCCAGTAGATTCTAAAAAAGGTGGAAAAAAGAAAACATCTCTTGTTTTTAGTTCCATAACAGGTGGTTTAGTAAATCAAAAAGTTGTTGCTGGTAGTTCTTCTGAAAAATTATCAAAATCCATAAAAAATTCTGTAGATGCTGTTAGCGAAACTATCGAATACTTGAAGTTTGAGGCGGAAATAAAAGAATTAACAAAAGAAAAATCAATAAAAGACCTTAAAGACTCTTTAAAAGATCCTGAAGAAGTCGAAGAAGAAAGTGAAACAGAATTTGAAAGACTTTTAAGGGAAACAACTGAAAAACAACAAATATTAGAACTTGAGTTACTTATTAGGCAAATTCAAAAACAAATTGAAGATTTAGAAGAAGATAGCTAACAACCTACACACAACACCTTATGCAACTCATTTATAATTTATTAACCACCAAAAAAAGTCCTATCGGACTTTATTGGACAGTAATTAATTACTAAATTAGTTCCTTGGAACACGCAACTAATCATACAAACATATAAAAAGCTCTCTGAAGTCAGAGAGCTTTTTATATGTAAAAAAAAAAATTAAATCTAAAGTATGCTTCTCTAATACCAAATGAATTTTAAAATGATTATTGAGATTTTAAAAAAAATAGTATCTATTAATAAAGAATCTTAAAGAAAATTTCTGAAATTCACTTTTTTAAAATTCATGCCTTATAAACTTTTGTTAATAAGTAGAAATAAATGTTTAAACATTTAAATAGCAAGCACTTGTTATTTATTGTAAATTTATACAACCAAATTCTTCCCATTTGCTATGAAAGAATTTCCAAAAAAAATAAACTTATGACTATGTATATTCCTTCTTAAATAGTGGATATACGTAATTAAAGTTATCATATAAACAAGTTGTAAAGCATTTGACCGACCGAATGAAAAGAATATTAATAATCATACCAATTATAATTTTAACAATGGGATTTTCTCTATTTAACAATCAATCAAAAGAAGAAAAATTTTGGACTTGGTTCTCAAAACATCAAGAAACTTATTATACTGAAATTGAAAATCTTGAAATTAGAGAAAGAATATTTAATGAACTTTCAACTGAACTTAAAAAAGTTCACTCAGACTTAGTTTTTGAATTCAGTCCAATACAAGAAAATGAGATTCGAGAATTTACTGTTTCCGCTGAAGGGATTAAAAAACTTTTTCCAATAGTTAAAAACCTTCTTGAAAAAGCTCCAAAAATTGATAAGTGGAAATTTAATGCATTCCGACAAAGAGTTCCTGGAGATGATTTTGAAATTCAATACGGAGATTTCAAAATCGGATATTCTGACATATATTTTAGATTTCAAGATGGTGATTATGGAAAAATCGGAATTGAATTAAATATTAGAGATTATAATGGAGAAGGACAAACTCAAAATGCTATCTACATTCTATTAGACGGTTTAATTGGAGAGTATGATATTACTATGGGATTAGACTGGATTGAATGGGTGAAATTAGATGAATCAAAAATTGAGGAATTAAATCCTATAACAAGTCTAAGAACATTGATTGACCAAAAGAAGAATGATTAAAAACGCTTTACAACAATGGCTATAATTAATACGGGTTTTGGTCCTTAACCAAAGTTCTGGCATATTTACGAAATCCGCCAAATCTTTTGATTTGGCTTTAATAAAAAAAGATAAAACAAAATAAAAAGTTTTGGCTAAGTGCTTAATCGGAAGTTAATCGCTTTTTAATTCCCGTACTAACCATAGCCGAGACGTTGTGCAACATATCTGAAAAAACTGAAAATTAATGACAAATCGAATTTTAACAGCTCTAGCAATAAGAATAGCTGGAATATTTTTATTTATTAAAATTTTTGACCAATTTGGTTCTTACTTTCTTTCAATTTATCTTACTACTGCAATAGGAATATCTAAAGATTCATTAAACGAACCATTAGAAAAGTTATACTACACAGGAACATTTCTTATTTTTGCTAATATTATTGTATCACTGTATCTATTCATAAAGGCAGAATGGATTTCTAAAAAACTAATAAGAACAGATAAAGAAATAAGTACAGAATTAAATTCCAAGTCATTATCGAAAGTTATTTTAATTACTGTGGGAATTGTTTGGTTAGCTAATTCAATTTATTTATTGCCTGATTTTATAAAATATTGTGTTGAACTAATTTCAAAACTGAATGGGAATGAAAACGCTCATGTTCCTGATTTTAGCTTATCAAAATACATTTCAAGAACAATAATAGGCTTAATTTTAATATTCCGAATTGAAAAAATTTCGAATTGGATTACAAAACGAATATAAATACGTTGCACAACACCGTGTAAAAAAAATTGCTTAATTTTAGCTTAATCAAAATTAGTCGCATTTTTGTAAACTCCTATTTTCCTGCGGAAAATAGCCGTTCACTTTAAACGCAACTTTCCTTAACACAAAAACGTAAGCAATTCTCACCCATAAACTTCCATTTCTAAAAACAAAAAAAGCTCTCTGAAACCAGAGAGCTTTTATATTGCTGAAAACCTACAAATAGACTTTACTATTTCTTACTAATAATAGTCAACTCATCTACAATATGTTTTGCATTTGAGTATTTATCTATCAACCAAAGTACATATCTAATATCAACATTAATAGTTCTTTGTAAGTTTGAGTCGAAAATAACATCTCCAGCCATTGCTTCAATGTTTCCATCAAAAGCCAAACCAATTAATTCACCTTTTCCGTTTACAACAGGAGAACCAGAGTTACCACCAGTAATATCGTTATCCGTTAAAAAGTTTACAGGTAACTGACCACGCTCATTTGCGTAACGTCCGTAATCTTTCTTTTCGTAAATATCTAACATGCTTTGGTCTAAATCAAACTCAGGATCGTTTGGTTTGTACTTTTTAATCATCCCCTGAAAAGTAGTATAATTATTCTCATTCGCATCGTTTCTCTTATCCGCTGGTAAAGCTCTTACTTTACCGTAAGACAATCTTAAAGTAGAATTTGCATCAGGATATTTAATATTACTCAATCCAGATTCACGCAATCCTTTTACCAACAATCTAAATGATGCTTTAAAATCATTTTCTGCTTGTACCAAGTTTTCTGGATTCTCTCTATATTTATCTAATAACTGATTAGACAATTGCAATAAAGGATCACTATTTAAGATAGCTTCATTTGGGTATTGTAAATAAGCCGCTACTCCTTCTTTAGAAGTAAACATACTCAACTTAAAAATAGCTTTGATATACGCAGAAAAATCATTGTCGTTTTTCCCACCTACTTCTGCTACCAATTCTGGCAATGAGTAATTAGATTTTGATGCTAACAAACCTAATTGTTTTGCAAAAACCTCTTCCTCTAAAGGCAAGTAAAAATCTTTATAAGAACTCTCTATAATCGCTTGTAATCTTGGTAACATATTTGCACGCTCTGCTTCATTTGCTGCTGTATATTGCTTTAAAGCACCACCAATTCTATATGGTAAAATAGCAAATTTACTAGAACGCAACATCCCTAATAAGTAGTTGGTTTGTTTTGCTTTTTCGTTGGTTAAACTATAATAATTATTGATGTTTTCAATAACTTTTCCGTAGACCTCCTTATTGTCTTTTTTCTTAGCCCATCTTGCAAACTTCGTTTCTACTTTATGCTTCTTTTCAACCGTTTTATGTTCTGTTAAAGCGGTAATCATTCCACCTCTGTTTTTCCAATAGTTGGCAATACCAGCATAAGCAGATGCATACATTAGATTTACAGACTCGTCTGCATTCATGTATTTTTTCATAACATCCATACTTAATTTAGAACCTTCTACCCAAGCAGGATATGCAAATTTTACATTTTGCTCTACTCCTTGTGCAGGCATCCAACGGTTTGTTCTACCAGGATATCCTAAAATCATTGCAAAATCGTTTTCTTTTACACCATCAATATTAACAGGTAAATGATATTTTGCTTTTAAAGGCACGTTGGCTGTAGAATATTCTGCTGGTTCTCCGTTTTCATCTGCATAGACTCTAAATAAAGAAAAATCTCCTGTATGTCTTGGCCATTCCCAGTTATCTGTATCTCCACCATATTTTCCAACATTTTCTGGAGGTGTACCTACTAAACGAACATCATTATAATCTTCATAGACAAAGTAGTAAAACTCATTTCCTTCATAGAAAGAACGAACAGAAACAGTATATTTTCCACCTTCGTTATTTTCTTTTTCAATTTTAGCAATTTCTCTATTAATGATTGCTTCACGTTCTTTTTCACTCATTTTATCATTTACAAGAGATAAAATACGTTTAGAAACATCATCCATTCTTACAAAAAAACGTACATATAAGCTTTCTGGTTTCAATTCTTCTTCTTTAGAACCTGCCCAAAAACCATTTTTTAAGTGATTTTGTTCTGCTGTAGATAATTCTGCAATTGCATTGTAACCACAATGGTGATTTGTTAACACCAATCCGCTTTCTGAAACGATACTTGCTGTACAACCTCCATTAAATTGCACGATACCATCTTTTAAACTTTGATTGTTAACACTATAAATTTCTTCAGCTGTTAATTGTAATCCCATTTTTTGCATATCACGATGATTTAATCGCTCAATATGCATTAAAAACCACATTCCCTCATCTGCCAATGCTGAAGGAATTGAGACCATAAATACAATAAATGTAATCAGTATTTTTTTCATTTTATCTTGTTTTAAATATAGGATAAAAATACTAAAACTTAGGCTCTTTTTAGAGCAGATAAGATGTTAAAATATGTTATTTCTCATTCTATTGATAGTCTAAAAATCATCTTTTTTAACCAGTTTATCTCTATAACTTTTATTTGATCTTCCTTAGAAAAAAACAAATCAAATTACGGCTGTTATACTTGCTGATTTTAAAAAAAAAAGGAAAGTTCTAAACGAATATTGAGATCTAAATGAAAAAATTTTTAGACACAAAAAAACGCTTAAAAATTAGAAATAGATTCTATTCTTTAAGCGTTTAATAATCCTATTTTATTTATAAAACTAACTACTGTTATTCAGGGTTAAAACCTAAAAACAAGTTAGCGAGTCTTAGTCAAATTCCTTCATTTCATCATCATAAAAAGCACCTGCTTTATCCATTAAATCTGCTAATTCTGTAGCAATATCTTCTTCACTTTCTCCTGTTAAATCTTCAAACCACTCTACTTCATCATCTTTTAAGTTGATTAAAAAACGAGGAAACTCTGTGTGTAACACAAAAATATCTTCAGGAAATTTACTGTTATCTGCTAATAAAAATTTAGGTAAAGTCATAATATTTTATTGATTATAGATGCTGTCTGTTCGAGCGCAGTCGAGAACTAATTTATTTATTTTAAGAACCTCTCGACTGCGCTCGAGGGGACACTATTATTTTTTCTCTTTTATCAACTTTAAAGTTAATGAATTAAATCTTATAAATAGTAAAATAGAAGCTGTTGTTAAACCTGCAAGCAAACCTAACCAAATACCAAAACTACCATACATTTCTTCGCTTCCGAAATAATAAGAAACCGGAAAACCGATAACCCAATAAGAAATAAAAGTAAGAATTGTAGGTACCTTAACATCTTGCATACCACGCAAAGCTCCTAAAAAAACAACTTGTATACTGTCTGATATTTGAAAAAAAGCTGCTGCTATTAATAAATTTGAAGCAATAGAAACTACTTCCATATTGTCTATATAATTAGTAGTATCACTTAAATCTACATAAATCATTGGTAAACTTTTATGAAAAATAAAGAAAAGTAATGCAAAAAACATCGCTAACAATACTCCTAATAAAAAAATAGAAAAAGCAATTCTACGCAATTCTTTATAATCTCGTAATCCCTTTTGGTTTCCTACTCTAACCATAGCAGCAACACTTAAACCCGTTGCAACCATAAATGTCATTGAAGATAAGTTTAAGGCTATTTGGTTTGCTGCTTGTGGGTTTTTCCCTAACAAACCACTTAACCAAACTGCTGCTGTAAAAATAGCAACTTCAAAAAGCATTTGCATAGCGCTTAAAGAACCAATATTCACAATTTTTTTTATCGTTAAAACATCTAAAACAAAGAATTTTATATTTCTTACTATTTCTGCAGATCTTTCTTTATAACGCAGTAATAACCATAAGTAAAGCACCATTACAACTCTAGAAATTAACGTACCATACGCTGCACCAATAATCCCCATTTCTGGAAAACCAAATTTCCCAAAAATTAATAAATAGTTTAAAACAATGTTTATAACATTTGCTATTAATGCCGCATACATTGGATATTTCGTCATAGAAAGACCGTCACTAAACTGTTTAATTGCCTGAAAGATAACCAAAGGAATTAATGAAAAAGCAACCAAATCTAAATACGGAATTGCCAACTCTACCACTTCTTTGGGTTGTTTCATTAAATACATTAAAGGCTTAGAGAAATAGACTCCAGCAAATAAGATAATACCTAAGGAGGTACATAAAAACAAACCACTTTTATACGTAGCTTTTGCTTGTTTTAGATTATCAGATGAATCTGCTTCTGCAATTAAAGGTGTAATAGCTGTAGAGAAACCAATACCTATAGACATGGCGATAAACATAAAACTATTCCCCAAAGAAACCGCAGCTAATTCTGCAGTTCCCATTTGACCAACCATTATATTATCTATAAAACTTACAAATGTATGCCCTAGCATACCTAACATTACTGGTGCTGCCAGCTTCCAATTGTATTTAAATTCTGATGTATATTGAGAAATATTCACGCTTATTGTTCTTTTTACGGAGTGCAAAAATACAACTTGTAATTAGAATAAATCGTTGCTATCTGTAAAATAAAAACACAAAAAATCCACTTTTTTCAAAGTGGATTTTTGATACTAATAAATACCGCTTTTTACATTGCTGGTTTTGGCAATAAAACAGCATCAATTACATGTATAACCCCGTTAGATTGGTTTACATCTGCAATAGTAACTTTAGCTTTCCCTCCGTTTTCATCAGAAATATAAACGTTTTTTCCTTTCATCCAAGCAGTAATGGTTCCTCCACTTACTGTTTTAATAGCAGCTTTACCATTTCCTTTTTTAATTAAGGCTACAATTTCTTTAGCACTCCAATTACCTGCAACAACATGGTATTTTAAAATTGTTTGTAATTTCGCTTTATTTTCTGCCTTTAACAAAGTACTTACAGTACCTTCTGGCAACATATCAAACGCTTTATTTGTAGGTGCAAAAACAGTAAAAGGTCCTTCACTAGTTAATACATCTACTAGCTCTGCTGCTTTTACAGCTGCCACTAATGTAGTATGGTCTTTAGAATTTACTGCATTTTCTACAATATTTTTAGAAGGATACATTTCTGCTCCACCTACCATTTTTGTTTTTTCTTGTGCACTAAAATTTTGACTAATTACTAAACTAAGCATTAAAACTGTTACTTTAAAAAAATTTAAGGTTTTCATAATTTGATATTTAAAATTAATAATAATTTGTGTTCAACATATCTACGAGATTTTTTTAGTTACGGTTTTAAAATAAATTTAAAAATAAAATGAATCACAAGAATATTTCCATAAATAATTTAATTATCATTACTTTTGAAGTTCTAAAAAACATACTGAAATGGCAAATATCACATTAAAAGGAAACGCAATAAATACAATAGGTAACTTACCTAAAACAGGAACTAAAGCAGCTGATTTTAAACTAACTGCAGTAGATTTATCTCAAAAAAGTTTATCAGATTTTGCTGGTAAAAAGGTAATTTTAAATATTTTCCCTAGTGTAGATACAGGTACTTGTGCTGCTTCTGTTAGAGAATTTAATAAAAAAGCGGCAGATTTAGAAAATACAGTTGTTTTATGTGTTTCTAAAGATTTACCATTTGCTCAAGCTCGTTTTTGTGGTGCAGAAGGTATTGATAATGTAGTAATGTTATCTGATTTTGCTGATGGTAACTTCGGAAAATCTTACGAATTAGAAATTGCAGATGGTCCTTTAGCACATTTACACTCTAGATCTATTGTTATTATCGATGAAAAAGGAGACGTTGCGTATACAGAGCAAGTTTCTGAAATTGTTGACGAACCTAATTATACAGCTGCTTTAAACGCAATTTAATTTATGAAGAATCCTAATGATAGCTTTATAAGAGGAAGACTTCGTAGTTTTAAGTTTGCCTTAAGAGGTATGTGGCTTTTAATGACTACAGAAGACAGCATAAAAGCACAACTTTTTGTTGCTGTACTTGCTACTATTTTAGGTTTTTATTTTAATATTTCTAATATAGAATGGATGTTTCAGTTTATCGTTATCGGCCTCGTTTTAGTGGCAGAAGCTTTAAACACTGCTATAGAAAAAGTGGCAGATTTTGTACACCCAGATTATCACGAGAAAATAGGTTTTATTAAAGATATAGCTGCAGGCGCACCAAGCTTTGCAGCTTTTACTTCATTAATTATTGCAGGTTTTATATACATCCCTAAAATAACGATCTTATTTTAGTTGATTTTTTTTATTTACTGCTAAAAACGACCAAAAATTATTAATGGCTAAGAGAAGAACAAGTTCAAAAAAACCCTTAAATTCTTCGGAACAAAAACCGAGTATTTTTGCATATTTTAAAACAAGACAAGCAAAGACAATTTTAGGATCTTTCTTAATTTTATTTTCAATTTTTCTTTGTATTGCTTTTATTTCTTTTTTCTTTAATTGGCAAGAAGATCAAAGCATACTTAAAGAATTTGCAGATAAAACAGTTAGAAGTAAAAATTTACTTGGAAAAATTGGCGCTAATTTAAGTAACTTTTTCATCTATTCTGGGGTTGGAATAGCTGCTTTTATAGTCGCATTTCAGATACTTTTAACAGGTTGGTATATCCTTTTTAAAAAGAAATTCTCTTCATTAATAATTTCTTGGAACTGGTCTCTTTTGGTGATGATATGGATTTCTATAACGTTAGGTTTTGCATATGACAAGTACGCATTGTTATCTGGTGTTATCGGTTATGAAATTAATGAGTTTTTACAAGCATTTATAGGTAAAACTGGTTTGGTCATTCTTTTAACCTTCTTTTTTATTGCTTATTTAGTTTTACGTTATAAAGTTACTTTTGATAAGTACATAGAAACCTTAAAAATAAAACGAGAAGAAAGAGAAGCCAGAAAAGCAGAAGAAGCCGTTTTTAATGAAACAACACAAGAAACCGCTACATCTGTAAAAACTGTAGAAAAAACAGAAACGGTACCTTTAAAAAATGATCAGAAAGAAAAATCTGTTGTAGAATTATCTTTAGAAAAAAAACAACCAACAATTTCTAAATATTCTGATGTATCCTCTAAAAAAGAAGAAATTTCTTTAAACACGGAAAAAAGTACAGGACCTGTATTAAAAACTGAAATAGCGAAAGAAGAAGAAAAAGAGGTAGAAATAGATGTAGAGATTGATGTTGCTATTGGAAGAGATGAAGAGCATTCTACAGAAAATTTATCCAATCAATTGGTAAAAGATTTTGGTGAGTTTGACCCTACCCTAGAATTAGGAAATTTCAAATTCCCAACCTTCAACCTTTTAAAACAATACAATGAATCTATTTCTATAGATCCAGAAGAATTAGAAGCTAACAAAGATAGAATTGTAGATACTTTAAAAAACTACAAAATAGGTATTGCAGAAATTAAAGCTACTGTAGGACCAACTATTACCTTATATGAAATTGTACCTGAGGCAGGAATTAGAATTTCTAAAATTAAAAATTTAGAAGATGATATTGCACTGTCTTTATCTGCCTTAGGAATTAGAATTATTGCTCCTATCCCTGGTAAAGGAACCATTGGTATAGAAGTACCTAATAAAAAATCGACCATTGTTTCTATGCATTCTGTAATTTCATCAAAGAAATTTCAAGAATCTACTATGGAATTACCTATTGCTTTAGGTAAAACCATTTCTAATGAAACTTTTGTGGTAGATTTAGCTAAAATGCCTCACTTATTAATGGCAGGTGCAACGGGTCAAGGAAAGTCTGTTGGATTAAATGCAGTTTTAACATCACTTTTATACAAAAAACATCCTGCAGAAGTAAAGTTTATTTTAGTAGATCCAAAGAAAGTAGAACTTACTTTGTTTAATAAAATAGAACGTCATTATTTAGCAAAATTACCAGATATAGAAGAAGCTATTATTACAGATACGACTAAAGTGGTACATACCTTAAATTCGCTTTGTATAGAGATGGATAATCGTTATGATTTGTTGAAAGCTGCTATGGTTCGTAATATTAAAGAATACAATGCTAAATTTAAACAACGTAAATTAAATCCTAATGACGGACATCAATTTTTACCATACATTGTTTTGGTTATTGATGAGTTTGCCGATTTAATTATGACGGCTGGTAAAGAAGTAGAAACTCCTATTGCACGTTTAGCACAACTTGCTAGAGCAATTGGTATTCATTTAATTGTAGCAACACAAAGACCTTCAGTAAACGTAATTACAGGTATTATTAAGGCCAATTTTCCTGCAAGAATTGCATTTAGAGTAACCTCTAAAATAGATTCTAGAACAATTTTAGATGCTGGTGGAGCAGATCAATTAATTGGTCGTGGAGATTTACTATATACAGCAGGAAACAATCTTAGTAGAATACAATGTGCCTTTGTAGACACACCAGAAGTTGAAAAAATTACAGATTTTATTGGTTCTCAAAAAGCCTATGCAGAAGCGTATCAATTACCAGAGTACGTAGATGATGAAAGTGGCACGAGTCTTGATATAGATATTTCCGATAGAGACAAACTCTTTAAAGATGCCGCAGAAATTATTGTTACGGCCCAACAAGGATCTGCTTCTCTATTACAAAGGAAATTAAAATTAGGGTATAATAGAGCTGGTAGATTAATAGATCAGTTAGAAGCTGCTGGTATTGTAGGTGGTTTTGAAGGAAGTAAAGCAAGACAAGTCTTAGTTCCAGATTTTATAGCCTTAGAGCAATTATTAGAAAACGAAAAGAACCAATAGTCTCTCGACTACGATCGAGATGATAAGAATTATAATTATGAAAAAAGTAACCATATTATTTTTAAGTTTATTTTTAACAACGATCACTTTTTCTCAAAATGCAGAAAAAGCAAAATCTCTTTTAGATGAAGTTTCTACAACAATGGGAGCTTATAAAAACATGTCTATTAGCTTTAGTCAAACCTTAAGCAACGAAGACGCAGGTATCATGGAAGGCGATGAGCCACCAATTAGAGGAAAAATTGCACTATCCGGAGAAAAATACAGCCTTAATTACTTAGGAAACCAATTTATTTTCGACGGAAAAAAACTGTATGTAATTAATAATGATGAAAAAGAAATTACGGTTACAGATGGAGATATGAGTGGTGATGATGGTTTTATTTACCCTTCTAAATTATTAACTTTTTACAAAGAAGGTTATAATTTTGAAATGGGAAATTTAAAAAACTTAAACGGCAGAAAAATTCAACTAGTTACCTTAAGCCCAATAGATAGCGCTTCTGATATTGTAAAAGTAGAATTGGCAATTGATGCAAAAACAAAGCACATTTATAAATTGATTCAGACAGGTTCTAACGGTTCTAAAACAACCTTTACAATTAATGAATTTAAAAGCAACCAAAACCTGCCTAGTTCGCATTTTTCATTTGATGAAGCAAAATACAAAAAGCTAAACTTCTCAATAGATTAATTATTTTCCAATTAACAGAAATTTAGTAGCTTATTTGAAGATAAGAAACTACTTTTGCCTAGATGAAAATTTTAGATAGATACATCTTAAAAACCTTTTTAGTTCCTTTTATAGCTACGTTTCTAATCGTGCTTTTTGTTTTGGTGATGCAAGTTTTATGGCAAACCTTCGAAAACATTGCTGGTAAAGGAATTAGCTTACCTTTTATATTAAAATTCTTATACTACTCTACCTTAATTATCACACCACAAGCATTGCCTATTGGAGTCCTTTTATCTTCTATAATGGCATTGGGTACTTTAGGTGAAAACTACGAATTTGCAGCAGCAAAATCTGCAGGTATTTCCTTACAACGTTTGGTAAGACCATTAGTATACTTAACACTAATTCTTAGTGGTATTAACTTTTTATTTTTAAACAATATTTATCCTTATGCCGTTTTAAAGCAGAAGAATTTATATTTAAATATTAAAAAGAAACAACCAGCACTTGCATTAGTCGCTGGAAGTTTTAATAGTGATTTACCTGGTTTTCAAATTAAATTTGATGAAAAATTTGATGAAGAAGGTAAAAACGGAAAAGAAGTAAGTTTATTAAAAAAAGTATTAATCTACGATTTAACTGCAGGAAAAGGGAACCAAAAGGTAATTACCGCCGAAAGAGGTAAAATTATATCTGAAGAAGGAAGCCGTTATATGACTTTTATTCTATATGATGGTTATTACTATCAAGAACACGCAAAAACGGCCAAAACGAATTTACAAAGAAAAAAAATGGCGGCATCAAACGCTACCTTTAAAGAATACGAATTTAACATTGATATGTCTTCTGTTACTGGAGATGATGATTTAAGCAAAACAGATCACACTAAAAACTTTATGATGCTTAGTTTAAATCAATTAAGTGACACCATACCCGACTTAAAAGCAAGTTATGATGAAGCTTTATTGCTAAAATCTAAGAACTTATATGCAACAACAGTTGCAAAAGACTTATACCAATACCCAGATTCATTAAAAACAGAGAACATTGATATTGATGTCTTAGAAAATTTTGACTTACAATCTAAAATTAATATTCTAAACTCAGCCACTACAAAAACAGAACGCGCTTTAAGCTCTATTAAAAATGGTCAAACCTCCATTAAATACAAAAGAAAAAATCTAAATTTTTTCGATACGGAGTATTATAATAGAATTTCATTTTCGTTATCTTGTTTAATTCTCTTTTTTATTGGTGCACCCTTAGGTTCAATTATTAGAAAAGGTGGTTTTGGTTTGCCTATGATATTAGCTATTGCTATTTACGTAACCTATTTCTTTAGTAATACTTTTGGTAAAAATTTAGCAGAAGAAAGTAAGGTCACCTCCTTTTTAGGTTCTTGGTCATCTGCTTTTATTATGGTTCCAATTGGTATTATCTTAACACGAAGAGCTACACGAGACAAAGGGATTTTTAATATGGATGCCATTACGCAACCGATTATCAATTTTTTTAAAAAAATATTTACAAAAAAAGAAGCATAAGATATTATGACTGTTCAAAACACTAAAAAAAGTACAGAGTTAAATTCAATTTCAGCAGCAATTGAAGACATAAGAAACGGTAAAATTATTATTGTTGTAGATGATGAAAACAGAGAAAATGAAGGAGATTTTTTAGCTGCAGCAGAAAAAGTGACGCCTGAAATGATTAATTTCATGGCAACACATGGTAGAGGATTAATATGTGCACCTTTAACAGAAAAACGTTGTAAAGAACTAGACTTACACGTTATGGTGAATAACAATACAGACCCAATGGAAACGGCTTTTACGGTTTCTGTAGACTTACGTGGTAAAGGAGTTACAACTGGTATTTCTGCTGGGGATAGAGCTTTAACTATAAAAGCATTAGTCGATAAAGACACTAAATCTTTTGATTTAGCAAGACCTGGTCATATTTTTCCATTAATTGCTAAAGAAGGTGGTGTTTTAAGAAGAACAGGACATACAGAAGCTGCTATAGATTTTGCTCGTTTAGCAGGTTTACAGCCAGCGGGTGTTATTGTAGAAATCATGAACGAGGATGGTACCATGGCTCGTTTACCTCAATTGTTAGAAGTTGCCAAAAAGTTTGATATTAAAATTGTTTCTATAGAAGATTTAGTGGCTTATAGAATGGAGCATGATTCTTTAATTGAAATAAAAGAAGATTTTAATTTACAAACTAGATTTGGAGATTTTAGATTAAGAGCATATCAACAAACTACCAATAACCAAGTTCATATTGCCTTAACAAAAGGTTCTTGGTCTAAAGACGAAGCTATTTTAACTAGAGTAAATTCTACTTTAGTAAATAATGATATTTTAGGAACCTTAACCAATAATGCGGATAAGAAACTAGACCAAATGTTTCAGGTGATTAATGATGAAGGAAAAGGGGCTATTATATTTGTAAACCAACAAAATCAATCTCAAAACTTATTGAGTAGATTGTCTACTTTAAAAGAGAATCAAAAAAACGGAAATATCAAAGCTCCAGAAATTAAAATGGACAACAAAGATTTCGGAATTGGTGCTCAAATTTTACATGATTTAAACATTCGTCAATTAAAATTAATTACAAATACACAACAAACTAAACGTGTTGGTATGATTGGTTATGGTTTAGAGATTGTAGATTATGTAGGGTACTAATACCTTTACCCTATTTAAAAATCAACATTTTTTAAATATTTTTTTTGAAATCAAATATCCTCTAGGCGCAACCTAGAGGATATTTGATTTTCATTAAAATAAGTCAAATGTTAATTAAAGTTAATAAAACATACTACTTAGTATTTTTTATTAACTTTGAATTATGTTACAAAAACAAAAGTCGGAATTTACCAAACAATTAATTCTCGATGAATCCTTTAAATTATTTTACAAAGACGGTTTTAAAACAACCAGTGTCGATAAAATAATGGTAAAAACTCAACTTACCAAAGGTGCTTTCTATCACCATTACAAAAACAAAAAAGAATTAGGTCTTGCTGTTATTAAGCTTAAAATTCAAAAAAGAGTTTATGATGGAATGATCTCTCCACTTTACAACTCTGGCAATGCCATTGATCTCTTAAAACAGACTTTTTTAGAGAGAATTAAATCTTTCCCTTTAGATGAAAAGCAATCTGGCTGCCCAATGAATAACTTTATAAATGAAGTTGGAGACTCTGAAAAAATCTATCAAATTGCGTTAAAAAATATTATTGAAGAATGGAAATCTGCATTGATACATTTAATTGAAAGAGGAAAAAATGAAAATAGTATTTTGCAATCCATTTCCAGTGAGGCTACAGCTATTTATTTAATTAGTGCTTTTGAAGGCATTAGAGGCATACGAAAGCTATATGACAACGATGAAATTATTGACCATTACACGTTAGGTTTATCTGCCTATATCAATCAAATTAAAGTCTAATTTATTTTCACAAAAAACATACCACATAGTATCTTTTAATAATAATTAAAAAAAAATTAAAAAATGAAACTAAAAAATAAAGTAGTTATTATAACAGGTTCTTCTAAAGGAATCGGTAAAGAGATGGCCATATTATTCGCAGAAAATAAAGCTAAAGTAATTGTAAATTACTCTAGTAGTGAAGCTGAAGCGAATGAGACCGTAAAAACAATAATCGCCAACGGCGGGGAAGCAATAGCTATAAAAGCAGATGTTAGTGTCAGAAAAGAAGTAACACATCTATTTGATAAAACCATTGAGGTTTATGGCAAAATAGATGTTCTAGTTAACAATGCAGGTGTTATGAAATCTAAAAAATTAAAAGACATTACCGAACAAGATTTCGACACTCATTTTAACGTAAATGTAAAAGGCTTGTACAATACTTTACAAGAAGCAGAAAGTAAACTTGCTGATAATGGTAATATCATTAACATCTCTTCTAGTACCGTAAAATTAATGTTACCAACATACGCCATTTATTCTGCAACAAAAGCTGCAGTAGAACAAATATCACGTGTGTTTTCTAAAGAAATCGGTAGAGGAATTTCTGTAAATGCATTAGCTCCTGGACCAACTGAAACCGAATTATTTTTAAAAGGAAAATCAACAGAATTTATAGAACAATTAAGTTCTATGAACGCTTTTAACAGATTAGCAAAACCTATAGATATTGCTAGAGTCGCATTATTTTTAGCAAGCGATGAATCTAAATGGGTTTCTGGTCAAGTTATTGGTGCAAACGGAGCTATGGTATAAAATAATTAAAATTTAATTAATCCCCCACTTTTTAATTCTATTGGCTGCTTATTTTGTTCAAACAAACGGGCAGTCAATTTACCTCTTAAAAAAATATCATCATTAATAACTTCTAACCAACTTCCTTCTCGCAGACCTAAAACTGCAGTTTCATTAAAAACATGAAACTCTTTGATACGTGTTTCTCTTGTTTCTCCCATGTGAGTAGAACCTTCAATAGGATCTAAATAATGCGCATTTATATTAAAAGGAATACATCCTAAAGTTGTAAAACTAGGAGGATACACAATAGGCATATCATTGGTATTCTTCATATTTATACCACAAATATTACTACCGGCACTTGTCCCTAAGTACGGCGTACCGTTATCTAACACTTGCTTTAAAGTTAATAATACATCGTTTTTGTACAATTGATTGACCAACTCAAAAGTATTTCCTCCTCCAGTAAAAACAGCTTCAGAATTTTGAATTGCTTCTTTAGCATTGTCAAATTCATGGATTCCTTTTACATCAATATTAATATTTGAAAAAGCATTTTTTGCTATTGTAGTATACTCGTCATAACTAATTCCGCTTGGTCTTGCATACGGAATAAATAGTAATTGTTTTACTTCCTTAAAATGTGTTTTTAAAGTAGGTAATAAATATTCTAAATAGCTACTTCCGTGTACTGTTGATGTACTTGCGATAATCATTTTTTTCATAGTCCAAAAATAAGAATTTAACTATTCATTTTAACACAAGTTTACAATTCTCTTAATAGAGTTTTAAGACACGTACTTCTTTACTTTGTATTAATGTCAAAAGCGATTACTTTTCTTGCCTTTTTTATAAGTTTTCTATCCTTAGAAGCTCAAGAAAAAAGAACTAATCTAACTGGTAAAACTGTTTTAGATAGTTTGGCTATTCCAGATGTTCATATCATTAACCAAAATACAAGTATTGGTACGATTACCAATACCAATGGTTTTTTTGAAATACCTGTTAAAGTAGGAGATACTTTATATTACTCTCATTTAAAATATATAGACAAGCATATTATTATTACAAACAAAATGCTTTCAACCAAAAGAATAAGCATTCCATTAGAAGAAAAAACGGTTGTTTTAAAAGAAATGATATTAGAGAAACAACGTAGTATATTTTACCAAGATCCAGAAATACTACCTAATAATGGTATCGTCGTAGACGCAAAATCCTTAAATTTACCTTATGCTAATGTAAAAGCAAAGGAAGATAAATCTATCGTAAAATTTCAATCTGGAGCTTCTGTTAATTTAGACAATTTAATAAATATATTAAACGGAAATGCAAAAAGAGAAAAACAACTAAAGGAAATGGCTTTAGAAGATACGGAACTTAAAAAAGTAAGAGACTATTTTACCGATGACTTTTTTATCACAGATTTAAAAATTGAAAAAATCTATATTAATCAGTTTTTAAATGATTGTATAGATAAAAATATCATTCGCATTTTTAAGAGAGAAAACAAATTAGATGTGCTTAAGTTATTAATGAGAGAAAGCAAACTATTTCCTAAACGAATAGTTGACGAAGAACTCTACTTAACGAACCAATAACCCTATTGAATGGAAAAAAAACTACTTACTATTTTCTTATTTGTTATAACACTCCCCTCGTTGTCTCAAAATAATGGGACGTTAATTTCTAGTAGAATTTTAGATTCTCTTGGCATTGTAAAAAATGCAAATATTATCAACCTAAATACCAATCAAGGTACATTTTCTTCGGATGCTGGGCGTTTTCAAATCTATGCTAAAAAAGGAGATACTTTAAGAATTTCATCCATACAACACATCACACAAAAGATAAAGATTACTCCGCAAATTATAGAAAATAAAGCGCTTATTATTATACTAAAACCAAATACCTATGTTTTGGATGCATTCGAATTAAAAAGACATGACTTAATTGGTAGATTGGCGGTAGATGTTAAAAGCATACCTACTGAAGAAAAATACGCTTTATTAAAAAGTAATATGGATTTTTCTAATGTAGACTTCTCGTTAAAAGATCATAGAATTGATGCTAATGATAGAGCAAAATCTAAAGTAGTAAATACCGTTGCTAATTCTTACTCAGGACTTAATGCTGCTGGACTAATTGGAAGTCTTTTTTCTTCTAAAAAATTCGAAAAAACACAATTACTAGACGCAAAGTTAGATCGTAAAAAAGCATTGGGAAACAAAATATTACTAGAACTTGGTGAAGATTTTTTCTTTGAAAAATTAAAAATTCCTAAGGAAAAATATTATCATTTTTTAGATTATTGTGATTATTTAGATCTCGATAAAATATATAACGAAAATAAAGTTTTAAAACTTATAGAAATATTTCAGAAAGAAAGTGTTCCGTATTTAGAAATCATAAAAGAAGAATAAAACAGCTGTGCATGGAAAAAAATCTACTTCAATTTTTATTATTTTTTGTAACATGCACCTCTTTATCCCAAGAAAGGCAAACCTTAATTTCAGGTAAAGTTGTAGACTCTTTGGGTACTGTCAAGAATGTGAACATCATCAACCTAAAAACTAATAAAGGTACTTTTTCTTCGGATGATGGAGTGTTTAGAATTTATGCTAAAGAAGGAGATTCTTTACAAGTTTCGTCTGTGCAGCATATTACCAGAAAACTAAGAATAAGCAAAGAGATTATCAACAATAAATTTATTACCATTAGATTGGGTACAAATACGTTTGTTTTAGATGAATTTGAATTAAAAAAGCATCATTTAATAGGAAGGTTAGGTGTCGATATAAAAGAGGTACCAACAGATAGAAAAGATTCATTATTACAAAAAAACTTAGATTTTTCTAAAGTCAATTTTAAACTCGTAGACACAAGAATTGATGCAAACATAAGAATGAAACCTCCAATTGTTAACACAGTTGCAAATTCTTTTGGTGGTGGTGGCGGCAGCGCATCCATTCCTTTTAAATTTAAAGACCTACTATTACGTAAAGAGTTGAATCGTAAAAAAGCTGTTCCAGATAAAATACTCATAGAACTGGGTGAACCATTTTTCTTTGAAGAATTAAAAATCCCGAAAGACAATTACTTTCATTTTCTAGAATACTGTAATCCTTTAGGCATAGAACGCCTTCATAAAGAAGGTAAGATTTTAGAACTCATCAAAATTTTTAAGAAAGAAAGTGTGCCTTATTTACAAATCATAAAAAAAAAATAAATTATTTTTCTATGATTATAAAACTACTTCAACTTTATGTATTCATTTTAGCTTCTAATTCTTTAGCGCAACAAGTACTGATTAATGGAAAAGTAATAGATTCTTTAGGTATCATTAAAAATGCAAATATTATCAACCTAAAAACAAACCAAGGTACTTTTTCTTCGGATGACGGTACTTTTAGAATATATGTTTCGCAAGGAGACTCATTACGTATTTCATCGATACAGTACGTTACAAGAAAGTTTTATGTGACGAAACAAAATATCAACAATAAATTCATCATTATAAAACTAAAACCCAGTACTTATGTTTTAGATGAATTCGAACTAAAAAAACACAATTTAACAGGACGATTAGGAATTGATTTAAAGGAAGTACCTACAGATAAAAGAGATTCCTTATTAAGAAAGGTTATGGATTTTTCTAACGTGAATTTAAAACGAGCTGAAGAAGATGATTATATAGACAAAAGAGTAAGACCACAAAAAGTTGAAACAGATCCTACACAAATGTTTGGTGGTGTTGGAGCTAAAGTAGTAATACCTTTTAAAGATAAAGAGAGTTTATTAAACAAAGAGTTAAAACGTAAAAAAGAAGTTCCATATAAAATACTATCTGAACTTGGTGAACCATTTTTCTTTGAAGAATTAAAAATCCCGAAAGACAATTACTTTCATTTTCTAGACTATTGTAATCCTTTAGATATAGAACGTCTTCACAAAGAAGGTAATATTTTAGAACTCATCAAAATTTTTCAGAAAGAAAGTATGCCTTATTTACAAATCATAAAAAAAGAGTAAATTGGCAGAATAATTATTTTAAAACCAGCATGAATACTAAAAAATCTATTTTAATTTTATTAATAATTCCCCTTCTATCCTTCTCCGCTCATAAGTATTATTTGAGCCTCACTCAAATTGAGTATAGAAGTGAATTGCAAGCTGTTCAAATAACAATCAATGTTTTTATGGATGATATTGAACTCGCCCTAAATAAAGACTACAATATTGATTTACAACTTACCACAAAAGAAGAACTAAAAGATAACGACGTTTATTTTATTAAATACTTAAACAGTAAACTCCATTTAAAGGTAAATGATGTTCCTAGAAATTTTAACTATATCGGTAAAGAATATGATGGAGATTTGGTCTATTTTTATTTAGAAATTGAAGACGTTAAAGAGCTTAACAACATAGAAGTTACCAATAAAATCTTAACCAAACACTTTCCACAACAAGAAAATTTAATAAAGAGTAAAGTTGGCAAAAAGCACAAAAGTATTCTATTAACCGCAAAGAATGATAAAGGTTTGTTAAAATTTTAACTCATTTTAACTTTTTCTCTAACTTATTCTTAATTTGTACCGCTAATCAATTCAAGTACAAATGAAAAAAATTACATTCTTACTATTAAGTGTATTTTTTGTTGGATCAGCTGTTTTTGGCCAAGAAACAACCACAAAACAAGGTCACACAAACCAAAACAAGTTTAGACAGCTTAAAGATGTGTTAGCAACCCCTAATGAGCAAAGAACTGCTTCTGGAGCGCCAGGTAAAAACTACACACAACAGAAGGTAGATTACGTAATGGACATTGTTTTAGATGATGAAAAAAGCAGAATTACAGGTGCAGAAACCATTACATACCACAACAACTCTGCAGACGAATTAACATATTTATGGGTACAATTAGACCAAAATATGAGAGCTGCAGATTCTAAAACTCCAGATATTCAATCTAGTAAAGTACCTACTAAACTTAGCAAAGCTCGTTTTGATAGAGCTTATCCTGAAGAAGCTTTTGATGGTGGTTTTAAAATTACTAGTGTAACAACAAATGATGGTGCAAAATTATCTTATACGATCAATCAAACAATGATGCGTATTAATTTAGCTGAACCATTAGCATCAGGAGAAACTTACAAGTTTAAAATAGAATGGTGGTATAACATTAATAACCATAGAACTCAAGGAGGTAGATCTGGTTATGAATATTTTGAAGAAAACGAAAACAAAAATTATGTAATTGCTCAATTCTTTCCAAGATTATGTGTTTATGATAATGTAGAAGGTTGGCAAAATGACCAATTTTGGGGTAGATCTGAATTTGCCTTAGAGTTTGGAGATTACACCGTAAATATTACTACACCATACGATCACATGTTAGGTGCAACTGGAGTTTTAAAGAATGAAAGTGAAGTTTTAACCAAGACTGAATTAAAAAGATTAGAAAAAGCAAAAACTTCTTTTGATGCCCCTATTATAATCCGTACTCAAAAAGAAGCTACAAAAATTGAAAAAACAAAATCTAAGAAAACAAAAACTTGGAAATTTTATGCTGAAAATGTAAGAGATTATGCATTTGCAACCTCTAGAAAATTTATTTGGGATGCAATGGCAGTAGATATTAATGGTAGAACTGTAATGGCTTATTCTTTATACTCTAAAGAAGCAAATCCTTTATATGGAGATCACTCTACAAGAGCAGTTGTACAAACTTTAAAAACATATTCTAAATATACTTTTGATTACCCATATCACAAGGCAATTTCTGTAGACGGACAAATGGGTATGGAATATCCACAAATTTGTTTTAATCCTGGAAGACCAAATTTACCAGATGGTGGTTATTCTGATAGACAAAAATACAGAACTATTGGTGTGACAATTCACGAAGTTGGACATAATTTCTTTCCGATGATTGTAAATTCTGATGAAAGACAATGGACATGGATGGATGAAGGTTTAAACTCTTATGTACAAATGTTAGCTATGATGGCTTATGAAGAAGATTATCCACTAAGTAGAGGTTTGCCTAAAAACATTGTACGTTATATGAGCGGAGATCAATCTAAAATTTCTCCAATTATGTCTAAAGGAGATAATGTTTATGAATTTGGAAATAATGCCTACGGTAAACCAGCAACTGCGCTATGGATTTTAAGAGAAACTATAATGGGACATGAATTATTTGATCATGCATTTAGAACGTATTCTCAAAGATGGATGTTTAAACACCCAACTCCTGCTGATTTCTTTAGAACAATGGAAGATGCTTCTGGTGTAGATTTAGATTGGTTTTGGAGAGGTTGGTTTTATACAACTGATGTAACAGATATAGGTATTAAAGGTGTGAAGAAATTTTACACAAAAACAGATAATGATAGTGTAGAGTTTACCGAAGATACTACAGAAGGTTTAGGTTTTTCTAATACACATGGTAAATATCATTATGAAATTACCTATAATAAACCTGGTGGTTTAGTGATGCCAATTATAGTAGAGTTCAATTATAAAGATGGTACTAAAGAAAAGAAAACATATCCTGCACAAATTTGGAGATATGATGATGCTGAAATAACAAAAGTTTTTTCTTCATCGAAACAAATAGAAAGTATTGTAATAGACCCAGAGCTAGAAACTGCCGATGTAGATACAAGTAACAATAGCTGGCCAAAAGAAACAAACAATAAGTTTGATAAATTTAAAAGTAAAATAAAAGGATAACAAAAAGATAAATAATTAAAAGCGATATGACAACATATCGCTTTTTTTTATAAAAATTTGTTAAAGTTTTAACTTTTTTTAACAAATATCCAACAATATTCATAGTTTAGCTCACTTTTAATTCAAATAACTCAAATGAAAAAATTCACTTTATTCGTATTTTCTTTATTTTTTGTTGCTGCAGGTACTTTTGCACAAGAAAAAAAAGAAGAAAGTAAAACCCTACAAGGGCACACAGACCAAAACAAGTTTAGACAACTAAAAGATGTTTTGGCAACTCCTAATGATCAACATGCTGCTTCTGGTGCACCAGGAAGTCAATACACGCAACAAAAAGTTGATTATGTAATGGACATTCGTTTAGAAGAAAGCACTAATAAAATTTATGGAGATGAAACAATTACGTATCACAATAACTCTAAGGATCAATTAGAGTATTTATGGGTACAGTTAGATCAAAACATGAGAGCAGATGATTCTAAAACACCTTTAGCTCAATCTACTGGAGCAACTCCTTTTATAACTCCAGAAAATTTCCAAAAAGACTTTATGAATGAAGGGAAAGGTTTTGGTTTTAATATTGAAGAAGTAGAAAGTAATGGTAAACCTTTATCACACTTTATCAACAGAACCATGATGCGTATTAATTTACCTAAACCATTAGCGTCTGGAGATACTTTTAAATTTAGCATTAAATGGAATTATAAAATCAACGATATTAATAAAGATGGTGGACGTTCTGGTTTAGAAACTTTCCCTGACGGAAACAACAACTATACTATTGCACAATTCTTTCCAAGATTAGCGGTATATAACAATGTAGAAGGATGGCAAAATATGCAATTCTGGGGTCGTAGTGAATTTGCTTTAGAGTTTGGAGACTATGAAGTAAACATAACGGTACCTGCTGATCATATTGTAGATGCAACTGGTGATTTACAGAACGAAAAAAATGTCTTAACGAAGACACAACGTAATCGTTGGGAAAAAGCAAGAAAAACTTTTGATAACCCAGTAATGATTGTTACACAAGCCGAAGCTGAAGAAGCAGAAAAAGGGCGTGCTACCAAAACAAAAACTTGGACATTTAAAGCTGAAAAAGTTAGAGATTTCGCTTTCGCATCCTCTAGAAAATATATTTGGGATGCCATGGCTACCAACATAAATGGGAAAACCGTAATGGCGGTTTCTTTATATCCTAAAGAAGGAAATCCTTTATGGGAAGAGCACTCTACAAGAGCAGTTGCACACACTTTAATAGAATATTCTAAATTAACGTTTGACTACCCATATTCTAAAGCAATTTCTGTACACTCAGAAAGACAAGGAATGGAATACCCAATGATTTGTTTCAACTTTGGTCGTCCTAATCCTGATGGAACCTATTCTGATAGAACGAAAAAAGGAATGATTGGAGTAATTGTTCACGAAGTAGGTCATAACTTTTTCCCGATGATTGTAAATTCTGATGAAAGACAATGGACTTGGATGGATGAAGGTTTAAACTCTTTTGTAGAAATATTAGCAGAGTTTTCTTATGATTATGATTTGTTTTCAAAAAATCCGGCTAAAGAAATAACAAGATACATGGGCGGAGACCAAAGTAATATCTCTCCTATCATGTCTCAAGGAGATTACGTAAAACAATTCGGACCAAACGCATATACAAAACCAGCCGCCGCTTTATATATATTGCGTACTACGATTATGGGTCCAGAATTATTTGACCATGCATTTAGAACGTATTCTCAAAGATGGATGTTTAAGCACCCTACTCCAGAAGACTTTTTTAGAACAATGGAAGATGCTTCTGCTATGGATTTAGATTGGTTTTGGAGAGGATGGTTCTATACTACAGATGTAACTGACATAGCGGTTAAAGAAGTAAAACCATTATACTTAACAGACAAACCTAATGAAAGAGTTACAAAATTAAAAGAACAATACAAGCAATATTTTGATGGTTTAGGAGAATTAGTTTACATCACAGATAAAAAAGAAGATGCCAATGCAAAAGCAATGGATGCTCACACAAATGGCAAAGAAGTTCCTTCTTATTTATATGCAGTAGAATTTGAAAAACCAGGAGGTTTAGTAATGCCAATTATTGTAGGATTAACCTATGCAGATGGAACTACTGATAAACAAACATTTCCGGCACAGATTTGGATGAAAAATGACACTAGTGCTAAAAGAGTTTTTTCTTCTACCAAAGAAATTACAAGCATAACTGTAGATCCAGATTTTGAAACAGCAGATGTAGATACTTCTAACAATAGCTGGCCTAAAAAAGAATCTAATGAGTTTGATAAATTTAAAAGTAAAGTAAATCAATAAGTAACTGATTACTTATTCTCATATAAAAAGCCTCACATTTGTGGGGCTTTTTTTTATGATATAACTTTACAAGCAACTTACTTTAGTCCATTTAAGGAATTCTATAAAACACCATACTTTTTAAGAAATGTTAAAACTCCTATTTCTAATTTAGGATTAAATTAGGATTAATACTAAGGCTATTTTAACTGAATTTTCTAACTTAGTACTCTAAGAAATAACAATACAAACTAAATATAAAATTTTCATGAAAATCAATAATATATTAGAAGGTATCGGTAACACACCGGTTGTACGATTGGCAAAATTATTTCCAAATGCAAATGTTTGGATGAAACTAGAAAAAGCAAACCCAGGTGGAAGTATTAAGGATAGAATTGCATTGGCAATGATTGAAGATGCTGAAAGCAAGAACCTAATAAATAAAGATACAGAAATTATAGAACCAACCTCTGGTAATACTGGTGTTGGTTTAGCAATGGTAGCTGCTGTAAAAAACTTGAAGCTTACTTTAGTGATGCCAGAATCTATGTCCGTAGAAAGACGTGCTTTAATGAAAGCTTACGGAGCTAATTTAGTACTTACCCCTAAAGAACTTGGTTTAGGAGGTACTATCGCAAAGGCGCACGAAATGGTCGCTGAAAATAAAAATGCGTGGATGCCATCGCAATTTACAAATCCTGCAAACCCAGAAATCCATCATAAAACTACTGCTCAAGAAGTAGTAAACGACTTTCCTGAAGGTTTAGATTATTTAATTACTGGTGTTGGAACTGGCGGACATATTACAGGTATGGCAGAGGTTTTAAAAGAAAAATATCCCAGTATAAAAGTATTGGCAGTGGAACCTACAGGATCTTCTATTATTTCTGGAGGCGAACCAGGACCTCATAAATTACAAGGAATTGGACCAGGCTTCTTTCCTGAAACATTCAATAAAGACATAATTGATGGTGCTGTTAAAATAACGAATGAAGAAGCATTTGCAGAAGTTAAAAACATTGCAAAAACAGAAGGAATCTTAGTAGGTATTTCTACAGGAGCCTCTTTAGCGGCTGTTAGAAAACAGTTAGCAACCTTAAAAGGTGAAGAAGTTATATTAACCATGAATTATGATACTGGAGAACGTTATCTTTCTGTAGAAGGTCTTTTAACAGAATAATAATTTACAAAAAGTATAATCATAGAAAAAGCCTCACAATTTGTGAGGCTTCTTTTTTTGTCTATCTGAATTTATTTCAGATTTTTATAAAATAAAATAAGATTGATTTATTTAAAAAATGAATCTACAAATTCATGTTTATTAAACACTTGTAAATCATCAATTCCTTCTCCTACTCCAATATATTTTACAGGAATTTTAAATTGATCTGAAATACCAATAACAACTCCACCTTTTGCCGTACCATCTAATTTAGTAACTGCTAAAGAAGTAACTTCTGTTGCTAAAGTAAATTGCTTTGCTTGTTCAAAAGCATTCTGACCAGTAGAACCATCTAAAACTAACAATACATCATGTGGAGAATCTGCTACCACTTTTTGCATAACACGTTTTATCTTGGTCAACTCATTCATTAGGTTTATCTTATTATGTAAACGACCAGCGGTATCTATAATAACAACATCTGCATCTTGATTTACTGCAGATTTTAAAGTATCAAAAGCTACAGAAGCTGGATCAGATCCCATTTCTTGACGTACAATTGGTACACCTGTTCTGTCTGCCCACACTTGTAATTGATCTATTGCTGCTGCCCTAAAAGTATCTGCTGCACCTAAAACAACTTTTAATCCTTGCTTTTTAAATTGTGCTGCTAATTTACCAATAGTAGTTGTTTTACCAACTCCATTTACACCAACTACCATTAAAACATAAGGCATTTTATTACCGTCCTTGTCTTTAGGGATTTCCGGAATTACAAATTCAGTTTCGTTACCAATATTGGTTTCAGAAAGTAAGCCTGCAATTTCCTCACGTAGAATTCTATTTAATTCATCTGTACCAACATATTTGTCTTTGGCAACTCTATCTTCTATTCTTTCAATAACTTTAAGCGTTGTACCTACACCAACATCAGAAGCTACTAATATTTCTTCTAGATTGTCTAAAACAGCATCATCTACCTTAGATTTACCTGCAACAGCTTTGGTTAGTTTGCCAAAGAAACTTTCCTTAGACTTTTCTAATCCCTTGTCTAAGGTTTCTTTTTTTTCTTTTGAAAATATTTTTTTAAAAAAACTCATTTTTATCTTTTATACTATAATAGCAATACGTTAAAAAACGTGCCACTTGTTGGGTTTGGTCAAATTGTCACTAAAAAAGCTTGCGTTAGCGATTGAAATGACATCCTTTTCTTATAAATATAATTATTTAATTTAAATTTAAAGATTTTCATTAAAACCACAAAATTTTCTTAACCATAACAGTCTAAGAAAAGATATAATGTAAAGCGCGACCTTTTTAGGAAACGCCCAAAAATACGTAATTATAAGACACAAAAAAAACTACCTTCTAAATTAGAAAGTAGTTTTATATATTTTTATGTAGTAATTACTACTTTTTTGCTAAAAAAGCATCTACTTTAGAAGGATCTAAAATAGTTTCTACGAAAGTATAAGCTCCAGATTTAGGAGATTTTACCATTTTGATAGCTTTACTTAATCTTTTTGAAGATGTTTGTAACGATGCTACTGTTTTCTTTGCCATTGTCTAAGTTTTTTAATCTATGTGCTCTATTCTGAGTTCTAGACAGTTTAATTATTTAATTTCTTTGTGAACAGTCATTTTCTTTAAGATAGGATTGAATTTTTTAATTTCCATTCTATCAGGAGTGTTCTTTTTGTTCTTTGTTGTAATGTATCTAGAAGTACCTGCTTTACCAGAAGCTTTATGCTCTGTGCATTCTAAAATTACCTGAACTCTGTTACCTTTTTTTGCCATTTGTATAAAATTTTAAATCGCTTGAGCGCTTATTTAGTTAAAAATCCGTTAGCTCTCGCGTCTTTTATAACTGAAGAAATTCCTTTCTTGTTAATATTTTTTAATGCAGAAGCAGAAACTTTTAATGTTATCCATTTATCTTCTTCTGGGATATAAAAACGCTTGGTCATTAGATTAGCGTCAAACTTTCTCTTAGTTCTATTTAAAGCATGAGATACATTGTTCCCAACCATTGCTTTTTTACCTGTTAATTCACAAACTCTAGACATCTTTTCGACAGTATTTATAGTGTTATCTCTAAACGAGGTGCAAATATACACTTAATTCTAATTCTGAACAAAACAATTTTAATTATTTTTTAAGAATTTCTTTATTTGCTATTTCTAAAGCCTTACTTACCGTTCTATTAATTACTTTTTCTCTTGGCTGACCAAAGTCAAATTCTTGCACCAACTCTGTAGTATCCGATATAAAAGCAATATACACAATACCTACACTTTTGTCTGTATTATCTGTACTAGGTCCTGCATTACCAGTAACTGCAATTGCATAATTTGTCTGCAATTTAGCCTTCACTCCTCTTGCCATTTCTAAAGCTACCTCCTCACTAACAACGCTATATTTATCAATCGTTTCTGCGGAAACACCTAATAAATTAATTTTTGTTTCTGCAGAATACGTTACAAAACTACCTTTATAATAGTCCGATGAACCTGCAACAGACACTAAATTTGCTGCAATTTGACCTCCAGTTAAGCTTTCTGCTGTAGAAATTGTTTCATTATTTCTTTTTAATAATGCTCCTACTCTTTTTTCTAAAGAACTATCGTCATCTAAACCAGTAATAATTTCGGGTATTAATTGATAAATTTCTGCAACTTTATCATTCAGTTCTTTTTCTAAAATTTCTTTGTGAGCGCCTTTGGCGGATAAACGCAACCTCACTTTACCAAATGAAGGTAAGTAGGCCAACTTAATATAGGGTGGTAAATTGTTTTCGAAATCTTCAATTCTTTCTGCAATCATACTTTCACCTTGTCCATAGGTCATAATTGTCTTATGAAGAATGAAAGGTAATTTAAACTGCTGTTGAATTTTAGGCAATACCTCATTGGTAATTAAACCTTTCATTTCATACGGAACTCCTGGAAGTGACACAAAGACAGTCTCGTTTTCGTAAAACCACATTCCGGGTGCTGTACCAAAAACATTCTTTAATAAGGTTGCTTTTGATGGCAATTGCGCCTGATACCTTTGCACTTCATTAAAAGGATGATTTACTTTTATAAACATCTCTTTTATTTGCTCAATTACTTCTGGATATTCTATTAATTGATGATCATTAAAATATTCTGCAATTGTTTTTTTAGTGATATCATCTTTAGTAGGTCCTAAACCACCTGTTAAAATAACAATATCTACTCTTTCTTGCGCTTCCTTTAAAGCATTAAGAATATGTTGCCTATCATCTTGAATGGAAGTAATTTGATAAACTGAAACTCCTATTTTATTTAATTCCTGACCAATAAATTGTGAATTGGTATCAACAATCTGACCAATTAGGATTTCATCTCCTATTGTAATAATTTCTGCATTCATTATGCGCCTATTTCATTTATATTTTGATAATCTAAATTTCTATTCTTTAATCTTTTTTGTAAAAAAACGAAAAGGAAATATGAAAGAATAACACTCAATAAGACCGATAAATTTCTATTAGATTCAAAATCTTGCTGAAGTTTAAAATCTGTAAAAAAGCCATAAATAAGTAAATAAATAATTCGGATTACAAGAGAGACAAAAAAACCTATACAAAAATAAAAGATATTATTTTTTTCAAACCTTTTAGCCAAATACATAAAACAAATCCCAACAAATATTGATGCTATTATTTGTATCGTAAAATTTATCAACCTACTTTACTTTAATATTAAAAGCTTCTTTCCCTTCAATAACACCTTTTAAGTTATCGTTTTCTACAACTTTTCCAACACCTGCTGGTGTACCTGTAAAAATAATATCTCCTTTTTTTAAGGTGAAATATTGAGAAACATAAGCAATTAGTTCATCGGTTTTCCACAACATAGCATTGGTGTTACCATCCTGAACAATTTCATTATTTTTATACAATTGAAATTTTAAGTTCTCTAAATCAAATTCTTCCTTCGGATAAAACTCACCAATAACGGCACTTCCGTCAAATGCTTTTGCTTTTTCCCAAGGCAAACCTTTTTCCTTGCATTTTGCTTGTACATCTCTTGCGGTAAAATCGATTCCTAATCCGATTTCATCATAATATTTATGAGCAAATTTTACATCAATATGTTTACCTACTTTATTTATTTTTACCAAAACCTCTACTTCATAATGAACGTCATCAGAAAAAGGTGGAATAAAAAATGGATTTTTTCTTGGTAAAATAGCAGAATCTGGCTTTAGAAAAACAACAGGATTCTCTGGTCTTTCATTTGCTAATTCTTCTATGTGTTTTGCGTAATTGCGCCCAATACAAATTATTTTCATTTATATATGTTGAAAATTAAATGATTCAAAAATTATAATTAAAGTATGTTGTAACTCTAAACTGCCAACTGCAACTGAATTACTGCATACTTTTTTACTCTCCTGCTTCTGGAAAAACAATAGCTCTATTTCCTGAAACTATTATTTGATGATTCAAGTGGTTTTTAACCGCTCTTGCCAACACCAATTTCTCTATATCTGCACCAATCCTCTTTAAGGTTGTTGGTGTACTTTCGTGCGTTACCGGTTTTACATCTTGCTCAATAATTGGGCCTTCATCTAAATCTACCGTTGCATAATGTGCTGTTGCTCCAATTAACTTCACCCCTCTTTCATAGGCTTTTTTATACGGATTTGCCCCTTGAAAAGCTGGTAAAAAAGAATGATGAATATTGATGATTTTCTCTGGATAATGTTTGATAAAATCTGAAGATAAAATCTGCATATACCTCGCCATAATAACTAAATCTACTTCATTAGCATCTAGCAATTGCACAACTTGATCTTCTTGATCTCTTTTAGTCTCCTTTGTAACTGGCAAATGATAAAAAGGAATATTAAACATATCTGCAACATATCTTAATTTATTATGATTACTGATAATCATTTTTACATTACAGTCTAAACGTCCTTCTTTAGAGCGTTCTAACAAATCATATAAATTATGACTAGTATGCGAAACCATAATGGCTACATTTTGTTTTTTATCGCCATAATTAACAGACCAATCTATACACAAAGGTGTTGCTAGTTGTTGAAAGTTATTTTCTAATGCTTCTTTAGAAATATTTGTTCCATCAGCATTTAAACGAACTCTCATAAAATATGTATTCTCAACAGAATTTACATACTGTTGAGAACTTAAAATATTGAATCCATTTTCATAAAAAAAAGTGGTAATTTTAGCTACCAATCCTTTTTGATCTGGACATTTTATTAAAAAAGAGACTACTTGTGGTTTCATAAAAAACTGCCCATCCTAACCTTCCCGACAGGAAGGAACTGCAAACTGGGTAATTTGGATTTTTAATTATTTATTTCTTTTAGAGCAAGCTCAAACATATTACTAAAACTAAATACTATAGCTTTAAACTGAAATTACATAATCATCTATGGTATCCATTTTTTAGGGAAGTTTGGTTTTCTCTTTTCAAGAAAAGCATCTCTTCCTTCTTTTGCTTCATCAGTCATATAAGCAAGTCTTGTTGCTTCTCCTGCAAAAACTTGTTGACCAACCATTCCGTCGTCTGTTAAGTTCATAGCAAACTTTAGCATTTTTATAGAAGTCGGACTTTTTTCTAAAATTTCTTGTGCCCACTCATAAGCGGTGTCTTCTAATTCGTCATGAGGAATAACGGCATTTACCATCCCCATTTCATAAGCCTCTTGCGCAGAGTAATTTCTTCCTAAGAAAAAGATTTCTCTAGCTCTTTTTTGCCCAACCATTTTTGCCAAATATGCAGAACCATAACCACCATCAAAAGAAGTTACATCTGCATCTGTTTGTTTAAAAATAGCGTTTTCTTTAGAAGCTAAAGTTAAATCGCAAACTACATGTAAACTGTGTCCGCCACCAACTGCCCAACCTGGTACCACAGCAATAACTGCTTTTGGCATAAATCGGATTAAACGCTGTACTTCTAATATATTTAGCCTGTGATAACCATCGTCACCAACATAACCTTGGTGTCCTCGTGCTTTTTGATCTCCACCAGAACAAAAAGAATACACACCGTCTTTGGTACTTGGTCCTTCCGCAGAAAGTAGCACAACGCCAATATTTACATCTTCGCCTGCATCGTAAAAAGCATCGTATAGTTCTTTAGTTGTTTTTGGTCTAAAAGCATTTCTAACATTAGGTCTATTAAATGCAATTCTAGCAACTCCATTACACTTTTTATAGGTAATGTCTTCGTATTCTTTAACAGTTTTCCACTCGGGTTGTATCATAATTTTGTATTTTGGACGTTCTTTTAGAAGAACAAAAAAATTGGTTACAAAAATAAAGATTCAAATTTATGATAAAGAAATCGTTCACCCTAATATTTATGTTGATTTGCCTTAGCGGGTATGCACAAAAAATAATAAATAAAACAATCATCTCCGATTACGCAGATGATAAAAGGGACATAAAAATATATTTACCAGAAGGTTATGATCCTGAAGAGGACAAAAATTATCCTTTAGCAGTTGTTTTAGATAGTGAGCTTTTGTTTGATATGTATGTAGGGAATTCTGTGTTATTTGCAGCTAAAGACAAAGCTCCAAAACAAATTGTGGTAGGAATTGAAATGGCTAAAACCAGAAAAAAAGACACCTATTTTAATGTAACTACAGGCGAATTTACTGTAGATAACAAGAAATTTTATCAATTTATAAAAGATGAAGTTATTTTTGAAATCGAAAGCAATTACAATACTTCTCCTTTTATTTCTATTATTGGTCAAGGTACTTCTGCAAATTTAGTATCCTTTTTTTTAGGAGAAAAAATTCCACTTATCAATTCTTACATCTGTATAAACCCTCTTTTTTCTGATTTTATAGGACAGCAATTGCAAAGTTATAATTTACCGAGATACGAAAAGGAAGACAATACTTTTTACCTATACATAAATAACTCTACATCGTTTTCTGTTGATAAACAGACTAAAATAGGAGAATTACAAGGAGGCTTAAAATCTTTAGAGATAAAAAACCTTAACATTATAAACGACACCATTAATACTCCAAGTAGCATATCTGCTATTGGTGAAGCGATTCCTAGAGCACTAAATCAAGTTTTTCAAGTGTACTCTGCCATTTCTAAAGAGGAATTTGACAAAAACATAAAAGATCTATCGCCATCAGATGCTATTGCTTATTTAGAAAACAAATACTTAGAAATTGATTTTCTTTTTGGAAGTAATTTAGGAATAAGAGAAAGTGATATTTTTGCTATCGAGAAATTAATTATGGAAAAGGAAAATGGAGATCAGTTACTTCCTTTTGGTAAAATGATTTTAAAACTATACCCTTCATCTCCACTAGGTGATTACTATATTGGTAAATTTTACGAAAGCAGTAAACAAATTAATAAAGCAATTGTACAGTATAAGATTGGTTACGGAAAAATGGATCCTGCAGACCCAAATGCGGATAGGTTTTATGAAAATATTCTAAGATTAGGCGGGAGGTAAAAAGTATGCAGTATGCAGTATGCAGTATGCAGTATGCAGTATGCAGTATGCAGTATGCAGTATGCAGTATGCAGTATGCAGTATGCAGTATGCAGTATGCAGTATGCAGTATGCAGTATGCAGTATGCAGTATGCAGTATGCAGTATGCAGTATGCAGTATGCAGTATGCAGTATGCAGTATGCAAAATTAAAAAATCTATATTCGTTAAAAAATAACAAATACTATTAATTAAAAATATTTTTACTGCCTACTGCTAACTGACGACTGAATACTTATGTTACACCAACTCTATTCTATCTTCTTTGATAAGAATTAGTTTTTGTCTATATAAATTTCCTACTGCTTTTTTAAAGGCTTTTTTACTCATTTTCATATGAAAACGGATAGAATCTGGAGAACTTTTATCTGTCAATAATAAAAAACCTTCTCTACTTTCTTTTAGTTTTGTCAATACTTTTTCTACATCAGAATCAATAACATTTCTAAAACCTTGTGGTCTCAAAGAAACATCTATTTTTCCATCTTCACGAATTTGTTTCACATAACCAACAACCTCCATGTTTTCTTCCAATTCCTGAAAAACTTCACTTCTAAAAAGTAAACCATCAAATTCTTCATTAATTAAAACGGTGTATCCTAAATTTGTTTCTGTTTCAATTACTAAGCTGACTTTCTCTCCCTCTTTCAAGTACATCTCTACCTCTTCCGAGTTATTTTCGTCATCTTGTAAGTTCTCTTCTTCGTCGTATAAATCTTCTTGTAAACTCATTATTGTATGTATTTAAAATATTCTTTTAAAATTAAATTATTTTCTTCACTTGGCGTAAAGATTTCTAATATTTTTGGTTTTTCTGATGTTTCATAAAAACCTTGTAAATGTTCTTGTACTCTTTCTGTAGTATCTGCTTGTAAATAATCGAAATGATACATTTTACATAAATGCGCTGCAGTTAACGTATGCGGAGTTTCAAAATATTTTGAAGCATTGGTAGCTCCTGGTCCTGGAATAATTTTAAAAATTCCACCTCCAGAATTATTAATTAAAATAATTCTAAAGTTTTTAGGTATGTTAGCATTCCACAATGCATTACTATCATAGAAAAAACTAATATCTCCTGTAATAAAAACCGTCTGATTTTCATTTGCAAAAGCAGCACCAATTGCAGTAGAAGTACTTCCGTCAATTCCGCTTGTTCCTCTATTACAAAAAACGGTATTCGAATTATCTATAGAAAATAATTGTGCGTATCTAATTATAGAACTGTTGCTAATTTGCAACTGACTATTGGCAGGAATACTCTCTACAACCTGCTCAAAAACTTTAAAATCTGAATGTATTGCTTTAGATAAATATTCTTGATGTTTTAAACGTTTTTCATCACGAAATTGCAACCATTTTTGTTGATACTTACTTTCTTTTTTTATTATTGTTCTATTAAATTTCGAAAAGAAATCAACTGGCTTTATTTGTATAAATTCAGATAAACAGAAAAACGTATTTACTGCTTTCTTTTCATCAATATTCCAATGGTGTTTTGGTGGAAATTTTCTTAAAAATTGTTTAATTTTCTTAGAAACAATCATCCCTCCAAAAGTAATTAATACTTCTGGTTTTAAATCTTCAAACTGTGTGTCATTCAAAGAAAAAATTAATTGATCTATAGAATTAACAGACTTTTCTTGATGTAAATTAGAAGTTGTTTCTGTTAAAATTAACACAGATTCATCCTCAGCATACAAATCCATTAATTTATGTAAATCGGCATCAGGATAATTAACACCAACAAGAATCATTTTCTTTTCTGCTGTGTTCCATATTTTTGATAAATTATCATAATCAATATGAGAATTATCTAAAGAACTTAAAGAAATATGCGGAAAATTAAAACTTTGCATTTCTTCAACCGTTTCATACAAAGGCTCATCAAACGGAACATTAATATGTACAGGACCTTTTTGTGAAACTGCTACTTGCAAAGCTTCTCCTATTAATTGAGAATTACGTGTTTTGTACTTCTCGTTTTCAATTAGATTGGCAGCGAACAAAATATGATTATCAAAAACATTTTCTTGACGAATGGTTTGTCCGTCTCCAATATCAATTAAATGTTTTGGTCTATCCGCAGAAATTACAACCAACGGAATGTTACTGTAAAATGCTTCTGCAATTGCCGGATAATAATTTAACAAAGCAGAACCCGAAGTACAAACAATTGCAACTGGTTTCTGAGTTTGTTGCGCAATACCTAATGCAAAAAAAGCAGCACAACGCTCATCCACAATACTTAATGTTTCAATTTCTGGATGATTAGAAAAACCAACTGTTAAAGGAGCATTACGTGAGCCTGGAGAAATAACAACCGTATCAATATTAAATTGACTACATGCTGAAATTACAATTTGTGCGAGTTCTTTTTTTGGGTACATTACTATAAATTACAAGGTGACAAAGTTACAAAGTCCAAAAGTTATTAAAGACAAAAAAGTCAGAAAGTAAAATATTTTTCTACTTTCTGACTTTATTATATAAAAACCAACTATGTTGGCTAGTTTCCTTTTTTGTAATCTGCTAAAAATGTAGCTAAACCACTATCTGTTAATGGGTGTTTTAACAAACCTTCAATTGCACTTAAAGGTCCAGTCATAACGTCAGATCCTAATTTTGCACAGTTAATAATGTGCATTGTATTACGTACAGAAGCTGCTAAAATTTGAGTTTCGAAACCGTAATTGTCATAAATTAAACGAATTTCTTTAATCAAGTTCATTCCGTCTGTAGAAATATCATCTAAACGACCAATAAATGGAGAAACATACGTTGCTCCTGCTTTAGCAGCCAATAAAGCCTGACCTGCAGAAAACACTAACGTTACGTTTGTTTTAATTCCTTTAGAAGAAAAATATTTACACGCTTTTACACCGTCTTTAATCATTGGTAATTTCACAACAATTTGAGGGTTTAAAGCAGCCAAAGCTTCACCTTCTTTTACCATTCCGTCAAAATCTGTAGAAATTACTTCTGCAGAAACATCACCTTCTACCAATTCACAAATTTCTTTGTAATGATTAATAATGTTTACTTCGCCAGTAATACCTTCTTTAGCCATTAAAGATGGGTTTGTAGTAACTCCGTCTAAAATACCTAAAGCTTGCGCTTCTTTAATTTGCTCTAAATTTGCAGTGTCAATAAAAAATTTCATTTGTATATATTTAGTTGTAATTGTTCTATTTATTTTGGGCGTTCGAGCGGGCTTTACGCACTCGCTTTTTTTGTTAAAAAACAAAAAAGAGCTCAAACAATTGCTTCAATCCCTAACGCAAAGATAGTTACTTGTTTATAAAATTAAGAATTGAAATAAAACTATTTACTTACTACTTATAAACATTAAAAACTGCCTAAAACTATAATTTATAATGGTTCATTAATATTTTCTCGTAAGTTCTATCTGGCAAAATTCGCTTTAAAACAATGGAGAACTTTTCCATAAATCCACCAACTTTGTAATGAATCTTCGGGTTTTTAGTTTCTATAATCCTATGTACAGCCTTTGCCATTTCTATCGGATCCATTCCGCCACTTACATGCGCATCCATCAAATTTAAATTCATTTGATAATTCTCTTTATAAGCAGAATCATCAAAAACCGGCGTATGATATCTTCCTGCGGCAATATTGGTTGCAAAATCTCCAGGAGCAACACAAGCAACTTTAATTCCGAATGGTTTTACTTCCATACTTGTTGCTTCTGTTATGGTTTCCAAAGCACCTTTTGTAGCAGAATACAATCCCCTGAAAGGTAAGCCCATATAACCAGCAATAGAAGTTACATTAATAATAGTACCCGATTTTTGTTTGCGCATTTGTGGCAAAGCAGCTTTCATTACATCTACAGCACCAAAAAGATTGGTATTAAAAACAGCTCTCATTTCATCAGTCGGCGTATCTTCAATTGGACCCGTAATTCCCATTCCTGCATTATTAACCAAAACATCTAACCTTCCTTCTTTCTGAATGATTAAATCGATTGCTGCATTAATAGTATCAACCTTTAAGACATCCAAAGCAATTAATTCAAAAGAAAAATTGGCAGTGTTTTTAGGATTTCTACTTGTACCATATACTTTATATCCTTTTTCAGATAAAAACGTAGCAATAGACTTCCCTATTCCGGATGAAGCTCCAGTAATTAATACAACTTTAGACATAAATAATAAATGCTTGAAAAATTAAAAATACTTAATAATTAAATGTTGCCACAAATATCTTAAAAGAAAACGAAGGAAACTAAAAAGGAGAAAGTTAATAATTGCTCTAAAAAAGAAAAATTCTGAAGAAATTCAGAATTAAATAGAGAGAAATAAAAAATGGCAAGCTACCTACATCACACCGCTACAACCTAATACCTTTGCTGCGTTCCCGCCCTGGAGGATTCAAAGGGAGCTAGTTGTGTAGGACTTGCCGCTGCAAATTTACACGCTTTTTTGATATTGACAATAAAAAAAGTGTAAATTTTATGTAACATTTTCAACACTCTGAATACTAATGAATTGTTGTGATAGTAAACAAACTTTTATAAATAATTAAAAACTATCAACAATGAAAACAATATATTTGTATAACTAACTAAATTAAAAAAATGGAAGATCAAGCAAACAGTAAAAGTCTAATTGTAAATTATGGTGTTATTTTAGCAGTAGCTGGAATATTATTGAGTGTTATTACCTATGCAATGGGTGAACACCTTAAACCTCACTGGTCAATTTCAGTTATATCTATTGGTTTAACCACAGCTTTAGTTGTTTTAGGTATAAAAAAATATAAAGAAATTAATAGTGGTTTTATCTCTTGGGGACAAGGTGTTAAAATTGGTGTTGGTATATGTATACTTTCTGCATTAATTACAGCCATTTATCAGTATATTTTTATGACTGTTATAGAGCCTGATTTTATGCAACAAGCTATGGAAATTCAAAATCAAGCATATTTAGATGGTGGAATGACAGAAGCGCAAATTGAAGGTGCTAATGAAATAGCACAGAAATTTCAATCTCCGGGCATTATAGCTGCTATTTCAATTATTGGTGCTGCAATATTAGGTTTTATTATTTCTGCAATTGCTTCTGCAATCATGAAAAAAACTGAAGAAGAAACATACTAAATTTTAATATTTGAGGTTTTTGTACAAATTAAACTTTGAATTATAAATATTGAATAAAACAAACATGGATATTTCGGTAGTAATACCACTTCTTAACGAAGATGAATCTTTACAAGAATTATACGATTGGATTGCAAAAGTTATGCAATCCAATCGTTATTTATATGAAATCATTTTTATAGATGATGGTAGTACAGATAATTCTTGGAGTGTAATTGAAAAACTATCCGCTGCACATACCGAGGTAAAAGGAATTCAGTTTCAAAAAAATTACGGAAAATCGCAAGCTTTAGATGCTGGTTTTGACATGGCAAAAGGAGCTGTTGTAATTACCATGGATGCCGATTTACAAGACAATCCAGATGAAATTCCTGAATTATATGATCTAATCATTAAAGAAGATTTCGACCTAATTTCTGGTTGGAAAAAGAAGCGTTATGACAACGTTATCACTAAAAACATCCCTTCAAAATTATTTAACGCTGCTGCCAGAAAAACATCTGGTTTAAAACTAAACGATTTTAACTGCGGCTTAAAAGCTTACAAAAACGAGGTTATAAAAGCAGTAAAAGTAAGTGGAGAAATGCACAGATACATTCCTGTTTTAGCCAAAAACGAAGGCTATACTAAAATAGGAGAAAAAGTAGTACAACACCAAGCAAGAAAATACGGAGAAACTAAATTTGGAATGGACCGTTTTGTAAATGGTTTTTTAGATTTAATTACCATTTCTTTTTTATCAAAATTTGGTAAAAGACCCATGCACATTTTTGGTCTTTGGGGAACTTTAATGTTCTTATTTGGAACAACATCTGCATTTTATATTGGCGCCTATAAACTTTACAAACTTTTTAACGGTATTAAAACAATTTTAATAACAGACAATCCTTGGTTCTATATAGCATTAACTTCTATGATATTAGGAACACTATTATTTTTAGCAGGATTTATTGGAGAACTCATTATAAAAACAAAAAGTAACGAAAAACACTATACAATTAAAGAAAAACTCAATTTCTAAATAGTATATTTGTATTTCAACTAAGCAACATAATTTTAAACGATGGATAATATTTTAGACAAAGCAAAACAATGGTTAACAGCTACTTTTGATGCTGAAACTCAAACTGAAATTCAAGAATTAATTAACAATAATCCTGATGCTTTAGCAGACAGATTCTACAAAGACATGGAATTTGGAACTGGAGGAATGCGTGGAGTTATGGGTGCTGGAACCAACAGAATTAACAAATATACATTAGGTAGAGCAACTCAAGGCTTGTCTAATTATTTAATAGAAAACGTAAAAAAAGAACAATTAAGCGTAGTAATTGCGTACGATTGTAGACATAACAGTAAAAAGTTTGCTAAAGTAGTCGCAGATGTTTTATCTGCAAATAATATAAAAGTATTTCTTTTTGAAGATTTACGCGCAACTCCAGAATTGTCTTTTGCCGTTCGTCACTTAGGTTGCGATGCTGGTATCGTTTTAACGGCTTCTCACAACCCGCCAGAATATAACGGTTACAAAGTATATTGGGCAGATGGTGGACAAATTGTTCCTCCACATGATGGTGGAATTATTGGAAAAGTAAATGCATTAGATTTTTCTGAAATTAAATTTGATGCAAACGAAAGTTTAATTGAAGTAATTGGTAAAGAAGTTGATGATGTTTTTATTGAAGCATCTGTAAAAAATGGTTCTTTATCTGATAAAGTAGATCGTAAAAATTTAAAAATTGTATTTACATCTTTACACGGAACTTCTATAGTTTCTGTGCCTGATGCATTAGCTAAAGCAGGATATACAGATGTACATATTGTTGAAGAACAAAGAGAACCAGATGGAGATTTCCCAACTGTAAAATCTCCAAACCCAGAAGAGCCAGAAGCTTTAAAGATGGCAACTGACTTAGCGAATAAAGTTGGTGCAGATATTGTTATTGGTACCGACCCAGACTGCGACAGATTAGGTGTAGCTATTAGAGATACAAACGGAAACATGAAATTAATGAATGGGAACCAAACAATGGTTGTTATGACTGAATTCTTGTTGAAGAAGTGGAAAGAAGAAGGCAAAATGAACGGAAAACAATTTGTAGGATCAACTATTGTTTCTACGGAGTTGGTTAATGATGTTGCTGCAAGTTATGGTGTTGAAACCAAAGTTGGTTTAACTGGTTTTAAATGGATCGCTAAAATGGTTAGAGATTTTCCAGAGCTAGACTTTATTGGTGGTGGTGAAGAAAGTTTTGGATACATGGTTGGTGGTTTTGTAAGGGATAAAGATGCAGTAACTGCAACACTTTTAGCTTGTGAAGTTGCTGCGTATGCTAAACAAAACGGAAGTTCTTTTTACGAAGAGTTATTGGCTATATATGTTAAAAACAACTTCTATAAAGAGCATTTAATTTCAATTACTAAAAAAGGAATGGATGGTGCTGCAGAAATTCAGCAAATGTTAAGCGATATGCGTAACAATCCATTGACTGAAATTGATGGAGAAAAAGTAGAATCTCTTTCTGATTACGATGCATCAACTAGAAAAAACCTTATAACCGGTGAGGTAACAAACATCGATTTACCAAAATCTAATGTTTTAATTTACCAAACAGAATCTGGAACAAGAATTGCTGCAAGACCAAGTGGAACAGAACCAAAAATAAAATTCTACTTTAGTGTAAATACATCTTTAGATACTAAAGAAAACGCTACTTCTGTAGAAGCTGCTTTAGATGCAAAAATTCAAAGAATTATTAAAGAAATGAAATTGAATTAATGGGATATTTTAAGGACATTCTAAAATATGAGAAAAAGTATCGAAAATTTACTATTTTAAATATTCTATTTAATATACTTTACGCAGTTTTTAATGTGCTTTCTGTATTGGCGTTTATTCCTGTTCTAAAAATTTTATTTGGAGAAGAAAGAGTAGCCATTTCAAAGCCAATTTATAGTGGTATCGGAAATATTGGTAGTTATCTAGAAAATGAATTTAACTACTTTATTTCTCAAAAAATTATTAATGACGGCGAAATAAACGTGCTTTTATTTATTTGTTTATTATCACTGTCATTATTCTTTTTTAAAAATTTATTTAGATATCTAGCTTCTTATGCAATTGCTTTTTTAAGAACAGGAATTGTAAAAGATTTAAGAGATAATTTGTATAATAAAATTGTAGAACTCCCTATTGCCTATTTTTCAGAAAAAAGAAAAGGAGACATTATAGCTCGTATGACAGGAGATGTGCAAGAAGTAGAGAACTCAATAATAAGCTCTGTACAAACCATTGTTAGAGAACCTTTAACAGTTGTTATTTCTATAACAATTATGCTGTACATGAGTTTAAAACTAACATTGTTTGTTTTTGTTTTATTACCCGTTTCTGGTTTTATAATATCATCTATTAGTAAAAAGTTAAAATCGAAATCGGCAAAAGCACAAAAGGAAACTGGTAATTTCTTATCTTTTATTGAAGAAACATTAACTGGATTAAAAATTATTAAAGGCTTTAATGCAGAACATGTAATCGCAAAAAAATTCAATAACTCAACACTTCATTTTAAGCAATTAATGACAAGTGTATATCACAGGCAAACATTAGCTTCACCTATGAGTGAGTTTTTAGGGTCGGCAACAATTATAGCGATTCTCTGGTATGGTGGCACAGAAGTTTTGTCTAATACAGGTAATTTAAAAGCGAGTCAGTTTTTAGGGTACATTGTACTTTTTTACACTGTTTTAAATCCTATAAAATTAATTACGACCACCTTTTATAACATTCAAAAAGGAGAGGCTTCTGCAGAAAGAATTATGACGGTTCTTAATACAGAAAACACCATTAAGGACAAGCCGAACGCAATTATAAAACAAGACTTTACAAATAAAATAGAATTTAAAAATATCTCTTTTAAGTATAAAGATGAATATGTTTTAAAAAACTTTTCTTTAACGATTAATAAAGGAGAAACCGTTGCTTTAGTGGGGCAATCTGGAAGTGGAAAATCTACCTTGGCAAATTTAATTACTCGTTTTTATGATGTTAATAAAGGGGATGTACTTATTGATGACAACAATATTAAAGACATCACTAAAAAGTCTTTAAGAAATTTAATGGGTATTGTTTCTCAAGATTCTATTCTATTTAATGATACGATTACCAATAATATTAAATTAGGAACACAGCAGGCAACTGATGATGCGGTTTTAGAAGCTGCAAAAATTGCTAATGCAGACGAGTTTATTCAGAATTTACCTGAAAAATACGATACAAATATTGGTGATAGTGGAAACACACTTTCTGGCGGACAAAAACAACGTTTGTCTATTGCAAGAGCAGTTTTAAAGAATCCTCCAATAATGGTTTTAGACGAGGCTACTTCTGCCCTAGACACAGAATCGGAACAATTGGTACAACTTGCTTTAGAAAAAATGATGCAAAACAGAACATCTTTAGTAATTGCACACAGACTATCTACTATACAAAAAGCAGATAAAATTGTAGTACTTAAAAAAGGTAAAATTGTAGAGCAAGGTAAACACGACGAATTACTTGCTAAAAAAGGAGAGTACTTTAAGTTGGTTACTATGCAGAGTTTATCATAGTGCCAACTAAGTTACCTTATCTAATCCGTTTAAACAGTAATAGTTTTTTTTTAGTTTTTTATTCTTAAGAATCTGTTTATTAAATAATAAATCTTCTTTAGAATATTTTTCTTTATGAAATAAATGATAAACAATAGCTTTGTTTTTTACAGATTTACCTTTAATACCAATAGACTTAAGCCTCCATTCAATATCATTATCTTCACCTACTGCCGCTCTTTGATAATCTTCATCAAAACCATTTACTTTATAAATTGTCTTTTTAGAGATTCCCCAATTACATCCAAGCAGCCATTTTTTATCACTATTGTAAGACAAATTTAAAAATGGACTATAAACTCCAATTTTTTTCTTTTTGCTTTTTGAAAATAAAACATTAGGTAAATCTAACAGTTTTAAATTAAATGTTTTTTTAAGCTTTGATGTAAGTCTTTCTGAAAGCATCACCCTACGTCCCTTTAACATAACGTCTTCTTCAAAATTTTTTATGTAGGCTTTTATAAAATGTTTATGAGGAACACAATCTCCATCAATAAAAACCAATAAATCACCTTGAGCCAATTTAGTAGATTTATTTAGCATCATGTTTTTTCTAAACCCTACATCTTTATCTTGATTTGTGTGCTTTATTGGGAAATTATAGTCTTTTTTACAGTTTTCTAAAAAAGTAAATGTATCTTCATTATAATCATCTTCAGAAACAATGACCTCAAAATTAGTTTCACTTTGATTTTGTAAAGCTTTTAAAATTAAGTTGAGATTAATTTTATTTTTATAATAAGAAATAATTACAGATACTTTCATTTTTTATCTAAATTTTCAAACCCAATTCTTTTCCTTTTTCAATCATAAAATCATAAGATGCTTGCTTTTCATTTGGTATTTCTCCTTCTAAAATAGCCTCTTTAATAGCTTCTTTAATTTGACCTATTTCTCTACAAGGTCTTAAATTAAAAGCTTCCATAATTTCTTCACCAGTAACTGGTGGTTGAAAATTACGTACTTGATCTCTCTCCTCTACCTCTTTTATCTTGATTCTTACCAACTCAAAATTTTGGTGATAACGTTTAAATTTCTTGGGGTTTTTAGTTGTAATGTCTGCCTCACATAAAGTCATTAATGAATTAATATCATCTCCAGCATCAAAAACCAAACGTCTAACTGCAGAATCTGTAACTTCCGTTGCTAAAACAATAGGTCTAGAACTTAACATGACCATTTTCTGAACAAATTTCATTTTGTTATTCATAGGCATTTTTAAACGCTTGAATAACTTATACACCATTTTAGAACCTACAAATTCATGAGCATGAAAGGTCCAACCTACTTTTTTACTAAATTTTTTAGTTGGTGCTTTTCCGATATCATGCAATAATGCCGCCCATCTTAACCAAACATCTGCTGTATTTTCAGAAATATTATCAACCACTTCTAAAGTGTGGTAAAAATTATCTTTGTGCTTCTGCCCTTCTACTTCCTCCACTCCTTTTAGAGCCATTAACTCAGGTAATATTTGCTTTAACAAACCTGTTTGTTCTAACAATAAAAAACCAATTGATGGTTTTGGAGATGACAAAATTTTATTCAATTCGTCCACAATTCTTTCACGAGTGATAATTTTTAATCGATAAGCATTTCTAGAAATTGCATCTAAAGATTCTCTATCAATATTAAAATTTAATTGCGTAGTAAAACGAATGGCACGCATCATTCTTAGAGGATCATCAGAATACGTAATATCTGGATTTAAAGGTGTTTTAATCACCTTACTTTTCAAGTCCTCTATTCCATTGAAAGGATCTAATAAAGCGCCAAAACTATCTTCATTTAAACTTAAAGCTAACGCATTAATCGTTAAATCTCTTCTATTTTGATCGTCTTGTAAATTACCTTCTGTAACATCAGGATTTCTACTATCTTCAGAATACGATTCTTTTCTAGCGCCAACAAATTCAATTTCTACATCATTATAACGTAACATTGCAGTTCCGTAGGTCTTAAAAACTTGTACCTTGGGTTTATTTGGCAACAGTTTAGATACTTTTTGAGCCAACTCAATACCACTACCAACCGCTACAACATCAATATCTTTAGAGTTTCCTCTTTTTAAAAAAAAATCACGTACATAACCGCCAATTACATAACTCTCTATTTGTAACTCTTTGGATGCTTTGGATATAACATTAAATATTTCTAGAGAAATGGCTTCTTTAAAGAATTGTTTTTGCATGAATTTATGCTCTTAAAGTTCGAATATAAGTCACCAATCTATAAGTAATTGGTCATTTTACATTCATGTTAATTTACCGCAAATTTACTATATAAAACATGCTACACAAAAAAATGAATTACTTTTTCTTAAAATGATTCTAAGGTAATAGTTAGCAATACAATTACCATAGTAATAATCTCTCGGATAAATAATAAGTAATAAAAACAACTTAGTGATTTGTATCTATAAGTACTTTGTTTTATTCAAGTCTTTAGCAATAAATATAAATTAAAACCGATGCTAGATTCTCTCAAATATTGAAATGAACTTTATAACTGTGTATTCTAAAAATACTATCTTTGCGCTCCTATATAATACCTATGTTTCAAAAAATTCCGAGTTACATAAAATACATTTTTACAAATGTATTTTTTCTATTTATTTTCGCAGTACTTTTTAGAGGAATCTTCTACCTTCTATTTATACAAGTAGAAGATCTTGATCCACTAAAATTACAAAAAGCTATTTTCTTAGGTATACGTTTTGATTTAAAACTTGCCGTTATTGCTTTTTTCCCACTAGCGATATTACTTTTAATCACTAATTTTCGTTTTTTTGAAAGGAAAATTTATAAAAAGATAGCGAATACATATCTCGTTTTAACTTATTTGACCTTAACTTTATTTTACTTATTTGACCTTGGTTATTATGAGTATTTAGGAATTCGATTAGATGCTTCTTCACTTCGATTTTTAGGTAATTTAAAAATATCTAGTCAAGTTTTAGTTGAAAGTTATCCTATTTATAAAGGACTTATAGGGTTGATAATCTTATGTTTTATCATCTATAAATATGCTAATTTTGTATATAATATATTTTCAAAAGCACATCAAGAAATAACAAAAAAAGTAAAAGCAGTAATTATTATTCTAACCATACTCGTTTTATCTTTTGGTATCTATAACAGTATTACACACTACCCATTACGCTGGAGTGAGGCTTTTTTCTCTAAAAACACTACCGTAAATCAATTTGCATTAAACCCTGTTTTATATTTCTTTGATAGTTTTTCATTTAGAAGTGAAGGTGCTAATATTGAAAAATTTAAAGCTTATTACCCTGTAATTGCAAAACACTTAAACTTACCAAAAGACACTATAAATTTTGCAAAGAAAGTAACTTTTAAAGAACCATATAAAGAGAAGCCAAATGTAATTTATGTAATGCTAGAATCTACAGGAACGGCAACATTGAGTCACTATGGTAATCCTTTAAACTCTAGCCCAAAAATGGATTCTATTATAAAGGAAAGTTTAAGCTTCTCTAAATTCTATGTTCATAAACCAGGTACAGCAGCAAGCGTTTTTGCTAGTGTTACGGGGTTACCAGATATAGAGGATGTAAAAACGGCTTCTAGAAACCCTATGATTATAGATCAACGTATTATTTTTGATCAGTATGAAGGGTATCAAAAACAATATTTTATAGGTGGCTCTGCAAATTGGGCGAATATAAGAGGCGTATTTCAATCGAATGTAAAAGATTTACAAATTTTTGAAGAAGGTAGTTTCGAAGAAGAAAACAGAGCTGATGTTTGGGGAATTGATGATTACGATTTATTTAAAGAGTCTGACAAAGAATTTAAAAAACTACATGAAAGCGGAAAACCTTTTGTTGCCTACATTCAAACAGCAACAAACCACATGCCTTTTACAGTACCTGACAAAAAAGAAAGTTTTAAACCTATTTTAGAGGACGAAATAGACGAAAAAACCTTGTCAAAAGGTGGTTTTAGATCTTTAGGACAATTAAACGCAATTAGATATTTAGATTTTAATGTTGCACGTTTTTTAGAAAGAGCTAAAGAAACTGGTTATTATAACAATACTATTTTTGTCTTTTTTGGCGATCATAGAGGAGGTATGAAAAAACTAAATTTCTTAAAAAATAATCAAGATGATTTAGGGATACAAGTGCATAATGTGCCATTTTTTATTCATGCCCCAAAATATGTAAAACCTCAAGTAGTTAATAAATATGCTAAATTAATAGATGTGTTTCCTACGGCAACAAGTATCGCTAAAGTAGACTATACAAATTATACTTTAGGAAGAGACCTATTAGATAGTACCAACACAGATACTGCTGCTTTTGTCTACTTACAAAGTAAAGGAGAAAAAGGAGTTGGAATATTAAAAGATAATTTTTATTACGAGAAAACAAACATCTCTAAAAAAACGAGTTTGTACAGTTTAGATGCAAATACAGTAAAAGATATTCAGTTAGAGAAGCCTGAGGTTGCGCAACAAATGGATAGCCTTTTATCGGCTTACTATTATACAACCAAATATTTATATTTTAACAACAAGAAAATACCTAAATCTACAACTGTAGACTAAATACTTAAAGCTATAATTGGACTTCAAAATAATTACTCGTATTTATTTTGAAGCCAATTTTTTATATAAATTAGTTTTTCTGAAGGACATTGGTCTAAACTCTGCATACATAAAAAGAGTTTATTTTGATTTTTCTCAGCTCTTTTAATTTTATTCTTAATAAAAAAAAGAGGTTTTTTATAGCTCTGAAAATAAACCAAATTATAATTATTTTTTTTAATTGAGGTTTTATTCTTTATCTCTAAATGATTAGCCAAACTTTGAGCGATATACTGACTATCACTTCTAAATCTTGGCTTAATATTTAAAACCTCTAACGACTGATTATCTTTATAAAAATTCTCAAAAGTCGACTTTCTTAAAGGTTGAGGTGTATGATGAAATTTAAAGTATTTTTTTAAACCTAAGATTTGGGCTGCTTTTTGTTGTGCAATTTTATGCCCAACTCTTTTCTCTTTTTTTTGTTTCTTAAAAATATTTTTTATTTTTTTATATAAAACATCACTATCAAATCTTAACCAACTCCCCCTTAATACAGGTAAATCACCTATAAAAAAATCTTCTACTTTTGTTTTCTTTAGTAAAAAAAAATCATCATTAAAATAAATAAACCTTTCTGATAAACCGGGTATTTTATATAACCTTGTTTCTATTGACCTAGAATTGAACGTTGGTAAAAAGTTTTCATGATTTTTAAATATATCTTTATGATCTATAATCTTCACTTTGGAATAAAGTGATGAATTCTTTTTTAAAAATTGAGGTGTCTGATTATCTGTAACTATATAAATATGTCTTATAAATGTAGCATACTTTAAAATAGACTTTACACAAAATTCGATTTCACCGATTTGCCCATAACGCAGATTAATTCCCTTAGGAGATAGTATAATTTTATCATCTAAATATCTTCTCATTTTGGCTTTATGTACGGGATCATTTCCATCTACCCAAGTAATAACAGCATCAATAACAATTCCTTTAGATTCTTCCATTTAAATGCTTCTTATTATTTAATAACCATAACTTAATATACCTCGTTAACACACCATAAGCTTGTGTTTTTGCAACTAAAAAACCTGTAAAACCATCTAAAAACCCAAGGCGGATAAAATAATGAATAAAAAACCTTGCAGAGGGTTTTATCATTACATGATAAATATTCACTTTAGCTCCTCTTTCATGTAATTCTTTGGCTCTAATTGCTGCATAATGATTCAGCTTAGAAATGTAATGATCATAATTTCTATATGAAAAATGGTCTATTTTATGTTTAAAAAAACCAATTTCTCCATTCGCTGCAATTCTTTCATGAACAGCTCCTTTATAATTGCAATGTTCTTTTAAAAATAAACGAATTACTTTATCTCTCTGAAACCCAGAATAATTTACCTTTTTTTCGCAAAAATAGAAAGTCCTTCTTATATAAAAACCGACAAAACCATTCGGGTTTTTAACCGCTTCTAAAATTTCTTTTTTTACTTCTGGCGTAACTCTTTCATCTGCATCTAAAATATAAATCCAGTTATGTGCTGCTTGGTCAATTGCAAAGTTTTTTTGAGAAGAAAAATCATCAAACTTTCGCTTGATGATTTTTACATGTAGCTTTTCAGCTATTTCTAAAGTTTTATCTGTACTATAAGAATCTATAACAATAATTTCATCTGCAAAACTTACTGATTTAATAGCATCAGCAATATGAATTTCTTCATTTAATGTAGGTATAATTGCTGTGATTTTTGTCATAGTACCTAATTCTTAAACGGCTACATCATATTCACGTAGCGCATCGTTTAAAGAAGTCTTTTTATTGGTACTTTCTTTTCTCTTCCCTATAATTAAAGCACATGGCACATTGAAATCTCCTGCTGGAAATTTCTTTGTATAACTACCAGGAATCACTACAGAACGAGCAGGAACAACACCTTTAGTTTCTACAGGTACATCACCAGTAACATCAATAATTTTAGTACTCATTGTTAATACAACATTTGCACCTAAAACTGCTTCTTTTTCTACTCTTACACCTTCTACAACAATACATCTAGAACCAACAAAAACTCCGTCTTCTATAATTACAGGTGCCGCTTGTAATGGTTCTAAAACACCACCAATACCTACTCCACCAGAAAGGTGAACATTTTTACCAATTTGTGCACAAGAACCAACCGTAGCCCAAGTATCTACCATAGTACCTTCATCTACATACGCGCCAATATTTACATAACTTGGCATTAAAATAGTACCTGGAGAAAGATAAGATCCTTTACGAGCAGACGCTCCAGGAACTACACGAACTCCCTGTGCTGCGTAATCTGTTTTTAAAGGCATTTTATCGTGGTATTCGAAAATACCAGCTTCTAAAGTTTCCATTTTTTGAATAGGGAAATATAAAACTACCGCTTTTTTTACCCATTCATTTACTTGCCAACCATCCGTTGTTGGTTCAGCAACTCTTAACTCTCCTTTATCTAATAAATCAACAACTTTTCTAATTGTGTTAATTGTATTTTCTTCTTTTAACAACTCGCGGTTTTCCCAAGCTGACTCTATGATTTCTCTAATTTCTTTCATTCTAATATGTATATTTGCGCAAATATAAATCTATCCACAAAAACGTGGACGAATATACGTTTTTTAAACAGATTATTACATCTTGTTTAAAATACAATTATCATTTATCTTCGAGAAAACACATAAGACCACTTTGTATTTAGAATCAAGAACTAAGGCTTGATTGTAACTATCTGACAAACAAATGTTTTTTAAATGATTGACAATAAAATTGAATTGTTTCATGCCTATGTAAGTGTTAGGAGAATAAAATTGAATTTAACTAGACATTTTGGGTGTTTATACGGCATAAAACAAAAAAAAACGTTAACTAATTGATAATATTTAAATTAAACAGTAGTTATTATATTATAACTTTTATTTTTGCAAAAAACATTTAATTTGGGTAAAATTCTCGCCATCGATTTTGGTAAAAAAAGAACAGGTATTGCAGTTACAGATGAACTACAAATTATTGCCTCTGGTTTAACAACGGTGAACACCGATGATTTAATTCCTTTTCTGAAAAAATATATTTCTGAAAATAAAGTAGATCTTTTTCTGGTAGGAAAACCGAAACAGATGAATAATACCGATAGTGAAAGTGAAGTTTTAATACTTCCGTTTCTAAAAAAACTAGAAAACCAAATACCTCAAATTCCACTGTTAAGAATTGATGAACGTTTTACTTCTAAAATGGCTTTTCAAACGATGATTGATGGAGGCTTAAATAAAAAGCAACGTAGAAATAAAGCTTTGGTTGATGAAATTAGTGCTACCATTATTTTACAGTCTTATTTATATAGTAAGTAATAAAACGCAAAATTGTTAGATTGTTTGCTAATGTTATTCTATTAGTTAAGCAACTTTTACAATTAAGTTTTTTCATGCGATGAATGAGAAACTCACTTTAAACAATAGGTTCTTTTTAGATGTTTTAACCTTATTAGAGCAAAGACAAAACTGTTTAAAAAATAAAACTCAAAAAAAAATAAAATCCAATTTCAAAAAATTCGTAATTCGTAATTGTAAATTGTATTTTTGCCAATCTTAAAAATAAAGAAATGATATTACCAGTTGTAGCTTACGGAGATCCTGTTTTACGAAAAATGTCCGTAGAAATTGATGCAGATTATCCTAATTTAGAAAAATTGATTTCTAATATGAAAGAAACCATGTACAATGCTTCTGGTGTTGGTTTGGCAGCTCCTCAGATTGGTAAAGCAATCCGTTTATTTGTTATTGATGCTTCTCCTTTTGCTGAAGATGAAGATTTATCTGAAAAGGATAGAGCAGCTTTAAAGGATTTTAATAAAGTATTTATAAATGCTAAAATATTAAAGGAAGAAGGTGACGAATGGGCTTTTAACGAAGGATGTTTAAGCATTCCTGATGTTAGAGAAGATGTTTTTCGTCAGCCAGAAATTACTATTGAATATCAAGATGAAGATTTTAAAACTCATACAGAAACTTTAGACGGTTTAGCTGCAAGGGTTTTTCAACATGAATACGACCATATAGATGGAGTATTGTTTACAGACAAACTCTCTTCCCTTAAAAAGAGGTTGATAAAAAAGAAATTAGAAAATATTTCTAAAGGGAAAGTTAATGCAGACTACAGAATGCGTTTCCCAAATGCAAAAAAAGGTAAATAACAAAAAACCATGTCTTTTTCTAGCTCAGTCACAAACTAATTGTTTTTGATTTAAGAAAACGTTTGTCTGTTCTGGAAATGACATCTAATAAAATATACAAAAATGGAATTTAACAAAATTATTGCCGTAACTGGTAAACCTGGATTATTTCAAGTAATCTCACAATCTAAAAATGCAGTAATCGCAGAATCTTTAGTAGAAAAAAAACGTGTAGCAATTAATGCTGCTCAAAACGTTAGCTTGTTAGAAAACATAGCAATTTACACGTATGAAGAAGATGTGCCTTTATTAAACATTTTTACTTCTATGTATGAAAAAACAGAAGGTAAAGAGGCTTTATCTCATAAAGAAAGTAGCAAAAATTTAATTGCATTTTTCTCTGAGGTTTTACCTGGTTATGATGAAGAAAGAGTATATGCTTCTAACATAAAAAAAGTAATTCAGTGGTTTAATATTTTAGTAAAAGCTGGCATGGAATTTCCTAAAGTTGAAGAAGTATCTGCTGAAGAAACTGAAAAATAGTATTCAGTATTCAGTATTCAGTATTCAGTATTCAGTATTCAGTATTCAGTATTCAGTATTCAGTATTCAGTATTCAAAACTAAAAAAATGAATAGCAGAAAAGAACAATTAGCGGCTTTTAATAGATTGTTAGATATTATGGACGATCTTCGTGAGAAGTGTCCGTGGGATAAAAAACAAACTTTAGAAAGCTTACGTCATCTTACTATTGAAGAAACGTATGAATTGGCCGATGCTATTCTAGATAATGACTTACAAGAAATTAAAAAAGAATTAGGCGATGTGCTTCTGCACATCGTCTTTTATGCTAAAATTGGAAGCGAAAAAAAGGCTTTTGATATTGCTGATGTTGCCAATGCAATTTGCGACAAATTAGTACACAGACACCCACATATTTACGGAGATGTTGTTGCTGAAACAGAAGAAGAAGTAAAACGTAATTGGGAACAATTAAAATTAAAAGAAGGAAATAAATCTGTTCTAGAAGGTGTTCCTAAAAGTTTACCTGCGGTTGTAAAAGCAAGTAGAATTCAAGAAAAAGTAAAAGGTGTTGGTTTCGATTGGGAAAAACCCGAACAAGTTTGGGAAAAAGTACAAGAAGAACTCACAGAACTAAATGAAGAAGTAAAAGCAGGAAATCAAGAAAACACAGAAAAAGAGTTTGGTGATGTCTTGTTTTCTATGATTAATTACGCTCGCTTTATTGGCGTAAATCCAGAAAATGCTTTAGAAAAAACGAATAAGAAGTTTATTAATCGTTTTCAATTTCTAGAACAAGAAGCTAAAAAAGAAGGCAAGGAACTTGCTGATATGTCTTTAACTGAAATGGATGTGTATTGGGAGAAATCTAAAGAATTTTTTAAGTAAAAAAATAAACTAGACTATTTTCTATATCAAGTTGATGATTACAGTCGAAACCTTAATTTACTTATTCTTCTTCGGGTAAAATTGCGATTCTAAAAACCCTAATCCATATCCTAAAAACTGGGTTAAAGAAGTTAAGATACTCAAGAAAGCTACATACAAACTCCTATTCTGCACTAAAGAATCTAAGAAGACAAGCAGAAAATAAAATCCGTAGAAATACAACAATTGGTTATAGCCCAAAATGGCTAAAATGATACTCACATCAATTCCAATAATAAACAAAGAAGGAAACCAATAGGTCGGTTTTGCTGTTGTGGGATATTTTTTATTCAAAATAGGTCTAGCTGTTCCAAAACCAAAGGTCTGTTTAAAAAATTGCTGAATAGAGCTTCTTCTTTTATGATACACAAAAGCTTTTTCTATTAACTGTGTTTCACAATCGTTTTCCCAAAGTCGGAATGTTAAATCGATATCTTCTCCGTTTTTCATTTTAGAAAAACCCTGTGTCTTTTTAAAAGCTATCTGAGACAACCCCAAGTTAAAACTTCTTGGTTGAAATTTACCGACAGCTTGTTTTTTACCTCTAATTCCACCTGTAGTTAACACAGAAGTCATCGAGTAATTAATTGCTTTCTGTAACGAAGTAAAACTTTTATGCGCTGCATCTGGCCCACCAAAAGCATCTGTAAAATTAGTCTCTAAGGCTTTTTGCACTTCGGATAAATACTGTACAGGAACAATAACATCAGAATCCAAAATAATAAAATAATTTCCTGAAGCATTTTGCATTCCGAAATTACGGCTCGCTCCTGCCCCACTGTTTTCTTTAAAAAAGTATTTTAAATCTAATTCAGTTTTATATTTCTCAACAATTAAATTACTTTTATCCGTAGAACCATCCTCTATAATTAAAACTTCAAAATCATCAGAAAAATCTTGTTTTGTAAGACTTTCTAACAACTCCTCTATTTCATTAGGACGATTGTAAACTGGAATTATTAAGGAAAAATTGAGACTCAAATTATAAATATTTTCAACGTTTTAAATGTTAAACTAATTTAAAACAATCTTGTAAATGTAAAAAATTGAACGCTCATAAATCAAAAAAACAACAAAAAAACAGATAGCTTTAGCTTAGTATAATTAAAAATGCCATCAGAATAAAAATAAAACCACTAATTTTATTTAACCAAACATTAAAATTAGGATTACTCTGTAACTTTTGAGAAAAAAGACTCGCAAAAAAAGACAATCCTAAATATCAAACTGTACCAATAGGTGTAAATGTAAAACCTAATAAAAAAAAAGGCACTGGATTTTCTATTTCTAAAGGATTAATAAACAGTGGAAAGAAGGTAAAAAAAAATATCAATTTTATATATCTAAAAACATACGATTTATTTAGTTAGATGAGCAAATAGATTTGTTTATCCATTAGAGAAAAAACGATCAAAAAGATTATTGAATTTAGCAAATTGGTAAAATAAGAAGTAAAAGGATATTATTTTATTTGAAAATCGTGCTTTTCAAAATAAACGCTATATTATACCCAAATAAATCAAACGTTTTTGATAGCATGGTAGAAGCCTATTTTTTGAAAAAAGATACTGCCAATGCAATTATCAACTTTAAAAAAGCGTTAGCTATTAAACCAGAAAATAAAAATTCTGAACGTTTTTTAAAGAAAATAACAAAGAAATAAATGACACTAGAAGAACTAAAATATCCGATAGGAAGAACAAATATTCCAAAAAACATCACAAATAAAAATATTGAAGATTGGGTTTCTATTTTGGAAAGATTTCCTCAAGAACTAGAATTCCTAACCAAAGACCTATCTGACAAACAATTAGACACACCGTACCGTGAGGGCGGCTGGACAATTAGACAGGTAATACATCATTGCTATGACAGTCATCATAATTCATATACGCGTTTTAAATGGGCTTTAACAGAAGACAAACCTGTTATAAAAGCCTATTATGAAGAACGTTGGGCAGAATTAGAAGATTCTAAATCTGACCCTGTATTTTTATCAATTGATGCTTTAAAAGCCTTACATTCTAAATGGGTGTATTTCTTACGTAAATTGACGGATGCACAGTTAAACAAAATATTTATTCATCCATCTGGAAATAAAGAAGTTAGTTTAAAAGAAAACATTTGTATCTATGCTTGGCATAGTAAGCACCATTTTGCACATATAGAAGAATTGATGATTCGTGAAGGTTGGAAATAAAAACGACTTATGAAAACAGCTAAAGAATATTTTGATGAATATGCAGTTAGTCATCAAAACGAAACAAATCAAGCGATACATTACATTTGTGTTCCTTTAATTTTTTTTAGTGTTATTGGTTTACTCATGAGTATACCAACCACATTTTTAGAAAACACATTAAACTTATCTAATCCTTTAATAGAAAATTGGGCTGTAATAGTTGGTCTTGTTATTTCTATTTTTTATTTGCGTTTAGGCTTTTGGTATTTTATAGAAATGTCTTTGATAATTTTAATAACAATTGCAGCCAATTTTTGGCTAAGTAATCAAGTAAACCTGCTTTTCGCATCTTTAATTATTTTTATTTTAGCTTGGATTGGCCAGTTTTATGGACATAAAGTAGAAGGTGCAAAACCATCATTCTTAAAAGATTTAGAATTTTTATTGATTGGTCCTTTATGGGTAATACAAAAATTAGGAAAGAAAAAATAAGGAATGAAAGAAGAAATTACCTTTGAAGATTTTTTAAAAGTTGATATTAGAACAGGAACTATTATTGAAGTGAATGATTTTCCTAAGGCTAGAAAACCTGCCTATCAACTAAAAATTGATTTCGGCGCATTGGGTATTAAAAAGTCTAGTGCGCAAATAACTGATTTATATACAAAAGATGATTTACTAAACAAACAAGTTTCTGTAATTGTAAATTTTAAACCTAGACAAATTGCCAACTTTATGAGTGAATGCTTAGTAATTGGTGTTTATAATACTGCAGGAGATGTGGTTTTATTACAAGCCTCTAAAGAGATAAAAAACGGAGAGCAAGTTAATTAGTGGTTTAAGGTTTAAGGTTTAAGGTTTAAGGAATTAAAAACACCTCCACATAGAAACATAGTAAACATAGGTTTATTTTACGCAAGAAGTACAATAGTTTCAGGTTTCAAGTTTCTTGAAATCTGTAAAACTAACTTATGTCAATGCCATAAAAATTAATTCTTCGGATTATTTAAAATGACTAAAGCTCCGATTACTCCAGGAATCCATCCGCAAAGCGTCAGTAAAAAAATAATAAAGAAAGAACCACAACCTTTATCTATCACAGAAAGTGGCGGAAAGAAAATAGCAAGTAATACCCTTATAAAACTCATTTTTATATTTAGTTGGTTACAGAAATAAGACGAACCAAAAATAAATTTGTTACAGAGAAATGCTAAAAAAATAAAGTTTAAATATGTTATTTTCTATTTATAACCTCAACAAAATCAACATTAAATAACAGAATAGACTTTATTTAAAATAAATTGTAAAAAAACTCAAAAAATATGTCAATAAAAGTGACTATCTTTATAAAAACGTGTCTTAAACTATAGCATATAAAAATAAAGAATATGCTAACTAGTATTCTTAACTTTGCAAAAAACTAATCTATATTACTTATGAAAAAAATTTTATGTATTGTTTTATTTATTTCAGTAGCTATTGCATGTAAATCTACCTCTGCAGTTAGTACCAAATTAGACAATAAAACCGAACGTATTTTAAAAGGAAATTTTACAATGACTGCTGTTGACTTTCCTGGATCAGACTTTTTAAATGTAACTTCTTTTTACATAGCAGACTCTAAATGTTTTGTTGGTAGTGACTGGAGTTTTGTTTCAAATAACAACAAAGGAGAAATGGCACTTACTAGTCTAAGCACCTCTTGTAAAGAATTTAGTTCTCCAATAACTTGGTACCTAAATAAAGATGGAAAATTTGTTTTAAAAATCATTAACGACTACAAAGCAAAAGAAGTAAATAATGGTTTTGTTTTAGATATTATAAATGTAACAGAATCAAGCTTCCAATTGGTAGACCAAATTAACGTTGCAGGACAAACAAAAGATATTACTTACTCTTTTCAAAGAAAATAATTAAAAAAGAAACACAATGAAAAAATCAATAATTTATAGTTTATCAGTATTATTTATAACAGCAAGCATGCTAACCTCTTGTGAAGCTGTTAAAAATGCAAACAACACACAAAAAGGTGCTGGTATTGGTACTGCAGCAGGTGCCATTTTAGGTGCCGTAATTGGAAACAATGTTGGAAATGGTAAAAATTCTGAATTAGGCGCTGTTTTAGGTGGTGTAATTGGAGGTGTTACCGGTGGTGTAATTGGTAATAAAATGGACAAACAAGCTCGTGAAATAGAAGAAGCAATACCTGGTGCAGAAGTAGAAAGAGTTGGTGAAGGTATTATGTTAACTTTAGGTGAAAATGCCGTTAGATTTGATACTAATAAAGCTACATTATCTTTAGGAGCAAAAGCAAATTTAGAAAAATTAGTTCCTATTTTTAATAGTTACGAAAATACTAATATTGTTATTTATGGTTACACGGACAGCACTGGTAGAGTTGAATACAACCAAACTTTATCTGCAAAAAGAGCGAATTCTGTAAAAGAGTATTTAACCACTAAAGGTCTTGAAAATGCAAGATTTGAAACCAAAGGTTTAGGTGTTAATGATCCTATTGCAACAAACGAAACTGCAGAAGGAAGAAGTAAAAACAGACGTGTAGAGTTTGCTATTGTTGCCAATGAACAAATGATTCAAGAAGCACAAAAAGAAGCTGGAAACTAAATATAATCTTACTTTAATAAAAAGGCTACTCAAATGAGTGGCCTTTTTTGTTTCATCAAACTATATTTTCCCTAATTTTGCACCACATAAACAATTAAGAATGCCACGTAGAGAACGAAATAAATTTGTAAAGAAGAATCAAGTTTTAGAATTAAAAATTGAAGATTACGCTTTTGGCGGAAAAGGGATTGCAAGAATCCAGTCTGATGAAGGTAGTTTTGTTATTTTTGTTCCGAATACCTTGCCTGGTCAATTAGTAAAAGCACAAATAAGTAAGTCTAGTAAAAACTATGCAGAAGCAAAGTTGATAGATGTTTTAGAACCATCTGAAGATGAGGTAGAAGTTCCTTATCAAGACATTCCTGGTGCGCCTTATATTCAATTACCTATAGATTTACAACATCAATATAAAAAAGAAAGTACTTTAACCTTATTTAAAAAGATAGGAAAAGTAGCTAATATCGAAGATCTATTTGATGAATTTGTAACCTCGCCAAACGTATTTCATTATAGAAATAAAATGGAATATGGTTTTTCTGCTATTGGATATGATAGAGTTACAAAGAGAGATAAAGATGAGTTTACATTAGGTTTTAAAAGACGTGGTGTTTGGTGGATGGGAGATAATTTAGAAAAAGATTCTGGCTTATTTGACAAGCAATTAGAAGACAATTTAAAAAACATTCGTCAATATTGTATAGACACTGGTTTAGAGCCTTGGCATGGTCCAAAAAAGACCGGTTTCTTTAGATACTTTGTTGTAAGAAAATCTTTTAAAACAGACGAATTATTATGTAATTTGGTAACTACTTCTCCTGAATTAGAGAATTTTGATTTACAGAAATTTGCTTCTTTTCTAAAGGATATTTTTGGAGATCGTTTAGCAGGTTTATTACATACTATTAATGATGAGACGGGCGATAGAACTATTGCAACAGCGGGTAGTTTAGACTTAGTGTATGGTAAAGATAAAATTGTAGAAGAATTATTAGGTTTGAATTTTGAAATCAGCATGAAAAGCTTTTTTCAAACGAACCCTAAATGTGCCGAAAAGTTATACTCAAAAGTTGTTGAATATGTTTTAGAAGATAAAACGAAGGTAGACAATACTGTGGTAATGGATTTATTCTGTGGTACAGGAACCATCGGTCAGATTGTAGCTTCTAAAAGTGAAAACGCAAAAATTGTTGGTGTAGATATCGTGGCTTCCGCTATTGAAGATGCTGAAAAAAATGCCAAAAGAAATAATATTGATGGACTAAAATTTTATGCAGCAGATGTTGGTAAATTCTTAGTTGCACATCCAGAATATAAAGATAAAATAAAGACAATTATTTTAGATCCTGCAAGAGCAGGAATTGCGCCAAAAACATTACAAAAAATCATTAATCTAAATGCTGATAGAATGGTGTATGTTTCTTGTAACCCAGCAACTCAAGCTAGAGATACAGAACTGTTAGCAGAAGCTGGTTATTTTATTAAAAAGATTAGTTTGGTAGATCAATTCCCACATACTAGTCATATTGAAACAGTGGTTTTGTTTGAGAAGAAATAACTAAATTTCATAAACTATATATATTAAAAAATCTCAGGTTGATAATTAACCTGAGATTTTTTAGTCTACATCAACTTGAAGATAATTCTAATTATAATTCACCACAATTTCTTTTCTATCCTTATACATCCTAAAATCTTTGAAAGTTTCGTTTATATCTAACTCAACGATATTAGAATGCGTTTCAACATTTAATAAAAACTCATTTTTAATTTCAACTTTTTTTATGTTTTTTCTAGACTTTGCTAAAAAACAAATCACTTTTGTATGATGATTTTCCGATTTTATAGTTAAAACTTGAGGTGTTATTTTTTCTCCATCAAATTTCCAACTCGATGTTTTATTCAGGTATGTACTAAAATCATCTTTAGTTACTTTAATACTTTTTGAAGCATCCAACTTTAAAAAGTTGAAGGTATCAAAATCAATTTCAAGCATTAAAACATGTCCTCTTTCAACAACATTAAAAGTGGCTGAAACAGCCTCATGAAAATCATTGGTATTTCCAAAGTTTAAAAAAGATAAAAATGTAATAATTAAAATTCTCATTTTACAATTATTTTAGAAGTCCCTACTAATTTTCCATCTATTGTAATCCTTAAAAGATAGACGCCTGCACTTATAATATTCTTAAATTCTATGACACCAATACCTGACTTTTGACTAATTAACTGCCCCTTCAAAGAAAACAATTCTGCCCTGTATTTTTCTACATGGGTGGATATAACAGAAAAACTGCCATTATTAGGATTTGAATTTACGTAGAAACCTAATTCATCTAACTCAGGTTTATCAATGCTTAAAGTAGACCCACAACTTTCATCTACACTCGTTGCTGGATCATCTATTGCAAAAGGGTTGATATTCGCATTGGTGTCATCACAATCATAAGCACTCACAAAGCCATCTGAATCTGCATCAACATCATTTAAAGCACCTGCACTGCTAATAAAACTATCATTAAAATTTCCTTTCATACATCTTGATATCTGCGGAAAATCTTGAGTTACTACATAATAATATTCAAAAGTTTCTTCACCTTGAGCGGTCGTTAACGTAACCGAAGCTTCAATTCCGTTACATTCATCTAAATCTCCTTTACCTGCTATATACCCAAAATCATTAGTGTATTTTCCTGAATAAGGCCCACAAGGAGCACTAATTCCATCTCCAGGTCTTAGACCACTTTTTAATTGAAAACTAGGAAACATTTCTTTGACATTTCCATCTTTATCAGGGCCAAATCGATATAAAATAGGGAAACCATCTGAAGCCCAACCTACTTGTAAAAGTTCTGTTGGAATTGTATTTGTTGAAGAAATACCTGGTTTTAGTACCTCTACATAGCCAAACATATTTCCATGATAATGATAACCTGAATTCGGGTTTACATGAGCAGAAGCACAATCTAAAGCAACAAAATCTCTTCCATCCCCAATATTGGTTGTAGGTTCAAATACCCAATCCCAATTATATTGCCCAGTATTTGTGTTTTCAAAAATAAATGGTGTTGCAGGAGCTGGCATCATATAAACTCCATTTAAACTGATTCCAAAATAATTAACAGGTCTTCCGTTTGTTCTAGAGATACTAGTTGTTTCTCCAGATAACTTTGGTGCTAAATCAAAATTATACACTCTATAATAAGGTTCTGGAGTTCTAGGTGAAACATAAGAAAAATTATGATTTGGATAATTGTTAGAATACACAACTCTTTGGTCTCCTTCTACATATTCGTAATAAATACTAGGGCTTGTGGGTATATCAGTACAAACAATATAGTCATAACTCAACACATCTGTAACACCACAAGTATCATTACAGTCGTCTAAAGTAGTTTCTGCTCCATTTTTAATTCCATCACTACAAGACCAATCAGTTCTTATTATTTGAGCTGCTTGTTGCAACATTGCTTTTATTGTTTCTTGCTCTGTTGTTAAGCTTCCTATTAAATTAGTTTCTTCTTTAAGATCATCAACAATATTATAAAACTCCTCACCTCCATTTTCATCTTCAATTAACTTATAAGTAGCATTTCTAGTAGCCCAAGATTCTGTACCATTATTTTCATAATCCGTATAATTTATCTGTCTTCCTATTTGGTTTTCAAATATCAATGCAGGTTTTAAACTTAAACTATTCTCAGTTCCTCCGTTTAATTGCACACCAGCTAACTCTAAAATTGTAGCATGTAAATCGGTTGCTTGCACAAGGCTTGCTTCTACTTCATTTACTCTTTCTACAGACTTCCCTGTAATAATCATAGGTACTCGAATTCCGCCTTCATATAAAGAAGACTTTACATGTCCATTGGGAAAATAATTATTTGCCTTCCCCGGAGTACCATTATCTCCAATAAAAATAATAACTGTATTTTCTAACGTCTCTTCATCCATACTTTTAAGAAGTCTATCAATTTCATAATCCAAAGACTCAACCATTGCTAAATAGGTAGTTCTATCATCTGTAGGCGAAGTTGTATACGTACCTTCTGGTGGTGTTTGAAAAGGAATATGTGGAGCAATATGCGCTAACCATAAAAACCATGGTTTCGTTTGATTGTCTATCCAGGATATTGCACTATTGGTTAAATGAGTAGTAATATATTCATTTACTTGCTCTTCTTGTCCGTCTGAATTTAATTTTGTCCAATTATAATAATCATCAACCTGACTCGTAAATACACCTTCATAATAAGGTACTCCAGAATCTTCTGGATGACTGTAATTAGCACTACTATTTCCACCAATATGCCATTTACCAATAAGCCCCATACTATAATCTGTACTACTTTGTTCTTTTATTTTGGTAAATAAAGAAGTATGGCTGGTATCTAAAATTAAAGGGGGGCTCATCACTCCTGTTTTAATTCCGAATTTCCCACTCATAATTGCGGCACGAGTAGGCGAACATTGTGGTGCTGCCCAAACATTGGTAAAAGACACGCCTTTTTTTCTAAATGAGTCTAAAGTTGGTGTAACAGGTAAGTCTTCACTAATTCCAAATCCAGAAACAGCATCTATTCCTAAATCATCTGCAATTATTAATAATATGTTTGGTGATTGTTGTTGACTATAAATTGTTGTTTTGAAAAAAAACACTAATAGAATGGTTTTTAATATTCTCATATATTAATTGTTGTAGTTGATTAGAAAGTTGTAGTTGATTAGAAATAGTAATTAAAACTTATAAAATCACATTTCTAAATTTTAGACCAATTATTTTGAAAATGGTTTAATTGATCTTTTTTTTAGAGTTTAATAATAATGTAACGTTTTTAAAAACATCAATCTCTAAATAAAAAAAAGAATCCAAAGTTCTTACAAGAGAAAAGGGACAAAAGAAAAAACTTGACTATCACAATTACCTCTAGTTTTACTACAAAAATGTTAAATCCGTTCATAATTTCTAAAGAATTAAAGCTTATTTATGAAAATCAAACTATTTTAGCATCTTATAAAATCACAAATAATTATCTTTCGTTTTAAAATTCATTTTTTATGTACAAAACGAAATTATAATGAACCTTTTTATTAACATAAATCCTTTTTCACTATGAAAAAACTAACAGATTTCGAAATCAATAGAAAATTAGAAAAATTACAAGATTGGGATTATTATGACGATGCTTTGCATACAGATTTTGAGTTCGATAACTTTAAAGATTGTATGTCTGCAATGAATAGAATTGCATTTGAGTGTGAAGCTTTAAACCATCATCCAGAATGGACAAACAACTATAATACTTTAGATATTAAGTTGACCACACATGATGTAGATGGTGTTACAAAACTAGACTTTAAATTGGCTAAAGCCATCAATAAAATTGTAGAAGTTGAAGAATAGTATCTATAAAATAACAGTTATTTTAGTAATTGGTTTGCTTATAAACACCTCTTGTACTAAAGATGATTTCTGTCTACAAAACCCTGTTACTCCTAATTTGGTATTGCGTTTTTATGATGACACGAATAAGGAGTCTACAAAAGATGTGAGTACTTTATATGTTTGGGCAGAAGGGAAAGATACCATCGCAGATTTTAATGGTACTAGTTTAGACTCTATTTATATTCCTTTAAATAGTTTAACAACAGAAACAGTTTATAAACTTTCTAACGGAACAGATGTAGATACTTTTACCATAACTTATACTCCAAAAGAAGAATATGTATCTCGTTCTTGTGGATATAAAATTACTTTTAATGATGTTACTTTTTTTTCTGATAATACTTGGATAAAAGAATTTACACCATCAACATTAACAACACTAGACAATCAAAACACAGCACATGTACAAATATTTCATTAGCGTCTGTTTCCTTTTTGTTTTTGTTAATGGACAATCTCAAGAACAGAAAAAAGACACACTTATAAATGCTGAAAAAGATTCTATTGTCTATAAATCTAAATACGGATTAAGAGTTGGTGTGGACATTAGCAAACCCATTTTGGCACAATTTAATAGTTCTTATTCTGGATTAGAAATTGTAGGAGATTATAGAATTAAAAAAAACTTATACCTTGCTGCAGAAGTTGGTTTTGAAGAAGAAACAACTACTGAAGACTACACAAACTCTACCGTAAAAGGAAGTTATATAAGACTTGGTGTTAACTATAATGTCTACCAAAATTGGTTAGACATGAACAATGAAATCTTTATAGGAGCTCGTTATGGTTTTAGTATTTTCGATCAAACTTTAAACACTTACACTCCCAACGTTAATTCAGTATATTTCCCTGCAGACGAAATAACTTCATCTGTATCGGTTACAGATTTAAATGTACATTGGACAGAGTTTATAATAGGTTTAAAAGTAGAAACCTTTAAAAACTTCTTTGTTTCTTTTAGCGGTTCTTATAAGATTGCTATGAGTGTAAAAGAACCAGATAATTTTGAAACTCTTTACGCACCCGGCTTTAATAGAGTCTTTGATAGTGGTACAGGTTTCGGTTTTAACTACACACTTACGTACTTAATTCCTTTTAAGAAAAAGTAATTTTATTACAACTTAGTATTTTTTAGTAACTTTATCATCCTTATTTTTTAAACAAAACATCATGAATAAAATTCCTAGTGTAAATTTAGCAGACTTTTTATCTTCGGATAAAAACAAAAAACAACAATTTATTGATGAAATTGGTCATGCTTACGAAAACATAGGTTTTGTAGCTTTAAAAGGTCATTTTTTAGATGACAAATTAGTAGAAAGCTTATATACAGAAATTAAAAACTTTTTTGATTTACCTATAGAAACCAAAGAAAAATATGAAATTCCAGGTATTGGAGGACAACGTGGTTATGTTTCTTTTGGAAAAGAATCTGCGAAAGGAAAAAAAGAAGGAGATTTAAAAGAATTTTGGCATTTTGGTCAGTATGTAGACGCAGCTTCTAAATACGCTAAAGAATATCCAGATAATGTAACCGTAAACGAATTGTCAAACTTTAACGCAGTTGGTAAAGAAACGTATCAAATGTTAGAAAAAACAGCTAAATATGTTTTACGTTCTTTAGCCTTTCATTTAGGTTTAGAAGAAACGTATTTTGACAATTATATTAAAGACGGAAACAGTATTCTACGCCCAATCCATTACCCACCAATACAAACAGAACCTAAAGGAGCAGAAAGAGCTGCAGCCCACGGAGATATTAATTTAATTACCTTATTAATGGGGGCACAAGGTAAAGGATTACAAGTGCAAAACCATAAAGGAGATTGGATTGATGCTATGGCCGAACCAGACGAATTAATGATTAATGTTGGAGACATGTTATCTCGTCATAGTAATAACAAACTAAAATCGACCATTCACAGAGTTGTAAATCCACCAAAAGAAATGTGGGGAACATCACGCTATTCAATTCCATTTTTTATGCATCCTGTTTCTGATATGAAATTAGATGTTTTAGAAAACTGTATCGATAAAAACAACCCTAAACAATTTGAAGATATCACTGCTGGTGAATTTTTAGACGAAAGATTAAGAGAATTAGGATTAAAGAAATAATTTGCAGTTGGCAGTCTTCAGTTGGCAGTAACAAGTTAACTGAAGACTGAGAACTAAAGACTGAAGACTGAGAAAACATGGATTTTAAAGATCAATTAAAAAATTTATTTCCAGAGCATAAGGAAACTGTAGAACCTGTAAAAGAAAAATCGGATATTTGGTTACAAGACGATCCGATTATTTGCAAATACGAAAAACGTAAAGGGAAGCCAATTACTATCTTAGAAGGCTATACTGGTGCAACATCAGACTTTAAAAAACTTGCAAAAGAGATTAAAACCAAACTATCTGTTGGCGGTAGTTTTAAAGATGATAAAATTATTATTCAAGGTGACTTTAGAGATCAAATAATGACCATGCTAAAAGATAAAGGCTTTAAAGTGAAGCGAGTTGGTGGATAAAATTTAGTACTCTTACAATAAATAATTCCTGTAAACGTTATTAATAAATTATGAACTCGTCTATACTACATATTACAAATGGAGATAGTACTACAAACTATCTAAAAAAACTTCATTTCTCTGGAAGTTTTATTACTTGGAGAGAAATGTTATGTGAAGGAAAAACAACTGTAGATGTTGGCAGTGAAACTTTTTGGAAAAACAGGTTCGACTTTTTAAAAACTTCCTACAATATTAGCAAAAGGAAATTTATAGACTTTACTTTAAAAGAATATAGAACCCTTTGTAGTAAGAAGGAATCTAAAGAAATAGTCTTATGGTTTGATCACGACTTGTTCTGTCAAATTAATATGATTGCCGTTATTAGTTGGTTAAAAACCTATAGAAGTGGCTATCATATTTCTTTAGTAACTAATGGTAAAATAAAAGGAAATAAGAAACTAAAGAGTTTGTCTGAGCTTACTGAAAATCAAATTCAGCAACATTATAAAAACAGAATAGATTTATCTCAAGATGATATTGAGTACGCAGACTATATTTGGCAACTATACTGCTCAGACAGTCCGCTTAGATTAGAAACGGTCTACAAATTCAATCCTATGTCTCCTTTCACTTATCTAGTAGAAGCTTTAGAAGCACACTTACAAAGATTTCCTTCCATTAAAAATGGATTAAATAAAGTTGAAAATACTATTTTAGAAACTGCAAACACACAACAATTTTCTTCTAAAAATCAATTAGTACAGCAATTGCTAAAAACACAAACTGTTTATGGTTTGGGAGATTTACAGTACGAACATCATATAGAACAACTTCAAAAATTATTTACCTCTTTCGATCCGGTAAAATTATCTAGAAAAGGAAAAAAAGTATTAGAAAACCAGCTAAATTTTTATGGCGAACTTCGCAATGAAAATTCGTATCTTGGTGGAGCAAAAAAATATAGTTTTCTTTACAATCATCAATCAGAAAAACTATTACAAATTACATCTTAAATGTCTATAAAACAATCTGAACTTATCTTAAATCCGGATGGAAGTATTTATCATCTAAATTTAAGACCAGAACATATTGCCACAAATATAATTTTTGTTGGCGATCAAGATAGAGTCGATAAAATCTCAAAACATTTTGATTCTATCGAATTTACTACTCAAAAACGCGAATTTAAAACAACTACAGGTACTTACAAGAACAAACAATTTTCAGTTATCTCTACCGGAATCGGTCCAGATAATATAGATATTGTTTTAAATGAATTGGATGCACTTGTAAATATCGATCTTAAAACAAGAAAACCTAAAGAGAATTTAACTTCTTTAAATATTGTAAGAATAGGAACTTCAGGTTCTTTACAGGATGATATTCCGGTTGATTCTTTTGTAATTGGTTCTCACGGATTAGATTTAAACGGCTTGCTTCACTCCTATCAAATTGATGCTATTTCTAATCCAGAAATTGAAGATGCTTTTGTAAAGCATACCAATTGGAGTGCTAAAAAGTCATATCCTATTGTTATTGAAAATAGTAAAGAATTAGAAGACAGGTTAAAATCTGATAAAACACATCAAGGTATTACAGCTACTGCTGGAGGTTTTTACGGGCCTCAGGGTAGAATTTTACGTTTAGCGATACAAGACAATGAACTAAACCATAAAATTGATAGTTTTAGTTTTAACCAACATAGAATTACCAATTTAGAAATGGAAACCTCAGCAATTTATGGTTTATCTAAACTTTTAGGTCACAAAGCTTGTTCTATTAATGCAATTATAGCTAATAGAGCCAATGGATCTTTTAGTGAAAACCCAGGAAAAGTAGTTGCCGATTTAATAGAATATACACTTGAAAAATTAGTTAAGTAGATGACAAACCTTACAATTGGCGGAGTTCCAGAACATTTTAATTATCCTTGGTATTTAACTTTAAAAAACAAAGAATACAAAAAACACAACATCAATCTACGTTGGCAAGATTTCCCTGGCGGAACAGGCGCCATGTGTAAAGCTTTACGTGCTGGTGATGTAGATATTGCTATTGTTTTAACCGAAGGGATTATTAAAGATATTGCAGACGGAAACCCTTCTAAAATTGTACAGACATTTGTAAAATCTCCATTAATTTGGGGAATTCATGTAGGCGCAAAATCATCTTTTAAAAATATTGAACACTTAGAGCATGCAACCATTGCCATTAGTAGATTTGGTTCTGGTTCTCATTTAATGGCTATCGTAAACGCATACAACCAAGGTTGGGATATTACAAATTTAAAATTTAAAGTAATTGGTAATTTACAAGGTGGAATTGATGCTTTAACCAACGGAGAAGCAGACTATTTTATGTGGGAACATTTTACCACAAAACCCTTAGTAGACAATGGTACTTTTAGATTAATTGACGACTGCCCCACTCCTTGGCCATGTTTTGTAATTGCAGTTAGAGATGAAGTTTTAGAAAATAATTTTGAAGAAGTTAAAAAAGTTTTAGACATTATTAATGGCAAAACAAAAGACTTTAAAAAAATTGATGCTATTGATAAAATTCTGGCAGCTAGGTACGAGCAGCAATTAGAAGACATCCAGCAATGGTTAAAAATTACTGAATGGAATGACGGAAAACCTATTTCTAAAAATAAAATTACACGCATACAAAATAAAATGGTACAGTTTAACGTTATTGAAGAGAAGAAAAATTCGAGCAATTTCATAAAAAATATGTACATTTAGCACGAAAAACCATTATCTATGAAAAAAGTAATATTTATTGCAGTTTGTATTTTAGGAATCCTTTGTTTTTCTTCTTGTAGAAGTACCTCAAAATCTTGCGGTTTAGCAGATAACACCACAACTATTCAAACAACCTTAAAGCAAGTAGATTTAACTTAAAATCTAATTGTTTCTTAATTTCAAATTCAATGAATCCGCGTTTACTGCGGATTTTTTTTACTCTAAACCACTACGCCTCTTAATAGTTAGCTAACTATTCGTAAACTTTTTCATAAAGTTTATCTTACCTTTTTTTCATTTTTATTTTACGTTTACAACACATTCTCTTTTTATGTTTGAAAGAACTTAGAAATAAGATAATTGTTTACATATATTTAGAAAATCATTTTCTTCATAAACTTGTTTACACAAGAAACAATTCTTTTTCTTTTTATGAAACAAAATGAAAAAACAAAAAAAACGAAAGTTAGATTATGTTGTAATTTCAGACGTACATTTAGGTACTTATGGTTGTAGAGCAAAAGAATTATTAAATTACTTAAAAACAATTCAGCCAAAAGTTCTTATTCTTAATGGTGACATTATAGACATATGGCAATTTAACAAACGTTATTTCCCAAAGTCTCATATGAATGTAATTAAACACATTACTTCTCTCCTTTCTAAAGGAACAACCATTTATTACATTACCGGAAACCATGATGAAATGCTTCGAAAATTTAAAGGTTTTCAATTAGGAAACTTTAAAATTTTAAACAAACTCGTTTTAAACATTGATGATAAAAAAGCATGGATTTTTCATGGAGATGTTTTTGATATCACCATGAAACATTCTAAGTGGTTAGCAAAATTAGGCGGAAAAGGCTACGATTTTTTAATTCTAATAAACACCTTTATAAATTGGATTAGTAAACTCTTTGGTTACGGAAAGTTATCACTTTCTAAAAAGATAAAAAACAGTGTAAAAAGTGCCGTTAAGTTTATTGACAATTTTGAAAAAACAGCTTCAGACATTGCCATTGAAAATGAGTATAACTATGTAATATGCGGACATATTCATCAACCAGAAATTAGAGAAATTGAAAACCAAAAAGGAAAAACGACCTATCTAAACTCTGGAGATTGGATTGAAAATTTAACGGCTTTAGAATACAAAAATCGCAAATGGAGTTTATATGAATACGCAAATGATGAAATAGCTCAAAACACCGACAAGAAACTTAGTAAAAATGAGCTAAAGAATGCAAATAAAGAAGAAAAGAACAATTTTCTTTTTGAAGAATTATTGAAAGAATTTGATATTCAAAAACCCTTAAAATAATTAATCATGAAAATATTATATGCACTTCAGGGTACAGGAAACGGCCATATAACAAGAGCTAAAGAAATTATACCAATTCTTCAAGAAAAAGGAGATTTAGATATTTTAATTAGTGGAAATGAGAGTAATTTAGATATGGGTTTCGACATAAAATACAAACTTCATGGCTTAAATTTCACTTTCGGTAAAAAAGGAGGTATTGACTTTTGGGAAAGCTACAAAAAAATGAAATTAACTCGTTTTTATAATGAAATTAAAAACTTTCCCATAAAAAAGTACGACTTAATAGTTAACGATTTTGAGCCTGTTTCTGCTTGGGCCGCAAAGATAAATAATATAAACATTGTATCTTTAAGTCACCAAAACGCAGTTTTAGATATTGCCTCTCCAAAATATGGAAAACACAAAATAGAAAAACTAATTTTAAAACACTACGCACCTGCAAGTCTTCGGTTTGGTTTTCATTTTAAACCTTATAGTTCTGCTATTTTTACACCGATTATAAGAAAAAGTATTCGAGCTAAAAAAATAAGCAACAAAGGGCATATAACAGTTTATTTACCATCTTATAATGTGGCTAAAATTGTAGAAGTCTTATCTAAAATACCTATTATAAAATGGCATATTTTTTCTAAGGAAAATAAACGTTTAATCTTTAAAAAGAACATTACCATTTACCCAATTAACGAATTCGATTTTATAAAAAGTATGGCTTCTTCTGCAGGAGTTCTTTGTGGGGCAGGTTTTGAAACACCTTCTGAAGCTTTATTTTTAAAGAAAAAGTTAATGGTAATTCCTATGAAAAATCAATATGAACAACAATGTAATGCTTTAGCACTAAAAAAAATGGGGGTTTCAGTATTAAAAAAATTAAATAAAAAACAAGTTCTTAAAATAGCCAAATGGATTCAGAGTGATGTTTTTATCCCAGTAGATTACCCAGACACAACAGAAGACATTTTAGATGCTATTTTATTACCTTATGAAAACCAAACTGCTTTTCCTACCATTCTATCGTAGGTTTATCTAAGTTCTTTAAAATGGCATTAGTTTTAGAGAAATGTTTGCAACCAAACCAACCTCTCCAAGCGCCTAAAGGAGACGGATGTGGAGCGGTAAAAATAGTATGTTTGTCTAAATTTATTAATTTTATTTTACTCTCTGCAAATTTACCCCAAAGTAAAAAAACAACGTTTTCTTTTTCTTCAGAAATGCTTTTAATAACAGCATCTGTAAAGTCTTCCCACCCTTTTTTCTGATGACTTCCGGCCTCATGTGCTCTTACCGTTAAAGTCGCATTTAATAATAAAACACCTTGTTTTGCCCATTTTTCTAGATTCCCACTTTGTGGAATTTCTTGGTCTAAATCTGTTGCAATTTCTTTAAAAATATTTTTTAATGAAGGTGGTTGTTTCATTCCGTCTTTTACAGAAAAACACAATCCGTTTGCCTGTCCTTCATCATGATAAGGATCTTGCCCAATAATAACTACTTTTAAATCATCTAAAGAACAAAAGTTAAACGCAGCAAAAATATCTTCTTGCTTCGGAAAACATTGGTGATTTTCATATTCTAATGTTACAAAATTTGTTAATTCTTTAAAGTAAGGTTTATGAAATTCTGATTCTAAAAGAGGTTGCCAACTTTTGGTAAGTATTGTATTCATAACAACAAAAATACTTCTTTTATTAGAATAAACTAAAGAGACGCTTCCTTTAACCAAACCCTTATTTACTCTAATGCACTATCAGAAACAACTCAAAAACGCTTAGTTTTATACGTCTTTTAACTATTAAAAAACAATGTTTTACCTCTTTTACTCCGCTAAAAACAAGTCCTAACTTAAAAAAAATCAACTTTATGAAACTAAAACTACTTTCTCTTACTTTTTTGTTTATTTCTAGTACAATTTTTAGCCAGATTGTAAATATCCCAGATACTGAATTCAAACAAGCTCTTCTAAACTACTCACCAAGTATAGACACTAATAATGATAATGAAATACAGGTATCCGAAGCCGCTGCTGTAACGGAATTAATTATTTCTGGCTATCAAGGTTTTGAAATTATGGGGTTTTTAGAAGGCGGTCTTTCAGATTTTACAGGAATAGAAGCTTTTGTTAATTTAACCTCTTTAACTTGTAGTAATAATGATTTAACTAGTTTAGACCTATCTGCATTATCTAATCTAACATATTTGGATTGTGCTTCAAATATTAATTATAATGATTTTAGTGGAATGTCCATAGGTATTTCAACACTTATACTTCCGAATACAGGAACATTAACAACATTAAATACTTCTTATAATAACTTATCTACCTTAGATCTTTCTAATCAAACGGCATTAACATCTGTAATCACAAATAATAATGTATTAACAAATTTAAACATAACAAATACACCTCTATTAGAAAGTTTAAAATGTGAATATAATCAACTTACATCATTAAACACCTCATCTTCTTTAGCCTTAACGAACCTAGAATGTTTTCAAAATCAGATTACAAGTTTAGATGCTACAAACAACACCTCCCTAATCACCTTAAAAAGTTATAACAATAACTTAACTAGTTTAACACTACCTTCTTCTAATACATTAACTCATTTACATTCTTGGAGTAATAGTATTACCAGTTTAAATGCTTCTATCTCCACAGGTTTAATAGAAATCTCTATATATTCTAATTCTTTAACTAATTTATCAGTACCTGCTAGTACTACTTTAACAAAACTGTCATGTAATCAAAATAACTTAACAACTTTAGATACATCCATGGCTACAGGCTTAGTTACTTTAAACACCTCTAACAACGCATTAACAAGTTTAACTTTACCAATATCATCATCTTTGAAAACTTTAAACTGCAGCATTAATCAATTAGCAACTTTAGATACCTCCGTATCAACTGGACTAACCTCTATAAACGCTGCCAATAATTTATTAACAAGTTTAACCTTACCTTCTACAGCTACTTTAGTAACATTAATATGTAGCAATAACCAATTAACAACGTTAGACACAAGTTTAAACACAGGGTTAATTACTATAATTTGTAGTGATAACGCTATAAATTCTTTAGACGTAAGCTTAAATACAAGCTTGTCTAACCTTTCTTGTAGTAACAATAACTTAACAACCATAAATACATTATCTAACACTTCTTTATCTACCCTTGGTTGTAATGGAAATCAAATAACAAGTTTAGATACTACAACAAGTACAACATTAAATAATCTATATTGTACAGGTAACCTTTTAACAGATTTAGATTTATCAAGTTTTACAAATTTAAATGCTTTACACTGTAACTCTAATCCTAATTTAAGCAGTTTAAATCTTAAAAATGGAAATACATCTAGCATTTCTAGTAATAATTTAGTGGCAAATAACAATCCAAATTTATTTTCTATTTGTGTTGATGATGCTACCGTTTCTGCAGGAATCTATGCAAACATAGATTCGCAAACCAACTTTACAGAATATTGTTCTTTTGTGCCTGTAAATTCTAATACAATAACTGGTACAGTTTCTTTTGATTTTAATAATGATGGTTGCGATGCTGCAGATACAAAATCTGTAAATACTAGAATTAACAGTACAAGTACCAATGTTAGTGCGGCTGCTTTTAGTGCTGTAGATGGCACCTACACAATTTATATTAATGACACTTCTGTAACAACTGAATTAATACCAAACTTCCCTTCATATTTTACAGCAACTCCAACTACACAAACCACCAATTTTACGGGTTCTGGAAACACAGAAACTATCGATTTTTGTATTACAGCAAATACTCAAATAGACGACGTAGAAATATATTCTTTTACAACATCGGAATCTAGACCAGGTTTTGATACGCAGTTAAGAGTGTTTTACAGAAATAATGGTTCTACAATTATTCCGTCCGGAGCGGTTACTTTAAATTTTAATGAGAATCAAGAAACATTTAATAATGCGAGTAACACACCAGACATTCAAACAAGTAATTCTTTAACTTGGAATTATACAAACCTTCTACCTTTTCAAGAAAGTTATATTGACGTCTACTTTACAATAAATACACCTACAGACCCCATAAATCCGGTAAATGGAGGGGATACAATTACCTACACCACCTCCATTACACCTTTAACAGGTGATGCAACACCTACAGATAACACTCATATTTTTTCTGATATTATTGTAAATGCTTACGACCCCAATGATGTGGTTTGTTTTGAAGGTGATAAAATTAGTACCTCACAAGTACCAAATGATTTAACGTATAGAGTTCGTTTTCAAAATACAGGTACCGCATCTGCAATAAATATTGTAGTAAAAGACATTATTGATGCAGGTTTAGACATGGCTACTTTTCAACCAATTGCAGCTAGTCATTCTTACAGAACTGCAATTACCAACTCAAATAAAGTAGAATTTATTTTTGAAAACATACAATTGGCAGATAGTACCAGTAATGAACCTGCTAGTCATGGTTGGTTATTTTATAAAATAAAACCAAAAAGCACTGCAGTTATTGGTGATACTTTTAATACCACTGCAAATATTTATTTCGATTATAATGCGCCTGTAATAACAAATACATACAATACTACAGTTTCTCTAGAAACTACGATTCCTGATAACAATTTTGAAATGGCATTAATAAATGCTGGTTTAGATAAAGGAACTCCAGATAGCAAAGTGTTTACAGACAATATAAATATTATATCTAATTTAGATATTTCCAGTAAAAATATTTCAGACTTAACGGGTATAAACGATTTTACAGCCTTAACTACTTTAAATGTTAGCTATAATAACCTTACAAATTTAGATGTAAGTGCACATACTTTATTAACCTCTTTAGATATACAGTCTAATGCGCTAACTTCTTTAAATGTAAAAAACGGAAATAACGCTCTTTTTACACTCTTTAATGCAATTAACAATCCCAGTTTAACTTGTATAGAGGTTGATAATGCTACTTGGAGTGCAGACAATTGGACAAATATTGATACAACATCAAACTTTGTGAATAATCAGGCTGAATGTACTGCATTAAGTACTGATGTATATAATACTCTTGAGTTTTCTTTATATCCAAACCCAACTAACGGAAAAATGAATATTATCACTTTAGAGAAGTCTGAATTATTCATTTACTCGATTACTGGAAAAGAAATTAAAAAAAGAGACGTAAACATCGGTAAGAATATAATTTCTAATTTAAATTTATCAAAAGGGATTTACTTCTTTAAACTGATAAGCAAAGAAAAATCATCTACTAAAAAAGTGATTGTAAATTAATCACTCTCTAAAACATCCTTGAAAAAGAGAAATTAGATTTTCAATATTAAAACTCCATATTCTTTAAAAAATCATATGGAGTTTTTCTTTCCTTTAATGAAAACCAACTTATCTTAAATGAGCTCATCATTTATACAAATAACACCTTATAAAAGACTTAAAAATAAATACTTTGATGCATCTCTGGTCATGTAGTCGAATTATTAACTAAAGTAATTGGTAGAAATACTAGATTAAAAAACTGTAAAAATGTATCCAAAGCTATTAGAATATCAAAACATTACTATTTATACGTATGCAATTTGTATTGTTTTTGGTACACTATTAGCAATTTTATATACAAAATGGCAAACTAAAAAAAGACTAAATCTCGTTTTACCAAACATCTTTTTTTATTTAATTTTTATTGCTGGTTATGTTGGTGGAAAATTATTTTTATTCTTTGAAAGACCTATTTATTACATACAAAACCCAAAAAATATATTCAGTATTTTTTCTGGTGGATTTGTTTTTTATGGTTCTTTTATTTGCATAATATTATTTACTTTTTGGTATTTAAAAAAACATGAAATAACAATTTTACCTTTAATGGATATTCTAGCTATTACCACAACCATTGTACATGCAATTGGTAGAATGGGTTGCTTTTTTGCAGGTTGTTGTTATGGAAAACCAACAAATTCTATTCTCGGAATTAGTTTTCCAAGTACAAATTCGGTAACCGTCCATCCTACTCAATTATACGAAGTATTTTCTATTCTAATAATTATGAGCTTGCTTTTTATTATCAGAAAAAACAAGAAATTTGATGGACAAGTATTTCTTTCATACATCATATTATATGGAATTGCAAGAAGTCTGTTAGAGCTTTTTAGAGGAGATTCAAGAGGTTTTATTATACAAGATTACCTTTCACATTCTCAATTTATTGCATTTATTTTTATTAGCATAACAACTTATTTATATCTCAAATTAAAATCAATAACACTTTAAAACTAAAATCATGAAAAAATTAATTGTAAATACTATTATACCAATAGCACTTCTAATATCTGCTATTTTTATTATTGGAGCAGGTTGTTCTCCTGGATTAGTCGGTGACTTAGAAGACAGTGTTTGGTTTAAAGATGCAGATGATGATGGTTATGGTTTAACAGGTAATTCTATATTGCAAAATGAACAACCTGAAGGATATGTACTAGATGATACAGATTGCGATGATACCAATGCAAATGTATACCCTGGTGCAGCAGAAATACCAGATAATGATATAGATGAAGATTGTAACGGGAAATTTGCTTATACTTTTTATATAGATAAAGATGGTGATGACTTTGGTAGCGATACAGAAATCATTCTTGAAATTGATAATAATACCAATGCGCCAGACAATTATTCTTGGTTTGCAGGAGATTGTAATGACGATAATTCAGCGATACATCCAAAAGCAGTAGAAATAGCTAAAAATGGAATTGATGATAACTGCGATGGTATTATAGACATTATCGAATACTATATAGATGAAGACGGAGATGGCTATGGTTCAGAAAAATTCTCGCCAACAGAAGGTGTTACCAATAACTTAGATTGTGATGACAGTAATGTTGAAATTCACCCGTATACAAGAGAAATTTTAAATGATAAAATTGATAGCAATTGTAATGGTGAAGACAATACATAATAGAGTTAATTTTAGAAAATAATTTAGACTTTAAAAAACTCATTAAAGTTGAATGAAAATAAATATTCTTCTAAGAAAGTTGTTGTAAATTAGTAATCTAGAACCGTATTTGAAAAAGGGAAATTAAAATTGCAATGTTAAAACTCCATATCACTTTATTTATAATTATGTTATGGAGTTTTTCCTATTCTCAACAGTACACAAATATTACTGTAAAGGATGGCTTACCTAGCAATCATATTTATAAAATTGTACAAGATGCTTATGGTTTTATTTGGTTTGCTACAGACAAAGGATTAGTAAAATACAATGGTAACACCTTAAAAACTTTTACGACAAAAAATAGTTTGTCTGCCAATGATATTTGGGGAATTCATCCAACACCAGATGGTAATTTATGGTATTTATCTAAAACATCTAAATTAGGTTATATAAAAAACGATAGCGTTTATGCTTATGAAAGTGAGGTTAAAAATGAAATATTCACTCCCAATTATACGAGTCAAATAGGCAACCAAGTTATACTAACAAGTAATTCTAGAGCGCATGAATTAATCAATGATAAATGGAAATTAGTCTCAGAAAAGACTTCCTTAAAAAAGGGAACACCAGTTTATCTTAAACATCCGGCTATTACTTCTTATGTGACAAGTATTAATTTAGACACTATAAAATTAACCTACAAAAACGGAAATATAAAAAAGGTACCCAATCTTAAAAATATTCTAACCACTGTCCATTATAGAGGTCAAATAACAGATAGTTTATTTTATTGGACAGCAGATAAATATTATTCAATATTAAACTTAAATACGTTAAAACTATATAAACGCAATTTTGAAGATGAAGTAGGTATCAATAAATCTCAACACACCAGAATACATCTCATTAACAATCAAATTCAGATTACAGGAAGAGGGTTTGTAGGTGTTTTAGATGCTAATTATCACATTACAAAAACAGTTTTAATTCCTAAAAAATTAGATGCACATTTTGCAATGATTGATAAAAAAGAAACGGTTTGGATTGCTACTTTTTTAAATGGTGTATACAAACTTAGTAAAGCTAAAAGAAATATTAAATATGCTTTTGAACACGAAAAGATTCTTAAAACCAACAAAATAAACGATACCATAATTGCAAATATTTATAACAAAGGTTTTTTCAAATATCAAACTGACAAAAAAGATTTTATACCGTTTATTAAACAAAATAATTACATTTTTAGTTCTAATTATATAGACTCCTTACAAACAGCGTTCTATATTTCGGAAAACAAAATTATACGTAAAAAAAACACTAAAGACACCGAGGAGTTTAATTTTACAGAATTCCCTTATTATAAAAATCAAACTGCTAGAAACTTAATTTATTTTAACAAGTATTTATATGGCGATTTTACTGTAGGAATTAATAAAATTGATACAAACAACCTGAAAATTCTTAAAGTTTATCCCCAACTAGGAATTACCAATTTAATGGTTTTTAATGATCGATTATTGGTTGCAACCACAAATGGTTTAAAGCAAATTAAAAATGAAGAAATAAGTGAAGTTACTTTTAATAAACAAATATTTTCTAAATCTATTTTAAGTGTTACAAAAGTATCTAAAACCCATATATTATTAAATACAGATGGCTTTGGATCCTTTATTACCGATTTGAATAACATATATCAATTACCAAAATCAGAATTTTTAATTGTGAATAATGCTTTTGTGGAGAATAAAAATATTTGGTTGGCAAGTAACTCCGGTATTTTTAAATATGTTTTAAATGATCATAAATATACTTTAGAAAAACAATTAACAATCGCCAACGGCATTCCTTCTCAACAAGTTAATGATATTTTTATTCATAAAAATGAGCTTATTGTAAGTACAAATAATGGAATTGCTATTTTGCCCAAAAAACAAGAAAACGTCAATCAGTTATTAGATATTTATATCGATAAATTAACGTACAACAACCAAACAATAACTGAAAATAATAATACTTTTAAATACTTAGAGAACAACAACATTAGTATTGCCGTTTCTAGGATAGATTTTTCTGAGAACAATACTCACTTTACTTATAATTACAAATTAGAACCACTGCAAAGTGATTGGAAAACGACAGAAACAACCAATATTAATTTTAATGATTTACAGCCCAATACCTATATTTTAAAAATTGAATCACAAGATTTTAAACAAAAAATTGAATTTACAATCACTCCTTTATGGCATCAAACATTTTGGTTTAAAGCCATCGTTCTTTTAACTTTAACAACTTTGTTTTTTAGAGCTGTTTGGTATTTAAGTAAACGAAACCAACAGCAAAAAAGTAAAAAGCTTTTTCAAGAAAAACAACTTTCTGAGATTCAATTAAAAGCACTTCGCTCGCAAATGAATCCGCATTTTGTTTTCAACTCTTTAGCAGCTATTCAATATTTTATTAATGAAAATAATTTTGAAGCCTCAGAAAAATATTTGGTTAAATTTTCGAAACTAATTAGACGTTTTTTCGAACTGTCTAAAGAAACGACTATCACATTAACAGAAGAAATAAAACTGCTCAGCAATTATTTAGAAATAGAAAAACTACGCTTTAGAGAAAAACTAGAATATCAAATTAATATTGATGATGCTATTGATCTCAGAAAAACCAAAATACCAACGATGTTGTTACAACCTATTGTAGAAAATGCTGTAAACCATGGAATTTTTAATAAATTTGATACAGGAACCGTTACCATCAACCTTAAAAAAGTAGATACTTTTACTTATAAAGTTTTAATTATAGATGATGGTGTTGGATTTGTAAACACTAAATCGAAAAGTAAAAAAATAAAATCTTCTAGCGTTTTACAACAACGTTTAACGTATTTAAACAACTTAGAAGAATGGAAAATCTTGTATTTTACAGAAGAATTACACCCTAAAAACGATGAAAAAGGAAACATATCTACTTTTATAATTAAAAGCAAATAAGATGAATACAATCACTGCTATTATTGTTGATGATGAAATTTCTAACCTAAAAGGATTGGAGAAAAAGATGGCCAATTTGTTTCCAGATATAACCATCATTGGTACCTACCAAAAACCAGAAGAAGCAATTTCCAACATCAAAAAACAACAACCTGATATTTTATTTTTGGATGTAGAAATGCCCCGAATTGATGGTTTTGAATTGTTATCTGAATTAAGAGAAATCAATTTTCAAGTAATTTTTGTCACCGCTTTTAGCGAATATGCTATAGAAGCTTTTAAAAAATGTGCTATTGGTTATATCTTAAAACCAATAGATGATGATGATTTAATAAAAGCTGTTCATAAAGCAAAAGAAGGTATCAATTTAAAACACGAGAACGAAAAAAATACAAACCTTTTACAGTTTATTGCAGAAACAAATTCTAACTCAAACAAATTAATTATACCAACTATTAAAGGTGTTTCTTTTATTCCTCAAAAAGAAGTGATACATATAGAAGGATTTGACGGTTATACCAAGATTCACCTTATAGACAACACAGAAATCGTAAGCTCTTATAATATAGGGAAGTATGAAAAGATGATGAATAACTTCTTCTACAAATGCCATAAATCTCACATTATAAACCTAGAAAAAGTGCGTCATTTTGAGAATGAAGGATATATTGTATTAGAGAACAAAAAAAGAGTGCCAGTTTCTAAAACCAAACGAAAAGAATTTATAGATTTGTGTTCGCAATAAAATCGACTTTTTTTGAACAATAATATATCATCCAAGACATTACAAGATTTAGAATTTTCTACAGTTTTACAACATGTTGCAGAACATTGTATTTCTGGTTTGGGTAAAGAACAGGTTACTGAAATTGAACCTATCATTAATAAAAAAGCACTTTTTAAAGAGTTGTATTTGGTAAACGAATACGTTTCTTCTTTTGAAAGTGAAAATAGAATTCCTAACCATAGTTTCGATAATATTACAGAAAATGTAAAACGTTTGGCTATAGAAAATAGCTTTGTGGAAACCGATGCCTTTTTAAAAATTGCCACTACTTCTTTAACTGTAAACGAATTGATTAAGTTTTTCAAGAAATTTAATGTGCAATTCCCTACTTTTTTCGAACTTTCACAAGAAATTGAATTCACTACTTTTATAGATGATGAAATCAAAAAAATAATTGATATTTCTGGGGAAGTAAAAAATAACGCTTCAGACGCTTTAAGACAAATAAGAAAAGACATTAATAATGTACGTGGAAAAATTGGTGCGAGTTTTTCTAGTGCTTTATCTAGAGCAATTTCTGCGGGTCATTTAGATGATATCAAAGAAACTGTTGTAGACAATCAGCGTGTATTAGCAGTTTCTGCAATGCATAGAAAAAAGGTTGCTGGTAGTTTATTAGGTTCTTCAAAATCTGGTAACATTGTTTATATTGCGCCACAAGCAACACTTGCATACTCTAGAGAATATCAAAATTTAATTTATGATGAAAAGCAAGAAATTGTAAAGATTTTACGTGCATTATCTGCTACTGTTCGTCCTTATGTTTATTTATTAGAAGAATACCTTTCTTTTTTAATCCATATTGATGTAGTTGGAGCAAAAGCAAAATACGCCGTAGAAATGAATGCCGTTTTGCCTAAAATTTCTAGAGAAAAAAAGATCTATTTTAAGAACGCATATCATCCCATATTATGGAGAAAAAATAAAAAACAAGATTTACCTACCATTTCTCAAAGTATAGAACTGAACGAAAAACAGCAAATTATTGTTATTTCGGGTCCTAATGCTGGTGGAAAAAGTATCACTTTAAAAACCATTGGTTTATTGCAAATAATGCTACAAAGTGGTATTTTAATTCCTGTTGATGAGCGCAGTCAAACGTATATTTTCGATACCGTTCTAACTGATATCGGAGACAATCAATCCATAGAAAATCAACTTAGTACGTATAGTTATCGTTTAAAAAACATGCGTAATTTTTTACGTAAATGTGGTGCAAACACCTTATTTTTAATTGATGAATTTGGTACTGGTTCAGATCCTGAATTAGGTGGTGCTTTGGCTGAAATTTTCTTAGAAGAGTTTTATTATAAAAAAGCATTCGGAATTATAACTACCCACTACTCCAACTTAAAAGTTTTAGCCAACGAATTAGAGAATGTTACCAATGCAAATATGCAGTTTGATGAACGTACTTTAGAACCGCTTTATAGGTTATTTATAGGACAAGCAGGTAGTTCTTTTACGTTTGAAGTTGCTCAGAAAAACGGAATTCCGTTTAGTATTATAAATAAAGCTAAAAAACGTGTTGAGACAGAGAAAGTACGTTTAGATAAAACGATTTCTAAGCTTCAAAAAGAACGTAATAGATTGCAAAAACATTCTGATAATTTAGAACAACAAAAATTTAAAGGGCAAGAACATTTAGATAATTTACAGGAAAAAGAACAACGTGTTCAAGATAAATTATCTGGTTTTCAAGAATTATATGATCAAAATCAAAGAATGCTTTCTTTAGGTAGAAAAACAAATGAACTGCTTAATAAATACTTTCAAACCAATAATAAAAAGGAATTAAATACTAATTTTAATAAATGGGTTGCAGATTTAAAAGTAAAACAAGTAATGAAAAAACCTTTGGCTCCTAGAACCAAAGCGCAAAAACAAAAAGCTAAAGTTGCAGAAAAACAACAGCAAGAAATTATTAAAAAAGTAGAAAAAGAAGTATTACAAAAAGTTGTAGAAGTTAGAAAAGAAAAGAAAATAGAAGAAGCTAAAATAGCCAAAGAAAAATCTGAGTACATTTATCAAATTGATGATAGTGTAAAAGTTATTGGCTCGAACTCTGTAGGTACAATCGATAAAATTGATAAGAAAAAAGTAACTATTAATTATGGTTTCTTTACCACAAAAACAACTACAGACAAACTGGAGTTAGTAAAACGAGCTAAAAAAACAAAATAATAACATACATTTTAAAACTAAAAAAGGTTCGCAAATTGCGAACCTTTTTTTATATGTACTTTTTGTCTCGTTGCGTAAAGAAGAATAACTTGTTTAAAGTTTTAAAACCTCAATAAGTTTTAAACTGAGCTCTAACGGATATAAATAATCCTAGATATTTTTAGATAACCAGTCTCCTACTTCTTGTGTTCCGTAAGATTTTCCTCCGTCTGCTAAATCTTCTGTTACAAAACCTGCTTCTAAAGCTTTATTAACAGCCGCTCTAATTGCTTTTCCTTCTTCTTGTAAACCAAAATTTTCAAACATCATTGCTGCAGATAAAACAGTAGCCATTGGGTTTGCTATATTTAAACCTGTTGCTTGCGGATAAGAACCGTGGATTGGCTCAAATAAAGCATTTTCAGTTCCTACAGATGCACTTGGCATTAATCCCATAGAACCAGAAATTACAGAAGCTTCATCTGTTAAAATATCTCCGAATAAGTTTTCAGTAATTAGTACGTCATAACTATTTGGCCATTGTACCAAACGCATTGCAACTGCATCTACAAATTCATAAGAAACCTCAACTTCTGGGTAATCTTTTTCCATTGCTTGTACAGTCTCTCTCCATAAACGAGATGTTTCTAAAACATTTGCTTTATCTACACAACATAATTTCTTAGAACGAGTCATTGCCAATTCAAAACCTTTTACAGCCAATCTTTGAACCTCAGCTCTTGTGTATACACAATTGTCAAATGCAGTTTCTCCCTCGTCTCTTCTACCTTTTTCACCAAAGTAAATACCTCCAGTTAATTCACGTAAAAAAACCAAATCAGTTCCTTCTATTCTTTCTCTTTTTAAAGGAGATTTATCTAACAAAGAAGGAAACGTAAACGTTGGTCTTACGTTTGCAAACAAACCTAATTTTTTACGCATTTTTAACAAACCTTGTTCTGGACGAACCGTTGCAGAGGGATCGTTATCATACTTAGGATGCCCAATTGCACCAAATAAAACAGCATCTGAAGCGACACAAATATCATGTGTTGCATCTGGATAAGGTTCTCCAACTGCATCAATAGCAGCAGCACCTGTTAAAGCTGGATTCCAAGTAATTTCGTGGTTAAATTTCTTAGCAATTGCATCAGATACTTTTACTGCTTGATCAATTACTTCAGGTCCTATTCCGTCTCCTGCTAATAATGCGATATTTAATTTCATGTGTTTAAGCTTTTAGCTGTTCGCTATTGGCCGTTGGCTCAATAAACAGCAGATAATTTAATTAATTTATTTTTTTAGCTAATAGCAAACAGCTAATAGCAAATGGCATTTTTTAAATAATATTCAACATTTTCTCAGTGGATTTAATTGCAGATACTGTTTGATCTGAATCTAATCCACGAGTAATAAATTCTTTTTCTTCTAATTTCCAAGTGATAATTGTTTCACACAAAGCATCAGAATTACTTCCCGGAGGAATTCTTACCGCATAATCAATTAAAGCCGGTAAATCCCTTTTACTATGTTTTTTATACAATTTACGCAAAGCATTCATAAAGGCATCAAACTGCCCGTCTCCTTGTGCATGTGCTTCATATTGTACGCCTTCTACTCTTAATTGTAAAGTGGTAGATGGTTTCATTCCTTTTGCATGTCCTAAAACATAATTTTCTACAACAACGCGCTTTTCTATAGCATTACTGTCTAAAACATCAGAAATAATATAAGGTAAATCTTCTTGAGAAACGACTTCTTTTTTGTCGCCTAATTCAATAATTCTTTGGGTAACTTTCCTTAGCTCTTCATCATTTAAACTCAGACCTAAATCTTGTAAGTTCTTCTGAATATTTGCCTTTCCAGATGTTTTTCCTAATGCATATTTTCGTTTTCTACCAAAACGTTCTGGCATTAAATCATTAAAATACAGGTTGTTTTTATTGTCTCCATCTGCATGAATTCCGGCAGTTTGCGTAAAAACATTTGCACCTACAACAGGTTTGTTTACAGGAATACGAAAACCAGAAAAGGTTTCTACAAGCTTACTAACTTTATTTAATGCTTTTTCATTAACAGTGATTTTTACATCCTTTAAAAAATCATTAATTACAGCAATAACACTTGCCATTGGTGCATTTCCTGCACGTTCTCCCATCCCATTTATGGTTAAATGCAAACCATTTGCACCTGCTTTTATAGCTTCCATAACATTGGCAACTCCTAAATCATAATCATTATGACCATGAAAATCGAAATGAGTTGTTGGGTATTTTTCTCTAACTTCAGAAATGAATTTAAAAGTTTCATCGTGTGTTAAAACTCCTAAAGTATCTGGTAATAAAACACGTTCTATATTTTGAGCTGTTAAGAAATCTAAATATTCAAAAACGTATTCTTTAGAACTACGCATTCCGTTAGACCAATCTTCTAAATAGACATTGGTTTTAATATTATGCGTAGCAGCCGCCTCAATATTTGCTTTAATATCTGCAAAATGTTGTGCCGGCGTTTTTTTAAGTTGATGTGTTAAGTGGTTTAAAGATCCTTTGGTTAATAAATTCTGAACTTTTGCTCCAGCATCTAGCATCCAATCGATAGATTTTCCTCCATCAACAAAAGTTAATACTTCTATTTTATCTAAACAATTTTGTTCAGAAGCCCAAGAAGTTATTTTTTTAACAGCTTCTAATTCCCCTTCAGAAACTCTTGCAGATGCTATTTCTAAACGATCTACTTTTAATTCTTCTAAAAGTAATTTTGCGATTGTTAATTTTTCGGAAACTGAAAACGACACTCCTGATGTTTGTTCTCCATCACGTAGTGTCGTATCCATTATTTCAATCTTTCTTTTAGCCATATTCAACCTAAAAAGTATTCTTAAAATGGTCTTGTTTCAGCAAAAGCAGAAATTTCGTTTTCGATGTTTTTTAAGTAATCAATATCATCAAAACCGTTTAACATATTGTCTTTTTTGTAGGTATTAATTACAAAAGATTCAGATTCACCAGTTGCAACTAAAGTTACTGTTTGGTTAGGTAAATCTACTTTAATTTCTGTTTTAGGATCTGCCATAATTGCAGCAAATAATGTATCTGCAAATGCTGCAGAAACTTGCACAGGTAAAACCCCTACATTTAAACAGTTGTTTTTAAAGATATCTGCAAATGCAGATGAAATTACACAACGTAAACCAAAATCGTACACAGACCAAGCTGCATGCTCTCTAGAAGAACCAGAACCAAAGTTTCTACCTCCTACTAATATTTTAGAACCTGCATAAATTTCTTTGTTTAAAGGGAAATCTGCTTTAGGTGTTCCGTCTTGTTCAAATCTCCAATCACGGAAAAAATTGACATCAAAATCTACACGCTCAGTTGCTTTTAAGAAACGAGCAGGAATTATTTGATCTGTATCTACATTTTCTGTAGGTAAAGGATATGCTGTACTTGTTAGTACGTCAAATTTATCGTAAGCCATATTTTTCTTTATTAAGCGTTAGCGTTTAAAATTGTTCTTGGATCCGTTACAACTCCATTTACTGCAGATGCTGCAGCAACTAAAGGAGAAGCTAATAAAGTTCTAGATCCTGGTCCTTGTCTTCCTTCGAAGTTTCTGTTTGATGTTGAAACAGATAATTTTCCTGAAGGAACTTTATCATCATTCATTGCCAAACAAGCCGAACAACCTGGTTCTCTTAAAACAAAACCTGCGTCTGTAATAATTTTATCTAAACCTTCTGCTTTAATTTGATCTACTACTTTATGTGATCCTGGTACTAACCAAGCCGTAACATTAGGTGCTTTTTGTCTTCCTTTTACAATAGAACAGAATCCTCTAAAGTCTTCTATACGTCCGTTTGTACAAGAACCTAAAAATACAAAGTCAATTTCTTTACCAATCATAGAATCACCTTCGTTAAAAGACATATATCCTAATGATTTTTTATAAGTTTCTACACCACCTTCTAAACTTTCTGCAGTAGGAATTGATTTAGTAACGCCCATTCCCATTCCTGGGTTTGTACCATACGTAATCATTGGTTCAATATCAGCTGCATCGTAATTAAACTCAACATCAAATTCTGCTCCTTCTTCTGTATATAAAGTTTCCCAATATTTCATAGCCTTGTCCCAATCTGCTCCCTTAGGAGTTTGAGCTCGACCTTTTAAATACTCGTATGTTTTAGCATCCGGAGCAATCATACCTCCACGTGCACCCATCTCAATAGATAAATTACACACAGTCATACGACCTTCCATAGACATGTCTTCAAAAACATCTCCTGCATATTCAACAAAATAACCTGTTGCACCAGAAGTAGTTTGTTTTGCAATAATGTATAAAGCAACATCTTTTGCAGTAACTCCTAAACCTAATTTACCGTTTACGTTAATACGCATCGCTTTAGGTTTTGGCTGCATAATACATTGTGTAGACAATACCATTTCTACTTCCGAAGTACCAATACCAAAGGCAATAGCACCAAAAGCACCATGTGTAGATGTATGAGAGTCTCCACAAACAATAGTTGCTCCAGGTAACGTAATTCCGTTTTCCGGACCTACAACGTGTACAATTCCGTTATTAAGATCTCCTAATCCCCAGTGAGAAATACCATGCTTTTTTGCATTTCTTTCTAAAGCATCTAACTGATTTGCAGATAAAGGATCTTCTACAGGTAAATGTTGATTTATGGTTGGGGTGTTGTGATCTGCCGTTGCGAATGTACGCTCAGGATATACAACACTGTTTCCTCTACTTTCTAATCCTAAGAAAGCTACAGGACTAGTAACTTCGTGAATAAAATGACGATCTATAAAAAACACATCTGGTCCGTCTTTAACTTGACGAACAACGTGTGAATCCCATACTTTGTCAAATAATGTATTTGCCATTTGTTTGTTCTTTAATTATTTAAATGATAATCAGCTACCAAAAATAAGAATATATTCTGCTTTAAGCTCTTGTAAATATTTTCAAACATTATACCCAACTGTTAAACCTTTCCTCACATCACTGATAAACAATCAATTAACCTATTTAAAAATACGATGTCTATTTATTTTATAGGGTATTCATTTTTTATAAAAACTCTTTAATTTTAATTCTATAAAAGTACTAAAATGTTCATTAAAATCTTAAAATAAACCTCTACTCATTACTCTTTCAGAATAACAAACTACGGGTAAAATAATACCAATTGTCATTTCGATAGAACAACATATGAATGACGAGAAATCTTCTCTTTTATTTCTTTTCTTTTTTCCATTGATGAAAAATTAAATAAAAAAAACTAGACTTATTTTATTCTTCTATAATGCTACTTTTTATTCCATTATCGTGTTCAGACCGTAAAACCTCCTAATCATTTTAAATATCACTATTTTTATTACTTCCAATTAAACCATTAAGAAAAGTACGTGTCAAAGAAACAAAAGGTATACAATGAAAAGACACTTCGCTTTCCTGCTATTTTTTATAGGAATACAACTATTCGCTCAAGAAAACAATGACCATTTAACGGCAACAATTATTGGCTCTGGATCGCCAAAATTTAATACAGAACGCTCTGGTCCTTCAGTATTAATCAGCTACAAAAACACACAGATTTTGGTAGATATGGGAAATGGAACCCAAGCCAATCTAAACAAGATAAATACAAAAATTAAGGACTTAGATGGCTTACTTTTCACACATCATCATTTAGACCATAATGAGGAATTTACCCCTATTTTTATACAATCGCTTCTTGGACGAAATAAAACCATTATTGCTGGTCCAAAACAAACCACTTTAATTATTGATAATATCTTAGAAAGTTATGAAGAAGACATTGCGTATCGATTATCAAAATCTGGAAGAACTCTAAGTGATGCCACTGCGAATTACACCGCTAAAAACTTAACAGGAAACAACACTTTTACTATTGGAGACATTAAAATTTCTTACACACCAGTAAAACATGCCATTGCTACACTCGCCTATCGTTTTGATGTTGGCAACGAATCCATTGTAATTTCTGGAGATTTAACCTATTCTAAAACCTTACCTATTTTGGCTAAAAATGCCGATTATTTAATAATGGATTCTGGTGGCGCCATTGCCTTAGGTTCAAAAAGAAAAACGGGTAAAAGTAACAACAACAGAAACCGTAAAACCAATAATACAAAAGAACACGCACACGTTAACTTGTCTGAAAGCTCACAAATGGCAAAAGAAGCGAACGTAAAAAATTTAGTCTTGACCCATTTTAACTTTACAGATGTAGATGAAGAAGCTACAACGGCAGCCATACGTGAAAACTATTCGGGCAACGTGCTCTACGGAAAAGACTTGATGGTTTTACCTTACACAGAAAACAGTACTGTAAACCAGCCTTCTAATTTAAAAGTAAGCTACCCAATTGTAGACACCGGTATAAAGGATTCTTATTCTGACAGTGCCGAAATTACTACACCTACAAAAGGAGTTTCTTTCTACGGACAAGATGCCAACTATAACGGCAATCAGCCTTCATATATTAATAACGGAGATGGTACGATAACAGATACTGTTACAGGATTAGTTTGGGAACAAGATATGGGAACTAAAATGACGCTTAACGAAGCTGTTTTAAAAGCGAAGAACTCTAAATTGGGTGGTTATAATGATTGGAGAGTTCCTACTCTTAAAGAGTTGTATTCGTTGATATTATTTACAGGAAAAGTAAAAGGAGCTACTGCTATAGAACTATTTATAGACACCAATTATTTTAAACAGCCTTTAGGAAACACTCAAAATAACGAGCGAGAAATTGATGCACAAACTTGGTCATCTACTGAATATGTTGGACGCACAATGAAAAATAATGAAACAATATTTGGTGTTAATTTTGTTGATGGTAGAATAAAAGGCTATCCGAAATACCAACCTAGAACAGGTACTGATAACAAAATGTATTTTCGTTTGGTACGTGGAAATACCGATTATGGAAAAAATAATTTTATAGACAATAAAGATGGTACTGTAAGTGATTATGCTACGGGTTTAATGTGGCAAAAAGCCGATGATGGTATTGATAGAAATTGGGAAGATTCTTTAAGTTATGCGGAAAATTTAAACCTCACTAATTATGCTGATTGGCGTTTGCCCAATGCTAAAGAATTACAAAGTATTGTAGATTATAATCGTTCACCACAAACTACCAATTCTGCGGCTATTAACCCTCTTTTTGAAACTACCGAAATTAAAGACCCAAATGGTAAAAAACAATATCCTTATTTTTGGACAAGCACCACACATTTAGATGGTAAAAACCCCAATGCAGGAGCTGTGTATATTGCTTTTGGAGAATCTCAAGGAAAAATGAGAAATGAAATAATGGATGTACACGGTGCAGGTGCACAAAGAAGTGATCCTAAGAGCGGTTTTAAAGAAAATTACCCTGAATATTTTGGTCCTCAAGGTGATGTAAGATACGTTTATAATTACGTAAGAGCCGTTAGAGATATAACACCTACCACTAAAATAAATACCAAAATTACAACGCCACAAACAAAAAAAACTACCACACAAAATAGACAAAAACCTACTCAAAGAAACAATAACAGCAACAATACACCTCCATCTTTTTCTGAACTGTTAACAAAAATGGATTCGAATAAAGATCATAAACTAAGTAGGTCTGAAGTTAAAGGGAAATTGAAAGAAAATTTTGATCAAAGGGATAAAAACAACGATGGTTATCTTACTGAAGATGAAATGAGCAAAAGAGGAAATAGATAAAAACGATTCGCTCAAAAAAAAGACTATTTAACACTACGTTTTCTATGTATTGTCAAACAAGTTTAGCCCTGATTGTAGCAATTGTTTGAGCTCTTTTTTAGTTTGGAATCGAGTGAATTTTGAAGAATGAAAAATTTGTATCGAGAACAAACTAAAAAAAGCGAGTGCGGAAAGCAGGAAATAGCTTCAAATAAAAACACTTTATATACTGTCAATCTAGAGTAGATTTAGATTGACAATATGTTTACTCAAATTTGTCCATAACAGCATCACTTACCCCCATGTTAGAAAATCCACCATCATGAAATAAATTTTGCAACGTTACTTTCTTTGTTAAATCTGAAAATAGCGAAATGGTATAATCTGCACAATCTGCTGCAGAAGCATTTCCTAACGGACTCATTTTTTCTGAAAAATTGATAAATCCGTCGAAACCTTTTACCCCATTTCCGGCAGTTGTTGGTGTTGGAGATTGAGAAATGGTGTTTACTCGAACTTTAAAATCACGACCGAAATAGTAGCCAAAACTACGTGCAATAGACTCTAAATAAGCTTTATTATCTGCCATATCATTATAATCTGGAAAGACTCTTTGCGCCGCCATATAGGTTAAGGCAACGATAGAACCCCATTCTTTCATGGCTTTTTTATGATACAAAACATTTAAAACTTTGTGAAACGAAACCGCAGAAACATCCCACCCTTTTTGAGTGAAATCGTAATTTGGATCTGTGTACGCTTTCTTTTTTCTAACATTTACAGACATACCAATAGAGTGCAAAACAAAGTCGATTTTTCCGCCTAGAATCTCCATAGATTTTTCTATCAAGTTTTCTAAATCTTCAATTGAAGTTGCATCTGCAGGAATAATTTGAGAATTTGTGTTCTTTGCTAAAACATCTAATTCACCCATTCTAATAGAAGCTGGTGCGTTCGTTAATACAAATTCTGCTCCTTCTTCATGTGCTCTTTGTGCTGTTTTCCAAGCGATAGAATTTTCGTTTAAAGCACCAAAAATGATTCCTTTTTTTCCTTTTAGTAAATTGTACATGCTATTATATTTTTGTTTTATGAAATTTCTGAATGGTTAAAAAACTCATTCTAAAATGACACTCTAACTTTTAAGTTTTAAATAAACTAATTCAATAATTCTTTTGCGTGGGTAAGAGCAGAGTCGGATATGTCTTTACCACTTAGCATTTCTGCAATTTCTTTAACTCTTTCATCAGTAGATAAAAGTTTTAAATTAGTTGTGGTTACTCCTTTTACTTCCTGTTTATACACTTTGTAATGATTTGCTCCTTTTGCAGCAATTTGCGGTAAATGCGTAATGGCAATTACTTGCATATTAGCACTCATTTTTTGCATAATTGCGGCTATTTTATTTGAAACTTCACCAGAAACTCCAGTATCAATTTCATCAAAAATTATGGTTGGTAATTGTGTATTTTCTGATAAAATTGTTTTTACAGACAACATAATTCTAGACAATTCTCCACCAGAAGCTACTTTTTTCAATTCACCAAAACTACCTCCTTTGTTTGCTGAAAAAAGAAATTCTAATTCATCTTTTCCGTTTGCAAAATAATTTTTAGTTTGTTTTATTTTAATTGAAAAACGAGCGTTTTCCATACCTAAATCGGTTAATAAAGCTTGTAATTCTTTATTTAATTTAGGAATTGACTTTGTTCTTGCATTCGAAATTAAATCGGCTACTTTATCTAATTTTAACGAAATTTCATCGATCTCCTTTTGCTTCTCAATAATTACTTCGTCTGCAGATTCTACTTGCGCCACTTTTTCTGAAAGTTCTTCGAAAACTTTAAGTAACTCCACATTATTACTTACTGTATGTTTCTTCTGTAAATTATATAGTAATTGTAATCTGTCATTAATTTCTTCGGCTTCATTCGGATTAAAATCTACATTTTCATTCGCATCTTCTAACTCAGAAACAATATCATCGATTTCAATCTTTACAGAAGTAACTCTTTCTGATAATACTTGATATTCTTTAGAGAATATTGCTATTTTAGACAACCGATTCTCTAAAGTATTTAGCAAATTCTGAATTCCAATTTCTTCATTCACCGTAATTTCTAAAGCTTCCGATAAATTACCTTTAATATCTTCAATATTATTCAGCTTTTCTAAACGTTCCTCTAAATCATCTTGTTCTTCTGCCTTAATTTTAGCTTCTTCTAATTCTTTAAAAAGATGTAGGTTATATTCGTATTGCTGATTCGCTTCTTTCTGTTGTTCTTTTAATTTAGAAAATTCTCTTTTTAATTTACTTAACTGAGAAAAACCGCGTTTGTAAGAGGCTATTTTTGCTGTATTCTGAGCTAAGGCGTCTAAAATTGAAAACTGAAAAAGGTTATCAGACAATTCTATAGTTTGATGCTGAGAATGCACATCGATCAATTTTGTTCTTAACTTATTCAAAACAGACAACGTCACTGGTGTATCATTTACAAAAGCTCTCGACTTACCAGATGGTAAAATCTCTCTTCTAATAATAGTTTCTGCTTCGTAATCTAAGTCTACTTCGTTAATAAAATCTTCTAAATTGTAATTCGCAATAGCAACCTTAGCTTCTACAACACATTTTGTGCTTGTATCTTTTAATGATGATAAATCTGCGCGGTTACCTAAAACTAAACCTAATGCACCTAAAAGTATGGATTTACCTGCTCCTGTTTCACCTGTAATAATAGATAAACCTGAAGAAAAATCAATAGATAAGTGATTGATTAATGCGTAGTTATTAATGGAAAGTTGTGTTAACAAATGCTCGAAATTTTAGAAGCTAAAATTAAGGAAAATTGTATCAAGAATAAACAATAATTATAAGGAATGTTTTACTTAATATTTTTCCACTTAGCATTGTTATTCGGAGATATTTTTTTCACTATTTCAACAAGTCTATTTTTATTTCTAGAAGTAGCATCATCTGTATACATATTTACAATTTCATCTGATTTTGCATCAAAAAATACACGAATTAAATAATTACCAACTGTTTTATTATAGATACTTTCTAAAGAGATTACCGCCTCTTCCATATTTTGTTTGGCAATACCTTTGTTTAAAGAAAACTCATCTAATCCTCTTCTATGATACGTATAAGTAGCTGTTCTGTATGCAGAAAGTTTTGGAGATAAAAAACTATCAATCAATAAAAACCTATTTTGTTTTCCTACTACATTTTGCCAAGAAGCAATTCCACTTTGCTGCGCTTGTAACATTACATTCTCTGCAACTCTAAAAGACGATTCTCCACCATTTCTTTTAAAAGTATCTGCATCTGCTCCTAAAACAATGTTTGCATAAAAAACAATGGTAGAAATTAAATTACTATCATAAGAGTTTTTATTGTAAACTAATGGGTCGAACTCATTGTATTTAAAATTGAAATCGTTGTCCTTTAAATTTAATACAGGTGAAGCGTAGGTAGATCCAAAAACGGGTCTTGTAGACTGAACTTGTATCGTTGCACTAAAATTATTTTCATCTCTAGAAGTAATTATTATTGTAAAAGCACAATCTATTCTCTCTTCTGGTTTTACCTCGTTATTTGTCCATTTAGTTTGATTTACAAACTCTGACAAAGATTTTTCTAGTGTTTTAAAAACCTGCGTATTTGAACCTTGAACCTGGTTGTAGTTTACAGTAACCAAGCAATTTAATTCTTGTGCTTTTAACACAGAAACTGAAAATATTAACAGAAAAAAAAATATAAGTTTACGCATTTATTTTGTTTTTTACTGTCTGGTCGAGCGCAGTTGGGACCTAAACCAAAACCTCTCGACTGCGCTCGAGGAGACAAAAAATATTAAGAAATATTTTTTACAATTTCATTCATAATATCTTTAGCTACTTCTACTTTAGATTTTAATTCGAATGATTTTTCAGTCAAATCTTTATCAATAATAGTAATTTTATTTGTGTCTGTAGCAAAACCAGCACCTTTATCTTGCAAAGAATTTAAAACGATAGCATCTAAATTCTTACGTTTTAGTTTCCCTTTTGCATTTTCTAGCTCATTATTGGTTTCTAAAGCAAAACCAACTAAATATTGATTTTTTTTAATTTCACCTAAAGACGCTAAAATATCTTTTGTTGGTTCTAACTCAATCTCTAACGCAGAAGTTGTCTTTTTTATTTTTTGAGTTGCTACATTTTTTGGCCTATAATCTGCAACTGCAGCAGAAAGAATAGCAACATCTACTTCTTTAAAATATTTGTGAGCTGCGTTGTACATTTCATCAGCAGAAATAACATTTATTCTATGCACTAGAGAATGTTGAATTTTTTGATGACTTGGACCAGAAACTAAAAAAACCTCAGCACCTAAATTAGCTGCCGCCTCTGCAATTGCAAATCCCATTTTACCAGAAGAGTGATTGCCTATAAAACGAACAGGATCTATTGCTTCATACGTTGGCCCCGCAGTAAGTAATACTTTTTTACCTTTTAAAGGTAATTTAGATAAAATATCTTTTTCTATAAATGATACAATATCTTCAGGCTCTGCCATTCTTCCTTCACCAACTAAACCACTTGCCAACTCACCAGAGGTTGCAGGGATAATTGTATTTCCAAAAGATTCTAATTTTTGTAAACTTTCTTTGGTTGATGGATGGATGTACATATCTAAATCCATTGCAGGTGCAAAGTAGATTGGACATTTTGCAGATAAATAGACAGCCAATAATAAATTATCGCAAGTGCCATTTGTCATTTTAGACATGGTATTTGCTGTTGCCGGAGCAACTAACATATAATCTGCCCAAAGACCTAAATCTACATGATTATTCCAAAGCTCATTTTCTTCATCCTCCTTATTATAAAAAGTAGAATAAACAGGGTTCTTAGAAAGTGTGGAAAGTGTAAGAGGTGTTATAAAATCTTTAGACGCAGGAGTCATAATAACTTTGACCTCTGCGCCTAATTTTATAAATAAACGGACTAAACCAGCCGTTTTGTATGCAGCAATTCCAGCAGTAATTCCTAATAAAATTTTTTTACCACTTAAAACAGACATTATTCTGCTTCTGGAGTTCTAAAATAAACTTTACCGTTTAACCACTCTTCCATAGCCATAGCTGTTGGTTTTGGTAATCTTTCGTAAAATTTAGAAACTTCTATTTGCTCTTTATTTTCAAAAACTTCTTCTAAACTATCGTTATAAGTAGCAAACTCTTCTAATTTATCAACCAATTCTTTCTTTAAATCTCCGTTGATTTGATTTGCTCTTTTGGCAATAATAGAAATAGCTTCATAAATATTTTCTGTAGGAGCTTCTACTTCATTCTTATTATAAGTAATAGTACTTAAAGGTGCCTTTGTATCTTTATAATCCATAATTAATTATTATTTCTTTTTTGAATTTTGAACTTCAACCTGTTTTGCAATCAATGCATCAATTCTTACTTGTTCTTTTTGTAAGGTCGCTAACATTATATTTGAATCTTCCATAAACTGAGATTCTGGGTAATTTCTTTTTAACTTATCGTATGCATCTATTGCATCTTTTATACGTTCTAGTTTTCTCCTGTCATAACTTTTTAAAACAAAGTCATGTGCAGCTTTTAACCTGTAATATAATGCCTCTTCTTTAAACTCAGAACCTAAATAATCTGCTAATAAATTATCAAAAGCTTGTATTGCCGCCTTATAATTTCTTAAATCGTATTCTGCTGTTCTATAATACGTTTTAGCAATTTCGAAATATTTTTTCTGAAGCTTATACCTTAATTCTTTATAATGTTGGTTCGCTTCTTCTATTTTATCTGAATCTGGATACGTATTTATAAAACTTTGAAAAGCATCCAATGCTTTATTTGTATCCGTTGGGTCTAAACTAAAACTAGGAGAAGCCAATTTATAGCTATAAGCTGATAAAAAAGCTGCTTCCTCAAGCTTAGAACTTTTCGGATAATTCTTTGCAAAACGATCAAAATAATAACCAGACATACTATAATTCTTCTCGTTAAAATTAGATTGTGCTACCATAAATTGGATACGCTCCATTTGTGGTTTCCCTCTATAAGTTGGTGTTATTTTCTCAAACAAACGCAAAGCTTTACTAAACTTATTGCTTTCGTACAATTTTACAGCCATTTTATACTGCTCTTCCGTAGTACCTTTGTTTAAAACTTTTTGATATTCTCCACATGAAAATAATACAAGTGAGAACATCAATAAACACGCTAAATTTTTAATTTTTTGCATCGTGCAAAATTAGTGATTAAATATGGATAATAAAAGAATTTATTTTTTCTGAAATAATTCTTCCCTTTTAGCTCCCAAAACAACTTTAGGATAACTGTTTCAATGAAATTTCTAAATACACAGTATTAAGAATAACATATGAAACTAAAACGCTTTTTTTGACAATAAATTATGTCATATAATAACGACACAAAAGACGCAAAAAAAGCGATTAGTTGTTACTAAAAGTTTGTTAATATTATTGTTGCACAGGTGGTACTGCAGTAATTAATTGTTTAATATCATTATCAAACAGATAAAAACCACCTTTATCATCACCAATTAACTTTATTTTATCTAAGATATTTCTAGCCAATGCTTCTTCTTCTATTTGTTCAGAAACATACCATTGTAAGAAATTATGAGTAGCATAATCTTTTTCTTGTAGGCAAATATCTACTAAATCATTTATACATGCAGAAACATGAACTTCATGATTAAATAATTCTTGAAACATTTCTTTAAATTCACCAAATTCCACCGGAGGTGCATCTAATGCTGATACTATTGCATGCCCACCACGTTCATTTATAAATTTCACCAACTTTAACATGTGCATTCTTTCTTCGTCTGAATGTGCGTACATAAACTGTGCAACGCCTTCAAAACCTAAAACTTCTGCCCAAGAAGCCATTGACAAATATATTTGAGAAGACTGTGCTTCTACTCTAATTTGTTCGTTTAATGCTTTTTCAATAACTGGTGATAACATATTTTCTATTTAAAGTTCGCTACAAATTTAGCAATTTTAGATTGAAGTTCTGCACTTGCTTGCACTAAAGGCAAACGAACATCATTTTTACAAAGACCTAACTCTTGTAAAACTGTTTTTATACCTGCAGGATTATTCTCTTCAAAAATATAATCTACAACATCCATCATTTTATAATGAATAGCATATCCTTCTTTATTATTACCTTGTAAACCATGATTTATCATTGTAGAAAATTCTTTAGGAAAGGCTTGTCCAATTACAGAAATCACACCAGAACCACCTGCCAAGGCAACTCCTAAAGCCATATCATCATCTCCAGAAATGATTAAAAAATCTGCTGGTTTATCTTTTAACAACGTATAATACTGTTGTTGGTTATTTCCTGCTTCTTTAATACCCACTATATTTTCAAATTCATTAGCCAAGCGTATTGTAGTTGCAGGCTCCATATTTTTTGCAGTTCTACCAGGAACATTATACAAAATAATTGGTAAATCTGTAGCTTGAGCAATTGCTTTAAAGTGCTGATAAAAACCCTCTTGTGTTGGCTTACTATAATAAGGCGCAACAGATAGTATACCGTCTAAACCTGTAAAATCTCTTGTTTGTAATTCTTCTATAACTAAAGCGGTATTATTACCTCCAACCCCTAAAACTAAAGGCAAACGCTTATTGTTTGTCTTAATAATAACGTTAATTATTTCTTGTTTTTCTTCTTTAGTAATAGTTGCACTTTCTGCTGTTGTACCATTAATTACTAAATAATCTGTTCCGTTCTCGATGTTAAAATTCACCAATTTTACAAGTGCATCAAAATCTACACTTAAATCTTCTTTAAAAGGTGTTATCAACGCAACTCCAGTTCCAATAAATCTCTGCATTATTATGTATTTTATAAGGCGTAAAATTACAATTTAATGCTGAACTTCATCACTAAAAAAACAATTCTTACCAAGAATAAACAACTTTATTATTAAAGTTTAATTTTTTAGTTTTTTAAGAATTTGAAGGTATTTCTTTAGTTCTGATGAAAATGCTTCTACATGTGCTGTATCTTCGGAAACTTCTAATTCGTACAATTTAGAATTTACTCCAGAAAAACCAGCTTTAAAGGTAGCATTAGATTGTAAAACAGCTGTTTCTAAATACAAATTAGCCTCACTAAAATAACCTATTAACAAATCGAATGGTTCTTCTAAAAAACTTTTAAAACTAGGTTCAATATACACCCCTTTCCAATTAATATCTTTTTGTGTAAAGTATTTAAAGGAAGTGTCTTTTGTAGCAACACTTTTCTTAAAACTATATATTTTAACATTTTTAAGACCTAGAAAAGTTTCTATTTTTGCTTGCAAATCTACCTCTAAAGAAATACTTGCCGTAGTTAAAATACCCACAGATTTAATTTCCTTTTGAGAAACAATTCTACTTTCAGACACTTGCTTGATGTTTTTATCAAACTTTTTTTTGATTCTGGTTTCTTTTAACTTTAAAAAATTCATTACTTAAAATACGTTAACTTGATAAAAAAAGAAATTATTAATCAGTAATTTCTAATAAAATAAATTGATTTAATTGTTTTCCATAGACTTGAAAATTATCATCAGCAACTAGAAGTAAAGATTGGTTTCCATTGGCTAATTTTGGTCCCAATGTAATACCTTCTATGTTATCTATAATTCCTTCTGTTAATTGACCTTTAACCTCTTCAAAATTTAATAATAAACGCTTTTCAAGCGGAATAAAACCAGACTCTTTTAAAGCATCTATATTTAAAACATTAGTAGTTTTTTTATCGATAACTGCATCAAAAATTCTGACAATATTCCCATAAGAACCATAACCGCTTTGATACGTCCTTTCAATAATAAAAAAGTGATTTTCTTTATACTCTAAGATCGATGTTAATCCGTTTAAATTAATATTCCCTTTGGATGGTTTTGTAATATGTTCTAATTGATACGCAAACTGCTTTGTTGCTTTTTTAGATGTTTTATCAAAATACGTGATTCTAATTGGTGATGATGCTTTTGTAAAAGTAGGATCTTCCCCATCCGTTTTTAAAGGACCTTCCATTGCTACCCAAAAACCTTTTCCATCAATACTTTTAGAAGAACCTTCAAAAACAGCATTGTGTTTTATATTTTTAATATCACTTAAGTTTTTAGGAAGCTCATAAGCTTCTATAAAATTTCCGTTTAAACCTGTTTTAAAAACAGTAGGACTTTTACCTATATTAATAGATCCTTCACCAACAAAATAAACCTCTTCGGTTTCTGCTTCTACAAAAATGGATTCTAAATCTAAAGCGTTTTCTTTATAATAAGAAGTTGTCGTATCATTTAATAAAACAACCTTTTTAAAATCTACAGCCTTAATTTTATTTTGTTCGATGTTTATTGCTGCTTTTAAAAAACGAGGGTTTTTCGCATCATCCACCACAAAATAATAAGCATCGTTTGCATAATCTATACCAGACAATCCTCCAATAATTGAGTTTTGAAATGCTATGGAATCTGCTAAAACAAATTCATCAAGAAAATTTAATTCTATTGCTTTTTCTTGTTTACAAGAACAAAAAACAAGACAACCTAAAATACCTAAAACAATACTTTTCATAATTTTTATTTTGAAAAAAAGATCTTTCAAATTAAAAAAATGAAAGATCAATTATCATAAAACACTACAACTTTCTTCTATTATCTTCAGACTTCGTGTCTATTAATTTATTGTAAGGATCTACTCCTACTTCAACCGGTTTTTCATCAACAATAATTGTAATTTTATTATTGATCTCTGTAATCTTATGCTTCTTTAAATACAGCTCTTTTTCTTTCTTTTCCCCATCAACTTCTTCCTGCGCAAAAATACCAATATCAATATAATCTGCCAATGGAACTGATAAAATAGGTTTTTTCATTTCATCCGTTTGATACGTTAAAGTATCTCCCACTTTTTCACCATAATACCGTTTTCCCTTTTCATCATTTCTATATTTAGAAACTTCAAATTCTATTTCTACTTCGTATTTCCCGTTGTCTAATTCTGTAGATTTTACTTCTAAAATTTGGTTTCTGTACAACGTAATGGTTTCAAACATATCTTTAATTACATATTGTAAGGAATCTGGTGTTACTTCTCTAATATAATTCACCATTTCTACGGAAGTTGTATATGGAGCTTCTTGAAACTTTACTTTTTCTACATACTTTTTTAAAGCCCCATTTAACTTCTCTTCACCAATATAATCACTTAAAGCATAAAAAACTAAAGACCCTTTCTGATAACGAATATATCCTTGTCCGTCGTTATACATCAATGCATTTTCACGTTTTCTTTCCATGGTTCTTTGCATTAAATAATCATCTAAAGCTTTCTTTAAAAAGGTACGCATCTTCGGTTTTCCATTTTGATGCTCTAATACTTTTAAAGAAACATATTCCGACAAACTTTCTGACAACATGGTAGCACCCAAAACGTCTGCACCAATAACTTGATGTGCCCACCATTGATGTGCAACCTCGTGTACAGTAACTGCAAAAGGATAATCTACTCCATCATCATTTGTATCATCTACAGCAGCAATAAAACCAAAGCCTTCAGAAAACGGAATTGTATTTGCAAAAGATTGCGCAAAAGTACCTTGTGTTCTCGGAAACTCTACAATTCTTAACTGTTTATGTTGATAAGGGCTAAAGTTTTTCTCGTTATAAGTAACAGATGCTTTCATCCCTTTTAGCATTCTATCTAAATTATAATTGTGTGGTTTGTGATAGTAAATTTCTAAACTAATACCATTCCACATTTCTTTTTTAACTTGATATCTTGCGGAATTAAACGCATAGAAATTCAACATTTTACTATCCATTTTATAATGGAAATATTTACGTCCAGCTTCTGTCCATTCTTTCTGTAAATAACCCGGTGCAATTGCAATTTGGTCTTCGGATGTAGAAACGGTTGCTTCAAAATCTATCCAATCAGAATCTTTAGAAATATATGTATTTCCTAAAGCTGTAGAATCCGTAGGTTCAGATTGTAAATTATTTGGCGGTAAACTGTACTTTTCTCTAATTTTATTGTCAGTCAATTCTCCTGCAGAAGAATATCCTAAACTAGGAAACATAGAGAAATTATTTAAAAATGTTCCGTTTGCTAAAACAGGCGATTTTCTTTGAAACATGGTATTTTCTTTACTTTTTACATGCACTGTAAGTTGTAACGAATCTCCAGGTAGTATTTTTTTATCGAACTTATAAATATCAAAATTAAAAACCGTGTCCTCTAAGACCAAATTATTTGGTTTATTAAATTCGAAGGTGTTTTCTAATGAGTTATGATTTAAGAAAATACTATCAATTGCTTTATCCGTTTTATTTATCATTGTAAAAACAGCACTTGCTTTGTACGTTCTTTTCTTCGGATAAATAGCTACATCTGCATTTACAGCTACAATTCTTGGTTGCTTATAATCTTCGTATTTTTTATAACTTTTTTCCCATTTAACGGCATTTAATTCAGCTTGTTTAGAAGCTGAGTTTTCTTCTTCTGATTTTGTTTCTTGATAGATCGTAAAACCTAAAGTTAAAAAAGCAACCAAAACAACCGCTAAACCAATTTTTTGAGGTGTTTTAAATCTTGAGACAGCAATATCCATTCTTTCAGAAAAAGAATTTGGTAATCCTCTAACCCAAAATAAAACACTTACAAGAAGTAATACTGTTCCTCCTAAAATCCAATAGATTTTATACCATAAATAACGAGACAACGCAGAGCCATACCCATTCATATCCGAATAACTAAAACCTGGGCCTTCGTTATATTTAAAAATGGCTAACTCAATTCCTATTAAGTCTAAAAACGGAATTCCCATAGCAACGATTAACAAAACCAATAAACCTAAATATTGATTTTTAAACAACGTTTGTACAAATATTGCTAAGAAAGCCCAAATTGCATAGTTTAAAAATTTTAAACCAAACAACTCTTTTATATAATGACCAATTTCGAAATTATAATATCCTTGATACGCTTGAAACAACATACCAGAAACCATAATTACTGCCAGTAAAACCAATTGCATTTTTAAAATAGCAATCAATTTAGAGAATAATAATGTCCAGTTTGGTATTGGTGTACTATCAACTAAATGACTAATTTTTGCAGTTCTTGCTCTTTGCACTAACATACCAGCGTATAAAAAAGTACAAATATTAATAACAAACAAACTAAAAATATTTCCACCACCTAACATTTGCCAAGTTACTGGTAATGTATCTGTTCCAAAAATTTCACTAGAAATAAATAAGGTTCCAAACAACATTAAAAGTCCAACGATAAGAATGCAGATAAAAGGTAAACTTTTAAAAATGTATTTAAAATCGATGTTAGACAAGTGCCACATCACTTTTAAATTCTGAATAAAAGAATAATCATGAGACACTTTTGGTAACATTATTCTTGTAACTCCGCTAAAATTAGATTTTGTAATTCTTTCTGCTTTTACTTTTCTAAAAGAAAGTGTAATTGCATTTTGTGTAAATTTAAAATATTTATAAACCAACCCAAAAATTAAAGAGGAAACTACCAACCACAATAAACGGTTATAAATTACCAATTCACCTATGGGAATTTGCATTTCATTTTGTTCAGAAACGGTCCAATATTTTGTATAATAAGAAGACGCGGAAGAACCATAAGGATCTAAAATAGCTAACAAAGTTGCTTGTTCTGGTTCTGATAAAATACTAGAAATAGCTCCCTGAACAAACATTAAAATAATTACCGTAATAAAACCAGCTGCAACACTTCTAGAAAATGTAACAATAGCAAAAACAACAGCACCAAAAAACAATACATTTGGTAAAATATAAACCAAATACGTTGTTAAATAAGTCATAACATTAAAATCGCCAACAATATCTGAATTGGTTCCTGGAAAACGAAACCCAATAACCATTCCTAAAGCAACAACCAAAACAATAGCAGAAACCACTACAATTCCGCTAAAGAACTTTGCAAATAAATAATTGGCTTTTGTAAACGGATACGAAAATAAAATGGAGTGCATTTCACTTTTAAAATCTCTGTAAATAGAAACTCCAATAATTGATGGAAATAAAAAGAAGATTAAAATAGTAAATGCATTAAAGATACTTGTAACACCAATTGGCGAATTTACAATTCTGGAAGAACCAGTGGTACCAGAAACGCCATCCCAAATACCCGCAGATGTTGCAGATAAGAAGAAAGATATTAATAAAAATATTGAAATATAAATATAAAAAACAGGTTTGTTAAACCAGTATTTTAATTCGTGTTTAAAAATAGTTGAAAACATAATTACAAAGTTATGAGTGATGAGTTTTGAGTGGTGAGTTAGATTCTCTTTATATTTTTTTTTGGTTAGAGCATGTTAGTACTCTTAACTTTTAACTAATAACTCTTAACTTGTTAAAACTGGTTCGTCTTGTTTTAATGCAATAAAATACACATCGTCTAATTGCGGAGTTGCTGCTACAAAATCATCTGAAGGTTTTTCTTCTGCATGTACTCTTATATTTAACGTATTGTCTGTATTAAAATTTCTAGACAACACATTGTACAATTTCATATTTTCTTCTAAATCGTCTTTTTCTACAATTTTTGTCCAAATGGTGTTTTCTAATTCTTCTGTTGCTTTTTGTGGTGTAGAGTGTTTTAAAATTCTACCTCCGTTTAAAATAGCCATTTCATTACACAATTCTTTAACATCTTCTACAATGTGTGTAGAAAAAATAACCGTACAATTACTTCCAACTTCTCTTAAAACATTTAAAAAACGATGTCTCTCTGCAGGATCTAAACCTGCAGTAGGCTCATCCACAATAATTAGTTTTGGATTGTTTAAAAGCAATTGCGCAATACCAAAACGTTGTTTCATTCCGCCAGAATAACCCGCAACATATTTATGTCTTACTTCATATAAATTAGTAATATCTAAAACCTCTTTTACAATGGCTTTTCTTTCAGATTTTTTTGAGATTCCTTTTAAAGTAGCAAAATAATCTAACAAATCTTCGGCAGACATTTTAGGATACACACCAAAAGATTGTGGCAAATACCCTAACACTTTACGTAAAGACATATTGTCTTCTAAAACATTAATATCACCAAAAGTAATTGAACCAGAATCTGGACTCTGTAATGTTGCAATGGTTCTCATTAAAGAAGATTTCCCTGCACCATTTGGTCCTAACAAACCAAACATTCCTGTACCTATTTCAATACTTAAATTATCAATAGGTTTTACGCCGTTTTTGTATGTTTTGGTTAAATTTTCAATTACTAACTTCATATTGTTGGTTTTAGTGATATTACTTTGGTGATTAGTGTAAAAGTAAGCACTTTTGTTACACTTTTTTGTGATTTTTTTAATGGAGTTCCTAAAAAATCGTATTATTTTTACCATTGGAAGTATAAAATGTACTCGATATTTTTTCTGATTACTTTTACAATAGAAAAAACAACCGAACTAACATTTAACTTTAGAACTTTTCATATTAAAACTTTATAAACTTTTATAATGGCAAAAAAATCAATTTTAAATAAAGCGTCACTTACATTTTTAGAAAAATACTTAAATAATGCTGCACCAACCGGATACGAATGGGAAGGTCAGAAAATTTGGATGGACTACCTAAAACCGTATGTAGACACATTTATTACAGACACCTATGGTTCTGCAGTAGGAGTTATAAACCCAGATGCAAAATACAAGGTAGTTATTGAAGGGCATGCAGATGAAATTTCTTGGTATGTAAATTATATTTCTGATAACGGATTGATTTACGTGATTAGAAACGGAGGATCAGATCATCAAATTGCACCAAGTAAAATTGTAAACATTCACACTAAAAACGGAATTGTAAAAGGTGTTTTTGGATGGCCTGCAATTCATACAAGAGACAAATCAAATGAGCAAGCTCCAAAACCAGACAACATTTTTATAGATACAGGTTGTGCTACTAAGAAAGAAGTAGAAGATTTAGGTGTTCATGTTGGTTGTGTAATTACATATCCAGATGAATTTCATATCTTAAACGGAGATAAATTTGTTTGTAGAGCTTTAGACAACAGAATGGGTGGTTTTATGATTGCCGAAGTAGCTCGTTTATTAAAAGAAAACAAAAAAGAATTGCCTTTCGGATTGTACATTACAAACTCAGTACAAGAAGAAATTGGTTTGCGTGGTGCAGAAATGATTACACAAACCATTAAACCAAATGTGGCAATTGTTACTGATGTAACACACGATACAACTACACCAATGATCGAGCAAAAAACTGCTGGTCTTTTAGAATTAGGTAAAGGTCCGGTTATTGCTTATGCACCGGCTGTTCAACAAAAATTACGTGATTTAATTACAGATACTGCCGAAGCAAAAGAAATTCCTTTTCAACGTTCTGCACTTTCTAGAGCAACAGGAACTGATACAGATGCTTTTGCTTATAGTAATGGAGGAGTTGCTTCTGCTCTAATTTCTTTACCGTTAAGATACATGCACACCACTGTAGAAATGGTACACAGAGATGATGTAGAAAATGTGATTAAAATGATTTATGAAACATTATTGAATATTAAAGGAGGAGAAACTTTTTCTTATTTTGAATAAATAAAATACAGACACGAATTTCACGGATTATGCTAATTATTTTGACTTTTATATCATTTTGAAATGAGCTTTTTTTAAGCGATTGAGAAATCTCATGATTTTGTAATCTATATTATGAGATTTCTCCTATCGTCGAAATGACAAACTAACTAAAAAATATTATTTAGTGGTAATTAGTGAAATTCGTGTCTTTTAATTATGGACGAACTCATAGACATTTTAACTCCTGATGGAAAACTTACAGGAAAAACTGCTTTAAAATCTGAAGCCCATAAAAATGGTTGGTTTCATGCAACTGTTCATATTTGGCTTTTTACTTCGGATGAAAAAATATTACTTCAAAAAAGAGCATTAACCAAAAAAGTATTTCCTGGTTTATGGGATATTTCTGTTGCAGGACATATTGCTGCCGGAGAAGCTATTATTACCTCAGCAAAAAGAGAAGTCTTTGAAGAAATCGGACTTAAAATAGAAGAAAAAGACCTCATCAAAATAGGCACAAGGATTCATCAAGTTTCTCATGCAAACGGAATTCAAGATAACGAGCATCATCATGTTTTTATCACAGAATTAAAAGTGCCTTTATCAACATTAACCATTCAAGAAGAAGAAGTTGATGCCATCGAATTATTTGATTTATCAACTTTAAAAAGCACAGAAAACCTGAAGAATGTTTTACTTCCTAGATTTCATGAGTATTACTGTTCGGTTTATAACAAGATTCATCAACAAATACATAAAAGATGAAAAATTCAATTGCAGAACGCGTTTACGATTTTTTAAAAAACTATCCGCCTTTCAACTTATTAGCTACTAAAAAAATATTAGAAATAGCCTCTCAAGTTTCCATTATCTATTTAGAAAAAGGAAAAGTTATTTTTAACGAGAATGATGAAATTCACAAACAATTTTACATTGTAAGAAATGGAGGAATTAGTTTGTATAAAAATTCTAATGACAAAAAAGCGCTGATAGACATTTGTGATGGTGGTGACATTTTTGGTTTAAGACCGTTAATTAGTAAAGAAAACTATTTATTAGACGCCATCGCCAATGAAGAATCTATTGTCTATGCGATTCCTATTGAAATTTTTGAAGCAGTATCAGAAAGAAGTTTAAAAATTAATAAATATCTATTAACTTCTTTTGCTTCTAACTCTTTTGATCCTTATACAAACGAGCAAAACAGCAATGTTTTTACAGATTATATAGAAAATGATAATTTAGCTTATTCTAATTTACACTCTGTAAATTACACTAAAAAGCCATTAACCTGTACAGCTAATGCTACAGCTAAAGAAGCCGCTATAAAAATGAGCAATCAAAAAGTTGGCTGTATTATAGTGGTAGATGATGCCTGCGTTCCTTTAGGAATTATTACAAATAGCGATCTTAAAAACAAAATAGCTACAGGTCTATTTTCTATAGACATCTCTGTAACAGAAATCATGTCTTCCCCAGTAATTACACAATCTAAAAACCTTACTGTTTTAGACGCTCAGTTACAAATGATAAAGCAAAAGGTAGGTCATTTGTGTATTACCGTAGATGGAACTAGTAATTCTAAGTTGATAGGAATTTTAACTAATCATGATGTTTTAGCTTCACTAGGAAACAACCCAACAGTAATTTTAAAAGAGATTAAACGAGCTAAAAAAACAAGAGAAATAAGAGAAATTAGAATCAAGGCCAATCAACTTTTAAAATCTTATTTAGAACAAAACATTCCATTATCACATATTTCTAAAATTATATCAGAAATAAATGATAGTGTAACCATAAGAGTTATTGAGATTTCTTTAAAAAAAATGGCTACGCCACCGCCTGCTAAATTTACTTGGTTAGCATTAGGAAGTCAGGGTAGAAAAGAACAACTTTTATATACAGACCAAGACAATGCTATCATTTTCGAGGATGTTAGCAAAGAACAATATACAGAAACGAAAGAATATTTTTTACAATTAGCAGGTCATATTACAAAATCGCTACATAAAATTGGTTATGAATATTGCCCTGCAGAAATGATGGCAAGCAATCCTAAATGGTGCTTGTCTTTATCTGAATGGAAAGATCAATTTAACGAGTGGATTTTTAATGTTGATGGAGAAGCCATTTTATTATCGTCTATTTTCTTTGATTTTAACGCTATTTATGGTGAAGTTTCTATGGCAAGAGAGCTAACCAAAAGCATTTTTAAAACACTTAATGAAAGGACTCTTTTATTTACTTTTTTAGCAAAAGAAGCCATTGCAAGTCCATCTCCTCTAGGATTTTTCAAACAGTTTCTAGTAGAGAATAATGGTGACCATAAAGATTCTTTTAACATAAAACAAAGAGCTTTAATGCCCTTAATTAATGCAGCAAGACTTTTAACACTCTCTAATAATATCTTTGAAATTAACAATACTGCACACCGTTTTGAAAGATTAGCTGAAATAGAACCTCAAAATAAAGAACTGTACCAATCTTGCTCTTATGCTTTTAAAGCCTTGTTAAAGTTTAAAACCAAACAAGGGATATTACACAACGATTCTGGTAAATTTATTAAATTAGAGTCTTTAACAAAAGAAGAAAAGTTGAAACTAAAAAGGTGTTTTAAACCTATTAGAGAAATTCAAGAAGTGCTTACTATTAAATTTAACTTATCAAACATGAGATAATTATGAAGTTTAACTGGTTTAATAAGAAGGAAAACAAGGTACTTCCGGATTACTTTTTAGAGTATGAAGATAGTTTTTTAAACGCACCAAAACTCGCTATAAATGAAACTCGATTTGTTGTTTTTGACACAGAAACTACGGGATTTAATAGAATGAGAGATCGTGTATTGTCTATTGGTGCTGTTTCTTTAATCGACAACACTTTAAATGTAAATGATAGTTTTGAAGTCTATTTAAAACAAGAAATATTTAATCCAGAAACGGTACACATTCACGGAATTTTAAAAGAAGGTAGCATAACAAAAATCTCTGAATTAGAAGCGCTAAAAAGTTTTTTAAAATACATCGGTAATTCAATTTTAGTTGGGCACCATATAAACTTTGACATTATGATGATGAACCAAATTTTAGTAAGAAACCAACTACCAGAAATTAAAAATAAGACCTTAGATACAGAACATCTATATAGAACCTCTAAACATACTGTTTATCAAAACACATTGCCAAAAGAACGTTATACTTTAGATCAATTATGTGATGAACTAAATGTATCTAAAAGTGATAGACATACCGCAAGTGGAGATGCTCTCATTACAGCTATATTGTTTTTAAAAATAATAGCTCGTTTAGATAAAAACAACGATTTAACCGTGAAAGACTTGCTAAATTCATAATAGCATTTTTCTTATTTAAAATTCCATATACTCAAAAAAGCATCTTTAATACGTTAGATTGATACTTTCTCTAACGGTGTCTAAAACACGAATTAGACTTCTAGAAAAATCATAGGTCATAATAGTACTTTCTTTTTTGTTTTCTCTTAAAAGACTATTAAAATGTTCTGTTTCGAAACTATAACCAATGGTTTTATAATCGAAACTAATGGTTTCTTCTGTATCATTTTTTAAAATTGTTACAGAAGAAGGCGCATGAAATTGTGTGTTTATTTTTACAATTGCAGTGTCAAACGTAAAAACAGCTTCCGTTGGAGTATTCTCTAACAAGGTACTTTTTAAATTAGCAGTCGCATTTTTATAATTAAAAAGCATATTACATTCTGCATCTGCACCATTTTTAAAGAAAGTAGCATCGGCTTCAATAGTAACTGGAGTTCCCAAAGTAGATAAAGCTGCAAAAATTGGATAAATACCAATATCTAATAAACTTCCTCCTCCCACTTCTTTTTTAAATAATCTTCGATCTGTATCATACGTATTATAAAAACCAAAATCTGCTTCTAGTTTTTTTAGCTCTCCATACTCTCTGCTCTTAACAAGATCTAAAACATACGTAAAATGTGGTAAAAAATACGTCCATAATGCTTCCATCAACAAAACATTATTTTCTTTTGCTACCGCAATCATTTCTTCTACTTCTTGCAAATTCATTGCAAAAGGCTTTTCACATAAAACTGCTTTTTTATTTTCTAAGCAAAGTATAGCGTGTTCTTTATGAAAACTATGCGGAGTAGCCACATATACTGCATCTACCTCAGCATCTTTAGCCAAAGCTTCGTATGATTTATATGCCTTTTTAGCACCAAATTTCTTTCCAAAATCAGTTGCTCTCCCCTCACTTCTAGAAGCAACAGCAACTAATTCTGCATTTTCTACAGTTGCTAAATCAGTAGCAAATTTTGTAGCTATTTTTCCAAGGCCAATAATTCCCCATTTTATTATTTTATTTTCCATAGTAACTTTTTTAATTATTTCAAGATAGAATCTAAAAAGGTATCAAATACTGTCTACATTTGTTTATCTAAAGTATTCTCAATTAATTTTCTTTTTCATTTAAAATTGTTTTATCAATATTAAAGAACCCTAAAAAAGAAAATAATACAATTAGAGAAACAACATGAGTTATGTTTAATGAAACATCGTTCAACACATCATATGTAATTTTTAAAATAGCCAATAAACTAATTACTAACGCTATTTTACTTTGCCTATTTATCGCTTTAAAAACGAATAATAGTGAGAAAAATATCACTAAAACACATCCAATAAAATTCAGCCATAAATAACTAATTATCGGTTCTAAACCTTGTGATTCTAGGTTGTAAATTCCGAAATAATAAATAGAACAAATTAATATTTGCGTAATTAAAGCTGCTCTAAACACTGCATTTCCATTTACCTTTTTAAAGAAAAATGCCAACAAGAAAATACCCAAGACGTTTCCGTAGAAAATAGACCCAATAATATTTACAAGCTGAATTAGATTATCGAATAAATTGGCCACACACGCCACCGAAATGGCTATGATTCCCCAAAGCAATGTAAACCATTTAGAAGCCTTTACATAGTGCTCTTCATCTTTATCTTCTCTTACATTTCGCTTGTACAAATCTATAGCAGTTGTACTTGCCAATGCGTTTAATTCCGATGCAGTAGAAGACATTGCTGCAGATAAAATAACAGCTAATAAAAGTCCGATTAATCCTCTTGGTAAATTGTTTAAAATAAAATGAATAAACACATAATCCTTGTCGTTTGATTCTATTTTTTTAATGGATTTTTCATTTACTTTTTTAATAATTTCTTTAGCTGATTCCTTTAAGGCTAAATCTCTTTCATTTAATTCTTGAATTCGAGTAGCTTCTTCCTTCTGAAAACCATCAGAAAACAACAATCTTTTATCATTTTCTATAATGGTATGTTCTGCTTCTAATTTCTGATATTCACCAACAAATTCAGAGTTCTGAACCGCGTCATTTGCTGTAGGATTAAAGTTTAAAGGCGATGCATTAAATTGATAAAAAACAAAAACCATAACACCAATTAGCAGAATAAAAAACTGCATTGGCACTTTTAACAATCCGTTAAAAATTAAACCTAACTGACTTTCTCTAACCGATTTTCCTGACAAATAACGTTGTACCTGACTTTGGTCTGTTCCAAAATATGATAACATTAAAAATGTTCCCCCTAAAATCCCCGTCCAAACCGTGTACCTATTACTTAAATCGAAAGAAAAATCTAACACTTCCATTTTATTACTTGCACCTGCAATTTCTAATGCATTGCTGAATGTAATGTTCTCCGGAAGCTGACTCATAATCATAAAAAACGCAATTAACATTCCTATAAAAATGATAATCATCTGTTGTTTTTGCGTTACGTTTACTGCTTTTGTACCTCCAGAAACCGTGTAAATAATCACTAAAAAACCGATGATAATATTCAGTGTTAATAAATCCCAATCTAATACGGCACTTAAAATAATGGCAGGTGCAAAAATGGTAATTCCGGCAGCCAATCCACGTTGAATTAAAAACAAAATTGCCGCTAAACTCCTCGTTTTTAAATCGAATCTTCCTTCTAAAAATTCGTAAGCTGTGTAGACTTTTAATTTATGATAAATCGGTATAAAAACTACACAAATTATAATCATTGCAATAGGTAATCCGAAGTAAAACTGTACAAAGCCCATACCACTATGAAAGGCTTGTCCTGGTGTAGATAAAAACGTAATTGCACTCGCTTGTGTTGCCATTACAGACAGACCGATTGTCCACCATTTAGAGTCGCTCCCACCCTTAATATAATCGGTTACATTCTTATTTTTTCTAGTTACATATGTACCATACGCTACTATAAAAATTAAGGTTACAGAAAGAATAATCCAATCTATTGCATGTAATTTACTTTCAATTTCCATAGACTAAACTGTAAAATAATTTGTAATTAAATAAAACGCAATAATATAAATTACATTCGCTATTAAAACCAATGAATATTCTTTTTTCCAAGTATATTTTTCTTCTTTCATTCTATTTTTATTAGAAGCTATTTCCTGCTTTCGTTACTCGCTTTTTTTACTTCTGTTCTCGATACAAATTTGCTCATTCTTCTCAAATTCACTCGAACTGACAGTAAAAAAGAGCTCAAACAACTAACTCAATCAGGGCTAAACTTGTTTGCCACTTTTGTCCTTTTTAAACTTCACTTTAATATTCCAACTTGAAATCTCAAACTTGAAATCTCAAACTTGAAATCTTAAACCCTGAACCTTACTTTGAAACTTCTTTCCCTACAGACAACATATTTGCAAATAATCTATACGCACCAGAAACACCTGCAGGCAATTCTCTAAAGAAACTTAAACCTGTATAGATATAATTTCCTTTACCATATTTAGCTATTAACAAACTACCCAATTTCATGTGTTCTCCTTTGTCATTCATAGATAAAACAGGTGTGTAAGATTCATGCCAAATATTAGGAAAATACAAACCACGTTCTTGTACCCAACCATTAAAATCTTCGTTGGTAATTTTATTAGGAAAATTCATTAACGGGTTGTCTTCTGCTAATATTAAAACATCTGCAGACTCATCTGTTACTCTATCTCTAGATAACTTTAAAGGAAAAGGTGCTGCAACATCTACATTTCTATTCGTATTATATTGCACAATCATGTTTCCTCCTTTTGCTACATATTCTAACAAGAATTTTTGTTTAAATTTTAGTTCATCAACAACATTATAAGCTCTAATACCTAAAACGATTGCATCATACTTTAACAAGTTTTCTCCATTAATATTTATAGGTTCTATAATTTCTACGCGATAACCAATCTGACGTAAACTTTCTGGAACAGCATCGCCTGCTCCTTTTATATAACCAATTGTATTTCCTACTTTTTGAATATCTAAACGAACAACTTTTGCTTCAGAATTTAACAAAACACTTTGTTTAGGAATATGATTGTAATTAATCTCAACCAATTCTTTTGCATAACTTTCTCCTTTAGAAACGGCAATAACTTCTAATTTTCCTTCAGACGGATCTTTAGGTGGTGTTACTAAAAACGAAACATTTTGTACGTCTTCCTTTTGTTCAATATTAAAATTAATTTCTGAAGGAGTTACTCGCCAACCTTCAGGAACTTTTAAACTTACCTTTCCTTGCACAAAAGGAATACCGGCTCTAATTGCTACATTGATATTCTTAGAAATGCTATCAGAAAAAATAAGTACTTTGTTTTTAATTTTTGTGGTTACTTCTGGTAAAACCTCATAAGGTTCATAAATTTCTCCTTTATCTCTTTCAGCATATCGTCTAACAATATTCTTTGTTATGGTAATCGGAATAAAATCTATGATTAATTTATACGTTATTTTAGAAATACTAGGTGTTTCTGGCAACCCAATTAATGCTTGATCATCTACAGTATACATTCCTAAACTAGCCTCTTTACGCAACCAATAAGGATCTGTATAAGAATTTGTTTTTAAAACAAATGTTTCTTTAAATGTAAATTTCTCATTCTTTGTTAAATTAAATCCTTTAAAAATTTCAATGCTATCCAATTCAGAAACAACAGAAGTTAGCTGCATGTTTACATCACTTCTATTTAATACTTCAAAGTTTATATCAATTTTAGAATTAGGTGTTCCAGAAGAACTGTTTGCAGAAGCCTCTATATACAAACCTGCACAAGCTTCAATAATTTCTTTAATCTGCTTTTCTTTAATTGTTTTCCAGTGGTTGTCTTCTAAATCGCTCATCATGCTATACGCTAACATTAATTTAGATAAGTGTTTAGACGGATTTACAAAATCAAAATTATCTTCAACATCGTTTAAAATTTTTCCTATTGAAGCTCCATTTTTTAAACGACTCCAAGTAGTATTAATACCAGAAAAAACATCGTTTTCTACTATTAAAGAATCTCCTTTTAAAAACTCTACATACTCTTTTTGAGATCCTCTTGTACTCAAACGCCCAAAACCTTGACTCAAATGTTGGCTACTTGCTATAGACGCAATCTCATTATTAGACAAACCTTTTAAAGCATAATACGCTCCAATATCAAAAGAAATTAAATCTTTTGCAGCTTCGTTAAATGCTTCTTGACTTTTAAAGGAACGAGAAGAAATATTATGAAACAAACGTTTTGGTTGCCAAGTTTTGGTATATTTAAGTTGATCAGAATATTTTGTAGAATCATTGGCAATATCAAAAGCCGCCACACTTAAAATAGCAGAAGCTGTATGATGACCATGCGTTGTGCCAGGAGTTCTATGATCGAACCTATTGATAATAACATCTGGCTTAAAATTTCTTATTGCCCAAACAACATCACTTAAAACAGCTTCTTCATTCCAAATTTCTAACGTTTCATCTGGATGTTTAGAATATCCAAAATCATTCGCTCTTGTAAACATTTGTTCACCACCATCAACACTTCTTGCGGCTAATAATTCTTGAGTTCTAATAACACCTAATAACTCTCTAAGTTCCGAACCTATTAAATTCTGACCTCCATCTCCTCTTGTTAAAGACAAATAAGCAGTTCTTGCTTTTACATTGTTTGATAAATAAGATATTAAGCGCGTATTTTCATCATCTGGATGCGCAGCAATATAAAGCGCAGTTCCTAAGAAATTCAGTTTTTGAATTTTCTCGTAAATCTGATTCGAGGTTAATTTTTGAGGTTTTTGAGCGAATACTGAAACAGAAATCAGTAAAAATGCTAGTGTAGAAAGTAAAAATTTCTTCATATGTATAAAATTGGTCTATTCTTTTAAGTCTTAGTGAGGTTAAAAAAAATTATATAAACCTCATTGTAATGATTAGTCTAACAATCTTTAAAAAATTACAGATTGTCATAAAAACAAATGTAGTTTTTTATGAGGGGTCTTGAAATTTGTTAACATAATTATAACGTTTCAAACTTCATTAACAAAATGCTCATAACCTGTTAATAAATTAATTTTCAGAATCACTTAATAAGGTTATATTTGTAAGACTAATAAAGATAAAAAATCAATGAAATTTATTGTATCGAGTTCGCAATTATTAAAACAATTACAAGTTTTAGGCGGCGTTATAAATAGCAACAATACCTTACCAATTTTAGATAACTTTTTGTTTGAATTATCTGAAAACCAATTAAAAGTTTCTGCATCAGATTTAGAAACAACAATGAGTTCTGTAATAGATGTAGAAAGTGATAGTTCTGGTTCTATAGCTGTTTCTGCACGTTTATTATTAGATACCTTAAAGACGTTTCCAGACCAACCTTTAACGTTTAAAACGGAAGGTGACAATGCAATTGAAATTAGTTCTGATCAAGGTAAATATGACATGGCTTATTTTGGTGGAGATGAATTCCCTAAAGCGGTTTCTTTACCATCACCAAGTAAAACAGTAGTACCTGCAAGTATTTTGGGAACTGCAATTTCTAAAACAATATTTGCTGCAGGAAATGACGATTTACGCCCAGTAATGAGTGGTGTATTTTTTCAGTTTAGCTCGCAAAGTTTGACTTTTGTTGCTACGGATGCTCACAAATTAGTAAAATATACAAGAACCGATGTTACTGCAGATCAAACTGCAGAATTTATTATGCCAAAAAAACCTTTAAACTTATTAAAAGGTATTTTAGGTGGTTCTGATAGTGATGTTACTATTGAATATAACGATGCAAATGCAAAATTTACGTTTGATAACGTAGTTTTAGTATGTCGTTTAATTGATGGTAAATATCCAAATTACGAAGCAGTAATTCCAAAAGAGAATCCAAATAAATTAACGGTAGATAGAGCTTCTTTCTTAAACTCTGTAAGACGTGTTTCTATTTTCTCTAGTAAAACAACACACCAGATTCGTTTAAAAATGGCGGGGACGGAATTAAATATTTCTGCCGAAGATTTAGATTTCTCAAACAAAGCAGACGAACGTTTAAGTTGTGATTACCAAGGTGATGATATGCAAATTGGATTTAACTCTCGTTTTTTAAGCGAAATGTTAAACAATTTAAGCTCTAACGATGTTTTAATTGAAATGTCTTTACCAAACAGAGCAGGAATTTTAACTCCTATTGATGGTACTGACGAAGGTGAACAAGTTACCATGTTAGTAATGCCAGTAATGTTAAATAGCTAATACACTTTATTTATTGCATTAAAATGATATATCATTCCTGTAAAAGCAGGAAATTATAATTTTAAAAACCACAATTGATTAAAAATTAATTGTGGTTTTTTCTTTACATTTACCTTCATGAATTTCCTAGCCCATTTATATTTATCACAAAACAACACCAATATTATGATTGGTAATTTTATTGCCGACCATATTAGAGGTAATAATTATTTGAGCTTTTCTAAAGAAATTCAGCAAGGAATTTTCTTACACAGAGAAATTGACACGTTTACAGATGCTCATGAAGTTGTACGAAAAAGTAAAAGACGTTTGCACGAACGTTACAGACATTATGATGGCGTAATTATCGATATTTTTTATGATTACTTCTTAGCAAAAAATTGGGCAGATTATTCAGACGTTCCGCTAGAAACCTATACCAAAGATGTTTATGATTTATTTAGCAGTATTTCAGACGATTTACCTCTAAAATCTCAAAACTTCATTAAATATATGATTGAATATAATATTTTGTTCAATTATCAATATAAAGACGGAATTGCAACGGTTTTAAACGGAATGAATACTAGAACAAAAGGAAAATCTCAAATGAATTTAGCTATTGAGGATTTACGTCTTTTAGAAGATGAGCTTCAAGAAGATTTTACCTTATTTTTTAAAGATTTAATAGCACATACAAATCAAAAGTTTAAAGAACTAACTAGCGCTTCTAACACAAATGAAATTCAAGAGTAATTTTTGTTGAATATATTTTGGATAACTAATAGGAAGAAGTTTTAAATTGAAGTATTACTCCTTCTAAAAAAATCAAAGAACTTAACACCACCCTTATGAAAAAAATAATTTTACTTTTTAGTCTTTCACTTTTAATGATTAACTGTAAGACTGCAGAACAAAAAGAAAATACTACAGGTCTAATCACTCAAAAGGCTATGGTTGTTTCTGCAAGAATTGAAGCGTCTAAAATTGGCTCTGACATTCTTAAAAAAGGTGGAAATGCTTTTGATGCAATGGCTGCTACAGATTTAGCTTTGGCAGTTGCATACCCATTTGCAGGAAACCTTGGTGGTGGTGGTTTTATGGTCTACCGAAAAGCAGATGGAGAAATTGGCGCGTTAGATTATAGAGAAAAAGCACCATTAGCAGCTAGCAGAGACATGTATTTAGACAATGAAGGTAATGTTGTAAAAGAAAAAAGTACTTTAGGAGCAATGGCAGTTGGAGTTCCAGGAACATTAGCAGGTATTTTTACTACTCATAAAAAATTTGGAACAATGCCAATGTCAGAAATTTTAAAGCCTGTTATCGCTTTAGCTAAACGAGGAGTTGTAGTAACTAAAAAGCAAGAAGATAGAATTAAAAATTATCAATCTTTATTTTTAAAAGCAAATAAAGATTCCATTCCTTTTAATAAAAACTGGAAAGAAAATGACACCATTAAATATCCTGCGTTAGCAGAAACATTAATCCGTATTCAACAAAATGGATTAGATGAATTTTACAAAGGAGAAACTGCTAAAAAAATAGTCAATTTTATTCAAGCAAATGGAGGAATCATCACTTTAGAAGATTTAGCTAAATACGAGGCTAAATGGAGAACTCCTGTTACTTTTACCTATGATGACTTAAAAGTAATTTCGATGTCTCCCCCATCTAGTGGAGGTGTTGCTTTGGCACAAATAATGAAAGCGATTGAGCCTTTTGATGTAGATAAATTTGGGCATAATGCAACAAAATCTATTCAAGTTATTACAGAAGCAGAAAGACGTGCGTATGCAGATAGAAGTTTCTTTTTAGGAGATCCAGATTTTGTTACCGTACCACAACAAAAACTAATTTCTAAAGCATATGCTAAAGAAAGAATGGCAGATTTTTCTTTTGAAAGAGCAACAAAATCAGCCGATGTTTCTCATGGAAATATAGAAGTTATAGAAAGTAATGAAACTACCCATTATTCAATTGTAGATCAATTTGGAAATGCCGTTTCGGTAACCACAACTTTAAACGGTGCTTATGGTTCTAAATTATATTCACCTGAATTAGGTTTCTTTTTCAATAATGAAATGGACGATTTTAGCAGCAAACCTGGTGTGCCAAACATGTTTGGTTTAATTGGTGCAAAAGCCAATGAAATTCATCCAGAAAAAAGAATGTTGAGTTCTATGACACCAACTATTGTTGAAAAAAACGGCAAACTTTTTATGGTAGTCGGAACTCCTGGTGGATCTACCATAATAACATCTGTTTTACAAACTATCCTAAATGTTCATGAATATAAAATGGGAATGCAAGAAGCGGTAAATGCTGCGAGATTTCATCACCAATGGCTGCCAGATGTAGTTAAAATGGAGCCGAATAGTTTTGACAAACAAGTAATCTCAGAATTAAAAGACCTTGGATATACCATTGATGAAACTACTTCTAAAATTATTGGTAAAGTTTCTGCAATTTTAGTTTTACCCGACACAAGTTTAGAAGGTGGAGCAGATAAACGTGGAGATGATACAGCCGTAGGGTTTTAATGAATTTTAATAAAAATAAACTATAAAACGTATGCAAGTACAACCATTTCACTTAGCAATTCCTGTACAAGACTTAGAAAAATGCAGAACCTTTTTCAGAGATATTTTAAACTGCGAAGAAGGCAGAAGTACAGAACAATGGGTAGATTTTAATTTCTTCGGACATCAATTGGTAATTCACCAAAAAGAAGAATATGTACCAACAAAAGCTGTTACAAATCCTGTTGATGGTCATGATGTTCCGGTTCCGCATTTTGGAGTTGTTTTAACTTGGGAAGATTGGCATTCTTTAGCAGAGCGTTTAAAGTCTGTTAACACAAAATTTGAAATTGAACCTTGTATTCGTTTTAAAGGAAAAGTAGGTGAACAAGCAACCATGTTTTTTAAAGATCCAGAAAATAATGCTTTAGAGTTTAAAGCTTTTCAAGATATGAATCAATTATTTGCTAAATAATGCAATTAATAGAAACTCATATTGTAGAAAAGTTAGAAAAACCAATTCGTTTTCAAGAATATAGCGTTGGTATTTTTAACACAATCCCCACAAAATCTGGTATTAAAAAAGCTGTTAAAAAAGGACTTATTTTTATTGAAGGAAGTTTAGCAACCACATCTAAATACATTTGTGGAGGAGAAAAAATAGAACTTTTTGAATCTGAAAACTCATCAACATTTGAAAGACTAAAACTAAATATTGAGGTTTTATTTGAAGACGAAACTTTAGCCGTTGTTTACAAACCTGCAGGTATATTAGTGAGTGGTAATAAGTTTGTAACCATTGCCAACGGATTGGCACAAAACCTTAAAAAAAGTACTTTAGCTGATGCAGTAAAACCACAACCAATTCATCGGTTAGATTATCCTACAAGCGGACTTTTATTAATAGGTAAAACAAGCACAGCAATTACAGCATTAGGGAAATTATTTAAAGAGAAAGAAATTCAGAAAACCTATTTTGCTGTTACTATTGGCAAAATGAACTCAGAAGGAACGATAAAACTTCCTATTGATAAAAAAGAATCTAAAACAAATTTTAAAGTTTTACATACTGTAATTTCAGAACGTTTTGAATTTTTAAACTTGGTGAAATTATCACCAAAAACAGGAAGAAAACACCAACTTAGAAAACATTTATTTTCTTTAGGAAATCCTATTTTAGGTGATAAAGAGTACTTTTTAGAAGGTAAAGTTTTAAATGGAAAAGGCTTGTATTTACATGCAGCAACTTTAGATTTTGTGCATCCTTTTACAAAAAAAACTATTTCTATATCAAAAGAACTTCCAAAGAAATTTAATAAAATATTTAAAGAACTATCGTTTTAAAAACCTTATTAACTTATAATAAAGCCAACACATAGTTTCTTCATTCTAAAAAGATTAATTTAGCCACTTATTATAAAATCACAAAATGAAGAAGCTTTTTAAAATTATTGGAATTATTTTATTACTAATAATTGTTTCTGCAGGAATCTATTATTTTGCTACAAACGAACCTTTACCAGAAGGAAAACAAGGTAAAGAAGCCGATGCTTTAGCAGAAAAAATGTTAAATGCATTAAATATTGATGCCTACAAAAACACAGAAATACTAGAATGGAGTTTTAGAAATGAACATCATTATAAATGGATTAAAAGAACAAATGTTGTTATTGTAAAATGGAACGAAAATACCGTTCATTTATTTTTAAATGAACCGCAAAAAAGCCTTGTAGACTTTAAAGGAATTGCTGTTGAAAATCCAGATCCAAAAATTATAAAACAAGCACAAGACTATTTTAATAACGATTCTTTTTGGTTAGTAGCTCCTTACAAAGTTTTTGATGCTGGAACAGAAAGGCGCCTTGTAAAATACAATGATAAAGATGCCTTATTAATTACCTACACTTCTGGTGGTTCTACTCCTGGAGATTCTTATCTATGGTTTTTAGATGAAAACTATTTACCAACTTCTTTCAAAATGTGGACTTCAATAATACCTATTGGTGGCGTTTCTGCAACTTGGTCTGATTTAAAAGACACCAAAACGGGTATCAAATTACCAACTAAACATGAACTATCTATATTTGGTTTAGAAATAAGTATGGGAGAAGTAACGTCGGAAAATAGTAAAGCAGATATTCTTGCTAATAATATTTTAAAAGCTATAAAACATGAAGCATACAAAAACACTCGTTTTATAGAATGGAGCTTTGGAGAAAAAAGACATTTTAAATGGGACAAAGAAAAACATATTGTAGACGTTTCTTGGGATAGCATTCGTGTACATTTATATCCTAGAAATAGAGAAAATAGCAGTGTGTTTATCAACAACAAAAAACAAGAAAAAGCAGATACAACTATTGTAAAAAAAGCTTGGGATATTTTTAACAATGATTCTTTTTGGTTAGTTGCTCCGCATAAATTATTTGAAAACGGAATTATAAGAAGCATACAGCAAGTAGATCATAAAGACGCGTTGTTAGTAAAATATACAACAGGAGGTTCTACACCTGGTGATTCTTATTTGTGGATTTTAGATTCTAATTTTGTACCTAAAAGCTATAAAATGTTTGTAGCAAGCATGAAAATGGATGGTGTTTCTGCTACTTGGCAAGATTGGATCACTACAGAAAGTGGTACTTTGTTACCAACTAATCATACTTTTGGTAATGGTAATATTTTAAGTATGGGTAAAGTAAAAGGATATAATTAATGAAATCTAAAACAATTGCCAGCGGAATTTTAAGGGCTATAGGAATACTTTTAGGAATTTTTCTTCTTGGTTATTTCTTATACACCATTCAATCTGTAATTATCTATATTATAATTGCAAGTATTTTATCGTTGGTTGCCAGACCTATCATTATTTTTCTAAGAGCAAAATTAAAGTTTCCCAACACGCTTGCTGTTGTATTTACCATGATTTTTATGTTAAGCCTATTAACAGGTTTAATTTTAATGTTTATCCCTTTAATTACTGAGCAAGGCCAAAATTTATCTTTGCTTGAGGTGGATAAACTAGAAGCAAATATTCAAGAAATTTTTAACCAAATTACAGGCTATTTTTCTTCTAGAGGAATAGATGTTTTGGGTGAATTAAAAAATGTAGATTTTATTTCTCAATTTAAAGAAATCCCTGATTTCTTAAATGCTGTTTTAGGTGCTGTAGGTACAATAAGTGTTGGTTTATTTTCTGTATTATTTATCTCTTTCTTTTTTATGAAAGATAGTCACTTGCTTAAAAACGGCGTGATGGTAATAGTCCCAGAAGGCAATGAAAGCAGGTTTTCTAAATCTTTAGACACCATTAACAATTTACTGTCTAGATATTTTATTGGACTAATTTCTCAAATTACAATCCTATTTATCATATACACTATTATCTTACTAATTTTTGGAATTAATAACGCCGTCGTCATTGCTTTTTTATGTGCTTTGTTAAACCTAATTCCGTATGTTGGTCCCTTAATTGGCGCCGTAATTATGTTTATTTTATCGATGACAAGTAATATTGGATTAGATTTTCAATCAGAAATTTTACCAACAACCATGTATGTAATGACTGGTTATCTAATTGCACAATTAATTGACAATTTTGCGAGTCAGCCAATTATATTTTCTAAGACAACAAAATCTCATCCGTTAGAAATTTTCTTAATAATCATTATTGGAGGCCTACTTTTTGGTGTTGTAGGTATGATTACTGCTGTACCTTTATACACTGCGTTAAAAGTAATTTTAAAAGAGTTTTTGGCTGATAATAAAATAGTAAAATCATTAACTAAAGACCTCTAATTTCTTTTGAACAAAGCCATTTTAAGTCCAAAAATTCAGCAATTTATTACTGATAATTTAAAATCAAACATTACAAAACTGATTTTAAAAGGAAGTCCATTTAAAGATATTTCTGTACAAGAATTAGCCAATCAAATTGTAGCTAAGCAAAAATCTGAACACAAACTTGAAAGCTGGTTTTCTACAGAAAATATTTATTATCCGCCTAAAATAAGTATAGAACAAACCTCTTCAGAAATTACGGCTGCTTATAAAAGCAACCTAGTTTCAGGCAATTCAATTATAGATATTACAGGAGGTTTTGGCGTAGATTGCTTTTATTTTTCAAAACAATTTAAAGAAGTTATTCATTGTGAAATTAATGAAGATTTATCTAAAATTGTAAAACATAACTACCTGCAATTAAAGGTAAAGAACATCACTACTTTTTCTGGTGATGGTCTTGAATATCTAAAAAATCACAAAGCAAATTTTGATTGTATTTACATAGATCCCTCAAGAAGAAATGATCTAAAAGGAAAGGTGTTCTTACTAAATGATTGTTTACCGAATGTTCCAGAAAACATCGATTTCCTTTTTACTAAAACCAATCAAATACTCATTAAAAATTCACCTATTTTAGACATTACAAGTACAATAAATGAATTAAAATTTGTAAAAGAAATTCATATTATTGCCTTTAATAATGAGGTGAAAGAATTGTTATTTTTATTAGAAAAAGAGTATAGTGATCCAATAAAAATCAAAACCGTAAATATTGGTAAAAAAGAGATACAAACTTTTAACTTTAATTATAAAGAAGCAGTAAATTCTGAATATTCTAAACCACGCTCCTATTTATATGAACCCAATGCTGCTATTTTAAAATCTGGAGGTTTTCATGAAGTTTCACAACAATTGAAAGTTTTTAAATTACAACAACATTCTCATTTATATACCTCTGATGAAATCATTGATTTTCCTGGAAGGGTCTTTAAAATAGAAAACGTTTTAAGTTACGATAAAAAGAAACTTAAAAAATTAGTTGTAGAAAACAAAGCAAATATTACCACAAGAAATTTCCCAAAAACGGTCGCTCAAATTAGAAAAGAAACCAAAATTAAAGACGGTGGAAATACATATTTATTCTTTACAACACTTAATACTACTGAGTATATTGTTATTCTTTGTAAGAAAGAACAACACAAACAGATCCTAAACAACTAAATGTTAATAAATTAAACTCATTTTTTAACATTTTATTAAGTTTTATTACTAAGTTTACAAACACTTTAAGTGTTTTTTGATTAGGGGCTTAAAACACTTAAATAAAAAGTCTCGAATTCACTTTCGAGACTTTTGTTTTTTTACACTACTTTTTTCAGTAATTTTGTATGGAAGGCTTAACCTTTCTAAACATGCAAACAAGCACCTATAAAGCACTAAAAATTAATCAAAACGCACAGACTTCAATTCAGGATGTTTTATTTGTAGAAGCTGCTTTACAAATTAACATTAATGATGAGCCTTATACTGTAGTTATGAGAACACCAGATAATGACAAAGCATTAATAAGAGGATTGCTTTTTGCTGAAGATATTTATAAAAGTGACAAAACTTTAATTTTTAACATAGTTAAGGAAGAAAATGAAATTCCGACGATTATAAATGTTACTATTTCTAAAGAAGTATTAGGTAAAGGATATTTAAATAAAAGAACATTGCTCTCGGTTTCTTCTTGCGGAATTTGTGAAAAAAATGAGCTAAAAGACAATAATGTTGAAGGAGAAAAACGAACTAAAACAACTACTTTTTCTAGTACTGTTTTACATGAAATGTTATTAAAAATGAATAGTTTTCAGCATACTTTTAAAAACTCTGGTGGTAGTCATGCAGCAGCAATTTTTAATAAAAACCATGAGTTTTTAACCGTTAAAGAAGATATTGGAAGACATAATACTGTAGATAAAGTAATTGGAGATTTATTGATAAAAGACTATTTAAAGCATGCTAAATATTTATTGGTAAGCGGACGCGTTTCTTACGAAATTGTTTCGAAAGCATTTATTGCAAAAATTCCAATTATTGTAGCAGTCTCTGCCTGCTCTTCTTTAGCTGTAGATTTTGCAAAAGAATTTGGTATTTGCTTAATCGGTTTTACAAGAGAACAAAAAATGACCATTTATTCAAATCCTTCATTTGTTGAAAAAACGAAAAGCTATGTCTTAAAACAGAAAAGCAGATATTAGCAATACTCCAGCTTCCAAAACAGTAATTATCATCATTAAAAAAAGATAAAAATCACCTTATGAAAAAGATTATTTTTTTACTTGTAGTTCTAATTTCTAACCAACTATTATTTTCTCAAATAGAAAATACTCCGAAGAAACTTACTCAAAAAGGGTTTGCTAAAATAGATTTCCTTTCTATTGATATGCCTAATATAGAAACTTCCAAAGAACCCAATATGGGACTAACAGGGATTCATTATAATCTATTTTTAGGTGATGAATTCTATACAGGTGTTGGGCTCTATGGTTCTATTGCAGGAATACGAGGTGGTTTTTTTACTTTGGGAGTAAACGCAGGTCTTAAAAAATATTTTTCTAATAAATTATATGTGGATACCGGTTTTCACTTTGGTGGCGGTGGTGGCGCAGGTGCTCTTGATGGCGGTGGTGCTTTTATATTACCTCATTTTAATTTAGGTTATGACTTTAAAAACTTTTCATTAAACGGAGGTTGGAGTTATGTTAACTTTTTTGATGGTGGAGAAATTAAAGGGCATCAACTAAATGTAGCTTTAGAAATTCCTTTAGATTTTGAATATTCAGATTATAAATCAGCAGAAAAAGAAATAGATTTAGATCATTTTAGTAATACTAGTTGGAATCAAAATCCAAAAAGAAATTCTTTAATGGTTCACTTTAACAATTTAAAGGTTTTAAGCAAGGCTAAATCTACAGATGATCAAGTTTTAGAAGGTAAAACCATAAAATTAGCCGGATTTGAATATACTTCTTACTTAAACAAAAATTGGTTTACATTTTTAAAAGTAGATGGTGCTTACGATGGTATTAGAGCAGGTTATATGGATGTTTTACTTGGTGGAGGTTATCATTTATCAATGAACAAAAACAGAACCAATATTTTAGCAAAATTTGGTATTGGTGCTGGTGGTGGTGGTGGTGTAGATAGTAAAGGTGGTTTCTTATTTTATCCTGATTTATCTATAGAACAACAATTATTTAAAGACATTTATGTCTCTGTTAATAAAGGCTATCTCTTAACTCCGAATAAAGATTTTTACACTTCTTCTTTTGGTGTCGGAATTAAATATTATATAGAGAGAAATGGAATAAATACCGACAACACAACCTTTACAAAAGGGAAATTTAAAGGCTTTGAAGTCATTGTAAAGCAAGACATGTATTTTAATGCTAAAAGAATGGAAGATCCTACAGAACACATGCATCAAATTTCATTGCAAATAAATTTAGATTTAAATAAAAATGTATATGTTGCTGGTCAAACTTCTTTTGCAAATTTTGGTAATGCAGGTGCTTATGGTGAAGGTTTGGTTGGTGCTGGTTTAAAAACGAATCCTTTATTTAATGATTCTACTTCTTTATTTGCACAACTATTAGGTGGTGCTGCAGGTGGTGGTGGTATTGCCACAGGACAAGGTTTAATTATAAAACCAAGTTTAGGATTCGATTATGAGCTTTCTAAAACCTTAAATTTAAGAGCAGCTGCAGGTTATGTAAAAGCAAGAGGAGGCGAACTAAGCAGCCCATTTATCAACCTTGGTCTAAAGTATAACATCTCTTTTTTAAAATTGAAATAATAAAAAAAAATAGCACTACTTAAACTATGTATTTAAGTAGTGCTATTGATATATTTAATAGATTTAATGTATTTTACTTATATAGCAGTTTCTAAATATTTAACAACAAAATCAATTTCTTCTTTGGTTGTATATTTAGAAAAAGAAAAACGAACTGAGGTTTTATTTGCATCAGTATCATTTAATATTTCTTGTAATACGTGAGAACCTTTATTACTTCCACTTTGGCAGGCACTTCCTCCAGAAATAGCTATTCCAGCCATGTCTAAACTAAATAAAAGCATATCATTGGTAAAAGGAAAACGCACATTTAAAATGGTATAACTGCTATTTTCTATGTCTGAAGAAAGACCGTTAAATTGAATGTCTTCTGAAATACTCTTTAATTCAAAAATAAAATACTTTTTTAAATTCTCAATGTAATTTTTATCTTCCTCTAAACTAGAAACAGCAATTTCTAATGCTTTTTCCATCCCTAAAATAGCATGTACATTTTCTGTACTAGACCTTGCACCCATCTCTTGTTCGCCACCATGAAGCATTGGTAAAATTCCAAATCCTTTTCTAAAAAAGGCAAAACCTACTCCTTTTGGGCCATGAAACTTATGTGCACTCGATACCATAAAATCTAACGATATTTTCTGTAAATCAATATTATAATGACCTATCGCTTGTACGGTATCCGAATGAAATAAGGCATTATTCTTTTTACAAATCTCGGTAACTTCATCAACATCTAAAATATTACCTATTTCATTGTTAATCAACATTAAACTTACCAACGTTTTATCTTCTGATGCTGATAAAAGCTGCTCTAAATGAACAGTATCCACAGTTCCAAATTCATCAAGATTTACATAATCTACAAGTATGTTATGATTTTTTTCTAAATGAAAACACGTATGTAAAACGGCATGATGCTCTATTTTAGTCGTAATAATTCTTTTAACTCCAAGGTTAAAAACAGCATTGTGCAATATTAAATTATCTGCTTCTGTGCCACCAGCAGTAAAAATAATTTCGCTGGCCGTTACATTAAAATGCTTTGCAATATTCTTTCTAGCAGTTTCTACCGCAGATTTTGCTTTTCTACCAAATTGATGAATAGATGATGGATTTCCATAATTACTCTTCATAGACGTATGCATTACCTCTATAACTTGGTCATCTATTTGAGTGGTTGCTGCGTTATCTAAATAAACGGTTTTCATAACTTAAAATTAAATAGGGTTTTGAAAAATATAAACTTCTGTAGCTCCTAAGCCATATTTCTTATAAGAAGCATCATAAAATTTTACTGGATATTTATTTAATAATCTTAAAAGTTCAGATCTTAAAACACCTTCTCCAACTCCATGTATAAAAACTACTTTAGCGATTCTTTTAGCTATGGCAAACTCAATTTTACTTTTTGCAGTGTCTAATTGTAGGTTTAACATATCGTAATTATCCATGTTTCTTGTAGACTTCGTCAGTTTACTTATATGCAAATCGACTTCTAAAATCACTTCTTTCTTTTCTTTTTTAAATAAACTTTTCTTTGGTTTATTCTGTGCAATTTTATCTTTTAATAGTGAATTATTAATATCACTAAACTTAGACAACTCATGTTGCTCTACATCAATTCGAACTAATTCTGATCCATTGAATTTAAAAATCATACCATCGGTAGTTTCTACAGAAATTTCAGCACCATTAATACCGATGACATTTCCTTTTAGAACATCATCTAAAACAGCTACTTTATTTCCAATTTTTAAACTCATTCTTTATCTTGACTTAATTTTATTATCGTTTTTTTTAGAAAGTAAATTTATTACAAAAGTAACAAGCTAAAAAAGGTTCTCTCTAAAATAGGTATAAATTCTGATTACTTAACTCGTTAAGATACTGAAACAAGTTCAGTAAACTTGGAGTTCATCATAGTGAGCAATCACTTCTTTTTTATAAACTTTTTAATTTATCACCAAAAAGTAATAATAGTATAATTGGAATTCCCAATGCTATTACTAAAATCTTATTTGTTTCAAATAAAGACGGATTTAGTAAAAGTGTAATTGCAAAACCTCCAATAGCTCCACCTAAATGTGCTGAATGCCCAACGTTACCCAATTGCTTTTTCATTCCGTAAATTGAATACAATAAATACCCAACTCCAAAAATATAACCAGGAATTGGTATTGGAATAAAAAACAAATACAATTCCATTGCAGGGTATAAAAGTATGGATGCATATACAATCCCAGAAACCGCTCCAGAAGCTCCTACAGCACTATAATAAGGTTCATTTTTGTGATATTTAAGTGAGTACAAACTACCTGATAATAAACTTCCAAAATAGATTACTAAAAAACCAGGAATCCCTAAAATCTGAGCAACAATATCTCCAAAAAGATATAGAGCATACATATTAAAACCTAAATGCAGCCAGTCTACATGTAAAAAACCCGAAGTTAAGGTTCTTATTTTTTCACCAGATAAAACTTTACCTACTTGAAACTTATATTTATCTAAAAAAGAGTAATCATTAAACCCTTTCATAGAAACCAAAACATTGGCAATAATCAGTATTAATACTGCTTGATTTATATTGTTCATCATAAAGCAAAATTACTGAAATCTGATTTACTAATGCTACTCCATTTTAAATTTATATCCGATATTTGCATACTTAAAATAATACTCCATGCATTTAATTGTTTTTAGTCTTATATACCCGTTTATTTGGTTAATATCTAAACTTCCTATGAAGATATTGTACATAATTTCGGATGGACTATATCTCTTAAACTATTACATTATTGGCTATAGAAAAAAAGTGGTTTTAGAGAATTTACATTTAGCTTTTCCTGAAAAAAGTGAGGAAGAAATTATAAAAATTAGTAAAAGTTTTCTTAAACATTTAACCGATTTTATTGTAGAAAGTATAAAGACTTTTACAATTTCTGAAAAAGAAATTTCTAAAAGAATTAAATATAAAAACATTGATTTACTAAAAGAGGTTGCTAAAAACGGAAAAAGTATTTCTTTAGTAGGAATACATCAAGCAAATTGGGAATGGTTGACAGGCTTACCTTTAAAAATTAAAAAACCAGATTTTTATGCTGCGTATACCAAAGTACAAAACAAGCACTTCGAAAAAGTAATTAAAATGTCTCGTTCAAAATTTGGTGGTACCTTATATAGAACCTCAGACACTATTAGAAACCTTCATCGAAATTTTGTAAATAAAAAACAAGGTATTTATATTTTGTTAAGCGATCAATCTCCACAAATAAAGAATACTCATTATTGGGCTGAATTTATGGGGATAAAAGTACCAATTCATACAGGTGCAGAAACTCTAGCTAAAAGATACGATATGTCTTTTGTATACTGGACGACCAGAAAAATTAAAAGAGGTTATTATGAAGTTGAATTTGAATTGATTACAGAAAATCCAAAAGAGTATAAAAATTACCAACTTACAGATAAATTTATCGAAATAACTGAAAGAAATATTAGAAATCAACCTGAAGTTTATTTATGGTCTCACAAACGTTTTAAACATAGAGATAAAGTTCCGATATTACCATCATAAATAACAACCATATGCAATTATTAAGTTTTGTACTTACATATCCATTAATTTTACTGCTCTCTATATTACCAATGAGAGTTTTATATATTATTTCGGACTTTTTTTTCTTTCTAGTATATTATGTTTTTCGCTACAGAAAAGAAGTCGTTTTAGCAAACTTACATCTTGCTTTCCCTGAAAAATCTGAAGATGAAATAGCATTAATTTCTAAAAAATTCTTTAAACATTTTACAGACTTGGTTGTAGAAAGTGTCAAATACTTTTCTATTAGTGAGAAGGAGATAAAAAAACGTTACAAATTTTTAAATCCAGAATTAGTAGATAATTATAGCAAAAAGAAAAGAGGTATTATAATTGTTGGAGCACATCAAGCTAACTGGGAATGGTCTACAAGTATGCCACTTGCTTTAGAAACAACAATTTTAGGCGCATATACTAAAATACAAAACAAGTATTACGAGAAAGCGATTAAAAAGAGTAGAAAACGGTTTGGTATTGATGGTTATAAAACCTCTGAAACAATTCTTAATATTCAAAAAAACATTGACAATAACCTACAAGCTGCTTATATTTTACTAAGTGACCAATCTCCACAACCTCATAAAACGTATTATTGGAGTGAGTTTTTTGGTGTAAAAGTACCGATACATACTGGTGCAGAAATGCTTGCAAAAAAGTTCGACTTTATTGTAATTAACTATGTAGCAAGAAAAGTAAAAAGAGGGTATTATGAAATTGAATTTCAATTAATAACGGAAACGCCTAGAGATTTTGATGATTATCAAATTACGGATAAATACACAAAAGTAACCGAAGAAAATATAAGGCTACAACCAGAATTATATTTATGGTCTCACAAACGTTTTAAACATAAAGACAAAGTGCCAAAAGAATTTTTATAATCCTTTTGGCACTTTTAGTAGATTTTTATTTCTTTTACAAATTAAACCTTCCTCCAATAAGTATATTTCTTTGGAAAAAAGTAAAACTTTGAGAAGCTCCATCATTTGGATTATAAGTCGTTTTAACATCTGGCATATAAATATAACCAAACTTTAAATCTGATTGGATATAGAAATATTTAAAGAATGTAAAATCTAGTCCAATAACAGCTGAAGTACCGTAACCTGCAATATGAAACTCATCATGTCTTTCTTGATCAAATAACTTAACATCTGTTCTTGGATACAAAATTCCAGCTCCTAAACCTTCCGTAAGGTTTATTTGAAAATTCTTATGATTTAAACCTATTAAGTGACCAATTTCATCAAATCTTCTAAACTCAACATTTACATAATTTAAACCATCGGTATGTTCTAGCTGTAAAAAATCTTCAGATAATATTTGATTATCATTATTATAAACACCATCAAATGGAGTTCCTGCATTTATCTCTCCGTCAATTTTTACCGTTTGGTCTGCAACCATTACATATTTCATGTGGTCTACACCTATAGAAATCGTATAATTTTCTTTTAAAAAATATCCTATTCTATAATTGTTTTGAGGAATGGTAATTCTACTCGGATTTAAATAATCGTTGAAACTAAATGGCGTTTGTCTGTCTTTTGCTTTTACATTACGTAAAGTAAAATCATAACTACCATTATCACCAGTAAAGTGAATATCTGAATCAGAGTAATTAGCCCTGTTCCACCCCCAATAAAAAAAGAATTTTCCTTTATTGGTTATTTTCTCTACATTTTTTAAATTGTCAATATTTTCTGTACTATTTTCTTGTGAAAAAGAACAGATGCTCATTAATAAAAATGAACCTATTATTACTTTTGTTTTCAAAATACTATGCTATTATTGCTTTAATTTCATTGATAAATCTTACGGCTAAATCATCTGCAGCTTGCTGTGACTTTGCTTCTGTATAAATTCTTATAATTGGCTCTGTATTCGATTTTCTTAAGTGAATCCATTCGTCTGCAAAATCAATTTTTACACCATCTATAGTATTTACATCTTCGTTAGAATAGGTAGACGCCATGGTTTCTAAAATTTTGTCAACATCTATTTCTGGTGTTAACTGAATTTTATTTTTACTCATAAAATAACTTGGGTACGAATCTCTTAATTCTTTACAAGATATTTTTTTATTTGCTAAATGAGATAAAAACAAAGCGACACCAACTAGAGAATCTCTACCATAATGAGAAGCAGGGTAAATAATTCCTCCGTTTCCTTCTCCACCAATAACTGTATTGGTTTCTTTCATTTTGATAACCACATTTACTTCTCCAACTGCTGAAGCTGTATACGTTCCACCATGCTTTTCTGTTACATCTCTTAATGCTCTAGAAGAAGATAAGTTAGAAACGGTGTTTCCGCCACCTAATTTTCCTAAAACGTAATCTGCACAAGCAACTAATGTATACTCTTCTCCGAACATAGAACCGTCTTCAGAAATTAAAGCCAAACGATCTACATCTGGATCTACTACAATTCCGAAATCTGCTTTTTCTTTAACCACCAATTCAGAAATATCTGTTAAGTGTTCTTTTAAAGGTTCTGGATTGTGAGGAAACTCACCATTTGGTGTACAATATAACTCTACACATTTAACACCTAATTTTTTTAATAAAGCAGGAATAAAAATTCCTCCTGTAGAATTTACTCCATCTACAACTACTTTAAATTTTGCTTTTTTAATGGCTTTTACATCCACTAAGTCAAGATTTAAAACTTCTTTAATATGCTTTTTTAAGTATTTTTTATTCTTTTTATAAGAACCTAAATCATCTACTTCTGCAAATGAAAAGTCTTCACTTTCTGCTAAAGCTAAAATCTGCTCTCCTTCTTCTCCATTTAAAAATTCTCCTTTTTCATTTAAAAGTTTTAAAGCATTCCATTGCTTTGGGTTGTGAGAAGCGGTTAAGATGATTCCTCCATCTGCTTTCTCTAAAGGTACAGCAACTTCTACAGTTGGTGTTGTAGATAAACCTAAATCGATTACATCTATTCCTAAACCAACTAGAGTATTAGCAACTAAACTAGAAATCATTTTACCAGAAATACGAGCATCTCTACCAACTACTACTTTAATTTTTTTCTTATCTGCATTTCTTGCTTTAATAAAAGCTCCGTATGCAGAGGCAAACTTTACAGCGTCTATTGGGGTTAAATTATCAGCCGTTTTTCCGCCAATGGTTCCTCTAATTCCTGAAATTGATTTTATTAATGTCATAATATATACTTGTCTTTTTAAGCGGAACAAATATAATTCTATTAAATGATTAAATAAATTAGTGAGCTGTAAATTTTATGTAAGCTATTTGTTAGCAAAAATGTGCGTTAGGGATTGAAGTATTTGTTTGAGCTCTTTTTTATTTTTCTTAAAAAAAGCGAGTGCGGAAAGCCCGACCTTTTTAGGAACGCCCCTAAAAAAAGTTTTCAGTATTCAAAAATTAAAATTTTTAAATACTAAAAATCTAAAGCACAAAAAAAGCCGATACAAATTGTATCGGCTTTTAAAATATATTAGAAATGTAAATGATTATTTACCTTCTTCCATTTTTTTCTTTAATGCTGCAAGACCACCAATATCTCCTAAGGTAGTTTTTTCTGCTTCTGCTGCTTTCTTAACGGCAACTTTCACATTTCTTTTTTCTTGCTCTTTAAATAAAGATGTATGAGAAACAACAACTCTTCTGTATTCTTTAGAGAATTCTAAAACTACAAATTCGATTTTGTCTCCTTTTTCTAATTTAGAACCATCTTCTTTTTCTAAGAATCTTGTAGGTGCAAATCCTTCTACGCCATCAGCGAAAATTACAACTGCTCCTTTATCATTCTTTTCTTTGATTGTTCCTTCATGTTTAGAACCGATTGCATACGTAGCTTCATGTGCATCCCAAGGGTTATCTTGTGTTTGCTTATGACCTAAGTTTAACTTTCTGTTCTCTACATCTAATTCTAATACTTGTACTTCTAGTTTATCACCAACAGTTACAAAATCTGAAGGATGCTTCACTTTCTTAGTCCAAGATAAGTCTGAGATATAAACTAAACCATCAATACCTTCTTCTAATTCTACGAATACACCAAAGTTAGTATAGTTACGAACTGTACCAGTGTGTGTAGAACCTACAGGATATTTAGTAGTAATATCTGTCCAAGGATCTGGATGTAATTGTTTGATACCTAAAGACATTTTACGGTCTTCACGGTCTAAAGTTAAAATTTGAGCTTCAACTTTATCTCCAACTTTTACGAAATCTTGTGCAGAACGTAAGTGAGTTGACCAAGACATTTCAGAAACGTGAATTAACCCTTCTACTCCTTGTTCTACTTCTACAAACGCACCATAATCAGCTAAAACAACAACTTCACCATTTACTTTATCACCAACTTTTAATTCGTTGTTTAAAGCTTCCCAAGGATGAGCAGATAATTGTTTTAATCCTAATTGAATTCTAGATTTGTTATCATCAAAGTCTAAAATTACAACGTTTAATTTTTGATCTAATTCTACAACCTCATTTGGATGATTGATTCTAGACCAAGATAAATCAGTAATATGTACTAATCCGTCTACACCACCTAAATCAACAAAGACACCATAAGAAGTAATATTTTTAACAATACCTTCTAATACTTGTCCTTTTTCTAATTGACCAATAATTTCTTTTTTCTGTAATTCAATATCAGCTTCAATAAGAGCTTTATGAGATACAACAACGTTTTTAAATTCGTGGTTGATTTTAACAACTTTGAATTCCATTGTTTTCTCAACATACTGATCGTAATCTCTAATTGGCTTAACGTCAATTTGAGATCCTGGTAAGAATGCTTCGATTCCGAAAACATCTACAATCATACCACCTCTAGTTCTACATTTAACGAAACCGTTAACTACTTCACCAGTTTCATGAGCATTGTTAACACGTTCCCATGCTTTAATTACTCTTGCTTTTTTGTGAGATAATACTAATTGACCAGAAGAATCTTCTCTTTTGTCAACTAATACTTCTACAGTATCTCCTTCTTTTAAACCTTGGTTGTAACGAAATTCGTTTAAAGAAATAACTCCTTCAGATTTAGAGTTGATATCGATGATTGCATCTCTATCAGTAATTCTGATTACAGTTCCTTCAATTACGTCACGCTCGTTTACAAAACCTACAGTTCCTTCTAACGCTTTTTCAAATGCTTGTAATTTTTCTTCATCAACAGCTTCAATACCTTGTTCGTATTTGTGCCAGTTAAAATCAGCTAAAAATTGTGTTGGATCTACAGCTGGAGTTGCTGTTGCTTGTACTTCAGTAGCAGCTACCTGCTCTTCAGTGTTTTTTGTTTCTTCAGACATTTCTGAATAATAATTTTGTATCTTATTGTTTATCAGATTTTAACGATATAAACGCAAAGAGTTGTTTTTATAAATTGTTTTAAATATTCCTTTTATAAATCTGTTCTCGTAAAAAGGAGTGCAAATTTACAAAAATGTTTTGATTTATAACACTTTACAATTAATTTATTATTCCTTTTATTGTTGATATACAAAAAACTACCTTTGCACCCTTAAAACCTTTTAGGTAGATTTTAATGAAGATGGATAAAAATACAAAAGATTTAGTAGATAAAGGAATAATGCTTCCGTTAATGGAAGAGTTCTATACCATACAAGGAGAAGGTGCTCATACAGGTACTGCCGCTTATTTTATTAGGGTTGGTGGTTGCGATGTGGGTTGCCATTGGTGTGATGTTAAAGAAAGTTGGAACGCAGAATTGCACCCACCTACTTTAGCAGATACTATTGTAGACAACGTTAAAAAATATGCTAATACCGTTGTTATAACTGGTGGAGAGCCTTTAATGTGGTCTATGGATTATATTACAGAAAACCTTCAGAAAAACAATATTAGAACGCATATAGAAACTTCTGGAGCGTATTCTTTTTCGGGAAAATGGAATTGGTTTTGCCTTTCGCCTAAGAAAACAAAAATGCCTTTAGCCGAATGTTATCCTGAAGCAGATGAATTAAAAATGATTATTCATAACAAATCTGATTTTGATTTTGCTGAACAAGAAGCCGCTAAGGTTGGTGCTAAATGTCAACTTTATTTACAGCCAGAATGGAGTAAAAAAGAAAAGATGACTGCAGAAATTGTAGATTATGTTATGAAAAATCCAAAGTGGAAAATTTCTTTACAAACACATAAATACCTGAATATTCCATAATATTCAGGTATTTTATATATTTATTAGAAGCTGTTTCCTGCTTTCCGCACTCGCTTTTTTTTCGTCTCTCAAAAAAGAGCTCAGACAAATGCTTCAATCAGGGCTAAACTATTTGTAAGCTTTAAACTATCCCTCTATTCTTCTATCTACTATAGAGCAAATACGCTCAAACTGTTCATTAATACCCATATCAGAATTATCAAACTCAATAGCGTCTTTTGCTTTCATTAAAGGAGAATCTTTTCTGGTAGAATCTATTCTATCTCTTTCTTCTACATTAAAAAGTATGTCTTTAAAATCTACTTTATCACCTCTATCAATCAGTTCTTTATAGCGTCTATTAGCTCTCTTATCTGCAGAAGCTGTCATAAATAACTTTAATTCGGCATCCGGAAAAACAACTGTACCAATATCTCTACCGTCCATAACAATACCGCTGTTTTTTCCCATTAGTTGCTGTTCTGCTACTAACTTTTTTCTTACTTCAGAAATCGCTGCAACTTTACTAACTAATTGAGAAACTGCTAAAGTTCTAATCTCTTTTTCTACATTATCAGCGTTTAAAAACATTTCAGCAAAACCTAAATCTTCATTGAACTTAAATGTAAGAGAAATATGTTTTAAATTTAAAATAAGTCCTTTTTCATCTAAATGAGTTTTACTCACAAAATTATTGTTCATAGCAAATAAGGTAACTGCTCTATACATTGCACCTGTATCTACATAAATATAATTGTACTTTTTTGCTACTAATTTAGCAATGGTACTTTTTCCTGTTGATGAAAAACCATCAATAGCTATTATAATTTTTTTATTCATATTACCTTCTACTATCTAAATCTATTAATAAACTAAAAGTACTTGCATTTGCTGCAGAATGAAATTTAGAGTACGCATAATTGAACTTTAATCTGTTCATTTGAATTCCAAATCCATAAGAGAAACCACTAAAAGTTCTTGCGTTTTGTAATTTTAATTCAGCTGCTCTTCTAAAATTATAGCCTAATCTTAGATTAATCAAACTCTCTGGAAACAATTCACCACCTATAACAAAATGTCTAAAAGTATTTCCTAAAAAACCTACGTCTTCATTAGTAATATTACCTTCTAAATCGGTTGTTTGATCAGACGGATTAGCTACAGAGATATCCCATTTTTGTAAATTATCTATAGTTGCATACCATTTTAAAGGTACGTGTTCTAATTTATAAGAACCTCCTAAAGCTACTTTAAAGGGCATTTTTTCTTTTACACCATTATATGTTTGTATTTGAGTACCAAAATTTCTAGCAACTAAAGTAAATGTATATGGTTTATAAGGGCTATTATATAAAATTGCTAAATCTGCAGAAACACCAACAGAGCTATAACTATCAATATTAGAGTTGATAAACCTTATGTTGGCTCCAATAAAAAAATTTGATCTTGGTATATTTAGAGCATACCCAGCTGAAACGGCAATATCACTTGCATTAAAATTACCTGTTTCATTTCCTTCCTCATCAGCTCCTATTAAAGAACCATAATCTATATATTTAATACTTCCATGTATAGTTCCAAACCTTCTAGAAATCGTTTTTGCAAATGCTAAAGAACCAATATTTATACCGGCTAAGTAACTCGTGTAATTTGCAGATAATTTATTATCAATTTCAACACTTATCACAGAAGGATTCCAAATTGGCTGGTTTACATCATCTAAAAGCGTTAAAACCTCACCACCTAAAGCTACTTGTCTCGCAGAAGTAGAAATATTTAAAAACTGATACACTTCTCCTCCTCCAACTTGAGCAGTTAAGGAGATAGAAAAAAATAAAATAGAAATAAAAAATAATTTTATCATTAACTAATTTAGTTTCAATTTACAAATATACTTTATAACGTAGTAGCATCATAAAAATTACTATTTAAAACTATAAAATATTTTCATTTAAATGTCATTATAAGATAATCCTGAATATTATTCATGAAATATATTTATATTTTCTGAATAATTAATATTGATACTCAACAGACATATAAAAGCTATTAAGTTCCTACCATCTATTTCCTAAGAATACAATTATACATGGTTTTGTCTTAAAAAGGTACTTCAAAAGTAAAAAATTGAATCTTCTACTTATTCTGAATACATATTAAATTAAAGGTTTCAAGGCTAAGAAAATCAACTACACTTTATTAGCTACAAAGGCCATTGGCTATCCAAATCCTTTCTATTGATTATTTTTATTGTAATTTTGTTCATGCAACTGTTTTTCTGCTTTTATTTTTTCTTATAAGCTTTGTCTTTAAGCTTTATCTTCACTGCACATTAAATTTTACCTTTTGAAAACAGTATTAAACAGAACACTAAATTAATCAACCTAAATATTTTACGAAAACTACAATATGAGTAATTCTTTTAGAACCAAAACCACTTTAGATAAAGGCGTAACTATACCTAGTCTAATTTTTATAATCTCCATTTGTCTAATTTCTGCTATTTTTCCTGAATTTACAGAAACCCTCCTGAATAAGGTTAAAAACTTCATATTTGTTAACTTTAATTGGGTATACGTTTGGTGTGTTACAATATTTGTTATTTTCTTGGTTTATTTAATGTTTAGTAAGTACGGAAATATTAAGCTAGGAAGTAACGATAGCAAGCCAGACTATTCTTTCTTTTCATGGGTTTCAATGCTATTTTCCGCTGGTATGGGAATTGGGTTGATGTATTTTAGTGTAGCAGAACCTATGCAGCATTACTCCAATGAAGTATTAATGGGCAACAGTACCATTAGTCCTGCAAAAAATGCTCAATTATATACTTTTTTCCATTGGGGAATTCATGCTTGGGCTATTTATGGTACTGTAGGACTATCATTATCCTACTTCGCATATCGATACAAACTTCCACTTTCATTACGAAGCTGTTTATACCCAATACTAAAAGATAAGGTTAAAGGAAAATGGGGAAACGCAATTGATGTATTCGCTCTTTGCAGTACCTTTTTTGGAATAACAACCACACTTGGTTTTGGTGTTGTTCAAATCAATTCTGGATTAGAAACCCTAAACATAGTACCCGAGAGTAGTTTTATCTATCAAATTATAATAGTAGGTGTATTGGTTTCTATTTCCATTTTTTCTGCTGTAACCGGCGTAGATAAAGGTGTTAAAATACTGAGTAATATTAATATTATTAGTGTTGTTATTTTATTATTATTTGTTTTATTTCTTGGACCAACTGTTTATATAATAAGCAGTTTTACCGAAGGAATGGGAAGTTATATTCATAACTTTTTTAAACTAACATTTAATACACATATTTATGAAGAAGAAACACTGCCTTGGTTTTACGATTGGACCATACTTTACTGGGCGTGGTGGATTTCTTGGTCTCCTTATGTTGGACTTTTTATTGCTAAAATATCAAAAGGAAGAACTATACGAGAATTTATTTCGGCAGTATTAATCATACCAACATTATTCAATTTTATTTGGATGTCTGTATTCGGAAATAGCGCTATTTGGTTTGATATTAATGTCGCAAATGGTCTACTTAGTGAATTATCTAGTAATCCTGATGCCTTGATGTTTAATTTTTTAGAATACCTACCATTCACTAAAGTAATTAGTTTATTAGCTATTTCTATCATTCTTATTTTCTTTGTAACATCTGCAGACTCAGGTATGTTTGTAATGAATAGTATCTCTAGTAAGAACTCACAAAATTCTCCTAAATGGCAAACTGCAGGATGGGGAATTCTACTTGCTATTCTAGCCCTATTTTTATTAAACGCTGGAGGGCTTGAAGCCTTACAAAGCATGACACTTATTACAGCACTACCGTTTTCTATAATTATTCTATTATTTGTTGTGAGCCTTGTAAAAGCACTCGCTATAGATAATGATTATTACAAACGTGATTTTCAAGTAACCCCTTGGTCTGGTTTATTTTGGAAAGAACGTTTAAAACAGATTATTTCATACGATGACCAAAAATCTGTTGATGAATTTATTGAAAACACGGTTAAACCTGCCTTTAAAGAACTACACCAAGAATTTGTAAATAATGGAATTGAAGCAACTGTTCATTTTTCCGAAAAACCCAAAAGCGTAGAAATTGAAATTAAGTATGATGTCGTTAATAATTTTGTATATGGCGTAAAAAATCAATCCAAATTAGTTTCTCAATACTTAATTGATGAAGACAACCTTGGAGGATTTGAAGAAGATTGTTCGTACCTTCCTATAACTTATTTTGGTGATTACAGAAAAGGATATGACGTACGTCTTTTTACTAAAGATGAACTAATTTCTGATGTCCTCAAACATTACGAAAGGCTTTTAGCTATTATTTCCGAAGAAAAAAACGAAATATTTATTAGTAGTAATGCTAATAAAAAATAAATCAGTACGATGTTCATCCTTTAAAACAAATACATCTCTCTAAAAAACGAAGTCAAAACAATAATATCAACATAACAATGACTACTACTTACGAAACCATTCAAAGGTTTTGTAAATAATAGTCATATAAACCTCATTAAGAGTTATTTGATAAATATTTAAATTTGATATTTTTCCAGAAAATTCTCTGTATGTGTTCGATTACTGTAAATTTAAGTCAGTAAGGTAACCTAGCTTTAGAAATACTTTTTTTTATTCTAAGACCTCGGTATAATAGCTGAGTATTTAAAATATAATCTTATTTAACAGTAATTTTATCTAAGTAATAACAATGTTAAGTAACATATTTGCTTTTATAAGTAAAAAAGGAATATTCTGTTTACTAGAAAATAATAAAAAAACTCCATTTTTAAAATGTTTATTAACGACATCAATTTTCCGCTTTAACAATCACCACCTTCTAAAAGAAATATTTACTATATGATATTCTACTTATTTCGAAAAACTTGAAATAGTAAAAAAATAATATACTTCTTCCCCATCAAATTGAGTATTTAAGAAAAGAGAAAAAAAAATATTTTTTTTATCTAAATGCAATTATAAACAATCATGAATATTATTCACAAAAACAAGTATGTAAAATTAACAATACTTTATATTTAGATATAATAAAAATAAAATACCGCAATAAAGTAACACTAACCAACTGTAAATATGCATTAAAAACGCAAAAATGCCGCAAAAAAAATAAATAAAATGCAAGATTATTGTAATAAATTGTTAAGTTTGTCTTAACTAATCAATAATAATAACTATGACTAAAAAAATTAAAGTAACACTTCTGGTTTTTTTTACAACTTCATTTTCCGTACTATTTTCACAAAACATAGTTGTGAAAGGTACCGTTGTTGATAAAATTGATACGCCTTTACCAGGGGTTACTATTGTAATTAAAGGTAGTAATAAAGGAACGTCTACTGATTTTTATGGAAATTATAACATATCAGTTGCAAAAGGTAAAACGCTAGTTTTCTCTTCTATTGGTTTTCAAAAAAAAGAAGTTGTTGTTAATAGCACAACTGCCAAGGTAGTTTTAGAAGAAGACACTTCTGTTCTTGGTGAAGTTGTTATAACTGCAGAATTCGGTTTAAAACGTGTAAAACGTAGTATCGGTTCTTCAGTTCAGCATGTTGATGGAAAAACTATTGAAGATTCTGGTAGAGAAAATTTTATTACCGCATTAGCAGGTCGAGTTGCTGGTCTTAATGTAGGGTCTACAAGTGGGAATCCTGGTGCCTCTACCAATGTGGTTCTTAGAAACATTACCTCTATATCGGGTAATAATCAACCGCTTTATGTAGTGGATGGTATTCCTATGAACAATTCTACTTTTGATCCGAGCGGAATGGCTGGTGGAGAATTTTCTGTACGTGACATGGACTTTTCTTCTAGAGGTAACGATTTTAACCCTGATGATGTTGAATCTATAACAATTTTAAAAGGAGCTGGTGCTGCGGCATTATACGGTTCAGATGCATCTAACGGAGCAATTATTATTACCACTAAAAAAGGTACTTCTGGTAAAGGAACTGTTCGATTTAGTAATTTTCTAAAATTTAGTAATGCTTATGGTTATCCAGAAATGCAAGACAAATATTCTAACGGAGCTAAAGGGACAACAAACTACTATTACACAAGTAAATTTGGAGGGTTGTATCCAGAAGATACAAAAATCTATGATAATCTTGATGCAATACTTCAAACAGGCGTTCAACAACGATACAATGTTTCTGTAGATGGAGGATCTGATAAAGCAACTATTCGTGGTAGTTTTTCTCAATTAAACGAAACTGGTGTTGTAAAAACTACTAAATACAAGAGAACTAATTTAAGTTTATCTGGTAAAGCAGAAGTTACAGACTGGTTAACTTTTGAAGGAGCTTTGCAATATACTAATACAGAAAACAACAAGGTTAGAACAGGTACTTCAGGTCCGTTATATCGTGCTATGTTATGGCCTAGAGTAGATGATATGAGCAATTATCTTGCTGAAGACGGTAGTCATATGAGAACACCTGATTATTACCTTGATGTAGATTTATTAAATCCTCTTTTTGGAATGAATAATAATAAGTATTATGATGAATCAGATAGATTTATCAGTAATATTTCTTTGAATATGACGCCAATGAAAAACACTTTTGTTAGGGCACAAGTTGGATGGGATGTAGGCATGCAAACCTATGTAACATCTACGCATCCTTATTATGCGTATGATAATGCTGGTGAAGGTAGTTATAACATAACTCAGTCAAATTTTTCTGATCCAACCATTAATATACTTGGTGGTTATAGTAATACATATTTTGACGACAAATTTTCATTTTCAGGTCAATTAGGATATCACCAAGTAGAGAATGGAGTAACAAGAACTAGTAGTTATGGTAGTAATTTTATTGCAACAGACTTTCAATCTATCAACAACACAGACCCTTTAACACAAACATCTAGCCAAAGAAATACCAAAAGACGAGTACAAGGAATTTCTGGTTCGTTTGAATTTGGATATAATAATTTAGCTTTTATAACATTAAGAGCTAGAAATGACTGGTCATCTACATTGCCTGTAGAAAACAACAGTTATTTCTATCCTGCTGTAGAAGGAGCTTTAATTGTATCTGATTTAGATTTCTTAAAGGATAATGAAACTATAAATCATTTTAAGCTACGTGGTTCATGGGCTCAAGTTGGTAAAGATGCAAGTCCTTTACAAATAGACCCACAATTAGAAAAAACTAATTTAACAGGTGGGGGCTTCAAATATGGCTACACAGGTCCAAACCCAGAACTTAAACCAGAAATTACAACTGCAAATGAAATTGGTATAGACTTAGGTTTGTTTAAAAATAGAGTAAAAACAAGTTTTACCTATTTTACAACGGAAAATTCAGATCAGATAGTAAGAGGTTTTAGATTAAGTTATGCAACAGGATTTGTATTAAACACATTAAATGTAGGTACATTTAAAACAAAAGGATGGGAAGCAAATATTGATGTTGATATTGTAAGAAATAATGACTTTACTTGGAATTTTGGTATCAATGGATCTCAAGGAACTTCAGAAGTTGTTTCTCTGCCAGAAAATGTAACAGAATACTATAATGCCTATACTTGGACTTCTGGAAACATACGAAATGGTATTATGCAAGGTGAATCAATTTCAACTATAACAGGTAGAGCATACGAACGTAATGATAATGGTGATATCTTAATTAGTCCAACTACAGGATTACCTATCACCGCTAGTGAATGGTCTATTATTGGAGACAGAGAACCAAAATTACGTTTTGGAATGAGTACTAGTTTTAAATATAAAAACTTTAGATTATCTAGTTTATTTGCTGGACGCCTAGGAGCTACTGTTGTAAATGGAACAAAACGAGATATGATGTATAGAGGGAATAGTTGGGAATCAGTAGATTTAAGAGAAAGTGGTCCACAAATATTTAATGGTGTTATTCAAGATGGTAATGAGAATTCAGCTAACCCAACTCAAAATACAATAGCAGTAGATTATAGTATGTATGGTTCTTCTATATTTACAGGAGGAGACGAAGATTGGCTAGAAAAAGATGTAAACTATTTACGTATGCAAGAATTACGTTTTTCTTACCGTCTAGATGAAGATTTACTTAATAAATCTAAACTTTTTTCTCAAGTAAACCTATATTTTGTAGCAAACGACTTATTTACTTGGACAAATTATTCTGGTATTGATGCTGTGGGGAACTCTGTTTCTGCAGCTGCAGGAGGTACGGGTGGTGAAGGTATTGATATTTGGTCTATTCCAAATCCACGTAGCTATTCAGTAGGAATCAGTTTAACCTTAAATTAAAAAATCATGAAAAATAAATTAATATACATACTTATAGCTTTTTTCAGTTTTACTAGCTGTGAAGAATATCTTGATGTAAATAATAATATAGATGCACCTGCTGAAGTAGAAGGATATTTATACCTAGCAGGAATTACCCAACAATATCAAGGTATTTATTATGATCTAAGAGCAATTGCTCCCATGACACAAATGATGGGTACAAGTAGTTACACTAGTTTTGCTAGCAATTACTATAATTTAGGGAGCGATGCTGGAGGAGAAATTTGGAGAATGACTTATTGGAGTCAAGGTCAAAATCTAGAAAACTTAATCAATCAATCTATAGAAGCAGAAGATTGGACTTTAGCTGGAATTGGTTTAGCAATGAAAGCTTACAGTTGGGATTTATTGACAAAAGTTCATGGAGAAGTACCAATGAATGATGCGTTTGTACCTAGTTTACTACAGCATGATTATGATTATCAAAAAGATGTCTACACCCAAGTTCGTGAATGGGCTTATGAAGCAATTGAAATGTTAGAAAAAACTGACGATCAATCGTATGGTGATAAATTAACTAATAATGATTTTATTTATGGTGGTGATAAAGAAATGTGGAAGAAATTTTCATACGCCATTATTGTCCGTAACTTAGCTTCTTTAAGTAATAAATCAGACTTTTCAGGAACATACGCTCAAGAATTAATTAATGCAGCAGGTAAATCTTTCCAACGTCCTAGTGATGACGCTACTGTTACTGTAGGTGGTGGATCACAATCTGCACCATACAGTAGCTATAATAATTTTTGGGGAACGGCAAGAGGTAATTTAAGTTACAGCTATTTTCAACATGATTATGCAGTACAAGTATTTACAGGTACAGTTCCTAAATATGAGGATGCAACAGGAGATAAAATTCATATTATAAATACGACAAACTATTATCATCCGGTTGAACTTGCGGATAAACAAATTATAACTGATACGTTAACAAATGAATTAGGTCATTATGATCCTAGAGTTGCTGTTAAATTGGCTACAGAAAGTAACCCAACATATTTAAATTTAAATAATACAGACAGTATAAAAGCGTATCAATATTATGGAGGTTCTTTTACAGGTAGTACAGGACCTATAGGACAAGCTCCATCATTTTACGGTAGAACCTTATCTTCTCAATACCAAGGTACAGTTCATGATGGTACTGGTAGATGGATTTATAGAGATGATGCACCATATATATTAACCACGTACTCTGAAATTCAATTTTGTTTAGCAGAAACCTATTGGAAGTTGGGTCAAAAAACAGATGCTTTTGAAGCCTTCAAAAGAGGGGTTAGTGCAGATATGCAAACAACAGCTCGTTATATAAGTACAGGAAGTGAAGGAAGTGCTAGTGGAGGTGACAAAATTACAACAAGTGTTTTTAATTCACTTGCATCAGAATACTTAAACGGACCTTATGCAGGAGCATTACCATTAAACGAATTTACATTGTCACATATTATGATGCAAAAATGGGTTTCTTTATATCCATGGGGAGCTTCAGAAGCTTGGGTTGATATGCGTAAATATAATTATGATATTGACTATACAGGAGATGTTCCTAGCACAGGTAATGGTTTTATACACGGACTAGTAGATCAGAAAAAAGACACAGACGATACTAAAGTATACAAAGGTTTTTATTTAGCACCTGCGCAAGTGGAAGGTAGAAAAGGATCTTATTATACACAAAATGAAGGTTCACCAAGTTACCGAATAAGACCTCGATTTAATTCAGAATATATGTGGAATATACCTTCTTTAGAGATACTTAAACCTATATCGGGAACAGCAGAGAATTATCACACGTCTATTCCGTGGTTTGTCTATCCAGGAGATTTACCTCAATAAAGTATATGTTCAACTTAAGAAATCTAAAAAACATGAAAAATATAACTAAAATAGGACTCTTTCTAGTTTGTGCATTTTTAATTACAGCTTGTGAAGAACACGTTGTAGAATATGACACAACAGAAATTGATACAGAAACAACAGCACAATTCCAAATACATTATGTAGTTCCCCTTGCAAGTGGAACCGCTAGCACCATAAATAGGATAGAATTAAATGATGAGTTATTAAGCAATGAAACTTATTCATTACCTATTAATAGCTTTATACCTAGATCTGCTACGGGTGGTAAATTTTATACTACAGAATCTGGATTAATAAATCTAAAACTATATATAGGAGCTGTAGATGATTTAACATTAGTGTATGACAAGAATATTGAAATGCCTGCAGGAAAAACGACTCTAATTGTGCATGATTTTGATAAAGATCCAACTATAGTAGATTATGGAGAATATCCAAAAATAACAACAGAAAACACAGGTGAAACAACATGGATTAAATTTCATAATTCCCTTTATGAAACACCAGGAGTACCCACTAGTCTAAGACTTCAATACCAATATCAATATATTTTAGATAACGATACCGGAGAAAGAAGTGAATGGTTTAATGTTGGAGAACCTGTATTATTTGGAGAAGCAACGGGATGGGAACCAGTAACAGTAAATAAACGAATAGAAATATCTTCTGGTTATGGATATAATTATTACCGTATTAGAGTAATTGGAGATGATGGATCTGATCAAGGAAGCCTACAGGTTTTTAGATGGAGTTTGAATGATTACAGTGATTATTGGACAGGTTATGTTGGTAGTTATAGACAACATATTCTTTCTAGATACCGCGTAGGTAACTCATCTTATTACGGTAGAGTATATCAATATACTGCATTGTAAATAATTTCAAATTTGTATAAATTAAAGCCAGTTCTAATTTACTTTAGAACTGGCTTTATTCTTTTTATGCTTATATAAATTATTTAAGACAATATAAGCAAAAGTTAATCTAATTAAGGGCGTGCCCATGAAAAAAGCATGGTCAGGCTATACTCTACAAGTCCTCGCTCGTACCTCACTGTGGGCTTTTTGCTACTATCCTTCACGCAAAAACATTCAGTTATATAAAAAAATAGATAGTAATTAATGCACATTTCTGATTAACGTCTTATAAATATCAAAAGACTTATTATTATTTAGAAATTACAAGTTTGTTTAAAATAATTTGTCATTTGTACCTTTTTAAAAAAATCCGAAAATCATAAAAGGATAATCTAATTTGAATTAACTTCAATAAGAGACTTTAAACGAAGATAGATATCAATACTAAATCAAAGCAAAGGGGAACTAAAAAACGATACCTTGTAAAACTCAACTTATATGAGCATCTGTACTTGCTTAATGCCTACACTCATAAAACTCTGAAAAAAATTCCGGTTGATAAAATAACAATTACTAATTAAAGGCTCCCATTGTTTGTAACAGTATCGACAAAGATTAGCAGAATAAACCACAGAAAGTCAAAAAAAATTATCAAGAGAGAATAAAAATTTGTCATGCTGAACTTGATTCAGCATCTCGCCTTGCATAGACTTAATGCAACAAAGAAATTGAAGTAAATTCAGATTGACAAAATAACAATAAAAATTCCCAAGGCTAGTGCTCATTTGTAACGCCAACAGTCATAGATTAAGATATTTACACCCAGTTTGTCTTTTCGCCCTTTTGTAAGGAATCACCTAACAATATAAAGTAGTGTATGATCAAGAGTATAAGATTTTTCTTAACAAAATCCCATGTTAAATGATATTATGTAATTCATAGATTACAAAAAGTGACTATGATTTGAGTTTAGGACAAAAAAAACCTCAATTCATAAGAATTGAGGTTTAGGATCTTGAATATTCAAGATTAAAGAAAGGCGGCGACCTACTCTCCCACATAAATGCAGTACCATCGGCGCGATTGGGCTTAACTTCTCTGTTCGAGATGGGAAGAGGTGAGCCCCAATGCTATAACCACCCTAAAATTTTCAGCTAAATAATTTTAACTGTATAAGTTAACATATGGTAAAATAATATCTAAATCGTCTAATAAATAAAGAGGTTCTGCTCCCGCCTTTCGGCGGGAAGCGTACATAAGTCTATGGGTTATTAGTATCACTTGGCTATGACATTACTGCCTTTACACCTATGACCTATCAACGTTGTAATCTCCAACGACCCTTTAAAGAAATCTCATCTTGTGGTGGGTTTCGCGCTTATATGCTTTCAGCGCTTATCCCTTCCCGACGTAGCTACCCTGCTATGCTTCTGGCGAAACAACAGGTACACTAGAGGTCAGTCCAACTCGGTCCTCTCGTACTAGAGTCAGATCCACGCAAATTTCTAACGCCCACAGCAGATAGAGACCGAACTGTCTCACGACGTTCTGAACCCAGCTCGCGTGCCACTTTAATGGGCGAACAGCCCAACCCTTGGGACCTTCTCCAGCCCCAGGATGTGACGAGCCGACATCGAGGTGCCAAACCCCCCCGTCGATATGAGCTCTTGGGGGAGATCAGCCTGTTATCCCCGGAGTACCTTTTATCCTTTGAGCGATGGCCCTTCCATGCGGAACCACCGGATCACTATGCTCTTGTTTCCAACCTGATCGACCTGTATGTCTCTCAGTCAAGCACCCTTATGCCATTGCACTCTACGTACGGTTACCAAGCGTACTGAGGGTACCTTTAGAAGCCTCCGTTACTCTTTTGGAGGCGACCACCCCAGTCAAACTACCCACCAAGCACTGTCCTCATCTCTGAGTTAGACTCTAGATAAGCAAAGGGTGGTATTTCAAGGACGACTCCACAACGCCTAGCGACGCCGCTTCAATGTCTCCCACCTATCCTACACATTACTTATCCAAAGCCAATACTAAGCTATAGTAAAGGTTCACGGGGTCTTTTCGTCCCGCTGCGGGTAATCGGCATCTTCACCGATACTACAATTTCACCGAGCTCATGGCTGAGACAGTGTCCAGATCGTTGCACCATTCGTGCAGGTCGGAACTTACCCGACAAGGAATTTCGCTACCTTAGGACCGTTATAGTTACGGCCGCCGTTTACTGGGGCTTCATTTCAGATCTTCGCCGAAGCTAAACCCTCCACTTAACCTTCCAGCACCGGGCAGGTGTCAGGCCTTATACATCATCTTTCAATTTAGCAAAGCCCTGTGTTTTTGATAAACAGTCGCCTGGACCTTTTCACTGCGGCCCATCCGAAGATGGGCGACCCTTCTCCCGAAGTTACGGGTCTATTTTGCCTAGTTCCTTAGCCATGAATCTCTCGAGCACCTTAGAATTCTCATCCCAACTACCTGTGTCGGTTTACGGTACGGGTTCTTATAATCTGAAGCTTAGAGGTTTTTCTTGGAAGCCCTTAGGCACACTATCCAATTGTCCGAAGACGCTTGGTACTATCACATTTCACCTAACTCTGCGGATTTACCTACAGTGCCAATAGCTACATGTTTCAACGAACTATTCCGTCAGTTCGCGGTGCTTTCATTACTCCGTCACCCCATCGCAATTATAAGAAGTACAGGAATATTAACCTGTTATCCATCGACTACTCCCTTCGGATTCGCCTTAGGACCCGACTAACCCTCAGCTGATTAGCATCGCTGAGGAAACCTTAGTCTTTCGGTGTGGGGGTTTCTCGCCCCCATTATCGTTACTTATGCCTACATTTTCTTTTGTAAACACTCCAGCATACCTCACAGTACACCTTCTACGCTGATTACAATGCTCCCCTACCACTAACGTGTCTTTCAACGTTAATCCATAGCTTCGGTAATATGTTTATGCCCGATTATTATCCATGCGAAATCGCTCGACTAGTGAGCTGTTACGCACTCTTTAAATGAATGGCTGCTTCCAAGCCAACATCCTAGCTGTCTAAGCAATTTCACCTCGTTTTTTCAACTTAACATATATTTGGGGACCTTAGCTGATGGTCTGGGTTCTTTCCCTCTCGGACATGGACCTTAGCACCCATGCCCTCACTGCTGAGAAACATTTTATAGCATTCGGAGTTTGTCAGGAATTGGTAGGCGGTGAAGCCCCCGCATCCAATCAGTAGCTCTACCTCTATAAAACTTTTACTCAACGCTGCACCTAAATGCATTTCGGGGAGTACGAGCTATTTCCGAGTTTGATTGGCCTTTCACCCCTACCCACAGGTCATCCAAAGACTTTTCAACGTCAACTGGTTCGGTCCTCCACTGTGTGTTACCACAGCTTCAACCTGCCCATGGGTAGATCACTCGGTTTCGCGTCTACTACTACTAACTAAAGCGCCCTATTCAGACTCGCTTTCGCTACGGCTCCTTGACTTAATCAATTAACCTTGCTAGAAACAGTAACTCGTAGGCTCATTATGCAAAAGGCACGCCGTCACACCATAAATGATGCTCCGACCGCTTGTAGGCGTACGGTTTCAGGTTCTATTTCACTCCCTTACTTAGGGTTCTTTTCACCTTTCCCTCACGGTACTAGTTCACTATCGGTCTCTCAGGAGTATTTAGCCTTACCGGATGGTCCCGGTGGATTCATACAGGATTACTCGTGTCCCGCACTACTCAGGGTACCACTATCTTAAATTTGCTTACTTTTACGGGACTATCACCCTCTATGGTCAGTCTTTCCAAACTGTTCTAATTCACTTATCTTCGAATATCGTGGCCCTACAACCCCTATTTTGCCGTAACAAAATAGGTTTGGGCTAATCCGCGTTCGCTCGCCACTACTAACGGAATCACTATTGTTTTCTCTTCCTCCGGTTACTTAGATGTTTCAGTTCACCGGGTTTACCCCTATTGCTAGGTGACATGTCTTCAACATGCCGGGTTGCCCCATTCGGATATCTACGGATCAAAAGGTATGTGCCCCTCCCCGTAGCTTTTCGCAGCTTATCACGTCCTTCGTCGTCTCTGAGAGCCTAGGCATCCGCCATACGCCCTTACTTAACTTATTGTACTTTTTGCTACAGTATGTTTCCATACTATAATGAACTCTTTTATATTTTTATAAAAAAATTTTTGATTAGATTGCTCTAATCGTTCTCTATCTATTTGATTCTTACGATATCATTTTACCAATATGTCAATGAACTTGTGGTCTATTTACTTGAAATTGACCGTTGTGGAGAATATCGGAGTCGAACCGATGACCTCTTGCGTGCAAGGCAAGCGCTCTAGCCAGCTGAGCTAATCCCCCATTATGAAATTCAGAATAAATCCTAAATTATGAATGTAGAATCCTCTTACTTCCAGAATTTCCTTAGTATTTAGTTATTTGTAGTCCCGGGCAGACTCGAACTGCCGACCTCTACATTATCAGTGTAGCGCTCTAACCAGCTGAGCTACGAGACTATAATAGCTTAAAATACTTATATTATAAAATTAACAGCAAAGAGTAAAAATGACCTTTTTTTGTAACTCACCATCTTTCTCTAGAAAGGAGGTGTTCCAGCCGCACCTTCCGGTACGGCTACCTTGTTACGACTTAGCCCTAGTTACCAGTTTTACCCTAGGCGGCTCCTTGCGGTGACCGACTTCAGGCACTCCCAGCTTCCATGGCTTGACGGGCGGTGTGTACAAGGCCCGGGAACGTATTCACCGGATCATGGCTGATATCCGATTACTAGCGATTCCAGCTTCACGGAGTCGAGTTGCAGACTCCGATCCGAACTGTGATATGGTTTATAGATTCGCTCTCTGTTGCCAGATGGCTGCTCATTGTCCATACCATTGTAGCACGTGTGTGGCCCAGGACGTAAGGGCCGTGATGATTTGACGTCATCCCCACCTTCCTCACTACTTGCGTAGGCAGTCTCGTTAGAGTCCCCAACTTTACTTGATGGCAACTAACGACAGGGGTTGCGCTCGTTATAGGACTTAACCTGACACCTCACGGCACGAGCTGACGACAACCATGCAGCACCTTGTAATCTGTCCGAAGAAAACTCTATCTCTAAAGCTGTCAGACTACATTTAAGCCCTGGTAAGGTTCCTCGCGTATCATCGAATTAAACCACATGCTCCACCGCTTGTGCGGGCCCCCGTCAATTCCTTTGAGTTTCAGTCTTGCGACCGTACTCCCCAGGTGGGATACTTATCACTTTCGCTTAGTCACTGAGCTAATGCCCAACAACTAGTATCCATCGTTTACGGCGTGGACTACCAGGGTATCTAATCCTGTTCGCTCCCCACGCTTTCGTCCCTCAGCGTCAGTACATACGTAGTAGACTGCCTTCGCAATCGGTATTCTGTGTAATATCTATGCATTTCACCGCTACACTACACATTCTATCTACTTCCATATGACTCAAGTCAACCAGTATCAAAGGCAGTTCCATAGTTGAGCTATGGGATTTCACCTCTGACTTAATCGACCGCCTGCGGACCCTTTAAACCCAATGATTCCGGATAACGCTCGGACCCTCCGTATTACCGCGGCTGCTGGCACGGAGTTAGCCGGTCCTTATTCTTACAGTACCGTCAAGCTGGTATACATACCAGTGTTTCTTCCTGTATAAAAGAAGTTTACAACCCATAGGGCAGTCATCCTTCACGCGGCATGGCTGGGTCAGAGTTGCCTCCATTGCCCAATATTCCTCACTGCTGCCTCCCGTAGGAGTCTGGTCCGTGTCTCAGTACCAGTGTGGGGGATCTCCCTCTCAGGACCCCTACCTATCAAAGTCATGGTAAGCCGTTACCTTACCATCTAACTAATAGGACGCATAGCCATCTTTTACCAATAAATCTTTAATTAAGTCTTGATGCCAAAACTCAATACCATGGAGCATTAATCTTCATTTCTAAAGGCTATTCTCCAGTAAAAGGTAGGTTCTATACGCGTTACGCACCCGTGCGCCGGTCGTCATCTGTGCAAGCACAATGTTACCCCTCGACTTGCATGTGTTAAGCCTGCCGCTAGCGTTCATCCTGAGCCAGGATCAAACTCTTCATTGTATATTTTAAATATTTTAATGAATAAGTTTCAAAAGAATTTGTTTAAATAAATCTAAACATGGTTATTCTACTCTTTAATTACGCTGTCAATTTCAATATTTTCAATGAACTTTGTTTTAATCTTAAAAAGCAACTTAAAAGCTACTCCCTAAATAAAACTTTGTAGAAATGTTAGACTCGAACTAACTGACTCTTTTAAGAGTCATTCCAAATTTTCTCTGATCGTTTTCGCTGTATTTCTTAGCGGCTGCAAACATACAAACTATTTCTAATCTGACAATAAAAAATTAAACTTTTTTTTATTTTTTTTTTGTGTTTGCTCTAAAACTAAAAAACTCTTGAACGTTTTTGCCGAAAATTTCGGACTGCAAACATACAACTCTTTTTAATTATAAACCTAAGGAAATTGTTATTTTATTTTTAATAAAATTTTGACACTTTATTTAGATAAACTACTAATCCTCACCCTACTTACAACTCCTCAATGAACGTTGCTAACTGTGTGATATTACTGTTAGCGGGTGCAAACTTACAACTCATTTTTAATCTAACAACTATTTTTTTACCTTTATTTTAATTTAATTTTACAATGCGTTTTAAGACACTTGTTTTTAACTGTTTATGAAGAAAGTTTTTTTGAGGGTATTTTTGGAGGTTTTAGGGTGGTTTTGGAAGTGGATGCTTGTTTTTAACGCAGAGGAACAGAGAAAACATAAGATCGTTGGAAGGTCTATTTTAGTGGAAATAGACATTTTTATTGTTTGAGACTTGTTGAAATGTGCGTTGCTCTATGAAATAGCGTGGTTGAAATGTGTTCAGTTAGTTAAGAATTACGTCATTTCTGGCGCAATAATAGTTCTTGGTATGATTCTTTTTGTAAAAAAGTACTCGGGCTGACAACCCTGGAAATATTTGAAATGAGAATTCCCACAAAGTAATTCAGAAAACCTGAATAATATGTGCTCTTATATATAGGTGCATATTTATAAATAGGATGAATTCGACAAATTGGGTGCTTTACAAATGGTAAAAAAAGGATTATTATCATCTTACTACTCTAAAAAAACGATTAAGCAAGTTTTTTTAATACATAGGAACGTAGTTTATGGTATTTTGTTTGGGTAAATAGTATCGAATAAGATGAATTTGGTTGAGACTTATATATAATCTATATGAAAACTAACAGCTCCTAAAAAGAAAACACTTATTGTCAGTTCATTAAAACTAATAGACCTCACAGGTTTTAAAAACTGTGAGGTCCTGGTAATAGTTCTGCTTAAATATTGCAAAAGTAATCTATAATGTTTCTTGCGTATTAAGCCAGTACTTATATTAAAGAGGAAACCTTCAAAAGGAACTTCATTCTGCAAATTTGTTGTGTTAGGGATTGAAACGGCATCCTTTTTATATGATTATTGATGCGATAGCAGAAATAAGCATACAAAAAGATATAGTGCAAAGCCCGACCACGCTTTTTTCGGCGTGGGAACACCCCAAAAAAATCACTCTAAAAATGTAATATTAAAATTTAAAACGTGTAACCTAAACCTATTTGTAGTACTCTATTTTTATATGAATGCTCTATAAACGAAGAAGGATAAGCGACCTTAGAGATATCTGATAGACCAAACATATATTTAGTTTCTAAAAATAATCCAAAATTAAAATGATATTCTAAACCTGCCAGTAAACCCGAATCAAAATTTTTATAGTCATCCACTTCAAATCTATTAGGGTTATGGCTGCTTTTCTCTTTCGAATGTACAACATACCCTAAATAAGTTCCGATGTTAAAATAAAAATTATGATGAACTCTTGCTTTTAAATAAATAGGTAAATTAATTTGATTGATTTCGTGCGTGGTAAAATCTCCTGGTTCTGTATAATTATAAACCCATCCTTGTTCTGAATACGCCAATTGAACTTGTAATAAAATATTGTCTTTTTCTTCTGTTAATGGAAAATTAATTCCCGCTGCCACATAAAAAGATTTTCGATTATCGAATTCTCTACTTGAGGACACTCCTTTTTCAATCACTTTAAAATTTGTATTGGAAAGGTTTAAACCTCCTTTTACAAAATATCTTATTGAAGATTGACCGAAGTTATATGAACTAGTAATCAAAAGTATAAACAGAATTACAACTTCTTTTTTCATTCTAAATATTATTATAACACTAAAAACTTACTATTTTTCTTTAACAAGACAGCTTACTCTACAAAAGTAATTAAACATTAATTTAAGTAGGCATTTCGAACATATTTAAATGCTTTTTCAAAATTCCGGATGGTGTGCTTTTTGTTTCATCAAAAATTCTGGTATCTCCAAAGAGAATAAAACTATCTCTTGCTCTGGATACCGCTACATTTAACATGTTTGGTTTATTGTCTCTATCGAAAAACAGGACACCTTCGTCTTCATTAGTATATACAGAACTAAATAAGACAATGTTGCGCTCTGCTCCTTGCAAAGCATGAACGGTTCCTAGTTTTATCTCGTTTACCTTAAAACCAGATTCTATTAATGCTTTTGAAAGTTCTGTTTTCTGACTAGCAAAAGGCGTAATGATTCCTAAAACACTTTCTATTTTATCTACATTATACGCTTTTTGTATATCTTCTTTGTGTCTATTGATCCATAAAATGATGGCTTTTACCTCATTCATATTATGACGACTGTTAAACTTTCGCTCGCTATAACCTTCTACATGGTACGCCATCATGGATGCAAAAACCTGATCCTCATGCGCTTTCCCTTTCATCGGTTTTAAAATACCATCATAGGCTAGTTCATTACAAAATCCTATTATCTCATCATTACACCTTCTGTGCTCTAACAACAATAATCCATTTTCTTTTGTAGTAACTAATGGAGTTTCATATTCGCAGGCATTTTGAGCCATTTTCATGATACTACCGCTTGATGCTAAAAATCCAATGTTATTTAGATATTCTTTTTGCGCTAGATCTGTAACAATATTTTGATCGGTTAAATTTCCGTAATCGATTTTTGGAGGAATAGACCAAATTGGTTCTATTTGTTTTAAATCTCCTACTACAATTGCTTTTTGAGCTAATGAAAATATTGGAATACTGACTTCTGGTGTTACTTGACCAGCTTCATCAATAATTAATAAATCTAAAAAATTAAATAACGGCAGGTATTCGAAAATGGGTTTTCCGTTTTCATTCTCTCCTTGAAATTGGCTGAATAAAAAATGTGTTGGTGCTGTATATAACGTTGCCACAAAACAAGGCGTTAACATTGCTCTTCGTTTCCATTTTGCAATGACCGTTTTTTCTCCAGTTCCCTTTTCTGTTTCATTTTCTAAAACATCTTCTGTTTCTAGAATCCACCTTGCCTCCCAATAATGCGTTGCTAATAAAAACGCTTTGTGACGTAAACTTAAATCTATTTCATCATAAAAAAATCGATGTGTTTTATCTTTAGACTCCATTTTTTCATATTCGAACTCCCACATTTGTTCTTCTGAAATAAAGGGATAGCCTGTAATCTCATTTAAGTGTTTCCAGTTTTTTAATCTTAAGTTTGACGACAACGCTAAGTTAAAATCTGTAATACATTTTTTTATAAAGGCTAGTGCTGTTTTATCATCTGTAAGAGTTTCTTTACTTATAATAAAAAGATGCTCTTGGTCTTTACTATTTTCTTCTGAATCTACTTTAAAATAACGTTTTATTTCGTTGATAAAATTACCTTCTTTAGCTAGCGACTTTATCTTGACAATAATATCTCTCCACTCTTGTAATTTTGAGATTTTAATTACATTTTTTTTAATGTGATTCTCCCTATTCAGTAGTAAATTATTCACCTTTTCTATAGAGGATAAATAATCTTGAGAGATTTGAACGCCCTCCATTAAATTATCTTCTATCACTGAAATTTCTTCTTGCAGGTGATTACAGATATCTTCTAATGAATTAGCACCGAAACCAAAATAATCTAAATATCTACTATAAAAGAAATTCTTGGCATCGTGTATATAATTCTCATTTTCTAAATCACACAAAGTACCTTCATTACCAAACATGTTTCCTTTAAGATAATTAATATCTTTTAAAGATTTTTCACTTTTAGAGCTTGATGGCAAATACGTAGCATAGCCATTAAAACCAGGAATCCAGCGTTCGGCTAAATTCCCCATAGTACTTTTAGAATTTATAAAACTATCTATAATATTGGTTACCGCCTGGTTATTTGTTGAACATGCCAAAATAACAGGAGCTTCTTCTCCATTAATTGCAGCTCGCACCACTTCCGTGGCCACCAAACTTTGCAATAAAGTAGTTTTTCCGGTTCCTGGAGGTCCGTTTACAGCTGTAATTCCATTTTCTTCTGCTGTTAAATAAGACAACAAAGTTTTACGCTGACTAATAGAAAGCGGAAATTCGTTAGACATTTGCCCTAAATGCAAATGATTGTAATCTAAAAAGCCTTTATCGGTAATTGGATCTCTTCGCTCTCTGTTTCTTGGGTTTATTATTTTTGAAATTAACGGAAGTTCTTCTGTTTCATTTATTAAATTCTCATACAGAAACAGAATGCTTTTTGCTGCTGATATTTTAGAACTTCGTGCAAAATAAGTGACTTTGTTATTGGTTTTATATCCTTCTGCCCTATAATCCTCTATACCGATACCAGTAATTTCTGAAAAAACTAAACTAATATACTCCCAATAAGAAGCCCAATCTAATTCTTCTTCCTCCTCTACTTCTGGTTGTTCTAAATCTCTAGCTTCTGCTATTGTTTCTATGGATGAAAAAATAAAATCGTTACCAACCTCCGCTATCGGGTCTAAATAATTACGAACTATTAATGGAAATATTTCTCTTGGGGCAGATAATTGACCTAAACGGTTTACTCTTGCCGTAATCCAAAAGGGGTGAATTGTTTTTTGTTTAAAATTAGGATCGTCTGTTTGAAAATCTAACTGAAAAGGTGCTATAATAATTTCGGCATCAAATACTTGATGCCAATTATCGCTATCTTTTTTAGTAACTCCTTTTAACCTATTAATTCTTTTCTCTTCTACATCAAGCATTTCAGCAGCATTTTTAGCACTAATGGTTGCTTTGCTTAAATCGCAATAATTTTGATGAAATAAGTTTTTAATTCTAGAAATGTCTACTGCTAAGTTTTCACTGTCTGTTAAACTGTTTTTATAATAATTTAACCAGTTTTTTACGTTGCTCATGTATATATTTAGAATTCTAGGTTAGTAAATTAAAAAAATGGAGTGCGAATATATACTTTTCGTTGTTTAATCTTGATGAAATAGTTGCTATAATTGATGATAAAAATAAGGTTGTATTCTTAGTTATTGAAGGCTAAGCTATTAATTATAATAATCCTTTTATTTGAAGTTTCATCCTAAAATATTAAGTGGATCCTATAATTACACAAAACCTATATAAAACAAAAAACCTTACTATTTCTAGTAAGGTTTAAGTGAGCCCTGAAGGATTCGAACCTTCGACCGCCTCCTTAGAAGGGAGGTGCTCTATCCAGCTGAGCTAAGAGCCCGTAATTTTTAAGTTGTTACGACCAACTGTGTCGGGGTGGCAGGATTCGAACCTGCGACCTCCTCGTCCCAAACGAGGCGCGATGACCGGGCTACGCTACACCCCGAGTGCAATTTCTTAGCGGAGAGACAGGGACTCGAACCCTGGCGACCCTAAGGTCGACAGATTAGCAATCTGCTGCATTACCACTCTGCCATCTCTCCTTTCGGCGTTACATTAAAAACATAACCTTGAAATTGCGAGTGCAAATTTAAGACATTAAAAGGATTACACAAGCCTTTTTTGATTTTTTTTTAAATTATTTTTTTTATTCTGGATATTCTACCCTTAAATGATAGATATTCATCAGCTTTTTCTTGATCACTTTCTTTATAATCTCTATCTCCCTAAAGGTTATATTAGAGTTCAAAAACTGATTATCAGCCATTTGTTTACTTATAATTTTATCTATCAAATTACTAATAGACAAAGCTGTTGGTTTAGTTAAACTTTTAGACGCTGCTTCCGATGCATCACACATCATTAAGATCGCTGTCTCTTTTGAAAAAGGAATAGGTCCTTGGTATTGAAACTTCTTTATATCTACTTTTGTATCTGGATTCAATTCTTGTTCCTTCTTATAAAAGTAATAGGTAGAACTTGTACCATGATGCGTTCTTATAAAATCGATTATTCGATCTGGTAACTTATACTTTTTAGCCAGCTCTACTCCTTTAATAACGTGATCTGTAATTATTTTAGAACTATCTCTTGCAGATAAATCGTTGTGAGGATTAACTCCTGTAGATTGATTCTCTGTAAAATACATTGGGTTTAATATTTTACCAATATCATGATACAAAGCACCTGTTCTAACCAACATAGAGTTCGCTCCTATTTCATTAGCTGCTGCTTCTGCTAAATTAGCTACTTGCATGGAATGCTGAAACGTACCTGGGGCTTTTTCATTTAACTCTCTTAAAAGCTTTGCATTTGTATTAGAAAGCTCTAGTAAAGTAATATCAGACACCAAACCAAAAACCTTTTCATACATATATATAATAATTATTGACAAAAAGGACAACAAACCATTGGCAGCAAAAAGCATAAAGTAATTCCAGTTTATTTGAGAAGCATTCCCTTCTTTAATAATAGAAAAAGCAAAATAAGTTACCATATAGATAAGTGTAATTTGCGCTACAGAAATAAACAAATTACCTCTTTTATATAACTCAGAAACCGTAAGTATCGTAACCATACCTGCAATGATATGTAAATATATAAACTCAAAACTATTTGGTACAATATACCCTAAAAGCAATACTGTTAAAACGTGTGTAAACAAGCCTAAACGCGCATCAAAAAAAGCTTTTAAAACTATAGGAAGTACACTTAAAGGAACAACATACAAATAATCTGCATTATATTTAATAACCAACGTTTGTATAAAAATCATCAAAAAAACATTGAAAAAGATAAAGGTTACCTGGTTATTATTGTCATATATTTCTACTCTATACTTTTTTAAGAATAATAAAAGCATCAATAAAGCAAGAGAAACCAAGATTGTATACCCTAAAATAATCCAATTATAATTTGAGTCCGTCCAAACCTGAGATTCAGATTCAGTTTTTAAAGAATTTAGGATGGCTAATTTTTTTCCCTCTACAATATCTCCTTTTAAGATAATTAGTTTACCAGCCTCTACAATTCCTTTCGTATAAGAAATATTTTTTATGGCATTTTCATTTACTTTATCGGTATAAATTGTATCTAAATAGATGTTGGGTTTTATAATTTCTGATAATAAATCTAATAATATTTTTTTACCATAAAAAGATCTTTCTGCTTCTAAATTACTCCTAATTATTTCTAAAACCTCTTTAGACGTTAACAGGTTTTTAAACAATATATCTTCTACCTCATTCCCTTTTCTAAGCGCAACTATTTCGTTTTTATTTGATACCTTTTCTTGACTTACTACCTCTAAAAAACCTCGTTTATAGATATTATCTATAACATTTTGACCAATTTTAGATATGTTTACAATTTCATCTGAACTTAAAGAATCGGATTGTTTTAATAGCGAAATCCTTCTTTTATAATTTGATTTTACACTCTTTTCAACATCAAAATCTTGTAAAAAATAAACTTTTGAGTTCTCTGAAATTTGTTTCTTTTCTAATGCAATTTCTTCTGCAGTTTTTTGAATAGAAAAATCAAAAGGCGCATATAAATTATCATATTTCCAAAGTTGCCCATTATTAAAATCGTATTTAAATTGTCCTCCTTTTGGAAACAAATAAACAATTGCAATAGTGGCAACTAAAAACAAAATTACCTTATAAATAATGGCATTGTTTTGGTACAGTTTATTAACTATATTACTCATAGAACATATCTTCTTACTACAAACTTACCATAAAAAAGTTAAGCTCAAAAATTCAAGTTGAATAATAAAACTTAAATTGATTAAAAATAGTTAATTTAGCACAACAAATCTTACTCAAAATAAACACTATATTTATGAAAGAAGTCGTAATTGTATCTGTAGCTAGAACTCCAATTGGAAGCTTTATGGGAAGTTTATCTACCATTCCTGCTCCTAAATTAGGGGCAATTGCTATAAAAGGAGCTTTAGAGAAAATAAACTTAAACCCTAATTTGGTTGAAGAAGTTTTTATGGGTAATGTCGTTTCTGCTGGCTTAGGTCAGGCGCCTGCAAGACAAGCGGCCATTTTTGCAGGAATACCTAATACAGTGCCTTGTACTACCGTAAATAAAGTATGTGCTTCTGGTATGAAATCTATTATGTTAGCAGCACAAACCATTGCTTTAGGTGATTCTGATATTGTTGTTGCAGGTGGTATGGAAAACATGAGTTCTATTCCGCACTACCAACATGCAAGAAGAGGATCTAAGTTTGGAGCTATAACAATGGAGGATGGACTTCAAAAAGATGGTTTAGTAGATGCTTATAACAATGTTGCAATGGGTGTTTGCGCAGATACTTGTGCTACTGAATATAGTTTCTCTAGAGAAGATCAAGATGCATTTGCGATACAATCTTATAACCGTTCTGCAAAAGCTTGGAGTGATGGAAAATATGCTGATGAAATTGTATCTGTTGAAATTCCTCAAAGACGAGGAGAACCAATTATTTTTTCTGAGGATGAAGAATACAGCAATGTAAGAATGGATAAAATTCCAACCTTAAGAGCTGCTTTTACAAAAGACGGAACTGTTACTGCAGCCAATGCCTCTACCATTAATGATGGTGGAGCTGCACTAGTATTAATGTCTGCAGAAAAAGCAAAAGAATTAAACATTACACCTCTAGCAAAAGTAATTAGTTATGCAGATGCGGCACATGAGCCAGATTGGTTTACAACTGCACCAGCCAAAGCACTTCCAAAAGCCTTAGCGAAAGCAAATATTTCTATAGATGATGTAGATTATTTTGAATTAAACGAAGCTTTTTCTATTGTTGGTTTAGCAAATATGAAAATTTTAGGTATTACAGATGATAAGGTAAATGTAAATGGTGGTGCTGTTTCCTTAGGACATCCGTTAGGAGTTTCTGGAGCTAGAATAGTAATTGCTTTAACTTCTATATTAAAACAAAATAATGCTAAAATTGGAGCTGCAGCTATTTGTAATGGTGGTGGTGGAGCAAGTGCATTTGTTATAGAGCGAATTTCGTAAAAAATTTAATTTAACATTAAAAACCAAAACCCAGAACTTGTTATACGGCATTTGTAATTTAAGCATTGTTCCTTTAAGAGCAGAAGAATCAAACCAATCAGAAATGACTAGCCAAGTTTTATTTGGTGAAGTTTTTGAAGTGACTGAAAAACAGAAAGAATGGAGTAAAATTCGTTTGACTTTTGACAACTATGAAGGATTTATAGACAATAAACAGTATACAGAAATCTCTGCTGATTTCTATTCAAAACTAAAAACTGAAAAACAATATTTTTCAGGTGAAATGATTGATTTTATCACCAATAGTAAAAATGAGTTAACCACCATCCCTTTAGGATCTAATTTGCCTTTCTACAATGCAGGTAAGCTTCAAATAAACTCAGAATTATACACATATGAAGGTGCTATTTTATCAGAAGAAGAATCTAAACATAAAATTGCACAAACTGCTTTTAATTATTTAAACACTCCTTTTTTATGGGGAGGAAAAACACCTTTTGGTATTGATTGTTCTGGTTTTACACAAATGGTATATAAGCTTTGTGGATACCGACTTTTAAGAGATGCTAATCAACAAGCTACACAAGGTGAAGTTTTAAGTTTTATAGAAGAAAGTGAAGCTGGTGATTTGGCTTTTTTTGATAATGAAGAAGGAGAAATTATTCATGTTGGTATTATTTTAAGTGACTACCATATTATACACGCCCATGGCAAAGTAAGAATAGACACTTTAGATCATAGTGGTATTTTTAATGCCGAACTTCAAAAACATACACATAAGTTAAGAATCATAAAAAAAATGATATAAAAAAAACCGAAACTAAAATTAGTTTCGGTTTTTTTTTATAAAATTAAAAGTCTTAATTATTGACCTCTCATCTCTTTATAAACTGGTCTTAAAGCATCTGCTTCAGCAGTCATCTCTAAAGTATCATAAATATTTAATAAAGAACTTACAGTTCCTTCTGTTCTATCAAGCTTATCTGCTTTAATAATGTAAGGTAAAGCTTCTTTACAAATAACTTTTAACTCACCTTCTAATTCTGTATATTTCTTTTCATTCGATAAATTCTCATTCATCTCATTAATAACAGCTATTCTTTTATTTAAAATAGTAACTCCTAAATTTAAATAAGCATCTCCGTATTCTGGATCTAATTCAATCGCTTTTTCATAAAATCCAATTGCTTCTTCAATATGATCTTCCTGAGCATTTACAACACCTAAGTTAAAAAACAACGTTGGGTTTGTAGGATCAATTTCTACAGCCTCTTTCATTAACTCTCCAAATTTATCCATTTTTTCAAGTTCAATGTACATTTGAGCTTGGTTTAATAATAAATTGATGTCTTTAGGATTAGATTTTCTAGCTTCTTCTAAAGCTTCAACAGCCAATTCTGGTTTACCTTGATTTACGTATATGTAACCAATATTTTTAATGATTTCTGCTTGCTTAGATTCGGTATTTTTATCACTTGGGTTTGTATATTTCCCAAACTTAATCATTGCATCTCTATTAGCCTTAGTTCCTAAATCTTCCTCTTCACCTGTTTCTTTATTAACAGCAATATATTGAGTTGAAATACCTGTATAGTTAATATCTTGTAACTCTTTATAATACTTTAAAGCCCCATCATAATCCTTAGCTAAAGAAGAACTTAAAGCCGCATTGTATAAGAAAGAAGTATCTTTAGGACTTAATTTGTATGTTAAATAAAAATCACTTGTTGCATTTTTATAGTCTTGCTCGTTATATGCCTTAATTGCATTTTTAGAAACAAACTGCACCAATTCATTTAACTTAGGCTCTGCTTCCTTAGTGTATTTCTGCTTCCCTATTTCCTTTTCGTAAGCAATTAATTTATTATAAGCTGCCGCCGCTTTCTCTGCATTCGATTTACCATAAGCAGATCCCTTTAAAAAGAAATATTTTGCTTTATATTTTGAATCCATTGAATCTTCTGTAGCCTCTAAACCAGCCAATGCTGCTTTTGCTTCTTTAAATTGACCTTTTTTTATTGCCTTTTCAGCAGCTTTAATTTCATCTTTTTGCGCAAAAGAAGCTATTGATAAGAAACCAACTGTTAACGCTAATATTTGATTTTTCATTTTACTAATTATTAATTTATTGTTATTCTTGATTTTCATTTGAATCATTTTCAATTTCCGTGCCATTTTCTGTTTCGTCTTCAAGCTCATCTCCTTCAAGCTCTTCTACGACCTCTTCTTCATGAGCAACTTTAGCAACTGCAGCAATACTATCTGAATCTTTAATATTAATTAAACGAACTCCTTGCGTTGCACGTCCCATTACTCTTAAATCTTCTACAGCCATTCTAATCGTTAATCCAGATTTATTGATAATCATTAAATCGTTAGAATCATCTACATTTTTAATAGCTACTAAATTACCTGTTTTTTCAGAAATATTTAAAGTTTTAACACCTTTACCACCTCTATTGGTAATTCTATAATCTTCTAATTTAGAACGTTTACCGTACCCTTTTTCAGAAACTACAAGTATATTGCTCTCCATATCATTTACAGCAACCATACCTATTACTTCATCATTTTCATGCTGTAAAGTAATACCTCTTACTCCAGAAGCAGTTCTTCCCATTGGGCGCGTTTTTGCTTCTTCGAAACGAATAGATTTACCAGACGCTAATGCTAACATTACTTGACTGTCTCCAGTAGTTAACTTCGCTTCTAATAATTCATCTCCTTCCTTAATAGTAATTGCATTAATACCATTTGTTCTAGGTCTAGAATACTGCTCTAAAGAAGTCTTTTTAACCTGACCTTTCTTTGTTGCCATAATAACATAATGGTTATTTACATACTCTTCATCTTTTAAATCTTGAGTTACTAAAAATGCCTTTACACTATCATCTTGCTCTATATTAATAAGGTTTTGCATTGCTCTACCTTTGGTGTTTTTACCACCTTCTGGAATTTCATATACTCGCATCCAGAATACTTTTCCTTTTTGAGTAAAGAACATCATATATTGGTGGTTTGTACCAACAAATAAATGCTCTAAGAAATCTTCATTTCTTGTAGTTGCTCCTTTTTGACCTCTACCTCCTCTATTCTGAACCTTATATTCTTCTAAGTTTGTACGTTTTAAATATCCTGCGTTAGAAATAGTAACCACAACTTTCGTATCAGGTATCATATCTTCTATACGCATATCTCCACCAGCAAACTCTATTACAGATCTACGCTCATCACCATATTTATCTTTAATAAGTGCTAATTCTTCTTTTATAATATCGTATCGTCTTGGTTCGTTTGCTAAAATATCTTTTAAATCAGTGATGGTTAACATAATTTCATCATACTCTGCACGTAATTTATCTTGCTCTAGTCCTGTTAATTGACGCAAACGCATTTCTACAATTGCTTTCGCCTGAATTTCAGATAACTCAAAACGCTCAATTAAACTTTCTCTAGCTTCATCTGCATTATTAGAAGCTCTAATAATTTTAATTACTTCATCTATATTATCCGAAGCAATAATTAATCCTTCTAAGATATGTGCTCTAGCTTCTGCTTTTTTAAGTAAAAACTCAGTTCTACGAACAATTACTTCATGTCTATGTTCTACAAAATAATGAATTAACTCTTTTAAGTTTAATTGTTCTGGTCTACCATTAACCAAAGCAATATTATTTACACTAAAAGAAGTTTGTAATTGTGTGTACTTAAATAATTTATTTAAAACGATGTTAGGTATTGCATCACGTTTTAAAATGTACACAATACGCATTCCGTTTCTATCAGACTCATCACGAATATTCGCAATTCCTTCTAATTTTTTTTCATTTACAAGATCAGCAGTTTTTTTAATCATTTCTGCTTTATTCACTTGGTAAGGGATTTCTGTAACAACAATGCACTCACGTCCTTTAACCTCTTCAATAATAGCTTTAGCACGCATTACAATACGTCCACGACCTGTATGAAATGCATCTCTTACACCATCATAACCATAGATAATTCCTCCTGTAGGAAAATCTGGTGCGGTAATGTGCTGCATTAATTCATCGATCTCAATATCTCTATTATCAATATATGCCATGGTACCATTTATAACTTCTGTTAAGTTATGTGGTGCCATATTTGTTGCCATACCTACTGCAATACCAGAAGCTCCGTTTACTAATAAATTAGGAATACGAGTTGGTAAAACGGTTGGTTCTTGCAAAGTATCATCAAAATTTAATCGATGATCTACAGTTTCTTTTTCAATATCAGCCAACATGTCTTCTGATATTTTTTGCATTCGAACCTCAGTATAACGCATTGCTGCTGGCGAATCTCCATCTACAGAACCAAAGTTCCCTTGACCATCTACCATCATATAACGTACACTCCAACTTTGTGCCATACGTACCATAGAATCATATACAGAAGTATCTCCATGTGGGTGATACTTACCTAAAACTTCCCCAACAATTCTTGCGGATTTCTTATATGAACCTGTAGCTTTAATCCCTAACTCGTGCATACCAAACAAAACCCTTCTATGAACTGGCTTTAAACCATCTCTTACATCTGGTAATGCTCTTGAAACAATTACTGACATCGAGTAATCGATGTACGCAGCTTTCATCTGTTCTTCAATGTTAATCGGAATTAACTTTTCTCCGTCTGCCATATTTATATTTGATTAATTTTACGTCATTTTTTTAAAACAAGGCAAGTTACTATTTTTACTTGTTTTTACAAAGGTTTTAGCACTTGTAATTCAGTAGAGTTATCAACATTATTTCATAATTTTTAACAAGAATTTATTTGCTTGATTTACAAGAGTTTTCTACCTTGGTATCTTAGTCAAACTGTCAGTTTTTTTAGCATTGGCATCTTTTTTGTAATTATCTACAAAAAAAAGGACTAAATTTACAACACATCAATAATAGACAGATAGAAATATGGACGATAATTTTTCACCAAAGGTTAGAGATGTAATTACTTTCAGTAAAGAAGAAGCGCTACGTTTAGGGCAAGAATTTATTGGAACAGAACATCTTTTACTAGGTTTAATAAGACAAGGAGAAGGAAAAGCAATAGAAATATTAACAGCATTTGATGTTGATTTTGTTTTATTGCGTAAAAAATTAGAACAATTAAACCCTGTAACCCCAACGTTTACAGAAAGCACAGATAAGCCGAGTTTACGATTAACAAGACAAGCTGAAAAAGCCTTAAAAACAACTTTTTTAGAAGCTAAATTATATCAGAGCGAATCTATAGATACGGCACATTTATTACTTTGTATTTTAAGAAATGAAAACGACCCAACTACAAAGTTAATTCACAAATACCATGTAAATTATGATGAAGCTAAAACGCTTTACAAACAACTACATGTAGATGATATAGATTTACCGACAAACCCTATTGCAGAAACGCCTTCTGATGATGAATTTGCTTCAGAAAGATCGAATCCTTTTGACCAACCTCAAAAGGGAAAAACTGTAAAAAAATCGAAGACTCCGGTATTAGATAATTTCGGTAGAGATTTAACAGATTTAGCAGAAAAAGGAAAATTAGATCCGGTAGTTGGTAGACAAAAAGAAATAGAACGAGTTTCTCAAATTTTAAGTCGTAGAAAGAAAAACAATCCAATGTTAATTGGAGAACCAGGTGTTGGTAAATCTGCCATTGCAGAAGGTTTAGCTTTGCGAATTATTGAAAGAAAAGTGTCAAGAATTTTATTCGACAAACGTATTGTTTCTTTAGATTTAGCAAGCTTAGTTGCTGGCACAAAATACCGTGGTCAGTTTGAAGAACGCATGAAAGCCTTAATGAATGAACTTGAAAAAAATGATGATATCATTCTTTTTATAGATGAAATTCACACCATTGTTGGTGCTGGTGGAGCAACCGGTTCTTTAGATGCATCTAATATGCTAAAACCTGCTTTAGCTAGAGGAGAAATACAATGTATTGGTGCAACTACGTTGGATGAATTTAGAACGAATATCGAAAAAGACGGCGCGTTAGAACGTCGTTTTCAAAAGGTAATTGTAGATCCAACTTCAGTTGAAGAAACGATACAGATTTTACAAAATATAAAAAATAAATACGAAGAACATCACCATGTAAATTATACAGATGATGCTATTGAAGCTTGTGTAAAATTAACAAACAGATACATGACCGATAGATACCTACCAGACAAAGCTATTGATGCTTTAGATGAGGCCGGATCTAGAATTCATATTACAAACATCGTTGTTCCGCAACAAGTTTTAGAGTTAGAATCTAAGTTAGAAATTATTAGAGATCAAAAAACCAAAGCTGTAAACGGACAGAAATATGAAGAAGCTGCTAAGTTACGTGACGATGAAAAAAACATGGAAGCTGCTTTAAATTCTGCTCAAAACCAATGGGAAGAAGATTCTAAATTAAATAGAGAAATTGTAACTGAAGATAATGTTGCAGAAGTTGTTTCTATGATGACAGGAATTCCTGTAAATAGAGTTGCAGAAGCAGAAACTAATAGATTACACGAATTACCTGCCTTAATTAAAGGAAAAGTAATTGGACAAAATGAAGCGGTTACCAAAGTAGTAAAAGCAATACAGCGTAATAGAGTTGGGTTAAAAGACCCTAACAAACCAATTGGTTCTTTTATTTTCTTAGGACAAACTGGTGTTGGTAAAACACAATTAGCTAAAGTTTTAGCTCGTGAATTATTTGATTCTGACGATTCTTTAATTAGAATTGACATGAGTGAATACATGGAGAAGTTTGCTATCTCTCGTTTAATTGGAGCGCCTCCAGGATATGTTGGTTATGAAGAAGGCGGACAGTTAACTGAAAAAGTGAGAAGAAAACCATATTCTGTAGTTTTGTTAGACGAGATAGAAAAAGCGCATCCAGATGTGTTTAATATGTTGCTACAAATTTTAGATGACGGTCACATTACCGATAGTTTAGGTAGAAAAATCGATTTTAGAAATACCATAATTATTATGACTTCTAACATTGGTGCACGTCAATTAAAAGACTTTGGTGGTGGTGTAGGTTTTGGTACAGCTACTAAAGCAGCACAAGCAGATGAACACGCAAAATCTGTACTAGAAGGTGCTTTAAAGAAGTCTTTTGCACCGGAGTTTTTAAACAGAATAGACGACGTAATTGTATTTAACGCTTTAGAAAGAGATGATATTCATAAAATTATAGATATCGAGTTAGATAAATTATTACATAGAATATCAGATTTAGGCTACACTTTAAACTTAAGCGAAAAAGCAAAAGATTACATTGCAGACAAAGGTTTTGATAAAAAATATGGAGCAAGACCACTTAAAAGAGCGATACAGAAATACATTGAAGATGCTTTAGCAGAAGAAATTGTAAACTCTAAACTCTATGAAGGTGACACTATAAATATGGATTTGGATGAGAAGGAAAACAAACTCACCATTACCATTGAAAAAGGTGAAAAGAAACCTGAAACAAGGACAGAGACCGAAAAGGAATCTTAAAAACTATAAAAATCCCAAACGAAAGTTTGGGATTTCTTTTTTCTATAAAAGAACATTTTACTCTCTATTGTCTTTTAATTGAAATAGGCTAACTTTGCTTATTTATAATTAAAATGAAATCTATTTACTTACTTTTATTTCTAGTTTTAGCAAGTTGTACTTCTATAAAAAAGAATACTACGAACAATTCTACCATTAAGGAAACTAAACCTATAGACTCTCAAATTATTTTCTTAACTTATAAAGTTTCTAAGGATAAAAATATAGAACTTACTTTTATTGATAAAATAATTACAGTAGGAAGTCTTAAAAAGAATTTCAAAAAAAGAACTAGCAGTAGTCCTGGAGATTTAATCTGTATTCAACAAGATGTAAATTCTGTAGCTATTGATAGTATTCAGATAGAAAATCCATTAATAAAAAACTTCGAGTACGCAGATGATTCTGGTAAATTAAGTCGAAAAACAATTGAATTAGATAGCACTACCCTATCTATTCGAATGGATTTAAAACCACAAACAAAATTTATAACACTTAAATTACTAAGAGAAACCAATAACAGTCTATTAAAAATACAATTATGAAAAAAACTCTACTCTTATCTATTCTATTTTTGTGCGCATCTGTTAACGCACAAACTTTTGATGTGACAACAATTACACAATCTGGCTCTAATGATAGTAGAATTAATGTTGTAATTCTATCAGACGGATATCAAAGTACGGAACTGAATCAATTTATAACAGATGCTACTAATTTTTCAAATGCTCTATTTGCAGAAACACCTTATAAAGAATATAAAAATTATTTTAATGTGCATGCCATAAAAGTACCATCTAATGAGAGTGGCGCAAAACATCCTCGTACAGCATCAGATGAAGCTACTTCTAACAATCAACCTGCAGCTACTGTAGACAATTATTTTGAATCGACTTTTGATGCGTATGGCGTTCATCGACTTTTGGTTGCTAACAACGCTAAAGTAAACACTGTTTTAGCTAATAATTTCCCTAATTACGACATTGTTTTAGTGTTAGTAAACAGTCCGTATTATGGTGGTAGTGGTGGTGAAATTGCAGTAGCATCCTTACATGCGTCAGCTAACCAAATTGCTATACATGAACTAGGACACTCTTTTGCAAATCTTATTGATGAATATTACCCCGGAGATATTTATGTAAGAGAAGGCATAAACATGACCCAAGAGACGAACCCTACAAATGTAAAATGGAAAAATTGGATGAACCTAAATGGAGTTGGCATTTATCCGCATGGCACATCCGGAACGGCTGCAAGCTGGTATAAGCCTCATCAAAATTGTAAAATGGAATCTTTAAATAGTCCTTTTTGTTCAGTTTGTACAGAGGGAACTATAGAGCAAATACACTCTTTAACTTCGGTAATAGAAAACTATTCACCACAAAATACAGGTTCTATAGATTTATCTACACCTATAGATTTTACAATAAACACTATAAATCCACTTCCAAACACCTTAGACATTTCATGGACTTTAAACGGAACAGTAATAAATAGTGAAGACTATACGGTCTCTATTTCAAAAGAAGATTTAACGAGTGGAAATAATCAACTACTAGCAACTATTGAAGATAAAACTACATTACTTAAAGTTGACAATCATGAAACCGTACATTTTTCTACGACACTTTGGAATATCAATTCTAGTACTTTAAGTATCGATGATATCTCTACAAACAATTTTGACATCAAACTATTTCCAAACCCAACTCAGGATATTTTATATTTTGATGTTACCAACAATAATGAAGACTATAACGTGTTTATTAGTGATATTTCTGGAAAGCAATTGATTCAGAAAAAAATGAATAACGTAGGCGAAAATCAAAACATTCGAATAGGTACATTGCATTCTGGAGTATATTTTATCAACTTTACGTTTGCAAACGGATTACATATCTCTAAGAAAATAATTAAAGAATAAAAACGTTCCTTTTTTAAAACATAAAATTAGTTTCAAAAAAACTCAAAATATACATTTTGAGTTTTTTTTGTTTCAACCTTTTCATTATAATAACAAACCCACATCTTATTTAACTTCTTATTTATTTTAAAAAAAACTAACTTAGCAAACGACACATATATCTCATTAATCTGTATTTACAATAATGGAAAATATAAAATATTACACCCAATTAAAAAGTTCTAGTAAAACACTCGTTGATTTATTAGCAGATGAATCTGATTTCTCAGAATTACCAAATACTTGGCATGTAGTAGTTGTTGATATTAAAAATTCTACCAAAGCTGTTGATGAAGGAAAACATCATCAAATAAACTTAACAGCAACCGGAGCAATAATTTCTGTATTAAACACGATTAGAAAAGAGAAGAAAAACATAGAAATCCCATATTTTTTTGGAGGAGATGGCGCTACTTTTATTATACCAGCGTTACTTCTAAATAAAATTACCTTGGTTTTAGAAAATTACAGTCTTCATATTAAAAAAAACATCGATTTAATACTTAGGGTTGGACATATTTCTATAGAAGAATTATCAGAAAAAAAAGCTAATCTAAAAATAGTAAAACACCAACTAACAGATCAATTAGCAATTCCTATTATTTTAGGAAACGGTTTAAAAAAAGCAGAAGAAATCATTAAAAGTACTTTTACAAAAATAGAAGATATTGATTTTAAAAAAGACCTTTTAAACTTAGAAGGAATGGAATGTAGGTGGAAAGAAATAAACCCAAGACAAACCCAAAAGAAAGTGATTTGTTTATTGTTAGATACGGTAAACGAAAATAATCAAAGAGCTATTTATAGAGATGTACTTATAAAAATGGATACTATTTTTGGCACCTTCAACAATAGGCAACCTATAAAATCGAAAAATTTAAAATTAAATTTTAGCATTTCTAAAATATGGGAAGAAATGAAAGTTACACTTGCCAATAATAACTTAAAATATTTATTAAAAAATTGGTTTAAAACTTTGATTGGTAAATGGTACTTTAACATGTCTGAAGATGGAAAGCAATACTTAAATCAAATTGGTCAATTATCACATACTTTTATGTTAGACGGCATGATTAATACAATATTTACAGCAGAACAACCTAAAATAGATCTTTTTACAACCTACCTAAATCAACTAGAAAAAGAAAATAAAATTATTTATGGCATCCATGTAACACACGCTTCCGTAATGTCTTGTTACGTGTTAGATAGAAAAACAAAACATGCACACTTTGTAGATGGTACAGAAGGAGGCTACACATCTGCAGCAAAAATGTTTAAAGTAAAAATGAAAGCATTAAATTAGTTTGATTATTCAATTTTGATAAAAAACAAATATTTAGTACTTGTTGATTTTATGAAACCAAAAAACTAACTTTACTTTTTAAATTATAATTAATAGAATTGAAGACGCCGAACATACTTTTGTTCGCTACAATTACAAAACAAAAAAATGGCCCAAAACAATATAAATTTAGCAGTACTTATAGACGGAGACAACATACCGTCTGCTCACGTTAAGGAAATGATGGAAGAAATTGCAAAGTATGGCAACCCAACTATTAAAAGAATTTATGGAGATTGGACGAGTCCGCATTTGTCTAAATGGAAAAATTTACTGTTACAAAATGCGATTACTCCTATACAGCAATACGCATATACTACCGGAAAAAATGCCACCGACTCTGCCATGATCATTGATGCGATGGATATTCTATATTCAGAAAAGGTAAATGGTTTTTGCTTAGTTTCTAGTGATAGCGATTTCACAAAACTAGCAACTCGATTAAGAGAAGCAGGTCAGCAAGTTATTGGTATTGGAGAGAAAAAAACCCCAACTCCCTTTATTGTTGCTTGTGATAAATTTATCTATATAGAAATTCTTAGAAAGCAAACCGAAAAGAAAGAAAGTGTTAGCACAAAAGAAAATGAAAAAGATAGCGTTGACAAAATAACGTCAAAAGTAATTAAACTAATCTCTTCTACTATTTCAGATTTATCTGATGAAGAAGGTTGGGCATTTCTTGGTGATGTAGGTAGTTTACTTCAGAAAAAACAACCTAATTTCGATTCAAGAAATTATGGTTTTGACAAATTAACTCCGCTTATTAAGTCTATTGGTAAATTTGACTTAGACCAAAGAGAAAATTCTAAGAGCAGACACAAATTAATTTTTGTAAAAAATAAATAGTTTAAAGTTTTACTTAAGCAATTGCCTTAAACCAATAATTAAAAAAGCAACAAATTAAGAAATTGCAATAATATCATATTATAAAGCACCTTTTCTTCTACTATAAAACTCTAGATCTTATCACCTAAATAAGAACTAGAGTTTTTTTTTATTCTTTTCATTTCAGTATTCAAAAGTGCCAACTTTTTTATCCGAAGAAAAAATTCTTTAATTTTAGTAAAATCTAATAGAAGAGAATTTAAATAAAAAGGTTGCTAATTTTTTTAATTGCTATTCTAAAAGTAATTTCGATTGCATTCTTGTAAATTATTTAACTATTTTATTTACACATATACCATATATTTGTAATTAAATTTAAGCATAAAAAAAATGAAAAAATTAACACTTGCACTTTTTACACTATTAGCAATTGCTTCTTGTACAAAAGAACATTCTAAAGAATACGTTTCTTTATCTGGTAAATTAGAAAATAACACAGATTCTATTCTAACAATTTCTAGTAGAACAGGTATCCTTAAAACAATTACAATTAATAAAGATGGTTCTTTTAAAGACTCCTTAAAAGTGCCAAAAGTAGATGTTTATACATTTCAAACTAGTGCTCAAAAAAGAGCTCCATTATATTTAAAAAATGGGTTTGACATTACGGTAAAAGGTGATTCTGAAGAATTCATGAAAAGTTTCAAGTATTCAGGAGCTGGATCTTCTAACTCTAATTTTATCATTGCACAATTAGAACAAAGTGAGAATATAGGAAACCCTGCAGATCTTTTTGCTTTAGACCAAGAAGCTTTTGAAGCTAAAATGACCTCATTAAAAAAAGATTTTGATAGTATTTTATCGTCTTATGATGATTTAGATAGTTCTTTAGTAGATATGGCTTCTAAACAAAATACACAAATGTTTGAGTACTTTGAAAAAACGTATGTATCAAATAAAAGTATGGGAAAAGGAAACGTTTCTCCTAAATTTGAAGATTATGTAGATGTTAAAGGAGGTAAAAAATCTTTAGATTCTTTTAAAGGAAAATATGTATATATAGATGTTTGGGCAACTTGGTGCGGACCTTGTATTAGAGAAATACCGTCTTTAAAAAGTATAGAAAAAGAATTTCATAATAAAAATATAGAATTTGTTAGTATTTCTACTGATGAGTCTAGAAGAAGTGGTGGTTCTTGGGAAGCTGCAGAAAAAAAATGGAGAGACTTTGTAAAAGACAAAGAATTAAGTGGTGTTCAACTTTGGGCAGGACAAGATTTTAGTTTTCAGCAAGCGTATCAAATTTCTGGTATTCCAAGATTTATTTTAATTGATCCACAAGGAAATATTGTAGAAGCAAATGCACCAAGACCTTCAGATCCTAGATTAAAATCTTTATTAGAGTCTTTAGATAATATATAATTAAATATAAATTGCTAAAAAAGGCGAAATCTACATGTAGATTTCGCCTTTTTTGTGCTTAGTAATAAGAGATTACTCTTTGTAAACTCCCATTGCAGCATATTTATCCATTCTTTGAGAAACTAAATCCGTATCATTTAAATCTTTTAACTCATCAAATGCAGTAAGAATTTGTTCTTGTACCGCTTTAAAAGCTCCTTCTCTATCAGTATGCGCTCCACCTATTGGTTCAGCTATAATTCCGTCAATTAATTTTAACTTCTTCATATCTGTACCTGTTAACTTTAATGCAGCAGCAGCTTGTTCTTTATATTCCCAACTTCTCCATAAAATAGAAGAACAAGATTCCGGAGAAATAACAGTATACCAAGTATTTTCCATCATATAAACTCTATCACCTACTCCAATACCTACAGCACCACCAGAAGCTCCTTCTCCAATAACAACGGTAATAATTGGTGTTTTTAAACGAGTCATTTCTAAAATATTTCTAGCTATCGCTTCACCTTGCCCACGCTCTTCTGCTTCTAAACCAGGATATGCACCAGGTGTATCTAATAAAGTAACCACAGGAATACCAAACTTCTCTGCCATTTTCATTAAACGCAACGCTTTTCTGTAACCTTCAGGGTTTGCCATCCCAAAGTTTCTATACTGACGCGTTTTTGTATTGTACCCTTTTTGTTGACCAATAAACATAAAAGATTGATCTCCAATTTTACCCAAACCACCAATCATGGCTTTATCATCCTTTACATTCCTATCTCCATGAAGCTCCATAAAGGTGTTTCCGCAAATAGCTTTAATATAATCTAAAGTATAAGGTCTATTAGGGTGTCTAGATAATTGAACTCTTTGCCAAGGTGTTAAATTCTTATATATATCTTTCTTAGCTTTGTCTAATTTCTTTTCGATTTTCTTACAAGTAGCACTTACATCTACATCACTTTCTTTACCAATTATTTGGCATTTATCTAGTTGATCTAAAAGCTCTTTAATAGGCATTTCAAAATCTAAATATTCCATATTGTAATTATTTGATTTTAGTTGTTTGAATAGACAAACATACTATAAAATTAGTTGTTTTTTTTAAAAAGAAGTTACTTTTTTCTAACAGTCTTTGCTTTAATCTTATTTCTTATCACCGTTTTATTCTTTATAATTCCGTTTAATAAAACTACAAAGAGTACTATAAATGCTCCAAAATAAAATTCTGGATTCATTTTTTCTTTTTCACCAAATATAAATAATGCTAAAACAATTGCATAAATAGGTTCTAAATTAATGGTTAGCATTACCGTATATGGCGATATATATTTCATTATTTTAACAGAAGCTATAAATGCATACGCAGTACAGATACTACTTAAAATTAAAAGGTATATCCAATCTGAAGTTGGAATTATAAAAAAAGAGACAGAGAAACCATTTGTAACTAAAAGATAAACAGTTATAAAAAGCACCCCAAAAACTAATTGATATAATGATATTGTATTTGCAGCATATTCTTTAATAAAAAGACCATTAAACACAGAGAACAATGCACTTAAAAAGGATGCAATTAACGCATAGATAATTCCTAATTTATATTGACTCTCAAAATTAAAGATGATATAAAGCCCCAAAATAACAATTAAGCCCAACACCATTTCTAATGGATTAATTCTTCTTTTATAGAAAATAGGTTCTATTAAAGCGGCAAAAAATGCACCAGTACTTATAGTTACTAGCGCAACAGAAACATTAGAAACCTTTATGGCTTTAAAGAAAAAAATCCAATGTAGGGCAATGATAACTCCTGTTACAAAGAACTTTAAAAGTCCTTTTTTGTCAACTTTAAATGATTTTTTTTTGATAATAAAATAAAGTACAATAAAAAGTACCGCTAAAGACATTCTGTACCAAACTAACGGTATGGCATCTAAGCTAATTAATGCGCCTAAAATTGCAGTAAACCCCCAAATAAAAACGATAAGGTGTAACTGTAAATAATTGTTTAACTTATTTTCTTGCATTATAGTAGAGATAAATAGCTACGCAGCCAAAAACAATATTCGGAAGCCAAACATAAAGTAGAGAGTTAACACCAGCAACAGCACCTAAAACCTCAGCTATTTTCATTAAGAAAACGTACATAAACATGAGCCCAATTCCTATAGCCAAATTGACTCCAGTACCACCTCTTCTTTTTCTAAAAGCCAAAGCAACAGCAATAATTGTTAAAATATAAGAAGCTATTGGTAAGCTTGTTCTTTTATAAAACTCTACTAGATATGCATTTAAGTTTTTAACACCTCTCTTTTTAGAAACACCAATAAATTCTTGTAATTCTCCAGAAGGCATTTCTTGTGCTAAGGCAGATTTATAAATTAAATCTCTTGGTGTAAAGTTAAAAACAGTATCTATTTTACTCCCTGAAAAGATACTATCTCTGTCTTTAAAAATTTTACGTAATTTCCAATTAGATAAGGTAAAAGTAGAAGTAGAATCGGTTTTTTTATAACTTATTCTATCAGCAACTAGTTTCGATTTCATTTCTATACCATCATATACTTCTGATGTAAAATCATAACCTGAATTAGATTCTGTATCAAAACTACGTATAAAGATGTAGGTGCTATCTGTAAGTTGCAAACTAAATTCTCTTACATATTTTAACTCGTGCTTTTGCCTGTTACTTTTAATATACTCTCTTTCAAACTTTTTTCTTTCCTTACTACTATTAGGAACCACAAAATGATTCATTCCTAAAGAAATAATTGTTACTAAACTAGCTCCAACAAAATAAGGATATAAAAAACGTGTAAATGAAACTCTTGCATTTGTAATGGCAATAATTTCGGTATTATTAGATAGTTTAGAAGTAAATAAAATTACAGCAATAAATAATGCCAAAGGCATAAATGTATTGGCATAATAGATGATAAAATTCTTGTAATATTCATCTATAATTTGGTACAATCCTAAATCTGCATGCTCTAAAAAGTTATCAATCTTTTCTGATATATCTATGGCAATAGCAATAGGAATCAAGATTAATAAGGTGAACAAGAAAGTTACCAAAAATCGTTTTAATATGTACCAGTCTATTATTTTCAAAAGCGTAGCTTTATTTTGTAATTTAGAATATGTAAATAATTACAAACGTTTATCCATTTGTTTTACCATCATATCTTTCCACTCTCTAAAATCTCCTGCTAAGATATGTTTTCTTGCTTCGCGTGTTAACCAAACATAGAAACCTAAATTATGAATTGAGGCAATCTGTTTTCCTAACATTTCTTTTGCTGCAAATAAATGGCGTAAATAGGCTTTAGAATACATGGTGTCTACTCCTGTAATTCCCATATCGTCTATTGGACTAAAATCTTCTGCCCATTTTTTATTTTTAATATTGATAGAACCGTGTGCTGTAAACAACATTCCGTTTCTAGCATTTCTTGTTGGCATTACACAATCGAACATATCGATACCTAAAGCAATATTCTCTAAAATGTTAATTGGAGTACCAACTCCCATTAAATACCTTGGCTTATCTTCTGGTAAAATTTCTGTAACAACCTCCGTCATTGCATACATTTCTTCCGCAGGTTCCCCTACTGAAAGTCCGCCAATTGCATTTGCTTGCTGACCGGAATTTGCAATATATTCTGCAGATTGTCTACGTAAATCTTTATACGTACTACCTTGTACAATTGGCATAAAAGTTTGCTCGAAACCGTATTTATAAGGTAATTTATCTAAGTGGTTGATACATCTCGTTAACCATCTATGTGTCATATGCATAGATCGTTTTGCGTAATTATAATCACAAGGATATGGAGTACACTCATCAAATGCCATAATAATGTCTGCACCAATAGTTCTTTGCGTTTCCATTACATTTTCTGGTGTAAAATGATGCGTAGAACCATCTATATGACTTTTAAACTTTACTCCTTCTTCGTTTATTTTTCTTCTTCCAGAAAGAGAATATACTTGGTAACCACCAGAATCTGTAAGAATATTTCTATCCCAATTCATAAACTTGTGCAAACCACCTGCTTTTTCTAAAATATCTAAACCAGGACGTAAGTATAAGTGATATGTATTTCCTAAAATAATATCAGGATTTATGTCGTTTTTTAATTCTGTTTGATGTACTCCCTTTACGGTTCCAACAGTTCCCACAGGCATAAAAATAGGAGTTTCTATTACTCCGTGATCAGTAGTTATTACTCCTGCTCTTGCCTTACTTTTTGGGTCGGTAATTTTTAAGTCGAATTTCAATCGTTTAATTTTTGATGATTTTTGTAACTATAATTAATTACAAAACTTTAGAACCTATATAACTATCTGGTTCTCTCATTTATTTATTTTTTTAAATAAATTCCATTTCATTGCCTGCAAAGATACTATTATTTAAGAATTGATAAATAAAATGAACTGTTATAAAAAAGGCAAAAAGTTAAGGATTTATTTTTGTTGGCTAAAACGTGCGTTAAGGATTGCAGCGGCATCCTTTTTTAATAGTATTTATGCTTTTTGCATACATGCTATTAAAAAAGATATAGCGTAAAGCCTGACCTACAAGGTAACGCCCAAAAAAGATTACCAGCGTTTCTTTTTAGAGGAAGCACCAGCATTATTTCTTTTACTTTTTGGTGATGATTTTCTAAAAGAAGCACTTTTTTTATTGAAATCGTTTTTAGTAGGAGCTGCTTTTTTCTTAGAAACTTGCTTTTTAGGCTTCTCTTTTACTACAGATGCTTCTTGTGTTTTTGATGAACTAGAAATCATTTTATTAATTTCTTTCATTTCTTCATCTGTTAATTCTCGCCAATCTCCAGATTGTAGATAACCAAGTTCAACATTCATTATTCTAGTACGTTTTAACTTAGTTACTTCGTAATCTAAGTATTCGCACATTCTACGAATTTGACGGTTTAACCCTTGCGTTAAAATGATTTTAAAAATTTTATCGCTTACTTTTTCTACTAGACATTTTTTGGTCATAGTACCTAAAATAGGAATTCCACTCCCCATTTTATTAATAAAATCATCTGTGATAGATTTATCTACAGAAACAAAGTACTCTTTCTCGTGATTGTTACCTGCACGTAGAATCTTGTTAACGATATCTCCATCATTTGTTAAAAAAATTAATCCTTCAGACGGTTTATCTAAACGGCCAATAGGAAATAATCTTTCTGGGTAATTAACGTGTTTTACAATGTTATTTGGTTCTCTATCATCGGTAGTAGAAACAATACCTACTGGCTTATTTAAAGCAATATATAGCGTAACATTTTTAGGCTCTACTAATCGTCCGTCTAACTTTACAACATCTTTTTTAGCAACTCGGTTTCCTAATTGAGTTGGTTTACCGTTGATGGTAACTCTACCTTCATTTATAAATTTTTCTGCCTCTCTACGAGAGCACATACCAGAAGAACTGATATATTTATTAAGGTTTGTCGATTTTTGATTTGTAGTGTCCAAAAGAAAATAATTTTGTGCAAAAATACAAATTATTTAAAGGGATTACCGCACTTATTTTAAATTACAAAGCTATTTGTTTAATCTATTTTCTTTTTATTAAACCATTGACCAACAAAGTTTAGGTTTAAAGTAATTTTATGAAAGTTTTCTTGAATTAAATTGCTATCTAAAGTACCTTCTCTACCGTAAGAATAAGAAATATTAAAATTATCATTACTATATTTTTTCATTGGTAAACCTAGTCCAAAAGACACAAAATAACTATCTATTTGTTGGTTAGAAATTTTTAAAAAACCTGTATTATAATTAATACCTGCTCTATATTTTACGTTAGACCAATAATTATATTTTGTTGATGTAGACACGTATTCTACTCCAAAAGCATAAATAGATTGGTCTGCATAACTTTCGTTATTTTGCGGTTGAGAAGTATCGCTCCAAAGTAATTTTCGGTAATCTAAACTTGTTGTAATTTTTTTATTGATCACAGAAGTAAGTCCTACTCCGTAGGAAAACGGCAGTTCAAAATTCTCTAAATCATTTTCTACATCTTCTTCGATACTTATTGAGGTTCCGTTAGAAGATGTTTTATAAGAAGTTCTTGTTTGTGTTCCTCCTAAAGATGAAGGCAATTCTAACGTAGCTCCAATAGTGTTTTTTAAACCTTTAATTGATGGTAGTTTATATTGAAGTCCGGTTTTTAATTTTACTCCGCCGTAATGATTTTGATCACTGATAGAAACTAAAGAACCTGTATACGCTATACTTTCTTGATTGATAGACCCAAAAAGAAAAGCTACATCTACACCTAAAGATAAATTTTTAATCACTTTAAAACCCGTAGATAAATAAAATTTATTTAAACCTCCTTCTCCTGTAATTCTAGTAACATAAGTATCTGCAGAACCTTCAATAGCATTTTCTACATCTATATTATACCCTGTTTTTGTATACGGAAGCAAACCAATACTCATACCCCAACCTTGTTTTATAGGAAACGCAATAGCAAGGTGAGAGATGTTTCCATTGGTACTACTTTCACTAACACTATTTGTTTGTAAGGTAGAATATGTACCATTTAAACCAAATTCATATAAAAAAGATTTTGGTAAAATACTACTTAAACTCGCTGGGTTAAATAAATTTATTTCAAACGGATTAGCTTGTGCAATACCTGTGTTTCCTAAACCGGTTAAACCTCCTGTAGCTGTTTTATTTTCTACACCTAAACCAAATAATGAATAGGGTGTATTTGTATTACTTTGGGCAAACAAAGCGTGTCCTGAAACTACTAATACTAGTAATAATATCTTTTTTCTCATCTTAATAGTTTAAATATTTTACTGATAACTTTACTTCTCTATTAGTACTTGCGTTATTTTCTATAACAATGTTATTTACTTCTTTAGAATAGTTTTCCGACTGAATCATTAAGGCATAATTTAAATCGGTGTCTGAATATAAAATTTGCTCTACAAATCCACTTAAATTAACGTAGTAATAAGTGTCTTCATTAAATTCATCTGTATCTTCTATTAAAATTGCAGAAGCTATATTACCATCTATATCCGTAAGTTGTTGTATAATTCTATTTTTATGATCTACAATATAAACCGACAAGTATTCTGGTAGCGGATTGTCATCACTATAACTTCCTTTTAACGGGTTAAAGGTTAATTCGGCACTTAAAGTAGCAGCATTTTCATACAATTCAGAAAGTTTTTTAATAGACGGCATCTCTATTCTCGCTGTAATTCCTGTTCCAGATTGTGCAAACAATAAATTATCTGTAGTTGTACTCAGTTTTATTTCTTCACCATCTTCAAAATCACCTAAAACCGTACTAGACAAATCTGATTGTATTTCATTAAACTGCTGTGCTGCTGAAGAAATTACAAAATCTATGTAATAATCATTATCTTCACTGTCATCATCATTTATAGAATAATACAATCGCATCATAGAATTCCCTGTACCTGTTGTAGTTTGTGCATTAAAACCTAAAACATGGCTACTTACAGAAGTATCTGGTGCAATTACCAATCCTTTAAAATATTGTAGAAAATCGTCTGTATTATTAATATCATTGTCTACAATTTTATCAAAAATTTCTTTTCCTAAAACATCATCCATTTTAACAAATAAAGAATCTGTAGATTTATTAGGTCTTGGCGTAAATGAAAGTTGTCCTAAAATAGCAGCATCGTATTCTAAGGAAGATGTATTGTAAAAACTAGTAGCATCGTCTTCTGGCTCTACTGTTTCTGTAATTCTATGTAGTGTATAGGTTTGTACTTTTGTAGTATCTCCATAATAGTAATTATCATAATTTAAAATCATCCCTATAGAATCATACACCGCATCTGTACTTATAGAAAAATTAGAGGTTATTAATTCTAGATAAGATTTTGCAGATAAAGTACCCAAGTTTTCATCTACCACATTACCTACTAAAATTCTATTAGTGCTAGAAGTAATTATAGAATCTAATTTAAAAGTTCCTGTTTTTATAGAAAATGTATCTAAAACTCTAACCTGAATAGTGTTTTCAATAAAATCACCTCCTACTTCATAAGTAGTATCGTCGGTAGCGCAAGACGCTAAAAAGACCATACCTATAATACTAAAAATTAAATACCTCATTTTACTTTTTCAAGCAAAAATATTAGGAGAGCCGTCATCAGAAATCATAAAATATATAAACAGTCTTTTTTTATAGACTTACCACTAAAAAACATCGTTAAACCCTATAATTAACACCTTTTAAGAAAATTAACATTTGGTTTACATGTTTATCTATAAAATACCCTTGTTTGTCTATTTTGTAATGTTAGCTATTTATTAGCTTTTAAGTTTGCCTAATAATTAAGCAAATGAATAAATTAAATCTAATGAGAAAAACAAATTTAATACAAAGGAGTAGTATGCTCTTTTTAGCAACATTAATAATGTCTCTATTTTTTATAGGGTGTAGTGATGATGACGATGATGATGAGTACGGAAACTGGGTGGAGAGTTCTACTTTTGATGGTGATTCTAGAGCGAATTCTGTAAGTTTTACCATTGGTTCTAAAGGGTATTTAGTAACTGGTTATGATGGTGATGATTATTTAGCTGATACTTGGGAGTATAATTCTGATAGTGATTACTGGGTAAAGAAAGCTGCATTTCCTGGTACTGCAAGAAGTGGTGCTGTTGGTTTTACTATAAACGGTAAAGGATATTTAGGTACTGGTTATGACGGTGTAGATAAATTAAATGATTTTTGGGAATATGACCCAACGTCTGACACTTGGACTCAAAAAGCAGATTTTGAAGGTACTGCAAGATATGGTGCTATTGGTTTTGCTATTGGTAATGATGGATATATTGGAACCGGGTATGATGGTAGTGAGCAAAAAGATTTTTGGAAATACGATGTTGCTTCTAATACTTGGGAACAATCTGTAGGTTTTGGTGGACAAAAGCGTCAGAATGCCTCTGTTTTTACTATAGATGATGTTGCTTATATTGGTTTAGGAATTCATAATGGTGGTTACGAAGAAGATTTTTATGCTTTTAACGGAACTACCTGGACACGTTTAACAGATTTAGATGATGACGAAGATGATGATGACGATTATAGCATTCTTTTAAGCAGTGGTGCAGCATTTTCTTTAGACGGAAAAGGATATGTAACTACTGGTATTGCTGGTTCTATCAACACCAATGCTTGGGAATATAGCCCTGCAACAGATACTTGGGAAGAATTACCTGTATTTGAAGGATCTGCAAGACAAAACGCATCTACTTTTACTTTTGATACAAAAGCATTTGTATTAATGGGTAGAAGCGGTAGTTATTATTTTGATGATGTTTGGGAGTTTAGACCTTATGAATTAGAAAATGAAGATGATTAACACTTCTTACTTTTAAAAATATATTTAAGGTTGAAAATTAAGCTACTTATTCCTAGTAACTTAATTTTCAACCTTTTTTGTGATAAAAACAACAGTTTATTGGGAGAGTTTTAAGAAACGTCTCATATAATTTTGCATTTGTTAAATAATGAAAACATTGAGTCCTTTATTAAAAAAAAATAACACCATAATAATTGTCCATTGTCTTATATGGATTTTCTTTTTGGTGATAACCGCCATTCAGTCTTATGCTAGACTAAGCACAATTCCGAATGAGTTTTATATTTTAAACTTCACTTTTATTGCTGTTTTTTATTTGAATTATTTAGTGTTAATCCCTAAATTTTTACTGAATAAAAAAATTATTTTATACCTTCTAATTTCATTAGGAATTATATTTTCTATAACTTTTATAATAAAATTCTGTTTAAAATTTTCTTTAAGACCACCTTTTCCGGAAGGCCAATTTAATCCTAAATTTAGAGGACCTAGAGAAAGTAATTTCAATTTAAGACCACCTATTTTACTGCTGATATTTTTTGCTTTAAGTACTTGTGTAAAGCTAGTTGCAGAATGGTATAAATCTGAAAAAGAACGAACTATTGCCGCTTCTCAAAAAGTAAATTCTGAATTATCATTTTTAAAAGCACAGTTAAATCCTCATTTTTTATTCAATACATTAAATAGTATTTATTCTTTAGCTAATAAGAAATCTGATGACACTACCGTTGCCATTGTAACTCTTTCGGAACTCATGCGATATATGATTTATGAGGCCAATGAAGACTATATATGCCTAGAAAAAGAAATAGAATACATAAAAAATTATATCTCTTTACAGTTATTACGATTAAAAGATTCTAGTGGTGTAAAAATAAACGTGCATGGAAATTTAAACTACAAAATAGAACCTCTACTACTTATTTCTTTTATAGAAAACGCATTTAAATACGGAACAGATTATAAAGGAAAAACAGATATTACTATTAAAATTTCTACCAATGATGATCAATTACATTTAAATGTTTACAATTTATCATCACTACAAAACACCTTAAACAAAGACTCTGGTATTGGTTTAGAAAACATACAAAACAGATTGAATTTATTGTACCCAAACGCGCATACTTTAGAGATTACGAATACTAAAAAATCATTTGAAGTAAATCTAAAAATCAACTTAAAAAAATAAAAAATGAAGTGTATAATTATTGATGATGAACCGCTAGCATTAGAATTATTAGAAGACTTTATCTCTAAAGTTCCGTTTTTAGAATTAATAGGTTCTTGCTCTAGTGGATTTGAAGCAACAACTATTTTACAATCACAAAAAATAGATTTAATTTTTACTGATATAGAAATGCCAGATTTTTCTGGAATCGATTTTATAAAATCTTTAGACAACAAACCACTATTTATCTTTACAACTGCATACTCGCATTATGCCGTGGAAGGTTTTAACTTAAATGCCATCGATTACCTAGTAAAACCGATTCCTTTTCATCGTTTTTTAAAAGCGGCAACAAGAGCACAAAGTTTATTGAAGTCTAAAACGGAAGAAGAAACACCTGTTACAACCTTAGAAACAACTCCTGAGTTTATTTTTGTAAAATCTGAATATGAGAATTTAAAAATAAACTTAGCAGACATAAAATATATAGAGTCGTTAAAAGATTATATTAAAATTCATACACATAGAGAAAAACCTATTTTAACACTTAGCAGTCTTAAGAATTTTGAAGAAAAATTAGGTAAAGTGAATTTTATCCGTGTTCATAAATCCTACATTGTTTCTATAAAACACATTTATTCTGTGCAAAGAAATAGAATTATTATTGATAATAACTGGATACCTATTGGATTAAATTATAGAGACGATTTTATCAAAAAAATTGATAATTAATATTACAATTCTATTGTTCTAAAAGTTAAATTAATTCTAGGTGAATTTACCTTTTTGGTTGGTGGTAATCTGTGTAGCCAATTGGTTTGTGTTCCTTTTTTCATAACCAATAAACTCCCTTTTTCTAGAATAATATCTATTCTTTGTTTGTTCTCTTTGTGTTTAAAAGAAAACTTACGATCTGCTCCTAAAGATAAAGAAGCAATAGCTCCATTTTCCTTTAGCATTTTTTCTCCATCGGAATGATACGCCATTCCTTCATCACCAGAATGGTATAAATTTAACAAGCAAGAATTATACGTTTCACCACTCTCCTGCTCTACGATTTCTTTAAGGGCTAACAATTCTTTTGTAAAAATATTGGCAGTTTTTGTTATCTTAGAATAGGTATACGAATATTCAGACTCTCCGTACCAAGCTACTTTTCTTTTGGTCAATATCTTTTTACCAAAAATAATTGCTTCATCATTTTTAAAGTTAATGGTTTCCATTAATTTCTGATAATAAAACGCACATTGTTTTTTATCCAGAATTATTCCATGATAATTTGTAACTCCATCATAAGGTAAAATATTTTGTATTGTTTCTGAAGAAAATAAATCCATGAAATAAAAATACAATTTTAACTTGAATTGATTACTTTTAAAAAGTCAAAAAAAAACCAATATTTTACATGCACAATAACTTGATAATATTAGCTGGCGGAGCCTCTTCTAGAATGAAGAAACCAGCAACTTCTAAAACCATAGATTCTAATGAAACTGCACAAGCTAACAACAGAAGTAAAAGTTTAATTAGCTTAGATAAAACAGGGAGACCGGTGTTAGATTATCTGTTATATAATGCAAAAAAAGCGGGTTACAAAAACATCTATATTGTTATCAATGAAAAAGGAGGTTTGTTTAAAGAGTTCTACGGTAGTAAAGATAAAAATAACGATTTTAACGGATTAAACATTTATTTTCCAATACAGTATGTTCCTAAAAACAGAGAAAAACCTTTTGGTACTGCAGACGCACTTTTACAAGCTGTAGAACAATTTCCCCAATTGAATAATCAATTTTATACGGTTTGTAATAGCGATAATTTATACTCTACAGAAGCACTTTATACATTAAGAAAAACTGAACACAAAAATGCTTTTATAAGTTATAATAGAGATGCTTTAGAATTTCCGTTAGAACGAATTTCTAAATTTGCATTGACAAAATTAGATGCTGAAAATAACCTCATCAACATTCTTGAAAAACCTTCGAAAGAAGAGGTGCCTAATTTTTATGACAGAGACGGAAAGCTAAGAGTGAGTATGAATATTTTTAAATTTGATGGCAAAGAATTTTATCCATTTTTAAAAAATTGTCCCGTGCACCCTATTAGAAATGAAAAGGAAATGCAAAGCTCTCTTTTAAATTACATTACAGAAACTATAAATAAAGTTGTAGGAATTCCGCTTTCGGAACACGTACCAGATTTATCTTCTAAAGATGATATTGCGATTGTAAAAGCATATCTAAAAAACCATTATGCTACCTTAGATTGGACTTCTATATAGGAAAATTGATAGTTACTAAACAATTAAATATTTTAAAAGAAGGCTCTCAATTAGAATAAGTATCATCAATAAAATAGAAAAAAAATTGATCTCGACACATTTTATTATCTATAAATAATTGGAATTACATTGTAACATATTAATTTAAACTAAAAACACAATTCAGACAAAAACATTCATAGAACATACACAAAATCAACTTTATAATATTCACAAAAAAACATCTCTACAAGTAATTATTAGAGGGTTATTACACCTTTTTAAATATACTTATGTTTAAATTATACATATTATTGCATATTATGGATAAAATTTTACTCAGTTATATTTATAAGTTTGCTTAATGTCTTTTATGACCAATATGTTAGTAGCAGAAGAAGCTTAAAAATTATCTTATTTTTTTGACTTCATTTAATATAAAAACAATTAACTAAAAAATATTTTATGCAGCAATTTGAACAGTATATCAACGGAAAATTTGTAAAATCTACCTCTACAGAAGTAATTGAAATTTTAAATCCTTGTACCGAAGAGGTGTTAGCTTTAATGCCTATTGGAAGTGTAAAGGATGCTCAATTAGCTTTAGAAGCAGCACAAGCTTCTCAACATGCATGGAAATCTCTTCCTGCAATTCAAAGAGCTAACTATTTAAATAAAATGGCTAATGTAATTCGTGAGAATAGAATTTTCTTGGCAAAAACGTTAGCAGCAGAGCAAGCAAAAGTAATGGGTTTAGCACAAGTAGAAATTGATGTTACCGCAGATTACTTTGACTATTATGCAGGTTTTGCAAGAAGAATAGAAGGAGAAATTATACAAAGTGACCGTGCTAAAGAGCATATCTTTTTACACAAAGCACCTATTGGTGTTGCTGTAGGTATTTTGCCTTGGAACTTTCCGTTCTTTGTAATGGCTAGAAAAGTTGCTGGTTCTTTAATTACCGGAAATACATGTGTAATAAACCCAAGTTCTATTGCACCAAATACGGTAATGGCATTTGCTAAATTAATAGAAGCAATAAAACTTCCTGCTGGTGTATTAAACTATGTTTGTGGTAAAGGTAGTATTGTTGGTAATGCACTTTCTAAAAGTCCTATTACTGGTATTATTAGCTTAACAGGTAGTGTTGGTGCTGGTCAAATGGTTATGGAAGCTGCGTCTAAAAACATTACTAAAGTTTCTTTAGAGTTGGGTGGTAAAGCACCAGCGATTGTATGTGCAGATGCTAATTTAGAATTGGCTGTTAATGCTGTTGTTACTTCTAGAATTACGTTTAGCGGACAAGTATGTAACTGTGCAGAACGTTTATATGTAGAAGAGTCTATACATGATCAATTTTTAGATATGGTTGCAGCAAAAATGAAAACTTTAAAAGTAGAAGATGCTTTTTCTGAGAATAACCCAGATATGAGTGCTTTGGTTTCTAAAGCGCAATTGGATAAAGTTTCTGAAATGGTAGAATATGCTAAAAAAGAAGGTGCAGAAGTTGTTGTAGGAGGAACTAGAACTCCTGGATTTGATAAAGGTTATTTTTACCAACCAACTTTATTAACCAACGTAACTCAAAACATGCAAATTATTCAAGAAGAAGTTTTCGGACCAGTTTTACCTGTGATGAAATTTAGTACTCTTGACGAAGCAATTGCTTTAGCAAATGACTGTGAATTTGGATTAACATCATCTATATTCTCAGAAAACTTTAACAAAGTAATGCATGCTGCAGAAGAATTACAATACGGAGAAACGTACATTAACAGAGAGCATTTTGAAGCAATTCAAGGTTTCCACGCTGGTTGGAAAAAATCTGGTTTAGGTGGTGCAGATGGTAAACATGGAATGGAAGAATATTTACAAACAAAAGTTATCTATGCTCAATATAGGTAGTATTTCATAATATTACAAAAGCACTTTTAATTTAAAGATCTCCCCCCAATATAGATCTTTTAAAAGTGCTTTTTTTATACACACAACAAAACTTTATTTATGGCTGAGTCAAAAAAAATCCCCGTAGTTTCCAAGGAAGTTTTAATTCCTTTCATCATCATTACCTCTTTATTTTCACTCTGGGGTTTTGCCAATGATATTACAAATCCCATGGTTGCTGCGTTTGGTACCGTTATGGAAATATCTACTGCAAAAGCTGCTTTAGTACAACTTGCCTTTTATGGTGGGTACGCAACAATGGCAATTCCTGCTGCTTTATTTGTAAGAAAATACAGCTATAAAAAAGGAATTCTTTTAGGACTAACATTATACGCAATTGGAGCTTTATTATTTTTTCCGGCAGCGCAATTTGAAGTCTTCGGTTTCTTTTTAGGATCACTTTATATTTTAACATTCGGATTGGCGTTTTTAGAAACCACAGCAAATCCGTATATCCTTTCTATGGGTGATGAAAGAACGGCTACACAACGTTTAAATTTAGCACAAGCTTTTAATCCTATTGGGTCTTTATTCGGAATGTTTGTAGCATCTAAATTTATTTTGGTCGCTTTAGATTCTGATAAAAGAAATGAAGCAGGTGAGTTAATTTTTAGTACACTAGATGAAACTCAAAAAGCAATTATTAGAACACACGATTTAGCTATTATTAGAAATCCATATGTAATATTAGGTTTTGTTGTAATAGCAATGTTGGTTTTAATTGCAGTTACTAAAATGCCTAAAAGAAACACTAATGCAACGTACTCTAGTGCCGCAGATTCTTTTAAAAGGTTATTTGCAAACGGAAAATATAAGGAAGGTGTTTTAGCACAAATGTTTTATGTAGCAGCACAAATTATGTGTTGGACATTTATTATCCAGTATGCCGGAAACTTAGGAATCCCTAAATCTACAGCGCAAAACTTTAATATTGTTGCCATGTCTATTTTCTTAGGAAGTAGGTTTATAAGTACTTTTATGATGAAATACATCAACGCAAAAAAACTACTAATGATTTTCGCACTTGGTGCAATGGTTACCACTGCCGGAGTTATTTTAATTGAAGGAATGGCTGGTTTATATATGCTAGTTGCAACCTCAGCATTTATGTCTTTAATGTTCCCTACAATTTACGGAATTGCTTTAGACGGATTAAGTGAAGAGGATTCAGCTCTAGGAGCTGCAGGTTTGGTTATGGCAATTGTAGGTGGCGCTTTAATGCCTATATTACAAGGTTCAATGATAGATATGGAAAAAATTGGTCCATTTACGGGAGTCAACTTTTCATTTATTTTACCTTTTATCTGTTTCTGTTTTATAGCACTTTATGGATACAGAACAATGAAAATTTATAAATAAAAAAAATGGAAATAAAAATAAACCCTAAATATCCTTCTGTAACAGATTTAAGAAAAAGAGCAATGGTTAAAATGCCAAAATTTGCTTTTGAGTATTTAGATGGTGGATGTAACGAAGATATTAATTTAGATAAAAATCGTACTGACCTTCAGAAAATAGAGTTAATGCCTCAATATTTATCAAAGTTTGATAAATCTAATTTAAAAACAGAATTATTTGGTCATGAATATGATGCCCCTTTTGGAATTTCACCAGTTGGACTTCAAGGGCTAATGTGGCCAAATTCTCCAGAAATTTTAGCAAAAGCAGCCTTTGATCATAATGTTCCTTTTATCTTAAGTACTGTTACTACCTCTAGTATTGAGCGTGTAGCAGAATTAACAGAAGGAAAATCTTGGTTTCAATTATACCATCCTGCAGAAGAAAGTGTTAAAAGAGATTTGTTAGATAGAGCTGCAAATGCAGGAACAGATGTCTTAGTTATTTTAGCAGATGTACCTACATTTGGTTATAGACCAAGAGATGTTAGAAACGGCTTAGCAATGCCTCCATCTATGAGTGTAAAAAATATTCTTGAAGTATTTAAAAAACCAGATTGGGCTATACAGACTTTAATTCATGGACAACCTGCTTTTAAAACCATGGAAAAGTATATGCCTAAAGGATTAAATTTAAAAAAATTAGGTGAATTTATGGATGTAACTTTTTCAGGTCGATTAAATGAAGACCGAATTGCTTCTATAAGAGACCAATGGAAAGGTAAATTAGTCATAAAAGGTGTTGTAAATGAAATGGATGCACAAAAAGCCATTAACTTAGGTGTAGATGGATTAATTGTATCTAATCATGGAGGAAGGCAACTAGACGCTGGTCAATCTTCTATTGTACCAATGACCCATTTAGCTAAAAAGTTTAAGAATGAAATAAAAATAATGGTCGATTCAGGCCTGCGTGGAGGTCCAGATATTGCAAGAGCGATGGCTAACGGAGCAGAATTTACATTTATGGGACGTAGTTTTATGTATGGTGTTGGTGCATTAGGAAAAGAAGGTGGTAACCATACCATTTCTTTAATGAAACGAGAATTTCAGCAAGTTATGGAGCAATTATGCTGCGAACATGTTAAAAACTTGCCGAACCATTTAATAAAATAGCAAACAATAATGACTACATTTTTCTTATACTAATATTTTATTTTTTTAATTATAACAGAAATTTAGTACCTTTATTAGGGTATTAAATTTCTGTTTTTTTTATACAAAATATTTTTTTTCATGAAATTACACCGCTTAGATAGAAGCAGTATTAGTAATAGCTCTTTAACTACAAAAGTAAATGAATACCCTTATTTTTTAAAAATATGGCATTATCATGCCGAATTAGAATTAGTGGTGATCTTAAAAAGTGAAGGTACTTGTTTCATTGGTGATAGTATTGAAAAGTTTAATGTTGGAGATGTAATCCTAATTGGTAAAAACCTACCTCACATGTGGGTGAATAGTGATGATTATTTTAATCAAAACGCCACCAAATTAGTAAAAGCTATTGCTATTCATTTTAAGCAAAACTATTTGGGAGATTCATTTTTCGAAGCTTCAGAAATGAAGCATATATTAGCACTTTTTGAAAGAGCTAAGTATGGTCTAAAATTCTTAAATGTAGATACTAGCCTTATCACCGATATTAAAAAAATACTTGATTTAGAAGGATTTAATAAAACAATCTCATTTTTAATTATATTAGATAAACTAGCAAAACACACATCTACAAAAAAATTAGCCAGTGATGGGTTTGTTAATTCTTTTAAATCTACTAAAAGTGATATACAAGATAAAGTACAAGCTTACATATTTAAAAACTTCAATAAAGAAATTAATTCAGAAACCGCTGCTTCTATTGCCAACATGAATACAGCTGCTTTTAGTCGCTATTTTAAACGTATAAATAAAAAAACGTTCTCTAGATACGTTACTGAAATAAGAATAGGATACGCTTGCAAAATGTTAATGGAAGACAAATTTAATATTACCAGAATTTGTTATGAATCTGGCTTTAAAAATATATCTAATTTTAATCGTCAATTTAAAATAGTGATGAATGCTACTCCTTCTAACTATTTAAAAAAGTATAGATCCAAAATTTCCGGGCAGTAATTAATTAGTGCTAACGTTATTTCATTAGCTTTTACAATATATAGTGTTAAACATTAAATTTAAAAGGAAAAACCCTCTCTTTTTATCTAGTTAATCCTAGATAAAAACTCAAATATCTATGCTTTAATTTGCTTTATCTAATATCAATCTAAATAATAAGGCAAAATAAGTATCATTAATGGTCAAAATTTAGGAAGACTCCAATAATCAGTTTTTGTACTATTGTATCTATAAATATTAATATCATTTCCACATGAAAGTAGGTCTATTTATCCCCTGTTACATCAATCAGTTATACCCACAAGTTGGAATTGCAACTATAGAACTTTTAGAAAAATTAAATATTGATGTTGGCTATCCGTCAGGGCAAACCTGTTGTGGTCAACCTATGGCAAACTCAGGTTACGAATATGAATCTGTTGGTGCATGTAATAACTTTGTAGACAATTTTAAAGAGTTCGATTATATTGTTACTCCGTCTGGAAGTTGTGCATATCATGTAAAAAAACATTACAACATTATTCCTCAAACAGAGGAAGTTACAAAAGTAAGAGACAATGTATATGAATTGTGCGATTTTATTTTAAATATCTTAAAAATTAAAGACGTAGGTGCTACTTTTTCTCACAAAATTGGCATTCATAAAAGTTGCCATGGATTAAGAGGTTTGCGTTTAGGTTCTTGCTCGGAAGTGGTTGGTAAAAAATATTCTTATATAGAAGAATTGCTACAAGAAGTAAAAGGAGCAGAATTAGTCACCTTAAAAAGAAGCGACGAATGTTGTGGTTTTGGAGGCACCTTTGCAGTTACAGAAGAGGCCGTTTCTGTTAAAATGGGAAAAGACAAAATTAAAGACCATTTAGAAAGTGGTGCAGAAGTAATTACTGCTACAGACACTTCTTGCTTAATGCATTTAGAAGGATTAATTAATAGAAACAAACAACCTTTAAAAGTTTTGCACATCGCAGAAATTTTAAATAGCAACCTATAAAATACTATAAAATGAGTCATTCTAAATTAGCAAGTATTTTTAATAAAGACGAAAAAAGGGTTGATTGGCACGACAAAGCCCTGTGGTTTGTCCGTCATAAAAGAGATCTAACTGTTCATAATGTAAAAGGTTGGGAAGAACTAAGAAACCTAGGCCATGGAATTAAAGCTCACATGCTGTCCAACTTAGACAACTATTTAATTCAGTTCGAAGAAAATGCCAAAAAGAACGGTGTAGAAGTTCATTGGGCTGCAAATGCAGAAGAACACAATAAAATTGTACTTCAAATTCTTAAAGACAATAATGCTAAAAAAATTGTAAAAAGTAAATCGATGTTAACCGAAGAATGTCATTTAAATCCAGCTTTGGAGGCAGATGGAATTGAGGTAATAGATACCGATTTAGGAGAACGCATAGTACAATTAGCAAAAGAAACACCAAGTCATATTGTATTGCCTGCCATACATAAAAACAGGCATGAAGTAGATGAATTGTTTCAAGAACATTTAGGCACAAAACCTTGCGATGGAGACCCACAATACCTAACTGGTGAAGCTAGAAAACACTTAAGAACCAAATTTATTGAAGCAGATGCAGCTCTTACAGGTGTTAACTTTGCTGTTGCAGAAACTGGTGGCTTTGTAGTTTGTACCAACGAGGGAAATGCTGATATGGGCGCACATTTAGCTCCTGTACATATTGCTTGTATGGGTGTAGAAAAAATAATACCAAAGCAAGAACACTTAGGTGTATTTTTAAGATTATTGGCAAGATCTGCAACCGGACAACCAATAACAACCTATTCATCTCACTTTAAAAAACCAAGAAAAGGTGCAAAAATGCACATTGTAATTGTAGACAACGGACGATCTGAACAATTAAGTAGACCCGATTTTAGAGCCTCTTTACACTGTATTCGTTGTGGTGCTTGTATGAACACCTGCCCTATTTACAGAAGAAGTGGCGGCCATAGTTATGATGCTACCATTCCAGGACCAATTGGTTCTATTTTATCACTAGGAAAAGATTTAACAAAACACAGTACACTTCCGTTTGCATCCACCTTATGTGGTTCTTGTTCCGATGTGTGCCCTGTAAAAATAGATATTCATTCGCAGTTGTATAAATGGCGACAAATAATCACCAAAGAAACACCTCAACCGTTTGTTAAAAAGCAAGCTATGAAAGCAATGGGAAATATTTTTGCACACCCTGATCGTTTTGAAATTGTCGGTAAAATTGCACGTTGGTCTTTAAGAAACTTACCAAAAACAATGATTAACTCCAAACCAAATGTTTGGGGACATACCAGAGATTTACCTTTGGGTCCAGAGAAAAGTTTCGATCAATGGTTTAAAGATAGAGAAAACGAGAAAAAAAGTTAAATTATGAGTAGCAGAAATCAAATATTAGACCGAATTAAAGCCAATAAACCGGCACTTATAAATTTACCAAACATCAATATTTCTCTTTTTGACGAAGGCTTAGATCTTCTTAAAGAATTTACTAAAAAAGTAGAAGTCGTTGGTGGTAACGTTATTTCTGTAAACTCTAATCAAGAGATTATTGAACAAATAGATAAAACATTTACAGATGCCAAAGTAAAGTATTCTAATTTAGCAGATACCGCTTCTTTTAACACTATAAAACTAGCAACTTTACAGAAGCCACACGATTTAGAAGATTTAGATATTTTAATTTTAGAAAGTAAATTAGCGGTTGCAGAAAATGGTGCTATTTGGATCACAGGTTCAGAGATTCCTATGCGTGTATTACCATTTATTACAAAACATTTAATACTCGTTATTTCACAAAAAGACATTGTGCCATATATGCATCAAGCGTATGAAAAGTTAACCAACATAAATGCCGATTTTGGTGTATTTATTGCAGGCCCTTCTAAAACGGCAGATATAGAACAATCTTTAGTAATTGGTGCCCACGGTTCCTTAAGTCTTACTGTATTTTTAAAAGATTAGAATTTAATTTACAATGGCTTCCCCATGCAAAAAAAACTGTTTATTGAATAAAAATAGCTAATTAAATATATACAAACACTAGCTCTACTTTTTTACATCAAAACAGGATTAAACGATAAAAGTCTAATCCTGTAATTTTAAGTTACACAGTAAAGTACGAGTGTAATTTGTCTAATATAAAACTGATGATATTAGAAGTAAAATCTAAAAGTACTCTTTTAGATTAATTGTGATTAGCATGACCATCTGCTGTTTCTTCTCCAGATTGATTCATTGCCATTTCGTGATCATATTGGCAACAAGCAGGCAAACCCTTGTATGCGTCTTCGCTTCCAGATTCTTTTTCTGTATCATAACCAGAAGCTGCAATAGCTTTATGAATGGCAGTAGCATCTGTTTTTGCATCATCAAAAGATACTTCTATTTTCTTTTTATCAATACTCCAATTAGCATTGGCAACACCTTCTACAGCATTGGCTGCTTTTTCAATGGTGCTTTTACACATTCCACAGTTTCCTCTAACTCCAAAAGTTAGCGTAGCGTTTGCTACTTCTTTAGAAACTTCTGTAGTATTTGTTTTTTGTTTGGTTTCGTTTTTACAGCTTGTAAACCCCATTGTTGCTAGTACGATTAGACTTAAAATTACTTTTTTCATTGATTTAGATTTAATTATTAGTATTTAATTTTTTATTATTCTATTACTTGTTTTACTTCTCCGCAAGTTAACATAGCACCTCCAAAATAAGGATTTACTACTTTTTCTTCTTTACTTAACCAATAAGCACCTTTATTATTATCAGACATTGGGCAGTACAAATGATATACTTTTTTATGAATACCAAACACTTCTAACGCAGTGGCCATATTTGATGATAAATTTTTAAAATAGGTTCTTTGAACTTTAATGTCGTCTGTATGAGAAATTAAATTAGCAGTCGCTTTTAGTTCTTTTTCTAAAGGCATCCAATGCTGATGTGCATTTTTACTCTTTAATAACTTCATATCTACTTTCCCTAAATCAGTTAATAATTGTTTCGATTGCTTTTTAAGGTTCTGAGTATCATCTATTGCAAGCGCATTTTTCAATTCAATATAAGTATTAAAAACGATGTTTAATTGATTTTGAAACTCTTTAGAAACTTCTATTCGCTCATTTTTATTTAAAGGTTTTATTTCTTCTGAAGCATTTGTTTCCATTCCAAGATGTCCTTCATGTCCTGTCATTACTTTACCACCTTTTTTATTCATCATCGATTTTTTACCTTGTAATTGGGCAGCAGCATCTACAGTAAAGGTTCCGTTGGTTACAATTTCGGCACCATTATTTAGCCCTTCTAAAACCTGATAATTTTCTCCAATTTGGTTTCCTAATGTAATTTCTTGCATTTGAAAAACAGGTTCATTTGCATTCGATTTTAGATACACAACAGAGCGTTTTCCTGTCCATAAAATTGCAGAAGCAGGTATGGATAAAACTTGCTTTTTAATTGAAGAATCAACTCCTTTAATTTTACCTTCTACAAACATGCCTGGTTTAAAAAGTTCGTTTTTATTATTTAATACGACTCTTAATTTTACTGTTCTTGTTTTACTATCTAAAATAGGATCTATAAAATCTACTTTGCCTTTAAATTCTTTATTAGAATATGCCTTAGTGGTTACCACAATATTCTGCCCTTTTTTAAATTGACTAATTTGATTTTCATAGACATCAAAATTTGCCCAAACAGTGTTTAAATTAGATACTTTAAAAATAGGTTTTCCGTCCATAATATGAGAGCCTTCATTTATAGCAATTTCAGTAACCACACCAGAAACATGCGAGTAAATGGTGAAACTATTTTTTACTTGTCCGGTTTGTTCCACTTCCTCTAATTGCTTACCATGAATCATCCAATTTTTAAACTTGTTTTTAACGGCATTATACAATTGTGGTTGCGATGCTTTTAATTTATAAGCTGTAATTAATTCTTGCTGTGCAGCAATTAATGCTGGAGAATAAATTTGAGCAACGGCTTGTCCTTTATGTACACGTTCTCCTAAAGAATTTACAAAAAGTTTTTCAACCCTACCGTTAAAATGGGCAGGCATTGTTGCTGTTTCATTCTCATTCTCGGTAATTTTTCCTGATAAAACAAAACCTGAATTTTCATTAGAAATACTTTCTCCTACTATTGATGTTTGAATATTGGCCAAAGCCATCGCGTTTTTAGAAAGCTTAAATTGATCTGCTAATAATCCTTTTGCACTGCTTGCAGCAGGAATTAAATCCATTCCGCAAATAGGGCAGTCTCCAGCCTCTGGTTGCATAATTTGAGGATGCATGGAGCAAGTCCACATTTGATTAGTTTCTGTAGCTTCATTATGTTTGTGCACTGTTTCTGTAGATGTAGTATTTCCTCCAAAAAGTAGCCATCCTAAAGAGAGACCAAGAGCTAAAAGAACGATGTAAATGATATATTTTTTCATAATTTAATTGATTAAATAATTGATGTTTGTGGTTTGAACATAATAGTTCTTTACAGCTTCAATCTGATTTATTTGAAATTTTAACTGCAATTCCTGAATGTCTAAAACATCATTAAAATCGATAGTTCCGGTTTCATAGCTTTTAATTAAAATGTCTTCTGCTGCCTTAGCTTGTTTTAAGTTTTTAACTTGTGTGTTATAACTAATTCTTGCAGATATAATATCGTTTATTGCTTTGTCTAAAAAGGTTTCTAAAGTATTTAAACGTTCTTGTTTCTGTGCTTCAATTTCTTGTTGTTGCAACTCGTTTTGCTTGGTTTTCGATTTATATTTCTTATTAAAAAGCGGAATAGATAACGACACAGTTGGCATCAAAATATCTTTTCCTTTTTCACTAAAAGTAATGTCAGGTCCTGCATTAATATTGATGTAATCGAATCCGAAACCAAAGGAAGGCTGACTTTCTTTTTGATTCATCAATTCGGATTGTGCTACAGATTGAAACAGTTTGTCGTATTTCAGTAATTCAGGATGCAATGCAAGGTTTTTAGTATTGATTTCAAAAGCTTCGGAAGGCATTATTAATGCATCAACAACATCAATTTTAATCGTATTTTCTCTATTTAAAAGCTTATTAAAAGCGGTTTGTTCTGCTAAATACTGTTGCTCTAAAACCAATTTGAGTTGTTCTAATTCATTCTGACGCATTTGCAATCTTAAAACATCTACTGCAGAAGCTTTACCGACTTCAATCGATTTTAATGCCAATATTTCATAAGTTTTAAGCAGTTTACTGTTTTCAACTAAAATAGCTTGTTTGCCTTTGTTTACATATAATTTATAATACCATTGAGATACGGAAACCATCAGTTTTCGTTTGGCTATTACAATATCTTCGTACTTTGTATCGGCCAAAGAACTCGCATAATTTTCACGAGATGTGATGGTTCCAAACCAAGGCAACATTTGTTTTGCTGATACTTTAAAACGCTGTGTTCCTGTTCGTGTTTCTGGCTCTAACACAAAATAACCAGCACTAAATTCTGTGTTTGGCAATGTGTTTACTTCATTTACTTTTTCTGAAGCAATTCGATACTGTAACTCAAATTTCTGAATTTCAGGATTATTTTCTAAAGCGATGTTAATGTAGGTTTCTAGTTCTTGAGAATTTCCTTGTAGAACAAAGAATAAAGAACCAAGAAGTAAGACTACTTTGTGCGTTATCTGATTTTTATAGTTTTTCATTGTATGTTTTTTTAGTCTAACTTCTATGCTCTTTTTTCTCTATTCTTTTTAAAAGAACTTCTTCTCTCCAGCTATATAAAACCGGAACGATAAAGTAGGAGGTAATGTCAATCACCATTCCTCCAAAGATTGGAATTGCCATCGGAATCATAATATCACTTCCTTTTCCTGTGGATGTTAAAACGGGTAATAATGCCAAAATAGTAGTTACCGTTGTCATTAAACACGGACGAATACGTTTCTTAGCAGCCTCTAAAGCAGCAACTCTAATACTCATTTTATCTGATGGTTTTTCACGGTCAAAAGTTTGCGTTAAATAGGTTGCCATGACAACGCCATCATCTGTTGCAATACCAAATAAGGCAATAAACCCCACCCAAACAGCCACACTTAAATTGATGGTTTTCATATTGAAAAGATCTCGCATATTCTCGCCAAAGAAGCTAAAATTGAAAAACCAATCTTGTCCGTATAACCAAATCATAATAAAACCACCTGCAAATGCAACTGCAATTCCGGTAAATACCATTAAAGAAGTGGTAACAGATTTAAACTGAAAATATAGTATCAAGAATATAATGGCCAATGCTAAAGGCACCACAACTGCTAGTGTTTTTTCTGCTCTCAGTTGGTTCTCATAAGTACCCGTGAATTTATAACTGATGCCTTTAGGAACCGTTAATTCTCCGGAATCTATTTTTTGTTGAAACAAAGCTTGCGCATTTTCTACCACATCAACTTCTGCAAAACCATCTATTTTGTCAAACAAAACATAACCCACTAAAAAAGTATCTTCACTTTTAATCACTTGCGGACCTTGTTCATATTTAATCGTCGCTAATTCACTTAAGGGTACAGGACTTCCTTTTTCTACAGGAATATAAATGTCTTTGATCTCTTCTGGATTGCCACGTAATTCTCTTGGGTAACGTACGCGAACTCCATAACGTTCTCGGCCTTCAACCGTTTGTGTTAAAGACGTGCCGCCAATGGCAACTTTTAGCACACTTTGTACATCCTCTATAGAAATACCATAACGTGCTATTTTTTCTCTATCAATATCGATTAACAAATAAGGTTTACCAACAATTCTATCTGCAAAAACAGCTTCTACTTTAACACCTTCCGCTTGTTTTAAAAAGCGTTCTAACTCTAAACCAAAAGCTTCAATTTGTTTTAAATCTTGCCCTTTTACTTTTATTCCCATGGGTGCACGCATACCTGTTTGTAGCATCACCAATCTGGTTTCTATAGGTTGTAATTTTGGGGCAGAAGTAACACCGGGTAACTTGGTAACTTTAATGATTTCTTTCCAAATATCATCTGGACTTTTAATTTCTGGTCGCCAGTTTCTATAGAATTCTCCGTCGTTGTCTTCAATTAATTGAGCGCTTTCAACAGATGTTCCTGAAGTAATAAAACGTTTTGTTTTGTTATTATTAGCAGGATTATGAGATTCCTCGTCGCTCATTCTTCGCTCTGTCGGAATGACATTTGTTTTTAACTCAAACAAACCATCAGTATTTACTTTATAACGTTGTCTTTTTCCTTGGGAATTACGCATGTATTCTGGTTTATACTGAATCATGTTTTCGTACATCGACAAAGGCGCAGGATCTAAAGGAGATTCTGTTCTACCCGCTTTACCAACCACTGTTTCAATTTCTGGAATGGTAGCAACTGCCATATCCAATTGCTGCAACACACGTTTATTTTCTTCGACTCCAGCATGCGGAAGAGAAGTAGGCATGAGTAGAAAAGAGCCTTCATTTAAAGAAGGCATAAATTCTTTTCCTGTGTTGTTCATAATATATATTCCAGAAATAAGAACCATTATCGGAACCATTAAAAACAACATCTTATTCGCTAAAGCCCATTGTAAAATTCGGCCGTAATATTTTCTAAAAACAGAGAATATTCCTAAAATTCCGAAACAAATAATAGACACAAAAATTAAGTTTATAAAAATACTACGATTAAAACCTAAAGGTCTCCAATATTCTGCCAATAGAAATACAATGGCAATTGATGAGATAATGATATTAAGAAGATTTACTTTTTTAGCTTCTAGTTTTCCTAAAACACCTAATAAGGCAGAAATTCCAAAAGCAATTAAAATAATCCCTAAATAATGACCACTTATCACAATTACAATTCCTGCAAGAATTAAAGCACCACTTACAATGTATTTAAACGAGTTTTTTAGGGTTGTTTTACGGAATAAAAAAGCAGCAAATGGCGGAATGATAAACAAAGCAATCACTAAAGAAGCTGATAGTGCCATTGTTTTAGTAAACGCTAAAGGTCTAAACAATTTCCCTTCGGCACCAATCATTGTAAATACAGGAACAAAACTGATAATAGTTGTTAAAACAGCAGTTAAAATAGCGCCAGAAACTTCTGCAGTAGCGTTGTAGATAACTTCGTTTATGGATAGTTTGTTCTTCTGAAATTCCTCGTCACTCGTACCTCGCTCTGTCGGAATGACATTCTCCTGTTCATCGAGATGGCGAATCATGTTTTCGGCGAGTATGACGCCAACATCAACCATGGTGCCAATAGCGATGGCTATACCAGATAATGCCACAATATTGGCATCCACATTAAAGAGTTTCATGGTAACAAACACCATTAAAATAGCTACAGGTAACAAGCCCGAAATTAAAATAGAAGCTCTTAAATTAAAAACCATCACAATAATCACCAAAATGGTAATTAATATTTCTAAGGTTAAAGCTTCACTAAGGGTGTCTAAGGTTTCTACAATCAGTTCTGATCGATCATAAAAAGGAACGATTGTTAATTGAGATGTACGTCCGTCTGCTAAAACTTTAGAAGGTAAACCACCTTTTAATTCTTCTATTTGGGCTTTTACATTCGTGATGACTTCCATAGGGTTTGCACCATATCTTGCCACTACAACACCACCAACAACTTCTGCGCCTTCTTTGTCTAATATCCCGCGTCTAGCGGCAGGACCTAAAGTTACTTTGGCAATATCTTTAATTTTAATAGCCGTAAAATCTTTAGAAGTAACGACGGCATTTTCAATATCTTCAATTGATTTTACATAGCCTAAACCACGAACTAGATATTCAACTTTATTAATTTCTAAAGTCTGTGCACCAATATCTTTATTGCTTTCTTTAACCGCTTTTACAACTTGATTCAATCCAATGCTGTATTGGCGCATCAATTCTGGGTTGACATCAATTTGATATTCTTGCACATAACCACCAATAGAAGCAACTTCGGATACACCACTTGCAGAAGACAAACCGTATTTTACATAGTAATCTTGTATGCTGCGTAATTCTTGTAAATCCCAACCACCAGTTACGTTTCCGTCTTTATCTCTACCTTCTAAAGTGTACCAATAAATCTGTCCTAAACCTGTAGCATCTGGTCCTAAAGCAGGATTTATTCCTTCTGGTAATAAATTACTTGGTAACGAATTTAACTTTTCTAAAATTCTGCTTCTGCTCCAATAAAACTCAATGTCTTCTTCAAAAATGATGTAAATACTAGAGAAACCAAACATCGATGAACTACGAATTGTTTTTACTCCTGGAATACCAAGTAGGGAAGTGGTGAGCGGATAGGTTATTTGATCTTCTATATCTTGTGGAGAACGACCATCCCACTTTGTGAATACAATTTGTTGATTTTCGCCAATATCCGGAATAGCATCTACAGCCACAGGATTACTTGGTAAAAAGCCAGTATCCCAGTTAAAAGGAGCGTTTACAGTTCCCCATCCAATAAAAAGGACCAATAATAAAACCGATACGATTTTATTTTCTATTAAAAATTTAATAATCTTATTTAGCATAAAGCCTGATATTTAAAACAATTAGAAAGTGATGTTAGAAAAAACATCGAATACAAGAAATCATCCTAATGAAATACATCACAGGATAATACAGTCTATTGTTTAAAAAATCAGATTAAATAAGTTTCGTCTAGCTTAAAGAGTTCTTTGTCTATGAAAGGTGATCGATATTCTTCGTATGATGATACATTGTTTTCTAAACCTTTAAAAAGGTTGATATATGTATAAACAAATGAAGCTATAAAAAGTTGTTGTTCAAAAGAAATAGTATCTACTTGTAGTTGTAATTCGTCTTGACCATCTACAACCACTTGTTCATCATTACAGCAATCTTTTTTTGTAATTGAACAATCTTTGGTGGCAGGTTTTTGCATTTCCATGCCGCAACCTTCTGCTTTATGAAACATAGCAGTTTCTACTATCGTTTCTCCACAATAATGCATGCTCACAGTAAATGACATTGTAGAGAATAACACTACAATGGCCATAACAAAAGACATTATTTTATGGGATACTTGTTTCATATTAATAGCAAAGGTATACAAAATTTGATAATAAAATTTTACTTTAGAAAAGTTTAACAGAAAACAAGGCAACTGACTTTCATAAATGTATCCCTATATTTTATTTAAAATCAGACATCATTCATTTAGAGAATTTAACGCAAGGAAAACAATTACATTGCTTAGAAAGCAACAAAACAAGCCCAATATATTTACAACCATTAAAAACTCACACTAACATAGGTTAAAAAATTAGCAAAAGGAAATATCAAATACAGAACATGTTAAAGAAATAATATAAATTTAGAAGAACTAAAATTTTATACAAAAATAGTTCAAATTCCCCCCTTCTAAACGGATAAAAAGTATTTTGAACAGAGACTAACAATAGTTTTTACATTTAACCTGTTTTTTTTAGATCCTACAAAGTAACACCTCAATAACTATATAATTGCTTTTTTAAAATTCATTTCAGAATTATAACGAAGTGTACTTCTTTATGTATCGGTAGACGTCAATTTTTACTTACCAACAAGTTTCTCTATATTTAAAATTGATCCTTTTAAGCTTACTCCACAATCTTATACTTTAACAATATTTCCGAGACTCTATTGTGTCTCAAAATAACTAGGGTAACTCATAAGGTAACTATCACATGCGTTTTTAAGTACATGTATAAGATATTATCTATTTAATCTAAAAATTCTTAACCCTAATAAATTATCAGGTGAAATCAGTGTTTATAAAAGTTTAAGGTTTTTTACCATCCAAGAATGTGGTGTATAAAAAAAGCCTTACATAAATGTAAGGCTTTTGGCGGAGAAAGAGGGATTCGAACCCCCGGACCTGTTACAGTCAACAGTTTTCAAGACTGCCGCATTCGACCGCTCTGCCATTTCTCCAGTGCGTCTCATCAAGTATTCCCTGATTGCGGCTGCAAATATAGAAAGGTTTTTTAGTTTACAAAAACAAATAACGATTTATTTTTATTTTTTTTTTGAATATCATACATAAAATATCATATCACCCTATAAATCAAGTCTTTTAAATTATTATTTTTTTTTTAGAAATCGTCACAAAAAAGTCTAAATAAAGAATTCTTGTATAGTAGTTCATTATATTTGCCCTTATTATTCTAATTATATAATTATGTCATTTAATTCCTTTGGAAATTTATTAAAAGTAACAACGTATGGAGAATCTCACGGAACTGCTATTGGTGGCGTCATAGATGGATTCCCTGCAGGATTAGAGGTAGATTTTGAAGCTATTCAAAATGAGTTAGATAGACGTAAACCTGGGCAATCTAAAATTGTTACCCAGCGTAAAGAACCAGATACTGTGGAATTTCATTCAGGTATTTTTGAAGGTAAAACTACAGGTACTTCTATTGGTTTTATTATTAGAAACACCAATCAAAAATCTAAAGATTACAACCACAATACCAATATATATAGACCTTCTCATGCAGATTTTACGTATGATAAGAAATTTGGAAACAGAGATTATAGAGGTGGCGGAAGAAGTTCTGCCCGCGAAACTGCAAATTGGGTAGTTGCTGGTGCTTTAGCAAAACAGTTAATTGCTAGCATGAATATAAATGCCTTTACATCTTCTGTTGGCGATATTTTTATAGACAAACCGTATCAAGATTTAGATTTTTCTAAAACAGAAAGTAATATTGTTCGTTGTCCGGATGAAGTTTCTGCTGAGAAAATGATCAACAGAATACAAGAAATTAGAAAAGCTGGTGATACAATTGGTGGTACCGTAACTTGTGTTGCTCAAAATGTACCTGTAGGTTTAGGTGAACCAATATTTCAGAAATTACACGCACAATTAGGTAGCGCAATGTTATCTATAAATGCCGTAAAAGGTTTTGAATTTGGTAGTGGATTTTGTGGCGCAAAAATGAAAGGTTCAGATCATAACGATGTTTTTAATGCAGACGGTTCTACACAATCTAATTTATCTGGTGGTATACAAGGTGGAATAAGCAATGGTATGGATATCTATTTTAGAGTTGCTTTTAAACCTGTTGCAACTATTATGAGCTCTCAACAAACTATTAACTCAGAATATGAAGTTACAGAGATTACAGGTAAAGGACGTCATGACCCTTGTGTTGTACCTAGAGCTGTACCAATTGTAGAAGCAATGACTGCTTTAGTATTAGCTGATTTTTGGTTGTTAAATAAAACGAGACAGATATAATTTACGTACTATTTAAAGGATTGAAATAGAATACTTGTAAATTTATTTACCTTTAACGGAAAAACTTTTTTTTCTGTGGATATTAAACGATTATATTTTATTGATATTATTAGGGCTTTTGCTATCTTAATGATGCTACAAGGGCACTTTATAGATACGTTACTAGCTAACTCGTATAGAGATTTAAATGATCCTACTTTTATGCTATGGTCTTATTTTAGAGGCATTACTGCCCCAACTTTTTTTACTATTTCGGGATTAATTTTCACCTATCTTTTGTTAAATTCAAAAGAAAAAGGATTAGAAAAAGAAAGAATGATAAAAGGAATTACCAGAGGGGGCTTTTTAATAGCTATTGGTTACTTACTAAGAGTTCCGCTTTTTAGTTGGTTAACAGGTACATTTAATACTTCTTTTTTAGCTATTGATGTGCTACAAATAATAGGCCTAAGCTTAATATTAATTATTAGTTTTTATTTTATCAGTAACAAAAAAACAATACTTTTTTCTATAATTACATTCATCTTTGGTATTACTATATTTATAACAGAACCTCTGTATAGAGGTTTAAACATAACGGCTATTCCACTTTTTATAAATAATTATATTTCTAAAAGTAATGGATCTATATTTACAATTATTCCCTGGTCTGGTTTTGTCTGTTTTGGTGCATTTTTAGCAACAATTTTTCATAAAAATGTATTCAAAAAAAGTTTTAAAAAAATAATCATTTCTTTTTTTATATGTTTTGGTTTTATTCTAATATTTTGTTCTTCAAAAATACTTGTATATTTTTCAAAGTTAACAGACTCTCAACTATTAATGGATGCTGCTAGTTATAATTATCTGTTTACTAGATTTGGAAATGTATTATTAATTTTTGCTTTCTTCTTTAGTTTAGAGAAATATTTAAAGTCTTCCCTAATTTTAAAAATAGGTCAAAAAACATTATCCATTTATGTAATTCATTTCATTATTATTTATGGAAGCTTTACGGGATTAGGATTAAAAAAAATTATCGGTAAAAGTCTAAACCCAACAGAAGCAATTATTGGAGCTATACTATTCTTAATTGTAGTTTGCTTATTGTCTTTTTATTACGCGAAAACAAATACTTTTTTATATTTAAAATTGAGAAAAGTTTTTAATAAAATTAAAAAATAACCTAAAATGAAAATGCTACTTTCTTTAATTCTATTATTAGTATTTTTCGATGGTTTTTCTCAAGAAAGGTATTTAGAAAAGTTTTCAAAATATAAAGAGAAAACATACACTTATCATCAATTAAAAGATGAGGAAAGTTTAAAGTTAAATTTTTATAAACCTAAAAAAGCAAAAAGGAAAATTCCATTATTAATTTATGTTCATGGAGGTGGATTTTCAGGAGGAAGTAGAAATGATAAAAAGTCTAGAGATTTTGCGGAAGAAATGGTTCAATATGGTTATTCTGTAGCATCCATATCTTATAGGTTAACCATGAAAGGTAAAGGTTTTGGATGCGCTACAAACTCATCATTAAAAATAGCTGCTTTTAATGAAGTCTCTAAAGATATAAGTTATGCTGTACAGTATTTAATAGCACATAAAAACAAGTTTAAAATAGATATAGATAATATTATTTTAGTGGGTTCTAGTGCTGGTGCAGAAGCTATTTTAAATTTAGCCTATGTTTATGATAACAAAATTTTAAACAAGAATTTTAAATTTGCTGGTATCATTGCCATGGCTGGTGCAATAACTTCTATTGATAATATAACTTCAGATAATGCAATTCCTACTCAATTATTTCATGGAGTAAAAGATAATTTAGTTCCTTATTATATCGCTTCTCACCATTATTGTAAGTTAGCATCTCCTGGTTATTTAAACTTGTTTGGTTCTAGAGCAATTGCAAATAAATTAAAGGCTATTAATAAACCATATTACTTATATAGTATAAAGGAAGGAAGCCATAACTGGAATTCTAAGCCCATATATGAGTGTACAAAAGAAATTATAGATTTTTTATATTATGATGTTTTAAAAAGAAATAACCGGCAAATTGAAACTACTTTTTAATTTGATATAAAAAAAGCGAAACTATTAAGTTTCGCTTTTAATTTATAATTTTTATTTTTTTACTTTAATAATTTATCCAAATCATAAAAATAAAAATCTTTAGCATCATTCATTGCTACAAATAGTCCACTTTTAAAAGTGTCGTTTAAAGGTACGGTAACCACATCACATCCATCTGTTTCAGTAGTTGATAGATTAACTGCTTTTACAAACTCATTTGTTTGCCTATCAAACAAATTAAATTGTCCCTTTTGTTGATCCGAAACAATAATATACCCTTTCTCATTCTCAAATTTAGCAATTGCAATACCTTCTATATCTCTTTCAAAAAGTTCACTTCCAAAACAAGCAATTTGTTTATTTCCTTTAGAAGGTTCTGCATAATATTTACGAACACAATGTCCTTCATCAGAATAATAAACATAACCCATTTCTGCATCAACAGCAATGGCTTCAATTTCTTTTTTACCACTAAAATTCCCGAACTTTCTAACCAAAGTAGCGGTTACTTTACTATTTTCTGAAACCAATTTATATTGATATAAATAGCCTTCTTTAGGTCCTGTTTTTCTACCAACTATTGCATAAAAACTACCATCAATCGGACTTTTATAGATAGCAATTCCCATTGGTAATTTATTTTCTGAAATAGTTTCATCTTCAAAAACTGGAAATCCTCCTTCATCTAAAGGCTTCATATCTGGTACAGAAAACATTCTAATTTGCTGTTCTTCTCTTTCTGTAAAGATCAAAATATCTACTTTTACAGAATCATTTACCTGAAAACCATATTCTAAATCTACATTGTTAGGTCTTTTTATATTTCTGATGGTTTTAACTTCTATAATTTTACCTTGTAAATCATACGCATAAATTGCTCCATTGGTTTCTTTATCTGTTCCAAAAACAATACTTTTTGTTGCATCTGTTGGATGAATCCAAATGGCAGGATCATCTGTATCATTTATAGATTTTTCTGTAATTACATCTGGTGCTATTGCAGGTAATTTACTACCAGTAGTACACGATAACAATGTTAATGTACCTAAAAATAGGATGCTATTTTTTATTGATAATTTCATTATTTACTATTTTTTAAATAAATCATATTTTAAACCAAATGTAATTCTTCTACCATAGTATTCCATTTGCATTGTTCTGCCACTTTCTCCTTGGTAATAACGTAATGGTTGGTTGGTAAGGTTATTTACACTCGCATAAATACTTAAATTCTTATTAATGGTATAACCTGTACTAAAATCTAAGAAAAATTGTTTGTCGTAATAACGATCCTCAAATGCATTCCCTCCTATTTCATCTACATAAGCATCAGAAAAATTACCAGAAAGTCTTGCATTAAATTTTTGATCTGCATATCCTAAAGAAGCATTCACCATATTTGGTGTTGTATTTGGTAAATCTATATCTTCTCTTTCTTCACCGTCTTCATTACGAATTCCGTTTGCATCCGAAGTTAAAAAAGTATAATTTGCATACACACTAAAGTTTTTAAGAAAGCCTGGTAAGAAATCTAATTTTCTTTGAATTGCTAATTCTGCTCCAAAAATAGTTGCTTTATCTCCATTTAAAGGTTGATAAACTTCAAAACCAGTAGTTCCTGGTCCAAAAGCATCTGTAGTAGTTTCCGATTGAAAAGTATAGGTAAAGTCTTTAATGTTTTTGTAGAATAAACCTCCAGATAAAATACCTACGTTCTCAAAATAAGTTTCTGCCATCACATCAAAATTCATAGAAGTTGTTGGCTTTAAATCTGGATTTCCTAAGAAGACTTCTTCGTCACCGGTTACAACATCCAAAGTTGGTGTAATATCTACGTAATTTGGTCTTGCCAACGTATTGGTCCAAGCAAACCTTACTACCGTTTTATCAGAAACATCATATTTAAAATGTACACCTGGCATTAAATTAGAATAAGAACTTTCTTCGGTTAAAGTACCGTCTAAAGTATCTTCATCTAAAATATTATTTCCTGTTGCCGTTAATTTTGTGTACTCTAATCTTAAACCAACCAATACACTTAGCTTGTCAGACAATCTTTGATTGGTCATAAGGTAACCAGCAAATACATTTTCCTTTACATTATAATTTGCTCTTAAAAACTCATCACTTATAGTTTCTCCGTTGGTTAAATCTAAGCTACCTAACCACTCCTCATCTGCAAATAAACCTGCTTGGTATTGACTACCTGCCAAATAATCTGAATTCGAATAATCTTTGGTTGGTATAGATGATAACGTAGGATAATCATCTTCTAAATCATATTCAAAAAAATCATTATCTCTTAATTTTGTTTTAAAGCGACCTCTAAATCCAAATTTTATAAATCCGTCTCCATGACCAAAGAAATCAGATGGTAATTCAAAATTAACAAAAGTATTAAAGTCTTTTTCCTCTGTATATTGATTTTCTTCTGTGATTTCACCGAACTCAAAACTAGAAAGATCATTAAAATCTGATGAATTTACAGCAGTAAACAAAGGGAATCTAGTATCAGAAATATCATTATTAATACTATATTCAGTTTCAAACTCTGCATATCGCTCATTTAATCTTTCTTCAGATGCTTTAGCAAAAGAAGTCATCCAGTCAATTTTTAATTTACCTGCAGCATGATTACCACCAAGTGTGTAATTTTGCATTTTTTGATCTTCTAAACGTCTATTTTTATTTCGATCGTTATCAATACCACCTTTAGATTGTCTTTTAACTTCTACAGGAAACATTGTTGGTGTATTATCTGTAATGGTAAAATCTCCAAGTCCTATATCTTCTGCATCTAAAATCTCATGTTCTAATCTAAAACGATTTTCTCTATCGTCTCTCCAGTTATACATCGATTTAAAATAAATGTTATTGTCATCATTAATTTGATAATCGAAGTTTGCAGAAAAACTTCTACGGACCCTTTGTACTAAATAAGTACGTTCTTCAAAAACATTCGTGTACGGGTTTACATCCATTTCAACTTCTTCACCAACATCATTTGTATATGCAAATTCATCTGTCCATTCTGCTTCCACATCATGAGAACCAAAATCATTATCATTAATAGTTGCAGAAATCATCCAACCAAATTTTCTGTTTTTAGAACGATCTCCAACTAAAAAAGAACCATTTAATATTCTTTTGTTTGTAATTGTATTTACACCAGATCCAGCTGTAGCAGAAAGTCTAAAACTTTGAGGAGAAGTTCTTGTTATTAAATTAACAGACCCTCCCAAAGCATCTGCATCCATATCTGGCGTTACTGCTTTGTTAACTTGTATAGACTGTATCATGTCCGACGGAATTAAATCCATCTGTACATTTCTGTTATCTCCTTCTGCAGACGGAATTCTACTTCCATTAAGAGTTACAGAGTTTAACTGAGGTGAAAGACCTCTAATAATAATATTTCTAGCTTCTCCTTGATCTACTTGCATAGTAATACCAGGAATTCTTTTAACAGCATCCCCAATATTTGCATCAGGAAATTTACCAATCTGATCTGTAGAAACGACATTGGTAATATTTAAATTATTCTTTTGAGTGTTTAATGCTTTAGATTGACTACCTAAGCCATAAGATGTAATTAAAACATCATCTAATTGAATACTTTCTGAAACAAGTGCTATTTTTACGGAAGTAGTTTCATTTTCTTTTACAACAACTTCTTGTAAAATATCTTTAAATCCTAAATAAGTAATTCTTATAGTGTGTGTACCAGCTGGTACACCAACTATGGTAAACTTTCCATCAAAATTAGAAATATCACCTTTTTTAAGCGATTCTATTAAAACATTTGCACCTGGTACATAAAGTCCATCTTTATCAGTAATAAGACCTTGTATTTTACTGGTTTGTGCAAATGAATTAAACGCACTTAACGACAGAAATATCGTTAATAAAAATAAATTAAAATTATAAAATTGTTTCATTATTTAGTTTTTTTATAACGCAAAAGTAAATTTTCATTTACTTAACATTATTAACTAATTAAAAACAAAAAGCTAATTTTATACTTAGTTTTAACCTGAATTAACGTTAACTTTAAAATGAATTAATCTAAATTTCAAACAATAAAACAAAAAAAATCAATTCACTTACTATAGAAATATAAGCAAAAAAAAAAGACCACTTTAAAAGCAGTCTTTATCCTATTTATTAAGCCTGTCCTGTAGGACCAAAATTCATTGGAATTGGAGGTTGCTCGTAATCTTTAATTTCACCATGTTGTTCTTCAAACTTTCTAACATTGTCTGCTAAAGCTTGCGTTAATCGTTTAGCGTGTTGCGGAGTTAAAATAATTCTAGATTTTACTTTTGCCTTTGGTACACCTGGCATAATATTAATAAAATCTACAATAAATTCTGACATAGAATGATTAATAATTGCTAAGTTAGAATACGTTCCTTCTGCAATTTCTTGATCTAACTCAATATTTATTTGTCCGTCTTTGTTTTGATTTTCTTCCATAATTAAAATTGTGTATTTGTTAATTCTAGTACATGTAAAATCGTAAAAAAAATTGAATTACACCCGTAAAATTTCACCTTTATATTTATCAAAAGGTATAAAAAGAAAAAAGTTGAATTGAATAGTGCACCTGAGATACCCTAAACAATTCAACTTTTTAATAATTAAACTTTTAAACGTTTACACGTTTCGTTTATTTAGAAACTTTTTTCTATTTCGTCTTTAGGACCAACTAGAATGTTTTCATAAGCTCTCATACCTGTACCTGCTGGAATTCTCTTACCAACAATTACATTTTCTTTTAAGCCTTCTAATGTATCTATTTTACCACTAACAGCAGCCTCGTTTAATACTTTTGTAGTTTCCTGGAAAGAAGCTGCAGAAATAAACGATTTTGTTTGAAGTGATGCTCTTGTAATACCTTGTAAAACTTGCTCTGCCGTAGCCGGTTTAGCCTCTCTTGCTGTTACTAAGTTCTGATCATTTCTTCTTAATAAAGAATTTTCATCTCTTAATTGACGAGCAGTAATAATTTGACCTGCACTTAAGTTTTCTGAATCTCCAGCGTCTTCAACAACCTTCATTCCAAAAATATCATCGTTGTCTTTGATAAAGTCAATTTTATGAACTAATTGATTCTCTAATAATAAAGTATCACCAGAATCTATAATTTTAACTTTACGCATCATTTGACGAACAACAACCTCAAAATGCTTATCATTAATTTTTACACCTTGTAAACGATATACTTCTTGAATTTCGTTTACCAAGTACATTTGTACTGCAGATGGACCTTGAATTCTTAAAATATCTGAAGGAGTTGTAGCTCCGTCTGATAATGGCATACCAGCTTTTATAAAGTCATTTTCTTGAACTAAGATCTGATTAGAAAGTTTAACTAAATACTTACTAATATCTCCAGTTTTAGATTCAACGATAATTTCTCTATTTCCACGTTTAATTTTACCGAAAGAAACAACACCATCAATCTCAGAAACAACAGATGGATTAGAAGGATTACGTGCTTCGAATAATTCTGTTACACGTGGTAAACCTCCTGTAATATCCCCAGCTTTACCAGATTTTCTTGGTATTTTAACTAAAGTATGACCACTTTCTACTTTATCTCCATCAGTAACCATTAAGTGTGCACCTAAAGGTAAACTATAAGAACGTAAAGCATTACCATCATTATCTTCAATAATTAAAGATGGAATGATTTTTTTGTTTTTCGAATCGATCATTACAATCTCTTGGAAACCTGTTTGCTCATCTACTTCTACAGAGTAATTGATACCTTGTATTAAATTATCAAACTTAACTTTTCCTCCAAATTCAGAAACAATAACCCCGTTAAATGGATCCCATTGTACAATAGCATCTCCTTTTTTAATGGATTTTATTTCTTTATCAAAAATAATAGATCCATAAGGAAGGATATTTGTACTTTGAGTAATTCCTGTTTTCTTATCTATAATTTTAATCTCAGCGGTTCTAGATATTACGATATCAATATCTTTACCTTCATTGTCTTTACCAACAACTGTACGTAAATCATCGATAACAACTTTACCGTCAAACTTAGCAATTAATTTATTCTCTTCAGAAATATTACCTGCAACCCCACCAACGTGGAATGTACGTAATGTTAACTGTGTACCTGGCTCTCCAATAGATTGTGCAGCAATTACACCAACTGCCTCACCAATTTGTACTTTGTTAAGGGTAGATAAACTCTGTCCGTAACATTTTGCACAAATACCTTTTGTAGATTCACAAGTTAAAGCAGATCTTACTTCTACAGCATCAATTCCAGACTTTTCAACAGCAACAGCTAATTGATAAGAAATTGGTTGATTCGCTTTTAAAAGAACTTCGTCTGTTAACGGGTGATATACGTCGTTTAATGAAACTCTACCTTCAATTCTCTCTGATAAAGATTCTACAATCTCATCATTTTTCTTTAAAGGAGCTACTTCTAAACCTCTTAATGTACCACAATCTTCTTCGTTAATAATAACATCTTGAGAAACATCTACTAATCTACGAGTTAAGTAACCAGCATCTGCCGTTTTTAACGCCGTATCCGCAAGTCCCTTACGAGCACCGTGAGTAGAGATAAAGTATTCAAGAATTGATAAACCTTCCTTAAAGTTGGAAAGAATCGGATTCTCAATAATTTCTCCACCACCTGCAGTAGATTTCTTAGGTTTTGCCATTAATCCACGCATACCTGTTAACTGGCGAATCTGCTCCTTAGAACCCCTTGCACCAGAATCAAGCATCATGTATACCGAGTTGAAACCTTGTTGATCTTCACGTAAACGTTTCATAGATAATTCAGTTAAATCGTTATTGGTTCTACCCCAAATATCAATTACCTGATTATAACGCTCTTTTTGCGTTAACATACCCATGTTATAATTCCCTACAATGATATCCACCTCTTTGTTGGCTTCATCAATCATAGATTGTTTTTCTTTAGGAATAATAATATCCCCTAATGAGAATGATAAACCACCTTGGAAGGCAAATTTATATCCCATATTTTTTATATTGTCTAAGAATTCTCCTGTTGTAGGGATATCAGTAGCTTTTAAAATACCACCAATAATTCCACGTAAGTTTTTCTTAGTTAATACCTCATTAATGTAACCAGCTTTCGCAGGAACAACCTCGTTAAATAATACTCTACCAACAGTAGTTTTAATTATTTTTCTAACTTGTTCTCCGTTCTCATCAACATCGTAAGTTCTTACTTTAATTCCAGCATTTAAGTCTACCATTTCTTCGTTAAAAGCAATCGTTACTTCTTCTGGTGAATAAAAAGTTAATCCTTCTCCTTTAATTTTCACTTCTGGAGTAGAGATTCTCTCTTTAGTCATATAGTATAAACCAAGTACCATATCCTGAGAAGGAACTGTTACTGGTGCACCATTTGCAGGATTTAAGATATTATGAGAAGCCAACATTAATAATTGTGCTTCTAAAATAGCTTCTGGTCCTAATGGTAAGTGAACTGCCATTTGATCCCCATCAAAATCCGCATTAAATGCAGAACATGCTAATGGGTGTAACTGGATTGCTTTTCCTTCAATTAATTTTGGTTGAAAAGCTTGTATACCTAGTCTGTGTAAAGTAGGAGCCCTGTTTAATAAAACTGGATGTCCTTTAATTACATTTTCTAAAATATCCCAAACAACTGGTTCTTTTCTATCTATTATTTTCTTTGCAGATTTTACTGTTTTTACAATTCCTCTTTCAATTAGTTTTCTAATTACAAAAGGTTTGTAAAGTTCAGCTGCCATGTCTTTTGGCAATCCACACTCAGATAATTTCATTTCTGGTCCAACAACAATTACAGAACGTGCAGAATAATCAACACGCTTTCCTAATAAATTCTGACGGAAACGTCCTTGTTTACCTTTTAATGAATCTGATAAAGATTTTAAAGGTCTGTTAGATTCAGTTTTTACTGCAGATGATTTACGAGTGTTGTCAAATAAAGAATCTACAGACTCTTGTAACATACGCTTCTCATTACGTAAAATAACTTCTGGAGCTTTTATTTCAACCAATCTTTTTAAACGATTGTTTCTAATAATAACTCTTCTATAAAGATCATTTAAATCTGAAGTTGCAAAACGTCCACCATCTAAAGGAACTAAAGGTCTTAATTCTGGTGGAATAACTGGTACAGCTTTCATAATCATCCATTCTGGATGATTCTCTCTATTTTTCTGAGAATCTCTAAATGCTTCAACAACATTTAAACGTTTTAATGCTTCAGTTTTACGTTGTTTAGACGTTTCTGTATTTGCTTTGTGTCTTAATTCAAAAGACAACCCATCCAAATCGATGCGTGCTAATAAATCAATTAAACATTCAGCACCCATTTTAGCGATAAACTTGTTTGGGTCAGAATCATCTAAGTATTGGTTGTCCTGTGGTAACTCATCAGCAATATCTAAATATTCTTCTTCAGTTAAGAAATCCATTTTTTGTAATGGCTCTCCTTCCACATTCTTTGCAATACCTGGTTGAATTACTACATAACGTTCGTAGTAAATAATCATATCTAACTTCTTGGATGGCAAACCTAAAAGGTAACCCATTTTGTTAGGTAATGATCTAAAATACCAAATATGAGCAACAGGCACAACTAAGTTGATATGCCCTACTCTCTCTCTACGTACTTTCTTTTCAGTTACTTCTACACCACATCTATCACAAACGATACCTTTGTAGCGAATTCTTTTGTACTTTCCACAAGCACATTCATAATCCTTTACAGGACCAAAAATACGCTCACAAAATAAACCATCTCTTTCTGGCTTGTGCGTACGGTAATTTATAGTTTCTGGTTTTAAAACTTCACCTTTAGAAATTTCTAAAATAGCTTCTGGTGATGATAAACCAATTGAGATTTTGTTAAACTTTTTTACAGTGTATTTCTCTTGTTTTCTTGCCATGTCTTTTGATAAGTATTCAGTTGGCAGTATTCAATTACCAGTTACAAAATTGTAACTGGTAATTGGTTACTGAAAAAATTTATTCTTCTAATCTAACGTCTAAACCTAAACCTTTAAGTTCATGCATTAATACGTTAAACGACTCTGGTAAACCTGGTTCTGGCATAGCTTCACCTTTCACGATACTTTCGTATGTTTTAGCTCTTCCCATAACATCATCCGATTTCACAGTTAAGATTTCTCTTAAGATACTTGATGCACCATAAGCCTCAAGTGCCCAAACTTCCATCTCTCCAAAACGCTGACCCCCAAATTGTGCTTTACCACCTAAAGGTTGTTGTGTAATTAATGAATATGGTCCAATAGAACGCGCATGCATTTTATCTTCAATCATGTGACCTAACTTAATCATATAAATGATACCAACTGTTGCTGGTTGATCGAAACGTTTTCCTGTTCCACCATCATATAAATAAGTATGTCCAAATCTTGGTACACCTGCTGTATCGGTAATCTCATTAATCTGGTCTAAAGATGCTCCATCAAAAATTGGTGTTGCATATTTAGTGTTTAATTTTTGACCTGCCCAACCAAGAACAGTTTCATAAATCTGACCAATGTTCATACGAGAAGGTACCCCTAATGGATTTAATACGATATCAACTGGAGTTCCGTCCTCTAAGAAAGGCATATCTTCTGCACGTACAATACGAGCAACAATACCTTTATTTCCGTGACGTCCCGCCATTTTATCACCTACTTTTAACTTACGTTTCTTAGCGATATAAACCTTAGCAAGCTTTAAAATTCCTGCTGGCAATTCATCTCCAACAGAGATAGTAAATTTTTGACGACGTAAAGAACCTTGTAAATCATTTACTTTAATTTTGTAATTATGAACTAATTCACCTACAAAACTATTTAACTCTTTATCCGTTGTCCAAGAACCTGTTAAGTGAATATAATCATCAACAGAATTTAACATTTTAAGTGTGTATTTTTTACCTTTTGGTAAAACTTCTTCACCTAAATCATTGTAAACTCCTTGCGAAGTTTTTCCACTGATTAGTAAAAACAACTTGTCTATTAAAACATCTTTTAAACCTTCGAATTTAGATACAAAAGAAGCTTCTAACTTAGCTACTGCTTCTTTATCTCTTAATCTCTTGTTTTTATCTTTAACAGCTCTTCTAAATAATTTTTTATCAATTACTACACCTCTTAATGATGGAGAAGCTTTTAACGATGCATCTTTTACATCACCTGCTTTATCACCAAAAATAGCACGTAATAATTTTTCTTCTGGAGTAGGATCTGATTCTCCTTTTGGTGTAATTTTACCAATTAAGATATCACCAGGATTCACTTCTGCTCCAATTCTAATCATTCCATTTTCATCTAAATCTTTGGTAGCTTCTTCAGAAACGTTAGGGATATCATTAGTTAACTCTTCAGTTCCTAATTTTGTATCTCTTACGTCTAAAGAATACTCATCAATATGAATAGATGTAAATATATCTTCACGAACAACTTTTTCAGAAATTACAATCGCATCCTCAAAGTTATACCCTTTCCAAGGCATAAAGGCTACTTTCATGTTTCTACCTAAAGCTAATTCTCCTTTTTGTGTTGCATAACCTTCACAAAGAACTTGTCCTTCTTCAACTCTATCTCCTTTTTCAACAATCGGTTTTAGGTTGATGTTTGTACCTTGATTCGTTTTTCTAAATTTAATTAAGTTATAAGAAACTTCATCAGATTCAAAACTAACAAGTTTTTCCTCTTCTGTTCTATCATACTTAATTGTAATTTTATTAGCATCTACATAAGTAACTTCTCCAGCTCCTTCAGCATTAATTAAGATACGAGAATCTTTTGCAACTCTACGCTCTAAACCTGTACCTACAATTGGAGATTCTGGTCTTAATAATGGTACTGCCTGACGCATCATGTTAGATCCCATCAACGCTCTATTCGCATCATCATGTTCCAAGAAAGGAATTAAAGATGCAGAAATTGAAGCAATCTGATTAGGAGCAACATCCATAAAGTTAATGTCTTCAGGACCAACAACCGGGAAATCACCACCTTCACGTGAAATCATTCTTTCAGCTACAAAGCGTCCATCAGAATCTAATTCTAAGTTAGATTGAGCAAATTTCATTCCCTCTTCTTCCTCAGCACTTAAATATGTTGGCTCTTCAGTTCCAACAACACCTTCTACAACTTTTCTGTATGGCGTCTCAATAAATCCTAAATTATTCACTTTTGCAAAAACAGAAAGTGAAGAAATTAAACCAATATTTGGTCCCTCAGGAGTTTCAATTGGACATAAACGACCATAGTGAGTATAATGAACATCACGTACCTCAAAACCAGCTCTTTCTCTAGATAAACCACCCGGTCCTAGTGCAGATAATCTACGCTTGTGAGTAATCTCTGCTAAAGGATTGGTTTGATCCATAAACTGAGACAATTGGTTGGTACCAAAGAATGAGTTAATTACAGATGATAATGTTTTAGCATTAATTAAATCGATAGGTGTAAACACCTCGTTATCACGTACATTCATACGCTCACGAATTGTTCTAGCCATACGAGCTAAACCAACACCAAACTGACCTGCTAATTGCTCACCAACAGTTCTTACACGTCTGTTAGATAAGTGATCAATATCATCTACCTCTGCTTTAGAGTTGATTAACTCAATTAAATATTTAATAATCGTTATAATATCTAATTTTGTTAATACTTTTTGATCAATAGGTTCATTTAACTGAAGTTTAGTGTTCATTCTAAAACGACCAACTTCACCTAAATTATATCTTTGTTCAGAAAAGAATAACTTATCTATAATACCTCTTGCTGTCTCCTCATCTGGCGGTTCTGCATTACGTAATTGTCTATAGATATGTTCTACTGCTTCTTTTTCGGAATTCGTAGGATCTTTCTGTAAAGTATTATGAATAATAGCATAATCTGCCATATCGTTATCTTCTTTATGAAGTAAAACGGTTTTAGCACCTGCGTCTATTATTTCATCAATATGTTCTTTATCTAAAATGGTATCACGATCAAAAATTATTTCATTTCTTTCGATAGATACAACTTCACCAGTATCTTCATCCACAAAATCTTCATGCCAAGTTTTTAAAACTCTAGCAGCTAATTTGCGACCTAATACTTTTTTTAATCCAGCTTTAGAAACCTTCACCTCTTCCGCAAGGTCAAATATCTCTAAAATATCTTTATCTCTTTCAAAACCGATTGCTCTGAATAATGTTGTTACTGGTAATTTTTTCTTTCTATCAATGTAAGCATACATTACTTGATTGATATCGGTAGCAAATTCTATCCAAGAACCTTTAAAAGGAATTACCCTTGCTGAATATAATTTTGTACCATTTGCATGGAAAGATTGTCCGAAGAATACACCAGGAGACCTGTGTAATTGTGAAACAACAACACGCTCTGCACCATTAATAACAAAGGTACCAGAGTTAGTCATATAAGGTATTGTACCAAGATATACATCTTGCACAATAGTTTCGAAATCTTCATGTTCTGGATCTGTACAGTACAATTTTAGACGTGCTTTTAAAGGCACACTGTGCGTTAAACCTCTTTCAATACACTCTTGTATAGAGTATCTTGGTGGGTCTACGAAGTAATCTAAAAATTCTAAAACGAATTGATTTCTTGTATCTGTAATTGGAAAGTTATCCATGAAGGTTTTGTACAAACCTTCTTCACCTCTTTCTTCTGCCTTAGTTTGAAGTTGGAAAAAATCTTGAAAAGATTTTACCTGAATATCCAAAAAGTCTGGATATTCCTTTATCATTTGAGAAGTAGCGAAGTTGATTCTTTCAGTAGTGTTTTTCGTTGCCAAAAGAGAATATTTTTTTGATTAAAATCTGAAATAAAAATAAAAAACGAATATATACACAAAATGGTTTAGGTCTAAAAACGTTAGTTCTTAGTACCTAAACCTAAATTTGTTTTCCCGTTTCGATTACTCGAACTCGGGACAAAATGCTTACTTAAGCTCTACCTCAGCTCCAGCTTCTTCTAAAGATTTTTTAAGACCTTCAGCCTCATCTTTAGAAACACCTTCTTTTACTGCTGCTGGTGCGCTATCTACGATACCTTTAGCTTCTTTTAATCCTAAACCAGTTAATTCTTTAACTAATTTTACAACTGCTAATTTAGAAGAACCTGCTGCTGTTAAGATAACATCAAATTCAGTTTGCTCATCTGCTGCTTCTTCTCCTCCTGCTGCTGGACCTGCTACTGCTACTGCTGCTGCTGCTGGCTCAATACCATATTCATCTTTTAAAATAGTAGCTAATTCATTAACTTCTTTTACTGTTAAGTTAACTAATTGCTCTGCGAAATCTTTTAATTCTGCCATTTTAATTGTTTTTAAAATTTTGTTTATTTATAGTTTATTTGTGCGCGTACTTATTTTTCAGATAAAGTCTTAAGAATACCTGAAATTGTTTGTCCACCAGATTGTAATGCTGAAATAACATTTTTAGCTGGAGACTGTAATAATCCAATGATTTCACCAATAAGCTCTTCTCTAGATTTAATATCTACTAAAGCATCTAATTGATCATCACCAATGTAAACAGATTCTTCTGCAAATGCACCTTTTAAAACAGGCTTATCTTTAGTTTTCTTTCTGAATTCTTTGATTAATTTAGCTGGAGCATTAGCTGCTTCAGAAATCATCATTGATGTATTACCTTTTAATACTGTTGGTAAGTCTCCAAATTCTTTATCTGAAGCTTCCATTGCTTTTGCAAGTAATGTGTTTTTAACAACTGATAACTGAATTCCTGCTTTAAAACAAGCTCTACGTAAGTTAGAGGTAGTTTGTGCATTTAACCCAGAAATATCTGCTAAATATAACGTATTTGTATCTGCTAATACTGCTGTTAAATCTTGTATTACTTGTGATTTCTCTTCTCTAGTCATAATTATAAGTTTTAACGTATTAAACAGCTTTCACCTCAACAGCAATACTAGGACTCATAGTACTAGACATAAAAACGCTTTTTACATACGTTCCTTTTGCAGTTGTTGGTTTCAATTTAATAATAGTTTGTATTAATTCGTTTGCATTTTCCTCAATTTTCTTCGCATCAAAAGATACTTTTCCAATTGCAGCATGAACGATACCAGTTTTATCAACTTTAAAATCGATTTTACCAGCTTTTACATCTGTAACAGCTTTTGCAACATCCATTGTTACTGTACCAGTCTTTGGGTTTGGCATTAAACCTCTAGGACCTAAAATTCTTCCTAAAGGACCTAATTTCCCCATTACACTTGGCATGGTAATAATTACGTCTACATCTGTCCAACCTCCTTTAATTTTCTGAAGGTATTCATCTAATCCAACATAATCTGCACCTGCTGCTGTAGCTTCTGCTTCTTTATCTGGAGTTACTAATGCTAAAACTTTTACATCTTTTCCTGTTCCGTGAGGTAATGTTACTACACCACGAACCATTTGATTAGCTTTACGAGGATCTACTCCTAAACGTATTGCTAAATCTACTGATGCATCAAACTTTACATTAGTAATGTCTTTGACTAGCGCTGAAGCCGCTGCTAAATCATAAGATTTAGAGCTATCTAACTTTGCGTGAGCTTCTTTTTGCTTTTTTGTTAATTTTGCCATTTTACTACTTTTTATAAAGTTTATGCTGGTGCATTACCTTTTACTGTTAATCCCATAGAACGAGCCGTACCTGCAATCATTCGCATTGCCGAAGAAATTTCAAAGGCATTTAAATCTACCATTTTGTCTTCTGCAATAATTTGAATTTGATCCCAAGTAACTGATGCTACTTTCTTTCTGTTTGGTTCTCCTGAACCTTTTTTAATTTTGGCTGCTTCTAGTAACTGAACTGCTGCAGGAGGAGTCTTAACAAGAAAATCGAATGATTTATCTTTGAAAACAGTAATAACAACAGGTAAAACTTTACCTTGTTTGTCTTGCGTTCTTGCATTAAACTGTTTACAGAACTCCATAATGTTAACACCAGCAGCTCCTAAAGCAGGTCCAACCGGCGGCGATGGATTCGCTGAGCCTCCCTTTACTTGTAACTTAACTACTTTACTAACTTCTTTTGCCATTTTAAAAATGTTTAATGATTTATTTTAAGTTGGAAGCCAAAAAATAAATCGATATCAATATATATTTGTGTAACAATTATATTTTTTCTACTTGCATATAACTTAATTCTAATGGTGTTTTTCTTCCGAATATTTTCACCATTACCTCAAGCTTACGCTTTTCTTCATTCACTTTCTCAATAGTTCCGTCAAATCCATTAAAAGGACCATCTACAACTTTTACAGTTTCACCGATATTAAAAGGAATTGCAATATTTTCATCTTGGATTGATAGTTCATCAACTTTACCTAACATTCTGTTAACTTCAGATTTACGCATAGGAACAGGCTCACCACCTTTAACTTCTCCTAAAAACCCAATAACACCTGTTATACCTTTAATTACGTGAGGAACTTCTCCAGAAAGATTAGCTTCAACCATAATATAACCAGGAAAGTATACTCTTTCTCTGTTTACTTTTTTCCCATTTCTAATCTGAATAACTTTTTCAGTTGGTACAATTACCTGACTAACATAATCTGATAATCCTACTCTAGAAATTTCTGTTTCTATGTAAGCTTTTACTTTATTTTCTTGTCCTCCAATGGCTCTAACAACATACCACTTCATTACTGAATCAGCTGCCATAATTAGTTAGATTTAAACATTCCAAAAAAGTTATCTAATCCTGTTTGAAAAACATAATCTATACCAGCTACAGCTAAAGCAAATACAATCGTAAAAACAGCAACAGTTACTGTAGTTTTTTGAGCTTCTTCTTTAGTTACCCACGTCATGTGATTGCTTAATTCGTCAAAAGAATCTTTGATGTATTGTATAAAGTTCATTTTTCTTATATTTAATTGCACGGGCGGAGAGATTCGAACTCCCGACAGCTGGTTTTGGAGACCAGTGCTCTACCGCTGAACTACGCCCGTATTTTAATTCAATATTAAAGGCGTTCCGTTAGAAACGGAACACCCTTAGAATTTATTTATTAAAAACTAATAATCTTAGTCTAATAATTCAGTAACCTGACCTGCTCCAACTGTTCTACCACCCTCACGGATTGCGAAACGTAAACCAACATTTAATGCGATTGGTTGAATTAAATCTACTGTAATTGTTAAGTTATCTCCTGGCATAACCATTTCAACTCCTTCAGGTAAATTAATAGTACCTGTTACATCTGTAGTTCTTACATAGAACTGTGGACGATAGTTGTTATGGAATGGAGTGTGACGACCACCTTCTTCTTTCTTAAGAACATAAACTTCTGCTTTAAACTTAGCATGTGGAGTTACAGAACCTGGCTTACAGATTACCATTCCTCTTTTTATGTCTTCTTTTGCAATACCTCTTAATAAGATACCTGCATTATCTCCTGCCTCACCTCTATCTAAGATTTGACGGAACATTTCAATACCAGTAATAGTAGAAGTCATTTTTTCAGCTCCCATACCAATAATATCTACAACATCACCTGTATTAGCAATACCAGTCTCAATACGACCAGTTGCAACAGTACCACGTCCAGTAATAGAGAATACATCCTCAACTGGCATTAAGAAATCTTTATCAACTTCTCTTAAAGGCTCCTCAATCCAAGCATCAACTGCTTCCATTAATTCTAAAACAGTATCAACCCATTTTTGCTCACCATTAAGTGCACCTAATGCAGATCCAGCAATTACCGGTCCGTTATCACCATCATACTCATAGAAAGAAAGTAATTCTCTTACTTCCATATCTACTAATTCGATTAATTCTTCATCATCAACCATATCCACTTTATTCATGAATACAACCATACGAGGAATACCAACCTGACGACCTAATAAGATATGCTCTCTAGTTTGAGGCATTGGCCCGTCCGTAGCAGCAACAACTAAAATAGCACCGTCCATTTGAGCAGCACCTGTAACCATGTTCTTCACATAATCCGCGTGACCAGGACAGTCAACGTGCGCATAGTGACGATTAGCAGTTTGATACTCTACGTGAGAAGTATTAATTGTAATACCTCTTTCTTTTTCTTCTGGTGCATTATCAATCTGATCAAAAGACCTAGCTTCAGAAAATCCTGCATCAGCTAATACTTTAGTAATAGCCGCAGTTAAAGTTGTTTTACCGTGATCTACGTGTCCGATAGTACCAATGTTTAAGTGTGGTTTCGAACGGTCAAAAGTTCCTTTTGCCATAATTATTAATTTTAATTCTTTAGTTTATTATATTTAGTGTGTAATGATAAATATTATATGAGCCAGCGATGGGATTTGAACCCACGACCTCATCCCTACCAAGGATGCGCTCTACCAACTGAGCTACACCGGCTTGCTGATAAAATTGAGCGAAAGACCGGGTTCGAACCGGCGACATTCAGCTTGGAAGGCTGACGCTCTACCAACTGAGCTACTTTCGCAATAATATGTAAATTGTGGGGAGAGCAGGATTCGAACCTGCGAAGACGTAGTCAACGGAGTTACAGTCCGTCCTCGTTGGCCGCTTGAGTATCTCCCCTTTAATTTACTATTTCAATGAACTTAATTGCTTTCGCAATTTTTATTGTTTTTGAGCCGATGGAGGGACTCGAACCCACGACCTGCTGATTACAAATCAGCTGCTCTAGCCAGCTGAGCTACATCGGCTTTTGATGTAAAAAACAATCCGCTATTTCTAACGGATTGCAAATGTACGAAGTTATTTCAGTTTTCAAAACTTTTTTTAAAGTTTTTTCACTTTTTTTTTCATTTTTATGAATTAACAGAGTCTCGAAGCTTTTCTTTAGACCTTTTTAACTGTCTTTTTAAATTATCAACCGCAGCATTAACGCCCTCTTCAAAGGTTTTTGCCTCTCTTTTTATGATTAACTCACTTCCTGGTATATTTATCTTAACTTCTGTAACTTTATTTTCTTTATCGCTCGTATTGATCACTTTTAAAAAAACTTCTGCGTCAACTATCTTATCGTGAAATTTAGTTAATGATAAAACCTTTTCATCTACATATGCTATAAGTTCTTTATCTGCATTAAAATTAACTGATTGCGTGAATACTTTCATATTTTATTGTGTTTTATGACTCTTAGGGTGAGCCTGATTATATACTTTTTTAATAACAGCAAGACTATTTTGCGTATAGACTTGTGTTGAAGCTAAAGATGAATGCCCTAACAACTCCTTAACTGAATTTATATCTGCCCCTTCATTTAAAAGATGTGTTGCAAAAGAGTGCCTTAAAATATGTGGGCTTTTTTTCTGCTTTGAAGAGACTTGACTAAAGTAGGTATTAATAATTCTGTAAACAAGAGTTTCATAAATTTTATTTCCTTTTTCGGTAATAAAAAGCTCCTCTAAACCAATTGTAAATTCTTGTTTAAGTTTTAAATATTGTTTTAAAGTTTGAATAACAGTATCTAATAAAGGCACAAAGCGTTCTTTATTTCTTTTCCCCAATACTTTTATAGTTTTATCTAATAAACTAACGTCTCTTTCTTTTATATTAATTAACTCTGCTCTTCTAATACCTGTGGAATAAAACAATTCAACAATTAATTTGTTTCTAATGGATGTAAAAGTAACATCGACCTCTTTTTCTATTTGATTGATAACCTCATTAATTTCTTTTGATGTAAAAGGCACCTGAACTCTTTTTTCTGTTTTTAAGGCTTTATGCTTAGAAAGCGGATTTAGTTCTACCTGTTTGGTTTTTTGTAAAAATTTATAAAAAGACTTTAAAGAACTTACCTTTCTATTAATGGTTCTATTTGATATTTGAGTATCTACTAAAAAAACAATCCAACTTCTAATTTGTGGATAATGCACTTCTAACAAACTTTCTTGACCATACTCCGTCTCTAAAAAATCTCTAAATGAGGTTAAATCGTTTTTATAAGCAGTAATAGTATGTAAAGAGTATTTTTTCTCAAAAGACAAATATTCTAAAAAAGGATCAATCAAATTGTTAGATATTAAGTGTTAGTAAATTTACAAAAAATTGAACACAAAAAACCCGTATTGAAAATTCAATACGGGTTTTATTTCTTAGAATTAAGTTATTTCTAACCTACTTCTTCTTGTGTTCTTAATCTCTGAACGTAAGAAGCTTTAATTCTTTGAGCTCTGTTTGCTACAGAAGGTTTTGTGAAGTTCTTTCTAGCACGCAAGTTTTTCATCGTTTTTGTACGATCAAATTTTCTCTTGTAACGCTTTAAAGCTCTATCGATATTCTCTCCTTCTTTAATTGGTATAATTAACATAAGTTGGCACCTCCCTTCATAGTCTCTTTATATTTTAGAATAGTATTTAAACTATTATTTTTATTTTTTGGACTGCAAATGTAATTACAAATTATGAATTGACAATTAGTTATTACAATATATTTTAAAAAAGCCATATGCGTTAGGGATTGAACGACTTGTTTGAGCTCTTTTGAGGCACGAAAAAAGCGAGTAGTGAAAGCCCGACCTTTAGGAAACGCCCTAAAAAAGAGTGTCCAGTGTATTCAAAAATTATTTTTTTTAATTGATACTTACAATGTTTTGGAAACCTTATGTTGCTGGTTTATATTCTTTCTTATCAATTACAATCTTTGCGATAATCTCTTTTAAGATTTCTGAAGTCCCACCTCCTATTGGTCCTAATCTACTATCTCTTAATAAACGTGCCATCGGGTAATCTTCCATATAACCATAACCGCCTAACATTTGTAAAGCGTCGTAAATAACTTCATCTGCCATTTTTGTAGAGAGTAATTTAGACATACTTGCCTCCTTTACTACATATTGACCATCGTCGAGACGTTTTGTAATTGAGTAGTTGTATTCTTTACACATATCTACTCTACTTGCCATTTCTGCTATTTTATGCCTTAATACTTGAAATTTATCTAAAGATTTACCAAAAGCAATTCGTTCTTGCATGTAATTTAAAGCATATTCTAGCGCAAATTCTGCTCTAGCATGTGCATTTACACCCATTACCAATCTTTCTAAGGCAAAATGTTGCATAATATAAGGGAATCCTTTTCCTTCTTCTCCTAATAAATTTTCTGCAGGAATTTCTACATTATCAAATGCTATTTCTCCGGTGTCTGATGCTTTCCAACCTAACTTATCTAACTTTGTAGCTGTAAGTCCTTTTGAAGCTCTATCTACCACAAAGATGCTAATTCCTTTATATCTATCTGAAGGATCTGTTTTTGCTGCTACAATTAAATAATCTGAATAAACACCATTTGTAATAAAAGTTTTTGACCCGTTTAAAATATATGTATCTCCTTGCTTAATTGCTGTAGAACGCATACCTGCAACATCAGACCCACCAAATGGTTCAGTGATACACATGCAACCAATCATATCTCCCTCTATACTTGGTGTTAAATATTTATTTTTTATAAAATCATCACCTTCTTTAGTTAAGTGCGTCATGGCTAAATATTCGTGCGCCCACATTGCAGCCGCAAAACCACCTGAATTAACTTTCTGCAATTCTTCTAAAAAGATAACTGTGTAAAATAAATCTAAATTTAAGCCTCCGAACTCTTCTGGAGTGTTTAAACCGAAATAGCCCATTTCTCCAAATTTCTTCCAAATAAAACGTTCTATACTACCTTCTTTTTCCCATTTATCTATATGAGGAATTACTTCTTTTTTCAAAAACTCTTTAAAACTTGCACGGAAAGCTTCGTGCTCTTCAGTAAAATACATACTGCTCATAAGCCAATAAATGTGTTTGTGGTTTGTTATTCAGCCATCAAATATAAGACTATTCTATCATATTTATCTAACGGAAAATCTATGATGTTTTTTAATTCAGAAATATTTTGAAGTTCGGCTACTTCATCTCTGTATTCAAAAATCTTTTTACACAACGAATAATCAATATAAGGATTCTTTAAAAGTGCTTTAAATGAAGCTGTATTTACATTTATTTTATTGATAATTGGTTTATCAACTATTTTAAATTTTGATAATACTTTATTTGCAACTTCTACATCTAATCCCCAAACTTCCTTTAGTTGATCTTCAATAGAAAAGCCTTGTAGCTTTGTTCGATAGTTTATAATTCGTTCGGAAAAAGCGGCTCCGACTCCACTTATCGTTCTAAAATCTTGGGCAGTTGCTTTATTGATATCTGTAGTAGATACAATTTTTTCATTCTTTTTATAATAAGTTTGCTTTCCACCTGAAGATGATGGGCTAGAATTTTGTTTGACAACCCAATCTGGAAACTTAAAATACGGTGCAATTTTATGTAGTAAAGAATCAGAAATTTGGGTTACTCTTTGAAACTCACTTTTTGAGTTGACAAATTTATTTGTTTTTCTAAAAGCCAATAACCGATCTATCTCCTCTATAGACATCCCTAATTGTTCCCCTTTACTGTCTGTAATATAATTAGGATTAAATGGATAAATTTTAGGCTTTCTATTTTCTATTTCAATCGTTCGTATACTATCTATTTGTTCATGAAATGCTAAAACCTGTTTAGAATTAAGGTCTATTTTGTCATCCGAAGAAAAATTACCAAAGACAATTACAGATTGTATGATAAGGATAAGTAGTATTAAAAAGAAAATCCCATTTCTTTGGCTTTTGTGATACCAGAAATGGGATTTTAATATTTTCATAAAAAGTGATTTACGCTTTTGTCCTAGACTTTATAGCAGCCATATATTTATTTAGTTCTTCTTTTACTTTAGGTGCAAGAATTATTAAACCAATCATGTTTGGAACCATCATTGCAAAAACCATTGCATCAGAGAAACCAATTACAGAACCTAAACTTGCTGCCGCTCCGATTACTACGAATATACAGAAAATTATTTTATATGTATATTCCATTTTCTTAGACCTTCCGAATAAAAACACCCAACCTTGAAAACCATAGTAAGACCAAGAGATCATAGAACTAAATGCAAATAAAACAACTGCAACCGTTAACACATACGGAAACCAAGAAATTGCAGATTCGAATGCACCTGATGTTAATAATATTGCTTGTGCATCATTTAAAGAGGCATTTTCTGCTGCAACATTACCTGTGATAATTAATACCAATGCTGTCATTGTACAAACTACAACAGTATCTATAAATGGCTCTAATAAAGCAACCATACCTTCACTTGCTGCATATTTAGTTTTTACAGCAGAATGCGCAATAGATGCAGAACCAATACCTGCTTCATTTGAAAAAGCTGCTCTTCTAAATCCTTGTACCAATACCCCTACTGCACCACCAGCAATACCTTCTGGACTAAATGCACCATTAAATATTTGTAAAAATGCATCGCCAATCATAGTATAGTTTGCAAAGATTACAAACAACGCTGCTGCAACATAAATTGCTACCATAAAAGGAACAATTTTATCTGTTACTTTTGCTATTTTTTTGATTCCTCCAATAATTACAATACCTACTAAGATTGCCATTACAAGACCAAATAACCAACCTTTACCGGCTAAAAATGACTCTGACCCTCCTGTTATGTTTTGTACTAATTGAAAAGCTTGATTTACTTGAAACATGTTTCCTCCTCCAAAAGAACCTCCAATAACAAATACAGCAAATAAACCTGCTAATATTTTACCTAGAGTTTTATTTTTTAATCCTTTTGTTAAGTAATACATCGGACCACCATAAACGGTTCCATCCGATTCAATATCTCTATATTTAACACCTAATGTACACTCTACAAATTTAGAAGCCATTCCTAGAAACCCAGCAACAATCATCCAAAAAGTAGCACCTGCACCACCAATGGAAACAGCAATTGCTACACCTGCAATATTTCCTAAACCAACGGTTGCAGACAATGCTGCCGTTAAAGCTTGAAAGTGAGAAACCTCACCTTCATGTCCCTCTACTCTTATAGTATCTGGATTATCTTCTTCATCTGTAAATGTAGATTTAGATATTTCTACTTTATGATTTTCTCTTTCTTCTAAATCGTCATACTTACCTCTAACAATATTTATTGATGTAAAAAAACCTCTAAAATTTATAAAATTGAAGTAAAACGTAAAATAAAGTGCTCCTAAAATAAGTGGAAACAACACCCAGTATATTCTAATTGTATCTGTAAATGGAATTTGGTAGAAAATAAGGTTCACAAACCAACCTGTTGCATCTCCGAAAGCTTTATCGATTTGTTGATCTAGTCCTTTTTCTTGTGCAAATGTTAACATGGGGATTGCCAATAAAAACATTGACAGAATTCGTTTCTTCATAATATATAAATTATTGTTTTTTCAATTAGTAACTCGCAATATCCTAAAAATTTGCTCTTTTCACAACTTTTAGCAGATAAATCCAAATTTTATATTAAGATTTCTTTAAATCTTTGTAAATCTTCTTTAAATGACTTTGGATAAAATTCTAGTATTTTATTGGTTTTAGATAAATCAAAACCTGTTTTTGCAGGTCTTGGTGCCGTCTGATTTAAAGTGGATGTTGATATTGGTTTAATTAAGTTTTTATCTAAATTAAAAGTAACTGCTATTTGTTGCGCAATTTCATAAACACTTAATAATTCATTTGATGAGATATTAAAAATACCTGTTGCTTTTTTATCCATAGAGATCTTACAAGCTAAGGCTAAGTCCTCTACATAGGTTGGTGTTCTAAATTGATCGTCTACAATAGTAATTTCTTTTCCTTTATCTAACATCTCTCTAACCCATAGTACAATATTACTTCGGCTCATATCAAACACTTTTCCGTAAACTAAAATAGTTCTTAATATGGTGTAATTTATGCTTGACTCTAATAAAAGTGCTTCAGATTTTAATTTCGAAGCTCCATAATAACTTAATGGATTTGCAATATCCGTCTCTTTATAGTTTCCTTTTATTCCATCAAAAATAAAATCCGTAGAAATATGAATTAAATGAGCATTTAGTTCTGCTGATATTTCTGACAACCATTTTACAACCGTTATATTTAACAAATCACATGCTGCCTTCTGGTTTTCACAGTCATCAACCTGTGTCATTGCTGCCGTATTGATAATAAAATCTGGCTGAATCTCTAATAATACTTTTTTAAGATTTTCTTCTTCAGTAATATCAATAGAAACATAAGAAAAATCATTTCTCCCACTTCTATTATCTCCTCTTGAAAATCCAAAAACTTGGTAAGTTTCTTTTTCTTTAAGCAATAAACCTAATAAAGATTGACCTAACAACCCGTTACTTCCCGTAATCACAACTTTAATCATAGATAGATTTCTTATTTTATATTTTTTAGCGTTTTATTTTAGGTAAAAAAAAATCAATAACCTCAAAGATTCTTTTCATATTTTATGAAACTAAAACAACGCTCTTAATTTAATTATTTGATTTGGTCTCCCCAAGACAATTAAATGAGATCCTTTAATAAGTAGACAATCGGCTTCCGGATTTATAATGTATTCTTTATTAGGACCTATAAAACCGATAACCGTACACCCTGTTTTTTTTCTTAAATCTAAATCTAAGAGCGTTTTATTGATATATTTTTCTGGCAAATCGTCTACAGCTATTTCTTCTAAGTTAGCTGTAGTCTCTCCTTCTATAGTTAAACGATCTACAAACTCAATAACATCTGGTGTAGTTACCAAGGAAGCCATATGATCTCCTCCTAATTTATCCGGCATAATTACATTGCTTGCTCCTGCAATTTTTAGTTTACTATAAGAAGACTCATTAGATGCCCTACTTATTACTTTGCACTCTTTATTTAATTGACTCACCGTTAAAACTACAAACAAATTATTAGCATCCGAGGGTAAAGCAGTAATTAAATAGGACGCTTTTTCTATACCTGCTCTCAATAAGGTTTCATCTAAAGTTGCATCTCCGCTTATATTTAAAACCCCAGCTGCATCTAATATTTCTATTCTTTCTTTACTTTTTTCAATAACGACAAAGTCTTTATTATAATTTTTTAACTTTAAAATTGCTTGTTTTCCATTTCTTCCATATCCACAAACAATGGTATGCCCTTTTAAACTTGCTATTTTTTTTTCCACTTTTCTATGCTTAAAATGTTCAAATAATCTACCACTTACTAAATATTCTGAAAAAGCTGAAACAGCATATCCAAAAATAGTAATACTAGTTAAAATTAAAAATATTGTAAAAACTTTTTCTTCCGGAGAAAATGGTCTCAACTCACCAAAACCAACAGTAGTAACGGTAATAACCGTCATATACAATGCATCTATAAAAGAGTAATTAGAAAGCACCATATACCCTATTGTGCCTAAAGATAATATAGCAATAACTAAAAATAAAGTTTTATTAATTTTAGATTCTAATACAGCTATCTTCATATATTATAGATCAAAGACAGAACTTCTTTTAGTGTACACCGTATCTTTTAACTTTAATAAAAATGCTAATGTTAAGTAAAAACCAAAAGACAAACCTACCGTAAAAAAAGTGACATAAATAAAAAATAAGCGCACATTTAAGGCTCTCATCCCTATTCTGTCTGCTAATCTTGACGAAACATGAAATCCATTTCTTTCAAAAAAATGTCGAATACTATCTATCATTTAAGTTCAAATAATTTAAATGCAATATAGTATTTTATCAATTGATAACAACATTTTTTAAATTACTGTTCTTATTATGGAATATTTCTATAAAAGTTTAACATCAAAAGCGTTAAACAATCATCCTTAAATTAAAATTGGTTTCTTTAACTTTGCGTTTTTCCAAAAAGATCTCATTTGAAAGACCAAGAATATATAGAAGTATACGGAGCAAGAGTCCATAACTTAAAAAATATTGATGTAAAAATCCCTCGTGAAAAACTAGTTGTAATAACTGGGTTAAGCGGAAGTGGAAAATCCTCTTTAGCTTTTGACACTATTTATGCAGAAGGACAAAGGCGATATATTGAAACTTTTTCGGCATATGCACGTCAGTTTTTAGGCGGATTAGAAAGACCCGATGTTGATAAAATTGATGGGCTTTCGCCAGTAATTTCTATTGAACAGAAGACAACTAATAAAAGTCCGCGTTCTACCGTTGGTACTATTACTGAGATTTATGATTTTTTAAGACTATTGTTTGCAAGAGCCGCAGATGCGTACTCCTATAATACTGGAGAAAAAATGGTAAGTTATTCTGATGAACAAATTAGACAACTTATTTTAAAGGATTTTGCTGATAAAAAAATTGCTGTTTTAGCACCTTTAGTAAAATCTAGAAAAGGACATTATCGTGAACTTTTTGAACAAATTTCTAAACAAGGTTTTTTACGTGTTCGGGTTGATGGAGAAATAAAAGAAATAGAAAAAGGAATGCGTTTAGACAGATATAAAACGCATGATATTGAGGTTGTAATAGACAGACTTTTGATAAATGATTCTATAGAGAAACGCTTAGAAGAAACGATAAAAACAGCATTGTATTCTGGAAATAACATTATGATGGTTATTGACATTGATAACAATGAACCTCGTTATTTTAGTAGAGAATTAATGTGTCCAACATCTGGAATTGCATATCCAAATCCAGAACCGAATACTTTTTCATTTAACTCGCCAAAAGGCGCATGTAATAAATGTAGTGGATTAGGAATTACAAATGAAATTAACCTAGAAAAAGTAATTCCAGACAATTCTATCTCCATACAAAAAGGAGGAATTACTCCACTTGGAGAACAAAAAAGTAGTTGGATTTTTAAACAGATAGAAAATATTGCTGAACGTTATCAATTCAAATTAACAGATCCTATAAAAAATATTCCTAAAGAAGCGTTAGACGTAATTTTGAATGGAGGAAATGAATCTTTTGAAATTGAGTCTAAAGCAGCCGGCGTTACTAGAAATTATAAAATAGATTTTGAAGGAATTATTTCTTTTATAGAAAACCAATATGACAGTGCAGAAAGCACCACAATAAAACGTTGGGCTAAAGGTTTTATGGATGAAGTTTCTTGCTCTACCTGCGGTGGAAAAAGATTGAAAAAAGAAGCACTTCATTTTAAAATTATCGATAAAAACATTAGTGATTTAGCACAAATGGATGCTACTGAACTAGCAAAATGGTTTAAAAATATTGAGAAAAGTTTATCAAAAAAACAACTAATTATTGCAGCTGAAATTTTAAAGGAAATTAGAACTAGAATTCAGTTTTTATTAGATGTTGGTTTAGATTACTTAACGTTAGACAGAACCTCTAAATCACTTTCTGGAGGAGAAGCACAAAGAATTCGATTGGCAACTCAAATTGGTTCTCAATTAGTAGGTGTTTTGTACATTTTAGATGAACCAAGTATTGGATTGCACCAACGAGACAATCAAAAATTAATTGATTCCCTTGTAAAATTACGAGATATTGGTAATTCTGTTTTAGTCGTGGAACACGATAAAGACATGATGGAACATGCGGATTTTGTGTTCGATATTGGTCCTGGTGCAGGAAGACACGGAGGTGAAATAGTAAGCTCTGGAACTTTTGAAGATTTAAAAAAACAAAATACTTTAACAGCAGATTATCTAACAGGAAGAAAAGAAATTGCGGTTCCTAAAAAACGTAGAGAAGGAAATGGAAAATTCATCAAACTAAAAGGTGCAACCGGAAACAATCTAAAAAATGTTTCTGTAGAATTTCCACTTGGAAAAATGATTTGTGTAACTGGAGTTTCTGGAAGTGGAAAATCTACCTTAATAAATGAAACATTATACCCTATTTTAAACGCTCATATATATAGAGGCGTCAAAAAACCGATGCCTTACAAAAAAATTGAAGGTTTAGAGCATGTAGATAAAGTAATCGACATCGATCAATCTCCTATTGGAAGAACTCCAAGATCTAACCCAGCAACCTATACAGGTACTTTTGGTGAAATTAGAAGTTTATTTGCAAAAACACCAGAAGCGGCAATTCGTGGTTACAAACCTGGCCGCTTTTCTTTTAATGTAAAAGGTGGACGATGTGAAACTTGCCAAGGTGGAGGAGTTCGTGTGATAGAAATGAATTTTTTACCAGACGTACAAGTAGAATGTGAAACTTGCCAAGGAAAACGTTTTAACAGAGAAACTTTAGAAATTAGATACAAAGGAAAATCTATTTCTGATGTTTTAAATATGACGATTGAAGATGCTACAGAATTCTTTGAACTCATACCAAAAATACACAGAAAATTAAAAACAATTAAAGATGTTGGGCTTGGGTACATAACATTAGGGCAACAATCTACCACACTTTCTGGAGGGGAAGCACAACGAATTAAATTAGCATCAGAGCTATCTAAAAGAGATACAGGAAATACTTTCTATATTTTAGATGAACCTACAACCGGACTTCATTTTGAAGATATTAGGGTTTTAATGGACGTTTTAAATAAACTTGCCAATAAAGGAAATACCGTACTAATTATAGAGCACAATTTAGATGTTGTAAAACTAGCCGACTATATTATTGATGTTGGTATGGAAGGCGGAAAAAAAGGAGGAAAAATACTTTGCACCGGAACTCCGGAAGAAATTGCAAAACATAAAACGAGTTATACTGCTAAATTTTTGAAAAAGGAATTGAATTAAATTTTAATCATTTAACATCGTGTAATGTTAAAAAAGAGCTATTTTAGCAAGCTTTCTTTTTTTTTGAAAAAAGAAAAATAAATTTTAAAAAATTACAGATAATGACAAGTGATGATAGAAAAATAAAAGAAAAATTACAAACAAAAACCTGGAACGAGATAAAAACAAACGATTCTTGGGCTATTTTTAAAATAATGGCAGAGTTTGTAGATGGTTATGAGCGCTTAAGTAAAATTGGCCCATCAGTATCTATTTTTGGATCTGCAAGAACAAAACCAGATCATCCATATTATAAATTAGCAGAAGAAGTTGCTTTTCAATTAACCCGCAATGGTTACGGTGTAATTACTGGTGGTGGACCAGGAATTATGGAAGCAGGAAATAAAGGAGCTCACAGAGGAAAAGGAAGTTCTGTTGGTTTAAATATTGAATTGCCTTTTGAACAGCATGACAACCCATGGATTGACCAAGGGAAAAGTTTAGACTTCGATTACTTTTTTGTACGTAAAGTAATGTTTGTAAAATACTCGCAAGGTTTTGTAGTAATGCCTGGTGGTTTTGGTACTATGGATGAGCTTTTTGAAGCCATTACACTAATACAAACCCATAAAATTGGTCGTTTTCCTATTATTTTAGTCGGAACAAAATTCTGGGGTGGTTTATTAGATTGGATAAAAAACACTCTTTTAGAAGAAGGAAATATTAGTGAAAAGGATTTAGACCTTTTTAGATTGGTAGATACTGCAGAGGAAGCTATCGAACATCTTAATAATTTTTACGATAAATATCATTTTAAGCCTAATTTCTAAAATATTATATTATTTTACACTTTTATATAGCCTGTCTTTTTATAGTAAGATAGGCTATTATAATATAAACCCTATTTAACACAATAAAGATTTAATTGAAAAATCGTTATTACATAGTACTAATTTGCTTCCTAGCATCCAGTTTTGTGTTTTCACAGCAGAACTCTATCAGCATAAAATCTAAATTAGATACCGAAAAAGACGAGCTTAAAATTCAACAAGAAATTGTTTTTCATAACCCATCAGACTCTATATTAACTAAAGTTTATCTTCATAATTGGGCAAATAGTTACAGAGACAGAAAAACGCCATTATCTAAACGTTTTATTAAGGATTTTAGAAAAGATTTATACTTTGCAAAACCACAAGAATTAGGTTCATCTACCATAAAAAGTCTTTCTGTCGATTTTGAAAATGTCTATTTTAAAGAATTAGACAAACAAGCAGACATCATAGAAATAGATCTTGACAAACCATTACATCCAAATTCAAAAATCACTATATCTATAACATATATTGTAAAAACACCCAATGCTCGTTTTACAAAATACGGAAAAACAAAAACAGGTTATCATCTTAGAAATTGGTATTTAACACCAGCGATTTACGACAATGGTTGGCAATTAATGAGTAATTTAAATTTAGATGATTTATACGAAAAAGGGACTGATTTTAAAATAGAAATAGATGTGCCCAAAGATTTAATAGTAGAATCTAACTTATATCAATATAAAACAAAAAAAGAAAATACAAACAGTTACTATTTAGTTGGAAAAAATAAAACCGATGTTATTCTTGGAATCAACAAAACAAAACAACTAAAAACCTATAATACAAAAACAGTTACTGTACATACAGATGTTTTCTCTAAAGAATTAGATTACAATTTAACAACAAGTATCTTAAATAGAGAAATCCTTTTTATTCAAAAATACTTAGGAAAATATCCTCATTTAGAAATTTTTATTGACAAAGCTACTCAAAATAAAAATCCAATCTATGGTTTAAATCAATTACCTAATTTCTTACGTCCATTTTCCGATACTTTTAAATGGGACGTTACTATGTTTAAAGCACTTACAAAAAGGTATATAGAAAATACTTTACTCTTAAACAAAAGAAAAGATTACTGGCTAATAGACGGTATACAAAACTATTTAATGATCGAATATGTAGAGGAATATTATCCAGAAGTAAAACTTCTAGGTAAAGTTTCTAACTCTTGGCTTGTAAAAGGATTTAATATTTCTAAATTAGATTTTAATGATAAATACCCTTTTGTATACCAATTTACAGCTCGTAAATTTTTAGATCAAGCATTAAATACTTCTGCAGATTCTCTTTCAAATTTTAATAGAAAAATTGTTAGTAAATACAAAGCTGGCTTAGGTTTTCGTTTTTTAAAAGGATATTTAGGTGATAGTATTTTAAACCAAACAATTCAAGAATTTTATCAGAATAACCAATTAAAAATTACTTCAAGTACTCATTTTAACAAATTACTTTCTTCTAAGACTAATAAAGATTTAGATTGGTTTTTTAATGATTTTGTAAAGACCAATAAAAAAATAGATCATAAGATTGAAAGCGTAAAAAAAGAAAAAGACAGTATTTCTGTAACCATTAAAAATAAAAGAAATATTACGACTCCTTTAGCTCTTTACGCCATAAAAGACGAAGAAATTAAATTAAAAAAATGGGTAGCAGACGTTGACAGTACTAAGACAGTAAAGTTTAAAAAAGGAGACTACGATACTTTTGTATTAAATTATGAAAACCTATATCCAGAATTAAACACTTTGAATAACTGGAAAACAGTTGATAAAAAAATCCTGAACAAACCTCTAAAGTTTTCATTTTTAAAAGACATAAGCAGCCCAAATTTTAATCAAGTTTTTTACCAACCCGATATAAATTATAATTTTTACAATGGTTTAATTCTTGGGGTAAAATTACACAACAAACCGCTGATAAAAAGAAATTTTGAATTTAAAATAGCTCCATATTATGCTACAAAAAGTAATACAGTAATTGGAAGCTTCTCTTTACTTTATAATCAATTTTTTGAAAAAACAAAAATATACAAAGTAGCTTACGGTTTAGCTGGAGGCACCTCTGATTACGCACCTAACTTATCATATAAATCTCTTACCCCTTATGTAGACATCACTTTTAAAAGAAAAACATTAAGAGACATTTCATCAGAATATTTAAGAGCAAAATTAATTCATATAGATAAAGAAATTGCACCTGACGCTATAAGAACAGACCAAGATAACTACAGTGTTCTTAGCTTGAGTTACAATTACTCTAACCCAGATATTATTAAAGAGTTTAGGTACAGCTTTAGCACAGAGTTTGCTAAAAAGTTTTCTAAAGCCACATTAGATCTTAGATTTAGAACCTTAACAACAACAGATACTCAATTAGACTTTAGGTTTTTTGCGGGTGTGTTTTTTAATAATAAAACAGAAGGAGATTATTTTAGTTTTGGCTTAGATAGAAGTAATGACTACCTATTTCAATTAAATTATTTAGGAAGATCTGAAAGCTCTGGTTTCTTTAGCCAACAATACATTATTAACGAAGGTGGTTTTAAATCTGTATTACCTACTAGATTTGCTAATCAATTTATGGTTTCTAATAATTCTAGCATTGGTTTATGGAGATGGATAGAGGTTTATAATGATGTCGCTTTCTTAAAAAATAAAAATCAGCCTCTGTATTTTGCCTATGAAAACGGAATCCGTTTCAACTTTGTACACGAGATCTTCGAAATTTATTTCCCACTATACTCCAACAACGGTTGGGAAATATCTCAGAATGCTTATCCAGAAAAAATAAGATTCTCATTATCTGCTGATGTAAAATCTATTTACAACTTTTTTAAGAGAGGATTTTTGTAATATTCACAAAAAACCTACTAAAGAGTCAATATACCTATAAATAGGTATTTTAACATTCTCATTAAATATTAATTTTGTCTAACAAATTAAAAATTGATGAAAATGAAAAAAAAACAACTATTATTTATTTTTCTTATTAGCTTTAGTCTCCTAGGGCAATCACAAGAAATTGAAAAGAAAAATGCTTTTGCAATTTCTGTTGGATCACCTGGTCTTGGATTAGAATATGCAAGAAAGATTAGCCCAAAACTTAATGCAAAAGTAGTCTGGCACACTTTTAAATTAGAAGATTTCGAAAAAGAAGACCTAGAGATTAAAGATGACGTTGTAGACCTACTTGCAACGATAGAATCTTCAATAATAGATTTAGGTATTGAATATTTACCATTTAAAAACTCTTCATTTAAATTAACAACCGGTCTAGGTATTTTATCTAAAGTAAATGCAAATGCTCTAATTACATATACAGAAGATGTAAAATATGGAGATATTACAATTACCAAAGAAAATATTGGTGAAATAAACGCAGATATTACTTGGAGCGGAGTAGCTCCTTATCTAGGGCTTGGTTTTGGTAGAGCTATACCTAAGAAAAAAATTGGTTTTGGTGTTGAATTTGGTACTTATTTCACTTCATCACCAGATGTAGAATTAACTGCAACAAATTTACTTTCACCGACTTCAAACCAAAAAGAAAATTTAAAAGAAGCTCTTGATACTTTTAAATTTATACCAAGAATACAAATAAGATTAGCTTATAAATTTTAAAAAAAAAGAAAAATGAAAAAATTAAAGAAACTACATGCATTAATTGCGCTCGCATTTATGACGCTACTTGTTATAAGTTGTGATTTTAAAGGAATAACAGACGATGTTGATATTCAAATATCCAACAATATATTAAAACAAGAAGTGCTTATTAGTATTTTAGATATTGTAAACCCTGAAAGTATTGAGGGCCCAAATAAATTAACTGTAGAACTTATTGGAGATGATGCTGATAAATTTGTAACAAATTCTGGAGAAAAAATTTCTAACTTAAAAGTAATTGACGGAAATATATCTTTAGCAGTAAACCCTAACTTTTCTAGTTCTGAAGATTTAAAAGTTTTACTAAAAATTAAAGGCGATAACTATCTAACAACCACTATACCTGTTATTATAGCTGCAAATGACACTTTAGTTACTAAATCTATAAACATAGTAAACAAATTAAATACTGTACAAGGAGTTGATTTCATTGAAACCACTAAAACACTTTCTAACAACTCAATTTCTGAAAACTACATCATTACAACACCAAAAACAAAAGCAACAACAAATACAGAAATCACAATTGAATCTGGCACTATTTTTCAAGATGCAAATGGAAACAACATCTCTGGAGCTAACTTAAAAAGTGAAATTGCTCACTTTAGTTTAGATACACCCGAAGCTATAGCCTCTTTCCCTGGAGGTTTAACCCCACTAAGTGTTATTGACGAAACCGGAGAAGAAACTGAAGATGTTGCTTTTATTACAGCAGGTTTTACCTCTATTGATATGTTTGTAGATGGTAAAGAAGTTAAAAACTTTTCTAAGCCAATTAGTGTAGGTATTGAGATTCCAAACAATTACATAAATCCTGAAACTGGAGATAATATAAGTGAAGGTGATTTAATTCCAATTTGGTCATACGGAGAAGATGGTCAATGGGGCTTTCACAAAACAGGAACTGTAACCATGAATACTTCCGGGAAATACAACGTAGCTTTTACAACAACTCATTTATCTTGGTATAACTTAGACTACTATTATAGAGGATGTGATTATTACAGAAAACTAACAGTATCAATCCCGAAAACACCAAGTCTTTCTGATAATTTCAATAACTTAAGCTACGACCTAGTTTACGCACATAATGGTCAAGTTATCGCTAATAGAGATATACAGATATCTAAAACTAAAGATAATTCTAATGGATATTACAGAACACCTAACCAAAACCTAAAAATTAAATTATATTCTGGTAGTAGATATGACAGCAATAGAGTTTTATTATATACTTCAGATACTTTTGATGGTTGTAGTAATAACAATATAAATATAGATGGTTCTACATTTTCTAATTCTATTCCTCCGAAGCCGGACGTAAGAAATATCAACATACAATTTCAAGCTAAATGTGGAGACAAAGTATTAAATCCTTTTTTATACTTATACAGACAAGAAAGCTACACTTACTATGGTAGAACTTATACATACTGGAGATGGGTTGGATACACTTATGCTGGAAAAGGCTACATCTATAACGCACATATAGGAGTGTCCCAAAAATACAAAGTATATTTTGGAGGTAATTCTTATGAATATGATTATACATTTAACTCAGACAACATTATTATTGGTGACTTTGAAGCTCCCGGAGATTTATGCAGCAGATTATTCTAACCAAATAACAGTTTATACAAAAAAAGGGGTATTGTGAAAACAATATCTCTTTTTTATTAAACAAAACCCAATAAAAACTAAAAATCAGCAAAAAAAATTACCATATTCTTAATAAATATATAAGTTTTTAATTATCAACTAAAAAAACTATCTTTGTGATACATTAAAAAGCTCATAAAAATGTTGCAAGAAACACCTATAGATAATAAACAAAAACTATCTTTTCAAGACTTTAAAACAGAAGTTTTAAATGATTATAAAATAGCTAAAATTAGTAGAGAGTGCAGTTTATTAGGTCGTAGAGAAGTTTTAACAGGTAAGGCTAAATTCGGTATTTTTGGTGACGGAAAAGAAGTTCCACAACTAGCAATGGCTAAGGCATTTAAGTTAGGAGATTTTAGATCTGGTTACTACAGAGACCAAACTTTTATGATGGCTATCGGAGAGTTAACTCCACAACAATTCTTTGCAGGTTTATACGCACACACAGATATAAAAGCAGAACCTATGTCCGCTGGTAGACAAATGGGTGGTCATTTTACAACACACAGTTTAAATGAAGATGGCAGCTGGAAAGACCTAACAAAACAATACAACTCTAGTGCAGATATTTCACCTACAGCAGGTCAAATGCCTCGTTTACTAGGTTTAGCACAAGCTTCTAAAATATACAGAACAGAAAAAAGCGTACAACATAAATCTAAATTTTCTACAAACGGAAATGAAGTTGCTTGGGGTACTATTGGTAATGCTAGTACTAGTGAAGGTTTATTTTTTGAAACCATAAACGCAGCTGGTGTTTTACAAGTACCTATGCTAATGAGTGTTTGGGATGATGAATACGGAATTTCTGTACACGCGAAACATCAAACTACAAAAGAAAGCATATCAGAAATTTTAAAAGGATTTCAGAGAGAACATGACAAAGCTGGTTACGAAATATTTGTGGTAAACGGTTGGGATTATGTACAATTAGTAGACACATATAATAAAGCAGCAAAAATTGCCAGAGAAGAACACGTACCTGTTTTAATTCACGTAAAAGAATTAACGCAACCACAAGGTCATTCTACTTCTGGATCTCACGAAAGATATAAAGGTAAGAAAAGACTAAATTGGGAGAAAGAACACGATTGCATTACAAAAATGCGAAACTGGATTTTAGACTTCGAATTAGAAACGGAATCAGGAGAAACTTTACGCTTTGTAGAATCTGAAGAAGATATTATTATTTTAGAAAAGCAAGCAAAAAAAGAAGTTTTAAGTGCTAAAAGAAATGCTTGGAATACTTTTATTAATGAAATAAAAACAGAAGTTAACACTGCCTGTCAATTATTAGACAAAGTTGCTGAAAAAAGTAAAAACAGTAGCTTTATCAACAAACATAAAAAAGATTTAATTTCTATTGTAGAACCTAGTAGAAAAGATGTTTTATCTGCTACTAGAAAAACACTACGATATTTAAGTGATGAAAATTTTGCAGAAAAAATATTACTTCAAAATTTTATAAAAAACGCTTTAAAAAGTGCCTCTGAAAAATTTTCTTCATATTTATATAGTGAATCAAACCTTAGTGCATTAAACGTTCCTGAAAAGAAACCTGTATATTCTGATAGTAAAACATTGGTAGATGCACGGATAATTATGAGAGATAATTTTGATGCTATTCTTAAAAAACATCCAGAAGTAATTATTTTTGGAGAAGATGCTGGTTTTATTGGTGATGTAAACCAAGGATTGGAAGGGCTTCAAGAAAAATATGGTGAAATAAGAGTTGCAGATACAGGTATTAGAGAAGCAACAATTATAGGACAAGGTATTGGTTTAGCAATGCGTGGCCTGCGCCCTATTGCAGAAATACAATATCTAGATTATTTATTGTACGCTTTACAAATAATGAGCGACGATTTAGCAACACTACATTACAGAACTTTCGGTAAACAAAAAGCCCCCTTAATTATTAGAACTCGTGGTCACAGACTAGAAGGTATTTGGCACGCAGGCTCTCCAATGGGCGGAATTATAAATAATGTTAGAGGAATTCATGTTTTAGTGCCTAGAAACATGACAAAAGCAGCTGGTTTTTACAATACTTTACTAGAAGGTGATGAGCCTGCATTAGTAATAGAATGTTTAAACGGTTACCGATTAAAAGAAGAATTGCCTGTAAATTTAGGTGAATACAAAACACAAATAGGTGTTGTAGAAATAGTGAAAGAAGGAACAGATTTAACGGTTGTTTCTTACGGATCTACCTTAAGAATTGTAGAAGAAGTAGCTAAAGAATTACTGCAAGCAGATATTAACATAGAAATTATAGATGCACAAAGCTTACTACCTTTCGACTTGAATCATGATTGTGTAAAAAGCTTAGAGAAAACGAATAAATTATTAATCGTTGATGAAGATTTACCTGGTGGAGCTTCTGCTTATCTTCTACAAGAAATCGTAGAAAAACAAAATGGTTATATGTTTTTAGATAGCAAACCTGCAACTTTAACTGCTAAAGAACACAGAACAGCATACGGTACAGACGGAGATTATTTTTCAAAACCATCTGCAGAGGATATTTACGAGAAAATCTATGAAATTATGAATGAAGCAAATCCTAATAAACATAAAAGTTTGTATTAAAAAACACAATACATAAATTCTATTAAGCTCAAAAAAATCTTTTTTTTTGAGCTTTTTTTTTAACATAATTATAAGAAAACGTTAAGAAAATAACAAGCACATTTAAGTAATTTAGTGCCTTACACATCATTAAACTCTAATATGAAAAAAACACTACTCTTATTATTACTTTCTCTTTTTACAATTTCTAATTCTCTTGAAGCTCAACGAAAATCAAAAGATAAAAAGAAAGAAAATTCAGAAGCTAAAACAAGCAAATCAAAAATACCAAAATACTCAGATTTTGTAAACAAAGACACAAAAACTGATGATGGATTATTTAAAGTACATACTAATAAAGATGAATTTATTTACGAAATTCCTAAATCTTTTTTAGGTAAAGAAATGTTATTAGTTACCAGATTAAAAGACATACCTGCTGGTTTAGGCGGTGGTTACGTAAATGCTGGTTCTAAAATTAACACCCAAGTAGTTGTATGGGAACATTATAAAGATAAAATTTTATTAAAAGTAAAATCTTATGATGCCATAGCAAATGATTCTTTACCAATTTTTAAATCTGTAAAATCGAACAACTTAGAACCTATTATTTATTCTTTCGATATTAAAACACAAAACACAGATTCAACAACTGTGTTAGTTGATGTTACAAAATTCTTTTCTTCGGATGTAAAAGCAATCTCAGGATTATCATCAAGATTTAGAAAAACCTACAAAGTAAAAAGGTTAGATGCTACTAGAAGCTTTATCAATAGTATTAAGAGTTTTCCAGAAAACATAGAAGTAGTACAAAATTTTACTTTTGAAGCAGATGAACCACCAAGTAACAGAAGTACAAACACAATTACTTTACATGTTAATCAATCTATGATTTTATTACCAGAAGAACCAATGATGCCAAGAATATCTGACAAAAGAGTTGGTTATTTTTCTATTGGAAATGTAGATTATAGTTCAGAAGCTTTAAAAGCTGATAGCAAAAGATATATTAGACGTTGGAGACTAGAACCAAAAGATCTTGAAGCGTATAATCGCGGAGAATTAGTTGAGCCAATTAAACCAATTGTGTATTACTTAGATCCTGCAACGCCAGAAAAACTAAGAAAAGATATAAAACAAGGTGTTGATGATTGGGCTAAAGTTTTTGAAACTGCTGGTTTTAAAAATGCAATTATAGCAAAAATGCCACCTACAAAAGAAGAAGACCCAGACTTTAGTATGGAAGATGTTCGTTATTCTTCTATTAGATATGTAGCAAGTACCACAAGAAACGCAACAGGACCAAGCGTTTCTGACCCTCGTTCTGGAGAGATTTTAGAAAGTGATATTATTTGGTATCACAACCATTTACGTTCTTACAGAAATAGATATTTATTAGAAACCGGAGCAGCAAATCCGTCTGCAAGAACTTTAGACACGCCTGCAGAAGATATTGGAGAAATGATGCGTATGGTAATTTCTCACGAAGTTGGTCATGCTTTAGGTTTACCACATAATATGGCTGCAAGTTATGCCTATCCTGTAGATTCTTTACGTTCTGGAAGTTTTACTCAGAAAAACGGAATTGCAGCAACCATTATGGATTATGCTCGTTACAATTACGTAGCACAACCTGGTGATAAGGATGTAAGATTTGTTAGACAATTAGGCCCTTATGATCATTATGCAATTAATTGGGGATATAGAGTTGTGCCAAATGCAAATACTCCAGAAGACGAAGTAAAAACTTTAGATAAATGGATTGAAGATAAAGCAGATAACCCAATTTATAGATTTGGTGGACAACGTTTTGATCCTTCTGCACAAACTGAAGGAATTGGAAATGACCAGGTAAAAGCAAGTACTTATGGAATTAAAAACTTAAAAATTGTAGCTAAAAATCTTCCAAGTTGGACATCAGATCAAACAAACAATTACGAAGATTTAGGTGAATTATACGGAGAGTTATTAAGCGTTTGGGGAAGATATTCTGGACATGTTGTTGGTAATATTGGTGGTGTTTACGAGTTTAATAAAAAACCATCTCAACCTGGTGATATTTATGTTCCTGTTACAAAAGCAAAGCAAAAAGAATCAATGGCTTGGTTACAAGCAAATGTTTTTAAAACGCAAAATTGGTTACTAGATAAAAATATTTTAAACAAGATTGAAGAAACTGGTTATACAGACAAACTTGCAGGTTATCAAAATAGGTTTTTAAGCACTTTATTAAATTACCAAACTTTAAATAGAATGATAGAAGCAGAAGTAATTCAAGATGAATTTTATGCAGCATCAGATATGATTAAAGATTTAAGAAAAGGTGTTTTTTCTGAAACAAATGCAACTAAAAACGTTGACTTACAAAGAAGAACTCTTCAAAAATCATATATTGATAAAATGAAGAATTTAATGGATAATGAAGAGTCTAAAAATAACGACATCTCTTCTATTGTAAGAGGAGAATTAGAAGCTTTAAAATACCAAGTAAACACAGCAAGTAAAAGAGCTGTTAACACAATTACAAAATATCATTATAAAGATTGTTATGCTAAAATTAATGAAATCTTAAATCCTAAGAAATAACATTATTTTTCGCTTAACAACCGAACTCCTATTGCGCACTGTAAACATCGTTTCTTTGCGCAATAGTTGTTTTTAAGCTCTAATAAAGACTGTGTTTCATAAGCATTTTTAGATTGAACTCCAATATCATCAAACCTAGAAATAATACTATTTTTTTCTGGTTTTATTTTTTTTAGAATCTTTAAAAATTCCATTTCATTCACTTCTCCCCTACTTTTTTGATATGAAAACTTTAGTGGAATAATGGTGTTGATCAATAATAAATCTACAAAGGATTTTGTCAACTTTTTAGGAGATAATTTTGAAGCGGTTTCAAATGTATAATGTGTTTTCCAAAACGGATGTACATCAATCTCAAACAAATTATAAAATTCTTTTAAGGCTTCTATTTGCATCATTTTAGAAAATAAATTTTGATGGCAATGATATAAAGCAATTAATTGAGCAATACGAATGGTTGGGAAATTAGGTGGTCGCATTCTAAAAAATGAAAACTGCACTTTTCCTATCGGTTCTAAGTTATATTTATGCTGCAAATAATTGTAGCTTGTTTTTAATTGCTGATGATATTCGCTATCAACAACCTCCTCTAAAAACCCTGCTTGTCCAAATAACAAAGCAGCTAATTGAGTTTCATCAAACCTTACTTTTCTAAGAGTTGAAAAATCGAAAGAAGTTGCCAAATTAAAAAAGACATCACCATTTACTTTCAATCCAAAGTTTTTGGCTAATAACTGAAATAGAACTGCTTCAAAATCGTTTTGATTGTCCAACAAAACTTTATTCATTTCAATCGATTTTCGTTCTAAACGCTCAAAAAATAATCGTTCTTTCCAATTATCCAAAGTAAAATCATCTACAGTACTAATTTCTTTTTCACAAGAAACCCAATTTTGTTTGGTCGAAAATAAATTCCGATAATTATGTAAAGCAGAAGCAATCACAAAATCTTTTAAAACCAAAACAGGTAAAGGCTTGTTATTTTTCATAAAAACAGTTGCATCATCTTCCCAAACAACATGTAAAATAACGGCATCATAATTTTCATCAATTTCATGATGATGTACATACCAATCAGACGATTTTAAATGAATTTCTACATTGCCCGCCCACAATTGGTCATCAATTTTAAGTTGCGCATTTAAAAAATCAGGACCTGAGTTATAATTATGGATTCCAACTTTTAAAATAGAAACGTCTTCGTTAGTAGTTGTTTTTAAATCGTGAACAGAAAACAATTGATATTTCCATACATAATGAAGAAAATCCTCATTCATAGTCTTTTTTTTTGCTATCAAGATACAAAAAATCATTTATACCTTTATCAATATTTATAATCACATGAACAGAATTCATCAAAAATAATGACTTATTTTTGCAGCCTAATTAAGATAAATGAATATTATAGATAGTTTAAAATGGCGTTATGCCGTTAAAAAGTTTGATTCAGAAAAGCAACTTTCAGAAGTTCAAATAAACACCTTAAAAGAAGCTTTTAACTTAACAGCAAGTTCATACGGACTGCAGCCTTTAAAGTTGGTTGTAATTAAAAATAAAGAAGTTCAAAAAGAACTAGTTTCACATTCTTGGAACCAAGCACAAATATTAGATGCTTCTCATGTTTTGGTTATTTGCATTCCTAAAAACTATACAAGTGTAGAAGTAGAAAACTACTTTACATTGGTCCAAAAAATTAGAAAGACTCCTAATGAAATTATAAAACCTTTTAAAGAATTTCTAACTGCAGATATTGAAAAAAAAACACAAGAAGAATTAACCGTATGGAATAAAAACCAAGCATATATTGCACTTGGTAATCTAATGACAGTTTGTGCCGTAGAAACAATAGATGCCTGCCCAATGGAAGGCTTTATCCCTAATAAATACGACGAAATTCTTAATTTAACTGCTCAAAATTTACAATCAGTATTAGTACTTCCTGTTGGTTTTAGAGCCGACGATTGCTACATGAAAGATTTAACAAAAGTTAGAAAAGACTTAACAGAAACTGTAGTAGAAATATTGTAAATTTACTAGCTAGAATTAAACTTTTTAAAGACTTTAAATGCCTTTAAAAATTCATAATAAAAATCAAGAAAATGAGTAAAGCAGTAAGAAATTTAGAACCTAAAATTGTTTGGAATCACTTTGCAGATTTAAATGCAGTGCCTCGTCCTTCTAAAAAAGAAGAACGTGTAATTCAGTTCATGGTAGATTTTGGTAAAAAATTAAACTTAGAAACTTTTGTAGATAAAGTTGGAAATGTCATTATTAAAAAACCAGCTACAAAAGGTTTAGAAGATAGAAAAACTGTTGTTTTACAGAGCCATTTAGATATGGTTCATCAAAAAAACTCAGCTACTGTTTTCGATTTTGATAAGGAAGGTATTAAAATGCTAATTGAAGGTGATTGGGTTACTGCAGACGGAACAACATTAGGTGCAGATAACGGTTTAGGAGTTGCCGCTATTATGGCTATTTTTTCTTCTGATGATATTGAACACCCAAACCTAGAAGCACTTTTTACGATTGATGAAGAAACTGGTATGACTGGTGCAATGGGACTTGAAGGCGGGATTTTAGAAGGAGAAATTCTTTTAAATTTAGACACAGAAGAAGATGATGAAATTGGCATGGGCTGCGCTGGTGGCGTAGATGTTACTGCTACAAGAAGTTATGCTGAAGAAGGTGTTTCTGAAAATGCTACCGCTTATTCAATTACTGTAAAAGGTTTAAATGGTGGACATTCTGGAATGGATATTATTAAAGAATTAGGAAACGCAAACAAAATTATGAACCGTTTATTATTTGATGGTTTCACCAATTTTGGTTTACAAATTTCTGAAATAAATGGAGGTAGTTTACGTAACGCAATTCCTAGAGAAAGTACTGCAATTGTAACTGTAGACATCATTTCTAAAGAAGCTTTTCTTTTAGAAACCAATTTACTTATCAACAATATAAAAGAAGAGTTTTCAACAATAGAACCTAACTTAACATTTGACATTCAAGAAACTACACTTCCAAATAAAGTCATGGAATTAGGCGTTCAGGAAGGTTTATTAAAGTCTATTTACGCTGCTCATAACGGAGTCTATAGAATGAGTCCGGATATTAAAGGATTGGTAGAAACCTCTAATAATATTGCTCGAGTAATTGTAAAAGATGGAAGCATAAAAATTGGATGTTTAACACGATCATCATCAGAAAGTAATAAATTAGATTTAGCAAATTCTTTAAAATCTGCTTTTGAATTATCTGGTTTTGATGTAGATTTATCTGGTGAATACCCAGGATGGCAACCGAATGTAAACTCAGCAATTTTAGACGTAGTTTCTAATTTATATGAAACTTTACATGGTGAGAAAGCAGATGTAGCAGCTTGTCACGCTGGTTTAGAATGTGGAATCTTAGGTCAGAATTACCCAGAAATGGATATGGTTTCTTTTGGACCAACTATTAGAGGAGCGCACTCTCCAGACGAAAAAGCATCTATTTCATCAACACAAAAATTCTGGAAATTTTTAATTGAAATTTTAAAGAACATTCCAAAGAAATAGTACAATATTACCTGTTAGAAACCGAAGTTTATGCTTCGGTTTTTTTTTGCTTAAATTTGTTTAAAAAGTCAACAAAAACAAACTCAAATAACTAAAATACAGTAATTTACATTTTTATCTTTTTGTTAACATCTTTCATTTTCTAAAGACAGAAAAAAACGTAATTTTACTACCTATAAACTAAACTTTTATAATGGGTAAAATAATTGCTATTGCAAATCAAAAAGGTGGTGTTGGTAAAACAACTACAAGCATAAATTTAGCTGCTTCTTTAGGTGTTTTAGAGAAAAAAGTTTTGTTGATTGATGCAGATCCGCAAGCAAACGCTTCGTCTGGTTTAGGTATTGATGTTGAAACTGTAGAATATGGAACCTATCAAGTTTTAGAACATTCCATTGATGCAAAAGATGCGATTGTTAAAACCGAGTCTCCAAATGTAGATATTATACCTGCACATATAGATTTAGTAGCTATTGAAATAGAATTGGTAGATAAGGAAGATAGAGAGTATATGTTAAAAAAAGCGTTAGTCGATCTAAAAGACGATTACGATTATATTTTAATAGATTGTGCTCCGTCATTAGGTTTAATTACGTTAAACTCTTTAGTAGCTGCAGATTCTGTAATAATTCCTATTCAGTGTGAATATTTTGCCTTAGAAGGGTTAGGGAAATTATTAAATACCATTAAAAGTGTACAGAATATTCATAATTCTGACTTAGATATAGAAGGCTTACTTTTAACCATGTTCGATTCTCGTTTACGCCTTTCTAATCAAGTAGTTGATGAAGTTAGAAAACATTTTTCTAGTATGGTTTTTGATACTATAATTAGAAGAAATACACGTTTAGGAGAAGCACCAAGTTACGGAGAAAGCATTATTGCATACGATGCAACCAGTAAAGGTGCCGTAAATTACTTAAATTTGGCGCAAGAATTATTAAAAAAGAATTCGTAAAATGGCAAAAGCAACCAAAAAACAAGCTTTAGGACGAGGATTATCAGCTTTATTGCAAGAATCTTCTAATGTAATTTCTGCATCAGATAAAAATGCAGACAAACTTGTTGGAAGTATTATTGAAATAGAATTAGATTTAATTGATGTAAATCCTTTTCAACCTAGAACTTATTTTGATGAAGAAGCATTAAGAGAATTAGCAAGTTCTATAAAGGAACTAGGTGTAATTCAGCCAATCACAGTTAGAAAACTAGAAGGAAATAAGTTTCAATTGGTTTCTGGTGAGCGTCGTTTTAGAGCATCAAAATTAATTGGAAACAAAACAGTACCGGCATATATAAGACTTGCCAACGACCAAGAAATGCTAGAAATGGCCTTGGTAGAAAATATTCAGCGTAAAAATTTAGACCCAATAGAAGTTGCTTTATCTTACCAACGTTTAATAGATGAAATTCAATTAACGCAAGAAGAATTAAGTACAAGAGTTGGTAAAAAACGATCTACAGTAACCAATTACTTACGTTTGTTAAAGTTAGATCCAATTTTACAAACAGGTATGCGAGACGGTTTTATTTCTATGGGGCATGGTCGTGCTATGATTAATGTAGAAAATACAGAAGATCAATTAGCTATTTATGAGAAAATTTTAAGAGATAAATTATCTGTAAGACAAACAGAAGATTTAGTAAAAAGCTTAAAATCTGGTACCATTGCAAAACCAAAGAAAAAACCAGTACCAAGTTTCATTAAAAGTAGTGTTAAAGATATTAGTGAATACTTTGGTCATAAAATAGACGTTACTGTTGGTAACAATGGTAAAGGAAAAATTTCGATTCCTTTTCATTCTGAAGAAGATTTTAATCGAATAAAAAACTTATTAAAATAAGTGTTTATTAAAAATACCATATTTGTTTTATTCCTTGCATTATTTTCTGCATCTATTTTTGGGCAGAAAGATTCTGTGAATGTGAAAGATTTAAAAATTAAAGGAGATATTAAAATTGAAAAAGGTGGTGTTTACGATCCTTTAGCTCCTTCTAAAGCAGCATTTTATTCTGCTATATTTCCTGGAATGGGACAAATTTACAATAAGAAATATTGGAAAGCGCCCATTGTTTGGGGTGCTATGGGTACTAGTATTTACTATTATTTAGACAATAATAAAGAATACCATAGATACAGAACTGCCTACAAACTTAGAAAGAATAATTTAGTAGACGAATTTACGGTAGATGGTGTGGAGATTCTTTCTCTAGAAACACTAGAAAGAGCACAAGAACAGTTAAGCGAAAATAGAGATATGTCTCTATTAACCACTGCTATTTTGTACGTTTTACAGATTGTAGAAGCAAGTGTAAATGCACATTTATTACAATTTAATACCGATGATGATTTATCATTTAAACCTACTTTTATTAACGATCCTACTTATTTTGAAGCTCCAAAAGTAGGTCTAACAATTAAATATAATTTTTAAAATGAAGATTGCACTATTAGGATATGGAAGAATGGGGAAAGAAATTGAAAAGATTGCTTTATCTCGTGGACATGAAATCGTAATAAAAAAAGATGTAGATGATGTTATTGACATTACGTTAGCTGATGTTGCCATTGATTTTAGCGTACCTTCTTCTGCTTATAATAATATTACCAACTGTATTAATAACAACGTTCCTGTAATTTCTGGAACAACAGGATGGTTAGACAAATATGAGGATGCAGTAGCTCTTTGTAAAGAAAAAAACAGCGCGTTTATTTATGCTTCCAATTTTAGTTTAGGAGTAAATATCTTCTTTGAATTGAATAAGCAATTGGCAAAAATGATGAGTTCTTTAGAGGATTACAATATCTCTATGGAAGAAATTCATCATACAAAAAAATTAGATGCTCCAAGTGGAACAGCCATTACGTTGGCAGAGGGAATTATAGAAAATTCTTCTAAAAACAATTGGGAGTTGGATGAAAAAACATCCGAAGAAAATATTCCTATTGTTGCAAAAAGAATTCCTGAAGTTCCAGGAACACACACCGTTTGGTACGATTCTGAAGTAGATTCTATAGAAATAAAACACACAGCACACAGTAGAAAAGGTTTTGCTTTAGGTGCCGTTGTTGCAGCTGAATGGATTGTAGGGAAACAAGGAGTTTTCTCTATGAAAGATGTGTTAAACATAGGTTAAACCCTGTAACAAACTAATAATAAAGCTACTAATAAATGTATCATTTATCCTCTCGAGCGCAGTTGAGAGGTTTATATTTTTAGTATAAAACATTAAGCTCTCGACTGCGCTCGAACAGAAATCAAATAGTACAATTATGACTTATTTAGAGTGGTTTATATTTTTTTTAGCAATACAAGTAATTCATTTTTTAGGTACTTGGAAATTATATGTTAAAGCTGGTAGAAAAGCTTGGGAAGCTGCAGTGCCTATCTATAACGGAATTATTTTAATGCAAATAATAAATAGACCTAAATGGTGGATCATTTTATTATTTATTCCGATTGTAAACTTATTAATGTTTCCTGTTATTTGGATTGAAACTATTAGAACTTTTGGTTTCTATAAAAAATTAGATTCGTTTTTAGTTATTGTTACTTTAGGTTTGTATATTTTTTACATCAATTATGCAACAGATGCAAAGTACAATGCAGAAAGAAGCTTAAAACCACGCTCTGAACTAGGTGAATGGGTTAGTTCTATTGCTTTTGCAATTATTGCGGCAACTTTGGTACATACCTATTTTATGCAACCTTTTACCATACCAACTTCTTCTTTAGAAAAATCTTTATTGGTAGGAGATTATCTTTTTGTAAGTAAGTTTCATTACGGAGCTAGAGTTCCATCTACAGTAATTGCAGCACCAATGGTACATGATTCTTTACCATTTACAGGAACTGCTTCTTACTTAAAAAGTCCGCAATTACCATATACACGTTTACCTGGTTTACAGAAAATTAAAAACAACGATATTGTTTGTTTCAATTGGCCTGCAGATACATTGGCAACTATGTGGGGAGATACTTCTGGAAAATTCACCTACAAACCGGTAGATAAAAAAACCAACTACGTAAAACGAAGTGTTGGTATAGCAGGAGATTCTTTAGAAATTAAAGATGGTTACGTTTATATAAACGGACAAAAAAACAAATTACCGTACAGAGCAAAAATTCAATTTTATTATACTTACGAAGCGAAGTCTGCAATAGATAGAAACAATTTTCCGCAGTTTTTAATCAATAAAGAAAGAACAGGAGTTTATAAAATTTTAAATGAATATTGGAACAATCCAAAGGTTCAAGAAGCTTTTGAAAAGAGTGCTAACTTATCTAAAATAGGTTCAGATTCTTTATATACAGAAGTTGCAGGTGGTGTTTCTCAAGATTTAGCAAGTCGTTTAAAAATGACGAATGTAGCTAACAAGATAAATATTAATTTAACCGAAGACGAATTTAATCAACTTAAAAAACACCCTTCTACAGTATCTGTAAAAAAGGTTAATTATAGAGCTGATGTTGGTATTTTTCCTCATATAAAAGAAAATCAATGGAGTCAAGATAATATGGGACCAATTTACATTCCTAAAGCTGGAGCAACTGTAAAAATTGATGCCAAATCTTTGCCATATTACGAGCAAATTATTAAAAATTATGAAAACAATGATTTACAAATTGTTGGAGATAATATTTTTATTAATGGTAAAAAAGCAGATTCCTATACCTTTAAACAAGATTATTATTGGATGATGGGAGATAACAGACACAACTCTTTAGATGCACGTTATTATGGCTACACTCCTTTCGATCATGTATTAGGGAAACCCGTAATGGTTTGGTTTAGCTGGGATGCAAATGCGGCATCTTTTGGTGAGAAAATAAAATCTATTCGTTGGGATAGAATGTTTACAACTGTGCATGGAGACGGAGAGCCTGTTTCTTATAGATATTTTGTATTTGCATTAATTGGTTTATATTTTGGATATAGTTTTTACAGAGGAAAAAAAGCTAAGAAATAGTATTCAGTTTTAAATAGCTGTTTGTAATAATAACAGATTTCGACTAAAAAAAGCATCTAAAAACCAATAGAAAATGTCTCTATTTATACCTACATATTTTGGCCCAATTTCTCAGTATACAGAGATTGTAAAATCTGATGCTGTTGTTTTTGAAATGGAAGACAACTTCCAAAAACAAAGCTATAGAAACAGATGTTACATCTTTAACTCTAACGGAAAACAGTTATTAAACATCCCTGTTAAGGATAAAAATAAAGGTACTTCTCAGCGTAAAAAAACAAAAGATTTACTGGTAGATAATGATGCTCTTTGGCAAGACCATCATTTAAAATCTTTACAAACAGCATATAGAACCTCTCCTTTTTACGAGTTTTATGAAGATGATTTATTAAAAATATTTCATAAAAAATATACATTTTTACAAGACGTAAATATAGACACACATTTGTTTATTACAGATGCATTACAAATTTCTCAACAATATTCTAAAACAACAGAATACCTTGTAGAAACTACAGAACCTGATTTTAGAGAACTTGTAAATGTAAAAAATCAACCAAAAAAAACACCCGATTCTTACATTCAAATGTTTGATGATAAACATGGATTTATTCCTAATTTATCAATTTTAGACTTAATCTTCATGGAAGGACCAAATGCCATTAGCTATTTATAATTAATTGCATTAAATTTAAACTTATTAACTAAAACGCTTCTTTAATGAATGTTTTATCCTTTTTTATTAATAATTTCCACAAATTACCTCCTGAATCTTATCAAAAATTTTTAGAGCTTACAGAGTTGAAATTTTTTAATAATAAAGATGTTTTAACTAAAACAGGTGATAAACCTACGGATTTATATATTTTAAAAAAAGGAATTGTTAGATCTTACTATGAAGATGAAAACGGAAAAGAATACATAAGAAGTCTATTTGTACCTTTTAGTTCTACAGGTTCATTTGGAGCTTTAGTTTCTAATAAAAACTCTTTGTTAACCTATCAATGTTTAACTGATTGTGAATTATTTGTTATAAATTATAAAAAATTGAAAGAACTTGCTTTAGTTGATAATGACATTGCAGTTATGTATGCAAATGCTTTGGAAAGCATTTTTTTATTATTTGAAAAAAAAATATATAATTTATCCGTTTTAGATGCAACAGAAAGGTATAAAGCATTAAAAAAAGAGATACCTAATATAGAAAACATTATACCACAATACCACATAGCATCATATTTAAATATTTCTGCTGTGCAATTAAGTCGAATTAGAAAAAAAATATATTCAAAATAAATCTATTAACATAGGTAAAGAATTAATAAACAAATTATATCTAATTTAGCAGTGTAAGAATTCTAAGCTCCCCCAAAGAATTACTACCCCTAAAAAAAAGGTTTATTTTGTAAAAAGAGTAAACCTTTTTTTATGTCAAAATTTATAATACACTATTCACTACATTTTATAATACCTGCACTTATAGCCTATTTTTTTTTTAAAGATAATTGGAAAAAGGTTTACTTAATCTTTTTGTGTTCTATGTTGGTCGATTTAGATCATTTATTAGCCACTCCTATTTTTAAAGAGAATAGATGCAGTATCAACTTTCATCCATTGCATTCTTACATAGCTATTGGCTTTTATGCAGTAGGTTTGGTTTTTAAGAAAACGAGAATACTCTGTATAGCACTCTTATTTCATATGCCTACAGATTATATAGATTGTTATTTGTAGTATTTTTTTAAGAGTATATCAAACTCATTAGAAATATTAAGTTTAAGTACTAAAAGTATATATACAACCGTAATTAAAATACTTTTTAAAGCAATATTTATAATAGGGTGCACAGGAAACTTCCATAAATAAATGTCACTTATAGTAAAATCCCAAAAATTAAAAGCTAAATAAAGAACAGTAATTATTACAATCATTTTTAACGACTTGTCTGTAAAAGGTGTCATAGAAAACTTACTTTTTACAAAAAATAACTTAAACGTATTTGCTAAAAAGATTACTATTAAAGTTGCCAACGCTAAGCCATCTGTTCCCATATCTAATTCATAATAAAAAAGTTTATTTAAAAGATAAACCGATAATGCCATAGAAATACTAATGGGTAATGTTATTTTATAAAACTTAGAATTGTTTATGATAGCTCCATTGTTCCCTAAGAAACCATTATATAGCTTCAGTACAGAAATCATAAGAACCACCAATGCACCACCTCCATATTCTTTAGGAAGTAAATTAAATAATTGACCAACGTTTGCATTTATTAAAACAAAGAAAAGGCCGCTAATTAATAAAAGGTTAATAGAACTCTTTTTATATAATGAAGCAACTTCTTTATGGTTCTCTTCATTTAATGTTTTAGATGTTAAAGGCTGTAAAATGTTTAACATTGCCCTACTTGGTGCTTCTATAAAAGAACCAATAAAAACGGCAACAGAATAATAAGCTGCAATTACCAAAGACTCCTTACCAGGTATCATAAATTTATCAATATCTAAAATAATTGCTCCTGCACTTCCTGCTAAAATAATATACCCAGAAAAACGAATTACTTCCTTAAAATTATCTGGTCTAGAAAAGGTGAATTTTGGCGTATATAAATTAAATGCATAAAACATCATGATAAGCGTTCTTAGAAAATAAGCCCCTGTTAAGAAGTAAATAAACTCGTGCTTTGTTATCAACTCAAAGTAAACTGCAAATAACAAAATCATTACCATTACACGGTTATACAGCTCCTTTAAAATATTACCAAAAACAGATTGAAATTGAACTTTAGCCCAAGAATAAAAAATCTCAAAATAAGAACAAGCAACTGCTACTAGGTAAATAACAACAGTATAATCTTTTATAATAGGATTTTCTACGGATAAATAATCCCCTATTTCTTGATAGAATAAGTTTCCAAAATAAGCTATAGGAATTGCAATAAATAGTGGTAAAAAAAGTACCGACGATAAAAAACTATCCCTCTCTTCTTTTGTAAAATAGCTAGAATAAAACTTTACAATTGTATGATGGATTCCTAACGCAATTAAAGGCATTAACAAATTAGAAGTAGATAACAGAAAAGTTACCAAACCATAATATTCATCTTCTAAAAAACGAGTATATAAAAACAAGGTATTTATTCCGCCAAAGGCAAAGCCAAGATAAATAAAAAGTGTGTTTTTTAAAGACTGTTTAAATACAACTCCCATGGCTACGAATGTAAACTTTTAAGAAGTAATGCAAGGTCTTTGGTCAGTTCTTTTCTATGAAATCTCTCAATATTTTTAGAATTCACTTCTAAAGAACCTTTTTTATATTGATGATATAATTTTAATATTTCTAATGATAATTTTTTTCCATTATCAAAATCAACTACAACACCAGCATTGGTTTCTTTCACTATTTCTGATAAATCTCCATCTTCTGGTCCAATCGCTAAAATAGGTCTTTTAGCAGTTAGATATTCAAATAACTTCCCTGTTAAAATTCCTTTTGACTTTTCTACATTCGGAATTAATAACAACAAAACCTGAGCTTTCTGCTGGTATGCTATTGCTTTTTCATGCGCAACATATCCAACAAAATTAGAATTCTCTGTTAAGTTATTTTGAGAAATTTCTTCTTTTACTTCATTAGAAATATCTCCAATAAAATTTAATTTTAAATCCTTCTTAAAACCTTCATCTTGTAAGCAAAGTTCTTTTAAAACTTTAAATAATACCTTAGGATTGCTTTGTTTGGGTAATAATCCTATGTAAGAAATAGAAAACGCTGTATCTAAAACACTTGAGCTATTGGTTAAAACTTCATCATCAAAACCATTGGTAATCACTTCTACTCTACTCGCTTTTTTAGCAAATTCGGTTTTTAGAGCATTACTAACCGTTAATACACAATCTGCATTTTTTAAAACTTTTTCTTCTAATTTTTTATTTCGAATTTTCGCAAAAGACAATTGCTTAAAATCTTTATTGTAATACAAATCCGACCAAGGGTCTCTAAAATCTGCAAGCCATTTAATATTATTTTGTTCGTGTAATTTCTGAGCAATTAAATGCATACTATGCGGCGGACCGGTAGAAATAATTGCATCAATCTTGTTAGCATCTAAATACTTTTGCAAGTATTTTACAGAAGAGTTTACCCAAAATACTTTAGGATCTGGAATAAAAAAATTCCCTCTTATAAATGATAAAACGCCTCCGTTACTTGCATTGGAAATTCCACTTTTCTGAGGTGTATTCTTTTTCCAAAAAAGGATATCTGTAGGTTCCCAAATAGCTTGTTTTAAAACTTCTATATTTTTCGGGACTTCATTAATTAAGGTGTTATCTTCCTTCGGATATTTTACATTATCAACTGTGTATACAATAGGTTCAATACCAAACTCTTGTAAATATTTTACAAATTTCAACCAACGTTGCACTCCAGAACCTCCTGCAGGAGGCCAATAATATGTAATTATTAATACTTTCAAAATGGTAGATTATCGTATAAATGTAGCAGTTTTTTTGAAGTCTGTTCCCAAGAGAACTCATTTTCTATAAACTCTTTTCCATTTTGTCCTAATTCATTTCTTAATTTCTCATCCTTGTAGAGCGTTATAATTTTATCAGAAAAATCTTGTACATCTCTGTCTTTATGAATTAAACCTGTTTTATTATTCTCTACAACTCTTTTTTGAGCCGTAGCATCACTCACTAAAAGTGGTTTTGTCAAACTCATATATTGAAAAATCTTATTTGCATAAGCTACATCATGTTGTAAATTTCTATGCAAAGGCGAAATACAAATAGCACTAGACAAAATATAAGATTGAAATAAAGCAACATTTTGCCAACCCTCAAAATCAACAAATTCTTCTAATTTTAAGTCAGCTACTTGTTGTTTTAAAACAACATCAGTAGTATTTCTGCCTACAATAACCAACTTAATATTTGGGATGGTTTCTTTTAATGAAGTTAGAGACTCAATAGCCGTTTGCAGGCCTCTTCTTAAATGAGTATCTCCTAAATACAAGAGTACAAAATTGTCTTTGTACCTAGCTACAATCGTTTTATCAACTTTATAATCTGTATAAAACGATTCTCTAATGGTATTCGGAACTAAAACTAACTTTTCTTTAACAGAGGGGATTCTTTTTACTAGATTTTCTAAAAATTCAGGAGAAACCGAAATTACTTTATCTGCTTTTTTTATAAATTCCTTTTCTTTCTTTTTCCATTTTGATGGTGAAATAATATACTTTCCTGGAAATTTCTGCAGGTGCGGATATAATTTCATCACTTCTGGCATATTATCATGCAAGTCTAAAACTACCGGTAAATTGAAAGATTTATTTGCATTAAAAACAGCTTCTGCAATTCTAATGTCATGTATATGTAGCGCATCAATTTTTGTTTCTTCTATAAATTGATGAATCTTTTTTTTCATCAAAATGCCATAAAGAGGAACGGTATACGCTAAAGCTGATAATTTATATTCTAGTTTATTTGATGTAAATCTTTTAACCTGAATTCCGTTTATAACTTCAGACGATTTTTCTTCAGCATATTTTAAGCAGAACAGAAAAACATCATGACCTGCTTTCACCAAAGAAACGGCTTCGTTTTCTACCCTTGGATCAGGCGGAAAAGGAGCATCTAAAATCATCCCTATTTTCATTATTTTTCTTTCTTCTTTTTGTAAAAAAACCAACCAGTTGTTATTAAAATTAACAACGCATAAGAAGCTAATGAAATAATTTTTCCTTGCTGAATTACTTTAGGTTCAAACTTAAATTCGATCGTATGCTCTCCTGCAGGAATTGTCATTCCACGTAACACATAATTAACACGCACATGCGGCGTTAATTTTCCATCAACATAAGCGTTCCAACCATCTTTATAATAGATTTCAGAAAAAACAGCAAACTGATCTTTCAATGTTTTAGCTTGATATGTTAACGTTGTTACATCGTAATTTAAAAGTTCTATTTTGGCAGTACTATCAATTTCTCTAGGAAAAGTAGATTGATTGTCTTCATCGTTATAGAAAACAGCCACCTTCTTTGTATTTAAAGAATCTAAAGCTTGAATTTCTTCATTCGCAGAATCTACAATTTTTACACGTTCTACAAACCAAGCATTTCCGTTAGCATCTGGGTTTAATTGCGATTGCTTCTCCCCTTTATCATTACCAATAATAAAATATTTGGTATTTAACATGTTTAAAACTTGCATGTTATTTTTGGCAATTTGAAAATCAAATAACTCTTGATAACGACCTAATTTTGCTGCATGATACCCTCCAATAGATTGATGAAAGTAAGATGTACTACCATCATTCATTGGGTTTACAGTGAAGTTACCAACTCTATAATGACTTTTATCTTGTAAAATAATTTTATCTGCTGTTGATGCTATAAATGGTTTCTCAATTTTTCTTGCAGATTGAAAATCATCTTCATTTACGTACTTTTTATCCACAGAAATTAAATCAAATAACAAAAAGACAGTTAATGCTAAAATAGCAACACCTTGTTTTAATTTATCCTTTAACAACATCCATAAAACACCTGCAGAAAGTATCATTAAAAATAAAGAACGTAATGTATCTGTTAATAGCATCGATTTTCTATCAGAAATAATTGCATCTGCTAAACCCGGTAACTGATTGTATTGAGCATCTCTTATTCCTTCAAAAGTTGAAAATCCGTGTGCTAATAAAAACCCTAAAACAATTAATCCTCCAAAAGCATAGACTGCTTTTTTTAATCCATCTAGTTTTTCATCCGAAGAAATCTTAGACGAAAAGAATTCTTTTAATGCTAGTATCCCTAAAATAGGCACACATAGTTCTGCAATTACTTGTATCGAGGAAACAGCTCTAAATTTATTGTACAACGGAAAATAATCAATAAAGAAATTGGTTAAAACATCAAAGTTTCTCCCCCAACTCATTAAAATTGAAAAAACGGTTGCAGTAACCAACCATTGTTTCAAGCGTCCTTTTACCAAAAATATCCCTAAGAAAAATAGAAAGAAAATTACAGCACCAATATAAGCAGGTGCTTCTACAATATTTTGATCTCCCCAATAGGTAAGCGCTTGTTCAGAGTATTCTTTTGCTGCACTTCTTCCTGCTTTTTCTTCTAAAATTTGATAAAAATTAGAATCTTCCCCTAATTTTTCTATGGTTCCTCCGCCCATAAAACGAGGAATGAATAAATTAAAAGTCTCTAATTTTGCGTAACTATATTCTGTAATATAGGCTTTATCTAAGCCTTTTGTAGCTTCTTTTTTACTCCCATCTGGCGTAATAGTCAATTCAGATTTCCCTCTTGTACTATGATCTGCATATTCTTTCATAGCCATTAAACGAGGTGCATTTGCTCCAATACCTAATAAAACTGCTGCAAAAATTATAGCTACTTGTTTTATAAAAGTCGGAATAATTTTTTCTTTAATAGCATGGATAAACTCTACAATTCCTAGAATAATTAAAGCAAAACTTAGGTAATACGTCATCTGAGGATGGTTTGTATAAATTTCTAAAGCCATTGCGACTCCAGTTACCATAAAACCAAGAATATATCGTTTCTGAAAAACCCATAACAATCCAGCTAATATCAATGGCATATAAGCAATTGCATGTGCTTTTGCATTATGTCCTGCTCCAAAAATAATGATTAAATAGGTTGAAAACCCAAAGGCGAGCGACCCAAAAATAGCCAACCTCCAATTTACTTTCAAAGCCATCATTAAAACAAAGAAGCTTAAAAAATATAAGAAAGTATAATCTGCAGGTCTTGGCAAAAAGCGTAAAGTTCTGTCTATTCCCCTTACAAAATCATTCGGATAATAAGCACTTACTTGGTACGCCGGCATTCCACTAAAAGAAGCACCTGTCCAATAAGGCTCTGTGTTTTTATCTGCTCTAAAATCATTAATCTCTTTTACCATTCCGGTAAACTGAGTAATATCAGATTGGTTTAGCTTCTCACCTTTTAAAACAGGATGAAAATAGATAATTGATACCAAAGCAAAAATTGCAACAGCACCGATGTATGGTAAAATTTTAGTAAACTTCATAAATTAATCTATTTCCTCAAAATCCACATATTCACCAACAGAATTTTTACTTTGCTGTTGATTCCCTGGAGTTTTATCGATTACTGTTTTCCCTTCTGGCACAGTATTTTTTTGCGGTTCTTGTTGTTGTCCGCCACCGTATTGCTGTTCTGCTTTCTTTTTAATTGTTTCAGCAGCCTTTTTAATTAAAAAAGGTGCGAATAATTTTGCTAAAAACTTAAACGCATAATAGCAAAAAACAATAATAGCTATGGTTCTTAATAATCCCATTCAAATATTTATTTATAAAAAAATCAATCAAAAATAACAATTTGAATACAATTGGAGCGTTTACAGACTATAAAACTTTCTTAAACTCAAAAAAGTATCGTTTGCTTTTATAAAATAGCATTTTTATACTATGTTTGTGTAATAGGTAGTTACTGCCAATAATATATTATCTTAATTTATGAAAAACCTTTTCCTGAAATTTTTTATTACCCTCATCGTATTTATAAGCAGCTCTACACAAGCACAATACACCGATGTAATAAACTCTAACAAACCTGGTTTTTCAGAAAGTCCTTACAGTGTTGGTACTGGCGTATATCAATTTGAGACAAATGTTTTCTACAAAAACACCAGTATAGAGCCTACTTTTTCTATACCAGAATCTTTTGGAGCAGATTTACTTTTTAGAACAAGTTTTTTTCTTGAAAAACTAGAATTAAATGCGCAGTTAACCTATCAAAAAGACGAAGTAACATTTCATAATGTTTTCACATCGCAATATTCAAATTCTGGGTTAAGTAAATTTACAATCGGTGCAAAATACTTGTTATTTCAACCAGAATATACTGATAAAACAAAAGAAGTTAGAAGTTGGAGAAAAAGGCATGCTTTTGATAAAAAGCGATTAATTCCTTCTGTTGCTTTGTATTTAGGAGTAAATACAGATGTTGTAGATGATCTATATAAAACAGAAAGCATTTCACCTAAATTAGGTGTTTTATTACAGCAAAATATTACAGATCGATTTAATATCGTTTACAATGGATATTACGATAAAATAGGAACCGACTTCTTTGAACTTTCATATATCATTACTGCAACACAGAATCTAAACTACAATTGGTCTGGTTTTATAGAACACCAAGCAATTTTTAAAAAAGAACAAAATAATTTAAACATAGGAGCAGGATTAGCCTATCTTGTTAATGAAGATTTTCAACTAAATACCTCAGCAAGATTTCTAAAAGAAGGAGAATCACAAGGTTTTTACGGAGGTTTTGGTATCTCTTATAGAATAGATACTCATTCTGATTCTTATACAGATTTAGACGATAGCGGTCAAGTGATTAAAGACACGCCAATTAGTAGGTACAATAAAAAACAAAACGGTTTTTTCTCTAGAATATTTAGTGTTTTCAAGAAAAAAGACAAGAAAAAATCAGTTAGGAAAAGAAGTAGAAAAAGGACTTCTACAAAAGAGAAAAAAGGAGGTTTCTTAGGTTTGTTTGGTAAGAAAAAAGCCAAAGAAGAAACAGATATAGAAAAATTAGAAAGAGAAATTAAAGAGCTTGAGAAAGAAGTAGAAGAAGATTAAAATAACCATTAGAAATACTATTTTTGTAATATGATTACAATTAAAAAAATGACCACCAAAAAGGAAATGAAACAATTTGTAACATTTCCTTTTTCGTTATATAAAGACCATAAATATTGGGTTCCTCCTATTATTAAAGATGAAATAGACAATTTTGATCCAGCAAAAAACCCTGTTTTTGAAAATGCAGATGCGCAGTTCTTTGTTGCTTTAAGAGATGGCAAAATTGTAGGAAGAGTTATTGCAATAATCAATTGGTTTGAGGTTGAAAAACAACAAATTAAAAAAATGCGTTTTGGCTGGTTTGATGTTATTGATGATATTGAAGTAAGTAAGGCTCTATTGGAGAAAGTTAGAGAAATAGGATTAGAAAACAACTTAGAATATATAGAAGGACCAATAGGTTTTAACAACCTAGATAAAACGGGTGTTTTAACAGAAGGTTTCGACCATATTGGTACCATGATTACCTGGTACAATCATCCTTACTATAAAGACCATTTAGAGCAATTAGGTTTTGTAAAAGAGAAAGAATATTTAGAAAATAAATTCAAATTTAAAAATGTTGATGGTGTTTATTTTGATAGAATAAGTAACATTTTAAAAAGACGTTTTAAATTAAAAGCCTTAGATTTTACAAAGACAAAAGACATTTTACCTTACGTAGATGAAATGTTTGAGGTTTTTAGTGCTTCCTACTCTAAACTGTCTTCTTTTGTGCCAATTTCTGATTCTCAAATTGCTTTTTTCAAGAAGAAATACATCAGCTTTATCAATCCAGAATATATAAAATTTGTGGTTGATGAAAATAATAAATTAGTAGCTTTTGCCATTGTAATGCCCTCTTTCTCGGAAGCTTTACAAAAAGCAAACGGAAAATTATTTCCATTCGGATTGTTTCACTTGTTAAAAGCAAGAAAGCACTCTAAAGATGTTACATTTTATTTAATTGGTGTGCATCCAGATTATCAAAATAAAGGTGTACACGCCATTATATTTGATCAATACACAAAAACTTTTGCGCCTCTAGGCATCGAAAATTGTATTAGAACTCCGGAGTTAGAAGACAATGAAGCTATTAAAAAATTATGGGAAAACTTTGATCCTGTAACGCATAAAAGACGAAAAACATATCGAAAGAGTATTCAGTAAAGCAAAAGCAAAATTAAAAAACTTTGCGTCTTTGCGAGAAAAAAGAACCTTGAAACTAATTTAAAAAATGCAATTATTTTATAATTCTGAAATTTCTACAGAAACCACGCAACTCACATTCGATAAAATTGAGAGTAAACATATTGTACGTGTTTTACGTAAAAAAGAAAATGACATTCTTAAAATTACAAACGGTAAAGGCTTTTTGTTTGATGTAAAAATTATACTTGCAAGCGACAAAAAATGTTTGGCAGAAGTTATTGGTTTTGAAGAAAAACCTAAACCATGGAATTATTACCTCCATATTGCCATTGCTCCTACCAAATTAAATGACAGAATTGAATGGTTTTTAGAAAAAGCAACAGAAATTGGTATCGATGAGATTACACCAATTATTTGTTCTAATTCAGAACGTAGAGTTGTAAAGCTAGAACGTTTCGAAAAAATTATTCAGTCTGCCATGAAGCAATCTTTAAAATTCACGCTTCCTAAATTGAATGAACCAGTAAAATTGAATGATTTTATAAAACAAGATTTTAAAGGTAACGTTTGTATTGCACACTGCGAAGATCAAAAAGAAAAAAACTTATTACAATCCGTAATAAAACCTTCAGAAAAAACGACCATTTTAATTGGTCCTGAAGGCGATTTTTCTAGTGATGAAATTAAAAAATGTTTGGCAAAAAATATGATTCCTATATCTTTAGGAGAAAGTAGATTGCGTACAGAAACTGCTGCATTAGTAGCTGTAAATACCATTTCGTTTATCAATCAGTAATTTTTACTATATTGCTTTCAATTCTCACTAAAATAATTGATGAAGCAAACTTTAGTTCTAGTATTAATTTTCCTTATTTTATCTACAAATGCACAGGATGTTGCCATTTTAAAATACAATGGCGGTGGAGATTGGTACGCAAACCCAACAGCAATTCCTAATTTAGTAGACTTTGCAAACAAAAATATTGGAACCAATATTTCTAAAGATCCACAAGCCGTAAATATTAATAGTGAAGATCTTTTTAGCTACCCTATCATCTTTATGACGGGACATGGAAATGTATTATTTTCTGAAGATGATACAAATAACTTAAGAAATTACTTAATTTCTGGGGGATTTTTACATATTTCAGACAATTACGGATTAGATAAATTTATACGAAGAGAATTAAAGAAAGTTTTTCCGAATTTAGAGTTTAAAGAAATCCCGACCAATCATCCTATTTTTAATCAGACTTTTAAATTCCCTAACGGGATTCCAAAAATTCATGAACACAATAAAAAACCTGCCCAAGGTTTTGGTTTGTTTTACAAAGCAAGGTTGGTTGTTTTTTACGATTATGAAACAGATTTAAGCGATGGTTGGGAAGATGAAATTATACACAATAACCCAAAAAGTGTAAGAGAAACTGCTTTAAAAATGGGGGCGAACATTATTGAGTTTGCTTTTAAGAATTAAGTTAGCAGTTAGCAGTTAGCAGTTAGCAGTTAGCAGTTAGCAGTTAGCAGTTAGCAGTTAGCAGTTAGCAGTTAGCAGTTAGCAGTTAGCAGTTAGCAGTTAGCAGTTAGCAAAAATAAAAAACTTTTAGCCTTTGCAACTTTGCTAGAAAAAATAAAATTTAAAACAAGATTTTTTGAACCAAGAAAACCAGAAACTTTGAAACTAATTTAAATAAATGCAAAACAACATAGATATAGACGATATTAAAATAAACTTTGATGAGAGTGGTTTATGGGTTTTAAACATAGCCATTGCCATTATTATGTTTGGCGTTGCTTTGGGGATTTCAGTAGAAGACTTTAAAAGGCTTTTTAAAAATCCTAAAATCGTTTTTGTAGGTGTTTTATCACAATTTATTTTATTACCTGCAGCAACATTTTTAATTATTTTAATACTAAAACCGCATCCTAGTTTTGCATTAGGGATGATGATGATTGCTGCGTGTCCTGGTGGAAATGTTTCAAACTTTTTCAGTAAAATGGCTGATGGAAATGCAGCTTTATCTGTAAGTTTAACAGCTTTTGCAACCTTAATTTGTATTGTAATGACGCCTCTTAATTTACAATTTTGGGGAAGTCTATATGAACCAACCAATATAATTTTAAAAACTGTTTCTTTAAATCCGTATGATTTATTTAAACTCGTTTCTATAATTTTAGGAATCCCTTTAATTCTTGGAATGGTTATTAAACACTACCACTCTGAAATGGCTCAAAAAATTGAAAAAGTTCTAAAACCATTATCTATGTTGGTTTTTATCGCTTTAATTTTTATTGCTTTTTCTCAGAATTTAGACGTCTTTATACACCATATTCACCACGTGCTATTCTTGGTTATTTTTCATAATATTTTTGCCTACATTTTAGGGTTTTATACCGCAAAAAGTTTTAAATTGAATAAAAAAGATTGTAAAACAATCGCTATGGAAACTGGTATCCAAAATGGAGGCTTAGGTTTGTTACTAATTTTTGGTTTCTTTGAAGGTTTAGGAGGAATGGCTTTATTGGCTGCTTTTTGGGGAGTTTGGGATGTCTTTTCTGGCATGGCATTAGCGACTTATTGGGGCAGAAAATCATCTTTAAAATAATTATTAAAATTATATGGAAATTTCACAAATATGGTTTCGTTTAGTGCGTTTGTACGTTAAACTCGGACTCTTTTTTTACACAAAAGAAATAAAAGTAGTGGGTTTAAAAAACGTACCAAAAAAAGGAGCTGTACTTTTTGCTATAAACCACCCAAACGGATTGATAGATCCTTTAATTGTAACTACTAATAACCCAAGAGCTAGTTATTTTTTAGTAAAAGCGGCTGCTTTTAAAAACCCAATTATAAAAAAAATTCTAAATTCTTTAAATCTAATAGCCATTTATAGAATGCGAGACGGCATCGATCAATTGGCAAAAAACGAGGAAGTTTTTAATAAATGTTATGACATTTTTAATAGAGGAAAATCTTTAATGATTTTTCCAGAAGGTAGCGATTGTAGAGACAGAACCGTAAGACCTTTAAGTAAAGGTTTTACTAGAATTGTATATGGAGCTATTGAAAAACATCCTGATTTACAGATACAAGTAGTACCTGTTGGACTTACGTATCAAAATGCATCTCACTTTCCTTGTAAAGTAGCGCTGCATTATGGAGCACCTATTAATGCTAGTGAAATTTACGCAAACAATATCCCTAGTAAATCTATTAACATTTTAAAAAACGAAGTTGTAAATCAATTAAAAGGACTCTCTGTTCATATAGAAAAAGATGAAAATTATGATACTATTTTAACAAAGCTAAATGATGCGCAAGTAGATTTTACAGAAGTAAAAAAAGTACAAGAGATGATTAAGACAAATACATTTCCACCTAAAAAAGAAGGCTCTAAAAACTATTTAAAACCGTTGTACTATTTAATTCTCCTAAATAGTTTGATTCATTATATAATTTATAAAAAGCAAGCGAAAAAAAATCCGGATATCGATTTTGTAGATACTTTTAGGTTTACCTATAACTTGTTTATTTTACCTGTTTTTTATGCACTCCAAGCTTTTATAGTTTCGTATTTCTTTGACAACAAAATAGGACTCTTTTATTTTACTTTTAGCTGTTTTATAATATTTATATATAGCAAGTTGTCACCAACAAATACAGAAGCCAACTCTTAAAATAAAAAAAAATGAGAAAAACGATTGCATTAATAATGATAATCTTATGTTCTGCATTCTCTTTTGGCCAAGAAAAAAAAGCAATAACGATTACTTATGGGGCTGAAAAAGAAGTAATCCCAAATATTGGAGATACTATAAGAGAATACAATTCAACTAAAATACTTAAAAAAATAAAATTTAGGAGTTTAGAAAAATTCACTATTCAAGAATACGCAGAAAGTGGCGACTTATATAAATCAACAACCTTTCCATTAGAAAACCTTAAAAATAAAAGCTTGACTAAATATCACCCAAATGGAAATATTATTTTAATAGCAAACTATGATAACGGAATTGTTGATGGATATTTTCAAAAATTTTATGATAGTGGAAAACCTATGAAAATTGGTACTTATAAAAAAATGAAAAAAATAGGAGAATGGAAATATTTTAATGAAAATGGTAAATTAACAAAACAAGAAAATTATGAAAACGGGAAGTTAATTAATTAAAAAACAACTAGAACGCATCTAAAATTAATAACATAAACATCTGACTTTCTATAATACAATAAAGCTACAACCAAGTTTAGCCCTGATTGCAGCAATTGTTTGAGCTCTTTTTTATTCTTTTTCTGAATAAAAAAAGCGAGTGCGGAAAGCAGGAAATAGCTTCTGAAAAAGAATATTTTATACTTCTTAATTTATAATAGCATCCTGAATAACTTGCTGAATTTCTGTACGCATATTACTCCTTACCAAACTCATGTTTGCTGCTGTAGGGTACACTCTATTAGACAAAAATACATATACAATTCCACTTTGTGGATCAGCCCAAGTGTAAGTACCTGTAAAACCAGAATGCCCAAAACTCTCGTCGGACACACAGCCACAAGTTGCTTTTACCTTAGGGTTTAACTGCGGTTTATCGAAACCTAAACCTCTACGCACCTGCATATCTGAAAAATAACGATGGTTAAATTTGTCTAAGGTTTCTGTTTTTAAATACCTTTTACCACCATAATATCCTTTCTGTAAATACATCTGCATAATTTTTGCAACATCATTTGCATTGGCAAATAAACCTGCATGCCCACCTACTCCACCTAACATCGCAGCTCCCATATCATGCACATAACCTTGTACTAATTGGTTACGGTAATAGTTGTCTTTTTCGGTAGGTATAATTTCGTTTGCAGGAAACTTTTGAAGTGGTAAATAAGTCGTTCTATTAGCACCTAAAGATTGGTAAAACTCTTCATCTACCAAGGTATTTAAAGGTTTTTCATAAGTATTTTCTATCGCTTCTTGCAATAAATAATATCCTAAATCGCTGTATTTATAACCTGCAGTTGTTCTTTGGTCTGCATCTTTAATATATTTATAAATACTGTCTTTATAACTCTTGTTTATATATAAGTTTTTTGCCACGTTTAGTGAAAATCTTTCCGATTGTTTATTACTATAAAAAGCAGGTAAATTTTTATGCGTTATACTATCTTGAGTTGCCACGTAAAAAGGAATCCACGCTTTTAAACGTCCATAATGTGAAAGGATTTCTCTAACAGAAACCGCTGCTTTATTAGAGCCTTTAAAACCTGGTAAAAGATCTTGAAGTTTTTCATTTAAAGAAATTTTCTTCTCTTCTTCTGCTTTCATCACTAAAGGTAAAGAGGCTAAAATTTTAGTAAGGGAAGCCAAATCATACACGTCAGAATTTTTTACTTTTCTAGACGTATCATCTGTGTGATGCCCATAACTTTTCTCTAAGACAATTTTACCATGTCTTGCCACTACAACCTGAAAACCTGGTGCCATTTTTTCCTTTAAAATAATGGTAGCTAAAGAATCTATCTTTTTTAATTTTATAGAAGATAACTGGGCTGCTTCTGGTATGGTATATTCAAATCTACTTAGGTTTGAGGTAAAGAAACCACTACCTTCTAAAAAATCACTTTTAATAGAAACAGGCAACTTCCCTTTTGCTCCAAAAGCTCCAAAAATTAATTGAGCAGAGAGTTCTTGGGCCAATTTACTATTTTGGTATGACACAATAATGCCTTCTATATTTGTAAAAGATTTTACCTGTAATAAACTATAAGGACTTGCAAAAACATCTAAAATTACATTATTCTCTCTAGATATTTCTTGCAACCAAACCAATTCTTTATTTGTAAACTTATAACTTTTCCATGGGTTAGCATTCGATTTATGAAAACCAACGATTACCAAGTTATAAGGTTTCAATTTTGTTATAAGTCCGTCTAAATTTTCACTATAAATCTCATCTACTTGTCCATAATTTTGAAGCATATCAATAAAAGGATATCCAGAATCGTCGCCTAATTTTACATATGCAATTTTTCTTTCTTCTAAATTTGTAATAGGTATATTATAGTTTTTATTTTTAAGAACAGTTAAAGAATTCTTCACCAATTCTCTATGCAATAATTCATCTTCAATTGAATTTAAGTCTTCATGCAAATTATTTAAGACTACTGGTTTATATTCATTTAAACCTGCCCAATATTTCGCTTTTAATATTTTACGAACAGAAAAATTGATTCTTTCTTCTGTTAATGTCTTTAACTCAATAGCCTTTTTAATCATATTTACCGTAGCAGGAATCTCTTGCGGAATTAACAGTAAATCATTCCCTGCTTGTATAGCTGCCAAATTAATTTCTGCCGAAGTAGCATAATTAGCAGCACCTTTCATATTTAAACCATCGGTAATTACCAAGCCTAAGAAGCCTAATTTTTGCTGCAATAAATTAGTCACTACATTTTTAGACAAAGAAGTAGGCAATCTACTATCTGGTTCTAAACTAGCAATACTTAAATGTGCCGTCATAACACTTGCCATACCAGCATCAAAAACTCTTTTGTATGGGTACAATTCAACAGAATCTAAGCGCGCTAAATCAAAATTTAAAACGGGTAATGTATGGTGAGAATCTGTTGCGGTATCTCCATGCCCTGGAAAATGTTTTGCATTTGCCAAAACCCCTTGACTTTGCATCCCTTTTGTAAACGCAATCGCTTTCTGGGTTACGTTTTCTTTATCTTCACCAAAAGATCTGTTTCCAATAATTGGGTTTTCTGGATTTGTATTAATATCTACAACTGGCGCAAAGTTTACATGAATTCCCAATCGCTTACAATGCATCCCCAAATGCTTACCGAATTCAGTAATTAAAGAATCTTTTTCAATAGCACCCAAAGTCATGTTCCAAGGAAATCTATAGGTATCTTTTAAACGCATGTCCAAGCCCCATTCTCCATCAAAACCAATTAACAAAGGTACTTTTGCCGAATCTTGAAATTTATTAGTAAGTACCGCTTGTTTTTCAGGTGTTCCTTGCATAAAAATTAAATTACCCACATGATATTTTTGAATCATATTGGTAATATAAGCTTCGTGCTTTTTGTCTTTATTAGAATAGGCTTGTATCATAAAAAGCTGACCAATCTTCTCATCAATCGACATATTTTTTAAAATACTATCTACCCAAATATCTTGCGCCTCTGCATCTTTCGCTATTAAAGGATCTACACTTTGTGCAGATAAATTAAAAACAAAACTTATAAAAACGACTATTAATAACTCTTTCTTCATATTATTATGGGACATATTCTTAGGGCGTTTTAACAGGCTTTCGCTACTCGCTTTTTTTAGGTTGTTCTCTATACAATTACGCTAAAAAGCGTAACCACTCGAACTGAAACCTAAAAAAGAGCTCAAACAGACCGCTCTATCCTTAACGCAACAATTTGCTAGCTGAATTCAATAATTTTAATACAATTTTTACACCAAAAAACGTTTGTGCCAACTATCTTTTGCGGGAATTTCCCAATTGTTTTCAAAATCTTCTTTGGTAGCTACCATATTATTAAAAACAATCGTATCGGCAGTTACTTTATTTTCTTCTGCGAACTTCTGAAAATCGAACAATTTTACTAAGTTAATATTGTCATTATCTTTAAAAGTAACATTCAATTTATCCATTAAATCTAATTGTAATTCGTTTTCTAATTCTTTAATAAAACGAACAGAGCTATCTATAGAACAACCAGAAACATTGTTAAAACTTTCATCTACTGCCAACACCAAAAACTGATTGTATTTGATAGTAAAAGAACCTTTTAAATCGTCACCATGACGCGTCCATTGGTTAATAAAGTCTTCTGCTTTTTCTGAAATAAAGTTTATTTCATTCTCTGTAAATTCTCTATTGGATTGGTAAATCCAAACGCGAGAATTATTTGGTAAATTTTTATATTCTGTAAACATTGTTTGTTGTGTAATTTTTTAACTGTTTAATTGACAGTTTAGTTTAATACATCTTAATTATTAGATTTCTCAATCGCCTAAAAAGACTCATTCCAAATGACAAAAAAGAACTATCTTAAATTAAACTTCTGTTGTAAAGCTTCTAATTTTTCTTTGTCAGACATTTGCTTTTTTGGCGCCGTCATTCTTTCTTTAATTTCTTTTAAAACCTTTTTAGTGTACAAAGGAAAATCTGCATTCTGCATCCAGTTATTGTAACCAGGGTTTTCTTTAAACACCTCTTCTACCGTTCTACCTTTGTATTTTCCGAAAGAGAAAATTTCTTGCTTATTATCATTCATCAGAATAAAACCAGCAAAATCTGCTCTTTCTCCGTGTGTAGAATATTCACTTAAAGCATCTACAGTATTTTGTATGTCATCATATTTATCTAACTGAGCTAACAAAATTTCGTACGTTGCATTGGTATCTGCTTCCGCTCCGTGTGCTCCTTCTAATTCTTTTCCGCAGTAAAACTGATATCCAGCACTTAATGTTCTTTGTTCTTTTTTATGAAAAATTACTTGCACATCAATTGCTTTTCTATTTTTCATATCAAAGTCGATACCAGCTCTCATTAATTCTTCCGCTAAAAGCGGGATGTCAAAACGATTAGAGTTAAAACCTGCCAAATCAGAATCTGCAATCATCTCATTAATTTGTGGTGCTAATTCTTTAAAAGTTGGCTCTGAAGCTACTTTTTCATTTGTAATTCCATGTACATCTATAGATCCTTGTGGAATTTCCATTTCCGGATTTACCAACCAAGTTTTACTTTCCTTATTTCCGTTTGGGAATACTTTTAATATGGCAATTTCAACAACTTTATCTGTTGCAATGTTTACTCCTGTTGTTTCTAAATCGAAAAATACGATTGGCTTCTTTAAATCTAAATTCATTTTAATATTTTAATTTCTCTACTTCGCTCAGGTAAAAATAATTACCTACTAAATCGCAAGCAAGAACTATTCGTTATTTAATTGTGTTTTAAATGCAGCTACTTGATCCTGAATTTTTGCAGGTAAAGTTGGCTCTTTAAAGTTATATTTTTCTAATTCTTCTAATACAATATCTGCTAAAATAAATCTTGCAGTTGGTTTGTCATCCGCAGGAATTATAAACCAAGGTGCATTTTCTTTAGAAGTTCTGTTTAATAAATCTTCATAACAGAACTGGTATTTATCCCACAGTTTACGTTCTTTTAAATCTCCTGCAGAAAATTTCCAATTCTTTTCAGGTAAATTCAACCTGCGTAATAATCTATTCTTTTGTTCGTCTTTAGACAAATTTAAAAAGAACTTTAATACGATGGTTCCACTATCTGTAATATGCTTTTCAAAATTATTGATTCTTTCCATTCTTTCATGAAAAAAAGCATCATTGATATCTTCTAACGTATTTATGGTCGGAATATTTTCTCCAAAAACATACTCAGGATGCACTCTTGTCACCAACACGTTTTCATAATGTGTTCTATTAAAAACACCTATTTTACCTTTTGCAGGAAGTGCAATATAATGACGCCATAAAAAATCGTGCTTTAATTCCAACTCTGTTGGTACTTTAAAACTATGCACTTCTACTCCACGTGCATTTACATCTTTAAAAACCTCTCTAATTAAACTGTCTTTGCCAGAAGTATCCATTCCTTGTAAGCAAATAAGCATACTATATTTGCCTTCTGCATACATTGTATCCTGAATATCACTCAGTTTTTTTCTAATTTTCTTTAGCTTCTTCTTAGACTTTTCTATTACTTCTTTTGTATTAAAATCAGTCAATTGAATAATTCCTTTTACCTTATATTTTTCCTTGTCTAGCATCCTTTCAAATATTTTTTAAAGATAGATAAAATCGTGATTTTTACCCGTGATTTTCATAGCATTTTATAATAATTATATTCACAATATAGTCATCATTTAAAATTAAAAAAAATAAAATATCTAATTCTTAATTTTAGCATAAAGTTAACGTGTTTCATTTTATTCAGGTACAAAAACAGTACAAAATTTATCTAATTAAAAAAATGAAATAAATGTCTCCTTGCGTGTAATCAAGACCTATTTTAGTCGGTAATTAAATCTCAACTACGCTCAAACAGAAAATAAAAGCACAAAAAAAAGGCCTTTTACAACCACAACTTAAAAAACAGGATACATCAATTCACTACTCAACTTAAATATTTTTACCGCTAAAAATTATCATTATATCATATTGAAGAGAAATTCATGAATTCGTAGCTTTTTTAGACTTTAAAATTCATTATTTTTGCCACATGGTAAAAGAAATTCAACTTCGAGTAAATTTAATAGAAGAACGTAAAGAAAACATCTTATTATACAAAGCTTCTAAGCAATTAAGCCTTGATAAAAGTGAAATTTCTGCTGTTAAAGTATTGCGTAAATCTATAGATGCACGTAAAAAAGACATCATATTTAACTACAAAGTAGCCGTTTATATCAATGAAAAAGTACCAGATAAATCTGATTATACTTTTGAATACAAAGATGTTTCTAATGCCAAAGAAGTACATATTATTGGTTTTGGACCCGCAGGAATGTACGCCGCTTTGCGTTGTATAGAATTAGGTTACAAACCAATTGTTTTAGAACGTGGAAAAAATGTACAAGATAGAAGGCGTGATTTAAAAGCCATCAATCAAGATCATTTTGTAAACGAAGATTCTAATTATTGTTTTGGTGAAGGTGGAGCCGGAACCTACTCTGATGGAAAACTCTACACACGCTCATTAAAACGTGGTGATGTTAGAAGAATTTTTGAAAATTTAGTTTTTCATGGAGCAACAGAACAAATTTTGGTAGATGCACATCCGCATATTGGAACCAATAAATTACCAAAAATCATCGAGAATGTTCGTGAGAATATTTTAAAGTACGGTGGAGAAATTCATTTTGAAACTCGTGTTACTGATTTTACTATAAAAAACAATAAACTACAAGCTATCCATCTTAAAAACGGAAAAGAAATGGCTGTGAATTCAGTTATTTTAGCAACCGGACATTCGGCCAGAGATATATACGAATTACTACACAAGAAAGAGATTGCTTTAAAAGCAAAGTCTTTTGCGATGGGCGTTCGTGTAGAACATCCGCAAGAAATTATAGATCAAATTCAATATCATTGTTCAGGAGAAAGAGACGAATTGTTACCTGCAGCAGCTTATAGCTTGGTACACCAAGTAAATAATAGAGGTGTATATTCTTTTTGTATGTGTCCTGGTGGATTTATTGTTCCTGCAGCTACTGCAAACGGTGAAGTTGTTGTAAACGGAATGTCGCCTTCTCGTAGAAATAATCGTTTTGCAAATTCAGGAATTGTTGTTGAATTAGATATTGATAAAGATTTTAAGAAATACGAACAGTTTGGACCTTTAAAAGGATTAGAATTTCAAAAAGATTTAGAAAAAATAGCCTTTTTTGCTGGAGGAAGAACACAAACAGCACCTGCACAAAGATTGGTGGATTTTGTAGACGGAAGACTTTCTAACGATTTAAATGATTGTTCATATCAACCAGGATTAAAATCGGCTCCTTTACATTCTTTATTACCTAAAATTATTGGAGGTAGATTAAGAAAAGGTTTTGCAGCATTCGGACAAAAAATGCATGGTTATTACACCAACGAAGCAAATATTATTGGAGTGGAATCTAGAACTTCATCACCAGTAAACATCCCTAGAAAAGAAAGTTTAGAACATACAGAAATAGAAGGTTTATATCCTTGTGGTGAAGGTGGTGGTTATGCTGGTGGAATTGTTTCTGCTGCCATGGATGGAGAACGCTGTGCAGAAGCTGCAATCGCAAAGTTATAGACTTTAAATATCATCTCTTTAGACAATATAATATTAGTTCTCGATACAAAATTTATAAAAAGAAATTTTACTCGAACTGACATTTTGTAAATCATTATAAAAACAAAAAATACCTCGAAGCAAAGCCTCGAGGTATTTTTATACATTTCATTTTGATATTAAAATCAAAACTTATTTTATACTTCCGCTATTGCGGAAATAATTATTTCTTTAAACTTGTAAAGTAATCGAAAATTTCAGGAACGTTTCCGCTTCCCATATCAGCCGCTACAGCTGCTTGAAGGTTTGCAGAAGTAGCTTCTGCTATTTTAGAAGTAGTACCTAAATCGTTCATCATCTGAACAAAATAACCTAAATCTTTATTTGCATTGTTAATAGAAAAACCTAAATCACTTACGTTATCTACTGCGTAATGTTTACAAAATTTCATGAATGGAGAGTTTGACGGTCCAGAAGACATAATATCAAACAATTGTTGTGTATCTACTCCTGCAAGTTTTGCAGCAGCAAAAGCCTGAGACATTGCAACAACAGTAGTCATCCCCATAAAGTTATTAATTAACTTAGTTGTATGACCTGCTCCTAAAGCTCCTAAATAAAACACATTCTCTCCTTGCTCATCTAAAACTGGTTTTACTTTATCAAAAGTAGCTTTATCTCCAGCTGCCATGATATTTAATAATCCGTCTTTTGCATGTGCAGGTGTACGACCTAAAGGTGCATCAATCATACCAGCTCCTTTAGCTGCTAAATCTTTACCAATCTTAATCGTAGATGCAGGAATTGAAGTTCCAAAATCAATTAAAACAGTACCTTCTTTAATACCGGCTAAAATTCCATCTTCACCGTAAACAATCTTTTCAACTACAGCAGATGTAGTTAAACAAAACATTATAATATCACTTTTTTCTGCTAATTCCTTAGGAGAGCTAGCTTCGGTAGCATTACCACGAGCTATTACAGTTGCAACCTCATCTTTGTTAAGGTCCATTACTGTTAACTCATAACCTCTTTTTTGCAAATTTTCAACCATGTTACCACCCATAAGGCCAAGTCCGATAAATCCGATAGTAGGTTTTTTCATATTTATTCTTTTAATTTATAATTAGGGTGCAAATATATACATCTATAGGCATTTAAAAAACATTTAACAGAAGTATCCTTAGTTCTTTAATTTGTTTAACTTATATTTTTAATACACTGACTTGCAATTCATTAATAAAAATAAAAAAAATATAAATAGCTATTTTAATCAAGTTGTAAACGAATAGTCCATTTTCTAAAATAGAATAGCCTTAACAAGAAAAAAGTTTTATATTTTTTTCTATATTTATCTAAATTTAAGATTCAAATATAATTGATATTTATATCGGTTTTAAAACATCAAAAATTTATCTAATTTTTAAAAACCTTATCGTTAGATTAGTTATTTAATAATTCTTTATAATTTTTTTCATTTTATCAAGATTTCGAATAAGTATCACTAATTTTACAGCAGTTTAAAATAATATATGAAAATAACCATTGGTCGTGTTGATAAAGCAGATTTCCCGGAACTCCATTTAGAAGACATCGATTTAAAAATTGACTCTGGCGCTTATACATCATCAATACATTGTTCTAATATTGAAGAAATAACCATAGACGGAAAAAATTTTATCAGGTTTAAGCTATTAGATCCAGAGCATCCATTTTACAATAATAAGGAGTTTACTACAAAAAATTATGCTTCTAAATTGGTAAAAAGCTCGAATGGAATTTCAGAAAAAAGGTTTTTAGTTGAAACTGAAATTGTAATTTTCAACGAAATCTTCCCTATTCATTTAACATTAAGTGAACGTAAAGACATGAAGTTTCCGATCTTGCTTGGAAGAAAATTTTTAAATAAAAAATTCGTGATAGACACTACAAAGACAAACTTATCACACAAATTAAAAAATAAAATATAATGAGAATTGTAATTCTGTCTAGAAATCCTAAATTGTATTCAACTAGAAGATTGGTAGAATCCGCCGAAAAAAGAGGTCATGAAGTAATGGTTGTAGACCATTTAAAATGTAACATTGAAATTGAAAAACGATCGCCAAAAATATTTTATAAAGGTGAATATTTAGAAAACATTGATGCTATTATACCAAGAATTGGTGCTTCTGTTACCTTTTATGGAACTGCTGTTATTCGTCAATTTGAAATGATGAAAGTATTTTCTGCAGTTTCTTCTCAAGCTTTAGTAAAATCTAGAGATAAATTAAGCAGTTTACAAATTTTAGCAAGAGCTGGTGTTGGGTTGCCAAAAACAGTTTTCACCAACTACACAAAAGATGTAGAACACGTAGTAGAATCTGTTGGTGGAGCGCCTTTAATTTTAAAATTATTAGAAGGAACACAAGGTTTAGGTGTTGTTTTGGCTGAAACCAAAAACGCAGCAACCTCCGTTTTAGAAGCTTTTAATGGATTGGGTGCAAGAGTAATTGCGCAAGAATTTATTAAAGAAGCTGGTGGTGCAGATATTAGAGCTTTTGTAGTTGATGGTAAAGTAATTGGTGCTATGAAACGCCAAGGAAAAGAAGGAGAATTCCGTTCTAATTTACACAGAGGTGGTAATGCAACTGTCATAGAATTGACAGACGAAGAAGAAAAAACTGCATTAAAAGCAACCAAAGCTTTAGGTTTGGGTGTTGCCGGAGTAGATATGTTACAATCATCTAAAGGACCTTTGGTATTAGAAGTAAATTCTTCTCCAGGTTTAGAGGGAATTGAGGTAGCAACTGGTAAAAATATCGCGAAAGAAATAATTCGTTATTTAGAAATTCATGTCGAGTAAACCTTTTATCCTTTTAGGAAAAGTAATTCCTTTAGGAAAACGTACCGTTTTAGATTTAGAAGTAGCAAAATTACATACAAGAACTACTGTTAAGGTTCCAATAATTATAGAACGCTCTCAAAATCCTGGACCTGTTGTTTTATTACTTGCAGGTATTCATGGTGATGAAACAAATGGAGTAGGAATTATTAGAGAAATCATTAATTTAAAAATTAATAAACCAAAAACTGGAACCATTATTTGCATTCCTGTTTTTAATATTTTTGGGTATTTAATTCAGACTAGAGAATTTCCTGACGGACGTGATTTAAACAGAATGTTTCCTGGTTCTGCAGGTGGATCGTTAGCGAGCCAATTTGCCTATCAATTTACAAAAGAAATTGCTCCGATTGTAGACTATGTTATCGATTTTCATACAGGTGGTGGAGATCGCGATAATATTGCACAAATAAGATGTAGTAAAGAAGATGAAAAAGCATTAGAATTGGCTAAGGTTTTTAACCCTCCAATGATTGTTTTTTCTGAAAACATTACAAAATCACTTAGAGATACATTACATAAAATGGGTAAAACCGTTTTACTTTTCGAAGGAGGAAAATCTAAAGAACTAAACCCTACAATTATTAACGAAGGTGTTAACGGAACTAAAAATGTATTAATTCGTTTAGGTCTTATTGAAGGAGACATTACGGTTAGAGAAACTCCTGTTTTTGTGCATAAGGCAAAGTGGATAAGATCATCTGATTCTGGGATGTTTAAAATTAGAGTAGCAAACGGAAGCTTTGTAAAAAAGAAAGAAGTTTTAGGCGTAATACAAGATCCTTTTGGTGAGTTTAAAAAGAAAATTTATGCGCCGTTTGATTGTCATATTTTCTGTATTAATAAAACACCAATCGTAAATAAAGGAGATGCTTTATTTCATGTTAGTATTGATGAATAGTGTACATGCTGCAAGCTCTATTTTAACCTAAAGGTTGATGATAGATCTCAAACAACTTATAGCATTTTAAATAAAATAATAAAAGAGAACGGATTTTTAATCTGTTCTCTTTTTTGTTTTGTAATTTAGTAGCCTAAACTTTCCTTCGGATGAAAAAAATTACACTATTATTTTTATTGATGTCAATTTCTATTTCTGCACAAACAGATCTTAAAATTTATGATATTATAAACTCTGTTTCAGCAGACAATATTAAAGCTGATATAAAAACCTTAACAGAATTCGGTACAAGAAATACTTTTTCAGATACCATTTCCACAACTCGAGGTATTGGTGCAGCTAGACGCTGGATAAAAGCCGAATTCGATAAAATATCTAGCAATTGTAACAATTGCATCAACACTTTTTATCAAAAGGATTTTGTTACTAAAAAAGGTAATAGAAGAGTTCCTCATGATGCGTGGATTGTAAATGTTGTGGCAGTTCAAAAAGGAACCAAATACCCAAACAAATACATTATTATGAGTGGTGATATTGATTCTCGTGCAAGCGATACGATGGATTTTACCACAGATGCACCTGGCGCGAACGACAATGCCTCTGGAATGGCAGGAACCATAGAAGCTGCAAGAGTATTGAGCAAGTATCAATTTGAAAGTAGTATTATTTACGTAGGTCTTTCTGGTGAAGAACAAGGATTGTTTGGTGGCGCTGGTTTAGCCAAGTACGCTAAAGATAAAGGTTGGGATATTATTGGTGTTTTAAACAATGATATGATTGGAAATATAAAAGGGGTAGATGGTGTAATTGACAATCGTAGTTTTAGAATTTTCTCGGAACCTGTACCTACAAACGAAACAGAAACCCAACGTAAAATGCGTAGGTTTTATGGTGGTGAAGTAGATGGAGTTTCGAGACAATTGGCTAGATATATTCACAAAAATGTAAAAACCTATATGCCAGAAATGAATCCGATGATGATTTATAGATTGGATAGATTTGGCCGTGGAGGACATCACAGACCTTTTAATGATTTAGGTTTTGCTGGTATTAGAATTATGGAAGCACATGAAAACTATACGCAACAACATCAAGACATTAGAACCGAAAACGGTATAAAATACGGAGATACTTTTGAGCATGTAAATTTTGAGTATGCAAAGAAATTAACCGCTGTTAATGCAATTACAATGGCCAATTTAGCATGGGCTCCAGAAGCGCCAAAAGAAGTAGCTATTGGCGGTATTGTAGAAGCTTCTGTAAAGTTAAAATGGAATAAAGTTGACGGAGCCAAAGGGTATAAAATTTATTGGAGAGACACCACCTCTCCTACTTGGGACAATTCTAGATATGTAGAAACTACAGAGTTTACTTTAGATGGAATTGTAATAGATAATTTCTTTTTTGGTGTTGCTGCTATTGGCGAAAACGGTCATGAAAGTGTAGTTGTTTTCCCTAATAAAATTTTAAGATAATAAATATGAAAACAATAATTAAAAGTCTTTTTGCCCTTAGTTTTATCTTTTTACTTTTTAGTTGTACTAAAGATAAAAAGAATGAAGTTTTAGTTTTAGGAACGATACATGGTAGTCATTTAACTTCAGACGAATATTCTATAGAAAAACTAACAAAGCTGATTCAAGAAATTAAACCTGATCTTATTTTAACTGAAATTCCGCCAAATAGATTTGAAGAAGCGATGAAAGGTTTTAAAAGAGATGATTCTATTTCAGAACCTAGGGTTTCTCGTTTTCCAGAATATACAGAAGTCATTTTTCCGCTATCAAAAACTATGGATTTTGAAATTATACCAACTGCAGGTTGGTCTGCTTCTATGGCAAGAGAACGTCAACAAAAATTAAGAGCCATTAGCAGAGATACTTTACGGAAATCTGATTGGAAACAATACAGAGAAGCTAATAGAAAATCTGATTCTATTATGGCTATTACAGGTAACAGAAATGACCCTTATTTTATACACACCAATACTTACGATAGTATTTCCAATATTGGATTAGGAGCTTATAACAGACTTTTTAATGAAGAATTAGGTCTTGGTGGTTGGGACAATATTAATATTGCACATTATTGGAATATTGAGAAAACTTTACAGAAATATAAGTATCAAAATAAACGTATTTTAATTACTTATGGTGCCGGACACAAAGCTTGGTTTCTAAAAGAATTAAGAAAACGTGATGATATAACGCTATTAGAATTAAAGCCTTTTTTAGATAAATTAAAATAATTGAATAAATTATAATCTGCTAAAATCTAAAATTTCGTTTTCAGAAATAATAGGGTTTGCTCCTTCATTTTGGGCAACTAAAGCTCCAACTGCACAAGCAATATCCAATGATTTCTGCGGATTATGATTGTCTAATAAATGATGAATTAATGTGGCCAAAAAAGAATCTCCAGAACCAACGGTGTCTACTACTTTAATTTTATAACCACTATTGTAAAACAATGTATTGTTATATAATAAAACAGCACCATGTTCGCCTTTTGTAACGCAAATATGTGCTGTTTTAGTTTTTTTTGCAATAAAACGTATGTTTTGTTCTAAATTATGAAAAGGGGAACCTAAAAAAGCACTTATCTCATACAATTCTTCATCATTAAATTTTATAAAATCAGCTTTACACATTAAATCAATAAGAATTTCTTTGTTATAAAAAGGTGCTCTTAAATTCACATCAAAAACAGTATATTTAGCCAATTCTAAAAGTTGGTAAAGTGTATTTTTAGAAACATCGTCTCTTGTAATTAAACTTCCAAAAACAAAAGCATCTGCTTGTTTTACCAATGTTGCCGCTGTTGCTGTAAATGGAATTTTATCCCAAGCCTTCGGATGTACAATTTCATAGGTAGCAGCTCCTTTTTCATTTAACGTTACAGCCACTTCTCCTGTTGTATAATCTTCTAAAATTACAACAGCATCAGCATTTATTTTTAAATCGTTTATGTAATTTAAAATCAACTTACCTAAGTCATCATTACCAATGGCACTTACCATAGCAACTTCATTATTTAAAGACTTTAACCGCACTGCAACATTTAAAGGCGCTCCTCCTATTTTTTTATGCGTAGGAAAAACATCCCACAAAACTTCACCAAAACATACAATTTTAGACATACTTTAATAAATATTAGTTTCTGATGTTCTTTGATTAATTGAACTTGCAAAAATTGATAACATCCTTTTTGCTATCCCTGTCCATCCAAAATTTCTACGTGCAAAACGTGCCCCTTCAACAGACATTTCGTTTCTTAATTTAGGGTATAACAAAGGCATTGCCATCATTGCTCCAAATTCTTTTGGTCTGTGTGGATCTGCAAATAAAGCCTGATTTCCAAAATCAATTAAATCACACAAACCTCCATGAACCGTTATTACACTTGGTGTTCCACAAGCCATAGCTTCAATAGCAACCATACCAAAAGGTTCATATCTAGAAGGCATTACAAAAATACTTGCAGATCTGTATACGTTTGCTAAGTCTTCATCAGCAATGTAGTTTTTCCATTTAATTTTATCCATAACACCTAGTTCCTTCGCCAATACTTTTAAAGTATCAATTCCGTCTCTATCTTGCTGAGAATCTCCTCCAATTGCAGCGACTAATCTAGCTTCCGGACACAGTTCAAAAACCGTAGGTAACGAACGTATTAATAAATCGTAGCCTTTATTATGCGCCATTCTACCCAACGCCAAAATATCGGTTGGTTTGATATCATATTTCAATCGAATTTTATCATTCTCTTTAGACGGAACAGGAAAAAATCTATTTTCATCAATTCCTGGAGGAATCATGCTACAATTTCTAGACAAAACATCATACTGTTGTACCAATAAATCTACTTGAGGAAGTGTTGTTGCAATCACAAAATTACACATCTGATACACAAAATATTCCTTTCTAATACGTTCTTTAAAGCGATAGGTTTTCTCCATCTCTTTCTCATCCATATCACTTCCCATAGAGTGTTGTTTCCACCACCCTAAAGAATGTGGTGTATGTACATGACAAATGCCTAATTCTTCTGCAATTTTTTGTCCTGCCCAACCTGCATCCCAATAATGAGAATACACAACATCGTATTTTTTATTTTCTTTTTTTATAGCGGCCAACGTATTGGTCACAAACTTTTTTAAATGGTCGTGCATGTCTTCTTTTCTGATGAATTTTTTTCCACCAAAAGGAATTCTCCAAACACTAAAATTATCATCTACAACATCATACTCTGGTTGATCTTCAAATTGCCGCGTTACCAAATCTACACGTTTACCTAATCTACTAAATCTATCTGCTAATTCTAATACATATACTACTTGACCTCCTGTATCTGGTTTTCCTAATTCTGCATGTGCCCCTACATATCCATGTAAAGAAATCATTAATATCGATTTCATATTTCTATTTTTTAGTTTTAGTTTTAATTATTTTTAAATCGTTACAAGCTGATATATACTGCGCTGCAGACCAAGCTTGATAGGCTTTCCCCATTGGTTTCCCTGTAGTTCCATGTGCCCACTCTGTAAACTCCCACTCTTCATTAATTCCTTCTTTATTGATTAAAGCTAGTTTATGTAGTTCTTCTATTGCGATGTCTTTAAACCCTAATTTATTGACGAATTTCACCCAGAATCCACCCACAAAAGGCCAAATACCTCCGTTATGATAATGGTTGGGTAAATTCAGGAGATTTACGGTGTAATAAGGTTTCCAATCAGGATCTCCAGGACTTACAACCGGATATACATTTGCAACTGGAAAAGGATCATTAACTCCGACCCCCAACATAAACTTAAAAGTTTGATGTGCTTTTTCAGCATCTATGGTTCCGTGTAAAAAGGCTAAAATATTTCCAAGGGTATCGCAACGCCAGCTAAAATCGAAAGGTGTTGTTTGTGCAATTAAGTAAGACGTATCTCCTAAAGTAAACTGCTTTTCGGCAAATGAAACCGATTGAAATAATTTTTGCTGTGTAGAAGGCCAGAAGTTTTGTACAATCTCTTTTTTAATTACCTGAGACCATCTAATATATTCTCCTGCATCTTCATGATTTCCTAACATTTCTAACATACGTCCGAAACAAACATTAGATCTATACCAAAGTATTTCGTCATATAGAATGTTATAACTTCTACCAAATAAATCTGTCCAATCTCCTGCTTCCGGAATTTCTAAAAGGGCATCATTATTACTATCATGCGCTCCTAACCATCGCATGGTTTCTTTAATATCTCCAATATATTTTCTTAAAAACTGAATATCTTTGGTAACATTTACATATTCGTAGAAAGCAATTACCACCCAAATACCACTATCAATAGAACAAATTCCACCAACTCCAGAATAATCTGGTTCTTGATCTTTTAACCGAACATTTGCAGGTATTTGTCCGTTTCTAGAAATATTATCTATTAAAGTAACTAAAGTTTGTCTTTGGCAAGTATGAATTTCTTCATCATCAATTAAAGACAGAGAACCTATAACAGTAATTGCTCCATCTCTTGCCCAAACACTATGATAATTTTCATCTGTACCATTCGGAATATTATCTTTTATTGAACATGCTGAAAAGCCAAGTGGTGTAATATTTTTCTTTAAAGCTTCAATTGCTTTTACATATCCTTCTTTAATTAAAGCTACTTTTTCATCGGTATCTTCTTGCGCAATATTTTCTTTCTCTTTTTTAATAAAAAAATCATCTGAGTGATCAATATTTGTATCTTCAAGCGCTTCTTTTGGTAGTATTTCATAGAAAATAAGTCCTTCTATAATACCATCACCTTTTTCTTTTTCTGTATGATAAACCTTTTTATGTTTTGTATACAGATACAATTCGTCATGTGCATTTGCTACCACTATACCAGACACATCTTTTAAATCGAACATTGCAGAATCATTACCACTATCTCCAGCAACCAAAACCTGATCAGATTTAAATTTTAATCTTCTTAGTAGCCAACGTAAAGCATTTCCTTTATTTGCCCATTTAGGCAAAACATCTAAAAACTTATTGCCAGAATACACAATATTTACATCCATATCTGCATCTGCAAAATCTTGTTCTATACTTTCTATAAGATCGTTACTAGCATCATGAAAGAAATAACTTCTTTTATAAGAATGCTGAAATTTTGTTGGTTGATCACTAATAGGGTGTTTTATTTTTTGAATGATATTTTCTACAGATTCCAAATTCCACCCATCATCTAAAACATCATTAAATTCTTTTTCTACAGCACCTTTTTTAAAATTATAAATATGTGTACCTACTCCAGAAATAATATAATCTGGTTCTGGAAGCACCTCTTTATCTATTAAATCTAAGACGTCATCTATTAATCTACCTGTATTATATGTTAAAAGCACATCGTTTTGATCATGATACTTTTCCCATATTTTTTTAAAGTTACTTTTATAGGTATGAAAGTCAATTAAAGTATTGTCAATATCAAAGGACAATAATTTTATTTTATTTTCATTTTTTAAGCTTTTTACAGTCATTTCATTGTGTTTTTATGAGATAATCATTAATAACACTGAATTTAATTAAAAAATTAAGGACAACCAAAACTTGAGCTATCTATCGTTATTTGTTCTGCCATTTTTATGATTGTGATAATTATGACTATCAAAAAATACTAAATAGAGAATGATAAAGATAATTTACTTAATTTACCTCCCTTTCTAAACAACACGCTTTAATTGTAAATTTCAATTACTAACAATCACATAAAAAATACAAAAGGTAATTTTAGTATCTAAAAATCATGAAAGAAATAGACGAATTTTACTTTAAAAATGATATTGAATGGCGCAATTGGTTGTCAAAAAATTATAATTTGTCTAAAGGTGTTTACCTTATATTTTATAAAGTAGAAAATATAGAGGAATCTATGCGATGGGAAGAAGCCGTAAAAGTAGCTTTATGTTTTGGTTGGATAGACGCCACTGTAAAAAGTTTAGGTGATGGTAAGCGTAGGCAATATTTCTGCCCAAGAAAACAGAAAAGTATTTGGAGTGCCGTTAATAAAAATTATATTCAAAATTTAATTACTGATAATTTAATGCACCAAAGTGGATTAGATATAATTGAGATTGCAAAACAAAATGGATCTTGGACAGCTTTAGATGCCGTCGAAAAAGGAATTATTCCTGATGACCTACAACTTGCCTTTGATAAAAATGAAATAGCTTTTACCAATTTTAGAAATTTTGCTCCTAGTTATAGAAAGCAGTATTTATATTGGATACATCAAGCAAAAAGAGAAACCACAAAAAAAAACCGAATTATAGAAATAATTCGGTTGTGCAGTAAAAATATTAAATCTCGTGGAACGAGGTAATTAATTATAGTCCACTTATAAAATTTCCATAAGGATCTTTAAATTGTGTTCCTTCTGCAAAACGATACTTACTTAGTTTTTTAAACTCTACCAATGCCCAAAGAATAAACTCTTTTACAAAATACCCATCTGTTTCATTCATATTCGGTTGGTGTTTTTTAAGAAAAGTATCTAAAGGTTTTACCTTATCTAACTCTGCTTTGTATTGCGCTTCTGTGTGTTCATCTAACAATTCGAAATCTTCATCAGCATTAAAAAACCAAGAAATTATATCGTCATAAGGAGATTCTTCTTCTTGTTTTTCTAACTTTTTTATCTCCGGAAAATAACTTGGAAATAACGTTTTAATCGCATTTTTAATTAATGTCTCTGCCACTACTTGTGCCCCTTCTTGTTCACCTTCATACACCAACTCCACTTTTCCTGTAATTGCAGGAATAATTCCGTCGAAATCATTTAAACGAATCATTGTTTTATCATCCCCAGAAAGTAATGCTCTTCTTTCTGCAGTACTTAATAAGTTTTCGAAAGCAGAAATACTTAAACGTGCACTTACACCACTTTTAGCATCTATATACTCACTTTCTCTAGCTTCAAAAACAATCTGCTCTAACAAGTCTTTTGCCAGCTCTGGTACTGCTATAAAATCTTTTTGAGAACCTACCTTGTTTGCTTCTTGTTGTGTAATTGTTTTGGCTGTTTCAATATCCTCTAGGTAATGCGTTAAAATCTGCGAGCCAATTCTATCTTTTAAAGGCGTTACAATACTTCCTCTATTCGTATAATCTTCTGGATTTGCCGTAAACACAAATTGCATATCTAAAGGCAAACGCAATTTAAAACCTCTAATTTGAATATCACCTTCTTGTAAAATATTAAAAAGTGCCACCTGAATTCTAGCTTGTAAATCTGGTAATTCATTAATCACAAAAATACATCTGTTAGCACGCGGAATCATTCCGTAATGAATGACCCTATCATCTGCATAACTCAATTTTAAGTTTGCTGCTTTTATAGGATCTACATCTCCAATAATATCTGCTACAGTAACATCTGGCGTTGCTAATTTCTCTGCAAAACGCTCATTTCTATGCAACCAAAATATAGGTGTATCATCTCCTTTTTCCTTAATCAACTCAATAGCAAACCTAGAAATAGGGTTTAAAGGATCGTCGTTAATCTCAGAACCTTCAACAACCGGAATATATTCATCCAATAAATCTACCATCAATCTAGCCAAACGTGTTTTTGCCTGTCCTCTTAATCCTAATAAATTAATGTTATGCTTACTTAAAATAGCTCTTTCTAACTCCGGAATTACGGTATTCTCATACCCATGAACTCCTTTAAAAGCTGTTTCTTTATTTTTTATTTTCACAATCAAGTTTTCTCTCAACTCATCTTTAATTGATTTTGATTTGTATCCTGATGCTTTTAATTCTCCTAATGAATTTATCGTATTTACGCTCATATATATTTTTCTTTGAAACAAATTTTGTAATTTTTACTTTGCAATTTTGTCACTTATTATTATCCTCTAATTCTCTTTTTCCTATTGGTTTCGTAATCTTCAAAAATCATTTCTCCCAATCCTTTTAAACCTGTATAAAATGCTTTTCCTTGATTCGCTTTTGTAAAAGCTCTTATAAATTGCATTAAGTATGGATCTTGTGCAATCATAAAAGTAGTAATCGGAATATGTAATTTTCTTGCTTGTTGCGCCATTGCATAACACTTGTTTACAATGTATTTGTCTAAACCATTACTATTCTTATAGTATTGACCATCTGGCAAACGCAAACAACTTGGCTTTCCATCGGTAATCATAAAAATTTGTTTGTTGGTATTTCTTTTTCTTCGCAATAAATCCATGGCTAATTGTAAACCTGCAACCGTATTTGTATGATATGGACCTACTTGTAAATATGGCAAATCTTTAATTTTAATTGCCCACGCATCATTTCCAAAAACAATAATATCTAAGGTATCTTTAGGATAACGAGTGGTAATTAATTCTGCCAAAGCCATAGCTACTTTTTTGGCAGGAGTAATCCTATCTTCTCCATACAAAATCATAGAGTGACTAATATCAATCATTAAAACCGTACTCATTTGACTTTTGTGCATGGTTTCTTCCACCACCAAATCGTTTTCGGTTAAGTTGAAATTATCAATTCCGTTATTAATTTGAGCATTTCTGATGCTTTCTGTAACTGAAACCTTATCCAATGCATCCCCAAACTGATACGCCCTTAAATCTCCGGTATGCTCATCTCCTATTCCTGGAGATTTACTTTTATGATTACCAGCACCACTCCTTTTTATTTTTCCAAAAATATGATTCAACGCTTGCTGACGAATAGCACGTTCAGTTTTCGGAGTAATTTTAGTACCTCCAGTCCCGTCACCTTTTACCTCCTCTTTTATATAGCCTTTCTTCTTTAAATCTTCAATAAAATCATCAATGGTATAATTTTCATCAGTCAGCTTGTATTCTTTATCTAAAGAACGTAGCCAATCTATGGCTTCATCAAAATCGCCAGAGGTATGCGTTATCAGTTCCTTAAAAATTTCAAATAATTTTTCGAAAGGAGATTGATGTTCCGCTTCGTAGGTTTTAAAAACAAAACCTTTTCTTTTGTTATTATTTTTCATCACTATAAAAGTACAGTTTTATACGGATGAAAAATAAACATTAACATTGCTTTATTATATGTATGCATAAATTTGTTTTATAATATTTTAAAAACATTAAACAAAAAATAATTATCTTTACATTATGGCAAAAATAATTATAACAGGTGGTACAGGTTTAGTCGGCAAAAGATTATCAAAATTACTAATTGATAAAAATCATGAAGTTGTAATTTTAAGTAGAGGTCCCAAAAATAAAAACGAATTTAAATGGGATATCTCTTCTAATTATGTTGATGAAAAAGCGCTTGTAAACTCTGATTATATCATTCATTTAGCCGGAGCAGGAATTGCCGACAAACGTTGGACAGAAGAAAGAAAACAGGTAATAATTGATAGTAGAGTAAAAACTGCAAATTTACTTTTTGATAAAATAACCGAATTAAAAATCGAATTAAAAGGTTTTATTTCTGCATCTGGAGTTGGTTATTACGGAGCGATCACTAATGATAAAATATACGAGGAAAGCGATAAAGCAGCTAATGATTTTTTAGGTGATGTATGTCAAAAATGGGAAAACGCAGCACATCAATTTTCAACAAAAAACATTCCGGTAACAATCTTAAGAACCGGTGTTGTTTTAACGGATAAAGGTGGTGCATTAGATAAAATGAAAACACCTATTATAACTCCTTTAGGTTCTGGAAAACAATTTTTGCCTTGGATCCATTTAGATGATTTATGTGCCATATACGTTAAAGCAGTTGAAGATAATTTAGAAGGTGTTTTTAATGCAGTTGCTCCAGAACATCACACTAGTAAAACCTTTACTAAAGAGTTAGCTAAAATCATAAAAAGACCTTACATAGGAATTGGTGTTCCAGGTTTTCTTTTAAAACTTGTATTTGGTGATATGGCAAAAATATTACTCGAAGGAATTAAAATTTCTGCAAAAAAAATCGAAAAGAACGGATATTCTTTTCGATTTGAAACACTTAAAAAAGCGTTGAATAATTTATAATGCTTCTTAGAAAGTAGAAGTGATATTTAAAGCCACATCACTCCATGTCTTAGAAACTCCATCAGCTCCTTTGTGTAATTCTAAACAAGCTGTATTTAATGATGCTAAAGCCTCAGATGCATTCCATTTGGTAATATCCATAGTAGCCTCCATCTTAAAAACCTTCCCTTCTATAGTATAGGTAAAAGCTACATTCTCTGTAACTCCGTTCATTTTAATTTCTGCAACACCATTGGTTTCATCAGTTATTAATAATTTACCAGAAAGTAATTTTGTATTGTCCATCATACCAAAGAAGAATTTTTGAATTTTAAAATCTCTACTAGTATCTTTCGTAAAAATGCTACTTACAGGAATTGAAAACTCAGTATTATTAATAGCTTCTTTAATAGAACTTCCTTCTCCTCCAGAAATTATGTCTACTTTATTAAACTGACCTCCTACAGGTATTTTCTCTGTAGTCTTATAAGCTACAAAGTTTATTTCATTTTGTGCCTTCTCTAAAGAAAAAGCTACTGCACTTGTTTTAGTTTTAATTGTATCTTCTTTTTTCTCATCAGATTTTTTATCTGATTTACAAGATGAAAAATTAAATGCTACAATCATTAATAATGATAAAACTACGACTCTTTTCATAATGTTATTGTTTAGTATTTAAAACTGTTTTTGCTAAATTAATATATTCTTGTTTTGCTACGTCAGATTTCATGCCGTTTAATTGCATCCATGCATTTAACTTAAATGCACTTCTAACGTTATGCTCATCATTAAAAGAAAACTTATTTCCAAAATTAGCTTGCTTGTTATAAGCATAAAATTTTAGCATAATGTCAGGAGCAATCGATTCTTCTAACATAGAAATCCTATAGAAAGCTTCATTAAACTCTTTATCTAAATCAGATTCCATACGTTATTATTTTTCTGCAATTATCTGAACTCCACCTTTTACTGTATCATTTAAAGATACATTTAGCTTTGTACCTAATGGAAGAAAAAGGTCTACTCTAGAACCAAATTTTATAAAACCTGCATCTGCTCCTTGTACTGCTGTATCGCCAACTTTTGCATAATTGACAATTCTCTTTGCCAAAGCTCCGGCAATTTGTCTATATAAAACATCACCAAAAGCGGCATTATTAACCACTACGGTAGTTCTTTCGTTTTCTGTAGATGCTTTCGGGTGCCATGCTACCAAGTATTTACCTGGATGATATTTACTATATTTTACAACTCCACTCATGGCATATCTAGTAACATGTACGTTAATAGGAGACATAAAAATAGACACTTGTAATCTTTTTCCTTTAAAGTATTCTGGTTCTTCTACTTCTTCTATAACAACCACTTTACCATCTACCGGTGCAACTATTATGTTATCATTTAAAGCAGCAACTCTTTTAGGATTTCTAAAAAATTGTAGCACAATTACTAAAAAAGCAAGTAATACAACTTGAATTACTTTAACAAGCCAAGGTATATCTATTAAATTATCGGCTAGCAATACACCTACAATTGTTATTATAAAGGTAATAACAATTATTTTATACCCTTCTTTGTGAAAACGAATCATACTTAAATTATAAAATTAATATACAAATATACAAATGGTGCTGCAAATAACAAGCTATCCAATCTATCTAAAATACCACCATGCCCAGGCATAATAGTACCACTATCTTTAATATTGGCTTGTCTTTTAAATTTAGACTCTACTAAATCTCCAATCGTACCAATTACACTAACAATAACAGCTATCACTAACCAATTTACCACTGTAAAATCGGTGTTAAATTTACTAATTATAAAGGCTGCTATTAAAGCAAAAGCCAAACCACCTAAAAAACCTTCTTGTGTCTTTTTGGGTGAAACCGAAATAAACAACTTTCTTTTTCCGAAATTTTTACCCACTAAAAAAGCAAAACTATCATTTACCCAAATCATAATTAAAATAGAAATAATTAAATGAGGATTATAACCATCTTTATAAATAGGTAGAAGGATTAAAAAGATCATTGAAAAAATAGGATACCTAATTAGTAAACCAGATTTAGACCTATCATTAGAAAATGAGATTTCTTTTTTAGTAAATAAGTAATAAATTAAAGATAACGAGGAAATAATGGTAATTCCTAAAATAATAATTACGGCATAACTTTCTGGTCTTTTTAACATTAAAAATAACGTTAAGCAAAAGAAAATATACCCTATCATTCCTTTAAAGTTGATGAGTTTAGAAAATTCCCAAACACACAACAATCCAAAAATAGTTGTTAGAACAACATACGATTCTTTAGAAAAAAGAATCGCTGATATAAAAATTAAAACGTAAATTATGCCTGAAAGACTCCTTTTTAAAAGGTTACTCATATTATAAATCTTCTAATAGCAGCAAATATAAGTTTTTTGAGTTACTGTTTCCGTAGTTTAAGAAATTATCATCATTTTTATGAATGTTATAATTTTTTATGGCAGAAATGTTGGTAGGCAAATCATTTTTATGATGAATTTTAATACCAGTTAACCCTTGTCCCATATCTTTAACCAACTGACTCGTAGTTGCGTAAACTATAAAATTTTGAGGCATTTCTGACAACTTAATACTTTTTAATTGTTTCGATGAAAATAAAATATCTCCATTATCTGCAATCAAATGCTCACAATTCAAGAAAACAGGAAAATTTGAATTGAAATTTCTATTCATTGCCACCTCATGTCTGTTTAAAAAGGAAGATAACTTGTCATCTAAAAGTGTTAATTGATTCCAATTATTCTCTTTTAAAATGTTCTTTAAATTCTCTACAACTTCACTTTCTTTTAAACAATATAAAAACTTACCTCCTTTTTCAAGGAAATTATGTACAAAAAGATCATCCAAAGAAAGATCTACTTCTTGTCTTTGGATGTCATTTTCTTCTTTATTGGGTATATTGAATAGCTTTTTAAAAAAATTCATTTATTATTCTTCAGTTTTTAATTCTACTGGAGGAATGTCTTTTTTCTCATCAACGATTTCTACTTCAAGAGGCTCTTCAAAAGGTCTTTTACCGAATATCTTTTCTAAATCGTCTTTAAAAATAACTTCTTTTTCCAATAATAATTCTGCAAGAGTCGTTAATTTATCTTTATTTTCATCTAATATATGAATGGCTCTTAGATACTGAGCTTCAATAATTTTAGAAATTTCTTGGTCTATTGTTTTCCCAGTTTCTTCACTATAAGGTTTTACAAATCCATCATTTCCAGAAGAATCATAATACGTTACATTACCAACCGCTTCATTTAAACCATAAACAGTAACCATTGCTTTTGCTTGCTTAGTCACTTTTTCTAAATCGCTTAAAGCTCCTGTAGATATTTTATCAAACATTACTTTTTCTGCAGCTCTACCTCCCATGGTAGCACACATTTCATCTAACATCTGCTCTGTCTGTACAATCATTCTTTCTGCTGGTAAATACCAAGCAGCTCCTAAAGATTGTCCTCTTGGTACAATAGTAACTTTTACCAATGGTGCAGCATGCTCTAACATCCAACTAATAGTTGCGTGACCTGCTTCATGAAAAGCAATTACTTTTTTCTCCTTTGGTGTAATTACTTTATTTTTCTTTTCTAAACCACCTACAATTCTATCTACAGCATCTAAGAAATCTTGATGATGAATTGCTTTTTTACCATTTCTGGCAGCAATTAATGCAGATTCGTTACACATGTTTGCAATATCTGCTCCAGAAAAACCAGGCGTTTGTTGTGCTAAGAACTCAATCTTAACATCCTCCGCTAATTTTAAAGGTTTAATATGTACTTCAAAAATTTCTTTTCTTTCGTTGATGTTTGGTAAATCTACATAGATCTGTCTATCAAAACGACCAGCACGCATTAATGCACTATCTAAAACATCTGCTCTGTTTGTTGCTGCTAACACAATAACATTTACATCTGTACCAAAACCATCCATTTCTGTTAATAATTGATTCAACGTATTTTCACGCTCATCATTACCACCAGTCATACTATTTTTTCCACGAGCTCTACCAATAGCATCTATCTCATCAATAAAAATAATAGAAGGCGATTTCTCTGCAGCTTTTTTAAATAAATCTCTTACACGAGAAGCACCTACACCTACAAACATTTCAACAAAATCTGAACCAGATAATGAGAAAAAAGGAACATCTGCTTCCCCTGCAACTGCTTTGGCTAATAATGTTTTTCCTGTTCCAGGAGGTCCTACTAATAAAGCTCCTTTTGGAATTTTACCTCCTAAAGAAGTATATTTCTCTGGGTTCTTTAAAAAGTCTACAATTTCTTGTACTTCTTCTTTAGCACCTTCTAATCCGGCAACATTTTCAAACGTAGTTTTTACCTTTGTGTCTTTGTCAAATAACTTAGCTTTAGACTTACCAATGCTAAAGATTTGACCTCCACCACCAGATCCAGCGCCGCCACCAGACATTCTTTTCATAAAAAACAACCAAACAGCAATTAATATTATAAAAGGTAAAAAACCTAAAATAGTATCAAAAATACTTGTTTTATTTTCATTTTTTATATCAAAGTCTAACTCGTTCGCCTGTCTCGCTTTTTCAATATTATTTTCGAAATTTTGTAAATCCCCAAAATTGTAGTCATAAAAAGAAGAGCCTTGTGTATAAAAAGCAGAATTTATAATCTTACTATAACGCTGTTTTTTTTGTGCTTCTTCTTTAATATAAATCTGAGCTAAATTATTATTTAAAACAACAATTCTAGAAATATCATTGTCTTTTAAAATGTCATTAAACTCATTTTTAGAAATACTTTTAGTAGCTAAATCTCCACTACTAAAAAACTGGAATGCCATTATTACTACAAATATTGCACCATATATCCAATACGCGTTAAACTTAAATTTAGGCATATTAGAATTACTATCTTTTTTTGAATCACTCATTTATTTAAAAAATAAAAAGATTAAACTGATTTTATCTCTGTAATTTTTGCATCACCCCAAAGACTTTCAATATCATAATAGTCACGAACTTGTTTTTGAAAAATGTGCACCACAACGTTTACATAATCCATTAAAACCCATTCAGAATTTGTTTGACCTTCTATATGCCAAGGTTTGTCTTTAAGTTCTTTGCTAACTATTTTTTGAATAGAACCAGAAATTGCATTTACTTGTGTATTTGAGTTCCCCGAGCAGATTATAAAATAATCGCATACAGTATTCTCTATATCTCGTAAGTCTAATAATTGAATATTTTCTCCTTTTACCTCATCAATCCCTTTAATAATTAAAGCAATTAAATCATCTGTACTTACTTTTTTATTTGTCATTAACTTTTTTCTATATTTAACGCAAAGTTATTATTTTTTTGCGAGTATTTTGTGTATTATTACAGTAGTTTACACTTTATTTAACACTTGAAAACAATCAAACTTAGTGCCACCGATTCTACGAATTCTTTTTTAAAGGATTTAGCTCAAAATTCTACACTAGAGAATTTTACAACTGTTGTTACTCAAAACCAAATAAAAGGGAGAGGTCAGCAACAAAACAAGTGGGTATCCGAACCGTACAAAAACCTTACATTCAGTGTCTTTATTAGCTTTAAAGATTTAAAAGTAGTTCAAAAAAAATATTTAAACTTTGCAATCTCTTTAGCTATTTATGATGTTTTATTTGCTAATAATTTACCAAAACCGTCTATAAAATGGCCTAACGACATTCTGTCAGCAAACAAGAAAATTTGTGGCATTTTAATAGAAAACACGTTTTCTGGCGACCGTATTAAAAATTCTTTTGTAGGAATTGGGTTAAATATAAATCAAGAAACTTTTCCAGCATACTTAAACAACGCTACTTCTTTAAAATTAGAAACCGGTCTAGAATATGATTTAGATATTTTACTAAAAGCTATTTTAGAAGAAATTAAAAAAAATATAAAACGCTTAACTTCAAAAAGTTTTAACCTTTTAGAAGAAAAATATTTAGACGTATTGTATAAAAAAAATATCCCTACTATGTTTAAAAATAGTAAGGATGAAATTTTTATGGGAATGATTTCTGGAATTTCAGATTTCGGAAAGCTACAAGTTCAATTAGAAGACGATGTCATCAAAGAATTTGGACTTAAAGAAATTTCTTTCCTTTAAAGTTTCCCTATATTTTCGGTAAGTGTATCTACAAATTTTGTTAATGGTTTTTTAATCATCATTGCCATCATTGCATTAAATTCACCATCGAATTTTAAGCTTACTTCTGTTTTGTTTTCTGTAATCTCATTAAGATCTGCAGCTAAAGTAAAAGGCAATTTACTACTTGCAGCACCTAACGTAATATTAGTAAACGGTGTTTTTTCTTTTAAAACGAGTCTAATTTCTGGCATACCAGGTAAACCGAATATAAAAGATTCACCATCAACTTCAAATTTTTGAATATTTTCTGGCATTAATTGCTCAAAGTTCTTTAAATCAGAAAAAAATGCAAACACTTCTTCAGCAGATTTGTCAATAGTAACTGTATTTCCGTTTATATTCATTTTTTAAACTTTATTGTTTCCACTCACTTGGATTCTTTCTCCAATCATTTAATGTAATTAACTCTTTATCTGTAATATAATTACTATCCAAAGCTTGTTCTAACAAGTTTTCGTAATTACTTAAAGTAGTTAATCCTACATTTTTTTCTTCAAAATTCTTGTTTGCAATATCAAATCCATAAGAAAAAATAGCAACCATACCTTTTACAACAGCACCCGCTTCTTTTAAAGCTTCTACTGCATTTAAGCTACTATTACCAGTACTTATTAAATCTTCAATTACAACAACATTTTGTCCGCTTTCTAAGTGCCCTTCAATTTGGTTTTTTCTACCATGTTTTTTTGGCTCTGGCCTAACATAAATAAAAGGAACTCCTAATTGTTGCGCAACTAAAACCCCAATAGCGATTGCACCTGTAGCAACACCAGCAATTACATCTGGTTTACCATATTCTAATTCTACAATTCTTGATATTTCTTCTTTTAAAAAAACACGAACTGGAGGATAAGATAGCGTAACTCTATTATCACAATATATTGGAGACTTCCAACCTGACGCCCAGTTAAAGGGATCATTTGGGCTTAACTTTATTGCTTTTATTTGCAACAAAAGTTCAGCTGTTTTTTTTGCCGTATCTTTGTTTAAAATCATACCGCAAATGTATAAAGTTTTTGTAAATGATACGCCAATAATTATCACTTCTTCTTCAAAAAAAGAAAATATTTTTCCTGTTTACAATTTTAAGAATGTTCTTATTGATGAAATCCTTCATAAACTGAACAATAAAGAATTACAAGGTGTTAATTTATACTCTACTGACTTAGAGAATGATTGGAAATCTTTTTTAACAAATATGAAGCTTATTCCCGCCGCTGGCGGATTAGTGCTAAACCCTAAAAAAGAAGTTTTATTTATTTTTAGAAACGGTGTTTGGGATTTACCAAAAGGATGGATTGAAAAGGGAGAAACCATAGAAACAGCTGCAATTAGAGAGGTAGAAGAAGAATGTGGCATTTCTAACCTACAACTTATCAAGCCATTAATTACTACCTATCATATTTATTTTCATAAAGGAATTAAATTAAAACAAACTTATTGGTACTTAATGACTTCTAATTATTCAGAAAAACTAACCCCTCAATTAGAAGAAGGTATTACCGAAGTTGTTTTTAAAAATAAAACAGCAATTAAGACTGCTTTAAAAAACACCTATGCAAATATTCAATTAGTGTATAACACCTATTTAGAAACCACTAATTAATAAAGTACTAACAATTATTCTAGACTAAACCTGAAAGTTAAACTGCCTTTTTTTATTATTTTTCACCTTAGCTCCGTTAAACATTTCTTTTTTAACTAGTTCGTATTCATAAATTGGTAGCGTACTTATCTGATAAATACATTTGTATGGATTAACAATACTCATAAGAAAGATAGTTTTTTAAAAAAACCGTCTATCTTTGCCGACTTTAAAAATCACCAAATTATGACTGAATTTATTAGAAAAATATTACCAAACGCAAAAGATGATGTACTTGCAGGAATAACCGTTTCTTTAGCAATGATACCAGAAGTTGTAGCTTTTGCCTTTGTAGCACAAATAAGTCCTATTGTGGCATTATTCGGTGCTTTTGTAGTAGGAATTATTTCAGCGAGTTTTGGTGGAAGACCAGGTTTAATTTCTGGTGCAGCAGGTGCTGTAGCTGTTATTTTTGTTCATATGATACAAGAAGGACATGCAAAAGGCTTACTATTTGACACCCCTGTTGAAAACATGGGTTATTTTTATCTCTTAGCTGCCGTAGTGCTAATGGGTGTGATACAAGTTTTTGCAGGCCTCTTTAAGTTAGGGAAATTTGTACGTCTAATTCCGCATCCAGTAATGATGGGGTTTGTAAACGGATTGGCGATTGTTATTTTTATGGCACAATTAGGGATGTTTAAAGAAAACAAAAAAGATTTCTACGGACAAAATATGCGTAAAACAGAATCTAAAGAATTGGTTTACAATGTATCTGACAACCAAGTAAAAGATCTAGTTTCTAACACAGTAATATTTACTATTGATGATAATATCGTTAAAAACAGTACTACAAACGAAGAGTTATTTTTAATTTCTGAAGGTCAAGTTTTTGATATCAATACTAAAAAAGTTGTTTTTAATGTTTCTGACGAAGGCTTTTATTCTGTAAAAGATTCTGGTGTTGTAAAATACAGTATGCAAGGCAACACCTTATATGTAATGATTGGTTTGGTACTATTAACCATGTTAATTGTTTGGGGTTTACCTAAAATTACAACAAAAATACCAGCAGCCTTAACAGCTATTTTAATTGTTACTTTAGTTTCTATTTTTAGCGGATTAAACTCTATTAATGTTGGAGATTTTATTAGAGACGGTGGTGGAGCTGGTTTAAATGGTATTGCAGAACTTTCTAAAAACTTAAATGTTTTAGAATTATGGAGCAACCTTCCTTTTAACTTAGATACTTTAAAATTTATTGCTCCGTATGCATTTTTAGCAGCATCGGTTGGTTTAATAGAAACCTTAATGACTATGAATCTAGTAGATGAATTAACAGAAACTAGAGGAAACGGAAATCAAGAATGTATTGCACAAGGTGCAGGAAACATTGTAAGTGGTGCTTTTGGTGGTACTGGTGGATGTGGTATGATTGGACAAACCGTAATTAATATTAATGCTGGCGGACGTGGACGTTTATCTGGTATAATGATGGCTTTAACGCTATTGACTTTTATTTTATTTGCTGATAAATATATAGAACAAGTACCTATTGCAGCTCTTGTTGGTGTTATGTTTATGATGGTAATAGAAACATTTGCTTGGTCTAGTTTTAGAATTTTAAAGAAAATACCAATGTCTGATGCTGCTGTATTAATCATTGTTTCTGCAGTAACTGTATTCTTTGATTTAGCCATTGCAGTATTTGTTGGGGTTATAATTTCTGCTTTATCCTTCGCTTGGACAAGTGCTAAGAAAATTAGAGCTAGAAAACGTTTTAAAGAAGACGGAACAAAAATTTACGAAATTTGGGGACCTCTTTTCTTTGGAAGTATTACGGAGTTTAACGGGAAGTTTGATATCAAAAACGACCCAGAAGTTGTAGAAATAGATTTTGTAGAAGCACGTGTTACCGATCATTCTGCCATAGAAGCAATTTTTAATTTGGTTGAAAAATACCAAGCAGCTGGTAAAAAAGTAACGCTAAAACATTTAAGTGAAGACTGTAAACTACTATTATATAAATCTAGTCCTGTTTTTTCTGAGGTTATTTTAGAAGATATTGATGATCCTCGTTATCATTTAGCAGCCAATCCAGAAGATTTCCCAAAACCTTTGGGGGAATATAAGTTTTAAGGGATATAAAATACCTCATAAAAAAGCTCAACTTTTAAAAGTTGAGCTTTTTTGACTTATTTTTCTGAAAGTTTTAAAATATTTTTCAAATAAATAAAAAACCACACTTTATATTTAGATTGTTAATTAAAATTCAAATTCATAATTTATTTTAGATAGATTTCTTCTTTAACATAATTTGCATTCAACCAAAAACATTGTTTACTATATTCCATTGTTTTAAGTTTTTTGTCTTCTACTGGCAATGGGTTTGTAAATGTAGAGTCAGATCCATGAGGTCTTACATGACAAACATTACTATCTCTTAGTTTAGGTAAATTATTTTTTCTGATTGGATTTCCTTTTTTAGAAAGCCTAATGTTTCCTTTTTTATCTCTGTCATAATCATTGAAGATTTCCCCTCTTTGTATTGTCTTTTTTGCTTTTAACCAAGTTCTTCTTGCCTCATTTCTATCTTTGAAAGGCATGTTCCAAAACTTAACTTTATTAAACAGAAATTGGTTACCATCTTTTTTAAAAAACAAGAAAAGAAACTTCTTTTCAATAATGTCTTTAAATTCACTAGTTCGCCAATTTTCAATATAGATTTCTTCAAATTTAAAAGCTGGAAAAGAAATGGATTGTACAATTTTGTTATTTTGTTCAACTCTAATTGTTTTTACTTCTAAATCTGCTTTCTCAAATTCCTCTATCTTTTGCCCTAATTCAAGGCCAAGAATTGCATTGGTAAGTTTTGCAAAATAACTTTTAGAATTTTGATTTAATTCTACCCCCAACTTCTCTTCTATCTGTTTAGCTGATTTACCACAAAACGGTTTAAATTTTGAGATTACAATCTCTTCAATTGATTCAAATTTATCTAAAACTTCAGGTTGTTTAATTATTTTACCATAAATAGCTGTTTCTTCTTGTGAAATATTTGCTATTATATGATTTACATAACCTTGTTTTAAAGAATATGCTCTTTGTTTAGCTTGATCTTTATTAAATGGTTGATCTCTGTATGATTTTGCAGCTGTAGAACCTTTTGTGCAAGCGCCAAGATAAAACGTATCACCTTCTGATAATTCGTGAGCTTTACCGTCTTTGATTTTTTTGTTAATTAGCTCCCAATCTTGTTTAATAATTTTTAAATCTTCAATTGGATACTTCCAATCATCTACTAACTTTATTATATAATCAAGTAAGTTTAAATCTTTATTGTGTAAATAGAATACAAGAAGTAAATGTGCATTCTTTTTGAGAAATGAACTTGTTTCAAAGTCTTCTTTATGGACTTCTAAATAATTTATAATATTTAAAACAAGTCTTTCTTTAGAACGAAATTCCCCATTTTTTAAAGTTTTTAAAGGAGTAGACTTTAACTCAAGACCTGCTTCTAAAAAGTCTGGTTCTGCATCAGAGTTTGGTTCATAGCCAAAATAAAACTTCTCTAATATTTGACCAAAATTCCCTTTTTATAATTATTTGGGCGTTACCTAAAGGTCGGGCTTTTCGTTCCAATCTTTTTTTGAAGAAAAATCAAAAAAAGGATTTCCTCTGCAATCCCTAACGCAAAAACCGTATAGACTTAATGATACACATTGTCGGTTGATTGAAACATACAATTAGTATAGTTTCGAGTTATGATAAATAAATTTCTTTTAAAAGAATTTGGCGATAGAATACGCTACTTAAGAACTCAAGAAAATTTAAGTCAAGAGCAATTATCACATAAAACTGGATTTCACAGAACTTATATTGGAATGATTGAAAGAGCTGAACGAAATATTTCACTTACAAATATGGCGATTTTTGCTAAAGCCTTCAATTTAACTCTTGATGAACTTTTAAAGTTTAATAATGCAAAAGAATTACTAAAAAAATACGAACTTAAAACCGAAGAATAATGTCAAGAAAACATTCATTTAAATTGACATTATCTAATAATGTTACTGAAAAACAAGGAATAAACTATCTAATTGAAGAACAAACAGGTTTTTTCAAGATTGATAAGGATATGAAAAAAGAACTTTTGGACAGAGTTAATATTCCTCATAATTTTTTGCAGTCATTTGATATGGTTTATATTCCAAAATTGAAAGGAATTGAATTTGAAAAGGATTACATAGAAACTCATCTTGATGAGATTTTATTTATAGAATTAAAAACAACTAAAAAATATCTTCCTGATAACCCAAAAGGTTTCTTTTTTGGTGCAACAGAAAATGAATTTAATTTCGGTAAGTTATTAGGTGATAGATTTAGATTTTGCTTTGTTTGCTTAAATGAAAAATCTCCATCTTATGCAATGCTTAAAATACCAGAACTGGAAAAAATAATTAAAAATAAAAGGATTCAATTTCAAATTAATTTATAGAAAGGTCAATCTCAAAATTTGATTTTTCAAATTCAATTAATGCTTCAGATTTTGAATATTTATAAGCATCAATAAATTCTATTTTTTGATTTATGTCAAAAAAGTAATATGCATTTTCTTTTTTATACAATAGCCAAGTGGTATTGATAAATCCATTTCTTTTGGAAAGTTGGAAACCAATATTTTTATTTTCTAAATCTAAACTATCTAATATTTCTTGAATTTTCATTGAATATCTTTTTGCGTTAGGGATTGTAGCAATTGTTTGAGCTCTTTTTGAGACGATAGGAACAAAAAAGCGAGTGCGGAAAGCCCGACCTTTAGGTAACGCCCAAATCATTTAAACTTTGCAACACTACTGCAAAATCACGACCTCTTTGTGATGCCGGAGACTTTAAAAGTCTATCAACATTTTCTAAAAACAAATATTTTGGTTTGTTTTTTTTATCTTCTAAAATTTTATGAATTGCCCACCAAAGTACACCTTTCTTTCCTTTTAATCCTTTTGAATTATGCAAAGTTGTAGCTACAGAATAATCTTGACATGGGAAACCTCCAACCAATAAGTCATGATCAGGAATTTCTTCTACATCCCTTGTTACAACTTCATTAAGATCTTCGTTTGAATGATTATCTTTTCCAAACTGTTTTTCATAAACCATTGATGCGTGTTGAACTTTGGTAGATGGTTCCCATTGGTTACTCCATACAATTTCGTAATTACTTTTTTCAAGTCCTAGTCGAAAACCTCCTACACCTGCAAATAATTCAGCAACTTTCATTTTCTTATTTTCCATTTTCTTGTGCTTTATAATAATTTATTTTTTCTTCAGCTACTTTAAGTATTTCAGAAGTTGATTCTGTGTATTTAAGTTCCTCCGCTATTTTCTCTGAATACCAATTTATAATTAATTTACTTTCAGAAAGCTCATAGAACTTTGCAAGTCTTATTATTTGTTCCAAAGTTGGTTTTCTCTCATTTTTCTCAAATTTACTTATGAGAGATTGATCAATATCTACTTCAGCAGCCACTTTTCGCAGGATTAAGCCCTTTCCTTCTCTAGCATCTTTTAGAGTATCTCCTAATATCTTCATTGGTCAAAATTGTTTTAGACAAATATTGTCCAAATATAGTTTTTTTTCTATTATAAATAATTTATTAGTTAATAATATTTTAATTATTATGAAAAATCACACAACTTAGTATCTAAAAAATAGAACATAGATTTTTCGATTAAAACAACCAACTACTCACTATCAACACTCTTAAAACCATCTTCAAAATCCCCTGTTCTTAAACTAGGAACAATTTTATAGTGCTCTTTTATAAAAGAAATTTGTTTAACATTAACCGCAGGTAAAGGAATATCTCCTACTGTCCAGAAATAACTTTTTTTTGTAGGTGAATTGTAATGAAATCCGTTTTCTATATGTTGCTCAAAGTCGGTACTCATGCTAGAATTTACATTTGGTTGTAAAATGTTTTTTGGTTTTAACAGACTTGTTTTTATATTCGTTTTTTTAATGGTAGTATAATTACTTAATTTTAATTCGGTTAAAAAAGGAACCAAACTTAGCAACAAACTCAAGTAGGTAAACAGCATGATTATTTTTTCTTTTCTAAAAAACCAAACACAAATTTGCATGGCAAAGAATAACATGTAAAAAAAGAAGAATCGATATTGTGGAGAGAAAACCCAAGCCAATACAAAGTTTAAAACACCAATTAAATACAAAATAAAAACTGACTTTTCTTTGCTTTTTAAATACCATAAAAAAGGAAAAGACACCAATAAAACCACAAATATGATATTGATAATTCCATTGAATTTAAACGAGGTTATCCACGCAATAAATAACTGATAAGTAGAAAGACTGTTTAAATCTTGATAATCAAAAGCAGCATTATACGTACCCACTTTAAACAATTGAATAAGTGCTGTTGGTACTTTCCAATCTACATTTAGAACATCTAAAATTTGTAACGGATATAACAAGTAGCCCGTTAGAACAACGTTTTTCATTAAAAACAATCCAACTACAAAAAGTGAGAAGACAATTGGCCTCACTAAATTAATTTTCAGCACTTTATAATGTTTTACAAATAAAATTAATGGTAATAAAACCAATACACACGTTGTGATTTTAATAACACACAAGAAAATTGTGAGTAATAGAATGAGAATAAAATTAGAGTAATCAATCTTATTAAAATATTTCATAAAAAGATAAAACAACAACTGACTGATTAAAAATACCGGTAAATCTGGAGATGGTGCGTTGATAAAAAATATCATAAAAGGCAAACCAATCAACACACTTCCTATATATAATTGATGTATTTTTTTGGTTGACTTAAATTGACACAACTGCTGAAAACAGTAAAAAGAAAAGACGATTAAAAAGAAACCATTCAAATCGTTAAAATTCGTTTCTAAAAACGGAAAAGTAAACGCTGCTTGTAAAATATGCCAACTAGATGTTTGGGCAAAAAAGATATGTAAATTACCCAATCCTTTTACAAAACCATATTCATTTAACCACTTAATGGTTTGTATATAATAACTTTCATTATCAAAAATAGAAGGTGTAACCGAAGACATTGCCAAAGCAATGATAAAAATAAAAAGGAATCCAAATTTGTATGTTTTACTAAATGACAACCAACTTATCTTACATTGGTTCAATTGCATTTTAAATTCTCTTTTAAAATAAAACATACCTGCAATGTTTATACAATTCATTATTGCATAAAAAACAATATCTAAAGGAAAGAAAAAAGCATACGACCAGCTAAATAGCGTAATAGAGAATAATCCTAAAATATGGTGGATGGTAAAATTATGATTGTCAATTTTAAATAGTTTTTTTAATAAAAAACCAAAGCTTAAGGAGGATATAAAAATATAAATCCAATTAATTAAAATTAAAAGCATGTGTTATTTTAAAATTGATTTTAGAGATTACAAGTTACGAATAAAATAATTTTCTACTTCGTTAAATATCGAATTGTTCTCAACTATACTCGAACTAACAACACTTAAAAAAAGCTGAACACATAGGCACATAGTATACATGACAAAGTACGAGCGAGACGCTCACAATAGCACTCCATTGAGTTTTAACTGATAACGATTAAAAAAATTGACCACATAAATACATAGAAAACATAGTTTTTATGTTATAAAATTAAAACCATTTTAATTGTACATGTCATATATAAATATCCGCTAACGCGAGCGTTACACTCGTGCAATCGACAATAATTCTCGGTTAACAATCTATGCTTTTTTTGTAAATAGAAATCAGAAAGTACGAGCGAGAAGCTCGCACTAGCATTGCGTATAATCCGATAACTCTTGAAAAAATTGACACATAGTAAACATAAGTTGTATGTTATAAAATTAAAACCATTTTAATTATACATGTCATATATAAATATCCGCTAACGCGAGCGTTACACTCGTGCAATCGACAATAATTCTCGGTTAACAATCTATGCTTTTTTTTGTAAATAGAAATCAGAAAGTACGAGCGAGACGCTCGCACTAGCATTGCGTATAATCCGATAACTCTTGAAAAAATTGACACATAGTAAACATAAGTTGTATGTTATAAAATTAAAACCATTTTAAATGTACATGTCATATATAAATATCCGCTAACGAGAGCGCTAAGCTCGTGCAATCGACAATAATTCTCGGATAACAATCTATATATTTTTTTTTGTAAATAGAAATCAGAAAGTACGAGCAAGATGCTCGCACTTGCATTGCGTATAATCCGATAACTCTTGAAAAAATTGACACATAGTAAACATAAGTTGTATGTTATAAAATTAAAACCATTTTAATTGTACATGTCATATATAAATATCCGCTAACGCGAGCGTCACGCTCGTGCAATCGACAATAATTCTCGGATAACAATCTATATATTTTTTTTTGTAAATAGAAATCAGAAAGTACGAGCGAGAAGCTCGCACTAGCATTGAGTATAATCCGATAACTCTCTAAAAAAATAGACACATAGTAAACATAAGTTGTATGTTATAATGTATCTGAATTTAAATTCACAATGTACTCCTGAGGTTATCGAAAGATTTTTACCACGCTAAAAAGTCTTTGACAAAATCAGTCAGAAAATGCATTAACTGAATTGTAACTACTACAAGCTAAAATAAAATACAAACTGGCATTGGAGCAGTAATCTCACTTACAAAAGTTAACTTGCCCGTAGTAATATCTCTTTTAAACGAAATTATATTATCGGTATCTTGATTTGCAACTAATAAGAATTGTTCATCTGGAGACAACGAAAAATTACGAGGATTTTTTCCTAAAACAGGTTCGTAACCAATTATCGTTAACGTTCCATCTTCAGCATTTACTTCATAAATTACAATAGATTCATGTCCGCGATTGGAAGCATACAAAAACTTTCCGTCTTTAGAAATATGAATATCTGCTGCTTTGCTAAACTCCGTAAACTCTTCTGGCAAGGTAGAAATTGTAAAATCTACAAAATACGCTTCCTCTTTTTCTTTTACCAAAGAAACCGTATTGTCTAATTCATTTAAAACATAAATCCATTTATTATTTGGATGAAACGTTACATGTCTTGGACCTGCTCCTTCTGCCATTTTTAAAGACTTTTGCTTTGTATAAACAAGTTTATCTTCATCAATCTTAGAAAAAAACAATTCATTGGTTCCTAAATCTACAGAAATAACTTCTTTTTTTGCTGGATGAAACCAAGCAGAATGTGCATGAGGACCTTTTTGTCTGTCTGTTGTTCCTTTACCAATATGTTGTTGCACATTTAATAATTCTGACAATTTACCAGAAGCATCTGCTTTTAACAAACCAACACTTCCGCCACCGTAATTTGCCGTAACCAAATAATTATCATCATTTATAGCAACAAAACAAGGACCTGCTCCACCAGATTTTTCGTTACTTATCAATAGTAAAGAATCGCTTTCAATTTTATACGATTTTATAAAACCTGTTCCGTTTACATTGGTTTCTTCCACTGCAAAAAGAGTTTTATCATCGTTAGATTTTGTTAAAAAAGTAGGATTTATCGTTTCTGCAACCAAGCCTATTTTTTGTAATTCTCCTTTCTCAGAAAGTTGGTATTTATAAATTCCTTTAGAATCTTTATTAGTATACGTACCAACATAAAAGGAATTAGTCTTGACATCTGTGTTTGTTGTTGTTGTTTTAACTTTTTCAGATTTACATCCGAAGAAAAATAGGGATAACAAAACGATTGGTAGTGCTTTCATAATTTAAAATATTTTAAAAATTGGCAAACGTAAATGTGCTGGTTCGTAATGAGGTGATTTCTTGTAAATAAAATCTAGTTGAGCTCTTGGATTATTTGCAAACTCGGTATCTGTATTCCGTTTTTCTAAAAACTCTTTTTCTACTGATGGATTTTCAGCTAAAAAAGAGGCTGCAATATCTTCAAAAACATAAGCAGAATATCCTTCTTTTTGTTGTAAAACAGTGTCGAAAAAATTCCAATTAAAAAACGAATCGGCTGCTGCAGCTTCCAACGTTTCTAGCAAATACCGAACTCCATTTTGGTTTGTAGGAATATAAATATCTCCCTTTCTAAATTGAAAATCTTGAGTTGCTGTTTTTACCGTAGTATTATAATGTAAATAATGACCTTCATAGGCTGTTTTTCGAGTTTCAAACTTATCAATATGATCTACTTTAACCGTTATGATTGTATCGTTTTTAAAACGCGTAAATTCTATTTGATTGTTTTTTAATCGCTCTACAACTTTATGCCAACCTTGTTCTAAAATATACCCTTTCGGAATTTCTACAGACTGAGTCTCCACAAAATTATTATAATATTTCACAGGTTTTGTATATGGTTTTGTAGTATCATAAAACAAACGTTTTCCTGTAGTTACTTTGCTATCGATATACTCTGCCTCGTAGCCTTTAAATTGTAATTCTGTAGGGTTTTCAGTATCAACCTTAAAAGTGATAGGATAGGTTTTCTGTGCCAATACCTCATCAACAGCATTCGCTCTTAATTCTTTAATTTTATCAGCATTATCTTCTGTAAAATCTAACGCAGAAAACAACAATTCATACGTTTGTTCTACCCTTACTTTATAAGGTTTTAACATGTGTGTTTCTACCATCAATCCTAAAGTATTAAACAAGGTTGTGTATCCTGTTGAATATCTAGGAGAATCGAAAAACTGAGAAAAACCTGCTTCTGGCGTAGTACCCCAAACATTTACATAAGGTGTAATTGAAATTCCTTTTTGCTCTAGTGAATTCTCTATACTCGGACGCATTTTGGTTTCTAAAAAGTTACCTAACTTACCGCCTAGTTTATTGTGTTGGGTAAATAAATGAGTAATTGCATATTGATAATCAGCTCCATTACTTACGTGATTATCTATAAAAACATCCGGATTTACAGTATGAAATACTGCTGCAAAAGCTGCTGAATTTCTAGAGTCTTGTTTTATAAAATCTCTATTTAAATCATAATTTCTTGCATTCCCTCTAAATCCGTATACATTTGGGCCATTTTGATTGGCTCTTGTGTGCGAATTTCTATTTAAAGAACCGCCAACATTATACACAGGAATTACACAAATAACAGTATTTTTATACTTTTCTATTAAAGAATCATTTTCTACAATATCTCTAAGCAACAACATGGATGCATCAATTCCGTCGGATTCTCCGGGATGAATTCCGTTGTTGATGAGAATTCTATTTTTGGATGATTTTTTAATTTCATCCACATTAAAAACTCCTTCTCTATTATAAACAACCAGGTGCAAAGGTTCTCCGGAATCTGTTTGTCCGAATGAAAATAAAGATATAGAAGAATGCGCTTCAGCTAAACCTTTATAATATGAAATGATGTCTTTGTATTCTGGCGTTTCGGTTCCGTTAGACTTTTCGAAAAGCGTTGTAAAATCTTTTTTTTCTTTGGATAATTGATCACAAGAAAATAGCAACAGTAAAATAGTAACTAAAAAAAATACTCTAAAAGGTGGTCTACACATATTTATTTAATTCTTACTGTTTTAGGAACTAATTTTGTGTAATCTCCATCATTTCTAATTACATCCCTTACAATAGATGAAGAAATATAAGAGGTGCTTGCTGCGGTTAGTAAGAAAACGGTTTCTATAGGTGCTAAATCTCTATTGGTATGCGCTATTGCTTTCTCGAACTCAAAATCTGCGGGATTTCTTAAACCTCTTAAAATAAAATCGACATTATTTTCTTGACAAAAATGAACTGTCAACCCTTTATAAGTAACCACTTTTATTTTTGGTTCGTGTGCAAAACAGTCTTCAATAAATTTTTTACGTTCTTCTAAAGTGAACATATATTTTTTATCCGCATTTACACCAATGGCAATAATTAGTTCATCAAACAATTTTACACCTCTTGCAATGATATCAAAATGACCTAATGTTATTGGATCAAATGATCCTGGAAAAATTGCTCTTTTCATTTTTTTTATTTGATGTTTTTAGATTTTTTTGAATCATGATATTTTTGAACCGATAACCAAGAATTATTCTGGTTTCTACAATATACATAAATTAGTTTTTACGTCTTGTTTCAAAAACAAACTATTTCAACCACACAACAGTGATCATCTTGCTTCGTGGTTCAACATCATCTTGCATCAAACCCCATAACAGTGATCTGCATGTCTCGTGATTCTAAAAAATCTTGTTTCTATATAAAAGCCGACTCAATCGCACTTTCAAATAACTCTTCTAAAGAAATACCTGCCACTTTTGCTTGTTGTGGTAAGATACTTTCTTCGGTTAAACCTGGTACCGTATTCATTTCTAAGAAATGTGGTTCTCCGTTGACTAAAATATATTCTGAACGTGAAAAACCAGACATATTTAAAATTTTATATACCTTTTTTGCTATTTCTTCTACTTTCATTTTTTCTTCATCAGAAATTCTAGCAGGAGTAATCTCTTGAGATTTCCCTTCGTATTTAGCCTCATAATCAAAGAAATCATTTTCTGTAACAATCTCTGTAATTGGTAATACTGTAGTTTTTCCTTTATAATGAATTACACCAACAGAAACTTCTGGTCCGTCTAAAAAAGATTCAATTAAAATCTCTGAATCTTCTTTATATGCTTTTTCTAGAGCAGGTAACATTTCTGCTTTTGTGTGCGCTTTAGAAATTCCGTAACTAGATCCCGCATTATTAGGTTTTACAAAACAAGGCAACCCTACTTTGTTAATTATAGCATCTAAATCTACAACATCTCCTTTATTTAAGTACACAGAAACGGCCGTTTTAATGCCATATTCTTTCACAACACTTAAAGTATCTCGCTTATTAAATGTTAATGCCATTTGATAAAAAGGTGCAGAAGTGTGTTTTAAATTGATCAAATTAAAATACGCTAACAAGGTTCCGTTTTCTCCGGGCGCGCCATGTATTGCGTTAAAAACACAATCGAAAATAACAGAAGTACCATTCAATGAAAAAGAAAAATCGCTTCTATTTATAGGATATACTTGATTATCATCATCTAAAGCAACCCATTTATCTTTTAAAATATGGACTCTATACGGATTGTATTTCTCTTTATTTAAGTGCTTGTACACTACATTTCCGCTGGTAAGCGAAATATTAACTTCGGATGAATAACCACCCATTACAATTGCAATATTCTGTTTCATAAATTCTAAAATAATAAAACAAATTTATCAAAATAATTATAGAAATAGCAACGTTTAGTTTTTATATCTTTGTGCGTTCTAAAAATCAAAAAATGAGTGTTTTTCAATTTATTAAAAGTAAGTCCTTCTTTATACAAGTTATTATTGCAGGTATAGGTTTGTTGGTCTTTATTTTTGCTTTAAAATATTGGTTAGGCTATTCTACCAATCACGATCAAAAAATTCAAGTTCCTAACTTGCATAAAATGTCTTTAGAAAATGTAAAACTAAAGTTAGAAGAATTAAATCTAGATTTTATTGTTATAGATAGCGCGAGTTATAATCCAGATTATCCAAAAAAATCTGTAATTGAGCAATCTCCAGAAACAGGAGATTTTGTAAAAGAAAAACGTAAAATTTACTTAACCTTAAATCCTTCTAAATATAGAGATGTTACTGTTCCAGATTTAAACGGAAGAACAAAAAGACAAGCTACTTCTCATTTACGCTCTATTGGTTTTAATATTGGTACAAACCCAATTTCTGTTAGAGATATTGGTAAAGATGTTGTACGTGGATTACGCTACAAAGGAGAAATTCTAAATCACGGAGATAAATTACCTCTAAACTCTATCGTAGACTTAGTTTTAGGTGACGGAAACGGAAACTAGTATTCAGTATTTAGTATTCAAAAATAAAAAATTAAACTGTTAAAGGTTGATATTCGATGAATATCCACTTCGACTTAAAAAATAAATTTTGCAAGAAAATCAACCTCAAGATATAGAAAACGACGATTTATACGAACATCACAGATTTACAGCTAGTGAAGGGCAAGAACCTTTAAGAGTTGATAAATTTTTGATGAATTTTGTAGAAAACGCCACCAGAAATAAAATTCAACAAGCTGCAAAAGCAGGAAATATTTTGGTGAATGATGCCATTGTAAAATCGAATCATAAAGTAAAACCAAACGATGTAGTTAGAGTTGTTTTAGCATATCCACCAGCAGAAAATTTATTGGTGGCAGAAGACATTCCTTTAGACATCGTTTATGAAGATGACACAGTAATTGTAGTGAACAAACCTGCAGGTATGGTAGTACATCCTGGTCACGGAAATTATTCTGGTACCTTGGTGAATGGCTTAATTCATCATATAGAAAACTTACCAACCAATTCTAACGAAAGACCAGGTTTGGTGCATAGAATTGATAAAGACACTAGTGGTTTATTAGTGGTTGCAAAAACCGAATTTGCCTTAGCTCATTTATCTAAACAGTTTTTCGACAGAACTACAGAGCGTTTATATTATGCTTTAGTTTGGGGAAATGTAGAAGAAGATGAAGGTACTATTGAAGGAAATATAGGACGTAGTTTAAAAAATCGTTTACAAATGTCTGTTTTTCCTGATGGTGATTTTGGAAAACATGCAGTTACACATTATAAAGTTTTAGAGCGTTTAACATACGTAACATTAGTGCAATGTAAATTAGAAACAGGAAGAACGCACCAAATTAGAGCACACTTTAAACATATTGGACACACACTTTTTAACGATGAGCGTTATGGTGGAGATGATATTTTAAAAGGAACAACATTTACCAAATACAAGCAATTTGTAAATAACTGTTTTAAAGTGTTACCTAGACAAGCGCTACATGCTAAAACATTAGGGTTTACGCACCCAAAAACGGGAGAATTTATGCGTTTTAATTCTGAAGTACCTACAGATATTACAGAATGTCTAGAAAAATGGAGAACCTACTCTGAGAATTCTAAAGATGTAGATTTAGAGTAAATAGCTTTACTTTCCATTTTATAAAATAAAACAGCGATTTGTATTTTGATACAAATCGCTGTTTTATTTTATAATTCAATTATATTCAAACAATTATACGCAAAATCTATTTTGCATACATCGTTTCACTTACTGCATTTTTAGAACTTAGTAATTCAAATAATGTATCTATTCCTTTTGCTACATTTTTCTTAAACACAGCTTTTACTATTAAGAAAATAGCCAACTTTTTTAAAGGTGATTTTGCTTCTAAATACGTTTCTAGAACCAACTTACAACGATCAGCACTTAATGATGTTATAATATAAAATTGATATAATGCATCTAAAGGAACTGGACTCTTAGTCATTTCTCCATACACCAACTGTCCTGGTTTCACTTCTTTAGTGATTACCACAAAATCTAAATGTTTTTCATTAACCACACACACATGCTCAGAACCTAATCTTGTTACTTCATTTACATTAAATATAATTTCATCAACACCTTCCTTCCATTTACTTCTGTACCCATAATTTGTTAAAGTTTCTAACAATTCTGCAGCAGAAACAGGAAACTCCTTCTCTAGAATAAAACTTGGTGGTTTGTTAAAAACAACTTTATTAGCAGTAAGAAATGATCTCAATTTTAAGTTATTATTATCAATAACAGAAAATAAATAATCTAATCGCTTACCATCATAAATATCAGTCCCTTCTTCAAATTTGTATAATTTTGATTGATAATTGCCAGACAAACCAATAGTATTTGCTAACTCTTTACTAAACAAAACATAATTATCGCTATCAACAGAATTTTTCATTAAACGATGCGCCTCAATAACCTCACTACCAAAGGGTTTTTTATTATTCTGAACCGTTAAAAACTGTAATTCGCCACAATGTGCAATAATTTTTAATTGTAATTTAGGAGCAGAAGAACAAGCACTACAAGGACAGATTCTATTTTTTTCTAATAATTTTAAATGACTATAAAACGCGGTAAATATATGTTCTGACAAAGCCAATAATCGTTCTAAAGACGGCACATCATTTTCTTTATAAAAAAATAAAGCATCACCCTCTACTTCTGCTAACTGTAACTCTTCTGTATTTGCTGCTATTAAAACTTCTAATAATTCTGAAATTACATGCTGACTGTGTTCCACTTCTGTGGTTTGAACAAATTCTGTAAATCCTGAAATATCCGGTAAAAAAAGTAAAGATTTGCCCATGTTATCTTGGTCGATTTTAAGACTTAAAACTAACTAAAAAACAGATATAAACAATTATTATTTAAGTATCAGTTATTACATTATTAAAAAGTTTGCGATTTATCTTATCCATTGTATTTTTACACTACAATAAAAAGCATACAATGAAAATCATAATATCACCAGCAAAATCTTTAGATTTCGAAAGTAAAGTACCAACAAGTTTGCATACGCAACCTCGTTTTTTAGACCAATCTGAAAAGTTAAATAAGAAACTAAAAACACTTTCTAAGAAAAACTTATCTGAATTGATGAAAATTTCTGATGATTTGTCTGCTTTAAATTATGATAGAAATCAATCTTGGTCAACTCCTTTTACAACCGAAAATGCAAAACAAGCTATTTATGCATTTACAGGTGCCGTTTTTCAAGGAATTGATGTGAATTCTATTGAAGAAGAGAAAATACCATTATTACAAAATAACTTAAGGATTCTATCTGGTTTGTATGGCTTATTAAAACCTTTAGATTTAATTCAGCCTTACCGTTTAGAAATGGGAACTCGTTTAAAAGTAGGTACCAAAGATAATTTGTATAAATTTTGGGACGATACTGTTGCCAATGCTTTGAATGACGAATTAGAAGATGGTGAATTATTAGTAAATTTAGCAAGTACAGAATACTTTAAAGTAATTCCTAAAAAGGTTTTAAAAGTACCAATGATTACACCTGTTTTTAAAGATTTTAAAAACGGAGAATATAAAATTGTGATGACCTACGCTAAAAAGGCTCGTGGTCTAATGGTGCGCTATATTATAGATAACAACGTTAAAACTATAGAAGATTTAAAAGGTTTTAATGTTGATAAATACCGTTTCTCTGAAGAATTGTCTTCTGGAAATGATTTGGTTTTTACAAGGTAAAAATAGTTTAGGGTATTCAGTACGCAGTTAACAGTCTTCAGTAAACAGTTACAAACAGACTGTAAACTGCCTACAAAATGATTAACAATCTACAATTCTAACCGTAACTGCCAAACCACCTTCCGACGTTTCTTTGTAATTTTTGTTCATGTCTTTTGCGGTTTCCCACATTGTATCTATTACACTGTCTAAATGTACCAAAGCTTCTTTTGGATCTGTTTCTAAGGCAATTTCTGCGGCATGAATTGCTTTTATAGCACCCATAGAATTACGTTCTATACAAGGCACTTGTACCAAACCTGCAATAGGATCGCAGGTTAAACCTAAATGATGTTCCATAGCAATTTCTGCAGCCGACAAACATTGTGCTGCTGTACCGCCTAATAATTCTGTTAAAGCAGCTGCTGCCATTGCAGAAGACACTCCTATTTCTGCCTGACAACCTCCCATTGCTGCAGAGATTGTAGCATTTTTCTTAAAAATACTCCCTATTTCGCCAGCTGTTAATAAGAACTTTTTAACGTGACTAAAATCTGCTTCGTGATTTTCTATCACCATATAATACATTAAAACAGCAGGTATTACGCCAGCACTTCCGTTTGTTGGCGCTGTAACTACTCTACCCAAAGCGGCATTTACTTCATTTACAGAAAGGGCAAAACAACTTACCCATTTTAAAATCTCTCTAAATTTTACTTCTGTACTTCTAATGGCAGTAAGCCATTCTTTAGGGTTTGTATAACTGGTATCTTTTATTAATTTTTTATGCGTATCAAAAGCACGTCTTTTTACATTTAAACCTCCAGGAAGCCTTCCTTCTGTATGACAGCCTGTATGCATACATTCTAACATCGTATCCCAAATTCTGTGCAATTCTTTATCTATATGTTCTGCAGAATTTAATTCTAACTCATTTAAAAGAACAATATCAGAAATTAATAAATTTTCTTTTTCACAATATTCTTCAAGCTGTAAAGCTCTATTGATTGGATAAGGAAAGTTCTTTTTATTGATTTCTATTTCTTCTTCTAAATGATCATTTTCTTGCACAATAAAACCTCCTCCAATAGAAAAATACGTTTGTGTAGAAACTTCATCACCATTAAAAAAACCTCTAAAAGTAATTCCGTTTGCATGAAAAGGTAAAAAGGCTCTATTAAAAACAATTGATTCTTTATAGAAAGGCACTTCCTTTTCTGCATTTAATGAAAGTACTTTTTTATCTTTAATATCATCAATAATAGTAGCAATGTTTTCTATAGGTAAGTATTCTGGATCTGCACCGCTTAAACCTAACTGAATTGCCAAATCGGTAGCGTGTCCTTTTCCTGTTAAAGACAAAGACCCATATAAATCTACCTGAATAGCATCAACCAAATCAAAGTTATTATTTTCTTTTAATTGAAGGATCCATTGTTCGGCAGCTCGCCAAGGGCCAAGTGTATGAGAACTTGAGGGACCAACACCTATTTTGAGCATATCAAAAACACTAATAAATTGCGACATTCGTAAGGTTTAATTAAGAATAGCGGTAAATGTAAAAAATCCAACTCAATGAGTTGGATTTTATTATCAAAAATATATTTTATATTAGTTATATATCGATTCCTTACCAAATTCTACCGCTAACATATAGTAAACGACAGCTCTATATTTATTTCTTTCAGATTTACCAATTGTTTCCACAACTTTATTAATCGCTTCATCTAATTTTGGACCATCCGCTAGACCTAACTTTTTAATTAAAAAATTATTTTTAACAGTTAACAATTCTTTTGCATCTGAACCAGATACGGTTTCGGCATCTTTTTTATAAATAGATGGCCCTAGTCCTTTTGTTACAGCTTTTAATAAGTCTGAATCATATTTTAGACCTTTATCGTCCATAAACTTAGAATACTGTGCTACTTTTTCGTCAAATTTACTCATGATTTTTTTTAGAATTTTAGATTTATAACTTATAGATTTACTTTGTCTGAAATAGAACTATCCAAATATAAGGAATTAAAAATTATATTCAAATATTCTTCCTATCCAATATATTAGATACACTTTATGTCATAATGTCACATCAATTTAAAATATTTTTTTAAAATAACTGACATTTGCTAGTCAAAAAGGGGTTGGCACAGCATTTGCCTAATAGAAAATGTAAAATTGAATTAAAATTTATTAAAATAAATATTATGAGTAAAATAATTGGAATTGATTTAGGTACAACAAACTCTTGTGTTTCTGTAATGGAAGGAAATGAGCCAGTTGTAATCCCTAACGCAGAAGGAAAAAGAACTACACCATCTATCGTTGCCTTTGTAGAAGGAGGAGAACGTAAAATTGGTGACCCAGCTAAAAGACAAGCTGTAACAAACCCAACAAAAACTGTTTATTCTATTAAACGTTTTATGGGTAACAAATTTTCTGAGTCTTCTAAAGAAGCAGGAAGAGTTCCTTATAAAGTAGTAAGAGGAGATAATGATACACCTAGAGTAGATATTGATGGTCGTTTATATACACCACAAGAAATTTCTGCAATGGTGTTACAAAAAATGAAAAAAACTGCTGAAGACTATTTAGGAACTGAGGTTACTGAAGCAGTTATTACAGTACCAGCATATTTTAACGATGCACAACGTCAAGCTACAAAAGAAGCTGGTGAAATTGCAGGTTTAGCTGTAAAAAGAATTATAAACGAGCCAACTGCTGCTGCTTTAGCGTATGGTTTAGACAAATCTAACGATGATAAGAAAATTGTTGTTTTTGATTTTGGTGGTGGAACACATGATGTTTCTATCTTAGAATTAGGAGACGGAGTTTTTGAAGTATTAGCTACAGATGGTGATACACATTTAGGTGGTGATGATGTTGATGAAAAAATCATTAACTGGTTAGCAGAAGAGTTTAAAGCGGATGAAGATTTAGACTTACGTAAAGATCCAATGTCTTTACAACGTTTAAAAGAAGCTGCAGAAAAAGCGAAGATTGAATTATCTTCTTCTGCTTCTACTGAAATTAACTTACCATATGTTACTGCTACTGCTAGCGGACCAAAACACTTAGTAAGAACTTTATCTAGATCTAAATTTGAGCAATTAATTGACGATTTAGTAAAAAGAACTATCGAGCCTTGTCAGACTGCTTTAAGAAATGCAGATTTAACAATCTCTGATATCGATGAAATCGTATTGGTTGGTGGATCTACAAGAATACCTGCGGTACAAGAAGCTGTTGAGAAATTCTTCGGAAAAACACCAAGTAAAGGAGTAAACCCTGATGAAGTTGTTGCTTTAGGAGCTGCAATTCAAGGTGGAGTTTTATCTGGAGATGTAAAAGATGTATTGTTATTAGACGTTACACCTTTATCTTTAGGTATTGAAACTATGGGGAATGTTTTCACAAAATTAATTGATGCAAACACTACTATTCCTACAAAAAAATCTCAAGTATTCTCTACAGCTGTAGACAATCAACCATCAGTAGAAATTCACGTTTTACAAGGTGAAAGAGCGATGGCTGCAGATAACAACACAATTGGTCGTTTCCATTTAGATGGTTTACCACCAGCACAGAGAGGTGTACCTCAAGTAGAAGTAACTTTTGATATTGATGCCAATGGTATTATTAAAGTTTCTGCTTTAGACAAAGGAACAAACAAATCTCACGAGATTAGAATTGAAGCGTCTTCTGGATTATCTGAAGATGATATCAAGAAAATGAGAGAAGAAGCAGAAGCAAATGCGGATGCTGATAAAGCTGCAAAAGAAACTGCAGAAAAAATCAACGAAGCAGATTCTATGATTTTTCAAACAGAAAAGCAATTAAAAGAATTTGGTGATAAATTATCTGCGGATAAAAAAGCACCAATCGAAGCTGCTTTAGTTGAATTAAAAGCTGCACATGAATCTAAAGATTTAGCATCAATTGATACTGCATTGGCAACTATCAATGAAGCTTGGAAAGTTGCATCTGAAGAGATGTATGCTGCACAAGGTGGTGCTGAAGGAGCAAATCCTGGATCTGAACAACAAGGTCAACCAGAAGCAGATGCTCAAGGAGACAATGTTGAAGATGTAGATTTCGAAGAAGTTAAATAAGTGAAATAAAATTTTGATAAATCAAAATTCACTATTGAACTTACCCCGATGAAAAGAGGGATCTTCTAAAAGAAAAACATATTTTCTTACAATACTAAAACGCAATCATTAATTTGATTGCGTTTTTTTGTTTTAAAATATACAAGTGAGGCTACTTAATCGCTATGATAATTCAAATTCCTTTGTTAAATTTGCAACAACAAAGAGATCCTTCAGGTTTTAAAAACCTGAAGGATCTAAATCATAAAAAACTTTTGAAGCAATACAACAAAACTAACTTCTTTAAACATACTTTTTGTGAATTCAAACAAATAGAAAACTTTGAATTCCCTGAAGACACCAATTATAAAAGTAAATCTGAAAGCATGTATTTTTATACCAAAGAAGGTGTGTATAGAAAATCGAATCATTGGGGACGTGTTGCCAATTGCAGGTGGAAATTAATTGCAAATGAAGATTATAAAAACCAACAAATAGTAATTGGTTTTGCAAAATGGGCAGACTTCTACTCTATCAATTCAACTGAAAAAATATTTTTTATTGATGTAGATTTTGATAAGAAAGCAGCGATAATTCAACCTAAAAAAGAAAATGAAACAAATAATCCCCTTTTTACGTTAACAGAAGCGCAACAAAAAATAAAACAGATTTCCATTTTATTTAAAGAAACAAAATGGGCAAGCTATTTTGAAGATGATATAGACATTACTCGTTATAAAGTAATTACAGAATTCATCAACACCAATAAAACTTTACAACAAATAAAAAGAGAACAAAAATAATAAAAATGTACTTTTGCAATAAAGGTCTGCTATCTTATGCTATTTAATTCATTAGAGTTTTTACTCTTTTTACCTACTGTTTTTACACTATATTGGTTTGTCTTAAAAAAATTAAAAGTACAAAATTTATTAATATTAGTAGCTAGCTATATTTTTTATGGCTGGTGGGATTGGAGGTTTTTATCTTTAATATTACTAAGTACTTTAGTTGATTATAGTATTGGTGTAAGATTAGACAAAACAAATAACCAACAAAAAAGGAAGCTTCTCTTGTGGTTAAGTTTAGCATTTAATTTAGGTTTACTGGGCTTTTTTAAATACTTCAACTTTTTTATTGACAATTGGGTAGATGCATGGTCTAACTTTGGTGTTACAATGCATAAAAGTTCTTTACAAGTTATATTACCTGTCGGTATTTCTTTTTACACTTTTCAAACATTAAGTTATTCAATTGATGTATATCGTAAAAAATTAAAACCAACAAAAGATTTTATTGCTTTTGCTAGCTTTGTATCTTTTTTCCCACAACTCGTGGCAGGACCAATAGAAAGAGCCACCAATCTACTACCTCAGTTCTACCAAAAAAGATCATTTAATTATGATTTAGCAGCTTCTGGAATGAAACTCATTTTGTGGGGACTATTCAAAAAAATAGTAATAGCAGACAACTGTGCAATGTATGCTAATGAAATTTTTGGAGATTATCAACATCAATCTAGTTTAACATTAATATTAGGCGCCATCTATTTCGCTTTTCAAATTTATGGGGATTTCTCAGGTTATTCGGATATCGCTATTGGAACCTCTAGACTATTTGGTTTTAACTTAATGAGAAACTTTAATTACCCTTATTTCTCTAGAGATATTGCTGAGTTTTGGAGGCGTTGGCATATTTCTCTTTCTACTTGGTTTAGAGATTATCTTTATATCCCGTTAGGAGGTTCAAAAGGAAATAAATTTAAACAAATTAGAAACGTATTTATTATTTTTCTAGTTAGTGGCTTCTGGCATGGAGCAAATTGGACTTTTATATTTTGGGGAGGACTAAATGCACTCTTTTTTTTACCTTTATTATTAACCAATAAAAATAGAAAAAATACAGGCATTGTTGCTCAAGAAAAATACTTACCATCTATTAAAGAATTCTTACAAATGCTAACAACATTTATTTTAGTAACATTTGCATGGATATTCTTTAGAGCAGAAACAGTTACTACAGCAATAGATTATATAACTAGAATTTTCTATAATACTGTTCAAACAAATAGTTCAATAGAAAAGTTTAACTTTATAATTTTACTATTTATATTATTAGAATGGTTTTCTAGAAAAACAGAGACTTTAAAAATTAAAAATAAAGTTTTACGTTATACTTTCTATTTTATAATTGTTCAATCAATCTTATTCTACACAGTCTCTAACAAAGTAGTAGATTTTATATATTTTCAATTTTAATGAAAAAATTTAGAACCAAAATATTCCTAATATCTAGCATAATTATAAGTATTAATCTTATAATTTATATTTTATTGAGTCTTGGAAGTTGGATTACTCCAATGGAAACAAAAAAAGCAAGCTTTTTTAACAACACAATAGAAAAACCTATTTACGTTATTGCTGGTTCTAGCATGGGGAATTCTTTTGACTCCGAGTTAGTTTCAAAAAAATTAAATAGAGAAGTATTTAATACCTCTTTTACTTTATCGCATAAATCTAACTTTATTTTAAATTATATATCAGACAAAGTAAAAAAAGGAGATATTGTTGTTTATGGACCTGAATTTGATAATTATTATGACCAAGACAACTCTATCTCAACAGCACAATTAGCTTCGGTATACAATAATTCTTCTTTTTTTAAATATCAAAATTTTAAACAAAAAATAAAGTTTATTTACAATATTCCTAAAATGAATGTTTTACTTTCTTACAGAAAATTAAAATCCTTTTTTAAACCAAACTTATACAACGATTTAAAAAAATACAATTCAAGAGGTGATTATATTCATCACAAAAATGAAAAAAGAACTTGGAATGCTAGTCAAATAAGTAGGTATGAAAAATATAATTACAATCATGTAATAAGCACAGAATTTAAAAAAAATATTTTAAAAGCAAAAAAAGAAATCGAAAAAAAAGGAGCTCATTTATTTATCACATTCCCTCCTATTGCAGAGTCTGAATATGATGATAGGTTTAATACTGATATTATAAATTTTTATAAAAAAACAGGTTTAAAGCTAATTGGAAACCCGAAAACATTTGTAGTTAATGATAGTTTAATATTAAACCACCCTTACCATACAACTTATAACGGAACAGAAAAAAGAAGCAACCTTTTTATTGAGAATTTCAACCCAATTTTATCTAAAATAAAAAATTGATAAAACATTACAACAAATAAAACGAGAATTATAAAGGAATTCCGTGGTTATTCTTAATTTCTCCCATCACAAATGTACTATGAGCACTTCCAATACCTTTAACAGACCCCAAACTTTGTAATACAAAAGATTGATAATGTTTCATATCTTTTACCATCACTTTTAATAAAAAATCGAAATCGCCAGAAGTATTATAGCATTCTGTTACCTCTTTAAGAAACATAATATCTTTTACAAACTGATTTCCTATTTCTTTGGTATGTTCCTTTAACTTCACATTACAGAATACAATTAAAGAAACATCTAACTTCTCACTACATAAAACAGCCGTTGTTTTTTTTATATAACCTTCTTTTTTTAATCGTTTTATGCGATCAAAAACAGGTGTATTTGTAAGATTTACACGTTGAGCAAGTTCTTTTGTAGTAATATCTGCGTCTTTTTGCAATAAACGAAGTAGTTGTAAATCAATTTCATCAACTTGATACATAGAATATTTTTCTTTTTTAAGTTTAACTACAGTACATAAAAGTATTTTACACTGTCTTTGACTCAAAAATAGTTTTATATTCTGAATATGAATCAAAATACATTATTTTTATTTATAAGTTATAGGTTTGTACAGTAATTAAAACTTATAACAATGAAAACTACTATTTTAGGGCATCCAAGAATTGGAGAAAAAAGAGAACTAAAAAAAGCAATTGAGAGTTACTGGAAAGAAAATATAGATGAAACAACGCTATTAAAAGTTGCCAGCGACATTAAAAAGAAAAACTGGTTGAATCAAAAGGAAATAGGAATAGACCTTATTCCTTCAAATGATTTTTCTTTATACGACCAAGTTTTAGATATGTCGTTAACCTTAAATTGTATTCCTAAAAGATTTAGAGAATTAAAAAATAAGGTATCTTTTGTCGATTTATACTTTGCAATGGCGCGTGGTTTTCAAAAAGATAGTTTTGATATTGTTGCAATGGAAATGACTAAATGGTTTGATACTAATTACCATTATTTGGTTCCTGAGTTTGAAAAAGAGCAACAATTTGAATTGAATTCTTGTAAAATTATTAGCGAATATCGCGAAGCTTTACAAATAGGCATCAATACAAAACCTGTATTAATTGGACCTTTAACTTATTTATTGGTTGGAAAAGAAAAGGAAAACGGCTTTCATAGATTAGAGTTATTAGATCGTTTATTACCTACTTATATTCAATTAATTGAAGAATTACAAAACGAAGGAGTAACGAATATTCAGTTTGATGAACCTTACTTATCTTTAGATTTAACACTTAAAGAACAAGAGGCTTATTTTAAAACTTACACTCTTTTAAAAGCTAAATTTCCTAAGATTACATTAATTTTAGCTAACTATTTTGGAAATCTAAACGATAATTTAAATCTAACATTATCTTTACCTGTTGATGTTCTACATGTAGACTTAGTTAGAGGTTTAGATGAATTAGATACTATTTTAAAGCATCAAAATAAAGAGCAAATACTTTCTCTAGGTATTGTTGATGGAAGAAATATTTGGAAAAATAATTTTGATACATCCATAGAAATCATCAACAAAGCAAAGGCAATTAAAGGTGATAACCTTTGGATTTCTTCTTCATGTTCTTTATTGCACAGTCCGTATGATTTAGATAACGAAAAAGATGGTTCCATTCTAGAAGAAGTAACACAATGGTTGGCTTTTGCTAAACAGAAGTTACAAGAAATTGTTTTGCTTAAAAAAATAACTCAAGATAATTTACAAGCATCAGACATTAAAGAAATCGAAGCCAACAGACTCGCTTTTATCAACAAAGAAAAATCTACACTTATACATAACAACAAAGTTAAACAACGTATAAATGCATTAACAGAGGCAGATAGTTTAAGGAAAAGTGTTTTTGCAGAAAGACAGAAAAAACAGCAACAAGAATTACAGTTACCTCTTTTTCCAACCACAACTATTGGTTCTTTTCCACAAACTAAAGAAGTGAGATCTTTAAGGTTACAGTATAAAAGAAAGCAAATATCCGAAGAAAAATACAACTCCTTTTTAGAAGAAGAAATAACTAGTGCTATCAAATTTCAAGAAAATATTGGCTTAGATGTTTTAGTTCATGGTGAGTTTGAGCGTAATGACATGGTAGAATATTTCGGAGAAAGATTAGCTGGTTTTGCTTTTTCTAGTTTTGGTTGGGTGCAGAGTTATGGTACAAGGTGTGTAAAACCTCCTATTCTTTTTGGTGATGTGTCTAGAGAAAACCCTATGACTGTAAAATGGACAGAATATGCGCAGAGTTTATCTCAAAAATACGTAAAAGGAATGCTTACAGGGCCTGTAACAATTTTACAATGGTCTTTTGTTAGAGATGATCAACCAAGAACACAAACGTGTAATCAAATCGCATTGGCCATACGAGACGAAGTTGCCGATTTAGAAAAAGCAGGCATAAAAATTATTCAAATTGATGAACCTGCAATAAGAGAAGGCTTGCCTTTAAGAAAGGATAACTGGGCAGCCTATTTAAAATGGGCGGTAAATGCGTTTAAAATATCGGCAAGTGTTGTTAAAGATGAAACCCAAATTCACACACACATGTGTTATTCTGAGTTTAACGATATTATTGCAAATATTGCTGATATGGATGCCGATGTAATTACCATAGAAACTTCTCGTTCTGAAATGGAGCTGCTAGATGTTTTTGTCAATTTTAAATATCCTAATGAAATTGGACCAGGAGTTTACGACATTCACTCACCACGAGTACCTAACATAAATGAAATAGAAAGCTTACTCATAAAAGCAACAAATTTATTACCTCAAGAAAACATTTGGGTAAACCCAGACTGCGGATTAAAAACAAGAGATTGGCCAGAAACAAAATTGGCTTTAGAAAATTTAGTTGCTTCTGCAAAATTAATGAGAGAAAGAGTAGCAACCACAGTTTAATAAAAACAGAACAGTTTAAGAATTAGTCTTAGGCTGTTCTCTTTTTTTACGTAAACATATTGTATTTTTGATGTTAAAATATACTATATGAACATACCACAAACTAGTTTCCCAAGAGTTGTAATTATTGGTGGTGGTTTTGCCGGTTTAGCTGCAGCTAGAGGGTTAGAAGAGCAAGAACTGCAAGTTGTGTTAATTGACAAACACAATTACCACACATTTCAACCTTTATTATATCAGGTTGCAACAGGTGGTTTAGAGCCAGATTCTATTGCCTTTCCTTTAAGAAAACGTTTTAACGATGTGGAAAATTTCTATTTTAGATTGACTGAAGTAGAAAAAATAAATCCAGAAAACAATACTATTGAAACTGCTATTGGAAACTTAGAGTATGATGAATTAATTATAGCTACAGGCTCTACAACCAACTTTTTTGGAAATACAAACATCCAAAAACATACGATGGAAATGAAGTCCATTCCGCAGTCTTTAAATATTAGAAGTCTAATTTTAGAAAACTTCGAAGAAGCTTTATTAACCTCTAATATTAAAGAAAGAAACGCTTTGATGAATTTTGTAATTGTTGGTGGTGGACCAACAGGTGTAGAATTAGCTGGTGCTTTAGCAGAGATGAAAAAGGGAATCTTGCCTAAAGATTATCCTGATTTAGACATTCGACAAATGCAGATTAACTTAATTCAAAGTTCTGATTGTTTGTTAAAAGGAATGAGTGCTAAGGCTTCTGAAAAAGCAGAAGATTTTCTAATAAAACTAGGTGTAAATGTTTGGAAAAACTTACGTGTTTTAGATTATAATGGAAAAATAGTTACCACAAATGGAGAAGATCATTTTAAGGCGGAAACCGTTATTTGGGCTGCTGGCGTAAAAGGACAAATGATTGATGGTCTAAACTCTGAATGTATTATTGAAAGAGCTGCTAGAATAAAAGTAAATGAATACAATCAAGTTTTAGGGCACCCAAATGTATATGCAATTGGCGATGTTGCTTGTATGTCTTCAGAAAAAACTCCTTTCGGACACCCAATGATGGCACAACCTGCTATTCAACAAGGTCGGTTAGTTTCAAAAAATATATTGGCAAAATTGTACAACAAAGAACAGAAGGCATTTATTTATAAAGACAAAGGAGCTATGGCAACTATTGGACGTAATAAAGCCGTTGTAGATTTAAAAAACTGGAAATTTCAAGGAGTTTTTGCTTGGTTTGTTTGGATGTTTGTTCATTTGTTTTCTTTAATCGGATTTAGAAACAAAGCGATTGTTTTTCTAAATTGGGTATATAATTATATTCGTTTCGATAGAGAAACCCGTTTAATTATTAGACCTTATAAAAATAAAAACAGCTTTAGTTTTAGAAAATAAATGGCAGAAAAAAGAATCATAAAGTGTCCGAACTGTGGGGTTTTTAACACCAATAAAGAATATTGCACAAACTGCAACACCCTAATTTCTCATCAAAAGAAAAGAGAACTCAAAGCCAATGTTGTAAAACAAAATGAAATTGACAAGGTTATTCATGAAAGAGAAAACCCCAATTTAACAGAAAGATTAAAAAAACATCCTAATATTTTGTATAAAATTACCGGTTGGATTTTGTATTCTGCATTTACAATTGTTAGTATTATTGGTGCTGGTTTGGCTTGGTTTATTGCAATGGTTGCTGCGGGTTAAGATGAAAAAAATACTCTTTTACTATTTTTTGATTTCTTTATTAACAGGAAGTACAATCTATCTTCTTCAATATCTTTCCTTTCCTTTACCTAAATTTATTAGTTTTTATGTGAATGATTTCTTAATCATTCCGATTGTTTTATACATCAGTTTACAAATTTTAAAATGGTCTAAAAACGATAAAAGTTACACGTTGAGTTTCCCTATAATTCTATACGTTTGTTTTATATATAGTCTTTTATTCGAGTTTATTTTCCCTAAATACTTAGCAAGATATACCACAGATATTGTAGATATTCTTCTTTATTTTGCAAGCGGACTTCTATTCTACTACCTTCAAAAGATAAAAACTGATAAAATTTCGAAATAAAACATGCGCATTTAATACAAGTGCTATTGCAAAAAAATCTTCTTTAGAAAGTTCTTTTGACTAATCAAAAAAAGTATTCTAAAGAAGATATAAAGAAATAAAATACACTTAATTACTATTTAGACTCTTCATGGTTTTCATCAAGTGTTTCCGTCAACGTTTTCATAAAAGCAACGATTGCGTTTTGTTCTTCTGCAGTTAAATTCAATTCATCAAAAGGTAAGGTTTGATGCTCTAAATCAAAACCTAATCCGCCGCCACCGCCAAGGTTATAAAACTCAACAACCTGCTCTAAAGTATTGTAAACACCATTGTGCATATACGGAGCAGTTAATTCAATATTTCTAATAGAGGGTGTTTTAAACATTCCTTTGTGCAGTTCTTCTTTAAAGCTCCAATAAAACCCTAAATCATCATCTAATTTTTTATTTTCTGCTGTTTCCGGAACTCCAATAACTTCTTTCTCTGTTTCTGTAAAAAAAGGAGGCACTGTACCATTTGTTAATGGCATAAAATGGCAAGTGGCACATAAAGCTTTTCCCATAAATAAATTGTAGCCAAGTTTTTCTTCATTAGAAAAATTATTTTCTTCTCCTCTCATATTTTTATCAAATTTAGAATTGAAACCATTTAAAGTTGAAACATAAGATGAAATTGCTTTTATAACATCTGTATTATTAGATGACACTTTGCCAAAAGCATCTTTAAAAAGAGGCGTGTACGTCGAATCTTTTAAAATTGCATTAGAAAATTTATGCACATTAGAGTTAAACTCTTTATCGTTTGTAAAAACAGCTGAAATTTGATCTAATAATGTATTTGATCTTCCATCTAAAAAGAAACTTTGTTGAAAAGCGGTATTTATAAGTGTTGGAGTATTTCGTTCTAAAGGATTCCCTTGATTATCAATATTAAAATCGACATTATCTGCATAACCTTTGTCTTGTAAATGACAAGTTACACAAGCCATCTTTCCATTTTTAGAAAGTTTAGGGTCTGAAAATAATTTTCTACCTAAAGCTATTTGTTTATTGGTTGGATTTTGATTGATAGCTGGCGTAAAATAATTTAAACTAAAACTATTTTCTTCAAAAAAGGTAGGCGCATCAAAATTAAAAGGCGTTGTATTTATGGGCTTCCAAAGCGCACTCACTTTTCTTATTTCAACCCAATTTGTAGTAATCGAGTTCATGTAATCTCTTGTAAATGTAAAACGATCAAAAGTATCAAAATCTTCATTTTTTTTAATAAACGAAATAGCGCTTTCAATATTACTGTTAAAAGCAGCATCTAATTCCTTATTTTTTTCTTTTACAACACTCTGTATTGTTTGCTCATAAACAGTTTGCAAACTTTTTAAAGAAATAATTGTTTCTTTAATTCCTAAATGACTCACGGGTGTATCGAACCCTGAAATAGCTAAACTTATAATCCTTAAAAGTTGTTGATGTGTTGCTATAAAAAAACGTTGCGGATTTAATGGTCGTTTTATAATCCCTTTTTTAAGATTAGAAAGTAAGCCTTTTTGCACATACAATTCTTGTGTAAAATCGGCTTCTGACGTCTCATTATCAAAAATACTTTCTTCTATTTTTTGGTAACCTACTGGTTTTATTATTTTACCTGTATCTTCCTTATAAATTGGTAAGGCTGGTCCGTTAGCTCTGTGGCCAACTTCTGGGTTTAAATAAGATGCATAAGGCTCTGCTTTTTTAAATGCAGCTCTAGATAATTCAAAATACTTTTTTGATTTTTCTCCATGCATTCCTGAAACCTCTAAACTATCGATATACAGCAAAGCAACATCTAAATTTTGAGCATAGTACTCTTGTGCAAAAGACCAATTAACGATAGGAATCATTTCTTTTTTATCTTGATTACAAGACATAAAAAGAACACCCATTAATAAAAAAAATAACGATTTAAAATATTTAATCATATTGAAAGTTCTAAAAAATGAAAGAATCTTCATTGTAAAAATGAAGATTCTTAGTATTAAAAATATAGTTTGTGTATTATCTTTCCAATCCTTTTAATAAAACAATTTGCCCACCTTGGTTATGTGGTAAACTGCTTGAAACGAAATCATCACTTTGCCAATAATGTGGTTGTAGGTTTAAAATAAAAGTATCTGGAACTCCAACTTTATCAGATATATCTGTTAATGCACCAAACTCCCCAGAAAAACCAGATGAACCAGATGGGGCTAAATTATTTTCAATTTTTAATGCTAAAACAACTTTTGTATTGTTTCCACTTAAATCACTTTGATAAATTTGAGCAGCATGATTTCTTGCAAAAGAGTTTGGATCTTCTTGCGTATAAATAAAGTTCTCTGTTACACAAATATTATCTGGACTTTGTAATTCTGATACATTACCGTCTTTATTATTAGTATCTGTATTACCACTAATAATTTGTGTTAATTTACCTTCTAATGGGTTGGTTGCATCTAATTCAATTTTATAAACGGTACCCCAATCATTATAAGTTCCTCTTCCTGGACCTCTTCCTGTTACGGCAAAAAATACGTCTCTTGCGTTAGCATCGCTACCTTTTCTATAATCTACATCTTCTACTCTCATAAACTGAGAAGCAAACACATTTGTACAAGCTGTTTCCATTTCGTTTTTAGTTAAACTAGCACCATCAACAATTTCAACAAATTCTACATCATACGATTTAGAAAAATCTAAACTTCCTTCGTTGTAAACAGTATTCGCAGCAACATCCATTGTTCCTCCAGCACCATCAGATACTTGTTTAAATCTTAAAACATATACTTTTCCGTTTTCTAAATCGGCATCACCATTTTCAGAAACATACATAATAACTTGTCCTTCAGAACCACTAGAATCATCATCACCACCAACAATTACTGTTTTACCAGCATATGCTCCTTGTGGCAAAGGCACTGCATTTTCCCAAGAGAATTCTCCTAATGCATCTAAACCAAAATCTGCTGTAGGTGTAGGAGTTTCAATCCAAGGGTCTATACCCTTTACGTCATAAGCATAACTCTCTGAAGCCGATAAAAAGATATCTTTATCACCACCATGTATAGCTGCTTCCCACATAGTTCCAGAACATTGTCTTGCATAATCTGCAACACCACTATTTAATAACCAATCTCCTTCTATAGGATTCAAGTCTTTGTCAAAACGAATTCTAGAAACTGCGTAATCGTCTTCTGCATTTACAACATAGATATACTCATCTCCATCTTTTAAAAACCCTGCACCGTCTTGTGCACCAACTAAACGAAAACCGTTAGAAAGTACATCGGTAGAACTTATTAAAGAAAAAGCTTCCACTGAACTAAAGTCTGAATTTATTGTTACTAAAGGAGCTAAAGAAGATTTGTTAGAAAACATTTCTGGAGAAGGTGTAAAATCCTCACCATCTTCACCGTCCGATCCATTAACGCCATCAACACCGTCAATACCATCCACACCGTCTTCAGGATTACAACTCGTAAAAACTGTACTTACAGAAGTTACAACAAAAAGGAATAAAAATAATTTAAAGTACTTGTTCATCATTTAATTTATAAAGGTTAATTAATTGATCACAAAAATATCTTTTGAAGCCTTCTCAAATATTAACTAAGCATTACGGTTCCCTTAATCTTGAGTAACCTTACTGTTAAAAACATTAATTAAATATTAACGGGTACGTGAAATTGAAGCTATAGTATTAAGTAAACATAAAGAAAAGATGGGCACTAATCCTTTCATAACAAAGCCTACCTAAGATGGGTCACTCATTTTCAACAAACTAAAACGGCATAACTAATAAGACCTTAAAAGGCTTTCCTAAATTTAGGAAAAAAGATATTCATCACATTTAAAAAGCGTTTATTAAGAAAATTAAAAGCAGTTATACTTATTTTATAAAAGTTTTACAACTCATCATTCAAAAATTACAACTCAGTATTTGTTTTTATTTTTAACATAAATAACACCACATCTTTGTAGCACCAAACCAAACAAGATGAAACATATTCTACTTTTAATATTATTAAGCTGCCAATTCTCATTAACTGCACAAACCACCATTTCCGGAAAAGTAACAGATTCTAAAAGCAAACCTATCAATGGAGCAAATGTTTATTTAGACGGAACGTATGATGGAACCTCAACGAATGAACTAGGAGAATTCTTTTTCAAAACCGATGAAAAAGGAACACAAACTTTAATCATTTCTTTTATTTCTTTTGAACCCTTTATAAAAACAGCGGATGTTTCATCTCTCAAAAATTTAAAAATTAAATTAAGAGATGATGTAAATTCTTTAGACGCTGTTGTTATAAACGCTGGAACGTTTGAAGCAGGAGAAAAAGCAAAAGTTACCGTTCTAAAACCACTAGACATTGTAACTACAGCAAGTGCTTTAGGCGATGTTATGGGCGCTTTACAGACACTTCCCGGAACTTCTACAGTAGATGAAGATGGACGGTTATTTGTGCGTGGTGGAGAAGCAGAAGAAACTCAGATTTTTGTTGATGGAATTCGTGTTTTTACACCTTACACTCCATCCGCAAGAAACATTCCTACTCGTGGACGCTTTTCTCCTTTCTTATTTAAAGGAATTTCTTTTTCTACCGGTGGATATTCTGCAGAATACGGACAAGCATTATCGAGCGTTTTACAATTAAATACCATTGATGAACCTACAGAAGAAAAAACAGATTTGTCTTTTATGACTTTAGGCTTGGGTGTTGGTAATACACAAATTTGGGGAAACAATTCATTTAGTGTAAATACTTCTTACATCAATTTAGCACCCTATCAAGAAGCTTTTCCTGATAGAAATCCATGGAAAAAACCAGTACAATCCTTAAGTGGAGAGATGGTGTATAGACATAAATTTAAGAATGAATCTTTATTAAAATTATACGGCGCATTTAGTTATACAGATTTCGATGTCATACAAGATGATATTAATTTTGTGGATGGATTTCGTTTCGGGCTAAAAAATAGAAATCTTTACTTTAATACTTCTTACAAGAATAAATTTGGAGATAATTGGAGAATAGAAACGGGGTTTAGTTTCACCAACGATCATTCTAACCTTAAAATTATTGACGATTTAGTAACTGACAATGAAAACTCCATGCACTTAAAAGTGAAGTTAAAAAAACAGTTTTCTAATCGATTTAAAGTAAGTTTTGGATCAGAATATTTTATGACCAATTTTAACGAAGGTTACACTGCTAATAATAGCAATGAAATAGAATATGGGTTTCAAAATAACATCTTTGCTTCGTTTGTAGAAACAGATATTTTCTTCTCTAAAAATTTAGCAACAAAAATAGGAGTCCGTGCAGAACATTCTGAGTTATTAAATGAATCTACAATTTCTCCTAGAACCTCTATTGCTTATAAAGTGAATAAAAATGCACAATTTTCCTTGGCTTATGGTCAGTTTTATCAGAATCCTAAAAATGAATATTTAAAATTTAGTCAAGATTTTAAAGCCGAAAACACCTCGCATTTAATTGCCAATTATCAACATACAAAACAAGGTCAAATTTTTAGAATCGAAGCCTATTTAAAAGAATATAAAGACTTGGTAAAATATGACGATAACCGACCAATATTTACAAGTAAATTTGACAATAACGGAAATGGTTACGCAAAAGGATTTGATATTTTCTGGAGACAAGATGGTAAAATAAAAAATACTGATTATTGGGTTTCTTACTCCTATCTAGACACCAAAAGAGATTATAAAAATTATCCAACTGCTGCAACTCCTAATTTTGCATCAAAGCACAATTTATCTGTGGTGGCTAAACATTGGATAGCAGATTGGAAAAGTCAAGTTGGATTTAGTTACAGTTTTGCTTCTGGCAGAAATTACACCAACCCAAATGAAACTGGTTTTTTAAATAATCAGACTAAAAACTATAACTCTTTAAGTGTAAATTGGGCCTATTTAATAGATCAACAAAAGATTTTATATTTCTCTGTAAACAATGTTTTAGGAACTCAGAATGTATTTGGTTACAACTATAAAAACAGCGCAGAACCGAATGGAAATTTTGAGCGACAAGCCATTATACCAAATGCTGATAGTTTCTTTTTTGTAGGTTTCTTCTGGACAATTAGTGATAATAAAAAGACAAATCAGTTAGATAATTTGTAGTAATTTGTCATTCCGAAATGAGCTTTTTGGGCTATTAAGGAATCCCTTCATAAAAAAAGATTTCCCATCGTTTATACTTCTCTTCTTTGAAATAAAGCTTAAACCACAACTCAGAATTAAAAAACAACAATTCGGTATTATTCTTGTGTATTTTACGTAGAAACATCAGATATTTGAAATATCAATAAAAAAGAAAAACAATTATGAAAAAATTACTTTTAATACTAGCCATCGTTTTTAGTGGAATCTTATCTACTAATGCCCAAGAAGAAACCGCAGATTTAACCATTAACATTGCTGGTTTAAATTCTGATAAAGGAATGTTATTAGTTGGTCTTTACAACAAGAAAGACCATTTCTTAAAAAAGCAATATAAAGCAGATACCGCAAATATTAAAGATAAAAAATCTATAGTCATTTTTAAAAATTTACCAAAAGGTGAATATGCCGTTTCATTTGTTCATGATGAAAATGATAACAAAAAAATGGACACGAACATGTTTAAAATTCCTAAAGAAGACTATGGTTGCTCAAACAACGCAAGAGGCTTTATGGGACCTCCAAAATACGATGATGCTAAATTTCAATTAACAGCAAACAAAACAATTGAAATTAAAATATAACCCAACTACCTAAAACTTTTTAAGATGAAAAAATCTATTTTAATGATCGCAATTTTCATTGCGACAGGAATTTCTGCGCAAACAAAATATCAAAAAGGAATGCAAAAAGCATTCGGACTCTGGCAAAAAGGAAACATGACGGAAGCTTCTCAATTATTTGAAAGAATCTCTAAGGCTGAACCCAAAAAATGGATGCCAGCTTATTATACCGCAACGGTAGAGATTTTAAGTAGCTTCGGTTTAACAGATGAAACTGTTTTAAAATCGAAATTAACAAAGGCTCAAGAATTTTTAGATGTCGCCAAATCAAATTCAGAAAATAATCCAGAAATTATAATTACCCAAGCACTATTAAACCTCGGTTATATTGCTTTTGATGGACAAAAGTACGGGATGACTTTATCAGGAGAAACCAGTCAACTATATGCAAAAGCATTACAAATTGCACCCAACAACCCTAGAGTTATTTTAGGAAATGCAGAATGGAATATGGGGTCTGCTCGTTTCTTCGGAAAATCTACAAAACCATATTGTGCAGAAATTAAACGTGCCATTGAGCTAGGTAAAAAAGAAAAAATTGATATTGAATTCTACCCAAAGTTTATGCTAGAAAGAGCTGAAAACCTTTTAAAACAGTGTGAGAAATAGTATTCAGTTTTCAGTTGCAGTTTTCAGTTAATTATTAACAGAATACTGCAACTGTAAACTGTCAACTTATTAAGAGAGTATCTTTTTTATCAACTCTTGCTTAGCAACCTCATCATCACCAAACAACCACTGCAACACATTATCTTCCCAAATTTGTCCTTTTTCTGTTTCAGTAATAATATTCTCACGTATTGCTAAATCTAATATTTTACCAGGATAAGAAGACTGTGCATCACTTTCCATTTCTCCTAACGGATACGGATCGTCTAAGCCCATTAAAACCTGACTTGTGCCTTGTCTTTTAAACATTAATTTTAAAGAATCTGTATCGTGCACTAACGTGTCAAAAAAGATATTTTTATGACCAACGGCTTTTCTAGGATGCGTTTTACCTTCAAACAAATCAGGTCTACCATCAAAACCCTGAATTCTTCTTCCTAAATTCATTTGTGCCAATTGACCTCCATGTGCAAAACACGTTCTAATATTTTTAAAACGCTCTTGCATTCCGTTTAAGGTATAAAAATGATAGGCATCACCACATTGTGCCAACATCCAAATTAAATGAAAACGCCAATTGGTATTTTCTAATTTTATCATTTTATCACCATCATACGGGTGAATTTCAATAGCCAGTTTATACTTGTCAGCTAATTCAAAAATAGCATCATTTTCTTCGTCAAAAACACAACGCCATTGCCCTATCGAGTCCATAAAATGTGTTGGTAAACACAAAACTTTTAAGCCTAATTCTTCTACACAACGTTTTATTTCATCTAAAGCACCATAAATAAAACCAGGATGCACTACAAAGCCACAGGTAAATTTAGACGGATGTTCTCGCTGCACTTTTGCATTAAAATCATTCTGAAAACGCAACGCTTTCTTCATTTCTTCTAAACGCAAACCATTCCCGTATAACTGAGAAAGATTCAACACAACCGCATGATCTAGCTTGTTTTTCTCCATCCAAAGTAATTTTTCATCTAAGAAAAAACTAGAATGCGTTACAGGTCTTCTCCACCCTTTTTGTAACATGTGTTTACGCTCATCATCTACCCAAAAAATCTCCTTTTCCTTCATAAAATCAGGAATTTCTTCTGGATAAGGTAATAAATGTGAATGTCCGTTTATGCGTAGTTTTCTTTTTTCCATATTTTTTGTCATTGCGAGGCACAAGCCGTGGCAATCTTTTAATAAGAGATTACTTCGTCATTCTTCCTCGTAATGACGAACACGATTTATTTAACTTTTTTCGGAGCTTCCATTACTGTACCACAATTATCACAAGTACATTTTTGTTTATCAGAATAATATCTATCAAAAATAACGGGCATATCTGTTTCAATATTTCCCAATGCAAATTCTTCTCTATACAACTGGTTTCCACAGTTTTCACAATACCATTCTAGAGCATCTAACATCCCTTCAGAACGCGGATATTCTATAACCAAACCAACCGTATTTTCTTTTCTTTGCGGAGAATGTGGCACTTTTGCTGGCAACAAATAAATATCACCTTCATTAATTTCTACGTCAATTTGCTTGCCTTTATCATCAATGATCTTTAGAATCATGTCTCCTTCTACCTGATAGAAAAACTCAGGAGTTTCATTATAATGATAATCTTTTCTATTATTTGGCCCACCAACAACCATTACAATATACTCGCCATTATCCCAAACCTGCTTGTTACCAACTGGTGGTTTTAATAAATGACGATGTTCATCAATCCACTTTTTAAAATTTAAAGGCTGTACTAAATTGCTCATATTGTTTAGGTATTTAGATGTTTAAAACAAAAATCTATACTTTATAAAGTTAGTCTAAAATGTCTTCGTTTTAAAATCTTTATTCTTAATTCTTATTACTATTATGGCGTTCCCTAAAGGTCGGGCTTTTCACTATATCTTTTTGCAAAAAAGCAAAAAGGATGCCGTTTTAATCCCTAACGCAAAATCCGTTAATTTTATAAACTCTTGGTTCTACCTCCATCAACAGGAAGGTTAATTCCATTAATATAACTTGCTTGTTCACTTGCTAAAAAAACAACAGCTGCAGCAGTTTCTTCGGATTTTGCAAAGCGTTTTGCTGGCACGTAATTCTTCATAATCGCAACCATTTCAGCTTCAGTTGTATTTTCTTTTTTAGCTTTTAGTTTAATAATCTCATCTAAACGAGCAGTGTCGGTAAAACCAGGCAATACATTATTTACTGTAATTTGGAACGCCGCCAACTCTGTAGACAATGTTTTTGCCCAATTACCAACCGCATTTCTAATCGTATTAGAAACTCCTAAACCAGGAATAGGCTCTTTTACAGACGTAGAAATCACATTAATAATTCTACCAAATTTTTCTGTTTTCATAAACGGAACTAAAGTTTGTACCAAAATCTGATTGCAAATAACATGCATTTGAAACGCATTAATTAAATCTGATGAAGTTGCAGAAATTAAATCTCCACTTTTTGGACCGCCTGTATTATTTACTAAAATATGAAACTTTAAATCTGTAGTTTCTAAAACTTGTTGCAACTCTTCTGGGTTAGAAAAATCTGCCACCAAATAATTATGCTTTTGATTCTTATTTGGTAATTCGGCTAAAACCGCTTTTAACTTTTCTTCATTTCTAGCAATTAACGTCACATTTACGCCTTCTTCCGCTAATAAAATTGCAGTTGCTTTTCCTATTCCTTGCGTACTTCCACAAACTAAAGCCTTTTTGTTTTGTAATCCTAAATTCATATTTTATTGTTATGTCTGATCGAGCCCAATCGAGAACTATATCATTTTATGGTATCTATTTATTATCTATGCAATTTGCCTCTTTGTTCTTGTCTCCAATCTCCTATTTACTATCTAAAACCATCTGTTTAATCTTAATAGCTTTTTCAAAATGATCTAATTTGTGCGTTTCTATCCACCATTTTGCAACTTCCATTAACAAAACCGGATTATCATTTTTATTCTTGAAAAATGCATAAAAAGACAAACCAACATTGGTTCCTTTTTTAGCTATTTTATCCTCACAAACTGCTATTATTTTTTCTTTTATTTCTGTATTCATAACTTATTTTTCTAGCTGATATAACGCTATCATTTTCTTATTTATAATAGATTTAGGAACACTTTTTAAGATAAAATCTCGAAAACCTCTTCCGTATTTCCAATGTGCCATTTTACCGGTAATCCAAGATTGATTTACCACCAAATCTACTTTCTTTTGTCTTTTTTGTTGAAACAACTCAAAAACATTTTTGCCTTTATTATCTGCTATTAAATTACTTAAATAAAACGCGTCTTCAATTGCTTGTGCGCCTCCTTGTCCCATATTTGGCGTGGTGGCATGCCCTGCATCTCCAATTAAACAAATATTATTTTTATGCCACTTTTTAAGCGGTTTTAAATCGTGAATGTCACTTTTTATAATTTGATGAATATCTGTTGCAGCAATTAAATCAGTTATTAAAGGAACAAAATCAGAAAACATTTTCAACAACTTCTCTTTTACCAAACTAACCTCAACTTGCTCATTTTCTGTTGCTAAAACAACTGCAAACCAGTAGGTTTTATCTTTTGAGACTTTAGAAATTCCAAATCTAATTTTATTGCCCCAAAGTTCAAACCCTCTATGCAATAAATCGTCATCTAAAACCCTATTTGTAATACCTCTCCAACAAGTCTGACCAGAATATCTTTTCTTGCTTTCCGGAAATAATTGTTGCCTAACTTTAGAGTTGATGCCATCTGCAGCTATTAAAAAATCGGTTATTGTTTTAGATGCATCATTAAAAGTAATTTCAATTTTATTAGCTGCTACTTCTTTAAAAGATTCAAATCCTTTGTTTAAAAATATTTTCTCTTTAGGAATTTTATCAAACAGTAATTTTTGAAGCGCTGCTCTATGAATTGCAACGGTTGTGCAGCCAAAAACATCCTTTATAAAATCTTGATTACTATCTGAAATTGGAGATAAATCTTGTTTACCAATGGTAATTCTATCAATAAAATTTCCGTTGGCAATTACGTCTTCTAAAGTACCTAAACTTTCTAAAACCTGTAATGCATTTGGCGCTAACCAAATTCCGGCACCAACTTCATTTAAAACAGGTGCTTTTTCAAAAACTTGGTATTCAATTCCTTTTTGTTCAAAAGCCAAAGCTGTCGCCAGTCCCCCAATCCCTGCTCCAATAATTGTATATTTCATACCGATTTTAATTACTTTCTACCAACTCTAATAACTTTAATGTGGTATTATAATTTCTAGTTGTCGCACTTACATTCAACTTTCTTTCAAATAATTTATTAGAAAGTTTTGTTTTAGCAAAGCCAGTTTCGCAATGAATAAATACCATATCATTATCGATTAAATATTGATCGTTATCAATACCTTTAACGTCTATTTTTGTTTCATATACTTTTTTGTTTAAGAAAACAAAGGCAACTATTTTGGTGTTGTCTGTTGGAAAAGGGTAATTAGCAAATGCTTTTTTAAATTGAGGAATTGTTCTTGCAATTACAGGAACATCGTAACCAAATTTAGTTTGAATTCCTTCATTAATTTTCTTACAAATTACAGATTTACCTTCGTCTGATTCTAAAATAATATTTCCACTCTGAATGTATGTTTGTACGTTTTTAAAACCTAAATCGTTTAATAAATCACGCAGTTCTGCCGATGGAAGAATATTTTTTCCTGATACATTTATTCCTCTTAATAAAACTATATATTTTTTCATTTACTTTATAAATGGTCTATTTATTACCTACAATTAATAGCTCTTATGAATTGGTTTAGCCCTGATTGCAGCATTTGTTTGAGCTCTTTTTTATTCTTTTTTGAATAAAAAAAGCGAGTGCGTAAAGCAGGAAATAGCTTCTAAAAAAACTACATCCCTGCAATTTTATCTTCTTCTAAAATGTTATTTGTTTCTGTTTTTACTTTCTCTAAAATAACTTTTAACTCGTCTTTTGTCATGTTTAAATGCGTGTGAACTTCATCTCCTGCAATTAAATTCAATAAAGCTTTGTCTTGCGCTCTACCTTTTTTCATGGCTTCATTGTACCCTATATTTGCATTAAAAGTGACTAAGGAATACTTGGAGAAATACTCTGTTGGAAACGTCTTTTCTAAATCCATTTCTATCTTTCTTTTCTCCTTAAAAATAGCATTTGCCACATGATCTCTCATTTCATGAAAGTTATCAATCGCTAAATCTGCAATAGCATCTGTGTCTTGTTTTCTTGCTTTTTCATAAGTCTTAAAAACAGTTTTCCAAGAATCTAAACCTTGATTCAAAATTTCATCGAAAACAGTAACATCTTCAAACGAAGCATTCATACCTTGTCCGTAAAACGGTACAATTGCATGCGCAGAATCGCCTAATAAAACCGTTTTATTTTTATAAGACCATGGCGAACATTTTACGGTTCCTAAAGCACCTGTTGGGTTGTTTATAAATTCGTCTTTTATATTAGGAATGATTGCTAAAGCATCTGGAAACTCTTGCTCAAAAAACTGTGTTATTTTTTCTTCTGATATTAAGTTTTCGAAATTAAATTCGCCTTCATTATAACTTAAGAAAAGTGTAACCGTAAAACTTCCGTCTAAATTTGGTAAGGCAATTAACATAAAATCACCACGAGGCCAAATGTGTAAATGCTGGTTACTTATTTGATGCTTTCCATTTTTATCCGCAGGGATTTCTAATTCTTTATAACCGTGATTTAGATAATTCTGAGAGTAGCTAAACAGAAATTTACGTTCTAAATAATAGCTTTTTCTTAGTGAAGAACCTGCACCATCTGTTCCGAAAATTACATCTGCTTTTATAGATAATTCTTGCTTGGTTTTGTAATCTTTAAAATGTGCTGTATTATTTTCTATATCAACATTTTTACATTTTTTATTAAAATGAATGTTAACGTTTATATGCTTTTCTGCTTCGTTTAATAACAATGCATTTAAATCGCCACGAGAAATGGAGTTGATATACTCATTTTCTCTACCAGAGTAATTAGAAGCAAAAGTATTCCCAGCTCTGTCGTGCATTAATCGTCCATACATTGGTATGCAAAATTCTCTTGCTTGTTCTTCTACTCCGCATAAACGTAATGCCTTAAAACCTCTATCTGACAATGCTAAATTGATAGATCTACCTGCAGAAATATCTGTAGTTCTTAAATCTGGCCTGCTTTCGTATAATTCAATTTTATAACCTCTTTGTGCTAATCTTAAAGCTAAAAGAGAACCACATAAACCTGCGCCAATTATTAATATTTTATCTGTTTTATTCATCATTTATTCTTCAAACTAATGTAACTTATTTTTTAAAAATTGGTAATCATCATATTCCAATTTAAGATTAGATAATGATATTTTTTGTATTTCATTATCTTCATTTATAAAATTTAATAAGTCATTTTTTGTGTTAAATTTTATTTTAGAGAAGTCTTTATAAATAAAATTAACTTTTATATCTTCTCTAATACAGATTAAAATTCTTTTATCGGTTATTATAAAATAGTCGCTTCCTTTTTCCATAAACAAACTTAGAATTCCAAATACTTGATATTGCCAAAAACCAATATCACTTTTAGTTTTTAATTTCACTAAAATATCTTCTCCTTTAATCAATTTATTAAAAGCACTCATTTTATAACAATCCTTTTAAAATTGAAACCATTCTGTACACATCTTCAAAAGTGTTATACATTGGTGTTGGCGCGCAACGGATAACATCGGGCTCTCTCCAATCTGTGATAATATGTTTTTCTGTTAGTTTTGTATGCAAACTTTTATCGGCATTTTTAACTTGAATGGATAATTGACAACCACGTTCTTTTGGATTTGAAGGTGTAATAATTTTAATATCATCAGAACCAATTTCATTGATTAAAAACTCGAAATAACCAGTTAATTTTTCTGATTTCTGACGCAAAGCATCCATACCAACTTCTTCAAAAATATCTAATGAAGCCAAAATTGCTGCCATAGATAATATTGGCGGATTGGATAACTGCCAACCTTCTGCTCCTTCCATCACATCAAAAGGCATTCTCATATTAAAACGCGTAGTTTTATTATGATTCCACCAACCAGAAAAACGAGGTAAGTCTTTATTTTTTGCGTGTTTTTCATGAACAAATAAGCCTGCTAAACTTCCCGGTCCTGAATTTAAGTATTTATAGGTACACCAAGCTGCAAAATCGACTCCTGATTCATGTAAATCTGGCTGAATGTTTCCTGCTCCATGTGCCAAATCGATTCCGACAACACAATCTTTTGAGTGTCCTATTTCTGCGATTCGCTTTAAGTCTAAAAACTGACCAGTATAATAATTTACACCACCAATTAATAACAAAGCAATTTCATCACCTTGTTCTTCAACAATCGTTTCTAAATCATCAATATTTAATAATTCCTCTCCTTTTCTTGGTTTCCACTCAATTACATCTTCTTTAGAAAATCCATGAAACTCTAATTGAGATTGCACTGCGTATCTATCCGAAGGAAAAGCATCACTTTCTATGACAATTTTATACTTGGTTTTTGTAGGTCTGTAAAACGAAACCATTAACAAATGCAAATTAGTTGTTAGTGTATTCATTACCACAACCTCAATTGGTTTTGCCCCAACAATTTTCGCCATTTTATCGGTTAACAATTCATGGTAATTTAACCACGGATTTTTTGCTTCAAAATGACCTTCTACACCTAGATTTGCCCAATCTTCTAATTCTTGATTGATGTATTCTTTGGTAGATTTTGGCTGTAAGCCTAAAGAATTCCCTGTAAAATACAACCAATCGTTTCCGTTTTTATCTTTCGGAATATGAAATTGATTTCGCAAATAAGAAAGTGAATCTTCTTTATCTTGCTGTTTGGCAAACGCTAACGAATTTTGATACTGCATCTAATAAAAGTTGATTTATTCCAAATATAAAACAATCCTAAATAAGTTTCAATAATATTGAACTATAAAGCTTCCAAATTAATACTCATTTTTTGTATTTTTACACAAAACCAACACGAATGAAACCTTTAAAGCACTTATTTTTAATTGTACTTCTTATTTCTTTATCTTGTAAAAAGGAGAACAACTCTACAGACGAATTAACAAACATTTACGCAACGTTAAAAACAACCTATGCTCCTGACAAACGTGTAGAATTGTTTGATATAAATTTTGAGCAAGTAGACAACCAACTTATTTTAGAAGGAGAAACTACTTCTAAAGAAGCTTTTTCTATTTTATTAGATAGTTTAAAAAACAGAAATGTAAAATTTACCAACAATGTGAGAATTTTACCTGATGATGTAGTTGGTTTACAACAATATGCAGTCGCAAGAAATTCGGTTATTAATATTCGTTCTAACGCAAAACATTCTGCCGAATTAGGCACGCAAGGTTTACTTGGAATGTCTGTAAAAGTATTGGATAAAAAAGGTGATTTCTATAGAATTCAGACTCCGGATAAATACATTTCTTGGGTAGATAGAGGCGGAATTCAATTAATGAATAAAAGTGAATTTAATACTTGGAACAATGCTAAAAAAGTAATTTTTACAGAAACTTATGGATATACTTATGCTGATAAATCTGAAAATTCTAAAATTGTTTCTGATATTACTTTAGGTGCATTATTGCAATATGTTTCTGAAGATAATGATTTTTATGAAGTAAAATATCCTGATAATAGAATAGCATTTCTTAAAAAAAATGAAGCTGTTATATACAATTCTTGGTTAGAAAGTGTGGTTGCTTCAAAAGAGAATATAGAAACTGCTGCCAAAACCATGACTGGTTTCCCTTATTTATGGGGAGGAACTTCTAGCAAAGGAATTGATTGTAGTGGTTTTACTAAAATGGTGTATTTAATGAATGGTTTTATCATTCCTAGAGATGCTTCTCAACAAATAAATGCAGGTAAAACGGTAGATAAAGACTTAAAGTTTGAAGGTTTAGAAAAAGGAGATTTAATGTTTTTTGGTAAAAAAGCAACTGCTGACACAAAACAACGTGTTACTCACGTAGGAATTTGGTTAGGAAATGATAAAATGGAATTTATCCATTCTGCTGGAAATGTGCATTTGAGTTCTATGAACGCTGATGAAGCTAATTATGATGAATTTAATAAAAATAGATATTTAGGTAGCCAGCGATATTTGGGAGTTGAAGATAAGATGATTGTTGATTTGAAAGAAAAAATAAAACTTTAAGGGTAATAAGTTATCCAACATTAACCAGTACAATGACAAATGAGGAAATACAAGAATAGATAGATTGAATAGTCAAAAATATGAGGACACTATATTCTTAAGACAAATAAGCGAATTTGTGTTCATTTCAAAAGTGAGATAGAAAAAAACGAGATAAACGACAAGCCAAAATTTTCACACACTTATTATGATTTTTTCTTTATCAAGAATGAACGAATTATTAATGGCTTATGATAATCAGCACGAAATAGAAAATTTAATAGAACTATCGAAAAAAATATGCTATTCAAAAGCAACAATTGAGGATGTTATTTGGGAGAACAATGAAAAAAACAACCTTAGAATTCATTGAGAAGAACCATTAAAATTGACAAATATGAGTAATTTAAAAGACATTAAATCGGAAATTGAAAAATATACGAATGATTCAAATCTGACTGAATTACAAATTGTTAAAAAATTGGAAAAATACTATTTTGACAAAGAAGTAAACAAAAATTTAAAACTGTATAAAAAAGGAAAGAAAAAAGTGAGTGAAATAACAAAAGATTTAAAAATCTCGCCACGAAAATTTTATGCAATTTTAGAGAAAAAGAAAATAGAACATAAGAAATATAAAAAGGAGTAATTTTAAATATGACGTTTGGCTTTTAACTCACTTGTGGCATTCACTACTCAAAACACATTACAAAGCTTTTACATACACGTTGCAATAATATTGAACCTAAGGAATAACACTATGAAAAATAATCTTACTGAAATGAAATGCTTGGATATTTACCTATCTGGTCTTAATAAAGAAGAATATAATGAAATAAAGCCAAAAGTTGAAATTTCAAAAGTAAAAACGACGCCATTAGTCAGTTGGGATATTTTTATGGATGATTATTATATAAGGTTAATTGAAGCTAAAAAGAGAATGGAAATCGAACAAGTACTTTCTTTTGCTAAAAAGTTCAATTGGAAAAATGACTTAAATCTTGCTTTTTCTGAAAATGACTATGAAGCATTAATCGTAACTGACAAAAATCAAAACATAATTTGGGTAAACGAAGGATTTACATCAATGACTGGTTATTCTAAAAAATTTGCAATAAACAAAACACCTAAATTCTTACAAGGAGAAGAAACTTCTGTAAAAACAAAAAATAGAATTCAGGAAAAAATAGAGCAAGTCAACCCTTTTAAAGAAATTATTGTAAACTACAAAAAAGACGGAACAGCTTATAATTGTGAAGTTAAGATTATTCCATTATTCAATGAGAATACAACTCACTACTTAGCCTTCGAAAAAAAAATAGGATAGGTTAAAAATTACTGTAATCAATAAGGTCTATTAAAAATTGCTTATTTTTAGCTTAATCATAGTTCGTTGTAACCTATTAAAACTAAAATTATGCAAAAAACAGATTTCAGTAATTTAAAAGTAATTTACATAAATTGTACTCTTAAAAAATCACCACAAGAAAGCCACACCAAAACATTAATGGAAGTTTCAAAAGCCATTATGGTTAAAGAAAACGTTAAAATAGACGAAATTAGACTAATAGACCATCAAGTAGCAAGTGGTGTTTATCCTGATATGACTGAACATGGATGGGATATTGATGAGTGGCCAGAATTAACAAAGAGAGTTCTAGACGCAGATATTCTTATCGTTGGAACACCAATTTGGCTTGGAGAAAAATCTTCTGAAGCCCAAAAGCTAATTGAAAGACTTTATGCTTTAAGTGGTTTAACTAATGATAAAGGTCAGTATGTTTTTTATGGTAAAGTTGGTGGCTGCATAATTACAGGTAATGAAGATGGCGTAAAACATTGTGCAATGGGAATATTATATTCGCTTCAACACGTAGGATACTCCATACCGCCACAAGCAGATTCTGGATGGATTGGAAAAGTTGGTCCTGGACCAAGTTATGGTGATAAAGAGTGGAAAGGAGAAAAATTAGATAAACCTGTTGGTTTCGATAGTGATTTTACAAATAGAAACACAACTTTTATGACTTATAATTTACTTCACTTAGCACTGATGTTAAAGAAAAATGGTGGCTACAATAATTATGGAAACTCTCGAAAAGAATGGGATGATGGAGAACGTTGGGAATTTGAAAATCCAGAATACAGATAAAAACTGACTACATTAAATAGCTTCAAAAAAAACACCCTTCAAATTATAAAATATGAAGGGTGTTTTCTATATAAAAAAAAGCCTATTCATACTTTCTTTGATACTTTACTTTTTCTTCTAAATAAACGGGTACTTCTGTTCCGTCGTTAATTTTAAACTTGGTTTTAAGGGTTTCTCGCTTGATAATTTCTTGCTTAAAAACTTCAAAATGTAAATGAGGACCGGTTGACCAACCAATATTTCCGCTTTTAGCAATTAACTGACCTTTAGCTACTTTATCGCCTGGTTTTACGATAGCAGAATTGGTATTTATGTGTGCATAATCGGAGAATGTACCGTCTGAATGATAGATTAAAATAAAATTATTATACTCTAAACAGCCTTTGGTAACACATGTTTTGGTGTTATGATCTACCACCTTAATTACAACACCTTCCCTTACTGTATAAATTTCTGTACCAATTGGCATTAGAAAATCTAGTGCGTTTTTCTTTTGATGTGTTATTATGCCATTATAACCTTGAGATACTTTAAACTTTTTTCCTTGTTTAAAAGGAAGATTGTAAATGTATTCTTCAACAGCAATGGTGTCTTTCTTATTTACGGCAATAGTATCTTTCTCTTTCGTTGCAAAATCTCCGTAATTATACCGTGTTTTAGAATTGTACTTGTAAGAACCAGCTTTTATTGCTTTTAATGTAGTAATTACAAAGCCTGTAGTTCTTGCAGGAATTACGTATGTTTTAAAATTTCCGTTGGATGTAGACAAGTTAACCAACTCTAAATCTACCTCTACCGAAACCGGACAATACTCATTGTTGTCTGCTAAAAACTCAAATCCATTCTCTGCTTTTTTAAAATAAGTTTTAAAATTAAGTTGAGAGAATGAATTATAAGAAATTAATAAAATGAAAATAAATAGATATTTATTCATTTGTTATCTACTAATACAACACTCTAAATTTAATAGTCCCTTCAATTTCTCTTAAGGCATCTAAAACTTCTTTGTTGTATTCTTTGTCTAAATCTGTTATTACATAGCCAACTTTTGGATCTGTAGATAAAAATTGACCATTAATGTTTAAATCATATTCTGCTAAAACTTTATTTATTTTAGCCATTACACCCGGTACATTTTTATGAATGTGTAAAAAACGGTGTGCATTTGTTTGTCTTGGTAAACGGATATTAGGGAAGTTTACAGCATCTACTGTATTTCCAGAATTAATGTACGCCATAATTTTACTTGGTACAAAATCTGCAATATCTCTTTGTGCTTCTTCTGTACTTCCACCAACATGAGGCGTTAAAATTACGTTTGGTAAACCTTGTAATTCAGAGTAAAATTCTCCATTTTTTCTAGGTTCAGAAGGATATACATCTACTGCAGCACCAGCTAATTTTCCGCTTTTTAAAGCAGCAACCAATGCAGGAATATCTACTACAAAACCTCTTGCTAAGTTTACTAAAAGTGCGCCATCTTTCATTTGAGAAATTTCTTTTTCTCCAATAAAGTTTTTATTTGCAGAATTGTCATCAATATGTAAAGTAACCACATCAGATAATGCTAATAAGTCTGATAATTGATCAACCTTAGTTGCATTTCCTAAACCTAAGGTATCTTCTACATCATAATAATAAACATCCATACCTAAAGCTTCTGCTAAAATTGATAATTGCTTACCAATATTACCATAACCTACAATACCTAGTTTTTTACCACGAACCTCTCTAGAACCTTCTGCCGTTTTATTCCATTGACCATTGTGAATTTCTGTACTTCTTTGAAAAACACTACGCATTAACATAATGATTTCTCCAATTGCTAATTCTACAACAGAACGTGTATTGCTGTAAGGTGCATTAAAAACCACCACTCCATTTTCTTTACACGCTTCTAAATCTATTTGTTTGGTACCAATACAAAATGCACTAACTACCATTAATTTTTCTGCAGCGTCTACAACTCTTTGCGTTACGTTTGTTTTAGAACGAATACCTAAAACATGTACGTCTTTTATTTTTTCTATCAATTCGTCTTCAGACAAACTTTTAGAAACGGTTTCTACAGAAAAACCATCTGTAGACAACTTGTTAAAAGCATCTGGATGTACGTTTTCTAATAATAATATTTTAATTCTATTCTTTGGGTATGAGATATTTCTTGGCAACTTGTTTACGTATAAAAATTCATCTAAATTTGGGGCAATGTGGTCTGCGTTTTCTGTTGTTTTAATTCTAGAAACGTTTTCTGTGTATGCAAAAAACTTGTCTGCTACACCAGCTTCTCTAGTTACATAATCGCTGTACCCATCACCAATAACTTGTATTTCTCCTTCGAGATTCATGTCTTTTAAACACTTTATTTTTCCGTTGTGCTGAGACAATGGGTTATTAGCATCAAAACCAATAATTTCACCATCTGCTGCAAACTCAAAAGTATTTGCATACACTCTTTCTGAAGGTATATTGTATTCTTCTACAATAGGATCTATAAACTCTTTAAATCCACAAGAAATCACATAGATGTCATCTGCAAATTTTTCAAAAAATTCTTTGTTGCTTTCTATGGATTTTGATACTTGCTTTTTTAAAGCTGCTACTAAACCAGACAAATCGGCTTGGTTAGCTTTTAATAATTTTATTCTTCTCTCTAATGATTCTGTGAAGGATATTTCGCCGTCAATTCCTAAATTGGTAATGTCAATTATTTCTTGAATAATTGCCTCTTTTTTAGGATTGTTCTCTAAGGTTATTTCTGCTAAAACATCTAATGCTTCTACCTTGGTTAAGGTACTGTCAAAATCGAAAATATAATTTCTTTTTGTGCTAATCATTACTTAAGAATCTTGGTTGAATTTAAGTGAGTAAATCTACAAATATAGTAGGGAATGAAGAAGCTAATTTACAGTTTTATGATATCTATTTTATTTATTCTGATAATTTAAAAATACTGATAGAATAATAGTTTTTCATCCTTAAAAATTATGGAATCCTAAAAGAAATAACCACCAAACAATTGGCAACACCTCTACCCAAAAGGAACTAAAGTACTTAGATTGTTCTTTTTCTGCTCTCATTAAGAAAATTATCAATAGAAAAAAGAAAAGCATAAAAGGAGTTTTTACTAGCGTATTAGCTGTAATCAAATATTCTAAAACTAAAGAAAAAACCAATAGCATTAATCCTAATTTCTTTGTTTTTGCTACACCTATTTTCTTCGGTATTGTTTGTAGAGAAATAGCATCATATTGCACATCTCTTATATCAAAAGGCAATATTAAAACCACCACTATTAAAAACCTTTGCAACATTAGTAAAAGTATATTTAAAGTGATTTCTTTATTCGCATCTACCACAGGAATTAACACTGTAAAACCTGCCCAAACAAAAGCTACAACTACAATTTTTAAATAACTTACTTCCCTTAAATTTTTATGAAATCCACTTAAAAAAGGAACCGCATACAATACCGTTAATAAACAGAAAGGAATGGTATAAAACAGTGTTTTTAAAGAAATTTGGTATGCAAAGTATCCCAAGGCTAAAAAACAGAAAAATGAAAACACTTGTATATTCTTTAAGCTTTTGGTTAAACTTTTATGATGCAATTTTGCCACACCTGCATATTTTACAGAATTATACCCTGTAATAGTTCCCAAAAACATAAAATAATTTAAGTCGCTATTATAAGGTAAATCTAAATAAACTTCTGTAATTCTTAGCAGCGCATACACAGAAAATGCAACATGAATACTTGCATTTATATAAAAATCTAAAACCAATTTTAAGAATCTCATTCGGCAAAAATAGGTTTTATGTTCATAACATTCTTTTTTGGTTAATAATTCCCCCTTTTTTGGCAAAAAAATGGGCTAAATTATTTTATTATTTCCCTACTTTTGGTCTGCGTAATTTCGAATAAATACACACAACTAAGAACAATCGAAATCAGATTAAAAGAGCATTAACAAAACCCTATTACATGAATACAAATTTGTTTCAAAACAGACATATTGGTCCTAACAAAGAGGAGCAAGAAAAAATGTTATCAACTATAAAAGCGGATAATTTAGATCAGTTAATTTACCAAACTGTTCCAGATGATATTCGTTTAAAAAATGAGTTAGATTTAGCGCCTGCTAAGAGCGAATACGAGTATTTATCACATATAAAAGAGTTATCAGAAAAAAATAAAGTTTTTAAAAGTTACATTGGTCTAGGATATCATGAGGCAATTGTGCCAAGTGTAATTCAGCGTAATATTTTAGAAAACCCGGGCTGGTATACAGCGTATACACCTTACCAAGCAGAAATTGCACAAGGTAGATTAGAAGCGTTGTTAAATTTTCAAACCATGGTTTGTGATTTAACAGGAATGGAATTGGCAAATGCTTCTTTATTAGATGAAAGTACTGCAGCTGCAGAAGCAATGGCACTTTTATTTGATGTTAGAGAAAGAGCACAAAAGAAAGCTGGTGTAAATAAGTTTTTTGTTTCTGAAGAAGTTTTACCTCAAACAATATCTGTTTTACAAACGCGCGCTACTCCTATTGGAATTGAGTTGGTAATTGGAAACCATGAGGAATTTGATTTTTCTGAGGAATTTTATGGAGCTATTTTACAATATCCAGGTAAACATGGTCAAGTTTATGATTATACTGCCTTTGTAGCGAAAGCGAATGAAAACAATATAAAAGTTGCTGTTGCTGCCGATATTTTATCATTGGTAAAATTAAAAGCTCCTGCAGAATTTGGAGTTGATGTTGTTGTAGGAACTACACAACGTTTTGGAATTCCGTTAGGTTATGGAGGTCCTCATGCTGGTTATTTTGCAACTAAAGACAAATACAAGAGAAGTATTCCAGGACGTATTATTGGTATTACCAAAGACATCAACGGAGAACGTGCTTTACGTATGGCATTGCAAACTCGTGAGCAACATATAAAAAGAGAAAAAGCGACTTCTAACATTTGTACAGCACAAGTTTTATTAGCAGTTATGGCAGGTATGTATGCTGTTTACCATGGTAAAAGTGGTTTACAATTTATTGCAGACTCTGTACACAACAAAACTAAATTAGTTGCCAATTTTATAGAAAAAGCAGGTTTTAAGCAGTTAAACTCTTCTTATTTTGATACTTTATTGGTAGAAATAGATTGTATTAAGTTAAAATCTGTTGCAGAGTCTTTTAAAGTGAACTTTAATTATGTTGATAAAAAACACATTTCTATCTCTATAAACGAAGCAACTACACAGAAAGATTTAATGAACTTGTTTACCATTTTTGGTCAACTTAAAAAGAAACCGATTGCATCGGAAACTGTAGATGATTTTCATCAAATCTTAACAAAAGAATCTTTTAGTGCAGATTTTGAAGTTATTACAGAAAACACTAAAAGAAGTACATCGTTTTTAGACAACGACGTGTTTAACACGTATCAATCTGAAACAGACATGATGCGTTATATTAAAAAATTAGAGCGTAAAGATTTAGCATTAAATCACTCTATGATTTCTTTAGGTTCTTGTACCATGAAATTAAATGCAGCTTCTGAAATGTTGCCTTTAAGTAATCCACAGTGGGGAAATATTCACCCTTTTGTACCTTTAAATCAAGCTGAAGGATATCAACAAGTTTTAAAAAGATTAGAGCATCAATTAAATATTATTACTGGTTTTGCTGGTACTTCTTTACAACCAAATTCTGGTGCACAAGGTGAGTTTGCTGGTTTAATGACTATTAGAGCATATCACGAATCTAACAACGATTCTCACAGAAATATCTGTTTAATTCCTGCTTCTGCACACGGAACAAATCCTGCGTCAGCAGTTATGGCAGGTATGAAGGTTGTGGTTACCAAAACAGATGAAAAAGGAAATATTGATGTTGAAGATTTACGTGCAAAAGCAGTTTTACACAAAGATAATTTAGCTGCCTTAATGGTTACCTATCCTTCGACACACGGAGTATATGAAAAAGCAATTAAAGAGATTACACAAATTATTCATAATAACGGCGGACAAGTATACATGGACGGTGCAAATATGAACGCACAAGTTGGGTTGACAAATCCTGCAACGATTGGTGCTGATGTTTGCCATTTAAACTTACACAAAACATTTGCCATTCCACATGGTGGTGGCGGTCCTGGAGTTGGTCCAATTTGTGTTGCTCCACAATTAGTTCCGTTTTTACCAACAAACCCTGTAGTTGCTACAGGAGGAGAAAATGCAATTACAGCCATTTCTGCGGCTCCTTGGGGATCATCTTTAGTGTGTTTAATTTCTTACGGTTATATTACCATGTTAGGTGCAAAAGGATTAATGGATGCCACCAAAAATGCCATCTTAAATGCCAACTATATTAAAGAACGTTTACACGGACATTACAACAGTTTATACACTGGAGAAATGAACAGAGCTGCGCACGAAATGATTATCGATTGTCGTGATTTTAAACAAAACGGAATTGAAGTTGTAGACATCGCTAAACGTTTAATGGATTATGGTTTTCACGCTCCAACAGTTTCTTTCCCTGTTGCAGGAACTATGATGATTGAACCTACAGAGTCTGAATCTATTGCAGAGTTAGATCGTTTTTGTGATGCGATGATTTCTATTCGTGAAGAAATTAAAAACGCAACCAAAGAGGATGAGAACAACCCTTTAAAAAACGCACCTCACACGCAAGAAATGTTAACTGCAGATGAATGGACCTTACCTTATTCTAGAAAACAAGCGGCTTTTCCTTTAGAGTACATTGCTGAAAATAAATTTTGGCCAACTGTACGTAGAGTTGATGATGCTTTTGGAGACAGAAACTTAATTTGTTCTTGTAACCCAATTGAAGATTATATGTAGAACACACAGTGTTCTTTTAGTATTTTAAAACCGTTTCTTTTTGAAGCGGTTTTTTTTTGTTTTTTATAATAACTTAGAAGTATTCTTTCTTTTTTAATTCTTTTATCCCCCCCCTCATTCTTCGGAATAATAAAACGAATGTCATTCCAAAATGAGTTTTTTTAAAGCGATTGAGAAATCTCAGAAAAGTTAAAAAAGGCATTTAAAAAACCTATTTAAACCACAAATGACGGATATCATAAAAAACTAAAAACAAACCATTTACCTTAAATTTAAAAGCATTATAAATTAACTTTAATTACCTAAATTTAACTTATAAACAACATCATAAATTATCTATTTTCCTTACTTTTAATATTAAAATCAAAAAAAATCATGGAACATATATACAGTAAATGGCATCACCCATACAAACCTGCAACAAAATATAAAAAGAAAGTTGCGTATTTTAGTATGGAATTCGGTATCGATCAAGCTTTTAATATTTACTCTGGAGGACTGGGTTTTTTAGCAGGTTCTCACATGCGTTCTGGCTTCGAATTAAAACAAAATATGATTGGTATTGGTATGCTTTGGAAATATGGCTACTACGACCAAGCAAGAAATGATGACCAAACATTAAAAACTGAATTTAATGAAAAACACTTCGATTTTTTAGAATATACAGGGATTGAAGTAACTATTAAACTTCATGACAATCCGAATGTAAAAGTAAGGGCTTATGTTTTAAAACCAGAGGTTTTTGGAACCGTACCAATGTATTTTTTAAGTACAGATGTAGACGGAAACGACCATTTATCTAGAACTATTACCAACCATTTATACGATCAAAACCAGGTAACAAGAATATCGCAAAGTATTGTTTTAGGAATTGCGGGAGCTAAAGTAGTAGAAGCACTAGGAGGCGCAGACACCTACCATTTAAATGAAGGGCATGCTTTACCTGCCTTTTATTATTTAAAAGATAAAGGTGTAACCAAAGATCAAATGGTATTTACAACACATACACCAGAAAAAGCAGGAAATGAAGAGCGAGATGCGCGTCATTTAAACCGATGTGGATTCTTTGGTAGAACCTATTCTGAACAAGAATTGCAAACCGAAATGGTGAATGGTGGCATGATTAATTATACAATTTCTGCGTTAAGAATGGCAAGAAAAGCAAATGGAGTTTCTAAACTTCATGCTATTGTTGCAAATGATATGTGGAAAGATTACGAAGGTATTTGTAAAATAATTCCGATTACAAACGCTCAAAATCAAAAATTTTGGCAAGATGAAACTATCAAAAAATCTTGGAATAAAGGAAATGTCACTGCTTATAAAAAGAAAAAAACGGCGTTAAAAAGCGAACTTTTTGAAGAAGTTTACAAACAAACTGGTAAAAAATTAGATCCGAATGTGTTAACCATTGTTTGGGCAAGACGTTTTGCAGGTTATAAAAGAGCCGATTTACTTTTACATGATTACGATCGATTTAAAAAATTAATTCATAATGAAAAATATCCTGTACAAATTATTTGGGCAGGAAAACCATATCCGTTTGATTATGGTGCAATCGATACTTTTAACAACTTGGTACATCAATCTAAACAAGAACCAAATTTAGCAGTAGTTATTGGTTACGAAATAGACTTGTCTAGAAAATTAAAATGTGGTTCTGATGTTTGGTTGAACACGCCAAGAATTACACGTGAAGCTTCTGGCACAAGTGGTATGACCGCTGCAATGAATGGTTCTGTAAATGTTTCTACAGATGATGGCTGGATACCTGAATTTAAAAAAGATGAAGAAAACTGCTTTGTGTTACCAGCATTAGATTATAAATTACCAACCTATGAGCAAGACAAATTGGACGCCGATAATTTATACAATATTTTAGAAAACAAAGTATTACCAACGTATTACGATGCTCCTAAAAACTGGCAAAAAATAGTATTTAAAGCTATGGATGATGTTATTCCTGAGTTTACAACCCAAAGAATGGCAACTGATTATTATAAGAAATTGTTTTAAACAAAATATTAAAACAGCTAAAAACAAGCCTTAACAATTAAATGTTAAGGCTTGTTTCTTTTAAATTCTATGTGTATTCCACACCTCCGAAAACAAGATCTACTAAACACACACCTTTTAAATTGGTTTCCATAATGTCTTTTTTACAGCTAGCTTTTTTTTAATAAAAAAGTAAATAAACAGTTGAGTAACTACCTTCTAGGTATCGAACTAAAAAGAGGGTTCATTTATTTCCAGAATGAAATAGATACAACGTTTAAAAATCATAGAATAACATTTACATTTGCCCAATAAATCTATCGATTTTAAAGAATATTAATAAAAATCTCCCCCTCTATATTGCTATTTAAGAAAGTAACATTTCTAAAATATAACAATTAAAAACAAGAAAACTGACATGAAGAAAAGAGCGAGTTTATTAATTTTAATATCACTAATTTTTATAAGTATGACATCCCAAGACACTAAACATATTAAAGCTTTTGTTTCTGGACATAATAGTAATTACGATGTTCAGCTAAAAATTAATGGAAAACCGGTAAACAAAGGAGACCTTTCTGGTCTAAAGATTTTTAATGAAGAACACCCATTTAAAAATCAATTACAAGACATGCCTCCTTTTATTCAAGACCTAATGGCTTTTGTATTAAAAGAAGGCGAGAATACTATTGAAATAAAATTTGATAGAAGAACAACAAACTTCAATCCACCTAGAAAATTTAGTTTTGGTTTAAGAAGCTCAATAGAATATATTCCTTTTTACTATGTTTCAAGCGAAAAAGAATCTGGAACTATAACTTCAAAGTTTGACTTAAAGTTTAAAAAAGATAAATCAGAAAAAGAAAAAGTTACTTTAGGTAATAAAGATGCTGCTTTTATTTACTCTGAAAGAATGGATGTCTTTCAAGCAACTCTAAATGGTAATAGCTTAATGTATTTTGGAGGCACAGGCGGACTTACAGATTTACACTTAATTAAAGGTACAAATACGTTAGAGATTAAATATGTACCCGGGCGCGAAGGTGAAGTTAGTTATTATATTCAGACACCTAATTTCACTAAAAAAGTCATTAAAAAAATACCTAAAGATCAAGTTGATGAACTTCAAATTGATGTTTATGAATTAAAAGAATAGTTTGCAGCAAACTATTCTTTTAATTTTTTAATATTACTTATAATCATTTTTGCATGGATTCTTGAGTTTTCTATAAACCATTTGTGCGTTTCCATTCCACCACAAATAACACCTGCTAAATAGACTCCATTCACATTGGTTTCCATCGTTTCATCATTATAAGTAGGAATTTTCTTTTCATCATTAGAAAAAGAAACACCAACTTGCTCTAAAAACGTAAAATTTGGTTTATAACCCGTTAATGCTAAAACAAAGTCATTTAGTAACGTTTCTTCTCCATTTTCTGTATTTATAACAATGGTATCCTTTGTTATTTCTTTTACCGTACTGTTATAAAAAACCTGTATACTTTCTTCTTTTATACGGTTGATAATATCTGGTCTTACCCAATATTTTACACGTTGTCCAACTTCTGTCCCTCTAATAATTAAGGTAACATCTGCTCCTTTTCTATAACTTTCTAAAGCTGCATCTACAGACGAATTGCTCGCCCCAATTACAGCTAATTTTTGTCCAGCATAAAAATGTGGGTCATTATAATAGTGAGAAACTTTTGGTAAATCTTCACCAGGTACGTTTAGCAAATTCGGAATATCATAAAAACCAGTTGCAATAACAATATTCTTAGACTTATAGGTGTTTTTATCAGAAATAATTGAAAATTCATCTTCATATTTAGACACAGAAGTTACTTTTTCAAATAAATTAATATGTAGCTTATTTGAAGTTGCAATTCTTCGATAATATTCTAAAGCCTCACTCCTTCTTGGTTTAGCTTCTTTACTAATAAACGGAATTTCGTCGATCTCTAACTTTTCTGAAGAAGAGAAAAATTGCATATTCACTGGATAATTATATAATGAATTTACTATCGGCCCTTTTTCTAAAATTACATAGCTCAACCCATTTTTTTGAGCTTCTAATCCGCAAGCAATTCCAATAGGACCACCACCAATAATAACAATATCAAAATTTTTCATAAAATATACTCTTCTTATTTATTATAATAAATTGTTTCGAATCTAATTGCTTCCTTCTTTTTCACCTCTAAAAACTCTTAATAATATCAACTTAAAAACAGATAATCACCTAAGTCTTGACCTGCAAGACAACATCAAAATTACTAAAAAATAGACTGCACAGAAAACCACAAATTACAATATCTTGTTTTCCATGTTAAACACCCCAAAAAATCAGTATAATCTAAAATAAAAAACTCCAACAAATGAATGTTGGAGTTTTAAATATGTTGAAAATTCTAAAAGAATTACTCTTTTTTGAATTTTGCGTATTTCGTTTTAAATTTATCGATACGTCCTGCAGCATCAATAAGTTTAGATTTACCAGTGTAAAATGGGTGAGATGTTCTAGAGATCTCTAATTTTACTAAAGGATACTCAACACCATGAACTTCTAACGTTTCTTTAGTGTCTACTGTAGAACGTGTTAAAAATACATCTTCGTTAGACATGTCTTTAAAAGCTACCATTCTGTAATTTTCTGGATGAATTCCTTTTCTCATTTTATTATATTTTAATACTTTAATGTTATGTTTGCATGAGTGAAGTTGGTAAAGCTTACTCGATTCTCTAAATAGTTGTTGTTTACTATTTTGAGGATGCAAATTTAACTATATTTTTTAATTAACAAATAAATATTTTGTTTTTATTTGGTCTAACAATCACATTAGTTATTTTTACATCAGATTTCGTTGATAAATAGTGGTTTTTCAGCACTTTTATAAAAGCTAAAAAGACTAAAAATAAATATAAATAATTACAAAAATGAAAAAGAATACCTTACTTGTTGCATTTTTTGCGTGTTTTCTACTAATTACATCTTGTTCTGATGTCTATAAATTTAGTTTAGAGCATAAAAAACAAGTCGCTCTAAATTCTAATGTAGAAGTTACTTTAAAAGAGAAAGAAGAGAAAGCCATAAATAGTGTTCAATTTTTCGTGAATGGAAATGAAGTTTCTTCGGATGGAAATGCAATTTCTATTAATACAACTGAATTAGGCGTTGGAAAGCACCAAATTTCTGCGCTGGTTTTTTATGCTGAAAAGACAAAAAAAGAAAATAGTTTTTTTGAAGTTTTAGCAAATAAAAAACCTGTTGTATATGACTATAAAATTATAAATGAATATCCGCATGATAAAACCGCATACACACAAGGTTTAGAATATCATGATGGTTTTTTATATGAAACTACAGGTCAAAGAGGAAAATCTACACTAAGAAAAGTTGAAATTGAAACGGGTAAAGTTTTACAAAAAATAGATTTAGATAAAAAGTATTTTGGTGAAGGAATGACCATTCTTAATAATAAGATTTACTGGTTAACTTGGCAGGCTAAAAAGGGTTTTGTTTATAATCTAGAAACCTTTAAACAAGAAAAAGAATTTGCCTATAATAATAGTGCAGAAGGTTGGGGTTTTACACATAACGGAACTCAGTTGATAAAATCTGATGGTACAAACAAAATTTGGTTCTTAGACCCAGAGACTTTAAAAGAAGAAAAATCGATTCAAGTGTACACCAACAAATACGCAGTGGCTGACTTAAATGAATTAGAATTGATCAATGGAAAAATCTATGCAAATAAATATCAGCAAAATGCTATCGTTGTCATAGATCCAAAAACAGGTGTTGTAGAAGGTATTGCAAACTTAAAAGGATTGCATACAGAAATGGAAAAAACACAAAAATTAGTTCCTCATGACGAAGTTTTAAATGGTATTGCTTATGACAAAAAGAATAACCGTCTTTTTGTAACAGGTAAACATTGGGGTAAATTATTTGAAATTGAATTGATTAAAAAACAATAATAGACTTATTAAAAAGTTCTATTATTATATTTTAATAAAATGTCAGGTCGAGCGCAGTCGAGACCTATAACCAACCTCTCGACTGCGCTCGAGGAGACAGAAATTACTATTATGCGTTACTTTATTTCCTTTATTATTTGTCTCGTTCTTATTTCTGTAAGTTCTTGTAGAAAAGATTTTAATACAACACCAAGTTCTGGTGCATTAGAATTTTCTAAAGACACCGTTTTTCTAGATACTATATTTACAAATATTGGTTCTGCCACGTATAATTTAAAAGTATATAATAGAGGAAAAAATGCAATTACCATTCCTGAAATAAAATTAGAAAACGGTACGAATTCTAACTACAGGTTAAATGTAGATGGAATTCCTGGAAAAGATTTTAAAAACATAGATATTCTTGCCAAAGACAGTATTTTTATCTTTGTAGAAACTACTATAAATGCGAGTAATGTAGTTAATCCGTTATACACGGATAGAATTCTATTCGATTCTGGTAGTTCTCAACAAGATGTAGATTTAGTTACTTTAGTACAAGATGCTAATTTTATATTTCCTGGAAAAGATGCTATTTCCATGAAAATTGATAGCTTAACTTTAGACGGAGAACCAACCACTTTAAAAGGACGTTTTTTAACAGATACAGAATTAACCATTACCAATGTGAAACCTACGGTTATTTATGGATTTGCAGCTGTACCAGCAAACAAAACACTAACTATTGAAGCTGGAGCAAAAGTTTATTTTCATGATAATTCTGGTTTAATTGTAGATGACCAAGCGACCTTAAAAGTAAACGGAACACTTGCTAATAAAGTAATTTTCGAAGGAGACCGACTAGAACACTCTTTTAGTGAAACTGCAGGACAATGGGGAACTATTTGGATGCGTGCTGGAAGTAAAAACAATGAAATGAACCACGCCATTATTAAAAACGGAATAATAGGTATTTTGGTTGATAGCATTGGTACTCCTTCTACTCCAACTTTAAAATTACAAAACACAGAAATCTACAACCATTCTAGTTATGGTATTTTAGGTAGAGAAGCAAATATTGAAGGTAACAATGTAGTTGTTGGCGCTGCTGGTCAGGTTTCTTTAGCAGCAACTATTGGTGGAACGTATAATTTTACGCATTCTACTTTTGCAAACTTTTGGAACAGTGGTTTACGTCAACTTCCTGCTGTTTTGGTGAACAACTTTTTTGTATATTCGGATGCAACAGGACAAGAAATTATTGAGACCAGAAATTTACATGCGGCTAATTTTACCAATTGTATTTTTGATGGAAATAACAACATAGAGTTTATCTTAGATAAAGTTGATGGAGGCGGTATATTTAACTACAACGTTAGTAATTCCATGATTAAGTTTACAGATAGTAATGACTCTTTTAAAGACAACACAGAGCTAGATTTTACAAGTTCTTTTTACCAAGACAATATTATAAACGGAAACGCTCACTTTAGAAATACTCAAAAGAGTGATTTTATAATTGGCGAAGAATCTGATGCTATTAATAAAGCAAAAGCAACCTCTTTCACTACAGATATTTTAGGCATTGACAGAAGTACAAATCCTGATATTGGTGCTTACCAACATATCACTTTTGAAACAGAAGAGTAGTTTTTCTATTAAATGAAACCAACCTTAATTAGGGTACAATAGGCTCTATAAGATATTGAATTTCATGGCCCTGAATTTTAATAAGTAATTTAAGCCATATACTCCTAAGGATTACTAGCCCTTCTAATTTTTAAAAATACAGATAAACCTCAAAGGTTTTAAAATCTTTGAGGTTTAAATTAAAATTCCAACAGATTTCATTTGTCATGATTTTGAGTTTAAATTTATGAAAAATTGAGTAAATTGCTCGTTCAAATTTTTTTATTGAAATGAAAAACATTGTAATTACAGGTACAAGCAGAGGAATTGGTTTTGAACTCGCTAAACAGTTTGCTGAAAAAGGACATCAGGTATTAGCCTTATCTAGAAACACAAAACCACTATCTGAGTTTAATCATAAAAACATCACTTTAATTTCTGTTGATTTATCTGTGAATTCAGACCTAGAAAAAGTAACTGATTATGTTAACAATAACTGGCAACAAGTAGATGTTTTAATTAATAATGCAGGTAAATTAATCAATAAGCCTTTTACAGATTTATCTTCGGATGATTTCTTAGAAGTTTATAAAGTGAATGTTTTTGCCGTTGCTGAGTTGACTAAATTAATGATTCCGTTCATGCAAAAAGGAAGTCATGTAGTTACCATAAGCTCAATGGGAGGAATTCAAGGGAGTATGAAATTTCCTGGATTAGCAGCATATTCATCCGCCAAAGGCGCAGTAATTACGCTATCAGAATTATTAGCAGAAGAATATAAAGAACAACAAATTGCATTTAATGTTTTGGCTTTAGGAGCCGTACAAACAGAAATGCTAGAAGAAGCTTTCCCTGGATACGAAGCACCTACCTCTGCTACAGAAATGGCGAATTATGTTTTTGATTTCTCTTTAACAGGAAATAAATTTTATAACGGAAAAGTCTTACAAGTATCCTCTTCAACTCCGTAAGCAATAAGCATTCAAAAAAATTAAAAATTGAATTCAAATTACAAAGATTTCGTTCCTTCCAAAGCAATTCCGTTTATAGAGTTTCTTATAAACGAACATTCTTTTACGCTAAAAATTGTAAATCAGAGAGAAACAAAACATGGTGATTTTAGACAATTACCCGACGGAAGATTTCAAATTACCGTAAATAATAACCTTAATAAATATCAGTTTTTACTTACGCTAGTTCATGAAATTGCACATCATGTCACGCATCAAAAATTCGGACGCGTACAGCCTCATGGTAAAGAGTGGAAAATGGTTTTTCAGCATTTAATGCTACCGTTTTTACGCCCAGAAATTTACCCTATGGAAATGCTACCTTTTTTAGCAAGGTATTTTAAAAACCCAAAAGCAAGTACAGATACTGATGCAGATCTATCTTTAGCGCTAAGAGGAAATGTAGCAGAAACCGGCAAGCATTTTATTTTTGATATTCCGTTTGGTAGTTTATTTGTATTTAAAAACACCATCTACAAAAGAGGAAATAAACGTAGAACCCGATATGAATGCATGAATATGAGCAATAAAAAAGTGTATCTATTCAACCAAAATGTAGAAATTGAATTCTACAAAAACGGTTAGAATTTAATATTTGATAATAAAAAAAATCTCTAAAAAGGATTGAATCATATCATACTAAAGTTCTTTCTCCATCTAAACAATCTAAATTTCAATGATCAAAAGAATCTGAAATAAATTCAGATTGACAAAAAACTATCCTTTTTAGAAAACTCCTTAAAACTTACTTATCTCTTTTAATAAATAATGTATCTAAATTCATTTCTTTTTGCAACCAAGTACGTAATTTTTTTTCTTTTACACGAATAACAGTATCTGACACCTTTAAATTCCACTTTACCGTTGCCGTAGGAATTGTATCTATATTAATAAAATCTTTTGAAAATAAAACTTTAGAAAACCCTATTTCTTCAATTTCATTATATAGAATTTTAGCCTCTTTAGAAATTCTACTAAAAGCAATTGCTTTTTTATCATTATTAAGAGCATCATTTTCAATTCTTATATTTAAACCAGAAATAATACCTTCTAACTCAATAATTTTGTCTTGAAGTTCTTGTATTAACTTTTTACTCTCATTTAACTCTTCTCTTTTTTCTGTATAAGCTGTTGTTATTAATTCAAAACTTTTAGTATCACTTCCTTTAATATTAATCTTCACTTCTTTTAAGCGATCATATCTTGGGTCATTAATCAAGCTGTTTTCTAACATATTTTTCTCTACAGCAGTTACTTCGTTAAAGAAATTAAGTTTTAAAACCTTAGTATCAAAATCATAATCTTCATCAATTAATTGATAGTTATCAATAGTCATTACCTCATTTTTAACAAACGTTTTTAACTGTGCATTTACCCTACTTTCTTCTAAGGCGTGTAAAAAAGTATAAACGGCAGGAATCATAACAGCAATACCTACTACTGTTGCAATAGTAGCATATCGTTTTCTTCTTGCGGCATTTGCATATTTATGCATTGGAAAACTTAACAGTTTTAATACGATAAATGTTGCCAAAGCAATAAAAATGGTATTAATTGTAAACAAATACATGGCTCCTAAAGCATACGTAAAACCAACAGTATCTCCAGAAAAACCTTTTGCTAAACCAAATCCTGCAGTACACAAGGGCGGCATTAATGCAGTAGCAATAGCAACTCCAAAAATAACAGAAGCTACCGTTCCCTTTTTTGTTCTTGCAACCATTAAAGCCAAACCACCAAAAAAGGCTATTAACACATCTCTAATATCTGGTCTTGTTCTCCCTAATAACTCGGATGTATCTTCACTCAAGGGAAAGAAATAGAAAAAAACAAATGACGCAAGTAAACTTAAAGTGATCATCGTTGCCAAACTGACTAATGATTTTTTAAACACTTCAATATCATTAATTGCAAAAGCACTTCCTATTCCCAAAATAGGCCCCATTAAGGGTGAAATTAACATGGCACCAATAACAACTGCAGTAGAATTAGCATTTAACCCTATAGAAGCCACAAAGACTGCAAAAATAAGAATCCAAGCAGTGGCACCTTTAAAAGGTATATCTGCTTTAATAGCCTCCATGGTAGCTTCATGATCCGTATCGTGTCTAAAGTCTAAAAGTTCGGTTAAATATTTTCTGATACTAAAGAGTAAACCTCTAGCTTCATCTTTCATTCCTTGCTTAGATTGATCTACCTTTTCCTCAGCTCCCTTATTTTCTTCCATCAAATTTAAGTTTCAATTATTCTGGGAAAGATACAAAAAATTAAAATTGACAATAAAACTGATTATAATAATTTTTTGCATAAAAAAAGCTTCACATTTCTGTGAAGCTTTTAATCTAATGTGACCGGGCTGGGGCTCGAACCCAGGACCCTCTCCTTAAAAGGGAGATGCTCTACCAACTGAGCTACCAGGTCATTTATTTTTATCTTAACGACTAAAAAGATATTTTTTTACTAATTAGAGAAACGACTTTCTCTTTTAAATTGTTTAAATAAGAACTTCACATTATTATGAAGTTCTTATTTTTTGTGACCGGGCTGGGGCTCGAACCCAGGACCCTCTCCTTAAAAGGGAGATGCTCTACCAACTGAGCTACCAGGTCAATTTATTTCCTTTTAAGCGGCTGCAAATATATACTTTATATTAGAAAAAACAAATCTATTTATATTTTTTTTCATTTAAATATGCTTCTCTTACTTTTTTAAATAAATTAGAAGAATACACAAAGTCCACAACAGCCTCATTGTCAGTTTTAAATATATCTTCACTGGTACCTTCCCAAGCTTTTCGACCTTCCTTTAAAAAAATTATTTTTTCTCCAATTTCCATCACAGAATTCATGTCATGTGTATTAATTACGGTTGTAATTTTATATTCATCAGTAATTTCTTGAATTAAGTTATCTATTACAATTGCAGTTCTTGGATCTAAACCAGAGTTTGGTTCATCACAAAAAAGGTATTTAGGGTTCATAACAATTGCTCTGGCAATGGCAACTCTTTTTTGCATTCCTCCAGAAAGCTCTGCTGGTAATTTTTTATTAGAGTTTTCTAAATTAACCCTATTTAAAACAAAGTTTACGCGCTCTAGCATTTCTGCGTGAGATTTATCTGTAAACATTTTTAACGGAAACATTACATTATCTTCTACTGTTTGAGAATCGAACAAGGCACTTCCTTGAAAAACCATACCAATTTCTTGTCTCCATTGCTGTTTTTCATTTTCAGTAAATTTTGTATTTATTCTACCATCAAAAGAAATAGAACCTTCTTCTGGTGTGTGTAAACCTAATAAAGATTTTATAAATACTGTTTTACCAGAACCACTTTGACCAATTATTAAACTGGTTTCACCAGGAAGAAAAGTAGCTGTTATACCTTTTAATACTTTTACATCTCCAAAACCTTTATGTAAATTATCTACTTCAATCATATTTTAGGTTAAAAGCATTTGAGTTAAAAAATAATTCGCTATTACAATTAAAATAGTCGTCCAAACTACAGCTTGCGTACTTGCTTTACCAACCGCTATAGATCCTCCTTTTACATAATAACCATGATAAGAAGGCACTGTAGATATTAGAAATGCAAAAATTAAGGTTTTAATAATTGCGTACGATAATAAAAAAGGATCAAAATCTGTTTGAATACCTTCTATATAATTTGCTCCAGAAAAAAGACCCGATAAAACACCTGTAACCCATCCTCCTAAAATACCTAAGAACATCCCCAATGAGATTAAAAAAGGATAAAAGAAAACTGTTGCAATCACTTTAGGCAATACTAAATGACTTAAAGCATTTATACCCATTACCTCTAATGCATCAATTTGTTCTGTAACTCGCATAGTACCGATACTAGAAGTTATATAAGAACCGACCTTACCTGCTAAAATAATGGAACAAAAAGTAGGAGCAAATTCTAAAATAATAGAACGCTTAGCCGCAAAACCTATTAAAGATTTTGGAATAAAAGGATTGTCTAAATTTAAAGCCGTTTGCAAGGCAATTACACCTCCAATAAAAAAGGAAATAAACATAATAATCCCTAAAGATTTTAAGCCTAATTCATCAATCTCTTTTATCAAAGCTTCGTAAAAAACTTTTCCTTTTTGCGGTTTTTTAAAAACACGCCCTAACATCATAAAATATTTACCAACATGTTCTAGGTAACCCATTCATTTTAATTTTATGCTAAAGTATTAAATTATCATTAATAGTCCGTTAAATTGACCAAATCAAAACAAAAAATAATTACTTTTGACTCATAATTTATATATGTACTTATGAAATTCAAATTACTTTTCAGCTTCATCTGCCTATTTATTTGTTTAGGAAACAACAAACTAACATCACAAAATAAAAAACCAAAATTGGTGGTTGGTATTGTTATTGACCAAATGAGATATGATTATTTAACAAGGTTTTCCGATAGATATGGAAAAGATGGATTTAATAGAATTTTACAAGAAGGGTTTTCTTTAGAAAATGCTCATTATAACTACATACCAACCTATACAGCCGTTGGGCACACCTCTATTTACACAGGAACAACACCAAGTGAACACGGAATTATCTCTAACAACTGGTATGACAAATATCAAAAAGAATCTATTTACTGTGTAGATGACAACAATTACAAAACTGTTGGAAACGAGGGTAAATATGGGCAAAAATCTCCAAAAAGACTTTTTACATCAACCATAACAGATCAATTACATTTGGCTCAAAATATGTTTGGTAAAACTATTGGAGTTTCTATAAAAGATAGATCTGCAATCTTACCTGCTGGCCATTCTGCAAATGCAGCTTATTGGTATGATGGTGGTAATTTTAACACTTGGATTACTAGTACATATTATATGAATGAATTGCCTAAATGGGTAAAAGATTTTAATGGAAATAATAACGCAGATAAATACCTAAATACACCTTGGGAAACACTTTACGATATTAAAACATACACAAACAGTAGAGTTGACGATAATATTTATGAAGGTAAATTAAAAGGACAGGAAGCACCAACTTTTCCGAAAGACTTAAAAGCATTGCGCTCTAAGAATGGTAATTTCGATTTGATAAAAACAGTACCAGCAGGTAATACTTATACAACAGATTTTGCCAAAGCTGCTATTATAGGTGAAAACTTAGGTAAAGGTGAACACACAGACTTTTTAGCTGTTAGTTATTCTTCTACAGATTATATTGGTCATAAATACGGAGTTGCTGCCATAGAAACAGAAGACACCTATTTGCGCTTAGATAAAGATTTGGCTAATTTATTTCAATTTTTAGACCAACAAGTTGGAAAAGATAATTACACCTTATTTTTAACTGCAGATCATGCAGCAGTGCATGTACCAGCTTATTTACAATCTTTAAAAATACCTGCTCACTATTTAAAGATGACAAAATTTAAAGAGTTTATTTTAGAAACCACTAAAAAATATTTTAATTCTGTAGATTTAATTGAAAACGTTTCTAATTATCAAATATTCTTAGATAAAGATAAAGTAGAATCTTTAGGTTTAGAGGTGAATAACGTTGCTCAAAAATTAGCTGATGAAGTAATTAATTTTGACGGAATCTACAAAGCAGTAACCGCAAGAACTTTGCAAACAACACATTTCTCTTCTGGAATATTGAATTCGCTTCAAAACGGGTATAATCAAAAATTATCTGGAGATGTTTTAATGATTCCTAATCCGGCTACTTTAACCGGAGGAAGAACAGGTACAAGTCATGGGTCTGGATATTCTTATGACACACATGTACCAATTATTTTCTATGGAAACGGAATAAAACAAGGTTCATCATCAAAAAGATACAACATTACAGATATTGCGCCAACTATTGCAAATCTATTAAATATAGAGTCGCCAAACGGAACAAACGGTGTTGTAGTTGATGAAGTTTTAGAAAAATAAAATAAGTTCTATTTATAATCCTTTCTAATAGGAATAAATTATTAGAAAACCCCAAGACTTAGTTTTGGGGTTTCTTTTTGATTAAAAATTTAAATACAGAATTATCTTGATGTCTTTTTATCGCTTTCTTAGATAGTAGGATTCCAATTCCTAAAGAAATAAATGCACCTATAAAAATTCCCGGTATAAAATTGATGAACAGAAAAAAATCATATGCACCGTGAAACAGCGTTGCAAATAACAAACCTGTTAAATTTAAAACTATTCTATTTTTAGAAAACTTTGCTTTTCCCATAAAGTATCCCATTAAAATGGCAAATGTTGCATGTGCTGGAACCGCAGTAAATGCTCTTAATATTCCAGTAGACACTCCGTGTTGAAAAACATACAAAACATTTTCTAAGGTAGCAAAGCCCATAGAAACCATTACTGCATAGACAATACCATCAAAAGGCTCGTTGTATTCTTTATTTCTCTGTGCATAATATTTTACAATTACATATTTAGAAAACTCTTCTACCAAGGCAACTACTATAAAAGCCTTTACAAATTGTTGAAATATATTAGTTACATTAGTAACAGGCAACAATCTATCTGCAAAACCACCAAGAATTACCGTAATTAGCACACTTGCTGTTGCTCCTAAAAGAAAGTTTTTAAATAAAAAAGGAATAGGCTCTTTTTCAAACTTATCTTTAAAATAAATATATAGAATAATAATGGTTGCAGGAGCGATAGCAAGAAGAAGTAAATGCATGGAGAAATTTAAATATTTTTTTTTTATAAAATAAAACAAACGCAAAGTTTTGAAAAGAAGAATTTTATAATTCCTTTACCAACCTTGCGTTTAACTTGTATTTTTGTGATTAATTATTCGCTAACTTTATTTTTTAGGCAAAAAAACTTCTGCCATCATACAACGCGCACTACCTCCACCACAAAACTCAATAGTATCTAAAGGACTAGAAATAATTTTACAATGATTGTTAATTTGTGATTTTTGAGATTGCGTTAAACTATTAAAAGCAGCTTGACTCATTACTAAAAAACGTTCATCATCTTTACCTCTAACTTCTAACATATTCCCAGCAAAGTTAGTAACCTGTTTTTCTGTAATGTCAATTACCTTTTTACCATCTTCTTTTAAATGCTTCAATACATTTTTGCGCTCAGATTTATCATCAATAGAAGCCAAACAGATAATAGCCAAAGTTTCTCCAACACACATCATAACATTGGTATGGTATATTGCCGCTCTTTTACCGTCTACTGTTTGATTTGCCGTAAAAACAACTGGTGTATATTCAAAATCTTCACAAAACTCTATAAACAACTCTTCATCTGCTCTCGGCGAAAGTGCACAATATGCCTTGTTATTCCCTCTATCTAAACAAATACTACCCGTTCCTTCTAAAAAAACACCTTCGTCTTCTGCAGAAGTATAATCAACAATATTCTCTATTAAAAAGCCTTCTTTTTCTATCTGTTCTAAAACATCCTCACGTCTTTCTAAACGCCTATTTTCTGCAAACATTGGGTAAATAGCAACGGTACCATCCTCATGAAAAGAGATCCAATTATTTGGAAAAACAGCATCTGGTGTATCCACTTCCTTTGTATCAGAAACAACAATTACACCAATACCAAAACCACGTAATTTCTCCACAAAAGTATCAAATTCGTTCTGCGCTTTTGTATTAATGGTAGCTGGTAATGCATTATCAATATTATGTTGATAGTAATTATTTACAGCAGTTTGCTCATTCATCCTAAAACTAACAGGACGAATCATTAAAATTGTATTTGTAGTTTGCTTCATTTAATTCATTTATTAGGTACAAAATTAGCCTTTTTTTTAATCACTATAGATTTCAATGATTTTATTTTCTGATATAAAACAATTCTAAAAGTTTACTATTGACTTTTTGTTTATTTTTACTTCATGAAAAAAACACTTGCCTTTTTTATATTCTTTATTTCTCTTTTTTCCTTCGGACAAATTCTTCCTGAGGGTTTTGCCTATTTATCTGATGTTGATAAAACAATTCAAAAAGAATTGCGCTATCTAAGCAATAATAACTTTATAGGAAAACCAATTGATGGCTATCATAAAAACTGTATAATAGTTACTAAAGCTTCCGCTGATGCTTTAACTAAAGTACAAAAGAGCCTTCAAAAAGAAGGATTCAGTCTTAAAATATTTGATTCATACAGGCCGCAACAAGCAGTAAACCATTTTGTACGCTGGGCAAAGGTTTTAGATGATACATTAATGAAAAAGGCCTATTACCCAGATGTACCGAAATCAGAATTATTTAAAAGAGGATACATTGCCTCTAGATCTGGACACTCAAGAGGAAGTACTGTAGATTTAACAATTGTAGATATTAAAACAGGTAAAGAATTAGATATGGGCAGCCCATTTGACTTTTTTGGTATAAAGTCTCATTATCTACCAAAAAACATCACTCCAGAACAACAAAAAAACAGATTGTTACTCCGTAACTTAATGTCAAAAAATAATTTTAGACCTTATAAAAACGAATGGTGGCATTTTACTTTAAGAAACGAACCTTTTCCTAAAACATACTTCAATTTCCCGATAGAGTAAGAAGTTTTAACAAAATAGAAACAGCCTCACTGAAAATCGGCATTATATTTGCACAATTGCCTGAAAGTCCTATAAATGAAAACAAATATAAACTTACTTCTTTTTTTTACTATTTCATTATTCTCTGTTTTACAACTATCTGCACAGTTAGATACTAATTCAGGAAGCAAAGAAAAAGGTAAAGTTAAAGGCATTGTTTTAAATAATTCTAAAGAAGTAACAAAACCAAAGGCATTAGAATTAGATGGAAATAATGGTTTTAAAAATGCTTTTGATAAAGAAAATGCTAAATTAAAAAAGCAAAAGGAAGAAAATGACCTTAATAATAAAGGTATTATAACACAAGAAAAGCAAAGAGAAGAGCGTTTTTTAAAAGCATTTAAAAAAGTAAACGGACAATATATTTATCCTGTAATAGACCAAGATCTAGGTAGTTTTAGAACAGATTCTAAAAGTGTTAATATCATTTGCAGAGATTTCCAATACCCTGACGGAGACATGGTTACCATATTTGTGAATGACATACCCGTAGTACATAACATTACATTAAAACGAAGCTATCAAAAGTTTAACATCCCTTTAGAAATAGGTATTAATAAGATTGCCTTTAAAGCTCTAAATCAAGGTACATCTGGGCCAAATACAGCCGCTTTTAAGGTATATAATGATGAAGGTACACTACTATCTTCTAATGAATGGAACTTGGCAACTGGCGCTAAAGCCACGATAGTAATAGCTAAAGACAAATAATACTCTTAAAATATTTTGTTTTATTTTAAACTAATCTAGTTTTTTTATTCTATCAAAAACAGTTATTTTTGTAACTGGTTATTAAAAAAGTAAATTTTAATAGTCTTAAAACAAACAATATCACTAAAAATGAAAGAAATCACCAAACAAACCTATTTAGATTGGTACAAAGACATGCTTTTTTGGCGTAAGTTCGAAGACAAACTTGCTTCTGTTTACATTCAACAAAAAGTTAGAGGTTTCTTGCACTTATATAATGGGCAAGAGGCAATTTTAGCGGGTGCATTACATGCAATGGACTTATCTAAAGACAAAATGATTACGGCTTATAGAAATCACGTACAACCGATTGGTATGGGAGAAGATCCTAAACGTGTAATGGCAGAATTATACGGAAAGGCAACCGGAACGTCTAAAGGAATGGGTGGTTCTATGCATATTTTTTCAAAAGAATTCCGTTTTTATGGTGGTCATGGTATCGTTGGAGGTCAAATTCCTTTAGGTGCAGGTCTTGCTTTTGGTGATAAATATAATAATACTGGTGGTGTAACATTAACCTGTTTTGGAGATGGTGCTGCAAGACAAGGTTCATTACATGAAGCTTTTAATTTAGCTATGTTATGGAAATTACCTGTAATTTTTATTTGTGAAAACAATGGGTATGCAATGGGTACTTCTGTAGAAAGAACTGCAAACCATACAGATATTTGGAAACTTGGTTTAGGATACGAAATGCCTTGTGGACCAGTAGATGCAATGAACCCAATTAAAGTTGCAGAAGCTATAGACGAAGCTTTAGATAGAGCTAGACGTGGTGATGGACCAACTTTCCTAGAAATGAAAACATATAGATATAGAGGTCACTCTATGTCTGATGCACAACACTATAGAACTAAAGACGAAGTAGAAGAATACAAAAAAATAGATCCTATTACACAAGTAAAAGATGTTATTTTAGAAAAAGGATATGCTACTGCAGAAGAATTAGCTGCTGTTGATAAAGAGGTAAAAGTGAAGGTTAAAGAATGTGAGCAATTTGCAGAAGATTCTCCTTATCCAGAACCTCAACAGATGTACGATATGGTTTATGAACAAGAAGATTATCCTTTTATAAGTTAAGATATGGCTACAATAATAAATATGCCCAGACTAAGTGACACCATGGAAGAAGGTGTTGTGGCAAAATGGTTAAAAAGTGTTGGAGATAAAATTGAAGAAGGTGATATATTAGCCGAAATTGAAACAGACAAAGCTACAATGGAATTTGAGTCCTTCCATGAAGGAACACTTTTATATATTGGTATTCAAGAAGGAGAAACTTCTCCTGTTGATGTTTTATTAGCTGTTATTGGTGAAGAAGGTGAAGACATTTCTGCAATTATAAATGGTGATGAAGCAGAACCTGCAAAGGAAAAAGCAACTACCGAAGAAGTAAAAGAAGAAACTAGTACAGAAACAACTGCTAGTGATTCAGTTACAATTCCAGAAGGAGTGCAAGTAATTACAATGCCTCGTTTAAGCGATACAATGACTGATGGTACCATTGCAACATGGTTAAAGAAAGTTGGAGACGAAGTTTCTGAAGGTGATATGCTTGCTGAAATTGAAACAGATAAAGCAACAATGGAATTTGAATGTTTCTATGAAGGAACTATCTTATACATTGGTGTACAAGAAGGAGAAACTGCTCCTGTAGATAGCTTATTAACTATTATTGGCCCTGCCGGAACAGATGTTTCTGCAATAGTTGCAAATGGTGGTGCTGCATCTGCTCCTACTGAAGAAAAAACAGCTACTGCTAAAGCTCCTGAAAAAGCTGAAGCTGCTGCTACAAAACCAGCTGCTAAAGTAGAAGAAACTAAAACTGTTTCTACTTCAAATACTTCTAACGGTCGTATTTTTGCATCTCCTTTAGCAAAGAAGATTGCTTCTGATAAAGGAATTGATTTAGCAGATGTTAGTGGTTCTGGTGAAAACGGAAGAATCATTAAAAAAGATATAGAAAACTATACTCCTGCTGCTAAAGTTGAAGCTACTCCTGCCGCTGCAAATGTTGCTGCTGCTGGTGTAGAAAACTCAGAAGAAGTTAAGAATTCTCAAATGCGTAAAGCAATAGCTAAGTCTTTAGGTAACTCTAAATTCTCTGCTCCAGATTTCAGTTTAAATATTGAAGTTGATATGGACAATGCAATGGCATCTAGAAAAATAATAAATGCAATTCCAGACACTAAAGTATCTTTTAACGATATGGTAGTTAAGGCATGTGCAATGGCATTAAAAAAACACCCACAAGTAAACACTTCTTGGTCTGAGGCAAATACAATTTACCACAGTCATATTCATGTAGGTGTTGCTGTAGCTGTAGATGATGGTTTATTAGTACCTGTAATTAAACATACAGACGGATTGAGTTTAACTCAAATTGGTGCTGGTGTAAGAGATTTAGCAGGGAAAGCTAGAAATAAAAAATTAACTCCTGCAGAAATGCAAGGAAGTACTTTTACAGTTTCTAACTTAGGTATGTTTGGTATTGGTAGTTTTAACTCTATCATCAACCAACCTAACTCAGCAATTTTATCTGTTGGCGCAATTGTACAAAAACCAGTTGTAAAAGACGGACAAATAGTTGTAGGTAATACAATGAATTTGACTTTAACATCAGATCACAGAACTGTAGATGGTGCTGTTGGAGCTCAATTTTTACAAACATTAAAAACATTTATTGAAAACCCGGTTACAATGTTAGCTTAAGGTTTACCTTAAATTTTATAATAAAAACCATTTCAATATTTTTTGAAATGGTTTTTAGTTTTTATAACAATAACAATTATGACAAAAAAAACTACATTATTATTAGTATTCGTATTCGCTTTATTTAACAGCACCTTTAGTCAGGAAAAAATAAAAGGAAATAGATTAATATCAAAGATAAAAACAGATCTAGCTCCTTTTCATAGTGTGATCATAAATAATGATTTTAAAGTAGAGCTGATAGTCTCTAATACATCTTCATCTATAGAGATAGAAACCGATAAAAACCTACACGAGCATATTATTTTTAACGTTACGGATTCTGTTTTAACAATAGCTACTGACAAAAAATTAAAAGCAAAAAAGTTAAATATTTCAGTAAATTATAAAAATGCATTAAAGGAAATAATTTTAAATAATGATGCAGAAATAGAATCTTTAGGCACCATAAAAACAACTTCTATGTCACTTAAAATAAATGATTACGGAATAGCTGATTTAAAGATAAAATCTGATATTTTTAAGCTCTTTAATAATAATAAATCTAGAATGCAATTTAGATCTAAAAGTAAGTTAGATGTAGAAAGTAAAGATGTAGATCTAGATTTAAGTGAATCTTGCAAGGTAGACTTGGTTCTTAAAGCAGAAAATTTAAACACAAGAATGATTGGTAATTCTGGCTTAAATATTGAAGGAACTGCTAATTTATTTAATGCGATTACATTAGAAAATTCAGCGTTAAATGGAGAAAAATTAAATGTTACTACTTGTAAAAGTATTATAAAAGATTCGGCTGCTATTATTATAAATACATCAGAAAGTATTACTATAGAAGCTTCAGATAAAAGCAAAACAGAACTATATGGAGATGCTAAAATAATTTTAACTCAATTTTCAGAGAGTTCTAAACTATTTAAGAAAGAATTATAATACTTTTTAAAAACGCGAAACAAGAAAAAAAAGCTCGCAAATTGTGAGCTTTTTTCAATATATTTATTTCTGATGAAAGACTTAGAACAAAAACTAAAAAACCCTGTCTGGTATTCATTAAATGAAACCCACAATACCTCTTTAATAAAGTATGATGGCGTACAATTTTATCAGCCAAACACCTGTTCTTTTGGTTCTTTTTTTGACTCTGGGAAAACAGCAAATGCATTAACAGCCCATTCTAAAATTGTAGAAAAATTCTTTTTAGTTTCAGAAAAAGGCACTCCTACAGTAGATGACAAGTATGTAGTCCTTGAGAAAAAAATAAACGGATGCCAGATGGTATTAGAGAACCTTATATCTGTAGAAATTACAGAAGATATTGTTTTATTAACACAAGAACACATAGACGAAGTATATGATTTAATTTGGTTAGTAATGCCTGGTTTTTATCAAAAGAAAGGCTTTGAAATGGGTAAGTTCTTTGGTATTTTTAAAGACGACAAATTAGTTGCTATTACAGGACAACGAATGCAAACTGATGATTTTATTGAAATTAGTTCTGTAGTTACACATCCAGATTATACTAGAAAAGGATTTGCAAAACAATTAATTCATCATACAACTAAAGAAATTTTAAAAGAAAAAAAACTTCCTATATTGCATACCAATAAAGGAAACACAGCAATTTCACTATATGAGAAATTAGGTTTTAAATTAAGTAGAGATATGAATTGGTGGTTATTCCGCAGAAAATAATACACCTTATAATTTAATAACATGCCAAAAAAAGGGAAAGGAAAAGCTAAAAATTCCGTTAATAAAGCAAAACACACTAAATTGATGAATCAGAAAATTAATAAGGTGAAGTTAGAAAAACAGTTAAATAGAGAACGTTTAAAAGCTATCATTAAAAAAGTAAATGATGCCAAAAAGGATGATGAATAAAGTAAAATACTTTTTTGGTGCAATAGTTTCCGTGCCATTATTACCCTTCTTATATTTCCAAGGAAAAAACATTCGAAAAAAGGTCCCAAAACTTCCAGAGGCCAAAGAACCAAAAGGTTTTATAAATGGTAATTTTAATAAAACGCTAAATATACTTTCTATTGGAGAGAGCACTATTGCAGGCGTTGGTGTAGACCATCATAAAAATGGATTTACAGGGTCTTTATCAAATACACTTTCTATCAATTTAAAGAGTAACATAAATTGGCGCGTATATGCCAGAAGTGGTTATACTGTAGCACAAGTCTGTAAAAAAATTATTCCTAAAATTGAAGAAACATCTACAGATATTATTGTTATAGGTATGGGAGGTAATGATGCTTTTACCTTAAATTCTCCAAAAAAATGGGCTGATTCAATAGAAAACCTCATCAATTTATTACAAAACAAATTTCCTAGCACTCCTCTATTCTTTACAAACATGCCTCCTATTAAAGAATTCCCTGCATTTACAAAACCTATAAAATTTGTAATTGGTAATTTGGTAGAAATTTTAGGAGAAAGACTTCAAGATGTAACACAAGATAGAAAAAACGTTTTTTACTATAATGAAATCATCACCCTAAAAAAATGGAGTAAAAAGCACTCTTTATCTAAGAACAATTCTAAAATTTACTTTAGCGATGGGGTGCATCCGTCTGAATTGACCTATAAAGTTTGGGGAGAAGAAATGGCTAATTTTATCACAAAAAAAATCCCAAGTTAAATACTTAGGATTATACTTAAACAGATCTATATATTTATTGATCTATAGAACCTAAAACGCGTTTCATAAAAGTATTTAACGCCTCTTTTTTCGGTGCGCCTTCTTTTACCATTTTATCAACTTCAAGAGCACCATACATATTAGAAATTAATTCTCCAATAACATCTAATTCTTCGTCTTTTAAAGACGGAACTTCTGTTAAAGCTTCTAGAGTTTCAATAGCTTCTAGCACATAATCTTGATCGTTTTCTTCGATAAAATTAGTAAGATGTTTAATTACAGGTAACTTCATAATCTAATTAAATTACTTCGTTTACTAATTCTTTCAACACATCAAACTTGTTTGTTTGCGTTTGATTTTTTAAACTACCACCTTCAAAAGTTGCAAAAGTTGGCAAGTTACTTACATCTGCTAATTTTCTACTTTCAGGAAATTTTTCTGCATCTGCAATCACAAAAGTTACATTTTCATTTTCTGAAGCTAACTTTTTAAACTTTGGTTTCATAATTCTACAATTTCCACACCATGTTGCAGAATATTGTACAACTACTTTATCGTTTCCATTTACAATTTCTTGTAAATTATCTTCTGTTAATTCTTGTACCATTTTAAATATGAATTTAAAATTAAGAACTACGGATTAAAAAATCCGCAATCCTTAATTTATAATTAGTTTTTAGTGAGAAGCTAAATAAGCTGCTGTTCCTTTTGCATCTGGAGACATAGCATCCTTTCCTTCTTCCCAATTTGCAGGACAAACTTCACCTTTTTCTTGTACATGCGTTAAAGCATCTATTAAACGTAAGTATTCACCAACATTTCTACCTAAAGGCATGTTATTAATACTTTCGTGTTGTACAACACCCTCTTCATCTATAATATAAGTAGCTCTATAAGTTACATTATCTCCTTCTACTTGTATAGTTTGTGTAGCTTCATCAAAAGTTTCGTTAGTGATATCTAAAATACCTAAAATTGAGGATAAATTTCTATTACTATCTGCTAAAAGTGGGTATGTAACACCTTCGATTCCTCCGTTGTCTTTTGCTTGACTTAACCATGCAAAATGAACTTCTGGAGTATCACAAGAAGCACCAATAACAATAGTATTTCTTTTTTCAAATTCACCTAAAGCTGCTTGAAAAGCATGTAATTCTGTAGGACATACAAATGTAAAGTCTTTTGGGTACCAAAATAACACTACTTTCTTGTTATTATTAACCGCTTCTTCCAATACATTCACTTTAAATGTATCGCCCATTTCATTCATTGCGTCTACGTTTAAATCTGGGAATTTTTTTCCAACTGCTGTTGCCATTCTATATAAGTTTTATAATTATTAATGTTTTATTTATTACTGACGCAAAGATAAAAATAAAGCAAAAAAAAATATAGTATTTTAATGGTTAGTTTCAATATTGCTATAGCTTTTAACTATACATAAAGAACAACTAAATAAATTTTCACTATTAATAAAATTATGTTTATAAAATTCGTATTTTTAAAAACTATCACTAAAATAGTTTTTAACTATTCCAAAATAAAAACAATAGATAAAAATTATTTAAAAACAAGTTGTAGTTTTGTCAAAAATTAAAACATAAAATTTAAAACATATATAATGGAAAACTTAAAACATGGTTCTGGAGACATTTCACAATGTCCATTTCACGGAGGAAACACAACAAATGAAACTAATAATGATTGGTGGCCAAATTCTTTAAATTTAGATATTTTACACCAGCATGACACAAAAGTAAATCCACTTGGTGAAGAATTTAATTATCATGAAGCCCTTAAAAGCTTAAATGTTGAGGCTTTAAAAGAAGATGTAACCAAACTAATGACAGATAGTCAAGATTGGTGGCCAGCAGATTGGGGGCACTATGGAGGATTAATGATTCGTTTGTCATGGCATTCTGCAGGTTCTTATAGAATTAGTGATGGACGTGGTGGTGGTGGAACAGGAAACCAACGTTTTGCTCCTTTAAATTCTTGGCCAGACAATGCTAGTTTAGACAAGGCAAGACGTTTACTTTGGCCAATTAAGAAAAAATATGGAGATAAATTAAGTTGGGCAGATTTAATCATTTTAGCGGGTACCATCGCTTATGAATCTATGGGATTAAAAACCTATGGTTTTGCATTTGGTAGAACCGATATTTGGCAACCAGAAAAAGATACCTATTGGGGTAATGAAAAAGAATGGTTAGCTCCAAGTGATGAGCGTTATAATGATGTAGAGGACGCTAGCACAATGGAAAACCCATTAGCAGCCGTACAAATGGGATTAATTTATGTAAATCCAGAAGGAGTTAACGGTAAATCTGATCCTGCAAAAACCGCTTTACACATTAGAGAAACTTTTGCTCGTATGGCAATGGACGATGAAGAAACTGCTGCATTAACTGCAGGTGGTCATACCGTTGGAAAAGCACACGGAAATGGAGATGCAAGTATTTTAGGACCAGAACCAGAGGCTGCTCCTATTGAAAACCAAGGTTTTGGTTGGTCTAATCCTACCGGAACTGGAGTTGGTAGAGACACTGTAACAAGTGGTATAGAAGGAGCATGGACAACAGAGCCTACAAAATGGGATAATGGATTTTTCGATCTTTTATTTGGTTATGAATGGGAATTAACAAAAAGTCCTGCAGGAGCTACACAGTGGGCACCAATAAACATTAAAGAAGAAGACAAACCTGTAGATGTAGAAGACCCTTCTATTCGTTTGAACCCTATGATGACAGATGCAGATATGGCCATGAAAGTAGATCCTATCTATCGTAAAATCTGTGAGAAATTCAGCAAAGACCACCAATATTTTTCTGAAACTTTTGCACGTGCTTGGTTTAAATTAACACACAGAGATATGGGGCCAAAAGTTAGATATTATGGTCCAGATGTACCTACTGAAGATTTAATTTGGCAAGATCCAATTCCTACAGGAAATAAAGAATATGACGTAAACCTTGTTAAAGCAAAAATTTCTAATACAGATTTAACAGTTGCAGAATTAGTTTCTACCGCTTGGGATAGTGCAAGAACTTATAGAGGTTCTGATATGCGTGGAGGAGCAAATGGTGCTCGTATTCGTTTAGCTCCTCAAAAAGATTGGGTTGGTAACGAACCAGAGAGATTAAACAAAGTATTAGATATTCTAACTCCTATTGCAACAGAATTTGGAATTAGTATTGCAGATACGATTGTTTTAGCAGGTAATGTTGGTGTAGAAAAAGCAATTAAAAAAGCTGGTTTTAATACAACTGTTCCTTTTACTGCTGGACGTGGAGATGCTACCGATGAAATGACAGATGCAGCTTCTTTTGAGCCTTTAGAATCAGTTGCAGATGGATACAGAAACTGGTTAAAACAAGAATATATTGTTAGTCCAGAAGAGATGATGTTAGATAAAACACAACTTTTAGGTTTAACAGCTCCAGAAATGACAATTTTAATTGGAGGTATGAGAGTTTTAGGTACCAACTACGGAGGAACGAAACATGGAGTATTTACAGATAATGAAGGTGCCTTAACAAATGATTTCTTTGTAAACTTAACAGATATGGGAAATACTTGGAATTCTGTTGGTGAAGGTTTGTATGAAATTAGAGACCGTAAAACAGATGCTTTTAAATGGTCTGCAACAAGTGTAGACTTGGTATTTGGTTCTAATTCAATTTTACGTTCTTACGCAGAAGTATATGCGCAAGATGATAATAAAGAAAAATTTGTAAATGCATTTGTAAAAGCTTGGACAAAAGTGATGAATGCTGATCGATTTGATAACAAATAAATAATTAAAGAAAGAGGCTGTCTAAAAAGTATTTTTTTTGTCAATCTGAATTTATTTCAGATTCTTATGAAGATTCATTTTCAGCAAGTTGATATACTGAAACAAGTTCAGTATGACAAGATTTAATCCTTTTTGAACAGCTTCTTTTAATAAATACCCTAATTATGAATATCTTAAATACTTTTTTTGAAGCAATTCAATCTGTAAATATCAATGTAATAGAAACACTTTTAAAAAGGTTTCCAAAATTGGCAAACGCACAAGATAAAAGAGGTTTTACACCTTTAGTTTTTGCTACCTATTTTGATAAAATAGAAATTGCAGAAACTTTAATAAACCACAAAGCAAATGTAAATCATAGAGATGCTAAAGGAAACACCGCTTTATTAGGTGTCGCTTTTAAAGGTAATGTTGATATTGCAAAACTTCTTTTAAAGAATAATGCAAATATAAATACACAAAACAACCTTGGTTACACTCCTTTAATTTTTGCGACTATTTATAATCAACCAAAGATGGTGGCATTCTTATTGGAACAAAATGCAGATTTATCTCTTAAAGATAAAGAAAACAAATCTGCTTTAGATACTGCAAAAGCTAAAAATTTTACAGAAATTATTAGTTTATTAGAAACAAAAGAAGCTACTTACTTGCAAACATTTTAATATCGTTTGCAGAGACTTCTTTTTCTCCCAAAATAATTAAACGTTCTACTACATTTCTTAATTCACGGATGTTTCCCGTCCAATCATATTCTTGCAATAGTTTTATTGCATCCGATGAAAATGATTTTTTAGGCGTTCCTTGTTCTACAGATATTTTTCCAGTAAAGAAATCTACCAATAAAGGAATGTCTTCTCTTCGATCATTTAAAGACGGAACTTGAATTAAAATAACCGCTAACCTGTGGTATAAATCTTCTCTAAACCGACCTTCTTCTATTTCAACTTTAAGGTTCTTATTAGTCGCTGCAACAATTCTAACATTAACCTTAATATCTCTATCCGAACCAACACGCTGAATTTTATTTTCTTGCAAAGCACGTAAAACTTTTGCTTGTGCAGACAAACTCATATCTCCTATTTCATCCAAGAAAATAGTACCTCCGTTTGCTGCTTCAAATTTACCTGCTCTGTCTTTATTTGCTCCTGTAAAAGAACCTTTAACATGACCAAACAACTCGCTTTCTATTAATTCTGATGGAATTGCAGCACAGTTTACCTCAATTAAAGACGCTTTAGATCTATCTGATTTTTCGTGCAACCAATGTGCAACCAATTCTTTTCCTGTTCCGTTAGGTCCGGTTACTAAAACTCTTGCATCTGTAGGTGCTACTTTTTCAATCATCTCTTTTATTTGAGAAATTGCAGCACTTTCACCAATCATTTCGTAGTTTTTACTTACTTTTTTCTTCAGTCTTTTATTTTCTACAGTCAAAACTTTTTTATCCAAAGCATTTCTAACTGTATTTAAAAGTCTGTTTAAATCTGGTGGTTTAGAAATATAATCGAAAGCGCCTAAACGCATTGTATTTACCGCAGTGTCTAAATCTCCGTGGCCAGAAATCATAACAATAGGAATTTCTGGTTTTATTTTCTTGGCTTTTTCTAATACCTCAACACCATCCATTTTCGGCATTTTAATATCACATAAAACCAAATCATAATCGTTATTCATAATCATTTCTATTCCTAACAAACCGTCTTCTGCTTCTTCTACATCATAGGATTCATTTTCTTCTGAAATAATTTTTGTTAAAACCCTTCTAATTGCGGCTTCATCTTCTATAATTAAAATCTTTGACATTATATTTTAAATTTAATACCTGTTCTTAAATAAAACGCATTTACTTTATCTAAAGTATATACATGCTTTCTGTCTTTATCTCTTAAAACATTACTCAACCTAACAGTGTAACCACTATATGCAAACAGAACTAAGTGCTTTGTAAGTTGATAGTCATAGCCCAAACCTGCCACCAATACAGATAAAGATATATTGTCTGCTTCTTTATTATCCATAATTATTGGCGTCTTTAAATGTGCAAAATAACCATCTAAACCAACAAAAGATTGTAAACTGTTTACTGGGTTTATTTTATATTTTAAATTCATTTTAGGCACACCAACTGTATAAGACCATTTCTCGTTTACTTGCCTAAAATAATTTATTAAAGGTAACGGAAAAGGAATACCCGCAGTTGTATTATATGTTAAACCCAAAGTTAAACGATATGGTTTTATTACACTTTTATCTTTTGTTATATCTTTTATAAAAAAAAGACCTCCGTTAATAAAAAAATCTTCGCTCGTTATTTTTTTGGTTAAGGTTGCTGCTAATCTAGGTGTAAAACTATAAGCAACTCTCCAATGATCGCTAATTTTATGAGTGTATGCTAAATTTAAATCAATAACATTAATATTCTCTAATAACGATGTATCAAAAGGGTATTCATCTTTTAAATTTAAAAATATCCTATTAAATTCTGAACCAATTATTAAATAACTATCTTCTTTTATTTTTATAGGATAATTAAAAAGTGCTCTAATTCTAGTATATTGATCATCAGATTTTTTTTTAGGAATAAAAGAATATTCTACTCTTGCTAAATCTGTTAACTGTGCATTTGTTGATAAACTAACAAATAATACTAAAACAATTATATACCTCTTCATTTTAATTCTTATTTAACCAATTCTTGCGCATTAGAATAAATATGTAGATCTCTCTGAGGGAATGGAATTGAAATTTTATGTTCTCTGAATAATCTATCAATTTCAAAACGAATATCACTTTGTGGAAATTGTGCTTTAAAACTATCTGAGAGCGTAAATACTACTTTAAAATTTAAAGAGCTATCTCCAAAATCTTCAAAAAGAACAGAAACTGGTGGATTTATTAAAACACTTGGGTGAGATTTTGCAGCTTTAATCAGCAACTCTTTTACCAACTGTACATCACTACCATAAGCAACACCAACTTTTACAGATTCTCTTGTTGTATTTCCGTTTTGCGTCCAATTATACAAACTGTTGGTTAAATATAAATGATTAGGAATTATCAATACTTTATTATTTAAAGTGACTGCTCTTGTGGTTCTTAATTTTATCTCCTCTACTCTACCAACCTTTCCTTCTAGTTCAATAATATCTCCAGCACGAACAGATTTATCTATCATTATAAATACCCCAGAAATAATATCTTGAAACAACGTTTGTAAAGCTAAACCAACACCAATTAAAAGTGCTGCAGATGCAGCAAAAAGAGCCGTTAAGTTTACCCCCATTTTGCTCATAGTTACTAAAAAAATAACTACATAGATGATCCAACTTAAATAAGAAAAAATACTTCGTACTTTTAATTCATTCTCTGGCTGTAATTTTCTATTAACAAATTTTTTAAACAATTTAAGCACCGTGTATGCTATTGCTAAAGTAATTGTCAAAACAATAACATCCATAATACTTAAACTAAAAGCATTGGTAATTTCGTAGTTTTTGTTTAATAAATCTAGAATTTCTCTCATTAAAATTAGTATTACCCTTTATATTTTAACCATTTATATAAATCTTTATAAGTTGGCTTTTTACCATACATTAAAATACCTACTCTATAAATTTTAGCCGCTAACCAAACCATAAATACAAAAGTAACCATTAATAATGCCATAGATATAACCAATTCATACCAAGAAACTCCAAAAGGAACTCTCATTAACATTACAATAGGACTTGTAAACGGAATGTGAGAAAACAACACAGCAATAGAACCATGAGGATCATTTATTACAGTTGCGAAACCAACATAAACTCCTAAAATAAGAGGTAACATTATTGGCATCATAAATTGTTGTGTATCCGTTTCATTATCTACCGCGGCACCAACAGCTGCAAATAAAGAACTATACAGCATAAAACCACCTAGGAAGTAAAAAATAAATAATACAAACATTTTTAAAATTGGTAGTTTCAAAATTTCCTGTACAATCATCTGACCTTTATCTCCAGCTGTTGCTTGATTTACAGCTTCCATTTGTTCTGCAGGTACTCTTGCAGATTGCATTTCTACCATATCTACTCCAAATACAGAAGACGCTACTATAGAAATCACAAAAAGTATAATTCCCCATATTAGAAACTGCAATAAACCTGCAGAGGCATTTCCTAAAATTTTACCCAACATCAGTTGGAATGGTTTTACAGACGAAACAATAATTTCTATAATTCTACTTGTTTTTTCTTCAATGACACTTCTCATTACAGAAGTACCATAAATCATTACAAACATCATTAATAAGTAACCAGCTATAGCTCCAACTCCTATTTTTAATCCGTTTATTAATTTGGATGATTCTTCACCAGAAAAATTATACATTTTAATATCTGTATTAATTTTAGAAGCTTCTATTTTCTCTATATCAATACCAAAATTATTCAGTTTTAGGTGCCTAATTTTAGTTTCAATCTTATTTTCCATAGAACTCATTACAGACATTCCTGGGGAATCTGTAGAATAAAATTCTATAGATTTTGCCAATAACTCTAAACTATCTTGTTTTGGGATAATTAATGCTCCGTAATAGTTACCTTCTTCTACTTTTTTCTTTGTTTCTTCAATTCCTAAAGCAGTATAATCTGTATAATGAATGGTTTTAGAATCTTTAAAATCTTCTTTAGAGAACATTCCAGAATTATTATCTACATAAACAATTTCTTTAACCTTCTCATCATTTTTTTGCATCAGAAAATAAACCAAAGCTCCCATACCAATCATCAATAACGGACTTAAAAAAGTCATCATTATAAATGATTTATTACGAACCTTTGCTATGAACTCGCGTTCTATTATTAATTTTAACTTGCTCATTTTCTTAACTGTTTTTATTTATTGCCTGAATAAAAATATCATTTGCACTTGGTATCAATTCTACAAAATGCTGTACTTCTCCTTTACTTGTTAAAAATGATAACAAATCGTTTGCAGAATTCCCTTCTGTTAATTTTATATTCATGGTTAAACTATCATTCAATAATTTAAAGTTTGATGGAAAAACCTCAAAATTCTCTTTTAATTTCGCTTCTACTTCTTTAGGATGCTCCGTATGCAGGCCAACTTGAAACGTATGCGTTCTAAACTGACGCTTGATATCGTCTAACTTACCGTCTAAAATTTTGTTCGATTTATCTATCAAAGCAATTTCATCGCACATTTCTTCTACAGATTCCATTCTGTGGGTCGAAAAAATGATGGTTGCACCCTCGTCACGAAGTTGTAAAATTTCTTTGGCAATTAATTGCGCGTTTATAGGATCAAACCCAGAAAAAGGTTCATCAAAAATTAATAATTTAGGATTGTGCATTACCGTAACAATAAATTGAACTTTTTGTGCCATTCCCTTAGAAAGCTCTTCAATTTTCTTATTCCACCAAGCAGAAATATCAAATTTATCAAACCAATATTTTAAACGTTTTTTCGCTTCGGCTTTACTCAATCCTTTCAATTGTGCTAAATACAAGGCTTGCTCCCCTACTTTCATAGATTTATACAAACCACGTTCTTCTGGTAAATAACCAATTTGTGCTGTATGATGCGGTGCCAATACTTCTCCATCTAAAATAATAGATCCGCTATCTGGCATTGTTATTTGATTTATAATTCTAATTAAAGATGTTTTTCCTGCTCCATTTGGACCTAATAATCCAAAAACACATCCTTTAGGTATATGTAATGAAACATCATTTAATGCTCTAAAATCACCATAATTTTTTACAACATTATTAACTTCTAATAAATTTTTCATTGCCTCTTAATAATTTTTTTCTGAAAGTTCTCAGTAATCACAAACTTACATATTTTAAAAAGATTAGTATAAAAACTTGATAAAACGTTACAATATAATTTAAAAAGACTTCAATTAATTAAAACAAAAGATCTCCTTTTAGATAATAATTATAAAATGTAACTCTAGAAACATAAGTTTCTGGCCTTAAAAACGCTAAATTATTTGTTAAAATTTACTATGCACGCATAACTTTTTATAAATTTACTATGCATGCATAATAAATTTTTATATATTTGACATAATGAATAAACTAAAATCAATAGATCATGAGCTCAGAGCAACTTGGCAAGCAGTAGCTAAAGTGTATAACGAGCAGGCCGTAAAACATGATAGTACAATGGCTACCGCATTTGTTTTATTAAATATAGACAAGCTAAACGGTACACCATCTACAGCTTTAGGCCCTTTAATGGGAATGGAACCTACAAGTCTTTCTAGAATATTAAAAACGATGGAAGATAAAGGTGCTATTTCTAGAGAGAAAAACCCAGATGACGGTAGAAGTGTCATCATCAAATTAACTGAGTATGGCAAAGAAATGCGTAAAATATCTAAAGCGTATGTAATACAGTTTAATGAAACCGTAATGGAAAATGTTTCTGAAGAAGATTTAGCAGGATTTTTTAAAGTAACATCTACCATTAACAAACTAATTGCAGACAAAGATATTTACGAAAATGCCAACAAAAATAAAGCAGTATAACAAAATTGACTAAAGACTGAATGACCTGAGATAATTAGACTGAAAACAAAAGTCTTACATCTTATTTCTTTTTAAATCATACGTCAAAAAATTTTAAAAACAAATGACTAGAAGAATTAAAAAAGTAGCAATCATTGGCTCTGGAATTATGGGAAGCGGAATTGCTTGTCATTTTGCAAACATTGGAGTTGAAGTTCTTTTATTGGACATTGTGCCAAGAGAATTAAACGACAAAGAAAAAGCTAAAGGACTAACCCTCGAAGACAAAGTTGTAAGAAATCGTTTAGTAAATGATGCACTCACAGCTTCCCTAAAATCTAAACCATCTCCTATTTATAATCAAAAATTTGCAAACAGAATTACCACAGGTAATCTAGATGATGATATTGCAAAAATTGCTGATGTAGATTGGATTATGGAGGTTGTTGTAGAAAGACTAGACATAAAAAAAATAGTTTTTGAAAAACTAGAAAAATACAGAAAACCAGGTACTATTATTTCTTCTAATACTTCTGGTATTCCTATAAAATTCATGAATGAAGGAAGAAGTGAAGATTTCCAAAAGCATTTTGCGGTTACTCACTTTTTTAATCCTCCAAGATATTTAAAACTTTTTGAAGTTGTTCCTGGTCCAGATTGTAAACAAGAAGTTACTGATTTCTTAATGATGTACGGAGAAAAATTTTTAGGTAAAACTTCTGTTTTAGCAAAAGATACTCCTGCTTTTATTGGGAATAGGATTGGAATTTTCGGTATTCAATCTTTATTCCATCAAGTAAAGGAATTAGGCTTAACTGTTGAAGAAGTTGATAAATTAACAGGACCGGTTATTGGTAGACCAAAATCTGCTACTTTTAGAACTGTTGATGTTGTTGGTTTAGATACTTTGGTACACGTTGCTAACGGAATTTATGAAAACTGTCCTGATGATGAAGCTCATGATCTATTTAAACTTCCAGATTTCATCAACACTATGATGGAAAACAAATGGTTGGGAAGTAAAACGGGACAAGGTTTCTATAAAAAAACAGTAAATGCTGAAGGTAAAAAAGAAATTTTAACCTTAGACTTAGATACTTTAGAATATCGTTCTTCTAAAAGAGCAAAATTTGCAACTTTAGAACTTACGAAAACGATTGATAAGCCAATTGACCGTTTCAAAATATTAGTTGGAGGAAAAGACAAAGCGGGTGAATTTTACAGAAAGAACTTTTCTGCAATGTTTGCGTACGTTCAAAATAGAATTCCAGAAATTTCTGATGAACTCTACAGGATTGATGATGCAATGAAAGCTGGTTTTGGTTGGGAAAATGGTCCTTTCGAAATTTGGGATGCAATTGGTGTAGAAAAAGGGATTGAGTTAATGAAAGCTGAAGGAGCAAAACCTGCAACTTGGATAACAGAAATGTTAGCAAATGGAGTTTCATCATTCTATACAGTAAAAGAAGGCGCTACTTATTTTTATGATATTCCAAAGAAATCTCAAACTAAAAAACCGGGTCAAGATGGTTTTATTATTTTAGATAACATTAGAAAATCAAACGAAGTTTTTAAAAACTCTGGTGTTGTTATAGAAGATATTGGAGACGGAATTTTAAATATAGAATTCCAATCTAAAATGAATACCATTGGTGGTGATGTTTTAGCCGGAATTAATAAAGGAATAGATTTAGCAGAAAAAGATTTTCAAGGTTTGGTTGTTGGTAACCAAGCAGCAAACTTTTCTGTTGGGGCAAACATTGGTATGATTTTTATGATGGCTGTGGAGCAAGAATATGATGAATTAAATTATGCCATTAAATATTTTCAAGATACCATGATGCGCATGCGTTATTCATCTATTCCAACTATTTCTGCTCCGCACGGAATGGCTTTAGGTGGTGGTTGTGAAATCTCTTTACATGCAGATAAAGTTGTGGCAGCAGCAGAAACCTATATGGGATTAGTCGAATTTGGAGTTGGTGTAATTCCTGGTGGTGGTGGCTCTAAAGAAATGGCTTTAAGAGCATCTGATTCTTTTCAAAAAGGAGATGTTGAGCTAAACATTTTACAAGAAAATTTCTTAACCATCGGTATGGCAAAAGTATCTACTTCTGCGTATGAAGCATTCGATTTAGGCTTACTTCAAAAAGGAAAAGATGTAATCGTTGTTAATAAAGACAGACAAATAGCAACTGCAAAAGCACACGCTAAATTAATGGCAGAAAGTGGTTATACTCAACCTGTTAAACGAACAGATGTAAAAGTTTTAGGAAAACAAGCTTTAGGTATGTTTTTAGTAGGAACAGATTCTATGGAACATTCTAAGTATATTTCTGAACATGACATGAAAATTGCCAATAAACTTGCCTATGTTATGGCAGGAGGAGATTTATCTGAACCTACTTTAGTTACAGAACAGTATCTATTAGATTTAGAGAGAGAAGCGTTTTTATCACTTTGTACGGAAAGAAAAACGTTAGAGAGAATTCAAGCGATGTTAAAAACTGGAAAACCATTAAGAAATTAGATTATTAGAACGTTAGATTTCTCGATTGTTTGAAATCTAAATATCTGAAAATCCAATAATCTAAAAATCAAGAAAAAATGAAAACAGCATATATAGTAAAAGCATATAGAACTGCCGTTGCAAAGGCTCCAAAAGGTGTTTTTCGCTTTAAACGAGCAGACGAATTAGGTGCAGAAACCATTCAGCACATGATGAAAGAAATTCCAAATTTAGATGTAAAGCGCATCGATGATGTTATGGTTGGTAATGCAATGCCAGAAGGAGCACAAGGATTAAACATGGCACGATTTATTTCTTTAATAGGATTAAACTCTGTGGATGTGCCTGGTGTAACTGTAAACCGTTTCTGTTCTTCAGGATTAGAAACAATTGCCATGGCAGCAGCTAAAATTAATGCAGGAATGGCGAGTTGTATTATTGCCGGAGGTGCAGAAAGCATGAGTTCGGTTCCAATGACAGGTTTTAAACCAGAATTGAATTATGACACCATTAAATCTGGTCATGCAGATTATTATTGGGGAATGGGAAACACGGCTGAAGCAGTTGCAAACCAATTTAAAGTTTCTAGAGAAGATCAGGATGAATTTGCATTTAATTCTCATATGAAAGCTTTAAAAGCGCAAGCAGAAAACCGTTTTCAAGACCAAATTGTACCTATAGAAGTTGAAGAAACTTATTTAGATGCAAACGGAAAGAAAGCTACAAAAAAGTATACCGTAAATAAAGATGAAGGTCCAAGAACAGGAACCTCAACAGCTATTTTAAATAAATTACGTCCGGTTTTTGCTGCTGGTGGAAGTGTAACTGCAGGTAACTCATCACAAATGAGTGATGGTGCTGCTTTTGTTATGGTAATGAGTGAAGAAATGGTGAAAGAATTAAATCTAGAACCAATTGCAAGAGTAGTAAATTATGCTGCTGCGGGTGTAGAACCAAGAATTATGGGAATTGGGCCTGTTGCTGCAATCCCTAAAGTTTTAAAACAAGCTGGTTTACAACAAAAAGATATCGAGCTAATTGAATTGAATGAAGCATTTGCTTCTCAGTCTTTAGCAGTAATGCGTGAGTTAGATTTAAACCAAGACATTGTAAATGTTAATGGAGGAGCCATTGCATTAGGACATCCTTTAGGCTGTACAGGAGCAAAATTATCTGTGCAGTTATTTGATGAAATGCGTAAACGCGATATGAAAAACAAATACGGAATGGTTACAATGTGTGTTGGTACAGGACAAGGTGCTGCGGGTGTTTTTGAATTTCTTTCATAAAATAAAAAAGAGAACAAAGAAAAAAGATAAGAGATAAATAGATGTGTGCTAAGCAAAGACATAATTACAAGAATTTAAAAATTTGGAAACTCGGTTTAGAGATTACAAATGATATTTCTGACTTGTTATTAAACTTTCCAAAGCATGAAAGATATGATTTAAGTTCACAAATAAGTAGATGTTCTGTGTCTATGCCAAGTAATATTGCTGAAGGTTCTTCTAGAACGAATAAATCTTTCAGTCATTTCTTAGATATTTCTTTAGGCTCTTCTTTTGAATTAGGAACTCAACTATTAGTAGCAAAACATAGGCAGTATATTACTGAAATTAATTTAAAAAAAATTGAAGAAAAAATAGAAGAATTCCAACGAATGACTATGGGATTTCAAAGGAACCTCCAATAATGGTCTTTTTTCTATTTTCTTTCTTCTATAATCTAAAAAAAACAAAAATATGGCAGATTTATTAAGAGGTGGTCAATTCCTTGTTAAGGAAACAAACTGTGAAGATATATTTACTCCAGAAGATTTTTCTGAAGAGCAACAAATGATGAAAGAGGCTGTTACTGAATTTAATGACAGAGAAATTATTCCTCATAAAGCACGTTTTGAAGCAAAAGATTACGCACTTACAGAAGAAGTAATGCGTAAAGCTGGTGAATTAGGTTTTTTAGGAGTAGCAGTTCCTGAAGCTTATGAGGGTTTAGGAATGGGGTTTGTTTCTACGGTTTTAACCTGCGATTATATTTCTTCTGGAACAGGTTCTTTTAGTACTGCTTTTGGTGCACATACGGGAATTGGAACTATGCCAATTACTTTATACGGTACAGAGGAACAAAAACAAAAATATGTTCCAAAATTAGCTACTGGAGAATGGTTTGGAGCTTATTGCTTAACTGAACCAGGCGCTGGATCGGATGCAAACTCTGGTAAAACAACTGCTGAATTGTCTGCAGATGGAAAATCATATAAAATTAATGGACAAAAAATGTGGATTTCAAACGCAGGTTTTTGTCGTTTAATGATCGTTTTTGCTCGTATAGAAGGTGATAAAAACATAACAGGTTTTATTGTTGAATTTGATCAGGAAAACCCTAATGGAATTACATTAGGAGAAGAAGAACATAAATTAGGAATTAGAGCTTCATCAACAAGACAAGTATTTTTTAATGATACTGTAGTTCCTGTAGAAAACATGTTAGCAGGACGTGGGGAAGGTTTTAAAATTGCCATGAATGCTTTAAATGTTGGGCGAATTAAATTAGCTGCTGCTTGTTTAGACTCTCAAAGAAGAATTGTTACACATGCTGTAAAATATGCAAACGAACGTAAACAATTTAAAACTCCTATTTCAGATTTTGGTGCTATTAAAGTAAAATTAGCAGAAATGGCAACGAATTCTTATGTTGGCGAATCTGCAACTTATAGAGCTTCTAAAGATATTGAAGATAGAATTGCGTTAAGAGTAGAAGCTGGAAACACACATCAAGAAGCAGAATTAAAAGGTGTAGAAGAATATGCTATTGAATGTTCTATTTTAAAAGTAGCCGTTTCTGAAGATGTACAAAATTGTGCGGACGAAGGAATTCAAATTTTTGGAGGTATGGGATTCTCTGAAGAAACCCCAATGGAATCTGCTTGGAGAGATGCAAGAATTGCTCGTATTTACGAAGGAACTAACGAAATTAACAGAATGCTTTCTGTAGGAATGCTTATTAAAAAAGCGATGAAAGGTCATGTTGATTTATTAGGCCCTGCAACAGAAGTTGCAAATAGCTTAATGGGAATTCCTTCTTTTGATACTCCTGATTTTTCTGAATTATTTTCTGAAGAAAAACTGATGATTTCCAAACTAAAGAAAACATTTTTAATGGTTGCCGGTGCAGCACTTCAAAAATATGGTCCAGAAATAGAAGAACATCAGCAATTATTACTTGCTGCATCAGATATTTTAATTGAAATATACATGGCAGAATCTGCCATTTTAAGAACAGAAAAAAATGTAAAACGTACTAGCAAAGAAGCACAGTCTGTTCAAATTGCAATGTCTAAATTATATTTATATCATGCAGTAGATATTATTGAAGAAAAAGGGAAAGAAAGTATTATTTCTTTTGCCGAAGGAGATGAACAACGTATGATGTTAATGGGATTAAAACGTTTTACTAAATACCAAAACTACCCAGATATTGTAGATTTACGAAACGAAATCGCAGAAAAAGTAAAAGCAGAAAATAAATACTGCTTCTAAAAACTCTTGATGTCAAATTGAGTTTGTCGAAGTTTTCAAATTCTTCTTCAAACTCAACTGACTATCATTATATAATAAAAAATTAATCTTACTTTTAGGTTAAAAATTAGTTGTTTGTTGTAAAAACCATCATTTTTTTTGATGGTTTTTTTATACCCTAAACATTCATAGAATAATTAAAATTATATTAATTTTGAAGTACTTTAGTATTTACAAAACATAATTAATAATGAAAAATAAAATATTTTTTTTCCTTTTTGCTGCATTCATCTTTTTAGGATGTAAAACTCAGATTACCACAATTAAACAACAAACTATAAATAATACTCCTATTAAAGAGCATACCATACAATCTTTATTATGGGTTCAAAATGCTGCAGAATACAAAGCGTTAACTTACCAAGCATATAATTTGGCACAACTTAGATTAGATCAAATTCTTGCCAATAATGATTCTGAAAAGCCAATAGCTATTGTAACAGATATAGACGAAACTCTTTTAGACAACAGTCCGTATTCTGGTAAACAAATTGAGTTAGATGAAAACTACACATCAGATCGATGGGCAGAATGGGTAGCACAGAAAGAAGCAAATGCAATACCAGGAGCACTCGCTTTTTTTAAATACGCTGAAACTAAAAATGTAACCATATTTTACATCTCTAACAGATCTGCAGTACAGACAAAAGAAACCATCGAAAACCTACAATTAAAAGGCTTCCCTTATGCCGATGAAACTCATGTACTTTTAAAAACGAACAGTAGCGAAAAAATCACCAGAAGAAGTGTTGTTAATAAAACACATGAAATAGTATTGCTTTTAGGTGATAATTTATCTGACTTTTCATCAATATTCGAAAATAGCACTACTGATAAGAGGAATAAAAACACTGATAGTTTACATACTTCTTTTGGGAATAAATATATTGTTTTACCAAACCCAATGTATGGAGATTGGGAAACAAAAGGTATTTATGAAGGAAACTATAATTGGACCGATTCTCAAAAAGACTCTATTCGTCATAAAAAAATCACTTCTTATTAAATTGATTTTTTTATCAATCGTATAAAAAGTGATTTAAGAACCTCCGTTTTAAAATATTAATCAGATACAGAATATCTATTAAACAAACTTCTTTGTATTGCTTTTTTAGCATCACTTAGAAGTTTTTCTATTTCTGGAATTGACTTTTTCTGTATTTCTGCAATTTCCTCTATTTTTAATTTTTGATTTGTAAATAAATAGAAAACAATACGCATCGCAACAGGCATATTGTGCAGTACTAATTCTATATGTGCATTCACCTTATCTTCCCCTAATTGTGTATCTAATTTATCTACCAAATCTTTCTCATCATCTTCTACAAATACATGATCTAAGCTATATTCGTTATCTGAATAAGTAACATCATCTATTTCTTCTAACAGTAATAAATCTCCCTCTCCGTCTATGCTAAATTCTTCTTGCATTTCATCCCAATCTGGTTTAGAATAATCATCAATGTTTTTGAAAAACAATTCATTAAACTCTTCTTCAACAATAACGTCTTCTAATAAATCATTCGTTTTTTTATACAACCATAAATAGAAATCACCTTCATTTTCTACTTCATCAATAGTATCATAAATAGTAATAAAAAGTTGATCTATAATATCATCTGCTTTATATTTTTTTTTAGAAAAGTGACCTTTTTTTATCGCTGTATTTAATCTTTGATTTACATACTTTCTAATTTCAGGTAAAATTTTTAAAACCAATTGATTAAAATCGATTTGTTTTTCTTCCTTTTTTAATTTTACTAAACTTGAAAATGACTTCGTTACAAACAGACGAAATTCGGTTTTGGTTTCGAAATAAGAAATGCTCGTTTTCATAATAAAATACTTTAAAGATATCTCTAAAGATGCGAAAGAAAACCTGGTAATAAAATGATAAAAATCAGTTAACTATCAACTTTAACAATAAAAAAGAACTGTCTTAGGGAGCGATAAATTTGTTCTAATTAAAAGAAATTAAACCTTTAAAAACTCTCTTTATAATTTAATAAACTTTTATTGCATTATAATCCATTTAATATCAATACTTTTGCACGCAATTTGAAAACACACGAATGAAACGTATTAAAGAATATAAAAAACTTTTTAAAGTAGAAGGTCCTATAGATTTAAAAGATTTAAAGAAAGCTTATAGAGGTTTAGTTAAGGAATGGCATCCAGATAAATTTACCGATGACGCTAAAAAGGAGGAAGCAGATCTTATGAGTACTCAAATTATAGATGGGTATCATTTCTTAGTAAGTATAGCTCCAGAAACTAAAGCAGCTAATTTAGATGCTTATAAAACAACTATTACAGAGTTTCAAGTTGCAGACTGGCATCACAAAAGTATGTTATTAGAAGTAACTTTTACAGATGGTAATAAATACGAATACTTTGGTGTTAGTAAAATACTTTTTGGAAAATTTGTAAATGCGAAATCAATGAACAACTTTGGTAAAAGAAATATTTTTAACTCTTTTACTTACAGAAAATCTATGAAAGCTTCTGTAACTGTTTAAAGACTTTTCTTATAAAAACAAAAAAAGAGATTACATTTTAATGTAATCTCTTTTTTTATGCTCTATTTAAAATACTCTACTCTAAAGCACCTAAATAACGCTCTGCATCTAAAGCTGCCATACAACCTGTACCTGCGGCAGTTACTGCTTGTCTGTATTCTTTATCTTGAATATCTCCAGCTGCAAAGACTCCTGGTAAATTTGTTTTTGTAGATTTCCCTTTAGTAATTAAATACCCAGTTTCATCCATATCTAAAACACCTTTAAACAAATCTGAATTAGGTTTATGACCAATTGCAATAAAAACTCCAGTAACTGCAATATCCGTAGTTTCCTTTGTTTGATTGTTAATTGCTCTTACACCTTCTACTACATTAGAGCCTAAAACCTCATCTATTTCTGTGTTGTATAAAACTTCAATATTTTTAGTTTTATTAACTCTATGTTGCATCGCTTTAGAAGCTCTCATAAAATCTTTACGAACTAAAATAGTAACCTTACTACAAATATTAGATAAGTATGTAGCTTCTTCTGCTGCAGTATCTCCTGCACCAACAACAACTACATCTTGTCCTTTATAGAAAAAACCATCACATGTAGCACAAGCCGAAACTCCACCACCAATTAAACGCTGCTCACTCTCTATACCTAAATATTTTGCAGTAGCTCCTGTAGAAATAATTATGGTTTCTGCTTCAATATGTTTAGACTCATCCACAATAACTTTATGAATTCCGCCAACTTTGTCACTTAATTCTACACTTGTTACCAAACCAAAACGAACTTCTGTACCAAAACGTTCTGCTTGTTTTTGTAAATCTGTCATCATTGCAGTACCATCTGTACCTTCTGGATATCCCGGAAAATTATCAACCTCGGTTGTAGTTGTTAATTGCCCTCCCATTTGCATTCCTGTATACATTACAGGTTTCATGTCTGCTCTAGCTGCATATATTGCTGCGGTATAACCGGCAGGACCAGAACCAATAATTAAACATTTTATTTTTTCTATTGTATCTGACATTTTAAATTTATTTGATTATGGATAACAAAAATATTCTTTTTTATTCCTTTATAACACGATTGTTTATAAGTTTTAACAATGGAAAAATAAGTTTATAAAATTGAAATATTATTCTGGGAGTAATTTAATAATCCCTAAATTTTCTACACCAACATATATAAAACCATCTAAACCTTGTTCTATAGAACGGACTCTCCCGATATCTTTAAGCATTTTTACTTCTTTAAAAACTTTATTTCCTTTTAAAATACATCTTGTTAAATATTGAAACTTTAAAGAACCAATTAATAAATTACCGTTCCATTTACCATATTTTTCACTGTTGATAAAAGCCATACCACTTGGTGCAATAGAGGGTGTCCAATAATAAATGGGGTTTTCCATATTCGGCAAAGAAGTATTATCTGTAAATTTAGTGCCACTATAATTAACACCATAACTCACTTTAGGCCAACCGTAATTCTTACCAATTTTAATAATATTTATTTCATCTCCTCCTTTCGGACCATGTTCGTGAGACCAAGTTTCTTTTGTTTCTGGATTCACTTCCATCCCTTGTGGATTTCTATGTCCATAACTATAAATTGCTTTTTTTGCATTATTAACACTTACAAAAGGATTGTCTTTAGGGATAGTACCATCATCATTTAACCGATATATTTTTCCGCCATCTTTTGTAATATCTTGCGGATATTCATCTCTATTTCCTCTATCTCCTACACTAAAATAAACATGGTTTTCTTCATCAAAAGTTATTCTAGAACCAAAATGCTGTCCTCTAGAAGAATTAGGACTTGCTTTGTATAAGACCTGTTTATCTATTAATTGATTGTTTTTTAATTTTGCTCTCATTAAACTGGTATTTCCACCACTTCCTTTTCCTTCGGATGATGCGTAGGTAAAATAAATCCAATTATTATTTTGATAATTAGGATGCAACTCAATATCTAAAAATCCCCCCTGACCTCTCAGGTAAATTTCTGGAACACCTTTTACTTCTGTTTTTACTCCATCTTTAAAATGAATTAGCTTTCCTTCTTTCTCTGTAATTAACATAGCGTTATCCGGTAAAAAAGTAAAACCCCAAGGATTTGTTAAATTAGGCACAATTAACTCATACTCTTTACTTTGAGAAAACCCAAATACAATAAAACTAAAATAGACGAAAAAGAAATAAATAGATTGCTTCATTTTTTTAAAAATAAAATTAAATTTTCATTAAATATATAAATATTATTCTATATTTGCACTCGCAAATTGATGTATCAATTTTCGGGGTGTAGCGTAGCCCGGTCATCGCGCCTCGTTTGGGACGAGGAGGTCGCAGGTTCGAATCCTGCCACCCCGACAAAAAGCAGAATATTTTTTAAAATATTCTGCTTTTTTATTTTACAAAAACTACAAATCAAATCGAAAATTGAATCAAGTCTAAAAGTTGTCGAAATTATAACTTCTTACAAAAATCGCCCTCTCAGTTTAAGAAACTCCATCAACAAAGGATACTACTTAAAGACTTAAATTGACATTACAGCAATTTAAATATTTTCTAAATCTTTCTTAAAAAATAACATATATCATATTTGGCATTTATTTTTATAGTTATTTTTGCTGCCTAAATAAAAATAATTTTGAAAAAAGCCATTTTAATAATCGTATTTACTTTTATTAGTTTTATTACTACCGCACAAGAAAATCACTTTAAACACTTTAGAGTTAGCCCCGTATTAAGCCATACATATATTCCCACCTCTACATCCGATGGAAATAAAACTGTTATTGTACCTACTATTGGATTGGATTTAGAATATTGGATTAATGAAAAATGGGGAGTGGGTTTACACAATGATTTAGAACTTGAAACTTTTGAAATAGAAAAAGAACATGAACTTTTTGTTGAAAAGGAGTACCCTGTAGTTTTAACTATAGATGCACTTTATAAGTTTCACAAAAATTGGGTTTTAGTACTAGGTACAGGTGTTGAGTTGGAAAAACAAGAGAATCTTTTTATTATAAGAACAGGCCTGGAATATGAAATAGAATTTGGAAATCATTGGGATGTTTCTCCTACCGTCTTATACGATTATCGTGCAAATGATTTAGGTACTTGGGCCATAGGAATCGGTATTGGAAAACGATTTTAATTTTCAATAAAAAACGATAACTTCTTTGTTCATTTTGTTTTTTTGATTAAAAAAACTTTAATCTTAAAGCAATTAGCGAACAAAGTAGATTTATAAAAACAATATTAAAATATCAAAGATTAACATTTAGTACTTTTAACTATCTCTAAAAGGGGCTCATTATATTTCTTTTATCAATTACTTTAAAGGATATTATACTTTTTGTTTGAGATTATTGTTTAACTATCTATCTGTTGAACAAATAAAATACCATTTAAAAAGCATGCTTTTTAAATGGTATTTTATTTTAAAAAATTAAGTGACAAATATTCCCCAAAAAAAGAGGCCGTATAGAAAGAAATAAATCCTGTCGCACTGAAGTTTAACCTTCATAAGAATCTGAAATAAATTCAGAATGACAAGAAACTAACTTTTTAAACAACCTCTTTACTAAAAACTTCTTACATCCTAACGATAACCGTTATTAGAAGGATCTGATGTTAATAAATTTGCATTCAATATTATTTGTGCTTGTGGTATTGGAAGTAACACATGATATGACTGAATATTAGCTGCCGGATTATTCCAACTTCTATGTTCTGTACTTTTAACCACATCTAATAAAATTCCCCATCTAATTAAATCCATTTTTCTATGTCCTTCTGCAGAAAGTTCAAACTTTCTTTCATCATACATTGCTTCTCTAAAAGATGTTTGAGACATTCCACTCCAAGGCTGATCTGGTTCAAAAGCTCTTTTACGAACTTCATTTACATAAGAATACGCAGTTCCTGGACCATTTAATTCATTTTCTGCCTCAGCAGCCATTAAATAAATATCTGCTAAACGAAAAACAATATAATTTTCATGATGGTTCCCTCTTAAAGAGTTCACTTGATCTAAGTTCCAATTTTTTCTGAAATATGGAAACGCTAGTTCAAATCCTAAATACTCGGTTACTACAGTTGCATCATAACGCAAATCTCCATCTTGCCAGTTATTTTTATCTGCTAATTCTGGTAAAGGGACAGACCATCCATAACCCTGCATATCTTCCTCTTGCTCTAACATTACACTTTGAAAGTATTCCCATCTTTTCATTTGTGTACCATTCGTTTTTAAAACAGGTGCTCCAAATTCATCAAAAGCATCATCATTTCTATTTGAAGGCTCATCTCTTATTCGAGGATTATAATCATCGGTTCTTGTAGTTGAAACCTCATCTGATTTAAAATCGATGATAAAAATGTGTTCGTTATTTATTGAATTAGCAGGATCTGATTGATTAAAAACATCTGCATAATTAGATAATAAAGTATGTGGAGAATTGTTTATAATCTCATCACAAGCATTTTTTGCCAATAACCACTCTTTATCAAATAAATGAAATTTTGCTTTTAAAGCATAAGCCGCCCACTTTGTTGCTCTTCCTAAATCTGAACCAGAATATGTAGATGGCAATAAACTTACCGCTCTTTCTAAATCTGCTTTCATATCTGTTCTAATTAGGTCTTTATCATAACGCCCTAATTCTCCAGCCTCAATTGGGTTTAACATTTCTCTAAAATAAGGAACATCTCCCCATAAATTTGTTAAATGATAAAAAGCCAAAGCTCTTAAAAACAGTAACTCTCCAACCGCCTGATTTCTATTAGCTTCCGTAAGTTTTTCATTACCGTCAATATTTGCTAAAAATTCTGTTGTTCCGTTTACAACTTCATACAATTGAGACCATACACCGTTTCCGTCTGCTACTCCTTCTGCAATTAAATAATTGTGTATAGATCCATTTACATTTCTATTAGGTCCAACAACATCTGCACCATGCGTGTAATAATCATCTAAACCTCTTTGTGCATATAGGTTATTATTATGATATATTCTATAAATTCCGTTTACAGCTAATTCTGCCTCTTTGTCATTATTGAAAAAATTTCCAGGTGTAATTGCATCTCTTAAATCTTCTTGTAGAAAATCATCACAAGAAATTAAAGCAAATAAACCTAGTAAGACTAGAACAACTTTATTTTTTAATATATTTTTCATTTTATTATTTTTTTAAAATTCCATTTTTAATCCTAATGTAACAGATTTAGCATAAGGGTAAGTACCAGAAGCAAAACCCTGAGATACTGAACCTAACCCACTACTAGCACTAAAATTACTTGTTTCTGGATCTCCTAATTTAAATTTAGATAATAAAAACAAGTTAGTACCGGTTACATATACATTAAATGCGCTTAATGTATTTTCTAATCCTATTTTATCTAATGGAAGATTATAATTTAAAGTAGCTGTTTTTAATCTTAAGAATGAACCATCCTCTATATTAACAGTACTATTAGGATTGAATAAACTTGTAGAAGCACCCGCTCTAGGTATATCTGAAGTTTCATTTACCCCTTCTTGCCAACGATTTAACACTCTAGAATCTAAATTTTGCTCTCCTCTTCCGTAATAAGATGCCTGTGTTCTTATATTGAAGATATCATTACCATATTGACCTTGAAAAAAGACATCCAAAGAAAGACCTTTGTAAGTAAATGTATTTCTAAAACCTCCATAAAAATCTGGTTCTGGACTACCAATTATAACAGCATCTTCATCATTCCAGGTAGGGTTATCATCTAAATTTTCAAACCTAGGACCACCAATAAAAGACATTCCTTTTCTACCATCTGCAATTATCTCATCTTCATTTTTATAAGTTCCTAAGTATTTAAGTCCAATAAAAACTGGCATAGACTCTCCAACAATAAGTCTTGCAGAAGTACCACCCTGGTTACCTGTAGATTGTAAATCTAAATAATCTCTACCATCTAACTCTAAAACTTTACTTTTGTTTGTAGATATTGTTAATGTTGAATTCCAAGAAAAATCCTTTTTCTCCACATTAATGGTGTTTAATGAAAATTCAAAACCTTTATTTTCTACAGAACCTACATTTTGCAACTGAGTACCACCTCCTGCTTGTGCAGATAAAGCTTTTGCTAAAAGTAAATCTTCTGTAGTTTTTAAATAGTAATCTGCTTCAAAAGAAATTCTATCCTTTAAAAAACTAACTTCAAAACCAAGATCCAACTGTTTTGTCGTTTCCCATGTTAATCCTTCACTTGGTACAGATCCCAACTGAACACCATTTACAACATTGTCGTTAAAAATATTAATAGTGTTATTATACGTTGCAATAGAATTATAAGAATTTACTCCTTGTTCACCAACAATACCATAACTACCTCTAACTTTTAATTTATCAATTACATCTACATCTTCTAAAAAAGCCTCATCACTTACATTCCAAGCAAGCCCCACAGAAGGAAAAAAGGCATATTTGCTACCTTCTTCAAAAACAGAAGAGCCATCGTATCTACCAACTAAAGTTAAAAGATATTTACTTTTGTAACCATAATCTACCCTACCTAAAAAAGAAGCTAATGTTCTTTGACCATATCCAGAATTTGCATAATAAAGCGTTGCATCACCTAAAGCTAAATTATTAAACAAAACAGCATCATTAGGAAAACCATCTGCCTGGGAAACAGTGCTTTCATTCGTATCCTTTTGCCATGTAAACCCACCTAACAACTTAACAGAATGATCTTCTAAACCTAAATCATAGGTAAACGTATTTTCATTTAAAATACTTTTTGCATAATTTGTAGCTATATTAGCGTATCCCGTTCCACCATTAGAAATCTGTCTATCAGGTAAAGCTCCCGGAAGATAATCGTTGTATTTTGTATGAGTTATTTCTGCACCAAAAGTAGACTTCAATTTAAAGTTTTCAAACAACTCATACTCAAGATAAGCATTTGTAATAAGCTTGGTAACTAAATCATGATCCACTCTTAAATTAGCATCTGCTACCGGGTTTCTTTCCGTTGAAGAACTTATTGGGTTTACACCTGTATAATCTCCATTTTCATCATAGACAGTTCTAATAGGTAAAACTGAAGAGACAATACTTGAATAATTGACTTTATTATTTTCTTTTTTATAATGTGTTGCATTTAAACGGATACCTGTTTTAAATTTATCTGAAAGCCTTACATCTAAATTCGTTCTAAAAGTAACTCTCTCTAATCCAGAACCTTTTAAAATTCCTTCTTGATCAAAATGATTAACAGAAATATAATAATTAGAATTTTCTGAATTCCCCATTATAGATAAATCTGTATTTCTAACATAACCTGTTTGAGCTGCAATATCTAACCAATCTGTAGTTTCAATTTCACCAGGCTCACTAAACAACAAAGGCAAAGTAGGATCGGTCCCTCCAAAACCATTATTTAAGTTCGGGTTAAATTGCCCTGCCTCATTAATATAATTTACATAATCTTCTCCGTTTAAAAGATCGACCTCATTTGCTACTTGCTGCACACTATAATAATGATTCAGACTAATTCTTGGTTTTCCTTTTGAAATTTCTGTACCATTTTTAGTCGTTACTAAAATAACTCCAGAAGCACCTCTTGTTCCATAAATAGACAATGCAGTAGCATCTTTTAAAACATCTACAGATTTAATATCATTTACATTTAAAGTATTTAAGTTAAAATCTGTACCTACAATAAATCCGTCTATAACATATAATGGGTTATTATTTCCATTAATAGAACTATTACCTCTAATTCTAATTGTAGAACCAGAACCTGGGTCTCCACTATTAGAGGTTACAGAAACTCCTGTTGCTCTACCTTGTAATGCTTGGTCTAATCTTGCAACTGGTTGATTTTCTAATACATCTGCTTTTACAGAAGAAACAGAAGAAACCAGATCTTTCTTTGTAGTAGAACCATATCCTATTATTACTATTTCATTTAATTGTTGAGCATCTTCTTTTAAGACAATATCTATTACGTTTTTATCCGCAACCACAACTTCTTGATTTACAAAACCTACAAATGAGAATTGTAAAATTTCACCTTTAGAAACTTTAATAGAATACTTTCCATCAAAATCAGAATTTGTACCTCTATCTGTCCCTTTTACCAAAATATTAACTCCCGGAAGAGTTAAACTTGTCTCGTCTGATATCGTCCCTGTAATTGTTGTTTGAGCCGTTAAAGACATAAAACTACAAAACAGCAACAACAAAGCACTTAGTTTTAATTTCATTGATTTAATAATTAGTTTATAATTTGGTTTTACCATTACAACGAATGGTTACTTCAAACCTATTAATTATTTAAATTCAGAAATTCTCAAAAACAGGGTAGTATTGTTGCAATTACTCAACAATTAACATAAAATTCTAAATAACCAGTAATTTAAGTTTATAAAAAAGATGATATCACTAAAATCAGTATTGCTTTAGAGAAGCCCTTTTTACATAGGTAATGCTTAAAAAACATGTATTACCAATAATAATTTAAAAAAATATAGTGTTTATTTTTACTAAAAAAAAAGAGAAGTAATCGATAAAATATTAAAACTAATAATGTTTAGTTTAATATTAAGATAGAACGTAGAAATTTGAATAAAGCTTGTATATATGCTACTTCAAAAGAACATGTTTTTAATAAAATATTTTGCCCTATATTTTTCCGTAAAGCACGAAATAATATAGGGCAAATTATAGAAACCAAAATTGTATTACAATTTAAAAGGCATTAATTACCTAAAATAAAATCTACAGCAGCCATAGAATGAATTTCTGTTGTATCAAAAGTTGGAATTTCTAAATCTTCATCAAAAATCATTAAAGGAAATTCTGTACAACCTAAAACAACTCCTTCTGCACCTCTATCTTCCAAACCTTTAATAACATTAAGCACATAACTTTTAGATGCAGGCTTAACCACGCCATACGTAAGTTCTTCTTCAATAATTCTTTGCAACTCAATAAGTACTTCCTTTTCTTCCGGCACTAAAACATTTATTCCGTTATCAGCTATTCTTTTGGTTATAAAATCACCTTCCATTGTATAAATTGTTCCTAAAAAGCCAACATTTTTAACATCTTTTTTAAGAATAGCTTTTGCCGTAGCATCACCAATATGAATAATTGGAAAATCTAATTGACTTTGTACAATATCAAATACTTTATGAGGCGTATTTGCACAAAACATTACAGATTCAGCCCCTCCTTTACGTAAACTAAACGCTCCTTCTGTTAATAAAACAGCTATAGAATCCCATTTATTTTCTTTTTGAAACCTATGAATTTCTGCCTGATTTATTGTGTAAACCGTTAAAGGCGGATTTGTATTATTACCATAATAAGCATTCACAGATTGATTAATTGCAGCATAATATTCAACGGTTGAATGCCAAGAAGTACCTCCTATTAGCCCTAATTTTTTCATATTTTGGTGAGGTAATTTATTGGTTTCGGCTTTACTAGTTACAACCTCCTCTACTGGCTCCTTTATCACAGCTTGCGTATTCATTTTTGAGTTATTACAAGACACAATTAAAAATAAACTACAAACACAAAGTTTCACAAATAACTTTTTAAATTTTAAATTTATTTTTTTTTGATTTTCAATTTTACAAGTATTGAATAGTACCATTTATAAAGTATTTAATATTTCTATATATTTTTAAACACAACCGTTAGTGAAGATATCTACAATCTATTCTTAGGCAATGCACCCTTCCACCCTTTAGATAATTGCACCGATAAACTTTTTACTACGGCTGCTGCTTCATCATTACCTGCAATATTAACGGATTCATTAGCATCTTTATAATGATCATACAATTCATTAGCTGCAAAATCCCCCTTCTCCTTTTTATCATTATCCCAAGTATACCATTCTATATAATGATATTGTTTAGTTTGCATAGAATAGCCCATATATTCATAACCATCTTTAGAAATACGTTTACGTCTTCTAAATTGAGTAAAAACAGCATCTTTCCACTCCAAATCTGGATTATCAAATACAGGAACCAAACTTGTTCCTTGAAAATAATCTGCTTTATCAACACCTGTTAAATCACATAAAGTAGGAAATATATCTACCAACTCAGAAAGCGCTTCTATACGTTTACCTTCTTTCTGATTTACTCCTTTTATAATCAAAGGAACATGTGTATCAATATAAAAATTTGTCATTTTACCCCAACCGTTATGGTCTCCTAATTTCCATCCATGATCCCCCCATAAAACAATTACGGTATTTTGATACAAACCTCTTTCCTTTAAACCTTCTACCAATTTTCCGACACAAGCATCAATATAACTTACACTTGCATAATATCCTCTTTTTAAAGAATCTGCATACTTTTCTGGCAATGAAGCATCTTCTGGACGACCAATTTTAGTTGGATTTGTATACGCTCTTAATTCATAATTAGCATTTGCAGACATAACAGGAACATTCTTTGGTAACTTTGGATTTGCAGCAGGAGAAACAGATCCCGCAGGGTATAAATCCCAATATTTTTTTGGAGCTACAAATGGAAGGTGAGGTCTATAAAAACCAAGACCCAAAAAAAATGGCTCTTTTTTATCCTTAATTCTATCAATTGTTTTTAAGGCTAATTTTGTTTGCATAGCATCAAAATACAAAGAATCTGGTAAATCCGCACTTTCTAATGCAGGCCCTCTATTCCAACCATCTCCATAAACTGCTCTTCCTTTTCTTTGCTCTAGCAAAGCTGCTCTTTTTACCCTTTGATCTTCTAATGCATCTTCTGTATAATAATAGGTTTCTGCATCTCTTTTAGCGTACTCTTTTGTATTATACGGAAAAGGCTTTAAATCTGGTTCATCCCAAGAAATAGAATCAGGCATATAGTTATGAAAAATTTTACCAATATTTACGGTATAATACCCTGCTTTATTAAAATACTGAGGCATTGTTACTGCATCAGGATTTATCTCCCTAAACTTATCTCCCAAGTGCCAAACTCTTGTAGAATCTGGTCTATAACCTAACATTGCACTTGCTCTTGAAGATGCACAAACTGCTGATTGAGAATGTGTATTTAGCATTACCATAGATGTTTCAGATAACGCATCTATATTTGGTGTTTTTATTTCTTTGTTTCCATAAGAACCAAGATCAGTTCTTAAATCGTCTATGGATAAAAAAATAATATTTGGTTTTTGTGCTGTTTTTAAACCTTTTTGGGAATTACTTTTTTGTGAACAAGAAGTAAAAAATACCAAAAGCACAGGTATAAATAGTTTTAAAATTTTCATCTATTATTATGTGTTTTTTTTTTAAAAATAAAATTATTAATTTGCCTTTCCTAACAATTCAATCCATTGATCAGCATAATTAGTATTTCTAATACCATTAGAGTGTGCTTTTCTTCCTTTAGGAACAGCTAAATCAAAAGAATAAATCTGATTTTCAGGAATCTTCATAGCCTTATAACTTTCTTTAATTACTTTTGCCGCAGGTTCCTTTGTATGATAAGTTCCATACCAAAGGTTAGCAGGTGTTACACTTTTTGCTGCATACCAATTTGCTATTTTATTTTTAGCAGAATAATCCCAACCACCAGAAAAATCGATAACTCTAGCAACTAAATGTTCTTTTGCTATAAAAGCAGCCATTCCTCCTCCTTGAGATTGACCCGAAACAGCTATTTTACTCCATTTTGGTTTACCAGCTTCTAAATAAGCATCCCAATTACCAGCTTTATCTGTTTTAGAAAGATAAATTAATAACTTAGTAAGCCTATTTACTATTGCGTCTTGAGGCTCATCATCTATTAATGAAAAATTGTTATCACCATAAATACGCTGCTTTCTAAATTCTGATGTACACTTAGAGTTGTCTGCTAAGTTTTCACCTCTACATATTTGAGCCACAGCAGGTCTATTAATGTAAGATATATTAATAACATGATAGCCTTGAGATACAGCTGTTGCAAAAAATCTTTTAGGACCATTTAGAGCCATACCTCCAGTTCCTGGCATAAAAAACAATAGTTTTCCTTGTTTTGCATCTGGATTGTAAACAATTAAATGAGGAGAATCTGCTTCTTTAATAAAGGAATCTGTACTAGAAGGCTTAACTTCTAATACTTTATATTCTTTAGGGAACCCTGAAGGAGATTGAGAAAATATAAAATTATAGCTAAAGAAAATAAAAGTTAGGGGAATTAAAAAGAACTTCATTATTTATTAATATTAAATTTTAAACAGTTAAACAGATTTTACTTTCTCTAAAAAATTTGATCTGTAATAAAATTCCCCATCAAATTATAAATATACATTTTCACTAACAAAAACACACAATAAGGGGAATTTATTCAACAAACCAATTAATTTATTAAATTTTCATTAGTAATTTTTCGTAAATATAGATAAAAATTACATTATCTATAATTCATTTTAACCTTTATTATAGAAACTTAGTCGGAATAATATTTTATAATGATTGTAAACAAAAAAACTCCTTTTTATCAAAAAAAGGAGTTTTAATCAATTTAAAAATTATAAATATTTTATTATTCTGCCAACATGTCTTTTGTAGCAACTGTTCTAAAACCAATATGATCTGAACCAGAATTAGGCTCCATACCCATTTTTGCTGAAATTCTAAAACTCGCACAATAAGATGCATGACATAAAAAAGAACCACCTTTCATAACATATTCAATTTGATACGGATTACTTGGTGTATACGATTTTTCTGCTCCTGTAGGGTTTGTTAAAACCACGGAAGGATCTAAAGTTTCATAATATTTTACATTAAATAAGTCTGAAGTCATTTCCCAAACATTACCTGCCATATCATACAAACCAATATTATTTGCAGGATAAGATCCTACTGGAGAAATATAATCAAACCCATCTTCAGAAATATTTTCTGTAGGAAATTTACCTTGCCATGTATTCGCATTCGCATCTAAGTCTTCAGCTTTATTTCCCCAAGCAAAGATATTATCTTCAAATTTACCTTGTGCAGCAGACTCCCATTCTGCTTCAGTAGGCAGCCTTCTATTAGCCCATTTGCAATACGCCAAAGCATCTTCTTGCGCAACATGTACAACAGGGAAATTATCTTGCCCTTCAATAGAACTACCTGGACCTTCTGGTTGTTTCCAATTTGCGCCAATTTGCCACTTCCACCATTGTCCGTAATTCGCCATAGAAACGATTCCTTTAGCATGTTTATTAAAAATTAAGCTTCCGGGTTGTAAAATTGAATCTGCAGGTTTTTCTGTTCCTGCAGGTAAATCTTTTTTTATTTCTTCCCAATCTATTGGTCTTTCTGCAACAGTAACATACTTAGTTGCCACTACAAACTCTCTAAATTGTTTATTCGTTACTTCCTTTGCATCGATAAAAAATCCGTCTACTGCTACTTTATGAGCAGGTTTTTCTCGTGGCATCGCATACTGATCTCCTTCTTTAGCTCCCATTAAAAAAGTTTTGCTTGAAACCCACACCATACCTTCTGGTGCTTTAACGTCTTGGCTTAAAGCTTTAATTTGTACGGTTTCTTTTTTATCTTTTTCTGATTGTTTTTTATCACAACTACTAAAAAAAGCTGTTGATAATAGTACGGTAATTAATACTGTTTTCAAATTAAAATTCATCAATAATAAATTAAGATTGCACGCAAATATAGATAATCTATTGATGTTTATTCTTTTAATTCTAAATCTCTCAATTTAATTTAACACAAAATTATTGTTTAACAAAACCAAGAATTAGTTAAACAATTGTATATTTGCATAAATATCAAAAGATTATGGCAAAAAAGAAAAATATTACAAAAGACAATTTAATATCTTGGTATATGGAATTTGTCTTAGAAAACAACCACCAACCAAAGTCTGTATATAGTTTTGCAAAAGAAAATAATTTTGATGAAGCTGATTTTTATAAATTCTATAGTTCTTTTGAAACTGTTGAAGAAGCTATCTTTTCTGAATTTTTTAATCACACCATAACTATTTTAGCTAAAAGTGAAGATTACGAAAACTTTGATGCAAGAAACAAATTACTCAGTTTTTATTTTACTTTTTTCGAAATATTAACAGCGAATAGAAGCTATGTTGTGTATGCGTTAGAAAACAGTAAAAAAGATTTTAAGAAACTAAAATCGCTAAAAAATTTAAGAGAAAGCTACCTCAACTATGTTCAGAATATTGGCATAGAAAAAATAGATTTAAAGCACGAAAAATTAGAAAAAATCCAAGACAAATCAATTAAAGAATCCTCTTGGTTTCATTTATTAGTAACTATGAAGTTTTGGCTAGATGATGTTTCTCCATCCTTTGAAAAAACCGATATTTTTATTGAAAAATCGATTAACGCTCGTTTTGACTTAATGGACATTAAACCTTTACAAAGCATTATCGATTTTGGAAAATTCATTTTAAAAGAAAAAGTAAACTTTAATTAAAAGCCCATGAAAACAATAGATTCTATACCAACTTCTAAAATTCAGAGAGCTTCTAAATTAGTTACCACTGGCGCAAAAATTGGGGTTAATTATCTAAAATATTATGGAGATAAAATAACCAAAACAGAAGACGAAGCAAAAGCACGTTTAAACGAAAATAATGCTGAAGATATTTATGACGGTTTAAAAACCTTAAAAGGAAGTGCTTTAAAAGTTGCTCAGATGTTAAGTATGGAAAAAAGCATCTTACCACAGGCGTATGTAGAAAAGTTTTCTCTCTCTCAGTTCTCTGTACCCCCACTTTCTCCTGCCTTAGTAACCAAAACCTTTAAAAAATATTTTGGAAAAGATCCTAATGAAATATATGACAAATTCAATACTGTTTCTATAAATGCAGCAAGTATTGGTCAGGTTCATAAAGCAGAAAAGGACGGAAAAGAATTAGCTGTAAAAATTCAATACCCTGGCGTTGCACAAAGTATTGCTTCAGACTTAGCATTGGTAAAACCTATTGCCATTAAAATGTTTAATATTAGAGGAAAAGACTCTGATAAATATTTTAAAGAAGTAGAAAATAAACTAGTCGAAGAAACCAATTATATTTTAGAAGTCGAACAAAGTAAAGAAATAGTAGCTGCCTGCAAACACATTCCTAATCTTAATTTTCCTGAATATTATGCTGATTTATCATCAGATAGGATTATAACCATGGATTGGATGCATGGTGTTCATTTATCTGAATTCTACACAGACAACCAAGAAGTTGCTAATAGATTAGGTCAAGCACTATGGGATTTTTACATGTTTCAGATTCACAAGTTAAAAAAAGTACATGCAGATCCGCATCCTGGAAATTTTTTAATATCACCAGAAAACGAATTAATTGTAATTGATTTTGGTTGTATGAAAACCATTCCAGAAGACTTTTATGTACCCTATTTCGAATTAGCTCAAAAAGAAAATATTGGCAACCCTACATTTTTTGAAGAAAAATTATTGCAGTTAGAAATATTAAGAGCAGATGATTCCAACGAAGAACTCGTATTTTTCAGAGCTATGTTTCATGAAATGCTAAGTTTATTTACACAACCGTTTCACCAAGAAACTTTCGATTTTTCTGATGAAGTTTTCTTCGGTAAACTTTCTGACTTAGGAGCTAAATACGCAAAAAGCACAGAACTAAAAGACATGAACGGAAACAGAGGCTCTAAGCATTTTATTTATATTAATAGAACCTTTTTTGGTTTGTACAATTTAATGCACGATTTAAAAGCAAAAGACATAAAAATTAATAATTTTAAATCGCTATAAAGGCCATTTTTAATTATAAGAACACCCAAGACTTAGAACAGCTGTTTATAAAATAAAACTTATAAACAGTTGCTCTAGTTTTAAATTTGACAACTTTATACTTTATAATTTACACTTTATTTTAAAGTCTACAACCGCCCCAAGAGGTATTTATTAAAACACAAAAGAAAATAGTATCTTTACTATCAATCATATTTATGAAAATAGTATTGAAGACGCACATCCTACATCGACAAAATATTAAGAAGAGTTATATATAAAAGGGAAATTGTTACAAACATGATAGGGTAATCAATTTACCTAAAAGAAATGTTGCTACAATTAATTGTTTAGGCTGTTATTCCAAATTAAAGGAACAATTACCTTATAAAAAACCTAAAAAAAAGAGACAAAATCTATGAAAATTCTTGTAACAGGTGCAACTGGCTATATAGGCAAACGTTTAATTCCGTTATTACTAAATGATGGACATACCATAATTTGCCCTGTAAGAGATAAAATTAGAGCTGAAAATTATTACAGAAATCAAAAAAACATTCAATTAGTAGAAGCTGATTTTTTAAACATAGACAGCCTCCTTAACATTACAAAAGACATTGACGCTGCTTATTATCTAATTCATTCCATGTCTAATTCTGCCAAAGAATTTCATGACTTAGAAGAAAAATGTGCACTAAATTTTAAACTTTTTTCAGAAACAACAAACATAAAACAAGTTATTTATTTAAGCGGAATAACTAATGACACTAAACTCTCTAAACATTTATTATCTCGTAAAAACGTAGAGATTACACTAGCGTCAGACAAATACGCGTTAACCACTTTTAAAGCAGGAATTATTGTTGGCTCCGGGAGTTCTTCTTTTGAGATCATAAGAGACCTAGTAGAAAAATTACCTGCAATGATAGCCCCTAAATGGCTCAATACAAAAACACAACCCTTAGCCATTAGAGATGTTTTAACTTTTTTACACAAAGCATTAGATAAAAAAGAACTATTTAATACTTCTCACGATATTTTTGGTCCGGAAACTCTAACCTACAAAGAAATGTTACTGCAATTCGCAGAAGTTAGAAAACTAAAAAGGCACATCTTAACGGTACCCATAATGACGCCAAAACTATCTTCCTACTGGCTCTACTTTGTAACCTCTACTTCTTACAAATTAGCAAGCTCCTTAGTAAACTCTATGGGGGTAGAAGTTATTGGAAACAAAAGTAATATTAATGCCATTTTAGATGTAAACCCAATGTCTTACAAAGAGGCTGTGAAATTAGCCTTTAAAAAAATTGAACAAAATAGCATTATTTCTAGCTGGAAAGATTCCTATATAAGTAGCGGAAAATTAAAAAACTTTGTTCACGAATTTGTGAACGTCCCAGAGTATGGTTGCTTTAAAGATCATAAAGAAAGAGTTATAAGGGATAAAAAAAGAACACTAGACAGGATCTGGGCAATTGGAGGAGAAACAGGCTGGTATTATGGTACTTTTCTATGGAAAATTCGTGGATTTTTAGATCAATTTTTTGGTGGTGCCGGTTTACGACGAGGTAGAAGGCATCCTACAGAATTAAATATCGGTGATGCTCTAGATTTCTGGCGCGTAATTTATGCTGATAAAGAAAAAGGAAAACTCCTACTCTATGCAGAAATGATAATGCCTGGTGAAGCTTGGTTAGAATTTAAAATTGACGAAGGAAAACTACACCAAACAGCAACATTTAGACCTCATGGCTTAGCAGGAAGACTCTATTGGTACGCTGTAATGCCTTTCCATTGGTTTGTTTTTAACGGTATGATTAACAATATTAACAAGTAAAATACTACAATAACTTTTAAGTTAAAATCCTTATTAATCCGTATCGTTTATCTAGGACTAGACACATTCATCTCTTTTCTATTCTAAAAACTATTTGATCTTAAAGATTTTTATCAAAAAAACATATAAATTTAAAATATTAATATTGTTTAATTTATTTGGTAAATCATTAAACATTTATTATATTTGAAATATAAATAACTGTTAATAGGAAATATAGTCCCTAATTACTTTTTTTTCAAAAACAGAAAAAAGAAATTTATTTTAATATGTTTATAGTATTTGATTGCTATAAACATATTAAAATAATCAAAAATTAATTCTATGCAGCTATAAGATAAATCTATGCATTAAGCAATTAAACGGCATAGCTATTGAGCATATAATAGAAATGGACTGAAAAGATAGACCACGTTTGAAGCAATAAAAGATCAATTTAACCTAAAAGAACAAGAAGTTATTGATTTAATGCTGAAAGGAATGAAGCCTAAAAAGCTTTGTAATGTGGAGAAAAAGGGTTCAGGAAAGAAAAACAAAACATTTAAAGTTAAGAACTTTCCAAAAAGGAAGATTTAAATGTTCAATACAGAAAAATTAAATTATGGAGTTAATCAAAAAAGCATTAGAGTTTGAAACAAGAAAAATGAGATTTCCAACTACAAGTGACCGTGTTTTAGCAGCTAGAGAAGCAAAAGCTTTAATCTTAGACTTAAACGAGGTATATAAAAAGAATAAAGATTCTGAAATTATGGATATCATGAAACGTTTGACCCTTATAAAACAAAGAATAGAGAGACGTTTAAAGGGAAAACCGTTAACTGCATAATAATTACAGATTTCTCTTGTTTTTCTAACTTTTATAATTATATTCACAAATTATAGATTAAAACAGCGAAACAGAGAATGAATTTATTAGAAAGAGCGGAAGAATTTGAACACAGAAAGTTCTCATTTAAAACAACTAGTGATAGAATTGTAGCTTCTAGAGAGGTAAAAGCCTTAATACTAGAGCTAAATGAAGTATATAAAGCAGAAAAAGATCTTGAAATAATGGATCAAATGAAGCGCCTTACAGCAGTTAAACAAAAAATTGAAAAGCGCTTGAAAGGAAGACCTTAAAAGCAAATGAATAAAATTTTAGTTATTGGCGGAAGTAAAGGAATTGGAAAAGCAATTATTGATAGCTTAATTGATGAAAATTCAATTATAAATATCAGTAGAACAGCTCCTTTACTTTCCCACACTAATCTCAATCACTTTACTTGTGATATTCTTACAGATGATTTACCTGAAATAGACGCAATAGACACTTCAATCTATTGTCCAGGAAGCATCAACCTAAAACCAATTTCCAGACTACAATTAAATGATTTCAGAGAAGACTTTGAAATTAATGTAATTGGTGCTGTAAAAGCAATTCAACATTATTTACCCTCTTTAAAAAAAGGTAACAAACCTTCCGTATTATTATTTAGCACGGTAGCGGCAAAATTAGGGATGCCTTTTCACGCTAGTGTAGCTGCAGCAAAATCTGCCGTAGAAGGCTTAACAAAATCTTTAGGAGCAGAATTAGCACCATTAATTCGTGTAAACGCAATCGCCCCAACAGTAACAGATACAGAGTTAGCCTCTAAGTTATTGCGTAATGAAAGAATGATCGAAAACATAAAAGAACGACACCCTCTAAAAAAATATTTAGCACCAAAAGAAGTTGCAGACCTAGCTTCTTATTTAATATCCGAAAAAGCAAGTGCTATATCTGGTCAAATTTTTGAATTAGACTGCGGAATTGTCAGTTTTAAAATATAAATAAAATCAGAATTAAATGAATATTTACAATACAGAGATTAATAGTCTCCAGAATACCCCTATTCTTTTGTCAGATTTTAAAGGCAAGTACATTCTATTTGTAAACGTAGCTTCTAAATGCGGATTTACACCACAATACAAAGATTTAGAGGAATTACATAAAACCTATAACGACAAAATAGTTGTATTAGGAGTTCCTTGTAATCAGTTTGGAAAACAAGAGCCAGGGTCTTCTTCTGAAATTGAAACGTTTTGTGAAGTAAATTATGGTGTTTCATTTCTAATTACAGAAAAAATTGATGTAAAAGGGAAAAATCAACATCCATTATATACATGGCTAACTTCTAAAAAGTTAAATAATAAAAAAAGTTCTACTGTAAAATGGAATTTTCAAAAATATTTAGTCTCACCAGAGGGAGAATTAGTTGATTATTATTTTTCAATTACAAAACCCTTGAGTTCAAAAATAATAAAACACTTAAAATCATAAAGCATGTTCGGTCTATTTAAAAAGAAAAGTGAAATAGAAAAGTTGCAAGAATCTTACAAGAAATTAATGGAAGAAGCTTTTAAACTACAAGCTATTAATAGAACAAATAGCGACAAAAAATATTTAGAAGCCGATAACATCCTAAAAAAAATTGAGTCTTTAAAATCTAAATAATTTATTCTATGAAACAAGTAAAGCTTACACTTTTATTTTTAGTAATCAATTTTGGTGCTTTAGCCATTGGGAGTTGGTTAATGGATAACGGACCACTTTCCGATTGGTATACCAACCTAAACCAAGCTCCTTGGACACCACCTGGTATTGTATTTGGAATTGCTTGGACCTTTATTATGATATGTTTTTCTATCTTTTTAGGTAAACAATTTACAATCAATTACAATTCTAAAATACTTTCCGTTTTTATAATTCAATTTACTCTAAACGTTAGTTGGAACTACATTTTCTTCAGCCAACACTTAGTCTTAATTGGTTTGATATCAATTGTATTACTGACAGCTACATTATTTTATTATTTCTTTAAATTAAGTAATAAAACAGGCGGATACAAATATTTACTATTACCATATATGATTTGGCTTTGTATTGCAACTTCATTAAACCTCTACATTTTAATTCATAATTAACATGAAAATATACACATTCCACAGAAAACAGAAATTACCAATTACATTAGAAAAAGCTTGGGAGTTTTTATCGAGTCCAAAAAACTTAAAAGTAATTACGCCTACTTATATGAGTTTTGATATTCTTTCTGGTGCAGAAAAACCAATGTTTGCTGGTCAGTTTATACAATATATTGTTACCCCAATTCTTGGGATAAAAACAAAATGGGTAACCGAAATTACACACGTAAAAGAAAACGAATACTTTGTAGATGAGCAACGTTTTGGACCTTATGCATTATGGCATCACAAACATTTTATCAAAGAAATTGAAGGCGGTATAGAAATGGAAGACATTATAGACTACAAAGTTCCTATGGGAATTTTAGGTCAAATTGCACACCCAATATTAGTTAAACCCAAACTTGAAGAAATTTTTGAGTACAGACAAAAAAAATTAATTGAACTTTTTGGACAATACTACCCACCAATTAAATAGAATTTTTCTAGTTTATAAAAATAAAATAAGGAAAATAAATGAAGACAGAGATAAACATTTTTTGGTTTAGAAGAGATTTACGGTTAGATGACAACTGCGGATTATATCATGCATTAAAATCAGGTAAAAAAGTACTTCCAATTTTTATTTTTGATGAAGAAATTTTAAGTAAATTAAAGAAAGATGATGCACGTGTTTCCTTTATCTATCAAGAAATAGCCCATATTCATAAAAAATTAGTCGAAATAGGGAGTGTTTTAGAGGTTTATCACGGAACACCTAAAGAAATTTACAACTCATTATCAGAAAAGCACATCATCGATACCGTATTCACAAATCATGATTATGAACCCTATGCGATAAAAAGAGATTTAGAAATTAAAGAATTTCTAACATCAAAAAACATCAATTTAAAAACGTATAAAGACCAAGTAATTTTTGAAAGAAATGAAATTGTAAAAAAAGATGGGACACCGTATAAAGTTTACACACCTTTTTCTAAAAAATGGCTAGAAGCTTTTCATTTTAAAGGAATTCAATTTTACCCTTCAGAAACACTGTTAGATAATTTAATAAAAAATAAAAACCAACCTATTTTAAAATTAGAAGCAATTGGTTTTATAGAATCTGCTATAAAAGTAGCTTCTTATAAAGTATCACCTCAATTAATTGATACGTATGAAGAAACTAGAAACTTCCCTGCAAAAGACAGTACTTCTAAATTAGGTACTCATTTACGTTTTGGTACTGTAAGCATCCGTAAAATGGTTGACGAAGCATCTAAAAGCAACAACATTACTTTCTTAAAAGAATTAATTTGGCGTGAGTTTTTTATGCAGATTTTATGGCATTTCCCACATACCGTTAAAGAGAGTTTTAAACCAAAATACGATAGAATTCTGTGGAGAAATAACGAAGATGAATTTAAAGCATGGTGCAAAGGCGAAACAGGTTACCCGTTAGTAGATGCAGGTATGAAAGAATTAAATCAAACAGGTTTTATGCACAATAGAATTAGAATGTTGGTAGGTAGTTTTCTTTGCAAACATTTATTGATAGATTGGCGATGGGGAGAAGCCTATTTTGCAGAAAAATTACACGATTACGAACAAGCCAGCAACATAGGTAACTGGCAATGGGTTGCAGGTACCGGAGTGGATGCCTCGCCTTACTTTAGAATATTTAACCCAACTACTCAAATTAAAAAATTCGATAAGGACTTAAACTATATTAAAAAATGGGTTCCAGACTTTCAAGAACTCACCTATCCAGCGCCAATTGTAGAGCATAAATCCGCTAGAGAGCGTTGCTTAACCACCTATAAAAAAGCATTAGTAGATTTTTAACCCACAATACATATACAGGCCGTAAATTTTAAAAGTAAAAAGAAGGCAACAAAAAAAATAAATTAGCGTTTTTAAAATATAAAATATGAAGATGATCATTCAATTTTCTTTTATTTTATGTAAAATTATTCTTGTTTTAAGGGCTTCAATGTAAATTGAAGCTTTTTTATTAAAAAAAAGTGAAATTTTATTTGGTAGATACTAATAATTGCCTTTAATTTGCGCTCTCAAAATAAAAGCCGATGTAGCTCAGCTGGCTAGAGCAGCTGATTTGTAATCAGCAGGTCGTGGGTTCGAGTCCCTCCATCGGCTCAATTTATTAAAAAGTCTCAAAAATAATTTTTTGAGACTTTTTTTATGTAAAACACTAAAAATCAGTCTGAATAATAATTTAATTTTTATTTAAAAAATTGTAGCTAATTAAAAAAAGCTCTATTATTTTAAAATAGAAGCTATTTAAGATTAAATAAATCCTAAGTATTTGTAAATTCTTTATTATTTTAGACAATTAATTATCTTAATCATAATTATATGCTCATTATTGGAATTGCCGGAGGTACAGGAAGTGGAAAAACTACGGTTGTAAATCAAATAATTAAACAACTACCTACAGGTGAGGTTTGTGTAATTTCTCAAGATTCATACTATAACGAAACCGTAAACTTATCTTATGAAGAAAGATCTAAAATAAATTTTGATCACCCAAGAGCTATCGATTTTGATTTAATTGTTAAGCATCTAAAAAAATTAAGATCAGGAAAAACAATAGAACAGCCTGTTTATTCTTTCGTAACACATAACAGAACTACAGACACTATTAAAACACACCCTAGAAAAGTGGTTATTGTAGAAGGTATTTTAATATTAAATAATGAAGCATTAAGAGATTTATTTGATATAAAAATATTTGTGCATGCAGATACAGACGAACGCTTAATTAGAAGAATTAGAAGAGATATTACAGAAAGAGGAAGAGACATTGACGAAGTTTTAAACAGGTATCAAGATACTTTAAAACCAATGCACCTTCAATTTATTGAGCCAACTAAAAATTTTGCAGATATTATTATTCCTAATAACAAACACAACACCGTAGCAATAGATGTTGTTAGAACCGTAATTAACGATCGTTTATAATCTAGTATGACTTTTAACAAATTTAAAAATAACAAGGCAGTAAAGATTCTAACAAATGTTTTTGTTTTAATCTTAATTCCATTTTTAATTTGGATGTTCTTTTTTGATGAAAATTCTTATTTAGCACATAGAAAATTCGATAATGAGATTAAAGACTTAGAAAGTACAATTTCATTTTATCAAAAGAAAATAGCAGAAGACAAAGCCACCATAAAAAAATTACAAGACTCTATTCAATTAGAACGTTTTGCAAGAGAAAAGTATTTAATGAAAAAAGAAAATGAAGAAATTTATTTAATAGAATTTGATACCATAAAATAAAAAATGAAAAATTCTCTTTTTGATGATTTTCTAAAAACTACACCCGCTGCTTGGAAAAATAAAATTCAAGTAGACTTAAAAGGTGCAGATTATAATGACACGTTGTTATGGAAAACTCAAGAAGGTATTGTTGTAAAGCCATTTTACACACAAGAAGATAGATCTAGTCTTAAAATAGAAACTCCCAAGAAAGGGTTTAATATTTGTGAAACTATTTTTGTTGATGATGAAAAAATAGCAAACTCACTAGCTATAGATGCTTTAAAAAGAGGTGCAAACTCAGTTCAATTTATTGCATATAAGAACTTCGATTATAGAATACTACTTCTTAATATTGATGTAAAATCTATTTTCATTTACTTTCAGTTTCATTTTTTAGAAGACACCTTTCAGTTAGAAGTTTCTAAATTTATAAATTCTGAAAAAACATATTTTCAAACAGATATAATAGGGAACTTAGCCGAAACAGGTAATTGGTTTTTTAATTTAAAAGAAGATTTTATAAAGCTAGAGAGAATTCAGAAAAATGCTACAAATTGCATTGCTATTTCTGGAGATCTATATCAAAATTGCGGAGCAACAATTACACAACAACTAGCATATACACTAGCGCATGCCAATGAATATCTAAATAAGTTTGGAGACACTGTTGCAGAAAAGTTAAGTTTTTCTTTTTCTGTAGGAAGCAATTATTTCTTTGAGATTGCAAAATTAAGAGCTTTTAGAGTTTTATGGTCTGCACTTATAAAAGAATATGAAATTAGGGATTTAGAAGCTCATATTTTTGTGCAACCAAGTTTAAGAAACAAAACAATTTATGATTATAATGTAAATTTATTAAGAACAACATCAGAATGTATGAGCGCTATTTTAGGTGGATCAAATACAATTTCTAATGTTTCTTACGATGCTATTTATCATAAATCTAACGAATTCGGAAATCGTATTTCTAGAAATCAATTATTAATACTACAACAAGAAAGTTACTTAACAGAAGCTCAAGGTTTTGCCGAAGGTGCTTATTATATCGAATCAATAACACAACAATTAGCAGAGAATGCATTAACTATTTTTAAGCAAATAGAAAAAAGTGGCGGTTTTTTAAAACAATTAAAGGACGGCATCATTCAGAAAAAAATTAAAGAAAGTGCTTTAAAAGAAGAAAATAGTTTCATCCAAAAAGAAATTATACTTTTAGGTACAAATTTGCAACAAAATAAAGAAGATAAAATGCAACAAGAGTTAGAGTTGTACCCTTTTGTTAAGCAAAGAAACATAAAAACACTAGTCCCCCCATTAACTAGAAAACGGCTTTCAGAATCATTAGAAAAGGATCGGTTACATTCTGAAAAAAGTATAGAACAAAATAAAAATGGATAAAAACAGAGAAATTCTACTTAAACAGAAAAAACAAAATGAGCTAAAACTTGAGATTCAACAATTAAAAAAGAAACTTCCTACACTTATAATCGGATTTATTTTTTTTGTTGCAGTCAGTCTTTATTTTCTAGAAGACAAGTTTTATCATTTGTTTGGGAACAGTGTTAACTTTATATTTAGCGCCGTTATGCTATTGTGCGTATTCTCTTTAGCTTTTATCTTAAAGAGTTATATTCAAATTAAGAAAAGACAAAAAAAAGTAAAAAACATTGGAGTTGAATTATATAAATTAATGAAACTAGACGAGGGTAGCCCTAAAAATGAGTAGAAAAAATTTACAAAATATAAAACTCAAAAACACAGACCTTAAAATAAAACCTTCTTTTAATCAAGAAGGTTTTGCTGCTGGTATTGCTCCTAATTTACGAGGTCCCTATGCGACTATGTACGTTAGAAGACCTTGGACAATTAGACAGTATGCTGGGTTTTCTACGGCAGAAGAAAGCAATGCTTTTTATCTAAAAAACTTAGAAGCAGGTCAGAAAGGATTGTCTGTTGCTTTTGACTTAGCAACTCATAGAGGCTATGACTCCGATCATGAGCGAGTACAAGGTGATGTTGGTAAAGCCGGTGTTGCTATAGACTCTGTAGAAGATATGAAGGCTTTATTTAACAAAATTCCGTTAGATAAAATGTCTGTTTCTATGACTATGAATGGAGCTGTTTTACCCATTTTAGCTTTTTATATTGTTGCCGCAGAAGAACAAGGTGTTTCTTTAGAGCAACTTTCTGGTACTATCCAGAATGATATTCTAAAGGAATTTATGGTTAGAAATACATACATCTACCCTCCTGCTCCATCCATGAAAATTATTGCTGATATTTTTAAATTTACAAGTAGTAAAATACCGAAATTTAATTCCATATCTATTTCAGGTTACCACATGCAAGAAGCTGGTGCTACAGCAGAAATTGAATTGGCATATACTTTAGCAGACGGTTTAGAATATATACGAAAAGGAATTGAAGCAGGCATGGAAATAGATGTTTTTGCTCCAAGACTTTCTTTCTTTTGGGCAATTGGCATGAATCATTTTACAGAAATTGCAAAATTACGAGCTGCAAGAATGTTATGGGCAAAAATTGTAAAACAGTTTAACCCTAAGAACCCAAAATCTTTAGCTTTAAGAACACATTGCCAAACAAGTGGTTGGTCTTTAACAGCACAAGATCCTTTTAACAACGTAGCAAGAACAACCATAGAAGCTATGGCTGCTGCTTTTGGCGGCACGCAAAGTTTACACACTAATGCTTTGGATGAAGCCATTGCTTTACCTACAGATTTTTCTGCAAGAATAGCTAGAAATACACAAATACACTTACAACAAGAAACATATATAACCAAAACGGTAGATCCTTGGGCAGGAAGTTATCATGTAGAAAAGTTAACCGAAGATTTAGCAAATAAAGCTTGGGAGCTAATTAGCGAGGTAGAAAAACTTGGTGGCATGACAAAAGCCATTGAAAAAGGAATTCCTAAAATGCGTATTGAAGAAGCTGCAGCTATTAAACAAGCAAAAATAGACAGTGAAATAGACGTAATTGTAGGAGTTAATAAATATCAGCTAAAAAAAGAAGAACCTTTACAAATCCTAGAGGTTGATAATGAAGCTGTACGAAATTCTCAAATTAAAAGATTAAATCAATTAAAAAGTACACGAAATAATACAGCTGTTAAAACATCTTTAGACGCATTAACAGAAGCTGCAAAATCTGGAAAAGAAAACCTACTCGACCTAGCTGTAAAAGCCGCTAAAAATAGAGCCACTTTAGGTGAGATTTCTGATGCTTTAGAACTTGTTTTCGGGAGACACAAAGCAATTCACAAAACAATTTCTGGCGTATATAGCAAAGAAATAAAAGACGACAAACTCTATAAGAGAGCAGCAGATCTATCTGATAAATTTGCAGAACTAGATGGGCGACGCCCAAGAATTATGATTGCTAAATTAGGGCAAGATGGCCACGATAGAGGTGCAAAAGTTGTAGCAACTGCCTACGCAGATTTAGGTTTTGATGTAGACATTGGTCCTTTATTTCAAACACCACAAGAAGCTACAAAGCAAGCGATAGAAAATGATGTCCATATTTTAGGAATCTCTTCTTTAGCTGCAGGACACAAAACTTTAGTTCCACAAGTTATAGCCGAATTAAAAAAATACGGACGAGAAGACATTATGGTAATTGTTGGCGGTGTTGTACCTGTACAAGACTCCCCTTTTTTATTAGAAGCTGGTGCTGCTGGTATTTTTGGTCCTGGAACAAAAATCGCACAAGCCGCTATTGATTTACTAACTATTTTAATTGATAGTACGGACGAGTAAAAAAACATTTTTTACATAAATAAGTTTTCTTTATTTGAAACATTTTCTTTCGGAATCTCATTAAAGAATTCTGCTGCTTCGGTGCTAGATGCTCCTCCATAAGAAGCTAAAAAAGTACCTTTAGCATCATCTTTTGTTACAACGATATATAATATAGACATATCTGCAGGATTACTCATTCCTTCAAAACGATGTTCTGCTACAATAAAAATTTCAGTAGGCTTGTATTTACTTTTTGTATTATTATCAATTAACACTCCATCTACTACTCTATAATTATTGGTATACCCTTTTTCTTGGTATTTTTTTATTATTTCTAATTCATTTTTTTCGTTATTCATTTTATATATAATTTAGGTTCCTCACAAAATAAAAGAAATTACATAGAAAAGAGTACTGCAAACCATTTAGATTTTAACTCAAATCAAAAACTCTAATGGACTCTTTTTTCCACGATACGAGTTAATCTAATAGCAATACAATCTTGATCTTTGTAAAAAACATAAACTATGGCAATCTTAGGAAATATTATAAAAGGAATTATCAATTTAACTGATACACTTTCATCAGAAACAAACCACGTCGAAGCTCAAAAAGAAGTTTTGCAAAACTTACTTGAAACAGCCAAAGAAACTCAATTTGGTGAAGCTTATAATTTTGAATCCATCCTATTAAGTGATGATTTACAAACCTCCTTTGCTAATAAAGTTCCTTTTTTTGATTATAATACACTGAACGAAAAGTGGTGGTACAAAATTCATAATGGAGAAGAAAATGTAACTTGGGTCGGAAGTCCATCTTATTTTGCTTTAAGCTCCGGTACCACCGGAAAAAAGAGTAAAAGAATTCCAGTTACGGATGAAATGATTGCTGCCATAAAAAGTTCTGGAATAAAACAAGTTACTTCTTTAAATAACTTTGATTTACCTGTAGATTTCTTCGAGAAAGATATTATGATGTTAGGAAGCTCTACAGATTTAGATGAGAAAGACGATCACTTTGAGGGAGAGATAAGTGGAATTAGTGCTAGTAATATTCCTTTTTGGTTTAAAGGTTATTACAAACCCGGAGAAGAAATTGCCAAGATTGAAGATTGGGACGAGCGCGTGCAACATATTGCAGAAAATGCTAAATCATGGGATATTGGTGCTTTAAGCGGAATACCTTCGTGGATAGAATTAATGATGCAAAAAGTGATTGATTTTCATCATTTAGAAAACATACATGAAATCTGGCCAAATCTTCAAGTGTACACTTCCGGTGGTGTTGCTTTTGGTCCTTATGAAAAAAGTTTTAAAGCCTTATTAGGAAAACCCGTTACGGTTATAGACACTTATTTGGCTTCCGAAGGATACATTGCTACACAAGTAAGACCAGAAACCGATGCAATGCAGCTAAATACCGAGAATGGTATTTATTTTGAATTTGTTCCTATGAATCCAGATTATATAAATGAGGATGGATCTATCAAACAAAATGCACCTTCTTTAACTTTAGAACAGGTTGAAACAGGCACCGATTACATTTTAATTATAAGTACCGTGAGTGGAGCTTGGCGTTATTTAATAGGTGATACCATTAAATTTACAGATGTAGAAAAGGCTGAAATTAAGATTACAGGACGTACTAAATTCTTCTTAAATACTGTTGGATCTCAATTATCCGTTAATAAAATGGATGATGCTATTAAACATATAGAAGAAAAATTCTCTACAACCATTACAGAATATACCATTTGTGCAAAGCGATTTGAAGATGGTGAATTTTATCATTCTTGGTATTTAGGTTCCGATTTAAAAGGTGACAATGATAAAATTGCAACAGCGTTAGATGATTTTCTAAAAGAAGCAAATAATAATTATAAAGTTGCAAGAAGCAAAGCATTAAAAGGTGTCAAGGTTACCGTAATTCCTGTTGAAACATTTCATGACTGGAATGACAATAACAAGAAAAAAGGTGGACAAGTAAAAATGGAACGTGTAATGAAAGAAGAAAAGTTTGCCGATTGGGAAAAATTTGTTCATAAAGCATAATTCATAAAAAACTAAAATTAACTTTTAAACTTACTAAAATGAAAACTTCAGATATTATTATAAAATCTTTAGAGAATGAAGGCGTAGAATATATTTTTGGCTTACCTGGTGAAGAAAATTTAGATCTTTTAGAATCCATCAGGAAATCTGATAAAATAAAATTAATACTTACCAGACACGAACAAGGAGCGGGCTTTATGGCAGCAACTTATGGCAGACTTACAGGAAAACCTGGAGTTTGCATGTCTACATTAGGCCCTGGTGCAACCAATTTAATGACGCCTGCAGCTTATGCACAATTGGGCGCAATGCCAATGGTAATGCTTACAGGACAAAAACCAATAAAAGAAAGCAAACAAGGTAAATTTCAAATTGTAGACATTTTAGAGATGATGCAACCACTTACAAAGTTTTCTAAACAAATAACTTATGGTAAAAATGCAAGTGCAATCATTAGAGAAGCCTTTAGAGTTTCTCAAGAAGAAAGACCAGGTGCTGTGCATATAGAAATTCCGGAAGACGTATGTAAAGAAATCGTTGAAAATCCGCAATATTTTGATGTAAATAGCGCTAAAATCCCATCAGCAAATACAAGTTCCATCTTAGAAGCAAAAGAGATGATTCTTTCAGCCAAAAAACCTTTATTATTAATTGGCGCTGGAGCAAATAGAAAAAGAGCCAGTGAATCTTTAACTAATTTCGTAGATCAATTAGGAATTCCTTTTTTTAACACACAAATGGGGAAAGGAATTATTGACGAAAGGAATCCGCTTTATTTAGGAACTGCTGCACTTTCTTCAAACGATTTTTTACACGAAGCAATAGAAGCTGCAGATTTAATTATAAATGTTGGTCATGATACTATAGAAAAACCTCCATTTGTTATGAATCCTGATGACAAAAGAAAAGTGATTCATATTAACTTTTTTGCTGCAGAAGTTCATGAGGTTTATTTTCCACAGTTAAATGTAATTGGAGATATTGCAACAAGTATTCATCAATTAACAAAAGAGTTAAAATCGAATGCGAAAAAATGGAATCTTGACTTTTTCTTAAAAGTGAAAGACAATGTATTATGTCATCTCTCTAAATACAAAGATGACAATCGCTTTCCAATGCTACCACAACGTTTGGTAGAAATTACAAGAAACATTTTACCAAAAGATGGAATTGTAACGCTAGACAACGGAATTTATAAAATATGGTTTGCTAGAAACTACCCCGCTTATGCTCAAAACACTTTACTATTAGACAACGCTTTGGCAACAATGGGCGCAGGTTTTCCTTCAGCAATGATGGCAAAAGAATTACACCCCCATAAAAAAGTTATTTCTATTAACGGTGATGGTGGTTTTATGATGAATTCTCAGGAATTAGAAACTGCCGTTCGAATGGATTTAGATTTGGTTATCATTATTTTGAATGATAACGCTTACGGAATGATAGAATGGAAACAAGAAGGAGAAGGATTCCCTAAATTTGGACTAGAATATAAAAACCCAGATTTTGTAAAATATGCAGAAAGTTTTGGAGCTATTGGACACAGACCAACATCCTCATCAGAGTTCGAAGAAACTTTAACAAAAACATTAAATTTAAAAGGAGTACATGTAATTGATTTAGCCGTAGATTATTCATTAAATCATGAAATATTAAATGTATTACTAAGTGAAAATTCTAAAAAATAAAATTATGAAAACAATCACCACTATAAACCCTGCCACAGAGGAAGAAATTACAACTTATAACAGAATTTCAAAAAAAACAACTAAAGAAAAAGTTGCAAAAGCAAACGATGCTTATAAATCTTGGAAAAAAACAAGTTTAGAAGAACGCTCTAAGTTGATGTACAAACTGGCTGATATCTTTGGTAATAACAAAGAGAAATACGCACAATTAGCTACCCAAGAAATGGGAAAAGTAATTGAACAATCTCGTAAAGAAATAGAAAAATGTGCTCTAATCTGTAGGTATTATGCAGATAACATCACGGAATTATTAGCCGATAAAATAGTAGAAACAGAAGCAAGTAAAAGTTATGTAACGTTTCAGCCCTTAGGAGTTACTTTAGCCATAATGCCATGGAATTTTCCTTTTTATCAAGTTATTCGTTTTGCCGCACCAGCAGTAATGACAGGAAATACAGGTGTTTTAAAACACGCGTCTAACGTACAAGGTTGTGCCTTTGCTTTAGAAGAAGCCTTTGCAGAAGCAGGTTTTCACGAAGGAGTTTTTACAAACTTAAATGTAGCGTCAGATGCTATAGAAGCAATCATAGAAGATAATAATATTGTTGCTGTAACCTTAACAGGAAGTGAACCAGCAGGACGTTCTGTTGCTAAAACTGCAGGAGAAAACTTAAAAAAGATCGTTTTAGAATTAGGTGGAAGTGATGCTTATATCGTTCTGGAAGACGTAGATTTAGAAAAAGCTACAGATTTAGCAACATTTGGACGGTTACAAAATAACGGACAAACTTGTATTGCTGCAAAACGTTTTATTGTTTTAGAAGAAATTTATGATGATTTCTTAAAACTATTCACAAAAAAAATGAAAGCCGCAAAAATGGGTATTCCAACAGACGAAGATGTTTATTACGGCCCTATGGCACGTATAGATTTACGTAATGAAATTCATGAGCAGGTAGAAAAAACTATTAAACAAGGTGGAAATTTAATTTTAGGAGGAAAAATTCCTGATAGAAAAGGAGCTTATTATCCTGCAACAATTTTAGCAGATCTAAAACCTGGTATGACGGCTTTTGACGAAGAACTTTTTGGACCTGTAGCTTCTGTAATAAAAGCAAAAAGTGAAGAGGAAGCCATAGAGCTTGCAAATAATTCCACTTTTGGTTTGGGTTCTGGTGTACTTACGGCTAATTCTAAAAGAGGAGAAAAAATTGCTTTGCAATTAGAAGCAGGAAATAGCTTTGTAAACAAACTAGTTACTTCGGATCCAAGATTACCTTTTGGTGGTATTAAAAATAGTGGTTATGGTAGAGAACTTTCTAGCTACGGAATTAGAGAATTTGTAAACACAAAGTCTATTTGGATAGATTAATTCTTCGAAGATTTAAAACATAGTAAAAACCATCACAAATTAGTGATGGTTTTTACTTTTACCTTAAGAATACTTATTTTATATTCTCTAAATTTTCTTCTAATTTATTTCGATCATCCACTAAAACCATAATTTCTTCTGGAGATAAATAGTATCTTTTAATACGATTTTTATATGCTTCTGAAATATCAGCATGATTTAAAATAAAATTCTTTGTTTTTATAATGTACGATTCCATTTTGTGCTTTACAGCAAATCCATCTGCGGCTCTTTCTGCTTCAACAATATGATTATCTGAAAACAAGTATTTAAGTCCGAACCAAATTAAATTCAACTTGCTTCTATTTTGATAATCCATAATATGCCCTAACTCGTGACCAATCCAACCAATAAAAATATCTTTAGGAATATCTCGTGTAGAAAATTCCTTATCAGAAATTTTAAATTTTTCACTAATCAAAATTAAAAATTTTCTGTTTTTTTTCAATTTAAAGAAACTATCAAAAGTAGGTCTTGCCTGCATGGTAGATTTTTTAATATTCTTTTTAAATTTAAACTCAATGTGTATCTTTTTTAACTGCGGATAGTAATTTAGCGCAGTTTCTACTTCATCTTTTATGGTTTTAGGAATTACATGATATTTAGGCATAAACTTTATGATTTTTTTAAAACTTTAATACATAAATATACCCATATCTAGAAGTCCATTTGTGCTTTTATGCTTAAATTTGTAGCTCTTTTAAAAAAGCATTTCAGAAGGATGAAAAAAATTATTAGTATTCTCTACTCGACTCGTTTAATGGCCGTTTTATTTATCCTTTTTGCAGTTGCAATGGGAGTTGCAACATTTATAGAAAACGATTTTGGCACACAAACCTCTAAAGCACTCGTTTATAACACCTGGTGGTTTGAACTAATTATGGTGTTCTTTGTGATTAATTTCTTTGGAAACATTTTTAGATACAGATTGTATAAAAAAGAAAAATGGGCTGTTTTAATGTTTCATTTAGCCTTTCTATTAATTCTTATTGGTGCGGGAGCAACTCGTTATATTGGTTTTGAAGGCATTATGTTAATTAAAGAAGGAGAATCTACCAATAAATTCTTATCTGAAACGACTTACTTAAATGCAATCGTAGATAATAATAAAGTGCAAAAGCCAGAAATAAACAAACCAATGTTGTTATCTGCTTGGGGTAAAAACTCTTGGTCTTACTCAGATTACTTTAAAACAGAAGACACAGAACAAGATTTTAGTTTTGAGCTTGTTGAATATATTCCTTGGGCCGAAAGAAAATTAGTTGAGGATGAAAATGGCGTTGATCATTTGTTTTTTGTAGAATCCTCGGAAGGAGGTCGTCATGAACACTGGATTCAAAAAGGAACAATTCAAAACATTCACGGAGTACTGGTTGGTTTCAATGCAGAAAGTGATAATCCATCTATAAACTTTATAGAAGAAAATGGAAACTTAAAAATGGTTTCTAAAGATGATGGTGATTGGTTTAGAATGGCAGACCAAAAAAAAGGTAATATTGTAAAAGACTCTCTGCAAAATTTTCAATATTTAACATTACACAATGTATCTGGATTACAGTTTGTAATTCCTAAACCAGCAGAAAAAGGTATAATGAAAACAACTAGTGGTCCAAAAGACGATAAAAAACTAGATGTTGTTGTTGTAGATATTAAAAGTAATGGCAAAACTGAAAGAGTAGAATTAACAGGAGGTAAATATAACTCTCAAGGTTCTAAAGAAGTTACTGTTGGAGGACTGAACTTTAGATTATTATATGGTGCAAAGATTTTAGAAACACCTTTTTTAGTAAAACTAAATGATTTCCAATTAGAAAAATACCCAGGATCTGAAAGTGCTGCATCTTATGCCAGTGAAGTAACCGTAATAGACGATGATGAATCTTTTGATTATAGAATTTTCATGAATCACATTTTAGACCATAAAGGCTATAAATTCTTCCAATCTAGTTACGACTTATCTGGACCAGTAGAAGAAACACATCTATCTGTAAATCATGATTTTGTAGGAACATTTATTACATACTTAGGGTATTCTTTCTTGTACACAGGTTTAATCTGTATTCTATTCGCAAAACATACGAGGTTTAATTACCTAAAAGAATCTTTAAAGAAAATTAGAAAGAAAAAACTTACTCTGTCTATTGTAGCAACATTATTACTTTCTAGTTTTAGTTTTACCCAAGAGACAGCACACGCACCGCATGAACCAAATCAAATTACAAACCAACAAATAGACTCTATATTACAAGCTAATTTAGTGGATGTTCATCATGCTGAAAGCTTTAATAAGTTGGTTATTCAAGATGCTGGAGGTAGAATGAAACCAGCACACACCTTTGCTTCTGAATTGGTTAGAAAAGTAAGCAAAACAGAAACTTTTAAAGGAATGCAACCTAGCCAGGTTTTACTATCTATTATAGAAAACCCAAGACTTTGGTATGAAGTGCCTATTGTATATTTAGAAAAAGGAAACTCAAAAATTAGAGAGGTTTTAAGTTTACCAGTAACTACTACACACGCTCGTTTATCTGATTTTATTACCCCAACTGGTGCTTATAAAATAAAAGATGACGTAGCAGAAGCACAGAAGAAGAATATAAAAAATAAATATGAAAACGATTTAATTAAAATTGATAAACGTGTAGGTTTATTATACAGTGCTATTGGAGGTGGTATTTTACGTATTTACCCAATACCAAATGATGATAATAATACTTGGGTTTCTCAACCAGAAACTTCCTCTGCAGGTTTTAAAGCTACGGATTCAGTATTTGTTAGACAATCGTTACCTGTTTATATTCAACTTTTACAAGAAGCTAAAAAATCTAATGATTATACTAAAGCAGATCAAATTTTAGATGGTATTAAAAAGTTTCAGAAGAAATTTGGAACTGAAGTATACCCTTCTCAAAATAGAATTGACCTAGAAATAACCTATAATAAATGGGAAATCTTTACAAAGACTTCTTTATTTTATTTAATTTTAGGATTGTTATTAATATTTATTGAGATATTAAAAATATTCTATTATAAATCTAAAGTACTAGGTTATATTGTTAAAGGACTGATTGTATTAACCGTTTTAAGCTTCCTATTTCATACGTTTGGGTTAGCCTCTAGATGGTATATAAGTGGTAACGCACCTTGGAGTAATGCCTATGAATCAATTATTTACGTTGCTTGGGCAACCATGTTATTTGGTTTGTTTTTAGGAAAAAAATCTACTTTAACCATTGGTGCAACTACTTTTTTAGCCGCAATTATTCTATTTTTTGCACATCAAAATTGGTTAGATCCTGCAATTGCTAACTTACAACCTGTTTTAAATTCTTGGTGGTTAATGGTGCATGTGTCTATTATTGTAGCTAGTTATGGTCCTTTCTCTTTAGCAATGATTTTGGGTATTATTTCTTTAATTCTTATCGTATTTACGACCGAGAAAAACAAGAAAAGAATGGATATCAATATTAAAGAGTTAACCATTATTAACGAAATGGCCATTAGTGTTGGTTTGGTTATGTTAACTATTGGTAACTTTTTAGGAGGTATGTGGGCCAACGAAAGCTGGGGACGTTATTGGGGTTGGGATCCAAAAGAAACTTGGGCTCTAATTTCTATTATGGTATATGCTTTTGTTTTACACATGCGTTTAATACCAGGTTTACGTAGTAGGTTGGCGTTTAATTTTGCTTCTGCTTTTTCTTATTTAGCTATAATGATGACTTATTTTGGAGTAAACTTCTATTTATCTGGTTTGCATTCTTATGCAAGTGGAGACAAAGCTGTAACACCTAGAGAGGCTTATATTTATATTGGCGCATTAGTTTTACTAACAGTTTTAGCATCCTTTAAATACAAGAAATACTTTAAAAAGTAACAGATAATTTATCAAGAAAATGTACTTTTGCAACTGATTTAATAACAATAAAAAACAATATGTTTCATAAAAATATAAAATTAATTTTAGCTGGTTTAATATCAGCTTGGGCAGTGTATCAATTTACTTTAGGTAATATAATGAACGGAATTTCTATCTTACTTTTGGCAGGAATTTTTGTATTATTTTATTTTAAAAACGAATTTATTTTACTTGCTTTTTTACAACTACGTAAGCAAAATTTTGAAGGAACTAAAAAATGGTTAGGGTATATTAAAAATCCAGAAGCGGCATTAATTCTTAAGCAACAAGGTTATTTTAATTATTTACATGGTATTATATTAAGTCAGACTAATATTACACAAGCAGAGAAGTTTTTACGTAAAGCTGTAAAAATAGGTTTACCTATGGATCATGATTTAGCAATGGCTAAATTACAGTTAGCAGGTATTGCAATGACAAAAAGACGCAAACGTGAAGCAACTAACTTAATGGCTGAAGCTAAAAAATTAGACAAACACGGTATGTTAAAAGACCAAATGAAGATGATGAAAGATCAGATGAAAAAAATCTAATCCTTTCATTTTACTGATATAAAGAAATCCGCTATTTAGCGGATTTTTTTATGACTTATAATTATTATAGTTATAAGATATTGTAATAAAAAAAATACAAACGTAAGGCAACTAACTTAATTACTTAAACTAAAAAATTAAACAGATGCGGTTTGCTAAAAGACCAAATCAAGATGATGAAAGAGCAAGTAAAAAAAATCTAACACTTACATTTTACTGATAAAAAAATCCGCTATTTAGCGGATTTTTTATGACTTATATATATACTTTAAAGGCTTTGGATATACTTTAAGCAGCAAGCTATAAAACTTATCTACCCCAGATTTGAGCCTTTCGTCAAGCTCAATACAAACGATTTGTTTAAGCTCTTTTTATTCCAATTTTATCGGATAAAAAAGCGAATAGTGAAAGCAAGAAATATCTTTAAAAAGATAATCAATACTTCTACTACAAGCTAAACCTTAACTACTTTAATCTAGTTAAACTTAAGTCATTATTATACTTTACAATAAATAAACCTTTGTTTTCTGTGACACCACCAGACTTGTCGGTATAATCAAACTTACTTTCTACTCTAAAAGAAGCACCTTCTTTAAACGTGTCTTTTAAATCATTCCCAGAAGCCAATCGAATTAAAACATCATAAGTAATATCGAAACCTTTGGTTGCAGAAAATGAAGGCAATGCATTGTTTTTTCGAGAATACTGATTATTAAATTGTTGTGTTGAAATTGAAGCTTCACTTACATACTCATCACTTACATACGTTAAATTAACTTTTGCCAATTTTAAATTTGCAATTTTATCAAAAGCATCCCCTTTGTTATAGGTAAATAATTGAACGTTTGTATTATCTGGTAAACTAATTAAACTATTTATAGCACCTGCCACTAAAATAGTGTTATCAGAAGTTAAAACAACCCAATTATTCTGATTTGGTTTTAATATTTCTAAAAAACGATTTTTAGCAATATATCCTTTTAAAGGTTTTAAAACATGAACAACAGCAATAGAATCATGCGATTGTAACGACTCTTTTATTGCAGCATTAGAGATATTTGATTCATATCCACCGTCTCCTACTAAAATTAAATTTCCGCTTGTAAAATTATCTTTTATATAGGTCGTTAATTCATCTCTAAAAACTTTTTTCTCAGGTGATGTTTTAATCAATTTTGAAGCAGTAAATTTAGATTGCTTGGTAGAATAAAAAGGAAAAACAACAGGTACATTTAACCTATTCGCCACCAATTCTGCCTCTTCCGAGTACAAAGGACCAATTACCACATCATTCTTATTCAGGTTGTTTTCAGACAAAATTGTTTTAATCTTTGCACTATTACTTCCTGTATCAAAGACATTTAATTCGATGTTAATTCCCTGACTCCTTAATGAGTCTACGGCAATTTGAGCACCTAAATAAAAGTCTGTAACCATATCTGCCAATTTGCTCTTCTGAAAAATATCTTTTGATGTAGAAGAACTATATTCATCAGCTCTAAAAGGTAGTAACAACGCCGCTTTTAAATGAATTTTAGTATCAATTACATCTTCATAGATATTGTTTTCGAGAACAACTTCTCCTTCTTCAATGGCTTTTATTTTAATGATCTGCCCCACTTTTAAACCCTCTGATAAAACAGGATTAAGTGTTGTCAACTCTTCTTGAGTCACATTATAAAAACGAGTTAAACTATAAAAGGTATCTCCTTTTTTAACTTCATAAACAACAAAGTTCTTTTTAAGTTCATCTATAAGCTCCTCTTTTTTTTCTTTTAAAGCAGCTTCTTTGTCTTTAGCACCGGTTGCAACATCTTCTACCGTTTTATCTTGGGTAGAAGTTGTTGCTTTTATTTTTTTATTAGGGATTACAATAACAGAATTTACTGCTGGCTTGCTTCCCACATCTGGGTTTAATCGCAGTAAATCTTTGGTGTTCATATTAAACCTCTGAGCAATACCGCTCATTGTTTCCCCTTCTTTTACTTTATACTGAACGTATTTATTTTGTTGACCGCAAGAAACGGTAAACGTTAAAATACATAGAAATACAATAAACTTTACATGTTTCATATACATTACTCCCATTCTATAGTTGCGGGTGGTTTAGAGCTAATATCATAAACAACTCTATTTACACCTTTTACTTGATTTATTATTTTATTAGATGTTTTTTGCAAAAATTCATAAGGTAAATTTACCCAATCTGCCGTCATTCCATCTGTACTTTCTACTGCTCTTAAGGCTACTACTTTTTCATAAGTTCTTTCATCGCCCATAACTCCTACAGAATTTACCGGAAGTAACATAGCACCTGCTTGCCAAACTTTATCATACAAACCGTCTTCTTTTAAACCGTTTATAAAAATAGCATCTACTTCTTGCAAAATTCTTACTTTTTCTGCCGTAATATCTCCTAAAATACGAATTCCTAAACCTGGTCCAGGAAATGGATGACGACCTAATAATTCTGGATCTATCCCCATAGAAGCACCTACTCTTCTTACTTCGTCTTTAAAAATCATTTTTAAAGGTTCTACAATTTTTAATTTCATAAAATCTGGTAAACCTCCCACATTATGATGACTTTTAATAGTTGCAGATGGACCTCCATTTACAGAAACAGACTCAATAACATCTGGATAAATAGTTCCTTGTGCTAGCCAAGTAACATCTTTAATTTTATGTGCCTCATCATCAAAAACTTCTATAAAAGCATTACCTATTGCTTTACGTTTTTGTTCTGGATCTGTTAAACCTTCTAGGGCTTTCAAAAAACGTGCCGATGCATCCACACCTTTAACGTTTAATCCCATACCTTCGTATCTCTTCAATACTGTTTCGAACTCATTTTTACGTAAAAGTCCGTTATTTACAAAAATACAGTATACGTTTTTACCAATTGCTTTGTTTAACAAAACCGCTGCTACAGAAGAATCTACACCTCCAGAAAGGCCTAAAACTACTTTATCGTTACCAACTTTTTCTCTAATTGCTGCTACTGTACTTTCTACAAAAGAATCTGGTGTCCATGTTTGTGCAACACCTGCAATTTTAACTAAAAAGTTTTCTAATAGTTGTTTACCATCTTTTGAGTGGTATACTTCTGGATGAAACTGTATAGCATACGTTTCTTCTCCTTTAATTTTATAAGCCGCATTTTCTACGTCTTTAGTACTCGCCAATAATTCTCCGTTGGTTGGTAATTCTTTAATAGTGTCTGAATGACTCATCCAAACTTGGCTACCTGCAGAAATGTTCTCAAAAAAAGTTTCATCACTTTTTATAAATGATAAATTTGCTCTACCATATTCTCTCGTATTAGAAGGAGCTACTTGTCCGCCTGCAAAATGCGCTAAATATTGCGCACCATAACAAACTGCTAAAACAGGTTTTTTTCCTCTAATTTCTGATAAATCTGGGTGTAAAACATTTTCCCCTCTTACAGAATTTGGGCTACCTGACAAGATAACTGCTTTAAACTCTGATTGATTTTTTGGTGGATGGTTATAAGGATGAATTTCACAATAAATGTTTAATTCTCTTACTCTTCTCGCAATTAGCTGTGTGTATTGCGATCCGAAATCTAAAATAAGTACGTTGTGTTGTTGCATGCGCAAAAATAATATATTGATTTGAAATTAAAGCAAAGGACGCAAAGAATTTTCGCTAAGATTTCAAAGAAAATATAATTGCAATTACTTATTAATATATCTTGCTATATATTAAAAATAAAGCATAAAAAAAACTCAAGAAATTTATGTTCTTGAGTTTTCTTTTATAAATATTTTACAATATTTCTTATCTATTGTAAAAACAAACTATCATTTAATATGTTTGCTTGTAACCTTAATTTTTTAAAACTTATAAACGATTGCATTTATATTCATTCCTGCACCAACAGAAGCAAAAATAACAACATCTCCTTTATTTACTTCTTGATTTTCAATTTCTCCTTTTAAAACCAAATCTAAAAGTGTAGGTACAGTTGCTACAGAGCTATTACCTAATTTAGTAATACTTAAAGGCATTACACCTTCTGGAACTTTCTTTTTAAACTGTCTAAAGAAGCGTTTCATAATTGCTTCGTCCATTTTTTCATTGGCCTGATGAATGAAAATCTTTTTAACATCATCTATTTCTACACCAGCTTTATCTAAAGCGAATTTCATAGCTACAGGAACATGAACCAAAGCAAATTCATAAATTTTTCTTCCTAGCATTTTTATATATTGTACGTCTTGGTCTACTTCTTTGTTAAAAGAACTGCCATAATGTAAATAATAAGCTTCTTCGTTTGCAAAAGTTTGGGTTGCATGACTCAAAATACCAGCATCAGTTTCTTCTGTAGCTTCTAAGATACAAGCTCCAGCTCCATCACTAAAAATCATAGAATCTCTATCGTACTTATCTACTACTCTAGATAATGTTTCGGCACCAATTACCAAACATTTTTTAGCCATACCAGCTTGTATAAATGCGTGCGCTTGTATGGTAGCTTCTATCCAACCTGGGCAACCAAAAAGAATGTCATAGGCGACACAATTAGGGTTTTTTATACCCAATTTATGTTTTACTCTTGTAGATAAACTTGGTAATAAATCACTCTGACTTCCCCCTGCTTTAACTTCTCCAAAATTATGCGCTATAATAATATAATCTAACTCTTCTTGATCGATGTTAGCATCTTCTATTGCTTTTTGAGCCGCAAAAAAAGCTAAATCAGATGATGTATATTCTGGTTTTGCATATCTTCTTTCTTCAATACCAGTAATTGCCTTAAATTTTTCTATAATTACATCGTTCTCAGAATTAAAAGGCGAACCATCTTCATTTAAAAAGTGTTCGTTTAAAAAATCTTTGTTTTCTTTAGTTATAGAAGGAATAAAAGCTCCGGTTCCTGTTATTTTTGATGAAATCATAATTGATATTAAATATTATTTTACTTAAAAAATATTAGCCCTCTAAAGTACGAATTTCACTATTAATAGAATTAAAAAACCTTACAAAAAATGATATTCAAAACTACTTTTTGAGAAAAAATATAAATAGAGAAAAATTACGCTTATGTTATTGGTATACGCCCATTTTTAACTTCATAACAGTAGCAATAGACCTCGCTCTGTTTTTCATATTATGTGCCCTTTCTCCTTCAAAATTGTCATCAATAGTTTTAAAAAAATACGACATCCAAATGGTAAAATGCTCTTTTTTAAAAGCAACAAAAACATTTTTATCTACATGTTTTTTCATCACATTATTCGCATACGTATTGGTATCAAAAAGAATGTCATTCCAAAAGTCAGAAATTACCTCTAAATGTTCTTCTAAATGGTTTTGCGCAACAATATCCTCAAAAAAAGGAATCATTTTTTTATCTGTTAATAACAAGTCGTAAAACTTTGTGATGATATTTTTTATATCTTTTCTTGATGAAATATCTGGTTTCATATTTTATTTTTTAGAGCACCTAAAGGATTCTTTAAATATTACAAGTGTTTACAAGGTTGCTGTTTGCTTGCGTTAGGGATTGAAATGACATCCTTTTTACTTTTTTAAGTAAAAAGATAAAATGTAAAGCCCGTTAAAACGCCCAAAAGATATTATAAATACTTGCTATCAAAAGAAAAAGGCAATAATGAAAGTAGCGATTCTGTAACGACAACCTCACCTACTTCTCCCATAAAAAGGACTTGAAATGGTGATTTTTGATTGATTTCGTATTCAGACAATGTTTGCCTACAAGCACCACAAGGTCCAATTGGCTTGTTTACGTTGGTTATTGTAGAACTTGCCGTAATTGCTAATTTTATAATTTTCATATCTGGATATTCAGAACCTGCTTTCCAAATGGCAACTCTTTCTGCACACATACCAGAAGGATATGCAGCACTTTCTTGATTGTTTCCTAAAACAATTTCGCCATTGTCTAATAATAAAGCGGCACCAACATGAAACTTAGAATATGGAGCATACGCTTTCTTTCTAGCTTCTATAGCTTTCTGCATTAAAAGAGTATCTTCTGCAGATAATTCTGAAATATCATTATAGACTGTTGCTGATGTTGAAACTTCAATTTTTCTCATAAAAATCTATTCGTCAAAAAAAGCAGCCTTATTTGACTGCTTTTAAATATTGTTATAAACTTACTAAAAATAAATGACTTTTAATAATCATCAAAAACTTCTCCTAAATCAAATGATAATGAAAATCGTAAAGAGTTTTCTAATGGATTATTTACATCTGAAGAGTTAATTAAATAAGACAAATCTACATTTAAAGCATTGGTTTTAAACCCACCACCTAAGGTAAAATATTGTCTATTTCCTTTATCTTGACTTTCATGAAAATAACCACCTCTTAAAGCAAAAGCATTGTTGTATAAATATTCTGCACCAAAAGCATAGGTGAATTCTTGGATTTCTTCGCTAAATCCTCCTGGAGCGTCTCCAAAAGATTGAAAAATTCCACTTACCCAACCAACATTGTCGTCTTCTCCTTCTACAATATTACCATCCGTATCTCTAATTGGTGGAGTAGGCACTAATAATTTTGTAAATTCTACGTTGGTAGAAATGGTATTGTAATCATCTAATATAAAATCGAATCCACCACCTAATTTTAAGTTGGTAGGTATAAAATTTTCATTACCTGTTCCTGGACTATAAGAAACCTTCGGACCAATATTAGCAATGTTAAAACCTAATCTATAACGACCATTAAAATCCCCGTAGTTTTCTTCGAAAGATTGGTAATAACCAGAAATATCCACAGCAAAAGAATTTATAGGCTCTAATCCATTACCTGGAAATCCTAAATCTGAATGTATATATTTTAGAGAAACTCCCATTGAAAAAGTCTCGCTCAACTTTAAAGAATACGCTCCGGTAAGCGCTAATTCATTTGGTTTAATAATACCATTGGATACAGGAAAACCTCTAGCATCAATATCCGTTAAGTCTATCTGACCTAAAGAAAAGTATTTTACAGAAGCTCCCCAAGCTGCTCTGTCACTAAATCTGTTTATATATGAACCAGTTCCTGCAAATATATCATCTGTTAAATTACGTAACCAAGGCGAATACGTAATACCTGCTTTTACTTGTCTATTACTAAACGTCATTTTTGCAGGATTATGAAAAAGTGAAAAAGCGTCTGCAGAAGTTGCCACACCTACATCTCCCATACCTGCTGCTCTTGCATCTGGTACAATTAATAAAAATGGCGTAGCTGTTGTAATAGAATTCTCTTGAGCTGAAAGTTTTACACTTATTAAAGCACAAAGTGCAATACAAATTCCTAATTTTTTCATTTGATTTCTTTATTCTTATTTTAATTTGACAAATATCTAATTTTTATTGAAGTATTACTAATTTTTCATACTTCTCTGAAATAAGGTTACTTGAGGTTGCTTTTACTTTTAATTTATAAACATACACTCCTTTTCCAATTTTATTTCCAAAATCGTCTAAACCATTCCAAGAAACACTTCTTACTAACGTTTCTGCATTGGGTATATTTTGGTTGATCGTTTTTACTAATTTACCAGAAACCGTAAAAATCTGTACTTGTACATCTAAACTCTCGTTTGGTTTGTTATGGTTAAACCAAAACTCGGTATAATTAACAAATGGGTTCGGATAGTTTAGTACATTTTCTAAATTTAATACAGCATCACTAACAACCACAAAGTTTAACGTTAATTCAGATGAATTATTATAAGTGTCCCAAGCTTTTATTTTTAAAGTATGTGGTCCTACTTCTAAATCCCTTAATTTATAGGTAACTTTTCCCTTTGTAAAATCGTCTAATTCAGTTTCATAAAAGTCATTTAAGATAATTGGGTTGGTAGTATCTCCATCTAAAACTCCTACAATGTCGTGATCTACTGCGGTAATAGAAGTATTAATTCCGCTTGCATCGACTAAGACAGCCACTAAATTAGGAGATGCATTGGTGTTTCCTCCATCAATAAAAGACTCATCATTCATATAAAGTTTTATTTCTGGACCAACAGTATCATCGGGTGCATTATCATTAATTCCCCCAACAATTACATCGAAATTAGCACCTGCTTTATCTAAAACTCCATTTTCCGCATAAAAACTTATTTTCCCTTTTCCGTAAGCGATTTTCACATCTTTAGGCACCACAAAATCGAATTTAAAAACACCATTTGTTACGGTAGACTTCCCTCTAAACAACTTACTATCTTGCGTATCAAAAGGCACTTTACTTCCGTTTCCATCATTTGCTAAAGTACTTTTCTCTATTACTTTATCATACACAACAGTAGATAAAGAACCATTAAAATCGGTTAAAACAGCATCTAATTCATCCACCACAACACCTTCAAAACTTACTTTAGACAATGCCTTTAAAGTATCTATAGAACTTGTTATGTCTTTTTCATTCATTTTAGTTATACGAACACTTGGTTTAGGGATGGCAAGTTTCATTGCTGGATCTCCAAATGAAAATATAAAGAATTTCTGAGAGCTAGAAGATCTATTCTTAGCTACCGTTAACACCTCTGAAATAGATAAATTTTCAGGAATATTTGGATCTTCATACTCTAATAAAATTTTTATTAAATCTTCATTAAACGTTTGTCCGGTGCTAATATAAACCTCTCTAGTTGTGGTAATCATACTAGCTGCACCTCCACTGGTATTCCATAAAGTAAGCTCACCTGCAGTAATTCTATTCGGATTATCGAATCTAGAAAAATCGCAAGTAATTGTTATTAAAAGAGGTAATGTATTAGGATTGTTAAAACCCTGTATTTGAGCTTTATCTAAAATCTTTTCTTCTGCAAAACCATCTTCTCCTCCATGACCAAAATAATCAAATATTAAGGTTCCTTTTTCGATGGCATTGGTAATGGCTTCATTTACTTCTGGGTAACGCTCTCCACCCGATGAGTTTTCTTGCACAAAAGCATCCGCATAAATTTTATTGATGTTAAAACTAGGTTTATTCGTTTTTATAGACTCTGCAATTCTATCTAAACCTGGCTGCAAAGATCCATCACTAGAAGGGTTATCTATATCATCTGCCAACATAGTAATCGTATTACGCCAATCGCCTAAAGAGCTTTTATCATAATAAGACAAAATTTTATTTACCACATCTTTGGCTTGCGTTAAAGTAGAAACCGGAATTCTACTTGAGGCTACATCGATAGTATGGTTTAATCGTGTAGGAGTTTCTATAGTATATATAGTAGGGTTCATGGTTCCCTCATGCTCATCTAACATTACATAAAAATCATCCGTTACCCAAGAAGTAGCTAAGTTAAAACTAATATCAGACAGTTTTATAGGTACAATATTATTATTTCCCGTAATTCTATCTTTATAATCATAAGAAGCATCCCCAAAAAAGCACACATACTTTAGTTTATTTTCTTCTGATGCATCAGGATTGTATAAGTGCTTTAGAAAATCTCTAATTCCGGTGATATCTTTTGATCCAGAAGAAAACTCATTATAAATATCATCTAAAATAATTACTTTGGTTATAAGTCCAGAATTTTCTTGATGATAATCTGCCAATCTTTGGGCTTCACTAGAAAGTTCTGTATTGGTAATTACAACATAATTAAGATCTTTTAAAGCATGTAGGTTCTGATTTGCAATGCGTCCGTTTTGCAATGCTTTGGGTGTGTAGTAATCATTTGGATTCAACACTTGATATTCCGCTAACGTGCCTCCATCAGCAATAAAAGTAAAACTAGTATCAGTACTATTATTCTGAATTATTTTAGGAGATACATGGTCTGACACCTCCCAAACTTGAAAAATAGTTGAATTATTTTCAATTCGATACTCCACAGCACCTGCTGAATTTGCTTGTTCAAAACTTCTAAAAGAAAATTGGTTTGCAGCTGCAATCAGTTCTTTTTTACCTACAATTTCTATATAATCTAAAAAAGCAGTTGCAGATGGGTTTCCGTTATTATTATAGCTAATAGAAACCTCTAAAATATCTGCAGAATTTACAATATTCCCTGTTCTTTCAGAAGTGTATGCTCTAACGGTAGTATTTGCTGGCGAAAAATTAAGACTATAAAGGTCTTGTCCGTTCACATTTACTGCCATTGAAGAAGAAGAGATAGACGTAGAAACACCTCTAACTGCAACTGATATATTTGCTCCAGAAACCGCATTGGGAAAAGGTATTTTAAAATTCTGTGTATTTTCTATATTAAAATCTGTATTGGAAAACCATTGAGTACCTGCAGCAATTAAATTTCTTTCCTCCTTTTCATAAAAAGTATAATCGTCAAAAATGGTAATTTGTTTGGTAGCAGTAGTTGTTATTGGTGCCTTATCTTGAATCCGTTTACCATCGTCATTAGACACTGTGATAAAGTAATATGCTTCATCCGAATAAATATTTTGCCTATGTTTAGCGGTACTATTTGTTGCATCTACCTCCCAATCATGTGGTCCTTGTGCATAAAAAAGGATATAATCATTCGCACCAAAAGAACCATCATCTTCTCCTTCTACATAAATGGCATTTTCTTGTAAATCTTGAAATCTGTCATCAGAATTTAAAACAGGTAACATGGCGCCACCATTTCCATAAATACTTATTTTCTTTGGATTTAAGCCATTTGTAGAGATTCCTATTTGTTGTAATAGGCTTCTATCTATTTTAAAAACGCCAGTAGTATCCACAGAAAATTTAAACCAATCTCCTGTAGAAAGTACAGAATTAGTGGTCTGAGCAGAAATTACTTGAACTAAAAAAATAAAAAAAAGGAGTAAATATTGTTTTTTCATAATAGTATTCAAATAACGCAAATAATTTAGAGATATTTTAAGTCTTACAAAGATAAATTATACTAAATTTAAAAAGCAAGCGTTTAATTAAATGTGGCAATAAAAATGCAGCGTTAAATTTTCTCTTTTACTTGTATGAATGTAGAATTATTGTAAATTGCATCGCTATAATAAAAACCTTAAACTAATTTTTAATTAGGAAATGAGAAACGTATTAAAAATATCTTTAGTTGTACTATCAGCCTTAAGCTTGGCTAGTTGCAGTAAATCAACTTCAGGAAAATCGACACTTACAGGATTGCCATTTAACAATGCTAAGTATGGTAACTATATAAGAGGAAGTGAAACTGCCGGACAAGAAATTCCTTTAGGAATGGTTGCTATAGAAGGTGGTTCATTTACAATGGGACAAGTACAAGATGACGTTATGTTTGATTGGAATACAACTCCTAAAAAAATGCATATTCGTTCATTTTATATGGATGAAACCGAAGTAACTAATTCTGAGTACTTTTTATATGTACAGAATACAAAAGACGTTTTTCCTCCTTCAGAAGAAAAATACAAACATATTTATAACTCAGTTTTACCTGATACTTTAGTTTGGAGAAAGAGTTTAGGTAATACAGATATTTTATCTGAAAATTACTTAAGACATCCGGCTTATTCAGATTATCCTGTAGTTGGTGTTAGTTGGTTACAAGCTAACCAATACTGTAAATGGCGTACCAATGCCGTTAACTTAAAAAAGTTAATAGATAAAGGATATGTTAAAAATATTTTTGAAAACGATAGTATTAGAAACTTTTTTGATACCGATGTTTTCTTAGCTGATTCTGATAATCTTTTTGATGGAGATTCTACAATCTACAGAAGAGGGATTAGAACAGGTGGTTCTACTAAAGGAGGTAGAGATGCTTTTCAGGGTAGAAAAATTACACAAGCAGACGGTGTTTTAAGTCAGAAGTACAGATTACCTACAGAAGCAGAATGGGAATTTGCTGCTAAAGCAAATATTGAAAATAGAGAATACAACAATATTAGAGGTAGAAAAAAATATGCTTGGGATGGTAAATATTCTAGAGAAACCAGCAAAAGACATAAAGGAGACCAAATGGCTAACTTTAAACAAGGAAAAGGTAACTATAGTGGTTTGTCTGGTTGGAGTTCTGATGGATCTGACATTCCTATTAAAGTAAAATCGTATCCACCAAATGCATTCGGACTGTATGACATGTCTGGAAACGTTGCTGAATGGGTATCTGATGTGTACAGACCTATTATAGACAGTGAAGCAAATGATTTTAATTATTTTAGAGGTAATATTTTTACCAAAAAGATGATTGATAAAGATGGTAAAGTTGTTATTGTAAATAGCAATAGTAACGCAGAAGTAGAATATGATACTTTACCGAATGGCATAATAACTCCAAAACAATTACCTGGAACTATTAAATACATTCCTATTACTAAAGATGATGCTACTTTAAGAAGAAACTTTTCTGTTTCAGACAATACTGATATAGGTGATGGTGATTTAAACTCTTCTAGATTCTATGAAGATGAACAAGATCAGTTTGGTTCTAAACCAAGTATGTACAACTCTCCTAAGAATCCAACGAAGGAAATAGATCCAGAAACGGGTGAAGAGATTTCAGTAAATGATGACAAAAAAAGAACTACTTTAATTAGTAATAGAACAAGAGTATACAAAGGCGGTGCTTGGTCTGATAGAGAATACTGGTTAGACCCGGCTCAAAGAAGATATTTGCCAGAATATATGGCAACAAACTTTATTGGTTTTAGATGTGTTACAGACAAAGTAGGCCCTATGTCTTCATCTAAAAATAAGAAAGCAAGAAACTCAGCGAGATAATACACTATTTATTAAAGAACACAACCTCACTGTATGTATTACAGTGAGGTTTTTTTATTTTTAAAAGATGAAAATCGAAGACATTTACCAATTATACACCCAACATTTTCTTGTAGACACGGATACTAGAACTATTAGAAAAAATACTATTTTCTTCGCCCTAAAAGGCGATAATTTTAATGGAAATGTATTTGCAGAAGAAGCTTTAAAGCAAGGCGCATCTTATGCCATAATAGATGAAGAAAAATATAATAAACATCCTCATACTATTTTGGTTGATGATGTTTTAGAAACACTACAAGCATTAGCACAATACCACAGACAAGAACTCGCTATTCCTATAATTGGTCTTACAGGTAGTAATGGTAAAACAACGACCAAAGAGTTGATAAACGCCGTATTATCTACAAAATATAAAACGAGTGCCACCAAGGGAAATCTAAACAATCATATTGGAGTACCTCTTACCCTACTCTCCATGACGCCTGAAACAGAAATAGGCATTGTAGAAATGGGCGCAAATCATAAAAAAGAGATTGCATTTCTGTGTACTATTTGTAAACCTGATTTTGGTTATATCACCAATTTCGGAAAAGCACATTTAGAAGGTTTTGGCGGAATTGAAGGAGTTATAACTGCTAAGAGTGAATTATACGCCTATTTAGAAGAACATAATAAGACTGTCTTTATAAACCCACAAGATCCGATACAAGTGGACAAGACAAAGAGCATAGAATCTATTCCGTTTCTAGATGATTTGCAATTTATGGAGGTAAATCCGTTTGTAAAATTAGCTTTAAATTCTAACGAAATACAAAGTAACCTAATCGGGAAATACAATTACACAAACATCGCTGTTGCTTGTACTATTGGAAATCATTTTAAGGTTTCTAATCAAGATATAAAAGCTGGAATAGAAAACTATACCCCAGAAAACAATCGTTCGCAAATCATTAAAAAAACAACGAATACCATTATTTTAGATGCTTATAATGCGAATCCTACAAGCATGAAAGCTGCCTTAGAAAATTTTGAAGATATTAAAGCTGAAAGTAAAACCGTTATTTTGGGTGATATGTTCGAGTTGGGAAAAACGAGCTTAGAAGAACATCAAAATATAGTAAACTTTGTAGAGAGCCTGCACTTTAACAATTGTTTTTTTGTTGGCGCAAATTTTCATCAAACCAAAACAAAGAACTCGTTGTTTAAAACGTTTGAGGACTTATTAAGCCATCTAAAAAACAATCCTCTTAAACATCAATCAATTCTGATTAAGGGTTCAAGAGGAATGCGTTTAGAAAGACTGTTAGATGCTATTAGTTGATATTATTGCCAAAAAAACTTAAGATTGCTTCGATTTGGGAAACAACAATCGAGTCCACAACATTATTCTAAATAATTATAATTTAAAATCAAATGTCTACCATTTCTCGATAAAAATATTTTTATCGGACCTTACTATTATTTGATATTATTTCTATGATATTCTAATAAGTTATCAATAGGTCTCTGTATGACATCAGTAATAACTAAATTGTTTTTTACAGCCATTTCTTCTAAAATATCTCTAAAGTAATGCGCTATAGAACCAATAAAGTAAATTGGTGTTTCTGCAGTTTTGTTGTAAGGTAAAATTCTATATTTAAAAAACTCTTGAAAACCTGCTATAATAATTTCTTTAATATATTTTTCTTCTTTAAAATCGAACATAAACTTTGCAAAAGATGCTAAATACATATTCGGGTTTGGTTCTCTGTATAAGTTTTTCTTAATATAGTCTGGATCAAGATCAAACTCTTCTTTAAATTTCTCAGCAATTTTTACTGGCATATTGTTATAGAAATAATCGATAATCAATTTTTTACCAAAGTAATTACCACTTGCTTCATCCATTAAAATATATCCTAGAGAAGGCACTAACATTTCCATGTTTTTACCATCATAATAACAACTATTAGATCCCGTACCCAAAATACAAACTAAAGCTGGTTCATTACCTGTTGCCGCGTAAACAGCCGCTAACATATCTTCTGAAATAACTATTTTTGCATTCACAAAAATAGATTCTAAAATAGTTTTTAAAATCTGAATAGGCTTAGGAGTACCACAACCCGCTCCATAAAAATGAATCTCTTCTACATCGTCTTTAACATTAATTAATTGAAACATGTTAATGATTCTGTTATAAAGTTCTTCTGCTGGAACTATAGCAGGATTTAAACCAAGTGTCCTTGTTCTAAAAGCCTCTTCCTTATTTTTATTTATAGCAATCCAGTCTGCTTTTGTAGAACCTCCATCTGCAATTAAAATCATAATTATATTGTTTTACTCAAAGATATTACAACTAAAATTGATATACAATAGGAAATCAATATTCAATCGTTTTCGTATTAAATATTTTATTTTGATTGAGTATAACATTTATGAAACACGTTAAATTATTGTAAATTTGTTCTAAAATAATGATATGATCTTTTTTAAAAAGAAAGAAATTCCTTTAATCGATTTTTTTCCAGATGGCTTTATAGATATCCATTCACATTTACTGCCAGGAATTGATGATGGAGCAAAAAATATAGAAACCTCTATAGCATTAATAAATAAGATGCATTCTTATGGTATTAAAAATATCATTACAACACCTCATGTTTTGGGAGATCTTTATCAAAACTCTTCGGATACTATAAAAGACAAACTTAGAGAAGTACAAGAAGAGTTACAAAGAAGAAATATTACAGATGTTTACATACAAGCAGCTGCAGAATACATGATGGATGAACAGTTTTCTGAATTATTAGAAAAGAATGACATTCTTACATTAAAAGACAATTATGTTTTGGTAGAAATGTCTTATTTCAGTGCTCCAATTAATCTTTATGAAATTCTCTTTGAAATACAAGTTAAAGGATACAAACCCGTTTTAGCTCACCCTGAGCGCTATAGTTTTCTTCACAATGACTTTACCCATTATTATAAATTAAAAAAAGCAGGTTGTTTGTTTCAGTTAAATTTATTATCCCTTACAGAGCAATATGGAAAAGGAGTGCAAAAAGTATGTGAAAAAATATTAAAAGAAAATTTATATGATTTTGTTGGTACCGATACACATCATAAGAACCATTTAGAACTTCTAAAAAAGATAGGAACTAAAAAGAATTTAGAAAAAATTAAGCATCTCTTAAGTAACAATAAAAAATTCATATAATAAAAAAGCATCCAATTGGATGCTTTTTTTTGTGAATCTATATATAGATTATTATTAAAATTTTAATTCAGTATGACAAAATCAGACAACTTTTTTAGCTTAAAATTCTTTTATACCAAGGTTTTTTAACGGTTTCTACATAAGCGTTTCCATAACCGTAACCATATCCGTAACCATAGCCATAACCTCTTGTCATGTCTGTGTCATTTAAAACAATAGCCATATTTGGTAACTTCTTTTCATTATACAACGTCTGCGCAACATTTAACATGCGTTTGTCTAAATAATTAGCTCTAGAAACATATAAGAACATATCTGCATACTTAGAGACCAACAAGGTATCTGTTACTAAATTTACAGGTGCAGTATCTACAATAATATAATCATAGTCATTTTTAACCTCTTCAAATAAATCTTTTACCTTAGAATGCAATAATAATTCAGCAGGGTTTGGCGGAATAACACCAGATGCAATAATATCTAATCCTTTAATTTCTGGAATAGAAAACTTGATATCATCTAAAACAATTTTTTCATTTGTAATAAAGTTAGTAATTCCTTTACGTTCTGGAATCCCTAAATATTCTGTAACTTTAGGAGCTCTAAGGTCCAAACCTATTAATAATACCTTTTTATTAGAAAGCGAAAGTGCCGCTGCAAGATTAATAGAGATAAAAGATTTCCCTTCACCACTGGTAGTGGAAGTAATAAAAATTGTTTTGCCTTCATTACCTTCTTTAGTAGGCAACATAAAATCTAAATTGGTTCTTATCAAACGAAAAGCCTCTGCTGTACTTGTTCTTGCATCGTTTCCAATAACAACTTTCTCATTAGTTTCAGAATGTGGTACATCTCCCATAAAAGGCACCGTAGTTAATTCTTCGATATCTTTTCGAGTGTGGATTTTTGTATCTAAAAGGTCTTTAACATAAATAATTATAAAAGGAATTATTAAACCTAGTAATAAGGCACCTAAAAAGATTATTTTCCTTTTTGGAGAAACTGGAATTCCGTTACTATATGCTACATCTATAATTTTAGCATTTGGCACCGTAACCGCCAGAGAGATGGCAGTTTCTTCTTTTTTCTTTAATAAATAAGAATACAAACCAGAAATAATTTCTTGTTCTCTCTCTATATCTATATACCCTCTTTCTAATGCAGGAATGGCAGAAACCTTAGAATTTATTTTATTAGCCTCTCTACTAATTTGAGCATACTGGGTTTCTAAGGAAGTAATTAAATTAGAAATACTATTTCTTAAATTAATTTTTAAAGAATTAATTTCTTTTTGGTATTGTATAATTTGAGGATTCTTATCACCAGCAGTTACACTTAAGCGATTCTTATACACCACTAACTCATTATATGCTTTAATAGAACTTGAAATAGAACCTTCAAAAAAGCCTAAATTTTGTGGTAACGTTTCGTCGCTATTAGACTGATTTTTTATATTACTTAAAACTCCCTCAGCAATATTTAATTGTGTTTTTATATTAATTAACTTTTCGTTATTTAATGATGCTGTTTCCAAAGCTAATTGTCCCTCTGCAGAAAGACCGGTAATATTATTATCTGTTTTAAAATTCTTTACCCGATCTTGAATCGAATTTAAATCTTTCCCAATAGCCGATAAGCGTTCATCAATAAAGGCTTTCGTTTTTTGAGAAACTTCACTCTTATCTTTAATCGCATCAAAATTATATTGCTCAACTAGTTCATTTAAAACATCTTCTGCTTTTTCTTTAATCGGATGTGTTAATGATAAGGATAAAACACTTGAATTTTTATTAACCGTATTAATACTAACAGCAGATTTATAGCTATCTATTACTTTACTTCTTTTTAAGATTCTAATATAAATGTTATTTTCATTTTTAAACTCAAAACTTTCTGTTTTTAGAACTTTAAAATCACCAATACCTGAAGTTATTGTTTCATTAAAGTTGTTCTCTGAAAAAAAATTACCTTCAACATCTTTCAATTGAAATTTATTCTCTGAAATGATATTAATTGTAAAAGTGGTATCTTTTTCAACCTTTGATAAAGATTCATTATTCCTATCAAATTCTATTTTAATAGGGTTTTTAGTATAAACTTCTGTTCTTTTTACTCTCCCTTCTTGAAAATAGAGCGTCGTTAGATTGAGAGTATCTACAACTGCTCCAATAATTTTACGAGACTTTAGAATCTCTATTTCATTATCCGTATTATTGGAAGAGCTTCCACCAACAATTCCCATATCTTTAAAAGCCTCCAATTCTTGTGAGATTCCAGACTTTTGGTTGTCTTTTATCATTATAGAAGTAGATGCACTATATTGAGCTGTACTATATCTTAAATACATGAAAGCTATAATAAGTGAAATAATTCCACCAAGAACAAACCATTTCCAATGAAATAAGTACTTTTCTAACTCCTCACGAATATTTAAAGTTTCACCTTCTTCGTTACCTTTAAAACTCGTATTTTCTTTATGTAATTGCATTTCTTATCTTGTTAAAATAGATACTAAAGTAATAATCAAACTTGTAACGGATATAATTAAGGTTGTATTCGAATTGGAGGAAGCAGATTGGATCCTTGCCTTATTGTGTTCTACATACACCACATCATTTTGTTGTAAATAAAATACGGGAGAAGTCAAGGTTTTATTCGATAAGAGATTTACTCTATATTTTACTTTCTTATTATTTTCTTCTCTAATAACCAATACATTATCTCTTTTTCCAGAAATATTTAAATCTCCAGCCAAACCTATAGCGTCTAAAATACTAACTCTCTCGTTAGGAATCGTAAACGTACCTGGATTTTTGACATCACCATATACGGTTACTTTAAAATTAGCGATTCGAATATTAATGGTTGGATTGGTAACATAATCTGGAGATAACTTTTCTTTTAACAACTCTAAAGCAGCCTCTCTAGATAAACCTCCTAACTTTAATTTACCTAATACAGGAAAATCAATCTCTCCTTTACTATCTATTAAATACGTTTGCTGTTTTGGACTACCTAAAGCTGCTCCTGTGGTAGAACTAAAAGTTACAGCTGGTAAATTAAAAGGTATAGTTGCTTCTATATTGTCTGATGATATCGTTATCTCCAACAAATCATCTGGTTTAAAAATAGTCTCAAATTTATTACTAACCTTACTCTGTTCAATTTCATCAAATTGAAAATAGGCAATATCCTTGTTAGAAACACAAGAAGATGTTATCAATATTAAAAAAAGGATTGTTATTTTAACTTTAATCATTTATGCTTTTTTTTTGCGAAAATACTATTTTATTTTAACTTCTTTAAGCTTAACATCTAATATCTCAAATTCAGAGTTATTAGAAACATACTCAGGAACTAACGTTTTCATTAATGCCACCAATTCACTATTGTTTAGTTTGTCAAAATTAAGAGATAAATCATCAATTTTAATTTTAACAATTGAGTTGTCTAACTTTTGCGTTTTCGCAATCATTATTTTATCATGGTAGGTTTTTGTAGTGTTCTCTCCATCTGCCAATAACTCTTCATATAATTTTTCTCCTGGTCTTAAACCTGTGATTTTTATATCAATATCTTCTGGATATCGTAAACCAGATAAATAAATCATCCTTTTTGCAATTTCAAAAATCTTCACAGATTTCCCCATATCAAAAATGTATATTTCACCACCTTTCCCCATCGTTCCTGCTTCTAAAACCAAGCTACACGCTTCTGGAATGGTCATAAAATATCGTGTAATTTTTTTGTGAGTTACAGTTAAAGGCCCTCCATTTTCAATTTGTCTTTTAAATAATGGAATTACCGACCCATTAGATCCCAAAACATTTCCAAATCTAGTAATGGTAAACTTCGTTTTCTTAGAAATTTTACTTACACAACTTATATATAATTCTGCAATACGTTTAGAAGCTCCCATTACATTGGTTGGGTTCACCGCTTTGTCTGTAGAAACCATTACAAACCTTTCTATGCCATATTCATGGGATAAATCTGCTATGTTTTTTGTTCCTAACACATTTACTTTAATGGCTTCATACGGCGATTTTTCCATTAAAGGAACGTGCTTATATGCAGCTGCATGAAAAACCCTTTGAGGTTTGTATTTTTTAAAGATACGCTCTACTTTAAACCGGTCTCTGACATCAGAAACAATGGCTACAAAATTGGTAATTCCTTTCTGAATTAACTCCTGTTGTAAATCATACAAAGGAGACTCTGCTTGGTCTATAAGTACTATTAATTTACAATTGTATAAACTTAGTTGTCTAGAAATTTCACTTCCTATAGAACCTGCAGCACCAGAAACCAATACCACTTTATTATTCACTTCTCTTTGTACAATCGGATTATCAATAATAATAGGTGCTCTATCTAATAAATCTTCGATCTTAATTTGTCTAATTTGATTGGCGTTTAAATCTCCATCTATCCATTTAGATAAAGGAGGTACTATTTTCACATCAATATCTAGGTTTATAAACTTATCAGTAATTGCTAATAATCGATTTGGCTTGATATTCTGAATCGAAATAATCACTTGATCAACGGAGTGCTTTTCTATAAATTTTTTATTAATAACATTAGAGTTAAAGATCAATACTCTATCAATTTTCTTTCCTATTTTATTTTTATTGTCGTCTATAAAACCGATAACATCATAATTGTTTTGTTTATCCCTATTTAACGCATTTAAAGCAATAATACCAGAGTCACCTGCTCCATAGATTAAAACATTATGAATGGTTTCTATCTCTGTAGATAACACTTCATAAAAGGCTTTAAAGATAAACCTACTTAAAATAAGTACTAAAGTAGTTACTAAATAATGGATAATAATAATGGATTTTGGAATGTAAAAAGAATCGATTACTTTAAAAAAAACATTAAAGGTAACCGCCAAAAGTAATAACAAACAAACTAATGAACTTGCAATAAATACATTAAAAGCATCTCGAACTCCTGTATGCCTGATAATCCCTTTGTAAGAACCTACAGTTAAAAAACTGATGAAAGCAAAACCTAAAACATAAGGTATTTGATTTAATAAATTAGAGATGTTAAAATTAAAGCTTACATTAAAACGTATAAAATAGGCAATAAAAAAAGCGATAAAAACTAAGGATAAGTCTATCAATAAAACTAGCCATTTAGATGCATATTTATTTAAGGTTCGAAGAAAAAAGGTTCTTATCATTTTTTAGTTTTCTAGTTTTTTTTTTACAAATCTACAAAAATTTCTTAATGCATTCTGAGATTCTGATTAAATCATTTTTTAGGAGAGTAGATCCAGATGGAAGGCAGATTCCTTTTTGAAATAAATTTTCTGCAATTTCACCACCATAGTACGGATACTCTTTAAAAACAGGCTGTAAGTGCATCGGTTTCCATAAAAAGCGAATTTCAATGTTGTTTTTCTTAAGTACATCCAGCAGCTTATGCTTTGTAACAGCAACCTCTTCAACTTCTAAAAGAATACAGCTCAGCCAATGATTTGACACAATAGATGCTGAAGGCTCTTTTAAGAAAAATACTCCTGAAAAGTTCTTAAAAGATTCTTTATAAAAATCATTAATTATACGTCTTTTTTTCAGGTATGTTTTCAGCTTTTTAAGTTGAGTAATTCCAATAAGGGCACCTAAAGAATTCATTCTGTAGTTATACCCTATTACTTTGTGTTCATAATGTCTTTCATTTTCCTTAGCTTGTGTGGCATAAAAAAAGGCTTTTTCTTTTTCAATTTCTGTATTGCAAATTAATGCTCCGCCACCTAAAGTAGAAACAATCTTATTATTATTAAAAGAAAGAATTCCAAAATCTCCAAAAGTACCACATTTCTTTCCTTTGTACTCTGCACCCAAAGCTTCGGCAGCATCTTCAATTAAAATGATATTGTATTTACGAGAAATAGCAACTATTTCATCAATTTTTGCTGGCATACCATACAAATGGACAACAACAATTGCCTTTGGTTTTTTCCCTTTTAAGATTCTATCTTTTATAGCGCGCTCTAATTGAATAGGACACATATTCCAAGTATCCTGCTCACTATCGATAAAAATAGGGGTTGCATTTTGGTAAATAATTGGGTTTATAGTAGCAACATAAGTTAACGATTGACATAAAACCTCATCTCCTTTTGCTACACCACTTAAAATTAATGCCAAATGAATGGCAGAAGTTCCAGAATTTACTGCTAAAACACTTTTCTTATAATCATAATACTTTTCTAAAGATTTTTCAAATTCTGCAACAACATCAATATCTATTGATGAAAAAGAAGTTTTTAAATCAATATCTATATGAGACTCAGCTAAAGGAATTTTATGTTGCATTGTTCATTTTTGCTTTTTTAGCAAGCAATCTAAAAAGGAAAATATAAAGTATAATAAAAAGTACAATCACCCCAAAAAATACTATCAATTGAGTTGACAACTCTAATTTATATGTTTTAAGGATGGTAAAATTTACAACTAACTGAAGTACAGCATATCCTATAGAAACTTTTAAATGTGACATTTTAGATACATCAACCAATTTTTGATACACATGGTGCCTATGAGGATCTAAAACACTTTCCTTCGTATAGACAATTCTATATAGCATTGTAAGAGCTGTATCTACTCCATACACTAAAATTAACAATAAAAATATTGGAGATTGTAATTTTAAAACAAATAAAAATCCGATAAAAAAGAGCAACATCCCTATGGCGATACTCCCAATATCTCCAGCAAAAAAAAGTGCTTTTTTTCTGAAATTATAAAAACCAAAAACCAGAAGAGACAAACCAGAAAATACAATTAAATCTGTATGAACGATGGCCTCATTTAAGTTGATAAAATACATACCAGATAATACAGCCAAACTATACATGCCTGTAATGCCGTTAATACCGTCCATAAAATTGAACATATTAATTACTGCAACCCCCAACACTAAACAAAGTACTGAATAATACAATGGAAAAACAGGGAACGCTGCTTGAAATAATATTAAGGATATAGCAATTATTTGAAAAGGAAACCGAACTCTTGAACTTAACGTGTAGATGTCATCTAAAAAACTAACAAAAGCAATTAAAAACAATCCTAAAACAAAAAAGGGATATTGAAAATCATTCAAAAAGAAGAATAATAAAATTGCAATCGGAAAAATAATTCCCCCTCCACGTATTGTTACTTTCGTATGCGAACTTCTTTCATTGGGTTTGTCTACAATATTAAATTTATTAGCCAACTTTAAATACACAAAAGAGGCTACAATTAATATACATAAAACGATTAAATTCTTCTCCATAAACTTAAAATGATGCTATTGTTTTTTTGATTCCTTCTTCTACTGATAAAGGTAATTCTTTTTGAAGTGTTTTTTTGATCTTTACATTAGATACTTCGTAATTTTCTGTCAATTTCTGTACCCTTTCAGAGTTAACAGGTAATGGCAATACATCTCCTACTTTTGCTAAAACCTCTACAAAAAACTTTGGAATATTTAAAACCTTAGCAGGTTTCTCTATGACATCCCCTATAATTTTAACCAAAGCTGTTGTAGATAAAGAAGTGTCATCAGCCACATTATAAATACCAGATGGTGCACTTGTATTCTCTATCAATTCATTAATTATAAAACATAAATTTTCTACAGAAACAAAAGATCTTGCATTTTCATATTTACCAAAAGGATACGGAATTCCTTTAGAGACAAAAGTGTACAGTAAATTTAAATTTCCTTTATTATTAGGACCATGAATCATACAAGGTCTTAAAATATACACTCTTTTGTTGTCAGGAATTTCTTGTGCTAAAATATATGTTTCTGCGGCTAATTTAGATTTTCCATACACCGTAACTGGGTTTGGCTTTAATTCTTCGGTTAAAAGACCTTCTACTTCGTCTGCAGCAGCTTTTACAGAACTCATGTATATAAATACCTCACAATCACTTTGTAAAAATTGATTGAAAAGTGTTTTAGTCAATTCTGTGTTTACCTCAAAATATTCTTTGTCTTCAGATGTTTTTTTTAAATCGTGGGCTTTCCCTGCTAAATGAATAAAACTCTTAGCTCGGTTAAGTTGCTCTAAACTTAAAGTTTCATAACTAAGCTCTTCGTTCTTTGGTGTTCTAGATACACCAACAGTTTCTTTTTTCTGTCTCTTAAAATAGTCTATCAAATTAAGCCCAACAAAACCTTTATTTCCTGTAATGATATGTAAGTTACTGTTCATCAATTACTTTTTATTTAAAAACCCTATTATTTTCCAGAAACCTCTTAACTGTACTTTTAAATAACTAAATTTTATATTGTTTCTAGTCAATGCTTTTTTAATTTCTTTTGAAATTAATTGATAACTACTAAAACCAGAACTACTTACACCCCCAATTAACATAGATGTCGTTGTAATATCAGAAAATTTCCAAGTGATCTTATGTTGTAAGAAAAATCGAGTAATTAATTCATAATCTGCACCAATCGTAAAATCTAAATGGTAAAGCCCATATTTTTTAAACAAATCTCTTTTAAAAAATATCGCTGGATGCGCTGGCATAAAACCAATTTTTAGCTTCTCTGGGTTCCAGTTTTTAGCAGAATATTTTCTTACTGTTTTTCCTTCTTCATTAAATTGTAAAATATTACCTACAGAAGCATCTATTTCTTTATTTTCTAGATGAAAATTTGCTATATTTTCTAACACATGGTCATCTGTAAAAATATCATCAGAATTTAAAATACCTACTAAATCTCCAGTAGCCATTTTAATTCCTTTGTTCATGGCATCATACAAACCTTTGTCTGGTTCAGAAACCGATTGAGATACTAATTCTTTATATTTTTGTACAATATCTAATGTAGTGTCTTTAGAACCTCCATCTACAACAATATATTCTATATTATTATAAGTTTGACTTTGTACAGATTTAAAAGTCTTTTCAATTGTTTTAGCACTATTGTAACAGACTGTAATTATAGATATTTTCATCTACCCTATTTTAGTAATATCGTAACCGTAAGTATCCTTAAAGTACTTTATTAATTCATTTTTATCTTTTCCTGCAGCTTTATACGCTTCATAGATTTTAGCATCTACTAAAAAACGATACCATCCACATTGTAATGCATTCCATATAAAACCTCTTTTACCCTCTAAAAAACCACCCTGAAGAATATACCTTATAAACCAAAAAATTATTGGCCGAACAAACAACGGAAGGTTTAAATATTTTTTCTTAAACCATCTTCTTCTTTCTTCTGCTGAACCAAAAAGGTTTGCATTAACTACGTCTGAGTTTGTAAAATTATAAATTTTATCTAAAATATCTATAGCTTCTCTAGTTGCGTAACTATTATGCTTCTGTGTCCACCAAGTTAAATTGTTTAAATTATTATCAATTAAATCACCTTCTAGAGTTGTGGTATCTCCATTAGATAACTTCATTCGTTCATCCATCCAACGTTGTTCGCATAGTGCTTTACCGTGTCTCCACAGCTTTAAATGCCAAATTGGATACATACCTGCTTTCTTAAGAGGTTTATTAAAGAAATACATTAATCTTTTAACTCTTACACCGGTTATATCTTCTTTTAAAGTAGGTAACTCATTTTTAATACTACTTGCTAATTCATCAGAAATATATTCATCTGCATCTACTCGTATTACCCAATCTGTATTTATTTCTCCATTTTCTATTCCCCAATTTAATTGAACTGCATGGTTTACAAATGGGTTCTGATAAAATCTTGCTCCAAATTCTTTAGCAATATTTTCTGTTTCATCATTTGAAAAAGAATCTATAATTACAATCTCGTCACAAATATCTTTTAATGATTCTAAACATCTTTTAAGATGCATTTCTTCATTATAAGTAAGTACTAAAGCTGTTAGTGATGTTTTTTTATCAATCATTATCTAAAACTCTTTTTTTAATAAATTTGGCTGGGTTACCACCTACCACAGTCCATGCTTCTACATCTTTAAAAACAGCCGCTTTTGCACCAACAACTGCACCTTCATTTACAGTAACTCCCATACCAATAAAAGAATCTGCAGCGACCCAAGATCTATCTTTAAGAATAATGGGACTAACAATTAATGGGTTTTCCTTTTTTGTTATATCATGAGAAGCACTGCACAAATGTGCTCTTTGAGAAATAGCTACTTTATTACCAATAATTATTTTACCTGGGTTGTAACAAAAAGAATCAAAGCCAAAAGCTACAAAATCTCCCATCTCTAAATTCCAAGGTGCCCAAATTTTAACGGAGGCCGTTATTTTACATCCTTTGCCAATCTTTGCACCAAACATTCTTAACAAAAAAATCCTCCATCCATTAAAAAAAGGTAAACCAAAAGGACGAAACATAAACAACCAAACAAACCACCATAAAAGCCGTGCTATTTTATTCTTAACACCTAGTTGATTTTTATATTTTTCGTACTTCATTTTATTCTGAAATTGAATCAGTTAAGAATTTTAAAGAATTGTTTCTATTTTTTTCTAATTTAACATTTACATCCGCAAAGTTAATAGACATTAAATCATCGTCAGAAACTTTATCTTCTATAAAAAGTATTCTATCTTTAATACCTAAGTCTGCTAATAAATCTATTTGTCTAGAATTGTTTGTTTTATTTTTCTTTAAAATAGTAAAAAATGGAATATTAAAATTAACAGAAAAACAGGTACCATGAAATGATGTTGTTAAAACAAAACTTGCTTTAGCAAACAAACCTAAATATTCTCTTGGTCCAGCATCAATTATATTAATAACGTTTTCTGATTTATCTTCAACAAACGCATTTTTACAAATTCTAACTATTTGAAGATTATGTTTCTTTGCTATTTGATTAGCTAAATTAGAAATATAATCAGAATCTGTTAAAACATACATTAATAAATAGGGTTTCTTAATATCTGTAGAAACTTCAAATTCGCTCCACTCACTTTTATTTAATAAAAAAGTTGGGTCTAACACCCATGTTGCTTCTTTAGAAGAGATACTTTTTACAATTTCTACACCCGTTTTTTCTCTAGTCCCAATTTTATCTAAATTACCAAGTAAAGAAGCGTACTTTTCTTGATGAATTAACGGTATTGAATTAACCCCAAAACTAGAAGCATAAGAAACCTTTAGTTTATCTTTTGGTGCAAATGTTAAAAAATAAGGTTCTATATTAATATTCGTATTAGGGTTCCAAACCTGGTCGCTTCCCACAACATAAATATCGTAATCAAACTTTGTATTATACAATTTATCTATTGTATTAATCTCATTTGTTTGTTTAGTATATAACTTATGAAATTCTGCAAACTTATTATCTCTTAACTTTTTTTGTTTTAAATATGGTAATGATTTAACTGTTTTAAAATATGGATAAACAAATTCTTTTACTCTTTGTTTTAACGATAATTGAATAAAAGGTTGAGACTTTTTTGTAGGTTTAAATTTAGGGTTTTTATAAAACAAGTAATTAATTAACTCTGCATTATAACCTAATTTATTTAATTTATGTTGTAATGCAAAAGCTTGTAATTCTGCTCCATAATTATTTACATGTACAATAGTAATTATTCCAATTTTCTTCATATTTTTTATATCAATTTTAATGAATTCTTATTAAACTATCTACATCATACCTTTTAGAATAAGGTACTTTAAATTCATCTGGTGTGTAACCGCAAGACATCATTACTACAAATACCTCATTAGAAGGTATGTTACACAGTTTTCTTAATGCTTTTTCTTTTGCTGGTGATAAGTTACAGTTTAATGGGCAAGTAGCAATTTTTAATGAATGTAGCGATAATAACAAATTCATTGCAAAAATACCTCCATCTACATAAGGGCCTGTTCTTTCATAAACACCATGCCAATAAGACAAATCTGAAGTAAGAATTATTAATTTATCTGCTAAATGACCGAAACCTCTATTTCCTCCTTGAATTTCTAAGACTTGCTTAATTAAATTTTTATCAGAATAAACATTAGTTCTAATTGTTTGTCTATTACAAGATGAAGGGCAGTGCTTTGCTAAATCTACCGCTTTTTTTAATTCTTCTACAGGGATAACTTTGTCTGAATAATTTCTAACACTTAACCTAGATTTTGAAAACAACTCAAAACGTTCATCTATGTTTTTATAATATTCATCTCTTGTAAAGTACTTTTGTTGAGATGGTGTAGCTTTAGCTAATAAAGCTTCTACTTTATAAATACGATCTAAAAGGTCTTTATCTAAAGTAAAATCTACTTTTTCATGAAAAACTCTATACTCTGTAATAACATTTATAGCATGAATAAGTTGAACATCTTTATTATCGTATTTAGAAACATAAGTTTCGCAATATTTAATAAGTTGTAAAACTCTATCCTTACCAAAACCTAACCTTGTTTCAGACATCGTTAGCCCTTTTTCTACGACATGATAATCTGCTATAATCTTACTTATTAGTTTAGTGCTTCCGTTATCATTAACTATAGAAGAGTACTTTACAAATTTAATATACGCCTTAAAATAGGCTATTAAAACACCAATATATAAACCAAATGGTAAATATTTTTTAATAAACTTTTTCATTATCTTACAATTATTATTTTATTTTATTAATAATTTTTTTTTGATTTACAGGGTTAAAAACTTCGTCTATAACCTTGTAACAATTATTCCTTACAACTTCTCTATCTTTATTATCATTAAACCAAGATAAAACAGCTTCTACTAAACTATTGGTATCATTATATTCAAATAATTTTCCGTTTACTCCATCAATAATAGATTCAAATTCTGGCATTTGATAATTAGCATTATTGTGAGATATAACTGGAGTCCCGTATGTTAGAGAATGAATAGCTGTTAAACCTATTTCTCCTGGAGAGACACAACAATCACTACTTGCAATTAAACTATAAATTTCAAATTCATCATAAGAAGGACCATAAAATTTAATTTGATCATCTAAACCTTTATCTAATGTTATTAGTTCTAAATTCTTTTTTTCTTGGCCATCACCCACAAAAACAAGGTTGAAATTTTGTCCTTTTTTATTTAAAATATCAATTAATTCTAATAAAACTGTTAATTTTTTTTGTTTTGTTAATCTACCTATAAATATTAATTGTGGTCTTTTATAATTAGTTCCAAATATTTTTTTCTTTAAAGTAATAAAATCATCTACGTTTAATTTATCTCTATTTATAATTTGTTTTTTATAATTTAAAGAATTATAAATAACAGTTAATTTTTCTTTTGGAAACCCTTTATTAATCATATTCTTCTTAGCTCCATTTCCATAAAGAATTATACCATCAAAAAGTTTATAAAAATTTAGATAAAATTTAGATTTAAAACTATCTTCATCTTTTAACAGCCCATGTGTCCAATTATAACATTTTTTTCCTTTTAATTTTAATATGAAAAAAGAAATTAAAATAGTTATCCAAAAAGGAGATGAATGAAATATGTAACTATCAAAATCATTTTTTAAAATATAAGCTATCATTTTCTTGTGGAAAATAAAGTTTTTCACCTTATAAGAAGGTGCATTAAAGAATTTTTCATTCCCTTTAAAATCATAAGGTTTAATAGAAGTCCCCATCATATTATCATCTCCAATAAAAAAATATTCATTTTCTTTATCTTCTAATAATTCTTCAATTATTCCATTTCTATAATGTGGAAAGCCTGGGTATATAACTAAAATTTTCTTCATTTATGTAATCCTAATTTATTTTAAAAAAGTTTTAAATCTAACAACTCCTGCGTTAAAAGAAAACTCTTTTAGGTATTCATTACTTATATACTCTTTACAACTGCTGTTTTTATTTACATTTAATAATAATTCCTCAAATACAGGAAAGAAATCTACTTCATTAGAAAATTTGGTTACATATTCAGATTTACCAATTTTTTCATAACCTCTGTAAGACTTTTCTTGTATAATACTAGGCAAACCTAAAGCCAAGGCATCCATTATTCTTAATTTTAAACCACCTCCTAATCTGGTAGGGCAAATATACATATCTGCTTCTGCAATTATTTTTCTAATATCTTTTGGTGATGGAATTATATTTACTTTTAAGCTTTTACATTTCTCTATCAATTCTTCACTAGGAGATCTACCAGTAATTGTTAATTCTATATTTGTATACTTTTCTTTTAATTTAGGATAAATAGTATCTAAAAACCAATTAACACCATCTAATGTCTGATAAGTTACCAATGAACCACTAATAACTAGCTTTATAGTATTAAAATTAATAGTAGCGCTATCTATAACTTTTTTTACTGTTTCCTTTTTATTAAACTCGAAACAACCTAAAACTTCTTTTACAGAATTATTATCACCATATTTACGGATAAATAAACTTAAATCTGGCTTGGTTAAAAATAAATTGATATTTGAAGATACATACGCCCTTTTTTCAAACTTTTTAATCCAATATAAAAAAGAACCTCTAATGGTTTCTATACTTTTATTTTCTTTATGATATTCTACTTCGTAATTATGATGTATGGTTACTAGTTTACAATTATATTTTTTAAATATGTTTATAAAATTACCTCCAATAATACTACCATCAAAAACTACGGTGTCTATAGTATCTTTATTGTCTTTTACCCAAGATTTAATTACTGTATCAAACCTAGTTAGTTTTCCTATTAAGATTCCTAAAATAGCACTAAACTTTGTTCTTGGTAGCACTTTAATAATTTTAGAAGACTCGTAACTTAATACATTATCTTCATAAGAGTCTGCCACAAAAAGAACTACCTGTTTAGGGTATATTTTGTTTAATGCTTCTAAATAAGCTCTTGTAGCAAATGCTCCTCCACCTAATTTGGTAGGATCATGTCTGGTTATAAATACTATCTTTTTCATTACAAATTAATAATTGAGTTATAAAATTTTTCTGTTAAAACAGTCCAATCTCTTTCGGCTAAATTATAATTATAATTTACAACCGGCTTCTTTAAAGCTGTATTAATTTTTAATAAAAAGTCTGTTGTATTATATACTGGTTCTATTTCATAATCTTTTAAATACTCACCATCGTGGTAGGCTACAATAGGTTTCTTTGCGGCCATAGCTTGTAAGTATTTGGCTGTTATACCCCAGTTTTTAGTTTTGTACCTATCTTTAGGATTCGGTACAATTACTACATCTGCATTTGTGATATATTTTGGTACGTCTGTAGGCTTAATACCGTCTATATAAAAAAGATTTGTATTTTTAAGATTTGTATAATTTATAAAGTTTTCATTTGGTATTTCTGGACATACAATTACAAAGTTTAAATGCTTGTCTAAATTAGCTGCTTCAACAATCATGTCCCAATCAATATCTCTTGCGCCAACATACAACACCGTATTTTCTTTTTGTAAAGCATTGGGGATACTATATGTTTGCGTGTAAGCATCCATATCTACACCATTGTTTAAAATAGCACAATTTTTAGACTTGGTGTACTCTTTATAAAAACCTGTAACAGTATCAAAGTTTTCTTTATTTACTAAAAAAACCAAATCTGCATTAAATAATATTTCCTTTTCTGCCTCTACAATGTGTAAACTTGCATTTTTATTTGCACAAACAGGGTCTGAAGGTCTATAAATTATTTTAGCATCTGGAAATAATTTTCTTATTTTTTTATAATACAATAAAGCCTCATTAGATTCAAACACAAAATGGGTAACTCCTTTAAATTTATCTTGTAAAAATTTATTGGTATTTTGTAAGGATGTTTTTTGTAAAAATTTATTTACTTTATTAGAGAAAAATTTTCTTAAACCTCCTGGTAAAGCAAATGTAGGTAATGTTAAATTTAATAAACTTCCTTTACCTATAGAATACTCTAAACCTTTACTTAAATTTTTTAAAACAGTTTTATTTAGCCTTTCATCATTTTTAAAATAAGAATAATATGGTCTTGGTACACTAAAAAAAAACACTCTCCATCCTTTATTTGCAAACTCTTCTGCAAATTTATGAAACCCACCTTGCCTCTTAGACTCCCAGTTGTGAAACGTTAAAAATACTATTTTGCTTTTCATTTAATATAATTAAAAATTATTTCTGCCATTTTTTTCTGTCCACTTTCATTAAAATGAATTTTATCTCTAAAGTCTAAAGTAGAGCTTTCTTTTATATCTAATAACAATTCGATATTATTTTGAGAAGCAAACTTAATTATTTCTTTACCTTGTTCATTATAACTCCCTTTTTTAACCTCCTCACTTTCTGCATGAAGATAAATTACAAGTGGTATATTATTTGTTTTAGAATATGAATAAATTGCATTAAAACCAGAGTTAAATTTGCTATTCTTCTTTTTTTTATTAATTCCTAAACTATTATTAGTAACTTTTTTCTTTGTTCTTTTTAACCTTGGTAACAAGTATCTATCTACAATTTCATAAATACTAGAAAAATACTGTTTATTCGGGAAGCTCTTATTAATACCTATAATTTTTTTAAAATCCATGTTATCATACGCATCATGTGAGCTAACAAATAAGAATATTGAGCTAGCATTAAAATTACCATACTTTTTTAAATATGTATAACAATTATCTGGCCCCCAACTTCCGGCAGAAACATTTAAAAATTGAACTTTTTTATCATATAAATTAGATATTTTTTTTGAAAGAATACTAGTAGCCAAAGAGTCTTGATCTGTAAGTACTCCTCCATTTAAAATAGAATCACCTAAACCTAATATGGTAATACTATTACTATCTATTTCTTCACTTCTCATTGAAAATGAATTATAGTAAATATTATTTCTAAATCTATAGCGGCTTTGATTTTCTTTTGCGATATATTCAAAATCAGAATCTTCCCTTAATAAAACATCATCGCAAAACCCAAAAAAAAACCTTAAAAAAACCTCAAAAAAAAGTAAAAGGAATACAAACCAGTAAATATATTTTTTCATAATTATGAGTTTAATTTTGGAATTTTAGATAAATTCCAAATAATAAAAAATAGACCTCCAAACTCAGAAAATAGTATCACTATCTCCGTATTCATAAAAATAACCGCAGAAAGTAATAGTGTTATTTTTAAAACACTATTATCCTTCCTTTTAATTGGTCTAATTAATAGGTACATTATTAAAATAAAAACAACTATCCCAACAACACCCCGCTCCATTAATACCAATACAAATGCATTATGAGGAGAAAATAAGTTTTTAGAATCTACTTTAGCATACCTGGCTCTTTTATGCATGGTTACAAAATTAGCTCCTGTGCCTAGGATAGGGTACTCATTAAAAAAAACAAAACTAGATTCCCATCTACTAAAACGCCCATTAGAAACATCTATATTCCCTGATTCTAAACTATCGTTTCTAGAGGTAATACTATCTAAAATACCAATTTTATTTAAAGAAAAAATTAAGCCTATTAATAAAACAATGATTCCTAAAAATCTAAAAACCTTTTTATTTTTATTAAGTTTTACACGTTTGTCTCTTTTAAATATAAAAAAAAGCAAAATTATATTTGCTATCATAACACTTCTTGTTAGTGTAATACTACCTACAATAACAGCTATAAGTATAAAAGCTTTTTTTAATTTATCTGGAATTACGGTGTACAATATAATATTCATTAAAAAAAAAGCTACTGCTGTACCTGTAGACGCAGCTATAGTTGTACTTATTCTGCTAATACCAGAAAAGCCATCGTTAGTAGACAGATCTTTCTCATAAGATAGAAAACCGAAACTATATAAAATAATTTGTAAACCAATAATAGTAGCCAACACAAGTGTTGGTTTTAATAAAAATTTTACATTTTCTTTTTTTAAAGGAAAAAATAAAAACACCAATAATGTACTATAGAAATCTGTACCAGCTAAAAAATTATTAACTACTTGGTAAGACCCACCGTTTACAGCAGATAAATACCCTAAAAAAATACCTAAAAACGTAAGAAGTATTAGGTAATAATTTTTACTTAATGTTTTTAAACTTAAAGGCGCTACAAAAGGTAATAAAAAAAAACATATTTCAGGTAAAAAGAAACTATAGCCTAAAATGTTTGTTGTTAATGAGAACTCCAAACCTTCAGGTGCAATTAAACGCAAATAAATAGGTGCTATTAAAAAATACACATGCAGCCTACTACTAAGTTTCTGTATATGTTCCATTAGTTATGCTTCGTTAAGTTAGAATAAACATCTTTTAAACTAGTAGCCATTTTTAACCAAGTGTCTGCTTCTATTTTTTTAAAGTTAGCAATACCAACTTGTTTAATTTTAAGAGCATCCATACTAGCTAATGCATCCATTTTTACAACTAAATCATCTGTATTGTTAAAAACAAACTCTTTGTTTATCAACTCTGCCATACTACCTACATTAGAAACCAAACAAGCACTTTTTAAAGACATTCCTAAAATTAAACTACCAGAGGTTAAAATATCTTTATATGGATACACCATTACATCAGAGGTTTTAATATATCCTTGTAATTCGTTATTTGCTACGTAACCTGGTTTAAAATATATGTTAGAATAACCTGCTATTTTAGATATAATTAGTGCCTTATCTTCAGGGTTGGTAACGTGTCCACAAATTAATAATTGACAGTTATCGTTGTTCATACTTTTAAAGGCACTTATAAGATCTAAGACACCTTTATAAGGACGAATATTTCCTAAAAAAGTAAATGTAAATTTGTCTTCAGGTATTTTTATAATATCTTTTTTAAACGCTTTCTTATCTCCTAAAAAAGGAGAATAATCATCGCAATAATTACCATGCGGAATTAAAAATATTTTATTTTCAGAAATACCAAACTCTTTTACCAATTTTTCTTTGGTAAATGTATTATGTACAAAAAAAGAATCTATTAACCTTTTAAAGAAAAATAAAAAAAAACGATCTATACTTACATTTTTTTTCTCATGATTTACAAGATTATGAACCGTCCAAACATACTTCTTATCTTTTTTAAAGAAATACAGTCTAACTAAAAAAACAAATGCTTTAAATAAAGATTTAGTGTAAGAGTTAGATTTTATAAATGGTTCAAACCAATGGAAATGAATAATATTTGCTTCCTTTAATTTTGGTGTTTTAAAAAAAGCACCAGCTCCAGTAGCAGCAATATCAATATGCATTCCTAAATCAGAAAACTTATCAATAATTCTTTTTTGGTATGGGTTATTCTTATAATATGGCGTAAAAAAAACTTTCATAATTATTTACAAAATAGATTTTTGTAAAAAATCTATAGATTTTTGTTTCTGATTGTTAATGGTTTTATTTACTTCAATGTAATCTATTGGTGTTAAAGTATCAAAATTAATCTGCTCTCCTTCATTTATTAATCTATGATTTAATTTAAAAAGATTTAATAAGCTTTTCATTCTAGATGCACCTCTTTTAGAGTTTGCAATACAAACAAATTGTTTATTAAAAATAATTGAAAAAGCTAAACCATGAAATGAATCTGTAACTACAAAATCTGCATTTTTAAGTTCTCCTAACCAAGTAGAAAAAGATTTAAATTTATACTTAGATAAGTTAAAACTTGGACTTCTAAAACTGAACTTATCATTTGTATAGATATTTATATCTTCATCAATACTAAATTTCTCTTTTATAGAAGTTAATATTGATTTTCTATAAGAATCTGGGTTTAAAAAATAATAAGCAACATACTTATTAGTGTTTTTCTTAAATTCTGGATCGATTATTTTTTGATATCTTTCTTTAGATAATAGAAAAACAGGATCTAAAACATGAATAGCTTCTACATTAAAAGTTTCTTTACAAATTTTAACACCTTCTGCCTCTCTAACAGAAATAGCATCAAATTTATTTATTAATGTATTAATTTCTGCTTCATTATTTTTATAACCTTCAAAATAATCTAAACCAAAACTTGCCGCGTAAGAAATCTTTCTTGTTTTATCAGATATAAAATCAAAAAAGAAACTAGATTGTAATTTCTTTGTATAAGCACCTCGCCATACTTGATCGCTACCAACTACAACAGCATCAAAAGATTCTGAAAAATCTTTTAGCATATCTTTAGTTTCTATTTCTGTAGTAAATTTATTATTTAAATACTTTTTTCTAAAATCACTAAAAGCACTTTCAAATATAGCATTATTAACATTTTTTTTAAGAACTCTTTTGTTTCTAGGTAAAAAAGGTAAGTCTTCAATATCTTTTATGTGTTCTTTTTTTAAATTAAAAATTTGAACATTAAAACCAAGTTCTTCTAGTGTTGTACTTAATGCATAACACTGTAGTAAAGCTCCGTAGTTATTACTAGATTGAAAGGTTAATAATCCTATTTTATTATATTTCATTTCCATCAATATTTAGTCTATATTTTAATGTATCTTTTTTTGAAGCAGCAATTAAAAAATTATCAGGTACATGCCCACAACTAATCATAGCTATAAACACATGTGATTCTTTAACACCAGTAACTTTACGCATATTTTTATCTTTAACGACAGAATTACTACAATTTAAGATACAAGCTCCTAATTGATTATAATGTAAAGAATACAACAGATTCATTGCAACCATACCTCCATCAATAAACGCTTGATTACGTTCTCCTTCTCCAAAAAATGTATTTAAATCTGAAGTTACAACAATTAATTTATTCGTTAAATGACCAAAACCTCTATTTCCTCCTTGCACTTTTAATATACTTGCTATTTGATCTTTATCTGTAAACACATGACAAAAAACTGATTGTCTATTACAAACAGAAGGTGTATTTTTTGTAAAATCTATAGCTGATTTTATTAATTCTAAATCAACATTTTCTTGAGAATAATTTCTTAAACTATGTCTTGAGTTAGCAAATTCTAGAAAATTAGACTTATTAAGTTTAAAATAATCTTCTTTATTTTTATTTATTTGTTTTGTTGATTGAAAATTTGTTTCTGTTTTTAAATTTAAAATACCAGTTTTTATTTCTTCTGGAATATTAATTTTATTTTTATTATGAACGCTTAAATACTCTATTAAAACACCTACCGCATTAATATATTGAGGATGATTAGAATTATATCTATTAGAGTACCTATTACAAAGGTTAATAAGTCCATTAACTCTATTCATTCCAAATCCATATCTAATATCTGGCATTGTCATCCCTTTTTCTAAGGCATGGTATTCCATTATTATTTTTGAGATTAAACCTTTCTCTGTGTTTAATCCATTAGTAGAACTATATTTAAAATATCTATTAAGATCATATGTATTAGCTCGTAAGGCTTTCATATAAAACAAAACATTTCTACGTTTTTGTTTTAAAGACGAAGGAATTAAGCTTGCTATTTTTGTTTTCATTTTATTTTTTGATAATTCTTGATGTTATTGAATTTATTATTATTTTTTCATTTTTTGACAAACCAATAAAATATGCCACTAATAGAAAAAGACTCGATGCAACAATAAAAGTATATATAAATGATAAATCTTTAATTCTTGTCATTAAAATACATGCTGCTATAGAAAATAAAGTAGGTACTAATATCTTTAAAATAACATCCTTTAAATAAAAACCAATTAAATTACCTACAATTTTATGTGTTAAGTAAACTCTTAATACTCCAGACAATACTTCTATAATTATATATACATATAATACTACCTCTGCTTTATACCCCAAACTTAGAAAAAAATAAGAAACTGGCATATTTAACAAAAGTAACCCTCCTGTTAAAATCATATACTTTTTTATATTACCTACTGATTGAATTGCAGATTTAATACCAACAGTTAATTGTTCTATTACTGCTCCAATAAGTAAAAGTTGACAAAAAACAACAGCATATTTTGGGGTTTCATTTAACCACAAGTGTATAATGTTATCCATTTCAAATATTAAGGGTATTGCAATAAAAGCTATTAAAAAGAAACCAAATTTAGAAGCCATCATAGACAACCTAAGCATTCTTTGTCTATCATTTGCTCCTTCACTTTTCATTATTTGAGGATTAATAGCTCTTAATATAGTTGCCGAAAAAAAACTTGCTTGAGATTTTACTTGATTTGCAATACCAAATGCGGCATTTACAACTGTACCAAAAAACATATTTGAAATAATAGCAATACCATGACCTCTACCCATTGAACAAGCCGCCCCAAATAAATTCCATCCAGCAAAACTTGTTTGACTTTTTATTTCTGATATATCTATATCCTTAACTAAAGAAACTTTTGTTTCTTTATATTTCCTATAACAATAAATCCATTTTATTCCATTAATTAGTATTAGCACAGAAAAAAGTAAAACAGAATAAAGAATTAACTTATCATAATTTACAATATAACTTAATATTATTGCTACTAAAAGTTTAAGTACTGTTTCAATAATACCCAAAATAGCCAATACAAGCATATTTTCGTGTGCATTTAAAACGGCATCAAATGGAACTGTCGCAATTGTTACAAATGTTGAAGCTACAACAAAGTGAAAAATAATTATTGCTGTATCTAATCTATCGGGAGCAATAACAAGTTTGTGTGTGATAAAATATTGACCTATTACCTCTACAACTAAAACAATAATTAAACCTGTTAAAATATGAATTAAAAAACTATTAGCAACAACTCGTTTAACTTCATCCATTAAACCTTTTCCTAAATTAAAGGATATAAATCTCTGTGTAGAAGAAGTTAAAGCCGACTTAAAAAAAGCTAACATCCCTACAACACCACCAATTAGACTATACAATCCAAAATCTTCTACACCTAGTGCCTTTATAATTAATTTAGTACTATATAAAGTTATAAAAACGGTTATTAAAGACCTTAAATAAGTAATTCCTGTATTAAATATAACTTTATGAGATGCTTGCATTTAAATTAATTATTAAAAATATTTCAAGAAAGTAAATCAACTACCTTCTTGAAATATTATTATTTTTTTGACAAAAAAATTATTCTGCTTGTTTTAAAATCTCATGCCCTGCTTTCAACAATACAACATCTTTTTTCATTATTGCAACATCTCCTTTCATCATATCTTTTACCAAAGAGGCTAAATCGTGCTCTGGCACCCAACCTAATTCGTTCTTTGCTTTAGAAGGGTCACCAATTAATAAATCTACTTCTGTTGGACGGAAATAAGATGGATCTACAGATAATACTTCTTTCCCAATTTCTATTTGAAAATCTTTATGGTTACAAGCTACAACAAAGGCTTTTTCCTCTACTCCTTCTCCCTTAAATTCTACTTCTATGCCAACTTCACTAAAAGCCAAACGTACAAAATCTCTTACAGTTGTAGTAACACCTGTTGCAATTACCCAGTCTTCTGGTTTATCTGCTTGTAAAATCATCCACATCATACGAACATAATCTTTCGCATGTCCCCAATCACGTTTTGCTTCTAAATTCCCTAGAAACACTTTTTCTTGTAATCCTAATGCAATTTTAGCTACAGCACGGGTAATTTTTCTTGTTACAAAAGTTTCTCCTCTTCTTGGAGACTCATGGTTAAATAAAATACCATTACAAGCAAACATATTATAGGCTTCTCTATAGTTTTTAGTAATCCAAAAACCATAAATTTTTGCTACTCCATAAGGAGAACGAGGGTAAAATGGAGAAGATTCATCATAGAAACCTCTTTCATTTTTATTTTCTGGCATCCCACCATATAACTCTGAAGTAGATGCTTGATAAATTCTTGTTTTCTTTTCTAAACCTAAAATTCTTACTGCTTCTAAGATTCTTAAAGTTCCCAATCCATCAACATTACCTACATATTCTGGAGTATCAAAAGAAACAGCTACGTGAGACATTGCCCCTAGATTGTAAATTTCATCTGGTTGACATTCTTGAATGATACGAGTAAGATTCATTGCGTCTGTTAAATCTCCATAATGCAATTTTAATCTTTGATCAGGATCGTGTGGATCTTGGTATAAATGATCAATTCTATTGGTATTAAAAAGAGAAGACCTTCTTTTAATACCATGTACTATATATCCTTTTTCTAATAATAACTCAGCTAAATATGAGCCGTCTTGTCCAGTAATTCCTGTAATTAATGCTACTTTATTCATAATTTTTTTCGTTGTTCGTTGTTCGTTGGTCGATTTTCGTTGTTCGATGAACGACAAACGAAAGACGAAAAACGACTTTTACAATTTAACCTCTTTAAAATTTTCAATATTTTTTAAAAACCAAGTGTAGGTTTTTTCAATCCCTTGTTTTAAATCAACTTTATGCTTCCAACCTAAGTTGTGCATTTTAGAAATATCCATCAACTTTCTTGGTGTTCCGTCTGGTTTATCAGCATCCCAAACAATAGTTCCTTGATGTCCTGTTACTTCCTGAATCGTTTCTGCCAATTCTTTAATCGTCAAATCTTCACCAGTACCTATATTGTATAGGTATTCTGGCAATTCATTTTCTAAAGCATACAAAACTGCTTCTGCCATATCATCTACAAACAAAAACTCACGCATTGGCGTTCCGCTTCCCCATAAGGTAACATCTGAATTATTATTCATTTTTGCCTCATGAAATTTACGTATCATAGCAGGTAACACATGAGAAGATTTTAAATCGAAATTATCATGTGTACCATATAAATTTGTAGGCATTAAGCTTACATAATCTTTTTGAAATTGTTTTCTAATTGCCTGACAAGCTTTTACACCTGTAATTTTTGCAATTGCATACCATTCATTTGTCGGCTCTAAAGAATCCGTTAACAAATACTCTTCTTTTAATGGTTGCGGCGCAAATTTAGGATAAATACAAGAACTACCTAAAAAAATAAATTTCTCAATTCCTACTTTTAATGCACTGTCAATTAAATTATTTTGAATTTGCATATTCTCCATCAAAAACTGGTATGGAAAATTATTATTCGCTAAAATACCACCTACTTTAGCTGCTGCATCAATAACAACTTCAGGTTTCTCTGTATGATAAAAATCAAGAACTGCTTCTTGATTTTTTAAATCTAACTCTTTACTAGATTTCCCTATTAAATTGGTGTATCCTTTCTCCTCTAAAGTTCTCCATACTGCAGAACCTACCATACCTCTATGACCAGCAATATAAATTTTAGTGTCCTTATTCATATTACAATTATATTATTTTCCTATTTGGAAATATTCAAATCCTTTTTCTTCTAAATTAAAAGCATTGTATTGATTTCTACCATCAAAAATAATAGGATTCTTTAATTGTTGCTTAATTTCTACAAAATCTGGAGAACGAAATTCTTTCCATTCTGTTAGCAAAATTAATGCATCTGAGTCTTGTAAAACTTCGTATTTAGAAGTACAATAGGTTATATTTTTAGCCTCTTTTAAGTAAAACTCTTTTGACTCCTCAATTGCTTTAGGATCATAGGCTTTTACTTTTGCACCTCTTTTTTCTAATTCTTTAACAATATAAATTGCTGGTGCTTCTCTCATATCATCTGTACCCGGTTTAAAAGCCAATCCCCATAAACCAAAAGTCATACCTGATAAATCTTCTCCAAAACGTTTTACAATCTTGTTAGCAATTACTAATTTCTGAGCATCATTAACATTCTCTACAGATTCTATTAAGTTTGCTTTATATCCGTTTTCTTCGGCTATTTTCTTTAAAGCTTTTACATCTTTAGGAAAACAAGAACCTCCATAACCTGCACCTGGATAAATAAAACTATACCCAATTCTCTTATCAGAACCAATACCGATACGAACCATGTTTGCGTCTGCACCAACTCTTTCACAAATATTTGCAATCTCATTCATAAATGAAATTTTTGTAGCCAACATTGTGTTTGCAGCATATTTTGTCATTTCTGCAGAACGGATATCCATAGTAATAAAACGATCATGCGTTCTAAAGAAAGGAGAATACAATTGCTTCATTAATTCAAAAGCATATTCAGAATCTGCTCCAATTACCACTCTATCTGGTTTCATGAAATCATCGATTGCCGCTCCTTCTTTTAAAAATTCAGGATTAGAAACTACACTAAACTCTAAGTCAGATCCTCTTTTATCTAACTCTGCCTGAATAGTCGCTTTTACTTTGTCTGCTGTACCAATTGGTACAGTAGATTTATCTACCACTATTAATCTTTTTTGCATGGTTTCACCAATAGATTTAGCAACAGCTAAAACATATTGTAAATCTGCAGAACCATCATCTCCCATTGGCGTACCAACAGCAATAAAAACAATTTCTGCATCACTGATAGCTTCTCCTAGTTTCGTAGTAAAAAATAAGTTTTTATTTTTTACATTTTTTAAAACCATTTGTTCTAAACCTGGTTCAAAAATAGGAATGATTCCTTCCTCTAATTTTTGAATTTTCTTTTGATCTATATCTACACAAGTAACTTTGTTCCCCATTTCTGCGAAACAAGTACCAGATACTAAACCAACATAACCTGAACCGATAACAGCAATATTCATAATTCTTTTTATTTTTTAATATTCAATTTTATTTAAGATATCAACATAAAAAAACACTTAAAATAAGTGTTTTCTTTCTAATTATTTTTTAACAACCACGAAGATGATTGTATTTTATCTCCCAAACCATCAATCAAGTCAATATTTAATTCTTTACAAACAGGTGCTTCAGGGATAGAGTTATTGTCTTGATCTCCTCCATTGGCAAAACCTATTTGATACTCTTTTCCATACTTTTCATGAATAGCACGTATAGAAGCACAAACGGTTCTATCGTTATCTACAGAAATCATAGCTTTATCTACAGATTTAATGTTCTCTACAATAAATAAACGTTCTTCTTCTTTTTGAAATTCTTTAGATCCTTTTAGCCCTCTTTGAAGATCGCTATTTACAATTACAAACAATTCATCTGCTAAAGCCTTCGCATTATTAAAATACTCCAAATGTCCTTTGTGAATAGGGTTAAAATATCCTGATACTATGATTAGTTTTTTCATCTTTTTTGCAAATATAAATTAATTTATTAAACAGATTAATAGGTGTTTTCCCTTGATTATCGACCAATTAAAAAATCACCCAATAAGCACCATCTTATTTCTAAAATGTATAAAAAACGTTTACCTATTTCTCTTTCTTTTTTAAATTCTCTTTTTCTTGTACCTCTTTACGAAGCCCACTACTAGAAAAACGGTGTTCTCTTTTATTGAAGTATAAGTCGATTCCTTTTTCTTCACAATACTTTCTACCTGTAAATTGTTTGCTAGCGTACTCATCTCCTATAACTCTAACATCTATTTTAAAAGATCTTAAAATATCTTCTAAATCTTGTTCTGTTGCATAAGGAACAATCTCATCTACGTATTTACACCCTTTTAGTTGAATGTATCTTTCTACGACTGACTGTACTGGCATATTCTTTTCCGGACGATCTAAAGTAGGATCTGTCTGTATACCACAAATTAAATAATCACATTGTTCTTTTGCATCTTCTAACATTTTTACATGTCCTGCATGAAATAAATCAAAAGCACTAAAGGTTATCCCAACTTTCATAAGTTTCTTTTTTTTTGAGCAAATATATGTTAATTATTTAAAAAAAAAAGGTTCTTCCTAAATAGAAGTAATTTCAACGTTAAATATAATAAAAATGAAATAAAACAATAAAAAAAACATAAAAACCTCATAAAAAGCGACTTACATTAAACATCTAACAAAATTATATTTATAAGGTAGTCAGAGAGTTCATACTTTGATAGTTCCCCCTAAAAAAAAAACATTTACATATAAAAAACCTAAAAAGAATTGTATAAAGAGAAGTAACCGCTTTACTTACCTGCTAATAAAAAGGTTTAAAAAAATCACTCTTTCAAAAAAAAGCTTCAATAAATTATTTTTATTCAATATTTAATCATCTATTAACACCACAAAAATCTAAAACAACTTTATCACTATCTGTTGGCAATGTTTTAAATTCGTTATGCGCAACTAGATAAACTATAATATCTGCCTTTTTAAAAGCTTCTTTATAATTTGTAATTTTATAAACATTATGTTCGGTAATATTAGGTTCAACAATAAAGTACTCTTCATTGTTTGTGTTTTGTAAAACTTTTTGGGCAATATATTTTGCCGGAGATTCACGTAAATCATCAATATTTGGTTTAAAAGCCAATCCCATTAGGGCAATACTTGGTTTTCTACCGTGCTTTAATTCAAATTTTAATTTCTCATTCTGAATCTTTTCTGCACACCAAAAAGACTTGTAATTATTTACCTCACGAGCCGTACCAATAATCTTAGATTCCATTGGGTAATCTGAGACAATAAAATAAGGATCTACAGCAATGCAATGCCCTCCAACGCCACAACCAGGTTGTAGAATATTAACTCTTGGATGCTTATTTGCTAAATTAATTAACTCCCAAACATTTATATCCGCTTTATCACAAATTAATGAAAGCTCATTGGCAAATGCAATCTGTACATCTCTAGAGGAATTTTCTGTTAACTTGCACATTTCTGCTGTTCTTGCATTTGTAGCATGCAGCGCTCCTTTTACAAATTGTTTGTAAAAACGAATTGCTTTTTGGGTAGATTTTTCATCTACACCTCCAATAACTCTATCATTATAAACCAATTCATGCATTACATTTCCAGGCAAAACTCTTTCCGGACAATAGGCAATGTTTAATTTACCTTTTAGCTCTGGTCTTACATCGTAAATAAGTCTTCTCATTTTTTCTGTAGTACCAATAGGTGAAGTAGATTCTATAATATATAAATCGTCTTCTTTTAAAAACGGAATAATATTCTTTGTTGCCAATTCCACATAAGAAATATCTGGCTCATGGTTTCCTTTAAAAGGAGTAGGTACCACAATTAAATAAGTAGCAGCTTCCACTGGTTTTATATCCGCAGTTAAAAAACCTTTTTTTACAGCTTCTTCTACAGCAATGTCTAAACTTGGCTCAATGATATGTATTTTACCTTGATTAATAGTATCTACCACATGCTGATTAACATCTACACCATGAACTTGAATGCCGTTTTGTGCTATTAATGCTGATGTAGGCAAACCAATATAACCTAAACCTACTGTTACAACTTCTACTTGTTTCATTATTCTAAATTTAAAATAAATTCAATAATCCTTTTGCACGCTTTTCCATCTCCGTACGGATTGTGTAAAGAACTCATTGATTGATATTTTTTTGAATCATCTAGCAACCCTTGTGTTTCCTTTACAATCTTATTGCAATCTGTACCCACTAAAATAACAGTTCCTGCTTCTACAGCTTCTGGTCTTTCTGTGGTGTCTCGCATCACTAAAACAGGCTTTCCTAAACTAGGTGCTTCTTCTTGCACTCCTCCACTATCTGTGATTATTAAATACGACTGATTCATCAACCAAACAAAGGATGGGTATGACAATGGTTTTACCAAGTGAATATTACTAACATCGCCTAACAATTCATTTACGGGCTTTAATACATTCGGGTTTAAATGAACCGGATATACAACCTCTACATTTGGATTATTAAGTGCGATTTCTTTAAGTGCAGCACAAATATTTATAAATCCTTGTCCGTGATTTTCTCTTCTATGCCCCGTTACTAAAATGATTTTCTTATCAAAATTAATCTTACTTTTAATTTCTTTAACATCCACATTATCCAAATTACTTACTCTACTAGAACTTTCTAACAAAGCATCAATAACCGTGTTTCCAGTAATTAAAATATTTTCTTCGGATACATTTTCTTGTAAAAGATTTTCTTTTGATTTAATGGTAGGTGCAAAATGATATGTAGCAACTCTACTTGCCACCTGACGATTCATTTCTTCCGGAAAAGGAGACAACATATTATGGGTTCTTAAACCAGCTTCTACATGACAAACCTTTGCTCCGGAATAAAAACCGGCGATACTTGCTGCCATGGTAGTGGTAGTATCCCCATGCACAAAAACATAATCGGGATTAAATGATTCTAAAATAGGTTTTAACCCAGAAATTACTTCTCCTGTTAAGTTGTATAAATTCTGATTAGGCTTCATTAAACACAAATCGAAATCTGGAGTAATATCAAAAAAACTTAAAACCTGATCTAACATTTCTCTATGCTGACCTGTAACACAAACCTTTGTTTCAAACCTTTTATCAGCTAAAAACTGATTTACTAAAGGTGCCATTTTAATAGCTTCTGGTCTTGTTCCGAAAATTAATAGATTCTTTTTTTTCATTATTTTTATTCAAAATAATTTGATGTTATATTCTTCATTTTCAAGAAAACATCTTTACAGTTAGTAACGACTAATTAGATATACTTGTAAATGAACTGATTTTGATTTAGAAAATCCTTTTTACTTAACAAACAGATGTTTTTCTCCTAATGCACTAATCGCTGTATTTCTAATATTATGAACAATTTTAATAGATTCTTCAGACTCTTTCAATCCAAATCCGTTTCCTTTTAAAATTTGCTCGTAACTCTTGGTATGTAAATCTGTAAAACCAGCACTAAACTCTAATTCTTGATCATCTATAGTGATGGATCTAAAAGTTCTTTGTCCTTTTTCTTTTATTTCTTGCGGTAAATCTTCTTCATTAATTGATAAAAACCAACGTACTCTAGCATTTTTAAACTCTAAATATCCCGCTGATTTATCTTTCTCTCTAAGATGTACTATATTTTCTTGAACTTCTCCAAAAATCCATGAAAGCATGTCGTAAAAATGGACTCCAATGTTTGTTGCAATTCCTCCGGATTTACTTTCATCTCCTTTCCAAGAAATATCATACCATTTACCTCTAGAAGTAATATATGTTAAATCGACATCGTATTTACCTGCTTTATTTTCTAGCGCTACTTTGTTTTTTAAAGCAATAATACTTGGGTGTAGTCTTAATTGTAAAATTGTATTTATTTTTTGCCCAGATTCTTTTTCGATATCTTTTAAAGCATCAACATTCCAAGGATTTAAAACTATAGGTTTTTCACAAATGGCATCAGCTCCTCTTCTTAAAGCCATTCTAATATGAGAATCATGTAAATAATTTGGTGTACAAATACTTACATAATCTAAGTGTGTACCACCTCTTTTTAACTTTTCTATATGACGATCAAATCTTTCGAATTCTACAAAAAAATCTGCTTTCGGAAAAAAACTATCCATTACACCAACACTATCAAACTTATCTAAAGCTGCTATTAGCTGATTATTGGTTTCCTTAATCGCTTTTAAATGTCTTGGCGCAATATATCCTGCAGCACCTATTAATGCAAAATTTTTCATTTCTTTATAGTGACTTATCTACGTGTTTAGAATCTAAAAAATTCTTTACATCGTATACAATTGATTTTTCTTTTTTAAGTTCTGCAAAATCCAAACTAAGAAATTCTTTGTGTGCCACAACTAAAATGACAGCATCAAATTTCTTTTTTGGTAAAATAATATTAGACGCTAACTGATATTCTCTTTCAACTTCGTTTGAATTTGCATGAGGATCAAAAATAGTTACGTTTGCTCCGTAATCCTTTAATTCATAAATAAGATCGACTGCCTTTGTGTTTCTAACATCCGGACAATTCTCTTTAAAAGTGATTCCCAAAACTAAAACTTCAGCTCCTTTTACTTCAATATCTCTCTGAATCATCAACTTAGCAACTTCCGATGCTACATATCTACCCATACCGTCATTGACTCTTCTACCTGCTAAAATAATTTCTGGATGATAGCCATATTCTTGTGCTTTCTGAGCTAAATAATAAGGATCAACACCAATACAATGTCCACCAACTAAACCTGGTTTAAAAGGTAAAAAGTTCCATTTTGTTCCTGCAGCTTCTAAAACATCTTGTGTATTGATATCCATCAACCCAAAAATCTTAGCCAACTCATTTACAAAGGCAATATTAATATCTCTCTGAGAGTTTTCGATTACTTTTGCTGCTTCTGCAACTTTTATTGAAGGTGCTAAATGTGTACCTGCTGTAATCACAGACGCGTATAAATCATTCACTTTCTCACCAACTTCTTTCGTAGAGCCAGAAGTAACTTTTAATATTTTTTCTACAGTATGTTTTTTATCACCCGGATTTATTCTTTCCGGAGAATATCCTACAAAAAAGTCTTTATTAAACACTAAACCAGAAACTCTTTCTAAAATAGGCACACAATCTTCTTCTGTTGCACCAGGATACACCGTAGATTCATAAATTACGATATCTCCTTTTTTAACAACACTTCCAACGGTTTCACTCGCTTTTATTAAAGGCGTTAAAACAGGTCTGTTATTCTTATCTACTGGCGTAGGAACCGTAACTACAAAATAATTACAACCTCTTAACTCCTCTAAATTAGATGCAAAAAACAATCCTTTTTCATCCGAATTCTCTTCATTTATAACATCTAACAACAACTCTTTAGAAACTTCTCTTGTGCTGTCTTGTCCTAATTTTAATTCTTCTATCCTAGGTTGATTAATATCAAAACCAACAACAGAAAATTTTGTAGCAAAAAGCCTCGCTAATGGTAAGCCAACATAGCCTAAACCAATAATACCTATTTTAATTTTACTCATTTATTTAAGTTTTCCCAATACCAATCTATCGATTCTTTTAATCCTTCTTTTAAAGAGAACTCTGGGGTATAATTTAATAATTTCTTAGCTTTTGATATATCTGCATGAGAATGCGGAATATCTCCAATTCTATTAGGACCAAAAATAACTTCTACATCCTTAATTTTTGGATTATAATTTGATAAAAACTCTTTTAAAGAATCACATAAATCGATTAAAGTGTTTCTATCTCCAAAGGCAACATTATAAATTTCATTAGCAGCTTCTTTATCCGCAACTAAACTTAATAAGTTTGCCTGAATAACATTGTCTATATATGTAAAATCTCTAGAAAAAGAACCATCTCCGTTGATAACCGGAGATTCTAAACTCATAAACTGATTTACAAACTTAGGTATTACTGCTGCATACGCTCCGTTAGCATCTTGCTTTCTTCCAAAAACATTAAAATATCTTAACCCAATTGTTTCTAAGCCATACGTTTTACCAAAAACATCTGCATACAATTCATTTACATATTTGGTAACTGCATAAGGAGATAATGGTTTCCCTATAACATCTTCTACTTTTGGTAACGATTCTGAGTCTCCGTAGGTAGAAGAACTTGCTGCAAACACAAATCTTTTTACATTGTTATCTCTTGCTGCGACTAACATATTTAGAAAACCAGAAACATTAACGTCATTTGTTGTAATAGGATCTTTTATAGATCTAGGAACTGAACCTAAAGCTGCTTGATGCAAAACATAATCTACACCAGAAGCTGCCAACATACAATCTTCTAAAATTCTAATATCTCCTTCAACTAAAGTGAAATCTGGGTTTTCTATAAGCGAAACTAAATTCTCTCTTTTCCCTGTAGAAAAATTATCTAAACAAACTACTGTATTCTTCTTTTCAAGTAAAGCCTCGCACAAATTAGAACCGATAAAACCAGCACCTCCTGTAACAAGTATCTTTTTTCCTGACAATTTTATATCCATTAAGAAATCTTTTAGCTATTTTTTATAAAGAAACAAATATAATAAAAGAATCATTGGACTCTTTATCAAAAACCATTAAAAACAAAAAATCCTTCACATAAATGTGAAGGATTTTGCTTTTGGTGGGCAATGAGGGATTCGAACCCCCGACCCTCTCGGTGTAAACGAGATGCTCTGAACCAACTGAGCTAATTGCCCTAAGCGGCTGCAAATATAATACTTTATTTAGATCTACCAAACAAAATGAAAAATAATTTTATTTTTATTTAAAAATCTATTAAAAACAAAAAATCCTTCACATAAATGTAAAGGATTTTGCTTTGGTGGGCAATGAGGGATTCGAACCCCCGACCCTCTCGGTGTAAACGAGATGCTCTGAACCAACTGAGCTAATTGCCCTAAGCGGTTGCAAATATAAAACTTATTTTAGTTCTACCAAGTAAAAAATGATATTTTATTTAAATAATTTCAGCAACAACAAAAGTACTTCCTCCTACATAAATGATATCTTCCTGATTTGCATTCAGTAACGCATCTTCAAAAGCAACTTTTACTGAAGGATATTTTTTTCCAATTAAACCAAATTCTTTTGCTTGCTCTTGCAAAACAACTTCACACATACCTCTTGGAATATCTGGCTTACAAAAATAGTACGCTGCTACTTCTGGAAAAAGTGGTAAAACCTCTTCTAATTTCTTATCTGAAACTACTCCTAAAACAAAATGTATCTTATTAAAGGTTTCTTTTTTTAATTGATTGAGCACAATATGCAACCCATCTTTATTATGAGCAGTATCACAAATTACTTTTGGGTTCTCTTGTAAAATCTGCCATCTACCTTTTAAATTGGTGTTTTTTACAACATTCAATAATCCTTTTTCAATATTTTCTGAAGATATTGTGAATTCCTTTAATTTTTGAATGGCCGCAACAGCTGTTTTTGTGTTTTTTTGCTGATAATCGCCCAATAAGTCCGTCTTGTAATTTTTATCATCATCCGAAGCAAAAGAAATAGGCACTTTGCACGCTTCCGCTTTAACGATAAAGACACTTTTTACAGCTTCTTGTTCTTCTCCTATTACAACCGGAACCTTGTTTTTAATAATACCTGCTTTTTCAAAAGCAATTTCTGGTAATGTTTCTCCTAAAAACTGCGTATGATCTAAACCGATGTTCGTAATTACAGAAACCTCTGGAGTAATAATGTTTGTAGAATCTAATCTTCCTCCTAAACCAACTTCTATAATAGCAATGTCTACTTTTTCTTCAGCAAAATAATCGAAAGCCAAACCAACTGTCATTTCAAAAAAGGACAATCTTTGTGTTTCTAAAAAATATTTGTGTTGTTTTATAAAGGATAAAACTTTCTTTTCTGAAATTTCAATTCCATTAATTCTAATTCTTTCGGTAAAGTTTTTTAAGTGAGGTGAAGTATACAAACCTACTTTATAACCGGCTTCTTGTAAAATAGAAGCTAACATATGACTTGTAGAACCTTTTCCGTTAGTACCACCAACGTGAATTGATTTAAACTTTTTTTCTGGAAAACCCAATTCTTTTGAAAGCGCTAAAGTGTTGGTTAAATCTTTTTTGAATGCCGTTTTACCTTCTTTTTGATACATAGGTAATTGCGCAAACATCCAATCTAATGTTTGTTGATAATTCATGTTGTAAAAATACGTGATTATTTAGACAAGGTAAACTTATAAATAATTGTCCCAACTTGGTTTGCGGGTGCTTTTTCATCAGGATTCCAAGTAGTTCTTAGAGCTGCCTCTTTTGCTGCCTTAAGTAGGCAGGGAGCTGTATTAGTACTTCCTTTATATCCTGGTTTTGTAAAAATTACTTTTCCATTTTTATTAACTTGAATTTGTACCACCACAGTCCCTTCTTCCTGACAATCGGGTTGAACTTTTGGTGTAGAAAGCGCTCTTCTACCCGCTAAATTATAATCACCTCCATCACCACTTCCAGTATTTCCATAGTATTTAGAAGAAGCCGGATCTCCAGTTTCTTTTCCTTTTACACCTGGCTTTGCATCATCTCCTTCTCCTTGTGGTTTTCCATCCGAAGAATTTCCGTTTAATAAATTATTTAACGCATCTTGAGTTGCTTTAGATGGCTTTGGCTTTTCTTTCGGAATTTCTTTTACAACCTCCTTTTCAACAGGTTTTACAACTTCTACCTTTTTTTCTACAACCTTTTTTACAGGCTCTTTCACTACTTCTTTTATCTTTTCTACAACCGGAACGTCTTTAGAAGTCTCTTCTGTAATAATATCTTCTTTAACTACTTCTTGCGGAGTTTCTTTTACAACTTCTTCAACCACCTCTTTTTCCTCAACCTCCTCTTCAACGACTTCTGGAGCAGAAATTTTCTTTGTATCTTCTACTGGTTCTCCACTTCCAACTTCTGAAGTTCCAAAATTAATAGCCAAACCATATTCTTCTGGAGGATCTAAATAACGCATTCCGTAATTTAGAATTCCGAAGATAATAAGCACCAGAATAACCGCTGTAATTACAGCAGATTTACGTTTATGTGTTGTATTTAGTATTTGCATTTTATTTGCCTTTTACAGCTAAAATCATTTTTAACTTGTTCTTATTCGCAATATCAATTACCTGCATTACATTTTTATAAGGCACATCTTTATCTCCTCTAATAATAATAGTCTTCTTTTTATCGGCTCCAACACTTTTTAGAATTTCACTTTCCAAACTTGCTGAACTCACTTTTGTTTTATCAATATAAAACAACGATTCATTTGTGATAGATACTGCAACAGATTTATTATTCTCTGTCTTCCCTCCTGCTTTTGGTAACAAAACATCAATGGCACTTACAGTAACCAACGTAGAGGTAAGCATAAAAAATATCAACAATAGAAAAACAATATCTGTCATTGATGACATATTGAATGTTGGATCTACTTTATTTCTTCCGCGTAAATTCATAAAATATTATTTTTCAAACTTTGAATTTAAAACTACTTATGCTGGCTCGTTTAATAAATCTAAAAACTCAACAGATTTTGCTTCCATTTGATAAATTACCTTATCTGTTCTTACCACTAAATGATTATAAGTTATATACGCAATAATACCCACAATCAACCCTCCAACTGTAGTTGTCATTGCAGTATACAAACCATCGGAAAGTAATTTAATATCTATTTGGCCACCTGCATTTGCAATTTCATGAATCGCAACAATCATACCGATTACAGTTCCTAAAAAACCAATCATTGGTGCCGCACCAGCAATCGTTGCCAAAACACTTACATTTTTCTCTAACTGATACACCTCTAACTTCCCTGCTGTTTCAATAGCTGTATTAATATCATCTAAAGGCTTCCCTATTCTAGAAATTCCTTTTCCAATTAATCTTGCTGTTGGTGTATTTTTACTTTTACAAAGCGCATCTGCAGACTCCAATTTCCCATTAGAAACAAAATCCTTAATTTGATTCATAAAATTTTCATCCATTTTTGATGCTGCTTTTATAGCAAAGAATCTTTCAAAATAAATATACATCGCAATAGCCAACAACACAAAAAGTAGTGCTAAGATTATTTGCCCTCCTAAACCACCATCCATAATTAATTTATAGATAGAAAGTGTTTTTTCTTCTGAAACAACCTCTTCTAAAACTTCTTTATTCTCTTGAAAAAATAACAACATTTAATTCTATTTTAAGTTCTATTTAAGTAACGACCTTTCTATTTTTAAATTGTTTCAACTTAAAATAATCGCTTTTATTTTACATCAAAAAAAATGCCATAATACAAAATGACATTCTTTAAATTATTTTATTTACGAACCCGCTGCTCACTCTACAATTAACATCTAACATGTTAATTGTAATGCCTTTTGATAAAAACATCCAATCAACAGCGTTTTATTGTAATCTACAACCGAATTTCAGAATACAAATCTAACTATTTACTTTAAATTAATTGCTTTAAAGCAATTTCAAATGCAGTTGAACAAATTTTTGTTTTAGACGCACTCCTTTTAAAAGTTCTCTGCAACGCTTTTTTTATAATATTAGAAGTGTCATTAAAAATTGCTTTATCCTGCATTGGCAAAACCACTTTCGCTTCCATTAAATACGCAAAAACCCTTGCAATACCACAATTTGAAATAAAATCTGGTAATAAACTTAAATGATTATCTGTATACTCCATAATTGGTCCAAAGAAAATTTCTTTGTCTGCAAACGGAACATTTGCTCCGGGAGAAATCACTTCTAACCCTGTGTCTATCATACGCTGAACCTGATCTTGAGAAACCAATCTCGAAGCTGCAGCAGGCACAAATATCTCAGCAGGCAAACTCCATATTTTTTCATTAATCTCTTCAAAAGGAATCATATCATCAGAAACTAACTGATTTCCATTCTTCATCAAAAACAAAGCAGTCATTTCTTGCATCGTAAACCCCTCTTCACTTATAACCCCTCCATCTCTATCAATAATTCCTACAACCTTAGCACCCAACTGTGTTAAATAATAAGCTGCCGCAGCACCTACATTTCCAAACCCTTGAATAATTGCTCTTTTTCCTTCTATTTCTCCTCCATAAATAGCATAATAATGTTTCACCGCTTCTGCTACTCCATAACCAGTTAACATATCTGCAACCGTATATTTTCTAGACAAATCTGGCGAAAAAGCTTTATCTTCAATCACCTTAATTACGCCCATACGTAACTGACCAATTCTATTTATTTTATCTGCTTCTGTTGGTTTAAAATGTCCGTTAAAAATTCCTTCTTGCGGATGCCAAACACCACAACTTTCTGTAATCGGAATCACATCTTTATCTGCATCAACATTTAAATCTCCACCGGTTCCGTAATAATGTTTTAACAACGGCGTAACCGCTTTATACCAACGTTCTAAAACACCTCTTTTTCTCGGATCGCTCGGATCAAAATTAATACCCGATTTCGCTCCCCCAATTGCAGGACCAGAAACTGTAAATTTCACCTCCATTGTTTTTGCTAGAGACAAAACCTCATTCATATTCAACCCTCTACGCATTCTTGTACCACCGCCAGCAGCACCACCTCTTAAAGAGTTAATAACCACCCAACCTTCTGCTTCCGTTTCTGGATCTTTCCAATTAAAAACGATTTCCGGTTGCTTATTTTCGTATATTTTTAACAATTCTTTCATTATAAAATTTTAAATAAATTAACTCTGCTTTTTGTTTTTTTAAACAATTTTATTTTTGCTATAAAATCCCCTTCAGGGGAAAAGTTAAAGTTGATTCATTTTAAAATTTTATTAATTTCTTATTATACTGATACTATACAAACTTACAGTAAAAAAACGATTGTTCAAATTTTTTATTTTAATAAGAATTAACTTCTAAAACCACTTGAAACACTCACTTTTATAAATACATATTTTATAACTTCGGATAAAAAACCTCTCCAGAAGAATGATCTTTGCTTGCACCCGTTACAGAACTTAAACAATTTACTTTATTTTCACTTTTTAACAAACCTAAAAAAGCAAAAATAAGCGCTTCTTTAAAATTTACAAGTTGCTGATCAGGAACAATAAGATCTATTTCTTTTTCTTCCCTTACTTTATTTATTAAATACTCATTAAAAGCACCGCCACCAGTAACCAAAACCCTTGCGTTTTTAGGCAACACTTCTGCCAACGCCCAAGCAACATGATCTGTAAATGTTCTTAATAAATCTTCTGGTTTTCGTTTCACCGATTCTAATCTTGGAAAAATTTCTTTTTGAACCCATTCTAAACCCAAAGATTTTGGTGGTTTTTGCTGATAATACTCTAACAACCTTAAATCAGACTCTAATTGCATTAAATAAGTTCCGTTGGCAGCAATCATTCCTTTATCGTCATACTCAAAACCTAATTCTTTAGCGTATTTATTCAGGACAATATTAACAGGACAAACATCATACGCAATTCTTTTACCGTCCTCATGAAAGGAAATATTAGAAAAACCACCTAGATTTAAACAATAATCGTAATCAGAAAAAAGCAACTCATCTCCAATTGGCACCAAAGGCGCTCCTTGTCCGCCTAAATTGACATCTTGTGTTCTAAAATCGCAAATAACTTTTTGACCTGTTGCATCTGCAATTGTTTGCCCATCTCCCACCTGAAGTGTAATTCCATTTTCTGGTTGATGCAAAACCGTGTGTCCATGAGATGCAATAAAATCGATATTTTCAATCTGAAACTCATCAACAAAAGCAGCAATCTCTTTACCAAGTAGCTTTCCGTAATCGACATCTAAAATATTTAAATCATCCGAAGAAAAATGAATCGCATCTTGTAAAGTAGCTTTCCATTTCTCTGAATACGAAACAGTTTTCGAGTATAAAATACTAAAATCTTGATACTTATTTTTATCAAACTTCACATACACCAAATCGATACCATCTAGAGACGTTCCAGACATTAATCCTATTATAAAAACTTCACTTATATTCATATCTGTAAAAATAATAAAACCTTATTGATAATATGTTACGAAATCGATATCTTTGGAATCAAATATTACGAATATAACAAATATACATACAGATGGATTTTAGTTTAACAGAAGAACACATCATGATTCGAGATGCCGCAAGAGACTTTGCGCAAACAGAATTATTACCAGGCGTTATAGAAAGAGACAACAAACAAGAATTCCCAAATGAGTTGGTGAAAAAAATGGGGGATCTTGGTTTCCTAGGAATTATGGTAGATCCAAAATACGGAGGAAGCGGCATGGACGCTATTTCTTACGTATTAATTATGGAAGAACTTTCTAAAATTGACGCTTCCGCATCTGTCATCGTTTCTGTAAACAACTCTTTAGTTTGTTACGGACTAGAAGCATACGCCAATGAAGAGCAAAAACAAAAATACTTAACCAAGTTAGCAACAGGAGAATTTGTTGGTGCATTTTGCTTAAGCGAACCAGAAGCAGGATCTGATGCCACATCTCAAGCAACAACTGCAATAGATAAAGGAGACCACTACATCATTAACGGAACCAAAAACTGGATTACAAGCGGTGGTCGCGCAGATGTGTATTTAGTAATTGCACAAACAGACAGAGAAAAAGGACACAGAGGCATCAATGCTTTTATAGTAGAAAAAGGAACCGAAGGTTTTCACGTAGGACCAAAAGAAGACAAATTAGGAATCCGTGGCTCTGACACACATACATTACAATTTAATGATGTAAAAGTACCAAAAGAAAACAGAATTGGAGAAGATGGTTTTGGTTTTAAGTTTGCTATGAAAACACTTTCTGGAGGAAGAATCGGTATTGCAGCACAAGCTTTAGGTATTGCAGCTGGCGCGTACGAATTAGCTTTAAAATACTCTAAACAACGTAAAGCATTCGGTACTGAAATTTGCAATCACCAAGCAATTGCTTTTAAATTAGCAGATATGCACACAGAAATAGAAGCAGCAAGAATGTTGGTTACAAAAGCAGCTTGGGACAAAGACCAAGGTAATAACTACGACATGTCTAGCGCAATGGCAAAACTCTACGCCAGTAAAGTAGCTATGGAACACACCGTAGAAGCGGTTCAAATACACGGAGGAAATGGTTTTGTAAAAGACTACCATGTAGAACGTTTAATGCGAGACGCTAAAATTACACAGATTTATGAAGGTACTTCCGAGATTCAGAAAATTGTAATTTCTCGTGGAATTATCAAAGGTTAAATCACTCCTTATATATAAAGTACAAAAATCCATCTTCTCCTAAGATGGATTTTTCTTTTAGCCGCAACCTTTCTGGTCAGCCACCCCCCCTATCTAAAACTATTTTACACCAACCTCAAACATTATTCACAGATCTTTTTTAGTTAACCAACCTTGTCATTCTAAATTCACTCTTAACAACTTACGCTAGTTACAAAACAAAAACTATCACTTTTACAACTCCAACTCAATATCATACAATTGCAAACCAGAGGAAGGTGCATTATTTCTCATATACTTTCTATCATTATCTTCTTTTAAAGAAGCTTCAATAAATTGCAAATCTAAATTTCCTTTTCCAACCTCAAACAAGGTCGCCATCATCAATCTAATTTGATATCGTAAAAAACCTTTTCCTCTCACCTTAAATATATAAGACTTTTCGGGAAAGAAATTTGCCTTTAAAACATTGTTCTCTAGAATTTCACAAGAATCAATTATTCTTTTAAAAATAGTTTTATCTGATGGTTTTGTACAATACTTATGAAAATAATGCTCACCCTCAAACATTTTTGCCGCTTGTTGCATAGTCTGCAAATCTAAACTTTCATCAACATTCACTATAAAAGGAGCAGAAAAAGGGTGGTTTTTACCCCCAAAAGAAAAGTAATAATGATACTCTTTAACCTTTGGAGCATTAATTACATTAAAACCTCTATCTACCTTTTGTATAGAAATCGCCCTAAAGTCTGGAGAAAAATTAGCATTTAGAGAAGCTATAAAAGTATCTTCCTTCACTATTTTATCTGTAAACATCTGAATATAATAGGTATTTGCAGAAACTTTAGCATCCGTCCTACCTACCCCAATGGTCTTATAATTAGTCTCTTCAAAAACAAAAGACAAGGTTTTATCTACCATATCGTGCAAAGTTTTAGCATTTGTTTGTTTTTGCCATCCTGAAAATCGGAAACCAAGAAATTGTAACCTAACTATATAAGAAAATGAATATTTCATAGGTGCGAATATACAATAATTGCATTTTTTTTCACAAAAGGCACATTTTTATGGATATCCTAAAATTATGACACACATTTTTACATACCCGATATTTCAAACCCTTCAAAAACCATAAAATGAAGTTATCTCAGTTTCAACCCTATTTTTTTGAGGGTACAACATCAAAAACACCCTATTCTGAAAAACCACCCCCTTGTCAGTTTAAATTTAATATTTACTTTTGACCAAGTTCAATTAATATAAAATCACTTAACACTAAAAGAACAAACATTATGAAAAAAGTAATTTTCACATTATTATTAGCTACTAGCCTAATAACTACAGCTCAAGAAAACGAAGACAAAGGAACTTTTACATTAAGCGGTACAGTAGATGTATACCACAGTAGCAATCTTAAAAGTGGCTCTTTAGGATCTGTCGGTGTTTTATCTGATGTCCCAGCAAACGGCTTTGGTTTAGGTATGGTAAATACAATTTTTTCTTATGAAAAAGGTAAAGCAGGAGTTGTTGCTGATTTAGCTTACGGGCCTAGAGCAAACGCAGCAAACGCATACGAAGGAGCAATCAATCAATTATATGCTTACTATAACGCAACAGATAAACTAACACTAACATTAGGACAATTTAATACTTTTTATGGTTACGAAGTAATTTCTCCTGCAGGAAACTTCAACTACTCTGTATCTTATTTATTTAATGCAGGTCCATTTTCTCACACAGGTATAAAAGCAGATTACGCTGTTTCTGAAGATTTATCTTTTATGCTAGCTTTAACAAATCCTCATGGAGTTGTCGCAGGATCTAACCCAACTGACGAATATCAATTAGGATTTCAAACAGGATACAAAGGTCAATACTTTAACTTAGCTTATGGTTCTGATGGTTTTGGTTTTACAGACGTATTATACTTAGACTATACAGGTGGTTTTGATTTATCTGAATCATTCTACTTAGGTTTAAATGCTGCATATTCCAACTCTAGTGATGCTGACGCAGGTTACCAAGGTGTTGCACTATATTTACAAAACTCATTTTCAGACAAATTTTCTCTAGGATTAAGACCTGAATTTTTCACTTACACTTCTGGAGCTGGAGACACAAATGTTTCTGCTTTTACTTTAACAGGAAACTTATCTTTAACAGAAAGCTTAAAAATTATTCCAGAAATAAGATATGACACTTCAGACGATATGATTATACCTGGTTTCGTAGGATCAGAAAAAAACATGACTGGAGCTACTTTAGCAGCAGTATACTCTTTCTAAGAAAAGAACATCAAAATACATCACTAACTAACACTATATAAATATGAGTTTATTTTTAACATTATTTCAAGACGCTCCAGCAACAGAAGTTTCAAAAGCTGTTGAACAAATAAATGGAGACATGGGAATGCTTTGGATGCTTATCGCAGGTATCTTAGTATTCTTAATGCAAGCAGGATTTACATTAGTAGAATCTGGAATGACAAGATCTAAGAATGCAGTTAACATTGCAATGAAAAATTTATTAGATATATGTGTAGGCTCATTAACATTTTGGTTAGTAGGATACTCTTTAATGTACGGAGACACTTCTAACGGATGGTTCTTCTGGAGCGGTTTATTTCAAGGCGAAGGAGCAGATTTATTTTTCCAAACTATGTTTGCTGCAACAACTGCAACTATAGTTTCTGGTGCAATTGCAGGTAGAACAAAATACTCTACATACATTATTTTCTCTATTGTAATGACTGCTGTTATTTATCCAATTTCTGGAGGATGGCAATGGCAAGGTAGCGGATGGTTAACAGAAATGGGATTCATCGATTTTGCAGGTTCTTCAATTGTACACTCTGTTGGTGGATGGGCTGCTTTAGTTGCCGCTTTTATGGTAGGTCCAAGAATTGGAAAATATGTAGACGGAAAAGTATTACCTATTCCTGGTCATAATCAAATATTAGCAACTTTAGGTGTATTTATCCTTTGGTTTGGATGGTTTGGTTTTAATGGTGGATCTCAACTAGCTTGGGGTGGCGCTGACTCAATTGCTGCATCAAACGTAGTATTAATCACAAACTTATCAGCTGCTGCTGGTGGATTAGGAGCATTAATAACTACTTGGATCTGGTACGGTAAACCAAACTTAGGTCAAACTTTAAATGGTGTACTTGCAGGATTAGTTAGTATTACTGCTGGTTGTGGTAACATGACTGCCGGAGGTGCTGTATTAGCAGGTTTAATTGGAGGTATTCTTGTAGTATTTGCAATTGAATTTATAGAAAAGAAATTAAAAATTGACGATGCTATTGGAGCCGCTTCTGTACATGGTGTTGCCGGTGCATGGGGAACTTTAGTTATTGGTCTTTGGGGAGTTGATGGAGACACAGCTATTGGATTATTCAATGGTGGTGGCGCTGGTCAATTAGGAGTTCAAGCAACTGGAGTATTAGCATACGCTGCTTGGGCAATTGGTTTATCATTTATTGTTCTTGGAATCTTAAAAGCAACAATGGGATTACGTGTAAGTAAAGAGGTAGAAATCGAAGGATTGGATGTTCATGAACACGGATCTATCGCATACCCAGGAGTTAGACAAAGAGAATTTGACGATAAATAAAATATCAAAAAAACAGTTTAGTTATTATTATTCTTAAAAAATCACATAACTTGCTAAAGTAAGTTATGTGATTTTCATACAAAAAAGAATAAACTAAATAAATAATTAACAATTAACTATATCATGAAAAAAATAGAAGCGATTATAAGAAAATCCAAATTCAGCGCTGTAAAAGAAGCATTACACGCAGTAGATGTAAATTTCTTTTCTTATTGGGACGTTACTGGTTTAGGAAACGAAAAAGAAGGACACGTATACAGAGGCGTAAGCTATAGCACTAGCGACATACAACGTAGACACGTATCCATAGTAGTAAATGATGATTTTGAACAAATAACCATAGACGCCTTACTTAAATCGGCTGCCACAGGAGATGTTGGTGATGGTAAGATTTTCGTATCAGACGTAACGGAAGTATACAGAATAAGAACCGGAGAAAAAGGTGGTGAAACTTTAAAGAAAAAATCAAAATAAAAAACACATGGAATTATTAACAATTAACAATGTATGGATGATGATCTGTACAGCACTAGTTTTCTTTATGCATTTAGGTTTTGCATTTTTAGAAATTGGTTTAACAAGACAGAAAAACACACTTAACATTCTTTTTAAAAATATATTCATCATCACAACCGGACTTTTACTATATGCATTAGTAGGTTTCAATTTAATGTACCCTGGCTTCGCAGAAGGTTCATCTGGAATTTTTGGTTTTGCAGGATTTGGACTATCATCTCCATTAACAGCAGAAGGCGCTTTAGACCTTACTTACAATGAAGGTTACACTTACTGGACTGATTTCTTATTTCAAGGAATGTTTGCTGCAACTGCTGCAACCATAGTTTCTGGTGCTGTTGCCGAAAGAATGAAAATACTTCCATTTATGATATTCGCCGTAATATACGTAGGTATCGTTTACCCAATTGCAGGTTCTTGGAAATGGGGTGGTGGATTTTTAGATCAATTATCAACACCTTTTTACGATTTTGCAGGATCTACATTAGTACACTCCGTTGGTGGATGGGCAGCTGTAGTAGCTGTTTGCTTATTAGGAGCTAGAATAGGAAAATTCAAAAAAGGAGAAATACAAGCAATCCCTGGTCATAACATACCTTTAGCAACCGCTGGTGTTTTAATACTTTGGTTAGGATGGTTTGGTTTTAATGGTGGTTCTGTTTTATCTGCAGATCCTGGATTAACATCTTTAACTTTAGTAACTACCTGTTTATCTGCAGCTGCAGGTGGAGTTGTAGCCGCTATCGTTTCTACTATAATGTATAAAAATTTAGATTTAACAATGTTCTTAAATGGTATTTTAGGAGGATTAGTTGGTATTACCGCGGGAGCAGATCAAATGTCTCCTACAGACGCTATTTTAATTGGCGCTATTGCTGGTGTAATTATTGTTTTTGCGGTTAGCCTAATAGATAAATTAAAATTAGATGACCCAGTTGGTGCTATTGCTGTTCACTTAATATGTGGTATTTGGGGAACCTTAGCAGTAGGTTTATTTGGTAACCTTGCAGGTGTAGATCAATTTATTAGCCAACTAATCGGAGTAGCTTCTTATGCAGTATTTTGCTTAGTAACTTCGTTTATCATTATATACACTCTAAAGAAAACAATGGGAATTAGAGTTAGTGAAAAAGAAGAATTAGAAGGATTAGATGTTCATGAACACGGTATGGATGCATACCCTGATTTTCGTTTAAACGAGCACTAGTCACTTAATTAAAATGACGTTAAAAGTCTGCAAATTTAAAAATTTGTGGACTTTTTTCTTATTTTATGAATATGATAATAAAATTCCCTTAGATTGTCATAAGTAATTTTTTTACACGGTTTTATTGTTTTCATCATAAAAATCACATTAAAACAGCGAGAATACTGAATCCTTTTCAATAAAATACATAGATTTGTATATATAATTGAACACAATATGGAGAAACAAGGATTATACTTACCAGAGTTTGAACACGAAAATTGCGGTGCTGGTTTTATCTGTAATTTGAATGGAGATAAAACAAATCAAATTATACATGACGCCCTAGAAATTCTAGTAAAACTAGAACATAGAGGAGGTGTTAGTGCAGATGGAAAGACAGGAGATGGAGCTGGAATTTTAATAGACATACCTCACGACTACTTTAAACGAGTCTGTAATTTTCCTATACCCGAACAACGCGAATATGCTGTTGGAATGGTGTTTCTTCCAAAAGTAGACAACCAATATAATTTCTGTAAAACCACATTTGAAAAAGAAATAAAACAACAAGGACTTGCCATTTTAGGATGGAGAGAAGTTCCTGTAGACCCTTCTCAATTAGGAGAAATTGCTTTAGCATCAGAACCTATTATTGAACAATTATTTATCGGTAAAACCGAAGAAATTGAAGAAGCTACCTTTAAAGCTAAATTATATGCTGCTAGAAAAATAGCAGAACATACCATCAGAAAATCTAAAATTTCTGAAAGTAAATATTTTTACATTCCAAGTTTATCTATTACTACAATCATCTACAAAGGTATTATTATGCCAGAAGATATTGGACCTTACTATAAAGATTTACAAGAAATAGATTTAGTAACACGTTTGGCATTAGTACACCAACGTTTTTCTACCAATACAATGCCAACTTGGGAGTTAGCACAACCATTTAGACACATGTGTCAGAATGGTGAAATTAACACTTTACGTGGTAATGTTAGTAGAATGAGAGTTCGAGAAGAAATCATGAAAAGTGATGTTTTTGGACCACAAATAGACAAATTATTCCCAATTATATTACCAGGAAAATCAGATTCTGCTTCTATGGATATGGTTGTTGAGCTATTAACTCACACCGGTCGTTCATTACCAGAAATTATGATGATGATGATTCCTGAAGCTTGGGAAAAACATAAAACCATGTCTAAAGAGCGTAAAGCTTTTTACGAATACAACGGCTGTATTATGGAGCCTTGGGATGGACCTGCTTCAGTACCTTTTACAGATGGAGATTATATTGGAGCTTTATTAGATAGAAATGGTTTAAGACCATCTAGATACACGGTTACAAAAAGTGGTAGCTTAATTATGTCATCAGAAATTGGTGTTGTAGATGTTGCCCCTGAAGATGTAAAAGAACACGGAAGATTGGAACCAGGAAAAATGTTCTTGGTAGACATGAATGAAGGTAGAATTATTCAGGATGAAGAAATAAAAAGTAAAATTGTTTCTGAAAGACCGTATCAAAAATGGTTAGACAAATCGCTTTTAGAATTAAAAGACGTTCCTTACACAGGTGAAACTTGTCCTATAGAATCTATTGACGTAAAAACTCGTTTAAGTTTATTTAATTATACTTTTGAAGATATTCAAGAAGTAATTACCCCAATGGCAATTGTTGGTAAAGAAGCTTTAGGATCGATGGGAATTGACACCCCTTTAGCTGTTTTATCAGACAGACCACAATTAATATCAAACTATTTTAAACAATTATTCGCTCAGGTTACAAACCCTCCTTTAGATGGAATTCGAGAAGAGATTGTAACAGATATCAGTTTAAATTTAGGAAAAGATAGAAATATTTTTAGCATTACAGATAGACAGTGTAGAAAACTAAGAATTCAAAACCCTGTTATCTCTAATGCCGATTTAGAAAAAATTAGAAATATAGATATTGAAAGCTTCAAAGCAGAAACAATCCAAATGCTATATCCAAAAGCACAAGGTTTAAACGGTCTAGAAGACGCTTTAGATGCTATTGTTGTTCAAATTGAAAAAGCATTAGACAAAAAGAATAACATCATTATTCTTTCAGATAGAGGCGTAAACAAAGAGCTTGCTCCTATACCTGCTTTATTAGCTTGTTCATTTGTAAATCATCAATTAAACCGTTTACGTAAGCGTTCTTATTTCGATATTATTATTGAATCTGCAGAACCTCGTGAACCTCATCATTTTGCAACTTTATTTGGTTATGGCGCAAGTGCGGTAAACCCATATATGGTTAACGAAATTATTAGAATGCAAGTTAAAGAAGGCTTCATTACCGGTATGGATGAACAAGGTGCAGTTGATAATTTTAACAAAGCTATTGGAAAAGGTATCTTAAAAGTAATGAACAAAATTGGTATCTCTACACTACATTCTTATAGAGGTTCTCAAATTTTCGAAATTGTAGGTTTTAACTCACAATTTGTAGAAAAATACTTCCCTTATACAGCCTCAAGAATTGAAGGTATAGGTTTATATGAAGTCGAAAAAGAAATTGATCAACGTTATAGACAAGCGTATCCAGAAAAACACATTGACAAAAACTTAGCGTTAAATGTTGGTGGAGATTACAGATGGAGAAGAAACGGGGAACGCCACTTATTTAATCCAACGACAGTTGCTAAATTACAACAAGCAGTTAGACTAAGTGATCAAAAAAGTTACGATGTTTATGCAAAAACCATAAACGAACAGTCAGAAAGTTTAATGACCATCCGTGGTTTGTTTCAGTTCGATAACTTAGATCCAATTCCTTTAGAAGAAGTAGAAGACTGGACAGAAATTGTAAAGCGCTTTAAAACAGGTGCAATGTCTTATGGATCTATCTCTAGAGAAGCACATGAAAATTTAGCGATTGCCATGAATAGAATTGGAGGAAAATCTAATTCTGGTGAAGGTGGTGAAGACAGAAAACGTTTTCAAAAAGATATTAATGGAGACAGCAGAAACTCTGCCATTAAGCAAGTAGCTTCTGGTAGATTTGGAGTAACTTCTCATTACCTATCAAGCGCAAAAGAAATACAAATAAAAATGGCTCAAGGAGCAAAACCTGGTGAAGGTGGTCAATTACCCGGAGCCAAAGTTTTACCTTGGATTGCAGCTGCAAGAAACTCAACTCCTTTTGTTGGATTGATTTCTCCTCCTCCACACCACGATATTTATTCTATTGAAGATTTAGCACAATTAATCTACGATTTAAAGAATGCAAACAGAGACGCTAGAATTAATGTAAAGTTAGTTTCTGAAGTTGGTGTTGGTACTATTGCCGCAGGTGTTGCCAAAGCAAAAGCAGATGTTGTACTAATTGCTGGTTATGATGGTGGTACCGGAGCATCTCCTCTTACCTCATTAAAACACGCTGGTTTACCTTGGGAACTTGGTTTAGCTGAAGCACAACAAACTTTAGTTCTTAATGATTTAAGAAGTAGAATTGTTGTAGAATGTGACGGACAATTAAAGACAGGTCGTGATGTTGCTATTGCAGCTTTACTAGGTGCAGAAGAGTTTGGTTTTGCAACCGCTCCTTTAGTTGCTTCAGGTTGTATCATGATGCGTAAATGTCACTTAAACACTTGTCCGGTTGGTATTGCTACTCAAGATAAAGAGTTACGTAAAAACTTTAAAGGAACACCAGAACACGTAATTAACTTCTTCTTCTATATTGCAGAAGAATTAAGAGCAATTATGGCGCAACTAGGTTTTAGAACACTAGATGAAATGGTGGGCCAGACTCATAAAATTAACGCAAACAAAGCAATAAATCACTATAAAGCAAAAGGTTTAGATTTATCTAGTATTTTACACAGACCAACTGCTTATAGAAGCATGATTGTTAAGAATACTGAAAAGCAAGACCACAACTTAGAAGGAGTTTTAGACTTTACTATATTAAAAGATTCTCACAGAGCTTTATATAGAAAAGAAAAAATGAATTTAGCATATCCAATTAAAAATACAAATCGTACTGTTGGAGCCATTGTAAGTCATGAAATCTCTAAAATCTATGGTCATTTAGGTTTACCAGAAGACACGTTAAACATCAACTTTACAGGATCTGCAGGTCAAAGTTTTGGAGCATTTGGTGCTCATGGATTAACATTTATCTTAGACGGTAACACAAATGATTATTTAGGTAAAGGTTTATCTGGAGCCAAATTAATTATTAAGAAACCCGCAAAAGCAGACTTTTTAGCAGAAAACAATATTATTGTTGGTAACGTTTGTATGTTTGGGGCCGTAGCCGGTGAAGCGTATATAAACGGAATTGCAGGAGAACGTTTTGCAGTTCGTAACTCTGGTGCAACAGCTGTTGTAGAAGGAGTTGGAGATCACTGTTGTGAATACATGACCGGTGGTAAAGTAGTTGTTTTAGGTAAAACAGGTAGAAATTTTGCCGCAGGTATGAGTGGTGGTATCGCTTATGTATATGACCCCAACAATACATTTATAAACGGACTTTGTAATACAGAAACTATTGAGTTCGAAGAAATCTCTGAAGAAGTTGCTGCCGAATTAAAAGCAACAATAGAAAAACATGTTTTATATACAGACAGTAAAAAAGGTGCAGAATTGTTAGCAGATTGGGACACAAGTTTAAAAAACTTTGTAAAAGTAATGCCAACTGAATACAAGAAAGCCTTAAAACGTATAGAAACAGAAGAACCAATGTTCGAAGAACTAACAATAGCATAATGTCATGGGAAAAATAACAGGATTTAAAGAATTTGAAAGACAGGATGAAACATACACTGCTGTAAAAGATCGTGTAAAAAATTATAAAGAATTTACAGTTCCTCTTTCTGAAGAAGAAATAACAAAACAAGGATCACGTTGTATGGATTGTGGTATTCCTTTTTGCCATAGTGGTTGTCCATTAGGAAATCTAATTCCAGATTTCAATCATATGGTACACCAAGGTGAATGGAAAAAAGCATCATGGATACTACATTCTACAAACAATTTTCCAGAATTCACAGGTCGCTTATGCCCTGCTCCATGCGAACAATCATGTGTGCTAGGTATTATTGAAGACCCAGTTTCTATTGAAAATATTGAAAAAAATATTGTAGAACGCGCCTTTAAAGAAGGATGGATAAAACCTCAACCTCCTAAAAACAGAACAGGAAAAACAATTGCAATTGTTGGTTCTGGTCCTGCAGGATTAGCAGCAGCACAACAATTAAACAGAGCCGGTCATACAGTAACTGTTTTTGAAAGAGATGATGAAGTTGGTGGTTTACTACGTTACGGAATTCCTAATTTTAAATTAGAAAAAGGAATTATCGATAGAAGAGTTGCTATTTTAGAAGCAGAAGGAATTATATTTAAAACAAATGTAAACGTTGGCGTTAACTATAGTGTAAAAGATTTAAAAGCTTTTGACAGTATTGTATTATGTGGCGGTGCAACAGAAAGACGTAGCTTACCAACTCCTGGTATTGATGCCGATGGTGTAGTACAAGCAATGGATTTCTTAACACAACAAACCAAAGTTGTATTTGGTAAAGAAGTAAAAGACCAAATACTAGCTACAGATAAAGATGTAATTGTAATTGGTGGTGGAGATACAGGATCTGATTGTATTGGGACTTCAAACAGACACGGAGCAAAATCTGTGGTAAACTTTGAAATTATGCCAAAACCTCCAGGACACCGTTCACCAACAACTCCTTGGCCTTTTTGGCCTTTACAATTAAAAACTTCTTCTTCTCACAAAGAAGGTGCAGAGCGTAATTGGTTAATTAATACCAAAGAGTTTGTTAAAGATTCAGACGGAAAATTAACTGCTTTAAAAACAGTTAATGTAGAATGGAAAATGGTTCCAGGTCAAAGACCTCAGCTAATAGAGATTGCAGGTACAGAAAAAACATGGCCTTGCGACTTAGCTTTACTAGCATTAGGATTTACAGGCCCAGAAAGTACTTTAGCAGATAAATTAGGCCTTAAGACAGATGCTCGTTCTAACTACAAAGCAGAATACGGTAAATATCAAACCAATGTAAAAAATATCTTTACAGCAGGAGATATGCGTCGCGGACAGTCTTTAATTGTTTGGGCAATTTCTGAAGGAAGAGAAGCAGCAAGACAAGTAGATTTATTTTTAATGGGTAAAACAGAATTACCTTCTAAAGATGTTACTGGCGATTTAGTTGCTATGTAATTTATCCAAACTATCAACTCTAATGATTCCGTATTTTTGGAATTGTAACGAGAATATATCAAAACTCATCAATTAAATTATTGATGAGTTTTTTTTTACTTTAAAATAGTAACAATATTTTGGGCGTGCCCATTTTTAAAAGAACATCATTTATAACAACAAACGATTTAGCTTCAAAATGGTCAGGCTATCCATTACAAGTCCTCGATCGTGCCTCACTGCGGGCTTTTCACTACTATCCTTCACGCAATATTCATTATAAAAAAAACAGAAGTAAGCATCAACATAAACTACACAAATTAACTGTTTACCTATTTTTTTTCTACCCCTTTTTCAAATTTCCAAAAACTATCTATCGGATTCACCCATTTGCTTTTAGTTGGCGTATAAATTTTTAACGGCGTATTTTGCACTTCAAATAAAATTAATCAACACAATCAACCACTCCACAACGGTCTAAAATTAATAAAAATATAATCACAAAAAAAAAGCCTTATCAATAAAGATAAGACTTTTTTTGCTCCCTCTCAAGGACTCGAACCTTGGACCCTCTGATTAACAGTCAGATGCTCTAACCAACTGAGCTAAGAAGGAGTTTGCGACACATAAATGTGTTTTGCGAGTGCAAATATAAATCTTTTTATTAGTTGCACAAATGTTTCTTCATATTTTTTTACACTAAAAAGAAAGTATTTTCTGCCTAGTAAAAAAACTACAACATCATAATTTAAACTTTCTAATATTTACACACAATACTTAACTACTTCCTCTATTTATTCAGCTATACTAAAATGAACGCATAGTCACCAAAAATTGTAGCCATCCTAATAATTATAGCGAATTATTAAACCCTACAACTATTAGACATAATCCCTTTACACCTAGATTCACTGAAACGAAATCTAAAAAAGTTTATAACAAAAAAAAAGCCTTATCAATAAAGATAAGACTTTTTTGCTCCCTCTCAAGGACTCGAACCTTGGACCCTCTGATTAACAGTCAGATGCTCTAACCAACTGAGCTAAGAAGGAGTTTGCGACACATAAACGTGTTTTGCGAGTGCAAATATACATCCTTTTTTAACTTCACCAAACAATTTTAAAAAAAAGATTAAAAAAATACAAAAAAAAGTATTTTGTATTATTATCAATAAATAATACGGGTTTACTACAAAATTTGTATTTTTGATTCTGCATTACATACTTTAAAAAAGTAGAAACTATAATATGGATAAATTTTCGTTTTTAAACGCAGCACACACAGGCTTTATAGCTGATTTATATGATAAGTATTTGATAAACCCAGATGCCGTAGAACCAAGCTGGAGAAGCTTCTTTCAGGGATATGATTTAGCAAATGAAAATTATTCTTTAAAAGAAGAAGAAGTTTCATCAGAAATACCTCAAGAAGTTCGTAAAGAATTTTTTGTTGTCGATTTAATTAATGGCTATAGAACACGTGGTCATTTATTTACAAAAACAAACCCGGTTAGAGATAGAAGACAGTATTACCCTACTTTAGATCTTGAAAACTTTGGCCTTTCCGAAATCGATTTAGACAAAGAATTTTCTGCAGGTGAAGTTTTAGGCTTAGGAAAAGCAAAACTTTCTGAGATTATAAAAAACTTACAACGTATTTACTGTGATTCTATTGGTGTAGAATACATGTATATGCGTAACCCAGAAAAATTAAAATGGTGGCATGAACGTTTTAATAAAAACGACAACCACCCAAACTACTCTATAGAGGCTAAAAAATATATTTTAGGAAAACTAAACCAAGCAGTAACTTTTGAGAGTTTCTTGCAGACTAAATACGTTGGTCAGAAACGTTTTTCTTTAGAAGGTGGAGAAACCTTAATTCCAGGTATGAGCGTTATTTTAAGAGATGCCGCAGAAAAATACGGAGTTAAAGAATGTGTTTTAGGAATGGCTCACAGAGGGCGTTTAAATACGTTGGTTAACATCTTTAAAAAACCTGTTAGAGATTTATTTAGTGAATTTGAGGGGAAAGATTTCGAAGATGAAGACATCGATGGAGATGTAAAGTACCATTTAGGTTTAACGTTAAGTAAAACTTTTAGAGATGGTAACGAAATAAAAATGAATTTAGTTCCAAATCCTTCTCACTTAGAAACTGTAGCTGCAGTAACAGAAGGAATTACAAGAGCTAAAATAGATAGAAAATATAATGGTGATGCTAGCAAAATATTACCAATTATAATTCACGGAGATGCTGCAATTGCAGGTCAAGGTATTGCATATGAGGTAACTCAGATGGCAAAATTGAATGGTTATAAAACAGGTGGTACAATTCACATTGTCGTTAATAATCAAATTGGTTTTACAACTAATTATTTAGATGCACGTTCTAGTACGTACTGTACAGATGTAGCAAAAGTAACTTTATCGCCAGTATTGCATGTAAATGCAGACGATACAGAAGCTGTTTGTCACGCTATGGAAATGGCGTTAGAATTTAGAATGAAGTTTAAACAAGATATTTTCATCGATTTATTAGGCTATAGAAAATATGGGCATAATGAAGGTGATGAACCTCGTTTTACACAACCTACATTATATAAAGCAATCTCTAAGCATAAAAATCCTAAAGATATTTATACTGCACAATTACTTGCAGAGGGTTCTATAGATGGTTCTTATTTAAAAGAAATTACTACGGAATTCAAAGAAATGCTTGAAAGAGAATTTGATGAAGCCAAAAAAGTGGAAAAATCGATTGTAAGAGAATTTATGCAATCTACCTGGGAAGGATACGAGCGTGAAGATTTAGATGCAATGTTGCTTACCAACGACACAAAATATGATGAAGATAAATTAAAAGGTATTGCAAAAGTAGTTTCTACAGTTCCTGAAGGAGCTAACTTTGTTAGAAAAGCAGAACGTATTTTAGCTGGTAGAGCTAAAATGACTTTTGAAACGAATAACTTAGACTGGGGAATGGCAGAAACGTTGGCCTACGGAAGTTTAATGGAAGAAGGATATAACATTCGTATTTCTGGACAAGATGTAGAAAGAGGTACATTTTCTCACAGACATGCTATCTTGCGTGATGAGGTTACAGAAGAACGTATCAACTTACTAAATACAAACCCTAATAATAAAGGACAAATGACGATCTACAATTCGTTATTGTCTGAATACGGTGTACTTGGTTTTGATTATGGTTACGCCATGGCAAACCCAAATACATTAACAATTTGGGAGGCACAGTTTGGAGATTTCTCTAACGGTGCACAAATTATGTTTGACCAATATATTTCTGCAGCAGAAGATAAATGGAAGTTACAAAACGGAATTGTAGTATTATTACCTCACGGTTATGAAGGGCAAGGTTCTGAGCATTCATCTGCAAGAATAGAACGTTACTTACAATTATGTGCCATAGATAATATGACGGTTGCAAATTGTACAACACCTTCTAACTTTTATCATTTGTTACGTAGACAAATGAAACGTACGTATAGAAAACCTTTAATTGTATTTACACCTAAAAGTTTATTACGTCATCCGAAAGCAGTTAATACGATTCAAGATTTAGCTACTAGTGAATTTCAAGAAGTTATAGACGACACACTAGCACCTAAAAAAGTAAAGAAAATAGTTTTCTGTATGGGTAAATTCTATTATGATTTACTTGAAGAAAGAGAAAATTTAAAAAGAGATGATATTGCTTTGGTAAGAATAGAGCAATTATTCCCTTTACATTTAGAAAAAATACAGAAAGTAATAGATAGATATCCTAATGTAGAAGAATACATTTGGGCACAAGAAGAACCAAGAAACATGGGAGCATGGAGTTATATGTTAGAACGCATGGAGTTAGTTAAACTAACAGTTCGTTCTCGTAAATACTACGCAGTACCTGCAGCTGGTTCTAGTACAAGATTTAAAAAACGTCATAAAGCTGTTATAGACAGTGTTTTTGATACAGAGTAAGTCGCGTTAAGGATTGAAATGACATCCTTTTTTACTGTCAGTTCGAGTCAATTTGCTCTTTTGCAAATTTGTATCGAGAACAGAAGTAAAAAAGATATAATGGAAAGCCTGTTAAAACGCCAAAATAGTTAAAAGAAAATATAAAATAATTAAATAGAGTACCGTATTAATTTTGGTATTAATAAATTAAGAAAGCATGAGTGTTTTAGAAATGAAAGTTCCTTCTCCAGGAGAATCAATTACAGAAGTAGAAATTGCAACTTGGTTAGTTGAAGATGGTGATTATGTTGAAAAAGATCAACCAATTGCAGAAGTAGATTCTGACAAAGCAACCTTAGAATTGCCTGCTGAAGAAAGCGGAATTATCACTTTAAAAGCAGAAGAAGGTGATGCAGTTGCTGTTGGTGCAGTAGTTTGTTTAATTGATACAAGCGCGGCAAAACCAGAAGGTGATGCTCCTGCAAAAACAGAAGCGCCTAAAGAAGAAAAGAAAGTTGAAGTAAAAGAAGCTCCTAAAGCTGCTACTTACGCAACCGGAACAGCTTCTCCTGCAGCTAAAAAAGTTTTAGCAGAAAAAGGAATTGCTCCTTCTGCTGTAAAAGGTAGTGGAAAAGACGGTAGAATTACCAAAGACGATGCTGTAAAAGCAGTACCTTCTATGGGAACGCAACCAGCAAGTGGTTCTAGAGGTACAGAACGCAAGAAAATGTCTATGTTACGTAGAAAAGTTGCAGAACGTTTAGTAGCTGTAAAAAGCGAAACGGCTATGTTAACTACTTTTAACGAAGTAAACATGCAACCAATTTTTGACTTACGAACAGAATATAAAGAAGCTTTTAAAGCGAGACACGGCGTAGGATTAGGCTTTATGTCTTTCTTTACTTTAGCGGTTGTTAGAGCTTTAAAATTATTTCCAGATGTAAACTCTATGATTGATGGAGATTACCAAATTAAAAATGATTTTCAAGATATTTCAATAGCAGTTTCTGGACCAAAAGGTTTAATGGTTCCTGTAATTAGAAATGCAGAAAATTTATCTTTTAGAGGTGTAGAATCTGAAGTAAAACGTTTGGCAATTAGAGCTAGAGACGGTCAAATTACTATTGATGAAATGACTGGTGGAACTTTTACAATTACCAATGGTGGTGTATTTGGTTCTATGCTATCTACTCCTATTTTAAATCCTCCTCAGAGTGGAATTTTAGGAATGCACAACATTGTAAACAGACCAATGGCAGTTAATGGCGGAATTGTAATTCAGCCAATTATGTACGTTGCTTTATCTTACGATCATAGAATTGTAGATGGTAGAGAATCTGTTGGTTTCTTAGTGGCTGTTAAAGAAGCTTTAGAAAACCCAGTTGAGTTATTAATGGACAACAATCCAGCAAAAGCATTAGAAATGTAGTTTCTTTTTGAAACAAGATAAAATAAAGTCGAGTAATTTGGCTTTTTAGATATTGAAAACCTTTTTGAGAAATCAGAAAGGTTTTTTATTTGAAGCTATTTCCTGCTTTCGCTACTCGCTTTTTTGTCATTCTTCCAAAAAGAGCTCAAACAGACCGCTCAATCAGGGCTAGACTTACTTGAAAATTCTTATATAATGACAATATTTCATACAGAGAGATTTAGTAACAACTAGGAATCTATAGTTTTTCATCTTATAAAGTTTAAATAGTATAACTCAATTTTTGCTGTAATAAATAAAATTACATCACGACAAAAATAATAGTAGCATTTAAAAGTCCTAATCCACTAATTTCTATTAAATTTAGTGATAAAGAATGCTTTTACAATTCTTAAATATTTCAACAAACAGTAATTAGATATATTACCATGAAAGAAACATCAAAAGAAATAATTCTAAAAAACATAGCAGCACACAAGTCATTTTTTGACACACATAAAACAAAAGATATTAGCTTTCGATTAACACAATTAAAAACGTTAAAAAAAGCCATTCTTCAATATCAACAAAAAATTGAAACTGCTTTGTGGCAAGATTTACACAAATCACCAGAAGAAGCATATTTAACAGAAATAAGTATTGTTATCGGTGAAATTGACAACCATATTAAACATATAAAAAAATGGGCAGCTCCCAAAAGAGTTACTTCTCCACTTCATTTAATTCCTGCTTCTAGTAAAATTATTTACGAACCATTAGGTACAGCATTAATTGTTGCTCCTTGGAATTATCCTTTTCAACTACTTATAAATACTTTAGTTGGCGCAATTTCGGCAGGTTGCTGTAGCGTATTAAAACCATCTCCAGACACACCAACTGTTGCTAAAGTAATGGAAGAAATGATTTTAGAAAATTTTGATTCTAATTATATAAGTGTTGTGCATGGCGGAAGAGAAACCAACACCATATTATTTGCACAACGTTTCGATATCATTTTCTTTACAGGAAGTCCTAAAGTTGGTAAAGTAGTTATGAAAGCTGCTGCAGAAAATCTAACACCTGTAGTTTTAGAATTAGGCGGAAAAAGTCCGTGTATTGTAGATGCAGATGCCAATATTGATATTGCTGCAAAGCGTATTATTTGGGGTAAATTAATTAATGCCGGACAAACATGTATTGCTCCAGATTATCTTTTTGCCCATGAATCTATTAAAACTGAATTATTAGACAAAATTGCAGAAAACATCAAGTTGATGTACGGTGATGATATTAAACAAAGTCGTTTTTATCCACGTATTGTAAATGAAGATGCAGTAAAGCGATTAAGTGGTTTATTAAACGAAGGAACAATACATACAGGTGGAGAAATCGATATGAAAGAGAAGTTTATTGCACCTACTATTATAGATAATGTTCAGGCAGATTTTAAAATCATGCAATCAGAAATATTCGGACCAATATTACCTGTAATGAGTTTTAATCATATTGATGAAACTATAGATTACATCAATAAAAATGAAAAACCTTTGGCTTTCTATTATTTTGGAAAAAATAAAAATGCGAAAGATATTTTAGCAAAAACCTCATCTGGTGGAGCTTGTATTAATGATACGTTAATGCATGTAAGCAACCACAATTTACCTTTTGGAGGTGTAGGAAATAGTGGATTAGGAAATTATCACGGACAAAATAGTTTTTTTGCTTTTAGCCATAAAAGAGCCGTTGTTACTAACCCAACATGGATAGATTTACCTTTAAAATACATCCCTTTTAAATATTTTAATATTATTAAAAAACTTCTTTAAAAAAAGAACAACCTATAAAATCTACTTAGTTCATACAAATAAATTGAAATCGTTTAATTTGTTTTAACGGCTATTTATTACCTTGCAAAAAAAAGTAAAAATGTTAAAAAATCCTGAATTAGAACTTGCCTTACAATTTATAGATAAAACAGATAGAAATCTTTTTATCACCGGAAAAGCAGGTACAGGAAAAACTACTTTTTTACATCAAATTAAAAAGGAATCTTTAAAAAGAATGGTTATTGTTGCACCAACTGGTGTTGCAGCAATTAATGCAAAAGGAGTAACGATTCATTCTTTTTTTCAAATGCCTTTTGGTCCTATCTTACCAGATCAGATTGCAAATACAAACCAGCAACGTAAGTTTTCTAAAACTAAAATAGATATCATCAAATCGTTAGATTTAATAATTATTGATGAGATTTCTATGGTTCGTGCCGATTTGCTAGACGGAATAGATCAAGTAATGCGTCGTTATAAAAACAGAAACAAAGTTTTTGGAGGTGCACAAGTTTTAATGATTGGAGATTTACAACAATTAGCACCCGTTGTAAGGCCAAATGAATGGAGTTTATTGCAGCAACATTACAATACCGTTTACTTTTTTAGCTCTAAAGCGTATCAAGAAGCCGATGTTGTTTCCATAGAATTAAAACATATTTACCGTCAGAAAAATGAAGATTTTATTACCATCTTAAATGAAATTAGAACCGATACTTTATCAGAAAAATCTGCTGAAATTTTAAATAGAAATTACGACCCTACCTTCTCTCCTACTAAAGATGACGGTTACATTACCTTAACAACACATAACAATAGAGCCAATTTAATTAACAGTTCAGAATTAAATAAACTCAATACCAAAAGTTACTTTTTTAAAGCTGATGTTTCTGGTAAATTCAATGATAATGCTTTCCCTAATGATGAAAAGTTAGAACTAAAAATGGGAGCACAGGTAATGTTTATCAAAAATGATTCATCACCAGAAAAAAGGTATTACAACGGAAAAATAGGAATTATAACCGATATTTCGTTACAAAATGTAACGGTACAATGTCCCAATGAAATTGATGAGATTGTTACGGAAAGAGAAACTTGGGATAATGTAAATTATTCTATAAACGACGAAACTAAAGAAATTAAAGAAGATGTAATTGGTTCTTTTTCTCAAATTCCTTTGCGATTGGCTTGGGCAATTACCATTCATAAAAGTCAGGGTTTAACCTTCGAAAAAGCCATTATAGATGCAGAAGCTTCTTTTGCACACGGACAAACGTATGTTGCCTTAAGTAGATGTACTTCTTTAGAAGGTTTGGTTTTAAAAACACCAATTACCAGCAGTGCAATTATTAATGACAGAACGGTTAGTATTTTTAATGAAAGTGTAGAAGAAAATCATCCAGATGAACGTGTTTTGAACGAATCTGAAAAACACTTTCAGCTGAATTTAATTTCTGAGTTATTCGATTACCAGCCATTTTTATATCCCGTTTCTAGATTAATTGATATTTTTTACAAGAATCACACAAGTATCAAAGGAGATGTTATAGATCATTTACAAACTATAAAAGATGATGGTGTTGTAGCTTTAATGAAAGTTTCTAACGGATTTAAAAATCAATTAGCCCAAATTTGTGAAGACAATATACTACCAGAAAATAGTTCTCAAATTCAAGAACGCTTTACCAAAGCCGTTGATTATTTTGTAACACAAACAAAAGGAAATATTCTAAAACCTTTAAATGCAATTCAGTTTTCAACAGATAATAAAACAGTAAAAAGTGATTTTACCAAACAATTTGACAGCTTACAAGAAAAGCTATTAGAAAAATTGTTTGCGCTTCAAAAAATAAATAATGGTTTTAAAGTACAAGACTATTTAAAAGTAAGAGCAAATGCCGTTTTACAAAAATCATCACCCGTTAAAAAGAAATCAGTAGCCTCTAAACGCGACCCTGTTTTAGCCTTAAAATTACGTGAATTAAGAGATGAAATTTCAAAAGATCTAGGAATTCCACATTTTCAAATATTTACACAAGAAACTTTATACGCCATGTGCGATGACTTACCAAGAACAGAAAAAGCTTTGCTAAGCACTGTTGGAATGGGAAAAACTCGTGTAAAAAAATATGGTGAACAAATTTTAGAAGCCATAGAAGATTATTGTAGAAAAAACGGAATCAATAAATTAAACGAACAAAAAAAAGAAGATAAGAAACCTACCAAACAAATTACTTTTGAGTTGTTTAAATCTGGGCTTTCAATAAAAGATATTGCTAAAGAAAGAAGTCTAACTTCTGGAACTGTAGAAAGCCATTTGGCGAGTTATATTCCCTCTGGTGATATTGATATTTTAGAATTGATAGATATTAAGAAATACAAGAAAATGGTAAATGCCATAGAAGACACCGAGTTTAAAAGCTTAACAGACCTAAAAGAAAAAGTAGACAAATCTTTTTCTTTTATGGAATTGAGGATGGTTTTGATGTCTATGGAAAATTAATTTCAATTATTTTAAAATAAAGTGTAAGTTTTAATAAAAAGAATCGTCTTAATGATTATGGTAAGATACTTTCTTATCATTTTCTTTTTCATAGCAATTTTCCCACTTCTAATTTAGGAGTGGGTTTTTTATTAAAATGAATATTTATATAGAAACTTTAGATCCCTCATCGTTCCTACATCTCTCTATCGGAATGACATTTATTTCTACTTCAAGTCTTTCAATAACAATTGAATCGATTTATTACCATTCCATATGTTTTCATCTAAACCGTAGACAATATCAAAATCATTCTGAACAAATTCCATTTTATCACCCAAACCAAAACCAATGGAATTAAAAGTTCTTTTATTATCACCTTGAAAAACATTGAGTTTTAAATGCGTTTTATCTGCACCAACCTGTTTTCCGTAACCATTATCTCTTACGCAACTTGTTTTAAAAGTCGGTCGCATATTCATAGGACCAAAAGGTGCCATTTGCTGAATGATTCTAAAAAACTTAGGTGTAATTTCTAACAAATCTATTTCTGCATCTATAGAAATCTCAGGAGTTAACAACTCTTTATCAATTGTAGCTTTTACAACTTCTTCAAACTTATTTTTAAAATTCTCGTAGTTTTCTGGTGCTAAAGTTAAACCCGCTGCATATTTATGTCCCCCAAATTGTTCTATAAACTCTTCACAAGCATGCAATGCATTATAAACATCAAAACCTTTTACAGAACGTGCGGAAGCCGCTAATTTATCACCACTTTTGGTAAAAACTAAGGTGGGTCTGTAATACTTTTCTATTAAACGAGAAGCAACAATACCAATAACACCTTTATGCCAATCTTCTTGACAAACTACCGATGTAAAACGGTCTTCTTCTTCATTATCAATAATCTGTATTAAAGCTTGATCTGTAATTTTCTTATCTAAATCTTTTCTATCAGCATTAAAAATTTCTATAGCAGCAGCAAACTCCACTGCCGAGTCAAAATCCATTTCCGTTAATAATTCCACTGCATAATTACCATGTTTCATTCTACCTGCAGCATTTATTCTTGGTGCAATAGTAAATACAACATCGGTAATGGTAAGTTCTGTTTTTTTCGTTTGATGAATAATTGCCTTTATTCCGTTTCTCGGACTTTGATTAATTACATGTAAACCATGATACGCCAAAACTCTATTTTCGCCATTCATAGGTACAATATCTGCAGCAATTGCCGTAGCAACCAAATCTAAGTACGGAATAAAATCTTCTATGGTTTGATCTCTAGAACTACCCAAAGCCTGAATCAATTTAAACCCAACTCCACACCCGCAAAGCTCATCGAAAGGATAGGTACAATCTTCTCTTTTTGCATTTAAAACAGCTACTGCTTTCGGAATTTCATCTCCAGGTTTATGGTGATCGCAAATAATAAAATCTACATTTTTTTCGGTTGCGTAGGCAACTTTATCAATAGCTTTTATTCCGCAATCTAAGGCAATAATTAAAGAAAAATCATTGTCATGCGCAAAATCAATTCCCATATAGGAAACGCCATAACCTTCGGCATATCTATCAGGTATATAAGTGGCAATATTTGGATGAATCGTTTTTAAATAAGATGCAACCAAAGAAACTGCTGTAGTTCCGTCTACATCATAATCACCAAAAACTAAAATATTTTCATTATTAGCAATTGCTTTTTCAATTCTATCAACTGCGAGATCCATGTCTTTCATTAAAAAAGGATCATGAATTTCATCTAAACTTGGACGAAAATAATTTTTAGCATCCTCAAAAGTTTCAATATTTCTTTGACATAGAATTTCAGCTATAGTTTTATCTACCTGCAACTCTTTTGCTAATTTTTCTACCTTTTCTTTATCCGCTTTTGGTTTTAACGTCCATCTCATAGCTAATTTATCGCTTAGTTCTCAATTTTATGTAAATGAATTTCAATTTCCACCTCAGCAAATTGACGAAACATCTCCATAACACCACAATATTTTGTTACCGATAAGTTTACTGCTTTCTGAATTTTTTCTGGCTTTAAATCTGTATCAGTAAAATGATAATCTACTTTTACTTTATTATAAAACTTTGGATGCTCATCTGTTAACTCTGCTGTTATATCAATTTTAAAATCTGCAACTTCTGCACGCATTTTTGTTAATAATGAAACTACATCTAAACCAGAACAACCAGCTAAAGAGGCTAACATTAAGGCTTTCGGTCTGTACCCTTTTCCCTCTCCTCCACTTTCTTCGCCAGCATCCATTGTTAAATTTAACCCACTCGGATTATCAGATTCAAATTGCATGTTTTCTTTCCAGGTAGTTCTTACAATATTTGTAGTCATATTAAATGATTTTAGTATAGATTTTTAAAAGTTGAAATAGTAATTTGTGCTTATTCTTACAAAAATAAGAAAACACATAGTAGTTAATGGTTAAAATAAATAGAATATTTATTTTAAGAAGTACAGTCTTTATGCAATTTTTAATAACACTTAATTTTAGGTGTCTTTTTAGAAGATTCTCAATTTTTTATGATTTTTTGCACACTTAATGCTGTTTTTTGTTTTTTCTTGCTGTTTTATTAATTTTTTTAAGAGAATTATCTTTTTTTTAGCTAATTTTATCAAAATATTAACCAACAAAACATTTTTATGATAAAAAAACTTTTTTTTACAGTTTCACTTATCTTTATGGTTACATTAAATATTCAATCTCAAGAAATTAATGTCAAAGGAAAAGTAACAGATAACACGGGAGAATTACCAGGAGTAAGTGTGTTAATTAAAGGCACTAAAATAGGTACAAGTACCGATTTTAATGGAATGTATTCTATTACAGCAAAAAAAGGAGAAACAATTGTTTTTACTTCTTTAGGTTTTAAAAGAAAAGAAGTTCAAGTAAACTCTGCTACATTAAACGTTGTATTAGAAGAAGACACTAATATATTAAATGAGGTAGTAGTAACTTCTTTCGGTGTTAAAAGACAAAAAAAATCTTTAGGTTTTGCCGCGCAAGCATTAAAATCTGAAGAACTTTTAGAAGGAAACCAAAGTAATATGGTAAACTCTTTACAAGGAAAAGTTTCTGGTGTTACAGTTACTAGTTCTGGTGGTGCACCTGGGTCTTCTGCTGTAATTATGATTCGTGGAGGTACTTCTATAACAGGAAATAACCAACCACTAATGATTGTTGATGGATTACCGATAGACAATTCTACCGATTCTAGTTCTGAAGTTGCAAGTACAAATAGAGCATCTGATTTAAACCCAGAAGATATTGAAAGCATTACGGTTCTTAAAGGGCCTGCCGCTGCTGCTTTATATGGTATACAAGCCGCAGAAGGAGCTGTTATTATTACTACCAAAAGAGGAAAAGAAGGTATGAGTAAAGTTTTTCTTTCTTCATCTCTTTCTGTAGACAATGTTATGGGAACCCCAGACATTCAACAAATGTATGGTCAAGGTGAACAAATTGTTCAAACCGATGGAAGTATTAATTATAATTTAGAAAGTCCACTTTCTTGGGGAGAAGCAATATCGCCTGGTACAAAAACATATAACCATATAAAAGACTTTTATAAAACGGGAATTTCGCAAAACTACTTTGCAAGTTATACAGGTGGTAATGCTAAAGGAAATACGTATTTTTCTATAGGGAATTTAGATAATCAAGGAATTATACCATCTACTTCTTACAATAAAACTACTTTTAGAATTAATCAAAATTCGAAAATTTCAGAAAAACTTACTTTATCTGTTTTAGGTAATTACGTTAGAACAAATATTAAAAGTACCCTACAAGGAAATGCAACTGGTGGTAGTATTACTAGTTTATTAAATTATCCTTCTAATGTAAATATTAATGATTATACAGATCTAGACGGAGCTCAAAAGGGTTTTTATACAGGTCAACAAACTGACAATGTTTATTGGAGTTTAGATAACAGCCCTAATACAAATGAATTAAATAGATTTATTGGTTCTATTGGATTAGATTATGCTATTAATGAAAATTTAAATCTATCCTATAAGTTTGGTGCAGATATTTACGATCAACATAGTAGAAGAATAACCGCAAATGGTTCTTTAAACGAATCTAGAGATGAAGGTTATATCTCTCAATACGAAAGATTGTATAAAAAATACACTTCAAATTTTATAGCTACTTATACTAAAAAATTATCAGAAAAATTTGAATTGAACTTATTAGCCGGTAATACTATAGAAGATAGTAATGTAAAAACAGACTACTTAACTGGTAATGGTTTTTTAGCTCCAGGTATTTATAATATCAGTAATGTTTCAACAGAAAATCAAACCATATTAGAGCGTATTGCTAGAAAAAGAAATGTGGGTGTTTTCGGAGAAATAAAATTAGGATATAAAGATGCATTATTTTTAAATGTTACTGGTAGAAATGACTGGTCTTCTACACTACCGTCAAAGAGTAGATCTTTCTTTTACCCTTCCGTAGGAGGATCTGCTGTTCTTACAGATTTATTTGATATTAAATCTGAAGGTAATGGATTAAATTATTTAAAATTAAGAAGTACTTGGGCTCAAGTAGGTAAAGATGCACCAATTGGTCAATTAGAAAGTTACTTGGTAACTCAAATTAATGGACTTGGTAGTACAGGTTATGCATACAACGGAGTAGATGTTGGTAACGCAGCTTTAGAACCAGAATTTACCAATAGTTGGGAGTTTGGTTTCGATTCTAGCTTCTTAAACAATAGGTTAAGTTTTAATGCAACGTATTATAAGAGTATTTCAGATAATCAAATATTATCAGATATACGTGTTCCTCCAACAGCAGGTACTTTTTACGCAACCTTAAATGGTGGAGAAATAGAAAACAAAGGTATAGAAGCATTATTATCTGTTAAATTAATGCCAAACACATCTGAATTTCAATGGGATATGAATTTTAACTTTGGAAGCAATGTAACCACAGTTATTGACTTACCAGGAGAACTAAATGAGGTGTATTTATCTGATTCTTGGACTTTTTTAAACTCTGCTGCAGGAGCAGGTGTTTTAGATGCTTCATTATTTTCACTTAGGGGTAAAAGAGCTATTAAAAATGAAAATGGAGAAGTTTTAATAGGAACCGACGGATACCCAACATTAACAGATGAAACTTATGCTGATGTTGATAGACAACCAGATTTTACATTAGGTATTTCAAGTACTTTAAGATATAAAAACTTTGGTTTATCATTTTTATTAGACATAGTAGAAGGTAATACTGTGTACAATGCTACTGCATCTGCATTGGCTTATTATGGTGTAGGAACATCTACTTTAGATAGAGGTACTACAACAATTATTCCTGGTATAAAAGCAGATGGAACTGCAAATGATATTTCAGTAACAAAGAACCAAGAATACTATCAAAATTATTATGCTTTAAACTCAGAAAACTTTGTTGAAGATGGTTCTTATACACGTTTAAGATATGTTAGTTTAAATTATAAGTTAAGTAAAAAATTATTAGACCGTTTGCCAATCTCTAATTTAGAGTTTTCTTTAACAGGTAGAAACCTTTTAACAATTACTAATTATAGTGGTGTAGATCCAGAAATAAATGCATTTGGAGGAGGAGTTCCAGGAGCAGGTTCTGTTGGAGTAGATAATCTTGGTACCCCAAATACTAAAGGTTTTGATCTTGGTCTTAAATTAACTTTTTAAAATATAAAAAATGAAATATTTAAAATATACAACTTTTATACTATTAGTTAGTATCGTGTTTTTATCATGTTCAGAAGATTATTTCGATGTAAATAGTTCTGTAACTGCACCAACAACACAATCATTAGAACCTCAATACCGTATAAAAGGTGCCATAGAAAACATGTTTACAGGTGTTATCTATAGAGGTAGTAGAGAGGTATTGGGAATTACACAACATGGAGCGCAAAATGTTGCCAACTATTATTCAGAAACTTGGAGTAGCTTTTTAACTACAGGTAGCTATTTTTTATGGCAAAATGCATACGTGTATTCCTTACCTAACACTGCAGATTTAATTGTTTTAGGAGAAAAACATAACTCTCCAAACTTTATAGCAGTAGGTAAAATCTTACGAGCGTATGGTTTTGGTACAACAACAGATCAATATGGTGACATTGTTTTTACAGAAACTTATGATGGAGTATCTTCTTTAAACTTAACTCCGGAATTTGAAACTCAAAAAGCAGTGTATCAAGGAATCATAGAAATGTTAGATGAAGCAATTGCACAAATTAACCAACCAAGTAACATTGAATTAAATGCTAACGGAGGTGATGTTTTTTATAATGGAAATAAAGAACAATGGACAAGATTAGCTTATGCTTTAAAGGCTCGTTATTTAAACCATTTATCTAAGAAAAGTTCTGGTGATATGGCTTACGATGCAGATGCAATTATAGAAGCATGTTCTAAAGCTTTACAATCTAATGCAGACAATGCATTTAGATCTTATGGTGGTGGAGAAGCAGAAAATGATCGCCAACCTTATGCAACAGGAGGTTACGGAAGCTCTAGAGTAGATTATTTTTCTCACTTTTTTGTAGAATTATTAAAAAACTCATTAGACTTAGATACTCCTTATGAGGATCCTCGTCTTAAAATTATTGTACCAGAAGCAGTAAATGGCGGATACCAAGGTGTTAGAACAGGAGAAGGTCCTTTACCTAATAATACAGATGGTGGTGATAATTATTCTGTTGGAAATGGTGGTTTTTACACCAGCCCTACTGCTCCAACTTACTTAATGACATATAGCGAGGTAAAATACATAGAAGCAGAAGCTAGATTAAGAAAAGGAGATAACTCTGGTGCTTATACTGCTTTAAAAGCAGGAATTCAGGCAGATTTTGAAAAAGCGGAAGCAACAGGAACTGAAACAGCAGCTTATTTAGCTAAAATGGATGCAGAAGTAGGAGAAGCTGGTATTACATTATCTCATATTATGATTCAGAAATACATTACATTACTTTTTGACCCTGAGACTTGGGTAGACATGAGAAGAATGGATTATAGCAATACAATTTATCCTGGTTTAGAAAGACCAATAAATGTAAATTTAGCTATTTTCCCTGGAGAAAATGATTGGATTCAGGCAATGGTATATGAATACAATGAAGAAGATAGAAATTACGAAAACATGCCAGATAATACTGCAAATGTTAGATTAACAACACCTCTTTGGTGGAATGTAGCTGAATAATCAACTATAATTTATTAGATCAAAAGAAAAGCATCAGAAATAATTTCTGATGCTTTTTTTATTCTATATTTTTTTTTAAAAATATTATTCTTTCACAGGAACTTCTTTAAATCCTAATTCTTTAGTAGCACTTTTAATTTTCATTAAAAAGTCTTTTCCTGGATCTGTTTTTAATGTTCTATAGCCATTGTCTTTTTCTAACCATAAATCATGATTTTCAAAATTAGTATATTCATAATGACCAATTACGTAATCTATCTCGTATTTATTTTTTAAATAAGTAACAAGCCAGATATTCGCTTCCAATTGTTTTTCGGTTAAAGGTGTATATTCTGTACCACCAACATTTTCTATTCCAATAGCACAATGATTTAAACCAATTACATGCCTTGCCATAAAATTTTCTGGCATTAATCTATAAATTGTACCGTCTAAATCAACTAAAAACTGAGAAGAAACATTTAACTGACTAGCAGTATTAATTTTTGTTCTGTGACTTCCTATTTTTGTATTTACAAATGCTCCAAAAGACTTTTCTAATGTTGGTATCGCAGTCCAATGTATTACTACCATCTTAGGAGTAATTATTGGAGAATCTTGAACAATACCATAATGAGATTCTAAATATTCTAACGTTAATTGTTCCCTTAACTCTCCAAAATCTATAGGTTTATCTATAATTTTTAGGTCTTCTTTACAAGCAACAGCACTAATTAATAGTAGTAAAAGGTATATTTTTTTCATTTGTAAAATTTATATTAGTTATTAATTGAGTCGATTAAAACATCTAATTGCACTTTAGTATGATTCGCATTTAAAACAATTCTATTAAACTTTTTAGCACTTGTTGCGTAATAAAAAGAGGTAATCAAGATATTTTCATCTAACAAAATTTGTTCTATTTTTTCATCAGAGTGAAAGAAAACAGGATACGTTTTATCAATAGTAACGGCTTTATTATCTTTTAACTGATCATACACATACTCCATATTACTTTTCAGTTTTACTAATTGCTTTTTATAAATTTCTTGTGCATTTATAAAAACCTCTAAAAAAGCAGGACTCATACCTGCACACCCAATAAAAAGCTTGTCTTTTTTGATAAGATTGATAAAACTTAAATCTCCTGCAATTATACCTCCATTAACACCAAAAGATTTTCCTAAAGAAGAACTAATAATCACTTTTATATTTTTTCTTTTTGGCACTAAATTAGAAATTCCATTTCCATTTTCTCCTAAAACACCCAAACTATGAGATTCATCAATCAGCAGATAAATGGTATTAGAAATGTCTATTTCATTTAAAAAATCAATAGAAAACGGTGTTGTTTCAAATGCAGCAATTCCGTCTAAAACAATACTTATTTTTTTATTTTTGATTATTTTTAAAGATGGATTTAATTCCGAATCATTAAAAACAGGCAACGC